>NZ_CP133162.1:0-3329085 GCF_030913345.1 Acinetobacter sp. A22
TTGTTTGCCAAGCAACAAGACTATTTTAATGCTCAACTTGAGTTGGCAACTCGGTATCAAAAACCAGTGTTATTGCATATCCGCAAAGCCCACGCGGAAAGCCTAGCTATTTTAAAAGCACAAAAATTCAAATTTGGTGGTATAGCCCATGCTTTTAGTGGTGGCGTTGAGGAAGCTAAAGTGCTGATCAAACTCGGTTTTAAAATTGGTATAACTGGGCAAATTACTAATCCGAATGCAAAAAAATTACATCAAGTTGTGCAGGCGATAGGCGCTGAACATTTGGTGATTGAAACCGATTGTCCAGATATGACACCACTATGCTGTCAAACCTCTACAGAACAGCGTACTCGAAACACACCTGTGAATTTGCCTTATGTGTTAGAGAGTTTGGCACAAACGCTTGGACTATCGACAGAAACACTGGCACAACAATTATGGAAAAACTCTTTGGTCGCTCTACATCTGGATTTTTAGAAGAATAAGAAAGCATTCCCAATAATAAGATAACTAAAAGGGAACATAAGCATTTTAAAACAAGGGTACATTAAATAGACAACTTGATAATAATCAAACTCGCCAATGCTGGGAGGGTAACCTAATGGCCAGATATAGCAAAATCAATAGTTTTAATGCATTAAAAACCATAACTGTTGCTTCCAAATCTTATCAAATTTTTAGTTTGTCTAATGCTGCTCAAACGCTTGGTAATATCGATAGATTACCGAAATCCCTCAAGGTTTTATTGGAAAATTTATTGCGATTTGAAGATCAAAAAAGTGTAAAAGTGGAGCATATACAAGCTCTAGTAGATTGGCAAAAAACGAAAACTTCAGAGCAAGAAATTCAATATCGTCCAGCGCGTGTACTGATGCAAGATTTTACAGGCGTACCTGCTGTAGTTGACTTAGCCGCGATGCGAGCTGCAATGGCACAAGCAGGCGGTGATCCAAATCGAATTAATCCTTTATCTCCTGTGGATCTGGTAATTGACCACTCCGTGATGGTCGATCATTTTGCAGATGAAAATGCCTTTGCGGAAAATGTTGAAATCGAGATGCAGCGTAACGGTGAGCGTTATCAATTCCTCCGTTGGGGGCAATCTGCATTTAACAATTTCAGCGTCGTCCCACCGGGTACAGGTATCTGTCACCAAGTCAATTTGGAGTATTTGGCTCAAGCGGTTTGGTTAGGTGACGATGGCGGCGAGACATTTGCCTTTCCTGATACCTTGGTTGGAACAGACTCTCATACCACGATGATTAATGGCTTAGGTGTTTTGGGATGGGGTGTAGGTGGTATTGAGGCTGAAGCTGCAATGTTAGGACAACCCGTGTCAATGTTAATTCCAGAAGTGATTGGATTTAAATTGACTGGCAAGCTAAATGAAGGAATCACTGCTACAGATTTAGTGCTGACCATTACTCAAATGTTGCGTCAAAAGGGCGTCGTTGGAAAGTTTGTCGAATTTTATGGAGATGGTCTAGCTGATTTACCTTTAGCTGACCGAGCGACGATTGCCAATATGGCACCTGAATATGGTGCAACTTGTGGTTTCTTTCCAATAGACGAGGTCACACTCGGATATTTGGCACTGACAGGTCGTCAACAAGATCGTATTGACTTGGTTGAAGCTTATAGCAAAGAACAAGGTTTATGGAGAAATGCAGGTGATGAACCGATTTTTACAGATACCTTAAGTCTCGATATGAGTACGGTGCAAGCGAGTTTAGCGGGTCCGAAACGACCTCAAGATCGAGTTTTACTTTCAGATGTTCCAAAAACCTTTAATGCGCTGATGGAACTCACGTTAAAGCCTGCTAAAGAAGCGAAAGAAAACTTAGAAAATGAAGGTGGTGGTGGAACTGCGGTTGCCGCTAAACAAGCCAATCTCCCTCATGACAGTCCAACTTGCACATTGGATGGTCAAAGCTTTCAGTTAAATCATGGTGATGTGGTGATTTCTGCAATTACTTCTTGTACCAATACATCCAATCCAAGCGTGATGCTTGCCGCTGGTTTATTAGCAAAGAATGCTGTAGAAAAAGGCTTACAGCGTAAACCATGGGTAAAAAGCTCACTTGCACCCGGTTCTAAAGTGGTCACAGATTACTTAGCTGCGGCTGGTTTGACGCCGTATTTGGATCAGCTTGGCTATAATCTAGTGGGTTATGGCTGCACCACATGTATTGGGAACTCTGGGCCTTTGCCTGAACCTGTTGAGGAGGCCATTCAATGTCAGGATTTAAATGTCGCTTCTGTACTTTCTGGTAATCGAAATTTTGAAGGGCGGGTACATCCTTTAGTCAAAACCAATTGGCTTGCATCACCACCTTTGGTTGTTGCTTATGGTTTAGCAGGAAATATCCGTACTGATCTCACCACTCAACCGATTGGGCAAGGTAACAATGGCGAAGATATTTACTTAAAAGACATTTGGCCAAGTCAGGCAGAAATTGATCAGGTGCTGCAAAAAGTAAACACTGACATGTTCCATAAAGAATATGCAGCAGTATTTGATGGAGATGAAACATGGCAGGCGATTCAAATTCCACAAAGTCAAACCTATGCATGGCAAAGTGACTCGACTTATATTCGCCATCCACCATTTTTTGAAACGATTAGCCAAGCTCCACCAAAAATTACCAATATTGAGCAAGCACGGATTTTGGCTGTACTTGGCGATTCGGTGACGACTGATCACATATCACCAGCGGGGAATATTAAAAAAGACAGTCCAGCTGGACGCTATTTGCAAGAGCAGGGCGTAGATGCAAAAGACTTTAACTCTTATGGTTCACGACGCGGTAATCATGAAGTGATGATGCGAGGTACATTTGCCAATATCCGTATCAAAAATGAAATGCTCAGTGGTGAGGAAGGGGGAAACACGATTTATATCCCAAGCAATGAGAAATTGGCAATTTATGATGCATCGATGCGTTATCAGCAGGATAAAACGCCATTAGTGATTATTGCAGGTAAAGAGTACGGTACAGGTTCATCTCGTGATTGGGCTGCAAAAGGAACTAATCTTCTTGGGATTAAAGCGGTGATTGCTGAAAGTTTTGAACGTATCCATCGTTCGAATTTAGTTGGTATGGGGGTATTGCCGTTACAGTTTGTTGATGGGCAGACTCGTCAAACTCTACATCTAACGGGACGTGAAGTAATTTCTATTCATGGTTTATCTGATGATATTCAACCCCATCAAACTTTAGATGTGAGTGTGATGCGCGAAGATGGTCGCCAAGACCAATTTAAAGTGTTATGTCGTATTGATACCTTAAATGAAGTGGAGTATTTCAAAGCAGGTGGTATTTTGCATTACGTGCTTCGAAATTTAATTGCTGCTTAATTTCAAATGGATTATGAATCAATAAAAAGATGAAAATTAGATTTTCATCTTTTTATTTGAGTTTGAATGTTTTAGCAGTATGGTATCTGAGTTAAATCTCATGGAACGATGGCATTGAATCAGTTACCTAAATATGTGTATTACCTACTCATTGCACAAGCATTCAATCTAATTGCCGCAGTATTGTCGGTTACGGTTTCTGCTATCGTCGGTTTAAAGCTTGCACCTACGCAGGCTTTAGCGACAGTTCCTTATGGTTTGCAATTTTTAGCGATGTTACTAACGACCTTTATTTTTTCATTTCTGATGAAACGATGGGGGCGGCATGTAGTATTTCAGTTTGGTGTACTCTGCTTATTTGCGGCTGGTTTTTTGGGATATCAAGCCTTATTAAAACAAGATTTTTGGCTGCTGTGTCTTACACATTTTTCGCTTGGGCTTTTTCTATCTACAGCGAGTTTTTATCGTTTTGCAGCATCTGATCGTTTGTCATCTGAATTAATCCCCAAAGCGACTGCATTGGTGATTTCAGGTGGTGTGATGGCAGCTGTAATTGCACCTGTATTAGCCATTCAATTTCAGAAAGTGAAGGGGTTGCCAGATTTCACAGCAATTTATTTAATCTTCTGCGGATTGGCTTTGTTGTTATCGCCGATTTTGTATATATGGCATTCAAAACACAAATTACAACAAACTCCACAGCCAAAGGTTGAATCGCTGAATCGAGTAAAAATGTCAAAGCATCTGGTTGTTGCAGCGATTATTAGTGGAGCATTTGCATACTATATTATGAATGTGATGATGATTATGTCGTCTTTGCATTTAAAAGAGCATCACTCTTTTCATTACGCATCAATTTCAATTCAGTTGCATGTTTTGGCGATGTTTGTCCCATCATTCTTTGTGTCAAAGCTCATTCAACTTTGGGGAACTCATACGATTATTTATACGGGTTTTATTTTATTAATGTTGTCTGCATTTATACCGATGATGGGGCAAGCAGGTATCTTTATTAATGTCGCTTTGATTGTTTTAGGTGTGGGGTGGAACTTTGCTTATTCTGGTGCTTCGACATTATTGGCTGGATTGGAAGAACAACAAAAGCATCGTGTTCAAGGAATCAATGAAACGGTGATTGCATTATTCGCCACTTTAGGTGCTTTTTTACCTGCCCCAATCCTCACTAGTCTGGGATGGAATAATGCAAATTTATTGGCGCTTTCACTCACCTTTGTTGTGCTTTTAGTCTTGATTGGTTTGAGTCGTCGACAGCATGCACAAGTATCATCAATGTAGCCTAAATTTGGATAAACACGCTAAAATAGCTGCTTAACTCTTAGCTGTAGAATTTTTTACGATGACTGATCTCCAAAATGATGAATATGACCGCCGTTTTGCTGGTGTGGCTAAAATTTATGGAGAAAGTTCATTTAGTCATTATGAAACCAGTCATATCATGGTGATTGGTATAGGTGGTGTAGGCAGTTGGGCAGTGGAAGCTCTCGCTCGTTCAGGAATTGGTGAGCTAACTTTAGTGGATATGGATGTCGTTGCTGCATCAAATATCAATCGTCAATTGCCCGCGATGACTTCTACTTTAGGACAAGAAAAAATTGAAGTCATGGCAGAGCGTTGCAGACAGATCAATCCACGTATTAAAGTGAATGTAATTGATGACTATTTGACACCTGAGAATGTCAAAGAAATTCTAGATCCCGTTCCTGATATCATTTTAGATTGTATTGATGATGTCAAAGCCAAGCTGGCGTTAATGCTACATTGTCGTTTTAACAAGATTCCGTTAATCGTGTCTGGTGGAGCTGGTGGTAAGCTTGATCCACTTAAAATACGCGTTGCAGACTTATCAAAAACAGAACAAGATCCAATGCTTGCTAAGTTACGTGCTCAACTTCGTTCAAAAGGTATTTGCAAAAAGCCGAAAGAAAAATTTGGAATAACTTGCATCTATTCTATTGACAATCCGTTTTCAAGTGCTGATGTCTGTCCTACGTCACTCGGGCAGAGCCCTCATCTTGCGCCTGGACAAAGCGGTGCTTTGTTTAATCCAGGCTCAGGACTGCGCTGTGGCGGTTATGGTTCGGCGGTTGTAGTAACATCGAGTTTTGCAATGGTTGCTGTGGCTGAAGTACTGAAAAAACTCGATAAGATGAGGGCTTAGGAAAGCCCTAAAATTTAAACTTGTGGGTACTGCGGTGCTAAACGGTAATAGCTATAAGTCACGTTAGGGTCTTTATAAACATCATAACTGGTTTGCTTGAAGTCTGAGACCCATTGTGAACCTGTAAAGCCTGCAATATGTCCATAACGATGTTTTTTAGTGCGATGGATAATATAGATATCGCCAGGTTGCGGGTTGTTAAACTCTGGTTTGATTTTTTGATAGCCAATTTGTTGAAGAGTACGTCCCCAATCCGATGCTGCTACAGGATGCTGAACAATTTTAGCTCCTGCGGATTGCAATGCAATTCTAACGAATTTAGCACATTGAGATGAACTTCGATAAGATGCTCGTTTGGTGAGCTTCTGAGAAAATTTATCGACATCAATTGTGTGTATTGATGCTGGTTTTGGCATTTCTCGATAAGGGATGACCAACTGTTGTGCAGGTGGGTGCATCATGCTGTGGTCAACTGAGGGAACATCATAAATCATTGTAAATCTCTACCGCATTTTCAAAACAACTGAACGTGTGCCAGAATCTGTACGCGGCACATAGTAAGCGATAAATCTCAAAAAGACTAAAATGTAATGTAATAATATAACAATTTAAGCTGTTGATAATGAACTTACGAGAAAAACTTAATGAAGATTTTCTTAATTTTAAGTAGTTTATAAAAGCGAGAATTTAAATTTTAATATTTGTAAAATGATATTTCTTAATGTGATGAAGTTGGCGTTTTTGAGCATCAATCAAACTTGATGCTCTCGAAGATAATCTTCAGTTCTTTGCATTGCTGCTTGAATATTTTGAATCGCATTTTCGATATCAGCTATGGTCTTTGCATTACCACCACTGAGAGATTGGCGCCACTTACGCGCACCAGGAAGATTTTGAAATAATCCTAAAATATGGCGAGTGATAATAGAAAGGGGAGCACCTTCAGCAACACGTTGATGAATATAAGGCATCATTTGTTGCATGATGTCAAAACGATCGGGTGCATCCAAATTCCAAAGTTGTCCCAACTCAGCTAGTAAATAAGGGTTGTGATATGCCTCGCGACCAATCATTACACCATCGACATGTTGTAAGTGTTGTTTGGTTTCTTCAAAAGTTTTGATGCCACCATTGATTTCAATAGTGAGGTGCGGGCGTTCTAGCTTGAGACGATACACGTCCTCGTAACGCAGAGGCGGAACTTCACGGTTTTCTTTGGGTGACAAACCTTGCAAGATCGCAATGCGTGCATGCACGATAAAATGGGTACATCCTTTAGCTGCTACAGTATCGACGAAGTGCAGCATTTCTTCATAAGACTGCATATCATCAATTCCAATACGATGTTTTACCGTGACAGGAATTGAGACGGCTTTTTGCATACTGTGAATGCATTCTGCAACTAGATTTGGTTCTGCCATTAGACAGGCACCAATTTTATTATTTTGAACACGATCACTCGGACAGCCGACATTTAGATTGACTTCGTTATATCCCCAATCTTCAGCCATTTTAGTGCAAGTTGCTAGCTCCTGTGGATTTGAACCACCCAGCTGTAACACGATTGGGTGTTCTTGCTGATTAAAATCCAAATGACGATTTGCACCGCCATAAATAATTGCACCTGTAGTCACCATCTCAGTGTAAAGCACTACATTTGGATTAAATAAACGAGCAAAGAAACGATAATCTTTTGTTGTCCAATCCATCATCGGCGCTACGCTGATTCTGAAATCTTTAGTATTTTCAAGAGTGTCTGATTTAATCATTAAAAATCATCCATTTATGTTGATGTTGATACTAAATTATTTGCAACCATTCACGCCTAATTCGCACCGTTTCGATTAGAATTTACGCCATTTTTACGCCATAATGGCGTAAATTTTTCTATGGCGTAAATTTTGTGGGTACTATAGCACAACGAAAACTCAAGGATGGAACAATCCGTTATCGTGCGGAGATCAGAATCAATAAAAAAGGATTTCCTGCATTTAAAGAAAGCCAGACATTTTCTACAAAGCGATTAGCTAGTTTGTGGATTGGTAAACGTGAAGCAGAAATTGATGAAAATCCAGAGATTCTGTTTGGTCAGGAAAACTTGGTAGATTTGACCTTGGATGATGCGATTACCAAATATTTAGCAGAGGTTGGTGATCAATATGGGCGTACTAAAACATACTCGCTTAAATTGATTCAGAAACTGCCAATCGCACAAAATATGGTCACAGAAATAAGTTCAACTCATATTTCCAGTCATGTGTCTCTGCGGAAAAAGGGAGTTGATAAACTGAATCTACAGCCAATCGCCACCAGTACATTACAGCATGAGTTATTGCACATCAGGGGAGTATTAAGTCATGCTTCAATCATGTGGAATTTAAAAGTAGATTTACCAACATTTGATAAAACTACTGCTCAATTGAGAAAGACTCGCCAAATATCAGCTAGTCAAAAAAGAGATAGGCTACCTACTTTTGATGAGTTGGAAAGCCTTACAAAGTATTTTGTCAGAAAGTGGAATCAATCATCTTACAGCTACCCTATGCACTTAATCATGTGGTTTGCGATTTTCTCTTGCAGACGAGAGGCTGAGATTACACGGATGCAACTGGATGATTATGATGAAACAAATAAATTATGGAAGATTCGGGATCTAAAAAATCCGAATGGCTCTAAAGGCAACCATAAAGAGTTTAGTGTTCATGATGATTGTCAGCAAATGATTGATTTATTGCTTGATGGAGATGTTCGTCATCGGATGTTAAAACGAGGCTATGATGAAAACCTGCTAGTGCCATTAAGCCCGAAGACTATGGGAAGTGAATTTAGAAAGGCTTGTAAGCTGTTAGGAATAGATGACTTACATTTCCATGATTTACGTCATGAAGGTTGTACACGTTTGGCAGAAAGAGGAAGGACTATTCCACAAATCCAGCAAGTGAGTCTGCATGATTCGTGGAGTAGTCTTGAGCGGTATGTATCTGTAAAGGTCAGAAAAAATATTATGGGAGTTGAACAGGTTTTAAAACTGTTCAATTAAGGTTGTCAAAATCATCCCGTTGATCTTTATATTTTTCCTCAAGCACAAAAGCCAAATCAATAATATCAACAAAGTATGGTGCTTTCTGGCTTGTATCGAGCTTAAAACAGAAAAAAGGAAATTCTCCGTTCCGAACTTTTTCAAGTCGCTTGGCTTTACTGAGGTGTGGATAATAGATATCACAGACTTGGTCGAGTGTTGGTGTAGCAGTTCTAAACTGCATAAATAAGTAGTCTGAAGTCTTAATAGTTGCATTTTTCATAACTGATCCCTTTAAACGTATTAAATTGTGTATTTATCAATCTATTAGGGCGGTTTTTTTTGTTCCGTCCTAAGGCGTACTTGATGTTTGTTATTGTAAAAAAGGTGGGAAATCAGCGACAATAACTTTTGAAATTGAATCTACTTTTGTATTGACAATGAAAATTAATTCTGAAACAAGAAGAGCTGTATTAAATGTCTTGGACTACTTGTACTACCATGATTTTGTGTTTTCGTTAAACTTTACGCAAGATAGAGAAATGCAGTATTGGCTTATTTTATCAGCAGTTGATGATATAAATTTAGCACAAGGCTATGATGGGGAAAAAGCAGCATTATATAAGCACTTCCTTTTATGTGGTTTTGAAATACAGGGGAGTATGCTTTGTGACGTAAATAACTTTGGATTACTTAAGAACGCCAATGAACTTTTTGAAAAAGTATTATGTCAAGTTGTAGATTGCGAATTCTTGGAAGTTGATTTTTTGAAGGATTTAGACTTTTTAATAGATAAATTTAAAAATATAAATAAATATTTTACCTGCAAGCTAGTTGGATTTTGTCTTTACTATGAGTATAATGCTATGTCTATGGGGGTGTTAATATGTTTGTTAAGTAAAGATATTCTAAAAATAAAAAAATATAGAGGTGTATTTTCTGAAAAATTAATATCATCAAATAAGAATGGTTTAAATAATGGTGATTCTGAAAAAGAGATTGAAAAACAATCTTTGGATATATTTTTTAGAGCAATGTTATTTATTGAATTTGAAATAATTAAAAATCAAATTTATATAAAAGATAAAATGAGTTTAATGGATTTTGGTTTTAATTTCAAAAAGGATGTAAAAGAGATGGAGGATGATATTTTATTTGCAACCTTACTAACAAAATTAAAATCTTTAATTGATGTAAGTTATAAAAGTATATCAAAACAAAATTTTGATTTTGAAATAGATTTTTTTGATTATATTTTTAATGTAGTTGGTAGGTTAGGTCATCAGAAAATATTTTTTGATGATCTTAAAGGATGTGTTGGATTTATAAGTGGATTATATATAGACTATGCTTTGGAATACTCAGAAAGTGATGCAATACATCAAGAACCCGAAAATGAAAATATATATGATGTGGCTAAAAATACTTGTGCTGATACTGCACGTTTAATAATGAAAAGATATGGGTTTGAATTCAAGACATCAAGAACCATTTATAGTTATTATCAAAATAATGAATCAGTATGCAACTGGTTTCGAGATTGTTTAAATAGTAGAAATACATTAATATATCCTAATTATTCTATATATTCATTTTATAAAAAAAGGGGGCTACTTCCCCTTTTTTAATTTATTTTTAGATTAATATAGTGAGTCACCAGAATTAGGGTCTGCACACTCTTTAACGTAATGCTCATTAATTAAATTTTCAATAATTTTTTCATGAGTCAACTTCCTCTTTGAAGCTAGGCTCTCTAGAGCAATTAACGTATTTTTTTGTAAAACATAATGGTGAGCCTTTTTACCTTTATTTTTTTGACGATACTTTTTCTGATACCAAGCATTTGATAGCTTTTCTTTTAAAGCTGCATAGATATCTTTATTCTCATCAAATAATTTGTCAAAGATAATATTTACAGTAGTTCGATATTCCTCATTCGTTATAGGTGTATAGACTTTGCTATCATACTTATCATTATCATCCATATAGTTTTTTGCCCATATGTAGAAGTCAATCGTATCATTTTTTTGAAAGTGAATAGGGTGGCTATTTATAATTCCACTAAATCTATCCTCAATTCTATTTAAATCTGTCGTACGTTGACTATAAATAGGATGGCAATAAATAATAAATAGAAATTTATAAAAAGGATTATTTATTTTGTTAATAATATTGTCTTCATACCTAAATTTTACATTGTAGTAATTTAGTGCAAAAGCTAGAAGTCTTGGGTTTGATTGATACTTTAATATATCTTTACCACGGTTTGGTAATTGAAAATTAAGATCTTCTACCTCTCTTGTGAAGTCATCTATATATTTCTGATCTTGAGTAGAGTAGTAATTTAATATTGTTTTTCTAATCTCATTAAGTTCTTTAGAGGAATTTATTATTTGATTAAAATTGCGCATTAATATTTTATCTAATTCTCTATTAAAACCATAAAAAGTATTAAACTCCTTGTCCATTTCCATTAGGAATAATGCTGGAACAAGGTCTTCATCTTTCAATTGTTTGATTACTGAATTTAGTTTGTAAATATATTTAGGCTCGGTCATTTATTCATCTCTTTACGAAAAACTTACTCTTAAATTTTAGATTTATTCGCTAGAGCTTCAAGTAAATTTTCCGTCTTATTCCCTACATTTTCCCATTATTTTTCCAAATGTTTTTTGTAGGTGGTATTGTGCGTGGGGCTATCAGGACAAGTAGGGGGTATCTTTACTTGAATCAAACTTTGATGTGATTCATTGAGCAATGTAATTATCTCGCTTAGATCTCAATTTATTGTACAAGAAATACCTCACAAGCGTCAGATAATTCAATCTTCAAGATAATCCTTATTTTTTATAATTATAATGTATTTATTTTATTTTTTTCATGTGTGGTAAGGTTTTTAAAGTGGTTTACTATCTTTTTTTAATGATAATTCATGGTTTTTAATGTGGGTTATTAATATTATTAATTAATTCATATTTCTTGATTCTAGTAATGTGGATTATAAAATTTACAAAAACTTGCCTATTATATGGTCTTAATTATTGTAAAGGGTGATCTAGTGGGTGTTGGTGAATCAGATTTATTGGTGGAGGTTGAGGATTTTGTCCTTGATACTTGTAAATATAAAAAACAAACTAGAGGTTTTTTTAATAAGTTAACCAGATTATTAATTGATTTCGATAAGATCTATAATCCTGATTATAACTATTTTGGGTGTATTGAAGCATTTATCGAATTGCGCTATGAGATGAATGATTATCTTGGTTGTGAAGATGAGTTGGAGCATCAATTAAAAAAACTATCATTTGATTATATTCAATGTAGATTTGATAATTATGTCAAAAAACATAAGCGTAAGCTCAGAGATCATCGGTATAGTGAGGGTGAAAATACCAAGCAATTAATTGAACGTATGCAAGCTGTGTCCGAACGTTATGCACGGGTTCTTGTGGTCAGAGTGGATTTTGCATACAAGAAAAAATATCATCATTTGCTTAGTATTAAAGATTTTGATAATGATATGAGGATATTAAGACAGCGTATTCATAACCGAGATGGATTTTTTGATGGACTCATTGAATATGCTTGGGCATTAGAGCAGGGTATAGAAAAAGGCTATCACTGTCATCTCTTATTAGTCTACAAAGGTCACAAGCGTAAAAATGCCTATGGTATTGCAAAGCGTGTAGGCGAGATATGGGAAAGCATTACCTTTAATGAAGGATGCTATTTTAATTGCCATAGCACTGCATATTTAAGTCAGTTTGAAGAAAAAGGAATGTTAGGTATAGGCATGATTCACACAAGCAATTCTAAGCAGGTTGAGAACATGCTGGCTACAGTTCAATATCTTGTTAGACCAGAAAAAGAACAGCAGCATTTAAGAGCTAAGGTCTGTAGGAGAATGAGGACATTTGGTTGATCCCAAAAAATCATAGATATATATCATTAACATGAAGATTGAATGTTTTCTTTTTCTCTTACATTCAAAAACATAGGCTTATCCATCGATAAGCCTTTTTTCATTTAATGAGGTATATCTTATGAATATTACATGTCCATATTGCTACTCAGACAATATCAGTCGTGCAACCACACAGCAGTCTAGTAATAACAGTTTTTCTTCAATGGCAGGTGCAGGTATTGGGGCAAGCATTGCTAAAAGTTTGCCTACACCTTTTTCACCGTTATTGGGTGGATTGGCTGGTGCTGTTGTTGGTGGCTTGATTGATAGCTTTATTCAACCCTCACAACCACAGCGACCAACGGGCTATTTCCATTGCAACAATTGTCAGTGCAATTTCAACTAAGGACAGGAGAAATCATCATGGCACATCAACTTGAACAAATGGCCTATGTCGGTGAAACCCCTTGGCATGGTCTAGGCAATCAGCTTACTCCAGATCAGCCAATTGAAGTTTGGGCGAAGCAAGCAGGTATGGACTGGCGCATTGAATCATCTGATGTCAGTTACATGGCTCAGAATGAGAAAGGTCAGAGTATTATTATGCCTTTTGAAGAGCAACGAGTTTTATATCGTTCTGATACCCATGCACCGTTATCTGTTGTTAGCCAACGCTTTCAAGAAGTGCAACCAAGTTCTATTTTGGAGTTTTATCGAGACCTCACTGAACAATCAGGCTTTGAGTTAGAAACAGCAGGTGTACTTAAAGGTGGGAAGAAGTTCTGGGCATTGGCTAAGACTGGGCAGACCGCAGCCTTAAAAGGTAAGGATGTCAGCAATGGCTATATTCTATTAGCAACGGCTTGTGATGGTACTCTAGCGACTACAGCGCAATTCACTTCAATTCGAGTGGTCTGTAATAACACTTTGGCGATTGCGCTAAAAGGACAGAATAGTGCAGGCGTTGTTAAAGTCCCACACAGCACTCGTTTCGATGCAGAAAAAGTAAAGCAGCAATTGGGTGTTTCAGTTCGTACATGGGATGAGCATATGTACGAGATGAAGCAACTTAGTCAACGGAAGGTAACACAGCAAGAAGCCGCAGCTTACTTTGATGCGGTGTTTAACAATACCAATCTAAGCATTGCTGAACAGGATGAAAGCATCATTCAGTTCTATCGTAATGTTGCAATACCTAACCAAATAAATTCATCTCGATCAGACAGTAAAACTGAGCCGAATGGAAGAGCAATGTCAAAAGTCATGACGATGTTCAATGGACAAGGGCGTGGGGCAGAACTCAGTTCAGCCAAAGATACAGCTTACGGTTTACTTTGTGCCATTACAGAGTTCTGTGACCATGAACGACGAGCGATGAGTACCGACCATCGATTGGATTCGGCTTGGTTTGGTATGGGGGCTGCTATTAAACAACGAGGAGTAGAACAAGCCTTAAGAATGGTGGCTTAAATTCAACATACATAGGGGCTCATTTATTAAATGAATAGCCTAAGCTGAACCTTTCCTGAATCAATTTTAATGAGTCGTTTTTCCTTTTGCCGCACCTCCCCCAGGTGCGGCTTTTTTTATGCCCAAATTTTTAATTTTTTACAGATATGGAGAATATGATGAATCCAAATACTCAAACCTCATCAAGTCATGCAATCGCTCATTTACCTTTAACCCTAAATCCACCCCAAACCGCTTTGACTTCTAGATCACAGCCAAATTCAGCTAAACGTTTGGCTAAAACCAAAGGTATGAGTCGTGAGCAATGGTTACAAGTACGAAAACAAGGCATTGGAAGTAGTGATGCCGCAGCAGCCTGTGGTTTAAATCCACATATGTCGATGTTGGAACTATGGATGATTAAAACAGGTCGAATGCAATCCCCTCCAGATCAACCTTTTAAGAACCATTATTCCCCTTTGTATTGGGGGAACAAGTTAGAACCGCTGATTGCAGATTACTATCAACAGCGTACTGGTAATAAGGTTCGTCGGGTCAATGCAGTTCTACAACATCCTGATGAAGACAAAGCTTTTATGTTAGCCAATCTAGATTATGCAGTCGTAGGCAGTGATGAAGTACAGCTTCTCGAATGTAAATCAGTTGGAGAGTGGGGAACCAAGCATTGGCGAGACGGTGTGCCTATGTATGTGCTCATTCAAGTACAGCATCAATTGGCTGTTACGGGGAAACAAGCAGCGCATATCTGTGCCTTGATCTGTGGACACGAAGCTAAGATATTTAAAGTCGAACGCAATGAAATTGTGATCAATCGTCTTATTGCTTCAGAAAAAATCTTCTGGTCTTGTGTAGAAAACGATATACCACCTCATGTCGATGCTAGTGAATCAGCAGCTAAAGCTCTGCAACTCTTATACCCGCAGCATATACCTTTACAAACTGTGGATCTGTCTACTTTATCAGGAGTAGATCAGCTATTTACTGATCTACTGAATGAGGAGAAGCATCTAGCACACCATCAAACCAAATATGACTATCTCAAGCATCGTATTCAGATATTAATGAAGGATGCCGAAAAAGCCATATTTAGTCAGGGCAGTGTGACATGGAAGAAATCGAAGGATAGTGTGGTGTTAGACCAGAAAGCATTACTCCAAGCACAGCCCGAATTATTAGATCAGTATCCTCAAACCCGTATTGGTAGTCGCAGATTTAATATTCATTCAAGTTCTTAACCAACTCTAGCCCTCCTCCTTAAACCTAAAAAATGCGCAAAGCCGCCCCACTTGCCCTCTCTCTAAATAACAGAGAAAGGGCGTTGGAGAAGCTTTGCGTAAATCTGAACCGTACCGGGTTTGTCGGAGACCACTTTTCTTGAGAGAATGTCCCGATGAAAAAAGTAAAATACACCCCTGAAATCAGAGATAGAGCGGTTCAATTATTGATTGAATCTGAAAAAGATTATCCTTCTACTTGGGCTGCAATCACCGCTATTGCTCCCAAGATAGGTTGTACTCCTGAAACTCTACGTGTTTGGTATCAAAAATATTTAGATAAACAAAACCCAATTAAAGTACAGCAACTTTCAGATCAAGAACGTATTAAACAACTCGAACGTGAAAATAAAGAACTGCAACGTGCTAACGAAATTCTACGTAAAGCAGCCGCTTTTTTCGCCCAGGCGGAGCTCGACCGCCCACACAAATAATGGTGGATTTTATCCAGAACAATAAAGATCGATATGGTGTTGAAGCGATTTGTAGAATTTTACCGATTGCAGCTTCGACCTATTATCGGGCTTTAGATCTCGTTGATAACCCAGAACATCGAGCGAAACGTGCTCTGCATGATTTACATCATGCAGAGCAAATCAAACGTATTTGGAAAGAAAGTTTAGGTCGATATGGTGTGCGTAAGGTCTGGCAACAATTGAAACGTGAAGGTTATGTTATCGCACGTTGTACAGTTGCTCGATTGATGCAGAAGCTAGGTATACAAGGTGTTTGGCGTGGTAAGAATAAACAAACCACCCGTAGCCGAGATGATCAAAAACGAGCAGATGACTTAGTAAAACGCAATTTTAATGCAGATCATCCTGACCAGCTGTGGGTCGCTGACTTCACGTATATTCAAACTCATTCAGGCTGGGTCTATACCGCCTTTATTATTGATGTGTTCTCGCGAGCAATTGTTGGATGGAAAGTATCAACACGTATGAATACAGATATGGTGCTCGATGCACTGGAGCAAGCATTGCATGATCGAGGCATGCCAAAGAACGTGATTCATCATAGTGACAGAGGCGTGCAATATCTTTCCATTCGTTATACCAATCGTTTAGAAGCAGCAAATTTACGAGCATCAGTCGGTACGACCGGTGATTCATACGATAATGCTTTGGCTGAAACGGTGAATGGCTTATACAAAACAGAGGTGATTGAATATTTAAAAGCGGATTGGCAAGGTTTAGCGGATGTACAACTTGCGACACTAAACTGGGTAGATTGGTTCAATAAAGAGCGTGTACACAGTGCACTGGGTTATGTATCACCTTTTGAGTTTGAAGCAATGTACTATGATAAGATTAACCCGTTAGGTCAGGTGGCCTAACTTAAATAAAAAAGTCTCCGACAAACCCGGTACGGTTCAATCTTTGATGCACTCAATCTCTTGTGACCGATGAATATAGAGGTGATTGATCAGGCTGAAAAGGAATAGGTGAAGAGGCGGTGCTTTACAGTAAATATCGTGACTTCGTAAATATTTAACAAAATAAGGATTCATCTCATGATTAAAGGTCTAGCAATTACACCACCCGTACTTGGGCGTATCAGCATTGGTAAAATTATAGAAAAGAATGGTAAACGTGTTCCTGAAAAGGATGACCAATTTACTATTACCAGCCAAATCCAAAACAAAGAGGGGTGGGTGAAGCATCCACTGGATGAGCAACTCCGTGCCAAAGCACCGAATCAAAAACTCAGAACCATTCCAGTCCGTATGATCTTTAATGATCCTGAACTGAATCTTAGAGCAGAGTACAGCTTATTTGATCGACAGACAGGACGTTTAATTTGTGAACCGTACCGGGTTTGTCGGAGACTTTTTTATTTAAGTTAAGCCACCTGACCTAACGGGTTAATCTTATCATAGTACATTGCTTCAAACTCAAAAGGCGATACATAACCCAGTGCACTGTGTACACGCTTTTTATTGAACCAATCTACCCAGTTTAGTGTCGCAAGTTGTACATCTGCTAAACCTTGCCAATCTGCTTTTAAATATTCAATCACCTCTGTTTTGTATAAGCCATTCACCGTTTCAGCCAGAGCATTATCGTATGAATCACCCGTTGTACCGACTGATGCTCGTAAATTTGCTGCTTCTAAACGATTGGTATAGCGAATGGAAAGATATTGCACACCTCTGTCGGAATGATGAATCACATTCTTTGGCATGCCTCGATCATGCAATGCTTGCTCTAATGCATCAAGCACCATATCTGTATTCATCCGTGTAGATACTTTCCATCCAACAATTGCTCGTGAGAACACATCAATAACAAATGCGGTATATACCCAGCCTGAATGAGTTTGAATATACGTAAAGTCACCCACCCATAGTTGGTTTGGATGATCAGCATTAAAATTACGTTTCACTAAATCATCTGCCCGTTTTTGGTCATCTCGGTTACGGGTGGTTTGTTTATTCTTACCACGCCAAACACCTTGTATACCTAGCTTTTGCATCAATCGAGCAACTGTACAACGTGCAATAACATAACCCTCACGTTTCAATTTTTGCCAAACTTTACGTACACCATATCGACCTGAACTTTCTTTCCAAATTCGTTTAATTTGTTCAGCATGATACTCATCATGTAGATCTCGTTTCGCTCGATGTTCTGGATTTTCAGTGAGATCTAAAGTTCGGTAATAGGTTGAAGGTGCAATCGGTAAAATTCTACAAATCGCTTCAACACCATATCGATCTTTATTGTTATGGATAAAATCCACCATTATTTGTGTGGGCGGTCGAGCTCCGCCTGGGCGAAAAAAGCGGCTGCTTTGCGTAGAATTTCATTGGCACGTTTTAATTCTTTAATTTCACGTTCCATTTGCTTCATTTTTTCTTGGTCAGATATCTGTTGTACTTTGGCAGGATTTAGTTGATCCAGATGCTTTAAATACCAAACACGCAATGTTTCAGGAGTACAACCGATTTTAGGAGCAATAGCTGTGATTGCTGCCCAAGTAGAAGGATAATCTTTTTCAGATTCAATTAGTAATTGAACCGCTCTTTCTCTAATTTCGGGGGTATAGTTTGGTTTTGTCATCGGGATAGTCTCTCAGAATATTGACTCTCCGACAAACCCGGTACGGTTCAAAGTCGCCATGCGTGCTAAACGATTGGGTCTACCACTGGACAGATTAGATGTCATGGCAGAAACAAAGGTAGAGCGTATTTGTGAAATATTATCAGAACAAAAAACCTCTATGGTAATTTTGGATTCCATTCAAACCTTATATACGGAGGCTATTCCTGCTGCTTCTGGTAGTACATCACAAATTAAAGAATCAGCTTCAATTTTAACCCGATTTGCCAAGCATACAGGAATATCTTTACTGATTGTTGGGCATGTCACCAAAGAGAAAGAATTGGCAGGGCCAAAAGTACTTGAACATATGGTTGATTGTGTCTTGCATTTTGAGGGACAAAGCGACTTACAGTATCGAATGCTCAGGGTGGTTAAAAACCGTTTTGGTGCGGTGAATGAGCTAAGTGTATTTGACATGACAGATCAGGGGCTAAAGGAAGTCATCAACCCAGCCATGATTTTCTTGGATCGCTATGGTGCAGCAGTTGCAGGGTCTGTTGTCATGGTTAGTCGAGATGGAGTACGACCATTTTTAGTTGAAGTACAGGCGTTGGTGAGTGAAACAAAAACTGCACCAAGACAGCTTATTTTAGGTCTGGAATATAATCGCCTGACCTTGCTACTGACCATCATGAAAGAACAAGCCAAAGTGGATATTCTTAAACATGATGTCTATGTCAATATTGTGGGCGGATTAAAAATTACAGAAACAGCGTCAGATTTAGCCGTGCTATTGGCTTGTGTATCCAGCTTGAAAGATCAACCCTTACCTCACGATATGGCTGTGTTTGGTGAAGTAGGTTTGTCTGGCGAGATTCGGTCTGTACCCAATGCACAGGAACGTATAAAGGAAGCACAAAAGAATGGATTTAAAACCATAGTTGTACCTAAAGTGAATCAGCCAAAACAACCTATAGGCTCTATGAAAGTGATTGCTGTGGAATATTTATACCAAGTCTTACAGGCTGTTTTTGAACAGAATGGTGAGGAACTGAGGCAAGTGGGATAAACCAAATTGATTTTACCTGACATTATTTAGAGTGTTTGCTGTGAATAATGAGTTTCATCTAGTAAAGTAGCGATTATGGTACAGGTAAATTTTGTTGTGGTATCTACTGAATTTATTGCTAGTACACCGTATTGAAACCCTATACAGAAGAGAACCCAAAGATAGTTAATGAACGCCGAACATCCACTCCTGCTAGAAATTCAAAAAGGCGAAAGTAAAACGCTAGAATTTAAACAGCAGTTACCCAAAGGGCAACAAATCGCCAAGACTTTAATCGCCTTTGCAAATAGTAGTGGTGGTAAGTTGATTGTTGGGGTTTCAGATGATCGGCAGTTAGTTGGGATTCGGGAAGATATCTTTGACCTACAAGATAAAATTACCTCAATGATTTATGAGTTGTGCAGTCCGCAACTGGCAGCACAAATCTATATTGAAAATATTGCAGGCGTAGAATTATTGGTTGTGGAAGTGGCTCGTGGAAGTTTATTTCCATACCACCTTAAATCTGTGGGGCGTGAGCAAGGTACTTATATTCGTTTAGGTGCAAGTAACCGTGTTGCATCACCTGAAAATATTCAACAACTGGAATTACAACGGCTCAATGTTAGTTTTGATTCGTTAGCAAACTATCAATACCCTTTAGAAAAACTAGATTTAACATTACTGGAAACGGCTTTTAAAGCTGCTGATAAGGCACTTACCTTAGAAAAAATGCTGAACCTAAAGTTGGTTATTGAGGAACAAGGGCAGCATTATGCTAGTCATGGCTTATTGATTTTATTGGGTAAATATGAGCATGTCATGACTCAGTGTGCCAGATTTAAAGGCACGAACATGAGCGTGTTTTTAGACCGTAAAGAATATACAGGGGATTTGTTTTCTCAAATTGAGCAAACAGAAATTTTTATTAAAAATCATTTGTCTTTGCGTGCAGAGATTCGTGGATTAAAGCGTTACGATTATTTGGAAATTCCAGAAAATGCCATCCGTGAAGCCTTAGTCAATGCTTATGTACATCGGGATTACAGTAACTTTGGACGCAATATTAAAGTTGCTGTTTATGATGATTTGATCAATATTGTATCTCCAGGTGGATTACCTAATGGTTTAACTGAAGCAGATTTGTTGCAAGGACGTTCAGAAATTCGTAATCGGGTATTGGCTCGTGTGTTTAGAGAGCTAGGTTATATAGAGCATTGGGGTAGTGGTCTGCAACGGATAAAACAAATCTGTGAAGCAGAACATTTAACCACACCTGAATTTTTGGAAACTGGTGATTTTTTTGATGTGAAGTTATATCGTCCTGTGATTGAGTCATTAGGTGGCTCAATAGGTGGCTCAATCGAAGATTCAGGTGGCTCAATGGTAGACACTGAAATATTGACTGACCGACAAAATGAGATTTTAGTTTTAATTCAACAAAATCCCAAAATTTCTTATCGTGATATGGCTGTACAGTTGGGTATCAATGATTCGGCAGTAAAAAAACACCTAAATCATTTAAAAGATGCAGGTTGGCTTGAGCGTGTTGGTGGAACACGAGGATATTGGTTAGTTAAAAAAAAATAGAGTAATTTTAGTTGTTTATCGAACCACCGTACATGTTACCGATCAAGCTAACGTACAAGCTGGCGATCATGTTCGACATTTGATTTTAGTGATGAATCAAAGATAGTATAATTAGACACTAGTAAGTGTCATTATCATAGCCAAACTGATATGAAGTGAATATGGCTTTGAAGAAATCAAAAAATAATTTAATTACAGAGAATTGATTTTAATGAGTAATCATTTAATTCCTTTATCTACAATAAGTTTAATTTCTGACTTTTTGTCAGATTATGAGACCCATGCTTCAATTGATTCACTCTTAATGTATGCTTTAGCTACAGGAGAGGCTCCTCAAGGTAGTAAGCCTGTTAAGGTAAAACAATGGTTGATGAATACTAATAAGGATTTATCCGCAAATCCATTAAAAGTTTTGGGGCGAATCCTTGAGGGATATATTGAAATATGTCCTTTTCAGAACTTGAGTGAAGAGTCACTAGATAATTACTGGAAAGCTATAGAAAAAATTAAAAAGAATCTCGCTGATAATTCCTTAGTCTACATGAACGGAAATATTTTATTTGGAAATTTGAATAGTTCTTCAAGGACATTGGAACAGTTAATTAAAGAGCTAGATGTTGCATCAATTAATCAGGAATTTGATAGAGCAATTAATAATGTTGAATCTAGCCCACGTGAAGCGGTGTCAGCAGCTAGCAATATATTAGAGTCTATCTGTAAAGTATATATAGAACAAAATAAGTTGGAGAAGCCTAATAAACAGGATTTAAAAGCTTTATTTACAGTTGTTAGAAAAGATTTGAATATCAGTACAGATTCCATTGAGGATGAAGATATATTAAAAATAATATCAGGGATATTAAGTACAGTCGATGGTATTTCTGCGCTAAGGACTCACGCGAGTTCTGCACATGGAGCGGGTATTCGGACGTATAATTTGCAGCCTAGACATGCCAGACTTGCTATTCATTCTGCTCATACTATCGCACTATTTTTACTTGAATCATGGAGTCACAAAAAGAATAAAATTGCTATCTAAATGTATTTAGTAAAAATATGTAAATATTTTTTAACAGAAAATTTACGCCTTTTTTACGCCATTTTAAAAATATTATTTAGTTAAGTTTTTGATTTAATTTACTAAAGTTGTTTTAAGTGTCCAATCCATCATCGGGGCAACGGAAATACGTGGCTTTAATGATTCAAGTGGTTGCATAAAATATTCTCGGATGTGGACAAGAAAAGAAAGGGCAGTATTATACGAGTTTTACGAAAAATTCACCAATCATCCTCATCCTTGAGAAATCTAAATATTAGTTTATCTAAAGTTGATGCATTGCAGTGCTTTTTCGAGTGAGTAGTAAATCTAATAAGCTAAAGATCATACATGCTAGCACTAAGCCAATACCTGCAAAGCAAGTCATCGTCCAACCACCATGGTTCCAGGCAAAAATTCCTAATGCAGAGCCGCACGCGCCACCAGTAAAATAAGCAGTCATATAAATGGCATTAATGCGTGATTTTGCATCAGGGCGTAAGCGAAAGATAATGCTTTGATTGCTTGTGTGGACCAATGCAAGCGCC
The DNA here is from genome assembly GCF_030913345.1 of Acinetobacter sp. A22. Lineage (NCBI taxonomy): Bacteria > Pseudomonadati > Pseudomonadota > Gammaproteobacteria > Moraxellales > Moraxellaceae > Acinetobacter > Acinetobacter sp. A22. The sequence continues at coordinate 22,471 of NZ_CP133162.1, forward strand.
AACTGAATCAGTGCAAAACCCAAGATATAGCTAAATAAATAGAGCTGACCAAAATAAAAAAATATCCAACTCAAGATAAACAAACCACAACCCATCCAAGTGAGTTGATTGGTAAATCCCTGATCCGCATATTTACCAATATATTGGGTTGATAAAGCACCAAAAATACCAACTAAAGTCACCATACCAATAAATAAATCAGGTAATTGATGTGCAGAGCTAAGTAGTAAAGCAATCGTTGAGTACAAGATACTCACTGCTGCAAAAGCAAAACCACCTGTCAGTGCTCTCAAAACTAAACGTTTTTCTTGTTTTAAGAGTTGCCCCATTGAAACAAATACTTGCCCATAATTCAGTTTCATCTTCATGACGTATGGCAGACGGCTTTTAAGTGCAAAGGCAAGAAACAGCATCAAAATTCCACTGACGATATAAATTACTTTCCAATGAAACAAGTTTGAGAATAAGCCAGCTAGGCTGGTCGACAAAAGAATACCGACCAGTAGTCCACTCATTAAAAAGCCAACAACTTCACCTGTTTTCTCAGGTTGAACCGTCATCGTTGCCAACGGTATCAATACTTGTGCTGCTACAGAAAATAATCCGGCCATAATGGTACCGACCCAAAGCATCGGTAAGTTCACTGAGAACGCACTGATAAACAATCCCGCTGCACATAAGCTCATTAAGAGTGGAATAAATTTGGTTTTATTCACCACATCGCCCATAGGGACAATAAAAAGTAAACCGAAAGCATAAGAAACTTGCGCAAAGGTAACTGTAAGAGCAGCTTGGCTTTGACTAACAGAGAAATACTGCTGTATGGAGTGGATCAGTGGTTGACTATAATAGTTTGCACCGGCACATAGACCACATGCAGCCGCCATAAACCAGAGTAAGGCTTTATTTTCACTAATATCTTGAGTGTTAGGCATAATGTTCTCTTAAACTGGTTTACACAGTATATGCAGTTGCTTCGATTTCAATTTGCATACCTTCCAACGCTAAACACGGCACGGGAATGAGCGTACATGCAGGAAATGCAGCATTTTTCCAAAAGTGTTGGATAGTCTGTGTGAGCAAATGTAGCTTTTCAGCATTGTGATTGACAATTAACACGCGTAAAACAGCAATATCTTTGAGCTGTGCTTGTACTGAGTTGAGTGCTGTTTGAATATTATAAAAGACTTGTTGTACCTGTTGGTCAAAATTATGTGAAAGTTCACCTTTATTATTTTCTCCGCCTTGCCCTGAGATATGAATGATCTTCATATTAGGCTGAACGACAGCAATGTGACTATATCCATTTAGGCTAGGATCATACAGCCCATTAGGATTAATGAGTTTGAATGCGAGAGAATCTGAATCTTTCATGACTAAACCGTTCGTAGAAATTCTAAAAATGATAGTATCAAAGCTCAAGTTAACTAGAGGTCAAGCAGATTTTGAAAAAACAACAATCTCCAAGTTGGCTAACCATAGGTGAGCTTGCAAAGCGAAGCGGTGTAAGTGTTCCAGCCATTCGCTTTTATGAGGAAAAAGAATTAATTTGGGGGATACGAACGACAGGTAATCAGCGTCGTTATCAAAGGGTAATGCTGAGACGTATTGCTATTATTAAAACAGCGCAGTAAGTTGGAATATCATTACAACAAATCAAGCAAACCTTCGAAACTTTACCTAAACATCGCAGTGCGAAAAAAAAAGATTGGCAAATCATGTCTCAACAGTGGCAAGGACAACTGGATCAACAAATTATGATGTTACTCCAATTGCGACAGCAGTTAGATCAATGTATTGGATGTGGGTGCTTATCTCTGGAACAATGTCCTTTACGAAACCCTGACGATTGTCTTGCTGAAGAAGCAATGGGAGCACATTTTCAAAAAATTTTGTTTTTGATGAATCAAGACGACATTGATATTTCAACATAATGTCTATTTTTGCACTAAAATTGTGCAATATGGTGCTTTTAGTAAGACAATCTCCCATAAATATCACTTGAGAAAATGCCATTTAAACTTTTTACATTTCTTTTTTACTTTTCCAATCTTTTTTTGCGTAGTGAGATCAACCCAATCTTAAGAAAAATGAATCAAGTGAAAGTGAAATAAGCTGTTGTTATCAGATAAATTGATAGAAAAGTCGCATTTAAAACCAGTAAAACTTTTAAACAAGCCAATCCTTCTCATTAAATGCGTGATTAAGATGCAAATTGACCTAATCAATTGATATATACATAAGCAAATCGAATCATTCAGAGACGATCTGCGACCTTTATGTATCAGAGATAGTGAGAGAGGGTTTTAGTTTATTTATGAGATATCGCTATACAGGCTTTTATATCAATAAAAGCTTAGGCAAGAATTGAGCTGTATTGATAATAATCAAATCGAATTATTTTGTTTGTATAAATTTGAATCATTGCTTAACGGGAAGACAAACGTGTTGAGCATACAAGGTCTAAATGCAAATATGAATCATCAGTTCAAAATATAGGTATTTATTAAATAAATATTGGGTGGAATTTTAAAAAACTTCCATTAGAATCCAAAATTCTACAAAGAATACTCCTGGGGGAAACATTGCTATCAGCGATGTTTACTTAAGAAAAACTAGCTTGAGGAACGCTCATGCAGATCGGAATCCCAACCGAAACTGTCGTCGGTGAAAGTCGTGTAGCTGCTACACCTGAGACAGTAAAGAAGTTGATTAACGCAGGTCATAGCGTTGTCATTGAACGTGGTGCTGGTGTTAAAGCTGCGTATATTGACAGTGCTTATGAACAAGTTGGCGCAACCATTACGGACGATGCATATACAGGTAGCCAAATTATTTTGAAAGTACGTGCTCCGAAAGGTGACGAGATTCAAAAGCTTGCGGCTAACACTACTGTAGTAGCAATGTTTGACCCTTACCGCAATCCAGAATTAGACCAGTTTGCTACTCAGCAAGTGTCTGCTTTTGCATTAGAGTTACTTCCACGTACACTTTCACGTGCACAAAATATGGATGTACTTTCTTCACAAGCAAACTTGGCAGGTTATAAATCTGTATTGTTAGCAGCGGCTGAATATCAACGTATGTTCCCAATGTTAATGACTGCTGCGGGTACCGTAAAACCTGCACGTGTTGTGATCATGGGTGTTGGTGTTGCAGGTCTTCAAGCAATTGCGACTGCAAAACGTTTAGGTGCAGTTGTAGAAGCAACAGACTTACGTCCAACAGCAAAAGAGCAGGTTGAGTCTTTAGGCGGTAAATGGTTAGACGTACCAATGTCCGATGAAGAAAAACAACGTGCTGCTGAAGCTGCGAAAAGCGGATACGGTTGGCAGCCTGGTGAGCAATACATCAAAGATCAAGCTGCGATTGTAGATAAAGCTGTATCAAATGCTGACATCGTAATCACGACTGCATTGATTCCAGGTCGTAATGCTCCACGTCTGATCAAAGCTGAAACTGTTGCCAAAATGAAACCAGGTTCTGTCATCTTAGATATGGCTGTTGAAACTGGTGGTAACGTTGAAGGTTCTAAAGAAGGCGAGACTGTTGTTACTGAAAATGGCGTGAAAATTTTGGGTATCCCAAATATTCCAGGCACAGTTGCAACAGAAGCATCTGCATTGTATGCACGTAACGTTTTCAACTTCCTTGAAACATTATTCGACAAAGACAAAAACTTTGCGATCAATCAAGAAGATGAAATCCAAAAAGCGTTACTCGTGACTCATGGCGGTCAAGTACTGCTCAAGCGCGGTTAAGGAGAGTTCTCATGGTTGAAACGATTACAATTTTCGTCCTTGCCATCTTCGTAGGTTACTACGTAGTTTGGGGAGTAACACCTGCGTTACATACACCACTTATGGCGGTAACGAACGCATTGTCTTCAATCATTATCGTTGGGGCAATGATCCAAACCGTGGGTATGCCTGTGATTGGTGTTGAAGCAAATGTAGCTTTCCAAAGCGTAAACGTTGTGAGCATCTTGGGTGCAATTGCTGTGTTCTTGGCAAGTATCAACATTTTTGGTGGCTTCGCTGTAACTGCTCGTATGCTTGAAATGTTCAAGCCGAAGCAAAAGAAAAAAGAGGGCTAATAGATGGAATTTATTCGAGACTATGCGGATTGGTTCTACCTGATTGGTGCCGTCCTTTTTATCTTAACTTTGCGTGGTTTGTCAGGTCCTAAAACTGCAATTGCAGGTAACCGTTACGGCATGATCGCTATGGCGATTGCTGTAGTGACAACATTCTTTGTTGCAGAACATCCAGTTGTTTGGATGATCGTTGGTGCGATGGTACTTGGTGGTGTGGTTGGTATCGCTCGTGCGCGAACTGTTCCGATGACACAAATGCCTGAAACAGTTGCTTTAATGCACTCATTGGTTGGTTTGGCTGCGGTATTAATTGCGATTGCTGCGATTTTACACAACAATCAATTAACAGCATTATTTGCTGAAAATGAAGCTGCTTTAACTGCTGCTGGCGTACAGCATGCTCATATGAGCAAAGTTCATTTATTTGAATTGTTTGTAGGTTGCTTCGTTGGTGCGATTACATTTACAGCATCAGTATTTGCTTACGGTAAATTAGCTGCTAAGAAATGGGCAAAAACGATTTCTGGTGCATGGGTTAAACCTGTTCAAGCGCTTATCTTTGCTGCAATGCTTGCGGCAGGCATTATGTTCTTCTTGACGAATAACATGACTGCTTTCTGGGCGATGACAGCACTTGCACTTGCATTTGGTTGGGTTTGGATTGCGCCAGTTGGTGGCGGTGATATGCCAGTTGTGGTATCGCTTCTTAACTCATTCTCTGGTTGGGCTGCAGCTGGTATTGGTTTCACACTAGAAAACAATATGTTAATCGTTGCTGGTTCACTTGTAGGTTCTTCTGGTGCGATTCTTTCTTACATCATGTGTAAGGCGATGAACCGTTCAATCATCAACGTATTGTTTGGTGGTGCGATGGGTGGTGCAGCAGTTGCTACAGCGGACAAAGGCGAACAAGTTCAACGTAACTATCGTTCTGGTTCAGCAGATGACGCAGGTTTCTTGATGTCAAATGCTGACAGCGTTGTGATTGTACCTGGTTATGGTATGGCGCAAGGTCGTGCACAGAATGCAGTTAAAGAATTATGTGAAATCTTAAAAGAACAAGGCGTAACAGTACGTTTTGCGATTCACCCAGTTGCTGGTCGTATGCCTGGTCACATGAACGTATTACTTGCTGAAGCTGATGTTGCGTATGAAGACATCTTAGAGATGGATGAGATCAACTCAGACTTCCCAGCAACAGATGTAGTACTTGTAATCGGTGCGAACGACGTAGTTAACCCTGCAGCGAAAGATGATCCAAGTTCACCAATCTATGGTATGCCGATTCTTGAAGCTCACAAAGCTCGTACAATCATGGTGATCAAACGTTCTATGGCAACAGGTTATGCTGGCTTAGACAATGACTTGTTCTACAATGAAAAAACAATGATGATCTTCGGTGATGCGAAGAAAGTTGTTGAAGATATGACGAAAGCAATCAATGGTGGTGGTCACTAATCTAACCTCATCAGGATTGAGAAAGCCACCCTTGGGTGGCTTTTTTATTTCGTTCTTATCAATTAAAGAAAATTTTCTACAAGATCCATGGATTGATCATATAGTTCACGAGCGAGTTGTTGATTTTTTGCGTGTGGTGATTTCCAGTCTGGCATATGTGCACTGACATATTTACCATTACGATTTGCCCAATGATCTGCAATAGCCATATCTGTAATTAACTTAGCAGGAACAGAAGTGGGGACTAAGCCGATTTTCATAACATCATAAACAGGCTTTGGTAGTTCGCGATAGATGTCTGATGCAACGCCACCTGGATGCAAAGCATTATTGGTAATGGTGCTATTCGCCATACGTTCAGCTAAAGCATTACTGAATAAAAGATTCGCTAACTTAGATTGCCCATAATAAAACAGCGGATTGTAGAAACCTTCTGCGCGAAATTTATTAGGTTTGATTGAACCTGCCCAATGTGCAATTGAAGCAAGGTGGATGATGCGAGCTTTAGGTGCTTTTTCTAAAACTGGGAGAAGCTTTTGGGTAAACAGGAAGTGACCGAGATAATTCACACCAAATTGTTGTTCAAAGCCATCTTGAGTGAGTTGTTTGGTCTTAGCAAACAATCCTGCATTATTAATTAATACATCTAAATCACCATAACGATCCGAAATTTCATCCGCTGCTTTTCGTGTATGTTCTAGGCTATTTAAATCTAAAGAAATAAAATCCACTTGCCCTTGGTCTAATGCACGTAACTTTTTCAGTGCAGCCTGTGCCTTTAGGGGGTTACGACAAGCCAAAATGACATGTTGTCCATTTTTCACAAGTTGTTCAGCGGTAGCGAAACCAATCCCAGTATTCGCACCTGTAATTAAAATTTTCATTCCTATGCTCCAGCAATACTTATATTTCTAAAACTTTAAAGCATTGTTATATTGCTTTAATTTTGACAATTTGTCATGTCAATTTTATGCGTAAGGTGATTCATATTTATTTGAGATACGTATTTGTCAATGAAGAGACTGATATTCAATGTGATTTCTACAAGATATCTATGGCATATCTAAGTTTTTATTTTTTTACATTGAATAAATATAAATACTTGAAAATATAAAAAGAAATATATGTTTATCTTGGCATTCTCCTTGCATTGGATTGAATGATCTTTTAAGGGGAATTTAATGAAAAATATAATTTTGATTTCTACATTTTTAATATTTCTCTCAACATCAGTATCCGCGTCAACAGCACCGAATATTCAAGAAATTCGTATTTCACTCGATAGTGTTTGGGTGGTTATTGGGGGGATCTTGGTGTTTTTCATGCAGGCAGGATTTGCATTGATCGAAAGTGGGTCAGTGCGTAGTAAAAATACGGTCAATGTACTGATGAAGAACTATATGGATACCTGTATCGGGGGCTTGGTATTTTGGTTGTTTGGATTTGGATTAATGTTTGGCTTAAATCAATCAGGATGGATTGGATTGAGCCACTTTATGCCAGATCAGATGGATGATTGGCACTGGAACTTACTTTTCTTCCAAATGATGTTTGCTGCGACAGCTACAACTATTGCGAGTGGAGCAATGGCAGAGCGTATCCATTTTGTTGCCTATGTGGTAAGTGCCATTTTTGTGAGTGGTGTGATTTATCCAGTTTTTGGCAGTTGGGCGTGGGGTGGTTTGTTTGGAGGAGATGGTTGGCTCAAAGCAATGGGTTTTATTGATTTTGCAGGTTCTACAGTTGTGCATTCTATCGGTGGTTGGGTAGCTCTTGCAGGGATTATTGTACTTGGTCCTCGTTTAGGGCGATTTGGGCGTAAAGGACAAAGCCATTTTTTAGCTGGACATAATTTACCTCTAGTTGCGCTAGGTGGGTTTATTTTGTGGTTTGCTTGGTTTGGTTTTAATGCTGCTTCAACTGTTTCAGCAAATGTCAGTATTGGTCGTATTGCATTGAATACACATTTAGCTGCATGTGCAGCAGCTTCAACTTATATGATTTTGGCATTGATCCGATCTAAAGCTGTTTTAATACGCAATACCATTAATGCTTCGCTGGCGGGGTTGGTCGCGATCACTGCTGGTTGTGCCACGATGTCTCCAATTTTCGCAATTATGACAGGTGTTGGTGCAGGCATATTGATTAGCTTTGTGCCACAACTTCTTGTCAAAATGCAGTTGGATGATGTTGTAGATGCGGTGGCGGTTCATGGTGTTTGTGGTGCTTGGGGTACATTGGCGGCTGGCGCATTTTTGGAAACTAATCTTTTTGATGCAAATGTGATGTATGTTCAGGTCATAGGAATTTTTGCTGCCTTCGTTTGGGGATTTGGTTTGGCATTGCTGGTATTTAAGATTTTGGACAAAGTTCTTGGAGGTTTGAGAGTGTCTCAGCAACATGAACAACGAGGACTGGATTATACCGAGCACGCGGAGCTTTCATATCCAGAGTTTCAAAGGGATTTAACCTTTGATGCTGACAATATTACGCATCGTCATTAATAGGAGCTGTATTTATGGCTGAATTAACGATTGAGCAAAAAAGATTAGCAATTGAAAAAGGCTTATCTCAGTTTTTACCTGAGTCTGTTTTGCAGCGTGCTTTAAGTTACTGGGAGCGTGAATATGGGCATCAGCCATCATTTGTTTTGAATCGATTTCTCAGTGAAATTTGTTCAAATGATGAATTGCGTATGCAGCGCAAAGAAATGTTGCGTCAAGTTTTATACGAAATCTCAATATTAGAGAAGCAGCAACATCTTAAAGTAAAGGATAAAAAAGTATCCACCACGCAGCCAAGTATTCAAATTAATGAAAATAATAATGCGCTTTTTCTGGTGTTTTATGATTTCGTGATGGCTGTATTAAAGGGTGTGATACGAGATGATTATCTAGAGTTTGTGGAAGAAATACAGTAAGCGTCCGCTGAACACACCTTATGAATTCATCCTATAAGCCTTAATTTAGTCCCCACTTAAAAACAAGTGGGGACTAAAATTTATGACTACAAATCACCAGACATCCATCGCATCTCTTGCGAAAAAACGAAGAACATACAGTGCTGAATTTAAACAGCAGATCGTTCAGGCTTGTAAAGCACCGGACGTTTCAATTGCTTCGGTCGCTTTGCAACATGGATTGAATACAAATCTTGTATCCAAATGGATTCGCTTAATTGATGGTAAGCCAGGGAATGATCGCTCACCACTACCGAATAAACCTGCATTTATTGCCTTATCTTGCTCTGCACCATTAGATCCTACTCCTACTGACATGTTAAAGGTTCAAATTACTTTACCCCACTCAAAAGCAGAAATTGGCTTGAAATGGCAAGTATCAGAAATACCTGCCTTGGCAGAATTACTCAAGGCACTTGCAACATGATCCGCATTGATGAAATCTGGTTGTCTACTCAGCCCATGGACATGCGTGCAGGTATGGATACGACCATGGCTCAGGTGGTGAGAGCCTTTGGCTACATCAAACCGCATTGCGCCTACCTGTTCTGTAATAAACGTGGTCATCGTATGAAAGTGTTGGTACATGATGGACTGGGCATCTGGCTGTGTGCCCGGCGTTTGGAACAGGGTAAATTTCACTGGGCTCAAGTTCACCAAGGTGAAACCGTGGCCCTCAGCCCGGAACAGTTACAGGCACTGATCCAGGGTTTGCCCTGGCAGCGCATTGGACGACAGCAGGTAGTGACGATGCTCTAAACCAGGTTGGTGCATTCTGCTATTCTCCAAACGTTCTATTTCCTCTGCGTCATGACCTCAGGCATACTGCGGTCATGAATACGCTGCCTGACTTAAGCCAACTGACCCATGAACAACTGCTGGAATTCACCAGACAGTTGGCAATGCAGCATCAGTCTCTGGCACAATCAAATCAAGAATTAGAAAAATCAAACCAGCAATTAGATTCTAAAGTTCAACATCTTTCTATTCTCAATCAAAAATACGAGCATGAACTGGCGCTGTTTAAAAAGCACAAATTCGCTCAAAAGAATGAACACTTAACGGCAAAACAAATCCATCTGTGGGATGAAGCGGTTGAAGAAGATATTGCCGCGGTTGATCTAGAACTGGAACGGCTAAATGCAGATAAAACCAATGCAGCGACACACAAAGCCACAGTCAATAAACCTAAACGTCGACCACTGCCAGATCATCTACACACCATCCGTATTGAGCATGAACCTGCATCAACCCAATGTGCTTGTGGCTGCCAACTCCGTCGTATCGGCGAAGATATCAGTGAAAAACTGCATTTCAGACCGGCACAGTTCTATAAGGAACAGCATGTGCGTGGCAAATGGGTCTGTGATCAGTGTGACACCCTGACTCAGCAAGCGATGCCCGCCTATGTGATTGATAAAGGCATTGCTTCACCTGAACTGCTCAGCCATGTGCTGGTATCGAAGTATGCCGATCATTTGCCGCTGTACCGTCAGCGCCTGATCTATCAGCGGGCGGGCATTGATCTGTCCAGATCTACTTTATCTGACTGGATAGGTCGCTGCGGTGTGGAACTGGAACCTCTGGCCAATGCCTTAAAACAGGTGGTGCTGCAACAGCGGGTGATCCATGCAGATGAAACACCAGTCACCATTATGCGGATGGGTGATGATGAGAAAAAACCGAAGAAAGGTTATGTCTGGGCCTATGCCACTACACAGTACAATCCAGTTCAAGCGGTGATCTATGACTTTCAGGATAGCCGTTCAGGTCAGCATGCTGCAGAGTTCTTGAATGGCTGGCAGGGTTATCTGGTCTGTGATGATTACAGTGGTTATAAAGCACGCTTTAAATCAGGCGATGTCATTGAGGTGGGCTGCATGGCGCATGCACGTCGTAAATTCCATGAGCTACATGTGACTGGGAAAAGTCAGATCGCTGAACAGGCATTACTGATGATTCAGAAACTGTATGCGATAGAAGCCGAACTCAGGAAAAAGACCGATAGTACAGCAGAACACCGCCGCGAATACCGACAACAGCACAGCCAACCGGTGATGCAACAACTGTATGAATGGCTCAACCAACATTATCTGACGGTGCCATCGAGTTCTCCAACCGCCAAGGCCATCAATTACAGTCTGAAGCGTTGGCCAGCCTTAAGCCGCTATCTGGATGATGGCAATCTACCCATTGACAATAACTGGGCAGAGAACTCAATGCGCCCCTGGGCATTGGGCCGTAAGAACTGGTTGTTTGCAGGTTCGCTGCGCAGTGGACAGCGAGCGGCAAATATCATGACTTTAATCCAGTCAGCAAAGCTGAATGGGTTGGATCCGTATGCCTATCTCAGTGATGTGCTGAAAAGGCTGCCGACGCATAAAGCGACCCAAATAGAAGAATTACTGCCACATCGCTGGAAATCCAACTCAAATTAAAAAATAGGCATGGGGTTCAGCGGACGCTTACGAAATACAGAAAAGCATGAAGAAGCATCGATTACTTACTGGATACTTTTATCTTATGGGTGCAGAGCAGGAGTCATTAAAGCAAATTTCACAGCAACATTATGCTGATATGTTAACTATGTTATATGCGATTTATTGTGATTTTTATGGTCCGATTAAAGCAGATCAGCTTTATGCTGCAATACGGCAAGAAATCAAACAGAATTATACTGAAGTGAATCTCACATCATTATTGTAGATATAAAAAAGCGACCTACTAAGGTCGCTTTTTTGAGCTTTAAGCTACTGATTCAGGAGTGCGCCATAGGCTTTCGAGATCATAAAACTTACGGGCAGTAGGTAACATTACATGTACAACGACATAACCTAGATCGATAAGGATCCATTCAGCATCTCGTTCGCCTTCGACGCCGAGTGGGCGGAAACCTGCTTTACGTGCTTCATCAGCAACATTATCAGCAAGGGCTTTAACATGACGAGTAGAAGTACCGCTTGCAATTACAATTGCATCGGCAACATTACTGATTGAACTTACATCAAGTTCTAAAATATCTTTGGCTTTTACATCTGCAAGGGCTTCATGTACAACTTTTAGACAAGCTTGTACATCTTTATTAGATGGTTGGATTTTTAGGTCGTGAGAATTAGAAGCGCTGGGCGATGGTTCTAAATTCATAGAGGGTATATTTTCCTGACAATTGCTCATTGTCAAATATACCGTTTTTCTCTAAAAAATTCAAATTTTAGCCGTAACAGTTTATGTATTCACATCATTGGAGAAGTACTTTTTTTTCCATCCAAATGATTGATCTGATTGATCTTTTGGTCTGTATTCAGCCCCAATGTAGCCTTTGTAGTCACTCTGAAGTAACCAATCGAAAATAGGCTTGTAGACAATACTACCAGTATCAGGTTCATGTCGATGTGGACAATCTGCGAATTGAATATGTCCAATAAGATCAATATTTTCCTGCAATCCTGCTAGAACATCTTCTCCCATCATTGCCATATGATAGCAATCGTATTGCATTTTAAGCGCAGGGTGATTTACTGCTTCTAACATTTCTTGGGCTTGAGCAATATTTTGAACGAGAAAGCGGGGCATGTCGGTCCCGTTAATCATTTCAAATACAGGAGTAATATCTTGTTCTGTCAGCATATGGCAGGCAAGTTTTAAGTTGCTTGATAACGTGTTTAGGCAAGGTAAAAGGTCTGCATCCAAAGGTTGCTTACCTGCTAAAATGTTGACACTTGGTACCTTGAGTGCTTTTGCATATTTGATGGCTAATTCAAGTGCATGATGAAAAGCGATTTCCTGACCTGGCACCCCTGCAAGACCATCACCACCTTGCATAAGATCCCCAGCCGGAACGTTAATTAAGCAAAGTGATAACCCATGTTGTTCAAGCTGAGTTTGAATGTCTAGGATGTCTAATTCGTATGGGAATTGAATTTCAACATGTTGAAAACCATGATTTCGAGCGAGTTCGAATCGTTCTATCAAAGGTACTTCAGTAAAAATCATGGATAAATTGACTGCAAGTCGGCTCATGTTCAATCTCCTTGAATTAATACTTTATTGTTCTATATATTGAATGATAGTCGCTAAATCCTTCTCAGCAAAGCCATTTTCTTGGTGAGCTTGTAACTGTAATAGAGCTTTTTGTGCAACAGGTATTGTTAAGTTAAAACTTTGAGCTAGTTTTAGCGCATTATTTAAATCTTTTGATAAAGTTTGCACTTTCCATTGCACGGGTTCGAATGTATGAGTTGCCATTCGTGGTGCAAGTATTTGAAATGGTTTTGAGTCGGCGAAACCGCCTGCAAGAGCAGGGGCAAGTAATCGGGTGTCAACACCAGCTTGGTCTGCTAAAGCGACAGCTTCTGCAATCAAAGTGCTATTTGCAGCAACGATTAATTGATTACATATTTTTGTTGCTTGACCAGTGCCAGATGCCCCCATGCGCGTAACACGTTGTGATAATACTTGATATATCGGAGCAAGTTGCTGGATGGTTTGTTCATCTCCACCTGCAAAGATGACCAGTGTACCTTGTTCAGCGCCTGCAGTCCCACCTGAAACAGGTGAGTCAATCCATGTTAGGTTTTTTTCTTGAGCAGCCCGAGCTAAATTTTGTGTTGCTGAGACAGACAAGCTTGAGAAATCGACAAGAATCTGTCCTGCGGCTAAATGAGGTTGAATTTTGCTGAAAACACTTTCGACGGCAGAGTCATCAGCCAAACAGATTAGAATAACGGGATATTCATTTATTTGTTCTAAGTCGAGTGCAATCGCACCTTGTTGAATGATTGAATCACATGCATGTGGACTTCGATTCCAAACAGCGACTTTATAACCTGCTTGGAGTAATCGGATTGCCATACGCGTTCCCATTAACCCCATTCCTAAGAATGCGATTGGTGTTTGCTGATTAACATGCATGTGAAAATACTCAGATCATAATTACTTGTATTGACGAGGTAAGAATTGAACTTCAGGGTTCTTATCTTTCTTACGAGCGAGGGCACTATTTTTACCTAATAACAGTTTGAGTTGCCATAATTTTTCAAGGCGTAATGCTTTTTCTGGTTGGTGTTCCATGGCGTCGAGCACTCGTTTTGCTGCCATTAATGCATCTGGTGAGCGTTGCAGCATTTCTTGAGCAATCACATGTGCTTTTGCTAAAGGATCTTGATCAAGATGAGTCACTAAACCGATATTTTTTGCATATTCTGCATCAAAGATACGTGCAGTTAGTGTGAGTTCTTTCGCTAAATCAACACCGATCAAACCTTTTAATGAACGTGTTAAGCCCATGTCTGGTACTAATCCCCAGCGACTTTCCATAATAGACATTTGGGTGTTAGGTGTTGCAATTCGAATATCTGCGGCAAGAGCGAGCTGCATTCCTGCACCAAAACAATATCCCTCAATCGCAGCAATGACAGGGATCGGAAGATTTTGCCAAATAAGAAATGCTTTTTGGAATAAGCTTTGCCCTGGCTTGATCAGTTCCCACGCTGCAAATGCCGTATTTTTGGGATTGTTCAGGTCGGATAAGTCAATCCCAGCACTGAAGACATGTGCTTCACCTGTCAAAATGACACAACGAATCGAGCGATCTTTTTCGATTTTTTTTGCAGTGGAAACAAGTTCTTTTAATAATGCAAAACTCATTGCATTACGTTTGTCTGGGCGGTTTAGATAAACCGTTGCAATTCCGTTGTTTTTCTCAATACGTAAAAGCGACATTTGCTTAACTCTTATTGTGTGCGATAAGTCAGCATAGCATGAGTCCCAGAGTGGAAACATGACACAACAGTCACGCTAAATGTCATGAGAGTGTAAAACCAGATTAGCAGCTAGCTTGACTTGTTCGATTGCCATGTTAAGTTCATTAAAGCGATGTTTTGTTTCACGAATAAATGCATCATCCGCTTTTCTACGCTCCTTTCGCAGTGTCGAAATAAATTGCTCAAATTCACCAGAAACACGTTGCAGGTTAGGTGTGCCAACATAACGTGTTGCACCATATAAGCGGTGCAAGACATGTTCCAGCTGAGGGAAATCTTCAAGTTCGATTAACTGTTGCATTTCTGCTAGTTCAGTATCAAAGCTATCGACTAACATATTGAGTAGGTCTTGTGCGAGATCTTCTTTATTCGCGGCAAGTTGAATGCTTTGTTGCCAATTTAGAATTTGCGGGTCAATCGATTCAACAGGACGTTTCTGCTCATTCACTTGAGTTTGAGAACTAAAATTATTCTTTGTCCAATGGGTAAGGATTTGAATGATTTGTTCCATTTGAATAGGTTTGGTGACGTAATCATTCATACCCACTTTGAGTAGCTTTTGTTTTTCATCCGCTAAAGCGTGTGCTGTAAGAGCAATGATTGGGAGCTGCATACCGGAATCTAAGGTTGATTCTAATGAGCGAATCGCTCTCGTGGTATCAATTCCTGACATCACAGGCATTTGAATGTCCATGAAAACAAGATCAAAAGGCGGAAGTTTTTGCTCGATGCGTTCTTGAATCAGGTCAATAGCTTTTTGACCACTCAATGCTTTGGTTGTGGTGACATTTAACTCACCAAGTAAGGCTTCAAGAACGATGAGGTTTGGTAAGTGGTCATCAACGGCTAAAACATGCAAGCCTTGACCATTAAAGTCTTCAGGTTCTTGTTCGAAGATCGGTTGGTTGCTCAGGAGCTGTACAAGTTCACTACGACTCAAAGGCTGATAAAGTGGTCGAGCGCGGTATTCATTGAGCATATTTGGTTCAAGGCTCATTTGATATCCGTACACCGCTAAATTGCCGCTATAACGTTGACGGATTTCTTTGAGCAATGCTTCTGTATCGCCACTGTGATCAACGATCAACCAAGTATTATCTTGTTGGCTTAAATGATTTAAGCGACTGAATAGATCCAGAATTGATTGGGTTTCAATATGTGAGACATGGTAGTTTTCTAAATATGAACGTAAAACACTTGCTGTTGCAGGGTGAGCGAGATAAGACACCACTTGCAAGTGCTCAAAGTGTGGATGCTCAACATATTCATCTTGCTCTTCAACTTTAAACAGCGCCGTGAACCAAAAGGTTGATCCTTTTTCTGTCGGTGCGCGTTCTTGATTGTCCTCGAAGCCGATGTGACCATGCATTAAGTGTACTAATTGTTTGGAAATTGCTAACCCAAGACCTGTACCACCAAATTGGCGTGTAACGGATGCATCACCTTGCGAGAATGATTCAAATAATTTTTTACGATCGGTCCCACTTAGACCAATCCCGCTATCTTGAACACTGAAATGTAGTAAACATTGACCAATTTCATCATCCTCCATTCGAACGCGTACGATGATTTCACCATCGGGGGTGAATTTAATTGCATTTGAGATGAGGTTGGTCAGAATTTGTTTAAAGCGTAATGCATCGCCTACAACGTGTTGTGGGATATTTTCAGCATAGTAGAACGCCATGTTGATATGCTTTTGTGCAGCCAAAGGCGAAAGCATATCCATAACATCAAAAATAGCTTCTTCTAGGTCAAAAGGTGCAGTTTCGAGTTCTAGTTTTCCTGCATCAATTTTAGAAAAGTCCAGTACGTCATTAATGAGTGCCAATAGATGTGCAGATGACTTGCGTATAGTTTGAAGATAAAGGTTTTGTTCATTACTCAAATTTTGTTGGCGGAGTAATAAATGAATAAAACCATCAATACTATTTAGTGGTGTTCTCAGCTCATGGCTGATATTGGCAAGGAAAACAGATTTTGATTGATTTGATGAAATTGCTTGGTCACGTGCCTGACGATAGGTAATGTTTTGGACTTCTAAGGTATCTAAGGTACGGCGTAAATCTTCTTCTGTCTGTTCAGTATGTTCTTTAAGTTCCAAGAAACTGAAGTGTAGGCGTTTAACAACGTTGGCTATATCTCGCTGCAATAAACGTAGCTCACCAGTACTGTTCACTACAATATGTTGATCTAATGTATCTGCATTTAAGCGTTGCATTTGCATCCGTATTTCATACAGTGGAGCTAACCAACGTCGTGAAAATACATTTAAGCAGAACAATAGAATGAGTAAGGTGATCAGACCTGTTACGACTAATGATAATAAAATCTTATAGCGAGCCAGTTCTAGAGGGTGATTATCGAGCTCAACCATCAACCAAACTGGATTGGTAGCATCACTTTTAATTTTTGTACCGTAAATGCTGTTGTGATTGTGTTGTATTGGTCCAAAAAAATTACTGTTATTTGGGAAAGTTGGCCAGAAACGATTGTTTTGATAGCCGACGCTAAGATAGGTTTGTCCTTGATTATCAATCAAAACGGCTCGTTGTAAGTTCTTCTCATTAAACATCTTTTGCATGATGTTTTGAGCACGATAATATTGATCAGGACGTTCTTGCACCAGTCGCAGTAAATCTGCGGCAGTTTGATGATATCGAGCTAAGATTGCAGAAGCATCTGAACGTTGTTGTTGTTTTGCTGAGTTCGTCGTTTCTGATAAGACCCAAAGAATTCCAACGCTGGTCAATACCGCAATCGGCACTAAAATCAGTGCGATCAACTGTCCGTAAGCATGATTCAGCCGTAAACGCTTTGATAGGGTTTTATTGAAATTTGACATAGTGCGGTCAGATTTATCATTCTGCGAAACATCTTATCATGCTTTGAGAAAAGCGAGGCATTTACCAGCCAATAAAAAGCATATTGAAAAGGTGCAGTATTTTGGTTTTTTTCATACAATAGTCGCCACCTTAATATCGGTGTCGATCATGACGAATACGCAAACTGATTTTTTAGCAGAAGAATTTTTACTGGATTATTATGTCGGTAAAAGCCCCTTGGTGCGTTTACAGCGTTTAGCGAGTCATACTCAAGCCACGGTATTAGCAAAATTAGAAGGCAACAATCCTGCTGGATCAGTGAAAGACCGTCCTGCTTATAATATGATTATCCAAGCTGAAAAGCGTGGACAAATTAAGCCTGGTGATACTTTGATTGAGGCAACCAGTGGAAACACAGGTATTGCACTTGCGATGGTTGCGGCAATGCGCGGCTATAAAATGAAACTGATCATGCCAAACAATATGAGCCAAGAGCGTAAAGACGCAATGTCTGCGTATGGTGCTGAGTTAATTGAAGTGACTCAGAAACAAGGTATGGAAGGTGCTCGTGATCTCGCGATGCAAATGCAAGCTGAAGGTAAGGGCTTGGTGTTGAACCAGTTTGGTAATCCAGATAACGTGGAAGCACATTATCTCACGACAGGTCCTGAAATTTGGAAACAAACAGGTGGGAAAATCACCCATTTTGTAAGCTCAATGGGAACTACGGGTACCATCATGGGTGTTTCCAAATATTTAAAAGAACAAAATCCTGATATTCAAATTGTAGGCCTACAGCCGTCTGATGGTTCAAGTATTGCTGGAATCCGTCGTTGGCCAGAAGAGTACTTACCAACTATTTTTGATCGTAGTCGAGTTGATCGTATTATAGATATTCCACAAATTGAAGCTGAGCGAACTATGCGTAAGCTCGCCCGCCATGAAGGTATCAGTGCTGGTACATCATCGGGTGGTGCAGTGTGGGCATCTATTAAAATCGCAGAAGAAAATCCTGACGCAGTGATTGTATGTATTATCTGTGATCGCGGTGATCGTTACTTATCAACGGGATTATTCTCCGTACAAGATTAAAATCTCTGCCTAGCTCCTCTCTTTGAAAAAAGAGAGGTTGGGAGGGATTGAGCGAGATTCCGATGAACTTACGTTTTCCAATTTTAGTTTTTGATATTGAAACACTGACTGATCTAAAGGCAGGGGCTCACCTTTATCATTTAGATTTAACTGATCATGATGTGGAGCAAGCGCTTACAAAAATTCGTCGTCAAGAATCTGGTATGGATTTTCAGCGACTTCCATTACATGAGATCGTTTGTATTTCAGGATTATGGATTGATGAGAAAGGATTTCGACTTTTTTCATTTAGTCAGGAAAGTAATTCAGAAGCAGAAATGTTGACTAAATTTTTATCAATTTTTGATAAAAAACAGCCTACGTTGATCAGTTGGAATGGTTCGCAATTTGATTTGCCCGTTATTTTATTTAGGGCGATGTATCATGGTTTATCTGCTCCAAGTTTATTTGATCAAGGCGAAATTGATAACCAGAAGCGGTATAATAACTACCAAAATCGTTATCACCAGCGTCATGTAGATTTGATGGATGTGATGGCGATGTTTAATGGTCGCAATTTCCAGAAGCTTGATGATATTGCCTGTTTACTTGGCTTCCCAGGCAAGCGTGGTGAATCAGGTTATCATGTACCAGAGTATGTGCGCTCGGCACAGTGGTTGAAACTGACCAGTTATTGCGAAGGCGATGTCTTAAATACATGGTTGGTTTATTTGCGTTGGTTATTGTTGAAAGGTCAATTAAATCAACTTGATCATCAACAGTTGATTCAATCAACTATTGATTATTTACAAACTCAAACGCAACAGACAGAATTTTTACAGGTATGGCAGCAGACATCGCAATATACTGTATTCACCGCAGATACGTTTGCGCAAAAAAATTAGGTTGATCTTTTGAAGCATAAAGCAAAAAAACGTCCCGTTCACCATCCGATTTACACCTTCGATATTGAAGCTTTTTCACACGAAGGGCGTGGTATAGCGCACTATGGAACACATCCTGACCATCCTAAAGAAAAGCATGGTAAGAAAGTGTTTGTTCGTTATGCTCTGGTGGGTGAGACGGTAAAAGCAAAAATTACCAACCAAACCACACGTTTAGAAGAAGCGGAAATGATCACACTAGAAAGTGATGCTTCGGAGCAACGAGTTGCACCTGTGTGCGCACATTTTGGTGTGTGTGGTGGATGTAGTTTGCAACATATTCATCCAGATCAACAGATAGTATTAAAGCAAAATGTATTGAAGTCACATTTAGAACATTTTGCCGGTTTACAACCAGAAGAATGGTTAGCTCCAATTCGTTCTGTCAAAACAGATTATCGTCGCCGTGCTCGCATTGGCGTGCGATATATTCCAAAACAAAATCGACTAGTGATGGGGTTTCGAGAACATCACAGCAATCATTTGACTGATATACAGCAATGTAAGGTCTTAGATCAGGTTTTGTCAGATTCGTTGGTAGAACTAAAAACTTTACTCGAAAGTCTAACAGGCAAAGCCCACATCGGTCATATAGAATTGGCGATGGGTGATGATGAGGTCGCGTTATTAATTCGTCACTTGGATGAATTAAATGTGTCGGATGTCAACCAATTGCGTCAATTTACGTTACTCAAGGGATGGCAGTTATACTTTCAATCAAAAGGTATAGACAGTTTGCATCGAGTTGACGATGAACATGCACCTATGCGTTTACATTATAGTCTTGAGGATTTTAAGGTGAAGTTTGCATTTTCGCCTTTAGATTTTACTCAAGTGAATAGCCATGTGAATGCGCGTATGGTTCAGTTGGCATGTGAATTGCTTGATTTGAAAGAGGGTGAGCGAGTACTTGATCTGTTTTGTGGGTTAGGTAATTTCTCTTTACCTTTAGCACGCTGTGTGGGTGAAACGGGTCGAGTCATCGGTGTTGAAGCAAGTGATGAGATGGTTGAACGAGCAACTGAAAATGCGCAAGCAAATTATTTGACTCAAGCCAGCTTCTTTTCACAAGATTTAACAAAAGACTTTTCGCATCATTCTTGGGCAAAGCAAGGATTTGATGCATTATTAATTGATCCTCCACGATCAGGTGCTTATGAGGTTATGCAATACGTACCTTATTTTGGAGCGAAAAGAATCGTTTATGTTTCATGTAATCCTTCGACACTGGCAAGGGATGCAGGTGTACTGGCACAATATGGCTATCAACTTAAAAAAGCGGCAGTGATGGACATGTTTACCCATACTGAACATGTTGAGTCAATTGCCTTATTTGAAAAAATTGAACAGCTTGAAAAGACCCAAGAGATAAACGATTAGAAAATGAGTTACATATCCAGAGGAGAATGGTATGGTCACAGTACGTGAGCAGTTACCTGGACGACTTCACGAGTTGTCAGAGGAAACGACTGTAGAACATGCCGCTGAAGCGCAAAGTGGTCTAGTCTCATGGTTAGATCGAGTGCGCGATATCTTGGGTGGGGCAGAGTTAAAGCAACTACAAAAAGTTGCGCAACTTACCTTAGAAAAAGAGTTAGAAACAACGGTGAATCATCGTAGCAATACCTTTAGTACAGGTATTGGTATGGCGGATATTTTGGCACACTTACATGTTGATGAAGATACCCTTTCGGCAGCTGTCTTATATCGTAGTGTACGTGAAGGCCTGATTACTTTAGAAGATATTCAACAACAATTTGGAGAGCAAGTGTTGAGCCTTGTAAAAGGTACGCTTGCAATGGGTAAGCTCTCTGAGTTGATCGAAAAAAATAAACGTTTAGAAGATCATTTTAATAACAATCAGCGCGAACACCTGAGTGGCATTTATAAAATGCTGATCTCAGTGACGGAAGACGTTCGTGTTGTACTGATTAAGCTTGCTGAGCGTACTTATGCCTTACGTGAATTGGCGACTGCAAGTAAAGAGCGTCAAGAGCGTGTAGCACGAGAAATTCTAACGATTTATTCGCCTTTAGCGCATCGCCTAGGGATTGCTCAACTCAAGTGGGAACTTGAAGATCTTGCATTCCGATATTTAGCGCCAGAGCGATACAAAGAAATTGCTTCTTTGTTAAATGAAAAGCGTTTAGAGCGCGAACAATATATCCAATTCGTGATTGATAAACTCAAAACTGAATTGGCAGAGCATGATATCCAAGCTGAAATTAGTGGTCGAGTAAAACACATTTATTCGATTTATCGCAAAATGAAAAGCAAGAACCTTAGCTTTGATCAGTTATATGATATTCGTGCTGTTCGAGTTTTAGTTAAGGGAGTTCCTGACTGCTATCACGCTTTGGGTATTGTGCATCAGTTGTGGCGTCATATTCCAAATCAGTTTGATGATTATGTAACCAACCCTAAGGCAAATGGCTATCGCTCTTTGCATACGGCTGTGATTGCTGAGAATAAATCGCTTGAAGTACAAATCCGTACGTTTGAAATGCATAATGAGGCAGAGTTAGGCGTATGTTCGCACTTTAACTATAAAGAAGGGGCGAAGAATACCGATCATTCATTTAATGATCGCTTACACTCTTTACGTGCAGTGCTTGAACATTACCAAGAACGTACTGAAACCACACCACATGCCGAAGATGATGAGTCTAATGGTATTGATCATATTCAAGATTTTGAAAATTTTGAAAAGATTTATGTGTTTAGTCGTGATGGGGATATTAAAGAATTACCCCGTGGTTCGACAGTTTTAGATTTTGCTTACCGTGTGCATACTGAAGTCGGTAACAAGTGTTATGCCGCTCGTGTTAACCAGCGTTATGTTCCTCTTACCTATACCTTGAAAACAGGTGAGCAAGTTGAAATTTTAACTAAAAAAGATCGTGAACCTAATCGTGACTGGTTGGTTAATTCTTTAGGTTATATTAAAACCGCTCGAGCAAGAGATAAGTTACGTCACTGGTTTAGACAGCAAGATCGTAGTAAAAATATTGAAGTTGGACGTGAGTTACTCAATAAAGAGTTGGCGCGTTTAGCGATTCATCCAAAGAGTATTGATCTAAAAGATTATTCATCACATTTTAACTTGAAATCTGGTGATGACATTTTAGTGGCTTTGGTGAGTGGTGATATCAGTCTACATGCATTGATTAATCAAGTTAATCGTCAAATGCATCTAGATCAAGATGAGCCTGAATTGGTGCTGAAACCAGCATTGAATCCACGTGCAAGCCATACTTTATCTGCGCATGGGATTTTGATTGATGGTTTGGATAACGTAGAACTGCATATTGCACAGTGCTGTCAACCTGTTCATGGTGAGTCAATTGGTGGTTATATCACTTTAAATCGTGGTGTAAGTATCCATAAAGTGGCTTGTCCTGATTATATTCGTATGACGACTCAAGAGCCTGAAAGAGCGGTTGAGGCGGATTGGGAAATGCAGCCAACACGAGGACAGAGTGTTCAAATCGTGGTGGAAGCGTATGATCGCCGTGGTTTACTGAAAGATCTCACACAAGTGATTTTCTCAGACCAAATTAATATTCGTCAGGTCAATACGATTTCTGAGGCAGATGGTATCGCCAATATGAAACTCTTGATTGAAGTCAAAGGTTTGGCGCAATTGTCTCGGTTATTAGCTCGTTTGGAGCAACAACCAGGGATTATTAGCGCTAGGCGTTTGGTTCAAGGAAGCTAAATTAATAAAAAGCTGCATGTAAATGCAGCTTTTTTTGTATTAGCGCTTCGATAAGAAAATATTGGTGAGTCGATTTAAAAACTGTGGGCTAATACTCGATAATTGATACATCAATTTGGTTTTGATGCCTACAGGCGTATGTGTCGGAATTAAAGCATGATCTTTTTGTTGTGCCAAATATAATACTTGTTTGGCAACATCAGCAGGAGTTAAATCTACGCCGATATTTTGAATACTACCTGCATCCATATTCTTCACCATATTGGTTTGAACAAATAAAGGCATCACATCCAGTACACGAATATTGTACTTTTGCCATTCAACATCTAATGCTTCCGTTAAACCACGAACGGCAAACTTACTTGCGGAATATGAGGCTAAATCTGCTTGACCATAAATTGCTGAAGCAGAGGATAAATTGATAACACGAGCAAATTTTGCCTGTTGCAAATGATTTAAAGCCGTATGACAGCCATTAATAATGCCTTTGACATTGATATCAATGGTGCGATGGTGTGATTGGATATCTGTTTTTTCAAATGGTCCAGAATACAAAATTCCCGCATTATTGACTAAAATATTGAGTTCACCAGCCCAGTTTCTAAACTCTTGTAAAGCGATTTGCCATTGACGGTAATTGCTGACATCGAGGTAACCAGCCTTAGCATTCTCACCTAACTCAGTGGCTAATTTCTCAGCAAGTTCTTGGTTAATGTCATAAATTCCAACTTTATAGCCATTCTTATGGAATAAACGTGCGATTTCAGCGCCAATTCCTTGTGCAGCACCACTGATAAAAACACTAGCTTGCATTGCTGTCCTTTATATTGATATTTCTTGAGTGGGTGTATATTACGCACAAGCGGCTTTATGCTGCAACAATTTAGCGGTTTAGGTTTGAGGAGATCATCATGGAAAAATTATTAGAGATCATGCAGGAATTAAGACAAAAATGTCCATGGGATCAACAACAAACACCTGAAAGTTTAACTCGTTATGCAATTGAAGAGGCTTATGAGGTCGAAGCTGCCATACGTGAGGGCAATATTGATGAGATTCGAAATGAATTGGGTGATTTGCTGTTGCAAGTGGTGTTTCAATCACAAATGTTTAGTGAGAAAGGGGCATTTGATTTTAACGATGTGGTAGATGCAATCAGTGAAAAGTTGATACGTCGTCATCCACATGTTTTCCAAGCAGATCAGTTTAAAGATTTGAGTTCAGACCAAGTAAGTGAATTGTGGAAGCAAATTAAGCTACAAGAAAAAAAAGATAAAAGTGTATCTAGATTAGATGAAATCAAACATGCTCCAGCCTTGGTTCAAGCACAAGAGGTTCAAAAGAAAGCAGCGCAACTTGGTTTTGATTTTGAAACGGTGACTGATGCTTATGCGAAATTAGAAGAAGAGTTGGGAGAGTTGCAACAAGCAATTAGAAATCAAAAAAATGATGAAATACAAGAAGAATTCGGAGACTGCCTATTTTCTTTGATCAACGTTGGTCGTAAACTTGGGCAGTCGAGTGAGATGGCATTGTTGGCAACAATTTATAAATTTAGAAGCCGCTTTGCTTATATTGAACAACAAGCACAACGACAAAATAAAGACTTGCAAAAAATGAGTTTGGCGGAAATGGATGAACTCTGGGAGCAAGCAAAACGACAATTAAAAACTGAGGGGAAAACACATGATTTTGTCGCAGCCACGCAGCAGACATAATCTATTTATACTGATTTTACTATGGGTTGGGTGTTATACAAGTGGTTATGCGCAGCAATTTGATCAATCTTATGAAAAGTGGAAAGCTCAACAGCAAGCGCGTGACCAGCAGTTAGCTAAACAGCCCAACAATAGTTACTATTTATCAAGACCTAGTCAGCAAAACACCAAACAATTTTCATCTTCTGTAAATATTCAGTCAGATAAAATTAGTTTGAATCAGGCAAATCTAGAACAGCTACAAACTTTGAATGGAGTGGGACAGAAAAAAGCTCAAGCAATCATTGAATACCGCCAAAAGAAGGGTGGTTTTAAAACAATAGATGAATTAATGAATGTAAAAGGAATCGGGCCAAAACTGCTTGAGAAGAATAAAGCAAAGCTCATACTTTAAGATTCAATAGGGAAAAAGTCGCTAATCTGAGCAATTGATCTGTTGAAACTTCAACAGAATAAATTGCCCTTTGTGTGTGTTAGAGCTATGATTAGCGACAAAATGTTATTTACGTCCTGACGTAGGAGACAGTGTCTTTTGCAAACTTTGCGCGCGTCAAAATGTGGTTTGTCCACAACTCAACTACCACCTTCAATTCTTGATGTAATTGATAGCCTCACTAAAGCAGGTTATGAAGCTTATATCGTCGGTGGTGGTGTTCGCGATATGATGCTTGGTCTTAATCCTAAGGATTTTGACGCAGTTACCAATGCTACACCAGCTCAAGTTAAAGAGGTTTTTGGTCGACGTTGCCGTATTATTGGTCGACGATTTGAGCTTGCACATGTTTATTCTGGTCGAGAATTAATTGAAGTTGCGACCTTTCGCGCACCGCCTAAAAAAGCAGTAACCAGTGCTTCTGGTATGATCTTACGAGATAATAACTGGGGAACGATTGAGCAGGACTTTGCTCGCCGTGATTTCTCAATTAACACTTTATATTATCAACCACGTAAAGCCATCGTTCTAGATTTTTGTCATGCAGTTGATGACATTAAAACACGTACATTACGATTTCTTGGGGAGCCAGCACAGCGTTTCGAAGAAGATCCTGTAAGAATGCTACGTGCCTTGCGTTTTGCTGCAAAATTAAATTTTCAAATTGATTCTTCGATCTTAGATGTATTTAATCCTGAGATGACGCAATTGTTGCGTGATGTCTCACCGCATCGTTTATATGATGAATCTCAAAAATTATTTACGATGGGACACCTGAACCGTGTTCTACCGATGTTGATTGAGTTTGGTGTTTGGAAGCAATTGTTTGCTGAAATTCCACCGAACATCACTGCTTTTATTGAGCGTGCAGCTAGAAATACAGATCAGCGTATTCAAATTGGCAAAACTATTAATCCTGCATTTTTCTATGCGGTATTGTTATGGAAACCGTTTTTAGAGCGATGTGATTTTTATTTAAATAAAGGGATGGTTCCTGCAGAGGCTCGCGCACAAGCAGGTTTGGATGTTTTAAAACGTCAAGCGACTCGAACTATTATTCCTCGTTTTGCTGAAACTTTTATTCGTGAAGTTTGGGAAATGCAGACACGTTTGCTCAATCCAAAACCGCAGCAAATAGAAGCCCTAGCAGGTCATGCACGTTTTCGCGCAGGATTTGATTTCTTATTGCTTCGTGAGAAGTCTGGTGACACAAGCACAGATGGTATGGGTGTTTGGTGGGAAAACTACCAAGAGATGTCAATTGATCAAAAAGAAGCGGTCATTCGTCAATATAATCGCCAACGTACAAAATCAAGACGTAAGCTTGCTGAAGTTGATGATGCAAAGACTACTGAAATCGAAC
Source organism: Acinetobacter sp. A22 (assembly GCF_030913345.1). Taxonomy (NCBI): domain Bacteria; kingdom Pseudomonadati; phylum Pseudomonadota; class Gammaproteobacteria; order Moraxellales; family Moraxellaceae; genus Acinetobacter; species Acinetobacter sp. A22. Next base: position 48,818 of record NZ_CP133162.1, read on the forward strand.
CTTTGGTGAATGTACCTGAACCTAAAAATCGACGTGCTAAAAAAGAGCGTGTTAGAACAGATGATTCGGTCAATCGTTTTATTGAGAAAGCTTCAACTGATTCAAATTTAATTCATGCTGATCATCCGATTTTGAAACGTAAACGTGTAAAACGTGATTTAGCAGAAGTTGTTTTTGGACCGACGCAATGACGATTCGTACTTATATTGGTTTAGGTTCAAACTTAGGTGACTCAAAACACATTCTTGCAGAAGCAGTTTTGAAATTATCAAGTTTGGGTACTGTTCAAGTCTCTAAACTATATCAAAGTCCACCGATGGGACCGCAAGATCAGCCTCATTATCTGAATGCTGTGGTGCAGTTAGATACAACATTGTCGCCACTAGATTTGCTGGATCAATTGCAACAATTTGAAAAAGATGCTGGACGTATTCGTTTGCGTCATTGGGGAGAGCGGACTCTTGATCTGGATTTACTGATTTATGGGCAAGAGCAGATACACAATGAGCGTTTGACCGTGCCACATGTTGGTGTGTTGGAGCGTGATTTTGTCGTGATTCCATTATTAGATTTAGATGATCATTTACAAATAAATGGTCATTCTTTAAGAGATTTAGAACTTTTACAGCAAGCAAATTTGACTGTAATCGCAGATCAATCTTGGGCAAATGCTTAAGATTCGTCTGTTCTGGAAATGCCTGTAGAGGACACCATCATGATTAGTCTAAGTGACTTAAGAAAGTTTAAAGCCGAAGGACGCAAGTTTTCATGTCTAACTTGTTACGATGCAAGTATGGCTAAAGCAATGGAACTGGCTGAAATCGATACGATTTTAATCGGTGATTCTCTCGGAATGGCGATACAAGGACGGGACTCAACCCTTCCTGTAACAGTAGAAGATATGGCTTACCATACTGCTGCTGTTCGTCGCGGTAATTCACATGCTTTGATCATGACTGATTTACCATTTATGAGTTATGCGACACTTGAAGATGGTTTGAAAAGTGCAAAAGCTGTGATGCAAGTTGGCGCGCAGATGGTCAAGATCGAAGGTGGTGCATGGTTAAGTGAATTGGTTCAAGTGCTTACACGTAATGGTATTCCTGTTTGTGTACATTTGGGTTTAACACCTCAGTCTGTACATGTTTTTGGCGGTTATAAACTACAGGCGAGAACACGTGAAGCAGCTGATCAATTGATTGCAGACTGCCAAGCTGTAGTTGATGCTGGCGCAGCAGTTTTATTGCTTGAATGCGTACCTGCACAACTCGGTAAAGAAATTGCTGAATTATTTCCAAACACACCTGTGATTGGGATTGGTGCAGGTAATCAAACCGATGGTCAAGTGTTGGTTGTACAGGATATGCTTGGGCTAACATTTGGGCGTGTTGCACGTTTCGTCCGTAATTTTATGAAAGAACAATCAGGTGAAACAGCAATCCTAGATGCTTTTAAAGCTTATCATGCTGCTGTACAAGATCAGTCTTTCCCAGCTAAAGAACATACTTTCCAAGTTGAGCTGTAATTCATGAAAACAGAAACAACAATTCAAGGCTTAACTGCGTCTCTTTCACCTGCGCGTGCTGCAAAAAAAATGATTGGTTTCGTACCAACCATGGGGAATTTGCATGAAGGTCATTTGACCTTAGTTCGTGAGGCAAAGAAGATTTGCGATGTCGTTGTCGTAAGTATTTTTGTTAATCCAATCCAGTTTGGAGCTGGAGAAGATTTTGATAGTTATCCGCGTACACTAGAACAAGACAGTCGTTTATTGGCTGATGTTGGTTGCGATATTATTTTTGCGCCTTCTGTTGAGCAAATGTATGGTTCACAGCCACGTTTAACTAACATTAGTGTTGGTCAGATTACTGACGACTTATGTGGTAAATCACGCCCAGGTCATTTTGATGGTGTTGCGGTTGTCGTGACTAAATTATTTAATATTGTTCAGCCAGATTATGCATTTTTCGGGCAAAAAGACTATCAGCAACTTGCTGTTATCCGTCAATTAGTTCAAGACTTGAATATTCCACTTGAAGTGATTGGGGTGCCAATTGTTCGCGCTCAAGATGGTTTGGCTTTAAGCTCTCGTAATGGTTATTTAACTGAAGAGCAACGTGCAACAGCACCGAAGATTTATCAGCTATTGAAACAAGCTGAGCAAGATCTCCATGAAGGTAAAGCCTTGTCAGCGGTTTTGGCTACAATCTCGGATCAGTTGACTCAAGCAGGTTTTGTTGTAGATTATGTCGAGGCTCGACAGCCAAATTTACAGCCAATTGAACAGTTTACTCAAAACTTAGTACTGTTTGTTGCTGCAAAACTTGGCTCGACACGATTGATTGATAATTTACAAGTCGAATATAAAACATAAAACATAAAACAATAAAAGGGCAAAATGCCATGAAGCGTATTCTTATCGTTACAGGTCAATCAGGCTCAGGGAAATCTTCAGCATTACAAGTGCTTGAAGATCTCGGCTATTATTGTATAGATAACTTACCCTTGGCATTATTGCCTGAGATTGTGGCAAAACTAGATCATGAGAATAATTTGGAGCAACTTGCCTTAGGTGTTGATATCCGAAGCACTCGTGCAGATATGCAAGAGTTCGATCATGTCTTCGAGCAGTTAAAAAGACATGGTTCGGTTGATGTTATTTATCTGACGACTCAAGATCAAGATTTGATAGCGCGTTTCAGTGCATCACGACGACCACATCCTTTAGCGAGTCGTTTTAATAGTCTGTTGCAATGTATTCAAGAAGAAAAGCAACTGCTTATTCCGATACAATTTCGCTCTACAGTTCATATTGATACCACAGATAAAAGTGTTCATGATTTAAAACATATTTTATTGTCAAAATTAGGTCAGTCAGATAATTTGATTGTGATCTTGCAATCTTTTGGTTATAAGCACGGAATTCCTTTAGATGCTGATTACGTATTTGACGTAAGACATTTACCAAACCCGCATTGGGATTTAGAATTACGCCGTCTGTCTGGCTTAGATGAGCCAGTCCGTCAATTTTTAGAAAGTAATCAGCAAACCAATGAGATGTTTGCTGATATTTATGCTTTTCTTGAAAAGTGGTTGCCTGCCTTTGCTGAAGGGCATCGCCATTACATGACCATATCTGTGGGTTGTACTGGTGGGCAACATCGTTCCGTTTATATTGTGGATAGACTCAAAAAGGCTCTTGAGGCAAAATGGGCTGTCCAAATTTTACATAGAGAAATGAAGCACTGGTCATGATAGACACAACGATTGATGTAATTAATAAACTCGGCTTACATGCACGTGCTTCTGGTAAACTTATCGAAGTCACCACAAAGTTTCGCTCTTCTATTCAGATTGGAAAAGGCGATAAATTGGTTGATGCAAAGAATATTATGTCATTGTTGATGTTAGGTGCAGGTAAAGGCACGACTTTAAGATTAGTGATAGACGGTGCTGATGAAGATAAAGCACTGGAAGAAATTCAAACGCTGTTCGCAGCAAAATTTTATGAGGCAGAGTAATAGTGGCACGTGGTACCCAGCGTTATACCGATGAGGATTTTGAATCATTAGAGGGACGTGCGAGTAGAACCGAACAGAAAAAAGCTGTGCAACGTATGGCAGCTTTAGGTGAGCAATTGGCTCAATTAAATGTAAAACAGATTCAAAAACTTCCTGTTGATGAGCGTTTGATTGATGCGTTGCTTGAAGTGCAAAAGATTAGCTCTTTTGAAGCACGTCGTCGCCAGTTTCAGCGAATCGGTAAACTCTTGCGTAATGAAGATGAAAGTACCATTTTGTCTTATCTTACCCCTCAACAAGGCGCTAAAAAGCAAATGCAATTGATGCGTTGGGTTGATCGTATGATTGATCAAGGTGACCCAATCATCAATGAATTTAGTAAGGTTTTTAATGCCTCTGAACGACACACTTTACGCCAACATGTTCTGCGTATTCATCGTGATATCAAGCAGCAAGTGAGTGAAGAAGAACTTGAGGCATCAAAGCGTAAATTTGTGAATTATGTCCAGCAAGTCGCTCTGTTATCGGATCAAGGTTAATTAAAAAAAGAAGTTTCAAATGAAACTTCTTTTTTTATTTTAGAGTTAGTTTCCAAACTCACCTGTCGCGCGTTCTTTTGCCCATTCTCTTAAAATAAATTTTTGTAACTTTCCTGTTGAGGTTTTTGGAATCTCGGTAATCACTACATCTTTCGGAACTTTAAAGCGCGCCAGCTCCTTTTGGCAATGCATAATAATATCTTCTGCTGAAGCTGAGATACCTTGCTTTAATTCAATAAAAGCACAGGGAACTTCTTGCCAGCGTGGATCAGGTTTTGCAACGACTGCAGCAGTTAAAACGGCTGGATGGCGATAAAGAACATCTTCGACTTCAAGTGATGAGATATTTTCGCCACCTGAAATAATAATATCTTTGGAGCGATCAGTAATTTTCGCATAACCATCAGGATGACATACGGCTAAATCCCCTGTATGGAACCAACCGCCTTTAAATGCCTCTTCGGTGGCTTGTGGGTTTTTAAGATAACCTTTCATCACGATATTGCCACGAAACATAATCTCACCCATGGTTTCACCATCATTGGGTACAGGCTGCATAGTTTCAGGATCTAGTACGCGCATACTGTCTTGTAACGGATACGGAACGCCTTGACGTGAATGTAATTGAGCTTGCTCTTGGATAGATAAATCACTCCAACCTGCTTGTGCAGCACATAAAGCAGATGGGCCGTAAGTTTCAGTCAAACCATACACATGATTGACATTAATACCTATATTTCGCATCCCTTCAATAATGGCAACGGGAGGCGCTGCGCCAGCCACCATCACTTCGACATGATGATCAAATGATGTGCGTTGATCTGTTGGGGCATTGATGAGCATGGACAGTACAATAGGAGCACCGCAGAAATAATCGACTTTGTGTTCATAAATATATTTGAAGATCAGAGCAGGATCGACACGGCGTAAACAGATATTCGTACCGCCACTAGCAGCAATAGACCAAGCAAAACACCAACCATTGCAATGGAAGAGCGGTAATGTCCACAGATAAACAGCACGAGGTTTCATACCGCAAGCCAAGATATTACTTGCCGCATTGAGGTAAGCGCCACGATGATGATAAACCACGCCTTTCGGGTTACCTGTAGTTCCCGAAGTATAATTCAGACTAATGGCATCCCATTCATCTTGTGGGAGCAACCATTCAAATTCAGGATCACCTTGAGCTAACCAAGATTCATATTCGTACTGCCCAAGTGCGATTTGTTCAGCATCATATTCCTCATCAAATACATCAATCACAATAATATCTTGATTGATCAGTGTTAATGCTTCTTCTGCAAGGGTTTTAAATTCAGGGTCGACAAGCAGTACTTTTGATTCTGCATGCGTAAGCATGAAAGCAATAGTTTTTGCATCCAAGCGTGTATTCAGCGTATTGAGTACAGCACCTGCCATTGGTACTGCAAAATGAGCTTCAATCATTGCAGGGACATTTGGTAACAGTACTGAAACGGTATCGTTTTTTTGAATACCTAGATTTTTGAGTTGATGTGCAAACTGGCGACAGCGTTGATAGGTTTGCTGCCAAGTGATTTGACGAGCACCATGAATAATTGCTGCTTGATGAGGGTAAATATAAGCAGCACGTTCTAAATAGCGTAAAGGAGATAATGCGACAAAATTTGCAGGGGTTCTTGGTAATTCATCATATGCACTCACCATGTGTCTGTACTCCATTTCTGTTATTTTCATATATCTATAACAACATAGTGTGTTGTTAAACGGAATTCATTTAGGCTTTAGTCTGAAGTGTTGCCTGAATGATTTTGGTTTTTCTGAATCAAAGGTTTCATCCTTATCTAAACCTGTGTAAAATCTTGAATACTTTTTTATCCGCCGTTTTTTATCTTTTGAGGATTCCTCCTCAATACATAATCTCGCGGTGATATGCTCCTTCGTATAGGGCATCACTCCTTAAGGATTTTATTATGCCAATCATTACTTTACCAAATGGTGATCAAAAGCAATTTGATCATCCGATTTCCGTGATGGAACTTGCTCAAAGCATTGGTCCAGGTCTTGCAAAAAATACAGTTGCTGGCCGTATCAATGATCGTTTGGTGGATGCTTGTGATTTAATCACAGAAGATGCGACAGTTCAGATTATTACCCCGAAAGATGAAGAAGGTCTAGAGATCATTCGTCACTCATGTGCGCACTTGGTAGGACATGCTGTTAAGCAATTGTTCCCTGAGGCGAAAATGGTTATCGGCCCAGTGATCGAAGAAGGTTTCTATTACGATATCTGGATGCCACGCCCATTTACTTTGGATGATATGGCGGCGATCGAAGAGCGTATGAAAAAGCTCATCGATCAAGACTATGATGTCATCAAAAAAATGACACCACGTGATGAAGTGATTGCAGAATTTACAGCACGCGGTGAAGAATACAAATTACGCTTGATTGCAGACATGCCAAATGAAACACAAATGGGCTTGTACTACCATCAGGATTATTTGGATATGTGTCGTGGTCCGCACGTACCAAACACTAAATTTTTAAAATCATTCAAACTCACTAAAATCTCTGGTGCATACTGGCGTGGTGATGCGAAGAATGAACAGCTACAACGTATCTATGGTACGGCTTGGGCTGATAAAAAACAGTTAGCAGCTTATATCAAACGTATTGAAGAAGCTGAAAAACGTGACCATCGTAAAATTGGTAAAGCTTTGGACTTATTCCACATGCAAGAAGAAGCACCTGGTATGGTGTTCTGGCATGCGAATGGTTGGACAATCTACCAAGTGCTTGAGCAATACATGCGTAAAGTTCAGCAAGACAATGGTTACCAAGAAATTAAAACACCACAAATTGTTGATTTCACTTTGTGGGAGAAATCAGGACATGCAGCGAACTATGCTGAAAACATGTTTACGACTCATTCAGAAAGTCGTAACTATGCAGTAAAGCCGATGAACTGTCCTTGTCACGTACAAGTGTTCAATCAAGGCTTAAAATCATACCGTGATTTACCAATCCGTTTAGCGGAGTTTGGTTCATGTCATCGTAACGAACCATCTGGTTCATTACACGGAATTATGCGTGTTCGTGGCTTTACCCAAGATGATGCACATATTTTCTGTACCAAAGAGCAAATTGGTAAAGAGGTTGCAGACTTTATTAAACTGACTTTAGATGTTTATAAAGACTTCGGCTTTGAAGAAGTGCAAATGAAACTTTCAACACGTCCTGAAAAGCGTGTAGGTGATGATGCGCTTTGGGATTTAGCAGAAAAATCTCTTGCTGATGCTTTAGATGATGCTGGCTTGGCTTGGGACTTACAACCAGGTGAAGGTGCATTCTATGGTCCGAAGATTGAATTTTCATTAAAAGATTGCTTAGGTCGTGTGTGGCAATGCGGTACAATCCAATGTGACTTCAATTTACCTATTCGTTTAGATGCTTCATATGTGACGGAAGAAAACGAACGTGATCAACCAGTCATGCTGCATCGTGCAATACTTGGTAGTTTTGAGCGTTTTATTGGTATACTAATTGAACATTACGCTGGTTTCATGCCACCTTGGCTTGCCCCAGTTCAAGCTTGTGTTATGAACATTACTGATTCTCAAGCTGAGGCGAGTGAGCAAGTCGTTGCAAAACTCAAAGAAAATGGTCTTCGTGCTATTTCTGACTTGAGAAATGAAAAAATCGGATTTAAGATTCGTGAGCGTACCCTAGAGCGTATTCCTTATCTTCTGGTTCTTGGTGACCGAGAAGTTGAAGAGGGAACTGTCAATGTCCGTACTCGCTCAGGAAAAAATTTAGGTACTATGTCAGTGGATGCATTCATTGATCTAGTGAAATCTGCCGTAGCCGAACGTGGCCGGTACATTGTGGAGTAATAAAGATTAAACAGCCTGACCGTAACCAACAACAAGGTGCTAAAAGTAACCGTCCTGCGATTAACGACGAGATCCGTGCAAAAGAAGTACGCCTTGTTGCTGCAGATGGAGAACAAAAAGGTGTCGTTTCATTAACTGAAGCATTACGTGCTGCTGAAGAAGCAAATCTTGACCTTGTTGAGATTGTTGCTAATGCAGAACCGCCTGTTTGTAAAATCATGGACTACAACAAGCACTTGTTTGATTTGAAACAAAAGCAAAAAGATGCGAAGAAAAAACAGCATCAAGTGCAAGTGAAAGAAATCAAGTTACGTCCAGCAACGGATGTAGGTGATTATCAGGTAAAATTGCGCGCAATTTTACGTTTCCTTGAAGAAGGAAATAAAGTGAAAATTACCTTACGTTTCCGTGGTCGTGAGATGGCGCATCAGCAACTTGGTCTAGCTCAATTGCAAAAAATTGAAGCTGACGTTGCGGAGTTTGGTGTAGTAGAACAAGCTCCGAAGATGGAAGGTCGTCAGATGGGCATGTTACTTGGTCCGAAAAAGAAAAAGTAATTTTTCTAAAAAAAAGCACCGCAATAGGCGGTGCTTTTTTATGCCTAAAATTTCTTGTTCAATAGAAAAAATTAAAAAAACTAGCAAATATGATGAAAGATACAATATTCTAAAATTAGTTGAAAAGTGAATTATTGGTAAGCGAGGATATATGTCAATTATTAATGGGACTGATGAGTTATCGGAAATCAATCAAAAAGTCGTGCAAGAAGGCGAAATCCTACCTCAAGTCAGATTGAGGGATGGTAGTCGTGTACAAACAGGCACTGTCGCAACAATGCTACACAATATTCATTTATATAACATGGGTGTGCGTGGTGATGTGGAAGATGAGCTTGCTTTAGCGATTCCAACCTTAGTGAAAGTAGGATTGTTTGATTTGTTTAGTGTAGATGAGTGGATTAATGGCAATAATGCTGGTCGCAAATTTGTTGGAGAAAAAGCAAAAGCATTCTTGGAAAAATCAGACACAATTTTTTAAATCACTCTTTGCAATAGACTTTTTATTGTTTCTTTTCGTGCTAGGCTGCTGATCAATAACTATGAACTGTGCTATAACGCAACAACAGTCAGAATAACGATGAATAGGGCAACATAAATGATTGACTTATATTATTGGGGAACTCCCAATGGGCACAAAATAACGATTGCTTTAGAAGAAATGAAACTCGATTATCAGATTTTCCCGATTAATATTTTAGAAAACGATCAGTTTCAACCCGATTTTCTTAGGATATCTCCAAATAATAAAATTCCTGCAATAGTCGATCAAAATGGACCGCGTGGAGAACCTATTTCAGTATTTGAATCAGGTGCAATTCTACAATATTTAGGTCGTAAAACAGGTTTGTTTTATCCAACTGATGAACAAGAACGTGTTGAAGTTGAGCAATGGTTGATGTGGCAAATGGGTGGTTTCGGTCCGATGCTGGGTCAGAATCATCATTTTAGTAAATTTGCACCTGAACGTATTCCTTATGCGATAGAGCGCTATGTGAATGAAACTAAACGTCTGTATGGTGTGCTCAACAAACAATTAATTGGTCAAAAGTTTGTAGCTGGTGAATACTCTATTGCGGATATGGCTATCCTGCCGTGGGCGTTGCGTTACGATTGGCAAGGCATACAGCTTGAGGATTATCCATATGTTCAAGACTATATTGAACGTTTGACCGCACGTCCTGCTATTCAAAAAGCATTATCGATCAAAGTTTAATTTTATTATTACTACCGTGTTTAGTGATTATATTAAGCATTGGGCTCTTCTCATGGGATTACTGATCGTAGTAGCAGTGAGTTGCAGTCTGATGCAATATTTTTTAGCGATAGATAATTTTGAATGGATGGTCTTAGTTTTAATATTAAGTACAGGCTTTTTTTTTGCTTCACTATTTGCACTTTTACAAGTCAAAGCAAAGCATTCTGTTTTTTATACAGGTGTTTGTGGAGGCATTTTCGCTTTATACCTTATCTTACTTTTTTATGTTGATCTCACACTGTTGATTGATTGGAATGCTGTTTCAGAGGGTGAGATACAATTAACAATATTACAGAAAATGATTAAATCTGATGTCGCATTTTGGATTGCTTTTATTGTTCCATTTTTATATTCAAGCCCTCTGTACACGACAAATTTCATAGGGCCCTTGTCCTATCAGGCTTTTTCTTTCTTAAAATTGCGAGCACTTTCTTAAATTCTTCTTTTTTTCCAAAACCAATCAAACGTAGAATAGCCATTTGAACATAGTCCAAACCGTAGCGAAATAAACTTACTGAAAGTCGTCCATGCTTCTTTATTTTTATCGCTTTTTTTCGATCATGTTGCCATTCACCTGTTAAATAGCACCAACAGAAACCGATAGCTAGCACTGCTATCAATTTCTTGACTCGTCCAGGGTCTGTTAAACGAGTATTTTCAAGATTGAATCCACGTCCTTTGAGACAACTAAATAAGGTTTCGATTTCCCAGCGTAATGCATAATCACGAATAGCAGAAGCATTAAACATAGGAGAAACAACAAGTAAAAGTTCCCCATCTTCTAATCGTAGCGCACTAATATACAGTTTCACTCGACCAACCCAAATACGTCGTTTACGACATTCAGTTTGACCAACTTGAAGATGACGAAATAAATCACTAATTTTATGATTCCTGGCTAAGTGATTGGTCACAATAAAGTTTTTTTAACACGTATACAGAAGTTGATGTCATTTTCAATTAACCATGTAAACCATTTCTCACCGATAAATTCTCTGTCTGCGAACACATTCACAATACGGTCTTTACCAAAAATAGAGATAAAGCGTTGAATCAAAGCAATACGCTCTTTTGTATCTGAATTTCCACGTTTATTGAGCAATGTCCAAACAATAGGTATCGCTATTCCACGATAGACGATGGCTAACATCAAGATATTGATATCTCGTTTTCCCCATTTCCAATTGGTTCTATCTAAAGTCAGTTGCACTTTGTCGAATGAAAACATATTGAAAATCAACTGAGAAATTTGACGATAATCAAAATACTGACCTGCAAAGAAGCGTTGTATACGTCGATAAAATGATTGTGGTAAGCACTTGATGGGTAAGGCTTTAGATGCAGAAGAAAGATTACATGTCTGTTTTACAATTAATGCAATCATAATCAGTGTAAAACATTTTACATGTGACTTGTTCCACTTTAGATATTTGTTTAAGATGAGATGTAACTCATTGAAATGTGTCATCATATTCGTCGTCAGAAAACAAGTATTATGCCATTATTTCAATGAGTTATCTTTTTTTGTCGTGTACAAAGATTCAAGCCTAAGTTATATTGTCCGATCTAAATCGGAGCCCAAAGTTTCGTGATCTCTTATCTTTTGTTATTTATTTCTGCTTTTGGTGCAGCGACATTATTGCCTCTACAGTCAGAGGCAGTCTTAATGACTTTACTGGTGCAGGGGCTTTCTAGTCCATTTTATTTGATCTTAGTTGCGACTGTAGGCAATGTATTAGGCTCATGTGTGAACTGGTGGTTAGGGCTGAAAATTGAACATTTTAAAGATAAAAAATGGTTTCCTGTTTCTGAACAGCGTTTAGTACAAGCACAACAGATTTATCATAAATATGGTTTTTATTCTTTATTATTAAGCTGGACTCCTGTCGTTGGAGATCCGATCACTTTAATTGCAGGGTTGATGAAAGAAAATTTTTGGCGATTTTTGCTGATCGTTACGATTGCCAAAGGTGGGCGTTATTTAACTTTATATGCTTTATATCTAGGTGTTTTCTGAGGGTAGGGAAAGCTTACAGGCTTTCCCTAAGTGTTCTAATGATCCGAACCTTTGGTGATATCGACTTTAAATAAATCAGTTGTTTTGAACCAACAATAAGTCACCACAGCAAGTGTCATACATCCGCCAAAAATGGTTGCAGTTATGGTTCCCATATACTTAGCGGCTAAACCAGATTCAAAAGCGCCGAGTTCATTGCTTGAAGAAACGAACATGCCATTAACCGCAGCAACACGACCTCGCATATTCTCAGGAGGGAAAATCTGTAAGACGGTTTGACGAACGACAACAGAAACACTATCACATGCACCCGTCATTGCCAGTGCAAATAGAGATATCCAAATGTTATTTGAGTATGCAAATAGAATAGTAAAAATACCAAAACCAGCAACAGCGAATAACATATTTCGCCAAGCATGATGCGTTGGTGGAAATTTGGTTAAAACAATCATTGTTAACAATGCACCAATTGATGGAGCAGCACGTAAATATCCCAATCCTTCTGGACCGACCTTTAAAATATCCTCAGCAAATATAGGCAGAAGTGCAATTACCCCTCCAAATAATACTGAAATAAGATCTAATGATATGGCCCATAAGACAATTTTGGTTTTCCAGATAAAGCGAAAACCGTCTGTCAGACTTTGAAGAACGTTCTCAGTTTCCATTTTTGGAAAAGTTCTTTTTTGAAGTAGGGTAATCAGAATAAAACAAGTTGCTAACAATCCTGTGACTGCGAACAAGCTGGTCTCTCGCCCAAGAAATGCCAGCATAAATCCACCCAACATTGGACCGATAATCACGCCACTTTGCCAACCAATCGTCGTCCATGTTGCACCATTCGCATAAAGTTCACGTGGAATAAGAAATGGTTTGAGAGAGGTTGCTGAGGGATTGTAGAAACCTCGAATTGTTCCTAATGCAAAAATGACTGCATAAATTCCCCATGACAAAATTGAGACACTAATCTTTTCTAAACCATATAAATGGAAGAGTGCCCAGAGCACGAGTGGTAATGGTGCTGCAAAAAATAAACAGACCTTCATAATGGTTTGCTTATTGAGCTTATCTGCAAAATAACCACCCCATAAGGAAAGCGCAATAAATGGAATGGCTTCAGCTAAACCGATAAAACCTAATGTTAGTGGATCACGTGTGATTTGATACAGTGAATAAGCAACGATAATTTCTTGAATCAGAATTGCCAGTGTTAAGCAGAATTGATTCAAAGTAACGATGGAGAAATCTCGATAGCGCAATGCAGCAAAAGCATCTTGTTGTGTATTCATTTCGAGTGTTTATGATGGAATTGAAGCTATTATAAGCAAGTAATTAATGTAAATTTCTCGTATTTTGAGAATTAATGATGGAAAATTTCGTTTGAGTAAAAGTCTTGCTCTTACTCAAAAAATGAGCATTTTACTTTTGTTTTATTCGCAGATGTTATATCATGCTGCCTTCCTTACCTGCAGGTCGATTTGCAATAGTGCAAACGCGCCGAACAGGTGCCTAAAAGAGGTTACTATGGCTAAGTTAAAAACTCGCCGTGGTGCAGCTAAACGCTTCAAAGCGACTGCAAACGGTTTCAAGCGCAAACAAGCATTCAAGCGCCACATTTTGACCAAAAAATCTGCTAAGCGTATCCGTCAATTGCGCGGTTGTGTAATGGTTCACGTAAGTGACGTTGCATCAGTTCGTGCTATGTGCCCATACATCTAAGGAGATTATAAATGGCTCGTGTAAAACGTGGTGTAGTGGCTCATCGTCGTCACAAAAAAATTCTTGCTCGCGCTAAAGGTTACTATGGTGCTCGTTCACGCGTTTACCGCGTAGCGTTCCAAGCGGTAATCAAAGCTGGTCAATACGCTTACCGTGACCGCCGTCAAAAGAAACGTCAATTCCGTGCTTTATGGATTGCGCGTATCAATGCTGGTGCTCGTCAAAACGGTTTGTCATACAGCCGTATGATCGATGGCTTAAAAAAAGCTCAAGTGATCATCGACCGTCGCGTATTAGCTGACATCGCTATGCATGATGCAGTAGCATTTGCTGCTTTAGCTGAAAAAGCTAAAGGCGCATTAGCTGCATAAGCTTAGAGATTCAAAAGAAGGCCGCTTTTTAGCGGTCTTTTTTTATGGTTTTAGGATTTAGTAATAGAGAATAATTAGAGATCAATAAAATCTCCTAAAAGAATAGGAGCATCCATAATTTATTTTTTTTATAACCGTAAATTATTGCTTTTAGTAGTCTAAGTTTTCACAATTTAAGTATGTGATTTAAATTGTGAAAACTCTATTTTTTATGGCTAAATATTTTTTTAATTTAGAAAAATGATCTTAATAATTAGTTCGCTTTTGCACAGTTTTTGCTTCTTTAACATTCATATACAAGTTGGGTGATCAACACTTACCTGAACAAATTTTTGTGGAGGTTGAATTGCAAAGCAATCGAAAAGGTCAAATACGTACAGCTAACTTTGGAGATGTAGCTAAAATCGCTGAGATTCACGTACAGTGTTGGAAAGAAACTTACGCAAATATCCTTAATCAAGAAATATTAGATCAATTAGATGCACAGGAAAAATTGATATTATGGCAAGCAATCACAAGAAGTTTAGATCATCAATTGTTAGTGTATATTGAAGATCAAAAAATAAAGGGTTTTATAGATGGATTTTTAAATCCTGAAAATAATGTAGCTGAAATTCGCGCTTTTTATCTTTTGCAGGAAATCCAAAAACAAGGTATTGGGCGTGAAATGTTTCAATGCTTTTACGACTATGTTGTTCAGAAAAGATATCAGTTTATTCGTTTAGAGGTTTTTAATAAGAATCCCAGTCGTTTCTTTTATGAAAAGATTGGAGCCGAATTGATTGGAGAAGCCGAACTTCCAGAGTTCGGCGAAGGAATAACGGAGCTAATTTATCAATGGGAAATTTAATCTAATTAAAAGTTGTACGCTTTTATTAAAGCCCAAAATAATAAGCGACCAAACAGATAATTACTGTAAGAATAATTAATTTAATGACGCTAGAAGCTCCAACCTTGTGTGGATGAGCTTCATTGAACTGTTGTGGGATTTCCATGGTTCGGTCGATGATCTCTGGTTCATCCATGGTAAGTTGAGCTGTCTGATAATGATTTGCTGTTTTGACGATTAATTTAGCGAATAAATCCTCAGCCTTCTGTGAAAAATTACGAAGATTGATTTGTTCTTCAGGGCTAATAAGTTCACCAGAATCTGTATAAGGGTGCTTTTTTTGTTCTTCTAAATAGTCGATAAGTGCTTGTGTTCGATGTAATAATTGATGAGCACAATCAGCTGGATAATCTGTTGGGATCAACGCCAAAAGTGTTTCATCAGGCTGATTATGATCTATTTCGTAGCCATAAAATGGGAAATCTTGTTGTTCAGGTTCTAAAAAGTATTCCGCATATTTGCTATTGAATAATTCGCGCTCTAAAAATTTTGAGACATCGTTCCAATTGATTTTCTGTAAATCAGTATCGATTTTTTTAGCGTATTTATCATTTAATTCATAGCGCCAAAATGTCTCTTCTCTTATTGTGTTTTTTTGAGAAAAAGGTGTTTCAAATTCCTGATCAGTGTTAAACCATTCAGCGAGTTCATGTCCGCAAATCCAAGCGGTTTTTTTATTGGCTTGATGACTTACAATAAAATGTGCAAATGGTAGAAGCTCGACATTAGGATTAGGATTTTGTTCGTCGTTGAGAATACTAGAAAGATGTAAGCTTAGTTTTTTGACGCCTTGTTTTTTCAAACCCTCAAGCCAAATTTGGAAATGTTGTGCCAGCAAATGTTGTGATAGTAGATCTCTGAAGATTAAGCAGTTTTTACTGAAAATAGGATGTTCGATCCAGCGATTAAAGTTTAGATTTCCTGCAAGAAATTCATTGCCATAGCTAACAAGTGTAAGTTGTTGTTTCCAGATTTGATCAAGCGCCATCGTTATTGTTTCTCATTGACGATACTCGTATCTTATACATTTTATTCAGATATTGATTATTTTTTTGCGAAAATTTATTGCACCACGGGCATTTGTTGTCCATTTGGGCATAAAGTTTAACGCTAAAAAGTACTCTATTTAAACAGTCCTTTATCTTCATAAACTAGGTAAAAAGCTGATAAACTATAGCGTTTTATTATATTTCTATAATTTGTTGCTTTGAGAGTTACTATGTCACTGGAAGCCCTGACCACTGAAGCGCTTGCTGCCATTGCAGCGGCTCAAGACCTTGCCGCACTCGACCAAGTTCGTGTGCAATTTACAGGGAAAAAAAGCCAGCTTGCAGAGCAGTCTAAAGCATTAGGAAAAATGGATCCTGAAGAGCGCAAAGTACAAGGTGCTGCGATTCATGCTGTTCGTGAGGCTATCAATGCTGCTTTGACTGAACGTCAGCAGACACTACAACAAGCTGAGTTGGCAAAAAAATTAGCAAGCGAAACGATTGATATCACTTTGCCTGGTCGCGGTCAGCGTATGGGAAGCATCCATCCTGTGACTCAAGTTCAGGAACGTATTTGTCAATTCTTTACCAAAGCCGGCTTTCAGGTTGCACATGGCCCAGAAGTTGAAGATGATTATCACAACTTTGAAGCCTTAAATATTCCAGGTCATCATCCAGCACGCGCGATGCATGATACTTTCTATTTCGATGCAACGCATTTACTTCGTACTCATACCTCGGGTGTACAAATTCGTACCATGGAAACGAGTCAGCCGCCAATTCGCATTGTGTGTCCTGGCCGTGTATATCGTTGTGACTCGGATCAAACGCATTCGCCGATGTTCCATCAGATCGAAGGTTTGTACGTTGCTGAAAACACTAGCTTTGCTGAGCTAAAAGGTCTATTGATTAATCTTCTGAATGAATTTTTCGAAAAAGATTTAAAAGTGCGTTTCCGTCCATCTTACTTCCCATTCACTGAACCAAGTGCTGAGGTGGATATTATGGATGAACGCGGTCGTTGGTTGGAAGTTTTAGGTTGTGGCATGGTACATCCAAATGTACTTCGTGCTTCTGGTATTGATCCTGATAAATACAAAGGTTTTGCTTTTGGTTTAGGGGTAGAGCGTTTTGCAATGTTGCGTTATGGCATCAATGACTTACGTATGTTCTACCAAAATGATGTGCGTTTTTTACGCCAGTTTGCCTAACAGTTTTTCAGGATTAAATAAGGTTTATACAGATGAAAATTAGTGAAAATTGGTTACGCACATGGGTGAACCCAGCGATTGATAGCGAAACCCTTTCTGATCAATTGACCATGCTTGGTCTGGAAGTCGATGAACTTGCACCTGTGGCAAAGCCATTTACAGGTGTCGTCATTGGAGAAGTACTCACTGTTGAACAACACCCTGATGCAGATCGCTTACGTGTTACGACTGTAAATATTGGCTCTGGTGATCCATTACAAATCGTTTGTGGTGCGCCAAATGTCAGTGTAGGAATGAAGGCACCTGTTGCAACCATTGGTGCAGTACTACCAGGCGATTTCAAAATTAAGAAAGGCAAGCTTCGTGGTATTGAATCACAAGGTATGCTATGTGGTGCTTCTGAAATCGATTTAGAAGACAAGATTGATGGCTTGTTAGAGCTTCCTGCTGATGCGCCTGTTGGCATGAATATCCGTGAATATTTAAAACTTGATGACAATGTGATTGACATCAGTATCACGCCAAACCGTGGTGATTGTTTTAGTATTCGTGGTATTGCACGTGAAATTGCAGTCATCAATCAATTGAATGTAAATGAACCTAAGATTCAATCAATAGCAGCAACAATTGCTGATGAGAAAATCGTTAATATTACAACTGAAGGTACACCGCGCTATTTAGGTCGTATCGTAAAAAATGTAAATGTTAAAGCTAAAACACCTGAATGGATGGAACAAGCACTCGCTCGTTCAGGGATTCGCACACATAGTATTTTGGTTGATGTGACCAACTATGTATTGCTGGAGTTGGGTCAGCCGATGCATGCCTTTGATTTAGCAAAAATCGAAGGATCAATTCAAGTTCGCCAAGCACAACCTCAAGAAAAATTGCTCTTGCTCAACGATCAAGAAGTTGAGTTACAAGAAGACATTATGGTTATTGCTGATCAGCAAAAAGTTTTGGCAATCGCTGGAATTATGGGGGGCTTGGATTCCTCAGTTACAGACGATACGCAGGATATTTTCCTTGAAAGTGCATTCTTCGCACCTTTAGCAATTGCTGGTCGTGCGCGTCGTTTTGGCTTGCATACTGACTCATCTCAACGTTATGAGCGTGGTGTCGACTTTGAGTTACCAATGATTGCAATGCATCGTGCTTCTGAGCTTATTCAGGCTTTTGCTGGTGGAGAATTTGGCCCAATTACAGTAGCAGAGCAAGCTGAGTTATTACCAAAACGAGAAGCAATTCCACTGAAGCAATCACAAGTCGATCAGTTGCTGGGTTATGAAGTTGCTGGTGAGTTTATTGCTGATGCATTAGCTCGTTTGGGTTGTATGGTGGAAACAAAAGCTCAAGGTGAATGGAGTGTTGTTCCACCATCACATCGTTATGATATGGCAATCTATCAAGACCTGATTGAAGAAGTTGCACGTATTCACGGTTATGACAACATTCAAATCAGTTTGCCAAAAATTGATGTGAAATTAGAAAAATATCAGGATCGTTTCGAAGTCGCGCAGCTTCGTCAAACTGTTGCAACTTTAGGTTATCAAGAAGCGATTAGTTTTAGTTTTGCTGATGCAAAATTGGAAAAACAGTTAAATCCAAATGTACAACCTTTAATGCTTGCTAATCCGATTTCTAGTGATTTAGCGGCAATGCGTAGTACTTTATTATCAAGCTTGATTCCTTGTGTTCAATATAATTTAAACCGCCAACAGCAACGTGTACGCTTCTTTGAATTAGGTTTGCGTTTTGATTATCAAAATGCAAAAGATATTCATGATCTTAAACAGATCCCAACACTGGCATTGATTGCGGTGGGCTCGCGTACTCCTGAATCTTGGCATATCAAGCCGCAAGCGATGGACTTTTTTGACTTTAAAGGCGAAATAGAAGAGATATTAGCTGCTGGGCGTGTGAATGTTGATTATATTCGTACCGAAAGAGAGTGGTTACATCCTGGTCAATCTGCTGAAATATTGGTTGATGGCAAGTCAATTGGATATTTAGGACGTTTGCACCCATCATTAGAAAATGCACTTGATTTGGGCATTACTTGGGTTGCGGAATTGGATCAACAGGCTGTTTTGCAATCTTATGTATCTAATTTTACAGAATTATCACGTTTTCCATCGGTTAGACGTGATATTGCGCTTTTAATCTCTGATAAGATTGAGGTAAGAGATATTCAGCAGTTAATCAAACAAACAGGTGGTGAGTTACTTGACTCAACTTGGTTATTTGATGTGTATACGGGGCAAGGGGTTGAACAGGGCAAGCGCTCATTGGCATTTGCTTTGTTATGGCAGCATCCGACTCGTACGCTTGAAGATGCTGAGATCAAATCTGGTATGGATAACATTATTCAAGTGTTGGAAGACACTTACCAAGCGACATTGAGGGCCTCATGACAGCATTAACAAAAGCAGAGATGGCGGACCATTTAAGTGAGCTTACTAGCTTAAATCGCCGAGAAGCAAAGCAAATGGTTGAGCTATTTTTTGATGAAATAAGCCAAGCCTTAATTGCGGGTGAACAAGTCAAACTTTCTGGATTCGGTAATTTTGAATTGCGTGATAAACGTGAACGCCCTGGGCGAAATCCTAAGACTGGCGAAGAAATTCCAATTTCTGCTCGTCGTGTAGTGACGTTTAGAGCGGGTCAGAAATTTAGGCAACGTGTTGGAAATGAGCAGATCGATTGATCTGCTTTTTTATATCTACTTTATTTAAAATTGAACATAAAAATATCAAGCATAAAAAAAGAGAACCGTAAGGTTCTCTTTTTTATAATCTAAAATTAGATTATTGAGCAGCAGAAGCAGCAACGTCAGAAGCAGCAACGTCAGAAGCAGCTTCAGCAACGTCAGAAGCAGCTTCAGCAACGTCAGAAGCAGCAACTTCAACAGCTTCAACAGCTTCAGAAGCAGCAGCTACAGCTTCAGAAGCAGCAGCGTTTGCATCAGTAGCAGCTTCTTCTTTCTTAGAGCAACCAACGAAAGCTAAAGTAGTAGCGATAGCAGCAACAACAGCAAATTTTTTGAATAACATGGCATCACTCTCATAAAATTGTGAGATTAAAAAAAACCTTAGCTAGTCTGTTTGTGCTTTTAATATTCCTAAACGCTTTTAGGTAACAACGCAGGGAGCAGCCTAACTGGTCTGTGGCTATCCTATCAAAGCAAATCATGAATTACTACTGTTCTGTCCAACAAAACGACAAAATTTGACAAAAATTGGCTAATTTTTGATAGAAAATAACTATTGATAATTGTTTTTTGATTGGTTTGTTGTTTGTTTTCTGAGGTTGTATTTAGTTATTTTTAGTAAAATCAATTGCTTGTATTTTTATTGAGGAATGCAATTTAAATGTAAAAAATATGTAATCTTGTCAACCAATTAAAAAAAGCCACCATTAAGGTGGCTTTTTTATGTTGCCGTTATGTTGATGCTTTGCGTTTCATTTGATCAAAGAAATCATCATTCGTCTTGGTTTCTTTCATTCGATCTAATAAAAATTCCATTGCGGCAAGCTCATCCATTGGATGTAATAATTTGCGTAGAATCCAGACTTTACGTAAGTTTTCTTCACCCATTAAGCGCTCTTCGCGACGAGTACCTGATTTCTTGATGTTCATTGCAGGGAATACACGTTTCTCTGCGATACGGCGATCAAGCGTAATCTCTTGGTTACCCGTACCTTTGAATTCTTCGTAGATAACATCGTCCATCTTACTACCTGTTTCGATTAATGCGGTCGAAATGATCGTAAGTGAACCGCCTTCTTCAATATTACGTGCAGCACCAAAGAAACGTTTTGGACGTTCTAATGCATGAGCATCTACACCACCTGTAAGTACCTTGCCAGATGAAGGAATGACAGTATTATAAGCACGTGCAAGACGAGTAATTGAGTCAAGCAGAATCACAACATCCTTTTTATGCTCAACTAGACGTTTTGCTTTCTCAATCACCATTTCCGCAACTTGTACGTGACGAGCTGGTGCTTCATCGAAGGTCGAGGCAACTACTTCACCACGTACTGTGCGTTCCATTTCTGTTACTTCTTCGGGACGTTCGTCAATAAGAAGAACAATCAGAAATACTTCTGGATTATTACGGACGATTGATTGAGCAATGTTTTGTAATAACATTGTTTTACCCGCTTTAGGCGGTGCAACAATGATTGAACGTTGACCTTTACCAATTGGTGCTACTAAATCTACTACACGTGCAGTGAGATCTTCAGTTGTACCATTGCCTAGTTCCATAACGAGTTGTTCAGTTGGGAACAATGGGGTGAGGTTTTCGAATAAAATCTTATTACGCGAATTTTCTGGTGTGTCGTAGTTAATTTGATTTACTTTTAATAAGGCAAAATAACGTTCACCTTCTTTAGGTGGACGAATTGTACCTGTAATGGTATCACCCGTGCGAAGGTTAAAACGACGGATTTGTGATGGGCTCACATAAATATCATCTGGTCCAGCTAAATATGAACCAGCGGCTGAGCGAAGGAAACCAAAGCCATCAGAAAGGATTTCAAGAACACCATCACCAAAGATTTCTTCGCCATTCATGGCATGGCGCTTTAAAATGGCAAAAATAATATCTTGTTTACGGTTACGTGCCATGCCTTCAAGGCCCATAAACTCCGCAATTTTAATGAGTTCGCCAATGGGTTTTTTCTTGAGTTCAGTTAAGTTCATAAGTGGTCAGACAGAATGGAATAAGTGGAGGATAATGTTAGGGAAAGAATAAAAAATCGACCGCATACATACGTGCTGATGTAATTGTATTAAAACAACCACAATTCAGTAGTCTGGTTCATTGTTTCATAGAGAAATGTGAAAACAATTGTTATTGCCGAGCGGCGATCTTATGTTTGTGTCTTGTAAGAAGCGCGATGAAGTAGATTCCATTCAAAGCTTCTTGATCCAGTAATATAGGTTAAATCAAGGAAAATGTCAATTTATACGAGGAAATACGCTATTAGACTAATAACGTATTTCAAGTCGGGTTCAATCTAAATAAAGTTAGACGTTTTGGTCGATAAATGCAGCAAGTTTTGAGCGAGGAGCTGCGCCAACTTGTTGAGCAACAACTTCACCATTTTTGAACATTAATAGAGCTGGAATATTACGGATATTGTATTTCACAGCTGTTTCTTCACATGCAGTTACGTCGACTTTAACGATTTTTACTTTACCTGCATATTCGTTAGAAAGGTCTTCTAGGACAGGTGCAATTGCTTTACAAGGTGCACACCAACCAGCCCAAAAGTCTACAAGTACAGGAGTTTCAGCATCTAAAACATCTGCTTGGAAGTTTTCATCAGTTGTATTAACAATAGTCGCAGACATAAGGTTGCTCCAAAATTTAGAAATAAAGTGCGAATTCAATCATCATCACGATGAATATTACATTGCTACTTTATTCAATGTAAGGGTTTGTTGCCATTATTCAAGTATCAAAATGAAAAGTCCAATGGATGCTCACGATGTTCACTATCGACTTATACAATCATTTATGTGTTAAAAAGAGAAAATCTGCTGCTTTTATTGCTTAAAATGACTTTAAAATTCTAAGCATGTGAATTACTCTAATGCGTGAATTGAGCATGGGTTTATATGAAGAATGTCTGATTTTCTGATTGATGAAGAATTACTTGCTGCGATTGATATGGGATCGAATAGTTTCCATTTGGCAATTGCTCGTGTAGATCACGGAGAGGTTAAGAAAGTTGCTTCAATGTCAGAAAAGGTTCAGTTGGCCGCTGGACTCGATGAAAATAAAAATTTAACTGAAGCTGCGCAACAGCGTGGTTTGGCTTGTCTAGCTCGATTCGTTGGGCGTTTAAGTTCTGTTCAACCTAATCGTTTAAGAATTGTGGCAACCAATGCGTTACGACAAGCTAAAAATGGTCACGAGTTTATTCAAAAAGCTGCTGAAATTTTACCAAAGCCAATTGAGATTATTGCTGGTCGTGAAGAGGCTCGTCTAATTTATTTAGGTGTTTCTCATACCATGGCAAATGGTGGCAGACGTTTAGTCGTTGACATCGGTGGTGGTTCAACAGAATTTATTATTGGTGAAGAGTTTGAGCCTTTGCATACTGAATCGTTGCAAATGGGTTGCGTTGCCTTTAGTAAGGCATATTTTGCAGATGGTGAAATTTCAACAAAAGCCTTTGATAAAGCGGTAGTTGCTGCGCGTAAAGAGCTCTCTGCAATCGCAAATACTTATAAATCAGAAGGCTGGGATACAGTAGTTGGTTCCAGCGGGACGATTAAAGCTTGTCGCCAGATTTCTGTGAATCTAGGCTTAAGTGATGAGCAAGAAAATCTGACCCGTGAAGGCTTATATAAGTTAAAAGATCGTTTGTTAAAATTCAAACATGTCTCTGAAATTGATTTTGAAGGACTACGCGAAGATCGTCGAGCAGTTTTGCCAGCTGGTCTAGCAATTTTGTACGCTATTTTTGAAGTGATGAATATTGATAAATTGGCATATTCTGACGGTGCATTACGTGAAGGTGTGATGTATGACCTATTAGGTCGATTTAAACATGAAGATATTCGTGACCGTAGTGTGCAAGCATTAATGGGACGTTACAACGCTGATCCTAAACAAGCCGAACGTGTAGTGAATACCGCGCAACAATTGTTTGATGGCGTTGCAGGCGCTTTAAATTTAACGACTGAAGACAGTGACTTACTACGTCGTGCAGCTTATTTACATGAAATTGGCTTAGCGATTAGTCATGGTGGTTATCATCGTCATGGTGCATATTTATTGCAGCATTCTGATATCCCCGGTTTCTCTCAAATCGATCAAAATCACCTCTCTCATCTTGTATCGCACCATCGTCGTAAATTACGTGCAGATGCAAAAAATGATGTAATGAAGGTGGGTGGCAGCCATTTACTTTATTTGTGTTTGCTATTACGCCTCGCTGTTTTGCTGAACCATAGTCGTAGTGATCAGATGCTTCCTGCCATTGAACTGAGTGTTGTAAATGGTCAACAATGGCAACTCAGCGTTTCTGGCGATGCTAAACAATGGCCTTTATTGGTTGCTGATTTGCATGATGAGCAAGTGCAGTTTAAGAATTGGGACATTGAGTTAAATATTCAGTCAGACAATTTTGTTGATTAACAATACATCCTTGTTAGGGATTATCTACGACTTATGAAAAATAAAGCGACTCAGTCCAAGGCTTGGGCTACGGTTCAAATTGCGCGACATCCTGAACGCCCGCAATTTCTAGATTATGTTAGTGAAATCTTTACTGAATTTGATGCACTTCACGGTGACCGTTTGTATGGTGATGATGGTGCCATGATCGGTGGTCTTGCTCGTTTTGACGGACAACCCGTAATGGTAGTTGGTCAACATCGTGGACGTAGTACGCGTGAAAAGTTACAACATAACTTTGGTATGTGTAACCCAGAAGGCTATCGTAAATCACAACGTTTGCTAGATATGGCTGAGCGTTTTAATTTACCTGTATTTACTTTTGTCGATACCATGGGTGCTTATCCAGGTGTTGGTGCAGAAGAGCGTGGACAAGCAGAAGCGATTGCAACCAGTTTGGCTCAGCTTTCTAGTTTGAAAGTGCCAGTGATTGCGACTGTACTTGGTGAAGGTGGTTCAGGTGGTGCGCTAGGTATAGGTGTGGCAGATCGAGTAATTATGCTTTCACACAGTATTTATTCTGTGATTTCACCAGAAGGTTGTGCTTCTATTTTATGGAAAACTGCTGATAAAGCAGCGCAAGCGAGTGAAGCCTTAGCTCTGACTGCTGACAAATTGAAAGCGATTGGAATTGTGGAGTATGTTGTGGATGAAGGTGAGGGGGCACATTTGCAACCTGAGAAAGTCATGCATGATTTGAAAGATGTACTCAAACAAGCCTTAGAAGAATTGCAACCGATGGATGCTCAAGCACGATGCGAAGCACGTTATCAACGTTTAATGAAGTTTGGCAGCAGCAATTTAGGCATCGCGTCTTAGCACAAACACAGCATTTTTCTAAAGATACTCAATTCTTAATTGGGTGCAGCGGCGGCATGGATTCCATGCTGTTGTTGTATCTAATGTCCGAAATTTTCCCAAGTCAAACCCGTTCAATTTATGTTGATCATCAGTTGCAATCGAGCAGTACGGAGTGGGGATGTTTAGTTCAGAAACAATCTGAACAATTAAACATTCCTTGTGTGATCCAAAAAGTACATGTCGATGCAGGAAATCTTGAGCAGCAAGCACGTCATGCACGCTATCAAGCCTATATACAGCATTTAAAAAGCCATGAA
Source organism: Acinetobacter sp. A22 (assembly GCF_030913345.1). NCBI lineage: Bacteria > Pseudomonadati > Pseudomonadota > Gammaproteobacteria > Moraxellales > Moraxellaceae > Acinetobacter > Acinetobacter sp. A22. Next base: position 74,084 of record NZ_CP133162.1, read on the forward strand.
ATCTTGGTGTTAGCTCATCACCAACAAGACCAAGCTGAAACTCTACTATTGCGTTTATTTTCAGGTGCAGGTGTTAATGGTTTATCCGCTATGCAAGCATATGATGTGCGAAAAGATTTGACGATATGGCGACCTTTTTTAGAGCTCAGTCGACAGCAAATTGAGGAGTGGGCTAAACAAATTGGTTTTGACTATGTTGTCGATCCAACAAATCATGATACTCATTATGATCGGGCATGGTGTCGTGAAGAGTTATGGCCTGTATTAGAAAAGCGCTTCCCAAAAATGCAATCAGCTGTATCACGAACGAGTTATCTGATGCAAGATGCCGCAGAAATTTTAGATGATGTACTGCAAAGTGATTGGAAATTATGTGCAACTGAGAATGAGCTGGATTTAACTCGCCTGTTGGAATTATCGGATGCACGCAAACGTCAATTGTTGTCCGCTTGGATAAAAGGCAAAGATCAATACCGCCCAAGTTATGACATGGTCAAACGGCTTCAAGATGAAGTGATTTTTGCTAAGCCTGATGCACAAGCAACTTTACATATTAATTCTTATTATTATGTCCGCTACCAGAAAAAATTGTATCGTCTAACTCATGCAGAGCTGTACGCAGAAAAGCTTTTTCCTATTCAACCTATTATGAATCAATCTTATAACTTGGAAGAAATGATTCAAACTGCTTCAGGTAAGTTCAAAATATTGACGCAAGATATAGGTCTTTCCAAACAATTATTAAATAAAGATTTAAAATTGATTAAACGTCAAGGTGGTGAAAAAATTCATCTTTACGGGCGAATCGGGCATTGGCCACTGAAAAAAGCGATTCAAGAAGCACAGATTTTGCCTTGGTTCCGTCATACAATTCAAATATTAGTCGTGGAAAATGTTATGCTTGGGGTTTTTAGCCCTAAAGGGTTTTGGTTGGCTCAATCTGACTATATCGAGCAGGGAGGGTGGCAACCAAGTTTAGTTTCAGATTGTCGAGAAAATTCTCCTCAATCTTTTTCAAATGACGAGTAGGAAATGGCGACAGCATTGAATCAAAACATCTGTTTTATTGGCGGCGGTAACATGGCTCAGGCCTTGATCGGAGGATTACTTTCTCGTGGGCTGCCAACAACACGAATTACAGTTTCAGATCCAGTAGAACAAATTCGTCAAATATTAGAAGAAAAAGGAATTCAAACAACCACGGACAATGTTGAAGCAATTCAAAATGCAGATGTGGTCGTACTGGCGGTTAAGCCTCAAGTGTTAGCTACGGTTTTACAACCTTTAAAAGGTTTGCTATCCGATAAGCTGGTTATTTCCATTATTGCAGGCGCAGAAATTCAAACAATTTCAGAGCTGATTGGTGGAAGCCAGCGTATTGTGCGTGTAATGCCAAATACACCTGCTTTAGTACAAACAGGTGCGCACGGTATTTATGCTTCAGAAGCTGTTAATGCTCAAGATCGTGAGTTAACGAATCAAATTTTAGCTGCAACAGGTTTGACGATTTGGGTCGATAGCGAAGCTCAAATTGATGCTGTAACAGCGGTATCCGGTTCGGGACCTGCATATTTTTTCTATCTAATGGAAAGTATGATTCGAGCAGGAAAGAATTTGGGCTTAGATGAGAAAGTTGCAACAGCACTAACGTTGCAAACAGCATTGGGTGCAGCCCAAATGGCAATTACCAGCTCTAACTCACCATCAGAATTGCGTAAAAATGTGACATCTCCAAATGGTACGACTCAAGCTGCATTAGAGGTATTTGATCGTGCGCAGATTTCACAAAATATTCAAGCAGCGCTTGCGGCAGCTCAGAAACGTAGTCAAGAGCTTGCACAAGAGTTAAGTGAAAAGACTAAATCAGTTTAAGTAGGATAAGACAAGTATGGGTGCAAGTTCTGCGCTAATTTTTGGTGTTTTGATCAATGTCGCAATTTTATTGGTCTTTTTCCGTTTTTTAATGCAATTGGCAGCGGTTAGCCCTTATAACCCAGTTGTACTTTCAACTGTTAAAGCGACCAAAATTGTAGATATCCTAAGTCGTAGTTTGCCAACCGTAGGCAAAGGGCGCGTCAATTTAGCGGCAATTGCTTTATTGATTGTGCTTTATTTGTTGAAAATTTTCGGGTTGATGTATCTATCAGGGCAGATGCCCCATAGTGCTGTCTATCTTGTAATTACGACATTCGTGACGATGATTCAGGATTTGATTCGTTTCTGTCGCTACTTGATTTTTGCAACGATTATTTTGAGTTGGGTGGTGATGTTTACACAGTCACGCTCACCATATATCGAAGTTATTCAGGAACTCGCAGAACCTTTACTTGCGCCTTTCCGTCGTTTACTACCAAATATGGGGATGATTGATTTGTCACCAATTTTGGCTTTCTTGGCGTTGTATATTGCTGAGATTTTGATGAATGAAGCTGCAAAAGTTCTGTTGACTGGTCTTTGATCGGTTTGAAAATAAAAAAAGGATTGTGTCAACACAATCCTTTTTTTATATCTACAAATTAGTGTGCGGCATCCCAGTTTAGACCTTGTCCAACTTCCACCACAAAAGGTACGGAAATTTCTAATACGGACTGCATCACATCAGCAATTTGTTTTGAAAGTTCATCTGCAATTGCCACATCAGCTTCAAAAACCAATTCATCGTGCACTTGCAGTAAAAGTTTAGCTTGATCTTTAGGCAAAATTTTATCAACGGCAATCATTGCAAGTTTAATGATATCTGCTGCACTTCCTTGTAAGGGGGCATTAATCGCCGCTCGTTCAGCTGCTTGCTTGATCATTTTATTTGTTGCCAAAATATCAGGTGTGTATAGACGACGACCTAAAATGGTTTCTACAAAACCTTGCTCACGAGCAATCTGACGTGTACGTTCCATATAATCCAATACACCTGGATAACGTTGGAAATAACGTGCAATATAGCTACGTGATTCTTCACGAGTGAAACCAAGTTGACGGGTTAAGCCAAACTCAGACATGCCGTAAAGCAACCCGAAGTTAACCGCTTTAGCTTGGCGACGTTGATCATTGGTTACGTTTTCAATAGCGATTCCCAATACTTCAGAGGCAGTACGACGATGAACATCCTGACCTTGTTGAAAAGCGTGTACTAAAGCATCATCTTGAGAAAAATGAGCCATTAAGCGCAGTTCAATTTGTGAATAGTCGGCTGCAAGTAAGACACGACCTTCGGGAGCGATAAATGCTTTACGAATTTGGCGACCAATTGGTGTACGAATCGGGATGTTTTGCAGATTAGGATCAGTAGAAGATAAACGCCCTGTCGCAGTTAAAGCTTGATGATAGCTAGTATGTACACGATGGGTTGCATCATGTGATTGCTCAACTAATCGATCAGTATATGTATTTTTGAGTTTTGCCAAGCCGCGATGTTCTAAAATCACTTCCGCTAAAGGATGTTCGATTTTTTCAAGAATACTTTCACTGGTGCTGTATTGTCCTGTGGCAGTTTTCTTACCGCCTTTAATTCCCAACTTATCGAATAGAACCTCTCCGACCTGTTTAGGCGAGGCAATATTAAACGTTTCACCTGCAAGCTCAGTTGCTTGATTCTCTAATGTTTGCATGGTGTCGGAGAATTCTACACTGAGCTGATCTAAGAATTTATGATCGAGCTTGATTCCATCTTCTTCCATGCCTGTCAGTACTCGTGCAACAGGCATCTCAATATTGTGGAGAATATTAACGAGTTCAGGATGACTTTTTAGTTTTGAAGAAAGTACTTCATACAAACGATAAGTGACGTGTGCATCTTCGGCTGCATAATGTGCTGCAACTTCGAGTTCAATCTGATTAAAGGTTTTTTGCTTAGCACCTTTACCTGCAATTTGTTCGAAAGTAGTTGTCAGGTGGCTGAGATAAACACGTGCTACATCATCCATGCCATGACGAGTTGCAGCAGCATTCAAAACATATGAAGCTAGCATAGTATCGAAGTACCAGCCTTGGATTGTGATACCATGATTGGCAAAGATATGAGCATCATATTTTAAATGATGACCAATTTTCTTGACTTGCTCATTTTCTAAAATTGGCTTGATTTGTGCTAAAACTTGTTCCCGACTGAGTTGTTCAGGAGCACCTTCATAATCATGAGCTAGAGGAACATAGTAGGCTTCATTGGCATCAAATGCGATTGAGAATCCAACCAGTTCAGCCACTCGATAGTCTAAGTTGGTGGTCTCTGTATCAATTGCAAAGTGATCCGCTTGTTGCATACGTTGCAACAATTGCTCCCAGTCAGCTTGTTCTAGTACAGTATGATAAGTCGCCTCACCTAATTGATCATCTTGGCTTGAAAGATTTGCATGATCTTCTATCGCTATAGATTCAGTTTTTTGTTCAGCTTTGACAATACTTTGAGAGGTCTGTTGATAAACAGGCGTATTTGGATTATTGGGATGATCCAAAGATTGTAATTGGTTACGGAACTCAAGTTCTGTGTATAAGTGCCGAAGTTGTTCGGTGTTCGGTTGACTCAATTTTAAATCATGCCAATCTAACGCGAGATCGAGGTCACAGACGATACTTGCCAACTGGTGGTCAATTTTAATATTGTCTAAATTATCTTTGATATTCTGACTGAGTTTACCTTTGAGTTGATCCACGTTCGCAATAATATTATTGAGTGAACCATACTCTGTTAATAGTTTTGCTGCAGTCTTTGCGCCTACTCCTGGAACACCCATGATGCCATCGGATGCATCGCCCATGAGCGTAAGATAATCAATAATTTGATGAGGGTGTACGCCAAATTTCTCTAATACACCTGCCTCATCAAGTACACGTTCTTTAAAACTATCTTCAAGTTTGACATGTGGATTAACAAGTTGAGCCATATCCTTATCACCTGTCGAGATTAAGACATGATGACCTTCTGATAATGCTCGTTTTGTTAATGTCCCAATAATATCATCCGCCTCTGCGCCAGGAAGGCTATATAACGGGATGCCAAGAGCTTTGATTAGGGCATGTAAATAAGGAATTTGTTCAGATAACTCCTCCGGCATGCTTGGACGATCACCTTTATATATGGGTGATAATTTATGGCGGAAAGTTGGTTCTGGAGTATCAAAAATAACAGCCATATGTGTTGGCTGGGTACGACGCATTAATTTCTGAATCGCTGAAATAGCACCACGAATTGCATTAGTATGTAGGCCAGTAGACGTCGTTAATGGCGGTAAAGCGTGAAAAGCACGAAATAGAAAATAAGACCCGTCAACCAAGACAAAAGGTGGCATTGCGCAAATCCTTATTATGAACTGCGAGCTATTTTACGTGAAAAAGCAGTCCATGTCCTTGCTAAGCAGAACGATGATGACGATCTATGTCGTTTAAAAATTGCAGTTATTTGTATGTAAAAATGACGGTTTATAGACTGATCAAGTAAGATACGATTAATAAAGCTGTAATCATTGATATAAGTCTATGTATAAAAAAGATAAACAGGGAATCGTGACTGTTTTAGTTGTGCTGACAGTATTACTAGCATCAGCGATTGCATTTCAATGGCAAGGCACTATTGTTGCTTCTGCGATTGGTTTAACTGTTGCTATTGTGCACATTCTTTCAGAAATTCATGCTCGATTACGTCAACTTGAATATGATGCTCCAAGTTATTTTGCTCAATCAGCTACAATTGGTGCTCAGAAGATCGTGATTTATAGTGCTGCATTAGTCGCACTTTTTGCCTATGCAAATACATGGATGTGGTTGGCAGGCGGTGCATTGTTAGCGTTGTTACTTTGTCTTATTCAGACGATCAGTAGCTTTCAAACGCGGTTATTGCATTTAGAACAATATGGAAAAACAGACGTCCAAAATGATTTAAATAGTGTTTCTGCTCATATCAACCAAGCTAATCAATTATCAACACCTAATCATTCTGTCTCTGAAAGTCAGGTGCAACATCCAGCTATATGGATGCAAGCAGAATCTTCATCATCAAAAGAATACTCATTAACTCCAGAGCCATCTCAGAAGCAATTATCGACATCATCTCAAACTGCATGGTGGCAACCTATCTTGCAATGGATGATTCATGGCAATCCGATTTTACGAATTGCTGTCGCTGTATTGATGGTTGGCGTCGTATTATTATTACGTTTCGCAAGTGAGCATTGGCAGTTAAGTTTAGGTGTAAAGCTTAGTTTTATTGCCCTTACAGGTACTGTGATCACAATCGCAGGATACTGGTTGCAACGAAAAAATCAGCTTTTTGCTGTTGCTTTGCAGGGCGTCGGTCTTGCTATTGTGTTCCTCACATTAATTTTCTCACATCACTTTGCAGTGATTGCGAGTTTAAAAACAGCCAGTTTATTCTTTGTAATTTTATTATCAGTCACTGTTTATCTGAGTTTAAAACAACAGGCATTATATTTGGCCATGCTAGCGCTGACGATGGCTTATATTGCACCACTTGTCATACCTCAATCACATCCTGACGTGATTTTCTTATTTGGCTATTATTTTGTGATTAACCTTGCTGTTGCAGCCGTTAACTTTATTCAACCTTGGAAAATTCTGCATCAGATTGCCTTTTTTGCCACGCTCTTTATTGGCGGGGCTATGATTGGGCTTTATGGAGAGACTCAACAGTTCGACACCTTAGATTTAATTTTATGGTTGCATATTGGTTTGTTTATTTGGCTAAGTATTCGTTATAGCCAATTGATGCTGCGGGTACGTGATGAGGATTTATCAATAGAGAATAAAGCGAATCAAAAGGAACAGCGATTACAACCAATTTTAGATGTAGGTTTGATTTTTAGTGTTCCTGTATTGGGTTTCTCTCTACATGCTTATCTGATGCACAACTCTACTCAAGCACTGACTTGGGGTGCAGTTGCACTTGCGATTATTTATGGTGCTTTAAATATTTGGATTAAACAAAGGCATCCGCAGCTTTCTATTTTGGCTAAAAGCTTCTTTATTCTTGCAGTGGTATTTACTGCTTTGATATTTCCATTGGCAAAAGGGGCACATTGGACATCAACAGGTTGGGTCATTCAGGGAACAGCGTTAATCGTTTGGGGAGTGACCGAGCGTTATCGTCTTAGTCGATATATCGGGGTTGCCTTAGTACTATTAAGTTCTGTGGCACTTATTTTCCAAGTTTGGTCAAATGATGACTTCCCAATTTTGAGTACAGTGATGTTTGCACTTGCGCAATTCATATCAGCTTTTTATTTATTGCACTATCAAGAGGTCGAAAAATATTTTAGTGCGCGGATGCTAAGCGGTATTTTTTTAGCACTTGGTATGTATGCAGGATCAATTGCTGCGATAGAGTTTATGCATTGGCAAAATCAAGGCATGAATCCTTATTTGGTAATCGCAGCCGTTTTGTTGTTGTTATTTAGTTTTATGGTTCAGCTTAAGTCCAAAATCGAATGGGTTAATGTACAACTTATCTTGATCAGTGGATTACTTTTCTTAATTTATGGCGTAAGTTTTGCGGAGAATGTTTACTCCACAGGTGATTGGTTTACACCTCTAAGCCAATTTAGCGCCCTGACGACTACACTTGTGCTGACTATTTTGCTCATCAAGATGAAATCTTTCTCTTCATCGCTATATTCTTTGATCTGGTCTGCTTTACTTTGGTTAAGTTTAGCGGGTATTGGTATTACACTTTTCCCAAATATTGCTGTTATTGCATTGGCTGTTTTTCCTGCAATATACGCTGGCTGGTTATTTTTATCAAAAAATATGCTTTTATTGGATCAACAACCAGTGTGGGTGCTAACCTTATTTTGGTTACTTTTAATTTGTTTAGATTCATATTCTGCAACTCAGTTTTATGTGCTTCCTTTATTTAACTTAACTGATTTTCTCTCTTCACTAATGTTTATTGGTTTGATCTGGGTGATTTATCATCATCATTTTGACGATGAGTATTCAGTAGAATGGGGATTCAAAGTCTCAACGATTTTAGTCGGTTTACTTGTATTAAGTAGCATCGTTGTACGCGCTATGCATCATTATGTTGGAACACCATTATGGGGGATAGAAATCTGGCGGAATGGCAATGTACAACTAAGTCTGACCTTATTATGGGTGATTTTAGCTTTTATTCTTATGACCTTTTCAAGCCGTCGTCATATTCGACAAATTTGGTTTGTTGGGGCTGCGTTGTTGGGGATCGTTGTGTTTAAGTTATTGTTATTAGATTTATCGCAAAGTGGTACTTTAACACGTGTTATTTCGTTTATTGGTACAGGTGCAGTCATGCTTGTAATTGCATATCTTGCACCTTTACCACCTGCCCAAGAACAGTCTAAAGAATCTTCATCTATCTAACTTTATTTTCTTTTTTGAGCTCTTTTTGATGGGCATATTGATCGACCTCATCATCCTCTAAAGGGATGGGGCGATCAATTAAACCCATTTTAGGTACAGGGATTTCAATTTCATTTTCAAGGAAACCATTACGAACCCTTTCTTGCATTTCATCTCGGACTTTTAATGCATTTTCCTGACGACACCATACTGCAAACAACAGCTCAATTGAGGATTCACGAAATGCAGTTACTGTTACGGTTGGTTTAGGATCATCCATAACCAGTGGATATTTAGATGCAACATCCAATAGTACCTGTCTTACTTTAATAATGTCTTCGTGAAAATTAATCGCCAAGGTAATCGGAATACGCCGTATCGGGTATTTGGATAAATTCATGACAGGGGTGCGAATGAGCTGCTCATTTGGAAGCCGAATGTAAACATTGTCGAGCGTCAGAAGTTTGACCGATAAAAGATCGATAGAGATCACTTCACCTTCAATGGTTTGTCCTCGAATCAACGTAATCTGTATTGTATCGCCGACTTCAAAAGAACCTTCACCGATTAAGAAGAGCCCGCTGATTAAGTTTGTCGCTGAGGTTTGAGAAGCGAAACCTAGAGCAACAGTTAGTATCCCTGCTGCGCCCAAGAAGACACTGAGTTTAAATCCAGCTTCTCTTAAACTGGTCATGATGAAGAGTAGGAAAATAAAGTAAAAAATACCTCTTCGCCATAATAATCGTTGATGTGCGTTAAACCGACTACCAATGGTGCGGATAAAGGTATTAGAAACTAGACGTGCAATTACAAAGCCGATTAAACATAAAATTAGGGCTACAGCAATTTCACTTAGTCTTTCAAAATTAATATTGGTAAATATGCTGGTGAAGCTAGATGCGACATCTTTTGGAATATTTGTATCTGCCATAGCAACTCCTTAAAAGAATGAATCAAACATATTAAATAAGTTGCTTCCAGGCGCACGTGGAGGATGTACGTAAATGACTTCACCTGCCTGAGTTGGGGTTTTGTTTTCGATACGAATACGTGCAGGATGTTCTGAACCTTCGTAATACACCTTGATTTGAGACGTCCAGAGACGACCTGTGCCTTCACTATAAAATAAAGGAAGGGCAGGAACAGGGACATTCATACGATCAAATCGCAGTTGATGCTGACTTGTATTATGAAACTCGATAGGTGTAACAGCTCTAAAGGCACGTGGCTTTAATAGATTTAGGTCAGTTCGTCCATCTACAGATGTTGCATAACAAATTTCACCATGCTGAGGATCTTTACCAAACCATGTGTCTTTCGGCTGAATCACAGGAATATCAAACAAAGGTTCACTTAAACCATCTACTAAGCCTGCAATCCATAACGGAGTACTGATATAAAGCGTTCCGCGTTGACCAGCAGGAATATAAATCGGATCAACAGGTTTAATAACAACAGAGCGATCTGCTAAACGTGGCATTAAATGAAATGAGCTATTGGTTTTGTGAAACATATAGCGTTCAATTTTTGCAGGTTGAGGCATTGCAAATTCTGTATCAGACAAAACATGCCATTGTTGCTCGTAATCATGCTGACATTGCGGTCGATGATATTCTAAACGCCATTCTTTAATGCCTCTCGTTAGGCGAAAGAGCAGTGAACCAAATTGCCAAGCTTTGGCTTGTTGAATTTCAAATTGTTGTTCACCCCACCATCTCAATGTGTCAGAGTGAGGTGCTTTATATGGATTATTTTGAGACAAGGTGCAAAATTCCTTTGTGAGTATGCTAAACAGACTTCACGCTGTAATCTCCTTAGAGTACACTCAACTCTTCCTTTCATCATTATAAATTGTGATGCAAATACTTAAACAAATACAAATTCCATATAGTTTCGCCAAAAGGCATGGCGTTTTATTGCGCTATGAAGGCGATCAAGTTTTTATTGTACGACGCAAGGATACAGCGCGAATTGCATTACAAGAAGCACGTCGAATTTTGGGGAAAGCTGCGCATGATCAATTGTGTACAGATCAAGAGTTTCATGCACTACTCAGTTCCAGTTATGCAGGTGATACAGGCGAATCTCAGCAAGTTGCTGCTGGTTTAGAGGATCATCCTGATTTATTAAGTTTGGCTGATCAGGTGCCTGAAGCTGAAGATTTGATGGATCAAGAAGATGATGCACCTATTGTTCGTCTGATTAATGCGTTGTTATCCGAAGCGATTCGTGTCGGTGCATCTGATATTCATATTGAAGCATTTGAAAAAAAGTTGTCTGTTCGTTTACGTGTAGATGGTCAATTACGAGAAATTGTCCAACCACGCCGTGAATTAGCTCCTTTGCTGGTCTCACGTATTAAAGTTATGGCAAAGTTAGACATTGCTGAAAAACGTATTCCACAAGATGGTCGTATTTCTTTGCGTTTAGCAGGACGTGAGGTCGATGTTCGTGTTTCTACTTTACCGTCATCTCATGGTGAGCGCGTGGTGATGCGTTTACTTGATAAGCAGGCGGGTCGTTTGAATATGACACACCTTGGCTTGATGCAAAATGATTATGAACGTTTAACTCAATTGGTTCATCGTCCACATGGCATCATTTTGGTCACTGGTCCAACGGGTTCAGGTAAAACCACAACTTTATATGCAGCCTTATCTGACTTGAATGATAATACGCGCAATATTTTGACGGCCGAAGATCCAATTGAATACCAACTAGAAGGGATTGGGCAGACACAGGTCAATACGAAAGTTGATATGACATTTGCTCGTGCGCTTAAAGCTATGCTGCGTCAAGATCCTGATGTTGTTATGGTGGGTGAGATTCGTGATCTTGAAACGGCAGAAATTGCGGTACAAGCCTCACTCACAGGTCACCTTGTTTTATCTACGTTACATACCAATACTGCAATTGGTGCGGTAACTCGTTTAAAAGATATGGGGATTGAACCATTCTTGCTTTCAAGTTCATTGATTGGTGTAATTGCACAGCGTTTAGTTCGAACATTATGTCCACATTGCGTAACTTGGCGAAAAGCAGATGATTTTGAACGACAGGTATTTCAGCATCTCAAGGTAGATGAACACATGGAATTACCAGAACCACATGGTTGCGAGAAATGTTCACATGTTGGTTTTAGTGGGCGAACAGCGATTTATGAAATTGTGCCAGTCGATGAGTCGATGCGTCGATTAATTCATGGTAATGCAGCCGAATATGAGTTGGAAAATCATGCTCGCCGTCATGCCGCATCGATTCGTGATGATGGCTTATTAAAAGTCTTGGCTGGTAAAACCACTTTAGAAGAAGTGCTACGTGTTACAAACGAAGCAGCTGAAGAATAATTTTCTATTCTTAATGAAAAACAGCATGATCAATCATGCTGTTTTTTTATTTTATATATCAATTTGTTACGATATTGAAATTCACATCAATATTGTTGCGTGTTGCATTTGAATACGGACATACGATGTGTGCTGCTGCTACAAGTTCCTCAGCCTCAGTTTGATCCATACCGATTAAATAGATATTCAAAGTCACTTCAATACCGAAGCCATTTGGAATCGGGCCAATACCAACTTCACCCTCAATATAAGCATCTGGAGTAATCTTTAATTTATCTCGGTTTGCTACAAACTTCATGGCACCTAAAAAACATGCAGAATAGCCTGCAGCAAAAAGTTGTTCTGGATTAGTCACTTCACCACCAGCACCGCCCATTTCTTTAGGTACGCCTAATTTAACATCTAAAACACCATCAGAAGATGTCGCACGACCATCACGACCACCTGTTGCTTTAGCTTTTGCTCGATAAACTACTTTTTCTAATGACATATTGAATAATCCTAGCTGACACAGTTTGGTATTATTCAATCCTGCATAAATGGATGATGAAAGCAAAGGAGAAAACGGTAAATTTAATGACGGCTTTGGTAAAGAAGTAAAAGACAAAATATCAAATTGAAAAGAGTATTTATCTATCAAATAGATGCAGCAAATCTACCAAAGCTCGATGATTTTTTTCATCAATTTTGCTCTAAAACGTGCGGTTGGATTATTTATATCATTTTGAGATTGTTGTTCATAAAAACTATGCCAAGCTTCAATCATATCTTGAGTAACACCTTTCTGTTTGATGATCACCACATCTTCACGCTGGATATTATCTAGTCTTTGTCGAGCACCTTCTGCACCAGTCCCCCAACCAATAATCCAAAGACCAAAACTATTAAATGATAAATTTGATGGTGTAGGTAAGTGCTGCATGTCATTTGTTACTTCAACAGCATTAGCATAACTTGGTACCACATTAATGAATGTAGTTGCCCCTATAATCAACAAAATAGAAAAAAGTCTAAACATGGATACAGCTTAATTGGTGTTAAGAAAGAATTTTACAATAATCAAACTACATAAATATTATGGTTTGTTTGACTATCCTAAATTATGTTTATTAAATCATGAACCTAGGTGTGGAGGGGAGATAAAGCGTGACTAAAAAATTCAAAAACTAAAATTTCAATAATTAAAGTGAGACTTAGTAGGCAATTATTTTTCGATGTTGCATAAGTGGCATAGATAAGCGAATATTTTCTTGTTCAGCTTGATCGAAATCAGCGCTAATTAAACCATGTCCTTCGTAGTCGATTATTTGTAAAAGTTGTCCACGACTATTGGTTATACCCGAATGACCCCATGTTTGACGTTTTTCACCATGCCAACCCTGTTGTGCAGCACCTAATACAAAACATTGACTGTCCATAGCTCGTGCTTGTAGTAACAATTGCCAGTGCATTTGACCTGTTGTGTAAGTAAAAGCAGCAGGAGCAGATAAAATGTTTGCACCTTGTTGGCGTAAGGTTAGTGCGAGTTCTGGAAAGCGAAGATCATAACAAACCATTAATCCAATATGACCAAATGGAGTTTTTGCAACAACGACTTGATCACCTGGTTCAAAGAATTTTGATTCTTGATATCCACCAACAGCATCACCCACTTGAACATCAAACAAATGGATTTTGTCATAACGAGCCTCAGTACCTTCAGGACTAATACATAAGCTTACGGTTCTGACGCGTCCATCAGTAATGACTGATCCATCTGGGCGAAAAGGGCACGGTAAAGTGCCAGCGATAATCCATATTTGATATTGGTGTGATAATTGTTCTAAACGTTGCTGAATGGTTTCAAATTGATTTGCAGTCTCACGTTGTTTTCCTGCAGCAAAACAAACAAAGTTTTCAGGAAAAACGATTAATTCACCACCCTGAGCCTTACTTTGTTGAATTAATGACTCGATGACAAGGAAATTAGATTCAATGTCATCTTGTGAATTCATTTGAGCAACAGAAAGTAAGGTCATAAGTGTGCAGACTTAGTTATGAGTTAAGCATTTTGTTGGTGTGTATCAAGATTTAGACAATCTTGCTCTTTTTGCAATTGCTTCACCAATGGTTCAAACATATTTTGATTGTTTTCGTTCAAACGCATTAATGTTTTGTGTGCTTCTAATACTGTGTTGAGCATAGCGCTGTGCGTGACATGTTCTTCAGTTAGCTCAAGCGTGCAAACATTAGGATCACCACAGTAATTTAAAATCACAAAGACCTGACCTAAGCCCATGCTATTGGCTAGGGTGGTAATATCTGGATTGGTTGACAGCATCACTGCTTGTATATGATGAACTTGTTTGAGTTTTAAGCCCAACTTTGCAAGTACACCTAATACAGTACTATCAATGAACGTTGTTTCAGTTAAATCAACGATTGCACCAACAACATTTTGCTGCTGTTCAATTTTGTTGAGTAATTTGTCTAGACTTATACAAGAATGTGCACGCACTTCGCCAATAAGCTTGAAAATATGCGTTCCGTTCAAACTTGCATATTCAACATGACCTGTTGACATATAAATGCCATTTTCAGAGAAAGGATATAAAATTATCCCATAGTGATATGGTAGACACAAGTGGTTGTATAGTTCTTTGTTTTTAAGTTATTGATAATTAGATTAATTCATTCGGCATATGCTGAGTATAGCGATGTCATCTGCAACGTGTTCAGGAGCTTGGAATGAATTATTCTGAAGATGATCAACCAATTGGTTGAACTGATCATTCAAACCACCATCAAAGGGTTCAAGAGCACCATCTGAACATAAAATAAAACGTGCATCAGGATTTAATTTACAAATGTGTTCTTCAACATCTAAATCCTCAGTGAGTCCCAAAGGGAAACTACTGGTTGTAAGAATTTGAGGTGCTTGATTAGGTTCAAAGATAATTGGAGGTGGATAGTGCCCTGCACTAGACCATGTAATTTCATGAGTTTGTAGATTTAGAATACCTGCCACCATTGTGATATGTTTTTCAATATTCTCTTGAACTAACATTGCATTCAGTTTTTGAATGAGCTGGCGAGGTGTCTTGGAACGACCATGAAAAGCTGCCATCCATGAGGTTAGTAAACTACTTGTGACACCATGACCTGAAACATCAGCTAAATAAAACAGCACTTCATATTCATTGAGTTTCCAATAATCATACCAATCACCTGATAAATAAGCCGAAGGTTGAAAAAAAGACTCAACCTCATAATTGGGTAGACTTATTGGGTTCGGTAGTAAACGTTTCTGTAATGCTGCTGCTGAAGGAAGATCACGACTATCTTGATTTCGTTTGTATTGCGCATCAATTTTGAATAAAGCATGTATTGGATTTTTGGGTAAATTGTTCCAAATCCAACCGGCTAAAGCACCCATTTCCCAAGCTTGGGCTAATGGAGCACCTTCATCTTCAAATGCTAATACGATCGTTGGGAGCTTCCATTGATATTTCAAAAAGTCCTGCACATCGGCAATTGCAATTATTGTTTGATCATATAAGTCTAAATCATCAACTTGAATGATCTGTAGACTGGGTAGCTCATTCAGAGCTTGATCTAAACAAGGTATTGAGCGCGATGGTTGAATGAAATACATAGATGAATAGCCGATCCTTTGTATGATCATTTTTTAATTCATCATAGATGAAATATGATGGAAAACATAGTATTACTCACATTTAAAATAGAGAGTAATACTTATGTCTATAAATATAGAAATACGAATTTACTGATTATCCGAAGATTCTTCACTATCTTCAGTATCATCTACAAATGATACATCTGCAGAGTCGCCATGTTTTTCAGCAATTTGGAAAGCCTTTCTTTGCAGATAGAAATCTCGAATCATTGCATATTTATCGCCTTTTAAGCTTTCTTCAATATCCAAAACTTGAGCACGAGCATCTATAGCTTGTAACACATTTGTAGACCAATAAATTCCTTGTTGGTCGTCGAGCATATATTTTTGTGGGCGACCATAACGATCGATAGCTAAGCCAAACCCATCACGAAAAGTACTAGGTCCGAAAAAAGGAAGCATTACATAAGGACCAGACGGGACGCCATAATAGCCTAAAGTTACACCAAAGCTTTCCTCTTCGGTTGGTAATCCTAAACGACGTGCTGGGTCAGCAAAACCTAAGGTTGTTAAAGTATTTAAAGTAAAGCGTCCTAATGTTTTTGCTGCGCGAGATGGGCGTCCTTGTATAAGTTGATTGAAGGCATTCCACGGCTCACCGAGGTTTTTGCGAAATTGACGGTAAGGACTTCGTACAGGTTCTGGTACTTTTTCAACGTATTGGATAGCTACTGGCTTAAGTACATATCGGTCTAATGTATCGTTGAAGGCAAAGATTTGGCGATTTAATGGTTGTAGAGGGTCTTTAACCGCATCAGGTTGCGCTGCATTAGCGTTTACCTTCAAATCATCCTTGGTTATTTTTTTTAAATCTTTAATTGCTTGCAAAGTTGATGTTTTTTGTTGTGTATTTAATTGGTTTTCAATTGATTCAGTTACGACTGGGGATTGCTCAGATACATCTTGAGCTATTGCTGTATTAAATGCTCCAGCAGTTAACAACCCAAGCAAGAAAAAATTTGAGTAATGCATATAAGTCCTTAATCGCAGTTAGAGCGAAATTACAGTCATTAAAATGAATGCGCTAATTAAACGCAAAACATAGATAAAGTAAGTACAATTTATTTGTTCTACTATTATTAAAGCAAATTCGATCGAAAAATATAAGAAATATTGTGAATTTGGTTTAAAAATGTTCACTCGAAATAAAATCCTATTGAAGAGTGTTGCATTGGTGTGAGAATACTGTAGAATGCACATCCATCGGCGGTGATGCGGATAAAAACTTGTTGAGAAACAAGAGTTTGGCTAAAGTGGTTAGATTCTTGGATTGGTTGATAAGTTTTAAAAACATCTAAATTACCTGTTGACTTTAAAGAAATTTAGAGTAATATAGCCGACCTAGCTTGATGATGACGAATCATCGAGAAGATCATTAAGAGAATAGAAGAACAACTTGTGTGGATTTTTACTGGTTGATCGATCGAAATAATTTTCATTGATTGAATGGTAGAAATTTCTCGAAGTTTATTTGAGCGAATTTTTAGTCAGAAAATTGATGAGCCAGAATTAGCACCTTGTCTTAACTAAGGTGCAAAATGATTTTAACTGAAGAGTTTGATCATGGCTCAGATTGAACGCTGGCGGCAGGCTTAACACATGCAAGTCGAGCGGAGATGAGGTGCTTGCACCTTATCTTAGCGGCGGACGGGTGAGTAATGCTTAGGAATCTGCCTATTAGTGGGGGACAACATTCCGAAAGGAATGCTAATACCGCATACGTCCTACGGGAGAAAGCAGGGGATCTTCGGACCTTGCGCTAATAGATGAGCCTAAGTCGGATTAGCTAGTTGGTGGGGTAAAGGCCTACCAAGGCGACGATCTGTAGCGGGTCTGAGAGGATGATCCGCCACACTGGGACTGAGACACGGCCCAGACTCCTACGGGAGGCAGCAGTGGGGAATATTGGACAATGGGGGGAACCCTGATCCAGCCATGCCGCGTGTGTGAAGAAGGCCTTATGGTTGTAAAGCACTTTAAGCGAGGAGGAGGCTACTGAGACTAATACTCTTGGATAGTGGACGTTACTCGCAGAATAAGCACCGGCTAACTCTGTGCCAGCAGCCGCGGTAATACAGAGGGTGCGAGCGTTAATCGGATTTACTGGGCGTAAAGCGTGCGTAGGCGGCTTTTTAAGTCGGATGTGAAATCCCCGAGCTTAACTTGGGAATTGCATTCGATACTGGGAAGCTAGAGTATGGGAGAGGATGGTAGAATTCCAGGTGTAGCGGTGAAATGCGTAGAGATCTGGAGGAATACCGATGGCGAAGGCAGCCATCTGGCCTAATACTGACGCTGAGGTACGAAAGCATGGGGAGCAAACAGGATTAGATACCCTGGTAGTCCATGCCGTAAACGATGTCTACTAGCCGTTGGGGCCTTTGAGGCTTTAGTGGCGCAGCTAACGCGATAAGTAGACCGCCTGGGGAGTACGGTCGCAAGACTAAAACTCAAATGAATTGACGGGGGCCCGCACAAGCGGTGGAGCATGTGGTTTAATTCGATGCAACGCGAAGAACCTTACCTGGCCTTGACATACTAGAAACTTTCCAGAGATGGATTGGTGCCTTCGGGAATCTAGATACAGGTGCTGCATGGCTGTCGTCAGCTCGTGTCGTGAGATGTTGGGTTAAGTCCCGCAACGAGCGCAACCCTTTTCCTTACTTGCCAGCATTTCGGATGGGAACTTTAAGGATACTGCCAGTGACAAACTGGAGGAAGGCGGGGACGACGTCAAGTCATCATGGCCCTTACGGCCAGGGCTACACACGTGCTACAATGGTCGGTACAAAGGGTTGCTACACAGCGATGTGATGCTAATCTCAAAAAGCCGATCGTAGTCCGGATTGGAGTCTGCAACTCGACTCCATGAAGTCGGAATCGCTAGTAATCGCGGATCAGAATGCCGCGGTGAATACGTTCCCGGGCCTTGTACACACCGCCCGTCACACCATGGGAGTTTGTTGCACCAGAAGTAGGTAGTCTAACCGCAAGGAGGACGCTTACCACGGTGTGGCCGATGACTGGGGTGAAGTCGTAACAAGGTAGCCGTAGGGGAACCTGCGGCTGGATCACCTCCTTAACGAAAGATTGGTGACTGGTAAGAATCCACAACAAGTTGTTCTTCGAAGATGTATCTGAGGGTCTGTAGCTCAGTTGGTTAGAGCACACGCTTGATAAGCGTGGGGTCACAAGTTCAAGTCTTGTCAGACCCACCACTACTGACGAAGTGATGAATAATCACAAGCTGCTAGATAAAAAGATATGTCGTTCATTATGATTAAAGCTGGGGACTTAGCTTAGTTGGTAGAGCGCCTGCTTTGCACGCAGGAGGTCAGGAGTTCGACTCTCCTAGTCTCCACCATGAATTAAATGAAATGTTTAATTCTGAGCTAAATAGATTATAGAGTTTAATGAATAAAAAGATTAAGTAATTGATCTTGGTTTATTAATCTCTGTGATTTATCACAGTTTACTACGCACCGACGAGGTGGTAGTTAATCATTAACAGATTAGAAAATTGAGTCTGAAATAAATTGTTCACTCAAGAATTTAAGTTGATCGAAGTAATTTGATTGATTTAAACATATTGAGAACTAGTAAAAACACTGAATCAAGCGTTTTGGTATATGAATTTAGATTGAAGCTGTATGGTGATTAAATTCACAGACAACAAACCAGTAGCAATTAAGTTTGCAACGATAACACTCACTTGTATGTGTTAACGACTGTTTGGGGTTGTATAGTCAAGTAATTAAGTGCATGTGGTGGATGCCTTGGCAGTCAGAGGCGATGAAAGACGTGATAGCCTGCGAAAAGCTCCGGGGAGGCGGCAAATATCCTTTGATCCGGAGATTTCTGAATGGGGGAACCCACCCGCTATAAGGCGGGTATCATAAACTGAATACATAGGTTTATGAAGCGAACGAGGGGAAGTGAAACATCTCAGTACCCTTAGGAAAAGAAATCAATTGAGATTCCCTTAGTAGCGGCGAGCGAACGGGGAGCAGCCCATTAAGTTATGTGTGTTTTAGTGGAACGCTCTGGGAAGTGCGAACGTAGAGGGTGATATTCCCGTACACGAAAGGGCACACATAATGATGACGAGTAGGGCGAGGCACGTGAAACCTTGTCTGAATATGGGGGGACCATCCTCCAAGGCTAAATACTCCTGACTGACCGATAGTGAACCAGTACCGTGAGGGAAAGGCGAAAAGAACCCCTGTGAGGGGAGTGAAATAGATCCTGAAACCGCATGCATACAAGCAGTGGGAGCCGACTTGTTCGGTGACTGCGTACCTTTTGTATAATGGGTCAGCGACTTATATTCAGTAGCGAGGTTAACCGAATAGGGGAGCCGTAGAGAAATCGAGTCTTAATAGGGCGTTTAGTTGCTGGGTATAGACCCGAAACCAGGCGATCTATCCATGAGCAGGTTGAAGGTTGGGTAACACTAACTGGAGGACCGAACCCACTGTCGTTGAAAAGCCAGGGGATGACTTGTGGATAGGGGTGAAAGGCTAATCAAGCCTGGTGATAGCTGGTTCTCCCCGAAAGCTATTTAGGTAGCGCCTCGGACGAATACCATAGGGGGTAGAGCACTGTTTCGGCTAGGGGGTCATCCCGACTTACCAAACCGATGCAAACTCCGAATACCAATGAGTACTATCCGGGAGACAGACTGCGGGTGCTAACGTCCGTAGTCAAGAGGAAAACAATCCAGACCGCCAGCTAAGGCCCCAAAATCATAGTTAAGTGGGAAACGATGTGGGAAGGCATAGACAGCTAGGAGGTTGGCTTAGAAGCAGCCACCCTTTAAAGAAAGCGTAATAGCTCACTAGTCGAGTCGGCCTGCGCGGAAGATGTAACGGGGCTAAAACTATGTGCCGAAGCTGCGGATGTATACTTTGTATACGTGGTAGGGGAGCGTTCTGTAAGCCGATGAAGGTGTATTGAGAAGTATGCTGGAGGTATCAGAAGTGCGAATGCTGACGTGAGTAACGACAAAACGGGTGAAAAACCCGTTCGCTGAAAGACCAAGGGTTCCAGTCCAACGTTAATCGGGGCTGGGTGAGTCGACCCCTAAGGCGAGGCCGAGAGGCGTAGTCGATGGGAAATTGGTTAATATTCCAATACTTCTGTGTAATGCGATGAGAGGACGGAGAAGGTTAAGTCAGCCTGGCGTTGGTTGTCCAGGTGGAAGACCGTAGGCATGCATCTTAGGCAAATCCGGGGTGCTCTATGCTGAGAGTCGATAGCAAGCTGTACTTGTACAGTGAAGTGGCTGATACCATGCTTCCAGGAAAAGTCTCTAAGCTTCAGTTACACAGGAATCGTACCCGAAACCGACACAGGTGGTCAGGTCGAGTAGACCAAAGCGCTTGAGAGAACTCTGCTGAAGGAACTAGGCAAAATGGTACCGTAACTTCGGGAGAAGGTACGCTGCTGACGGTGATGGGACTTGCTCCCTGAGCGGTTGGCAGCCGCAGAAACCAGGCCGCTGCAACTGTTTATTAAAAACATAGCACTCTGCAAACACGAAAGTGGACGTATAGGGTGTGATGCCTGCCCGGTGCTGGAAGGTTAATTGATGGGGTTAGCGTAAGCGAAGCTCTTGATCGAAGCCCCAGTAAACGGCGGCCGTAACTATAACGGTCCTAAGGTAGCGAAATTCCTTGTCGGGTAAGTTCCGACCTGCACGAATGGCATAATGATGGCGGCGCTGTCTCCAGCAGAGGCTCAGTGAAATCGAAATCGCTGTGAAGATGCAGTGTACCCGCGGCTAGACGGAAAGACCCCGTGAACCTTTACTGCAGCTTGACATTGAACTTTGACCTTACTTGTGTAGGATAGGTGGGAGGCTTTGAAGTTGGAACGCTAGTTCCAATGGAGCCGTCCTTGAAATACCACCCTGGTAATGTTGAGGTTCTAACTCTGTCCCGTAATCCGGGACGAGGACCATGTCTGGTGGGTAGTTTGACTGGGGCGGTCTCCTCCTAAAGAGTAACGGAGGAGTACGAAGGTGCGCTCAGCGTGGTCGGAAATCACGCGTAGAGTATAAAGGCAAAAGCGCGCTTAACTGCGAGACCCACAAGTCGAGCAGGTACGAAAGTAGGTCTTAGTGATCCGGTGGTTCTGTATGGAAGGGCCATCGCTCAACGGATAAAAGGTACTCTGGGGATAACAGGCTGATACCGCCCAAGAGTTCATATCGACGGCGGTGTTTGGCACCTCGATGTCGGCTCATCTCATCCTGGGGCTGAAGCAGGTCCCAAGGGTATGGCTGTTCGCCATTTAAAGAGGTACGCGAGCTGGGTTTAGAACGTCGTGAGACAGTTCGGTCCCTATCTACCGTGGGCGCTGGAAATTTGAGAGGATCTGCTCCTAGTACGAGAGGACCAGAGTGGACGAACCTCTGGTGTACCGGTTGTCACGCCAGTGGCATCGCCGGGTAGCTATGTTCGGAAGGGATAACCGCTGAAAGCATCTAAGCGGGAAGCCTACCTCAAGATAAGATTTCCCTAGGAATTTATTCCTCTAAAGAGCCGTTCGAGACTAGGACGTTGATAGGTTGGGTGTGGAAGCACGGTGACGTGTGAAGCTGACCAATACTAATTGCTCGTGAGGCTTGACTATACAACACCCAAACAGTTGTTGTATTCAAGATAAATTCAATACATAACTTGATTTAGTGTACAAACTAGTTACAATACAGACCAATTATCTAATCCGTTAATAACTCTTTGGATCGTAAGTAAGGCAAACATTATTAATTAATGTGAATAAGACCCGAAAACACCACAACAGTTTGCTGGCGACAATAGCAAGAGTGAACCACCTGATCCCTTCCCGAACTCAGAAGTGAAACCTCTTCGCGCTGATGGTAGTGTGGCGTTTGCCATGTGAGAGTAAGTCATCGCCAGCTTTTAAATCTAAAACACCCCCTCCGCTAATGCAGAGGGGGTGTTTTTTATTGTGTTTCTTTCCCATATAAAACACGTAACCAACCAATAAAGTTTATATAAATCTTTTTTTGCTAGTTTTTTGAGCATGTAGATAGATAGAAAGTGAGTTTACTTATAGTTGTTCAAGTTTCTTTGTGTTATAAATAATTTTATAGGCATGTTTTTTGCTTGTTCTAATATAGGGAATGATTATGAAATTATCTGTTGGGTTGAAAGTAGCGAATAATTTATCGTTAACTCCTCAATTGCAGCAGGCAATTCGACTTTTACAACTCTCTAGTTTGGAGTTGGAGCAAGAGATACAAATTCAACTTGATAGTAATCCATTGCTCGAAAAAATTGAAGATAATAATAGTATTGAAAGTTTAAATAGTGTTGAAGCTAATGAAAATAAAGATTTAACATCTGAATTGAATGCAGATCATTTACCAAATGATTTGCCCGTTGATACAGAGTGGGATGATATTTATACGCATCAATCCACCGCACTTGCTACACCAGAGTATGAAGAAAGAGAAGATAACAGACAAATTCACCTTAGTTTAAAAGAACATATTCTAGAACAAGTTAATCTTTTGCATTTTTCTAGAGTGGATAAGCTGATTGCTTATTGTATTGTGGACTCTTTAGATGATAAGGGATTTCTAGATGCTGATTTGACGGATATTTTAATTGCTGTGAATCAATTGTTGCGAGAAGTTGATAACGATGAAGACGTTGAAGAAGATGAGGTTATTGTTGTTTTAAAACATATTCAACGTTTAGAGCCGATAGGTGTTGGCTCAAGAAGTTTGGCTGAATGTTTGCAAATTCAATTAGAAACAATTAAAGATAAAACACCTTTTTTAGCCGAAGCAAAACAGCTTTTAAATTACTATGAACTGCTGATTTCTAATGATTTAAATAAATTATTGAAACAAACTGGATTATCAAAAGAACAACTAACTAATGCTATTGAGTTACTTAAAACCTTAAAGCCTTATCCAGGGTTGGAGTTTGATCAACAAGAATCAGAATATCAGGTACCTGATGTCGTTGTCGCAAAGAAAGATCAGCATTGGAATGTACAATTAAATCCAGATGTAATGCCCAAATTACGGATTAATTCATTTTATTCCAATATGATTCGTCGAGCAGATCAAAGTGACGATAATGTTTATTTACGCAATCAAATGTTAGAAGCAAAGAACTTCATTAAGAGTATAGATGAGCGTCATAAAACATTATTGAAGGTTGCGACTTGTATTGTTGAACATCAGCGAGCATTTCTTGAGCAAGGTGCTGAAGCAATGAAGCCTTTAGTTTTGCGTGATGTTGCAGAAGAAGTTGAACTACATGAATCAACAGTATCTCGTGTGACAACCAATAAATATATGCTTACACCCCGTGGTTTATTTGAATTGAAATATTTTTTTTCAAGTCATGTTGGAACAACTTCTGGTGGGGAGGCATCTTCGACTGCAATTCGTGCCATGATTAAAAAGCTAGTATCTAATGAAAATCCACGTAAGCCTTTGTCAGATAATGCAATAGCAGAGATGTTGAAAAAAGAAGGGATTGAGGTTGCTCGTAGAACAGTCGCAAAATATAGAGAATCGTTACATATTCCTTCATCTTCCGAAAGAAAAGTCTTGATCTAAATTTTAAGGTGTGACTATTCTAATAGCTCATTATGACGAAATAATGAATTTTTTTAATAGTTACTAGAGAGATCACTGAAATGATTTAATGGATACTGAACCACTCATGTGCATTAATTTGTTTTAGTTATTTCTTGAATCCTAAGAAAAGGTGAGGGATAGAATTATGCAAATAACAATTCGTGGACACCATTTAACCATTACACCAGCAATTGAAAAAAATATAAAAGAAAAGTTTAGTCAAATGACTAAGCATCTTGATCAAGTAAACAGTATGCAAATTAAATTAGCGAAAGATCATCAAATCGATAAGCGTTCGCATAAAGGGAGTGCCAATCATATAGCTGAGGCCATCATACGTTTACCAGGGGTTGAGCTGTTTGCTCAAGCAACAGCAGATGATATGTATACTTCAATAAAAAAACTGACAGAAAAATTAAAAAGACAGCTTGCTAAACATAGAAAAATGCAATGTTCTTACCAGCATGAGTTGGTTGTTTTAAGTTAAATTGCTTTTAAGAAAGAGGCTAGTTTTGATAGCCTCTTTTTTTATTTTTAAAAAAAGAAACTGCTTACTGAATAATGTGAAAAAGTTATAGTAAAATATGCGGTTTTACACCATTGGCTGTATAAGAGGTCTTGTAATGAATAGTGAACAGCTCACGCAAATTTTAAAAGAAGCTTTCCCTGAAGCAGAAGTAGCAGTGAGTGGACAAGCTGGAAAATTCGACCTTCGTATTGTAGATGATCAATTTGAAGGAAAGAGAACTCTTACACGTCAACAAGCCGTATATGCACCTCTTAATTCTTATATCGCGAGTGGTGAAGTTCACGCAGTTACTATTCGTGCAATGACTAAAGACGAATGGCGTAAAGCAAGCCTTTTCGGAGCTTAAATATTAATGGATAAATTTTTAATTACGGGCGGTGTTAAGCTCGAAGGTGAAGTACGCATTTCTGGTGCTAAAAATGCAGCTTTACCTTTACTCGCTGCAATGATTCTTGCGGACTCTCCGACTACTTTAACCAATGTGCCAAACTTAAAAGACGTAAATACATTAGTTAAATTAATAGCGGGTCTTGGCATTACCATGACCTATGAAGGGGATACGGTTCGTGCTGATGCATCAACATTAGATAATCAATTTGCACCATACGAACTTGTGAAAACAATGCGTGCTTCAATTTTAGTGTTAGGTCCATTATTAGCACGTTATGGTAATGCAAAAGTATCATTACCAGGTGGTTGTGCAATTGGTTCACGTCCAGTTGATCAGCATTTAAAAGCTTTGGAAGCGTTAGGTGCACATATTGAAGTTGAAAATGGATATGTTCATGCTTCAGTTGATGGTCGATTAAAAGGCGGTGAAGTCGTTTTTGATATGGTGACCGTGGGTGGTACAGAGAATATCTTGATGGCTGCTGTTTTAGCAGATGGCGTTACCACAATTCGTAATGCTGCTAGAGAGCCTGAGATTACAGACCTCGCCCAAATGCTAATTAAAATGGGTGCAAAAATTGAAGGCCTTGATACAGACACTTTGGTAGTAACTGGTGTTGAAAGTCTGCATGGTTGTGAATACGCAGTCGTAGCGGATCGTATCGAAACTGGTTCATATTTAGCTGCTGCAGCGATCACTGGTGGTCGTATCAAAACGACGCATACAGATCCAGCATTATTAGAAGCTGTATTAGATAAATTCGAAGAAATGGGTGCGGAAGTTACTCGTGGCGATGATTGGATTGAACTAGACATGCAAGGGAAACGTCCTAAAGCTGTTAGTTTTAGAACATTGCCTCATCCAGAATTTCCGACTGACATGCAAGCTCAAATCATGGCCGTGAATGCAATCGGTCGTGGTTTTGCGACGATTTCGGAAACAATTTTTGAAAATCGCTTTATGCATGTCCCTGAACTTTCACGTATGGGTGCAAATATTCAGGTAGAAGGCCATGATGCGATCGTAACTGGTGTGGAAACACTTCAGGCTGCACCTGTTATGGCTACAGATTTACGTGCTTCATTTTCACTAGTGCTTGCAGCCTTAGTTGCAGAAGGTGAAACACTAATTGATCGTATTTACCATATAGATCGTGGCTATGAACATGTTGAAGAAAAATTGCAAAGTTTAGGCGCTCAGATTAAGCGAGTAAAAGGATGAATGACTTAAGAAACGATGATCCGAATTTTGATGTAATGGGTAATTTTGATCATGGTTTAACTTTAGCACTCAGTAAAGGTCGTATCTTAAAAGAAACATTGCCATTACTTGAAAATGCAGGCATAAATTTACTTGAAGATCCTGATAAATCTCGTAAATTGATTTTCCCAACCACACATAAGAAAGTACGTATTTTGATTTTACGTGCTTCTGATGTGCCAACATATGTGGAAAACGGTGCAGCAGATTTTGGTGTCGCGGGTAAAGATGTATTAATGGAACATGGAGCTCAACATGTGTATGAGTTACTTGACTTAAGAATTGCCAATTGTAAATTAATGACTGCTGGTAAAGTTGGAATGGAACGTCCGAAAGGACGTTTGAAGATTGCAACCAAGTATGTCAATTTGACGCGTCAATATTATGCGAGCTTAGGTGAACAAGTTGATGTGATTAAGCTCTATGGTTCAATGGAGCTTGCGCCATTAGTAGGCTTGGGTGATTATATTGTCGATGTCGTTGATACGGGTAATACTTTACGCGCCAATGGTTTAGAGCCATTAGAAGAGATTTGTAAAGTTTCTTCGCGTCTTATTGTCAATAAAGCGAGTTTTAAACGGAAACAAGCTTTATTAAATCCAATTTTGACTCAACTTGAACAAGCAGTCCAATCACGTTAAACGTGATTTCCTATGAAAACTGAGTGATAGATGTTGATATGATGCCCACAAGGACTTCGAAAAAGAGTAAACTTATTCTTCTCTTTTTCGCCTTGTGGGTAAATTGATGCGACGTTTATCGACTCAGGATCAAAATTTTAAGCAGATATTTGCTGAACTATTAGCATTTGAAACTGTAAATGATCCTCAATTAGTACAAACCGTAGACCAAATTATTGCCGATGTTCGTCAACACGGTGATCAGCATGTACTTAAGTTAACGCAACAGTTCGATCGACATCCTGCGCATCAATTCTCAGACTTAGAGCTCAGCCAAGAACAACTCAAATCCGCTTTTGAGGGTTTAACCATTGAAACTCGTGATGCACTTGAGTTAGCAGCAAAACGAATTCGTTCATTTCATCAAGCTCAGAAGCAAGAAGGGTGGACTTATGTTGATGATTTGGGAAATACATTAGGTCAAAAAGTCACTCCACTTGATCGTGTTGGGATCTATGTACCTGGTGGTTTAGCCTCTTATCCATCGTCTGTACTTATGAATGCTTTACCAGCCCATGTTGCTGGCGTACCTGAAATTATTATGGTTGTTCCTGCACCCAATGGTGAACTTAATCCATTGGTATTAGCAGCAGCATATTTAGCGGGTGTGAGCCGAGTTTTTACAATAGGTGGTGCACAAGCTGTTGCAGCTTTGGCTTATGGTACTGAAACAATACCAGCGGTGGATAAAATTACTGGGCCAGGTAATCGCTTTGTTGCCGCAGCTAAAAGAGCAGTTTTCGGTCAAGTGGGCATTGATATGATCGCAGGTCCTTCAGAAATTCTTGTTTATGCTGAAGGTGAAAATAATGCTGAATGGTTGGCAATGGATGTATTGTCTCAGGCAGAGCATGATACTGTGGCTCAATCAATTTTCATTACACCCGATGAGAATCTTTTAAATGCTGTGGAAATTGCAATTGAAAAGCATTTGAACGAACTGCCAAAGGCAGATATTGCTCGAACTTCTATTGAAAATCGTGGCGCATTAGTGCTTGTGAAGAATCGTGCAGAAGCAGTTGATCTTATCAACCAAGTTGCTCCTGAGCATTTAGAGTTATGTCTAGATGATGCAGAGTTGATGAGTCAAGAAATACGTCATGCGGGCGCAATATTCATGGGGCGCTATACTCCTGAAGCAATAGGTGATTATTGTGCGGGGCCTAATCATGTCCTACCAACATCTGGTACAGCTCGCTTTTCCTCACCGCTTGGTGTTTACGATTTTCAGAAACGCTCAAGCTTAATTATGTGCTCAAAAGAAGGTGTCAAAACCTTAGCAAAAGCAGCAGACATATTGGCGGTGGAAGAAAATCTCGATGCACATGCTCGATCAGCTCGTTATCGTTATCAATAGCTAACCCACGAATATAGGGGCTGATAAAGTTCCTTTTTAGAGAGTTTTGAGAGTATATAAAATGGCATTTACAATTGAACAAATGCGTTTTTGGAGTCCTGAGGTTCGTGATTTAGAGCCTTACGTACCTGGTGAACAACCAAAAATACAGAATTTATTGAAACTGAATACAAACGAAAATCCTTATCCACCATCACCAAAAGTGGTTGATGCAGTGCAAGCTGTTTTGACTCATCAAGCTGATGCCCTTCGTTTATATCCTGATCCAGATGCTACGGCTTTAAAACAAGCAATCGCTAAACAACAAAATGTTGATGTTAGCCAAGTCTTCGTAGGAAATGGTTCTGATGAAGTGCTTGCTCATATTTTTAAAGCATTTTTCATTCAGCAAGAACCAATTCTATATCCAGATATAACCTATAGTTTTTATCCAGTTTATAGTCAATTTTTTGGTGTTCAAACAAAGCAAATTCCATTGAATGAAAAATTTGAAATAGATATTTCAGATTATGAACAGGAAAATGGTGGCATCATTATCACTAATCCAAATGCACCAACGAGTATTGCATTAGGTTTGGACAAAATTGAACAACTGTTAAAAGCTAATCCAAATCGTGTGATAGTCATTGATGAAGCTTATGTAGATTTCGGAGCAGAATCAGCCGTTGAACTTATAAGTCGTTATGAGAATTTGGTTGTATGTCAAACAACCTCCAAATCTCGTTCACTGGCTGGATTGCGTGTTGGATTTGCAATTGGACAAGCCCATTTGATTGCTGCACTTGAAGCGGTTAAAAATAGTTTCAATTCATACCCAATTGACCGTTTTGCAATTGCTGCAGCTGTAGCATCTTTTGAAGATCAAGACTATTTTCAAGAACAATGTGAAAAAGTCATTGCAAGTCGTGAAAAATTGGTAGCTAACCTAACTGAGCTAGGTTTTAATGTTTTACCTTCAAAAGCAAACTTTATTTTTGCTACACACTCCCTACACGATGCAGCACAACTTGCAGAAAAATTGCGTGAGCAAGGTATTATTGTTCGCTATTTCAACAAACCAAGAATTAATCAATTTTTGCGTATTACGATTGGTACTGATGAACAAAATCAGCGCCTAGTTGATACATTAAAAATGCTGATAAGTTAATTTTGAATTAGCTTATTTTATTTCTGCCATGTATTGAGTAGATCAAGCATGGCAGAAACTTTATCAAAACATTCTTGGTATTCGGCTTCCGCATCAGATGCGATAGTAATTCCACCACCAGCCCAAATCGAAAGATTGTCCTGATTTTTTTGAATACTACGAATTAAAATATTCCAGCGACCTGTACCATCGTAATTAAAATATCCTAAACTTCCGCAATAGGCACCGCGCGGAGATTCTTCAAGTTCATCGATAATTTGCATTGCGCGAATTTTTGGTGCCCCTGTGATTGAGCCTCCTGGAAGTGCTGATAGCAACATTTGCATCGGATTAACTTCTTCTTTTAATGTTGCAGTGATTTCACTCACCATATGGTGTACTTGATTAAAACTTTCAATTTCAAATAATTTTGTTGTTTTTACTGAACCAGTTTCTGCATAAACACTTAAATCATTTCTTAGTAAATCCACAATCATCACATTTTCCGCCTGATCTTTTTTTGAATTTGTTAACTTTTCTTTTGAAATAAGGTCTTGTTCAGGATCTTGGTGTCTTGGCATGGTGCCTTTGATTGGTCGAGTTTTAATTTTATTTTTATTATCAAATTCAATGAATAGCTCTGGTGAACAACTTAAAAGTTCGAATTCATTAATTTTTACATAGCCTGCATATGGTGCATGAGTTAATTGCCAAAAATCATTTGATTTACTAAGTAGGGACCCTTTCGCTTTTGCTGTAAACTCTTGAGTTAAATTTATTTGATAACAATCACCAGCTTTAATATAGTCTTGAATTCTGCTAAATGCTTGTAAATACTTGGTTTTAGACCAGCGAGGTGTACATTGATCCTGTAAAGATAATGATTCTAGTTGATCTGATTTATTTTTAGACAAAAGGGATAGAATGTAATTATAGGTGTTTACTGAATTTTTTTCATTGCCATAGAAATACCATTCACCATTATGATATTTAAGATAACTTGAATATTCACCTAAAAAAAGACTGGGTTGAGAGCGCATAGCAGTTTTAACGCATAAGTTTGAACAATAGTCATAACTTATAAAGCCGATGTATCCACCTTTAAAAGAAATGGATTCGATGGTTGATATTGGATTTTTGCTAAACTGAGCAAAATTGATGATCGATAAAGGATGCGTAATTTGATGGTATTGGTTTAACTCAAGTTGAGTGAACTGTTGTGATGTTGAATTTTCGAAGATTAAATAATGTTTTGGCAAAAAACTAATAATAGGTGAGTTTTGATCATGCAAATAAACCAAACCAATTAACTCTCTCAACTGAAATAGAATTTCAGAGACTGATAGAGATGAAATATTGAGTTTTTGCTGAAACTGGCTCATAAACTTGAAAATAACACATGCAAATCATAAGAAATAATTGTACTACAATAGTGAGAAATCATCGGAGTTTTTCAAAAACAGGTTGTAATTCGAAAATCATTTAAACAGTATTTGTGATTTATCTCATAAAAATTGTTACTATCAGTAATTTAAAAGCATAAAAATGGCAAAAAGTGTCATTGTTTACATTTATGTAAATATCTTATCCATTCAGATAAATGGAGAACTGAGAGAAATGTATACTTGTTTTTTAAAAAATGATCTTATAAATATACAGATAATTCACAATGTTATTGCTGACTAAGAGTTGTAATGCAGTAGTGTATTTTTTATGCCGTTTATCGGTTTATTACTAAAAAGCGGTTAACAGGAGTTGAACATAAAATAACAAACAGGTAATTTAGTACTTGCTAAGCGAACTACTCAAGGATCGGAAGTTCAAGTTGTCATTTAAGAAAAAAACAACACTGGACAGTTTAGAGTAGTGTAAGTCAAAAAATAAATGCTCTTGGGAGAGTGCTCAATGAAAATGTTTACTAAACTAGCTTTAGTTTCTTCAATGGCGATTAGCGCAAATGCAATGGCTATGCAAGCGATGGATGATGCTGCACTTAGCTCTGCTACTGGTCAAGATGGTATTTCTATCGGTATTGGTGCTGGTCTAAACACAGACTTAGCAACTTTTATGGGTAGTGATGCTACTACTACAAAAGGTATTTTAGTTGAAGGTTTATACGTACATGATAACGACGGTTTAGCTACTACTGCTGCGTTTAATGGTGTAAATCTAGGTGGTCAAGCAACTGCAGGTGCAATTCATATCGCTGGTTTAGGTCTACAAGCTACTGCTGGTGCTGATAACTTTGATGGCACTGCATCAGATAACTTACTTAATTTAAAAATTGATACTGATGCTGGTACTACACTTAATGGTGGTGGCGGTGCATTCCTAAATATCGGTGCTAATGTTGCTGCTCTAAGAGTTAAAGTTGGTGCAATCAGTGTTGGTGCTTCAGGTGCTGCTCCTGATTTAGCTTCTGCTAATATCCGTCGTGGTACAACAGGAACTGAGAACCAAATCCTTACTGGTTTAACATTGGATATGGGTAAAGTTGCAGCTAACGTACAATTAGGTGCTACTCCACAAGGTGCTATGGTTCTTGTTAAATCTTCTCTAAGCGGTCTTAACATCACTAACCTAGGTATCAATGATGCTGCTGGTGGTGGTCAGATCTATCTTGATGGTTTACATGTTCGTGGTGCTGGTGGCGGTGCAATTGATGTTGATTTAGGTATCTCAGTTAAAAGCACTGGTTTAGAAATTACGAACAACAGCACAGCTGGTAATGATGTATATGTTAAAGCTGTACGTTTAGGTGCTGCTGCGACTGGTTCTACAAATGCTTCAATTGGTGATGTAGAAATCCAAGGTCTTAAACTTGGCAAAACTACGATTACAATTGCTGGTTACTAAGTTGATTTGTTGATTAAAAAAAGCGCATATATTGCGCTTTTTTTAATCTTTGAAGAAAAGTGGTTTTAAGCTAGATATTAATTTTCTATTTGAAAGTGAGGCCGTTACATATTTTCTTTGAAATACACGAAGATATGTAAAAGAAATAACATTTCATCAAAAAAAGCTAAAAAAAAGCTGTTTTTTTTTATAAAAAACGGTATCTTCATCACACAGGGAAGTAGTGTCAGTGACGCTAAGAATAAAATGAATAAGGCAAATCATGCCGCTGTTAAGAAAAGAGAATTATGTTAGAGATAGCTCTAGGCTCTGCATTGATGTATTACTTTACAACGCAAGCCTTTGAAATAGAAAAAAAACCTGAAGGAACAGTTTATTATACTGAAACTTTAGATTCTAGGAATTCTTCATTTACTCGTAATCATCGAGAAGCGGTTGTTATAAAACCAGCAGTTGAAGATCAGTTTCGAGGCATCGTACGTCAAGCATATGACTATAGTTGCGGTTCGGCGGCATTGACGACACTTTTAAATGGGTACGGTGGTCTAAAGCTCACAGAGCAGCAGACGATGAGTGGTCTACTTCAATACGGTGAATATCAACGAATCATTGAAAGAAGAAGTTTCTCTCTTTTAGATATGAAGCGATTTGTAACAGCATTAGGTCTAAATAGTGGCGGATATCGTGGCGAATTCTCTGATTTAGCAGCTTTAAAGCAACCAGCTATTGTCCCGATAACTTATGCAGGATTTAAACATTTTGTTGTTTATAAAGCTTATAAAGATGGGCGCGTGTATGTTGCAGATCCAGCTCTTGGAAATATAAGTTTTGATGAAACTCGATTTCGAGAAGTATGGGATAACAATACCTTATTTATCGTAGATGTTCCTGAGCAATATCGCAAAAATCTATTTGCATTAAAAGATGAAGATATGCGCCACGTAGATGATGCTACAGTCAATCGATATGCTTTGGCTGAAATTCAATTCCCTACGCAAAAGTTTGAGAAACTTGCTGATAAAGCCTCTACAATGCGTAGGGTACTTGATGCTGATCCAAACTCAGAGAACTACAATAAACCGATCACTACATACATGCGTATGTACTATAAGCGTAAATAATCTCAGAATTTAATAGATGTAGGATGTCATAATGAACAATCAATGGATGAATGTGAGTGTATTAGCATTAAGTTTAAGTGCTATAGCGACGACCCTTTATGCTGAAGACCAAACTGAAGTTGCGAATGTAGAACAGACTCAAATCAATGAGTCGGCAACACAAAGTTCACCAGCTGTAGCTGTAGCTACATCTACCACTCCTGCAAATGATGCAAGTGAAGCTGCAAATGCTTTGCAGAAGCAAGAAGGTGATGCAACTAAGGAAACTAATTTACAAGAAGTATTCACTTCAAATGAACGTCAGTATTCTTTAATCAAAAAAGGTGTTTTCTCATCTTATTATGATATTGACTATACCTATTATCGCGATAGTCGCCTTGACTTAGCGACTGATGATAGTACGAGTACTTTAGCTCGGCTTCGTGTTGAAGAAGATGCAAATCATACATTAACCAATACTTTTACAGTTCAATATGGCTTACTTGACAATGTTACATTGTCTGCATCATTACCATTTGTAGCAAAAAAAGATTTATTACAGGATGAAACCGCAGCTGGTCTAGGGGATTTATCATTTGGTGCACGTTGGGAACCTTTTCCACTTAGACAAGGGCGACTACCTTTAGTTTTATTTGGTAGTTTATCGACCAAAACGGGTGATAGCCCATATGAAATTGGAATTGATGAGTTATCAACAGGTAAGGGCTACTACTCTGTAGGAGTTGGTGCTAGTACACGTAAATATATTGATCCAGTTGTTTTATTTACATCAGTTTCAGCCAATTATGGTCTCAAAGAGACAGGTCTAAACCAACTACGTGGTAGTCGTACCTTAGAAAGTTTTGATCCAGGTCTAAGTGGTGGATTTTCTTTTGGCTTTGCTTATTCTTTTAACTATGATGTTTCCTTAACAATGTCTTATCAGCAAAGTTTCAATACTGGTTCAAAATTCTATTTCAAAAATGATGAGAGTTTTAAATCTGCTGATCAAAGTAGTTCTACACTTTCATTCGCTTTGGGTGTTCGTGTATCTCCAGAAACAATCGTGAATGGAACAGTGGGTATTGGCTTAACAGAAGATGCACCTGATGTTTCTTTAGGTCTGTCTTTCCCATTAGATATTATTGGTTTTGGTAAAAAACTACGTTAAGGAGACACAATGGTGAAATATCCTAAGTTATGTCCTTTAACGATTGGTATCCTAGTCGCGGGACTCTCGAATTTTACTCATGCAGAATTGGGTCAAGACTTATCTGTAGATCTTAGGTCTTTGTCACTTGGAAATGCTGTTACCGCAGATCCACCAGGTATTAGTGCCGTTCATTTTAACCCAGCTGCTCTCGCTAAAATCGATGGTTTGCAAACTGATGTACAAGGTATTCTTGCGAATTTTGCGATCAAAAGAGATTATACAGCGCCCGCTGGTTATAATGTCTTTGGTTATTCAGATGATCCCTTAGTTTGTAATGATGGACCTGAGGTTGATACAGGCATCTGTACAGACTTTAAAGGTACTGTTTCTGGTGACGTAGAATACGCCAGTATTTATGTTCCAGTACTCAAGAAAATTGTGGATCTTGGGCCTAATGCTCCTTTAGCAGCTCCGACTGCGGGTATAGCCTATAAACCACCTGGCTCTAAAGTTACTTATGCAACAGCAGTTTACGCACCACTAGTTGCTGGATTTGGTGCAGAGGATGGAAATCCAAGTAATTTCATGGGACAACAGGTCGCTTTAGAACGTATTACCTATCTTTCTCCTTCATTCGGATATCAAGTGAATGATCACTTGGCGATAGGTGCCTCTTTTGGTATGTCTTATCAAGCGATTGCAATGAAAACCGATTTGCGTTTTCCAAACGAAATGATCGGTGTATTGCGAATGGTTGATGAAGTTGTCTGTGCACCATTTAAAGATAATGGTGATATCATTACAGATCTTCTTTTATTTGGTATTTGTAA
Organism: Acinetobacter sp. A22; assembly: GCF_030913345.1. NCBI lineage: Bacteria > Pseudomonadati > Pseudomonadota > Gammaproteobacteria > Moraxellales > Moraxellaceae > Acinetobacter > Acinetobacter sp. A22. The sequence goes on from NZ_CP133162.1 coordinate 109,337, forward strand.
TACTAATGAAGGGATGAACCCTTTTAATAAGTTAGGTGCTTTAGATGTATCTTTAGAACAGTCTTTGAGCCCAAGTTACAACCTAGGTTTACTCTGGGAACCTACGGATGATTTTAGTTTTGGTATGGTGTACCAAAGTGAAGCTAAAATGCGTCTAAAAGGCAAGTATCTTATAAATAATGCGAACGCTTCTCAAGAGCTAATCGCTGGACTAAACTCTTCAGCTACAGGACAAATTCTTGCTGCAATTTTAGGATTGCCTGGATTTGTTCCTAATGTAGAGTCTGGTTTAGTTGCGATGGATTTTAAATACCCACAGCACTTTAAAGCAGGGATTAAATATAAAATCTTTCCAGATTTACAAATGAATTTTGATATTGGTTGGACTGATTTTTCTGCTTGGGATAAATTTAAGTTTGAATTTGATCGACAAATTTCTTTATTGAAAGTGGCGAAGTTATTAAGTAATGATGTTACTGATCGTTCATTAGCATTACCTTTAAATTTCCAATCTTCGTGGAGTTGGGGTATTGGTTTTGAATATTCTGCCACGGATCGTTTAAAGCTACGTATCGGTTATGAACCACGGACAAGTTCAATTCCTGATGATAAGCGAAATACAATGGTTCCGATCAACAATGCACAATTGTTTGGGCTTGGTGTAGGCTATCGCTTTGATCAAGATACAGATTTAGATTTATCTATTGGTTTCTTACGTAGTCGTGATGATATTCCAGCCAATACAAGTAGCCTTGCGAACAAAACGGGTGTAGATAATATCTTACTGAATCCGTACGCAGGTTTAGATATTAAAACAAATACCAAAGTCACTTTACTTGGTATTAATTATAGAACTAGATGGTAATGCTTAAGAAAAATATTCAAATGTCTAAATACGCTATGCTAATGATTGGTATTAGCATAGTGTCTGGACAAAATGTGTATGCAGATGGGTTCTATACAATCATTGGCCCAGATGGACGCCCAATGATTGTGCCTAAAAAGGATACCTCACAACAACTTCAATCTCAGGTTAGAAATATTGAGAAAGAATCGACCTTACCCAATAAAATTATTGAAAATAAAGTCGAAACGCCAGTAAAACTGTCTAACTCTCAAAATAGAAATATCCAGAGTGACATAAGTAATACGCGTAAAATAGAAAAGATTGAACCAGCAATTGTTGAGCAAAATGTTGAGTCCCAAAAGACACTTACAATTGAGATTCCATTGTCACAAGAATTGAAATCTGTTCAAACATTAGAATCTAAACAACAAAAGACTAAAGATATAAATCAAAAAGAAAAAGATTCAAAAGTTGTTACTCCAATCAATAATAAAGAACTGAAAAAAGAGTCCAATACATCTGCACAGCAAAAAGATGGTTTTACCAGTATAGATGGTGTGTCATATGTAAATAATGAATATTTAGAAGGCCAAGAATTTAATCTAGAAGGGAAAAAGCGTTTTTATACTATGCCTGATGGGAGTGGACGTTTAGAAACTATTGAGCGTAAAAAAGGGGTTAGTCGCTCAATGTTGGATCGCATAATGAGCCGCCCAATGGAGTCGAGTAAAGCGATTACACTTTCTACAAATTATGTAAGATTAACACCAGAAGACTTAGCATTAGCATTTGAAGAAGATCGTTGTTTTGTTGAAAATTATACAAAATCAATTAAAAAGCTTAGTCTTAATAAAGATATTGGTTTATGGCCAAGAAAACCTCTAAAAGAGAAATTTGAATACGAATTAGTTGAACTAGGCAATCCGATTACATATATTCAGATTGATTCCTATGCCTCCAGTAATAATAAACCAGTGTATTATTGGCCACTTGTTATCTTCTTAGATAAAAAAGGTTGTATCCAAGAAGGTGTTAGTGGTTTCAAAAATGAAACTGTACATGAAACAACATTCAAGCATGCTGCTATTCAAGGTGTATTGCGTGTCCCAGAAACAGCACACTATGTAATGATGACACCATTAGCCTCAGCAGTTGATGTACCAGAACAAGAGCTTTCAAATCAAGGACAGATAAAAATCTCTGTTATACAGTAAATATTAGGATGAATTTTAGTATGAATAAAAAAACGATATTACCATTAAGCCTATCTATAATTGCTGCAATGATGACAGCTTGTGGTGGTGAAAGTGCTAAAATAAATGAAGATCCAAACCAAGGCGTTGATGGTGTTACATCTAATACAAGTTGTGACGTGTCAGCAAGTGATTGTCTGAAATTTGTGCTTGATTATCCTGTTTCTGGAATAAATTTTGATTGTAGTACGGATAAAATCAATCATTTTGCGACTAAATTAGACGGTAATATTGTTACTGGAGCATGTAAGCTAGGGGATGAAGCAAGTTTTTATATTCAAGGTTCTTCAGCTCGAAAAATCAACCTTGGTACGATTAAGTTAGATACGATTTCTAAGTTAAAAACAGCAACTCTTCCACATATTCGAGTAATAGATTTCGCTACGGCATTAACTGGCAAGATGCCAAATTCTCTTGATAAAAATGATGAAACTATTCGAGTTGCTGTTGCGCTGATTCGAATTATGCATAGTCTGGGCGTTGAAAGAAATGACAATGTAGTTGGAGATATACAACCGATAGAATTTACTGAAGAGAAGAAAGATTTATTAGTGAATGTCACTAAAGATATTGGTGTTAATGAATTATTGTCTGGTGAATACATTACGCTTTTACAACCCTGGTTAGATGTATCAAAAGTTTCTGATGATCAAGCTTATGCTCTATTAATTCGTCTTTTAAACTTGGTTAACACGGGTGTTTGGCAAGCTGATTTACCGGCATATAAAGCTGGTGGTGAAAGTACAAGTGTTAATAATTTCCGCCCAGATGGGTTCTTCGGTTGTAATAAAGAATTGACTTCAAAATGCGTAGATAATGACACTAATCTATTGCATTCAATGGGAAGTTTTTTTCTATTATCTGATAGACAGGGATATACAATCGGTAATGGTCAACAATGGAAGGGAGCTGCAACTATAACGAATGGGTTGGTTGTTGCACCAATTACCTTGATTACAAAGGTAAAACCAATTAAATTACAGGTTGATGCGCAAAATGATTGGCTGAACACAATCAATATGCAAGTAAATACCAATAAACCTTTACGTTTTAAAATTTCTGAAAATAATTCAGCAGAAGATTTATTAATAAATCAAGGTAAATTAATCAATAGAAATACTATTCCTGGCACAACTAGCTTTTATAAACAATTAATTAAAGCCAAGGATACGGATACCGTTGACACAACTCATCTTGGTTTATGGAAACAATCTATATCAAGTACTAACTATAATGGAACTGTTGATATTGTTAAGATTAACCCTTCGAGTTATTTAGCTAAAGACATTTTTAAAACTAGAAATAATGTTGCATCAAATCAGCAATATATCTTCCCTTTGTATGCTACTTTAACATTCAGATTCAGCAATGAAGCAAACCTAGCTCCAGTTGATTTAGGAATTGTCATTGATGAAAATGGTGATATACGTACAGATATCAAAGCGAATTCAACAGCTACAGATATGTCTGGTATTTGTGGCAGCGTGAAGACAGTGAATAGTGATGGTTCAATCACAGATAGTAATGATCAAAAACAGTTCCGAATTGGTACAACGGGAGCGACATTATTTTCAACGAATGATAAATCAATCAGTGTGAGAGCGATATTGTCTAATCCTAAGTTTGGAAATATCAATGGAGTAATGTTTGGCTTGAACGTAACTGCAGGCACTGGGGCGAAAATCAATATCAATAACCTTCTTGCAGGTCAAGCAACGGGCATTAATTTAACGAATTTCTCAAATAATACAGTGACATGGTCAAATACTTATGCATATTTTGTAGATGTATATAATCGTTTATATGATGATTTGACCACAGAGGAAAAAAATAAATACGTAGCTCCTACAGCAGAAGAACGTGAATTAGCGAAACGTTTCTCTGGTTCGGTAAGTATTAAGATTGCAGATCAATCTATCCCAGCATGTAAGGCAATTAAAGTTAAGTCGTAATATAAAAAAGACCGCGTTAAGCGGTCTTTTTTTAACCTGTATGGTCTAAACGAGTACCCAACGTTTCTAGATGAGTTGGGAATGTGTCTGATTTACGATCAGAAAAATAGTGTTTCAATGTTTGTTCAACGCTTGGAAATGCAAGTTCAGACCATGGAATTTCATGCTCTTCAAATAAACGACATTCAATACTTTCTTCACCTGCTCCAAAGAAACCTTGTTTAATATGTGCTTTGAATAATACGTATATCTGTCCAATACGCGGAATATTGTACATACAATAAAGTTGTTCTATTTCAACTTCAGCTTCCGCTTCTTCACGTGTTTCACGAGCTGCACCTTGTTCCATGGTTTCAAATAATTCCATGTAACCAGCAGGTAAGGTCCATAACCCATAGCGCGGTTCAATTGCTCGTCGACACAGTAAAACTTTGTCATCCCATAGGGCTAAAGCACCACAAATAACCTTGGGATTTTCATAATGAATATTGCCACAATTTGTACATACAAGACGTGTTTTATGATCACCTAATGGAATTTTTGCTTCAGTTTGATGTCCACACGCTACACAAAAGCTCATAATTATCATCAATCCTAGAGATAACTCAGCATAACTGAATTTTTATGAATTCGCATTAGGATCAGCTATGTTCCTCAGTAAAATTTCGGCTATGATGTTGGTGGATAAGAAAAGCATTCAAAGAGGGATGAGTAGCATGGAAGAGGCATCGTTAATACAGCTATTAGAACAACGGTTGCGATTTTCCAAACGAATTCAACAAGCTGATGCAGCAGTCTTAATTGCAATTACGCAGGAGACTCAGCCTAGAGTTTTATTGACACGTCGTTCAATTCATTTATCTCAACATGCAGGTGAGGTATCTTTTCCTGGTGGTAAACGTGATCCTAGCGATACCAGTAATATTGTTGTTGCTTTACGTGAGGCTCAAGAGGAAACCGCACTAAATCCTTTCGATGTTAAATTATTGGGTGATTTGCCGATTCAAAGAGCGCGGAGTGGATTGTCCGTTAAACCAATTGTTGGCTTAATCCCTGCGGAAGTAAACCTTATTGCACAGCCCTCAGAAATTGATCGCATTTTCTTTGTACCATTAAAACAGTTAATCGATGCTCCTCCTTTACCTTATGAAGTTATATTAGCCCGTCAATCTTTATATTTTCCAAGCATGCAAGTTGAAAGCGAAGTCGTGTGGGGTCTCACCGCAAGAATGCTCGTTTCATTATTCCAATACGGTTTAGGCTATCAAAAAAAATGGCCATTTCTAGTTAATCCACCTAACTTTGGTCTAGCTAAGTTTTAATTTCACTTTGAAAAGTAGAGTTTTAAAAATGATGTACAAATATAAAGAATTTACTCCTAAAGCACTTCAACAACCTTGGGATGGTTGGGTTGCACCGACAGCAACTGTGATTGGTCAGGTAGAATTAGGGCGTGAAGTCAGTGTTTGGTTTGGTGCTGTTGTTAGGGCGGATAACTGTTTAATTCGAATCGGTAATTACTCGAATGTTCAAGAGAATGCAGTTTTGCATACAGATGCTGGTATTGAATTGAATATTGGTGAATACGTTACGATTGGCCATCAGGCGATGTTACATGGATGTACCATCGGTGATAATTCTTTAATTGGTATTAATGCGGTGATTCTAAATAATGCTGTGATTGGTAAGAATTGTATTATTGGTGCGAATGCATTAATTCCAGAAGGTAAAGTGATCCCTGATAATTCTGTCGTAATGGGTTCACCTGGTAAAATAGTTAAAACTGTAGATGATGAAGGTGCGGTTAAACTACGAATGAGTGCCTTACATTATGTTGAGCATTTTAAAAACTTCCTAAATTTAGAAGCGTTTAATTTCTAAAATACTTTAGATCAATTGATATGAACTCAGCCAAGTGAATGCTTGGCTTTTTTGTATCCATAAAAATAGAACAGCTCGCCTATGATGTCTGAGTGGAGTATGATACTCGACGTTTTTCATCTCTTTTATACCAAGGTTTTTGCATGAAATTGCTTGCATTGGAAACTGCAAATGAGCAGTGTTCAGTTTCACTAATTGATGACACACAAGAACTCTATTTTCAGTTGGATGAGCGAACAAAGGCACAAACTCAAACCATTTTGCCTTTAACAGAGCAGGCTTTAATTCAGACACAGACACAACTTTCTGATTTAACAGCAATTGCATTTAGCCGAGGTCCTGGTTCGTTTAGTGGTGTGCGCATCAATGCTGCAGTTGCACAAGCTTTAGCATGGTCGCATGATTTGCCTGTTATACCTGTTTCTACTTTACAAGCTTTAGCTCAAGCAGCATATCGATTAACGGGTTTGAAACAAGTTTCTGCTGTTTTAGATGCACGAATGCAAGAAGTGTACATTGCGAATTACAGCTTAGATCAGTTTGGGATTATGCAAGCAATCGATGAAGAAAAACTATTAGCTTATGAGCGTGCTAGCGAATACTGTAAGTTTACACCAATTGGTTCAGGTGCAACTCTTATAGAGTTTATGCAAAAAGATGACTCCCAAGCGTTGAATGAAACTGTTGCTGATATCAAAGCAACTGCGCACGATATCGCAACCATCGCAAGAGTTTATGCAACTCAACAAAAATGGGTTGACGCAGAACATGCCTTGCCAGTTTATTTACGTGATGACGCTTGGAAAAAAATTGCTGATCAGGGTAAACCAAATTAAGGTGAGTTATGGATCTTTTATTGCTATTTAAAGCTGCCATAATGGGATTGGTTGAGGGCATAACAGAGTTTTTACCCATCTCAAGTACAGGTCATCTTATTTTGTCTGGACAGTTGCTAGATTTTTGGACTGTAGAAAAAAGAGATATGTTTGCCGTTGCAGTTCAGATCGGTGCGATTGCTGCAGTTATTTATGAGTATTGGGGCAAATTATGGGGTGCTTTGATCGGAGCAATGAAAGGTCAGGAGCAAGGTCGACGTTTAAGCCTAAATTTAATTATTGCTTCAATTCCTATTGTGATTATTGGATTAACATTTGGTGATGTGGTTAAAGCTTATTTATTTAATGCCATTACTGTTGCTATCGCTTTAATCGTTGGTGGTTTTATTATTCTTTGGGCGGAAAGACGCAAGCATTTAGTTGTCAGTTCTGAAGTGGATGATTTGACTTTTAAACAAGCAACGTTGATTGGGTTAATTCAATGTTTTGCTTTGATCCCTGGTACCTCACGATCGGGTTCAACGATAATTGGTTCTTTATTTTTAGGGATATCACGTAAAGCTGCCGCTGAATTTTCATTTTTCTTAGGTATTCCTGTATTGATGGGTGCAGGTTTACTCGATATGTATAAAATGCGAAATGATTTACATAGTAATGATTTAGCGGTACTTGCAGTTGGGATTGTAGTTGCTTTTATTTCTGCTTTGATCGTGATACGTGCCTTGATTCGATATGTTTCTAAACACGATTTTACGGCATTTGCGTATTATCGTATCGGTTTTGGGGTATTTATCCTTGCAACATGGTGGACAGGTTGGGTGCATTGGTAATGCGAATGATATGTTGGTATCAAGCAGAATATGAACACTCATTTCAGCAACTTCAAGCTCGTTTTGCTGAACTAGATGTAAAACTTGAGGGTCATGTTGTAGAGAAAATTAACTCAAGATTTTTACGTTTGAATCCAGATATGGCATTGGTATTGGATGAAGATGGTTTAAGTCTCAGTGCAAGTGGCATGAAAATGCAGCCCGATTGGTGTGCTGAAATTCCTCGTTTAAAAAGAGCAAGTTTAAAATCAGAAATGATAGCGAGGGCATGCCAACTTGGAGAGAAACCAACACTTATTGATGCTACAGCAGGGTTGGGACACGATAGCTTGCTTATGGCACATTTGGGTGCCAATGTTCGCTTAATTGAGCGACATCCGATTTTATTTGTATTACTCGAATATGCTAAGGTACAAGCGGAAAGAGATCCCTTTTTACAAGCCACTATGCAGCGCATTCAACTTATACATGCAGACTCAAATTGCTATTTAAATGAGTTAGCACAAAAAGGTGAATATCTAGATGTTGTTTATCTTGATCCGATGTTTCCCCAGCGTGATCAAAATCAGCAAGCGATAAAAAAACAGGCACAAGTCAAAAAACAAATGCAGTTGTTGCATATGTTATTACCCGAAGATGGTGAAATGGATTTGGGTGATCAACTACTCGATTTAGCTAAGAAAATTGCAAAAAGAGTGATTGTTAAACGACCACGCCATGCAGTTTATCTTGCTGAACAACATCCTCATCATCAATGGTTAGGGGATGCTTGTCGATTTGATGCTTATTTTCCAAAAGGTTAAATTTGAGTCTTTTTATCAGATGATTGTTTGGCTTAGATCAATGCTCGGTAAAAATTTGTGATATAGTTCAAAAGCATGATTGCTAAAAAATTCTTGCTAAGCTTACACTACGGTTGCATATATTAACGATTTTGAAAAAGCGACATTTAATCTATAACGTTTGGCATATTTTTTAGTTTAGGCTTAAGAAGAGATACTCCCGAAGAATTCTATGATAGATCTCAAACCCTCCATTAATATCTGGCATGATTTCAAAAGTAACCAAATTGCTGGAATGTGGTTGTTCCTCGGGTCCCGCCGTTCATTACAAGTGGTTCATCCCTCTATCACCCAGCTGATCCTTTGGGGGATTTTAGGTGGCTGTACAAACTCGTTGTATAGTTGGTTAGTAGCTGGTCAAGTAGGTGATTTTAACCCTCAAGGTCTCATTGGCTATGCGCTTTGGCCGTTCATTGCCTTGATTGTCGGGATTTTTCTATCTCAACGGATGAACCAAGCACGGTTGATGTTAGTGCCTGCTTTACTCTGGTTGGTTCTTGATACCAATATTTTGCTCTTACAGTGCTTGATTCAGTATTTAGGATCAAATGGTTATCTAAACTTCATTCCTGATAGTATCTATAATGGTTTTTTACCACCATTCTTTGTGGCTTTATTTGTTTGGCAAAGTTTAGCCGTAATTTGGGTGTTCTCACGTGCGCTGAATTGGCCTTGGTGGGAGCGAGCTCTCGTTTTTATCGCAACGATTGCAACGATGGTGGTTTGGCAATTATCGGTGAAAGATCAACCGATTTGGAAAGTCGAAGAAACTCCGCCAAGCTTTTCAGAGGAAGCATTTTATGCTCAGAGCAATTTATTGCAACAAGCATTAGATAACATCCAATATGGCGACATTGCCCAAAGTCACTGGTACTTTTTAGGTGTTGCAGGTGATAGTTATGTGGATGTTTTTAAATCTGAAGTTGAGCGTATAAAAGAGCAGTTTGATACACGCTTTGGAACTGTCGACCGTTCTATCATGCTGGTCAATAACCCTGCCACGCGTTTAGAAGTACCAATAGCTTCAAAGACAAGTATCGAGCTTGCTTTGCGCCGTATCGGTCAACAGATGAATCGTGATAGTGATGTTTTATTTCTTTATATGACATCACATGGTGAAAAAAATCATTTTGAACTAGAAAATGCACCACTTGAATTAGGTCAGGTCGATCCAAAATGGTTACGTGAAACTCTGGATAAGTCAGGTATTCGTTGGCGAGTGATTGTAATCTCTGCATGTTATTCTGGAAGTTTTATTCCTGCATTACAGTCTCCAGAAACATTGATTATTACCGCATCAGCAGCGGATAAGACTTCTTTTGGCTGTAATAATGAAGCAGATTATACTTATTTCGGTCGAGCTTTTTTTGATTTGGCGATGCGTGAACAGTCTTCAATGAAAAAAGCCTTCGAACAAGCCAAACAAACGGTGACACAGTGGGAAACTGCACAAGGTTTTGAGCCATCTGAACCACAATGGTCAATTGGTCGTAATATGGAACTCATGCTGCCGCAATTAGAACCATATTTATTCCCTACTCAAAATATTACAACAACAGACATTACAAAAACACAGGATGATCAACATGCAGCTACTGCAAAAAAATCGTTGTTTTGAAGGTGAACAAAGGATTTATCAACTTGAATCACAACATCTCAAAGGCTCAAGCCGCGTTGGTGTTTATCTCCCACCAGCTGCTTTAGATGGCAAACCTTGTTCTGCGCTTTTTTATCTTGCAGGGCTTACGTGTACTGAAGAAACATTTGCAATAAAAGCACATGCACAACGCATGGCAGCAAGATTAAGTCTTATTTTGATTACTCCTGATACATCTCCACGTGGAGAGCACGTTGCTCAAGGCGATCATTGGGATATTGGGCAGGGTGCTGGTTTTTATATTAATGCGATTCAACAACCTTGGGCTGAGCATTATCAAATGGAGTCATACATTGTTGATGAACTCTATGCTCATGTTTTGCAAGAATTTCCAATCATTGAAAATCAGGTTGGGGTTTTTGGACACTCAATGGGTGGTCATGGTGCCTTAACATTAGCATTTAAGTACCCAGAACTTTTTAGATCGGTCTCGGCATTTGCACCGATTTGCGCACCAAGTATTTGTCCTTGGGGTGAAAAGGCATTTAGTCAATATTTAGGACAGGATCAACAACGTTGGGCAGAACACGATGCAACAGCATTAGTACAGCAGAAAGGGTCTCAATTTGAAGAAATTCTGATTGATCAAGGTTTAGAAGACCAATTCTTTGCGCAGTTAAATCCTGAAAAATTTAAACAAGCTTGTTTAGAGTCTGGCCAGCATATTACTTTACGTTTGCATGAAGGCTATGATCATGGTTACTATTTTATTCAAAGCTTTATAGATGATCATTTGCAATTTCATGCTATTCAATTAGAAAAGAATGCTTAATCTTTGAAAGAAGCTCATTATGAGCTTCTTATTCTTGATGAGTCCAATTGACAGCGAATTCCTGCTGAGCCATTCGATTCAAATGATCTATTACAACTTGCTCTAGTCGCTCGACATCATCTTGTTGATTTTCAATGATGACCTCTAAGTGTTGCTGTTGTGCTGTGAGTGTCACCGTTGCAGTAGGCATCAAAATTTTTGAATAGATTTCAGTTTCTTCAACTTCAAATTTATGTTTCCAGTGATTGAGCAAACGTTTAGCGATTCGTTTACCTTCGACTGTTTCAATCTGTGTAGTACTCTTCATCAGACGACTTCATTTTTTGTATCGAAAATTACCTTAGCAAATAACCAATGATAAAAAAATAGTAACTCTGCAACGTGGTGTTGCATGTTTGCAATGCTCGAATAATCACTTTCTAACAGCCCTAAACAGTATGAATTTGTTATAATCACGGAATCATTCCTTCGTCATTGTCAGGTTATCCATGTCCAAGCCTTATCTCATTGCTCCTTCAATTTTATCTGCTGATTTTGCTCGTTTAGGTGAAGATGTAGAAAAAGTTCTAGCTGCAGGCGCAGACGTTGTACATTTTGATGTGATGGATAATCACTATGTTCCGAATCTGACCTTCGGTGCAGGTATTTGTAAAGCATTAAAAAATTACGGTATCAAAGCACCAATTGATGTACACCTCATGGTTTCTCCTGTGGATCGTATGATTGGTGACTTCTTAGAAGCAGGTGCCGATATCATTACTTTCCACCCAGAAGCGACAGATCATATTGATCGCTCTTTGCAGTTGATTAAATCAGGTGGTGCAAAAGCAGGTTTGGTCTTCAACCCTGCGACACCATTACATTATCTTGATTATGTTTTAGACAAAGTTGACCAAATTTTATTAATGAGTGTAAACCCTGGTTTTGGTGGGCAGAAATTTATTCCGATGACATTAGAAAAACTTCGCCAAGCACGCCAAATTATTGATGCAAGTGGTCGTGATATTCGTTTAGAAGTGGATGGTGGTGTAGGACCTGCAAATATTCGAGAAATAGCAGAAGCTGGGGCGGATATGTTTGTTGCTGGTTCAGCAATTTTTGGTCAGCCAGATTACAAAACAGTGATCGACCAAATGCGTGCAGAGTTGGCTAAAGTTGGTGCAAAACAAATTTAGTCTATTTAACCTATTATATACATTGGGCTGTGGATAACTTTGTTTATAACTACGTGGATAACCGTGTTGATAAGCGAGTGGATAAGATGTTGTTAAAATAAACAAAATGATTTCAGTTGTTTATATTCACAGCAGTTTGAACGAAAAAGGACAAGTTTTTGTCCTTTTTTTTGTGCGCTAAATTATTTATTTTGCTCTATTTTTACTCATGAGTGATTTTTGCAAATATTGTAGAATAAAACAGCATCACTCTGTTTAAAGTTGTTGAATATTGCATAATTTGAACATAAACATGATTGTGCATAACTATGAAACAACTTATGCTTAATATAGATAAAGATTCTGATCTGTGGATAGGAATATTCAGTGCTACATCTCAAAAGATACAAACATATGTGGTTTGTGTTCCTGATGATATTTTTCATCGGGGGGGAGTAATGTCGCCATTGCAGCTGTACATGCAATTCATACTGAGCAATCCACTGTAACGACTCAGGATATGCCGTGTCACAAGATGCAAATGAAAAGTGAACAGCATCATCAAATGCAAATGGCACATCAAGACATGACGAGTATGACTAAATGTCATGACCAACAAGTGCCAAATCAGCAACATTGTGAAGATTGTAATCATCCATCACATTGTCAAACGGTGAGTTTTACACTCGATCAAAATATACCTGAACTATCTGCTTTATCTGTTTTTGAACGACCTATTCATCTAATAACAGCATACCAAGCTCGACACTTAGCTGGATATTGGCAAGAAATTCTTCGTCCTCCCAAAGCCTAATCTATCAGCCACTCTGTCTTTTCTTAACTTCTTATAGTTAGGGAAATTTGATGAATCAATAGATTAGGATTATTTCATGTCTTCAAAATTATATGCTGGCGTTATTGCGAGTTTCGGTCTCTTATTCGCGCCCTATAGCATTGCTGCAATCAAAGAGTATCATCTTAATATCAATCAAGAGATGGTGAATGTCACAGGAAAACCTGTTCAAAGAATTACAGTGAATGGCAAATTTATTGCGCCTTTGCTGGAGTTTGAAGAAGGGGATGAAGCAGTCATTCATGTCCATAATCAACTTAAAGATCAAGACACCTCTCTACATTGGCATGGTTTACTTTTACCAGGGCTTATGGATGGTGTTCCGGGCTTCAATGGCTTTAAAGGTATTAAGCCTAATGGTAGTTTTGAGTATCGTTTTAAAGTACGACAAAACGGAACTTATTGGTATCACGCACATAGTAAAGGTCAGGAACAGGATGGTTTATATGGTCCTTTGGTCATTTATCCCAAAGGAAAACAGCCTGTAGCCAAACATGAGAATGCTGAACGTGATTATGTTGTGATGCTTTCCGATTTCCATGAAACGAAAAGTGACAAGATCATGGCAAATCTAAAAAAATCAGCGGAGTACTATCAAAATCAAAGAGAAACTGTCGCTGATGTTTGGTCACAAGTGAAAGATCAAGGTTTGAAAGCTACATGGCAAGATCGTTCGATGTGGAATCAGATGCGCATGCTGAAAACTGATTTATCGGATGTCACTGGCTAAACCTTTTTAGTGAATGGGAAGACACCACAACAAAATTGGACGGGTGCTTTCAAAGCAGGAGAAAAAGTTCGCTTACGGTTTATCAATGCTTCGGCGATGTCTTTTTTTGATGTGCGAATTCCTAATTTAAAAATGATGGTTGTCAGTGCTGATGGTCAGCCTGTCCAACCTGTTCCAGTCGATGAATTTAGAATTGGTGCAGCAGAAACTTATGATGTAATTGTTGAACCAACTCAACCGCATTATCAAATTCAAGCAGAGTCAATTGATCGTTCTGGTTTTGCAATCGCGTCATTGCAGAATGAGATGAAGCCAGCACAACAGACCGTGACGATGCCAGCAGCGCGTCCACGTGCTTTATTGACCATGGACGATATGGGACATGGAGCGCATGCGCAAGATGAAACGAGCAAAATGGATCATAGCCAGCACGCTGAAATGGATAAGTCTAAAATGGATCATAGCCAACATACTCAGATGAGTAAGATGGCAATGAATCATAATGCGCATGGTGAAATGGATATGGGCGATATGAACCATAAATCTCATGCCGACATGAATATGAGCCAGATGCATCATCATTCGGATAAGCAACAATCCTCTATGTCCGTAACAAACCAACATAAACCACAAGCTGTTCAAGGTTGGGCAAATGCATCCACACCTGTCGGCCATAAAGCATTGCAATATACTGATCTAAGAGCATTAACTCCTCAGCCAGATACGCGCGCTGCAGAAAGAGAACTCGTGATTCGTTTAGGTGGGACGATGGAACGATATATTTGGACAATTGATGGTAAAAAATTCAGTGATAAAGATTTTGAACCATTGAAAGTGCAGTACGGTGAGCGAATTCGTTTGAAGTTTGTCAATGAAAGTTTGATGGCACACCCTATGCATTTACATGGCATGTTTATGCAGCTAGAAAATGGACAAAGCGCAGCCGATATGCCAAATAAGCATACCGTGATCGTACCACCCGGTAAAACCGTAACTGCATTACTGACAGCTGATGAATTAGGAGAGTGGGCCATTCACTGTCATTTGCTCTATCACATGAGTGCAGGAATGATGAGTAAGTTGATTGTTGCGAATGTCAATGAGGCAAAAACAGCCACTCAACCCACATCTACATCAGTTCAACCATCGATAGGAGAAAGCCATGCACATCATTAAGCAGTCTTCGAAGATGAAACGATATACACAGTTGATCGTGGTGAGTGGTATTGCATCCTCTTTGGGAGGATTTGCCCATGCCCATGAAGCTCATAATCAAATGTTGCAGATGAATCAAGCTTCACAGCAACAGACGGTTGTGATGGAAACGTCAAAGGCAGATCATCACAAACATGAACAGTCCAAACTTGCATATTCAAGCGATGTTCAAGATGCAGAGCATAGCCATCATAACGAGCATGGCGGGCAAATATACCAATCAACCAGTTTAGAAAATACTTGGACGGTAGATGAAGATGGAAATGGTAGTGTAAGCACCGAGTTAAAAACATGGGTGGGTACAGATGAAAATAAAATCTTCATCAAAGCCCATGTTGAGAAGGCTGAATCAGAAAAAGCTGAAACTGAAGCAATGACTTTATATAGCAGAAATATTGCAGATTTTTGGGATATACAGGCGGGTGTACGTTATCAATATCAACCAGAACATCAGCTTGATCAAGATCAATGGAGTGCTGTATTCGGTTTGCATGGTTTAGCACCATATTTCTTTGAAACAGAAGCTTATGTTTTTGCTGGACAAGATCAGCGATGGCAGTTGAGTTTAGAAACTAGCCGAGACTTGCTATTTACACAAAAGTTAATTGCTCAACCCTATTTGAATGCAGATGTGGTATTGAGTGATGAATCAAAATATGCAAAGAAATCAGGGTTATCTAAACTACAAACGGGCGTACAAGTGCGTTATGAGATCAATAAAAAACTTATGCCTTTTGTAGATGTAGCATATGCTTATCATAAAGGTGCGGAGCAAACACCATGGCAATCTGCTTCTGAAAGTGAAAAGGGTTGGTTATATGCTACAGGATTAACGCTAAAGTTCTGATACTTTGTCTAAAAAGTCACTTTACTGAGATACTGTTGGTTTATACTAGCAGTATCTTTTTTGAGTCATTGATGGTGTATAAATGGCTTTAGAACAACAAAACAATCAAATAACAGCAATAACAGATTCCCTCAAAAAGATTAGCAATCAATCGTCTTTTTTAGATTCACAGCGGAGCAATAATAGTTCTATGCAGGTGAGCTATTATTATATCCCTCTGATGAAAGATGATCAGGATGTACAACGAATCAGAAAAGCATTAATTCCTTTCTCGGAAGTATTAATCGAGCATCATATAGATTTAAACTGTAAGCACCTCACGTTGTACCATCGAGATGATTTATCTCAGCTCACTTATAAACTTGAGTGTTTGAATTTAGGGGTGGAGTTGCAACAAACCATGTCGCATTACGAACCGATTCAGATCATGATTGATCGACATAAGGATTCGATACAAGAGGAATCTATAGATTCATCTAAGCATAATTATTTTTACCAATTCCAGATTTTTTTGAAGACTATATTTCAGCATTTAAATCAATGGATGAATGCGATACGAAACAAAAGGGATAAATGAGATGCCTAAATGGATGTATTGGGTATTAGCAGTCGCATTTGCATGGTTAATTTGGACAAATTTTTTAAAACCTGTTCCTGATTTAGATCAACTCAAGACACAACAGAATGTTCAAATCATTGAATTAGAAAAGTATGAAGGTTCTTTCCGTGTCTTATCCAAAGAAGATTATCATTGGGGAAGAGAAGCTGAATTTTCACCGATCGACATTGCAGTCGGTTGGGGAGAGATGGCGAAACCGCAAGTGTATGAGCACATTGATATTTCTCAAAGTAATCGTTGGTATTATTGGAAAGTTAAAAATGAGCCGCCTATTTCATTAAGAGAGATTGCAACACATAGTGCCAACATGCATTTAGTCCCAGCAAATCCTTCTGTGGCATCGCAAATGAAGAAGATAAAAAAAGATGATTTGGTCTATTTAAAAGGTTCATTGATTGAGATTCAGGCTTCAGATGGCTGGCGATGGAAAAGCTCTCTATCTCGAGAAGATACAGGGAATGGTGCTTGTGAACTCATGAAAGTTGAAAGTATCGTTTGGCAGTAATAGTTGTGTTAAGAAATTTTAATTATTTCAAATGTTTAAATTATCTAGATACACAATAATTCACACAATTGCGCATTTTACAGTAAACTGTTCAACGAAGGTGGACGACCTCCTTGCAAAGAATCACGTTGGGACGACCCGACTATTGATAAAGTAGACGGTTAAAAATGGCTTGGGCAATTTTAATCTTGGCGGGTATTTTTGAAATTATTTGGGCATATTCTATGAAAATGTCTGAAGGTTTTACAAAGCTAACGCCAAGCATCGTGACTATTGTTTTCATGATTTTAAGTGTTGTTTTATTGTCGATTTCAATGCGTTCACTTCCTTTAGGTACAGCATATACGGTGTGGACAGGGATTGGAGCAATTGGCTCTTTCGTGGTGGGTATTCTCATTTTGAATGAGCCGATGACCGCAATGCGAATGATTGCAGCAGTGTTGATCGTATCTGGTCTGATTTTAATGAAATTGTCTTCAAATTAAGAAAATTCAGCATCTTATCGGATTGAGTAAGCTGAATAAAACAAAGCCTATGGGGAATTTTTAATGCAATTGGTTTATATGTATATGGATTCTCCTGTGGGTACATTAAAACTGGTTGCACATGACCAGGCTTTAGTTGCAGTCATGTGGGATAATGAAGATCATAAAAGAGTTCGTTTAGCAAAGCCCTTAGAAGATCATCAACATCCGATGTTACAGCGAGTTAAAAAACAATTAGAAGAATACTTTGTAGGACAGCGTCAACAATTTGATTTACCTCTTGATTTTCAAGGCACTGATTTTCAGCAGCAGGTTTGGAAGGCTTTATTGACGATTCCTTACGGGGAAACACGTAGTTATAAAGAGATTGCACTCCAGATTGGTAATGAAAAAGCTGTACGTGCAGTGGGTGCTGCGAATGGTAAGAACCCGATTTCGATTATTGCGCCGTGTCATCGAGTGATTGGATCAGGTGGGGCATTGGTTGGTTTTGCTGGTGGGTTGGATAAGAAGCAGATTTTACTCAGTTTAGAGCAAAGTCAAATTCCATAATCTGTATTGTTAATACTCGATTTTCATTGCTTTTTGGAATAAGCTACGGATGTAAGCTGTAAGACCCTATCTAAATAATTGATAAATAATTACTAGCATGGCGGTGTCTTGTCTCAAGTATATCAATTGTCGGATAAACCTTCGGTTCGACCTACTTTTGTTTTGGCAAAAGTAGGCAAAACCATTGTCATTCACAGAACCTGTTGGACTCTTGCATTCTCTTGATTCTGTCGCAGAAACAATATATTGCAGATACCACGCAGGCTGTGAATGACTTTACCGAGTATCTAATGGTGGGGGTATAGTTTTATGGTGATTATTTTCCCGATCTTTTTCTTATTAAATTGAATGGAAGTTTAAAAATGGCTGTTGGTGACGTAACAATGCCACTTATGCATGTGGTGCAGGGTGTAAAAATTGGCTCAACTGAGGCGTATGTACGTTATCCAAATCGACGAGATCTAGTCATTTTTGAATTTGCTGAAGGTTCAAATGTTGCAGGTGTATTTACTCAAAGTGCATTTGCTGCTGCGCCGGTTTTGCTTAGTAAAAAACACTTGGCAGAAAATACACCACGTTATTTGATTATTAACACTGGTAATGCAAATGCGGCAACAGGAACTGTAGGTTATAAAAATGCAGAAACGACGTGTGCCAAATTAGCGGAATTAGCAGGTGTCCAAGCGAATCAGATTCTACCTTTTTCAACAGGTGTAATCGGTGAGCAACTTCCGATTGAGCGTTTAGTTCAAGGTATTCAGCCTGCATTAAATGATTTAAATGCGGATCGTTGGGCTGAAGCTGCTTCTGGCATTATGACCACAGATACTACTCCGAAAGGTGCATCTGAACAGTTTGAGCTTGATGGTGTGACATACACCATGACTGGAATCAGTAAAGGTGCGGGTATGATTCGCCCGAACATGGCAACCATGTTGAGCTTTGTTGCAACAGATGCACCAATATCAAAAGTACTTGTTCAGCAACTGTTACAAACGACTGTCGAACATTCGTTTAACCGCATCACAATCGATGGCGACACTTCAACCAATGACTCATGTGTTTTTGTAGCAACAGGTCTAGCTGGTGGTGCGGAAATTGAATCACAAGATGACCCTCGTTACCCACAAGTGCTGGATGTACTTGCGCGTATTATGAATCGTTTAGCACAATTGATTGTGCGTGATGGTGAAGGTGCAACTAAATTCATTACGGTACAGGTGGAGGGTGGAGCCAATACCCAAGAGTGTTGTGATGTTGCTTATAGTGTTGCTGAGTCACCACTCATTAAAACAGCTTTGTTCGCTTCTGATCCAAATTGGGGGCGTATTGTGATGGCAATTGGTAAAGCTGGTGTTCCAAACTTAGATAGCAGTAGGGTTCAAGTGTGGTTAGGTGATGTCCAGATTTGCTTGGATGGTGGTGCGAATCCTGACTATACTGAAGAAGCAGGCGCTGCTGTGATGGCTGCGAAAGAAATCACGATTCGTATTGATTTAGGACGAGGTGAAGCGAAAGACACAGTTTATACCTGTGATTTTTCTTATGACTACGTCAAAATTAATGCCGATTATCGTTCGTAAATATGCGTTATAATAAAGCCTCCACAGTGGGGCTTTTTTTATATCACTCATGTGTGGACGAAGTGATTCATCCCAAATGATCACCCTAGATACCCACGTTATATGTTTGCTGTGATGCAAGCACGCAGGATAGAGAAGACGTTTTATGAATGATGCGAATTTAATTGCGAACGAAGCCAAAAATATTGTGCAGGCGCATTTAGATCGTTTGGGTGAGCCAAAGGACCATAGCCTCAGCCCAGAAGTGAAACAAGAAAAGTTCGCACAAATTGCAGCTGAGCTTAAAAAGCGTGATGCTGTCCTTGTTGCACATTACTACTGTGATCCTGATGTTCAAGAGCTTGCAGAATTAACAGGTGGTTGTGTTTCTGATTCTCTAGAAATGGCGCGTTTTGGTCGTGATCATGCTGCATCAACTCTCGTAGTTGCTGGGGTAAAGTTCATGGGAGAAACAGCAAAAATTTTATCTCCTGAAAAGACAGTATTAATGCCTACACTTGAGGCAACCTGTTCTTTGGACTTAGGTTGTCCAGTAGATGAGTTTACAGCATTCTGTGATCAACATCCCGATCATACTGTCGTGGTGTACGCCAATACTTCGGCAGCTGTGAAAGCACGTGCTGACTGGGTGGTAACTTCAAGCTGTGCAGTCGAGATTATTGAGCATCTTGATAGCTTGGGTGAAAAAATTATTTGGGCACCTGATCAGCATTTAGGACGTTACATCCAAAAGAAAACGGGTGCTGATATGTTGTTATGGGATGGCGCGTGTATCGTACATGAAGAATTCCGTGCACGTGGTATTGCACAAATGAAAGCACTATATCCTGATGCAGCAGTTTTAGTTCATCCTGAATCGCCTGAATCTGTAGTAGATATTGCAGATGCAGTGGGAAGTACTTCGCAATTGATCAAAGCAGCGCAAACTTTACCGCATAAACAAATGATCGTAGCTACTGATCGCGGTATTTTCTATAAGATGCAGCAAGCAGCACCAGATAAAGAATTATTCGAAGCGCCAACGGCGGGTGAGGGCGCAACATGTCGTTCGTGTGCACATTGTCCTTGGATGGCAATGAATGAGTTAGATGGTATTTTGCACGTGTTACAACACGCTGATCAAGAAATACACGTCGATCCAGTATTGGCTGAGCGCGCAAAATTACCACTCGATCGAATGTTGAACTTTAGTGCTTCTCTAAAGCGTTAAAATGCTTGTTAAATATACATTTGATAAGGAAAAATCATTTTTTTTAAAACTAGGTGTTGACGTGATGCGACGTCAAGCCTAGAATGCACACCGTACCGCACGATGTGCGATACAATAAAAGCTGAGATAAATCGGAGCATAGCACAGCCTGGTAGTGCACCTGGTTTGGGACCAGGGGGTCGTAGGTTCGAATCCTACTGCTCCGACCATTTAAAAGATGTTGAAAAACATTATTTTAAGATCGGCGAAGTATCGCTTGATAGTATTATCATCGTTATGCGCCTGTAGCTCAGTTGGATAGAGCATCCGCCTTCTAAGCGGATGGTCACAGGTTCGAATCCTGTCAGGCGCGCCATTTAGTTGGTAGCTTGGTACATAGAACCAAACGTTATGGTGGATGTAGCTCAGTTGGTAGAGCCCTGGATTGTGATTCCAGTTGTCGCGGGTTCGAATCCCGTCATTCACCCCACTCTTTTATAGAGTAATCGGAGCATAGCACAGCCTGGTAGTGCACCTGGTTTGGGACCAGGGGGTCGTAGGTTCGAATCCTACTGCTCCGACCATCATCTTAAAGATGAGATAAAATGCCGCTAATCAGCGGTTTTTTTTACGTCTGTATTTTTATATCTTATTTAATTAAATAACGAAAATTCATTTACTCTTCTGAAATTATTTCTATCTCCAAGCTTTCATTATTTAATCAAAAGCATTTTAGTCACAATTGAACTATAGAATGTTTGATGCAGTATTTGTTTTTATAAGATAGTTTGGAGTAAGAGTTACTCAATCATTATGTTGAAACCATCTACAAGCATGATCATAAGTTTCTCAATCAAATTAGTTCATAAAAATTAGAAACCTAAAAATGAGAGTCAATGAATGCAAAATATTCATTATGTTTTGATTAGTATATTAGGTGGGCTAGTTGTTCCATTACAATTGGCAGTCATTAATGCCTTTCGTCATAGCAGTGGTGCAAGCCAAATACAATCGACATTTTTTCTTTATATAGGCGGTGCGATTGCTTCGCTTGTTATTGCATTGTGGATGGATGGAACGGTGAAACCACCATTTTATCAAAATACATCTTGGTGGATGTGGTTGTCAGGTTTCTTGGGTTCACTTTATATTCTGTGTATGTTTGTTGCAGCTCCACATATCGGTGCAACCAATACACTATTATGGATATTTTTAGGGCAAATGATTTTTGCTACCTTAATTGATCATAGTGGTTTATTAGGGATGCAAATAAAGAAAATAGATGCTTTCAAATTATTTGGATTACTTTTTATTTTTATTGGTGGGTTGATTATGCTATTTGGCGAATATAGAGGTACGATCAAATAAAATATTACTGATCGGTTCTTAACTCAGTTTTTATAATAATATTTTGATAAATATATTGTATATTTGATGCTGTTGATTTTAATTTCTAAAAAATAAAATATTCATGGGGAAGTATGTTCTTTTATATTATTTTAATTCTTCTTATGCTTGCTGTAGTTACATATCTCAAATCACCGAATTTCAAGGGGAAAGTTGGTGAGTTTATGGTTTCTGAGCATGTTGCTAAGTATTTAAGTGCTGAATATATATTGCTCAATAATTGTACTTTACCTGATCAGAAAGACGGGACGACTCAAATTGATCATATTTTAATAAGTCCTTATGGTGTTTTTATTGTTGAAACTAAAAACTATACGGGATGGATTTTTGGAAATGCTCGCCAGAAGCAGTGGACACAAAAAATTTATAAGAAAAGTTATAAATTTCAGAATCCGTTACACCAAAACTATAAGCATATTAAAGTATTGGAAATGGTTTTAAGTGATGTTGTTGATCCGCAGTATTTACATTCTATTGTTGTATTTACAGCTCGAAGCGAATTTAAAACAGATATGCCTGAAAATGTCTTTCGTAGTAAAGCTTGGATTGAATACGTAAAACGTTTTGATCAACAGGTGATTAGTCCTATGAAGCTCAAAAGAATTAAATATCGAATTGAAAAAGAAGTATTAGAACCTTCTTGGAAGACAAATCGTTTGCATGTTGAGCATTTAAAGCAAAAGCAAATAGAAAAGGAATCCACTGTATAAGTGGCTGTAGAAATTGATGATTTAACTCAATCGTATTGCCAGATTTGGCTATTGTACTTTGCCCCATATCCAGTTACTTTTTATGAGGAATAATCAAGTCTGTTAGACAAGTAAACCAATATTTAGATGTGCATTTGAGCATAATCTTTTTGCATTTTTAAAGAATGAAAATAACAGGGATAGCAATGACACAAACAGCATTTGACTTTGTAGTAATAGGTGGTGGTTCGGCGGGTAGTGTGCTTGCAGGTAGACTCTCGGAGAATCCAAATATTTCAGTATGTTTATTGGAAGCGGGTGGGGACGGCAATAGCTGGTTAGTGAATACACCAGCAGCTGCGGTGATTAGCATCCCAACGAAACTGAATAACTGGGCACTAGAAACCATGCCGCAAAAAGGTTTAAATGGACGTAAAGGATATCAACCACGTGGTAAATGCTTAGGGGGGAGTTCAGCGATCAATGCAATGGTGTATATTCGCGGGCATCGTGATGATTATGATCATTGGGCAGCTTTAGGAAATACCGGTTGGTCCTATGATGAAGTGTTACCATATTTTAAAAAATCAGAACATAACGAAAGAATTAAAAATGAGTATCATGGACAGCATGGTCCACTCAATGTAAGTGAACTACATTCAGATAATCCATACCAAAAAACCTTTATTGAAGCAGCTAAACAAGTAGGCTATCCAC
Source organism: Acinetobacter sp. A22 (assembly GCF_030913345.1). NCBI lineage: Bacteria > Pseudomonadati > Pseudomonadota > Gammaproteobacteria > Moraxellales > Moraxellaceae > Acinetobacter > Acinetobacter sp. A22. The sequence goes on from NZ_CP133162.1 coordinate 132,752, forward strand.
TGAATGATGATTTTAATGGCGCAGAGCAAGAAGGCGTAGGTGTCTATCAAGTTACCCAGAAGAATGGTGAACGTTGGAGTGCTGCACGTGGGTATTTATTGCCTTATATCGGTAAGCGTCCAAATTTACATGTGATCACACAAGCGATGGTATCGCGAATTGTGATCGAAAATGGTCGTGCTGTAGGCGTGGAATTTAAGCATAAAGGACAAGTCACAGTTGTTCGTGCAAATAAAGAAGTTTTACTCTCTGCAGGGGCTTTCCAATCACCACAAGTTTTGATGCTTTCGGGGATTGGTCCTCGTCAAGAATTAGAAAAACACGGTATTCCTGTGGTTAAAGATTTAGCTGGAGTTGGTGAAAATCTACATGACCATCCTGACTTTATTTTTGCTTATAAGACTAAAAAAATAGATGGAACTTTCGGTGTTTCTGTTGGTGGTAGTTTAGATTTAATCAAACAAATTGGGCGTTATCGTAAGGAGCGTCGAGGCTTAATTACGACTAATTATGCAGAGTGTGGTGGTTTCTTAAAGAGCCGTCCTGAGTTAGATAAACCGAATCTACAACTGCATTTCGTCATTGCTGTAGTAGATAACCATGCTCGAACCATGCATACAGGACACGGTATTTCATGCCACGTATGTTTGCTCAATCCTCGTGCGCGTGGTTCGGTCAAACTCAGTGGCAAAAATGTAGATGATCCGCTATTAATTGACTTTAAATTCCTTGAGGATGAGCAAGACCTTCAAGATATGGTTGATGGATTTAAAGTCACGCAAAAGTTAATGCAAGCACCTGCTTTGAGTGAAAAAATTAAAGAAGATATGTTTACTGCAAACGTACAATCTGATGATGAGATTCGTGAGATTTTACGTCAACGTGTCGATACGGTGTATCACCCAGTTGGTAGTTGCAAAATGGGTGTAGATGAGATGGCTGTGGTTGATCCTGAGCTGAAAGTATATGGTATTCAAGGCTTGCGTGTGATTGATGCGTCGATTATGCCAACAGTGGTAAATGGTAATACCAATGCACCTGCAATTATGATTGCTGAAAAAGCAGTAGATATGATTCGCGAAACTTGGAAGTGAGTATATGGAGCTAAGGTTTTGCCTTAGCTCTCTTCATTATTATTTGCGTTACGCGGTGTTTCCAACATACGTGGAAAGGTGAAATTAAAATCATCTAGTGCATAACGAAATAATTGAGCAGGGCGTTTACCGACAATTTTTTGTTGCCCTGTTTCCTCAACTGCTCCCGCTTCCTGCATGCGCCGTCTAAATGATTTTTTTTCTAAGGTTTGACCTAAAATAATTTCATAGATTGTTTGTAATTCGGTCAGGGTAAATAATTCAGGCATGAGGCTAGCTGGGAGTGCGGTATAGCGGGTTTTATTGCACAAGCGATCAAATGCTAATTTTAGTAATTTCTGATGGTCAAAAGCTAATTCTAGTTGCAAGGCTTCTTCTATAGAAATCCATTTACTCATTTCAGTTGTTGAAGTCTTTTGAATTTCAAATTTACTAAAATCAATCAGTGCAAAATACAGTGATGTAATCGACCAACCGCGTGGATCACGATGCTGATTGCCGATGGTTTCAACTTGTTCTAGATAAGGGGAGTGAATCCCTGTTTTTTCAAGCAGTTTACGGTGAGCTGTTGCCATTAAATCTGGATCAGTTTTTAAATCAATAAAACCACCTGGAAGTGCCCATTTTCCTTTTTCGGGAAAGTTAGAGCGTTGAATCATTAAAACCTGTAATTGACCTTTTGTCACAGAAAAAATTGCCATATCGACCCTAAACAGGGGTGTGTCGTAATCTGTTTTTTGATAGTGGGCAAGGTATTCCTGTTCGGACGTATGGATAGTTTCCTTACTCATAGAAATATTAAGAAATCGGAATAAAGTAACATCATAGCGGAGTCTTATTGGGTTCTCATCATATTTTAGGATAAGCCACTACGTCTTGCACTTCACTAAAGCTTTAATCGCATTAGTTTGTTCAGGCTCGACCTGAGAAGTGTTTAAAGCTTCGCAAGTATTTTGGCAAAAGTAGGCAAAACCTGAGGTACGAAATAGCAAAGATTGATAATCTTTGCCGTATCGTAAGGCGAAAGCTTTGCCTAAGCGCTTAACTATTCATTTCATTTATCTTGCACTACGCCAAAGCTTTAGTCGCTTTGGCTTGTTCAGGTTGCGGATGACTTTTCCAAGTATCTAATCACTGGATGTGTTTTAATCATAGAGAGTTTTGCCTAGACCAATCTCTCCCGAATTTGGTCAAGAGAGCATTCTCTTAATAATTGACCATTTTCAAATACTGTTTGCAATGCCCCCATATTTTCCTGTTCAAAGCTTTGTTGATCGAATAACTCAAAGCCATTATTAGTTTGTTCAACCCTTAATAAACCTTTGGCTGATTTTTTAACACCTGAGTCTGTCATAGGGTCTTTAAACAGCTCACGACCTACACCGTTGACTTGACCCCAAGTGGCTTTTACGGCAAAACCAAAGGTGTCACGCGTTAAATAGTTATAGGTATAGCTGCCAATACCAAAGACTAGATTATTCGAGGCAAAGCCTTTGGCTTCTAAGCCTTTTAGGATATTTTGGGCACGTTCTAGAGTAATCGAGTCACCATAGATTAAACCAACACGCTCGTTGAGTACTTTATAGCCTTGAGCTGTTTCTGTGCCGCCAAAAATTTCCCATAAACATTGCACTGCACCTTTATAAGCTGGACTATCTCGCTCTGCATCAGGATCGCCACAGATAATTTTCACGGGATCACCTGAGTCAGGACGAAACACCACTTTGGCGAGTCCGAGGGCATTCGGTTTGCGTTTTAAAATCTCTGCTTTTAATTCCACACTAAACTCGGTAATCACACGCCAGAAATCCCAAGTATCTGAAACGATACTGACTACCCCAGCAGGATAAAGCTCACAGATCAGACGTCTAAAGGTTTCGATTTCACTCTCTTCACTGCCCATACACATCACACTGTGTTCTGTTGCAGGCACCGAAACACCGACGACACCAGTGGCGTTATAATATTCTTCAGCATAGTCAATTGATGCAACTGAATCGGTACCGATAAAACTGGTCAAGTGTCCAACGCCTGATTGGGCTGCATCATAGATGCCACTCATACCACGACTACTAAAATCATGACCCTGAACAGGAACAAAGTCTAATGGTGCACCTGTTTTTTCTGCATATTGAGTTAATAAGCGTTTGTATTCATAAGCAATTGTTGCAGTGGTAAAACTTTTCCATAATTCGGCACTGAGCACAGTTTCAATATAGTTGGTTAACCAAAAGAAATTCGGATCAGTATTGATAATGGTCAATACAGGCACTTTGATATTGACTCGACTACCTTCTTCTAGTGCTTTAATCTTTAATGGTAAATAGCCAAGATCGTGCAGGGCTTCGATGTGTTCAACGGGAACAGCACCTTCACCTAGAGAATTGTCCATGCGACGTTTATAGGCTGCGACTACTTTGGCTTTAGGTTGATTAAAGAAGCCCTCGTTCCAAGTTTCAATTAAAAAATGTTTGATAAAACCTTGTAAACCGAAGAACACAATCTTGTCGTCAAAATCAGGCAACATTTTGGCTAAACGTGATGAGCGAGGGGTAAAGTTAGCATAGACGTATTCAGTCCCCACTGGATACTGACGACGGTGATCGGCTTTGTAGAAATCAATTGCATTGAGTGGATTTATTTTAATAGTCATTTTATAGGCCTCTTACTTAAGAGCTTAATTTTGAAAATTGATGATATTGAGTTTGTTTGCTTCTGCTTGTGGCAGGCTATTGCTGGTAAAGACCTGATCGACCAAGCCATCAAATACCGCCAGCCCCTTACTAAAAATGCCGTGTGTGACATACAAGATAATGTTTTGGCAGTTTAGGCTGCGTAGTTGTTTGGCAATACCAATAAAGGTTGCACCACCATCACAAATATCATCGGTGATCACGGCTGTTTTTCCTGTCAAATCAGGGCTATTCACCGCTATTGCTCTAATTTTTCCAGTGTTTGGATCACGTTGTTTTTCACAGTGAATGATGTCAATCGCCTGTTGGCGTTGCGAATTGATGCCGTTGGCAATCGCTTGGGTGCGTTGTATTGCACCTGCATCAGGACAGATCAACACGGTATTATCTGCGCTTAAGATCTGCATCAATGTTGAGCTTTGCTGGATAATCTCAATCGGTTCAATATTGATTACCTCTTGGAAGTTGGTATTTTTGCGTAATAGCTCTATGGTCTTTGGACTATGACAATCCCACACCACAATTTTTTGACGTTGCCCTGCAAATTTTTCACTATTGCTATTCAATAACTTGGTCATTAAATCCAGTGAGAAAGCCTGACCTTGTGCACAGATACGATCTTGACGTGCATAAGGAAAATAAGGGATTTCCACCGAAAGGCGCGAGCCTTGTTCTAACAACACACTTTCCAGTAATAGATAGTCCATTACATCTGCGCTGTTCTGTAGTGAGGCTTTGATTTGAGTATCAGCCTGTAATTGGTTCAGTAACTCAGGCTGTAGTTGAATATGACGTTCGCCACCTGAAAACTGCAAAAACTCGATGGGAACATTCGCTTGAGCTGTCATAAGTTGGATCGTCATTTTTAATTTCTCTTTTATAGTGGCTTAAAGCCAGTAAATATATATTGGCATAATAACACTATTTAAGGCAAGTGTTAAATTTGATCTTTTTTAATAAAAATAGGGAGTAATTTAGAAAAAAAGATTCATCTATTTGAAGTTAAAAGAAAATGATTTTTAAACTGCATTATCGAGTGATTTATAAAGCTGACCTTATTTGATAGGGATATTGATCTTTAAGTCATATATTCTGACAATGCTGTATTTCAAAATTAAAAATGAAATAAGTGAGCTAAACTGTTTTAAATGAAAAAATTAAAACAGTTAACACATGCAATAAAACAATAAGGAAAGCATCCTATGAAATCTCTAGTTTGTCATAACGCTGAATTGAAGCTTGAAGATAGTCTTCAATTAGTTCCTGCTAAAGGACAGGTGTTACTTGAAGTGGTACGTTGTGGAATCTGTGGTTCTGATTTACACATGCAACATCACTGTGATCATATGCATGATTTGGCAGCACGTGTGGGTTTTAATGGGGTAGCAAAATCCTCAGATAAGCTGGTTTTCGGTCATGAGTTCTGCGGTAAAGTCTTAGATTATGGTCCAAAAACGCGCCGTAAATTAAAAGCAGACACACTAGTTTGTGCGATGCCGCTATTAAACGTTGATCCAAAAGGTTATGTCCCAACTGGTCTATCGCCGAGTGCTACGGGTGGTTATGCTGAGCAAATCTTGGTCCAATCAAGTTTAATGTTTGAAGTGCCAAATGGCTTAGATGCCGACAGCGCAGCGTTAACTGAACCGATGGCTGTTGCTTTACATGCAGTTCGCCGTAGTCGGATTAAGAAAAATGAACCAGCAATTGTAATTGGCTGTGGTCCTGTTGGTTTAGGCGTAATTATTATGCTTAAAGCCGCGGGAGTTAAAACGGTAGTTGCTAGTGATTTTTCACCAAATCGTCGTAGACTCGCTGAACTGTGTGGTGCAGATGTCTTAATTGATCCTAAACAACAATCTCCATTTAGTAGTTGGAAAGAGCTTGGTCTACTCGGCAATGTTTCTGAAGCAATCAATATGGGGATGGGTATTTTTGATAAAGTTCAGACTTTCTCTTTGCCATGGGTTAATGCTATGCGCGTGGGGGATAAGCTTGGTCTATTGCCTAAACGTCCTGTGATTTTTGAATGTGTGGGTGTCGCTGGTATCATGCAGCAAATCTTGGAAGGCGCACCATTGTTCTCACGTATTGTGGGGGTAGGTGTCTGTATGCAAAGTGATAAGATCGAACCTGCATTGGCGATCAATAAAGAATTGGAAATCCAATATGTGTTGGGTTATACACCACTTGAGTTCCGTGACACCCTGCATATGATTGCTGAAGGTAAAATTGATGTATCACCACTGATTACAGGTGTGGTTGGTTTGGAAGGTGTAGGGAATGCCTTTGATGCCTTACGTGATCCAGAGCAACATGCAAAAATTCTGATCGATCCAAAACGAGCAGGATCAGATATTGAGTTGATCAATGCTTAAATCATATTGAATAAAAAGCTGCATTGATTGCAGCTTTTTTTATTGTGCGGATTAAAAACTTTTTGTCAGTGAGACAGCCACCGTGGAATCAATTGGATTTGAGACTTTGGCATTAGGATTGCCATTGCTATATTGCTTGTAGTAATCATCTTTATCCCATGCTTTGCTGTAACTTAAACTTCCCAAAAGGTTGTACGGGAGTTGTTTATTAATGGCAAAGCTGACGTCTTGAAAGTTTGCATCAGAGAAGTTTTTGATTCGCTGATGACCATAGTGAGCATCTGCCGACCAACCTTGCCCTAAAGGTTGATGCCAACTGACATCAAGATAACCTGAACCACGAGAATGTTTATTAGTACCAATACCTAAAGTATCCGAGTTATTCCCGAAGTAATCTTGGGTGTAGGTAATGGAATATTTAACACTTAATGGTCCATAACTGATTTCTGGGATTATTTCACCGTAATCAAAGCGAGTATTTCCTGTTTCTGCTGTAGTTTTAGCGCCAGGATAATAGTAGTAAGCGACTTTAGTGCCTAGAGTTAAATCTCCAAAACTACGGCTGTAACCTGTATACACATCCCACTCTACTGATGCATCACGAATAAAATGATCACTCACAGTCGATGCCCAAGTTCCAGCATAAAAACCATTATCATGGTTATAGTCTATTCCACCTTGAATTGCAGGTTTGCCCCAAGTTTGTTGAAAACCACGTGATACATATTGACTTGCGAGTGTTAGATTAGCGCTATAAGGTGATGCTATTTCTGTGCTTGCTTCAGTGGCATATGCAGTGTGCGAGAAGAAGCCCAAAGGGAGTAGCAATAAAATTTTTTTCATTTGAATTTTCCTAATGGTTGGCAGCATCTTAGTGTCATAAGGTGCTGAACATAACTGGACTAGGTTATGCAAATGGACGTAAAGGAGTCTGACGAACAGGGCTTGATCCTGCTTTGAAATAAGGTGCTTGCGAAGGTGGTAATTTTTGCCCACGAATTTGATCAGCAATTTTTTCTGCCATCATAATCGTGGTGGCATTTAAGTTGCCTGTGATAATGATTGGCATGATAGAGGCATCAATTACACGTAGCCCGCGTACGCCGTGAACACGACCTTGACCATCGACAACAGCCATTTCATCTTCACCCATTTTGCAACTGCATGATGGATGGTAGGCTGTCTCGGCATGTTCTCGAACAAAAGAGTCTAGTTCAGCATCGGTTTTTAACTGCATACTTGGGCTGATTTCTTCGCCACGATAAGGGTCAAGTGCAGGTTGATGCATGATTTCACGCGTGATACGAATCCCATCTCTGAATTCACGCCAATCTTGTTCGGTGGACATGTAATTAAACAAGATACTTGGATGCTCAAATGGATCTTTGGATTTGAGTTTGATCCGACCACGTGACGGTGAACGCATTGAACCAACATGGGCTTGAAAGCCATGCTCATTCACGGCATTACTACCATTGTAGTTAATCGCAACGGGTAAGAAGTGATACTGAATATTTGGCCATTCAAATTCATCAGATGAACGAATGAATCCACCAGCTTCAAATTGATTGCTTGCGCCAATCCCTTTGCCGAGAAATAACCACTCTGCACCAATCGCAGGTTGGTTGTACCATTTCAACGCTGGGTAAAGTGAAACTGGTTTTTTACATTTGTATTGTAAATACATTTCCAAATGATCTTGCAGGTTTTCACCCACGCCAGGTAAGTCTTGAATGACTTCAATATCCATCGATTTGAGGAAAGTGCTTTGTCCAACACCTGAGCGCTGTAAAATTTGCGGTGATGCGATTGCCCCTGCACATAACAAGACTTCACGTTTGGCATGTGCTTGTTTCATGTTGGCTTGATCTGCACCGATAATGTATTCGACACCAATTGCTTGTTTATGACTAAATAAGATTTTATTGGTCATGGCATGGGTGACGATCGTCAAATTTGGTCGACCTTTTGCCATATCTAAGTAACCGCGAGCAGTACTCGAACGACGCCCTTGCGGTGTCACCGTTCGATCCATCGGACCGAAGCCTTCTTGCTGAAAACCGTTTAAATCATCTGTACGTGGATAACCTGCTTGTACACCTGCTTCGATCATGGCATGAAACAGTTCATTATTGCCTTGTTTTGGGGTGGTGACTGAAACAGGACCTTCTCCGCCGTGATAATCGTTAGCACCAATGTCGCGTGTTTCTGCTTTTTTATAGTAAGGCAAACAATCCGCATAGCTCCAATCTTCAAGCCCTTTATGGGTTGACCATTGGTCTAAATCCATCGCATTACCACGGATATAGCACATACCATTGATCAGTGATGAGCCACCTAAACCTTTACCACGACCACACTCCATACGGCGATTGTTCATATGTGGTTCAGGGTCGGTCAAATATGCCCAATTGTAGCGACGGCCTTGTAGTGGAAATGCCAAAGCGGCTGGCATTTGCGTGCGGAAATCAAGCCGATAATCTGGACCGCCTGCTTCTAATAATAATACTGAGATATCTGCATCTTCAGTTAAACGTGCAGCAAGGACGTTACCTGCTGAGCCTGCACCAATAATAATATAATCGTATTCTTGCTTATTCATAATCTGCCTTTATTTGTTGCAAGATCAACTGAATACATGTGACTCAGTTGATCAAGATAAGATAAAGCGCAATGCTTTTAGAAAATGCTTTGGTAATCACCAAGCTCAACTTGAACGGATTTAATGCGTGTGTAGTGAGATAGGGTCGAGATCCCATTTTCACGACCTACACCTGATTGTTTATAACCACCGACTGGCATCTCAGCAGGGGATTCGCCCCAAGTATTGATCCAACAAATACCAGCTTCGATTTGGTGAATAATGCGATGTGCTTTGTTAATGTCTGGTGTCACCACACCTGCTGCTAGACCAAAAGTGGTGTTATTGGCACGAAGAATGACTTCATCTTCAGTTTGGTAGCTCAAGATGCTCATGACTGGACCAAAGATTTCGTCCTGCACTATTCGCATATCATCAGTACAGTCTGTAAATACTGTCGGTAATACATATGCACCTTCGGCCAATTCACCATCTGCCCGATCACCACCGATCAGCAATTTAGCACCTTGTTGTTTGCCTGCATTGATGTAGGAAAGAACTTTTTCCATATGTGGGAAACTGGTCAATGGGCCAAAGTTGGTATCTGCGTTCATTGGGTCGCCGATACGAATACGTTGCACACGTTCTAATACTGCATTTTCAAATTCTGTTTTTAATGATGCTGGAATAAAGACACGCGTACCATTGGTACAGACTTGACCAGAACTAAAGAAGTTCGCCATCACCGCAATATCTGCGGCTTTATTCATATCTGCATCTTCACAGATGATCAGTGGTGATTTACCGCCAAGTTCCATAGTCACTTCTTTTAAGCTCGAAGCAGCAGCACTTGCCATCACTTTTTTGCCAGTTTCAACGCCGCCAGTAAACGAAATTTTTTCAATGACAGGATGTTCTGTCAGCCATTGACCGATATCACGACCAGCCCCTTGTACGACGTTGAATACACCATCAGGTACACCTGCTTCGGTATAAATTTCAGCAAGTTTAAATGCAGTGAGTGGAGTGATTTCACTTGGTTTGAAAATCATGGCATTGCCCGCAGCGAGCGCAGGAGCGGATTTCCATAAAGCAATTTGAATCGGATAGTTCCAAGCACCGATGCCTGCAACGACACCTAAAGGTTCACGGCGAGTATAGAAGAAACTACTTTCGCGTAATGGAACTTGTTCACCTTGGATGGCTGTCGCTAAACCTGCGTAATATTCGAGCACATCAGCACCTGTCACAATATCGACAGTCGATGTTTCGCTATAAGCTTTACCTGTATCTAAGGTTTCAAGTTTTGCTAGTTCATCATTGCGTTCACGTAAAATATCTACAGCTCGACGTAAAATACGAGAACGCTCAACTGCTGTCATTGCCGCCCAAACTTTTTGACCTTGTTGAGCACTTTGAACAGCTTTTTCGATATCTTGTTGAGAGGCTTGTTGGATATGGGCAATTACGTTGCCATTGGCTGGATTGATACTGTCAAAACTCACACCACTTGTGGCATTGACATATTGACCGTGGATATACAATGGATGAGTTTGCACATCATTCATTTTGTCTCTCCTGAAATAAGGGTTTAGCCAGTTGAAGTTGCATGTCTAAATAGTCATAGGCAACTCGTCTTGCATTCTGCCGATCGAAATGATCATTCCCCACGAGTCCGCCTCGTAGCCATAACCCATCGATCAGTGCCGCTAAGCCACTCGCAGCAGTACTTGCACTTTCACTTGGCATCAGTTTTAAAAAGTGATGTTTTAAGTTCGAATACAAGCGTCGATCATTAATGCGCTGTAAACGTGCAAGCTCTGGGCTATGCATACTGGCTGACCAAAAATCTAACCAAACGCGCATAGCGGTTTTATTGACCTGACTACTATCAAAGTTTGAATCAATGATTGCCTTAATTTGGTTTTCAGGTTGTTGATCTGCTGTATTGGCTTTGTATTGCAGAGAGGTGAGATGCAATCTCTTGAGCATCTCTCGCATACAGTTGATCATTAACCCTTGCTTATCACCAAAATAATGGCTGACGATACCTGTTGAGACTTCCGCTTTTTTTGCAATTTGTGAAATGGTGGTTTGTGATAAACCCACTTCATAAATCACTTCAAATGCGGCATTAACGATCTCTTCACGGCGTTCGTGTTCAGGTTTAACTCTGCGTTTGGTCATGTGTAGTTGCCATAAATGCCTAAAATTATTAAGGCGTTAGATTAAAATCTGGATGCAGAAAATGATAACACAACATCATGATACTTTTAATTGATTGAATGTTCAATCAATTAAAAGTATAGTATTTGCAACAAGGGTGCTTTACATAACTCTTAACTGTGTTATCGGAGATCCCTGTTAAAGTATCAAAAGTGTTGATTTATTGAATGGATTTTTAGTGGTTGGGTTTAAGCTCAATTACTCTTAAAAATGCTTCTTTGCATCCACACGGGTAATTACAAAAATGCAGCTTATGCAATGATTGGTGTTGTTTTTAATATCTTTTAAATGCTGTGTCTTCTCGTTGTTTTCGTCAATAAATCGTGGTCGAGTTATTGAGAAAAACAACTTTCAAAATTTAAATTTTCCTTGAGGATTGTATGGTGACAGATAATCCAAGAGCAGTTGATGATTCATCTATTCAAACAAAAGATCAGTTAAATCGCGTGGTCTTTTATGTTTCAGCGCTCATAATTTTAATATTTTCACTGACGACGATTTTATTTAATGATTTTTCGAATCATTTGCTCAATGTTGTACTGGCTTGGGTGAGTGATAAATTCAGTTGGTATTACTTACTTGCCGCAACGCTTTACCTCATCTTTGTGGTTTTTATCGCTTGTTCTCGTTATGGCGATATAAAGCTAGGTCCTAAACATTCCAAACCTGAGTTTAGCCTGCTGAGTTGGTCGGCAATGCTGTTCGCCGCAGGTATCGGCACAGATCTAATGTTTTTCTCGGTGGCTGAACCACTGTCACATTATATGAATCCACCGGTGGGTGAGGGGCAAACTTATGAAGCCGCTCGTCAAGGGATGGTATGGACTTTATTTCATTATGGTCTAACAGGCTGGGGTATGTATGCCTTAGTCGGCATGGCTTTGGGATATTTTAGTTATCGCTATAACTTACCTCTGACCATTCGTTCTGCGCTTTATCCGATTTTTGGTAAAAAAATTGATGGTCCGATTGGTCATACCGTAGATACCGCCGCCGTGATTGGGACGATTTTCGGTATCGCAACGACTTGTGGTATTGCAGTTGTTCAAATCAATTATGGTTTGCATGTTTTATTTGATTGGCCAGAAGGTTTATGGGTTCAATCTGGACTGATTTTAGTTGCTGTGATTGTGACGATTATTTCGGTAACAGCAGGTGTCAATAAAGGCATTAAAGTACTTCCTGAAATTAATATTTACGCCGCTATTGGTTTAATGCTATTTGTGCTGTTTTTAGGAAATACAGAGTTCTTATTAAATGCCTTGGTACAAAACTTTGGTGACTATATCAGCCGCTTTCCAAGCTTAGCTTTAGACAGTTTTGCATTTGAACAGCCGAAAGAGTGGATGAATAGTTGGACATTATTCTTTTGGGCATGGTGGGTGGCTTGGTCTCCATTTGTAGGTCTGTTTTTGGCACGTATTTCACGTGGTCGTACCATTCGTGAGTTTGTCTGTGGAACTTTGATTATTCCTCTACTATTCACGATCACATGGTTATCAATCTTTGGTAACAGTGCTTTGTACAATGTTATTTTTGATGGTAATACAGCTTTAGCCCAAACTGTTTTGACAGATCCTGCACATGGGTTTTATGACTTATTGGCACAGTATCCGTGGTTTGGATTTGTTGCTGGTGTAGCAACCATTACAGGGCTTCTGTTCTATGTGACCTCTGCTGATTCTGGGGCATTAGTTCTTGGAAATTTCACAACTAAATTCTCCAATGTCGATAATGATGCGCCACGTTGGTTACGTGTGTTTTGGGCGATTGCGATTGGTTTATTGACCATCGCGATGTTGATGGCAAATGGTATTACTGCTTTACAAAGTGCAACCGTAATCATGGGATTACCGTTTAGCTTTGTTATGCTGCTTGTGATGGCTGGACTCTATAAATCTCTCCGTTTAGAAGATTATCGTAAAGCTAGCCGTAGCTTAAATGCTGCACCTGTAGTGGTTAATGTCGATATTCTAAATTGGAAACAACGCCTTTCACGTGTCATGCATCATCCTGGTAGCCATGAAACATTGCGTATGCTCGATAATGTATGTAGACCTGCAGTGCAAACGGTTGCTGATGAACTGATTAAACGAGGGATGAACGTTGAGGTTAATCAAGGCGAATCTGAATATCACGATAAGCTGTATCACCTAGACTTAACGATTTTCATTGAAGATGAGCATAATTTTGTCTATCAAATTTGGCCTGTACGCTATATCGCTCCGACATTTAGTGAACGAGGCAAACGTGGTAAGCAATATTATTATCGTTTGGAAACATTCTTGTATGAAGGTTCTCAAGACAATGACTTGGTTGGATATACCAAAGAGCAGGTCATTAATGACATTTTAGATAAGTATGAGCGTCATATGACTTTCTTACATATCAACCGAATTAGTCCAGGGAATCGTCCTCTTTATCCTGACTCACAAGACTAATTACAAGACCTCACATTTCTGTGGGGTTTTTTTTAAATCGTGAAGATTTTACAAAGTATAATTTGCTTCATAATCTAGCTTATTTTTTCTTATTAAGTGTTGGCTGATCTTGTAGTTCGAATGATCATAATCGAACAGCCAACAGAGAAGAATCAATGTTTTATAAACTGATAACTCGCAAATATGAGACTAGAAGGAACTTCAAATGAAAAAAATAATGATATTTTGTGCTCTCATGGTTGTGATCTTTGTATCTGTATTATTTGTCAGTCCTAAGCCGACAATTTGGTTATTGCAGCACAGTTTATTTAGCATTCCAAAAGATTCACGACCTGCTCAGTACCAAGAGCCGAACGTGATTGTATCGACAAACATAACCTATCCATCAAAGTTTCAAAGAAATACATTTGACTTCTACAAGACTAAAGTGCCTTTAGCTCATCAGCCCGTAGTAATTTGGGTGCATGGTGGCGGATTTGTCGGTGGAGATAAGCTTGAAGTGAAAGCTTATGCAACTGAATTAGCCTCACAAGGTTACTCTGTCTTTGTGCTCAATTATGAACTTGTGCCGACCGCAAAATATCCTGAACCTGTCATTCAAGTTTCTGAAGCCATTCGTTATATAAAAACGAGCTTTGCTAAACAACATAATTTAAATATGGCGAATATATTTATTGCAGGGGACTCCGCTGGAGCACAGATCGCTTTGCAATTTTTACTCACTCAATCCAACCCTCAATATGCAGACTTGCTCAATATTCAGGAAACCTTAAATCCATCCGACATCCGAGGTGGTTTATTGTATTGTGGTCCTTATGATTTGAAAAATATGGTTCTACAGGCAAACTCTGCGATTACCCGATTTGCATTTGGACGTATTGGTTGGGCATATTTAGAGGACAAAGACTGGCTTACTCGTACTGAGGATAAAGGATTAGTGGTGTCTGAATATCTAAACGCAGCACTTCCACCAATTTATTTAACAGATGGCAATACCGCTTCATTTGAACAACAAGCTCGCCAACTAGAAAAACAATTGCAGAAAGTTGGTGTAGCAACCAAATCACGATATTTTGATCAGAAAACTGATCCTACAGCTCATGAATATCAATTTCTGTTGGACACCAAACCGGCCCAACTCACTCTGAAGGATACACTTCAGTTTATGGATACATATAGACAAAAATGATTTGATCAAAACCACAACAAACATAAATGTTATGGTCTATAGCGCACCATATTTTTGCCATGTTTCACCTGTTTCATAGGGAGCATAATGGCTTTTTAATTCTTGCAAAGACTGCGTTTGATACAGTGCAAATAAAATCATAATGAAGAATAGGCAGAAGAGTTTCATAAATCTTTTGTATTTATAATGCCCTGAATATAAATAAAAAATACAATAAAAAGCTAAGATTAAATAAGTGCAGAACAGGGAGTGGAAAACTAAATTGCCCAGTAATACCAGTGTCAGTACAAGAGCAATTCTATTTTTTAAAGAACTTGGACGGAAACTTAATGCGGTGAGTACGAATAAACCTAGTGCTGTCCAAAACAGATAACTATTGCCGCCAATAATCACAATATAGGTTGCTTGTAACCATAACAAAGTCAGCCATATAAAAATAGAAGAAATAATAAATTTAGACGACTCAGAAGAAGCGGGCAAAGAATGTTTCATAACACATAAACGATTTGAAAGCGTAGTCAAGCAAAGCTAAAAGTGAAACCGCATGAGGTCTTTGGTCTTAAATTTTGCTAAAACAACACAAGCTAAAGAAAGTGAGCCACCAATCAGAACTGCTGGCACAACCGTGAGGAAACGTGTCATTAGCGTTGAGTGCAAAGCACCAAGCTCATTACTTGATGTCACAAAGATGCCATTAATCGCTGCGATACGACCAAGCATGTCTCGTGGGGGAATGAGTTGCAGTAAAGTTTGGCGGATAATAATGTTAACACTATCACACGAACCTATAATAATGAGAAACAAGACAGATAAAAAGTAATATCTAGTAACAGCAAATAACAAAGTACATAATGAAAAACCAGTAAGGCTGAGCAACATGATTTTCCATGGCTGATATTTTGGAGGATATCGAACCAAAATCAGCATAGTCAATAAAGCACCTAAGGCTGGTGCCGAGCGTAATATGCCAAAACCTGTTGATCCGACTTGCAAAATATCACTGGCAAAAATAGGCAGTAGGGCAATTACTCCTCCAAAAAATACTGAACTTAAATCAAGAAACATTGCCCAAAAAATGATTTTAGTTTTACGAATATAGAGAAAAGCTTCTTTGATACTGAGTAAGGCAGACTCGGATTGCATCTCAGGAAAAGTTCTACTTGTTAGAGCCCATAAAGCTAAGCTACCTATGAGGAATAAGCTTGTAATAACACTAAACACGACAGATAAGCGCAAATGTGCAAGCATTAATCCTCCAATGACTGGTGCTAGAATGCCACATACTTGCCAGCACATGCTGGTCCAAGTGGCTGCGCGGGCATATAAATGTTCTGGGACAATAAAAGGGCGCAGTGAATTGAAACAAGGGCTGTAAATTCCACGAATACATCCAAATAAGAATAAAATACCAAAGTTAGAAATCAGTAGAATGTTGGCATTGATATGATCATGCTCAAATAGATCAAAACAAATCCAAAGTGCGATTGATAATGGAATTGCTAGGCTAAAACTAAGCTGTAAAATCCGCTGACGATTGAAACGATCTGCAATATAACCACCCCACAAAGACAATACCAAAAATGGAATAAAATCCATTAGACCTACCAAGCCAAGCATCAATGGATTCTTGGTAATTTGATACAGTTGAAAGGCGATAACAATCTCTTGTATCAACACAGCAAATGTCAAACAAGCTTGATTTATCGTTAAAAATGAAAAATCACGACAACGAAATACCGCAAAGGCAGAATGAGAACAATCAGTGGACATAATTCAAAATGAGAAAATAAAAAAGGGAAGAGTCGAAACTCATCCCTTTCTGTTTCAGTTTAAGCGTGCTTAATGTGCAGCAGCTTCGACTTTTGCAACTTGTTTTGTAGGTAGCAAGTTTTTAGGCGTTGTATAGTTCAAACCTAAAGTTGAACTCGTATACTGACGCACTTGATCCAACAATGCAGGATTTTCTGATAAATCCTGACTATAAGAACGTACAATCTCATGCAGTTTGGTATTCCAAACACCTTTAGTTTGCTCAGGGAAGGCTTTTTCAAGCAAGTTGAGCATAATGTAAGGAGACGTTGAAGCACCAGGAGAAGCACCGAGCAATGCAGTTACAGATTTATCTTGTGATGCAAAGATTTCCGTACCGAATTGCAATTTCGCAGGTTTACCTGGTTCTTTCTTAATGATCTGAACACGTTGACCACCCTGACGTAAATGCCAGTCTTTCGGATCTGCTTCTGGATAGTATTTTT
The DNA here is from genome assembly GCF_030913345.1 of Acinetobacter sp. A22. Taxonomy (NCBI): domain Bacteria; kingdom Pseudomonadati; phylum Pseudomonadota; class Gammaproteobacteria; order Moraxellales; family Moraxellaceae; genus Acinetobacter; species Acinetobacter sp. A22. Next base: position 149,609 of record NZ_CP133162.1, read on the forward strand.
TCAACTCGTTGAAGCGGTCTTCGTCTGACATCAACACTTGGCTTACTAAATATTGGACAAGATCAGCATTTTGTAGACCAATCGCTGCCATTGGCAATACGTTGTTTTTATTGGTTGATGCTAACAAATCAAGCTGTGAACCTTGTTTCAGGAACTTGTTTGAATAAGTTGCAAATGGACCAAATAAGACATATTTTTTGCCATCAATATAACGTGTATCAATATGTGGAACTGACATTGGCGGCGCACCTAGATCTGCACGACCATATACTTTTGCTGTATGTTGAGCTGTAATCGCAGGATTATCAGTCACCAAGAACTCACCACCCACAGGGAAGCCTGCATATTGTTGTGCTTCTGGAAGCCCTGAACCGTACCGGGTTTGTCGGAGACCACTTTTCTTGAGAGAATGTCCCGATGAAAAAAGTAAAATACACCCCTGAAATCAGAGATAGAGCGGTTCAATTATTGATTGAATCTGAAAAAGATTATCCTTCTACTTGGGCTGCAATCACCGCTATTGCTCCCAAGATAGGTTGTACTCCTGAAACTCTACGTGTTTGGTATCAAAAATATTTAGATAAACAAAACCCAATTAAAGTACAGCAACTTTCAGATCAAGAACGTATTAAACAACTCGAACGTGAAAATAAAGAACTGCAACGTGCTAACGAAATTCTACGTAAAGCAGCCGCTTTTTTCGCCCAGGCGGAGCTCGACCGCCCACACAAATAATGGTGGATTTTATCCAGAACAATAAAGATCGATATGGTGTTGAAGCGATTTGTAGAATTTTACCGATTGCAGCTTCGACCTATTATCGGGCTTTAGATCTCGTTGATAACCCAGAACATCGAGCGAAACGTGCTCTGCATGATTTACATCATGCAGAGCAAATCAAACGTATTTGGAAAGAAAGTTTAGGTCGATATGGTGTGCGTAAGGTCTGGCAACAATTGAAACGTGAAGGTTATGTTATCGCACGTTGTACAGTTGCTCGATTGATGCAGAAGCTAGGTATACAAGGTGTTTGGCGTGGTAAGAATAAACAAACCACCCGTAGCCGAGATGATCAAAAACGAGCAGATGACTTAGTAAAACGCAATTTTAATGCAGATCATCCTGACCAGCTGTGGGTCGCTGACTTCACGTATATTCAAACTCATTCAGGCTGGGTCTATACCGCCTTTATTATTGATGTGTTCTCGCGAGCAATTGTTGGATGGAAAGTATCAACACGTATGAATACAGATATGGTGCTCGATGCACTGGAGCAAGCATTGCATGATCGAGGCATGCCAAAGAACGTGATTCATCATAGTGACAGAGGCGTGCAATATCTTTCCATTCGTTATACCAATCGTTTAGAAGCAGCAAATTTACGAGCATCAGTCGGTACGACCGGTGATTCATACGATAATGCTTTGGCTGAAACGGTGAATGGCTTATACAAAACAGAGGTGATTGAATATTTAAAAGCGGATTGGCAAGGTTTAGCGGATGTACAACTTGCGACACTAAACTGGGTAGATTGGTTCAATAAAGAGCGTGTACACAGTGCACTGGGTTATGTATCACCTTTTGAGTTTGAAGCAATGTACTATGATAAGATTAACCCGTTAGGTCAGGTGGCCTAACTTAAATAAAAAAGTCTCCGACAAACCCGGTACGGTTCACCCTGTCATTTGCAACAACTTAATTGCAGCACCACCAGCACCGATAAATACAAAACGTGTTTTGACGTGATTTGTTTCACCAGATTTTAAATCTTTGAATGCAACTGACCAAGTGTTGTCATCATTACGACTAATACCAGTAACCTCTGTTGACGTTCTGAGTTGGAAATTCGGGCTCTTCTCAAGATGGCTTACCAATTGAGTTGTAATCGCCCCGTAGTTCACATCCGAACCCACATCCATACGTGTCGCAGCAACTTTTTGCTGTGGATCACGACCATTCATGACTAATGGTGCCCATTGCTTAATTTCAGATGGGTTTTCTGTCATTTTCATGCCAGCAAATAATGGATCTTGAATCATGGCTGCATAACGCTTTTCCATGAAGTTCACATTATCGCCCCATACAAATGCAATGTGTGGAACAGGATTGATAAAGGTATTTGGCGTATTTAACACACCTTTCTGAACTTGATATGCCCAAAACTGTTTAGCAATTTCGAATTGACCAGCAACTTTGACAGCTTTAGAAATGTCCATTTTACCGTCTTTCTCTTCGGTATAATTCATTTCCATAAAGCCAGAGTGACCAGTACCTGCATTGTTAAAGCCGTTTGAACTTTCTTGAGCAACTGCATCAAGACGTTCGTACATACGGATGTTCCAGTCAGGTTGTAACTCGTTGAGATATGTACCGAGCGTGGCACTCATGATACCGCCACCGATAAGTACAACATCAACCACAGGTTCGTCGTTTTTCGTTTTAATTGCCTTAGACGTAACAGGTCTAAAAAGAAAGGCAATTGCAATAACTATGAGTACTAGAAGTAGTACTAATAAGTACTTCCAAAATTTTTTCATTCAATTTACCTTAAAAATTAAATGACCCCCTATATGGATGATATAGAGAGAAAAGATTTAAATGATGAGTGAGCGCAAATGCACATCAGCGCAGGGGTTGCCCAACTGATGCGAGAGAAAAAAGTTTGTGAATTTTACTTTAATTTAGGCAGTGTTTTTGTTTACCAAATGTTTAAAAATGTAAGATTCAAGATTACTTTAATAGTGGTTTATTTAGCTTATTGTTAAAAAAGAAATTATATTTACTTAGTTTAATTTTATTTGATAAGAACTGGCATGGCATTTTAATAGCTATAAAAAAGCCGTCTTTGAGACAGCTTTCTTATATGGGTGACTTGGTGAGCAAATACTTACCAGCTCAAAGCACCACCTGTTTGGTAATCTGTTACGCGCGTCTCGAAGAAATTCTTCTCTTTACGCAAGTCCATCATCTCAGACATCCATGCAAATGGGTTTGTTACACCAGCGAATTGCTCTGGTAAACCAAGTTGCGATAAACGACGGTTACAGATGAACTTCAAATATTCTTCCATCATGCTTGCATTCATGCCCAATACACCGCGTGGCATAGTGTCACGTGCATATTCGATCTCAAGCATCGTACCTTCAAGAATCATTTGAATCACTTCTTGTTGGAATTCAGCAGTCCAAAGGTGAGGGTTCTCAATCTTGATTTGGTTGATCATATCGATACCAAAGTTCAAGTGCATTGATTCATCACGTAGGATGTATTGGAATTGCTCAGCAACACCATTCATCTTGTTGCGACGACCCATACTCAAGATTTGAGTAAAACCACAGTAGAAGAAAATACCTTCTAATACACAGTAGAATGCAATCAAGTTACGAAGTAAACGTTGATCGTTTTCAGGCGTACCTGTGTGGAATGTAGGATCACTTAAAGATTGAGTATATTTCAAGCCCCATGATGCTTTACGTGCAACACTTGGAATCTCACGGTACATGTTGAAGACTTCGCCTTCGTCCATACCTAAAGATTCGATACAGTATTGGTAAGCATGCGTGTGAATCGCTTCTTCAAATGCTTGACGCAAGATGTATTGGCGGCATTCAGGGTTTGTAATATGACGATAAATCGCCAAAACCAAGTTGTTCGCAACCAATGAATCTGCTGTTGAGAAGAAACCTAAAGAACGCATAACGATAGTGCGCTCATCTTCGGTTAAGCCATTTTCAGACTTCCAAAGTGCGATATCGTGGTTCATGTTAACTTCTTGTGGCATCCAGTGGTTTGCACACCCATCCAAGTATTTTTGCCAAGCCCACTCATATTTGAATGGAACAAGTTGGTTTAAATCCGCACGACAGTTGATCATGGCTTTGTCGTCAACTTGTACACGCTGAGCACCCATTTCAAGCTCTTCTAAGCCCGGTGCAACGTCCAAATGATCTAGGGCTGCAGATGCTCTAGCCAACGAATCGGTTGGATTTGTTGCTCGGTTGGCACTGGCTCCAACGGGTTGTGCAGCTGCCATGCTCGGCGATGATTGCTCTGCATTAGATACCACCTGCGTATTAACCGTTTTTTGCGAGTCGAGGGACGCAGACTTGTGTTCAGGTGTAGTCGGTTTTTGCGAATCATCTTCAAAATCGTCCCAACTTAGGATAGACATTTTCGTTCTCTCTTCGTTGTGTGTAGCCGTAATAGACATCTCTCAACAACGATGTCTTTAACTATACGCTTATATTGTGTAAGCAAAATTAAGTCTTATTAATATTTATGCTGTTGACGGGCTATCGTCAGTAATTCCTAAGACTTATTTTGCTTACGCTGTTGTTTACGAATGGCTAAAAATGCATAAACCATCGGTACATAAAAGAAAATAAAGGCAAAGATCAGAACAGCTAATCCCAACATATAGTTATGAGTCATAGTCATCATACTCTTTGCCTTAATCTTTAGAACCCTTCTTGCTATAAAGAAGGGTGCTTTATTGGATTAAATTACTGACAAGCTTCACAGTCTGGATTGTCAATTGAACATGCCATTGGAACTGGAGCTGCTGTAGTGAAACCATCTTCTTCAACTTGAGCTTCTGGTTTCTTATCTTCAACCGCTTGAGCTGCAACGACAGGAGCCTCAACTGATGCTGGTTTAACTGCGTTCAATGCACCAGTATTGATTGTTGATTTCTCAGCAGAAGTCGCACCCAAAGCACGGAGGTAATAAGTCGTTTTAAGACCACGTAACCATGCCATCTTATAGGTAATGTCAAGTTTCTTACCGTTTGCACCAGCGATGTAAAGGTTAAGCGACTGTGCTTGATCAATCCATTTTTGACGACGTGATGCAGCATCAACGATCCAACGAGTTTCCACTTCAAAAGCTGTCGCGAAGATTGCTTTCAATTCTTCAGGAATACGCGCAATCTTCTGAACTGAACCTTCAAAGTGTTTCAGATCATTTACCATCACGGTATCCCATAGACCACGTTCTTTTAATGCACGAACAAGGTAAGGGTTGATCACTGTGAATTCACCTGAAAGGTTAGATTTCACATACAAGTTTTGGAATGTTGGCTCAATCGACTGAGACACACCACAAATGTTTGAAATCGTTGCAGTCGGTGCAATCGCCATTACATTTGAGTTACGCATACCATCTTTTTGAACTTTGGCACGTAAGCTATCCCAATCCAAACGTTGAGTACGATCAACTTCGAACATACGTTCAGGACGTGATTTAGCAACTAACTCTAAAGAGTCGATTGGTAGGATGCCTTGATCCCACAATGAACCTTTAAATGTTGAATAAGCACCACGCTCTAGCGCAAGATCGCTTGATGTTTGAATCGCGTAGTAACTGATCACTTCCATAGATTCATCAGCAAAATCAACTGCTGCATCTGAACCGTAAGCAATGCCCATTTCATATAGTGCATCTTGGAAGCCCATGATACCCATACCGACAGGGCGGTGCTTTAAGTTCGAGTTTTTCGCTTGTGGTACAGCGTAGTAGTTAATGTCGATTACGTTGTCGAGCATACGTACCGCAGTTTTAATCGTGCGAGCTAATTTCTCACGATCTAACACACCACCTTGAACGTGTTGTACAAGGTTAATCGAACCCAAGTTACAAACTGCGATTTCATCTTGGCTTGTGTTCAATGTAATTTCAGTACACAAGTTTGATGAGTGCACCACGCCAACGTGTTGTTGTGGTGAACGTAAGTTACATACGTCTTTGAATGTGATCCACGGATGACCTGTTTCAAATAACATCGAAAGCATTTTGCGCCATAAGTCTTTGGCACGTACTTTCTTGTGTAGCATGTTTTGTTCTTTTGCTACTGCTTCGTAATGCGTATAACGTTCAGCAAACTCAGCACCTGTTAGATCGTGTAGATCAGGCGTTTCTGAAGGTGTAAATAATGTCCATTCAGCATCTTCAAATACACGTTGCATGAATAAATCAGGAACCCAGTTCGCTGTATTCATGTCGTGAGTACGACGACGATCATCACCTGTGTTTTTACGTAACTCTAGGAATTCTTCAACATCTAAGTGCCAAGTTTCTAAGTACGCACAAACCGCACCTTTACGCTTACCACCTTGGTTAACAGCGACTGCGGTATCATTCGCTACTTTAAGGAATGGAACAACACCTTGAGACTTACCATTTGTACCTTTGATATATGAGTTCAAAGCACGTACAGGTGTCCAGTCATTACCTAAACCACCAGCCCATTTAGAAAGCATTGCGTTGTCACGCATCGCACCATAAATGTCATATAGGTCATCACCAATTGTTGTTAAATAACAGCTTGATAGTTGTGGGCGTAATGTACCTGAGTTAAATAGCGTTGGCGTAGATGCCATGTAATCGAAGCTAGATAATAAGTTATAAAACTCGATTGCACGCTCTTCTTTATTTTCTTCATTGAGTGCGAGACCCATTGAAACACGCATAAAGAATAATTGTGGTAATTCAAAACGTACACCATTTGAATGAATGAAGTAACGATCGAATAAAGTTTGTAGACCTAGATAGGTAAATTGATTTGAGCGTTCAGGTTGAATCGCTGCTGATAATTTAGCAAGGTCAAAATTAAGAAGATCAGGAGATAAAAGATCAAGCTCGATCCCTTTCTTCAAGAAAGGTTCTAAAGCATCATTCTCAGATGTATCTGTTGATAAACCTAAGAATTCTAATCCAGTGCCGACAAGCTCATTACATAACAAGCGTGCAGTCACATAAGTATAATTTGGCTCTTGTTCGATACGCGTACGAGTCGCCATCATCATCGTTGTTGCGATGTCACTTTCTTTTACGCCGTTATAAAGGTTTTTAACGGTTTCATCGACAATCGCTTGAACGTCAATTCCTTCCAAGCCTTCGCTTGCAGTTTCAATCGTTGCTGTAAGCGCACCTAAATCCAACGGTTGGAGCTGACCATTGTGATCGGTGATTTGTAATGTTGGATGGTGATTTGCACCTGTTTGCTGACGAGCAGTTGCACGTTGTTCACGATAAATCACATAAGCACGAGCAACTTTTTGCTCGCCTGTACGCATGAGTGCCAATTCAACTTGATCTTGAATTTCTTCGATGTGAATCGTACCGCCAGATGGTAAACGACGTTTAAACGTGTTCATTACCATTTCAGTAAGTTGAGAAATACGGTCATGGATGCGACTTGAGTCTGCTCCTTGTTGACCTTCAACAGCTAAAAATGCTTTCCCAATCGCAACAGAGATTTTCTCAGCATTAAAAGTCGCAATTTCGCCAGTGCGCTTAATAACCTGAAGTTGGCCAGGAGTAGAAGTGATGATGCTCATGTCAGCATAGCTCCATTATCATCTATTTTTATGTTCATGGACCGTTTGAATCGAGCAAAAAGTATGCCACGATGTTTGAGGGATAAACACAATACTTAGTGGTTAAAGTTTATTTTCAACACAAGATACGGGATTTTTAACAGCAGATCAATCCTTGACATTTTAGTAAATTTTTTTTCATGTCTTAACTGCTGAATTCACAGGCACATAGCATAACAAAGCCGCCTAAAAAGGCTTATAGATAACTCTGTGGATAACTCAAAAAACAAACACTTAAATCAGTATCGATCAGTTAAGAAACAAATTGTTTAACACTGGTACAAAATCTATACTCAAAATTCATTCTGCTCTTAAACTGAGCTTGAAATTTAAAAACCTATTAAAATTCATAATTTTAATAAAAATATAACAAAACTATATTGCCGTGTATCAGTTTGGTGAACGACTACTTGTTTACAATGTAAACGTGTGTATATTGCAAAACATAAACCAATGTATCTGTCAGATTTTTAAAGATAGATTCTCTCTGATTGTAGGGGCAAACATATGAGCCAAGAAGAAAAGTTACCGAAGATTTTGATTGTTGAAGATGACGAACGATTAGCGCGTTTAACACAAGAGTATTTAATCCGTAATGGGTTAGAAGTTGGTGTTGAAACAGATGGTAACCGTGCCATTCGTCGTATTATTAGCGAACAACCAGATTTAGTTGTACTTGATGTGATGTTACCAGGCGCAGATGGCTTAACAGTTTGTCGTGAAGTTCGCCCACATTACCATCAACCGATCTTGATGTTGACAGCGCGTACTGAAGATATGGATCAGGTACTTGGTTTAGAAATGGGTGCAGATGATTATGTCGCTAAACCTGTACAGCCACGTGTGTTGTTGGCTCGTATTCGCGCACTTTTACGTCGTACTGACAAAACAGTAGAAGATGAAGTTGCTCAACGTATCGAATTTGATGATCTTGTGATTGATAATGGTGGTCGCTCAGTCACTTTAAATGGCGAATTAGTAGACTTCACTAGTGCTGAATATGACTTATTATGGTTATTAGCATCTAATGCAGGTCGTATTTTATCACGTGAAGACATTTTTGAACGCTTACGTGGTATTGAATACGATGGACAAGATCGTTCGATCGACGTACGTATCTCACGTATTCGTCCAAAAATCGGTGATGATCCAGAAAACCCTAAACGTATTAAAACAGTACGTAGTAAAGGTTATTTATTTGTAAAAGAAACCAACGGGGTCTAAATCCTCCGAATCCCTCTTTTTCATGAAAGGGGGATGGCTCCCTTGAAAAAAGGGACTTGTGCAGTTTACTGCTCAGGAGGGACTTTAATTAGTTTGGAATTATTGACCTTATGGTAAGTCGAGTACTCAAAAACAGCATATTCTTGCGTATCTATGCTGGTTTGGTCGTTTTAGTGGTTGTGGTTGCCGCATTTTGTTATTTGCTGGTTCAAATCATTAACTACCAACGTGCGCAAGAATATCGTGAATCACTTACGGATGGGATTTCATTCGTAATTAGTGAAGGGGTATCTCGCCAACCTGCCAAGCAGCAAAAGCTAGATTGGATTTCTGATGCTTCTGATTTGTTAGAGCTTCCAATTTATTATGTTGATGCTGCGCGTGTTGAATTATCTCGAACTGAGAAAAGACGAATTTCTGAGCAAAAGTCTGTTGTGCGCTACGATGCGAACAACGGGGTTGGTTATATTATTATTGGTCTAAAAGATGACCCAAAGCATTTTATCTATATTAAAGTAGATAAAATTGGCGAACGTCAGATGAAGGCGTTGCCTATATTTGTCTTGGATTATTTAATTTTCTATCCTGGACAAGAGCGTGAATACTTAGAAAAAATTAAAAAGCACTTCTATTATCCGATTGATATTTTAGATATTCGTGAGATTAATCTCGATTCAGAGCAAATTGGTCGTTTACGCCAAGATCAAAGTGTCCTGTTGTATAAGGACAGTGCGACTGTTCGAGGTACAACTATTTCGATTGTTTCACCAATGCCGAATCATCCAGCACAAGTTTTGGTCTTAGGTCCAGTCCCAATGTTCAATTGGATGCCATTCCAGCTTGCAGCAGGGATTACTCTATTTAGCTTATTCTTGTTGAGTTTAGGCGTATATGGATTGATTTTACCTTTAGAACGAAAGATTCGTCAGGTTCGTCATGCCTTAAACAAAATGAAATCTGGTGATCTGTCATTGCGTGTCCCGATCGAGGGAAGCGATGAAATGGCAAACTTGGCATCCAGTTATAACAATATGTCCGATCATATTCAGCGTTTAATCGAGGCACAACGTGAGTTGATGCGTGCGGTTTCTCATGAGTTGCGCACACCTGTTGCTCGTATACGCTTTGGGATGGAAATGCTTGCCGAAGAAGATGATTATAATTATCGGATTCAGCAAGTGGATATGATTGATAAAGACATTGAAGCGCTGAATACCTTGATTGATGAGATTATGACTTATGCCAAATTGGAGCAGGGTACACCATCATTAGATTTTGAAGATGTCGTGCTAGTTGAAGTGTTGGATCAAGTGGCGATGGAAACAGAAGCACTGAAAACACAAAAAGAGATCGAACTCATTGCACCTCCTTTAGCGCTTCGTGTCGATGCTGAAAGACGCTATTTACATCGAGTCGTACAAAATCTTGTGGGGAATGCGGTTCGCTATTGTGACAATAAAGTGCGAATTAGTGGTGGTGTTCGTGCAGATGGTAAAGCTTATGTCTGCGTCGAAGATGATGGTCCTGGTATTCCAGAGCAAGAGCGCTCACGTATTTTCGAAGCTTTTGCACGCTTAGATGATAGTCGTACTCGTGCCTCAGGTGGTTATGGATTGGGGTTGTCAATTGTAAGCCGTATCGCATATTGGTTTGGTGGTGATATACAAGTCGATCAAAGCCCAAATCTCGGTGGGGCGCGTTTTATCATGACATGGCCAGCAAAACGTTATAAACAGCCTGCAAAAAAATAAACCTCAGATATCTGAGGTTTCTCTTTGTCACAATTAATTATTCTTGCACAGAAGCATCTGGTTCGATAAGTGGATACCCCGATTTTAAACGCTGTAATGCATCTGCATTAAAATCAATCAATAGAGAGTTATTTTTTACATCAATCTTATAGTTTCGAATGAGTGGTTTATCTCCATCAAGTGTTTCGACTTTATATGTATCTGCAATATTTAGAATACCTTCTAGATTTGTAGTGGTCGCAGCAAAATCCTCTCTAAAAACTTCATAAATATCTCTTAGGTCAAAAATCGCATTGTCTGCGTCAGGATGTTTTTGAATATAAGTTTCGATATGACGCATTAAGAGTTGTGAGAAAAAGAAATAGTCTGTGTCATGTGTGTATTCTAGCTGCATATTTTTCTCCTTGTTTTATAACTCTAGAATACCGATGAATGAAGACAAGAGTGTATAAACTTAATTAAAGCATGTAGCTGAATTGAAACATATTATGTCGACATCACAACTTGGTTTCGTCCTTGATGTTTGGCTTGATACAACGCATCGTCAGCTTGTTTAAATAGTGCATCAATAGACTGTTGATTTTCAGGAGTACACAAACAGATTCCAATGCTGACTTGTATGTAAAACTGCTGCTGATCATTGAGTGGAATAGGCATCTTACTGATGTTTAAACGTATATTTTCAGCATATTGAAAAGCTGTATCAGGGTCGATATCACTCATAAAAATTGCGAATTCTTCACCACCTAAACGTCCAAGTAAATCATTTGGTCTGAGTAATGAATGAATCACCTGTACACAATATTTCAGTGCTTTGTCTCCCATTTGATGACCATAGGTATCATTCACTTTTTTAAAGTGGTCGAGATCGAGCATCAAAAATGCAGTGGTTTGTTGTGCTTTTTGAGCTTGAGCATGTAGGAGTTGTACTGACTGGAGGAATTGCCGTCGAGTTAAACTAGAGGTGAGTTCATCATGTGCAATGATGTGTTGTAATTCTTGAATGAGCTTTGACCTTACCATATTGATATTGGACACAGTAAGAGGTGCAATCGTCATCATAATCAAGCCAAATCGAATAGAGATGGTATTGTTTAAATATTCATGTGGATAGAGTTGTAAATAATTTTCTGAAACATGATCAATGATAAAAGCACAGGTTATCGAAGTAATGATTGCAACAGAAAAATGTCGATAAGCAAGCGCACACCAAATCAAGGGTGCAATTGGGTAAAGTAGCGAACCTGGTCCTGTATCGTAATATGCAATCACAATTGAAATAAGAACTGCAAATAACGGAAAACTCTGTTGAACAGTTTGAGTTTTAAATTCTATAAATTGTTGTTTTAACTCTTTAAAGTTTGGTGCACTAAGTAGTGCAGGAAGAAGTAAGAGGGCATTTTGGATTTCAGCCGTAAACCAATAGCCAAAATCGATCCAAAACGTACCCAAAGCAAATTTAGTATTAAAATAGGGGAGTGAAATCGCTGCGAATAATGAACTAGATAAAGCCCCAATACAGCAAAAGCTAAATAAAAAGAGATAAAAGTAACCTTGATGTAATGAGCGAATGTAATTCCGAAATCTAATATAGAGCGCTAATGTGGTGATGACATAAAGTAAATTGGCTGAGGTTAAACATACATTCAGCAAAAAAGGGTATCTTGCATTGAATCTGCAATTAAATATCCTGCTATAGCGCCAATAAAACTGATGGGGTGGCGTGTTTGAGGGAAGCGAATCAGGATACCTAAAAGAACGGAGTTAGCTGGCCAAAATGAAGCTAAAAATGTAAGTTGGCGTGTTGCGATGCCAAGTAAACAGCAGAACAAGATAACTGCACTGAACAATAGAAATAATTGGGAAAGCGAAAGAGATTTTGATGCGACTTTAAGTGAGGGCATTCTAACGCTGTTCCTGATGGCTTTTGAGTGGCGCTATTATATAAACTTTGTTTAAAATTTCACCATAAATTTATGCTTATGCAATCATTTGGTTCATGTTGTTATATTTTTGCGCATGGCTTGTAAAAGAAGAATGTTTTTGGCGCATAAATATAGAAAAAAATGATTAATAACTTATGCGTGATTTGATTAATCGATTTTTGAGGGTGAATTAACACTGATCTTATATATATCAGTAAATTTATGAACAAAATCATCCAAAAGACTAAAGCGCTTCAACTAGCATGAGAAATTAGAAATCAGGTACAATTGGCGGGATTAATTTTGTGTTTGGTGTATTTGAAGGCCAATACATACATTCTTTGTTAAAAATAGGCCTGCCAGGAGTTATCCCCGCATGAGTGCCATTACTCCATACGATTGGGCGATTATCGCTTTCGTGATCGGCGTTACATTTCTTTGCGTTTTTATGCTGACAGTCCCTTTACTCCTTGGGGGTAAAGCATGGGGGCGTGCCAAGCAAGAGCAGTTTGAATCAGGCGTAGTAGGTGCGGGCGGTGCTCGTATTCGCTTGTCAGCCAAATTCTATCTCGTTGCCATTTTCTTTGTTGTTTTTGATCTTGAAGCTCTCTATCTCTACGCGTGGTCTACATCTGTGCGTGAAGTAGGGTGGTTTGGATTTACCACGGTTGTGATTTTTGTGGTTGATCTCTTGATTGCCTTGATTTATGCCATTTCTGTTGGTGCGTTGAACTGGGCGCCAGTAGATCGTCGTAAATCTGCAGGTGTTGCAATGAAAATTGGTTCGCCAAATATGAATATTGCTGAGATCACTCGATTCAATAACATTGAAGAATTGGTTGTCGATCCTACAGGTCATATTCCAGCACAGTCTTCTGGTCGTGTTAAATCTAAAACACCGACTACATCATCATTTAAACAGGAGTAAGTCGGGATGAAATATACTTTAACCCGTGCGAATCCAGATGCCGATCAATATCCATTGCAAGATCGTCAGATCGTAACTGATCCATTAGAGGAAGAAGTTAATAAAAGTGTGATGATGACACGTCTTGAAGATGTGTTGCATACAGCTGTGAACTGGGGGCGTAAGAACTCCTTGTGGCCATTCAACTTTGGTACATCATGCTGCTACGTTGAATATGCAACTACATTAACTGGCGTTCATGATTTATCACGTTTTGGTGCAGAGGTTATTCGTGCTTCACCTCGTCAAGCGGATTTGATGATCGTTGCAGGAACTTGCTTTGTCAAAATGGCACCTGTAATTCAACGTTTGTATGAACAAATGTTGGAGCCAAAATGGGTGATTTCAATGGGTGCTTGTGCAAACTCTGGTGGTATGTACGACATCTATTCTGTGGTGCAAGGTGTAGACAAGATTATTCCTGTTGATGTGTACATCCCAGGCTGTCCACCGCGTCCAGAAGCATTAATCCAAGCATTGATGTTACTTCAAGACCAAATTCAACTAGAGCGCCGTCCACTTTCAGCGGTTATTGGTGATGATCTTCAGCCTGTTTATAAGCCAAAGATGATGCCAGAACGTGACCGTAAAAATGCTGATCGTATTGCGGTAAAAAACCTACGCTCTATGGATGAAATTAAATAATTTAAACGATGAGTTTTTGACATATCGCTTATTGGATATGGTCATCGTGGAAATTGACAGAATTTGTATTAAATAGGAAGCCAAGCCAATGGCTGAAACTGACATTGCTATGCCAGAATCGACTCAGGTTGATTCACGCCCAGCATTTGCAATTGTAGAAGAGCTCAAAACCAAATTTGGTGAGAACTTCTACGTGCAGGCGACTTGTGAAGAGTTTCCAACTGTCTGGGTTGAGCGCGCACGCGTGCAAGAAGTCCTCATGTTCCTCCGTAAAGTGGAACGTCCTTATGTGATGCTGTTTGACTTGTCTGCGGTTGATGAGCGTTTACGTGTTCACCGTGATGGGTTGCCTCCATCTGACTTCACTGTGTTCTATCATCTATTATCGCTTGAGCGTAATAGTGATATCCGTATCAAAGTTGCGTTGAATGAAAATGATTTAAACATTCCAACGGCAACCAACATTTGGCCAAATGCCAACTGGTACGAACGTGAAGCTTACGATATGTTCGGGATCAATTTCGAAGGGCATCCAATGCTCCGTCGTATCTTGTTGCCGACTTATTGGGAAGGTCATCCGTTGCGTAAAGAATATTCTGCGCGTGCGACAGAATATACGCCATATATGCAAGATCAAGCGAAACAAGATTTCGAACAAGAACACTTACGTTTCGTACCAGAAGACTGGGGTCTAAAACGCGGTAACGCTGATGAAGACTTCATGTTCCTCAACTTAGGTCCTAACCATCCATCTGCACATGGTGCTTTCCGTGTGGTTTTACAGTTGGACGGTGAAGAAGTCAAAGACTGTGTACCTGATATCGGTTATCACCACCGTGGTGTGGAAAAGATGGCTGAACGTCAAACTTGGCATTCATTCATTCCTTATACGGATCGTGTTGACTACTTAGGTGGTTGTGCGCAAAACATGCCATATGTAATGGCAGTTGAGCAGCTTGCAGGGATTAAAGTACCTGAGCGTGCGCAAGTGATTCGTGTGATGTTGAACGAATTGTTCCGTATCAATAACCACTTATTATTCTGTGGTACAGCGATTCAGGATGCCGGTGGTATGACGCCTGTATTCTATATGTTCGCAGACCGTCAGAAAGTCTATGACATCGTTGAAGCGATTACGGGCTACCGTATGCATCCAGCATGGTTCCGTATCGGTGGTACGGCGCATGACCTTCCAAACAACTGGCAAAAACTTGTTAAAGAGTTGCTAGAGTGGATGCCGAAACGTTTGAACGAGTACTACACAGCTGCACTTAAAAACTCAGTATTTATCGGTCGTACGCGTAACGTAGCGCAATACGATGCTAAGTCTGCGTTAGCTTGGGGTGTGACAGGTACTGGTTTACGTGCAACTGGTATTGATTTTGATGTCCGTAAATATCGTCCATACAGTGGTTATGAGAACTTCGACTTTGATGTTCCAGTTGAGTATGAAGGCGATGCATATGCGCGTGTTTTAGTGCATTTCCGTGAAATCACTGAATCACTAAAAATCATTCAACAGTGCTTGGATAATATGCCTTCTGGTCCATATAAAGCTGATCATCCATTGGCAGTTCCACCACCGAAAGATAAGACATTACAAGATATTGAAACCTTGATTAAGCACTTCTTGAGCGTGTCATGGGGTCCTGTTATGCCTGCTGGTGAGTCTTCATTCATGACTGAAGTAGTGAAAGGTGCGAGTACGTATTACCTAACTTCTGATAAGTCAACAATGAGCTACCGTACTCGTATTCGTACGCCAACATTCACTCATTTACAGCAAATGCCTTCTGTTATTAACGGCAGCTTAGTATCTGACTTGATCATTTATTTGGCTACCATTGACGTGGTTATGGCTGACGTGGATCGCTAGGGGTAAACGATTATGATGATTTTGACTGATAAAAAACCACGTGTGAATGTTGAAGGGATTTTGACTGCTGACGAAATCCATGAAATTGAACATCACATTGGTCACTATCCGTATCCACGCGCAGCTTCTTTGGATGCTTTAAAGTGTGTACAACGCCGTAATGGTTGGGTAGATGACGCTCAAATGAATGCAATTGCGCAATTGCTGACTATCAGTGTGGCTGATTTAGAGGGTGTAGCAACGTTCTACAACCGTATTTATCGTCAACCTGTAGGTCGTCACGTAATTTTATTATGTGATTCAATTGCTTGCTTCTTAATGGGTGCAGAAACTTTAGCAGAAGCATTTCAGCGCGAGTTAGGCATTCAATACGGACAAACTACAGCAGATGGTCGTTTCACCTTGCTTCCAATTTGCTGTTTAGGCAATTGTGACAAAGGTCCAACGTTAATGATTGATGAAGATACTCACGGTTTAGTGGATGTATCATCAGTTAAACAGTTATTGGAGAAGTATGTATGAATACTGAACCAAAACCAATTTATGGCGACGGTAATCCAGAAACTCATCCGCTAACTTGGCGTTTGAGTAAGCAAGATGCAGTACGCAATGCTGATGAATACGAAGCTTTAGAAGGTTATGCAGGCTTTAAAAAAGCACTTAGTATGCCTCCAAAAGATGTACTCGACGTCATTAAAGCTGCAACGGTTAAAGGTCGTGGTGGTGCAGGTTTCCCAGCAGGAATTAAATGGTCATTGATGGCACCAAATGATGGTGGTCCACGATATTTGATCTGTAATGCTGATGAAATGGAACCTGGAACATTCAAAGACCGTTTGTTGATGGAAAAACTTCCACATCAATTGATCGAAGGTATGTTGATTGCTGGTTATACCTTAGAGGCAACTCATGGTTATATCTTCATTCGTGGTGAATATATCGAAGCTGCTCAATACTTGAATGAAGCATTAGAGCAAATTCGTGCCAAAGGTTATCTAGGTGAAAACATCCTAGGTAGTGGCTGGAACTTCGAAATGTATGTTCATACAGGTGCAGGTCGTTATATCTGCGGTGAAGAAACTGCATTAATCAACTCGCTTGAAGGTCGTCGTGCCAATCCACGTACTAAACCACCATTCCCACAAGTTGCGGGTGCATGGGGTCGTCCAACGATTGTAAACAACGTAGAAACCTACAATAACTTGCCAGCGATTATGTTGCGTGGTCCAGAATGGTATATCAACCTTTCTGCACATAAGTCTAAAGACCCTGGTACGAAGATCTACGGTGCATCAGGTAAGGTGAAATTCCCTGGTCTTTGGGAGTTGCCATTTGGTACAACTGCACGTGAAGTGATTGAAGATCATGCAGGTGGTATGCGTGATGGTTTAACACTGAAAGCATGGTTGCCGGGTGGGGCATCAACAGACTTCTTAGCTGCTGAACATATTGACTTACCAATGGATGCTGAAAGCATCATGAAGGCAGGTTCACGTTTAGGAACATGTTTGTTGATGGTGGTAGATGAAACCCAATGTATGGTTTCAGCGACCCGTAATTTAGAAGAATTCTTTGCGCGTGAATCGTGTGGTTGGTGTACGCCATGCCGTGATGGTTTGCCATGGGCTGTTAAAGCACTGAAAGCACTCGAAAGTGGTGAAGGTAAGATGGAAGATATTCAACATCTATCTGAACTCACTAAAAAGTTGTGGATTGGTAAGACTTTCTGTGCCCACGCACCAGGTGCGATGGAGCCACTGATGGGCGCATTAAAATATTTCCGTCATGAGTTTGAGGCAAAGGTTAAAACCCACGCAGCTACTCGCGATGTAGAACAGGTTTAAGGAATTCGACTATGGCTACAATTCATGTCGATGGAAAATCGTATGAAGTCAATGGCTCAGAGAACTTGCTACAAGCATGTTTAAGCCTTGGCATCGATATCCCGTATTTTTGTTGGCACCCATCCTTAGGTTCTGTTGGTTCTTGTCGTCAATGTGCGGTAACTCAATACGCGAATCCTGAGGACACACGTGGGCGTTTGGTAATGTCTTGTATGACACCAGCCGCTGACAATACTTACATTTCGATTGAAGACAAAGAAGCAACAGAGTTTCGTGCATCGATTGTTGAATTCTTGATGACGAATCACCCACATGACTGTCCAGTCTGTGAAGAAGGTGGTCACTGTCATTTACAAGATATGACGGTCATGACTCAGCACGATCGTCGTCGCTATCGCTTTACGAAACGTACACATCATAACCAAGAGTTAGGTTCTTTTATTGCACATGAAATGAACCGTTGTATCGCTTGTTACCGTTGTGTTCGTTACTATAAAGACTATGCGGGTGGTACCGACTTTGGTGTTTATGCGAATGCATCACGTGTTTATTTCGGTCGTCCGGAATCAGGTACTTTAGAATCTGAATTCTCTGGTAACTTGACTGAAGTCTGCCCAACAGGTGTATTTACTGATAAAACGCACTCTGCACGCTATAACCGTAAATGGGATATGCAGTATGCTCCGAGCGTATGTCATGGCTGTTCTTCGGGCTGTAACATCTCTCCAGGTGAGCGTTATGGTGAAATCCGTCGTGTAGAAAACCGTTTTAATGGTTCAGTAAACCAATACTTCCTTTGCGATAAAGGTCGTTTCGGTACGGGTTATGTCAATCGTGAAGATCGTCCACGCCAACCTCAATTCCGTAACGGTGAAACTGTTGCAACTGTGAGTGTTGATCAGGCACTTGATCAAGTAATTGCACAGCTTAAAGGTAAGAAAGTTCTAGGTATCGGTTCTCCTCGTGCAAGCTTGGAATCAAACTACGCACTTCGCCAACTTGTTGGTCAAGCCAACTATTCAACAGGTATGTCTCAAAAAGAGCAGAACTTGGTTGAGTTAGCTGCTTCAATCATGCAAACACAGGGTATCTATAACCCGAACATGCGTGAAATTGAGAGCTATGATGCAGTTCTAATCTTGGGTGAAGACTTAACGCAAACAGCACCACGTATGGCTTTATCAGTTCGCCAAGCTGCGAAAAATAAAGCGAAAGAAATGGCTGCGAAAACGCGTACTCCTGACTGGTTAGCAGAGCCTGTGCAACGTATTGGCCAAGAAGCAAAATCACCGATTTATATTCTTGCTGCAACACAAACGCGTTTAGCGGATGTTGCAACAGGTGAAGTTGTTGCTTCTCCAAACGATATTGCACGTTTAGGTTTTGCTGTCGCTGCTGCTGTAAAAGGTGAAACAGTATCTGGTCTTGACGATGATGCAAAAGCATTTGCACAAACGATTGCTGACACTTTAAAAGCGGCGAAAAAACCATTGATTATCTCTGGTACAAGCTTGCAAGACTCAGCGATTATGGAAGCTGCTGCACAAGTTGCACAGAATCTTGGTGAAAATGCTGGTTTGTCTTTGACGGTTCCTGAAGTGAACTCAATGGGTCTAGCATTATTCGGTGGTTTAAGCTTAGAACAGGCATTTGCTCAAGAGTATGATGCTGTTGTTGTGGTTGAAAATGACTTAACTCGTCGTTTACCAGTTGCACAAGTCAAAGCTGCACTTGAGAAAGCTGAAGCCGTAATCGTATTGGATCATAGTGAAACAGAAACTCTGAAACTAGCAGATATCGTTCTTTCTGCTGCAAGTTTTGCAGAGGGTGATGGTACTGTTGTGAGCCAAGAAGGTCGTGCGCAACGTTTCTATCAAGTGTATGACCCAAGCTATTACAAGCCTGAATATGCAATCAAAGAATCTTGGCGTTGGTTACATGCCGTTGAGACTGGTCTCAAAGGCAAAGCTGTAGATTGGACACTGCTTGATGATGTGATTGATGACATCGTGAAGAATGTTCCTGTGCTTGAAGCCATTCAAGATGTTGCACCTGATGCAGGATATCGTATCCATGGCTTGAAGATTGCGCGTGAACCACGTCGTTATTCTGGTCGTACAGCAATGCGCGCGCCATTATCTGTTCATGAACCTAAACAGCCAACTGATCTAGATTCAGCATTAACATTCTCTATGGAAGGTTATGTCGGTAATCAGACAGCTTCTTCGCTAGTACCTTTCGCATGGTCTGCAGGTTGGAACTCACCACAAGCTTGGAATAAATACCAAGATGAAGTGGGTGGTCACTTAAAAGGCGGTGATTCAGGTGTGCGTTTATTTGATCGTTTAGCTAAACGTCCTGCACGTAGCTATGTGGCACCAACTGCTGTTGTAGTGAACCCTGAAAGTTTCCGTCTTGTACCAATGCACCATATCTTTGGTTCTGGTGAATTTACGATTAAAACACCTGCAATGGAATCTCGTATTCCTGAAGCGATGTTTGCTGTTGGTGAACAAGATGCAACACGTTTAAATGTTCAAGACGGTCAACGTATTACAGTACAAGCAGGCGAAACAAGCATTAGCTTACCTGTACAAGTGATTGAATATTTACCAACAGGCTATATTGGTTATCCAATTGGTTTAGCACCAACAGTTTCATTGGCTGAGCCTGTGTCTGTGGCGGTAGGAGTGTAATTCATGAATCAAGAAATTATACGTCAAACGCCACTTTGGGCTGAGAACTGGCCAATCGCTTATTCAGTGATTCAAGCGATCGTGATCTTGTTGGTTGTGGTTCTTATCGCTGCATTGATGTCATTTATCGAACGTCGTCTCTTGGCATTGTGGCAAGATCGTTATGGTCCTAACCGTGTCGGCCCTGGAGGTATGTTCCAGATCGTAGCTGACATGCTCAAGATCATGTTTAAGGAAGACTGGACACCAAAGTTTGCTGATAAATTGACTTTCCGTCTAGCACCAGCAGTTGCAATGGCAACTGCCGTACTTTCATTTATGGTTATCCCAGTAAGTCCATATTTGGGCGTTGCTGATATGAGCATCGGTCTGTTGTTCTTTATGGCAATGGCGGGTATCGCAGTCTATGCAGTGTTATTTGGTGGTTGGGCATCTAACAACAAATACTCATTGCTTGGTGGTCTTCGTTCTGCTGCTCAAACTATTTCTTATGAAGTGTTCTTGGGTATCTCATTAATGGGTGTGGTTGCTATTGCGGGATCATTTAACCTTCGTGAGATTGTTGAAGCTCAACGTGATATGTGGTTCATCATTCCACAATTCATTGGTTTCTTGATCTTCGTGGTCGCAGGTGTAGCAGTGACTCACCGTCATCCATTTGACCAACCAGAAGCTGAACAAGAGTTAGCTGAAGGTTACCATGTTGAATATGGTGGTATGAAGTGGGGGATGTTCTTCGTTGCAGAGTATGTCAACGTGGTATTAATCTCAGCTTTGATCGTCACTTTATTCTTCGGTGGATGGTTAGCTCCATTTAACTTAGAAATTCCATTTGTTCCACCAGTTTTCTGGTTCGTAATTAAAACAGCATTCTTTGTGATGATGTTTGTCTTGGCGCGTGGCTCTTTAATGCGTCCACGTTATGACCAAGTCATGAATTTTGGTTGGAAAGTTTGTTTGCCATTGGCGTTGGTCAACTTGTTAGTGACTGGTGCTGTGATTCTGATGAATCAGGCCTAGGACAGCAGGGAGTACAAAATGTATAAAATTCTAGCTGGATTTGGATCGATTGTACGTTCGTTGTGGATGGTATTTAGCCATGCCACACGTAAACGTGACACGATTTTATATCCAGAAGTACCAGCTGAACAAATTGTACCTCCACGCTTTCGTGGTCGTATTATCTTGACGCGTGATCCTGATGGTGAAGAGCGTTGCGTAGCATGTAACCTTTGTGCGGTTGCTTGTCCAGTAGGCTGTATTTCATTGCAAAAAGCGGAAAAAGAAGATGGGCGTTGGTATCCAGAATTTTTCCGTATTAACTTCTCACGTTGCATTTTCTGCGGTATGTGTGAAGAAGCATGTCCTACAACTGCTATTCAAATGACGCCTGATTTCGAGCTTGCTGAATACGTTCGTCAAGATTTGGTTTATGAGAAAGAAAACTTACTCATCTCAGGTCCTGGTAAATATCCTGATTATAACTTCTACCGTGTAACAGGTATGGCTGTAACAGGTAAAGACAAAGGCCAAGCACAAAAAGAAAGTGCACCAGTTGATGTACGGAGCTTATTACCATGATGTGGCCATTTTATTTGATGGCACTTGTGGCCATTGTTTCGACAGTTCGTGTTGTAACTAACACGAACCCTGTACATGCGTTATTAAGCTTGATTGTTTCATTGCTCGCTGTTGCTGGTATTTTCATGATTGTGGGTGCACCGTTTGCGGCTGCACTTGAAATCATTGTCTATGCAGGCGCGATCATGGTTTTGTTTGTCTTCGTTGTGATGATGCTCAACCTAGGTCAAGAAACAGTTGAACAAGAAAGTAAATGGTTAACCTCAGATGCATGGGCATATCCTGCAATGTTGAGTTTTATCTTAGGTTTGACACTTGTTTGGATGTTAAACGGTGAATACACCACGATTTCTGCACCAATGGGCTTAGAAATCGTAGGTCCTAAAGCCGTAGGTCAAGCGTTATTTACTCACTATCTATTATTGGTAGAAGTTGCCGCGATGTTGTTGCTTGCAGCCTTAGTTGCTGCATATCACTTAGGCAAACGTGAACCAAGTGCAGAAGAGGATAAAGAATAATGGGACACATCCCTTTAGAACATGGTTTGATTGTCGCAACCATCCTTTTTGCACTGGGTTTTTACGGTGTAATGGTGCGTCGCAACCTATTATTTATGCTAATGAGCCTTGAAATCATGATGAATGCTGCTGCATTAGCATTTGTCCTAGCAGGTAGCGTTTGGTCTCAGCCAGATGGTCAAGTGATGTTTATTTTAATTTTGACACTTGCTGCTGCCGAGGCGTGTATCGGTCTTGCGATCGTCCTTCAGTTTTATCATCGCTTCCATCACTTGGATGTTGATGCTGCTAGTGAGATGCGCGGATGAGTACATTATATTTAACCGTTTTATTCCCGCTCATTGGTTTTATCCTTTTAGCGGCAGGGCGCAATAAACTTTCTGAAAATGTAGCTGCCATTATTGGTGTTGGTTCAGTTGGTTTATCTGCTCTATTTGCTTTAATTGCTGGTCTTGCTTTTACGAGCAGTGGTCAAACCGTTTTTGTTCAACATTTATGGACTTGGTTCAGTGTTGGCGGTTTTGAGCCAGGTATTAGCTTACATCTTGATGGCTTGTCATTATTAATGACGGGCATGATCACAGGTGTAGGTTTTCTGATTCATATCTTTGCATCATGGTACATGCGTGGTGAAGAAGATTACGCGCGTTTCTTCTCTTATTTCAACCTATTCGTTGCTAGCATGTTGTTGTTGGTACTCGGTGATAACTTAGCGTTATTGTTCTTGGGTTGGGAAGGCGTGGGGCTCTGCTCTTACTTACTGATTGGATTCTATTACTCTAATCCTGCAAATGGTTGGGCAGCAATCAAAGCATTTACAGTAACACGTGTCGGTGACGTATTCTTACTCATCGCATTGTTCTTGCTTTATCAACAATTTGGTACTTTGAATACTCAGTACATCGTTGAAAATGCAGCGACTGTAATGACGCAAAGCTCATCATTGTCAATTTGGACAGCATTAATGTTGTTCTTGGGTGCAGCAGGTAAATCAGCGCAAATTCCATTACAAACATGGTTGGCTGATGCGATGGCAGGTCCGACACCAGTATCTGCATTGATCCATGCTGCAACAATGGTTACAGCAGGTGTGTACTTATGCTGCCGTATGTTCTCCGTGATGGAAATGGCACCAGAAGTGATGCAGTTCATCTCGATTACAGGTGCTGTGACATTGCTTGTGGCTGGTTTTGCAGCGCTAGTTCAAACCGACATCAAACGTATCTTGGCTTACTCAACTATGAGTCAGTTAGGTTATATGTTTATGGCTGTAGGTGCTGAAGCTTACCAAGCTGGTTTGTTCCACATGTTGGCTCATGCATTCTTCAAAGCATTATTGTTCCTTTCTTCGGGTGCCGTAATTCTTGCATGTCATCACGAACAAAACATTTTCAAAATGGGTGGATTACGTAAAAAGATTCCATTCGTATTTTGGTGTTTCGTCATCGGTGGTGGCGCATTGGCTGCACTTCCAATCGTAACTGTTGGTTTCTTCTCTAAAGATGCCATCTTAGGTGCAGTATATGCACAGTCTACAATTGCAAATATTCCACTTTACAACACATTGTATTGGGTTGGTGTAGCGGGTGCTTTCTTAACTTCTATTTATACGTTCCGTCTAATTTGGGTCGTATTCTTCGGTGAAGAAAAAACACATGCGCATGAAATTCATGGTGTGACATATTGGGCACCACTTGCGATTCTTGCTGTGTTATCAACAGGAATTGGTTACTTCTTGCAAGCACCAGTTGCAAATTTATTGACTGCCGCAAGCATTCCAAGTTTTGTTATCCCTGAAACTTTACATGAAGCAGTTGTACATGCAGAACATTTGGCGAGTGGTATTGCTCTTGCTGGTTTAGCAGTAGGTATCTTCCTATTTGCTTTCGCATATGGTGCTGTTAAATCATTTGCTCAAACATCATTGGGCGCTGGTTTAGCACATATTTGCCGCACAGCATTTGGTTTTGATGCTTTGTATGACATCGTATTCGTCAAACCTTATTTATTGATTGCGAAAATCTTAGGTCGTGATCCAGTTGATGGTTTATGGCTAGTACTACCTGCGATTGTGAAAGGTGGTAATACCTTTACTAGCTCGCGTCAAACTGGTTCATTACGTGAATACGCATCAAGCATGTCACTCGGTGTAGTGGTGCTATTGATGATCTTGATCGTGATTCAGGTTGTGGGGAAATAAAATGGAAAACAATTTAATTTTACCCGCACTGATTTTAGTTCCTTTCATTGCTGGTTTTATTTGTTGGTTGGTTGATAAATTCGACCAACAATTACCGCGTTGGATTGCCTTAATTGGTATGCTTATTACCTTTGGTTTAGGCATTGCACTTTGGCAAAGTGGTACATTTAGTTACGAGCTGGGTGGTAAAGTCCCAACTTGGGCGGCTGAGTTCCATTTACCTTGGATTCAGACACTAGGCATTAGCATTCACTTGGCAGTGGATGGTTTATCTTTACTCATGGTATTACTGACTGCATTACTTGGTGTACTTGCGGTTGGCTGTTCATGGGGTGAGATCCAAAAGAATGTTGGTTTCTTCCACTTAAACCTCCTGTGGAGTTTAGGTGGTGTTATCGGTGTATTCCTAGCGATTGACTTATTCTTGTTCTTCTTCTTCTGGGAGATGATGCTCGTACCAATCTACTTCTTGATTGCGTTATGGGGTCATAAAGGCTCGAATGGTCGTTCACGTGTTTATGCTGCAACCAAGTTCTTCTTATACACGCAAATTGCTGGTTTGATCATGTTGATCGGTATCTTAGGCCTTGTGGTTTATGGATACATGATGACAGGTATGATTGGCTTCGATTACAACTATCTATTGGCTGTGGCGAACCACTTACCGCCTGAAGTTGCTTATGCATTTATGCTATGTTTCTTCATCGGTTTTGCTGTGAAATTACCTGTGTTCCCATTACACGGTTGGTTACCTGATGCGCATGCACAAGCACCAACTGCAGGTTCTGTGGACTTAGCTGGTATTTTGATTAAAACAGCAGCCTATGGTCTACTTCGTTTCGTTATCCCATTCTTCCCAGCAGCATCAGCACAATTTGCTGATATTGCGATCATTCTTGGTTTGATTGGTATTTTCTACGGTGCATTCTTAGCGTACCAGCAAACAGATATGAAACGTTTGCTTGCGTATACGTCTATTTCGCACATGGGTTTCATCTTACTTGCTATTTACGCAGGTAATATCCTGACATTCCAGGGGCTTATGATCATGATGTTGGCACATGGCTTGTCATCTGCTGCATTATTTATCATGTCTGGTCAGGTTTATGAGCGTTTACATACACGTGACTTACGCTTAATGGGTGGTTTACGCGGTCAGCTGCAGTACCTTCCATTTTTCTTAATGTTCTTTGTAGCTGCACTTGTAGGTGTACCAGGTTTAGGTAACTTTATTGGTGAATTCCTGATCTTGATGGGTTCATTCAAAGCTTATCCTGTATTCACGATTATTGCGGCAGTAAGCTTGGTGTTTGCTGGTCTTTATGGTTTGATTTTGATTCATAAAGCATTGTTTGGTACACCAAATCCAGAGCAACAGCAGCACTATACAAGCCCATTAAAAGATTTATCAGCACGTGAAGTTACTATCTTGATGATCTGTGTGATCGGTTTGGTTTGGTTAGGTATTTACCCACAAACATTCTTGGATGTATCGCATTCAAGCATGCAATGGTTAGTAAATAGTTATATGCCAGTACAAGAAGTTGTTGAAACTGTTCAGCAGACAGCAACTCAACTTGAGCATGTGGAGATGCAATAAACCATGAACTTCACACTTTCTTTTTCTGAACTTATGCCGCTCGTCCCTGTGATGATTGTGGCGTTGACTGCAATTGTTGTGATGTTATTGATTTCGATTAAACGTAATCATAATTTAATCGCAACAACTTCAGTTGTGGGGCTTAACCTCGCTGCAATTTTTATCGCATACACTGCGTATACAGGTCACTATGCACCTGTAAACGTGATGGGCATGTTTATGGTTGATCCATTTACCATGCTCTATCAATTCATGATTTTGATCGCAGCTTTGGCATGTTGTACTTTGTCACATGCTTATATTGAGACATATAAAGACAATCGCGAAGAGTTGTACATCTTGTTACTGTGTTCAGTAGCAGGTGCGATGTTGATGGTTGCTAGCTCTCATTATGCTTCGTTCTTTATTAGCTTAGAATTAATGTCAATTCCAGTATATGGTATGTTGGCATATACCCATCAGCGCAGCCAATCTTTGGAAGCAGGGATTAAATATCTTGTGCTTTCAGCGACGGCATCTGCAATGTTGTTAATGGGTATGGCGTATATTTATGCTTATACAGGTTCATTATCATTCTATGATTCTGTACAAGCGTTATTCACTGCAATCAAACAGCCAATGGTGTTATTGGGCTTAGGCTTAATCATCTTTGCTGTTGCGTTTAAACTGTCACTTGCTCCATTCCACAAATGGACACCAGATGTGTATGCAGGTGCTCCAGCACCGATGGCAACATTCTTGGCGACAGCTGCGAAAGTAGCAACGATCGGTTTGTTTGTACGTTACTTATTGGCGTCAGGTGCAATCCTAGTTGAATCGCTGGTAACAGTTCTTACAATTATTGCTGTATTGTCAATTTTAGTAGGTAACTTACTTGCAGTACGTCAAGTAAACTTGAAACGTATTCTTGGTTATTCGTCGATTGCTCACTTTGGTTATTTGTTAATTGCTTTAATTAGCATGACTTATGCGAGCCTTGGTAGCGTGACGGTTTATGTGATTACTTATGTACTTACAACAATCGGTGCGTTTGGTGCAGTTACGTTAATGTCGAGCCCTTATAACAACGTGGATGAAGCACAAAGTCTTGCGGACTACCGTGGTTTGTTCTGGCGTCGTCCGATTTTGACTGCAACATTAACTGTGATGATGTTATCGCTAGCTGGTATCCCATTAACAGCGGGCTTTATTGGTAAGTTCCTTGTGGTCATGGCTGCAGTAACAACTCAACACTGGTTCTTAGCTGCAATGATCGTTGTGGGTAGTGGTATCGGTTTGTACTACTATTTGCGTGTCATGGTTGTTATGTACATGACTTCACCAGATACTCCTCGTATTGATGCTGATGCGCATTGGGGAACTAAAGTTGGTGGGATTATGGTACTAGGTGCTGCATTGTTGGTATTGTTCTTGGGTATCTATCCAGATCCAATGATCAATTTAGCATTGAAATCAGAGATTCTTTCTCCATTACATTTCATGTTATCTCAGCAACAGTAATCATCCGATAATCTGATTTGTACAAAAAAGCCTCCAAAACTGGGGGCTTTTTTATTGAATAGTAAAAAAACACTTTATAATAAGCGAATATTTATATTAGCTAGGTACTTACTCGTGTCGATTCAAGAAATTCGTCATCCGCTTATTCGCCATAAACTTGGTTTACTTCGTCGCTCTGACATTAGTACTAAGAACTTCCGTGAATTAGCGCAAGAAGTTACGATGCTATTGACGTATGAAGCAACAAAGGACTTATCTGTTGTGGATCACGAAATTGATGGGTGGGCAGGGAAAGTAACAACTCAACGTATTGCAGGGAAAAAAATCACGATTGTTCCGATTCTTCGTGCAGGAATTGGAATGCTAGAAGGTGTACTTAACCTGATTCCAAGTGCAAAGGTGAGTGTTTTAGGTTTAGAGCGTGACGAAGCAACTTTAGAAGTTCGCACTTACTATAAAAAGCTAGTACCAGATGTCGCTAATCGTTTGGCGATGATTATTGATCCTATGCTTGCAACGGGTAATTCATTGATTGCTGCAATTGATGTATTGAAAGCTAGTGGCTGTAAAGATATTCGAGTGATGATTTTGGTTGCTGCTCCTGAAGGGATTGCAAAAGTAGAAGCGGCACACCCTGATGTTCGTATTTATACGGCTTCAATTGATCAAGGCCTGAATGAAGAAGGTTATATCGTGCCTGGTTTAGGTGATGCAGGCGATAAAATCTTTGGTAGTGTGCAAAAAGATTAATTTTTAAATATGAAAAGAGACTTTTTATTTCTGTTATTTGAAAGGGAAATAGAAAGTCTCTTTTTTATTTTCTATATAGTATGATGAGCATCATCGTAAAGTAGGATAAATGTCATG
Organism: Acinetobacter sp. A22; assembly: GCF_030913345.1. Classification (NCBI taxonomy): domain Bacteria; kingdom Pseudomonadati; phylum Pseudomonadota; class Gammaproteobacteria; order Moraxellales; family Moraxellaceae; genus Acinetobacter; species Acinetobacter sp. A22. The sequence continues at coordinate 178,179 of NZ_CP133162.1, forward strand.
AAGCAAGAGCTCTACCACGGGAAAATTAAGCAATATAATCCTGAGAAAGGATTTGGTTTTATTGCATCGAATGGTGAAGATATCTTTTTTCATATCTCAGATTACCCTGCAGCTGAAGGTGAACCTAAGCGCAATGAAAAAGTGAAATTTTCAGTTGTAGAAAATCAAGGTAAATATAAAGCAATTAAAATTGAGCGTGTTGATCCTAACCCCGCTAAAACTAAGAAAAACAAAATCATGGATCACAATAAGTCGATTACTAATGAATTGTTATCAAACTTAAGACGTTGATCATTACAGTAATCTTTTATTGAAATATCATGAGAAAAGGGGCTTTAGGGTCTCTTTTTTATTAGAATAACCAAAACATGAAAAATTGAGTGCAAAATGTTTGTTGAAGGAAAAATAAAAAAATACGATACAGAAAGAGGTTTTGGTTTTATTAAGGTAGATGGTCATCAAACTGATGTTTTCTTCCATATCAAAGATTTTCCTAAAGCATCTGGTGAACCTAAAATGGGTGAAAAACTAAAATTTTTGATCGTTGAAGATAATAATGGAAAGTTTAAAGCTGCAAATATTGTGCGCTTAGATCAAAAACAAGCACATATTGATTATCCAAACTATGCCAACAACTCATCTACACAAAATAAATCGGTATCACAGCAAAAACATGAAAATCAAAAAGGTATGACTTTTATGATTATTGGCTTGATTGTGATTGCTATTTTAGGAGGATTAGTTTTTAAAAAATATCAGTCGTATGCAGAATCAAAAGAATTAAAAACAGCACAGCTGATTGCAGAGCAGAAGAAAATTGTGCAACAGCAACGAGATGCTTTGGGTGAACTGCCAGAAATTAAATTATCTCAAAAGACAGAAAACGCTCTGCAAGCCTCGACATCTGTTCCTGTCATGAATAACCGATCACAACAATCGACAGCGAACCAGACTCAATTTAAATGTGATGGACGCCAACATTGTTCACAAATGAGATCACGTGAAGAAGCAGAGTTCTTTGTGCGCAATTGTCCTAATACCAAAATGGATGGTGATAATGATGGTGAACCGTGTGAGAATGATTCGAGATGGTAAATTAAAAAGATCAGATTTAAATCTGATCTTCACAAAATTGTAGAAAGGCTTTTAATCCTGGTCCCTGATATTTTTGACGGTGTACCAGCATATAAAGTGGTCTTGTCAGTTGCCAGAACGGTGTGTCAAGGATGACCAATTGACCTTTTTCAGCTAAAGGCTCAATCGCCAATCTTGATACACAGGACATCCCAAGCCCACCCGCTACAATTTTTAAAATTGCTTCGTTATGACCTAAGGTCAAACGAATATTCGCATCAGGAACATCTTGTAAAATTGCATTGTCAAAAACTTCACGTGTACCAGAGCCTTCTTCACGTAAAATCCATTCAACATTTAGAAAGTCAGCAGGGCTTAATGCACGTTGAATTTGAGCAAGAGGATGTGAAGGTGCACAGCAAACGGCTAATTCATCATCACGCCAGTGAATACACTGTAATTGTGGCAAATGACAAGAACCTTCAATTAAAGCCAAATCCAGTTGGAATTGATTGACTGCTTCAATCATTTGACGAGTATTACCCACTTGTAATTGTAAGTGTGCTTGTGGGTGTTTTTGTAAGAAATCAGCCATTAAATCAGGCATTAAGTAGTCGCTGATTGTGAGCGTTGCTCCCAATCTAAGGTCAATACTTTGTAATTCACCTTTGGCTGCTTGCTCAAAAGATTCACAGCGACCTAATATTTCTAATGCTTGTGGCAATAAAAAGCGTCCCAAATCATTAAGCTGTAAACGCTTGCCGAGTCGATCGAACAATGGCGCACCAAGACCATCTTCTAAATCAGCTAAAGCCATACTTGCTGCACTTTGAGTAAGTCTAACAGCATCACTGGCTTTGGTTACGGTTCCTTCCTGAGCGACCGCCACAAAAACAGCCAATTGGCGTAAGGTCATTCGCATGTTATATAGCCTTAATGTTTTGAGTATCCATCAAATATTCGATCATGCTAACATGAGCATACTGTTTCGTGCCACGTTCAAATCATGTCAATTGAAAAATTTACCGTAGAAAAGGTTTTATCTGTACATCGTTGGGCTCACAATCTTTTTAGTTTCACGATGACGAGACCCGCCCATTTTAAATTTACAGCAGGTCAATTTGCTCGTATTGGGTTGATGGTAAATGGTGAATTGGTGGTTCGTGCATATTCAGTCGTTTCTTCACCTTTTGATGAAAATCTGGAATTCTTTTCTATCGTTGTACCTGATGGTGCGTTTACTTCAAACCTTCAACATCTTGAAGTCGATGATGAGTTATATCTCGACAAAACTGCGTATGGGTATCTAACTTTAGCTCGCTATCAATTGCCTTTAGCTCATGATTTATGGTTATTAGCCACAGGTACTGGATTGGCTCCCTTTTTATCTATGCTCCAAGACTTTGAAACGTGGACGAAATATCAGCATATTCATCTTATATATAGTGTGAGATCTATAGCTGAACTGGCTTATGTAGATCGTATACAAGAGATTGCTGAGAGTTTTGGTGAAGGGCATACAGGGTTCAAATTTGTACCAATTATTACCCGTGATCCAAATGCAACCCTACATGATCGTTTACCTATTTTGATTGAAAATGGTGAGCTAGAAAAAGTGGTTGGCCTATCACTCAATCCTGCTACTAGCCATGTGATGTTATGTGGTAATCCACAAATGGTAGAAGATACCAAGGATGCATTAAAACAACGTGGACTGACGATGAATCGTCGTGGTGAGGGAAATATTGCTGTAGAGAACTATTGGTAATAGGTACGCATGGATATGTTATTAGTGAACAAACATATCCATAAATTCGCGGATTTCTTGAATTGCGGTATCAACATCTGTATTCAGCCATGTGGGCTCAAAAAGTCCAGTGTAGTGCTCTAAGCGATCATGGGGAACAACCAGTCGAACTGGGCAATCTTCTTCAAGTAATCGCCAAGGTAAAATCGGAACTTCATTATCGAGAAATGGTTGTACATTCCGAATATCGATAATCATTGCATTAATGCAATCGGGTAAGGGCATAACCGAGAATTCTTCAGTACGTCGACGGAAATATTCTAGATCACCCCATTTTAAAATATAGCTTGGTTTATTGAACTCGATAATACCAATCAAATGTTCATCGCGTGTGTGATGTAAAAAACATTGATGTGTGACATCAGTGTCTAAATCTAGAGAAACACTTTGTTGGCTATAGGACATACAGTAATTAAAAACAGAACAGAAACGTGACAGAGGATTATAGCTTATTTTTATCATTTTCTAAACCGCCTATATTTTATACAAGAATGCAAATAATAAAAAGTAGAGTTATGCAAATAAAACAACGATAGTGCGAAGCTTTGTCACACAATGCAACACAGTCCATTGCTAATATAAAGGTCTAAGCAATAAAAGGATGAGGGCAAACTATGATGCATGATTTTAGTAAGCCACAGCCTCATGTGGCCAGTAAAGAAGAAATAGCAAGGAAAAGGAAATTACCAGTCTATATGCTCATTATCGTAGGGCTGTTCTTGCTAGCATTATTAATTTTTATGGTTGCAGACCATTCGAATAAACCTACTGCACAAGTGATCATGTCACAGTTGCACTCGGTCCTTTTAAATGCGTAAGCAATCTATCTTAGACCAAACCTAATCGATTTAACGAGCTCATTGGTGTGAACTAATGGGCTTTTTTTGCAAAATTATGCGTAATTTTTGTTGTATTAGTGATGCTGTTCGTTGATTGAGAATTAAACAAAAATTATGGTCTAGATATCCATTCGTGATGTTCTCTTAACAGAATGAGTATGGGTAGCTGTATTTGACTTAAAAAACACATAAAAGGATAACAAGATATGAATGAAATTTTTAGTGATCCATCCCAAAGAGGGAGATTTGATGCAATGTATTATTGGGATCAATTTCAGCCAATATTAGCCGCAATTGTTATTCTACTGGTGGGTTGGATTATTGCCCTAGTGATTGCAGCAGGCGTGAAAAAGTTATTACAAAAATTTGATACCAATCATAAATTGTCATCGGCGACTGGTAGAGCGCCCAATATAGAAAGTCTCATCTCCAAACTTGTATTTTGGTTTGTGATGATTTTGGCCGTTGTTGGTGCATTAAATGTCTTAAATATTAGTGGTGTAAGCGATCCATTTAGCAATATGGTTGGTCGTGTACTGGCTTATATTCCAAATCTGTTAGCTGCTGTTGCCGTCGGATTTATTGGTTGGATTGTTGCACGTTTGGTACGTGTAGGCTTGACCAATGTATTATCCAAAACTCAGTTAGACGATAAGTTAAGTAGTGAAGTTGGTGTTAGTTCACTGAGCAGTAATATTGCTGAGATCTTTTATTGGTTAGTTCTATTATTATTCTTGCCGATTGTTTTATCTATTCTCGGTTTAACTGGGCTACTTGTTCCTGTGCAGAATATGGTAAATGAAGCAATTGCATTCTTACCGAATCTATTCATTACAGGCGTAATCATTTTTGTTGGTTACATTTTAGCGAAAATCGTTCGTGGTATTGTTGAGGGCTTAACCAATAGCTTAGGTTTACAGGCTCAAGCAGAAAAGATCGGATTATTTAAAAATTCAAGTGTTTCTAAATTCTTAGGTTCATTTGTATTTGCAATTATTATCATTACAGCATTAATTGTGGCATTTGAAGCATTGGGTGTTGAAGCAATTTCACAACCAGCAACAGCGATGTTGAATGAAATCATGCATGCAATTCCACAAATTATCGCGGCTGGATTGATTTTAATTGTGGCTTATGTGGTATCGAGATTTGTTGGACGTTTGGTCGCTGAATTAATATCTGGTGCTGGTGTTGACGAAGTTCCGATGAAACTTGATGTACAACGTTTTCTTGGACAAACACGTGTTTCTGATATTGTTGGCTATTTGATCGTGTTCTTTACTATGTTATTTGCTGTTTCTGAAGCAGCGAATCGCTTAGGCTTAGAACAGGTAAGTGGCTTGATTGCCATGTTTATCCAATTCGGTGCAGACATTTTACTCGGTGCTGTGATCTTGGTCATCGGTTTTTGGCTTGCAAATGTGGTTGCGAATGTCGTGCAACGTGGTGAATACAACAGCTCACGTTGGTTAGGTAATCTAGTTCGCATTTTGATCATGGGCTTGGTTATTGCGATGGGTCTAAAAGCAATGGGTATTGCCGATTCGATTGTTAACTTGGCATTTGGTTTGACTTTGGGTTCTGTTGCAGTTGCTTTTGCATTAGCATTTGGTTTAGGCGGTCGTCAACCTGCTGAACGTTTATTGACAGATTTATTGGATAAAGCAAAAACCGAAGCTAAGCAACCAAATCCAATTCATCAAAATCAACCTACAATTAGTACCAATAGCAATCCAACTCCTCCTTCATCTCCATATTCAGATGAATAGAAAAAATAATCTTTGATTTTTTTGATCAATTCGACCACTCTTAACAGGGTGGTCGTTTTGTTTTTTCAATAAATAAAAAGTCTATAGGAGAATTAAATGAAGAAGCCTAACCGCGTATTTGCACCGATTATTATTGCTGGAATCACCGTAGGATTTTTGGCAAGTGCATATAAATTCGTGATCGCAAAGTCTGGCACGAGCAAAGAAAAATCAACATCAAATAGCTCGCAATCCTCTTCTGTTGAAGCAGCGAATTCTCCTGAGCATCACTCTTAGTTCATCAAATGATCTGCTCAATTTGAATTTTCTAGACGAATTGAGCAGCGGCTTGTGCTGATGACCACGCCCATTGGAAGTTATATCCCCCAAGATGACCTGTTACATCGAGAACCTCTCCAATAAAGTACAAGCCTTTTTGTTTTTTACTTTCCATGGTTTTGGAGGATACCTCGCTGGTATCTACGCCACCGAGAGTCACTTCTGCAGTTCGATATCCCTCAGTTCCTGAAGGTTTTACAGCATAAGCATGTAGTTGTGTTGCAATGAGCTCCAGTTGAGCATCACTGATATTGCCAATCGCAGTTTCACTGTGATCCGCCCAAATGAGTTGCTGTAACTCAATAACGATACTTTTTGCAGTGAACTCATTCAGTAAAGTTCTGAGTAGAACTTTAGGTTGTGATTTTTTCTTGGCTTTGAAAAAATCCAATAAATCTTGGCTTGGGAAAAAGTCTATTTTAAAACTTTCTCCAACATGCCAGTAATTGGATAGTTGCAAGGAGCTTGGACCACTTAAACCGCGATGGGTAAATAAAAGTGCTTCAGTAAATTGATGACGATCGTTGATCAAGGTTGCATCTAATGCATTACCACTTAGGCGAGTGGTTACCTCTTTAAACTGATCTGAAAAAGTAAAGGGAACAAGACCAGCACGGGTTGGAAATACATGATGTCCGAACTGCTTTGCCAGTTCATAGCCAAAACCTGAACCGCCTAATGTTGGAATCGATAAACCACCAGTGGCAACTACTAACGACTCACAGTGATAAGTGCCTTGATTGGTTTCAATAATAAAACCTGAATCTGCTTTATTTTTTACCTGTTCAACTTCGCAGTGTGTTTGAATTTCAACGTGCTTTGATTTGCTACATTCTGAAAGTAACAATTCAAGAATTTCTTTAGAGCCTTTCAGCGTGAAGAGCTGACCATGTTTACGTTCTTCATATTCGATGCCGTATTCACAGACCAAACCAATAAAATCCCAATTGGTATAACGGGTTAAGGCTGAAATCACAAAATGAGGATTTTCTGAAAGATAGTTGGAAGGCTCTACCTCTAAATTGGTGAAGTTGCATTTACCACCACCTGACATCAGAATTTTTTTACCGACTTTATTGGCTTTTTCAAGTACGACGACTGAACGTCCACGTTTGCCTGCTTCAGCAGCTAACATCAAGCCCGATGCACCTGCACCTAAAACAACCACATCAACTTGATGAACCATGAGCATTACTCGATAGAATACGAAAAGCGGGCAATTATAGAAGATTTAAAGCCTTTTGAGTATGTCGATTGTTTGATTAAAAAATATGCCTTTAAAATCAAGGCATGCTATAAAGTTGAATTCTATAGAGGGGTAAAAAATAATGAACGATAAAACATTTTTAAATGATATTCAGCCGAACAACCAAGATCAACTAAGACAATATACTTTAATTGCCTATGGTTTATATGCAGCCAGTATTTTTTTGTGGGTTTGACCAGTATTGCAGCTGTCATCATGAACTATATGGAACGTAATGAAGTACAAGGTACGTGGTTGGCGAGCCATTTTGAATGGCAAATCAAAACCTTTTGGTTCACCCTCATTGGTGCTGTGATTGGTTTCGTATTGTCATTTGTTCTCATCGGCATTCCAATCTTGTTTGCGGTGTCGATTTGGTTTATTTATCGCATAGTAAAAGGTCTTGTGGTGTTTATGGACAATAAACCAATCGGTGATGGATGGTTTTAAGCCGTTAGAATCAGTAGATCAAAAGTCACTTCAGGGTGACTTTTATTTCATGCGTCCTTGTAGTCCACCTGTATGAATCGCTAAGATTCTCGTATTCACAGGGAAGTGCCCTTGTTGAATTAAATCAAATAATCCCATCATCATTTTAGCTGTGTAGACCTGCTCTAGTGGAACAGCATATTGTTGTTCGAATTGCTGCATAAATTGCAGCAGTTCAGAATTGGTTTTGGCATAACCACCACAACAATATTCATCTGTTAAAGACCAGTTGGTTTTATTGGTCCATTGTTGAATATCGTACTTGAGAAAATCACCTTTAAGTGCCGAAAAGCCTAAAATATGCTGCTGAGCTGAACTACTTTCGATGATCCCTGCAATCGTGCCACCTGTACCGACAGCACAACAAATCACATCATAATTTTCTCGATCATCAGCAGACAGAATTTCTTTCGTGCCTTGTATCGCAAGTTGATTAGTCCCGCCTTCTGGAATAATCAAAGTATTTGGATAACGCTGTTTTAATTGTTGTAAATACTCAACTTCATGGCGAAGTCGGTATTCAGCTCGACTGACAAAATGCAGTTGCATACCAAAATCTTGTGCGGTTTGCAGGGTTGGATTGAACGCTTGTTTAGCTAACTCCTCACCACGAATAATGCCAATACTTTGAAAACCAAAATAATGTGCTGCATAAGCTGTTGCAGCGATGTGATTGGAGTAGGCCCCGCCAAAGGTCAGTACTTGATTCAAATTTTGTTGCTTAGCTTCGAGTAGATTGTATTTCAGTTTGAAAAATTTATTCCCTGAAATCTGAGGGTGAATGAGATCAAGACGTTTCACCATCAATTGTACAGGAAAGGGAAGGTCTAATGTTTGATAAGGAGTTGGAAAAGCAATGTGATCAAACATTTGAATAAACTAAAATTGAATTTGATCACATTGTAAATGTATTTGATTGAGAATGTCAGTGCTGCATTAAGAGTCGGTATCTACAGAGCTAATCACGGACATACCAGGACGTAAATTTTCGATGCCTTTTTGGTTTGGATCTATCGCAATACGCACTGCAATCCGTTGCACCACTTTAGTAAAGCTACCTGTGGCATTATCAGGTTTTAGTACGCTAAATTCGGAACCAGCCGCAGGGGAAATTTGCTCTACATGTCCTGTGAATTTCTGATGATTCATGGCATCCACAGTAAAATACGCTTTTTGCCCAATTTTCATATTGGCAATTTGCGTTTCTTTAAAGTTCGCAATCACCCATGTTTGTTTCGGGATTAAATACAATAATTGTGTTCCTGCCGCCACGTATTGACCTACTCGTGGATTGACCTCACCGAGTTGACCATCTAACGGTGCAACAATCGTGCTGTAATCCTTTGTGGTATTGGCTTGATCTAATTGCGCTTGTGCGCTATTCACTTGTGCTTTTAGTCCAGCTTGAGCGACTTGTGCCGTTTTTAATGCTTCTTGTGCAACGAGGATATTCGCCTGCGCTTGTTTGAGCAAAGCTAGATTATTTTGTGCATCCGCAGCCGCTTTATCCTGTTCAGATTTTGATGCTGCACCGCTATCTCCAAGTTGCTGATAGCGTTTGAGTTGTGCGATGGATAAGTCGTATTGCGCTTTGACTTGATCAAGTTTGGCTTGCGCTGCAACCACATCAGCTTGTCGTTGGGCGATGGCTTGAGTTTGATTGGCTAGACTATTTTCTGCTTGTTCTACACCTGAGACAGCCTGCGTGACTTTTTGATCATAGGTGGTTGCATCAATATGCATCAAGACTTGACCTTGTTTGACCTGATCAAAGTCCTTGACCAATACATCTTTGATATAACCATTAATCTGTGAGGAAAGAATGGTAGTTTTGCCTTTCACATAGCTGTTGTCAGTTTGTTCAATCGCTGTGTGAAATGGACCAATTCGCCACGCCCATAAAATAATGGTAATCCCCACGATTAATACTAAAAGCATCCACCATAAGGTTGAGCGTTTAGTTTTAATCAATTTACTGGTTGTAGGTGGCGGTGGTGGTGGCATTTTAGGCACGGACTCAACTGCTTTGTCAGACTGAGCATGATTATTCTGCTCAGCGTTTTCGGTCTTGGAACTTTCAGGTTTCTCTTGTTCAGACATAATTTTTTCTCAATCAAATACAATAAAAGTTAATTTGCTGTTTGCAAGCTTCTACGGGTTTTGTACTTATTCCGAGCATATTTAAATAAGCCCCAAAGCAGCAAAATAACGGCAAAGATGCCATTTAAGGCAATCACATCGTTATAGGCACGAACCTGAGCTTCACGAGTCACCACCTTATTTAAATTCTGTAGGGCTTGATTGTTTTGTAAAACAGGGTCATTCGTTGTGAGCATTGAACTGTGTTGATAACTTTGCAAACGCTGTGCGACGAGAGGATCGGTAGGATCAAGATTGCTACTAATCTCAACTTTATAATCATAAGTGTGGCGTTGCTGATAGGTATTGAAAAATGATGAACCGACTAAACCACCAAAGTTTTGTGTGGCTGAGAACAATACAATGAAGGTCACGACATATTGAGGACCACGTTGTAAGGTACGCATAAAACCCATCAATAGCAGTGGACCAATAAATACGCCCCCTGCAAAACTCACCAAGAACTGGCTTCGATAAAAGTTTGCAGGTCGTACATCACTGGTCAGGTGATAATCCAAAGCACAGGCGATCAGAATTAAAACTTCAGCCAGAAATAAATTTAAAATTAAGCGATCACGATGAAATGTCAGCGCACTAAATACTGAACCTGCAATCGTTCCACAGAAAATAACCACATAAAGCGGAACAAATTGATCAGGACCCATACCAACAGTTTTTAGAAAATTGACCGCAGCGTAGCTTTGTTCAGACATTAATAGTCTGAGCGCAAAGGCACTGACGATGAAACTCAAAAGATCGCCTGTCGCCAACCAACGTGTCATGATCAGTGGATTGCGACGATAATGTTCATAAGTCAAACCAAACACAATTAAACAAAAACCGACGATCAAGGTATAGGCTAACCAAGGGCTATCAAACCACCAGTGAATAGGCCCTTGTGTTAATACGATACACAGGCAGGCGAAACCTGGAGCGAGCAGTGCAAAGGTAAAGAAGTCTTGTTTCTCAAAAACCGCGAGACGCATACTTCGAGGCAGTTTTAAAGCTACCACCATTGCAAAACAACAAATTGCCAAACCCAGTTCAAAGGTATAAATCACATCCCATTGATTGGCGCTTAGTAAAAACGGCGAGATAATCCAAGCCAAAGGCAAACCAAGTTGCTGAAAGCCGAAAGCCAAATAAATCCCTTTTGCCATATCTGCTTTACCAAAAGCTTGCATGGTGTAATACATACCCAATGAGCTAAGTGGAGCAGCGGCTAAACCTGCAATAAAACGGACAAATAAAGCCATTTCATAGGTTTTGACAAAGATGTGTAAGACCAACACACCAATGAATACTAATAATCCAATTTCTGAAAATAGCCTTAAGCCATACTGTTGCCGAGCTTTAAATAAGATCAAATTGGAACTGACATTTGCCATCACATAAGCAGCAGGTAACCAAGCTGCTTGTGATGGTGTGAGACCATACTCACCTTGGAAAATTGGTAAATTAGCGACAATAAAACCATTACTTAAACTGGCAGCAATACAAATAAATAGCCCAATAAAGAAATATGCAAAACGTTTTGGCTTTGCATGTGCGATAGCCGCAGGAGAGCCGGGTAGCGTAGGGCGTTCATCGGCTGACCAATCGGGTGGAGTTTCAAGATAGCGAGGGCTGTTATCCATATTATTCCTCGAACTAAATTTTGATGCCGTTTAATAATAATTCTATTGCGCGTTTTGCCAGTCGTACTTGATCAGAAGCAGGATGCCCTTGAAACGAAGATCCTAAGATCGCCGTAATCATGCCAAAGTCTTGTGGGGTCAGATCAGGGCGACATAATTGATGTGCTATGGCTTTATCAATTAAAGGTTGTAATGCTTTATCTCGTCGCTCATAAATGTTTAGCATGATTGGGTCTTGGCGATCAATGATACGCCAGTAATCAATGAGTACGATCAGATGAGGGAGTTGTTCAATATGCCCTTCAATCAAACGAATAAAACCATCATTATATTCGAGTAGAGCGGATGCTCTCTGTTCTAAGCGCATCATCGCTTGATCAAGTAGGGCAAACATGAGTGCTTTACGATCAGCGAAATTACGATAAAAGGTTGCTCGTCCTACGCCTGCATGATCAATAATCGCTTGTAATGGCACATGTACACCTTGAGCCCGAAATACCTCTTCTGCTGCATGAAGCAATTCTTCGCGATTATGAGCAGCTTGTTGAACACGTTTATTCATTATTGAACTTGCTAGGTATATAAATTGGATAAGAGTTATTTAACGGACAAATTTGTCCGATGTAAATAAACGATCGATATCTGATTTGTTTATATTGAGTAATAGAGGTAAATTGGTTTGTGTAGCAACAAACTTATCGTATTAAAAAATAAAACAATTTGATTTTGAAAATTTTAAGGTAGGTTTTATATGCAAGCCTTCATGCATCGATTTTTTCGTGGTTTAAAACATCGTCCATACTTATCCGCAACTTTTGCTTTGGGCTTCGTTATCTTTTTTGTGCTGCAAGCATTCAGCTCATGGCATTGGGCAACACGGCTACAAATTGGCTGGAATACTGCAATCTGGCTATATTTGTTTATGATTCTAAAGATGATGTGGCGTTTAGATCCAGAACACATCTTAGAACGAGCAAAACAACAAGATGAAGGGAAGTGGATGATACTTACGGTTGCTTTAATCGCAATCGTTGTTTGTTTTATTTCGATTGCTGTGCAACTCAGTCATGTTCCGAAAGATCAAGCAATCATTAAAACGATTCTGATCTTGCTAACGATAGGAACTATTTTCTCATCGTGGCTATTACTGCATACCTTGTTCGCTATTCATTATGCACATGACTATTATCTTGCGAAAAGCCGTCAAGTCGATGGGGGATTGGATTTTCCAAAAACAGATCAACCTGATTATCTCGATTTTGTCTATTTCAGCTATATCATTGGCACTTCTGCACAAACCGCAGATGTTTCTATTACCAGCTCACAGCTTAGACATCTGAATATTTTTCATTGTGTTTTAGCTTTTATTTTTAATACCGTGATTTTGGCGGTTGCAATCAATGTGGCAGCGAGCCTGATCGGTTTTGGCTAATTAACAATGCTAAATGAATCTATAAGGTGAGTTTTATTATTCAAAATAGTGAAATAGTGGAGTAAATATTTAATCTTTTATCTGGTAAATAAGAAACGTAGATGATTGGTTTTTTATTTAATAGCTCATCTTAGCTCAGTAATTCTGATAGTTTTTTATAGAAGTTATTTGATTTTTATTATTGTTTTTAATTAATTTATTGAATTATAAGATTTTATCCATGCACTGTGGTTTGTAAAAAATAGTATCTTGTATGAGTCTTTTTCGCATAAAATATTTGATAGAAAATTATTCTAATTTTGAGGTTTATCTTGGAATCAATATTGATTTTAGGCTCGATTACATTGGCATTGATGTTGGGTGCGATTAGCCCTGGTCCGACATTTATTTATGTTGCAAAAAACTCGATTGCGATTTCACGTAAACATGGTTTATTTACTGCGCTTGGCACAGGTACGGGTGCAGCGTTGTTTGGTTTTCTAGCTGTGATGGGATTACAGGCAATCTTACTTGCAGTGCCTTCAGCATATTTGGCTTTAAAAATCTTTGGGGGTCTGTATTTACTTTGGCTCGCTTATAAAATTATTAAACATGCCAAAGAACCAATGGCATCAACGGAGGGTGCAGTTCATAACATGAGCTATGCACAAGCTTTTCGTTTAGGTCTTATCACGCAATTGAGTAATCCTAAAATTGCAATCGTGCTTGCCAGTATTTTTACTGCTTTATTACCTAAAGAAATTCCAACTTATTTCTATGTGGTGTTGCCAGTTTTGTGTTTCTTTATTGATGCAGGTTGGTATTCTCTAGTGGCTGTTGCATTGTCAGCAGAAGGACCACGTAAAGTTTATTTAAAGTCTAAAGCTGTTTTTGATCGTATCGCAGGTGGTGTCATGACCTTGCTTGGATTGAAGTTGATCTTTGGAATGAAGTGATAAAAGAAGCGACCAAGAAGGTCGCTTTTTTTATGGACTAATTCTAAATAAAAACATTTAATCTTTGAAATGAGTTGGAATCCATTGATAGCTTTTTCCATCGGCTGAATAAATGTGTCCAATGCCGGGGAAAGGTAAATGTGGTGCAGCAATCGTTTGTCCGTTTTTAGCAAAATCAGCGAATTGCTTTAAACGCGTTTCAACGGCTTTTTTCGGGTCTATATCGTATTCAATTGCCGTTTCAGGCTTATCAAATTGCACAGTATGTGAATGTACGATATCTCCAATAAACACCACGTTTTCATCTTTGGTTTTTAGCTCATAGCTAAAATGCCCTGGTGTATGTCCTGCCGTATTAATGACTTTAAAACCTTGAATGTCATCACCGAGTTTATAGGTTTTAAAGCGTTGTTTGGCTTGGTAAGGCGCAATCGCTTGTTTAATTTTCTCAACCGTACCTGAGTAATTGGCTTGTTTTTCTTTCGGTAGTTTTGCTGCTTGTTTCGGATCTAACCAAAAACTTGCTTCATCATTTGATACGTATACGGTTGCATTAGGGAAATTGGAAACGCCATCTTTACTGATACCACAGACATGGTCGGGATGTAGATGTGTGAGTAGAATGGTCTCGACTTGTTCAGGTTGATAGCCTGATGCTTTTAGGTTGGTTAAAACTGAACCTAAATGAGCACCAAAACAACTAGCTGCACCGCTATCCACTAATACTAGAGATTTTCCTGTATTAACGAGGAAGGCATTGACTGAGGTTTGTACGCCTTTCTCTTGATCTGCATAGTATTTTTTTAAGATTTCTTGGACTTGTTGTTGCGGTATGTCTTTAAACAAGCTTGGTGACATAAAGTTTGTACCATCGAGCAGGGCTGTGATTTGTACGTCACCTGCTTGATATTGGTAGTAACCAGCGACTTGTTTTTGTAGGGAGATGGTGGATTCAGCAGCTTGGGTGAAGATGGCTGGTGTGCAAAGGGTTAAAGCGAGGAAAAGTGGTTTTAAGGTATTCATAAGTTTATTATTAAAGCGACAATATATGTTTGTTGTATCATACTCGTAACATCAGTTCTAGATAGAATTTTTTCTTATAAGGTTAATGAAAAGTTTAAGTAACAAGTTAAAATCAAGAAAGTAATTAAAAGTTTTTGACAAGGAATATTTAACAATATGAGTTAATCTAAGAATGATATAAAACTTGCTATGAAAAAATACGATCAAGGAGATAGACCTTTCAAATTTAAAAAACCTAGAAGCTGGTATGTCTATGGTATAAATAGTAAAAATTTATACCCTTTAAAATATATTTATGCTTTAGCTACTAATATTGAACCAAGTAAATTTAATACTTCCACTCCCATTTCTGAGCTTAAAAAACTTGGATTTAACTTATTTCATGAAGAAACTCTAGATGAAATTAAAAAATTTGAAGAAAGAATAAATGAATCACTTGATACTAGTTCTGAAATAAGAAAGCAACGACTTTCTAAAGCAAATAAGACTCCATCTCAGTATAAAGTTGAAATAGTAGTTTTCAATAGGAATCCTGATGTGGTAGCCGAAGTGCTTTTACGAGCTAAAGGAATTTGTGAGTCTTGTAATTTAGTTGCTCCTTTTATACGAGAAAAAGATGGCATGCCTTATCTTGAAGTGCACCATAAAATTCGATTAGCTGATGGTGGAGAAGATACGGTCGAGAATGCCGTTGCAATTTGTCCAAATTGTCATAGAAAAGCACATTATGGGAAAAAAGAATAACTTTGTACAATCTAAAGCACTAAAAAAAGCCCCTACAACGTAGAGGCTTTTCTCATCTTAGATTTAAAATCTTAAGAAACTTTATCGCCAGGTTTAGCGCCCGACTCAGGTGAAATCACCCAAACACCTTCACCATTACCTGCTGCAAGTACCATACCATTAGAAATACCAAAACGCATTTTACGAGGTGCAAGGTTCGCAACCATCACCACTAATTTGCCTTTTAAATCTTCTGGCTGATAAAACTCACGGATACCACTAAACACATTACGCGGTTCAGCTTCACCCACATCTAAAGTCAATTGCAGCAATTTATCAGAACCCTCAACGGTTGCTGCTTCAAGCACTTGCGCAACACGTAGATCAACTTTCATAAAGTCTTCAATACCAATGATTTCAGCTTCACCCACTTTAGGCTCAGGCTTTTTCTCGGCTTTCTTCTCTTTTTTCTTTTCCACTTTTGGCGATTCTGCCGCAGCAGCTAAAGAATCTTTAGATGCGTCCACCATTGCTGCAACGGCTTTAGGATCAACACGCTGCATAAGTGGTTGGAATTGAGCAATTTCATGAGCAACTAAGATTTGCTGACGTGAGGCAAAGTCAAAGCTTTCAAGCTGTAAGAAAGACTGAACTTGAGCCGCAAGTGTTGGAAGCACTGGAGCCAAGTAAATTGCAAGCTGACGGAATAAGTTGATACCAACTGAGCAAACATCATGAACTTGTTGTTCTTGACCTTCTTGCTTCGCAAGCGCCCACGGTTTTTTCTCATCAATATATTGATTCGCTTTGTCAGCAAGAGCCATGATTTCACGAATAGCAGCAGAGAATTCACGTGCTTCATAGGCTTGAGCAATTGAATCGCCCGCATCAATAAAGCTTTGAACCAATTCAGGTTCAGCGCATGTGTTTGAAAGCGTATTATTGAAATTGCTGTTAATGAATTTTGCACAACGGCTGGCAATATTCACCACTTTACCGACAAGGTCAGAATTCACTTTCTGTACGAAGTCATCTAAATTCAAATCTGAATCTTCAACTTTGTCAGAAAGCTTAGAAGCAAAGTAATAACGTAAATATTCAGGATTCAAGTGCTGTAAATAAGTTTCAGCTTTGATGAATGTGCCGCGAGATTTTGACATCTTCTGACCGTTCACCGTTAAGAAACCATTTACGAATAAACCAGATGGCGTGCGATAGTTCGCACCTTCAAGCATTGCAGGCCAAAACAGTGCATGGAAGTAAACAATGTCTTTACCAATGAAGTGATAAACCTCTTTGTCGCTGTCTTTTTTCCAGAAATCATCAAAGCTTAGATCAGGACGTTTAGTTTTGATGTAGTTTTCAAAACTCGACATATAACCAATTGGAGCATCTACCCAAACATAGAAATATTTGTTTGGAGCATCTGGAATTTCAAAACCGAAATAAGGCGCATCACGCGAAATATCCCAATCTGATAAACCTGATTCAAACCATTCATCTAGTTTGTTGGCAATAGACAATGGTAAACGACCTTGATCACGTGTCCATTTCTGTAAGTATTCTGAGAAATTCGGTAGTTTAAAGAAATAGTGATCTGATGATTTCTCAACTGGCGTTGCACCACTCAATGTTGAGCGTGGGTTTAATAACTCGGTCGCGTTATAGGTTGTACCGCAGACTTCACATGAGTCGCCGTATTGATCTTCAGCTTTACATTTCGGGCACGTGCCTTTAATGAAACGATCAGACAAGAACATGCCTTTTTCAGGATCAAATAATTGTGTGACAGGGCGAACAGCGATATTGCCTGCTTCACGGTTTTTAATATAAATCTCAGATGCACGAGCTTTGTTTGCATCGCTATGAGTTGAATCATAATGATCGAAATGCACACCAAAACCATCAAAATCACGAATGTGTTCTTTTTGAACATTGGCAATTTGCGCTTCAGGGCTAATGCCATTCGCTTCAGCACGTAACATGATCGCTGTGCCATGAGCATCATCCGCACATACGTAAGTCACGTCATGACCCATTGCACGCATCGCACGAACCCAAATATCTGCTTGGATATAACCGAGTAAGTGACCCATATGGATAGGACCATTGGCATAAGGAAGGGCATTGGTGACTAAAATTTTACGCACGGATATTGTTCTCTCATTCGTATTTACAAGGTGGATGATTTTACATGACTTAAGAGCGACTTGCACAAGGGAATCGGTGAAATCTTTTTAGCCTGAAGGGAATCTTATTTTGAAACTTCATACAAGCTTCACTTTGTCTTCAATCAAAGTACATCTGTTTGATCGAGAATAATCACAATATCAAAGAGAGGAAAATAAAAATGAGGTCTTGGTCATTAGTTTTTTCATCAGTCTCAGCCAGTTTAGTTTCTGTTTTTAGTTTTGTGATTCCATTTTGTTTGTTCTTAAATTATCGACAGAATCATCTGCTTCATGTAGTCAGTGATGGCATGGAAGTTATGATGTATTTGACCCCAATCCTCATCGTTTTGGCTTTTATCTTTTATCTGATTGTTTTTGCAGTATTGAAACTGCCCACTCAGATTTTTGATTCATACCAGTTTTTAAAAATAAGTTTTGTGATCTTAGTTGCTTGGGCTTTACTTGTCTTAACGATTCTGTTCGAAGATCAAGTGAACCACATTGATTTTTCAACTTTAAAAATTGGTGTTGTGATGTATTTCATGATGCTGCCGATTTTGGCTTTGGGTTGTATGGGGGCGAACAGTTGTTATTTTGTAATGAATAAAGTAAATCAAAAGAAGAATATGAACCTATTTGATTAAAAAGTATGCAACCCTAAAGGATTACATACTTTGCATCTGCTTAACGGTGACACTTTGCTTAGAATTCTTTCTTAAAGAGATGATTTTCCCTTTAGATAAGAAATGAATGTGATAGCTCTTTAGGCCATCTGTTTTCGGATCGAGCGTAATCTCAGCAAACATCGGCGTTTGCCAAAGAGCACTATCAGCATTTGCCGATAAACCTAACCAAGCTTGTGCCTGAATAATAAAAGTAAATTCATCTTTAATTGAAAGACTATTAATTTCTAAACTATCACACCAATGAACGGTCTTTGGAAATTCAACTTTTGAAAATTTCCAACAAATTGAAAGTGCCAAACTTGTTGCGATTCCACCATAATCGTTGCTTTCATTATGAATGACAGGAAGTAATTGTTCTGCCAAATCACCTTCAAAAGAATCAATCATGCTTTGGATTCTTCTTTTACTCGAAAGGATATAGTTCAGGCGCTTTTGTTGAGCTTGCAGTTCATTTTGAATTTCTAAAAGTTCATTTTCATTCATATATAAAGCTTTATAAGTCAGGTTAATTTCACGATAGCGCAAAAGTATATCTGATCTAATTCCCTATATTGTGAATAGTTTTTAATACAAATTTAATGGTTCTAAAAATGATCGAAACATCAAGACTGATTTTACGCCAATGGCGAGACACCGATTATTTACCTTTTGCAGAGATGAGTGCTAATCCAGAGGTTATGCGGTATTTTCCAAAAGTTTTAACGCGCGCTGAAAGCGATGTATATATAGATAAATTAAAGGAAATTATTGAAAAACAGGGGTGGGGTTTTTGGGCAGTAGAATTAAAACAGACTCAACAATTGATAGGCTTGGTAGGATTACATGATCAACCCACACAGTTTTCATTTTCGCCCTGTGTTGAAATTGGCTGGCGTTTAGATCAAGCATTTTGGGGCAAAGGTTATGCAAAAGAAGCAGCAAATGCAGCCTTGGATTTTGCTTTTAATCATTTGCAGCTTGAAACTGTTGTGTCTTTTACCACTTTAGAAAATCTGCGTTCGCAAGCGCTTATGCAAAGCTTAGGGATGAGGAAATTAGCAGAATTTCAACATCCTGCTCTAGTTCAAGATCATCCATTAAGTTGGCATGTATTGTATGAGATTCAGCAGTCTGATCGTATCAAGTAATTTAGTTGTGTTATGCATTTATATGATTTTTATATATGAAAATTCAAATGGTTATTAATCAGCAATAAATTTGAATCATCCTGTATCCCATTTGTTTCAATTTGCAGCAAACACGATAAGTGTAGGCAGAATCTTGTATAACTGTAATAGAAATCAACGACAGCTTTTACGAAATAACAAGAGGAACAAGACATGAGTAATGACAAAATTGATCAGTTAAAACAGTTCGCAGCAAAAGATTTAGAGCAAACCAAAGCAGACTTTCAGCAGGCTAAAGATAAAGTCAGCGAGCTTAGAAGTGATATCAAACAAAAAGGTCAGGAAACTGTGGCGGATGTAAAAAACTTCGCAGCGAAAGATATTGATCAAACTAAAGCTGATTTACAGCAAGCTAAAGATAAAGCCAATCAGTTGAAGCAAAAAGGCGAGCAAGCTTTAGATGATTTAAAGACCAATGCAAGCGATCAATACGGTGAAAGTAAAGCTGCATTATCAGCTAAAGCAGATGAGTTAAAAGAAAAACTGGCGGATACTCAACATGCTGCCAAAGAGAAATTAGATCACTTAAAAGAAGAGGCAACGCATAAATTAGAAGATGCAAAAGCCAAAGCAGCTGAGTTAAAAGATGAGGCAGCTGCAAAATTTGATGATCTGAAAGCTCAAGCTAGCAGCAAGTTAGATGATTTAAAGAAAGCTGCCACTGATACGATCAATAAATTCAAAGGCTAATCACGATAAAGCTTTAACAATCGACGCTGATAGACAAAGATAAATTGCGACATAAAATTGAGCAATTACGGTCTTTGATATGAGCGTCGAATCTTCAATACTGCTAAACTAACCACATTCAGTGAGTATGATCAGTTTTTGGAGTACAAAATGTCGTGGCTTTCTTCCTTAAAATCCGTTTTTTCGCCTGCGCAAGAAGTAAAGGAAGATGAAATCCAAACAGTCCTTCAGAATTATATTCTTCCAAACTCTGAAAATGCCTTGAAAGATCGTATCAGCCAAGTCAATGTTCAAGGTCGCATCCTACAGCTCACGATCAATACATTTCCTGAAGAAAAAGATCATTTACAACAAATCCATGATGAACTTGCAGATGCCTTAGAAAAGTGTGGTATCCAAGAACTCAATCTGCATATTATTCAGCAGAAACACGCTGCCCATGGCGAAGCGGGACATAGTTGTTCATCTAAACCAAAAGCACAAAACACCAACCTTCCTCCAGTCATGGATGCATCTCCGAAAGCTGAAGCAGACCCAAATAATCCTCCGATTGAAAAAGCTGCGCCACAACAACGAGATGTTGCTCCACATCCACGTATTCAAAACGTAATCTTGGTTTCGTCGGGTAAAGGTGGTGTAGGTAAATCAACCACAACTGTGAATCTTGCGCTCGCATTGCAAAAACTCGGTTTAAAAGTTGGGGTGTTGGATGCAGATATCTATGGTCCAAGTATTCCAACTATGTTGGGCAATGCTGGTCGCACACCACAGATTGAAAATGAACATTTTGTTCCTTTAGATGCTTATGGTATGGCCGTGATTTCAATCGGTCATTTGATTGGTGCGCATAACACTCCTGTAGCATGGCGTGGCCCTAAAGCCACTGGCGCATTGATGCAGTTATTTAATCAAACTCTGTGGCCTGATCTGGATGTGTTGGTGATTGATATGCCACCAGGCACTGGAGACATTCAACTTACGTTGGCACAGCGTATTCCAGTCACAGGTGCCGTCATTGTGACCACACCGCAAAATGTTGCGCTCATGGATGCGGTAAAAGGGATTGAATTATTTAATAAAGTGAACATCCCTGTATTGGGTGTGATTGAAAATATGTCCACCCATATCTGCTCTAACTGTGGACATGAAGAACAAATATTTGGTACGGGTGGTGGTGATCAGCTTTCTGAACAATATGACATACCTCTACTAGGTCGTTTACCTTTAGATGCAAAAATCCGAGAGAATGCCGATAATGGTAAACCAAGTGTCATCGCACAAGATGTCGCTTCTGAAAGCTATATCAATATTGCGGAAAGTGTCTTAAAACAGATGGAAAAACTTCCAAAACGTCAGAGAGATGACAAGCGCATTTTCTAATTGATGGTTATTTTTAAGTTCGGCCCAACATTTCGTTGGGCTTTTCTTTGTTTAATGTTTTAAATATATCGTTTGGTAAAATATGGCATGGGAGTTGCTTCATCACTATTTTATTTTCGAGTGATGATATGAAGTCCATCAAAAGAGCTGTAAGTATTCTGGGATTGTGTAGTGCATTTTTACTGAGTGCTTGTAATGGTTAAGATTCTCCAAAAGAGACTGAGCAATCACAAATTAAATTACAACCCATCGTGATCCAAGGTGCTTTACCTGTCGAATCTGAACGTATGGCATCAAAATTAGATAACGTCAGTGTTGAAACAGTGGGTGGATGGAAGTTTTGGAAAGGAACTTATAAAGGTTATCCAGTGATCGTGTCCAAAACACGTATGGGCATGAGTAATTCTGCCGCAGCTACAGCACTTGCAATTGAGCGATATCAACCCATTGCAATTATTAACCAAGGTACATCAGGCGGGCATGATCCTGCTTTAAACGTGTTTGATATTGTATTAGGCAAATACACGACAAATATTGGTGCGTTTAGAACACCAAGATTACCGATAGGAGGCGGTTCAAACTCATTGGCATGGACAGAGGCATTTGATGTGTTACCAGAAGATGAGTCTGACCCTGAACCGATTGCGATACGCAAATTTGAAGGTGATCAACAGTTACTGATTGCTGCACATAAAGCAAAAGCTTCTTATAGCAAAGGGAATGTGGTTGAGGGAACGATTGGTTCAGCAGATGTTTGGAATAATGAGCTGGATCGAATCCAGTTTTTCCATACTAATTATCAAACTTCTGTAGAGGAGATCGAGGCAGCTTCCGTCGCACAGATTGCACATCAGTTTAATGTTCCATTTTTAGGTATAAGAATTTTATCTAATAATATTACCAATAATGGTGCATATAATCCTGCTACGGGTGAGGCATGTCAGGACTATGTGCTTGATGTGGTTGAACAATACATGAAAAAACAATTGGATAAAAACTAAAGACCTAGAAGAAATCAGCTACATGATTTCTTCTTGATTATTTTGAATTCTATTTTTCCAACTTTTTATAACAAACCAGCGCCATAAGAGGTGAGTTGCACAATAAAACAATAAAGCAAACAGAATGGCTTCTATGACTAAACCTGAAATTAAGATTTTTGCCAGACTCAAGTCTATATGTCCATGTCCAAAGTTCTTCAACCAATTGATGATTTGATGTAGCACACCCAATAACATCTCTTGATCAATCATATTGACATGATAAATCTTAGTACCAAACCAAAAGCCTAAATAAAGTATAGGAACTACAGTGAGAGGATTTGTCAGCCATGCCATACAC
This sequence comes from Acinetobacter sp. A22, assembly GCF_030913345.1. NCBI lineage: Bacteria > Pseudomonadati > Pseudomonadota > Gammaproteobacteria > Moraxellales > Moraxellaceae > Acinetobacter > Acinetobacter sp. A22. The sequence goes on from NZ_CP133162.1 coordinate 201,044, forward strand.
AATCCGATCGGCAAATTAACCTCAAACCATAGGATTGTCAGAATAATAAATAAACTATGGAAAGGTACAGGTAATATGCCCCAAAAGGTACCAATAAACATCGCTTTGGCAATAGAGTGACGATTCACATACCAAAGTAAAGGATTTAAGGTACTTTGCCCAAAAATGCGCATAAACTTGAGTTGAGCAACTTTCTCTGATGAAGGAAGCCACTTATGAAAAAATTGCTTAGGCATAAAATATTGGCGAGTAGAAGAATGAAAATAGTGTGATCAACTGATTATAAAATACCACTTTTTGCTTAGGCTTAGCTTAAATTTCATGCTAAATCTTAATCTAATCAGTAAGATGTTATTCAAAAATTCACGGTAATCGTACTTTAAATATACATAGATATCTAGGTGACTGTTCAGTAGTGAGCTACTTGAAATTTATAAAGATGAAATAAAATAAATAGTTAAATAATTGTAGTGAAATTAACGTTATAAGTGCTTACAGTTATTTTTTTGCTATAAAATTGTAATTGAATTAATCTCAGAGAATCCTTTAGTGAGGTCATTCAATGATTTCATGGTTTTTCATTGGTTTAGTTATAACCATATTATTTACTCCTGGCCCAACCAACACATTATTGGCATCATCTGGTGTTCAGGTTGGTGTACGCAAATCACTTTTACTTATTCCAGCTGAAGCATTGGGTTATATCGTTGCTATAACAGCTTGGGGGATGTTGATTGGCAAAGTATCAACAGCTTTACCATTACTTCCCACCTTTTTAAAATTAATGAGCGCTGGCTATATTTTGTATTTGGCGATTAAGCTTTGGCGTACAGCGAATCAACAAGTGGCATTAAATCAACCAACTATTCGCCCACGTGAATTATTGTTTGCTACGCTTTTAAATCCTAAAGCTTTGTTGTTTGCCTCTGCAATTTTTCCAGCAGTTGCATGGAAGAACCAAGACATTTACTTAGTACATATGAGTGTTTTTGTTGGTTTGATTTTGCCGATCGCTCTGTTTTGGATATCTGTTGGAGCAATGTTGGCGACCAATAAGGTTAAATGGCTTTCACAATCAAAATTACAACGCACAGCATCCGTCGTGCTTATTAGTTTTTCAATCCCGATCAGCTATTCTGCATTAATCAATTTATAAAGTATCTCTGCTATTCTGCCTATCAGGATAGCAGTCTTATTTTCATTAATGATGATTTACGTTAAAGTACCTGCCAATCATTAATTTAGATTTTGGAAAAAAGTCATGGCAATAAAATCTGATCGTTGGATTCGTGAAATGAGCGAAAAACACGGCATGATTGAACCTTATGCAGAGAATCAAGTTCGTTATGGTGAAAATGGCGAAAAGTTGATTTCTTATGGGGTGTCGAGCTATGGCTATGATGTTCGATGCGCACGTGAATTCAAAGTATTTACCAACGTTCATTCAGCGATTGTTGATCCTAAAAACTTTGACGATAAAAGCTTTATTGACATTGAATCAGACGTTTGTATCATCCCACCAAACTCATTTGCCTTAGCACGTACCATTGAATACTTCCGTATCCCGCGAAATGTACTTACTGTTTGTTTGGGTAAGTCGACTTATGCGCGTTGCGGTATTATTGTAAATGTGACGCCGTTAGAGCCTGAGTGGGAAGGTCACGTTACTTTAGAGTTTTCCAATACTACAAACTTACCTGCGCGTATCTATGCGGGTGAGGGTGTCGCACAAATGCTTTTCTTTGAAAGCGATGAAGTATGTGAAACATCATATAAAGATCGTGGTGGTAAATATCAAGGGCAGACAGGTGTGACTTTACCTAAGACCTAATAATTAGCCCATCTATAACATGATGGGCTTTTTTCTACATATCATTTCTTACAAAATACTTTATCGTTAAAAATAGTTCAGATGAATGAAGCTAGTATTTTGATAAAAATAAGATAGAATGAACATAATTTGGTTTGTTTTTGTACAGAATCACTATAAGCTCATTTAAAAGCCGAGTTGTGGTTTGGCATAACACCTATAAAAAAAATACGGATGTTTAGAACATGGAGGTCGGTTTCATGCGACAGTTTAAGTCTCTTCATTTGGCATTGTTGGCTTTGGGCGGATTGTGCTTGAATACTACTAATGCTACTTCTACTTTAACAAGCTTAACTGATACTGAAATGTCGGCTACAACTGGTCAAGCATTAATGAGTTTGTCATATATTGCTCCTACTGATGCTGCGAACTTGGAAAGAGCTAGATCTGGTGGTGATCAAACGGTCGGGTTTTATAAGTTAGGCATGGAAGCTGAGCTAGAACTTAATGTGAATATTAAGAAATTACAATTAGGTTGTGGTGGTCGTAATGGGCCTGGTTGTGATATTGATTTAGATAATGTGAGTTTGAGTGGTAACCCTGGCATTACAGGTAATCCAGCAACAGATGCTGGCAGTGATCAAAACCGTACAAATCGTGTTGGAAGCTCTGCGAAATTAACGAATCCTTTTATTGAGTTTGCAATTAAAAATCCCGGTTCTGCAGCTACGCGAGAAATGGTTGGTTTTCGTGTCAGTTCAGAAAAAGCACAAGGATTATTAACGATTGGAACAGAAAACTCTGCTGTTCCAAATGGTATTAATGCTTTATCTGGTTATATACCTGTCCGCTCGGATAGTTCTGGTAAAATTAAAGGTGTAATTGAGACTGCGCCAAGTTATTTTGATGCTTCTGATCATCCTTATAACCGAATTTCAGGTTCATTAAATGCCCCTTTAGGTACGGTTGCTAAATTCACTTTAGATCAAGGTGGATTTTGGGTACCAGGATTTAAAAATGTTGGTTTTGAAATTCCTGGATTTGCGATTAAAGGTAATCGTATGCCTACGGTTCTATCTCTCAATCCTGTGGTGCAACTACCAGATTTAGTTTTGGGACGTGATTTCAATAACAGTAACTGTGGTAGTGGAAATAGTCAATGTAATAGTTATGGTCTGTCTTCTAATGGTAGTACTTTCCCTGTGAAACCAACATATACGATTGGAAGTACAACAATTTCTGATGGAGCTGGTGGTAATATTGTCTATTTGAATCCAAATAATATCTCTGCAGTAGGTACACAAGGGGGTGTTAATGATCCAAATCAGGCAAATGACAATACAAATGTTAAAGCTTCTATAAGAGCTAGAGTTGATAGTTGTAGTGGTGTTGGTTGTGTTGTTGCGGGTAGTAGTTATTACGTAAACTTGTATACAAAAGTGAAAAATATTACTGCGAGTGTTACTGTTAATCAACCATTAGGCTTGATTCACTCTTTACCTCTTAATTCTGGAGCATCTCTAAGTTTACAGTCACAAAATCTTCTATGGCCAGGCCAACCTTTAGATGATATTACTTCACCAGGTTGGTGGTTGAGTGTTAAAGATGGTGTTGATTTGGGAACTATTGTTCCAACAAATCCAGTTAATTTGTGTGAAGGTACAACTGCGGTACCACAACAATGTGTTCTTCCACAAATTGCTCAGCAAGTAAATGCTTTCCTAGCAGAGAACCCACCATCAACAAATGATTTAGCCGGATTGATTAGTGGTAATGAGGCATTAGGTATTCAGATTGGACCTACGGGGGCAACAGGTGGCTTTGCATTATCTAATTTGGGTTTGACTGTAAACGGTCTAACTTTAGGTAATCAATATTTTACACCAAACTGTTATGGTAACTTGAAGTTCTGTTGATTTTTAATATTTTAAATTTAAGCAGCTTATGCTGCTTTTTTTATTCTTAGATTTCTGAATGATGTTAGAAAATACTTAATAAGATAGTGGCGATTTATTGTTATCAATGATGACTTTATTTGTTTTTTTGTGTCTCAATTATAAAAATTAATAATAAAATTATGATGGTTTTCCCATCTAAGAATATTAACGATTGATAGGAATGATATTGAGATATTTGTTAAGTATACGATCTAATCAATAGCAGACATGTTTTAACACGATAAGCAGCACTTTTTATGTGAGAATCTGAGACCTGTAGGGAATACTTTTAAAAATTAGTATGTTGATAAGTGAGCTGATTTTAGTTGTATTTTCATCTATCGGAAATATGTAACATTTGACAGCTTTGTTTTGCTTTTGTGTAATTATTCGGCATAATAAAACTGAGATTGCTTGGGTGAAATTTGCCCTTTATCTCGAGTGAAGCTCGAAAGTACTCTTTGTATAGCAGTTAAATCACTCAAAAAAATTGAGAAAAATAATGATGATGCGGAGCATCGTGGAATAGGAAGGTCAAGATGACTACACTTTATACGGTATCATTCAAACGAACTGTGCTAGCAACGTTGATTGGTCTGTGTTTAAGTAAATATGCTTTTGCACTGGAGGAAATTTCTGACGATGCTTTAAGCCAAACGACTGGTGAAGGTGTTGCAATTTTACCTACAGACTTTTCTTTTGTCTTGCGTGGAGATAAAGCAGGTAATGAAACATCTCTAACTGATAGAAGTAAAGATACCGGCTATATCCATTATGTTCCAGTAGGTGGTTTAACCTCTATGGTTCAAGATACGAACAACGATGGGTCAGTGACTACAGCTGATCACTCTGTTGGTAAAGCAGATCTATACTTGTATGGTTTGGCTTTATCCAAAAATGATAATGACTCAAATAACCGATTTGGTTCCAAGATTGCAAGCTGGGGAACAGCAAATAACCCTTGGGTGCTCAAAGCTGCAACAGCAACAAATGTTCCTGATTTTTCTGGTACAAACGGAACGGTTACATATCTAAACCTTGAAGCACCATTATATGAAACTGGGACAAAAACAGGTGTAGATGCCTATAATTTAAAGCTTGCACTATGGGTTGATGCTTTTGTACGGGATCAAAGTAAACCTGAAGGTGATCCTGATCAATTTAAACTCGGAGAATTATTTAGCTCCACACAAACTGCTGATGAGGCTTCAGCTGGCGATCGAGCGAATCGTTTACGTTTGCAAGCAATAGCGAATGGTTTTGGAATAAATGGCAGTAATTTGCAAATATTTCAAACCTTAGGTGGCTCGAGCAATAATAATGGTATGAGTGCCTTTTATAATAACACTTTAGGCGTCTCAGGTGTTTTTCGTATAAATAGTGGTGACAGTCAAAACTTCAAGGCTGTCTACAATCCCGGTACAGCATCTCGTACCTATAGTATAGATGGTGGTACAAACTACTCTACAACAGCGGGTTGGAGAAATGCAACGACAGGTTGTGGTGACGCTTCAATAAGTTTTAGTGATGCTAATTGTCAATTCAGATTCAGAGATCGCAAGGTCAAAGATACTGTATCAGGTGCATCGTGGAATTTACCTACTGGATTCCAAGCTGGTGACAAAGTATTGCGTATAAGTACAAAAGAAACGACATCTGCTGCTAACCCAACAGTACAATCAAATTTATCAACACCAGCTTTAAATGGAACTGTTGCACCAACATTTGAGGCTAATGAAGGATTGTATCTCTATTATCCGAATATCAACCTTGTATTAGGAAGTCTATATCAACCTGTAATTTTGGGTTCTGATGGGCGAAATTTTAGTTTAGAAATAGCACGTATTCCAAATAAACCTGAAATTTACAAGAAAATTTACACAGACTATTCTGGCTTAGATACTAGTTATTTAGGTTCGACTTGTAATGTCTACCAATGTGGTGATTCTACCATCTCTGGTTACCAAGGTGGTTCTGCGCGTACAAACTATAATTTGGCAAATGGAACTAAATTAGCAACACACAGTAGTATTAGTATTGGTACAGCTTATAGCCCTGATGGTGGAAAGACGTTGTTGGCTTATGATGGTGTTGAGTCAATGGGAGTATTCTTTGGTCAGCCTGTTTCAAGAACAGAAATATCTGGAACAAAGACTTACAATGAGGTGCAGTATCAACAGCGTCGACAACGTGTTGATACGAGTTATTTAGTGACTGATCGTTATGTTTTGAGATCGCAAGGTGGTTTATTATCTGATGGTTCCACAGTAACCGATCCTTATGATGGGCATACAATTACGGCTGGATGGGCAAGTACAGTAGAAGAGTTCCGGTGGTTTACAACTCAAGGTTACTATGAGGATTGGATATATTTGGATAGTGTTAATGCAGATGGTACAAAAGTTTTTGGTAATACTGATGGAACATATGCAAGGTACTGTACTACAGCATTTGATTGTTTAGGTGGCACGCCTGTAGATGGTGGCAGCGCTGTGGTTGGTCAAAAAGGTAGCGTCACAAGTGCAACAGATTTAAATAACTTAACTCTAGGTGGATTTATTGCAGGTCTTGATGAGTGTGGGCCAGATGAGACAGGAAATGGTATGTGTGCTGGAACAAGCCAATCAGGAGAAGGCGTTAAAGGTTTAAGTCGATTAACGATATTGAAATCTACAGCGGCGAAAGCAGAAAATAGACAATGGGCATTTGGTACACGTAATAATGAGGCAAGATGGTTTAATGTTAATGGTGGTTTAGAGAAAATTTTATATGGCAGCGCTAATGATCCTGCTCCAGCAGTTCCAACTGGTGGTGTGAACCCTTCGGCAATGAATAACTATGGTTCAGCAGTAATTGATGGGCTTTTAATTCAACATATGAAATTAACCACAAAAGGACTATAGGAGTATTAAGATGAAAAAAATAGCGATTTTACTCCTATTATCTATAACTAATTTATCTCATGCTGAATTACAAGCTTTGGATAATCAAACACTTCAGTCTATACAAGGACAGGGTGGGGCAGATTTATCATTTAAACTCTCCTTAAACCATAATATCTTAAGTGATAGCGATTTATTAGCAGGAATTACACCAACTTTTAACTGCGATCCAGCACGCTTAGAGTATTGTCGGTTAGCAATTTCTGTAAATAAACGCTTTGTACAACAGGGTTCAGCTGGAGCAAATGATCCAGTTTGGTCGATGGCAGCTAGTGATCCTAGTATAGATAATAAAGGACGTAAACTTTGGGTAGTCTTCAAAGGATTGCAGGGTACTTTGAATATCCAGAAATTAGGCTTAGATGCAGTTGATTTACAATACCTTCCAAAAACTGGCACTGGTACGGTAATTAAGCCTGCTATGCAATTTACTTTTGATAGTAGTAAGCCAATTCAAATTCGTAATTTTGGCTTTAATGCATTATCAATTGAGCAAGATACGGGCTCTGTCCTTTCATATTATGATACTAATGGTAATCTGATAGAGGGTACAAGCACTAACCCGCAAGATTATGGATTCTTAAAAACAGGAACATTTAGTGCAGTTCCGCAAAGTACAGGTGTAATTGAGACTTCTTCACCTATTACTGTGACAACAGCAAATAATTATGACACTGGCCGAGAAAAAGGTTTTATCGGTTTACAAATGAATGGCAATCTTGCAATAGATGGTAAGGTACAAATTTTTGCATGTAGTAATAATGCTCGTTGTTAAATTTTATTGAATTCAAAGGATTGAACAATGGAAAAGAAAAATCAGAAGCTACAGACACGATATTTTGTACTTAATACTCTAGCTGTAAGTATTTTATTAGTTAGCAACTCTACTTATGCTTTACAAGCATTAGATGATACATCTATGCGTGACGTTAACGCACAAGATGGGTTAAATGTTAATTTAGATTTTAAAGAGTTGAATGTAGGGACTTTCTTTTGGCAAGATAATGCAGGACGTGGAAGTGCAGGAAAAGCAACTGACACCACCTTACGAGCTGAAGCTGAGAATTTCAAAATTCAATCGCATAGCTCATCACCAACAGTAAGACCTAATATCAATATCCAAATGAATACTGGTAGTGAATCCAATAAGGCAGGATTAGACTTCAATTTAAAAGTTGCGCCTGTTTTAATCAGTATGAATAAGTTTAAGGTTTGTGACTCAACAGCTTGTGGCAGTCCAGTTGGGGACATCGCGATACAAACTAACTCAGATACAAGTATTAGTTTTAAAACTCGAGATGGTCTATTTAGTAAGACTGGTCAGAGTGAATTAACGTTTGCTTCGAAAAATGCAAGTATTTATCTTGGACAAACAACTGGATTATCACCAAGCCAAACACTCAATCAATTAATCCTGAAAAATTTTAATTTTAATTTTTTTGCTAAAGGCGTAATGTACATTGATGGTACAGAAGGATTTATTGTTCGAACTAATGCAGCTGGAGTACCAGATGCAGTTATTAATTACAATGCAGATGGTACTGTAAATACTTCAACAAGTACCACGCCTAATACAACATACGGTTATGTCGATTTTACTCGTGTAAATGATCCTGCAAATTCTGGAACAATTACAGGAAATACATATTCTTCTACGGCGAGTAATTCGGGTTTAAACTTAGAATTTATGCTGAATAAAAATGTAAATCCAAATAACCGTTATTCTGTAGATGGAACTAAAACCCCTTTAAATGGTCAAGCTACATCAGAAAAAGCTCAAGGACTTATACGATTAGGTGCAAGTGGTCGTATGGTCAATGGTTCTATACAGATACGTGGTACAAATGCTAATAGCAACGATGGATTTACCCGAACAGATCCTGTTTATAATGTAGCGTCTAACCAATTTGGTAATCCTGATAATACTAATATTTTAGGTAAAGCGAATAACGAGGTTAGTTCGTCAGGAACACAAAATATTATTGGTAATACCGGTATAGCTTTCCGTATGAAAGCTGACTTTACTAAAAAGAATGATCCAATGTTGCAAGGCGATAATACAAAAGCGACGACATTGGAGCTAGGGGGCGCAGGGTTTAATACCTACGGATTTGAATTCGGAGAATTAACGGGTTTGAATTTGAGAAACAGAGGTTCGTTTGATACAGGAAATGTTTATCTAAATTTAGTAGATACAAAAACTGTTTTATTACCAGCGAATAAAGTATTGCAAACAAGTCGTTATTGGAATGGTTCTAGTTCTACAACATTAACCACTGATGCTGATTACGTTCAAAATATTCATAATGGAACGACTGATCAAAATCCTTATGCGCTTCTGGCAGCTATACGAGGTGCAGAGTTTCAGGCATTTTCACGCAGCGGTCGTTTTACCAATAGTGCAAGAACGACAGGTACAACGATTCCTAAAATCAATGATACTACAGGTAATACGTGGGGTTTAGCATTACCTTTCTATGATTTAAATGCAAATTTAGCCATGTATGGTACAACTGCTCCAGCAGATGCTTACTATTATGATTTAGGTGGAACAAGATATACTGTTGTAGCTGGTGCGGAGCGTTTAGGTTTTTCACTTGCCATGAGTACTACGGGTATGAATGGAAGTACAGATACTACTAAGCAAAAGACTACTTCAATCTTGTTATTAGATAACGCAGATACAAACTCAGTACGCTATATTGGTTTGCGTAATATCGATATGTTATTGCGCGGTACGGGAACAGTTGGGCTTGAAAATGGAAGTTTTAATGCTAGCTTAAAAGACATTTTGATTATCTTATCTGCACAAATTGCAGGAGGATATTTACCAGGAGCATTATATAAAGGGACATCTACACCGGCATCAGCTTCATCAGCGGACTTCTCAAATAATAATGATGTTTTGTTGTCTACTAAATTACGTTTAGATGGTAAGAAAATAGATCTTTCTTTAATACCAAATAGTGAATATACCAGTACTGACGGTAGTCGCTTGAGTGTTGTTGGTGAGTTAGAGCTTAAGGCTGTAAAAGATGGTGGGAAAAGCGCAATTCAGTTAAGTGATCCATTAGATGGTTCTACTGTAGGTTTCGATAATATCGATGGTAAAGTTGCATTTAATAATGCAATTATTATTTCACCAGATACTCGAGAGACATGTCCTACAGCTGGTTGTGATGGTATGGTTTCCTTTAAAGCAGGTCTAACTTTCAACCCAGCTGGAACAACAGGTATTGGAGCAACTGGTGGAGCAAATAGTGCAACAAATGCTGAAAAGATTGCGGGTGTATTAAGAGTTCGAGATATAAATCTTTATCCTCCAACAGTGGGAGCACAGCCACAACGCTTAGGTGAAATGGTGTTGACGGGTGGACGTATTACTGGTCAATTAGGAATTATTCCTCGAAACTAAGGATAGAATCTGATGAATAAAAATAAGATGCTAGGATGTCTAACTCTATTTTTTAGTCCTCTAGTAATAGCAATGCAACCAATGGATGATCAAAGTCTATCTGTTGCGACTGGTCAAGATGGTTTAAATATTAATGTAACTACCCCAAGCATTGAATTTAAACAAATGGCTGTGATTGATCCTGATGGTTGGGATACGAAGACGATTGCTGCAACAGAATATCGTGGTAGAGCTGCGTTAGTACTTGCACAAAGTCCTAATTCAACTATGTCGAGTCCAACTATAACCGCAAAAGCTGCTGGTACTTCTACTAACTTAAGTCTAAATGCTGTTATTGATACAGATAAGGGGACTGGTACTAATGGAGCTTTCGCGAATATCGGGATAACTTTTGGAAATTTAGATGAGTTAGTATTTTCTAAATTCTCTATCTATACGGCTGGTGCAAATGCTGTATCAGATATGGGTTTGACAACTCCTGGTATTTATACGCAAAGAACCATTTTTGGTGGAACTACAGCAACATTAAATACAGGTGTTAAAGAGTTACTTAGATTAAATGACGGTTTGAATATAAAGTTTTTAGCTACGAATAAACCGAAAATGAATATTCAACTCGGAGCAGCGCCACAGAGTTACATGGTGCGTCTAGGTGGGGCGATTGATTCTATTTGTGGAGCTGGGACAGGGTGTAATATGATGCTAGTCTCTAGCTACGCTACTGAAACTGATCCAACAACAACAGCTATTGGTGCAAATTTTAAGTTTCAAATGAAAGCATCAAATCCTTTAACAGGTTTTCGTTTAGATAATTTTCATGCTGGTATTGAATCCGATGGTTTTGTTTTTGGAAATTTTGTAAACACGTGCTCTACAACACCTAGTACTTGTATCACCTCTGATGCAGTTGATTTATCATTAAATGAAATCAAATTAGGTAATGATATGACAACAATTCCTGCGGTTGGAAGTGCTAATTATCGATTTAATGGTTTACAAAATAGTTCAATTGGAAATGTTGGATTTAAAAATGCTTCAGTTACTGACTTAAAAATGAAAATTAGTGGTCTGTAATTAATCAAGAGCATTAGTAAAAAATAGGGAGTATCGCTCCCTATTTTTTATTTAAATATTCTAGAATATTCTCAAGTTGCTTTTCTCGTTTTACTAGGCTCCACAACTCTTGAGCTTCTGGATAGGCTTTAGTCATCATACCTAACCATTGCTTGTAACGACCAATCATTCCAATTTCAGTTTTGAATTGTCCGCTTAAAAAACGTTGTTGTAATACGACTAGCTCCTGCCATGTTAAAATTGCTTGGTCGCTATTTTCACGGATACAGAGTGTCAAATCTGGAGTTGTAACAGCGCCACGTCCTATCATCAAATCCTGACAACTTGATTGTTCTAAACATGCTTTGGCGTCAGCATTATTCCAGATTTCACCATTGGCAATTACATTGATTTTTAATGCTTCAGTAATTGGCTGGATTTTTTCCCAATAGGCAGGAGGTGTATAGCCATCAGCTTTTGTACGAGCATGAACTGTGAGCCAACTAGCACCAGCATCTTCAATGGCATGTGCATTATCGAGTGTATGATTTTCATCTAAATAACCGAGTCGCATTTTTGCTGAAATTGGAATATGTTTAGGTACAGCATCACGAACAGCTTTGACTAAGAGATGTACCGTTTCAGGTTCATCTAATAAAACTGAACCGCCTCGATGGCGATTGACTGTTTTAGCTGGACATCCAAAATTTAGATCAATTGCAGGAGCACCGAGTTCAACGACTTTAGCAGCATTGGCTGCGAGCATTTCAGGATTATTTCCTAAAAATTGAACATGTACTGGTGTTCCAGCAGCTGTTTTACCATCAGTTTTTAGTTCAGGACAAAAACTGTAATAAATATGGTCAGGTAGAATGCTGTCAGTAATACGAATAAACTCAGTCACACACCAATCAAAACGACCAACATGAGTGAGGACATCACGCATAATTGGATCTGTTAGACCTTCCATAGGGGCGAGTGCGAGTTTCACAATGCATTACCTAGTTAAACAAAAACTGGTTTATACGCATTTTAAGAGAAGCTGTCTAGTTTTTATTGGGACAGTTAAATTAACGCCCTAATATCATTTCTAAAACAAATTTACTGCCAATAAATCCGATTGCTAGTAATACGAATCCTGTAATTGTAAATCGAATCGCTTTACGTCCACGCCAACCAAATTTGTAATGTCCGATTAGTAAAGCTCCATATAAAAACCAAGAAATAATACTAAATGCAGTTTTGTGAGCGAGGTGTTGAGCAAAGAAATTATCAATGGTAAAGAAACCAAAGATTAGTGCAGCGGTGAGTAAACCAAACCCAGTAATAATTAAATCAAAAAGTAAGGATTCCATCACTTGAAAAGGGGGGAGCAGGTTGACCCAAATACGTTTTTTTTGTTTTTTCTTGAGTTCTCTGTCTTGAAACCATAATAGAACTGCTTGAATGGTTGCCATTAACAGAACCGCATAAGCGGACAAAGACAAAATAATATGGGTATCTAAACCGACTCCATGATGTTCAATGGTTTGATTGGATTGGCTTAAAGAAAACCCTAGGATTAGTCCAATCGCAGCAACAGGAATGCCGATTAAATTTAAAGGTAATATTGGGCGAATCAGACTTAAAATTAAACTTAGGCTTAACATCAGTCCAGAGGTAAAGGAAATGAGATTAAATACATCATAATTTACCCCTAACGGTGTGATCATATCCTGTGACAAGACAAGACCATGAAGTATCAATCCTAATACAACAATAAGACCATAACACCAAAGATTTGGAGTACGTTTTGACATTAAATGGATAAACAGATACCAGAATGAACTGGTATATGAGACAAGTGCCAAAATTGTGTAAACCAAGGGGAGACTGATCATGTCAAACCTTTTTTAGGGGGATGAATAATATTCACCATATAAGATATAAATTCGCTTCGAACTACAGTATCCTATAGCATCTTATGCATAAATTTTCTATTTTAAGAAAGATTTTTTTTGCAACTAGCCATTTTAAGCGGATTTCGCAATGTTTGATACCTTAACAGAACGACTCACACAGAGTTTAAGAAATGTTACTGGCTCAGGGCAGCTGACCGAAGACAATATTAAAGATACCTTACGTGAAGTACGTATGGCACTTCTTGAAGCCGATGTGGCGTTACCTGTAACTCGTGAATTTATCGCGAAGGTGAAGGAAGAAGCACTTGGTCAAGAAGTAATGACTCAGCTTTCTCCAGGTCAGGCATTTGTAAAAATTGTCTATGATGAACTCACCAAAATGATGGGTGAGGCAAATGAGACTCTTGATTTAAGCGCAAAACCACCGGTTGTGGTCCTACTTGCTGGTTTGCAAGGTGCTGGTAAAACCACGACGGCTGCAAAATTAGCGCGTTTCCTCAAAGAGCGCCAAAAGAAAAAAGTAATGACTGTTTCTGCCGACGTGTATCGTCCAGCAGCGATTAAGCAGTTAGAAACAGTATCAAATGAAGTCGGTGTTGGTTTTATTCCATCACAAGCGTCAGAAAAACCAATTGATATTGTCAATCGTGCGATTGAGCAAGCAAAAATTCAATTTGCTGACGTTTTGATTGTCGATACGGCAGGTCGTCTACATGTCGATGAAGACATGATGGATGAGATCAAAGAATTACATGCTGCGGTGAAGCCGACTGAGACTTTGTTCGTCGTTGACGCGATGACAGGTCAAGATGCTGCCAATACAGCAAAAGCTTTTAATGATGCTTTGGCTTTAACTGGTGTGATTCTCACTAAAACTGATGGTGATGCACGCGGTGGTGCTGCACTTTCTGTTCGTGCCATCACGGGTAAGCCGATCAAGTTCTTGGGTATTGGTGAGAAACTAGATGCGCTTGAGCCATTCCACCCAGATCGTGTTGCACAACGTATCTTGGGCATGGGTGATGTCCTTTCTTTAGTCGAAGAAGTTGAACGTAAGATCGACAAAGAAAAAGCCGAAAAAATGGCGAAAAAATTGCAAAAAGGCGGTACCTTCAACTTTGAAGATATGCTGATGCAATTTGAGCAAATGAGTAAAATGGGCGGCATGATGGGCTTCTTGGATAAGTTGCCTGGTATGAGTAATGCGGGCATTCAGGATGCAATTGAAAAAGCTAATCCTGAAAAGCAAGTTAAGCGTATGGAAGCGATTATTCAGTCGATGACGATTAAAGAACGTCGTAATCCTGATTTAATTAATCCAAGCCGTAAAAAACGTATTGCTGCTGGTTGTGGTATGGATGTTGCTGAAGTGAATAAATTGATCAAGCAACAAGCACAAATGGCGAAGATGATGAAGAAATTTGCGAATCCATCAGGCATGAGCAAAATGTTGAAATCATTGGGCAATATGCAGAAACAATTCGGTGGTGGTGGCGGTATGGGACCATTATTTGGTAACAACGATACAAAAAATAATAAATAAAAGTCCATACTTTCATTTGAAGGCGCATTAGCGCCTTTTTTATTTTTCTGAAAGTTGGTGTATAAAAATAGTACAAAATTAAACACTAAACGTTTAGTAAAAATTGGATAATAAAAATTAAATATATGATTTTATTGATAAATGTAAACTGTGTCACAAGATATGAAAAATAAGGTTTTTATTTTGCATTGTGAAAATGCAAATCCAGAACAGCATTGGTATATCTGGTTAGAGCAAGAACTAAAAAGCATTGGTATCGCTGCTGAAAGAGTTGTTCTGGCTGATTCAAGTCATCCTGATGCGGAGGTTTGGCAAACTTGCTTAGAGGCTCAATTAAATACTATTAATCAACAAAGTATTTTGGTTGCACATGGATTATCTTGTCTAGCGGCAGCGAGATATTTAGCTGATAAGCTCAAAGGGACATCTATTAAGGCAGCATTATTTTTAGCAGGTTTTAACGAAACAATTCCGCAACATCCAGAATGGAGTCAATTTATTCAAGAAAATTGTTTCGATAGCAAATACCTTCGAACGAATATCCTTCGACGTATCGTGTTTTTTTCAAGCAATGATCCTGACGTGCCTGTGCCATACACATTCAAATTTGCACATTATATTAATGCGCAATTGATTGAAGTAAGCCAAGCAGGACATTTTTGTGAGGATGATGGCTATCGTGAATTTGAACATTTATTTAAGGTAATTCAAACATTAGTAGCAGCAGAATTGACTTGAACATAATGTTTTAAGCCTTTTAAAAGTAAATCCGATTCGATTTGCGGTTGATAATGCTTTAAAAATTTTTCAAACAAATTGGCATCACCACCTGTGAGTACGAGTTTTCTTGGCGATTGCTGCATGATTTGATGAATCGTGCTAATCAAGCCTAAAAGAATGCCATGATGGACAGCATCAACGGTGTTATGTCCTGGATCTAGATTATCAAAGGCAGAATCTGGAATTTTGATACCCTTAGTGTTTTGAATCAGGGAGTCACGCTGTAAGTACAGATTAGGTAAAATATATCCACCTAGATGTTGGAAACCATCAATAAGATCAATAGTTAAAGCCGTTCCACATCCAATCACACAATAACTCTCATTCGGTTTAGCGGTTGCTAATACTTGCAACCATCGGTCTATTCCTAACTGACTTGGAACATCGTAGCCACATCGTAATCCAGCATATTCAGTATGTACTTTGGCAAAAATGACGGGTATTTCTAAAATATCTAGGATTGTTTTAATACGATGATTATTTTCACTGTCAAGAACAGAAGATACCCCAACGTGAGTAATGTTCTGATAACGAAAATGTTGAATAAGTCCTAACAACAAGTCGGCAGGCGATTGGAGATGTAATTCAGCAGCATGCTCAATAATTTGATCTTGCTGTGTAATCCAATATTTTAAACGAGTATTACCAATATCAAGCCATAAACTTTTCATCGCATTGTGATCCCTTAGTTAGATGCAAGACGTAAACGACCTTGATAGAACTGTTGTGTTTGATCTGATTTGATTATAACGGCACCATCATTCGAAATGCCTTGGAACTGACCATAGGTTTTACCTAGTGCATGTTCAAACTCTACAAACTCATTGATCCAAATCGCATGATGATTAAATCGTTCAGTTAGATTATAGCTACCATGTTCGAACCATTGGGCTGCTTGTTGAATCGCAACATATAATTCAGCAATAAGCTGAAATCGTTCAAGTTGCTGTAGTCCTAAATGATGTAGTGATGTAATGGATTGATCTGCATCTTCCACATTAGGGGTGTTAATATTAATACCTACACCGACAATCGCTTGATTTACAGAAAGCGGTTCAACTAAGATCCCACCCCATTTCCCTTGTGAACTGTATAAATCATTTGGCCATTTGACGTTTAATGATAAGTTACGTAAGCATGGGATCTGTAAAATATTCAATGCAACTTCAAGTGCAAGTCGCCCATCAAGTGCTGTATTGGTTTGAATCAGTGTGCTTAAATAAACATTTCCATCAGGGGAAACCCATTCACGTTGGTGTTGACCACGTCCTTTGGTTTGTTGCGCGCTACACACAAGACCTGTTGTCATGCCTTTTTGAGCAAGCTCACGCATATCATCATTAGTAGATGTCGTTGTGGTTTTGAATAACACCACTTCTGGATATTGATTCTTTGCATTTAAGAGTTGCTGTAACTGGCGTGTTGCGAAATCATCCATCATTTTTTACAAGTAGAGTGGTCATGTATTCATGGAGTTAATCATATATTTGCTCATTGGTGCAATTGCTGGATTCACCGCAGGATTGTTTGGTGTTGGTGGTGGATTAATAATTGTTCCAATTTTATTTATTGTATTCACTCAGCTGAATTATGATCCTAATGTCATTATGCACATAGCTGTAGGTACATCACTTGCAACCATAGTTGTTACCTCAATCAGCTCAGTCATGGCGCATCATAAAAAAGGCGCAGTGCTATGGTCGGTATTTAAGAATCTAGCTCCAGGATTGATATTAGGCTCTTTTTTTGGGGCGGGAATTGCTGATCTCATGTCAGGACAACATTTACAGTTAGTGATTGGCATTTTTGCAGTGTGGATGGCTTATAAAATGTTTAGAGGAGCGCATGCACAGATTGATCCTAATAAGCATTTACCTTCAGCACCTCTACAATTTGCAGCAGGGGGCGGAATTGGTATCGCATCCGCGATTTTTGGTATTGGGGGCGGGAGTTTAACGGTTCCTTATCTCAATCGACATGGTGTAGTGATGCAACAAGCTGTAGCAACATCTGCAGCCTGTGGTTTACCAATCGCTTTAGCAGGTGCGATTGGATTTATGTGGTTTGGTGCAAAAGAACAGATTGATGTTCCCAATACGATTGGCTATGTACATGTATATGCTTTTCTGGGGATCAGTGTGATGAGTTTTATTACTGCCAAAGTTGGTGCTAGGGTAGCACATCGACTATCAGCAGCGATGCTGAAGAAGTGTTTTGCAGGATTATTGGTTTTTGTTGGAAGCTACTTTATTTACAAAGGTTTAATTTAGGGCTTGTTGAGAATTAACAAAGACTACTGATTAATTTATAATAGTACTATGGATAGATACATACTTACTGATGCCCAATGGGCAAAAATGGAACCTTTTTGCCTAGGTAAAGTGACCGATCGAGGTCGTAGTGGAAAAGATAATCGATTATTTTTAGAAGCAGTCCTATGGATTGCCCGTACAGGCAGTCCATGGCGTGATCTACCTGCTCATTTTGGTAAATGGAATACCGTCTTTAAAAGATACCGTGACTGGGTTAAAGCTGGTGTATTTGAAACTATTTTTGCATCTGTAAATGAAGATGTTGATTTGGAATACGCCATGATTGATGGAACGATTGTTAAAGTTCATCGACATGGGCAAGGTGCAAAAGGGGGACTTTCAAACAGTCTATAGGTAAATCTCGAGGTGGAATGACCTGTAAAATTCTTGCCTTAGTGGATAGTCTAGGCAACCTCATTAAGTTTCGATTAATGCCTGGTCAATATCACGATTTAGTAGAAACCAAACCTTTAATTGAAGATGTTGATTTTCAAGCATTACTAGCTGATAAAGCATTTGATGCAGATTGGCTCATCCAAGAACTCAATGAACGTAAAGTGAAAGTGGTGATCCCACCCAAATCTAATCGAAAAGTAATGAGAGCATTTGATACGACTATGTATAAATGGCGTCATCTCATTGAAAACTATTTCTGTAAGTTAAAAGAATTTAAACGTATAGCGATGCGTAGTTGTAAAACAGATACGAGTTTTGAAGCCATGATTCAATTGTGCGCGAGTGTAATTAACTCTCGGTAATTCTCAACAGACCCTAGTTCTTAATTTAATGCAATCATTACTATTAAGTTGATTTAATAGGCTGTTTTGTTCTAAAAGTGCACGTCATGTTGTTGACGTGTAATGACTGAAAAGGAAGGACTTTATAGCTTAAAGATGGTGATCTTCGTTTGGAAATTAAGTTATGAACAATAAGATTGCTTGCTTGTAACTACTTTTTTATTGGATAAACGAACTAGGATGCTAGAGTTTTAAATGAGACTTATTTTGCGTAAATAAAAATTTATGAGAATGATATCAATAAAAAATCAATTAGAAAAAATGTTTCAGATATTCGGTTGATGCTGAGTAGAGTATCTAAATAATTGATCTTTAAATTATAAAAATAGATTATTAAGTCAATTTTAAAGATGAAATAGTGTCTAAAAGTAGTGATTGGCTTAAAAAGCAATGAAATTGTCAGACAATGATATAGAATTTATAAGGTCAGATCAGTTAAAACAAAAAAGCGCAAACAGCATTGGAAAATGCGTATAACAAAGATAGCGAGGGGCTCATGAATCTCGAAGAGGCGGATAGTCTTTCTGAACAGATTGCAAAATATATTAGTGAACAAATAATTAGTGGTGAGCTTGTCGAGGGTGAACGCATTCAAGAATTGCGCATTGCTAAAGAATTAGATGTCAGTCGTGGCTCTGTCCGTGAAGCATTGTTATTACTAGAACGTACATATTTGATCGAAATTTTTCCACGTCGTGGGGCGATTGTTTCTGAAATGTCTGCTCAGCAAGTCAAAGCTTTGTTTGATACCAATGTGATGGTTCTTGGGCACATTGTGCAGCGTATTAGTGAAACTTGGCGAGTAAATGAAGCTGAGCAACTACAAGAGTTATTGGATCAACTTGTTGAGTTTGTTCGTGCTGGTGATATAGAGAAATTCTATGATGCTATTTTTAAATATCTAGCAGAACAACATGAGATGGTGGCTAATCCTTACATGATGCAATTTTATAAGGAATTGTTGCCATCACTACGTCGTAGCTATTTTTTAACCTTAAATACATCGCGCCGAGAACTACAAGAATCATTTACCTTGTTTAAGTTAGTGATTGATGCAATTTTGATCCGAAAATCACAACAAGCTGCTTTATTTATGGAAGATTTTTGTCGACACTTGCGCAACCTTGTGTTGGAATCTCTAACACGAATGAAACAGATTGAATTGGCTTGGGCGAGACGCTCACGCCGTTAGTTAGGGCAGTATGCGTTTAAGCAGTTTAAAACTTTCAGGCTTTAAATCTTTTGCCGATAGTACCACTTTACATTTTAAGGCGAACCGCACTGCGGTAGTTGGGCCGAACGGTTGCGGAAAATCGAATGTGATTGATGCGATCCGTTGGGTTATGGGCGAATCGAATGCACGTCAGTTGCGTGGCGGTAGTATGCAGGATGTTATTTTTACAGGGACATCTAAACGTAAACCTGTCGGTGTTGCCAGTGTAGAGCTTCGTTTCGATAATACATATGGAAAATTAGGCGGCGCATACAATGCATATAATGAGCTTGCTGTTCGTCGTCAGGTCACACGTGAAGGAAAATCAGAATACTTCTTGAATGGCACACGATGCCGCCGTCGTGATATTACCGATATTTTTTTAGGAACTGGTCTAGGACCACGTTCTTATGCAGTCATTGAACAGGGTATGATCAATCGTTTGGTTGATGCTAAACCTGAAGAAATGCGAGTGTTTATTGAAGAAGCTGCTGGCGTATCTCGCTATCAAGCACGTCGTCGTGAGACTTTGCAGCATTTAGAACATACTGAGCAAAACTTAGCGCGTTTGGAAGATATAGCGGCTGAATTAAAATCACAGCTGAGAACGCTAAAACGCCAGTCCGAAGCCGCCATCCAATATAAAACCTTAGAAAATCAGATTCGTACTTTAAAAATCGAAATACTGTCTTTCCAAGCGAATCAAAGTCAGAAGTTACAACAAGAATATACTGTTGAAATGAACGAGCTTGGCGAACGCTTTAAATTAGTTCGGTCAGAGTCGCATACAATTGAGCATGATTTAGAAGCGACAAGTGCTTTATTTCAACATTTGATTCAGCAATCGTCACCTTTGCAGCATGAATGGCAACAGGCAGAGAAGAAACTGGCTGAATTGAAAATGACTTTGGAGCAAAAGCAAAGCTTATTTCAACAAAATAGTAGTAGTCTGATTCAGCTTGAACAACAAAAACTTCAAACTAAAGAACGACTACAGCTTTCTGAACTTCAGGTAGAAACTTTAACTGCACAATATGATGAGCAGAGTGAAGCCTTAGTCGAATTGGAGCAGCAAACACAATCGACCGAACATCACTTTAGTGATCTTCAGGCCCAACAAAAACAAGCACAACAACAATTTGATCAAATTAAAACCCAAGTTGATCAGCAGCAACAAAAAAAGTTGCAAATGGCGGCACAAATTGAACAGCTTGCTAAAAATGTGCAACGAATCGAACAACAAAAGCAGACTTTGCAGAACCAAAGTAATCAGATTCGTGCTCAGGTTCAGGATGATGAGCAAGCGCAACTAGAACAATTACAGCAGCAATTACAACAAGAAATCATTATTTTAGAAACCGAAATAGAGCAATTTCAACAAAATACAAAGATTTTGCAGGATCAACAACAGCAAGATAAAACCAATCTACAGAGTTTAAAAACAGAAATTCAAGTTCTATTGGCTGAACAGAAAAATTTGAATCAATTGCTGGCGAAGCAGAGTCCAAAACAAAATCAAAATGCTGTTCGATTGATGCAAAGCTTGCGCTTAACAACTCAAGGCAAATCTCATGCTGTGATCATTGAGAAATTTTTAGCTAAATGGTTACAAGCACAGTTGATCGAAAGTGGACAAACATTCCAAGAAGATGTGGCACGTCAGTTAAAATCATCCACGCAGCAAAAGATTCAAATACAACAACTGCGTCGTTTAAATGATTTTATTGAAGCTCCACAATCTTCGCTCTGGGCAAATGTTGCCGTTGCAGATGATTTAACAATAGCATTGAGTTATCAGTCTGATCTTATTCATGCACAATCAATTTTGACGCTTGATGGTTATCATGTCGGGGCTGATTGGGTGATCGCTCTGCACTATGATGAAGATAGCCAAAGTGCACAGGGCATGCTAAGCCATCAAGTGCGTTTAGAGGAAATCGAACAACAACTTGCAGAAATGCAGCCACAATTACTTGAGTTAGAAAACCAATTTTCTGTTCAACAACAAACTTTGCAGCAACAGCAACAACATTTACAGCAACAGCAACAAAGCCAAAAACAAAAGCAAAAAGAATTACAACAACTCGATGTGCAAATTGCTAAATTACAAAGTACTGCACAGGCTTTTGTATTGCAGCAACAGCAATTGGCAGATCAACTAAAACAATTG
The DNA here is from genome assembly GCF_030913345.1 of Acinetobacter sp. A22. Taxonomy (NCBI): domain Bacteria; kingdom Pseudomonadati; phylum Pseudomonadota; class Gammaproteobacteria; order Moraxellales; family Moraxellaceae; genus Acinetobacter; species Acinetobacter sp. A22. Next base: position 222,917 of record NZ_CP133162.1, read on the forward strand.
GATTTGCAGCTTGAAGAAGATGCGATGCAGAGAGATGATCTAGAAATTGATCTGCATGCTCTCGCAATTAAATTAGAAGCGGTTTTACCGAACTATAAAACTTTGCAGTTTCAGGTTGAAAGTTTAAATGAGCAGTTAGATGAGCAACAACAACAGTTGACTCAACAACAACAACAACGTGAAGTATTACGCCAGCAGACTTCACAAGCCAATCAACAGATTGAGTTGTTGGAAAAAGATATTTCTTTTTTAAAGACACAATATCGACAAATTATTGAGCAAATAGAACAGGCAAAGAAATTTGTTGATCCAATTCAACTCGAGTTACCAAACCTCGAATCACAATTCCAAGAACAGTTCCAGCAAACTGAAAAATTGCAAAAAAATTGGAATGAATGGCAGCTTGAATTGAATCAAGTACAAGAAAAGCAGCAACAACTGACAGAGCAACGCCATCAAGCCCAACAAAAAGATGAACTGGTGCGTGAACAGTTGGAACAAAAACGCTTGGCATGGCAGGCAGCTAAGTCAGATCGTGAACATTATTTAGAACAACTCAAAGAACTTAATTCCGAACCTGTATCTGATCTGTCGATTGAAATTAAAGAGCATCAGCAAAAACTGGAAAAAGCACAACAACAGTTTGAGAAAATTGGCGCAGTTAATTTAGCAGCTTCTCAAGAATACGAAGAGGTGTCACAGCGTTTTGATGAGCTTAGCCATCAGATGCAAGATTTGCAAAATACTGTTGACCAACTAAAAGATGCAATGAAAAGCATTGATCAAGAAACACGAAAGCTATTTATGACCACTTTTGATCAGGTCAACCAAGAGCTACAAGTATTGTTCCCTAAAGTTTTTAACGGTGGTGAAGCTACTTTGAGTCTTGAGGATGACTGGCAGTCAGGTGTCAAATTAATGGCTCGTCCACCAGGCAAACGTAATAGCTCGCTCGCATTGCTGTCAGGTGGAGAAAAAGCACTCACTGCTTTAGCTTTGGTGTTTGCGATCTTTAGATTGAATCCAGCGCCTTTCTGCGTTCTAGATGAAGTAGATGCGCCATTGGATGATGCGAATGTACAACGGTATTGTAATTTGGTAAAAGAGCTTTCTGAACAGGTACAATTCATTTACATTACACATAATAAATTGGCGATGACAATGGCAACTGATTTATTGGGAGTGACCATGCCAGAGCCAGGTACATCAAAATTAGTGACTGTCGATTTAGAACAGGCAAAAGAATACGGGTTAGTTGCGGAGTCCTAATATGGAAATGAATACAATAATAGGCATTGTTATTGCCGTTGTGATTATGCTCGTTGGTTTGATAATGATTTTAAGAAAACCAAAACCAGTTGAGCCTTCACTAGAAGCAGATTTGCACATTAATCCTGAAAGTAATCAGCCTGTGATTCCACGTCATGTGAGAGATCAGATTCTGAAGGTGGAAACTCCTGAGCTAGCTGTTGAACGTGTTGAGCCTAGTTTTAAAACCAATCCAATCGAAGCTGCTCCCGTTATTGCTTCTCAACCAGTCACTGTAGTTGAAAAAGCATCTGAACCTGAAAAAGTTCAAGAGATTGCTGAATCAGTTGAAGTTAAAACATCTGTAGCAACTGAAGCTGAACTTTCCACTCCAACTCAGACAGAGGGGGAGGCTTTAGAGGATCAAGTAAATCCTTCCGATAAACTTGATGAAGTGAAAGTTGAGCCTGAACTCACGTTAAACCCAAGTATTGAGACTGTTGAGATTGCTGAGTTTGATGGTGAAAGTAATATTTTAGATGTCCATTTGCATGAGCAACAACGTTACGATGATGAAAGTGCGTTAGCAACTGCTGAAGAAATTATTGCCTTAAATGTCTATCCAAACCCGCGCCGTGCACTTTCTGGTGACAAAGCATTAAAAGTATTACTTAAATACGGTTTGCGTTTTGGCGAAATGTCATGTTTCCATCGCTATGAAAATACTGATGAACCAAGTGCTTTGATGTTTTCAGTATTGCGCATTACAGATAATGGTCCAGCAGGTTTTGACTTGGAGACATTATCAGGTGAACAAGTACAGGGCTTGGCTTTCTTCCTTGCTTTACCAAACAGCAAAGCGGTTACTGGCTACGATATGATGACCAGTATTGCAGGATTAATAGCACGTGAAATTGATGGTAAAGTTTATGATGAGAATAACCTCGAGTTTTCTCCGCAGTTGAAAGAGCATTGGCGTCATCATGTGATTGACTATCGACCAAGTCAAACAACTGTTTAAAATCAAATTTTTGTAATAAATGCAATGAAAGACATAGGGCGGTTTTCCGCCCTTTTATATGGTGAAATTTAAATGGAACAAAACTCAGTTATTGAGCAAATGCGTCAATTGATTCAATTGATCGCTAAACATAATCATGCTTACTACGTGATGGATCAACCTACGATCACCGACAGTGAATATGACCATTTATTTCATCAACTTAAAGCATTAGAACAACAGTATCCAGAGTTTATGCAAGCTGATACACCCACGAATAAAGTCGGTGGACAAGCATTATCAAAATTTGAAAGTGTGACTCATGTGGTGCCGATGCTGTCATTAGGTAATGTTTTCAATCAGGATGATTTATTTGCCTTTGCACGTCGTATTGATGAGCGCCTACCGAATCAAAAGGTTCAATACGAGGTTGAACTTAAACTCGATGGTTTAGCGATTTCGCTTTGGTATGAAAATGGTGTGTTGGTTCGAGGCGTAACTCGTGGTGATGGAGAAACAGGCGAGGACATTACTCAAAATGTCAAAACCATCCGTAATTTACCTAAGATTTTATCTTCTCAGCACCAAGCTATTCCACAACTCTTAGAGGTGCGTGGAGAAGTATTGATGCCAAAATCAGGTTTTGAAAAACTCAATGCAGATCAGGAGGCTAAAGGTGAAAAGACCTTTGCTAATCCACGAAATGCTGCTGCGGGGAGTTTAAGACAGCTTGACCCCAATATCGCAGCATCGCGTCCATTGGCTTTTTATGCTTATGGTATTGCTCAATGCGAGCCTCATCATGGCTTAACGACGATGCATGACAGTTTGCACTGGTTGACCAAATTTGGCTTTGAGATCGCAGAGCGTCAATATCTTTGTGAGTCGATTGAAGAAGTCCAACAACGCTATGAGCAAATTCAGCTTGAACGTCCGAATCTCAGAGTTGAAATTGATGGGATGGTGGTCAAAGTCGATGACCTTAAACAGCAGCAACAACTGGGCTTTTTAAGTCGAGAGCCACGTTGGGCGACAGCCTATAAATTCCCAGCGCAAGCGGCTTTGACCAAGGTTGAAAATATTGACTGGCAAGTAGGGCGTACTGGCACGCTAACACCTGTTGCTCGTTTAGCTCCTGTCTTTGTTGGCGGTGTGACTGTCTCGAATGTAACTTTACATAATATTGGTGAAATTCATCGTTTAGATGTACGTGTTGGCGATACCGTCAGCGTGTATCGGACGGGTGATGTGATTCCAAAAGTTGAAAAGGTTTGGGCTGAATTTAGACCTGCCGATGCTGAGCTTGTTTATCTACCAACGAATTGTCCAGTATGTGATTCTCCTGTCGTCATGCCAGAAGGTGAGGCTTTAGCTCGTTGTTCTGGTGGTTTATATTGTGCAGCACAGCGTATTGAGGCGATTCGCCACTTTGTTTCACGCAAGGCTATGGATATTGAGGGCTTAGGGGATCGTTGGGTAGAGTCATTATTACATCTAGATCTACTCAGAGATGTAGCCGATATCTATCACTTACATGAACATCGAGAAAAATTACTCAGCATTGAAAAAATGGGTGAAAAGTCAGTTCAAAACCTTATTGATGCAATTGATGCAAGTAAGAAAACCACATTGGCACGCTTCATTTATGCTTTAGGTATTCGTGGTGTAGGTGAAACTACGGCACGTATGCTCGCCAATACTTTCCAGACCTTCGATGCTTTGAAAGCTGCAGATATTGATGCTTTGAAGAAAACACCTGATGTAGGTGATATTACGGCAGAATGGATTGTGGATTTTTTCCAAGCCGAGCATAACTTAGAGGTCTTGCAGCGTTTACTTGCTGCAGGGATTCATTGGGATGCACCAACTGCACCAACTCGCCAGCCTTTGAATGGTGAAAGTTGGGTTGTGACTGGCACATTGGAAAGTATGGGGCGTGATGAAGCAACCCAGCGGCTTCAAGCTTTAGGTGCGCGTGTGAGCGGTAGTGTTTCAAGTAAAACCAAATGTGTCGTTGCAGGTGAGAAAGCAGGCAGCAAACTTGATAAGGCACAAAAGTTAGACATTCGTGTAATGAACGAGCAAGAGTTTTTAGAGTTCCTTGCACAGTACGAAGCCTAATAAAGCTATAAAAAAGCCCGTTCAGTGAGTCACATTGAACGGGCTTTTTGCTTATGCACGTTTTTTTACAATGCCATCATCAAGTAATTGTTGGAAATGTTCGCAAACACTTTCTCGAATGTCTCTATATTCGATACCCAATTCATCTACGCTACGTTGAGCATTAAAATAAATTGGATATCCCATATTGAGTTTTACGAATTGACGAGAGTGCCCAAATATTGGTGCGACCAATGAGAATGCTGCTTTAGGTACAGTAAAGTGTGGAAAAGGATATTTATAACCAAACTTCTGCGTTAAAGCTTTGCCCATTTCTAATAAGCTTAGTGTGCCACCACAAATAATATAACGACCTTTTGCTTGAGTATTTAAGGCAGCTGCAACGTGAGCATCCGCAACATCTCGAACATCTACGATTCCATTCCACATTGGTGGAACACCAAATAAGGTTGTGCCATTACCAAACTGTTGTAATACTTCAATACTGCCTGATTGACTCGCATCAGTGAGTGATGGACCCATAACAAGTGCAGGATTGATACAAACAAGGCTCCAGCGATCTTGTTGTTCAGCCATTTCCCATGCTTTACGTTCGGCAGCCACTTTTGAATATGGATATGGTTGGTGAGTTTCACTGCTGCTATTATTCCAGTGGCTCTCATCAAATTCATTATGAGCAGTATTTTGAATCTCAATTGCATCACCGTAGGTTGATGCAATACTTGAGGTCACAACAACGCGTTTTACTGAATCAGTGCGGTTCACACTGTCTAGTACATTCTCTGTTCCTTTCACAGCAGGTTCAATAATGTCTTTTACGGCATCTTTGTAATTGGTGACTACGAAAGGGGACGCAGTGTGAATGACAACCTCACAGCCTTTCATAGCTTCATCAAATGAATGTGCTTCAAGTAAGTCTGCTTTAAAAAAGTGAATTTCACCTGATGATTTTTCAGCGAGGTCATAGAGATGTTGGATTTTATCTTTTTTTGAGGGGTCTCGAACGGTTGCGTGAACTTTATAACCTTGATTGAGTAAGCGTTCTATAATCCAGCCTGCAATATAACCCGTCGCACCCGTGACTAGAATTGCTTTACTTTTATCCATTTTTTTTCCTAATCATTTTTGTGATTGAAGATATTTAGCGAATTTTGCTCAAACAAACAACAGCTGACCAGTCATTTTTAATGTTTTTTTGATCAATTCCAGGTTCAAATAAGAAGTATTGTTAATCGTTACAAAAATCAAATAATACAAAATGATGTAACTTTACCGCTTCGAATGGGGTAATAAATCTGCAAGAGCTTATTTTATCTAAACAAATTATGCGAATTAGAACTGTAAATGCGTATGTTTCTCATTTTAATTTTATAAAAATCATAAACTTACACAATTAATTTTTTGCAAATGTCTTATAAGTTGCTCATAATACTTGTATTCGGAAGGAGTAAATATTATGCGTGGCAATCCAGAAGTCATCGACTATTTAAATATGCTCATTGGCGGTGAGTTGGCTGCTCGTGATCAATATTTAATTCATTCAAGAATGTATGAAGATTGGGGCTTGAGCAAAATTTATGAACGCATTGATCATGAAATGCAAGAAGAAGCCTCACATGCAGATGCCATTATTCGCCGTGTTCTGTTTTTAGGTGCACAACCAAACATGAACCGTGAAGACATTAATGTGGGTACTGATGTGGTAAGTTGTTTAAAAGCAGATTTGGCACTGGAATATCATGTACGTGAAAAACTGGCGACAGGAATCAAACTCTGCGAAGAAAAAGGCGATTTTATTAGTCGTGATATATTGCGTCAGCAGCTTTCTGACACAGAAGAAGATCATACTTATTGGTTAGAAAAGCAACTACGTTTGATCGAATTGATTGGTTTACAGAATTATATTCAATCGCAAATCTAAGATTTGTGAATTAAAAAAACTCAGCATATGCTGAGTTTTTTTATTTGCTATTCTATTTCTTCTGTAAACTTTTTAAATCTTTCAATACTTGATCGGCATGTGTCTGTGTATTCACACTCGTGTAATGATACATGACGGCACCTTGAGGATTAATTAAAAAACTCTCTCGCTTGGCAATTTTGGTAATACCTAGATTTCGAACAATTCCAAATTTTCCAGCAAGGTCGCCTTTATCATCAGCCAAGATTGGGAAAGGAAGTCCGAGTTTTTTTGAGAATTTCTGATGTGACGCGACATCGTCTAAGCTCACACCGAGTACCACAGCATTAGATTTTAAAAACTGAGGATAGAGCGATTTAAATTGATTGGCTTCTTGGGTACAACCAGCTGTATCGTCTTTTGGATAAAAATAAAGCACAATCCATTTGCCTTTGTATTGGCTTAACGTATGCCATTTCCCACTTTGATCTTGCAGTTTGAAATCTGGTGCAGACTGTCCAACCCATTCTTTTTGAGCGGTATTTTGTTTAGAGAAAATAGAGGTTTGAGCAAAGCTTGAACTCGCTGATCCGAGCAACATAAGTGTGCTACAAACGATAAGAACTTTGGACTTTATCGTATTCATCATTTTGATCTCAAAGTGTGATAGGTCATATTTTAGCAAATCGAGTTGACCTCGCTAGGAAAAATAACCAATTTATGCGATGTTTTATACAAAATGATTATGCAATCGACAGGTATCTCATTGTCTAAAAAGATCTTACTTATCACTGGCTGGGGTGGTGGTGCCGAATTATTAAAACCTTTACATGATGCTTTAGAACAAAAGGGGTATCTCGTTCAGCGGATTAATATTTTTAATGCTCTCGATAATGAAGTTTTGCAGCAGCACGTCGAACTTGCAGTGAAATTTGATGTCATTGTGGGATGGTCACTGGGAGGTCAACTAGCAACACTATTAGTCAACCAAATTCAACTGCAATATGATGAACAGAAGCTCTTAATCACTCTAGCATCGAATCCATGTTTTGTTGCTCAAACTAATTGGACGACAGCCATGCCAGTTGAAACTTTTATTCAGTTTAAACAGTCATTCGAACAGGATGCGATTACCACATTAAAACGTTTTGGCTTATTGGTCTGTCAAGGTACAAGTTCGGCTAAAAAAGATTTCTTAGCTATGCAAAAATTGATACGGCCACAAGCGATTGCATTGCTTAGGGATGGGTTGCAGTTGTTGGGGCAATTAAATTTGGTTGATTTGTATGAAAATTATCAAGGCAGACAGTTGCATGTATTTGCTGAGCATGATGCTTTGGTTCCTTACCAAGTTGTTCAAAATATCCAGAATTTAGCTGCAAAAAATCTAACTGTTGTTTCTATTGATGATGCTTCTCATGGTTTTCCATGTTTTATGGTGGAGCAGACTGTGCAAGTAATTGAAGATTTTATTTACTCAACGTTCAATCTTGCTTGAAATGAAAGTTCTCGCAATATATTTTAGATTTTGACAAGTTTAAGATGTTTGCAAATTCTTTTATAAGAGTTTTCCCACAAATTGATACTCGATAGCGTCATCCACAACCTGCGTGGTGATAGTAAAAGTGATGAATATGGATGAGTTGATACTCTTGGATGGGCACCAGAAGTGAACAGGTTTTGTGGATGACAAATGTTTTTGCCTACTTTTCCCGAAAGAAAAGTAGGTCCAGCCGAAGGCTAATACCAGAATAAATGAGCACAAGGCAGCTCTCCCCTAAAAGCAATATTTATCTAACCAATGAGGAAGTATGGATGACCGATTTATTTGATTTAGAACATATATGGCATCCATATACCTCGATGTTAAATCCACTGCCAACTTTTAAAGTGAAACGTGCTTATAGTGCAACCATCGAACTAGAGGATGGTCGAACTCTGGTTGATGGCATGTCGTCATGGTGGTGTGCGATTCACGGTTATAACCACCCTGAACTCAATAAAGCCATTACTGATCAATTGCAAAACATGGCGCATATCATGTTTGGTGGTTTGACGCATGAACCTGCAATTGAATTGGGTAAACTCTTATTAAAAATTACGCCTCCGAGTTTAGATAAAATTTTCTATGCTGACTCAGGTTCAGTTTCAGTTGAAGTGGCTTTAAAAATGGCAGTGCAATATTGGGCTGCGTTGAATCAACCTGAGAAAACCAATTTTATTACTACACGTTCTGGCTATCATGGTGATACTTGGAATGCGATGTCGGTGTGTGATCCTGTTACGGGAATGCATCAGATTTTTGGCTCAAGTTTACCGAATCGAATCTTTGTACCCGCGCCTCAAAGTCGCTTTGATGGTGAGTGGAATCCACGAGATATTCAAGAGCTCAAACACCAGGTCGAACTGCATCATCACAGTATTGCTGCACTCATTATTGAGCCAATTGTGCAAGGTGCGGGAGGGATGCGTTTTTATCATCCTGAGTATTTGCGCCAAGCCAAAGAATTATGTCAGCAATACAATTTGTTATTGATCTTTGATGAGATTGCAACAGGTTTTGGGCGTACAGGTAAAATGTTTGCTTGGGAGCATGCACAAGTTGAACCCGATATCATGTGTATCGGTAAAGGTTTGACTGGAGGCTATATGACATTATCTGCAACATTAACGACTAAACAAGTGGCTGAAACCATTAGTCGTGGCGAAGCGGGCGTGTTCATGCATGGTCCAACCTTTATGGCGAATCCTCTGGCTTGTGCTGTTGCTCTAAGAAGTACTCAATTATTAGTTGAACAAGATTGGCAGAGCAATATTCAACGTATTGAAAAGATCCTTGTTCAGCAATTAAGTGATTTAGCAGAACTTGATCATGTTGCAGATGTACGTGTATTAGGTGCGATTGGAGTGGTTGAATTAACCTCTAGTGTTGACATGAAAAGCTTACAGCAGCAGTTTGTTGAACATGGTATTTGGGTGCGACCATTTGGAAAATTGGTCTACGTGATGCCGCCGTATGTGATCACCGATGATGAGCTAAATTACTTATTAGTGCAGATGAGTGAAGTGGTCAAAAATATGCAAGGAGCACAAGCTAATGTCCTTGCTTGATCATTATGCTGAGCAGCTTGACCAGCTCAAACAGCAAGGTAATTTCCGCCAATTTACTGCAAATCAACAGCAGGGACGTTGGATTACTATTCAAGATCGAACCATGTTGAATTTGGCATCCAATGATTATCTAGGTCTGGCGGCTGATTTAAGTTTAAGAGAAGAATTTCTTGATACTTTGCAAATCGACCGTGCATTGTTTAGCTCATCTTCTTCACGTTTACTGACTGGTAATTTTGCAGAGTACGAGCAATTTGAAAATAGCCTAAGCAAAACTTTTGGTCGTGCTGCCTTGCTTTTCAATAGTGGCTATCACATGAATATCGGTATTTTGCCTGCATTAGCTGATAGTAAAACCGTGATTTTGGCGGATAAACTGGTTCATGCCAGTATGATTGATGGTATTCGTCTATCGAATGCTCAATATGTGCGTTATCGTCATAATGATTTGCAGCATTTGGAACAGTTATTGCAAAAGTATCAACAAGATGAGCAAGTTGAACGTATTATTGTGGTGACTGAAAGTATTTTCAGTATGGATGGTGATGAAACAGATTTAGCGGCACTGGCGCAGTTAAAGCAACGTTTTGTCAAAACCATGTTGTATGTTGATGAAGCTCATGCCATAGGTGTGAGAGGTGGGCAAGGACTAGGTTGTGCTGAGCAATATGGTGTATTGCATCAGATTGATTTCCTGGTTGGGACTTTTGGCAAAGCGATTGCCTCAATTGGCGGTTATATTATTGGTGATCCTATCATCCGTGATTATCTGATTAATAAAATGCGTCCCTTGATTTTCAGCACAGCATTACCACCAATCTCGATGGCATGGTCTGATTTTATCTTTAATAAAGTATTAAATATGCAGCAGCAGCGTCAGCACTTGGCTGAGATCAGTCATTTTTTACAGCAGGCGGTGATTGCAAAAGGTTTTTCAAGTCCATCGAGTAGCCATATTATTCCAATTATTGTCGGCGAAAGTAATGCAGCGATTGAAAAAGCACGTTATGTTCAGCAACAAGGTTTTTATGCCATGCCTGTGCGACCGCCAACAGTACCGCAAAATAGTTCACGTTTACGTATTTCATTAACGTCTATGGTTCAAAAAGCAGAATTAGAAAAATTGGTGGAATGTTTGTGAGTGTCGATAAAGCTTTAGTCGCTCAACGTTTTGCCAAAGCAGGGCAAAGTTACATTGAGCATGCTGTAGTGCAAAAGCAGATCAGTGCACAGTTATTTGAATATCTGAAAGTGTATTGTCCTAATACTTTTGATTCTGTACTTGAGATCGGTTGTGGGTCGGGTAATTTAACGCATTTATTTCAGACTCATTTTCAGTTTGATCAATTATTTTTAAATGATCTTTATGAGGATGTAGATCAGCATTTTTCAACGATTCAAAATATAGCTTGGTTGATCGGAGATATTGAGCAGCTTGAATTACCATCAGAATTGGATGCGGTGATTTCGAGTTCAGCTTTGCAATGGATGACTGATCTACCTGCGTTATTACAACGAATTCATGATGCTTTAAAAACGAAAGGCTATTTGGGTTTCTCAACATTTGGTGAAAATAATTTAATCGAAATCAAAAAGCTGACCGGGCAAGGTTTAAATTATTGTTCTAGTGAAGTGTTGAAACAGAAACTTGAAGAAAATGGCTTTGAGATTGTGTTTATACAAGAAGAACAAAAAAATCTATATTTTGATGATCCTAAATTAGTGCTGCATCATCTAAAAGCGACGGGGGTGACTGCAACAGCAAAGTCACATCGTTGGACCAAGCAATCTTTACAGCAGTTTTATTCTGATTATCAACAGTTTCATGATGAGCAAGGTTTTCGCCTAACTTATCATCCGATTTACGTGATTGCGCGGAGAAAAGCATGAGTGCAGCAATTTATTTTGTCAGTGGTATTGATACAGAAATTGGGAAAACTTATGCCACAGGTTATCTCGCCAAACTTTGGACCGAACAAGGGCAGCGTGTTATCACCCAGAAGTTGGTGCAAACTGGCAATGTCGATGTGTCGGAAGACATCGAAAAACACCGTGAAATTATGGGGAGTGGCTGGTTTCAGGAAGATCATGAAAAATTGACCATGCCTGAGATTTTCACTTATCCAGCTTCACCGCATTTGGCTACACGTTTAGATGGGCGTGAGTTAGATTTTGCCAAGATCGAAGCTTCAACTAAAGAGCTTGCTCAGCGTTTTGATGTGGTGCTATTAGAGGGTGCGGGCGGTTTAATGGTGCCTTTAACCACAGAGTTATTGACCATTGATTATATTGCTCAACATCAATTTCCTGTGATTTTGGTGACTTCTGGACGTTTGGGAAGCATTAACCACACATTGTTGAGTTTAGAAGCTTTAAAACATCGTGGTTTGAGTTTGCATGCTTTGGTATATAACTTAAAAGATGAATCGAAAGATCCACTTATTTCTAAAGATACAGCGGATTATTTAAAAGCTTATTTGGCAAAGCATTTTCCTGATGCTCAATGGATTGATTTGGAAAAGTTTAATTAACTTAAATTTTAATGAGAATCAAAATAGTTGCTCTTAACGGAGTCTCGCCGAGTTCAATCTAAAGTTAGGGATAAACTTGCAGTTCGCCCTACTTTGGTTTCGCCCAAAGTAGGCAAAGGCATTGTCATCCACAAAACCTGTTCTCTTTCTGTTCTTGTTTTTATTATTTCGCAGAAACAATATATTGCAAAATTCACGCAGGTTGTGGATGACATTTCCGAGTATCATATTTCATGTGAGATTTTTGATTGTAAAAAGTAAGGTTTAAAATGAACAAGAAAAATAAATTAGTTCTATCCATTTTATTTGGATTTTTGATTCCAGTCTCAGCATCCTATGCTGCTGTACCAACAGATAAAACCATCATTAATTGGATTACTAATTTACAAGATTCAAATGCGAATCCTCAGCAAGCCATTCAGATTGATCACACGGAAAAAGTAAAATTAATTTCTGGCGAAGAAGCTTATTTGTCTGGTGTTAGTTTTGAAAATGCTGGGCGTAACTTTTGGGCGGGTTATGTATTGACTCGACCAAAGCTCAAACAAGCAAAAATTTTAAAAGAGTTTGGTGGTCAATCGAATACATTTAAAGTTCATCCAACGATGTATAAAGGTAAATCGATCGAACTGGTTGAAATCGAAAGTGCTGGTTCGGGACAAGGAACTGTTGAAGCTACTAAAAGTTTAGTTTATTTGAGCCAATGGAATGCCAAGTTGATTACTGAAGTGCAAGAGTCCTCTAATGCTGGTCGCTATGACGAAAAACTTGATGCAGAAGATTGTCGTACAGGATCAGATAACACGGGTTATTTAAACGTGATGCCGTATTCGCCTTATGTTATAAAAACAACGGTGACAGGAAATGCCTGCAATGACAAACCGAAAGGATATAAAGTAAATAGTTTGGTTCTCCCAATCGTCATTAGTGAAATTAAATAAAAAAAGCTAACAAGCGGACTTGTTAGCACAGGAGGAACTTAGAATTGTGAAGCTTAATAGTTAGTGTTTATTTTTCTAGTTATTACTCACGATGCCTATTTTAGTGACTTTGCTTTGCTGAGCTAATGCCATCACCATTGCAATATTTTTATATTCTGCTTGTGGATCGGGTTTAAATTTAATCTGATCCTGATCAGCTTTTTGTGCAACAGATTCAAACAAAACCTTCAATGCTTGGCGATCAGCAACAGCTTGATCGTTCCAGAAAATACGACCTTGTGCATCGACTCTTAAGTTGATGGTTTCAGGTGGTTTCTGATCGGTTGGTGGCGGTGGTGCGCCATTAGGTAAATTGATATTAATGGCATTGTTTGGGATTGGAATTGTGATGATGAACATAATCAATAACACCAGCATGACATCAATTAAAGGTGTCATGTTGACATCGAGCATCACATCATCTTCGCCACTTTTTGGTCCGACATTCATACCCATGACTAACTCCTTATCGTCTGATTAAGGTGAACTAGGTGGAGTAGTGACAAATGCGATTTTGCCAATACCCGCTTGTTGGGTGGTGCTAATTACCTGATCAATTGCAGCGTAGTGCGTCAATTGATCACCACGAATATGAACTTCAGGTTGTGGGCGCTTTTGCGCCTCAACTTGTAAACGAGCAAGTAAAGTTTCTTTATTTGCAACGTATTGTTCATTCCAAAAAATATCGCCAGTTTTGTTGACTGAAAGTTGAATATTTTGAGGGGTGGTGGCGTAAGGCGTATTCTTTTCTTCAGGTAACTTTACAGGAACCGTATGTGTGACCACTGGAACAGTGATTAAAAAGATAATCAAAAGCACCAGCATGATGTCCACAAGCGGAGTGGTGTTGATGGTGCCGATCACATCATCATCACTTTGATCTGAATTTATCATCATGCCCATAATCGTATTCCTTATTTAGAATCACGATTGACAGGATTGCTGCGTAATTCGCCACTGAGTAAAACTGCATGTAAGTCAGAGCCAAATGAACGGACATTGTCCATGACAGCTTTATTGCGACGAGTCAGCCAGTTATAACCAAGTACTGCAGGTACAGCGACAGCTAAGCCAATTGCGGTCATAATGAGTGCTTCACCTACAGGCCCAGCAACTTTATCAATTGATGCTTGTCCTGAAATGCCGATCGCAGTTAATGCGTGATAAATTCCCCAAACTGTTCCAAATAAGCCAACGAAAGGAGCAGTTGAACCCACTGTTGCAAGGAATGCCAAGCCGTTACCTAAATGGCTTTGTACTTTATCAATCGCACGTTGAATCGAAATCGTTACCCATGTGTTGAAATCAATCCGTTCTAATAAGGTGCCATCATGATGTTTGGTTGAGTGAATACCTTTTTCAGCGATGTAGCGATACGTGCTGCTAGGGTCTAAGCTTTCTTTTGCGCTATTTAATGTATCTGCTTCCCAAAAGTTACGTTCAGCTTCAGTACCATGGCGTTTGATTTTGCTTTGTTGAAATAGTTTTGAAAGGATGATGTACCACGTACCAATTGACATTAAAACAAGGATGAATAAGGTTGTTTTTGCAACGAGATCACCCTCACGCCATAAAGCTTCTAAGCCATAAGGGTTATGCACTTTTTCTTCAGTCGCAGGAAGAGGTGGTGGTGTTGGTGATGATTGTGTTGTTGCATCAGTCGCGACCGTAGTTATAGCTGTGGGTTGCGTGGTTTCTTCAGCCCAAACAGAACTATAGTCATCATATCGAGCAGCGAGTTGTGCTTCTAAGGTTTTGGTAATTGGAACATGTAACTCTGCAAAAGCTGCGGTGATATCTCTCTTACCTTTACTTTCAGGTTTACTAGGATCAATACCGCTACCAGGAACTTGGCTTACAATTTCTGAGTTCACATTGGCTTTCCAGTCCTGTTTACTAAAACTACCTCCCAAAGCAAAGCCTACGTCACCAGCAGGCAACGTGTAGATTGGACGACTAATAGTAAAGTCAAATGTGGTGGCTGTGAGCGTACCAGTGTTAGTATCGCCTTTTACTTCAAAAGACTTCCACAGCTCTTGATTTTCACTAGGGCCAAAAGGATTAATGGTTCCATTGTTTAAAGCATCTTGGAGTTTACTTTTGTTTAAATACCCTCCAGCAAAACCGTCTGTCGCTTCGCTACGTGCATAAGATAAACCTGTATTGATATCCCAACCGTAAGCTTCACCCTCTAAAGAGATTAATGCCCGATGTGATTCATTCACTGGATTAGACATGCGATTACCAGCTTGTGATCTCAAATAAAGTTCAAGGGGATTACCACTTAATCCAGCAACTTCAGGAGTTATACCATTACCAGGATAGTATGGACTTGTAGAAGGAAGAGTAACGGAGCGGCTGTAAACATCAGGTGCGATTGATGTAGTCACTTCATTTCGTGAGTAAACATATTCAGCGATAGCATTGAAATTATCATTTAATTTGAACGTACCTCGTCCTAAAGCAGATATTGTTTCTGTTTTGGGTACAATTCCTATCAATGCTTGTGTGTTGAGATAGCAGAGCCCACCATCAGCGATAGTATTAGGTGCATTATTACAGTTTAGATCGCCATAAGGATTACCAAGAGCTCCTGTAACGGGATCACGAAAATTTGCTGGGAAACCATTTGCAGAAGTTCCATCAATACCAAGCTCCGGTATTAAACCACCGCGTTGGCTAATTTTACGGTCTTTCGCCATAATGTCATTTGAACGACGATAGTCAATAACCCCCATAAGATTAAAGCCTTGTTCATCAAGATCACCATACCCCCCAAAAATTGAAATGTCTTGTTTATCACCACCACTTTGTTCTGGTTGAATAAAGCCAGCACTAATATTTAAACCTTCAAAAGACTTCTTGGTGATAAAGTTGATTACCCCAGCAATTGCATCCGCACCATAAATTGCCGAAGCACCATCACGTAAAATCTCAATACGATCAACCATTGCCATTGGAATAATATTTAGGTTTGTGGTTGAGGTGCTAAATGGACTGTATGCTAAACGTCGACCATTTAATAAGATTAATGTTTTATCCGTACCTAATGCTCGAAGATTCGCAGAAGAACCCTCAGTATTACTTGCACCTACATTTTGAGCTGTAGAAAACCCTGCTTGATTGGCACTAACCTTGGTTAAAGCTTCTTCGACTGTTGTAACACCTTGCTTTACAAGGTCATCTGCTCTAATCACCGTGATCGGAGATGCACTCTGTGCAGCAACGCCTTTAATCGATGATCCTGTAACGGCAACTTTGACGACTTTGGCGGGTTTATCCTCCGTGGTCGACTCATTTTCAGCTGCATGGGTCATTGTTAAACACAACATACTGAGACTCAGGGTACTGAGTTTGAGTACGGTTTTGCTCGCTTTTGGCATAGCATTTGATTGAACGAAATTAGTTTTTTTCATAGGACTTACGCATTGACAGATTCAAAAAAGTATTAAAATGCTTTATAAAGTATCTGTGATTAGACGAATTAAACATGCTTCTACAGCAACCTGTACTCTACCCATTTATATGGGCTTTCTCATGACAGAACCGAACTCTATTAGCTGCACACAACTTGCCGAGACTTATAACATCTCGCATGATAGTGTAAATCGCTTTCTAGAGCGTGAAGACTACACACCTCACGACCTATATCAAGAATCAATTCAACATATTGATAATAATAAACTTATAGTCAGTATTGATGATACTGTTTTAGATAAACCATATAGTCAGCATATGGACTTAGTTAGCTATTTTTGGTCAGGCAAACACCACCGATCCGTCAAGGGTATTAATCTCATTACCTTGTATGCGACAGATCAAAATGGTCAAAATATTCCAATTAATTTCCGAATTTATGACAAATCTGAAAGTAAAACCAAGAATGATTACTTTATGGATATGTTAAGTGAAGTACTCAGTTGGGGTGCAAAGATTCAATTTATTACAGGTGATAGTTGGTATTCATCGACTGGAAATCTAAAAACCATAAGAAAATATGGTATTCGATTTATGTTTGGTATCGACTGTAACCGTAAGGTTTCCCCAGAAAAAGGACAATGGTTTCAACTGCGTTTATTGCCAGATTTTCATCAGGGTCAAGTGGTCTGGCTCAAAGATTTTGGCTTTGTACAATTATTTAAGACTCAGTTAAAAGAACAGCAGAGGTTTTATATTGTGCATCAAGATGAAGATGATTTATTGTCCTTTGAGGGTTTTCATGAATTACATTCAAGTCATTGGAAAATAGAGCAATATCACCGAGTGATTAAACAGGTTTGTCATATTGAAAAGTTTCAAGTAAGACGATCTAAACTGATTTTGAATCATATTTTTGCAGCCTTGATGGCCTACGTCGAGATACAAAAGAACCAGTTTGAGCGGATCTTTGAAAATGTATATCGTTGGCAGAAGAAATTATTTAGACCAATCATCAAAGACTTCATTGATGACTTTATTCTCGATAAAAATCATCTCCTACCACAGAGAATCTATAAATAATAGTGCGTAAGTCCTATTTCATTAAATTTATAACCCCTAGTGGATTGTCACTCTTAAAGACTGAACAAGAGCGTTTTAGCAAGACATGTGCCAAATACATTTTTTGGATCAGGTTTAATCTAGAGTAAATTGTGTAAAAGCGTTTTAGTTTTATTGAATAAGCTTTTCATATTTTTACTATTTATTAAAAAATTATGAATTTATAAAAATATTTTTTCTTGGCATTTTTTTACAGTTTTCTAGGTTTTATACATGGTATTAAAATGAAACATGCTAATTTATATGTGCATTTATTTGGTGCATTTTTATTTTATGTATTTTAAAACATGTATTTATAGTCTCTTATTTTGATTGTTAAGAATATTATGAAAAAATGAGATTTTGCATAAAGTTACTTTTAATTAGGATGAATAAATATTGATTAGAGGGGTGAATAAACTGGAGTCTAATTTTTCTATTTTAAATTTGTTTGAAAAGTGGCATGAAATTAGCACTGTAATTTTGGGTCTTGATGTCGGTTTTACATCTGAATTATTTTTATGATTGGTAAAAATATCACAAACCATTCATTTTTGTGAACAAGATCATTGGATTAAGTCAGGCAGGTGAGATCGATGTGTGGTTGAATGCTATTCGAAAGTCTAGTATTTATTAAAAAACGATAATGTGAGCATTGAATTGAAGTCTAAATTTTTTACGGTCGCTTTGTTCTCAACCGTTATTGTATTTGCTCCTTTGGGAAACGCTAAAACTCCAGCGCAAGCGGATAAGGTGCTTCGAATCGCATTTGAAGCACCTGACGATGGTTTTGATATGGTCAAAACTTTTAATTTTTATAGCGGTAATGTAGCCGATGTTATTTTTGAGAGATTGCTGCAATACGATTATCTAGCTAATCCTGTCAAGTTGGTTCCAGCTACGGCACAAAGTATGCCTGTGATCAAAGAAAATGGGAAAGTTTATATATTTAAAATAAAGCCAGGTATTTATTTTACTGCTGATCCAGCATTTAAAGGTCAGCGTAGAGAGTTAATTGCAGAAGACTATGTGTATTCGGTCAAACGTATTTTAGATCCTAAAAATCATTCTTCTTCATATGCATTTATCGACCAGAAAATTGTGGGTGCAAATGCCTTAGTTGAGCAAGCGAAGCAAACAGGTCGCTTCAATTATGATGCCAAGATTGAGGGGGTAAAAGCCTTAGATCGATACACACTTCAATTTACCTTGACTCAACCTGATTATAACTTTCCCTATATTCTAGCTTATAGTACGTTTGGTGCTACTGCTCGTGAAGTAGTTGATTATTATAAAGATCGATTGGGAATGCACCCCGTAGGTACAGGACCTTACATGCTGAGTAAGTATGTGCCCCGTAGTAAAATAGAACTAGTAGCTAACCCAGATTATCGAGGTTTTGTTTGGAATTTTAAATCGACAGGAACTGCTTGGGATAACCGGTTAGTTAAAGAAATGACAGGCAAAAAAATGCCTCAAATTGGTAAAGTAAATATCAGTATTATTGAAGAAGAGCAGTCACGTTGGCTGGCATTTCAATCAAAACAACTCGATTTCGATAAGCTCACCTCGAGTTCCATTCCTAAAGTTTTAGACCAAAATAATCAACTTAAGCCTGCGATGCGACAAAAGGGGATTCGACTTTATCCGAACAAGGAGGCAGAGATCACCTATACCATGCTGAATATGCGTGATCCAATCATAGGTGGGAACAATTTGGACAAAATTGCATTAAGACGCGCAATTGCGATGTCATTTAATGTTGATGAATATATTCGGATATTAAGAAAAGGACAGGCTGTTAAAGCTGAAATGTTGGTACCCGCGGGGGTAAATGGGCACAATCCAAAATATCGAAGTAGTATTGGCTATAACCCGAGTTTGGCTAATAAATTGTTAGATCATTTTGGTTATAAAAAAGGTGCTGATGGTTATCGAAATCTGCCAAATGGCAAAGCACTTGTTCTAAAAATAAATACTGAAAGTGGCTCATCCTCAGTGATGTATTCGGAGTTGTGGAAAAAGAATTTAGATGCGATCGGCGTTCGCGCAGATTTCAGAGTAAGTAACTTCGCCGATAACTTAAAAGCAGCGACGCAATGTCAATATATGATTTGGGGTGGAGCTTGGCATGCAGATTATCCTGAAGGAGAAAATTTCACGCAACTATTATATGGACCGAATGTAGGCAGAGGTAATCAGTCTTGTTATAGCTCATCCGCTTATGATGGTTTGTATAAACAAGCGATGCAACAGCCTCCAGAAAAGCGCATGCCATATTACGAAAAAATGAGTCGTCAAATTGAAGCTGACAATCCTCTAATTTTACAAGATACCCGTATTCGAAATTGGGTGATCCAATCCCACGTTCAAGGTTTTAAAGCCCATCCAATTATGAACAGTAACTGGCAATATTTAGATATTGCTTCACCACGACAAAAATAAGTGTTGAGTTCAAGATGAAGCAAAATTATAAACTTTCATTGAAATCCTACAGTTTGGCGCTTTGTGTTGGGCTTATAGCGAGTTCTACAACCACTTTGACATTTGCTAAAAGTCCAGCTGATCCAAATAAAGTATTGCGTTATGTCTTTCCAGTCGCTGAAACTGGTTTTGATCCTGCAGGTGTGCATGATTTGTATTCTGCACATGTGAATGGTTCGATTTTCGAGACTTTATATACATATGATTATTTAGCATCGCCAGCAAAGTTAGTCCCTCGCACGGCAGTCGCATTACCTGAGATTAGTGCAGATGGTTTGACGTATACCATTCGTTTGCAAAAAGGGATTTATTTTGCCGATGATCCTGCTTTTAAAGGAAAAAAACGTGAACTCACATCTTTTGACTATGCGTATACCTTTAAACGACTCTTGGATCCGAATCTACATTCACCGAACAGTTGGTTACTGGATGGACGTATTGTTGGAATGGATGCGTTACAGAAGCAAGCGCAAAAGAATGGCAAATTCAATTACGACCAACCGATTGTGGGATTACAAACGCCAGACCGATACACATTGGTTATCCGTCTAACCCGACCAGACCAAAACTTTCCAATGTTACTTGCACATCAACCAGCAGGTGCTGTGGCAAGAGAAGTGATCGAAAAGTATAGAAATAAAGCTGGGTTTGCGATGGGTCACCCTGTGGGTACAGGACCTTATATGCTGTCTCGCTGGACACCAGGTTCAAGAATTATTTTAAAAGCTAATCCTGACTTTCGTAGTTTTGTATGGAACTTTAAAGCGAGTTCCCCTGAAGACCAGAAAATTGTAAAAGCAATGCAAGGCAAAAAAATGCCTCAGATTGGTGTGATTGACATCCAAGTGATGGAAGAAGGGCAATCTCGCTGGTTGTCATTCAGTAAAGATGAGGTTGACTTATTTCAACTTGATGGTGAATTGACTGTACAGGCTTTACAAAATGGTAAGTTAAAACCTGAATTGGTGAAAAAAGGTGTGCAATTATCTCGCATCGTTGATCCATCGCTTGACTATCATTATTGGAACATGCAAAACCCTGTTGTTGGGGGATTAAGCAAAGAAAAAATAGCCTTACGCCGTGCGATTGCGATGGCATTTTCTGCAGATAACTACATCAATATCTTGCAAAAAGGTGATGCTAAAAAATTACAAGCACCAATCCCAGAAGGTGTTGTTGGTTATGACCCAAATTACAGATCAAGTATTCCTTATTCAGTCAAAGCAGCCAACCTATTATTAGATCGTTATCAGTACAAAGTTGGTACAAATGGTTGGAGAACCTTGCCAACTGGTAAGCCATTGGTCATCGAGATGACTGTTAGTGGTAGTAGTTTACGTAGTCAACAACAAGCTGAATTTTGGAAGAAAATCCTTGATGGTCTCAAGATACAGATGACCACACAATCTCTCCCATTTTCAGAAGCCTTGAAGTTGGAAAAGCAATGTAAAACCATGTTCAAAGCTTCAGCTTGGATCGCAGATTATCCTGATGCCGATAATTTTATGCAGCTGTTTTATGGCAAAAATATCAATGTAACGAACAATGGTTGTATCAAAATTCCTGAATTTGATCGTCTTTATGAACAAACTCAAAACATGGTGCCAGGTCCAGAGCGCGATGCCATATACAGAAAAATGTCACGTATTTTAGAGGTTTATATGCCTGTACAAGTGATCGGTGCTCGTTACCGAAATATTCTGGCGCAGCCTCGAGTGATTGGTTTTAAAAAGCATCCAATACTTCCTGCGGAGTGGATGTACATCGATATTGATATGAAGAAATAAAATTTAAAGAACTGGAGTAACAATGAAACATTACAATTTAAAACTCACCACCTTTTGCCTACTCACGATGGGAGTTAATCAATTTTCATCGGCAGAAACCTTGACTCGACAAACCTTACCGTTATTTCAGTCAAAAGATATTCCAGCATTATGTGACGCCAAAATTAACGATGTTAAAAAACAGCTTACGTCCTTAGAAGCTCTTCAACTCGCTCAAGATACGCCAGCCGCTCCAATATTGGCAAAATGGGATGCGATTCTTGCTTCTTTTGAGGATTTTTACGGTCCAATCGGGTTGTATAGCAACGTAGATCCTGATGAAGCAGTTCGCAAAGCTGCAGAAGATTGTGAGGTTAAAATTAGTCAGTTTCAAACTGAAATTTTGCAAAACTCAAAGCTTTATCAACAATTTAAAAAAATTAAATCTACTGATCCTATCGATCAAAAGTTTCAAGCTGATATCTTGAAAGATTTTGAAGAAAAAGGGATACAACTCCCTGTTGATAAACAGCAGCGTTTAAAAGAAATATTGGATCAACTCACTAAAATAGAGCAGGAATATAGTCGGAACGTTCGTGATAATAAGCAGAAGCTAGAATTTACTGCTGCTGAGTTAAAAGGTTTACCACAAAGCTATATTGATGCTGTAAAGAAAAATGAAAAAGGAAATTATTTACTAGGATTTGAATATCCAGAATATCGTCCATTTATGGAGCTTGCAGAAAATGACGAGGCACGAAAGCGTTATCAAGTCGCATTTACACGCCGTGGTGGTGAAAAGAATCTGAATTTATTAAAACAAGCTGTCGATTTGAGATATGAACTTGCAAAACTGTTTGGAAAATCAAGTTATGCTGAATGGGTTTTACAAAAACGCATGGCAAAAACACCTGAGGCAGTGAATACATTTCTGGCAGATATTCATGCAACAGTTTCGCCTTTAGAACAAAAAGAAGTACAAACCTTACAAGCATTTAAAGCTCAAACATTAAATATTCCACTTGAGCAAGCCAAAATCGAACGTTGGAGTGAAGCATACTGGAGTGAAAAGTTACGCAAAGCTAAATATCAAGTAGATCAAGAAAAGCTGCGTGAATATTTTCCAACTCAAGCAGCACAAGATTGGTTATTTGCGATTTCATCTAACTTATATGGTATCGAGTTTAAACCTGTAAAAGTGCCTGCGTGGCAAGATGAGGTTGAATATTACGATGTAACGGATACCAAAACTGGAAAATTGCTGGGCGGACTATACATGGACAAATTCCCACGTGAAGGGAAATATGGTCATGCTGCTGTGTGGAGTGTTTATGGGCGAAGTACATTAACTGATCGTAAACCTATTTCAGCTTTAGTGACTAACTTTAACCGTCAAGGATTGACCAGTGATGAGTTAGAAACTTTTGTACATGAGTTTGGACATGCTTTACATGGCATCCTTTCCAACACTCGATATTCATCACAAACGGGCACTACCGTTGAGCGAGATTTTGTAGAAGCACCTTCTCAGATGTATGAAGAATGGGCAAGACGAAAAGAGACACTTTCTAAACTTGCAGATTATTGCCAACCTGCCTGCCCACGAGTTGATGAAGCATTAATTAAAAAACTAGCTGCTGTACATAGTTATGGTCGTGGTTTGCATTATGCACGTCAAACTTTATACGCCCAGTATGATATGGCATTGCATGGAACGGATGCTTTGAAGGTACAGCCATTGGATGTGTGGAAGAAAATGGAAAATGCTACAGCACTTGGGTACGTACCAACAACTGAGTTCCCTGGACAGTTCAATCACATCATGAATGGTTATCAAGTAGGTTATTACGGATATATGTGGTCTGAGGTTATGGCTTTGGATATGTTGTCGGCATTTGGCGATAACTTAAATAATCCAAAAGTTGGTCAGCATTATCGACAAACAATTTTATCTCAAGGTAGCCAAAAACCAGCAGAAAAGTTGGTCGAAGATTTCCTCGGACGTAAACCGAACAACAAAGCATTTTTTGATGAAATTACAGGTCAACGAGTGAAATAAGGGAGCATCTTTATGCTGGCATATATCATACGCCGTATATGGCAGATGATCCCAACGATGCTCGGGGTCGTGCTGCTGATTTTTTTCTTATTCAATTGGGTGGGGGGAGATCCTGCATATATCTTGGCAGGAAAAATGTCGAATCCTGAGCAAATAGAAAATATCCGTCAACAGTTAGGTGTCGATCAGCCTTATTACGTTCAACTTTGGATCTTTATCAAGCAAATTATAAGCTTCGATTATGGTGTGAGTTGGAGTACAGGTGAATCGGTCTCGCAAATTATAAGCACGCGTTTAGGGCCATCATTGACGATTTTGATTCCATTGACGATTTTACAAACCGTTATTTCGATCATTTTGGCGTTGGCTGTTGCCTCTGTGCGAGGAAGTTTGACTGATCGTATGGTAATGATGCTTTGCACGATTGGAATGTCGATTAGTATTTTGGTTTATATCATTATTTTTCAATACTTCTTTGCTTATCAGCTTGGTTGGTTTCCAGTTCAAGGCTGGAGCGATAGCTTCAGTGAAAATCTATTCAAATATGCATTATTACCTGTTCTTATCATGTTGGTGGTAAGTATCGCCCCAACGTTAAGACTGTATCGTAGCTTTATTTTGGATGAGGTGAATCAGGACTATGTGCGCACGGCACGCGCTAAAGGGGTGAGTGAACGACGTGTGTATGGCGTGCATGTTTTACGCAATGCTTCAATTCCGATTGTGACGGATGTGATGGCAACTTTACCTGCTTTGTTAATTGGAGCCTTTTTGATCGAACGTTTTTTTGGTATTCCAGGGATCGGTCGAGAAGTCATTATTGCTGTTGAACGAAGTGATTTTCCTGTGATTAAAGCGATTACGGTTTACGTGGCCGCTGCGACCATGTTTTTTAACTTAATTGCTGATCTGATTTATAAATTAATCGATCCGCGTGTAGAGTTGAAGTAGGTGAACTATGCTGAGTGTATTATCAAAACGAAAAGCGCAAGTTCAGACTAACACCACATCTTCAGGATTATGGCGTTTGGCAGTACAACGATTAAAAGCTGATCCTATTGCTATGGCATCCTTATTCATCGTATTCGCCTATTTTATTGTGTTGCTACTATCTGTTACAGGCGTAATCGCCTCGGATTGGAACAAAGAAGTCGCAGTCAGTTACGCGCCGCCAACCTTTATGGGCGCTGATACTGAAGATTCGCCTCTGAGTCCAGTCGCCAAGCAAGTGGAAGTTCTACCTGAAAATCCAGTCGATCCTTTAAAAGATATTTTACGGGAATTAAATACTCAAACAGCACAACAAACCTCAGGCAATGCAGCCATTGATTACTACGGTGTAACTGATCCATTGGCATCGGATATGCAAGCAATCAATCAGCAACTTGGAGGCGAGTTACTTGATCAAAAGCAAGAGCTGAAATCAACTTTGGCATTCGGTGCAGATAAATGGGGGCAAGATGTTCTCCTTAAAACGATTAAAGGCGCAGAAACTTCGATTTTTGTAGGATTACTATCAGCACTTTTAGCTGTTGTAATTGGGACATTCCTTGGTGCAATCGCGGGATATTTTGGTGGTTGGGTAGATGATGTGCTCAATTGGTTCTATAACATCTTTACTTCAATACCTTATCTATTATTGGTTTTGGCTGTTGCAGCGGTTTTGCAGCAGAAAGGTATTCTTTCGATTGTATTAATTTTAGGTTTAACCGGCTGGACAGGAGTGTTCCGTTTGATTCGTGCTGAATATATGAAGCATAAATCTCGTGAATATGTACTTGCTGCCAAAGCAATTGGGGTCAGCCATTTCCGCCGTATGTTTGTGCATATTTTCCCGAATGTGAGTCATATCGCGTTGGTTCAGATTTCAATTTTAGTGGTAGCGTTTATCAAGTCAGAAGTGATCTTAAGCTTCCTCGGCTTTGGTGTTCCTGTCGGTGTTGTCTCATGGGGTAGTATGTTGAATGAGGCGCAAACCGAATTGATTTTAGGGAAATGGTGGCAATTGGCTGCCGCATCGATTGCGATGGCGGTGTTAGTAACAGCATTTTCTATGTTTACTGATGCATTACGTGATGCATTGGATCCAAAACTGAAATAGCGGAGTGAGATGCGATGACAACAATAAATGAATCACCGTTATTAAAAGTTGAAAATCTTGAGGTGAGTTTTAAATCCGAAAGCAAACAATGGATTAAAACTGTTAAAGGGATTTCGTTTAGTATCCCAAAAAATAAAACAGTTGCCTTAGTTGGAGAGTCGGGAAGTGGTAAATCAGTCACTTCATTGGCGGTTATGGGATTGTTACCGAAAGGACAAAGCCAAATTTCAGAACAGAGCCAAATCCGTTTTGAAGATAAAGACTTACTCAATCTATCTGTTGCAAAGTTACGTAATATTTGTGGAAAAGATATTGCGATGATTTTCCAAGAACCAATGTCGTCATTAAATCCAGTATTTACCGTCGGTGATCAAATTGCAGAGGTTTTGCGTATCCACTTGGGTATGGGGCGTAAACAAGCTCGTGCACGTGTTTTAGAATTATTGAAAGAAGTCGGTATCCCATCTCCCGACACCAAGATCGATGCTTATCCAAGTCAATTATCTGGTGGTCAACAACAACGTGTGATGATTGCGATGGCGATCGCTTGTGAACCGAAACTATTGATTGCGGATGAGCCTACAACTGCACTAGATGTCACTATTCAAAAACAAATTATTGATTTGTTGGAGTCTTTGCGTCAGCGTCGTGAAATGTCAATGTTGTTTATTACCCATGATTTGGCATTGGTCGGTGAAATTGCCGATGAAGTGATTGTAATGCGTCATGGTGAAATTCGTGAAAGTGGAGATGCTCAACAAGTTTTAGAACAACCGAATGATGTCTATACGCGAGCATTGTTGCATTGTCGTCCACAACTATCTTCACGTCCATATCGTTTACCTGTGACCAGTGACTTTATGAAACAAGAAAATGGTCAGCTTATCGAAGCTATTAATCTGTCAACGGTTCATCTGCAAGAACGTAGTCGTGGCTTAACAGGTGACGAGCCGATTATCTTGGATGTACAAAATCTCAAAAAATCATTTTATAGTCGTAAAGGTTTATGGGGACGTGATGAGTTTCAGGCGGTGAAAGGTGTTTCCTTTAAACTGGCTAAGGGCAAAACACTGGGTTTGGTGGGTGAGTCTGGATCTGGAAAAACGACAATTGGTTTGTTACTTATGCGATTGCATGAAGCAACTGGTGGTCAGGCCTTTATAGATGGTAAAGATATTCTTGCGATGTCAGAGAAGGAATTTGCCCTCTATCAACGTAAAATTCAGATCATTTTCCAAAATCCTTACGCATCATTAAATCCTCGGTTTACCATTGGGCAGATTTTACTTGAACCGATGCGTATTCATGGGATCGGTCAAAATGATCAAGAGCGTAAAAAAATTGCATTAGAGCTTTTGGAGCGTGTTAGCCTACCTGTTGAAGCATATGATCGTTATCCACATGAGTTTTCGGGAGGACAGCGTCAACGGATTGCGATTGCACGTTGCTTAACTTTAAAACCTGAGATTTTGATCTGTGATGAGTCAGTTTCAGCGCTTGATGTGTCTGTACAGGCTCAGGTATTAAACTTGCTTCAGGATTTACAGGATGAGTTTGGTTTGAGTTATATTTTTATTTCTCATGATTTATCTGTGGTGAAATATATTTCAGATCAAGTAATGGTCATGAATCATGGGGAAGTGGTTGAAATTGCAAATTCAGATGAGCTCTATTTGAATCCTCAACATGAATATACCCAAAAATTATTAAAAGCAATTCCACAAGGTATTGCTTAGTTAGCTTCTGATTTTCATATCCAAGTCCAATAAAAAACGCTCAAATTTGAGCGTTTTTTAATTTACATTACTGAGCAATTAGAACTTTTTAAAACCTTTATTCAGGCCAATAGTTTTGCGTCCACTGTTGCCGTTATTATTGGTATTTGGGCGTTGTTGTTGCTCTGGTTGTTCATCATCACGACGTTGTTGACGTAAATAACCTCCACGACGCGCCGCCATTGGTTTTTCACTCATACGTTCAGTACGACGTTTTGCCATACCGAATAAGCCTGTACCTTGACGAGGTTTTAATTCAACTGATTTTGCTAAGTTATCGATATCGGCTTTATCGAGTTCCATCCAGCGACCTGTGCGTAATTCACGTGGCAAAATCACTGTACCGTAACGAGTACGGAGTAGACGACTTACTTTTAAACCTTGTGATTCAAAGATACGACGTACTTCACGATTACGACCTTCTTTCACAACAACTTGATACCAACGATTAATCCCATCGCCACCAATTTCAGAGAAAGATTCAAACTTAGCAGGACCATCTTCAAGTTCAACGCCCTTGAGCATATTGTTACGGATTTGCGGAGTGACTTCACCCATAACACGAACAGCATATTCACGTTCTACTTCATTTGAAGGGTGCATTAAGCGGTTAGCAAGCTCGCCATCATTTGTAAAAATCAATAAACCAGTACTGTTGATATCAAGACGACCCACCATTACCCAACGATCATTGGCGATTTGGGGTAAGTGATCAAATACCGTAGGGCGTTTCTCAGG
Organism: Acinetobacter sp. A22; assembly: GCF_030913345.1. Lineage (NCBI taxonomy): Bacteria > Pseudomonadati > Pseudomonadota > Gammaproteobacteria > Moraxellales > Moraxellaceae > Acinetobacter > Acinetobacter sp. A22. The sequence continues at coordinate 251,249 of NZ_CP133162.1, forward strand.
ATCGTTGCGTGAGCAAATCTCACCTTCAGGCTTGTAATAGATCAATACACGACGACGTATTTCGTCTTCAATCTGGAATTGTACTTTACGACCATCGATACGGAGTTCATCAGTCGGTTCAATACGCTCACCTACTTGGGCGATTTTACCATTGATGCTGACACGACCAGCAGCAATAACTTCTTCCATATAACGACGTGAGCCTAACCCCACTCTCGCCAGTACCTTTTGTAATTTTTCACTCATGACAGCACAACCTTAGACATAATGATCAACAGTTCACCTTCTCAAGACTTCGGCGCATGTGCATCGAGAGCCATGAATGCTTCCTTGGCGTTCTGTAGGGGAGGCAATTGACCTAGCGAAGCTAGACCAAAAGCATTTAAAAATTGAGGCGTTGTAACTAACAACGCGGGTCTTCCAGGTAAATCTCTAAAACCAGATTCTTTAATCCAGTTCCAGTCAAAAAGCGTTCTCAAGTTTTGGCTATTGTTTGAAACACCACGAATTTGTTCGATATCAGCACGTGTTACAGGTTGATGATAAGCAATCACTGCAACCGTTTCGAGTAAAGAAGGAGAAAGTTTCGTCGGACGTTCAGGCCAAACTTGCGCGATAATATTTCGATATTTTGCACGGACTTGAAAACGAAAGCCCTGTGCCGTTTCAATTAATTCAATAGATCGACCATGCTGCAACATTGCAAGCTGTTGCAGAAAAGTACGTAATTGTTGCTTATTATATTGGTTTTGAAATGCTTCTTTTAGTCGTGCTAGTGAAACTGGGGAGTCACTGGCAAATAAAATAGCCTCAATTTGCAACAAAACATCATGATGGATATCTTCAAGAGACATGCCTTCATGTGAATTGAATTGTTCTAAACTCATGCTGATACTCCTTGAATAGTTAATGGAGCCTCGATACCAGAATGAATAATTTGAATTTTTTGTTGTCTCGTGAGTTCAAGAACAGCCATAAATGTTACAACCATTCCCATACGACCTTGTTTTGGATTTAGCAGCTCAATAAAACTCAAGCTCAAACCAGTTGCAAGTTGACTTTCGATGAAGGCGATTCGCTCTTCTAACAATACAGGTTCTTGTGCAACAACATGTTTAACGGGTTCAGGACGATTGAATACGCAAAACAAAGCATCACGTAATGCATCTACATCATAACCTTCATAAATCGGGGCAATATGACCTATGCTTACGTTTGTACTAAAAGTATCTCGCTCAAAAATTGGCATTTGCCCTAATTTTTCAGCCGCTTGTTTGATTCTTAAATACGTTTCAAGTCGATCAATAAGTTCTTGTTTTGGATCTTTTTCAAATTGATCTACAGCAACTGGTTTTGGAAGTAACAAACGAGATTTCAAATCGGCGAGTAATGCAGCCATCACCATATAGTCTGCGGTGAGTTCGATATTGAGCGATTTCATGCTATCCATATAAGACAGATATTGGGTAGCGATTGGGGAAATATCCAATTGTAAAAGATCAAATCCATTTTTCTGGATTAAATAGATGAGGAAATCTAGAGGACCCTCAAATTGCTCAAGTAAAATTTCAAATGCAGCAGGGGGAATATACAAATCTTCAGGTATAGCTTCTTGCCATTCGTCAAGCACACGAATGGAAGGAGAAGTCTCCAATGTAGAAGAAAGGATTTGATTCATTACCGTTATAAGCCACGCGAATTTTCAAAAGCATGAAAGAGAAAGTGCGGACACATGCAAATTCACATGTCACAACAAGTTCAGCTATTCTAATCGAATTACCTAATTTAATAAATTGCTCACTTACAAAAACCTTAAGTTTCTCAGGGTATTTTCTATGCTTATGGCATCGTATGCAGTTCATACATGAATTTTATGGTTAAATTGTCTTCGCATTATAAAAAATTGGCATTTTCTTATGTACAAATATCAAGAAACACAAGAAAACAAATTTGAACAGCTCACCAGTTTTTCAGTTGAGCACTTTAAGCCTTGTGAACTAGTGCGTGGAAATATTGAGGGGAATTATGTCAATTTAATTGATATCAATTCTGAAGTTTCAAATCGAAATTTTTCCCAAATTTGGAATTGTGTCGCAACAGAGCCAGATGAAAGTTGTTGGACCTATTTGCCGTATGCCGCACCATTGAATTTAACTGTACTTACGGAATCACTAAAAAATTCATTTAATTTTAAAGGCTCAACACATTTTCTAATTGAAATTGAGGGTGAAATTTGTGGATGGATTGCTCTGCTTAATTCTAGACTCGACAATGGTGCCATAGAAATCGGTAATGTTTATTTCTCTCATAAAATGAAAAAGTCGAGGGCTGCTACAGAAGCTATTTTTCTATTATTACAACAATGTTTTAAGCAAAGATTTCGACGCATTGAGTGGAAATGTGATGATTGTAATCAACCTTCTAAAGCAGCTGCATTGCGTTTCGGGTTTCAATATGAAGGTTTATTTAGACAAGATCGAATTGTGAAAGGAAGAAATCGTAATACGGCGTGGTTTTCAATTATTGATGAAGAGTGGTTAGATTTAGAGCCAGCTTATCAACAATGGTTAAGTCCAGAAAATTTTGATGCAAAAGGTATTCAGAAAAAGCGGTTATCAGATTTTATATGATTCAATTTAGACATTAAGCATCAAAAATTGCGTATTCGATAATTGATTGACATTGAGATCGAATACACAAGTTTAGATTCTCTAAATCTTCAAATATGTCTTTTACAATCTTAACTTCTAAAAAATATTCAAAACCTTATTGTCATGTTTAATTTGTATAAGCCCTTCTTTGGGTTCTTTGACTTCAAGGGTGATAGATAGGTTCTAAAAGCCAAGGTTCAATGACATAGATTGTCTGGTCATCAGCATAATCATAAATGTTCACTAACATTTGAAATAGATGCATTTGCTATATCTTTATTATTCAAACGCACTCACATCTCCAACACCACGACGTACGATCTCTGGGTTTTCTCCAGATAAATCCACGATACTAGTGGTGGATAATGTACCGAAACCGCCATCAATAAATACATCTATGCGTTTGCCGAGTTGATTATCAATATCATAAGGATCATCTAGTGGTTCTGTTTGATCAGGAAGAATCAGGGTGCTTGTGAGTAGTGGTTCGCCGAGCTCTTTTAGCAACGCTTGTGCGATAGGATTGCTAGGAATACGCAAACCAATGGTTTTTTTCTTAGGATGCATCAAACGTTTTGGAACTTCGCTGGTTGCAGGCAAAATAAAGGTGGTTACAGCAGGCGTATTATTTTTAAGCAGTCGATACATTGCATTATCAACTTTTGCATAGGTTGCAATATCAGATAGATCACAACACATAATCGCATATTGATGTTTTGGACCTAGACCGCGAATCTGTGCAATTCGCTCCATGGCATTTTTATTTCCAATTTGGCAACCAATTGCATAAGCAGCATCAGTTGGATAAACAACCACATCACCTGCACGTATACGATCTACAGCTTGAGTGATTAAACGTGCCTGTGGATTTTCAGGATGAATATGTAAGTGCAACATTATTATAACTCCCTGATCTTTATGGCTGAATTAAGTATGAAACGTGTTAAGGGGCGGATGCAAGTCTCAGATGTGATAATTTTGTCAATCAATCAAGCGATTCACGTTTAAATTCATCACGTTGTAATGCTCGTCCATTACGCGTACACAAGCAGATGTAATAAATGAAGTGTGCAGCATCACGAGGTAATTTAGACTCACCTGAAAAAAAACGTTTTACTTGATTAAAAACATTGTCTTTAAATAAAGCACCATCACCACCTTCGCCAGTTAAGTTATCTAAAGAGACACGAAACTTTCGACCAAATGCAGTTGCAAATAACCATTCAATCGCTTGGGGTTTGATTTCTACTTGTTCAAAAAGCGCTTGCTGTTCCGCAGTTCGACCATCAGGTGCATACCAATAACCTAGATCAGGTAACTTTCTACGTTGTTCCCCTGAAATCGTCCAATGACTAATTTCATGTAAGGCACTATTAAAAAAACCATGAGCAAATTGGATTCGTGCAGGTAGCTGATCTGTCGCTGGGAAATATTCTGGTTCAAAATCACCTTTAACTAATGTGACATTATGGTGGGAAAACCAGTGATTAAAGTGTAAAATGAGCCAATCAACATGTTCTACTTCAGTTGTTAACTTTTGCCAAGATGAGCGTTGCACTTGATCTGGTATCAATCGAGGTAGATCAGTTGAATGGGTGCTAACAAGTGATGAAGTTGTTACTTCAGGTTGCGGCTGCAACAGGTGCATTGCTTAATTTACCCCGAGTTCTGTCTAAAGAAGTGCAAAATTGTATCTTAATCTTTGACAGAGTACCGATGAATTTGTAGAATTGCCGCCTTAATTATGTCAGCAAATACCTTTCCGGCACAGATTGAGCCGTTTAAATGGGCTGAACAAGGCTTTACATGGTCAGGTACACTGCCATTGTCTCGCTTTGCTCGTATCGCTCGTGAAGCTGTTGGATCAATTAATGATCAATTGATCAACATAGACTGTAAGCTATCAATGGATGCATATCATCGCATTGTATGGTTAGATGGACATATTGATACGAAAGTTCCGATGGAATGCCAGCGTTGTCTGGATACCGTTGAAACTGAACTTGTATCAGATTTTCATTTAGCTTTAATCGATGATGAGTCACTGATAGAGCGCTTGGATGAGGATGCTGATTTCATCGTTTTAGGTGAAAGTGAGTCAACGAAAAAAGGTGATATTGATACACCTGCTTCGATCGATTTGCTCGCATTACTAGAAGATGAACTGTTATTGTTGATGCCTTTATCTCCTAAGCATGATGCTTGTGAGTTAAAACATCGACCTACCATTCAGGACGTTGTCGAAGAGAAGCGGGATAACCCGTTTGATGTTTTGGCAAGTTTGAAGGGTAAACTTAACTCATAATTTGTGTTATAATGTTGAGTTAAGACAACTGAATTTGTTCTGATCCATTTTTTCGATCTTTGTAAGGAGCCATCATGGCCGTTCAGCAAAACCGTAAAAGTCGCTCTCGCCGTGACATGCGCCGTTCACATGACGCTTTAACCGAGAATGCATTATCTGTAGACCAAACTACTGGTGAAACTCATCGTCGTCACCACGTGACTAAAGACGGTATTTACCGTGGTCGTCAATTATTCGCTAAAGCAGCTGATGCTGAATAATTGAATCATATGCATTAAGCGTTAGCTTAAAGTATAGAAAAAATGGGAGCGAAAGCTCCCTTTTTTGTTGTTTTTCGCAATTATAAAACGATTTAATCAATGTTAAATTTCCGCATCGAGAAAAAGTCTGCTGCTATTCTCATGTAGAATCATGAGAAATGATGAAACTGGCAATAGACCATTTTAAGGATTTTTATATGTCGACTAAACGACTTGAGCAGGCAGCTCAAGCAACAAAAACCGCATTTGTATTCCCAGGTCAAGGCTCGCAAAAAGTAGGTATGCTGGTTGAACTCGCTGAGCAGTTTGGTGTGATCAAAGAAACCTTTGATGAAGCATCAAATGCACTAGGTTTTGATTTATGGCATATCGCGCAAAGCGGAGAAGGTTTAGATCAAACTGAAAATACACAACCTGTTTTATTAACCGCTAGTATCGCGTTATGGCGCGTATGGTTGGAGTTAGGTGGTGTAGTACCAAAATACTTGGCAGGACACTCTCTAGGTGAATACAGTGCTTTAGTTGCTGCGGAAGCGATGACATTGGGAGATGCTGTAAAACTAGTGAATTTGCGTGGGAAACTCATGCAAAATGCAGTTCCTCAAGGTGCAGGTGCTATGGCTGCAATTCTAGGTCTTGATGATCAGAAAGTGGTTGAGCTTTGCCAAGCTGCGACAGCAAATGGTGAGGGTTCGGTTGAAGCTGCCAATTACAATGCGCAAGGTCAAGTTGTGATTGCAGGAACTGCGACTTTAGTCCAACAGGTTATCGCTGCTGCAAAGGAGCAATCAGGCAAAGCCATTGCGCTACCAGTATCTGTGCCTTCACATTGCTCATTAATGAAGCCAGCAGCAGAACAGTTTGCTGAAGCTTTGGAACAAACTGCCATTGAGCTACCACGCCTTCCTGTAATACAAAATGTCAACGCGGAAATTGCGACAGATGTTGCTCAATTGCGTCAGGCATTAACGGCTCAGTTGTATGAGTCAGTGCAATGGACTCGTACCATGCAATATCTGCAAGATCAGGGTATTCAGTATGTGGTCGAATGTGGACCTGGGACTGTACTGAGTAATCTTGCGAAGCGATTACCGAACATAGATAAAGCATTTGCGATTGATAGCAAAGCACGTATGGAAGATGCCCTAAACGCAGTATTAGTGGCAGAAGGAAAAATTGCATGACACAACAACGAAAAGTTGCGTTAGTGACAGGAGCTAGCCGAGGCATTGGCGCAGCAATTGCACAGCAGCTCATTCAAGACGGTTTTTTTGTAGTTGGCACCGCGACTTCTGAATCAGGCGCGCAAAAATTGACAGAAAGCTTTGCTGAGAACGGTGCGGGTGCTGTACTTGACGTTCGAAATGGTGAAGCGATTGATGCACTGGTAACAGATATCGAGCAAAAATACGGTTCTGTGCTAGTTCTAGTGAACAATGCTGGGATTACGAAAGATAATTTGTTACTTCGTATGTCTGAAGATGATTGGGACGATATTCTCAATATTCATCTCAAAGCTGTTTACCGTCTCTCGAAGCGTGTTTTGAAAGGTATGACTAAAGCACGTTTTGGTCGAATTATTAACATTAGTTCAGTGGTTGCACATTTTGCAAATCCAGGCCAAGCCAACTACTCAGCAGCAAAAGCAGGGATTGAAGCATTCAGTCGTAGTTTAGCTAAAGAGATGGGCAGCCGTCAGATTACTGTAAATAGTGTTGCACCTGGATTCATCGCGACTGAAATGACTGATCAGTTAAGCGAAGATGTTCGTAAAAAAATGAGTGATCAAGTAGCTTTAAATCGTCTAGGTGAACCTCAAGATATTGCGCATGCAGTGAGTTTCCTGGCTAGCGATAAGGCTAGTTACATTACTGGTACAGTTTTACATGTAAATGGTGGTTTATACATGGCCTAAGTGGCGATGTATAAACTTTTAAAAAATTTTATATTCAATTAAACTAGTGGCAAATTAAAACGCCACAAGCAATGAGGAGAATTCCTGTGAGCGATATCGAACAACGCATCAAACAAGCAGTAGCTGAACAATTAGGTATGCGTGCTGAAGAGATTAAAAACGAAGCATCTTTCATGGATGACTTAGGTGCTGACTCTTTAGATTTGGTTGAACTTGTAATGTCTTTTGAAAATGATTTTGACATCACGATTCCAGATGAAGATTCAAATGAAATCACTACAGTTCAATCTGCAATTGATTATGTAACTAAGAAACTTGGTTAATCAATTTGTGTGATGAAAGGCCACCGTGAGGTGGCTTTTTTATATGTTCAACTTTTCATATGAATAGATGTAAAAATATCTTACAAAAAAAATAAACCATAAATATGAAAATAATTTATTTGAGTGTATAAAGTTTATGCTATTTAAAATAATTTATTAAACCATAACAACAAAAGGGAATTTTATGAATATAGCAAACCGTATTAAAGAGATCATTATTGAGCAACTTCGTGTAAATGAAGAAGATGTTTTACCAAATGCATCCTTTACAGATGATTTAGGCGCTGATTCATTGGCTGTAGTTGAGCTTATTATGGCTTTTGAGGGAGAATTTGGTACTCAAATTCCTTATGAAGAGGCTGAGAAAATTATTACCGTTCAATCTGCAATTGATTATATGACCAATATTGTGGGAGAAAATGCTTAAATTGCTTCAAGTTTTGAACGAATTGAAAGCCGCCGTAAGGTGGCTTTTATATTTAAAAAATATATAAATGTGAAAGCTTAAAATCAGTTTTACTGCATATACATATATTTACAAGACCTCGTTAAATTGAAACTCGCATGCTTTATTTTTTCTGTATAACTAATTGTAAGTCTGTTTTGACTATGCTTAATCAATAATTACAGAGGAAATAAAAAATGGGTCTTTTTGATTTTGTTAAAGGAATTGGTAAGAAAAATAATGCTCCAGCAGAGCCACAACCAGCACCAGCAACTCCAGCTGAACCTTCTGCACAAGAAGTTGCCAATAAATTATTAGGTTTGATTAAAAGTTTAGGTCTTGGTGTTGATGGTTTATCAGTAACCTACAATGGAAATACCGATACAGCCATTATTAAAGGGGGAGTCAAAAGCCAAGCAGATAAAGAAAAGATAGTTCTTGCCGTTGGTAATATTGATCATGTTGCTCAGGTGGATGATCAAATGACTGTTGAAGTTCCAGAACCTGAAAGTAAGTTCTATACAGTAAAATCAGGGGATAATTTGTCTAAGATTGCAAAAGAAGTTTATGGTGATGCAAACCAATACCCTAAAATTTTTGAAGCCAATAAACCGATGTTAAAAGATCCTGATGAAATTTTCCCTGGTCAGGTATTGCGTATTCCGCAATAATTTGTGGGTTTTAAAAAGGCGCATTCAGCGCCTTTTTTTATAACTATTCATTAAAAGATATTCAATATTTCAAACATCAAAATCGTTTTGGAATCTTTTGCCCATTTGGAACGGGTGTTTCAGCATTTTTTAATACAGCAAATAGCCATGTTTCAGCATGCTGAACCGCTATTTTTAGTGAATCACCTAAGGCTAAACGTCCAGCAATGAAGCTTGCCAAAGAGCAGCCTGAACCATGATATTGACCTTCTAAACGCGGGCAACGGCTTTCAGCAATCATTTTCCCATCAGCATAGAGAACATTACGGATATGGTCAGGAGTATCTTCATGTCCACCTTTAACTAAAACTGCTTTTGCACCCATTTGAAATAATTTCTGAGTAGCGAGTTCAATATCATCCACACCAGTTAAAGCTCTCAATTCAACTGTATTGGGGGTAATCACAGTCGCGAGAGGAATTAGCTCAACAAATGCCTTTACTAATGTTGCTTGATCACCTAGAGAGCCACCACTGTTTGCGACTAAAACAGGATCAAGTACATATTGATAATCATCATGTGCTCTTAAAAATTCAGCTAATGCAGCAATATTATCGGTAGTGCCCAACATGCCAGATTTTACACATTTGATCGGTAAGTCTCCAACCACAGCATTTGCTTGAGCTAACAGTAATTCTTTTGAACTTGCTTCAAAACCAAATACTTGTTGTGAGTTTTGTATTGTCAAAGCCGTACAAGCAATTGCCGCATGTGCACCGCTTTGTCCTATGGCTTCTATATCTGCTTGTAGACCAGCACCACCAGAAGGATCTAAACCTGAAAAACATAGTACGGTAGGACGCACAGCAATTTCCTTTTGTTCTCTCAATTACGCTAGTATATGTAAGTTTCGAGAAACTCTCGACTATGTTATGTAAGGCTGTAAGAGATTGAGCGAATGACGATCAGAAATATTTTAATTGATTTAGATGGGACTTTAACTGATCCCAAAGAAGGTATTCATCGTTCAATTCGTTTTGCGCTAGAGAAACTTGGTTATCCAATAGCTGATGAAGTAGATTTGGATTGGACGATTGGACCACCATTAAAAGGTTCCTTGGCGAGATTGTTAAACTCCCAAAGTGATGAGTTGGCTGAGCAAGCACTTGCAGCCTATCGTGAACGTTTTGCAGTGATCGGATTATTTGAAAATCAAGTCTATCCAAATGTTGCTGAGACACTCTGCAAACTAAAACAACAAGATTATCAATTATTTTTAGCAACAGCTAAGCCAACAGTCTATGCGAAACAAATTTTGGTGCATTTCGAGTTGGATCAATATTTCACAGAAATACATGGTAGTGAGTTGACTGGCGAACGTACCAACAAAGCAGATTTAATTGCTTATATTCTTGAGCAAGAACAGTTGAATGCACAGCACTGTGTAATGGTCGGTGATCGTCAATATGATATTGTTGGTGCACGTGCTCATGGAATTGATACGATTGCGGTCAGTTATGGCTATGGAACACCTGAAGAACTGGCTCAAGCGCAGCCGATCACGCAAATCAATCAGTTTAATGAGCTGATTGAATGTATCGAGCAATTAAATCAACGGCGCAAAGTATCCTAATAAAAAGCCTCGATGAATCGAGGCTTTTTTTGTATTAAAGATTATGCTTTAAACGGTATTGGACGAGTTCTTCTATGCTAATTACTGTCAAGCCATGTGTTTGCGCATACGCTAACACTTGAATACCTGATGCCATAGAACCATCTGGGTTGGTTAGCTCACATAGCACACCTGCAGGTTTTAGGCCTGCCAAACGAGCTAAATCAATTGTCCCCTCGGTATGACCCCGACGGGTTAGTACACCGCCATCACGAGCACGTAAGGGGAATACATGACCTGGACGATGAAGATCACTTGCAACAGCACCATCCTTAGTTGCAGCAAAAACCGTTGTTACACGATCTTTTGCTGATACACCTGTCGTAACGCCTTGTGCTGCCTCAATCGTGACGGTAAATGCAGTTTTGAATTGGCTAGAGTTATCTATGACCATAGGTGGGAGTTCTAAATGGTCAGCTAATTGTTCAGTCAAACATAAACACACAATACCAGAACCATCACGAATCATTTGTGCCATTGTTTCGACGGTTAATGTTTCAGCAGCAATAATAAGATCAGCTTCATTTTCCCGATCAAAATCGTCCATGACCAATACAGGTTTGCCTTGGCGAATATCATCTAAAGCTTGTTGAATACGAAGTTCAGCTGGTGAGAGTGCTGAAAAGAAAAGTTCAGGTTGAATTAAACTAGACATATGAAACGCTCGCGTAATTGGGTTACGGTTGAACATTTCAGGACTGATGCAAAATAAGCGGACACCAAAACAGACCAAAGTAAGTTTCGGTGATTTCGTCTTCTTTCATCCGGACTATACCGTCGGCTTTGGTTTTTCACCAAATCTGCTTGTATATAAAAATATACAGGCTCGTGGGCTGATTAGGTCTTTGATGAGCAAAGCCTAACTTACCACCGGTGGGGAATTTCACCCCGCCCTGAAGCGATGTGATTTGATTATATCGAGTTTCTATATTCTGAAAATAGTTTTTTATAGAATGAACCGTTCTATTTAAATCCGAAAATTAAGTAAGAAATCATTCACATTTTTCAATAATTCTAGGTGCTAGTATTCTTTTTGAATTACGCATACACTCCAAACATAGAACAATAAAAATGGAGATCAATAAAATGGATATTAAGGATAATATCGAGTTGGAAAACTTGGCTCAGCAACTTCACCGACCTGTGATGAGCTTAAAAGATTTTAGTTTAGTCTCGCAGCAAGATTTGGCTTGGTTGAATCAGCAATTAAAACAAACGATCGAACAAGAGAATAGAAAAATTAATCAAAGCCTCTTTAAAGTTCCATTTTTTCTAAGACCTTTATTTAAAAACTATCAACAATAGGGGCTAGTCATGACAAGATTAGCTGTTGAAGCTGAAATTATAAAGCTGGCGCATATTTTGGGTGTTTCACAAACACAGCTCAATTTTTTAAAACCTTTGGCTCCAGAGAGCCTACGTCAGTTTCGCTTTGGAATAATAGAACAATTACAAGATCAACAAAAAAACAGATTTCGCTCTCTTGCTGTATGGGTAAATTGGTTACCAAGTTGGTTAAACGTATTTATCGTAAAACGCTTTTTATCGCCATTGATTGTTGCTCAAATTGCATCGCATCTTTCTACAGAAAATTTATATCAAATCGCTAAACATTTAACACCCAAAATGCTTGCCGATATTGCAGTTTATCTTGACCCTCGTTTAGCAAGAGAATTATTGATGTTGTTAACGACGCATCAAATAAAAGATATCGCTCGTATTTTACTTGAGCAACGCGATTTTGTGACGATGGGACGCTTTGTTGGCATGTTGGCGGACGATGTTGTTCGAGATATCGCAGAAATGATTGAAAAGGAGAGCGATTTACTCGAAATCGTCTTTTATATTGAGTCAAGAGAACGTATTGATCATTTAGTGCATGTCTTGCCGAAAGAGCGGATACAAAAAACGTTATTAATTATTTGTGATTCTTCTCAACGCCTCATATGGCCAAAACTCTTGGCACTTATGACGCATATTGGTTATAGCTTGAAGCAAGAGCTAGGTGACTTGGCTGTTCAGCAAGGGGAAAGTGTGATTAATGCGATCATTCAAGCTACGCAGGAAGATGAGCTATGGGAAGATATGCTGCCTGTGGTCGCTTGTTTGTCGAATCACGCACAGAATTTTGTCGCCAATTTACCAGCCTTGAGACAGGTTGAAATTATTCAAAGTATCGTAGCTGCAGCTGATCAGTGTAATTTATGGACTGATATGCTTGTAGTTGTTACGTTTATGCAAGATGAAGCGAGAGAAGCTGTTGCTGAGGCAATATCACAAATTGATGAGGAGGTCTTGCATCATATCGCTTATGCATCTTTATTAAGATCACAATGGGATGTCACTTTTGACATTATTCGCCGTATGCCAATTGCAAAGCAAAAGCTGTGTCAGAGCATTTTGAATGGCTACATGCAGCAGCTCGATGAAGAAACCTATCAATATCTAGATCATTTATTAGATCAATATGGTATTGGATTGAATTCGATCACTGAGCAGTGATAATCAGGCAGAGGGGAGTGTATCTCGGATAGGAACCAAGGTTTCTAATGCATGCTCATACCCAAGTTCAACCAATTCATCAAGCCGATGCCAGTCAAACATTCCAATCCCATCTATGGGCATGCGTATATGTAAATTAGCGCGCTCTATTGCTGCTGCTTGAATCATTGTGTCACTAGCAAGTGTCGCTGTACGCATTAAGATTTCTGCAAGACGTGGAGCTCTTAATAATTTATCTTTAATAATTTTATTCCAGTTCAATAAGGCACTTTGATCAGGTTCATTCAATCCAATGCCTGGAACACGAATGTCATCATGTGAACTTACGTTACTGGCAATAATCGCACCACGTTCCAAATTTTGCATAACATCAGTAGGTAGATTATTAATCACACCTCCATCGCATAATAAATTTTCATGCCACGCCACAGGTGGAGCAACGCCAGGAACACTCATGCTGGTTCCTACCCAAGTCGCAAGTTCACCTTGATCATGAATAACTGCTTCACCTGTAGAAAGATTGGTAGAAATACAGTAGAAGGTTTGTTTCAATTCTTCAATTCGACGATGCCCAAAAATAGCCTGCAAACGTGCATGAAAGCGTTGCCCACGAATCAATGAAACTTTAGGCATGGTGTAGTCATTGAGGTAATTTCGAGCAACAAATGTTTCATATGCAATATGTTTCATTTCTACACTATCGAAGCCACAAGCGACCAAAGCAGAAATGAAGGCTCCCATGCTGGTTCCGCCAACAATATCAATTGGGATATGCAGTTGCTCTAATGCTCGTATCAACCCAATATGAGCAAAGCCACGTGCACCGCCCCCGCCTAATACGAGCCCTAAGCCTTGACTAGTAATTTGTCTTGCGATCGCACGAATATCTGTTTCAGACCACGGGTGAATAAAATAATGTGCTTGAGCACAATATAATTTCTTCCATTGCAGAGTGTAAGGTGAGGGATCACCTTCAGAGCGTAATAACACCAGTTCAATTGGATTTTGCCAATCATATTGATTTAAGACATCAACTAAGGGGCTGTGAATCGGAGATTGATTTGCTTCCGCTAAAATTAAGATTCGGTCTGCTTGGTGCAGACAGCGCTTTGCCCATTCATCATCAGGTCGATCTGCAGCATATAATACATAACAATGCTTTTCTTCAAGAATAGCTAGCCATTGTCTTAACTTTAGATCTTCTGAACTGTAGTCTAATTTTGTTTGACTAAATCCCTCTCCAAATAAGGCATCGACATGTGCTGCAGTTACGACTCTTACATTGGGCCAACGTTTTAAATGTTCAGTCAATTGTTCTGCAAGATGAATTGCTGGAATCTGCATTGCGATCGGGATGATTGAAAGTGTTCTGCTATGGCTCATTGCGTGAATATGCTGCAATTCAGGCTGAGAACGGGCAATGATCATTTGAGATACAGCAAATAAAACTTGAGGGTGTTTTTGTAGAAACGCAGTAAACTGCTGTTGGGGAATCTCTATAAGACAAGTATCTCGAGTTGCGATTACACGGCCATGATGAGGTTGGTTGGAAATAACACCCATTTCGCCAACGATTTCGTGACGACCTAGATAAGTAGATAAATTGGTTCTTGTTGTTAATTTGACTCGTCCATGAGCAATAATATAAACATGAAGAGGGAGATCATCTAAATCATAGAGCTGATGGCCCGTTTGTAAATGCTTTACAGAGCAGAACTGAGCTAGATCTATTAAAGATTCAGGTTCTAATTCATAGAATAATTTTACTTTGCTGAGTGTTTTTATAATATCCATATGCTTTCATTCAATTCATCTTTATTGTCTATTTATTTAATGAATCTGAACAATATTTTGCAAGTGAGGTTCAGTAAAACCTATCGATAGTTTGACGCATTTTTGTATTTATTTGGACATATCAGAAAATATACCCATAAAAAAAGCCAGTACACGATGACTGACTTTTTTGGGAATCTTGTGTTTTGTATTAAGCAATCTGTACAGGAATGCAGTTCGCTGTATGATTTACAGTGTTGTCTGGATTTGCATACACTAAGCGTGGCTTATGAAGATCAGCTTCTACTTCAGTAAAATCACCAAATGTAGCAATAATGACTAAATCACCAACATCAGCTTGATGAGCAGCACCACCGTTCACAGAGATAATGCCTGAATCATCTTCACCGCGAATTGCGTAAGTTGTAAAGCGTTTACCGTTAGTTACGTTCCATACGTGGATTTCTTCGTATTCACGAATCCCTGCTAAGTCCATTAATACACCATCAATTGCACAAGAACCTTCGTAATGAAGTTCTGCATGTGTCACAACTGCACGGTGAATTTTACATTTTAATAAACGAGATAGCATGGCTAGCGTCTCCTGAGTAAGACCTAAGATGAATATCTTATGGTTGACTTGTCACGTTTCCGCAGGGTGTAGGCGGTTTGATGCGCATTTTGCGCTTAAAAACACAATATGGCAAGCGTGATTGTTCAACAATTCAGTTTAAGTTTAAGCGGGTTTGTAAGCATTAATTTGATTCATCGCTTGTGAAACTTGTCCATCAACAAGCATTTTCACTTTTGAAAGCGCATGATCAATTGCTGCATCCATTAAATCTTGTTCACTGCTAGGAGCTTTGCCAAGCACATGACCAGAAACACGTTCTTTGGAGCCAGGATGTCCAATTCCAATACGTAAACGATGGAAGTTAGGACCGATATGCGGAACAATATCACGAAGACCATTATGTCCACCGTGTCCGCCACCTGTTTTTAAACGAATTATGCCAGGATCCATATCCAGTTCATCATGGGCGATTAAGATCGCTTCTGGTGTGACTTGATAAAATTTGGCAAATGGCACAACACTTTGACCTGAACGGTTCATAAATGTTGTTGGTAAGAGTAAGCGTACGTCATGGCCTTCAATTTGACCACGACCAGTGAACCCATGAAACTTTGGTTCTGCTTTTAAAGAGATACCATAACGATCAGCAAGATGTTCAACGAACCAAAAGCCTGCATTATGGCGGGTTTGGGCATATTCCTTACCAGGATTACCCAAACCAACAATTAGCGAAATATTTGACACTAATTTACGCCTTTAACACTTATGCGCGTTTGAAGTCAGCGTGCATAGGAGTGTTTTTAGCTGGGTGACGTTGTAACGCTTGGATTTTAACGTTTTCAACTTTATCACCGATCTTGATTTCGATCACTTCTTCGAAGAATTCGTTGCTTTCTAAAGCTTTAACGATTTCACGAAGTTCTAAAGTGATTGTTACAGGTTCAGCGCTACCACCGTAGATGATTGCTGGAATTTGTGAAGCATGACGAAGGCGGCGGCTCGCACCTTTCCCTTGTAGTGCAGCTTCACGTGCTTGAGCGTTTAATACGAAGTTTGCCATGGGCATATCCTCATTGAGATTATGAAACTAAACTTGCGACCAGTTTAGTGATAGAAAAACCCTAGCTAAGCTAGGGTTTAAGAAAAAAGCTGGGCTATTATAGATAACTATCGAACATAGCGCTAATAGATTCTTCGTTGTTAATACGACGAATTGTTTCAGCAACCATGCTAGCTACAGATACTTGGCGAATTTTACCTAAGTTCAAAGCTTCATCAGAAAGAGGAATCGTGTCGGTAACAACAAGTTCATCAATAACAGAATTACGAAGATTATCAATCGCTTTGCCAGATAAAACAGGGTGAGTTGCATAAGCAATAACACGGCGAGCACCAAATTGTTTAAGTGCATCGGCAGCTTTGCAAAGCGTACCTGCTGTATCTACCATGTCATCAACAATGACACAGTCACGATCTTTTACGTCACCAATCAAATGCATCACTTGTGATTCATTTGCTTTTTGACGACGTTTATCGATGATAGCTAAATCAATATCACCTAATTGTTTTGCAACAGCACGTGCACGAACAACACCACCAACGTCAGGTGAAACCACCATAAGGTTGTCATGTTGTTGTTGACGTAGGTCTGCCAATAACGCAGGCGTTCCGTAGATGTTGTCAACAGGAATATCAAAGAAACCTTGAATTTGGTCTGCGTGTAAGTCGATCATTACCACACGGTCGATCCCAACAGTTGTCAACATATCTGCTACAACTTTAGCCGTAATCGGTACACGTGCTGAACGTGGACGACGATCTTGGCGAGCATAGCCAAAATAAGGAATAACTGCAGTAATACGACCAGCACTTGCACGACGCAAAGCATCTGCCATTACCAAGATTTCCATAAGGTTATCATTGGTTGGTGCGCAAGTAGATTGAACGATAAAAACGTCTTTACCACGAACATTTTCAGTAATTTCAACTGAAATTTCACCATCAGAAAACTTGCTTACAGAAGCAGCACCGAGTGGAATATGTAAATGGCTTACGACTTTTTGGGCGAACTGTGGATGAGCACTTCCACTAAAAACGACAAGATTGGGCATGAAGCACCCTTGGCGGTTGGCTTATAATGAATTTGGATGGCAGGGGCGGCTGGATTCGAACCAACGGATGGCGAGATCAAAACCCGCTGCCTTACCACTTGGCGACGCCCCTAATGCGGCAGAACTTTAATCGTTTTGCATGATAATGTCAATATGATTGAACAGGTATCAATATAAAACAAGTCTGTCTAAAGATATGGCAGGGGCGGCTGGATTCGAACCAACGGATGGCGAGATCAAAACCCGCTGCCTTACCACTTGGCGACGCCCCTAAATTTGATGATATGTAATGGCAGGGGCGGCTGGATTCGAACCAACGGATGGCGAGATCAAAACCCGCTGCCTTACCACTTGGCGACGCCCCTATTACATACATCTACAGGTGAAAATTGGCAGGGGCGGCTGGATTCGAACCAACGGATGGCGAGATCAAAACCCGCTGCCTTACCACTTGGCGACGCCCCTAACGTGTAACTTTGAAATGTCTTAAAGGTGATTCTGCTAAACTGTTGACCAAGTAAGCTTTACAAGGTGCATTTTGCAAAATCTTCTTTGTATCCATTTCACTGGTTACTTCAGTAAAAACACAAGCACCTGTACCTGTAAGCTTTGCTAGACCAAATTGATCTAAATATTGCATCGCTTCTTCAACTTCAGGGTATAACTGTCGAGCCAGAGGTTCGAAATTATTTCCAAAGCTAGAAGGTTCTAACTGATAGGCGCAAAATTTAGTGATCTTAGAGTCTCTTGTCAATGTTTTTTGTGAAAATAACAATTGAGTGCTGATAAAACAAGCAGGTTTTAAAATAATGAATTGTTTTTGATCTAAGTCTATGAATGATAAATGTTCACCTATGCCTTCTGCCCATGCATTTCGACCATAAATGAAGACAGGAACATCTGCACCAAGTTGCACACCATATTCAGCCAACTGTGTTTCATTTAAGCCGCATTCCCAAAGTTGATTGAGCACAATCAGTGTGGTTGCGGCATTGGATGATCCACCACCAAGACCAGCACCCATAGGAATATTTTTCTCTATCAAAATTTTTAGTCCACACGGTTTTTTTGCATGTGGGCGTAATAATTGTGCTGCACGATAGATGAGATTTTGTTCAAGTTGAACTTCAGCAATACCTTCAATCTGTATTATTTCTTCAGACAAATTTTCAAAAGTCATCCAATCATATAGGTCAATCAATTGAAAAATTGTCTGTAATTCATGGTAACCGTTCGCTCGACGACCAGTAATATGCAGAAATAAATTTAATTTTGCAGGTGAAGGTACTCTAATCATAGATTAATTTAATCAATTATCGATTTTGAATCACCATTGTAATACGGTTTTCTTTATCTTCCGCAAGTGGTTGTTTGAGTAATAATTTATTTGGCAGCATTTGTGCATCGTTATAACTAAAATCAACTGTCCAACCATCTTCAATGAGTTGCTTCAATCTATTATTTTCATCTTTTATGATTTGCGCATTTTGAGTCGCAGGTTTGGCTTGTACCCAATACGTCAAGTGCATAATTGGTGCTTGCCATCCTGTAGCTTTTTCAAGTAATTCTTCAGGTGTGGTCGCTGAAATAAGTCCAGTTTTTGCACTATTTAGTGTGACTTCACCAGGTTTACCTTGAATTTGTGTTTTTCCAACACCTAGGATTCCAGTTAATTCAATATCAAATTCATCTTGTTGCTGTGCCCATGTAAAGAATGCACTGCCAGATTGCTGCGGTGTACGAACCCCAATTTTGCCTTGTAAGTTAAAATTATTTTCATCTTGAACTTGCGGTGTCACGATTGGTTTTTGGGGTTGAGTTAAGCTTTGACAACCACTAAGTAATAAAATACTTGAACTACAAATCGCAATGCATAGTTTTGACAATGAGCGCATGAATTTAACTCTTTTTTACTGTGACAGGTAAGATTAAGCCATCAAGTTGTTGTAATTGTGGGGCATTTACATGTTTTTGTTTTAATTGATGTAACACATCACTAAATTGAGTGAGAGCACCTTGCATATACAAGGCTTTGGCATATCGAATTCCAATATTTACATTCTGGCTAATTTCATACGCTTGCCCAAGGACTTTGACTGCGGTATCAAAATCATTTTGTAAAAATGCGATATAACCTAGTGTATCTAAAATTGAAGCTTGTTCTGGTGCAAATTCTAGTGCGAGTTCCGCATATTTTCGTGCCTCTTTTAAGCGACGATTTTGTAAAGCAAGGGTATAGGCGTATGCATTAAGATAGGTTGGACTGTTTGGCTCAATTGCCAATAATTGTTTCAGAGTCTTATCTAATTTATCTCGATCAGTGAAAGGATCAAGCAGAAGTACTTCTGAATAAATGAGTTCAGGATCATCTGGCAAATTCTTTATTGCTTCATCCAGTAATGCTAAAGCCGCTTTTTTATTATTCATTTTCTTTAAAATATCAGCTTGTGCTTGATATAAGAAACTTGCATGTTGAGGATAATTCACACGCTCTTGGGTTAAGAAGCGTAGTGCATCATTCAATTGTTCTTGTTTTTCAAAAATAGCAATCATATTGCGTCTAGACACGATATATAAACTGCCATCTACTAATCGATAATATGCCTTTGCTGTTTCATAATGCTGTTTGCGTTGAGCATTGATGGCTAAGTAGTAATATGCTTCATTTTGATATTTGCTTGAATTACGCAAATCGACTAAGTACTGTTCTGCTTTTTCATATTGTTTCAAATCAATACTGGTTAAGCCTGCAATAAACAGTGCTTCTTCGGCATTTGGATGATCTCTTATGACATCTTCAAGTTTTTCTAATGCTGTTTGTTGATCATTAATCTGAATGTAATAACGTGCTTCCGCTAAACGAATATCGAGATTTTCTTTATTCTTGCGGCTTGCTTTAGCAAACCATTTTTGGGT
This sequence comes from Acinetobacter sp. A22, assembly GCF_030913345.1. Classification (NCBI taxonomy): domain Bacteria; kingdom Pseudomonadati; phylum Pseudomonadota; class Gammaproteobacteria; order Moraxellales; family Moraxellaceae; genus Acinetobacter; species Acinetobacter sp. A22. Next base: position 271,346 of record NZ_CP133162.1, read on the forward strand.
TGCTTCATCATCTTGTAAAGCCATTAGCAGGTTGGCTTTCATTAAAATAAAACTAGTCGACTTAGACCGTTTACGCAATGCACGGTTAATATTCTTAAGCGCTTGCTCATACAAACCATCTTGCGCTTCTAGACCTGCAATCAAAGCCAATATTGAAGGATTGTCTTTTTCTGTGCTGGCACGTAAAGCATTTAATAAGATTTCGCGATCTTGAGCATTCTCAGGTGCAATTCCAGCCAAAATTTGTTCTAGATCAGAAGTAGGATCAATATTAAGGATTTTATCTAAGGTTTTTGCCGCAAGCTCATATTCATGCGTTTTCAATGCAATATGTGATAAGTAAAATAATGCTGGAACATCTTTAGGCTCTTGTTCAACCCAGTGCGTTGCAATATTTAATGCAGCTTGCAGATCATTGTATTCAAGAGCAACATCTAATGCGCGTTGCTTAATGGTTGTAGAGTTACTACGAATGGCAAGAACGGTGTAATTGTGTAATGCGGTTGCAATATCATCATAAGCAAGGGAAAATTCAGCAATCATGCTCTGTTGTAGTGCATTCTCAAAACTTTTGTCAGCATACATATCGTGTATTGCTTGTGCAGAGACATAAGAGCTCATGCTACCTAACAACAAGATTGTGGTAGAATACCGTCGAATCGTCTTGCCGCTAAAGTTATTACGGCGATATAGCTGACGCAATTTTTATTGATCCAAAGTAATGCTTTTTATGACACCGATGTTGCACAATAACATAAATTTAGCGAAATGATGATCTGATATGTCTTTCTTTGCATTGGGTGTCAACCATCAAACAGCTTCTGTTGAACTACGTGAGCAAATCGCTTTCAATGCAGAGCGGTTAGCTGCGCTATTGCAGGAGCAACGTCAACATCCTTCATTGAAAGATATGGTGGTTGTGTCTACATGCAACCGCACAGAAGTTTATGCCATGACAGAAGACGCGGATAGCGTCTTAAACTGGCTTGCCCAAGTGAATAATATTGATGTAAAACAATTAACTCATCATGTTTATCGTTACGAAAACGCTCAAGCTGTTACACATTTAATGCGTGTTGCCAGTGGTTTGGATTCGCTGATGTTAGGCGAACCACAAATTTTGGGACAGGTAAAAAGTGCTCTGGCCTTATCAAAAGATGCTGAAACAGTATCCCCAGAATTGAATAGTGTTTTTGAATATGCTTTCTACGCAGCAAAGCGTGTACGCTCAGAAACATCAGTCGGTAGCCATGCCGTATCAATGGGTTATGCCGTTGCGCAACTAGCATCACAAGTATTTAGCCACCCAGAGAAAATAACGGTAATGATTGTTGCTGCGGGTGAAATGAATACTTTAGTTGCCAAGCACCTCGCTGAAATGGGCGTGGCTAAAATGTTAATTTGTAATCGCAGTCGTGAACGAGCAGATCTTCTTGCTCAAGAAATTGCCCATCAAGTAGATGTTGAAATTATTCCTTTCAATGAGTTAGCACAAAATTTATATCGAGCAGATGTTGTTTCAAGTTGTACAGGAAGTTTGCATCAAGTGATCGGATATGCAGATGTTAAATCAGCATTGAAGAAACGGCGTTATCAACAAATGTTGATGGTGGATTTAGCAGTTCCACGTGATATTGATCCAAAAGTTGAGTCACTAGATAACGTTTATTTATATGGCGTAGATGATTTACAAAGTGTGATAGATGAAAATCTAGCACAGCGTCGTCAAGCTGCTGTTGAAGCTGAAGTAATGGTAAATCAATTAGCGACACAATTGATTACTCAGCAAAAAGTTAAAGAGGCGGGCGGAACGATACAAGCCTACCGCCAACATAGCGAAGAAATGAGTCAAATTGAATTAGAACATGCCATGGATGCATTACAACATGGACATCCGCCTGAGCAAGTTCTGCAAGAGTTTGCTCATCGTTTGACGCAAAAATTGATGCATCCGACCTCCATTTTATTGCGTGAGGCGGCTAAAGCTGAGAGTCCTGATTATTTTGAATGGCTACAGCAGCATCTTCATGAAGTATTTGAGCATGAGCGCAAGCCAAAACAATAAAAAATTAGGATAGTAAGCGTAAGCTAATTTGCTTAGTTAATTCATTCAATTGCTGACGTAAGTTGCGTGATTCAATCAGTGTAATTGGTGATTTAAGTTTTAATCTTAAATATTTTTCCTGTAAACCTAGAGCATATTCCTTTGCTAATTTATCTGCAATTTCAGGTGCCTGAGTTAATGATTGAATATTGGTGCGTTGCATAATATCAGCAATCTCATAGCTAAAATTGCTACATGCACCGAGTACATAATAAGTAGCTAACTCTTGATCATCAGGTAGATCATCAAACACGATATTTAGTACGGCTAAAATCTTGGCTAACAATTCTGTTTGATCAATCACCGCACGTAATTCTTCAAAATGGATATAAAGATAGGGGTGATGCATTAAAATAGCGATCGCAAAATCTTCATCTTTGGTTTGGATATTAAAAGAAAGCGAAGCATCATGACTAATTTGTGGGGTAAAGCGTTTACCCAAGCCAAGTTTTTCACGGAAAGATTGGGTGAGCAAATAACGGAAAGAACCATGTTTGGGTAATAACTCCGTTAATTCTCGTAGTTCTCCCATGACTAAACTTTTACCTTCAGGTGTGCTGACATCATGTTGCCCTGTTAAATGGGCAAATACGAAGTCAGACAACAGTGGTGATTGTTGAAGTAGCCTTTGGAAGTTTTCTAAACCTTCTCGACGAATCAAAGAGTCAGGATCATGCTCATTGGGTAATACAAAAAACTTTAATTCACGCCCATCATTAAGAAGTGGTAATGCGATTTCTAATGTACGACGTGCTGCTTTTTGACCTGCAGTATCACCATCGAAAGCGATTGTGATTCGCGAATTTTGCTTAAATAATGTGGTTAAGTGATCTGCATTACTTGCTGTTCCAAGAGTGGCGACAGCACCATTAATGCCATATTGCTGCAAGGCGATGACATCCATATAACCTTCAACCATCAACCAATCATTGGCTTTAAGTTTACGGCCCTCATATAAACCATAAAGTAATTGGTTCTTGTGAAAAACTTCTGAATCAGGTGAGTTGATGTATTTGGGTTTAATTTCATCATTTAATGCACGACCACCAAAACCGACCACACGTCCTTTGTGATCACGGATCGGGAAGATCACACGTTCGCGTAACAAATCAAAATCACGTCCACTATCACTAGATCGAATTAAGCCAAGTTGCTTTAAGCCTTCAATATCTTGAGGGAAAGCTTTTTCTAAATGCTGCCAGTCTTCGGGCGCGTAACCTAAACGCCAAAATTGAATGGTTTGTGGTGACAAGCCGCGCTGCTTAAAATAATTCTGAGCTTTTTGACTATTAGGTAGCTGACGCTCATAAAATTGAGCAACATTTTCAAGAAGGTCATATAAATTGCCTTCTTGTACATTTTCTTCAAATGAGAAAGACGGATCAAACTGCGCAAAGGGATCATCTATGAAACGATCCATATCTACAAAGTGCCCATCGGTATAGTCATCAACAGCAGTAGGCGGAGTTGTATGGGGCTCTTGTGCTACAGTTGGTGCTGTTTTTGTAATAGTCTGAGAACTACGTTTGTAGGATAGTTTTTTATTATCTTGGTTATCCTTGGGTAAATCGATACCTGTTTTATCAGATAGTTCCTTCATTACATCAACAAAGTTACGACCATCAATATCCATTAAAAAACGAATAGCATTGCCATTTGCCTGACAACCGAAGCAGTGATAGTACTGTTTATCACGGTAAACGTGGAATGAGGGGGACTTTTCTTGATGGAAGGGACAACAGCCAGAATAGGTACGCCCAGTCTTTTTTAACTTCACACGTTGACCAATCAAATCGACAATGTCGGTTCGATCTAAAATCTGATCAATCGTATGTTGTGGAATCGCCATGTGCATTTAACCATTCAGGTAGAAAGTGAAATATTTTGCCGAGCAAAATGTCAGAAATTATTGTTGCATAAAATAAAAAACAGGCAAGGAGAGTCTTGCCTGTTTGATGTATCAGATGATTGCAAATTAGTTTGCAGCATCGTCCTCTGATGAGTTTGTTGGTTCTGGTTTATCTAAAAGCCCAAAGCTAAGACGATTTGTCCAACTCGGCTTATTATTTTCAGCTGGTGCTACTGGTGTGACAACGGCTTCAGGTTGAGAGGTTGACTCTGTTTCAGATTTATCAAGTAAACCAAAACTTAGACGGTTGGTTAGGCTGCGCTGTTGAGCTTCAGATTTAACTTCTTCTTTCACTTCAACTGTTTTAGATTCACGACCTAACAAGCCCAAAGTAGCACGATTTACCCAACTACCTTCTTTGCGAGCAGCGCGTAGATTGACTTCACCGTTTGATTTCACAAGGCTTGGATAATTGAGTTTTAGAATTTCGATATACTGTTGTGCAGTCGAATTGTCGCCAAGCTTTTGATAGCTGTAAGCAAGTGTCGCTAAAGCTTCAGGTGTTTGAGGCGTTTGAGGATAATGCTCAATCACCCATTGTGCGCGCTCAGCTGCAGCCAACCATGCTTTACGTTGGATATTAAAACGTGCCGCATTCATTTCACTTTCAGCTAATTCTTGACCAATAAATTTCATGCGTTGAGCCGCATCAACAGAATATTTACTGCTTGGGAAACGGCGAATTAAATCCACAAAATTCTGATATGCAACTTTTACATAGCTCACATCACGATGTGACTGCTGTAAAGAGGTGTAACGAATTAAGCTGTCGTAGTTCATTTCCATGTTCGCTACGCCACGAACATAATAAGCATAATCAACATTTGGATGCTGTGGATTTAGACGGATAAAACGCTCTGCAAGCGCAATCGTGCCTTCATAATCTTTCTGTTTGAATTTTGCATAGAGAAGTTCAAGTTGAGCTTGTTGCGTGTAGCGTCCTGTTGGATAGTAGGTATCTAACGCTTCAAGAGATTTAACCGCATCAGTGTATTGATTGCGATCAAGAGACTTTTGTGCTTTTTCGAAATAAACTTGCTCACTTGATTGTGGTCCTTTATCAACCACTTCTTTTTTACTTGGATTGCTGCTACAGCCCACAAATGCAGACGCTACACCTAAAGAAAGTGCAAGCATCGTAATTTTATAACGTGGTAGCGACATAAAAACTCCTCTGTTATTCTGGGCAATGAGCTACAATGGTTCTATTAAACCATTTTTGTACCGATCATCAAATGACTTCAGCACAATCTTCCAATTCAAACTTCTCTGAAACAGATTTCTTACTCGAAGATTCTGTGGATGCAGATAATCATAATTCTGACTCAACTGCAACACGTTTATCGTTGCAAATACAACTCGATGAAGAGTATCTCGGTCAGCGTATCGACCAAGTCGCGGCTATGGTATGGAGCGAATTTTCGCGAGAAAAACTTAAACAGTGGATGAAAGACGGTCATCTGTTGGTAAATGGTAACATCGTAAAACCGAAGTATCGTTGTGAAGGCAATGAACTTTTAACCTTAGAAGTTGAGTTAGAAGCACAAACGACAAGCCAGCCTGAAAATATACCACTCAATGTCGTCTATGAAGATGATGATATTATCGTGATCAATAAAGAAGTAGGGATGGTTGTTCATCCAGGTGCTGGTAATCCATCGGGAACATTGGTCAATGCATTACTTTATCATGCGCCAAAACTTGCAGAACTTTCTCGAGCTGGTTTAGTTCATCGTATTGATAAAGATACCAGTGGTTTATTGGTTGTTGCCAAAAATCTAGAAGCTCAATTTTCGCTAAGTAAACAACTCGCTAAAAAAACAGTCTATCGTGTATATGATCTAGTGGTTTATGGAAACATTATCGCTGGTGGAACGATTGATGAGCCGATTAAAAGACATCCAGTCGATCGCGTGAAAATGGCGATCCTACCAGGTGGTCGAGAAGCGGTAACTCACTACAACGTGAAAGAACGATTTAGAGATTTTACTCGCGTTCAAGCGCAACTAGAAACAGGACGTACTCATCAGATCCGCGTGCATTTTAGCTATCTAGGATATGGTTTGGTCGGTGATCCAGTTTATGTAAATCGTGTGCGTTTACCTGCTGGCGCTTCTGAAACATTGATTGATATGTTGCGTAGCTTTAAACGTCAAGCCTTGCATGCAGCAAAACTTGGTCTCGTTCATCCTCGCACTGGTGAAGAAATGATGTTTGAAGCGCCGTGGCCTGAGGACTTTAAGCAATTGGTTGAAGTATTGCGCACTGAAAATAAGGCTTATTAAACGATCTTTGGAATAAAATATGGAATTTGTACAAGGTTTGCCTAAAGGTGTTTACGTCGGTCAAACGTGTATTGAGCATCCTCAAGCGATTGCAACGCCAAATCAAAATCTAAAAGGATTTAATTTAGCATTGCATGTTAATGATGAGGCACAGCGAGTTCAGCAACATCGCATGATTTTGCTTAATCAACTATCAAACTATGGTGTTGATAAGATTACATGGATGACACAAACGCACAGCACGATTTGTCTAACTATCAATGAACAAATTCCATTTAATGCCCCTGAAGGTGATGGCTTAGTCACGCAGCGTGCAGGACATGCACTCATGATGATGACAGCGGATTGTTTACCAGTTGTTTTAGGAAATGCTGAGGGTACAGAGGTTGCTAATCTACATGCAGGCTGGAGAGGTTTGGCGAATGGTATCATTGAAAATACCGTCGCTCAGATGCAATCACAGCCAGAATGGGCGTGGTTAGGAGCTGCGATTAGTCAACCTTGCTTTGAGGTCGGGGCAGAGGTGAAAGCTGCATTCTGTGAAAAATATACTGAACTGGAATTTGCATTTATCTCAGGACAGACTGAGGGTAAATATTTAGCTGATTTATATGCAATCGCTCGGTTTATTTTAAATCGCTTAGGTGTGCAGAATGTTTTGGGTGGCAATCAATGTTCATTTCAACAAACGACAGATTATTTTTCTTATCGTCGAGATTCTAAAACAGGACGTATGGCAACATTTGTGTTTATGCAATAATTTTAATTCAATAAGCAGTTGATTCGCTTAGTTGTGATGAAAAATGTTAAACTTGATTCAATTCATTGGTTTTTAAATTTTCCATGTCTTTCATTGATCAAGAAACTCCTAAAGTTCAAGTTTGTGTAATTTTTCATAGTCCTTATGGACATACTGCAAAAGTTGCTCAACATATTGCTCAAGGTGCGGAACAGGGAGGGGCAGAAGTGCATCTCATTTCTGTTGCTGCTCCACAGTGGGATTTAATCGATCAAGCTGATGTGATCGTAATGGGTTGCCCAACTTATATGGGTAGTCTGACTTCTGCGCTCAAGCAATTCATGGAAGATTCGTCTAAGCGATGGCTTGCGCGAACTTGGCAAGGCAAAATAGCTGCGGGCTTTACCAATGGTGGTGGATTAAGCGGTGATAAATTGGCGGTGTTGCAACAGATCAATCTGTTTGCAATGCAGCATGGCATGTTATGGGCGGGATTACCGTTTATGCCAACAGGACGAAGTCCATCAGATATTAACCGTATGTCCAGTTTTTTAGGTTTAATGACTCAGTCAGATAATGCAAGCGTCGAAGTAACGCCACCAGAAGGTGATTTAGAAACCGCACGTAAATTTGGCAAATATTTAGCAGAATTACGATTAAAACAGATCAACATCTGATACCTATAAAAAACCTCCAATATCCTTGGAGGTTTTTTTATTATTTATGCAACATACGTGCTTTATCACGCTGCCAATCACGGTCTTTTTCCGTAGCACGTTTGTCATGTAATTGCTTACCTTTGACCAACGCAATTTCGAGCTTAACCAAGTGACCTTTCCAATAGCAGGCTAAAGGAACACATGAATAACCTTTTTGGTTCACTGCGCCTAGTAACTTTTCTAGTTCACGACGAGATAATAATAACTTTCGTGTACGTGTCGATTCAGGTACGACATGGGTTGATGCAGACAATAAAGGCTGAATCTGTGAACCAAATAAAAAGGCTTCACCATTTTTAAAAATGACATAACTTTCAGACAAGGTCATACGTCCAGCACGTAAGGATTTTACTTCCCAACCCTGAAGTGACATGCCTGCTTCAAATTTTTCTTCGATAAAGTAATCGTGACGCGCTCTTTTATTTTGAGCAATCGTGCCACCATTATGTTTTTTTACAACAATCTTGTTCATCTTAACCTGTTGAAATTGATTAACTAATTTTTAAGAGGTTATCTTGTTACCCGTTTAGTTACCCGTTTTGAAAGGTACTCGACAAAAGAAAGCCTGCGATTAGCAGGCTATCATATCAGAAATTTCTTTATGTTTTTCGACAACTTTCTTAACACTTGATTCATGCCAAAAAACTTCTTTCTCACTCACCCGGATTGGCTGAGGAATTTCTCCAGTTTTAATCATGCGATAAAACTTGGTTCTACCAATAGAAAGAAGTGCCATAAACTCTTTTGCTCGAATTCTACGATCAATATTAAAGTTATGTGCAATACTCATCTTACACACCCTCCAAACTTTGAACTTTGACTTTCGTATACAAAACACTAAATGTTGGTTCTACGCATCCAATCCTGTATAGAGCATCAGTCCCCGTAAGGTAGACTCTGAGCTGCTTTATCTGTTCTTTAAATGACTGAGTTTTTTTATGAAAAAGATTACTCTGCATATAGCCATTCAACAGAGATGGATCATAGAGGATTTGGTAACTGTGTGTTTGTTCAACAGATAATTTAATCTTTTCAAAAGAACTTAAGTCGGTCAGATGTGCAGGGCTGTCCAAGAAATCACGTTTTAACAAAATGATAAAACGTAATCTCATCTGTCTATTGGGAAGAGGCTCTTTTTTCAGGAAAATCGCCAGTAATTCGTCTTCCTTCATATTAACTATGAATCCATTCTTTACATCCTCAATAAACTCATTTAAATGAAGTGAGTTAATTGGGGATGAATCGATTATGGATATGAACTCATGAAGTGCAAACCCATTTGCTACTTTATTAACTAATTTTAGAGAGTGACTAAGTTCTTGTTCACTCAACTTTAGAGTATGTTCCCAAGTCTTTTTCAACTCATTGAAATAATGAGTATGCTGAGAATCCTGATATTCACGAATGAACCAAGAAGCCTTTATTGGATCAGTTCCGTAAAAAAGATTTTGTTCAACTAATCCATATCGCTTTGCTAATTCAATACATAGGAATAGTTTTGGGTGTAGCATTAAGTTCATGCTCCCATTCACCCAAGGTAAATGATGTGCCATGTGCAAGGATTTTATAAGCTTGTCAATATTTTGAGACAAAGCTTTAATATTCTGATAGCCATTTTCAGAACTAGCTAGACTAGGCAAATGGACACTTGATAATTCAACACTCACTTGCCCGAGTGTTACTGGGCTGATGTGAGGTTGGGCGATTCTTGCTAAATTACTGATATATGTACGCTGTAGCAGAAGAGTATCATTTTTCTTAAACATATTATTTACCTTCGCTTTTTTTAATTACAGACGATGAAATTGATGCTCTGCGGGGGCGACCAGCATTGCTAATTTTTTTGGGTTTTTGGCTTTTCTGGATGGCTCTATATTCAGAGGAATCTAGTGCTCTGAATATGAATGATTGATCTGCTTTACACAGATATTGAAGACATTTGTCTAAAACTATACGCTTTTCACGATCAAGGTGATTAATCATACCGATACCTAATCTTTTGTATTTGTGTTTTGCTTTATTGCAGTTATAGGTGCAGCCATTACCGTGCGTGAGCTTATTCCAATATTCTGTAATCTGATTTGCGTAGTAACCATCTTTCATACATTCATTACCATTCAGAAAGAGTATCGCGTGTGCATGAAACCCTTTCTTGATACCGTGTTCAAATTTAATTATGTAAGCGAAGATCTTATTCAAAATTGAATTATGCCTACGGTTATTCATGAATTGTTTCAGCAAGTTCTTTAACAATTTCAGATTATCTCTAGAGTGAAACTCATGCTTAAGGTCTTTAAAGTGATAGTTACTTTGCCAAATCTCATCTGGAACTTTGAATCCAAAGTCAATTCGTAACACTAAGAGCTTTGAATGTCGCTCAAAGCAAGCATCTATCAGTTTACGACAACCTTTTAATTGAGCAGCACACTTTTGGGTACGCTTTTGAATAGCGATTTTGACCTCGTTACTATTCATACACTCACGTATCAGTTGAAAAAAACGATTTAATAAGTTGGTTCTCACTTGAAGATAGTGCAGATTTTGCTTCTTCTGTTCAAAGAGGCCGAACAAATTAATATCGCTATCCAACAAGTCTAATGCTTCAAAGAAGCATGAGATTTCTTCACAAACCTGAAAGTCTTCAAGTAGCCTTCTATTTGTATCTATTAGTTCATCAAAAATATGAATAAAAGGACGAAACCAATCAGGGTATGTAAAGAAACCATTAAACTTATCAACTGACTTGATAGTGGCTGCTAACCTGTTTTACTTTGAGACATTCTCTTACGAAGTAAGTTATATTCAGCATCCTCTTAATGCGATGTTCTCTGTATATCAAACTTTTTTCGAGTGAAGATGAAGGTCTTAGCTCATACGCTGGGAGAGAAATTAATGACAAGATTTCTCTTTCATCTAAGCTTTCATAGCTTATTTTTTTTGCTTCAGATCGATTTAAATTATTACTGGCGTAATTACTTAAAACAACCTCTACTAGTTTAGGTTTGGGTGCTTTTTGGGAAATTTTTGCAAGTCGAGCATCTACTTTTCTTAGCTTCTTATTCATGAGTACACCTTTTTCTGTTCTAATAAAGCAGACATGTGATATTTTTGAATATAAGAACAAACATTTATGTTCGAAAGAAATAAATGTATCAAGTTCAGAATCAAAGCGAGAATGCAGGTTTTATGGAATATAAATACCTTGCCATGCTGTGAGTAAACTATTGTAATTAATAGTATATTCCTTAATTTTGCATGCGTTGATTGAGTTAAAAATGGCTTTTGATAGCGCCATTTTTGCCGTGAAATCGTATTGATTTTCATGTACATAATTACCAACTTTTAATCAATATAAATTGAAGAAATTAAGTATCACTCAAAATATTGATGCATCTGTCACATGCATCAATATTGGGCTTGTAATTAATGTACTGTTTTAAAAAAAATTAGATGAGAGCTCTCCTAGAAAAAATTTTTCTGAATTATTTATTATTTTTCATTTGTTTATGTATATATTTTGATTCTAAAGCTTCATCAGCTCTTAAGATGTCTCTAATAAGTTCAAAATATCTATCCTTATCATATTGAAAGTTGTGTTGGTAATAAGCTTGATCCTCTTGGATAATTTTATTTATTTCGTTAGTTCGTAATTGACTCAAGTTTTCTGCTGCTTCATTTATACTTTTGTATTTCTGACTTGAAAGAGAGCCAAGAAACTCTTTGATTTTTTGTTTAATACGTTGAGTTATTTGTGTTCTACCTTGATTGGCTCGTCGATTACGCTCTTCACCATTTAACCTACTAAGTAATTTTTTCTCATTTAATAAAAGATGATTGGTAGCTATAGGAATGTTGTTATTTTTCTTGACACCTGCACAACTCGCTGCCTGTGAGTTACTTGATATCACACCTGAACAATTAGATCGACCAAGCCTCACGCTTGCCTACCGTCGTAAGATGGCTGACTTCCATCCTGACCAATACCAACAATTACCTCCAGCAGTGAGGCAATTGATTGAACAACAGGCGCAGCAGATCAATCAAGCACGCAGTTGTTTAGAAGCACTGCTAGCGTCGCTTTGACGGAAAATCAAAAATAAAGAAATTTCAGATACATATTACCTATTTGAACAACCAGCACCAAGCGAACGCAATGAGTCGCTGACGACTGTCCAAACACAAATCAAGCCTTATCAAATAGAGGATAAAATAATGATGAATAGATTGAAGACTTTCCTATTGCCTATACTACTCATACTTCCTTTGAGCTTATCGGGATGTGGTACTGAATTTAATCCTGAACGAATGGAAGTTACGCTCAATACGGAATATAGCCCAGGCGGATTATACGATCGGACTTATGTGATCCTCACCATCCGTTCACTCGATGCAAATCCAATCACACTGAATAAAGTGGATGTGAATAATGGACGTTGTGGATATACCGCACGCTACCGTAATCCCATTCAATTACCAGCACATTTCCAAATGGGCCAAGCCTTAGAGTTATATTTAAACTGCTCTTACGAATCGATTGTGAAAGTTGATATTGAAACAGATCAAGGTGCAGCAAGTTATCGCTTTAAATAACACGGCAAAACTCAGGACGAGTATCACTGTATAGCGCAAAAGCAAGCAAACAACCATGCCCATATTGGGCATGGTTTTTTTATGCCTACAGAGAATGCTTGTCATCACTTTACTCACGACGAGGACATTCATGATGAATCCCTTACATTGTCCTTATTGCCATTCAGATCAAGTGATCTTGAAAGCCACACAAGCGCATGGCCCTCAATATTTTGAAAAAATCCTAGAAAACTTCTCACCCTTCACGATGGCTGTACTCGGAATAAAGCTGGCAAGAAGTGCGGGCATTCCCCCCTATGTCGGTGGATTGATTGGTGTAGTTGCAGGGGGAGTATTGATCTTGGTCAGTCAACATTACTTTTATCGCCATTACCACGCGGCTCAACATTATCAATGTTTGCATTGCGGACAAAGCTTTGCAGTGGCTGATTAAAGAATTACCGCATTGATTGCTGTCTCAACGCTAGCTACAACAACCCGAGCTGCAACAATCCTAGCTCTAACACCCCTAAGCACACTGCATTTTAAGTTTTAAACATCACATCTTTATATTTATAGAGGAATTCTGCTCATGGCACATTTAGTTGAAACAATGGCATTCACGGGTCAAACCCCTTGGCATGGATTGGGAAATCAACTCACGCCCAATCAACCCATCGAAGTTTGGGCACAACAAGCAGGTATGGATTGGCGTATCGAATCCTCTGATGTCAGTTACATGGCGAAAAACCAACGCGGACAAAACATCATCTTACCCTTTGAAGAACAACGGGTACTGTATCGTTCTGATACCCATGCACCTTTATCTGTGGTGAGTCAACGTTTTCAAGAAGTACAACCCCAAGACATTTTAGAGTTCTATCGTGATCTGACTGAACAATCAGGCTTTGAGCTGGAAACTGCAGGCGTACTCAAAGGTGGGAAGAAGTTCTGGGCATTAGCCAAAACTGGACAGACCTCAGCACTGAAAGGTAAAGATGTCAGCAATGGCTACATTCTTTTAGCGACGGCGTGTGATGGTACCTTGGCGACTACCGCACAATTCACCTCTATTCGTGTGGTCTGTAACAACACCTTAGCCATTGCACTCAAAGCACAAAACGCTGGATCGAACAACACAGGTGTGGTCAAAGTCCCGCACAGTACTCGTTTCGATGCTGAAAAAGTCAAACAGCAATTGGGCATTTCAGTCCGAGCATGGGATGAACACATGTATGAAATGAAGCAACTCAGTCAACGTAAAGTCACGCAACAAGAAGCAGCCGCTTACTTTGATGCAGTGTTTAATAACAGCAATCTCAGTGTGGCGGATCAAGAAGACAGTATCATTCAATACTACCGCAATGCAGCACTACCCAAAGCAACTATTCCTGTAACATCGAGCATTAGTAAATCCGACAATAAAACCGAACCCAATGGACGTGCGATGTCAAAAGTGATGACCATGTTTAACGGGCATGGTCGTGGCGCAGAACTGAGTTCAGCCAAAGACACGGCCTATGGTTTGTTATGCTCAATCACGGAATTCGTCGATCACGAAAGACGTGCCATGAGTACAGATCATCGACTCGATTCAGCATGGTTCGGAGCAGGTGCTGCGATTAAACAACGTGGCTTAGAACAAGCGCTCAGAATGATGGCATAAATTCAGTTTCAGTTAAGCAAGCTATATTAGCCTAAGCAATAACACCCTTCGCCACATTCCTCAGATGTGGCTTTTTTTATGCCTGAAATTCAGCTTTTACATATTTCATAACGATAGGATCAATACACCATGCAGAGTCATACCCATATTCAGAACAGTTTAAACCATCCACCTTTATTGCCTTATGTACCTCAGCTTAATCCAAACCAAAACCCACCAACTCAACAGGTCGAGGTAGGCACCCGAAGCAAACGTCATTCATCCAATCCAGCTCAAACTAAACAACCACGCAAAAACAGAACAACAGTAGCTAAACGCTTAGCTAACACCAAGCAACTCAATTACCAACAATGGCTAGAAGTTAGAAAACAAGGGATTGGCAGCAGTGATGCTGCAACAGCCTGCGGACTCAATCCTTATATGTCGATGCTCGAACTTTGGATGATCAAGACAGGACGTATGCAACAAAACATTGAAGATGAAAGTGCAGGCTATGCACCACTTTATTGGGGTAAACAGCTCGAACCTTTGGTGGCTGAATACTACAGCATGCATACCAACCATAAAGTCCGTCGAGTTAATGCCGTGCTACAACATCCTGATGAAGACAAACACTTTATGTTGGCGAATTTGGATTATGCCGTAGTCGGTAGCGATGAAGTGCAGATTCTAGAATGTAAAACCGTAGGGGAATATGGTGCAAAGCTTTGGCGGGATGGCGTACCACTGTATGTCCTTTGCCAAGTGCAGCACCAACTGGCGGTGACAGGCAAACAAGCGGCACATATCTGTGCGCTGATCTGCGGACATGAAACCAAAATCTATAAAGTGACAAGAAATGAAACGGTGATTCAGCACATCATCAATGCGGAACGTCACTTCTGGCAATGTGTTGAATCAGGTATTCCACCGAGTGTCGATGCGTCTGACTCGGCAGCCAAAGCATTACAGCAACTCTATCCTGAACAGATTCCATTAACTGTAGAAGACCTCAGCCAAAATGAACAAGCGAACTACTTATTTAATCAATTACTTGAGGAGCGGCACAAAGTTGAGCAGCACCAACAGTATTTCGATGAGTTAAAACATCAATTACAAATGCTGATGAAAGATGCAGAACGAGCTGTGTTTACAGGTGGTTCAGTGACATGGAAGAAATCACAGGACTCAATCAGCTTGGACAGTAAAGCTTTATTGAAACAACATCCTGAATATCTACAGCAATTCCCACAAACTAAAGTGGGTACACGGCGTTTTCAGATTTATCCGAATGGTGGATAACTCATTCTTTATCCACAATATCAAAGTCAAAAATAATGAAAGCATGACCAGTAGTATTAAAGTCATTCATTTGAAAGCATGGTTTTAACCGTGCTTTTATATTTCAACATCTCGTCTCAATAGACCACACAAACAACTAGCTCAGATTAAGAAACCCTACGTCCTCTAGGAACGTAGGGTTTTTTTATGGCTTAACTTTTAAACTCCATAGAGGATACATTATGATCAAAGGTCTCGCAATTACACCACCCGTACTAGGTCGTATCAGTATTGGCAAGGTCGTGGAAAAGAATGGTAAGCGTGTCCCTGAAAAAGATGATCAATTTACCATTACCAGTCAAATTCAAGGGAAAGATGGATGGTTCAAGCACCCATTAGATGAACAACTACGAGCCAAAGCACCGAACCAAAAACTCAGAAGCATTCCAGTGCGTATGATCTTTAACGATCCTGAACTAAATTTAAGGGCAGAGTACAGTCTGTTTGACCGACAAACTGGACGCTTAATCTGTTCAGGCAATGGTGAAACTTGTCAGCGACTTGGACAAAATGGCATTGAACAACATCCGTGCCCATCCCCTGATTTATGTCCGTTGGCACAAGGTGGACTGTGCAAACCCTATGGCAGACTCTATGTGAATTTAGATGAGTCGGATGAGTTAGGGACATTCATCTTTAGAACCACAGGTTTTAATAGTATCCGAACCTTAGCTGCTCGGCTGCGTTACTACCATGCTGCATCGAGTGATTTACTTTCATGTCTACCATTGCAACTGACTTTAAGAGGTAAGAGCACGACACAAAGCTATCGTACTCCGATTTATTACGTGGATTTAACGTTACGGGAAGGTGTGGATTTGCAATCCGCGATTCAGACAGCCAAGGAGATTGATCAACAGAGTAAGCAGGCAGGGTTTGATCAGGTGGCATTAGATCAGACTGCACGGCAGGGTTTTGCCAATGCCAAGTTTGAGGTGCATGCAGAGGAGGGGATGGAATTGCTAGAGGAGTTTTATCCAAACAATGACAGTGCTGTAGATACAGAGCATTCAGCGCAATTGGGCTATGTGCAGGAGATTCAGCAAGGTTTAAAGCAGAGTGTGCAAGCAGTGAATTAAATACTGTTGGGGGCTAAGAAGCCCCCAACAGTAATATTGCTACTATTTTTTATTAAAAAATTTGAACTACTTATTGAATCAATAAACATTACTTAAGTATCGTTTATTTGGAGGGCGGTAGTACGTTAGGCTTTTGTAACATTAATCCATTTATAACTTTTTGTTGTCTACTATCCTCATTACGTAGTTGTTTATCTTTGGAATGATGGTCATCTTTATTCTCATCAACTTTGGTATCGCCATGGTTATGATCAGTAATATTACGTAAATCAGTATCATCTAAGGAGCGAATCGTTTTTGAAGTGCTAGGTTCAGCCCAAGATATTGTATTTAAAAATATGAGAAATAATAAATTGTACTTCATCCATGAAGTCATAGCGTGATCCTTTTTTACTCAATACCGACTACAGTGGTGATATAACCAGTGGCTAAAAGAATTGATAGACCTAATGACATCTCAAATAAAATGGCATAGCCCAATTGTTTCGCAAATTTCGGGTCTTGTAAGCGAGGTGTGAAATACCATTTGTTAAAGGCTGCTAACAATAAAATACTTAGGACAAATAATATTTTAATAATAAATCCATGCCCATAAGGTGTATTGATTAGAGTATTAAAATCTTTAAAGAGTAATAAAGCAATACTAAGACCACAAGCGATGAGTATTCCTACAATAAAGGCTGCTATTTGCCCAAATAGATGCATACGTTCTTTAAGTGGTGAGCCATTAATTTTTTTGCTTGTTTTCCATAATGGATAAAGCGACCCCATCCATAAGGACATTACAAGTACATGTATTGTTAACAAAGCTTGAGCGAAAAAGGGTAAATTCGTGACGTGTCCGAGTTGTGAAAAACTTAAAACGATTGGTGTGAGCAGTATGGTAAAGATTGCTCCTTCAGTTTTGGAAATATCAATCGTCCCTTTACTAAGTTTGGCTATCATAAATATGAGTAAAAGTGCAAAACTGATTGATCGAATGATATAGACATGTCCAGTAGGAGTATTGACTAGTATATTTATATAGTTGCTATCCCACATACCTGAAAGGCCAGTGTTGGCAAAACTTCCTATAAGAATGAAGAAGCCGAGAACACTTGAAAAAAGACCTAATCCTGTACCAATAGTTATGTATTTGAGAATAGTTCCCTTTATTTCAACATAACGTCCAAGTAAGAAATAGCAGAAAGCACCACCTATAATAAATGCAATCCCTAAATATAGAATGACTTTAACCAACCATGTTGCGTATATCCAAGTCTCAGGAATCATATTTTTCTCCCACAGTTATAGCCAACGTGTAAGCAAGCTGCTTGCATGTTGGCTATTTGCATTTATTGTTATTTTACCGATTTAATAGTGAAATTATATTCACCATTCATGTTATGGCCATCGGTACCCATTGTGGTCCAAACCACCGTATATTTTCCTTTTTTTAGTTTTGGAACCGCTACGTCAAATGATTTTTTCATATCATGAGTTATTTGGTAGTTCAAAGGGATATCCTTACGTTGGGCATCAAGTAACTTAACGTTCATTAGCATGACTTCTTCACCAAAATTGAGTGTTATTTTTTTTGGTTGACTTGCTACAGAAGCATTGATCGCAGGAATTGCACTTTCAAGTTTCACGTGTGCAAATGCACTTGAAGCAGTAACAATCAGTGTTGCACCTACGAGAGTGTTACGTAGAGCTGACATTTTATTTTTGAAAATTTTCATTTCTTCATCCTCTTTAAACTAATCTTGGGCTCAGTAATGACCGAATGAAATGCATCAATTGGTTGCTTGGTCATCACCTTTCTCATGCTTATTATTAAAGGATGAGAGAAACATCCCGATGACTTAAAAATTACATTTTTGTCATTTTAAAAATTAAAAAACCACAAGTGGTACACTGGCTTTAAAGAAAACAATGATCACTAAACAAACTAATAAGAGGGAGTCTATTTCCATCTTAATGAAATTATTAATTTAAAAAATTAAATATGAAGGAGGCTTTTATGGACCATCATCATGAAAACAAAGTACTCAATAACAGACTTACTGACCCTGTCTGTGGTATGACAGTTACAGAAGCATCCAAGTTTTATGAAGAAGTTAAAAATAGAACTTTTTACTTTTGTAGTGAGAAATGCCACATAAAGTTTAAAAGTGATCCTCATTTTTATATTACTAAAGTTGAGAATGTAGTTACGTTAAAAGAACCACAAAAGAGGGATGGTGAGGATTCAAATGAAGTTAATCAGCCTGCTCATGTTAATACCTTCACGATATACACTTGTCCAATGCATCCTGAAATTAGACAGAACCATGCGGGAAATTGTCCGATCTGTGGTATGTCGTTAGAGCCTTTACTTCCTGACTTAGATGACGCTGATAAAAACCCAGAACTCAAGAATTTTAAGCATAGATTTTGGTGGACCTTACCGCTAACCATTATTGTAGTTTTCTTAGCAATGTTTGGTCATCAATTGAACTGGTTCGAAATGCAGGTGCAAAGCTGGATTGAACTGGTACTGACTTTACCAATTGTTTTGTGGGCAGGAATGCCATTTTTTGTGAGATGTTGGCAGTCAATCCTTAATCGGAGTCCAAATATGTGGACCTTGATTGGAATTGGTACAGGAGCTGCTTTTATATACAGCCTTGTTGGAACAATAGTACCTCAAGTATTTCCAGACTCATTTGTATCTATGGGGCGTGTTGCTGTGTATTTTGAGGCCACAGCAGCCATTATTTCGCTGACCTTATTAGGCCAAGTTCTTGAGTTGAAAGCTCGATCACAGACCTCGGCAGCAATTAAATCTTTACTTGGGCTAGCACCTAAGACTGCAAGAAAAATAAATGACGATGGTAAAGAAGAAGATATTCCTCTTTCCCATGTACATGTTGGAGATTTGCTCCGAGTACGACCAGGTGAAAAGGTCCCTGTTGATGGAGTTGTTACTGAAGGGTCAAGTTCTATTGATGAATCAATGTTAACAGGAGAACCTGTTCCCGTTACAAAACGTGAAGGCGATCAAGTAATAGGTGCAACAATAAATATGAATGGTTCATTAGTAATGCGTTCAGAAAAGGTGAACCGTACCGGGTTTGTCGGAGACTTTTTTATTTAAGTTAGGCCACCTGACCTAACGGGTTAATCTTATCATAGTACATTGCTTCAAACTCAAAAGGTGATACATAACCCAGTGCACTGTGTACACGCTCTTTATTGAACCAATCTACCCAGTTTAGTGTCGCAAGTTGTACATCCGCTAAACCTTGCCAATCCGCTTTTAAATATTCAATCACCTCTGTTTTGTATAAGCCATTCACCGTTTCAGCCAAAGCATTATCGTATGAATCACCGGTCGTACCGACTGATGCTCGTAAATTTGCTGCTTCTAAACGATTGGTATAACGAATGGAAAGATATTGCACGCCTCTGTCACTATGATGAATCACGTTCTTTGGCATGCCTCGATCATGCAATGCTTGCTCCAGTGCATCGAGCACCATATCTGTATTCATACGTGTTGATACTTTCCATCCAACAATTGCTCGCGAGAACACATCAATAATAAAGGCGGTATAGACCCAGCCTGAATGAGTTTGAATATACGTGAAGTCAGCGACCCACAGCTGGTCAGGATGATCTGCATTAAAATTGCGTTTTACTAAGTCATCTGCTCGTTTTTGATCATCTCGGCTACGGGTGGTTTGTTTATTCTTACCACGCCAAACACCTTGTATACCTAGCTTCTGCATCAATCGAGCAACTGTACAACGTGCGATAACATAACCTTCACGTTTCAATTGTTGCCAGACCTTACGCACACCATATCGACCTAAACTTTCTTTCCAAATACGTTTGATTTGCTCTGCATGATGTAAATCATGCAGAGCACGTTTCGCTCGATGTTCTGGGTTATCAACGAGATCTAAAGCCCGATAATAGGTCGAAGCTGCAATCGGTAAAATTCTACAAATCGCTTCAACACCATATCGATCTTTATTGTTCTGGATAAAATCCACCATTATTTGTGTGGGCGGTCGAGCTCCGCCTGGGCGAAAAAAGCGGCTGCTTTACGTAGAATTTCGTTAGCACGTTGCAGTTCTTTATTTTCACGTTCGAGTTGTTTAATACGTTCTTGATCTGAAAGTTGCTGTACTTTAATTGGGTTTTGTTTATCTAAATATTTTTGATACCAAACACGTAGAGTTTCAGGAGTACAACCTATCTTGGGAGCAATAGCGGTGATTGCAGCCCAAGTAGAAGGATAATCTTTTTCAGATTCAATCAATAATTGAACCGCTCTATCTCTGATTTCAGGGGTGTATTTTACTTTTTTCATCGGGACATTCTCTCAAGAAAAGTGGTCTCCGACAAACCCGGTACGGTTCAAGGTTGGATCTTCAACGGTACTGTCTCAGATCGTACAAATGGTATCGCAAGCTCAACGTTCTAAAGCGCCGATGCAAAGAATGGCAGATCATGTTGCAGGTTGGTTTGTTATGGTAGTTATTGCTATTTCTGTGCTTACATTTTTTGGTTGGGGGGTATTTGGCCCAGAGCCTAGTTGGGTTTACGGGTTAATTAATGCTGTCGCAGTGTTAATTATTGCTTGCCCATGTGCTTTAGGCTTAGCGACACCTATGTCAATTATGGTGGCAACAGGTCGTGGTGCATCGAATGGTGTACTTTTTCGTGATGCAGCTGCAATAGAAAATTTACGTAAGATTGATACTTTAATTATTGATAAGACAGGTACTTTAACTGAAGGCCAACCCTCATTCGATAAGGTTATCGCTCTTTCGGGCTATGAAGAAAATGAGGTACTTCGGTTAGCAGCTAGTCTGGATCAGGGGAGTGAACACCCTTTAGCTGATGCAATCGTACGTGCTGCCCGTGAAAGAGATCTTGTACTGTCTAGACCAACATCTTTTGAATCTGGCTCTGGGATTGGTGTTAAAGGAGAGTTAAATGGACAACAATTATCTCTTGGTAATACAGCATTAATGGAACAGCTGGGAATATCAGTTAAAGCATTTGTTCCCGAAGCTGAAAAGTTAAGAGCCGAAGGTGCAAGTGTCATGCATTTAGCTGTGGATGGAAAACTGATAGGGTTAATAGCTGTTTCAGATCCAATCAAAGCAAGTACACCTGAGGCTGTTCTTTCATTAAAAGATTCCGGTCTAAGAATCGTAATGGCTACTGGTGATGGATTAACAACAGCTAAGTCTGTTGGCGCTAGATTAGGTATTGATGAGGTTTATGGTGAGGTTAAACCCGCAGATAAATTAGAATTGGTTAAGAAATTGCAAAAAGAAGGAAGAGTGGTTGCGATGGCTGGTGATGGGATCAATGATGCCCCAGCTTTAGCTCAGGCTGATATCGGAATTGCAATGGGTACAGGAACAGATGTAGCAATGAATAGTGCCCAAGTTACTTTGGTAAAAGGTGACTTACGTGGTATTGAAATTGCTCGTTCTTTATCAGAGGCAACTGTTAAAAATATGAAACAAAACTTGATGTTTGCTTTCCTCTATAATGGATTAGGTATCCCTTTGGCTGCTGGTGTACTGTATCCATTTACTGGCTGGTTACTCTCGCCTATGATCGCAGCATTAGCAATGAGCCTAAGCTCAGCATCGGTAATTGGTAATGCTTTACGACTACGTAGCCAAAACTAAGTTTTTCTGACTACTCATTATTTTTAACTATTAAAGATGAGTAGTCAGTAGTTGTTTATTTTTATATAAGTGATTAATTTTTAAAAATAATTTTAAAAGTTATGCGGCCATTATGATAGTCTGCTCTAATTGTTGCGCCATGTACATCAAGAATGGATTTGGTAATTGCTAGCCCTAAGCCAGTACCTTCCTCAACTCGCTGTCTGGAAGCATCTGTTCTATAAAAACGGTCAAATAATCGATTTAGCTGGTCTGATGATAAAGGTGAGCTTTCATTCTCAATTGTAAAAACAGTTTTATCAAAGCTTTGTTGGCAATTGATTTTGATCACTGAATCTGTTTTTCCATATTTGATCGCATTTGATAATAGATTACTGAGTGCTCGACGTAACATTGAAGGATCGCCATTTACATAACCTAGACCAGTTTGTTCTAAAGTCATTTTCTTTTCAGAAGCAATAGCATCATAAAAGTCAAATAAAGCTGAAATTTCTTTGACCAAATCAATTCTTTGTAAGTTTGGTAAATGCAAACCGTGTTCGGCTTTGGCAAGGAATAACATATCTGAAACCATCCGAGCTAAACGTTCAAACTCTTCTAAGTTAGAAAAGAGAACTTCCTGATAAGTATTGATATCTCTACTACGGGATAAACATACTTGGGTTTGAGTCATCAAATTATTAATAGGTGTGCGAATTTCATGAGCAAGATCAGATGAGAAGTCTGATAATTTCTCTACAGCAGATTCCAGTCTATCTAACATATCGTTAAAAGCTATGGCTAAGGATCTAAGCTCTGTTGGCGTGTTTTCGACTTCTAAGCGTTCAGAAAGATGTTGAGCAGATATACCTTCTGCCACTTTTGCCATTTTTTGAACTGGGCGTAATCCTCGCCATGCAGCAAACCAGCCTAAAAACATTAAGCAGATAGTACCGACAATGCCAATGTATAATAACTGGCGCCTAAAATCATTTAAGAAATGCAAATGCTCGGATGTATCGATTCCAACAATAATTTGAGCTGTTGGAATGCTACTATTTCTATTAAAAGACTTTTTATAAGCTAATCCACGATAAGTTTTATTTTGTATTTTCCACTCTAACCAAGGAGTATGTTTAGATTTAATTAATGTCTGCGCTTTAATAAGTGCAGGGGCTGAACTAAAAATAATTTGACCTGTTGGTCGTTCAATTTGAACAATTAGATCATGATGACCAACTAAGGCGTCTTTTAAATATAAATTCAATTCTTGAGAATTAGAAGGATTCTGTTCTAATAGATTCTCTATAAGTTGAATTTTACCTTCTAATTGAGTTCGGTCTTGAGCTTCGAAATGATGCATTACGAGTTGATGAATAACTAGTCCCATAATCATTAGAATGATTACGGTAGATAGAGAAAAAATAATAGCTATACGAAAGCTGATTGCATTAAACAATTTACGAGTCATCTTCAACCTCTAGAACATAACCCATTCCCCGTATGTTCTGGATTAGCTTAGGGCTAAAGTTACTGTCAATTTTACTTCTCAAACGTTTAATAGCGACTTCTACGACGTTGGTATCACTATCAAAATTCATATCCCAAATTTGAGAAGCTATGAGTGCGCGAGGTAAAATTTCACCACGTCTACGCATAAATAATTCCATCAGCGCGAATTCTTTAGCTGTTAAGTCAATACGTTGCCCAGCGCGAGTGACGCGGCGTTTACGAAGATCAAGTTCAAGATCAGCAATTGTAATAAGGTTACTATCTTCTTTTTGTTGTCCCCGTCGGAGTAAGCTTTTAATGCGTGCTAATAACTCAGCAAAAGCAAAAGGTTTTACGAGGTAGTCATCAGCTCCCAAATCTAATCCCTTAACTCGATCTTCAATTTGATCACGCGCTGAAAGAAATAGAATAGGCATTGTCTTTCCGCTTTTGCGAATATCATAAATGATATTCCAGCCATCTAATTTTGGTAACATAACGTCCAAAATGATGAGGTCATATTCTTCGGAAAGTGCTTGATGTTTACCTGATAATCCATCTGTGACCCAATCCGTAATATACCCAGCTTCAGATAGACCTTGTTTAAGGTAGTCACCAGTTTTTTGTTCATCTTCAACTAGTAAGATTCTCATTGATAAAAATCCAATATCACTCATTAAGAATATAATAACGTTATAAATACGTGATTCTTTGTAGATTACAAAAATGTCATTTTCATGTCATATAGATGTTTGGTGGTAGCCTTTAAGGTATTTGTATAAAGTTAATTTTTGGAGCAAAACATGAAAACTCTATTCCGTCGTAGCTTAACTACACTTATGTGTATTGGAACTTTAATTGCAGGAACTCAGTCTTGGGCAGCCGATGCTAAACAGGGAACCACTGTAGTCACTGAAACTAAAGCGGACTCAAAAATGTCAGAGAAATGCCAAAAACCTTGTAATATGAAGAATGATGAGAAAACCCAACAGGATCATAGTCAGCATGAGCATGGCAATATGGCTGATATGTCTCAGATGGATCACTCTAAGATGATGAATATGGACCATTCTAAAATGGATCATTCAAAGATGAATATGCCTGGTAGCAATAAATAATTTTATAAATAGCGAGAAAGAAGTATTAAAGTTTATACTAAATATTTGCTTTATTACTTCAATCTTGACCTTTCTAAAGGTGAGATAGAATGTCAAAAAATCTAAAGGTGAGATAGAATGTCAAAAAAGTTAAGTCATATACTCTTAATTGGAGTTGGTTTATTTTCATCAACTTGGGTAATGGCGGCAGTTAAAGAATATGATTTAACAATCGCTGAACAAACTGTAAATATCACAGGAAAACCAGTTGAGAGAATTACTGTAAATGGTAAATTCGTTGCACCACTTCTTGAATTTGAAGAAGGTGATGAGGCCGTTATCCGTGTTCACAATAAGTTAAAAAATCAGGACTCTTCAATCCATTGGCATGGCTTATTATTACCTGGAATTATGGATGGTGTACCTGGATTTAACAAATTTCATGGCATTGCCCCTAATACAACTTATGAATATAAGTTTAAAGTCCGCCAAAATGGTACTTATTGGTATCATTCACATAGTAAAGGACAAGAACAAGACGGTTTATATGGTGCTTTTGTTATTTATCCTAAAGATAAAACTCCACTAACAGCTGCTGAAAAAACCGATAAAGATTACGTTGTTTTGCTTTCTGATTTTCATAATTCAACAAGTGATCAAATTATGAAAAATATTAAAAAAGAAGCAGACTACTATCAGAACCGCCGCGAAACAGTATTCGATGTATTAAAACAAGTTAAACGTGATGGGCTAAAAGCGACTTGGCAGGACCGTTCTATGTGGAATCAGATGCGAATGCTGAAAACAGATATGTCCGATGTCACAGGTTATACATTTTTAATGAATGGCAAGACACCTCAGCAAAATTGGACGGGCAACTTCAAAGCTGGTGAAAAAGTTCGCCTTCGTTTTATTAATGCTTCCGCTATGTCATTCTTTGATGTACGCATTCCAAACCTAAAAATGACAGTGGTAAGTGCCGATGGTCAACCTGTAAAGCCCGTTCCTGTAGATGAGTTCCGTATTGGTACTGCTGAAACTTATGATGTCATTGTTGAACCGAAACAAGCCCATTACCAAATTGAAGCTGAATCTATTGATCGTACTGGATTTTCGGTTGGAACCTTACATGAAGAAAGCAGACCAGCAGTCAAACAAATTGAGATGCCTAAGCCTCGTCCTCGTGCTTTATTGACTATGGAGGATATGGGGATGGATCATGGCTCTTCATCTGGTATGAACCATGATATGTCTTCTATGAAAGGCATGAATCACGATATGTCTTCTATGAAAGGTATGGATCATGATATGTCTTCTATGAAAGATATGAATCATGATATGTCTTCTATGAAAGGCATGAATCACGATATGTCTTCAATGAAAGATATGAATCATGATATGTCTTCTATGAAAGGCATGAATCACGATATGTCTTCTATGAAAGGTATGGATCACGATATGTCTTCTATGAAAGGTATGAATCATGATATGCCGATGAATAGCGCTACTGTTAAGGCGGCTTCAGACAAGAATGATAATACCGTATTTGGATGGGCAAATGCTTCAACACCTGAAGGTAATAAAGCATTGCAATATAGTGATTTGAAATCGTTAGATCCTCAAAAAGACACTCGTGCAGCTGAACGTGAAATAGAGGTCCGTCTTGGTGGAAACATGGAGCGTTATATTTGGACTATTAACGGTAAGAAGTTCAATGAAGCAGAGCCGTTTAAAGTGAAATATGGCGAACGTATTCGCTTGAAATTTGTCAATGACAGTATGATGGCTCACCCAATGCACTTCCATGGGATGTTTATGCAGCTTGAGAATGGTCAAGATCCTAGCAATATGCCAAACAAACATACGGTAATTGTTCCACCTGGGAAAACGATAACCACGCTATTCACGGCCGATGAATTAGGTGAATGGGCTATTCATTGTCACCTGCTTTACCATATGAGTGCAGGAATGATGAATAAACTCATTGTAGCTCAAGTGGAAGATGGTAATTCTACAAAGACTGTTCCTCAGTCCCAAGTAAATGAGAAGGGAGTAAATCCACATGCAAATCACTAAGAATTTCTTCTCAAAAACAGTCTTATCAATTGCATTAGTAAGTATATCAAACTTAACTTTTGCTGATAACAGTACTTCGCAACAAGAAAGTAATATTACAAATGGGGGAGATAATATTATTCTGACCGCAAGTAAGAGATCAGCCCCATCTAATGATGATCATCTTAAAGAACATGGCGGACAAATTTATCAATTAACAAGACTTGAAAATGCATGGTTAGTTGATGAAGACGGTAAGGGCAACCTAGGAACAAGGTTTGATACTTTAATTGGGACAGATGAAAATCGTCTATTTATTGAAGTCAATTCGGAAAAGCCAGAAAGCAGTGATATTAATTATGATATATCTGCACTCTATAGTCGTAATGTAGCCCCATTTTGGGATGTTCAAGCTGGGGTAAGGTATAGTGAGGACAAAAATAACCGTAATAGTAATCGCATTGATGGCGTTATTGGATTATTAGGTCTTGCTCCTTATTTCTTTGAAACACAAGCATATCTTTATGGCGGTGAGAATAATTTTTGGGGAGCAAGTTTTGAATTAGAACGTGATTTGCTTTTAACTCAGAAACTTATTACTCAACCTTATATCGAAGCAGATGTAGTATTTAGTGATGATTCTAACTATGCTGCAAAATCAGGTTTATCAGAACTAAAAACTGGTATCCAAACCCGATATGAGATTACCAAGCGAATTAGACCTTTCATTGATGTTGCTTACCAATATGAAAAAGGACAGAAAGCCACTTCTATGCAAGAGGCAACAGAGTCTGAAAAGGGATGGAAATATGGTGCAGGCATCGAATTAGTTTTTTAAAATAGTATGACTTGGAATCATGAATGGTAGCTTCGGCTACTATTCATGAAATTGTTGTCATTTCCTTTCGAATCTGTAAAACTAAAAAAGCTTAAATTTTGGTCTTATCTCTATGCAGTGGTTAAAAACATGCCTATCGCTGTTTTTATCGTTTGCTATCCTTTTAGTAGGATCGGCTGCTGCTGCTTCGTCTGTACATAAGCGGTGTTTAATGCCATCTGAACAGATGAAATCCATGCAAATGGAAGCATCTCAAAACCAGGATATGATGCATACCGACTGTATGAAAGTTGAAGCAAAGGCCAAAAAATCTTTACATGATCCATCCTGTATGTCTGAGCAGGAGTGCATTATGTCTTTTGCCAAGATTGCGTATACCCCTTCTACGCAAGAATTTCTGTACGCAAAGGTGTTCCCTCCTATAGAGCGATCGGCTTTTTATTCTCTGGATCAAAACCTTCCTGCTCCTTTTCCTTCTGTTCTTTGGAAACCCCCACGCTCTATCTAATTTAATGATTCATCGTCATTCATAGCATTTTTATGGATGTTCTGCGCGTGCGCGTGTATATCATTTTAGAGCTAAAAATATGAAATTTTATAAAGAAAAGCTATCTCGCAGGGTGAGATGGCCGATAGGTGTGATCTGTTTTTCTCTGGTCTATGGCCAAGTCTATGCTCAGCCAATGACTCTGGATACAGCTTTGAAGCTTGCTGAGCAATATGCGCCTACCTTAAGAGTAAATAGTGCCCGGATTGAAGGGGCTAAGGATATGGTTTCAGCTTCAGGGATTTTACCCAACCCTAAACTATTTGTAGGTTTAGAGAATTACCCTGTATCCGGTGATGCGTCATGGTCAGTCACACAAGATGGCATGACCATGCAGAAAATTGGCGTTATGCAAGATTTTCCAAACCGCGCCAAAAGACAAGCCGAGGTCGAGTTAGCAAAAGCTGAATTGGGTTCAGTCACTGCTCAAACTGAGATTCTACGTATTGAGTTACGTCAAAAAGTTGCATCTGCTTGGTTTAAACGTTTTTATCTTGAGCGTAAATTGGCGCTATACGATGAACTGTTTTCAGAGAATCGATTACTTTCTCAGATGACCCAAACACAGGTCACCTCTGGTCGGACAATGGTTGCTGATGCACTTGATCCAAAACAAGAAGCCACGGTATTGCTTGACCAGAAGGATGATTTGCTTCGTGATTTAAATAAAGCCAAGCTAGAGTTGCATCGCTTGATCAGTGCAGAGCCTACCGAAAACCTTACTCAAATTGAAACCTTACCTGACCAAGCTCCATCCATCCATCTTGATTCATCAAAGTTATATCATCATTTGCATCAACATCCTGAATTAAAAGCATTTCAGGCAGAAAAGAAAACTGCTGAAGCAAAACTGAAGCAAGCTCAGGCTTTACAGAAACCAGATTGGGGGATTGAGCTTGCTTATCAGCATCGAGCACGCGAATTTGGCGATATGATCGGGGTTCAACTCACAACAGAGCTTCCAGTATTTTCAAAAAGACGTAGTGGGCCGCTCGTTCAGGCAGCTTTAGCCGAACAAAACCGGATCATTGCCGATCAAGAAGTTCAATACCGTGAACATCTCACCATGCTGGATGATGGGTTATCTGATCTTGATGCGCTTGATCAGCAAATTAGACGTGCAATGCAAATAAGTATTCCACTCGCTAAACAAAAAGTGGGTTTACAGTTGGCAAGCTACCAAGCTGGTAAAAGCAATTTGTCTGATGTTATTACTGCCCGACAATCTCTTTTAGAACAACGTTTGCGTCTCATTGATCTTCAACAACAACAAGCAATTACAACAGCACAACTTTATTTTGCCTTTGAAGAGCCGACCTTAA
This sequence comes from Acinetobacter sp. A22, assembly GCF_030913345.1. Classification (NCBI taxonomy): domain Bacteria; kingdom Pseudomonadati; phylum Pseudomonadota; class Gammaproteobacteria; order Moraxellales; family Moraxellaceae; genus Acinetobacter; species Acinetobacter sp. A22. The sequence continues at coordinate 300,743 of NZ_CP133162.1, forward strand.
ACCATGCTGAGGAGCAGCCATAATGTTAAGAAATAAATTGGCAATGACTGTCATGGGAGTTGCCACAATTAGTCTTGTCGTAGGTGGCGGTGCCGGATATTGGTTTGCTCATCAGGAAGAGGGTTCTCAATCGGCATTGGTAAGCCAGAAGCAGGATGCTAAAGTGCTTTATTGGTACGATCCAATGAAACCAGAACATCATTTTGATAAGCCAGGCAAGTCTCCTTTTATGGACATGCAACTGGTACCTAAATATGCAGACGAAAATACTGCGATGACGGATGAAAGTCGTCCTACAGTCAAAATAGATCCATCTCTTCAACAAAATTTAGCCATCCGTTACGGCACTGTTGAACAGGCTGTAATTGGAAATGCCATGTTTACTAATGGCATATTACAAGCAAATGAACGGCAAACAGCTATTTTACAAACTAGAGCAAGTGGCTTTGTTCAGCGAGTGTATGGGCATGCTGTTGGAGATATGGTGACCGAAGGAAGCCCTATAGCTGATATTTCAATACCCGAATGGACTGGAGAGCAAACTGAATTTTTAGCTGTGCTCCGTACTGGAGATCGTTCCCTTATTCAAGCAAGCCGTCAACGTTTGCAGCTTTTAGGAATACCACAAAATGTGATTCATCAAGTTGAGCGAACTCGTCGAGTGCAATCTAATATAACTTTGCAAGCTCCCATTAGTGGATTTATTGATTCACTAGAAGTCCGCAATGGTATGGCTTTGGCTATGGGACAAACCTTGGCCACAATTAAAGGTATCAACCCGATTTGGCTAGAGGCAGCCGTTCCTGAAAAACAAATTGCTGGAATCAAACGAGGTATGAGTGTAGAAGCCAATTTTGCTGCTTTTTCTCAAAAAGTAACTGGCAAAGTTATCGACATTTTGCCTACCTTAGATACAACATCAAGAACTATTAAAGTTCGGATTGAATTACCAAATCCTAGTGGTCAACTTAAGCCAGGGATGTTTGCTTCTGTCAATATAATAAATAATCCCCAAAGCAGTTTGGTTATACCAGAGCAAGCTGTTATACGGACAGGTACTCGGAATGTTGTCATTGTAGGGCATGAGCAAGGACGTTTTGAACCTGTTGTTGTACAGTTAGGTCAAAGTGATGGCAATAAAATTGCAGTCCTGCAAGGGTTGAAAGCTGGTCAGAAAGTAGTGATTTCAGGACAATTTCTGATTGATTCTGAAGCAAATTTGCAAGGCGTATTGGATAAGCTCAACACTGGGCAACCAATTGCATCATCTCAAACGATTAAGAGGTCAACATATCAAGGTCTTGGTAAAGTTGAAAAAGTCACAAATCAAGATATTACCATTTCACACCAAGCTATTCCTGAGTTGGGCTGGGGTGCTATGACTATGAGCTTTAAACAACCAGTTCAACCATTTACCCAAATTCAGCAAGGCGATCAGGTCCGTTTTGGGTTTACACATACTGGAGATGCTTACGTTATTTCTGACATTTCCAAGATGTCCATGACATCTATGAAGAACTAAACGGGAGAACCATTATGATCGCTCGTATTATTCGTTTTTCAATTTTGAATCGTGTATTTGTCTTATTGGCAGCTTTAATTCTGGCAGCTTGGGGTGTTTGGGCTGTAAAAAATACTCCGGTTGATGCTTTACCAGATTTATCTGATGTGCAAGTGATTGTCAGAACTAATTACCCAGGTCAGGCACCACAAATTGTTGAAAATCAGGTGACGTACCCTTTAACAACAACGATGTTATCAGTACCTGGTGTTAAAACTGTTCGTGGTTATTCTTTTTTTGGTGATTCATTTGTATATGTCATTTTTGATGAACATACCGATCTTTATTGGGCCCGTTCGCGTGTATTGGAATATCTAAATCAGATTCAGGGAAGAATTCCTGCAAATGCGAAATCTTCATTAGGGCCAGATGCCACAGGCGTTGGCTGGGTTTATGAATATGCGTTAGTTGATCCAACAGGACAACATGACCTTTCACAACTGAGAAGCATACAAGACTGGTTTTTAAAGTATGAACTAAAGACATTACCCAATGTGGCTGAAGTTGCCACGATTGGGGGAATGGTGAAGCAATATCAGGTTGTTTTAGATCCAAGTAAAATGGCCGCCTTAGGAATTACTCAAAACAATGTCATTGAAGCGATTCAAAAGGCTAATCAGGAAACTGGTGGTTCAGTCCTTGAAATGGCTGAAACTGAATATATGGTACGAGCTTCTGGTTATTTAAAGACATTAGATGATTTTCGCCAGATTCCACTACGAACAAATAGTTTGGGTGTTCCTGTTTCTTTAGGTGATGTTGCAACTATTCAACTCGGACCGGAAATGCGTCGTGGTATCACTGAGCTGAATGGACAAGGTGAAACTGTTGGCGGTGTTGTGATTTTACGGGCCGGTAAGAATGCACGTGAAACGATTACTGCTGTGAAAGCAAAACTGGCTGAATTGCAACAAAGTTTACCTAAAGGTGTGCAGGTGGTTCCCGTATATGATCGTAGTCAATTGATCGATCGGGCTATAGAGAATCTCAGCCATAAATTGATTGAAGAGTTCATTGTGGTGGCTTTAGTCTGCGGACTGTTTCTATGGCATTTACGTTCAGCAATGGTGGCTATTGTTTCTCTACCACTTGGGATTTTATCGGCTTTCCTGGTCATGTATTATCAGGGGTTAAATGCCAATATTATGTCTCTGGGTGGTATTGCCATTGCGATTGGGGCCATGGTCGATGCTGCGGTTGTGATGGTTGAAAATGCACACAAACATATAGAAGCTTGGCAGCATGAGCATCCTGATCAAATCTTAGCACCACAAGAACGTTGGGATATTATTGCTCGGTCAGCCAGTGAGGTTGGTCCTGCTTTATTTTTCTGCTTACTTATCATTACCTTATCTTTTATTCCTATTTTTACTTTACAGGCACAAGAAGGACGCTTGTTCTCGCCATTGGCGTTTACCAAAACCTATGCCATGGCAGCGGCAGCAGGTTTATCCATTACCCTGATTCCTGTTTTGATGGGTTATTGGATCCGCGGGAAATTACCGTCTGAACAACGTAATCCACTAAATCGTTTTCTCATCAAAATATACCGTCCTATGTTGGATAAAGTTTTAGCTTATCCAAAGACGACATTACTGGTTGCATTGCTTATTTTTCTAGTGAGCCTTTACCCTCTGACCCGTTTAGGTGGAGAATTTTTACCTAACATGGATGAAGGCGATTTACTATATATGCCGTCGGCTTTACCGGGATTGTCCGCAGCCAAAGCTTCTGAACTGCTACAGCAAACAGATCGAATGATTAAAACGGTTCCAGAAGTTGCGACAGTATTTGGTAAAGCAGGGAGAGCTGAGTCAGCAACAGACCCTGCGCCTTTAGAAATGTTTGAAACCACGATTCAGTTCAAACCACGGTCTGAATGGCGCTCAGGTATGACACCTGACAAATTAGTAAAAGAACTGGATAAAGCAGTTCAAGTACCGGGTTTAACGAATATTTGGGTGCCACCTATTCGTAACCGGATTGATATGTTGGCAACTGGGGTGAAAAGTCCAATCGGGATTAAGATTTCAGCAAATGATCTGCAAGATATTGATCGGGTAGCACAGCAAATTGAACAAGTGGCTAAACAGGTGCCCGGAGTTAGCTCGGCTTTGGCTGAACGACTCACAGGTGGTCGATATGTTGATGTCGATATTAACCGTATGCAGGCTGCACGATATGGCCTCAATATCAACGATGTGCAGCAAATTGTATCATCTGCGATTGGCGGGGAAAATATTGGTGAAACTGTTGAGGGATTAGCAAGATATCCTATTAATGTACGTTATCCACGAGAGATTCGAGACTCATTGGAAGCTTTGAGAAATTTACCGATTGTAACTGAATCTGGACAACAAATTGTATTAAGTAGTGTTGCCAATATTCAAATTACAGATGGCCCTCCAATGCTGAAGAGCGAAAATTCCCGCCCTAGTGGTTGGGTTTATGTAGACGTACAAGGACGTGACTTAGCTTCGGTTGTGCAAGATTTGAAGCAGTCTATTGATCAAAAAGTAAAACGCTCCTCTGCCATGAGCATTAGCTATTCAGGGCAATTTGAGTTTATGGAACGTGCTAATGCGCGTTTAAAAGTCATCATTCCAATTACATTGATGATTATTTTTCTACTGCTCTATTTGATTTTTAGACAAGTACAAGATGCAGTTCTGATTATGGCAACGCTACCTTTTGCTTTGATTGGTGGTATATGGGCCATGTATTTGAGCGGTTTTCACTTTTCAGTTGCGATTGCAGTTGGTTTTATCGCACTTGCAGGTGTTGCTGCTGAGTTTGGTGTAGTCATGTTGTTCTATTTGAAGCAAGCAGTTGAACATGCACAGCAAAACCTATCTTCTTCAACGACATCCTTAACGGAGCAACAACTCAATGATGCAATCCGAACAGGAGCTGTACTACGCGTTCGTCCTAAAGCCATGACGGTTGCCGTCATTTTGGCAGGCTTAATTCCTATACTTTTAGGGACTGGGACAGGTTCTGAATTGATGAGCCGTATTGCTTTACCTATGGTTGGGGGCATGATTTCAGCTCCTCTACTGTCAATGTTTGTTATCCCGGCTGTATATCAGCTTTTAATCAAAAGAAAACTATCAACACATTGATCGTTTTATTATTTCGTCTAAAGAGGTTTTATTATGTTGAAATTCATGAAAATTATTGCTCTTGTTACCACTATTGCTGCATTAAGCGCATGTAGTAAAAATGAAGCATCAGAGCAGAAGAAAGCAGACGCACCTATGGAGCAGATGAATAAGGAGTCTTCTACCGCTACAACGGCTCAAGCCGTTGGCGTGATTACTGCTATTGATACGAAAGAAAATATTTTAACACTCGACCATGAAGCAATTCCTGCGATTAATTGGCCAGCAATGAAGATGGGCTTTAAAGTTGCTGACCCATCCTTATTAAATGGTTTAACCGTAGGAGACAAAGTTGACTTTGAATTAAAAGCAGATGGTGAAATTTACACAATCGTAAGTGTTAAACCAGAAAACAAGTAATGTCAAAAGTATAACTAATATCAAGAGTACAGAGCCTGTAAAAAAATCTGTGTAATTCCCTTTAAAACGAATGCTTCAGCCATCTAAGGCTGAAGCATTCGTTTTATGATGTCTAGTTAAAGTGTGTACAACAGAATTCAGTCCAATCAGCCATTAAACCTTTACGTTTTTCAAGGTACCCTCCACGTAAGTAAGAAGCTTCAACTTCATCGGGAAGTTTATGGGCAAGTACATGCTCACAAACTTCCCGTGAATAATCCGTTTTATCGGCTGACCAATCACGGAATGTAGAGTGGAAACCATGTGTCGTGATCACTCTGTTTTATTTTGGATCTATCTAGCCTAAGCCATTTTGTTTATACATGTATTTTATAAATGTAGTCACAGACATATCCGAAAGCAAATATCGGTAACTGTCAGCTTAGGTTTGAGCTAATACAAATTATTTAAAATCTCCAGTCAGCCAATATCCTAACTTCATACGCATTTATTTTTTTCATTTATATTCTCTTCAGTCTTCCAACTGTCAACAATGTCAGCCCAATCTTGCATCATTTTCCGTCTTTGTTTTAGATACTTAGAATGATTATAAGAGGCTTTAGTTTTATTAGATTCAGCATGTGCTAATTGTTTCTCTATCCACGCTTCTTCATAATCTTTTTCATATAGTAAGGTTGATGCTGTGGCTCTAAAATCATGAGTAGTTACATCTTTAAGACCGATATACTCCAACATGCTATTTAAAGTTGATGGTGAAAGCATCCCGCTACTCTTTTTGCTAAAAATAGCAGGGAACACCAAAATGCTATCACCTGATATTTCATACTGCTGCCGCAAAACCTTATATGCCTGATCTGAAATTGGCAATACATGGATTCTAGCTTTCTTCATCACTTCTATTGGAAATGTAATTAATCTTGATTCAAAGTCTACCCATGACCATTGCATCTTCCTGATTTCTACAGCACGTAGCATTGTGTATAAGAGGATAAAGCCTGCATTCTTTACAGTTTGTGTGCCATTGTATTTAGGTAGGCTTGTTCTAGCTTTATATCGTTCTTCTTTCGTTAATGCTCTTGCATGATTGACACGAGGACGTTTAATTACATCACGTACTGCATAAGTAGGATCATTCTCAGCACGAAGCGTCGCTATAGCATATCGAATAACCCCCCCAACAAATCTTCTGTTCTCAAGTGCCGCAGAAGCACCAGTAAATCTTCCATTTGATTCTTTTACAACACGTTCTACAGTGTTATCAAGTATTTTAAGCACATCTGCTGATGTTACCTCGTTTATATTCTTCTTCCCAATAACAGGTGAAATATCTTTTTCTAAAGCAATATCAAACTTCCCTTGATATGTTTCAGACTTTGAACACATTCGTTTCAGTTTAAATTCAGCAGCAATTGAATCAAAGGTATTAGTTGTTTCAGCTAATGCCTGAGCTCTAATATTTTTTCGATCTTCAACAGGATGTATGCCTTTTGCTAGCTTTGCTCTCATTTGGTCTTTTAAAGAACGAGCCTCGGCTAAACTAATAGCAGGGTATTCCCCCAAGCTCATTGATGATTCTTTACCCTGAAAAACAAATTTAAATCGCCATACCTTAGCACCAGTCGGTCTAATCTCTATATATAGTCGATCAGAGTCTAGTAGTCTATATAATTTATCTTTTGGTTTTAGACTCTTAATTTTGACATCAGAAAGTTTTGTAGTAGCCATTGAGAGTATTTTGAATGAAATGTTACCCGTATTATTACCCGTTTTTATAAGGAATTAAAAGATACTAAAAAGAACTAATAAGAATATTATTTATTTTATTTCAAATACTTATGATCATTAAAAGAACTGTAAGGAATTATAAAAAACATTAACCATTATTATTTTTTACAACTGTTGCTTGCGCCATAATTCAAACTTCCACAATTGCATCTATTGTGCCGTAAAACGTAACCTTTTTCCATTGTTTAGGAATTTCGCGTTTATTGCGAACTTTTGTTAAAATACACGCCTTATCTCATTCACTTAGAGTACAACGCATGTCTAAAACACGTGTGATTTATCCAGGGACCTTTGATCCGATTACCAATGGACATGTTGATTTAGTTGCAAGAGCATCAAAAATGTTTGATGAAGTTGTTGTTGCAATTGCGATTGGTCATCATAAAAATCCTGTGTTTAGTTTAGAAGAGCGTGTTGAGTTAGCCAAAGCATCATTAAGTCATTTAACCAATGTTGAGTTTGTAGGATTTGATGGCTTGTTGGTTAACTTTTTCCGTGAACAACGTGCTACAGCTGTACTTCGTGGTCTAAGAGCGATTTCTGACTTTGAATATGAATTCCAATTAGCCAATATGAATCGCCAGCTTGATCCTCATTTTGAGTCTGTATTTCTAACGCCTTCAGAGCAATACTCATTTATTTCATCGACATTAGTTCGTGAAATCGCTCGTTTAAAGGGTGATGTAACCAAGTTCGTGCCTGCTGTCGTCGTTCAGGCATTTGAGCGTAAACATCAACAAGGTTGGTAGCGTGTCTTTATATATAACAGATGAATGCATCAATTGTGATGTCTGTGAGCCTGTATGTCCCAATGAAGCAATTTTTATGGGGGAATCAATCTATGAGATTGATCCTGCGCTTTGTACAGAGTGCGTGGGTCATCATGACAAACCGCAGTGCCAACTATTTTGTCCAGTTGATTGTATTCCTCTTGATCCCAATCATGTTGAGTCACAAGACCAACTGATGGAAAAATATAAAAAATTGACAGCGCAAAAAAATACAAGCAATTAACTTTGAACTTTGATAATATGCGCCTCGAAGTGGGCTGGACGGTCGCTGCTGTGGAGGTCTCCGTGACTGAAGCAGGGGAGGAAAGTCCGGGCTTCATAGGGCAGGGTGCCAGGTAACGCCTGGGCGGCGAAAGCCGACGGCAAGTGCAGCAGAGAGTAGACCGCCTCATTCGTGAGGTAAGGGTGAAAGGGTGCGGTAAGAGCGCACCGCGTGTCTGGTAACAGTTCACGGCAAGGTAAACCCCACCAGAAGCAAGACCAAATAGGAATCCTGAGGTACGGCCCGTACTGGATTCGGGTAGGTCGCTTGAGCGTATGAGTGATTGTACGCCTAGAGGAATGATCGTCCTCGACAGAACCCGGCTTATAGGCCCACTTCTAAGTTTTTTTGAAAATTGTGCTTGACGTGTGTAGCGAAAGTTAAGATAATGCGCCCACAGTTTTCGGCTATGTAGCTCAGTTGGTTAGAGCACCGCACTCATAATGCGGGGGTCACAAGTTCAAGTCTCGTCATAGCCACCATTTTATAGACCACGCTCCTGCGTGGTCTCTTTTTGTCTATTGTTTTTATAATTTTTTTAAATACCTTTTTAACAAACTAATTTTACAGTTTAGTTAAGTGTTTAAATTTTTATGAAATTGCCGAAAAATGATCAAATGTGATTTAAAAGAATAAAAACTGTTCATATGTTCCATATTTTCAACGTCATAGGCTTGACCGTTTAAGCGGAACACTAGATAATGCGCACACAGTTTACGGCTATGTAGCTCAGTTGGTTAGAGCACCGCACTCATAATGCGGGGGTCACAAGTTCAAGTCTCGTCATAGCCACCATTTTAAAAACCACGCTCCTGCGTGGTTTCTTTTTATCTAATAGTTTTTTTCTACTCAGCGCTGACTTGAGTTAGATTAGAGATGTTTTTCAATAACTTGTAGGGTCTGAGGGTTGTCGTAGAAAGGTTTTAAAACCATGTGAATAATAGGTTCTAACACATTATGTTCATCTAAGGCTTTAACAACTTTTGGATAAAAACGAACTGCCTCATTGCGTAGATCGCTTTCTTCCAAGCCAATAGCTATGAAAACATCTTGTAGGCTTTCATCTTTATAAAAATCATAGAAAACTTTAACGCCATAGAGAATCAGATCTTGCAAAAATGAAGACTGGCGTAATTCTTTCCAATACTCATAGATCATCACAAAGAACTCTTCTACATCTAGAGGAGTGACTTGCTTAGTGTATTCAGAGAGTGGTTTAGATTTATTATCGTCCCATATATTGCGTGCCAAACTTTCTAGATCATCATTTGATAATAGACTCAAATCAACAAGTTGTTCTTGAATAAAGCGTGCAATACTTTCTTCTATTTTTTGCTCAATACGTTGTTGTTGGCGATAGGAAAAAGTTTTTAATTTCTGCTGCCATTCATATTTACTATCTTGAGCTTTTTCTTCATCAGCTGTAGCAAATAGTTTGGGTAATTTATTCTGTAGTGTAGAGGTTGCTATATATAAGCAGAGTTGCTCAATGGATGGGCTTTCTTTTAGAAATTTATTCAAATATTGTCGAATATTATCTAATTCTAAGATTTTAGATAGCCACATTTCAAATTGATGATCTGAGAATACATCTTGGAGTTGTGCTGAGGATTGCAAGGAAAAAACATGAAGACGCTGGGCAATTTCTCCAATGAATTCTAATAGTCCAGCACCTAATTGCATTTCAAAAGCATAGCGTTTAACTACAGCTTGAATTTGATCAAGCTCTACAACTTCTTTCAGTTTTATATTCGGAGCATGTTGTAAAAAAAGCTGAATAAACTGTTGGAAAAACTCGGGTGAGAGTTGAGTAGTGAGTTGGTTTTTATAAAATGCCACTTGCTCAAGCATAAGTGCTTGAGCAAGTAATTGTGACTTTTCAGAAACAATTTTTTCAGTCATTCGTTGTCCATCCGTTGACGATAGGGTAGCGTCGTTCACGGCTAAAAGCACGTGAGCTGATGCGTGGTCCGATTGCACCTTGACGACGTTTGTATTCGTTGCGATCAACCAATCGAATCACTTTTTCTACCACTTCTGCTTCAAATCCTCTTGCAATAATATCTGCTTGGCTTTGATCTTCTTCGATGTATGCATAAAGTATCGCATCAAGCACATCGTAAGCTGGTAAAGAGTCTTGGTCGGTTTGATCAGGGCGTAACTCGGCAGAAGGAGGTCGGCTGATTACGCGCTCTGGAATTACTGGGGTTTCACTTAAGGTATTACGATATTTTGCTAATTCAAATACGATAGTTTTGTAGACATCTTTCAATACAGAAAAACCACCAACCATATCGCCATAAAGGGTGCAGTAACCAACTGATATTTCAGATTTGTTACCAGTCGATAATACGAGATTACCAAACTTATTAGATAAGCCCATCAATAGCGTACCGCGAGTACGTGCTTGTAAGTTTTCTTCAGTTGCATCAGCTGGTGTGTTTCCAAAGAATGGATAAAGCGTTTGCATAAAGCTATTTACAATAGGGTGGATCTCAGCAATACCAAAAGTTACGCCCATACGACGAGCTTGCTCGGTCGCATCTTCCACACTCATTTGTGACGTGTATGTATATGGCATCATCACTGCTTGAACTTTATCTGCACCGATCGCATCCACTGCGATTGCAAGTGTTAATGCAGAATCAATACCACCAGATAAACCTAAAATGACACCTGGGAAGCCTGAACGTTGAACGTAATCACGAGTTGCCATTACGAGTGCTTGATAAATTTCAGCAAAGGTTTCAAGTGCAGGAGCTGATTCAGTTTTTTTGAATTCTTTTTGCTCTGCATCATATTCAACAAAATAAATTGATTCTTGGAAACTTGGAGCTTGTAGTGCGATGTCTCCATTTTTGTTGGTTACAAAACTTGAACCATCAAAAATTAGATCATCTTGACCACCTACTTGGTTAACATAAACCAGATTGAGATTTAACTGTTTAGCTAATTCATTTAAAGTTTGGATGCGATGTTGCGGTTTACCTACTTCGTAAGGTGAAGCATTAAGAACCAATGCTGTTTCTACATTGAGCTGGCTTAATTGCTTAACAGTATTCAGTGACCAAACATCTTCACAAATAAGTACACCAAATTTATGACCTAAATATTCAAAAATTAGATGCTGATGACCTTCTTGGAAGTAGCGTTTTTCATCAAAAACACCATAATTTGGCAAGTTATGCTTATTATAAATCCCTAAAACTTGTCCATCTTTCATCACGGCTGCTGAGTTATAGCGGTAGCCATCTTCGGTTTGATGAACAAAACCAAATACCATGACGATATCTTTGACTTCACTTAATTGTGCAAATGCTTTCTGAGTGCGTTTGCTTAAATTAGGTCGAATCAATAAATCTTCAGCTGGATATCCGATTGTTGATAATTCTGGAAAGATGATTAAATCGGCTTGCTGCTGTTTTGCTAAATTTGCTTGCTCAACCATCTTTTGAGTATTTGCGTCAATATTGCCAATATGCGGAGAGAACTGGGCAAGGGCAATTTTAAAATTTTTCATTCAAACTTAATCCTGAGTCTTAACATGTGTTGATATACAAGTTCTTGATTTGTGTAAGTATAATTTTAAAGAACGTTGTATATCATAGCGCCAAACATTCTATATCTTAAAGAAAAATGACAAGGTGTCTAATATATACTAATTGCACATTTTTCTGCGTAAAAATAACAAGTTTTTCTGTTTTAAAGAGCAACATTTTTAAATGGTTGCGTAGTGATGGTGCATGACTATGAATAAACTTAGCATTGTCATTTATTCTTTTTTTTCGTGTCACTTTCGCATACCGAAATGACAGTTCAATGACATGAATAGAAACACTCTTTTTTTGATTATTTCGGTAAGGGGATAAAAAAATACAAAAAATTAGAGTTTTCTTAAAATTTAAATCTATCAAAAACATAATTTTATTGAAATGAGTCTTTTTTGTCCGTTCGTCGGGAATCCTTTTGCTACACTTGAGTGTACAATTGTGCACTGCTATTATCCTAATTAATGTGAACATCTGTACACTAGATGTAACAGTAAAAATATGCATTTCGCATATAAAAAGAGGAAATAGAAATGTCAGTACTTTTAGTTTTAGTTGTTGCGTCTTGTTCTGCTATCGCAGTAGGTCGTGTGGGAACTATCTTGTTAAACCAAGATGATAAATAAATAGTTTTATAAATAATGGTCTGTTAAGAGAGGTAATGATTATGTCAGTTGTATTTTTTCCAGTAATTGCGTTTGGTTTAGCTGTTGTAGTTGGTCGTATTGGTACTTTAATGTTCCAAGAGCAAGTACAAGAGTCAGAGTAAGTTTGATTAATTAAACTTTTGATGAGAGGTAATAAGTTATGGTGATTCCAACAATCTTATATCCAGTAATTGCTTTTGGATTGGCAATTAGTGTGGGACGTATCGGTACAATTGTTAAAGATGCGATGTGTGTAGATTTTACGACTGAAATGGATGATAGTCATGAACTTAGCTCAGAGAGCAGTAAAAACACAGCAGCATAGAATTGCTAATGATGTTTCAAGCTGAAAAGCCCTGTAAATAAACGACAGGACTTTTTTTATTTCTGAAGAATAATATTTGGAACTTTTTTTAGAAAAATATCACGTGCGATGTCACCTTGCTGTTCAATGTTATATTCATTGAATTTCTTTCCAACTATAAATTGATACCGGTAAGGGTTGTATTGTTTAAAACTTAGATAATAACCAAGTTGCAATATTGCGCCTTTTACAATCACATTTGTGTTTTGCTGAAACTGCAGAATATGTGCAAGTTCATGAATGAAGAGACTTTGCAATCCGATTGAACATTTTGATTAATCTTTACTAAAATATTTTTGATGAACGTACAGGTTGCCATTTGGCGCTATAAATATGTTTTCAGGTTGCCAAGGTAGATAGGGGATATTGAAAATTTTTACTTCTGAATAATGAATAAGTTCACCAAATACAGATTGAGCAATCGCAATTTCACCATGAGTTAAGCCACGATACTCAAATTCTTGTATGTTGAGAAAGGAAATCAGTTCAGAGATCAGTCGAGATCTTAACCATTCAATACGATGCTTTAGAAGTTTGTTCATTTGAGTTCTATAATTGTATTTGATTAAAAATATGACCTCAATTCAAAAAAAAAAGCCCCAGTTAAAACTGAGGCTTTACAACAACGAGAATGACAACTGCAAATAAAATCACTGTTGGCATTTCATTAAAGAAGCGCCAAAACTTATGAGATTTATAATGTGCATTCCCGATGAGTTTCTTTCGGTAATAGCCACATACAAGATGGTAAATGACTAGGAGTCCGACTAAAGCCACTTTAAGATAAAACCATAAGGCTTCATGATAATGGCGAGTGGCATCACCCCAATCCACAAGGAAATGGGCAGTCACAAGCGTGGCAATCATTGATGGCCACATGATGCCACGATATAACTTACGTTCCATTACTTCAAAGCGTTGATGACTTACAGCATCCTCACTCATCGCATGATAAACATAAAGCCGTGGTAGATAGAACAACGCAGCGAACCAACACACCACAGCAATAATATGTAATGCTTTTACCCACAAGAAAGCATCAGAAGGTGCATCCATCGATAATCCTACGTGGGATTATGTATCCCACTTCTTGAAAATAAGGCAAGCGTTAACACCGCCAAAGCCAAAACTGTTACTCATCACAGTATTCAGTTTTGCATCACGTTTTTCAAGTACAATATCGAAACCTTTCGCGCCTTCATCCAGTTCTGTAACGTTGATGTTCGGTGCGATAAAGTCATTTTGCATCATTAGTACAGAGTAGATTGCTTCCTGTACACCTGCTGCACCCAAACTGTGGCCAGTCATTGATTTGGTTGAGCTTAGTGCAGGTACATTACCTTCACCAAAAGCACGTTCCATTGCTTTTAATTCGGTTACGTCACCCGCAGGTGTTGAAGTCCCGTGAGTATTGACATAGTCGATTTGTTCAATGCCGTGTTGTTTTGCTTCATCAAGTGCCATGAGGATACAGCGCGTAGCACCTTCACCAGATGGAGCAACCATGTCTGCACCGTCACTGTTGGCAGCATAAGCGACTACTTCTGCCAAAATGTTCGCACCACGAGCTTGAGCATGCTCAAGTGATTCAAGAACCACAAAGCCACCACCACCCGCGATCACGAAACCGTCACGGTCAGCTGAATAAGGACGAGATGCTGTTTCTGGTGTATCGTTATATTTAGAACACAATGCACCCATAGCATCAAAAAGTAAGCTTTGAGACCAGTGATCTTCTTCACCACCACCAGCAAGCATTAAATCTTGTTTACCTAATTGAATCAGGTTGTAAGCATAACCAATTGCATCAGCAGAAGTTGCACATGCACTAGTAATAGAGTGAGCAATACCTTGTAGTTTTAATGCAACACCAACGTTTGCAGTAATCGTATTACTCATGTTGCGTGGAACAAAGAAAGGTCCAATTTTACGTGCACCTTTTTCTTCCAGTAATTTAACCATCTCTGCAACAGAAGCAGTTGAGTTACCACCACTACCACCTGCAATACCGTATCTTGGGTTGTTAGCTAGGTCTTCTTGTTTGAGACCTGCATGTTCAACGGCTGCAATAGCGGCATTGTAAGCATACATCGCACACACGCCCATGAAGCGTTTCAATTTACGATCAATGCCATCAAAATCTTGAACAGCTGCTGCGCTCACATGACTTTTGAAATTAAGTTCAGCATAAGTTGGGTTAAAACGTGTCCCAGAGATTCCATTTTTTAGAGAATGAGTAACCTCTTCCAAAGAGTTACCGATACATGAGTTGATGCCCATACCAGTGATTACAACACGTTTCATTTACAGTTCCCTTTTATGGTAATACTAAGCCTTGTACAACATCGCTATAGTTAAAATCAGGAGAAAATAACGATCAAATCGGCTCATGAGTGAATGACACCATGATAGCAGAAAGGTTTTTTATTTCTTATGGCAAATATTATGTCTATTTTCAGTTATGTAAAGATTAGTAAGTTTAGAACGACTTAAGGTGAAAGCTAATGAAATTATACAGATTCAAGTTGAGATAAATCTGTATTCAACCTAGTATTTACCTAGAAATGCACAGATTAAAGAATAGAGGTACTTGATGACAAATTCTAAAAATAAGCAAACTTCAGGTTTATTTGCCCAAGCATTTGGAGTGGCTAAAAAGCTCAGCTCTGAATTGCAAAAACTTCAAGTAGCCCCGATAACATCTGGTGCGAAACTTTCCAATTCATCTAATATTGTTGAAGGAAATGCGCGTTTCAAAAGTCCATTTGAAGTTGAGAAATATGAAAGCCCTCAACAGATGCTGCGTCAACAACTTCCTAAATTGTCACATCAATTGCTAGGTAAGCATTATACGAAGGTAAATAATGTGGCGACTTTTGTTTCACCTGATTTAGGTGAAAAAGTTTCAGATTATTTATTTCAATGGTTGAATGAATTTAGTTCAAATAGTTCTTTGACTGAAAAGATTCTCGAAGAAGCAGGAGTTAAAGATCTTGCTGAGTTGACACAGGATACTGGGCGCTCGCAACGTTTAAGTCAGGCACTCATTGAGCAAAATAAATTACTTGCAGCTGCTCAGGGATTAATTACTGGTGCTACTGGAGTTTGGGGTGCTGCAATCGATATACCTGCTTCGATCGTTTTGGCATTACGCACGATTTACCAAACTGGTCGCTCTCATGGTTTCGATTTATCTGAAGAGCTTGATCAAGATATCGTGGCCTTTATTTTTAAAGAAATTGATTTAGGTCTTGTCGCAGAAAAACAAACATTATTACTTGCTTTAAAAGCTTTACAATCAATGTTAGACACGCATGATTTGCAACATTTTCAACAGTTATTAGGCTCTAATAATGATGTTGAATTGTTGAAGAAGTGGTTGGTTGATGCTGATGGACAATTTAAGTGGGGGTGGTTAAATCATATTCCACAAGCTTCAGTGATTGGGAAACTAACACCGATCGCGGGTGCAGTTGTCGGTGGTTTTTATAGCTGGAAACTTCTAGAAGATGTGGGGCATAAATCACAATCAGTATTTGGTGCGGCGCGATTCTATATAAATGAGCATCCTGATGAAAAGATTTCTCCATTAGAGGCATATTACAAAGCTGAAGCATTATTAAGAAAAGCAAGTCCAAAACTTTTACAAGCAACAGAACTTGATGTCGCAAGTAAAATAGCTCCAGCCGAAAATCTAAAAAATGATGTCATTACTCATGTGGCTGTTCAGACAAAAGATGAGCTCATAGAAAATTCAACAAAAGATGAAAAGGTTGAAGAGGGTATTCTGAAACTTGCTGAGCAACATGTAACAGAACATGAATATTCCCAACAAAAACCAGCGATTAAAGCGACTGATAGTGATGACACCTTGGCTGATGAGACTGAACAATTATCCGAACAAAAGACAATAGATATTGAGCCTGCATCAACAAAGCATAGCTAATATATATGTGATGTATAAAAGCATCTAAAAGTTAACAAAAATCTAGAAATGGTCAACACTTGCTTTAGCCTGCAATGTTGACCATTTTTACTTCTTGACTTACAATTGTGTGCCCTTAAAAAGAGGTGCTTTTCTTTTTAAGGTTGTTTAATAACGGGAGAATTGCCAAATGGCAACAACAAATCAGTTGATCCGTAAGGGTCGTACAACTTTGATTGAAAAATCAAAAGTTCCTGCGTTGAAGGCTTGTCCACAACGTCGTGGTGTATGTACACGTGTATATACGACTACTCCTAAAAAACCTAACTCAGCAATGCGTAAGGTTTGCCGTGTTCGCTTAACTTCTGGTTTTGAAGTATCAAGCTATATCGGTGGTGAAGGTCATAACTTACAAGAGCACAGTGTTGTTCTAATCCGTGGTGGTCGTGTTAAAGACTTACCAGGTGTACGTTACCATACCGTTCGTGGTTCTTTAGACTGTGCTGGCGTGAAAGATCGTAACCAGTCACGTTCTAAATACGGTGCTAAACGTCCTAAGAAGTAATTCTAGGCAACAAGCCCAAACAACCCTTTAGCGTTTCGCTTGTTTGAATTCTTCATAGATTTGTAATTCAAGCGACGTATAGTAAGGCCAGCGTAGCGTACATGGCACTTGTACAAACTGCTGGATCATCCTGAAGTGTCATAATATTAGGTGTATTAAAATGCCAAGACGTCGCGTAGTCGCTGCTCGTGAGATCCTTCCAGATCCAAAATTTAGCAGCCAAACAATCGCTAAATTCATGAACCACGTAATGCAAGATGGTAAAAAATCTGTAGCTGAAGGTATCGTTTACGGTGCTTTAGAGCGTGTTCAAGAAAAAAACAAAGTAGACCCAGTTGAATTTTTCGAGACTACTCTTGAAAAAGTTCGTCCTATGGTCGAAGTAAAAGCACGCCGTGTTGGTGGTGCTACTTATCAAGTACCTATGGAAGTACGCCCATCCCGTCGTACTGCCTTAGCAATGCGTTGGTTAGTAGATGCTGCTGCTAAGCGTTCTGAAAAAACGATGGCTTTACGTCTTGCTGGTGAGTTGCTTGATGCAGCTGAAGGTAAAGGTGCAGCGATCAAAAAACGTGAAGACGTGCATCGTATGGCTGAAGCCAACAAAGCCTTCTCTCACTACCGTTTCTAAACGGATAAAACAGTCCCTAATCAGGAGAATATTCATGCGTACAGCAGCTCGATTCAACATCGCTCTTTATCAAAGTGGGAGCTTTGCGGGTATTTAAGTTGCCTGCTTGGATATTCGTGCGCATCAATTTAATTGATGCGTCCTGTTTTAAAGATAACATTTAGGAATGTAAGACATCATGGCTCGCCAAACCCCGATTACTCGTTACCGTAACATTGGTATTTCTGCGCACATTGACGCAGGTAAAACAACTACAACTGAACGTATCTTGTTCTACACAGGTGTATCTCACAAAATTGGTGAAGTACACGACGGTGCAGCAACAATGGACTGGATGGAACAAGAGCAAGAGCGTGGTATTACCATTACTTCTGCTGCTACGACTTGTTTCTGGTCTGGTATGGGCAACCAATTCGAACAACACCGTATCAACGTAATTGATACACCGGGACACGTTGACTTCACAATTGAAGTTGAGCGTTCTATGCGTGTTCTTGACGGTGCGTGCATGGTTTACTGTGCTGTTGGTGGTGTTCAACCTCAGTCTGAAACTGTATGGCGTCAAGCTAACAAATATAAAGTGCCTCGTTTAGCATTCGTGAACAAGATGGACCGTACTGGTGCAAACTTCTTCCGTGCTGTAGAGCAAGTTAAAACTCGTTTAGGCGGTAACCCTGTACCTATCGTTGTACCAATCGGTGCAGAAGATACATTTGCAGGTGTTGTAGATCTTATCGAAATGAAAGCGATTATCTGGGATGAACCATCTCAAGGTATGAAGTTTGAATATGGTGAGATTCCTGCTGACCTAGTTGATACTGCTAACGAATGGCGTACTAACATGGTTGAAGCGGCTGCTGAAGCTTCTGAAGAGTTAATGGACAAGTACCTTGAAGAGGGTGATCTTTCTAAAGAAGACATCGTTGCAGGTTTACGTGCTCGTACATTAGCATCTGAAATCCAAGTGATGCTTTGTGGTTCAGCGTTCAAAAACAAAGGTGTTCAACGTATGTTGGATGCTGTGATTGAATTCTTACCATCGCCAACAGAAGTTAAAGCGATCGAAGGTATCCTTGACGATAAAGCTGAAACTAAAGCATCTCGTGAAGCATCTGACGAAGCTCCGTTCTCTGCGCTTGCGTTCAAAATCATGAACGACAAATTCGTTGGTAACTTAACTTTCGTACGTGTTTATTCTGGTGTTCTTAAACAAGGTGACCCAGTATATAACCCAGTTAAGTCTAAGCGTGAACGTATCGGTCGTATCGTGCAAATGCATGCGAATGAGCGTCAAGATCTTGATGAAATCCGTGCAGGTGATATCGCAGCGTGTGTAGGTCTTAAAGACGTTACAACTGGTGATACATTATGTGATGAGAAAAACATCATTACACTTGAGCGTATGGAATTCCCTGAGCCAGTAATTTCATTGGCTGTTGAACCAAAAACTAAAGCTGACCAAGAAAAAATGTCAATTGCTTTAGGTCGTTTGGCGAAAGAAGATCCATCATTCCGTGTACGTACTGACGAAGAATCTGGTCAAACAATTATTGCTGGTATGGGTGAGCTTCACCTTGACATCATCGTTGACCGTATGAAACGTGAGTTCGGTGTTGAAGCGAATATCGGTAAACCAATGGTTGCTTATCGTGAAACGATTAAGAAAACTGTTGAGCAAGAAGGTAAATTCGTACGTCAAACAGGTGGTAAAGGTAAATTCGGTCATGTATATGTTCGTTTAGAGCCACTTGATGTTGAAGCTGCTGGTAAAGAATACGAATTCGCTGAAGAAGTTGTTGGTGGTGTAGTACCAAAAGAATTCTTCGGTGCAGTTGATAAAGGTATTCAAGAGCGTATGAAGAATGGTGTCTTGGCTGGTTACCCAGTTGTAGGCGTTAAAGCTGTTCTTTTTGACGGTTCTTACCACGATGTCGACTCTGATGAATTGTCGTTCAAAATGGCTGGTTCTTATGCGTTCCGTGATGGTTTCATGAAAGCAGATCCAATTCTTCTTGAACCTATCATGAAAGTTGAAGTAGAAACTCCAGAAGACTACATGGGCGATATCATGGGTGACTTAAACCGTCGTCGTGGTATGGTTCAAGGTATGGACGATCTTCCTGGTGGAACAAAAGCAATTAAAGCAGAAGTTCCATTAGCTGAGATGTTTGGTTACGCTACTCAAATGCGTTCTATGTCTCAAGGTCGTGCTACTTATTCTATGGAATTCGCTAAGTACGCTGAAACTCCACGTAACGTGGCTGAAGGCATCATCGCTAAGTTCCAAGCTGGCGGTAAAAAAGGTGACGACGAGTAATCTTTCGATTACTATATTACCCAACTAAAATTTAGTTAAAAACCAAGCGCTCATGAGCGACCCTCATGAGCAGTTTATAAAGGAAGATCATCATGGCTAAAGCCAAGTTTGAACGTAATAAACCACACGTAAACGTGGGTACAATTGGTCACGTTGACCATGGTAAAACAACTTTAACTGCTGCGATTGCAACAATTTGTGCAAAAACTTACGGCGGTGAAGCGAAAGATTACTCACAAATCGACTCTGCTCCTGAAGAAAAAGCACGTGGTATTACAATTAATACATCACACGTAGAATACGATTCTCCAATCCGTCACTACGCTCACGTAGACTGCCCGGGCCACGCCGATTATGTTAAAAACATGATTACTGGTGCTGCTCAGATGGACGGCGCGATCCTTGTATGTGCTGCGACTGATGGTCCAATGCCACAAACTCGTGAACACATCCTTCTTTCTCGTCAGGTAGGTGTACCTTACATCATCGTATTCTTAAACAAGTGTGACCTTGTTGATGATGAAGAATTACTTGAATTAGTAGAAATGGAAGTTCGTGAACTTCTTTCTACTTATGACTTCCCAGGTGATGACACTCCAATCATCCGTGGTTCAGCTCTTCAAGCATTAAACGGTAACGACGGTCCTTACGGCGAAGCTTCTGTTCTTGCACTTGTAGAAGCGCTTGACTCTTACATCCCAGAACCAGAGCGTGCAATCGATAAAGCATTCTTGATGCCAATCGAAGACGTATTCTCTATCTCTGGTCGTGGTACAGTAGTAACTGGTCGTGTAGAAGCTGGTATCATCAAAGTTGGTGAGTCTGTTGAAATCGTTGGTATCCGTGATACTCAAACGACTACAGTTACTGGCGTTGAAATGTTCCGTAAACTTCTTGACGAAGGTCGTGCGGGTGAGAACTGTGGTATCTTACTTCGTGGTACTAAGCGTGAAGACGTACAACGTGGTCAAGTACTTGCTAAACCAGGTACAATCAAGCCGCACACTAAATTCGATGCAGAAGTATACGTACTTTCTAAAGAAGAAGGTGGTCGTCATACTCCATTCCTTAACGGTTACCGTCCACAGTTCTACTTCCGTACAACTGACGTAACTGGCGCGATCAAATTACAAGATGGCGTAGAAATGGTAATGCCTGGTGACAACGTAGAAATGTCAGTAGAGTTAATCCACCCGATCGCAATGGACCCAGGTCTACGTTTTGCGATCCGTGAAGGTGGTCGTACTGTAGGTGCTGGTGTTGTTGCTAAAGTAACTGCATAATCGCCTAGAGTGATCAAAAAAACACCCCTTATGGGGTGTTTTTTTATATCAATTGTTTGACAATTTTATTGAATAGTGTCCCAAACTGATACTTTGCTGTCCCAAACTGCACTTAATTGATCCATATAAAAACGTAATATAAAACTCAAGAAAACGAACAAAAGTGCTCAGTGAAAAAAGTTCACTGAAAAGGAGTAGGCGGCATGAATGCTAAAGTAAATATTTCAAATCGTGCAGGTGCAAGTTTCCCAGTACGTCGTATGAATTTTGATTTTGATCAAGTACCTGAATACTGGATGAGTGGCTCAGCAGGTCTTACACATTTTATGACTGCATTATCTGCTTTATTTCCAGATGGTGAGAAATTATTTATTGATTCAGTTCGTGCTGTGCGTTATCACCCAGCGATTAAAGAGAATGAAGAGCTGCAAAAAGAGATTAGTGCGTTTATTGGTCAAGAAGCAATGCATACTCAAGAGCATGTTAATTTCAATGCTTCTGCTCAAAAATACGGTCATGATGTAAGAGCCTTAGAACAAATTACAGGTCGTTACATTCAATTTGCCTTAAATAATTTTTCGAAAATCGTAAAACCTTTTGGTATGACACGTGAGATGGTTGATCTCACCGCTACGACTGCCCTAGAGCATTTTACAGCGACGATTGCATCTGAATTATTGCGTAATAAGCATATCCAAGATTTGATGACAGATGACACAATGTCTTATATGTGGTTCTGGCATGCGGTTGAGGAGAATGAGCATAAAGCAGTTGCATATGATGTATATGAGTCTGTTTTTGGCACAGGAATTAAAGCATACGGCTTACGTACAACAGCGCTCGTATTTGCCATGACTTTAATTTTTATTCTTCAGTCATACTTCACTTTACGTTTGCTTAAGCAAGATAAAAAGCTAAATCTTAAAGAGTTGGGAATGATTTATAAGTATGGTTATAGTCCATCAAAAGGGATTATCGCAGGAATGGCAGGAGAAATGCTGGCGTACTTTAAACCACGTTTCCATCCGAATGATTTAGATACAGTTCAATTATTAAAAGATTGGAAAGCGAAATTAGGTTTGTAAGCCTTATTTTCTTCAATACTGTTTGTTTTTAAAGGGCATGAATTTGCCCTTTTTCTATTTTTAATATTTTCAAAAAACTTGAAGACATGTCCTAAGATGATGCTTTTATGACCTTATCTGCACTTAATTAAAGCATGATAAACAGCGTATAAAATAAGAATGGATAAAAACAAAGAATAGATTCATCATTAAGGAGAATAAGGTATGAATGCTAAAGTCAATATTTCAAATCGTGCTGGCGCTAGTTTCCCTGTACGTCGAATGGATTTTGAGTTTGGTGATGTGCCTCGATATTGGGCAAATGGTGATGCTGCACTCACGCATTTTATGACTGCTTTATCAGCGCTATTTCCTGAAGGTGAACAATTTTTTGTAAACAGTACTCGTGCAGTTAGAAATGATCCTAAATTAGCTGACCCTCGTTTGCAGAAAGAAATTAGTGCTTTTATTGGTCAAGAGGCGATGCATTCTAAAGAGCATTTAGCGTTCAATGCATCTGCTCAAGCCTATGGTTATGATGTTCGTAAGATGGAAGAGCAAACGGGCAAAGTGATCAATTATGGTGTTAATGTAATTACTACATTACTTAAACCTTTTGGTTTTAACAAAGAAATGATTGGATTAACTGGAACATGTGCTTTAGAGCATTTTACCTCTACAATTGCTGAGGAATTATTAAGTAATCCAGATATCCAATCGATGTTCATGGATGAGACAATGTATCATTTGTGGATGTGGCATGCTGTTGAAGAAAATGAACATAAAGCTGTTGCCTTTGATGTGTACGAGGCAATGTATGGTCAAGGTGCTAAAGCTTATTTTATGAGATCACTAGCACTTGTGATTGCAATGGGTCTGATTTTTATTACCCAATCCTATTTCACTGCAAAACTACTCAAAACTGATGGAAAACTAACATGGCGTGACACGAAATATATGCTGAAGTTTATGTATGGTTATAAAGGTTTTATGACCCGTCAAATACCAACTTTACTGGCGTTCTTAAGACCTAAATTCCATCCAAATGACTACGACACCACTGAATTATTAAATAAATGGCGTGCCGAGTTAGGTTTTAATCCCCACTAAATAAAATGGGCAATCAATCAGATTGCCCATTTTTTTATTTAAATTTGGTTTTAAATTGTCGATAATCTGCCAATTAGGTTTTTGACAAGGTGTTCACGTGATTCGATTGATGCAAGAAAAGGATTTGGATAAAGTTGCTGAGATTGAATGTTTAGTTCAAACACATCCGTGGTCTAAAAAACAATTTCAGGAGTCTTTGCTTTCTTACCAATGCACAGTCTATGAAACTAAAAATCAAATAGTAGGATTCTGTATTTTACAGCCTGTGTTAGATGAAGCTAATTTGTTACTGATGGCGATCCATCCAAGCCAGCAGGGCAAAGGTCTTGGATACGAGTTGTTAGATTATTCAATTCAACTTTTAAAAAATAATCCTATCCAAATTTTTTTAGAAGTACGTCAAAGCAATCATGCTGCAATTCGTTTGTATGAAAAAATGGATTTTCATCAAATAGATTTACGCAAAAATTATTATCCCAATTTGGATGGTACAAAAGAGCATGCTGTGATTATGGTCAAAACATGCACTGATGATTTCGCGTCTTTATTTAAATCCTAAATTATTTAATGATTAGATCATCCCACTCTGAAGGTAGTGTACTCATGAGTGAGTTTCCGAGTTGATGAATTTCTTTCTCAGATAATGGGCGATTGAGTCTACGCCATTGACCATCTAGTAATAGTTCAAGTGGTGTGTATTGTGACTTGTAGTTCATTTTCGCTGAGTGTGGCACCCAATAACCAAGATACAAATAATCAAGATTTAGAGTTTTTACATATTCAATTTGTTTAAGAATGGCATAAACGCCCAAGGAGCGACGTTGTTCATCTGGGTCAAAGAATGTGTAAACCGCAGATAAACCATCATCCATCAAATCACAAGTAGAGACCGCAATTAGTTTTTGGTCTTTCCATAATTCGATAAAAAAACTTTCAGTGCAACTGTGTACGAGAAACTTCTCAAACTGATCATAGTTGGCTGGATACATATCACCATCTGAATGTCGCTCGTTTATATATCTCTCATAAAGCTGATAATGTTGTTCTGTCGCTTGCGTGGTAGGCAAGATATTCATGCTTAAATCTTGATTGCGTTTCCATGCCTTTTTTTGGCTGCTATTCATTTGAAATTCTTGAATAGGGACTCTACACGACAAACATTGACGACATAAATGACATTCTGGGCGATAAACAAAGTCACCACTGCGACGAAAACCAACTCGTGACAGTTCAGATAATGTCACCACATCAATGCGATGAATTGGATCTAAGAACACCATTCGAGCTGATTTGTTATCGAGGTAACTACAATCATGTGGTGGAGTAATGTAATACTGTAAGTCATTTAAAAGGGACTTGGGTTGGTATGATTTCATTAATCTGTCCCTCCAAGGTGTTAATCCGTTAACCGTCTAATTTTGAAAAAAGAGCTATTGTTTTACTTGAAAATACACGTTCTTGATAACTTTTCCAATTGATAGAGGGGGTAATAATTACATCTTGTAATGATTTTAAATAGGCTTGGCGAGAAAGTGTACGTGCTCCAAGACTTAAAAGGTGATCGTTGACCAATTGGCAATCGATCCAAGGCAGTTGATTTTCCTGTCCAATTAACATCAGTGTATAGAATGCCATTTTAGAGACATCTGTTTCGGTGCTAAACATCGACTCACCAAAACATCCTTTACCAATAGTGACACCATACAAACCGCCTACAAGATGTTCACTATTCCAGACTTCGACACTATAGGCATATCCTGCTTTAAATAGAGCTGAATATCCTTCAATTATATCTTCACTAATCCATGTCTCATTTGCATAACTTCGTGGTAACGAACAGGCACGAATGACTTGTTCAAATGCATGATTAATGGTAATTCGATAATCATGTTTTTTCATATTTCGTAGTAAGGATTTGCTGGGTTTATATGCCTGTGGTTCGATAATGCAACGTGGTTCAGGACTCCACCAACAGATAGGTTCATCTTCGTTGAACCATGGAAATAATCCATGTGTATAGGCTTCAAATAATGTAGACGGTGAAAGATCTGCACCAATACAGATGAAACCATGTCCCTCAGGATCTGCTTCAATAGGATCAGGAAAAATATATTGAGAGGGTGGAAGTTGATGCATAATAAAATGAATATAGAAAGGATTCAGATTAAACTAATCTAAGAAAGGTCGAATGACAAATCTAGTACTTCGCCATTCGATCATCAGTATTTAATTAAATAAACGTAATTGTTTCGCGATCTCCAACTTCTTACTTTCTAAAAATATTTGGGCTTTAGATTGAATAATTTCAATGCTTTTAACCTGATCTGAAACCGTTTGACCATCTTTATCTAAAACTAACCACCCAAGCTGTTGGATGACATCTTGCACATAGTAAGCAAAATCTGTTGCAGTCGTTAAACCTTCTATAAAATGTGCGCGATAAAATAATTGATGAAAATGTTCAGTCGGTATACCAATGCCTGTGATTGGACTAATTAAAACGCCATAGTTTTGATGAAAACTCGCTTGTTTTAAAATGTAATGATTTAGATTGTGGCAATGCTCGAACATTTTTTGAGATGGTTCATTATTTTGACATGGTTGAGCTAGTCCAAGATGGCACAGGATAACGAGCGCATTTAAGATTTTTGCATAGTGAAGCTCGGGAAAACTAGCTTCTAAATCTGCAATAGTGAGCGGTTGATAGTTAACTTCAGCAAATCGATTGCCAATTGGTTGATAAATTTCCTCTATCAAATTGAATGTCCCCAATAGTCCTGTAATGCTACTCGGTAATTGCTCTTTGGCTGTTAGAAGCACAAATGCTGTTTTTCGGAGTTTTGCTTGGACTTGTAATGGGGTTAAATTATTCTTGCCTCGAATAAATAAATCCCGTCTAAATTGTGTGTTGGCAAAATAATCTCGGCACTGTTCTTTGAAAATCGGGTGTTCAATCGCATTTAGAAATTGCTGATGTTCTTCTGAAAAATTAATGTTATCTAGATGCGTTCCTAAGTCTGTAGACCCAGCATAAGATAATTTAATTTCATCTAGGATTCTGACTACTTGCTGAAATGAAAAGCATTGCCAATCTTGATTCAAATATTCATGAATTAAGTAATTTGGATTTTGTTGTTTGAGATCGATTACTTTTTGCAAAGCATTGGGATTTCTTTGAGCAAAGATTGGATTTTGTTTAAGTAGTTCTTCACTAAAATTTAATGCTTCATTTACTTTTTGCAGTGGGTTTGTACTTTTGCTATTAAATTTAAAATGGCTATGAAATAACTCGCGTATAGGCATATTGGCAGCCCAACCTGTCACGCAGTTATAACTGATATAGACAATACCATTGGGTTTTAAATATTTACGAATGAATTTCAAAGTGATGTGTTGGTTTTCATAGCTTATCCAGCTCCATATTCCATGTAGGCTAATTGAATCAAACATGGGTAAATCATTTCGATTTAATAATTCTTCAAAGCTATCATCAAAAAAATACGGCTTAGTTTGGCTATGTTGTGCTAATTGGTTGGCATGAGCTGCATGTGCAGGGTTAAAGTCAGTACCGTAAAAATTGGCATCAGTACTTGCTGCATGTATGTTGATGCTGACACCTTGCCCAAAGCCAAGTTCACAATGTGTTTGATTTATTTGAATATCTGGACTATCAATCCCATTTAAAAGTAAGCAGAATTTTTGGAAGTTAGGGCTAAGATCACGATAGTATCCATAGGTGTAATTGACTTCAGTTTGGTAGCCATTGGTCCATGTTGTTGTCATGTATTCATCCAAAATATAATTGTTGTTAAATAAAGCCATGTTTTTGATTGTATATATCATTTAACAAAAAAAGCCACCATAAAGATGGTGGCTTTTTGAACTTAATGTAAATTAGTTTAAATTATCAAGATACTTCTCAGCATCTAATGCTGCCATACAGCCTGAACCTGCTGAGGTAATCGCTTGACGATAGATACTATCAGCTACGTCACCAGCAGCAAAAACGCCTTCAATTGATGCTGCTGTTGCATTACCCGAAGTGCCACTTTGAACTTGAATATAACCATCACGTAAGTTCAATTGACCTTCAAACATATCTGTATTTGGTTTGTGTCCAATCGCAACAAATAGACCTTGTACTTGAACATCTTGTGTACTTGAGTCTTGGGTTGATTTGATACGTACAGATGTTACACCAGTATTGTCACCCAATACTTCATCGACTTGGTGGTTCCAAATAATACTGATCTTACCTTCTTTTTCTTTCGCAAAAAGATGATCTTGCAGAATCTTTTCAGAGCGCAAGCTGTCACGACGGTGAACTAATGTGACATGAGCTGCGATATTTGAAAGATAAAGTGCTTCTTCAACTGCAGTGTTACCACCACCCACAACCATGACATTTTGGTTCTTATAGAAGAAACCATCACATGTAGCACAAGCGCTTACACCTTGTCCCATGAATGCTGCTTCTGATTCAAGACCTAAATACTGAGCAGTCGCACCAGTTGCAATAATGAGAGCATCACATGTGTATTCTTCCATATCGCCTTTTAAAACAAACGGGCGTGTTTTTAAATCAACTTCATTGATATGGTCATATACGATTTCTGTACCGAAACGTTCAGCATGGGCTTGCATACGCTCCATAAGTACAGGACCAGTTAATCCTTCAGGGTCACCAGGCCAGTTATCAACTTCAGTCGTCGTTGTTAATTGACCACCGAGTTGTAAGCCAGCAATGAGTGTTGGTTTAAGGTTTGCACGCGCTGCATAAACTGCTGCACTATAACCCGCAGGACCAGAACCCAAAATAATTAACCGTGAGTGACGAGCGCTCATTAAAGAACATCCTTTTTATATTGAAAATGCTAAAATTATACGTGAATCCGTAGGGGAGTGGGCTAAATCGATGATGATAATATTGATTAACTCAATCGAATTGCGCTATATCCGATCAGGATGTTAACAACAACAGTAAACAATCGTGCATCTTTTTTGTAAGAACACGTGCATAATATTAGACTTATTGATTAGGGTTGTTTAGACCTTAAATAATAGACAAACAAATAACGAAATTGGGTTACAGGACTGTATATGACTGCGGTGTCAAGTGTTTATGCACAACGCTTTTTAATGACATTATTTTTGATTTCTTTTGGCATTTATCTATTTCTTGCCACAGTAACCTATACTCCATTTGACCCAGGTTGGATGCATATATCTAGTGATACCCAACAGGTTTCCAATGCGAGCGGTGTTGCAGGTGCTTGGATCGCAGATTTGTTATTTGGATTCTTAGGATGGGCGAGTTTGCTGCTCCCGATTTTTTTGTTTATTGAAGCAATCCAAGTATGGTGGCCAAGAAGTTTCCTTAACCGTCCGTTTCGTTATGCGGCACAATTCTTTCTCGTGTTATCTGTGGCGAGTTTGTTCTATCTGCACTGGAATACTCCTGCGGACACTCTAGATAATGCAGCTGGTGGAATTATTGGTTATGAGTTGGGACAAAGTCTGACTGGCTTGCTGACAATATATGGTGCAACGTTATTTTTACTTGCATTCAGTATTTTATTATTAACTTTAGCCTTTGGAATCCAGTGGGATAAAACATGGATTACTCTAAAGAAAACACCCGCATATTTGCAGGATTTATTTTATAAGAATGTACCTCAACAAGAGTCAGCGTATGATCGTACTGAACAAATTACGATGACTGAAACACCGTTAAAAACCAATGCTCAGACTTCTGCTACTGTAGGTGCAGAACCAGTACTAGCCAATCATTCTACTCACGATATTATAAACCAAGAGACTCAAACTAAATTTGATGATTCTCATCATCAGGTATTGGCTGAGCGATTATTTGCCGATGTGGCCGCAAAAGAACAACAACGCATGAATGCCCAAGAATCAAAACCAGAGGACGATTTCGAGCAAACATTAAAACGTGCGCACCAATTCGAGGCTGAAAGTCAAAGACTCATACAAACTGGTGAGGTTTGGCGTGCACTGCAACATGATGAACAAAGCCATAAACAAGAAATAGATGCTTTACTGAAAGCTGCAGATGATCGTAACGAGCTTGATGATCATCAGATGTTAAATACATCATCACATTCTAATGTTGTTCAGAAAACTAATCATCGTGATTTAGATTGGAATGATGATGAAATTTTTGATGAATTACTCGCTGCTGTTCCAAATAGCAAAACAGCGACAGATGTTCATACACCATTCAATCAAGAGTTGCAGACTTCTTCATTGCAACAAAAACAACAGTTTGAGGTGGATGAAGATATTGATGAATTTGAATTCGCTGTAAAGCCAGAGAATACTGTAGTCGTTGAAGAAAATATTCATTCCCCGATAAGTGCTCATGATGAGGTGAAACAAACTCAGAAATCTGAATTTGATGACTTCGATGATTTATTGATAGACGAAGATGAGTTTAAGACACCTTCGACAAGCACAAGTTATGCCCAGTCATCTGCTTTCGTAAAAGCACCAATTGAAGTTGAAGTACCAAAAGAAAAATTATCTAAGGAAGCATTCATCGAGGCATGGCAGGAAACAGCTGGTAAAGCAGAACCAGAATTAGAAATCGATTTGGATGATGATTTTGATCTAGATGCTCCTTTAACTGATGCTTTCGGACGACCAATGTCACGAGCAATGCAAGTTGCCCAAAAGCGACGCGACTTACCTACCTTGCCTGGTTTGGAGTTGTTAGACCGTGTTGATCCAAATAAGAAAGTGAATTTTACAGCCGATCAATTGGCTAGATTATCTGAATTGCTTGAGATCAAACTGCAAGAATTTAATGTCAAAGCACAAGTGGTGGAAGCACAGCCTGGACCAGTAGTGACACGTTTTGAACTTGATCTTGCACCAGGTGTTAAAGCATCAAAAGTTACTAATATTTCACGCGATCTAGCGCGTTCAATGTCGATGGCTTCCGTACGTGTTGTTGAGGTTATTCCTGGTAAACCATATATCGGGATTGAAGTACCTAATAGTTCTCGTGAAATGGTGCGCTTGATCGAATTATTGGAAACCCCAACTTATCGTGATCCAAATAACTTGATCAGTATGGCGATGGGTAAAGATATTTCAGGCAATCCCGTACTGACTGATTTAGCGAAAGCACCACATATGCTCGTAGCGGGAACAACAGGCTCAGGTAAATCGGTTGCAGTAAACTCGATGATTTTATCGATGTTATTAAAGTATACCCCTGATCAATTGCGCTTAATTTTGATCGATCCAAAACAACTTGAGTTGGCAAACTATAGTGATATTCCTCACTTATTGACACCTGTAGTAACAGACATGAAGGATGCTGTTAGTGCTTTAAATTGGTGTGTAAATGAGATGGAGCGTCGTTATAAGTTGATGTCATTCTTGAAGATTCGTAAATTAAGTGACTATAACCGTAAAGTTGAAGAAGCGATTGCAAATGGTGAGGATTTAATTGATCCGACGTGGAAACCTAGTGATTCAGCGACTCAAGAAAGAGCACCTCGATTAACACCATTACCTTCGATTGTTATTGTTGCCGATGAATTTGCAGACATGATCATGCAGGTGGGTAAAAAAGCTGAAGAAATGATTACGCGTTTAGCGCAGAAATCACGTGCCGCTGGGATTCATCTTTTACTTGCAACACAACGTCCATCTGTCGATGTTATTACAGGTCTCATTAAAGCCAACATTCCAACGCGTGTGGCTTTACGTGTGAACAGTAAGATCGATTCACGTACTATCCTTGATGCTGGTGGTGCAGAGGACTTACTTGGACATGGTGATATGTTATTCCTTGGACCAGGTAAAATCGAGCCTGAGCGTGTTCACGGTGCATTTATCAGTGATGATGAAGTGAACCGTATATGTGATGCTTGGCGTGAACGTGGTGAGCCAAATTATGTAGATGAAATCTTGACGCCGTTCGATGAAGAACCTACATCACGTGGTTTTGAAGATGGCGATGGTGATCCTAGTCGGGATGCTCTATATGACCAATGTGTTTCTTTTGTTTTAGAAACCCGAAAAGCTTCAACTTCATCACTTCAACGTAAATTTAGTTTAGGTTATAACCGAGCTGCACGAATTATCGATCAGATGGAAGAGAATGGAATTGTGAGCTCAATGGGAGCAAACGGAAAACGAGATATTTTGATTTAAACTAAATGATCATTTAAAAGAGCCTCAATTTCGAGGCTTTTTTATTTTCATTTTTATAGATTAAATATGGTAAAAATCACGTTTTTTAATTAAGCTGATAGATCATCGTCTCAGCATCGAGATCAGTTATGTTCATCGCTTTAAGTACGCTCATTTTCATTCATTTTTGTGCATTGATTACACCTGGTCCAGATTTTTTCCTTGTGTCGCAAACAGCAGTAAGTCGTTCACGTAAAGATGCTGTATTAGTTGCAGTTGGAATATGCATGGGCGCGATGCTGTGGTCTTTGTTGGCATTAATGGGACTGAATATCATTTTTGAGAAAATGGCTTGGCTTAAACAAGGACTTTTGATTGCTGGTGGTTTATATCTGTGTTGGCTCGGTTATCAGATGCTGCGTTCAGCATTTTCTAAACAAAAGCAGGAAATCAAACAAATTACCTTACCTCAATCAGCATGGTTGTTTTTTATAAAAGGTTTGCTCACTAATTTATCCAATCCTAAAGCAGTCATTTATTTTGGTAGTGTGTTCTCGCTCTTTCTTGCTAATCCACTTTTTGATCGTAAGCGTCCGCTGAACACACCTTATGAATTCATCCTATAAGCCTTAATTTAGTCCCCACTTAAAAACAAGTGGGGACTAAAATTTATGACTACAAATCACCAGACATCCATCGCATCTCTTGCGAAAAAACGAAGAACATACAGTGCTGAATTTAAACAGCAGATCGTTCAGGCTTGTAAAGCACCGGACGTTTCAATTGCTTCGGTCGCTTTGCAACATGGATTGAATACAAATCTTGTATCCAAATGGATTCGCTTAATTGATGGTAAGCCAGGGAATGATCGCTCACCACTACCGAATAAACCTGCATTTATTGCCTTATCTTGCTCTGCACCATTAGATCCTACTCCTACTGACATGTTAACGGTTCAAATTACTTTACCCCACTCAAAAGCAGAAATTGGCTTGAAATGGCAAGTATCAGAAATATCTGCTTTAGCAGAATTACTCAAGGCACTTGCAACATGATCCGCATTGATGAAATCTGGCTTTCTACCCAACCTCTGGATATGCGAGCAGGGATGGATACTGTCATTGCTCAGGTGGTGAGAACCTTTGGCTCGATCAAGCCGCACTGTGCTTACCTGTTCTGTAATAAACGTGGTCATCGTATGAAAGTACTGGTGCATGATGGACTGGGCATCTGGCTGTGTGCCCGGCGGCTGGAACAGGGCAAATTTCACTGGGCTAAGCTTCACCAAGGTGAAACCGTGGCCCTCAGCCCGGAACAGTTACAGGCACTGATCCAGGGTTTGCCCTGGCAGCGCATTGGACGACAGCAGGTGGTGACGATGCTTTAAACCAGGCTGTTCCATTCCGCTATTCTCCAAACGTTCTATTTCATTCTTCTCATGACCTCAGGCATACTGCGGTCATGAATACGCTGCCTGACTTAAGCCAACTGACCCATGAACAACTGCTGGAATTTACCAGACAGTTGGCGCTGCAGCATCAGTCTCTAGCACAATCAAACCAGCAATTAGATGCCAGAGTTCAACATCTTGAAGTCACCAATCAGCAATTAGATTCTAAAGTTCAACATCTTTCTATTCTCAATCAAAAATACGAGCATGAACTCGCACTATTTAAACAGCACAAATTCGGCAGTAAAAACGAACATCTCACTGCAAAACAAATCCATCTCTGGGATGAAGCGGTTGAAGAAGATATTGCTGCTGTTGATCTGGAACTGGAACGGCTGAATGCAGATAAAACCGATGCAGCGACACAGAAAGCCAAAACCAATAAACCTAAACGTCGACTGCTGCCCGATCATCTACACACCATTCGTATTGAGCATGAACCAGCATCAACCCAATGCAGTTGTGGCTGCCAGTTACGTCGTATCGGCGAAGATATCAGTGAA
Source organism: Acinetobacter sp. A22 (assembly GCF_030913345.1). NCBI lineage: Bacteria > Pseudomonadati > Pseudomonadota > Gammaproteobacteria > Moraxellales > Moraxellaceae > Acinetobacter > Acinetobacter sp. A22. Next base: position 334,236 of record NZ_CP133162.1, read on the forward strand.
AAACTGCATTTCAGACCGGCACAGTTCTATAAGGAACAGCATGTGCGTGGCAAATGGGTCTGTGATCAGTGTGACACCCTGACTCAGCAAGCGATGCCCGCCTATGTGATTGATAAAGGCATTGCTTCACCTGAACTGCTCAGCCATGTGCTGGTATCGAAGTATGCCGATCATTTGCCGCTGTACCGTCAGCGCCTGATCTATCAGCGGGCGGGCATTGATCTGTCCAGATCTACTTTATCTGACTGGATAGGTCGCTGCGGTGTGGAACTGGAACCTCTGGCCAATGCCTTAAAACAGGTGGTGCTGCAACAGCGGGTGATCCATGCAGATGAAACACCAGTCACCATTATGCGGATGGGTGATGATGAGAAAAAACCGAAGAAAGGTTATGTCTGGGCCTATGCCACTACACAGTACAATCCAGTTCAAGCGGTGATCTATGACTTTCAGGATAGCCGTTCAGGTCAGCATGCTGCAGAGTTCTTGAATGGCTGGCAGGGTTATCTGGTCTGTGATGATTACAGTGGTTATAAAGCACGCTTTAAATCAGGCGATGTCATTGAGGTGGGCTGCATGGCGCATGCACGTCGTAAATTCCATGAGCTACATGTGACTGGGAAAAGTCAGATCGCTGAACAGGCATTACTGATGATTCAGAAACTGTATGCGATAGAAGCCGAACTCAGGAAAAAGACCGATAGTACAGCAGAACACCGCCGCGAATACCGACAACAGCACAGCCAACCGGTGATGCAACAACTGTATGAATGGCTCAACCAACATTATCTGACGGTGCCATCGAGTTCTCCAACCGCCAAGGCCATCAATTACAGTCTGAAGCGTTGGCCAGCCTTAAGCCGCTATCTGGATGATGGCAATCTACCCATTGACAATAACTGGGCAGAGAACTCAATGCGCCCCTGGGCATTGGGCCGTAAGAACTGGTTGTTTGCAGGTTCGCTGCGCAGTGGACAGCGAGCGGCAAATATCATGACTTTAATCCAGTCAGCAAAGCTGAATGGGTTGGATCCGTATGCCTATCTCAGTGATGTGCTGAAAAGGCTGCCGACGCATAAAGCGACCCAAATAGAAGAATTACTGCCACATCGCTGGAAATCCAACTCAAATTAAAAAATAGGCATGGGGTTCAGCGGACGCTTACTTTTGATCAACATCATTTCTTATTGTTTATCATAATAGCTGTTGAAACATTGGTATGGTTTTTACTTGTGGCTTTTGTATTTTCGCTACCTACATTCAGAAATGCTTACCAGAACTTTGCTAAATGGATTGATGGTATTTCTGGAGGGCTCTTTACTTTGCTCGGTGTTTATTTGATTGGTAGCCGATAACAGAGAAATCAAAGCCTGCTTGAAGCAGGCTTTTTTATTATGCAAATTTCGCTAGGACTTCTAAGAATCCATCTTTTTGACGAGGAAATTGTGCAATTACATCATGAATGCGTTGCCCTTCAGGGTTGGTTGCATTTAAGTCACGACCATCTGCTAAGAATTTAGTAATTAATCGTTCGTAATCATTTGGGCGCATATGTTTAAACGCATGATATAGAACGTGAAAGTCAGCATTTACGCCTGCTGGAGGAAGTTGGTTGAGGTAGGCAAAAACACGCTCATCTGACCATTCTTCATTGAAAGTTGCTGGCTGTGATAATGCCATGACAATCTCCTGAATTTAAAAATAATAAAGGCAAAATACGATGCAGGATCAGAAAAGCGTTAATTCTCTCAATTTATTCGAAAAAAGTATTTCAAAACAATTGTGAAAATAAAACTCAAACTTTTCAAATTCTGTTGTGTATTTTGCCTTTATTTACAAAAAATCGCTAATTGAAAAACTTCTATCGATCTTCAGGTAAATTGATATTCATTTCCAGCATTTCGATGTTAGCTTCTGAACGAACTTGCATTTGGATGTGCTGTTCGTCTACACCACGAACATAACGACTTACCACTTGCATGATCTCTTTTTTCATTTGATCAATTTTGTCTTGGCTTAAACGACGACCAAGACCTTGTTCAGACGCAACAATAACTTTTAAGCGATCTTTGGCAGTTTGTGCACTTGATGGTTTTTCATCACTGCTAAAAAGTTTACTCCAGAATCCTGCCATAATTACGCTCCAAATAGTCTAGCTAACCAACCTTTTGGCTGTACTGTGATGTGTCGATATGGACGATCCTCACCAAGGAAACGAGCAACTAAATCATCATAGGCTTGTCCTGCTTTTGCTTCAGAGTACAAAATAACAGGTTTACCTTCGTTTGATGCTTGAAGTACGCTTGGACATTCAGGTACAACACCTAGTGTTGGTACACGTAAAATGTCTTTTGAAATATCGTCAATCGTGAGCATTTCTTGTTTATCCGCTCGTTCAGGATTGAAGCGAGTAATACAAAGATGCTTACGAATACGTCCTTCGTTTTGCTCAACTTTTTTAGTTTTGCTGTCTAACATTCCGATGATACGGTCGGAGTCACGAACAGATGAAATTTCAGGGTTTGTTACGATGATTGCTTCATCAGCATGATACATGGCAAGGATAGCGCCACGCTCAATACCTGCTGGAGAATCACAAATGATGTAGTCAAACTCTTGAGAAAGTTCATCAATAACTCGTGCAACACCTTCATCACTCAAAGCATCTTTATCACGTGTTTGTGATGCAGGAAGAATATATAAGTTTTCAATATCTTTATCACGGATCAGTGCTTGCTGTAAGCGAGCTTCATTATTGATGACATTGACAAAGTCATAGACTACACGACGTTCACAACCCATAATCAAGTCAAGATTACGCAAACCCACATCGAAATCAATCACAACAGTTTTATGACCACGTAGGGCTAAACCTGTTGCAAAAGATGCACTTGTTGTAGTTTTACCTACACCACCTTTGCCTGACGTTACGACAACAATTTTGGCCACCGAATCCACTCCTATTTATGGTCATACGCCCCTAAAAGGGCTTTTTTGGTGTTTAATGTGATAACTTAAAACTGCAAGGCTTCAAATTCAAGCTCTTGCTTGTTATTTAAATAAATATGTACAGGCTTTTTGATCATATCTTTAGGAATATCATCTGCTACACAATAAGTACCCGCAATAGAAATTAATTCTGCTTCAAGCGAATTGCAAAAAATTCGTGCGGACATATGTCCACCAACACCAGCAATGACTCTACCACGAGCATTCCCGTAGATGTGAATATTTCCAGATGCAATTACTTCAGAACCACTATTCATGCCAGCATTCAAGATAATATCACCCTGATCTTGCACTAGACATTGTCCAGTTCGCAAAATTTCATCATGATATGAGGTGATATGCGGACTTGATGTAGCTTTTTGTGGTATTTCTTTTGCAGCCTGATCTGCTGGTTTTTCGACAACATGTTCGATGACTTGTTCTTTAGATGCTTTGATCCGCTGTAAAGGTTGATCTGCGGGCAATACAGGGAATTGGATTGCACGTGCTTCATCACCTAAGATTCCATCGATTACAGCCATAGGTTGTAAACCAATATCAATCAGTAGCTGTATAAGAGCAATCAATTCTTGTTCAACGGTACTGTCTAGAATGACTAAAGTTCCTAAATAGGAACCTTCGTTTAGTGTGCTAGTAAGTTGCTGTCGGATTGCATTGTGGTCATTTGTGTCGAACGTGAGTCGACTAAAATTCACCATTCTGCCCGTAATCCGTATGTCAGCCATAATTTATCCTTCAGGGCTTTTTAAGCACTCTATTGTGTTTAAGCATGTTGTAAATAAAAGCAAATGCTAGAACAAATTACACGAATTCTCTAGCTTGATTAGTAAATTTTCTTGTAATCACACTGTTTTTTTATCCAATTGATCATATTCATTTAATGTTTGTTGCCATTGTTTAACTTTGACTTGTTTTCGAATCGCTTCGAGGCTTTCATAGACTACTGATTCTACGAGTTCTTCTAAGTATTGGTTATCAATATTTAATTGACTGACTTTTTCTGCGATCAGTAAATAGTTTTCATTTGGACGTTCAAATGAGCCAACTGTGAACGGTTCAATCAAACCCGCGGTAATGTTTTCACCCAAACGTTGTCCGATACTTTGAATTTGTTGTTCTATACGACTGCCAACAATAGGAATCAGACGTAATAGTTGAGTCAGTTCAGGTGTATCTTCGATTGCTTGGTTAACAATATGACCTACTTTTTGAGTAATGATTGGTTGTTGCTGTTGTAAAGCTTTTGCGAGCGATTCTTGCAACATTGACGATAGTGTCACAGTAAATAATTGACGATGATGATCGACTAGATCATGAATAATTTTTTTATGACTTGAGCTAGTGTCCAGTTCGTGTTTAATGCCATCGATTACTGTGATCACAACCCGATCAGAAAGTTCTTCCATGACAACACGATAATAAAAAATTGCTTTTAAGCGGATGCTATCGGGTACAACTTTATATCCAAGCTCATGTAAACGATACGCGATAATCCCCGCACGGAATAAACGCAGAAAGCGAAAGTGGGGGATAATTGCAACAATTTCATACCAGTGAATAAATGGAAAGAACCACCAACGTGCGTGATGCTTTTGTATGATTGATAGTAGCCAACGAATCGCAAGCTCCACGATCAGGAAGATAATAAACCAAGCTTCAGTCGTGATAACCCATGGATGTAGATAGCTACGATAAAACTCTAAAACGCTATAGAGGTGAATGGTGTTAAAAAACCATTCACCAATATTACTCATCAGGAAGAAGTTCATTCCTAGACAGAACAAATTGAAAACAATAATAAAAACCATGAAAATGTCATAAATAAGAAACAGCTTGAAGAACTTACTGTTCGGATTAACATAGTTATATTTAGAGTTTTTATCAGTGTCCTGCTGGGTCATCTTTCTGCTCAATCCTTGAAGAGATTATGAATTATATATCGATTTGAGTTGACTAATAAGTTGATCTTTTTCAGTCCAGATTTGATCTACCCATTTCTGAAAGCGTTCACGATAAACTGCATCATCTTCGTAATTTCCACCCAAAACCCAATCAGGAATTTCAATTTTGCGTAAATCAACAGCAATGCTTGAAACGTCACCTAACCAAAAGTCCCCATAACCTGGTGCACCTTCAGGATAGACAATCGTCATATCTACTAATGCATCAATTTTGTCACCAAGTATGTTTAATGCTAAGGCTAAGCCACCTGCTTTGGGTTTAAGTAGATTCTTATAAGGTGATTGTTGTTGTGCATGTTTTTCAGGCGTAAATCGAGTACCTTCTAAATAATTGAGAAGGGTGAATGGCTGACTTAATAGTTGTTCACATGCCTTACGTGCTTCTAGCAAATCACGATGTTTGAGTTCAGGATTTTTAGCAATTTGTTCTTTGGTATGGCGTTTCATCATTGGGAAACCCAAGATTTTAAAAGCCTGACCTACAAAAGGAATAAAGATCAGCTCCCACTTCGTAAAAAAGCGAGTAAGAGGCATTCTATTCAGACCAAAATATTGATTAACCGTTGTATCCACCCAGCTTTGATGATTACAAATCATCATATAGCGACCTTGTAGATTGAGATCTAATTTTTCATCAATGGTGATGTCCCATTTTAGATTTGGTAAAACTTTCTCAATCAGTTGGTTGTTTACCCCAATCCAGCTATTGGCTAGTTGAATATTGGTTTCGTCTACTTTGGCAGATTTTTTGAATAATTTAGTGAGACCTAAAGCCAGAACAGGAGGTCCATGTAGAAATGTACTTCCTGTGATCACAGAACTAACAGTAAGACCTTTACTGACCTTTCGCAATAATGATGTTTTCTTATTCGCGGTAGACATAAATCGAACCTTGAGGCAGATGTTTTGAAAAGATGGATTAACTATAAACAACAGTGATTTAAATACAACTGTATATTTATTGATATTGACATTTTTTTATATATTTAAACCATTTGAATTAATTTTTCTGTGCAGAAAACGTGAATATGTCGCATATGTACAAATTTTAGTTTGTTTGCGAAGCTTATTCTAACTTATAAATTTCCTTGATTTCTTCACAATTGGATAAACATGAAGAAACTATGATTAAGTTGAAATGTAAAGTGCATCAAAATATTACAAAAATACAAATAAACTGTTTATTATTAACAAAATATCAATGGTCTAGCTGAATTTTCTCATTCATTATCTGTTCAGACAACAAAATACATAGACAGGAGCTACGCGATGCGTGCATTAGTTATTTCAACACTCGTAGGGGCTGGATTGGTACTTTCTGGTTGCCAAACAATGAGCGGACAAGGTAATGATATCGGCGGTGTTTCATACGACAAAGCTGCTTTAGGTACATTAATTGGTGCAGCTGCAGGTTATGGTATCTCAAAAGGTAATGCTAACTCTTCTTCACAAAACAACCGCGCAGCTGCGATTGGTGCAATCCTTGGTGGTGCGAGTGGTTTATATCTCGATAATAAAGAGAAAAAATTACGTGCTCAAATGGCAGGTACTGGTGTAGAAGTTGGCCGTAACCCAGATGGTTCTGTCCAGTTGATTATGCCTGGTAGCATCACGTTTGATACAAATAAATCAAACATCAAACCAAACTTCTACGGCACTTTAAACAAAGTGGCGCAAACTTTAGCTGAAGATAATAAGAGCGCGATCTTAGTTACTGGCTACACAGACAATACTGGTAATGATTCAATCAATATCCCATTGTCTCAAGCACGCGCTCAATCAGTTAAAAACTATTTAGCAGGTCAAGGTGTTTCAAGCAACCGTATTGATGCACAAGGTTTAGGTTCTTCTAATCCTATCGCTTCAAACGCAACTGCGGCTGGTAAAGAACAAAACCGCCGTGTTGAAATCAGCATTTATGCTAAACAGTAATTAATATTGCTGTAAAAAGACCACCTTCGGGTGGTTTTTTTATTGCCAAGTTTTTAGTACGACAAATAGTGACGCCATCTTGGAGTAAGACATCATAATTTATACATATCCTCAGATTTATTATTGGGATTCTAAAAAATAGATGTCTATAATCATGCTCGAAAACGTGAGAGGTATTACAACGATGTCATCTGCCAGTCAACTCAATGACAAGCAACTTGAAGCCATGAAATATGTTCAGGGGCCATTGTTGGTGCTTGCAGGTGCAGGCTCGGGTAAGACTTCTGTAATCACTCGAAAGATCGCTTTTCTGGTTCAACAATGTGGTATTCCTGCGCATCGTATTACTGCGATGACTTTTACCAATAAAGCTGCACGTGAAATGAAAGAGCGTGTCGGTAAGTTGCTTTCACGTGAAGAAGCTAAAGGGCTTTCAGTCTCTACATTCCACACATTTGGTTTGAATTTGCTTCGAATAGAGTTAAAACATTTACCTTTAAAAGCGAATTTTTCGATTTTGGATGCAGATGATTGCAAAAGAATCCTGATGGATCTAATGCAGCGTGACAACCTATCTGGAGCAGAAAGTAAAGAACTGATCGCGAAAGCCATGAAGAAAATTTCGGATTGGAAAAATGATCTGGTCATACCTGAGCAAGCTCATTCAACATGTGAAACACCTGAAGACGTTCAGCTTGCTCATTTGTATCAACTTTATGAACGTAATTTGAGAGCTTATAACGCTGTAGATTTTGATGACTTGATCGTAATGCCGACACGATTGCTTCAGGAAAATGCTGAGGTTCGTGATAAATGGCAAAATCGTGTTCGTTACTTACTCGTCGATGAATATCAAGATACCAATACAGCACAATATACCTTAGTGAAATTGCTTGTTGGGGTGATGGGGCAGTTTACTGCGGTAGGTGACGACGATCAGTCGATTTACGCTTGGCGTGGTGCAAAGCCTGAAAACATGGCTTTATTAAAAGATGATTTCCATAATCTTAAAGTAATTAAGCTTGAGCAAAACTATCGTTCTACCAGTCGAATTTTAAAAGCGGCGAATGCTGTCATTGAAAATAATCCTCATATCTTTGATAAAAAGTTATGGAGTGATAAAGGGCACGGTGAAACCATCCGTGTAATCACGTGTTTAAATGATGATGATGAAGCTGAACGTGTAGTTAAAGATTTAATCACGCATAAATTGATGAATGGAAAAAATTGGAAAGATTACGCGATTCTGTATCGTGGTAATTTCCAAGCACGTGTTCTTGAAACACAACTGCGTCAGATGCAAATTCCATATAAATTGTCAGGTGGTCAATCATTCTTCGCCCGCGCTGAGATTAAAGACGTAATGAGTTACTTACGTCTCATTATCAATCCCGAAGATGACAGTGCTTTTTTACGTATTATCAATACGCCGAAACGTGCAATTGGTCCTGTCACTTTAGAAAAGTTAGGTCTATTTGCTCAAGAAAATACCCTATCTTTATTGACGGCTTCTTCTGATCAACGTCTTGCAATGGTTTTACCAAAAAAAGCGGCGACTCAATTACATGAGTTTGCAGACTTTATTGCGACTTTTACACGTGAACTGTTAGATGATGACGAACCAGTACCCAAAGTACGTCAAATGATCAACGAAGCAGGCTACATTGATTATGTTCGTGAGCAAGCTGCAACGCCAGCTCAAGAAAAAACGAAGATCGATAATATTGAAAGTCTGTACACAAGTATCCAAAACTTAATTAATCGTACAGACGATGTCGATGAAAAAAATATTGAAAGTGTCATTCGTAAATTGGTTCTTCTAGACATGTTGGAGCAGCAACAGGAAGAAGAAGATACAGATAAAGTCAATTTGTTGACATTGCATGCTGCGAAAGGTTTGGAATTTCCATACGTCTACATGATTGGTTTAGAAGAAGAGTTATTGCCACATAAGAACTCGATTGCGTCTGAAACCATTGAAGAAGAACGCCGTTTGATGTACGTAGGGATTACCCGTGCGCGTCAAGGTCTAACATTAACGCTTGCAGAGCAACGTAAGAATGGCGGTCAAATGCGACAAATGACTCCGAGTCGTTTTTTAGATGAATTACCACAAGATGATTTAGAGTGGCACGGTCGTAAAAAGAAACTAGCACCAAATGTTGACCCTAAAGAACAGGCTCAACAGTATCTTGCCAATTTAAAAGCATTATTGAAACGTTAAAGATTATTTGTAGGAAGTTGTAATGAAAGTTCAAGTTAAAGTATTAGATGCACGTTTAGGTCAAGAATGGGCATTGCCATCGTACGCAACAACAGGTTCAGCTGGCTTAGATTTGCGTGCATGTATAGATGAAGCAATTGAAATTGCTGCGGGTGAAACGGTTTTAGTCAAAACAGGCTTGGCAATTTACATCGAAGATCCAAACTTTGCGGGATTAATTTTACCACGTTCGGGTCTTGGGCATAAACATGGTATTGTATTGGGTAATTTAGTCGGTTTGATTGATTCAGACTACCAAGGCGAACTGATGGTTTCAGTTTGGAACCGTGGGAAAAATACATTCCGCTTAGAGCCAGGCGAGCGTTTGGCGCAATATGTACTCGTTCCTGTCGTTCAAGCAGAGTTCGAACAGGTGAATGAATTTGTTGCTACAGAGCGCGGAGCAGGTGGTTTTGGACATACTGGTCAACAGTAATTCCCAAGCCTTATTATTTTAAATGCAATGTTTAACTGAAAAACATTGCATTTTTCATATTGATTGTTATTTGAATTTATATTAAAAAGCAGCTGATTAATTATTTTAATTTTTCTGAACAAGGGTTAATTAATTTCTTAATAGTTTAAGTTTTTTTTAATAATCGAATGATTATAAGAATAGGGGCTTGCTGTGAATATAAAACATACGTTTCCTCTGAATATTTTTCGTGCCTATGACATTCGTGGAAAGCTTTCTAATCTAACGCCTACGATAATTCGTTCAATTGCGCATGCATTAGCATTTCAATATAAAAAATATGATCAACATCAAATTGTTATTGGATATGATGCAAGATTAACTAGTCCGACTTATGCTGATATTCTACAGCATATATTGGAAAAACAAGGTTTTGAAGTTATTAATATCGGGTGCTGCTCATCACCAATGATGTATTACATTGCTCGTGATTTTGGTGGTAATGGCATTATGGTGACGGCTAGTCACAATCCTAAGTCTGATAATGGAATTAAATGGATTTTAAAAGGTGAGCCACCTAGTCCAGAAGTGATTCAAGAAGTTGGGCTGTTTGCTCAAAATATACCTATTCAAGTAGATTATCAAATTCGAGATGAGACAATTACTCATCAAGTAATTCCTCATTATTGTTTACAATATCAACAATCTTTGCTCGACGATATTCAACTCACGAGACCATTAAAGGTTGTTTTGGATGGCTTACATGGCTCAGCTGGGCGATGTGCTAAAGTTGTACTGGAAAAGCTTGGTTGCGACGTGATTGCATTACGTTGTGACGCAAATGGTCATTTTCCTGATCATGCACCTGACCCATCGCATGCTGAACACTTGAGACGTCTACAACAATTGATTATTGAACATCAAGCAGATATTGGAATTGCGTTAGATGGTGATGGCGATCGAGTCGTTTTGCTAGATGAAAATGCCACGATTATTAGTCCCGATCGTTTGCTTTCTTTATTTGCACAAATGTGCTTAGAAAATCATCCCCAAAAAGAAATTGTATTTGATGTCAAATGCTCACAAATGGTTGCCAATACAGTGCAACAATTAGGTGGGCAAGCCAAAATGATTCGCACGGGAAGTAGTTTTTTACGAACTTATTTAACGCAATCAAATGGTGCTGCTGTATTTGGTGGTGAATATGCTGGGCATTATGTTTTCAATGATGGTCGTGGTTTTGGTTATGATGATGGTCTATATGCTGCACTACGTGTTATGGAATATCTCACCCATTCAAGTTCAGCAAATTTATCTGCATTGCTAAAACAATATCCTGAGCGTTGCTGTACCGAAGATACTTATATTAGTACCCATGATATTAATCCATTAAGTGTTTTAAATGAAATTGAAACTTTAAGTCAGGATTTAGGCGCACAGTTAAGTAAAATTGATGGTGTAAGACTTGATTTTAATGATGGTTTTGGCATTATTCGAGCATCCAATACAGGCGAGTATTTTACTGTTCGTTTTGATGCAGATCATCTAGATCGGTTAGTTGAAATTCGCGATAAATTTGTTTCTATGTTGCAAACTCGATATCCACAAATTGCACAAAAACTAGCACAGGCTTAAAAGGAGAGGCATATGCCACATGAGCATATCGGCATTGATAAAGCTAAAATTTTAATTGAAGCTTTGCCGTATATCCAACGTTTTGCAGGTAAAACGTTGGTTGTTAAATATGGTGGTAATGCAATGACAGATCCTGAGTTGGAAAGCTCATTTGCTCGTGACATCGTGTTATTAAAAACTGTAGGACTTAATCCAATTGTTGTACATGGAGGTGGTCCACAAGTTGACTCTTTGCTTAAACGTCTTGGGCAAGAATCTGATCGTATTGATGGCATGCGTGTAACTGACCAAGCAACGATGGAAGTTGTTGAAATGGTTTTAGGCGGTAGTGTAAACAAATCAATCGTGAATTTGATCAATCAACATGGCGGACGTGCAATTGGTTTAACCGGTAAAGATGGTAATTTACTTCGTGCGCGTAAACTGCTCATGGAAAAACAAGAAGCTGATGGTTCGGTTTCACAAATTGATTTAGGTATGGTGGGTGAAGTCACTGGCGTTAAAACAGATGTTCTAGAAATGTTTACGCAAGGTGATTTTATTCCTGTGATTGCACCATTAGGTGTCGATGAAGAAGGTAATACTTATAACATTAATGCCGATTTGGTCGCAGGTAAGGTTGCTGAAGCTTTAGGTGCGGAGAAGCTAATTTTATTAACAAACATCACTGGTGTTTTAGACGAAAATAAAAACTTATTGACAGGTTTGACCACTCAAGAAGTTGATCGTCTCATTGAAACAGGTGTGATCTATGGCGGTATGATTCCGAAAGTAGGTTGTGCACTAGATGCAGTAAAAGGTGGTGTGGTTAGTGCACATATTGTTGATGGTCGTGTACCGCATGCAACTTTGTTAGAAATTTTTACTGATCATGGGGTAGGTACCTTAATTACCAATCGTGCGAAGCATTAAGTTTTAAATCTTTCTTATCCTCCCTTTTAGTCGTATAGAAGGGAGGATTTTATTTATAGTTCTTCAATTCAAATTTTGTACTGCATCTCAAAAACTCTTTTAAAAAGGTCAGCGTAAATGACCGTCATCATCTCTTCATTTTTCATTCACTAAAATGTCATTAATAGGATTTAAGGTGATTCTAGTCATAAGGAGCTTTCATTATGCTAGAAAAATTAAATCATTATCGTCAGACATTAACGTCACCTTTACGTCAAAAACAATCACAAAATCAGTATCGCTTTGAATGGGTTGACACTTTAAAAGAATTACAAGATGTACAACGTTTCAGAGCAAAACAATTTTCACATCAATTTGGCTTAACTTTTGAAGATGATCTTGATCAGGATCTTTATGATTTTGGTTGCGAACATGCAGTATTGAAAGATAAATGGTCGGGTGAAATTGTTGCCTATACACGACTTAAATTATTTCAAGGACATGAGATTGGACAGAGTTATAGTGCTCAAGAGTTCAAGATCGTTCCTCATTTATCACACTTACCGAGTATTGTTGAAATCGGACGTACTTGCGTGCATCCACAATTCCGCTCTGGTAAAGCTCTGTCGATGCTTTGGTTAAATATGGCACCCAAAATTCTTTGGTCGATGCGTGCAAAATATTTGATGGGTTGCGTAAGTATTCATCTCGAAGATAACTTGGCCCGTACTTATTACACGCACCGTCAGATTCAACAGCTTGCGGATCATCAAACTATCGACATTCGCTCAAAGCGAGCGTTTGAACCTGAGCGTCCTGATTATAGTTTTCCGCAAGATGAACGCATGCCGAAATTATTTCAGACTTATTTAGGGATGCAATCAAAGTTGTCAAAAGAAGCATTTTTTGATGAGGAATTTAAGTGCTTAGATTACTTTGTTTTTCTTGAAGTAAATAAGATCGCAACCTCATTTGTCATGAATAAAATGGTTCAGCGCTAACTAGATTTAGCATTCATCTTCGAATAGTGAGCACATATTGAGATTTACAATACATCCGTACCTCATGCACAATAGGCATAGATGTTAAATAGTTCAAAGATATGTGCCAGCTATTAGGAATGAATTGCGCTACACCCACTGATATCACTTTCTCTTTTCGTGGTTTTTCCCAACGAGCAGGTGTGACATCAGACCATTGTGATGGTTTTGGTATTGCTTTTTTTGAAGATAAAGCTTGTCGTTTATTCGTCGATAATCAGTCGGCAGTTGAGTCACCTATCGCAGATCTTGTTCGTAATTATCCAATCAAATCTCGAAATGTGATTGCGCACATTCGCAAAGCCACCCAAGGTAAAATTACGTTAGAGAACTCTCATCCTTTTTTAAGAGAGCTGTGGGGCAGACATTGGATTTTTGCCCACAATGGTGATTTGCATGATTTTTCCCCTAGATTAAGTGGACGCTTTGAACCTGTTGGAAATACGGATAGTGAAAGAGCTTTTTGTTATTTGCTCGATCAAATGGTAGAGACATTTGGATATGTTGAACCTTCACTTGATGATTTGTTTGCATTATTAGAACGCTTATCTCCTCAGATCGCTGAACACGGTACATTTAACTTTTGTTTGTCTAATGGACAGGCGTTATATACTTATGCCACGACAAAGTTACATTGGTTAGTTCGAGAATATCCTTTCCAACATGCTCATCTGATTGATTTGGATGTAGAAGTTGATTTTAGTCAAGTCACTACACTAGAAGATCGTGTTGCGGTAATTACTACTGAACCATTAACACATAATGAAACATGGACGGCGTATCAAGCAGGGGAAATGGTTTTATTTAAAGAAGGTAAGCCAATTAAACATGCTTTGACTCGCGTAGATCGTCTAATCCGTGAAGCGAATGATCCGAGCTTAAAAAGAATAACCAAGGCAGATCAATATTAGAATAATATGCTTATAATAAATAGTTGTATTTAATTTATTTATATAATATTTAAGGCTTTTAAAGTCGATAATTTTAATCAGGTTTTTAGCTAATTTATATACTTTGGTTAAAAAATACTTGAGTGTTTTAATGGGTGAAAATATTAAATTAAATGTAAAACAATGAGTTAAATTATTTATTTGAAAAAAATAAAAATCTGACAAAAATGCTGTGTTTTTATTTATTTTTTTTACCGATATTATGTTCTTATTCAATAAATATGCTTGAGTTTGGGGTTCGATATGGGTTTGAAATGGTCTGTCGAATATAATACAGGAATAGATGTTATTGATGATCAGCATCGCCGTATTCTAGATTATATTAATGAAATCGCTGATTTAAAACACTCTCATGATCGAGTGAAAATGAAAGAAGTTTTGGACAATATTATTGACTATACGCAATCTCATTTTACTTTTGAAGAAAGTTTACAAGAAGAAGCAAACTACAAATATCGTGTTCCGCATAAACGAGTTCATGATTTATTTATCAAAAAAATAGAAACTTATCGTGAACGTTTTGAATTAGGGCATGAAATTGATAAAGAATTACATGAGGCTTTGTCAAAATGGTTAATTAATCATATTCGTCATGATGATGCGGATTATGTAGGTGCTGTCAAAGAAAATATGATGGGAATTATTAAGGAAAATGAAAAGAAAAAGGGAAAAAACTGGTTTTCTAGATTTTTCTCATAATAATAAAAAACGACTCTCTATATGATAAAAACAATAAGGCAAATATGAGTGAAAATAGAGAGTCTTATAAAAACAATAACAACTCGTGCGCGGCAAATCATCTGAGATGGTGATTTGCCTTTTTATTTCGACATCTTTTGTTTTGATTTTCAGACAGGAGAAAGGCAAAATAGATTGAATATTTCATTGCAAACTCCATAAAACGCAATGAGTTCAAAGATTTTTCAAGGAATGCATTATGCAGGACACAACTCTGTCACGCTGGTTTGCACCAGTGATGGCGTTTTGCTTATCTTTTGTCATGATCACAACACTAGCACCAACTCTAGGTATTCAAATTGAGCGCCAATTTGATTTTTGGTTGCTTTGGTTGGGAACGATGATTTTATTGGCACTACCGATTGGTTATCTTGAAATTGCTTTAGCAAAACGTTCTAAAGTTACCGCTTTGCAGGCTTTATCAAATCTAACACGTGAGGCTGATGCATCTCCAAAATGGCGTGTAGTTGGTTGGTTGGCTGTAGTATTAGTGCCATTTTTTGCTGGTAGTATTTTATTTTCAGCATCTGATATTTTAGTCCAAAAACAATTTGGCGTATCTAATCAGATCATTTTCGCTGTGCTTGCCGTGATTGCACTCGGGTTATCTTTTATTCCACGTCAATTCCTAATTGCTTTAACGACTTTGGGTGTAATTGCATCTCTAGTGTTGGCAAATGTATTTGGAACTCAATTACAAGCGTGGCATTGGACTGGTATTGAATTTAAAGAGTGGGGCAATGCAACTGTTCTTGCGCTTGTGGCGAGTGGATTAGGGTTAGGATTGTATTGGCAAAACAGCCTTGCCACAGTTCGTCAACAAGAAGCCGCGACTTCAGTTGTATTACCGATCTGGTTAGCTCAATTACTTGCAGTTGTAGCGTTTGGATTCTTTTCTCTTCAAGTTGAAATCCCCGCTTTTGCATGGTTATTTGCTGCATTGGTATCTGCTGCTTTATTAATTCAACTTGCAAAAGAACAACTGGCTCAACGTCAACTGGCTCCAGCAATTCAATGGGTGATCATCGTTGCTGCAATTGCAGTTTGGGCTGCACCTCAGCTAAGTTCAATTTTCAATATTCTATTGATTGTTTGGGGATTAATTGTTTGTTTGGTTTATGCAATTTTTGCTGGTTGGATTATGAAAATCAGCCATTTGCGTAAATCTATGGGATTCAGTAATGAGCTATTCTATAACTTATGGCGTATCGCCGTTCGTTTAGTTCTACCACTGTCGATTGTAATTGCTATTGTTGCTGTAATTGGACAATGGATCTAATGAAATCTACTGCATGTGTATGGGTCGCTTATGCGACACCTGAGCAACAATTTCATTTAGAAGTTGATTTCCTAGAAGGAATGACGGCTGAACAAGCGATTATTGCTAGCGGATTAGCCGAGCAGGTGACTTTACCTGAGAAACTTCATTTGGGCGTGTTTGGTATCAAAATACAGCCAGACACTCAGCTTCAGATCGGAGATCGGGTTGAAATCTATCGTTCTTTAACAATTAATCCTAAAGACATCCGTCGCAAACGTGCTGCAAAGAATCCAGTTGGGCGTTTTGCGAAAGGTAATCGATTTAGACCATCAAGTTCATAAATAAAACCCCTCAAGGATCAATCCATGAGGGATTTATTTTTATAACCTAAAGCCGTTATAGTGGCGGCGCTGTTAAGATCGCTTCTTTAGATGCTGGTAAACCAGGTTGTGACTCTGGAATTGTATCTAAACCTTCAATGCGTTCAACATTACCATTTGCATCAAAGTAAATTTTTAAATGTTGTCCATGTGCTGCAGGTATTTTTGCTTTTTTGGCATATGTACCAGGGATATAGTTGTAAATATAGTCCCAACGTAATGGATTCAGTGGATCAGTAACCGTTGGACTACCCAACAAGAAGCGAACTTGCTGAAAGCTCATGCCTACTTGTACTTGAGATGCTTGTGCTTTGGTTAACGGTGTTCCTTGTGGAATATCAACTTTATAAATACCAAAGACTGAACAACCGCTAAGTACTGAAGTGACGAATAACGCCAGCATGATTTTTTGCATTTTGCTACACTATCCTGATAAATGATGATGCATTTGATTCAAGGATAGATCATACTGCATCTAAACTCTATTGCCTATTCCAACTTAAGATTTGTTGAGAGACCTTTTTTCATGCCTATTTCCAACCAAGACTTACGCAAAGCTGGACTTAAAGTTACCCTTCCTCGTATTAAGATTTTGGAATTATTAGAAAATTCGAAACAACATCATTTAAGTGCAGAAGATATTTATAAAACTTTGCTTGAACAAGGTGAAGATGTTGGTTTAGCGACAGTTTACCGTGTATTAACACAATTCGAAGCTGCAGGAATTATCCAACGTCATCATTTTGAAAATAATCATTCAGTTTTTGAAATCATGCAAGAAGATCATCATGATCACTTAGTATGTTTAAACTGTAACAAAGTTATTGAATTTACTAATGATGTTATTGAAAAAGAACAACATTCTGTAGCTGATCAGCATGGTTTTACTTTGACAGGACACTCATTAAATTTATATGGGTATTGTAGTAATCAAGAATGCAAAGATGCTTATCGTAAGAAATAAGTGTTGTTTCAGTAAAGATAGAAATTTTCACTGAAATAAAACAAATAAAAAAGGAAGGTTACAAAAACCTTCCTTTTTTTAATGATTTAAGAGAGCTTATTGACCATCAAATGTAATGTTGCGACTTGCACTTAACAATTGATCTGCACCTTCTTCAGAAAGTTTAATGGTGAGACGTAAATCGTTTGGTGAGTCTGCATGTTTAAGCGCATCTTTATACGTGATTTCACCAGCTTTATATAAATCATAAAGCGCTTGGTCAAATGTTTGCATGCCTAATTCGCGCGAGCGTTTCATGAGGTCTTTAATCTCATGAATTTCACCTTTACGGATATAATCTGATAGTAACGGTGTATTAATTAGAATTTCGATAGCTGCTCGGCGTGAATTTCCATCAGGTGTTGGAATTAACTGTTGAGCGACCATTGCTCTTAGATTGAGCGATAAATCCATATGTAGTTGAGCATGACGGTCAGCTTCAAAGAAGTGAATAATACGGTCTAATGCTTGGTTAGCGTTATTCGCGTGAAGTGTAGCAAGTACTAAGTGACCTGTTTCTGCGAAAGCAATCGCATAGTCCATTGTTTCACGAGAGCGAATCTCACCAATCAAGATCACATCGGGTGCTTGACGAAGTGTATTTTTCAAAGCTACTTCAAAAGAGTCTGTATCAATACCGACTTCGCGTTGAGTCACAATACAACCCGCGTGTTGGTGTACAAACTCGATCGGGTCTTCAATGGTGATGATATGACCTTTAGAGTTTTGATTACGATATCCGATCATTGACGCGAGCGAGGTTGATTTACCTGTACCTGTTGCACCAACAAAGATAATGATGCCACGTTTGGTCATCGCTAAATCTTTGAGGATTGCAGGTAGTTTTAATTCATCCATTGTTGGAATAACCGTTTCGATACGACGTAATACCATACCTGGCATATCACGTTGTTGGAATGCACTCACACGAAAACGTGCTGTTTTCTCACGGTTCATAATTGCGAAGTTACACTCGCGAGTATCTTCAAATTCTTTACGTTGTTTATCACTCATGATTGAGTGTAATAACTGACCTACAATTTCGCCTGAAAGTTTTGCTTTAGCCACAGGAACAATCTGACCGTTGATTTTCATTGAAGGTTCAACATCAGCGGTAACAAATAAATCCGAAGCACTTTGTTCAATCATTAGATTGAGTAAATCATTAAAATCCATATACTTTCCCCATTAATTTTAGTTTTTATAGGAATGATTCAGGTTGTTTAGCAACAGTACGAGCTGTTTGAGGGCTAATGATGCCTCTCGAAACTAAGTTTTTAAGACTTTGATCGAGTGTGGTCATGCCGTAGTTAGCTCCTGTCTGAATCGCAGAGTACATCTGTGCAACTTTGTTTTCACGAACAAGGTTACGAATCGCAGGAATACCGATCATGATCTCATGCGCTGCAACACGACCACCACCATTCTTTTTCAACAATGTTTGTGAAATTACTGCTTGTAATGATTCGGATAACATCGCACGAACCATATCCTTTTCTTCGGCAGGGAATACGTCGATCACACGGTCAATGGTTTTTGCTGCTGAGGTGGTATGCAGAGTACCAAATACTAAGTGACCTGTTTCTGCTGCGGTTAGAGCAAGACGAATTGTCTCTAGGTCACGCATCTCACCGACTAGGATAATATCAGGGTCTTCACGAAGGGCTGAACGAAGTGCTTCGTTAAAGCCATGTGTATCACGATGCACTTCACGCTGGTTAATCAAACATTTCTTTGATTGATGTACAAATTCGATTGGGTCTTCAACCGTTAAAATATGGTCATAACGATGCTCATTAATATAATCAATCATTGCAGCCAATGTCGTTGATTTACCTGAACCCGTTGGACCAGTGACCAGAACAATACCACGCGGGTAGTCACAAATATCTTTGAAAATTGTTCCTAAACCCAAGTCTTCCATGGTTAAGACTTTAGATGGAATGGTACGGAATACAGCACCCGCACCACGGTTTTGGTTAAATGCGTTTACACGGAAACGGGCAATGTTTGGTACTTCAAATGAAAAGTCCGTTTCTAGATCTTCTTCGTAATCACGACGTTGTTTGTCATTCATAATGTCGTACACTAAACGGTGTACATCTTTATGTTCTAATGCTGGTAAATTGATACGGCGAACTTCACCATCCACGCGAATCATTGGTGGCATACCCGCTGAAAGGTGTAAGTCCGAAGCACCGTTTTTTACTGAAAACGCGAGTAATTCTGTAATATCCATAATTTCCCCGAAACAATCAAAAAATGTCTCATTATTTTGTAGAATAATATACGGCTTTCACTCTGTGTTACCAACACATTATAGAATGTGAAAGCAAAAAAACATTTCGTAAATGAGAACTGTGTCAATGAATCAATCAGAACAATCACGCTTACAAGTATTAAGTCAAATTGAGCAGGCGTGTCTGCGTGTACAACGCGATCCTAATACTGTGCAATTGTTGGCTGTATCGAAGACACATCCTAGTTTAAGCTTGCGCGAAATGTATGCGGTTGGTCAACGGAGTTTTGGTGAAAACTATTTACAAGAAGCGTTGGCAAAAATTGAAGAGTTACAAGATTTAGATATTGAATGGCATTTTATTGGTCATGTACAACGTAATAAAACCAAACATTTAGCTGAAAAGTTTGATTGGGTACATGGTGTTGATCGCTTAATTATCGCAGAGCGCCTATCTAGCCAACGTTTAGAAACTCAAAAGCCATTAAATATATGTTTACAAGTCAATATTGACGGACAAGACTCTAAAGATGGTTGTGAACCCAATGAGGTCGCAGAATTAGTAGAGCAAATCAGCCGACTACCTAATTTACGTTTACGTGGTTTGATGGTGATTCCAGCGCCTAATAATGTTGCTGCGTTTGCTGATGCTAAAAATTTATTTGATCAAGTGAAATCATTACATGCACAGCCTCAAGATTGGGATACTTTGAGTATGGGTATGTCTGCTGATTTGGATGCAGCAATTGCTGCGGGTTCAACCATGGTTAGAGTCGGGACAGCATTGTTTGGGGCAAGGGATTATTCACTTTAACCCACCACTTCAATCCGACTTGATCCTGAACCCATCGGTTGTACCTGAATCTGAACAGGAATGCGTTCATGCATTTCCTGAATGTGTGAAATTAAAATGACTTTACGCCCTTGGCTCTGTAACTGATCCAGCGCATTCATCACCATATGCAGAGAAGATGCATCCAAGGTGCCAAAGCCCTCATCAATAAACAGCGATTCGATTTTCATCGAACCTGATGCCATATTGGCAATCGCCAATGAAATGGCAAGGGCAGTGAGGAATGATTCCCCACCAGACAGTGAAGCAACTGAACGGGTTTCGCCATCCATATCATGATCAATAATCGCAAGACTGAGTGAATTATCCAAACGTTTTAGGGTATAGCGCTGAGACAGCATCGCCAATTGTTGATTAGCATATTCAAGTAAAATATCGAGATTGTACTGTTGGGCTAAATCACGGAATTCTTTACCTTTTGAATCACCAATTAAACTAGAAATCTTATTCCAGCGGTGCTCTTGTTGCTGGATCTGTTGAATCTGATCAGCAAATTTCTTTTGTTTGGCTAAATTTTGCTGATGCACTTCCAATTGCAGTTTAAGTTGATCTCGTTGATCTGTTGTCTGTTGCAAAATTTCTTGATTGGCATTTATCAATTCAGTCAGTTGTTCAACCTGAATGTTGGGTTCAGATTGAAGATGTACATTCAACTGTTCTTGCATAGTTTTCAATGCAGAATTTGCTTCACTCAAAGCACGGTCCGCTTGTTGTATTGCATTTCGAATCTGCTGTTCCTGAGTTGATGAAAACGCAAGTAATTCACTGAGTTGATCTTCTGCAAAATTTTGATGCTGGGCTAACCAATTAGTGATTTCAGTTTTACATAGTTCAAGAGAATCATGATTTTGTTGCTGCTGTGCTTTGAGTTGTTCGAGCACATTTTTCTGCTGCTCAAAATGTTGACGAGCTTGTTCAAAACTTTGCTTCACTTGCTGATATTTACTCTGCAATTGCTGGCGTTGTTGATCATGATGTTGCAACCATTCATTGGCTTTGATTTCAGTTGAACCTGTCATGGTGATAATCAGTTGATTAGCAGTATCCGTATTCTGTTTACCTTTAATTTCGATGTCTTTTAATTGTTGTGCGCATTCAGTTTGTTGCGTAGTGAGTCCCGTCAAATTGGTCTTTAAAACATTCAACTGCTGATTAATTTGTTCTTTCTGTTTGATGAGCGATTCTGCATGCTCTAGTTGTTGGCTACGTTGCTGCAATGCTTGCAATATGTGTTGTGAGATTGACATGTCATGTTTAGACCAAGCCATTTTATCGTCTGCATTGAGACAATCCACGATATGTTGAATCTGTTGATGTAAATTCTCTACGGTCTGAAGTTGATGAAGAATATTCTGAATGTTTTGATTGAGCACATGCTGATCTTTATTGGCTTGATTAAGTTGTAACAATTCCTTTTCAAGCTGCTGTTGAGTTTGTGACGCTTGTAAAACCAATGATTGCATCTTAGTCGTGATGTCATGCTCAGTGAGACTGAAATCAAGTTGAATATTCGTCTGTGATACATGCTGTTGTAACACCTGATCATGTGTTTTTACTTTTTCATTCAATTGTTGCAATTGCTGTTGCAATTGATTTTGTTCAGTATAGCTTTGAGTGAATTGTTGTTGAGCTTTTTGCCAAAGTTGGAAAAGTTGTTGTTCCTGTTGAATCGCTTGTAATTCTTGTTGTTGTTGCAAGGCATATAGAGCTTTAGAGATTTGGCTCTCGTCATCACGATAAGGATGCTCGCTACTGCCACAAACCAAACAAGCTTCGCCGTGCTTGAGTCCAGCTCTTAGATGTTCAATATTTTCAGCATGCAACAGGCGTTGTTGTTGCAAAACCTGTTGTAGTTTCTCACGTTCAGTTTTAGCAGCTTGATAATCTTGCTCAGCTTTTTTGCTGTGTTGTTCTAGCTGTTGAGCTTGCTTTTGTACATCTTCAAATTTTTTTTGCTGCGTAAGGACTTCATTTTTTAATTCAAAATAATGCTGAAGTTTTTGTTGAATTGAATCCAATTGATTGAGGCGAATTTGTTGGGTTTCTTTTAGTTTCGACTGTTGCTCAATACGCTGTTCAATTTGTTGGGTCGTGCCAAATTGCGTGATTAAACTGTTGAATGTGTTTTGATCTTGTTTAAGTTGGGTCTGTGCTTGTTGAATAGAGCCTAGTGTGTTTTCTACTTTTTGATATTGCTGAATAAATTGCTTAAGTTGTTGAATATGGGCATGTAAGCCTTTATCCAAAGGAGCGTATTGGGCACTGTGTTTTAACTGTTCTAAGCAAGCCGTATGTTGCGCACTCAAGTTTTGGATGCTTTGTTGAAGCTGTTGTTGTTGCTCGATGAGTGGTTGCTGCTGATTTTCCAGTTGAGTCAGTCGAATTTTGGTTTTCTTATATTCTTCAGCAATATAATCACGTTCTTGCACAAACTTGCGTACTTGTGTCAGTTCAGTTTGATGCTTTTGCTCGTAATCTTGAAATTGATTGAGTGTTGTTTCTACTTGTGTATAAAGCGTTTTTTGCTGCTCAAATTGAGTGGTTAAAGTGCTAAATTCATTATGTTTTTGTTGAATTTGTGGCGCGAGTTGTTGCAATGTTTTTTGCAATTGTTGTTGTTGAAATACGATTGGGCGTATCTCAGCGAATGTCTCTAATTGACTCAGTAAATACCGATCTTTGGCAATGTTTTCTTGGGTTTTAAGTTGCAGATCATAGTCTTGTTTTTTTAACGCTATGTCTTTATTAATTTTATCGCGTTGTTCAAACCACTGTTGTTGTTGTCTGAATTGATTTTTTTCATTTTCAAGTTGTTGCACGTGTTGCTGTAGCTGTTTGAATCGCTGTTGTAACTCAGCGATTTCTTCATCAGAACGAATTTCAATGTGTCCTAAAACACTTTCTAATTTTTCTCGTTGTAAGCGAACTTCTTTGGTTTTTTCAAAAGCCAACTGTCCAATCTTGGCAAAAATACTGGAGTTGGTCAGATATTCCAATAATTCACCACGTTCATTATCCCGTGCTTTTAAAAAGGCGGTGACTTCGGATTGTGCCAAAAGCACCGCACGAGTGAATTGTTCAAAACTGAGCTGTGTAATTTGTTGAATATGCGTTTCGACGGCTTTGGTTTTATCTGCGACAACTACGCCATCGGTGAGGCATTTCAATGAGCGTTGTACACTTTGTAATTTACCATTGGCATTTTCACGGGCACGTTTAATTTCCCAACGCGCTAAATAATGTTTTTGATCCTGTGCGACAAAACACAGCTCGGCAAAACCATGTCCAGTACCACGACGTAATACAGTGAGAGGAGAGTTTGTCAGCAATTCTGATCCATCTACATCGATTAGTTTGCCATCACTGCCTTTTAGTCGTGGGATTTGATTAAATAGGGCAAGGCACATCGCATCTAAAATCGTGGATTTACCTGCACCTGTTTTTCCTATAATCGCAATCAATCCAGCATGTGCTAAAGGTTCACTTTCAAAATCAATAAAATGCTCACCTGCAAGAGATGCCAGATTTTTTAGTCGAATGGATAAAATTTTCATGGCAAATCCTTAAACTGTTTGATCATCTTCAAGTTTTTTCTGTGCTTCAGCAACTAAGCTTAAAAAGTCTTTGGTGACTTCATCATCAGCGCTATAGCCTTTTTTCTCCCAAATTTGTTGAAACAGTTTTTCGGGTGTTGGTGGCTCTAAATTAATTTTTGATTCAATTTCTGCATTGGTTTGATTGGATAAATATTGTCGTGAAATCCGCACTAAACGGTAACGATCTTTAGGCAGGGCATCTTCAAATTGTTGTCTGAGATTCGGTTGAGGAGGCGTGGCTGTGTGATATTCAATATCAACATATTCACGATGATCTATACATTCAATAACACCCTGTGGCAGATTTTTGAGTCGCTGTATGACGTCATTGAGTTCACCTTTAATTTTGTGTAATTGAATCGCTCGTGGAATGGCAATTGCTTCAAACTCAACTTGATTGTCAGTTGCATTGGGATCGATCGTGACTTCAACCACTTGGTGTTTATAGTTAATTTCACTAAATGATAAAGGGATCGGAGAGCCACTATAACGAATGTGATCATGTCCGACTTTTTGTGGTTTATGCAGATGCCCTAAAGCCACATAGTTAATCTCATCATCAAACAGCGTAGTTGAAAGTGCTTCTTCCTTACCAATAATAATTGGACGTTCAGAATCTGAAGTTTCACCACCTTGCATATGTGCATGTGACATCAGAATTAAAGCTTGATCATCGGTTTTACGGCGTTTTGCTTCAGCGATTAAATGTTGATGCAGATAGGCAATCGCATTTTGACTGTTTGTGGTGTTTTCATTGAAACCTGTGATTTCGGCTGAACGTAAGAAAGGCAGGGCAATACACCATGCGACAATCTGTTTTTGCTCATCATAAATCGGCAAAATTAAACGATCTAAATCTAAGCTTTTATCTTCATTCCAGCGAATTACTCCGACTGTTTTGGCATTATATTTTTCAAGTAAGGGTTCAACTTGTTCAATCCGATAGCCTGAATCATGATTTCCCGCAATCATCAATGTTTGCATCTGTGGTGCAAGATCATGCGCATCGGCAAGGAATTGATAAAGCTGTTTTTGTGCCTGTGAGCTCGGATTGATCACATCAAAAATATCACCTGCAATGAGTAAAGCATGCGGCTGTTTAATTTTGATTTGCTCAAGTAACCATGCAAGAAATTGTTCATGTTCATAGTGGCGGGAATGGTTGTAGAAAAACTGTCCCAGATGCCAGTCAGAAGTATGAAAAAAACGCACGGTCATAAGTGAATCTAATAATGAAATGAATGCGAATAAGGTAGCACGTATTCAAGAAAAAAGTAGAGCTTAGCCAAGCAGAAAGTAGCTACAAGATATCGCTTGATCATTTTAAAACGATCAACTAGTTTGGTATCGAAAAACTAAATAATAGGAAATAGAAAATGAGCTTAGGAAAAGTAAGCCGTGAAATGATTGATCATATTATGTTGATCGGTTTAGATCGTGTGGCAAAACGCAATGCCTTTGATAGCCATATGATTGATGATTTATCTTTAGCATTAACAGAATATGAAAATAATCCTGAATTACGTTGTGCTGTCATTTTTGCGCATGGAGATCATTTTACCGCTGGTCTAGACCTAGTGGAATTACAACCGAAAATTCCGCATGGGATTTTTAATTTTGCCGATGCTCAAATTAATCCTTGGGGCGTTGGAGGAAGACATAGAACTAAACCTGTTGTGGTTGCAGTGCAGGGTATTTGTTATACCGCTGGAGTGGAACTCATGCTCAATGCAGATGTGGTAATAGCCAGTGAAGATACTGTGTTTGGGCAACTCGAAGTACTACGGGGAATTATGCCTTTTGGCGGTGCAACGGTTCGTTTTGTACAGGCGGCAGGTTGGCAAAAAGCCATGCCTTATTTGCTTACAGGTAAAACCTTTGATACTCAAAAAGCGAATGAGTTGAATCTTGTTTCTGAGGTTGTAGAAAAAGGTAAGCAACTTGAGCGTGCAATCGAAGTTGCTAAAGAGATTTGTATTGCTGCGCCACTTGCTGTGCAGGCTCTATTAGCTTCTGCAACCGATGGAGTGACTTTAGGGCATACAGTTGCGTTTGATAAAATGGATAACTACCTTAAACCACTATTTGAATCTGAGGATGCTCAAGAGGGTGTTCGAGCCATGCTGGAAAGACGTTTGCCACAGTTTCAGGGTAAATAATTCCAAATTTTTATTTTAATCATCAAACACTGATGCGATAAGTTGATTTAGCGTTTTAAGATAGGCTCTATACCAACGTTTTAAAATCTAAATCAACGAGTTGAATTTCATTGGTGCCATGAAACCAAATATGGACTAGATCTGAAAGCGTATGTGGGTCGTGTTTCTGCGGAAGAAAAATTAAATAATCTCCGCATCCATTACGGGCGATCGCAATGGCATGTAATGGAAAGCCAGTCCATTGTTTCGCAATTTTTGTTTCATGCAAGATATGGTTGCATGTACGTATTTTTCTTTTTTGATTGGATTGATCGAAAAATGGGAAAATTTGCCAATCATCATCTTCAACAAAAATATTGCCACCATTTTCGATCATCATTTTATTTTTAAAAGATGATGGAAATACAAGGTTGAGTTCTTTCTCAGCGTCTAAAATATATTGTTGCTCAATTGGAAAAGCCATGAATTATCTTCTTTCAGGTTTATACTGCATTTGTATTCGTTTTAATGCATGAAATATATAATGTTGACGTTCTGGAGATAAGCCCAAACCAAAGCGAATGGGTTGCGCGGCATCTATAAAGATTTGTCCTTGTTGTTTGTTGGAAGCATTTTGAATATGATTTTCTCTGATTCGACTCACTTCATTCCACAAAAAAGATTTGGATTTACCTAGTTTCCCAATGCCTGTAAAAACCTTTCCACCTTGACGATTTATGGTGAGTTCAACTTTTCCAAACAGGACGAGTAAAGTAAAAAAACCAAAGATTAATGTACCGATGATAAATGGGATACCAAATAAACTTTGTAAAAGACTAAATTCTTGGTTTGCTATTTGGGTACCATAAATCCCACCCAATGAACCACCTGACCATATCAGCATAAATGGAACCAAGAAAAAGGCGATTGGACTTCTTAAGGTTGCACCAAGTTTAATTTCTTGCATGTCATTTTTATACCAAGCACCTTTGGGTGGTTGATTAATATCAAAAGCGAATTGGGGCGATGAATCAAAATTTTCAGACACTCTGAATAGATGATTGCAGTTTTGACATTTCCCCGTATCCGTTTGGATATTGATATTCTCATTCACAACTTCGTTTTGACAGTTTGGACATTTCATTTTTATTTGAATTAACTATCTTAATTTTATGAAAATTTAGTATAACACTGTCATTTTGCATTCTCATCTATTTCGCATATACCAAAGACATTATTGTCTAGGTCGAGAAAATAGCCTTGCCAACAACGATGAGGAATCGCAAATTTATCCATCGCTATAAGACCGCCCAAGCTTAAAATTTTGGCTGCGGTTTCATCAAAATTGTCTACTTCAATCGTACAGGTAAAAGCATTGGTACCGCATTCAGTTGAGGGGATTGCGACTGGACGTTGAAGTAATCCACCATGAATCCCTTCCGTTTCGATACGATAATATTCGATGGGTAAGCCATCAACATGCTTGAAATGCCAACCAAAGACACCTTGATAAAATTGAGTATCGCGTTTGGGATTGGAGGATTGAATTTCAAAATAGATAATCGAGTTCATGGCTAATCCTATATTTTTATTTTTGTATCATTAGAAAAATAAAAACCGACGATTCGAGTGATGATAAATCGTCGGTCAAAATCTTTATCAAAAGTTTTGGCTGCTAACAAAACAAATGCTAAAGATGGAGAGTCATAATGAAAGGTCACCGAAAATCGTTGCGGATGCCGTGCAATTTAGATTCGGTTGCTGCGACCTTGTACCCTATATAACGCTAAAGAATGTTGATCGGTTGACATAAAAATGAAAAAAAAGTGAAAAAAATTTATAATTAATTAATGAAACCACTCAAATTGGGTTTAACTACATGATTTCACTTCGTTTATATTATTTATGGTTTTTTATTATTTGTTTGGTTTCAACTTTGGTAGCAGGCGTGCTGGCTGCTATTTTACCAAATAATATTGCAGGTGTACTCACAGCAATTCCGTATTTGATTGCTATTATTTTTGTTTTATTCAAATTTTTAAAACAGCAACGCCGTGCCCCAACTGCAACTGAAAAAAATAAACTCACTTTCATGTTTAGTTTAATTTTTTGGGGGTACAACTTATTTGGATTATTACTCGGTTTATTCATTTTTAGTCGCAATGATCCTGAAGTTTGGCAGAACTTTATTGCGTATTTACAGCAGCCAAATTTTCTCATGATCGTTGTAGTAATGTGGTTGATGCTTGCAATACCTCTATATTTGATCACATTGTGGTTCTATGGCGCACAAGCACAACGAATGGCGAACAAGATGTTTAACTAGGTTAATAAAGTTCACTTGTAATTCACCCTTGTTCTGTTAAGACTATCTATACACATGATTTTTGATAGGTAGTGCGATGCAAAAATTGACTGTATTGGTAACAGGGGCGAGTGGATTTATTGGTTCTCATCTTTTACCTTTTTTGTTGAAAAGACAGTACAAGGTCATTGCGCTAACACGACAAACGAATAAATCTTCACAACATCCTGACTTGAAATGGGTGGCTTCATTTGAGCAGATTCAAACCCAACAAATTGATTATGTCATCAATCTTGCGGGCGAAAATATTGGTCAGAAACGCTGGAGTAGTGAGCGTAAACAGCAATTAATTAATAGTCGTGTCAATACCACCCAACGACTTTATGAGTGGTTGCAACAGCAACAGATTTTTCCTAAATGCATTATTTCTGGCTCAGCGATTGGCTACTATGGTATTGATCCACAAGAGCAATGGAATACCAGTTGTGATGAAAACACCCCAGCGCAGGCAATTTTTATGTCTGAGCTTTGCCAAGCTTGGGAGCAAACGGCTTTAAAGTTTTCCCAACAGAATACGAAGATTATTCGTTTGGGGATTGTATTTGGTCAAGGTGGTGGAATTTTGCCGCAAATGTTGTTGCCGATTCGATTAAATGCCGCGGGTAAGATTGGTTCAGGGCAACAACCAGTAGTGTGGATACATATCCAAGATGTGTTAAGTGCAATAGTGTTCTTACTTGACTCCAATAGTGCGCAGAAGGTTTACAATCTCGTTGCACCTGAGCAAACAAATCAACAGCAATTCGTTAAGATTGCTAGCAAAATCTTAAAGCGGAAACCCTTTATCTCATTGCCAAAGTTTGTATTTGAGCTTGCTCTAGGCGAACAATCACAATTGATTTTAAATGGTCAATATGTACAGCCAAAAGCCTTACAAGCTCTTGGTTTTGAGTTTAAATATCCAACTTTAGATATGGCATTAGGTGAAATTTTACTCGACGACTAAGAGTTGCTTTTGTAGTTGGGTTGGAGAGTACGCGTTTGGTTCAACACATGTCGGTTGCTCTAGAATGAGCTGACGCAGCAGTTGTGCTGAACCTGCTCCCATACATAATCCATTGCGGAAATGTCCAAAGTTTGCCCACAAATTTTCAACCTCTGGAATCGCCCCAATGTATGGGATGCCATGTGGTGAGCTAGGGCGCAAGCCTGCCCAACGTTTTACGATTGGAAATTGAGCTAGCTCAGGAACCATTTCTAGGCACGCTGTCAAAATGTCTTGCTGAGTTTGATCATCTACAGTGGTATTAAAACCGCAGTCCGCCATACTTGAACCACAGACGATATGACCATCCTGACGTGGAATCAGATACATCACTTGATTCATGCACATCGTTGGAAGCCAATTTTCAGGTGTTTTGAATAACAACATTTGACCTTGGATAGGACGAACAGGAATATTCAGTTGTAACTGTTCTTCCCAATGCTTTGTCCACGCACCTGAAGTTAAAACTACATGATCAGCAAAGTGTTGGTGACCATCTTCGCTTTGGAAGCCCTTAATTTTATGTTTTTGAATGATTAACTTTTCGATT
This sequence comes from Acinetobacter sp. A22, assembly GCF_030913345.1. Classification (NCBI taxonomy): domain Bacteria; kingdom Pseudomonadati; phylum Pseudomonadota; class Gammaproteobacteria; order Moraxellales; family Moraxellaceae; genus Acinetobacter; species Acinetobacter sp. A22. The sequence continues at coordinate 364,440 of NZ_CP133162.1, forward strand.
GGACTATGTTCAAAAAAACGAACCAAAGGATGTTGTTTCAAATAACTAATCAGAGATTGAAGTAGGCGAGGATTCCGCACATTGGATAGATGAGGAAAATAAATGGCTTCTCGGAATTTTGCTGAAACACGTGGATTAATCTGATTGAGTTGATTCTGATTTAAATATTCTGATTGTTGCATCGGCTCATTGAACTTTGCTGCATAGCTCAACCCAATATCAAAATCATCCTGATCGAAAATTAGCATGCCTGTATCGTGAATCTGAAAATCAATCCCTGTGATTGGGTAGAGTTTTTCATTCCACATTTGATAGAGCGGTTTTCCAAACTGAGCTAATTGGTTAACTTCAGGTGCATATCGCCACGGATACATAGGCGATAAAATACCACCACCAGCCCAAGATGCAGCTTGACCTGCTTGCTGTTGATCAAAAATATCAACAAAATAGCCTTGTTCAGCAAGTTCCAGAGCTGTCATTAAGCCGCTGATCCCTGCACCAATGATGGCAATATGCATATTAACGTCAAACCAATTTAAAGATTCCTCCCTCCTTATTAAAGAGGTGAGGAGTGTTGTAGCTTCGGAGAGTTATTTCATCTCTTTGAGTTTACGAGCGGCTTCTTCAGCAAAATAAGTCCAGATACCATCTGCACCTGCACGACGACAGCACATTAATGATTCTAAGATAACACTGTCCGATAACCAGCCATTTTGTATAGCTCCTGCAAGCATCGCGTATTCACCGCTAACTTGATAGACAAAGGTTGGTACGCCAAAAGTATCTTTTACTTCGCGAACAACGTCTAGATATGGCATTCCTGGTTTAACGATGACCATATCCGCACCTTCTTGGATGTCTAAAGCAATCTCATGTAATGCTTCTGCACGGTTGCCGATATCCATTTGATAATTATATTTATTGCCACCTTTTAGATTGCTAGCAGAACCAACTGCATCACGGAATGGACCATAGAAACTTGATGCATATTTAGCAGAGTACGCCATGATATTGGTATAAATAAAACCGTTTTGTTCAAGTGCTTGACGGATTGCTCCGATACGACCATCCATCATGTCACTTGGGGCAACAACATCTGCACCTGCCGCAGCATGACTCAATGCTTGTTTAATTAAGCATTCAACAGTTTCATCGTTCAACACATAGCCTGTTTCATCGATAATGCCATCTTGACCATGAGTGGTATAAGGATCAAGTGCACCATCAGTGATGAGTACCATTTCAGGTAATTCTTTTTTTAGTAATTGGCAAGTGGTTTGTACTAATCCATCTTCATGCCATGCTGCTTCAGCAGTTAAACTTTTGTCTTCTTGTGGGGTAACGGGAAATAATGCAAGCTTTGAAACACCTAACTCAAGAAGTTGTTCTGCTTTTTTGAGCAATAAATCAGCAGATAAACGCTGTATATTTGGCATGCTCGGAATGTCTTGAACTTTTTGTTGTCCTGGTAGTACAAAAACTGGATAAATCAAGTGATTAGCTGTCAATTGTGTTTCGCTTACCATCGCTCGTAATTGGTCATTTTTACGGATACGGCGCATGCGAGTCGCAGGGAAAGCAGGACGATTGAACGTATAAGTCATAACAATCTCGATGTTCAGTATTACACTATAGGAATAATTGAATCATTTAAGTCATGCTAGGGGAGAACTTAGCGGCTTAGGTCAATTCGATGTCCTCACTATTGTAGCCCTATAATTTTGGTTTTGTAAAAATTATGGGATGTTTCAAAAGGGCTGTTGAAATTTTGATCATGTGATGCAGTGTTCATGATAAGTCATGGGCTTTTGCAGGCATTTATCAACGCTCATCAGCTTCGATCTATGGATTCAGGCAGCGTATGAATGATGTAAAGAAAAACTGGACAGGTAATATTCAGTTAGGTGCTAAAGCCGATCATGGCGTGGTATTAAAACAGCTTTGTAAAGCATTTAATTCTTCACCATTTTTTAAGCACTGTGGCATGGTCATGCGTGTAGTTGATGATCAAATTGAAGGCTACATTGAGATGCAACCAGAGTTGATTGGTAATGTTGCGTTCCAGATTTTGCATGGTGGTGTTGCTGCAACGATGTTGGATAGTATTGGTGGAGTGGTTGCAATGGAACAGCTATATCGCCGTGCAACGCCTGAGGATTTACCCGATACTATTAAAAAAGTTTCTCGTTTGGCTACTGTTGATATACGTGTAGATTATCTTGCACCTGGTCGTGGTAAATATTTTATCGCTCGTGCAGAAACTTTGCGCTTAGGGCGTAAGGGATGCACGATGCGCATGACGATGGTCAATGATGACGATAAGCCAATAGCGACTGCAATCGCCTCATATGCTTTCTAATTTTTTGAAAAATTTCAAAAAAGCGCCATTCGGCGCTTTTTTTTTATTTCTGAAAACAAGTAGTTTTAATTATTATCAAAATACTAGAACTGAACGCATCAGTTATTTTCTTTATTCTCGTAATATGATTATTTGTTGGTAGAATGCTCTGAAATTTTTGTTCATATTTATCTTTTGTTTTTAACTTTCGGTTAAGTTTCGATACATAGACTGATCGGCTGATTAAAACAGAAGTCAATGATCTATTTAATTTTCAGGAATAATTTATGACTGACTCCCAAACCAACGAACAGCAAGCTTTATCTGATGATGCAATGAAAGCAAAGCGTAAAAAGTTTTTAGGACTATTTGCCCTGATTCTTATCATAGCTGCAATTTTGTATGGGATTTGGGCATTATTTTTTCATCATTCTGTAAGCACTGATAATGCCTATGTTGGTGCTGAAACAGCACAAGTGACGTCTATGATCGGTGGACAGGTTGCTGAAGTTTTAGTGAAGGATACACAGCAGGTTAAACGTGGCGATATCTTAGTTAAAATCGACCAACGAGATGCACAAATTTAACTTGCACAGGCTCAAGCGGAGCTTGCAAAAGCACAACGTCAATACAAACAAAGCCAAGCAAATAGCAGTTCTCTGAATTCACAGGTGATCGTAACTAAAGATGAAATCACAAGTGCTCAAGCTCAAGTCAATAAAGCCCAAGCTGAATACGATCGAGTGAGTTTAGAGTTAAAACGTCGTAACGAACTAGCTGCTTCAGGTGCAATTTCTAAAGAAGAATTAAGTAAATCACAAAGTGCTGTTTCGACTGCAAAAGCCAGTTTAGAGCTTGCTCAGCGGGACTTTCTCAAGCTATGTCGAGTCGTAATGCTGCGGTAAGTACTTTGGCAGCAAACGATGCTTTGATTCAAGGTTTCAATGAGGCTTCAACCCCAGATGTTTTAGTGGCAAAAGCACATGTTGATCAAGCATTATTAGATTTGGAAAGAACGGTTATACGTGCCCCTGTAGATGGTGTTGTAACACGTAAGAATATTCAAATTGGACAGCGTGTTGCACCTGGAACAGTCATGATGTCTGTCGTACCAGTTTCAGCGTTGTATGTAGATGCCAACTTCAAAGAAAGCCAATTGGCAAAAGTGAAAGCAGGTCAAACTGTGACATTAACATCTGATTTATATGGGGATGAAGTCGTTTATCACGGCAAAGTTCAAGGTTTCTCAGGTGGAACAGGTGCTGCTTTTGCATTGATTCCTGCACAAAATGCGACTGGAAATTGGATTAAAGTGGTTCAGCGCTTACCTGTGCGCATTACCTTAGATCCTAAAGAGTTGGCTGAGCATCCTCTGCGAGTAGGTCTTTCAATGCAAGTAGATATTGATCTCGCATCGAAGTAATTCATCATGAAGACTCAGAATCCTTTTGCAGAACTCAGTGGTGGGCGATTATTGCTTGCAGCTTTTGTAATTGCACTTTCTAACTTTATGGTGGTGTTAGACACGACGATTGCTAACGTTTCTGTTCCTCATATCACTGGTAACCTCGCCGTTTCAAGTTCTCAAGGAACTTGGGTGATTACGTCTTATGCAGTGGCTGAAGCCATCTGTGTTCCTTTAACTGGATGGTTGGCAGGGCGATTTGGTACGGTTCGTGTCTTTGTCTTTGGTTTGATTGGCTTTACGGTCTTTTCTTTTTTATGCGGTCTAGCGACTTCATTAGAAATGTTGGTCTTTTTTCGTATCGGACAAGGGCTTTGTGGTGGACCGTTAATGCCACTGAGTCAAACATTATTGATGCGTATTTTTCCACCTGAAAAACATGCTCAAGCGATGGGGCTATGGGCAATGACAACGGTGATTGGACCTATTCTAGGTCCTATTTTAGGCGGTTTGATTAGCGATAATTTATCATGGCATTGGATATTTTTTATCAATATACCTGTCGGAATATTTTGTGTTCTCGCTGCGATGCGTTTGTTGTCGGTAGCTGAAACCAAAACAGAAAAATTACGCATAGATGCGATTGGGCTGGGATTGCTTGTACTTTGGATTGGTGCGTTACAACTCATGCTTGATCTTGGGCATGAAAAAGACTGGTTCAACAGTTGTAGTATTATCGTTTTAGCTTTAATTGCCGTGATTGGTTTTATTGTTTTTATGATTTGGGAGTTAACCGAAAAACACCCTGTTGTAAATTTATATGTTTTTAGGCATCGAGGTTTTGCAGTTTCTGTCACTGCCTTAGCATTTGGGTTTGGGGCATTTTTTGGCAGTATTGTATTGATCCCACAGTGGTTGCAAATCAATCTAGGATATACCGCAACATGGGCTGGTTATCTAACGGCAACTATGGGCTTTGGTAGTTTGACTATGTCTCCAATTGTAGCCAAATTATCAACCAAATATGATCCACGTGCTTTAGCGAGTTTTGGTTTGGCTTTGCTGGGTGTTGTAACCTTAATGCGTGCATTTTGGGTAACTGATGCAGATTTTATGGCATTGGCTTGGCCTCAGATATTGCAGGGTTTTGCTGTCCCATTTTTCTTTATTCCGTTGTCTAATATTGCAATGGGCTCGGTTCTTCCCCAAGAAATGGCATCTGCTGCAGGTTTGATGAATTTTCTAAGAACCATGGCAGGGGCAATCGGTGCTTCGATTGCAGTTACGATTTGGGATGATCACACCAAAGTGGCGCGTAGTGAAATGGTTAATTCATTGCATCCACAAGAGGTTCAAAATACATTGCTGCAAAATGGGTTTTCTTCTGATGCTACTTTGGCAACGATCGCCAATCTTGTCGATAAAGAAGCAATTACGATTTCAGCAAATCATGTCTTTATGATTTTGGCTTTGGTGTTTGTGTTTGCGAGTCTATTAATTTGGTTAAGTCCTAAACCTAAGCCGATAGTAGGTGGCCCTGCACCACATTAACCGCATGATTTAGGTGGAAATCATTGAATTAAACTTGGAGTTGTTCTCCGAGTTTTTTCTAGTAGCTAAGGTGTAACCTAACTCTAAAGAAGATCAAGTAAAAAATCGCTTGACCTTACAATGATGGGAAGGAATATATTCTATTAACCATCTATTTTATTGGAGAGATATCATGGAATTTCATGTAGAGAATATGACGTGTGGTGGTTGTGCTCGCGGTGTTACTCGAGCAATTCAAGCTTTGGATGCAAATGCTAAAGTGATTGCTGATCCACCAAGTCGTAAAGTGACAGTTGAAACAACAGCAACACAAGAGCAGGTTGCTGAAGCATTGACTGAAGCAGGTTTCCCACCGCGCTAAAATCATTTAGACAAAGTTTAAGGGCTACATTTTCGTAGCCCTTTTTAATACCTTATTTTTTCTTCGCTAATGGTGAAATTGATAGCAGATCATTATGGTGATGCTGTTCCTTATTTTCATTGCTCGGTTCTTTGAGACCCTCAAGAATCGGACATTCAGGTCGATCATCACCTGCGCAGCAATTGATTAAATCTTTCAGCGTATTCGCCATTTGCTGTAAGTCGTTTATGCGTTGTTCTAATTTCTCAATATGTCCGAGTGCTAAGCGTTTTACATCAGCACTTTGTCGATTGCGATCATTCCACAGATCAAGCAAATCTGAGATTTCCACAACTGAAAATCCCAATTCTCGACTTCGCTTGATAAACTTTAAACGTTCAACATCAGTCGATGAGTAGGAGCGATAACCTGCATTATTACGCCCCGCAGTCGGGATCAAACCAATCTGTTCATAGTATCGAATCATTTTGGTTGAGACCCCTGAAGCTTGAGAGACTTTACCAATATTCATCTTATTCTCCTCAACCTAGATGTACTGAGGGTGGTTGAAAACGACGTAGACGTAATGCATTTCCTAATACAAAGACGCTAGATAATGCCATAGCTCCTGCAGCAAAGATGGGTGACATTAAAATTCCATAGTTTGGATATAATATTCCAGCGGCAACAGGAATTAGCATGGTGTTATAAGCAAAAGCCCAAAACAGGTTTTGATGAATGTTGCCGATTGTGGCTTTGGATAAGGCGATTGCATTTGTTACACCTTGCATATTACCAGACATGAGCACGACATCTGCCGATTCAATTGCAACATCTGTACCTGTACCTATCGCTACACCTACATCGGCTTCAGCTAATGCAGGGGCATCATTAATGCCATCACCAACAAAGACAATATGACCATATTGGGATTTTAGCTCTTTGACTGCATTAACTTTTCCTTCAGGTAAGACTTCAGCGATTACCTCATCAATTCCTAATTGTTTTGCAATTGCCTGAGCAGTACGTGCATTATCTCCAGTGATCATTGCGACTTTCAGCCCTAATTGGTGTAAAGCTTGAATCGCTGCGGGAGTCGTGGATTTAATTGGATCTGCAACCGCTATAATTCCTGCTAGTTGACCATTCATCGCAACATAAAGTGGTGATTTACCTTCATCACCTAAACGTAAAGCAGTTGTTGCGAAGGGTTGTACTTCAATACCGAGCTGCTGCATATAACGATCAGCACCGATATTAATTTGAATATCATCATTGATCACTGCAGATACACCCATACCCGTAACCGAATTAAAGTGATTAACTTTAGGAAGAACCAAGTTCTCTAGCTTGGCCTGATCAACAATCGCTTTTGCGATAGGATGTTCTGATCGGGATTCAACAGCAGCTACAGCAGCCAAAACTTGATCTCGTTCAAACTGAGATGTGACTTCAAAATCAGTTAATTCTGGATGTCCCTCAGTTAAAGTACCTGTTTTATCAACAGCTACAATTTTTGCATCTTTTAATAGCTGTAAAGCTTCGCCTTTACGGAACAACACGCCTAATTCTGCACCACGACCTGTACCCACCATGATCGATGTAGGTGTTGCCAAACCCATAGCACATGGACAAGCGATAATCAGTACTGCGACTGCATTTACTAAGGCAAAAGTTAGGGCAGGAGATGGGCCGAAAATTAACCAAACTAAGAATGTCAGCACTGCTGAAAACATTACTGCTGGTACGAACCATAAGGTAATTTTATCGACTACCGCTTGAATCGGCATTTTAGAGCCTTGTGCTTGCTCAACTAAGCGAATTATTTGCGCCAGCATGGTTTCACCACCAACAGCTAATGCTGTAAAAGTGAGAGTTCCATTTTGATTAATCGTACCTCCTACCACATCGCTACCAACCACTTTCTCAACAGGTATCGGTTCACCTGTAATCATGGATTCATCGACAAAACTATTTCCATCAGTCACTTTTCCATCAACAGGTATTCTTTCGCCAGGTTTTACAATCACCGTGTCACCAGCAATAACTTGATCAATTGCAATCTCAAGCATTTGTCCATCACGGTGAACATGAGCTGTTTTAGCTTGTAAACTGACTAAACGTTGAATCGCTTCTGAAGTACGTCCTTTTGCTTTTGCTTCAAGAAAACGACCAAGTAAGATTAAAGCAACAATAACCGCAGCAGCTTCATAATAAACATTGACTGTTCCCGAAGGGAGTGTGTCTGGAATGAAGGTAGCCACTATAGAAAATAGATATGCAGCTAATGTTCCAACGGCTACCAAAGAATTCATATCTGGTGCGAGACGAAATAAAGCGGGGATGCCTTTTAAATAAAATCTTCTACCTGGAATCGTTAATACAAGGGTAGTCAGTACGAATTGTATGTACCAACTATTTTGCATCCCAATGGTTTGAGCAATCAGATGATGAAAGCTTGGAATTAGATGAGAGCCCATTTCAAGAATAAACACAGGCATAGCAAAAAGCGTGGCAAGAATTAAATCACGTTTAAGTTCAGCGCGTTCTTGATCTTTTTTCTGAAGCTGCTCAGATGGATCGGCAATTGAAGCTTGAATTTCTACAGCATCATATCCAGCTTTATCTATTGCTGCGATCAATGCCTCTACACTTGCCGAACCACTTACTGTTGCTCGTTCAGTTGCAAGATTGACATTTGCTTCAGTTACACCAGAGATGGCTTTGAGTGCTTTCTCGACACGACCAACACATGAGGCACAGGTCATACCTTTTATTGATAATTCAATTCTGTTTTGGGGAACATCATAGCCTGCTTGTTCAATTGCATGAATTAATAATTGACGATCTAAAGGCTTATTAAGTGTAATGTCTGCACGCTCAGTGGCTAAATTTACTGAGGCTGATCGCACACCATCAACTTTTTTAATAGCATTTTCAACACGACTTACACAGCTTGCACAAGTCATACCTTCAATTTGTAAGCTTAATCTTTGATTTATTTCGGTTCCCATGGGATTTACCTATAAATATTCTTTGATTGCTTAAAGCATAGACCTTACCATTATAGGAAGGTCAAGTACTCACTATGTAAATATCGAAGTGAAATCTATTTTTAAAATAAACATGATGAAATTGATATTTAAATCAGTTGCTTGAGGGTTTTATTCTATATTTACTCAAATAATGAATCTTTTTTGTTTTGTAAATTATTGATATTCTTGAGAATTTAAAAAAATATAAAAATCTTGTCAATAAAAAAGCCACTTATGTAAGTGGCTTTTTTATTAAAGGTATTTGGGGTGGCGTCAATTGAACTATTTAATTAAATAACTGTAATTTATGAATTTAATTTTAACATATTAAAATACCATACAAAATACCATACAAATCACTATAACTAATTACTCAATTCCACCTAAAAATATTAAATCATCACTTAAATATTCCGAAGTATCTATTAAAGGTTCTTCTTTCACATGATTTACAATTTCAAATAACTCCGACGGTATATTTTTAAAAAAATACTCTCCACTATATTCATTCATTTTATTCAACAATTTCGTTATATACAGATTTTCTTTAGCTCGAGTTAATGCAACATACAAAACCCTTCTTTCTTCCTCTATTTCCTCTTTGCTTCTGCAATATATTGATGGATAATTTCCTGGATTAGCACCAAAAATAAAACAATTTTTTGCTTCTAATCCTTTTGCACTATGAATAGTAGAAAGAATAACAAAATCATCAGGGCTCAAACCTTTCGTTCCCTCTCCAATTTCGTTAAAAATTACAGACTCTAACAAATCATTTAAAGTCATATCTTTTGTTATAAGAATCGATAATAATTCAATATCTTTTGATCTTGCTTCCCACTCATTTTTCCATTTAGTACTTAAAAATGGGCTTAATAATTTTTTTGCATTTTCAATAATGAATTCTAAATCATGATTCATTAATTTATTATAAATTTTTATGGGTTCTTTAAATTTTTCATCCACATCTAAATTAGAAAGATTCTCTTCTTTCATAATGAAATTTTCAATAAAGGTAATTGCCCCCCTCTCTCCTATATTAGGAAATAGTGTTAAATATCTTAACCATGCTATAGTATCTCTATCGTTTGATAATATTTTTAACAATGACAATATATCTTTTATGTGTGATGCATTTGTAAAACTATACCCACCATACAAATTATATGGAATTTTCTTTTGTATTAGCATAGCTTCAATATGTCTAGAGGCATAAGCAGACCTAGTCAAAATCATATTATCACGATAAGACTCACCATTTTCTTTTGACTCTATTATCTTATCAACAATAAATTCTGCTTCCTGTGATTCGGATTCAACTATATGTAGTTCTGGTAAATTACCATTTCTTCCCGACTTTAATTTTTTATTATAATTAATATTACTTTCTTGTAAAATCCAATTAGAAACATCCAAAATTTGATCTGTTGATCTATAATTTTGAGTCAAAAAATATGATTTAGAATTTGGAACAATATCTACAAATTCATTAACAAACTTATAATTTGAACCTCTAAATGCATAAATAGACTGAGCATCATCACCAACACAATAAAGATTTACTTTATTCAATAAAGGTTTAATTATTTCCCATTGAGTAAAATTAGTATCTTGCATCTCATCTATCAGAATATATTTTATTTTATCCAAAACTATCTCCCTATACTTTGGAAAAGACATAATTTTGGCTGCAACGTTTAATAAATCATCATAATCTAAATATCTTCTTTCTTTTTTCAAAGCTTCATAACTTTTAAAAACAACTAAAATTTCATCAAACAATGGAGAAAGCTTTAAATAAAATTCATTTAAATAATCTTGAAGCTTCATATTCGTATTACGACAATATGAATAAATTTTTACTAAAATATCTTTTTTCGGAAACTGCTTATCCCTTTTCCCTCTAGCAATTGCCATTAAATCTAATTGATCATCTCTATCTAATATCGATATTTTAGAATGATCAAATGACTTTAACAGCGAAAGACTCCAACCATGGAAAGTTGTAGCATGAATTTTTTTATTACCAATTCGCCCTTGTATTTCTTTTGCAGATTTTTTTGTAAATGATAGAATTAGAATACTTTCAGGATTTACATCATGCTCTAATAGATAATTAACCCTACCAATGATTGTAGAGGTTTTCCCTGTACCTGCTCCTGCAATTACAATGGTATTCATACTTGTGGACTCGGTAGCCATTTTTTGCTCATCATTTAATCGTATGTTATTAAAGTCCATCTTGCATTTCCTTCAGAGAGAGAGCTAAAAATAAATCACAAAACTTTTTATTTTGTGTAGTCTTTGGTTGTAATGAAACTCCATAATAATTAATATTATACTGTTGCTCTATATTTTCTTTTATCTTATTCAATAAATTTAATAATTCTAATCTTATCTTTGTTTTAAATCTAATAGCGATCCAAAAAAGTTTATTTGAAGTCTCAGCATCATCATTTTTATTTATAAAAACTTTATCAATCTTTATACGTGCATATACACCTTTATCACCTATAGTAAACTGTCCTTGATCCAGAACACTATTCGCATAACTCCCCGTTGCCTCAGACAAACTTACATCAACTCTTACATAACAATCTAAATCAGGTTGTAAATTACCATCTAAGTCTTCAACTACAAATATATTCTCATCATAAGTTAAAACCCCCTGTATAATCGTATTTCTTATTTGCTGCTCAATCTCCATACATCTCAATCCTATCTAGTAAATATTTTTGCACTGAACATAAATAGAGGGTAATTATATTGATTACCCTCTTTAGAATGTAGTGACTAACTATAACGAGTCTGCTTTTTGACTTCCCACCATTCAATCAACTCATTATGATCAAAATACACGGCGGATTGTCTAGTCGAACCTTCTTTGATTGGTCTTGGAAAAGTAGGATCATCCTTAACCATCTTATTTAATTTATCACGTTGTACTGATAAAAAGTGACAAACTTCATTCATTGTTAAGCGTAACTTCTGCATCTTTTTATTCCCCCCTCAATTCACATTAAATCGCTGTATTAACCCCATAACAAGTCATACCATCAAACCATAATCTCTAGCTAAATCACGCTTATAACGAGCTGTAGTAGATGCTGTATAACCTATATGTAATGCACCTTGCTTCTGTGTCGCTAAGAATCGAATATACTTAGCAGGTAACTCTATTTCTGACACAGGTTCGGGTAGATTCAGTTTGCTATGGGCATCCTCAACTAAATGCTTAACTAACTCTTCATTCCAACAATAACCATAATGTAGCTCGCTATCTCTTAACTGCTGATTAAATAAACGTACTTCACATCTAATCATACGATCAGCATATTCTCTCAACTCAGTTGTAAGCGTTGTCTGTTGCTTGTTATGAGAGCGAATTTCTTGACCTTTAAAATAGTAAAGCAATGTAGTCCGCTTACTACCTTTACCAAAGTAGATACCATTCTTTTCGACTTCTCTATCACGCCGTGGATAAGTTCCATGCTCTTTGATTGAACTTAAATATTGTTGAGCTTTTTGCTTATCATCAAACAATAATGCTTTATTCACGTCAATTCGATAGATGCGGAATAAACCTAATTTAATATTCTCAATCTCGGTATCAGTTGGAGTGATTGTATCTGGAGTGATTGTATTGAATATTTGACTGAGTCTATTCACAGTATCGAGGACTAACTGAATCAAGTCAGTTGTACCTGTAACATTTTGACCATTCAACCACTTAAACAAATTACCGTGAATTAATATCTCATTTTTGTTAATTGCTTTAATTTGAATATGATCGTTATAAGAACCACATACCCATTGCTTGCTATAAGATTCTTGTAATGGCTGAAATTCACCATCAAACTTGGTTAGGGGGATAACCATATTTTGAGATAATTCTAGTGGATTATTTGTTATTTCTACTTTTACTTTTAAGTAATCAATAGCAAATATATGTTTAGCTTCCAGCACCTCTTCATTGTTAATTTGTTGATTTAAAACATTATTCAATACCATATATTTTCCTCACATAAAATTTAGAACGCAAAAAACCCTCAAACATCGATAGTCCATTTTTAAACTAGATGTAGAGAGTCAAGACTTTAAGTTTTCATTTACCTTAATAGGTTAGGTTTCGGTTTTGCTTGTATAACTTATACAATCGTTCCGCTATGTTGTATTAACATAACACATTAATTTTCTATAATACGATACATTTAACTCAGAATGCAATAATTTTTATTGCTATTTGATTGTTTTTTGATCATTTAATTCTATTGTTAAAACCTTATCAAATGAGAAAAGTATCCACAAAAATACTATTTCATAGTTTCTTGGGGTGGGAGGGGAGTTTGTTTAACTTTGCAGTATTGTTAGATGGAGTGCTTAACAAGCTAGACACTCCCTGTTTGTTCAAGTTTTATAATATTAAAATATCCTATGCGCTTTTAAATTGTAGCACTGTATTATCTGCCAATCGCTCTAAATGATCAGCATACCATTGCATCATAATTTTGCGCTCTTCATAGTGAGTAGCTTTATCATAAGCAGCTTTCACGCCTTTTTTACTGTGTGCTAAACACGCTTCCACAACTTGTGACTTGTCGCTGAATTGGTTATTGAGAATTGTACTCGCAATGTGACGAAACCCATGAGGATTTTGTATTTCACCATAGCCTATTCTTCTGAGTGCCATAATAAAAACTGTATTTGATTTTGTTTTATTTTTATTGCTTCGACTAGGCATCAGAAAAGATGAATGAGCGTTTAATTGTTGTAATTCTTTCAATAACTCAATCGCCTGTTTTGGCAAAGGGACTTTATGTTCTTTTTTAGTCTTCATTCTCGTTGCAGGAATTAACCATGTACCTTTATCTAAGTCAAACTCTTCCCATCTAGCTTCACGTAGCTCAGTTGGTCTACAAAATAACATTGTTAGTAATTTAAGCGCAATGCATGTGTCAGTGGTTGGATAGAGGTTAATTGCTCTTAATAACGATGGTAAAGCATCTTCATCAACATGCTTCATGCTATTGCTTTCATGCTTCTTTAAGTATTTATGTAGGTTTGCAATAGGATTAGATTCTATTTTACCCATCACTTCCGCATAGTCATATATTTCTCTAATCAATGCTCTAACACGTTGCCCCATCTCAATAATAGGTTCGCCTGTACGAGGATTGAGCTTGTTCTGAATATCTTGAAATAATGAATGCCATTCCTGTTTGGTGATTTTTCGATAATCACGCTTGCCCATGATGGGGAATACATGGTTATTCAGTGCGCCAATGTTTCTTGTTTTGGTTGCAGCTGTCCATGTTTTCGTTGTGTAGTAATCCTCTGCAAGCTGTTGTAGAGTGCATGACGTTTGCTCTATTTCAGCTTGTCTCTCTTCTGCTTTTTGTAATACTGGGTCTATACCTTGAGAAAGTAGCTTTCTTGCTTCGTTCGCTTTCTGTCTTGCCCATTTTCCACCAACCTCGGGATAAGTGCCAAGCCCTAGCCATGACCATTTACCTGTACTTGGTTTTTTATATCTTAATTCCCAACGCTTATTGCCCTTAGCAGTAACCACAAAATGTAAATTTTCACCATCATTGATTCGATACTCTTTCGACTCAGGCTCTAATGCACTGAGTGTAGTGTCTTTCATAGGGAACTTCTTTACATCAGCTTTTTTCATGAGTTTCTTGTATGGTGGCTTTTTTCTAACTCATAATATACACGCTACCATACACAGCAGCAAGCTATAAGAAAGTTCATATAACGGCATAAATAGGCATAAAAAAAGCCTAAACCATTAAGATTTAAGCTTTATTTACTCATATACCGTAATGTTACGACATACAAATTTAAGAATTTGGTGGAGGTGGCGGGAGTTGAACCCGCGTCCGCCAGCACTACACTCGAGAATACTACATGCTTAGATATCGTCTATTGTTTTAACACCATGTGACCCGACGAACAGGGTACAAGGTGCGATCCTCTAAGTTTGGTATAAAGCCCCGAGGCTTGGCTCTATACGGACTTGTGTGCGTGCGCTTCGGTCGGGTTCCTAAACCACAAGTATTCTAGGAAGCGGACAAGCTGCCCTTAGGCAGCTAGAGCGTAAGTTTCGTCGTTTGCGACTATTTAAATGCAAATTTTATTTACGAGAGAAAATGCGCTCTCGGCATGCATCTATGAGCTTCATCACCAGCGTCGAAGCCAATAACACCCCCATATATGAACGAGCATCATAGCACAAATATTATGGATTTGAACGTTAATTTCTATGTAATTTGATCGATTAATAGATTCTTGCATTTCAATTAATCCAACGGACAATAAACTCGCTACAGCAATCAAGTCATTTACTTAAATTGAAATAAAACAAAGAATTTGATTGAAAATACATCATATTGTTATTTGGGAGAAAAAATTTACTATGAAGAGCGGGGTCGAATCAAAGAATAAAATTGAGAAAAAATGTTTTGAAAATTAGACTAATTATTACCGTGATAAATTATGTTATTTATGTTATAAATTGTATCTTAATTGTTTTTATTTTTTGCATTTGCTTTTTGATGGTTATTGGGGTTGATAAGTGGATGAGGATTCAACACTTTCGATAAAAAATTTTAATTTAGAAATCTCAGGGAAGAAAATTTTAAGATCTTTAAATTTAAAGGTTTTAAGCCAAGGGATTACTATTTTAATGGGACCTTCCGGAACAGGTAAATCGACTTTACTGCGTACACTTGCGGGTCTGAATCAAGGAAATCCTCAACTCAAGTTCAGTGGTGAGATCACTTTTAATGGCTATTCATTATTTGAGTCTGATAAAAAACCTGCCTTAGTTCAGCAAAAATTAATTCATATTACACAGACTGTTAAAGAAAATATTCTTTCACATTTACCTAATCGTTCGAGCCTAGATTTACAACAACAACTCAGTCTAATCCAGCAGTTATGCGATCAGTATGATCAAACTTGGATTCTGGCAAAGCTTCACCAATCGACGGCAACTTTAGAACGCCATGAAGCAAAGAATTTAGCAATTTTATATACCTTGTTGTCAGAGCCAGCACTGTTGATGATTGATGAACCAACGGTGGGGTTATCTGATTCCGATGCGATTTTTGTGCATGATTTAATCCGAAAAATTGCCAAAAAAATCCCGATTCTGATTGTATCTCACCATATTCAGCGATCTAAAAAATTAGCCAATTACGTTGGTTTATTAGCAAATGGTTGCATACAAGAAATTAGCTCAGCAGAAGCTTTTTTTGAACATCCTCAACACGAGATGACGAAACAATTTCTGAGAACCGGGTCCTGTGCGGAGCTTTCTGCTGAAGAGTTAGATCGACAAGAGCAATCGTTGATGAATCTCCAAGTAGCGACTTCAAAACATTTGAGTTTAGCTAAACCTTTAGTAGACGTTGATCAAATATCAAATGAACCAATTTTAGACTGCTCGCAGAAAATCCAAAGTCGTGAAGATACAGACACCAATCTGCAACACGTTGATTTTTTAGAACACGAAGCGGATGCAAAAAACCAAGCTAGAGGCCCTTTGGGGTTTGTTTGGCTAATTCGCGGACGGCTTGCTGGTTGTCCGTGTCCTGGAGTAGTTCGAGAGACGGCACTTGATTTGAAGTATTTACAGGATGTTGGAATTACTGATTTGGTATCACTAACCGAGGAAAGTTTTAACCCTGATCTAGCCGCTGAATTTGGCATAACAGTTTCACATTTCCCGATTGACGATATGTCTGTTCCATCTTTGCAGGATGCTTATCAGTTTTGTCTATGTATTGACCAAAAAATATCTCATCGCAAATCCATTGCGTTGCACTGTAAAGCGGGTTTGGGGCGAACAGGAACCATGTTGGCTGTTTACTTTTTATGGAAAGCAAGGCTTCAAAAGACCGCACTTGAGGCAATCGAATATATACGTTCTCTGAATTACTTGATGATTCAATCTGAGCAACAGATTGATTTTTTGTATGATTTTTCAATTTTTTTAGAAAAACACATTGATTCTAATGTGTTGGTTAGCAAGGTGTAACTCGCCATACAAGGGGAAAATAAGATGTTAGATGATGCTTTACAACGTGCAATGACCAGCGTACCAGACTGTCTCGCAGCTGGTTTTGTAGATTTAAATTCAGGAATGATTTTAAGTATTAAAACGGTTGATTCACATCCTTCGGAAGTGTTTGATTTTTTAGCTGCCGCTACAGCTGATCTTTTTCAGGGGCCGAATGTTGTCGCAATTGAGAAAATCTTTAAAAAATCACGTGGTTTGATGGATGAAGATAATTATCACTACTTCCAAGAAATTATCGTGAATAGTGAAAATTTGATCCACGTATTTATTCGTACCAAAGATCAAAACGAGATCGTATGTTTTGTTTGCCGTAAAGGTGCGAACTTAGGCATGGTGTTGACTAAGGCTCGTATTGCTTTACCAACGATTGAACGCGCGTTCCACGCATAATTCAGTCGATGCGTATGTTTTAAGCAAAGTCTAACTTTGCTTAAAACAACGATGAACTTCATGATGAATTTTCAAAAAGGTGAGCGTGATGCCGCATCTTGAATTTGCAGGATATACGATTGAAAGTAAAGCTGACGAAACGGTTTTAGCATGCTTTCAGCGTTCAGGTATAGAAATCGATTTTTCATGTAAAAGCGGTGTATGCCATCGTTGCATGTTGAAATGTATTTCTGGTGACATTCCTGAACAGGCAAGTCGTAGGCTACCCACCACGCATCAAGGGCAAAACTATTTACTCGCGTGTCAGTGTGTTCCAACAACGGATATGAAATTAGTTGCGAAGTCAGACGAAGACAGCATAACGCAATGTATGGTTTTGTCATCAATTTCACAAGCAGATCATAGTCTGATTCAAGCAGAGTCTTATAGAGAACTGACTTATCAAAAAGGTCAGCATGTTTATCTAACTGACATCTCAAAACAGCATTCAATTTTAGCAAAATTAGTGAGTGATCCTGAGCAAGAAACATCACTGAGCATTGAAATTGCTAAAAAGGATATGGAGTGGGTTAAAGAGCAAGGCTTGGATCAGTTAGGAAATGAGTTCTACCTGAAAGGCCCAATTAGCGCACCTCAAGTCATAATCGAAAACGATGTAGCGATCAATCCAGCCTTATGGGAAGCGTTGGGCGGGGATCATACAGTCAGAAAAATTTTGACCGAATTCTATAAGAAAGTATATGCCGATCAGCAACTTGCTCCATTTTTTGAAAGAGTAACTATAGATCGAATTATTGGAAAACAATTTGCATTTTTAAAACAGTTAATTACAGGTGAGGCGACTTTCTTTGGTGAGCAACCAAGAAACTCACATCATTGGATGGTGATCTCAGATGAGTTATTTGAGCACCGTATGTTGCTGATGCATCAAACTTTATTAGAACACAAACTATCGGCTGATTTGATTGAACAATTTGAACGTTATGAGCTGCAATTTAAAAACGATATTGTCAAATCCCAAGCTTGGTTAAAACAAGTCGGTGATTTATTAGTAGACACTGAAAAATATGAAGAATGTCAGTTAGATGAAGCAACAGTTTGTGATTATTGTGAGGCGGAAATTGAGCAAGGCACCGTGGTGAGATTTCATATGCGTCTTGGAAAATTGGCTTGTAAAGCATGTTCAAAATAATGTGGCGATGGATAAAGCTTTAGCAATTATCCAGTAAAAATTTACTTGATGAATGGTCGAATAGGAGAGAAAAAAAATGATTGGTCAATTTTCAAGAACAGCAATGGTGTTTATTGAAAAAACCTTACGTGAATGTGAACAATGTATAGGTTTTTCGGGAGCTGCTCTGTCTAGCCCTGATGGTTTGGTTCTGGCGATGCATGGACAAATCTCGGGTGATGAAGCCGCAGCATGTGCATCTAGTTTGTTTGTAGAGTCAGAAACTGCTTTAAGTTATATCGGAGAGTCCGAGCCACGTATGATGTTGCTATGGACTGCAAATAAATTGTTGGCTTTGCACTTGCTTAAAAATGGCAGTATTTTCTTTGTGACATCCACTGAAAAAAATAATTTTAATGCAGTGCTTAAATTTAGTTTAGAAACATCAAAAAAATTGGATAACGCTTTAAGCATAATGGGTTAAACAAACTTTAGCATGCTAGAAGATTTAACTGTTCATGATCATTTTGAATGAGTAAATAGTCCTTGTTTGTTCCCGCTTTTTAAAGGAGGGAACAAGCACGATTTTGGATTAGATTTGCTCTAAAGGTTACTTCAACTGATTAGTCAAAACCAAACAAAGCTAGATCAAGTTTAAGTTTTATAAGTCGATAATAAAATACTGGTTTCACTATTGTAAATTCCTGAAATATTACGAATTCTTTCCAATGCTTTGTCGAAATTTTCTAAGCTATCGGACTGTAATTCGACCAAAATATCCCATTTACCATTGGTGGTATGTACACGTTCAACTGCCGATTCTAAGCGGAGTTCTCGTATCACTGCTTGTGCCTTAGTGCCTTCGACCATGACATTCATCCATGCACGAATGATATTTTTTTCAACATTTGGGCGATAACGAACCGTATAGCCTGTAATGATGCCTGTGCTTTCCATGTACTCAATTCTCTTTTGAACTGTGGCACGTGAAACGCGTGCTTTCGCAGCTAAGTCCGTGATCGACATCCGTGCATTATCTTTAAGCAATCCTAAGATAATATGATCAACATTATTCATTTTGATGTTTTCTATTAGCAAATTGATAAAAATTATCTCATTTTAATTATTTTAAAGAATTTTGTGAATCATTTTGATTATTAATAATAGTGCTAATAGAAGCTCCAAACATTTTTAACGTTGTCAGCGCAAGTCACTAATGTAGTCATGGAACGATGGAGTGAAAGGATTCTCTTTTGAATCAAAGGGAATCTATAGATAACAGGGAAAACTGATTAATTAAGGAATAGATGATGTCTTTATCATATACGGGTCAACATGGCGGTGCTTGGCAAACTTATCTCACTCAAATTGATCGAGTGGCACCTTATCTTGATGCTGATTTAAGTAATTTTATTAATACCCTTAAAACGCCAAAGCGTACATTAATCGTTGATGTTCCAATCGTGATGGATGATGGTTCTATCCGTCATTTTGAAGGTTACCGTGTACAACACAATTTATCACGTGGTCCAGGTAAAGGCGGTATTCGTTACCACCAAGACGTTGAATTAAATGAAGTCATGGCGCTATCTGCATGGATGACCATTAAAACTGCAGTACTTAATCTCCCATTTGGTGGTGCGAAAGGTGGTATCCGTGTTAATCCAAAAGAGTTATCTCCGCGTGAGTTAGAGCGTTTAACTCGTCGCTTTACCAGTGAAATCAGTCCAATTATCGGTCCTCAAATTGATATTCCAGCACCAGATGTGGGTACCAATGCCAACATTATGGGTTGGATGATGGACACGTACTCAAGTATCAAAGGTCATACAGTTACGGGTGTAGTCACTGGTAAACCTGTGCATTTAGGTGGTTCATTGGGTCGTGTACGTGCGACAGGTCGTGGTGTATACGTGACTGGTTTGGAAGTCGCGAAACGTATTGGTTTAGCGGTTGAAGGCAGTAAAGTTGCTGTACAAGGTTTCGGTAATGTTGGTAATGAAGCCGCTTACTTGTTTAGCCACGCTGGTGCAAAAGTTGTCTGTGTACAAGACCATACAGGCACGATTTTTAATGCTGAAGGCATGAATGTTAAAGCATTACAAAAACATGTCACTGAACACGGTGGAGTAATGGGCTTTGCAGATGCAACGGTGATTGCTGATGAGGAGTTCTGGAATGTTGAGATGGACATTCTCATCCCAGCAGCATTGGAAGGACAAATTACAGTCGAGCGTGCACAAAATCTAAAAGCAAAAATTGTGCTTGAAGGTGCCAATGGTCCGACATATCCAGAAGCAGACGATGTATTTGTTCAACGCAATATTACCGTTGTTCCAGATGTTATCTGCAACGCAGGTGGTGTAACCGTCAGTTATTTTGAATGGGTTCAAGATATGGCGAGCTACTTCTGGAGCGAAGATGAAATCAATGAGCGCCTTGATAAGTTAATGATTCAGGCAATTGCTGATGTTTGGAATACGGCTGAGCTTAAAGGATGCAGTTTGCGGACTGCTGCTTATATCTTGGCATGTGAACGTATCTTAAAAGCACGTAAAGAACGCGGTATTTTCCCTGGTTAATAAAGGGTATAGAACAGGCTTCGGCCTCGGGCTTGTGGTATTGACACAAGCCCAAAGATTAAACAGGAAGTGAGTATATAAAATGAATGATGTCGCTATTACACGTAGTCATTTTAATGACTGGATGGTTCCCGTCTTTGCCCCAGCAAACTTTATTTTAGTCCGTGGCGAGGGTTCTCGTCTTTGGGATCAGAACGATAAAGAATATATTGATTTTGCGGGTGGAATTGCGGTGAATGCTTTGGGTCATGCGCATCCTGTTGCAGTCAATGCTTTAACTGAACAAGCACAGAAGCTTTGGCATATTGGCAATGGTTATACCAATGAACCAGTTTTACGCCTTGCCAAACAATTAGTGGATAGCACATTTGCAGACAAAGTATTTTTCTGTAACTCAGGTGCAGAAGCGAATGAAGCTGCTTTGAAATTAGCTCGAAAAATTGGTTTGCTCAGTGGTAATCCAAACAAAAATCATATCGTTGCATTTAAAAATGCCTTCCATGGTCGTACCTTATTTACCGTTACTGCTGGCGGCCAACCAAAGTATTCTCAAGACTTTGCACCATTACCTGAAGGCATTGAACATACGGCATTTAATGATTTAGAAGCAGCGAAAGCTGTAATTAATGAAAATACATGTGCCGTAATTGTCGAGCCGATTCAAGGTGAGGGTGGTGTAGTTCCAGCGGATCTTGAGTTTTTAAAAGGTCTACGTGCCTTATGTGATGCCAATGGTGCGGTATTAATTTTTGATGAAGTACAAACAGGTGTTGGTCGTACAGGCTCTTTGTATGCCTATATGAATACAGGTATTACTCCAGACATCTTAACGACTGCTAAAGCATTAGGTGGTGGTTTCCCAATTGGTGCGATGATTACGACAGACTATTATGCCAACATGTATGCCGTAGGCGATCACGGTACGACTTATGGTGGTAATCCACTGGCATGCGCAGTAGCGGGTGCAGTTTTTGAGTTTATTAATACGCCTGAAGTTTTAGAGGGTGTGAAACAACGCCATCAATATTTCGTAGATGCATTAAATAAAATCAATGCGCAGTATGGATTATTCAAAGAAATTCGTGGTCAAGGTTTGTTGATTGGTTGTGTACTGAAAGATGAACATGCAGGTAAAGCTAAAAATATCGTCACACTTGCGGGTGAAGAGGGTTTATTAGCTCTAGTTGCGGGTGCAGATGTCGTGCGCTTTACGCCTTCACTGATTATTCCAATAGAAGATATTGATGAAGGTTTAAATCGTTTTTCTCGTGCATTAGCACGTCTCTAAATCTGCAGTGAGCATCTAACCATGATGATTGTTAGACATGCAGCGCATCGGGACTTAGATGACATTTATCGTTTAGCGCAACGAGCAGGTGAGTCAGGTATCGGCCTGACTTCCTTGCCGCAAAATAAAGAAATCTTGGCAGCGCGAATTGCACGCACGATAGGAACTTTAGAAGGTACGACTGAGCAGTGTGATGCAAGCTATTTGTTTGTTCTAGAAGACACCTTATCTCAGACAATCGTTGGTGTAAGTGCCATCGAGGTTTCGGTTGGATTGAAAGAGCCATTCTATAACTTTCGTGTGGCGAAACAGGTACATGCTTCTAAAGCACTCAATGTTTACAATGCTTTAGACACCTTGTTTTTGAGTAATGATCATACGGGTTGTAGCGAGTTATGTACCTTATTCCTTGATCCTGAATATCGAAAAAATCAAAACGGTAAGTTTCTTTCTAAGGTTCGTTTTCTATTTATTGCTGCATTTCGCTCGTATTTTGAAGATCGCTTAATCGCAGAAATGCGAGGTTTCTCAGATCAAAATGGTCATTCACCATTTTGGGATGCGTTGGGATACCACTTCTTCAATATGGATTTCGCGACCGCCGATTATTTAAGTGGTATCGGTCAAAAAGTCTTTATCGCTGAACTAATGCCAAGATTTCCTGTCTACGTCAATCTATTACCAGCTGAGGCTAGAGCAGTAATTGCAGAAGTACATCCGCATACCTTGCCTGCAGCAAAAGTTTTGATGTCAGAAGGACTTAAATATCAAGGTTATGTCGACATCTTTGATGCTGGACCTACTTTAGAAGCGAATACTGCGGATTTGCGAGCGGTCAAAGAAAGTCGAACAGTGAAAGTCAAAATCACTGAGCAAATCGAAACGACTGATACATACTATTTGGTCGCAAATGACCAATACAAAAATTACTGCGTGCTGTTGATCAATAACAAAGTCTGTGATGGCGATACCTTAATGATCACATCTGCACAAGCTCAGGCTCTCCAAGTTAACGAACAGGATGAAGTACGAGTTTTAGCATTAGATAAAATGGAGAATCACTAATGTCGCAAGGTGAATTATTAATTAATGGTGCTTGGGTACAGGGAAAGGGTACAAGCTTTATTAAAACCAACCCTGTGAGCAATCAACAGATTTGGTCTGGTCATGAAGCTAGTGTTGCTGATGTTGAGGCAGCTTGTAATGCTGCTAGAACAGCTTTCCCCGCATGGGCACGCTTAGGTTTAGAGCAACGTTTAGCTATTATTGAACGCTTTGCAAGTTTACTTGAACAAAATAAAAATCAACTTGCACAAGTCATCAGTCAAGAAACCAGTAAACCACTGTGGGAAACACTCACAGAAGTACAATCGATGATTGGAAAAATCGCGATTTCAATCCGTGCATATCACCAACGTACAGGTTTTAGTGAAACTGAAATGCCAGATGGCATCGCATCTTTACGTCATCGTCCTCATGGGGTACTTGCAGTTTTCGGACCGTATAATTTCCCAGGACATCTACCTAATGGACACATTGTTCCTGCATTAATTGCAGGTAATACGGTTGTGTTCAAGCCAAGCGAATTAACGCCTTGGACAGCCGAAGAAACTGCAAAATTGTGGCAACAGGCAGGGTTACCAAATGGTGTGCTCAACCTTGTGCAAGGTGGTCGTACGACAGGAGAGGCTTTAGCTACTGCTGAACAAATTGACGGTTTACTGTTTACGGGAAGTGCCAACACTGGCTATCACCTGCATAAACAAATGGCAGGCGCACCTGAAAAAATCCTAGCCCTTGAAATGGGGGGTAACAACGCTTTAATCATTGATGAAGCAACTGATATTGATGCAGTGGTGAATCTAGCTATTCAATCCGCTTTCGTGTCTGCGGGACAACGTTGTACATGTGCACGCCGTATCATTGTAAAACATGGCGTTAATGGTGATGCACTCATTCAACGTTTTGTTGAAGTCGCGAAGAACTTAGTGATCGGTGCTTGGGATGCTGAACCACAACCATTTATGGGCGGGGTGATTTCATCTCATGCGGCAGATCAGATGATGGCTGCACAAAGCAAATTGATCGCACTAGGCGCAAAACCATTGTTAGCAATGACTCGTCCTCAAGCTGACAGTTCATTACTCAGTGCAGGCATTTTAGATGTGAGTGAAGTGAATGCAATCCCAGATGATGAATACTTTGGTCCTTTGACGACGATCTATCGTTATCACGATTTTGATGAAGCGCTCAAAATAGTCAACAACACACGTTTTGGTTTAGCTGTAGGTTTGGTTTCTCCTGATCGTGAATTATTTGATCGAGTATTGATCGAAGCACGAGCTGGCATTGTGAACTGGAATAAACCATTAACTGGCGCATCGAGTGCTGCTCCATTTGGTGGTGTGGGTGCATCGGGTAATCATCGTGCAAGTGCGTTTTATGCAGCAGATTATAGTGCGTGGCCGATGGCTTCACTGGAAAGTGATAGCGTTACACTGCCGTCAAAATTATCACCGGGCATTGTGCTCTAAGTTAAATCGTGCCGTGACGATATGGAGAAAAAAATGTCAGGTTATGAAATCAATTTTGATGGCTTGGTTGGACCAACTCACCATTATGCAGGTCTTTCTTTTGGTAATGTTGCTTCAACAAAAAACCGTAATAATGCGTCCAATCCTAAATTAGCAGCCAAACAGGGCTTAATGAAGATGAAAGCCCTTGCGGATTTAGGGCTTAAACAAGGGGTGTTTGCTCCACAAGAGCGTCCACATCTTCCGACCTTACGCCGTTTAGGTTTTACAGGTAGTGATATTGATGTCATTGCACAGGCAATGCGAACTGCACCTGCCTTGTTATCTTCACTCAGTTCAGCATCTTCAATGTGGACTGCAAACTCATGCACCGTGTCACCATCGGCTGATAGTGCGGATGGACGTGTACATTTTACAGCCGCAAATCTAAATAATAAGTTCCATCGCTCAATTGAGCATCATACGACAACGCGAATCCTTAAAGCGATGTTCGATAATGATGTATATTTCGCGCATCATGAAGCCTTACCTGACGCAGCACTATTTGGTGATGAGGGTGCAGCCAATCATAACCGTCTAGGCGGTGGATACGAGCAAGCTGGCGTACAAGTTTTTGTTTACGGACAGCAACAGCTCGGTGGTACGGTTGCGCCGAAGAAATTCCCTGCACGTCAAACCCGTGAAGCGAGTGAGGCGATTGCACGTTTACATCGTTTAGATGCAAAACGGACGGTATTTATTCAACAGAATCCTGACGTGATTGATCAAGGTGTATTTCATAACGATGTAATTGCGGTAAGTAACCAACAGGTACTTTTTCATCATCAACATGCGTTTTTGAATCAAACACAAGCCTTGAATGAAATTCGTCAGAAAATGGCAGGGATTGAGCAAGAATTTATTTCAATCGAAGTGCCTGAAAACCGTGTGAGTGTTGAAGATGCTGTTGCGACATATTTATTCAATAGCCAAATTTTGACACGAGCAGATGGTGGGATGAGTATCGTTGTACCTGAAGAGTCTCGTCAAAATAAAGCGGTTTGGAGCTATTTGAATGACATGATTCAGATGGGCACTCCAATTGATGAGATTAAGGTGTTTGATCTGCGTGAAAGTATGCGTAATGGCGGTGGACCAGCATGTTTGCGCTTACGTGTCGCGGTCAATGAAAAAGAGTTAGCAGCAGTTAATCCAAATTTATTTATGAATGACGGTTTGTTTAAGACCCTCAACCAATGGGTTGATCAACACTATCGTGATGAATTAACTCAGGATGATTTAGCTGATCCAAGTTTGTTGATTGAGAGTCGTACAGCGCTAGATGAATTAACCAAAATTTTAGGTTTAGGTTCTGTTTATCACTTTCAACGCTAATCATCGTAGTTAAAAGATTGATATGGATTTTCCTCAAATCCGAATGCTCACAATGGCATCGGATTTGAGGTGGTTAAACAAGGGAATGATGGCATATGGTTGATCTACTCGAATTAACTCTTACACAGCAAGCACCTAATCAAACTCAAGGTGAAACAACTGAATTTACTTGGCAATGGCTAGGTGAAGGGTTATTGGTATGCACGCCTAAAACAAGCTATAACAAGGCCATCATATTTTCTGCGGGTATCCATGGAAATGAAACGGCACCGATTGAATTACTCGCAAAGATGGTTCAAGACCTGTTCGCGTCTCGTTTACGTTTGACGGAGCGAGTCCTTTTTGTTTTCGGTAATCCTCAAGCTATTCGCAAAGGTGTACGTTATCTAGAAAATGATATGAACCGCATGTTTTGTGGAGTTTATCAACAATTAAATTCTGATGAAGAAACAAAACGTGCCAAGCTTTTAGAGCAAATTACCGCAGAGTTCTTCCAGCAAAGCCCTAGTGATGCTCAACGTTATCATTATGATTTGCATACGGCTATACGCACATCACTATTAGCTGTATTTGCCTTATTCCCTTATCAGAAGCAATCCTACGATGATTTTCTCATAGATAGCCTCAACGCTGCTGATCTTGATGCTTTGGTGTATCACAACGCTGTTGGTAAAACTTTTACTCATTTTACAACAGAGTATTTTCAGGCAGCCAGCAGCACTTTGGAGTTAGGTAAAGCAAAGCCATTTGGTCAAAATGATTTAGCTGAATTTTCTGCAATTGATCAAGTACTTCGTGCCGTAATTACAGGTGAAGCTTTACCTCGAAGACAAAAAGAATCGCTTCGTCAATTCAAGGTTGTAGATTCAATTGTTAAACAAAGTGAGGATTTTCAACTGCGATTAGATGCGAATGCACCTAATTTTTCGACCTTTGAAAAAGGCGATGTGATCGCTACTCAAGAGACGGGAAATTATATTGCAAGCGATCAGCAAGTTTGGATTTTATTTCCAAATCCGAACGTCAAAGTAGGATTAAGAGCAGGGCTAATTCTCAAAGAAATAATGTAGATAACGCCATTCGAAAGATTTTAAGCGGTTCAAGGAAATGATGTATATGGAGTTTGAATATGGATGTTCAGTAGAAAAATACACAGAAAAAAGATATCCGTTGGATATTGATTGTTATGAAAGTGAAACAGCAAGGACAGGTTGTCATAAGAATATCGTTGGAGTGATCGTGTATGAGTAACAATAATGAAAAAACATTTCCTTCAGGTGAACTCCTGAGTGAGCAATATGTGCCGCAACAAGACACATCAAGCCATTTAAATACTTCGTTGTCAGAAGTAGATGTCACTAAACCTTTGAAACGTGCAATGACAAAACGTCATTTGGTCATGATTTCTTTAGGTGGTGCGATTGGAACAGGACTGTTTCTTGGTTCAGGAGATGTTATTTCTCAAGCTGGCCCAATTGGAGCAATTTTATCTTATCTCCTTGGGGGCGTAATTGCTTACATGGTCATGCTGTGCTTAGGCGAGTTAGCCGTGCATATGCCCGTATCAGGTTCGTTCGGTGAATATGCCAGAACTTATATTGGACCTGGTACAGGTTACATGATTACGTGGTTGTATTGGTTAACTTGGACCGCAACATTGGGGACGGAGTTTACTGCGGCAGCATTATTGATGCAGGAGTGGTTTCCATCCATTTCCATGTGGACATGGACGCTGTTATTTGCAGGATTAATTTTTTCACTCAATGTCAGTTCAACGCGTTTATTTGCAGAATCTGAATTTTGGTTATCATTGGTTAAAGTTTTAACCATCATTTGCTTTATTGGTTTGGGGCTAGCCGCTATTTTCGGAGCTATTTCCTATCATGGGCATGAATCAGCGCCTTTATTTAGTAAATTAACAGAGCACGGTTGGTTTCCAAATGGAATATTTCCTATTTTTGCGACCATGTTAATTGTGAATTTTGCATTCTCAGGTACTGAGTTGATTGGTGTTGCTGCGGGTGAAGCAGAAGAACCTGCTAAAACGGTTCCTAAAGCAATCAATGCCGCGATTTGGCGACTCCTGATTTTCTTTGTTGGTACGATTATCGTGATCTGTGCCTTATTGCCATATGACATGGCGGGTTTAAATGCAAATTCGGTAAGTAATAGTCCTTTTGTAACTGTATTCAATTACATCGGTATTCCATATGCTGAAGATATTATTCGTTTTGTGATTATCACTTCATTGTTATCTGCTGCGAATTCTGGATTATTTGCTGCTTCACGTATGATGTGGTCACTATCGACTAAAAATCAGTTACCTAAAGTTTTCGCAAAATTGACACGTTCAGGTACACCGATTATTGCAATTATCGTGACGATGTTTGGTGCAATACCTGGTTTATTGTCTGAGCACTTTGCACCTGAAACAATTTTCAAAAATTTATTAGGTGTTGCTGCATTCACTATGGTTGTAGTGTGGATTTCGATCTGTGTCTCTCAATTTAACTTCCGTAGACAATGGATTAAATCTGGTAACACCGTTAAAGATCTCAAATTTGCTGCGCCGTTATTCCCATTAACTCCTATTTTAGGTGGGGTATTCTGCGTCATTACATGTATTAGTATGGTGACTGATCCATCGATGCAAGTTGGATTTGTATGTTGTGTTTTGTTTATCATCGCTTGTTATGCAAGTTATGCGATTTTCTATAAAGATAAACAGGTAAATTAATTTCTTAATCGGAAAGTTGGAGTGACATCTCCAACTTTCTTTTTATATAAAAAAGAATAAAACTTACTTTTAGAGATGACTCACATTTTATTCACGCTGAGCTACTTATAGTTGAAAAGTATAGTTTTCGATGAAGAGGATAAAATGAAAGTAAAAACGCTATTAAGTCTATCTGTATTGTCTATTTCATTAAGCACTTTAAGCTTTCCCACCTTTGCAAACACACCAAAAGCAGTTGATAAAATTGATATAAATCAATATGTAGGTAAATGGTATGAAATTGCACATTTACCGATGTATTTTCAACGTCAATGTGTAAGTGATACTAGCGCTAAATATGCAATCAAAGCTGACAATACAATATCGGTACTTAATAGTTGTCGTACTGCCTCTGGAGAAATGAAAAGTTCAGAGGGCGTAGCCTATCCACAAAATCAGGGAAAAAGTCAGTTGAAAGTGAGCTTTTTGCCAAAAGGATTACGTTGGTTACCATTTACCAAAGGCGATTACTGGGTATTGAGAGTTGATCCAGATTATAAAGTTGCTTTAGTTGGCGGACCATCAACAAAATATTTATGGATACTTTCAAAAACTCCAACAATCGATGAAGCTACTTATCAATCCTATTTACAAACCGCCAAACAGCAAGGTTATGATTTAAGTAATTTAATTAAAACAACTCATACTTCACCATAATCGATTCAGTCAGGTGTGATTGTTCACATCTGACTTCGCTTTTCGCTTAGCAAGCTGTTTACATTTTTGGGAACAGAAGTTCACATCACCCCAGCTTCTTTCCCATTTTTTTCGCCATGTGAAAGGGCGTAAGCAATAAGCACAAATTTTTTCAGGTAAATGAAGTTTCTTATGCATGATTAGAGTTCTTCGATACGTTTTTGTAGACCATCCGCATGAGTCAAAATTGTATTTTGATCATCTTGGCTAAGCTTATCCCATTGTTTATACATCATTGACATTCTGTGATTGGAGCTAAAGAAAACACGGTGTTTGGCTAAGAAATTCCAGTATAAGCTATTGAAAGGACAGCTATCTTGTTCAGTTTTGGTTTTGACATTGTAGTGGCAGTTCTGACAGTAGTTAGACATACGATGAATATAGTTCCCTGAAGCTGCATAAGGTTTACTAGCCACGAGACCACCATCTGCAAACAAAACCATACCGTGAGTATTAGGTAGCTGCACCCATTCAAAAGCATCTGCATAAAC
Source organism: Acinetobacter sp. A22 (assembly GCF_030913345.1). NCBI lineage: Bacteria > Pseudomonadati > Pseudomonadota > Gammaproteobacteria > Moraxellales > Moraxellaceae > Acinetobacter > Acinetobacter sp. A22. The sequence goes on from NZ_CP133162.1 coordinate 394,500, forward strand.
ACTGAGATACCAATCATTCACTTGTTTAGGTGAAATACCATTTAATAAAGTAAAGTTCCCAATCACCATTAATCGTTGTATGTGATGGGCATAAGCATTTTCCAAAGAATTTCTTAAAGCTTCACGCAAACATAGCATTTTAGTTTCAGCTGTCCAGAAATAATCAGGAAGGTTACGATCTGCCTGTAACTCATTTAAATCAGGATAAGTTGGCATTTTTAACCAATATATTCCTCGAATAAATTCACGCCAACCTAAGATTTGACGGATGAAACCTTCAGCAGCGTTTAGCGGAACATGATGATCAAAGTATGCTTGTTGCGCAGCATCACAGACTTCTTTTGGAGAAAGTAAGCCACAATTTAGATAAGGAGAAAGCAGACTGTGAAAGAGATAATCCTTTCCACTAACCATTGCATCTTGATATTGGCCAAAATGAATTAATTGATAATCAATAAAATATTGGAGTGCTTCTAGGGCTTGTTGTCGAGTCGTTGCCCAGTTGAAATGATTAATCTGACCGATATGTTCTTTAAATTCTGTTTTAACTAATTCAATGACATCTAAGTCAATTTGGTCTCGATCAAATTGTAGAGCTGAGGGGATTGGATCATTCTTATTCCAAGCTTGTCTATTTTCGGTATCATAATTCCATCTCCCACCGATTGGCTCATTACCATTCATTAAGTAACCGGTTTGTTGTCTTAGCTTTCGATAGAAAAATTCCATGCGTAAGGTTTTGGTATTTGAAGCCCAGTTGCGAAAAGCTTGGGGAGAGGAAAAAAAACGATCGTCATTAAGGATTTGTATTGGAATTCGAAGTTGCTTAGACCATGTGGTTGCAATCGCTTGTTGTAATCGAAATTCACCACTTTCTGTGATGATCAATGCATCAGCTGGATTTTTTTCTAATTGTGCTTGGATAAAATCAATAAATCCTTGAGCAGCTTGTGTACGGTCAAATGTTTGATAACGAATCTTCCAACCTTGTGCTTTTAATGATTTTGCAAAATGGCGCATTGCACTGAAAATAAATGCGATTTTTTGAGGGTGGTGCTGTACATAGGTAGCTTCTTCAACCAACTCTGCCATCAAAATGAGATCTTGATCTTTATCAAGCATTTTGAGTGTGGCAATTTGCTCTGAAAGCTGATCTCCTAAGATTAAGCCGTACCGCATAAGCTTGTCACCAGTACAAAATTTTAATATAGGTGCAGTACTGTAAAATCCTTGTGAATATAAGATCCTTGAATGACTTGTTGTTTAAAAATGATTCATTCAAACAATCGAATTTTCAACATTCGGAATAAAGCTAAATAAATTATTTTTTGACTTAATATTAAATTAAGTTTTCTCGCTTATTCTAAAAATGCAGCATGACAGTTCAAGCATGGCTACACCTTTGGCCACATCTCACGATGTGGTTTTTTTTCGGCTACTTAACTTTATATGGAAATCTAATCCTTATAAATCAATTCAATTTTGTATTTAATTTATATAACTATTAGAAAATTAGGGATTACTCAATCTTTCTTTTTTAGTGTATCTTTATTAAGCGATATGTTCGCAAGAATATATCGAATTCTAAGGATGAGGTCGTTCCATTGGTGATGATACAAAAATACCGATATGCTTTGGCCATATGCGTTGGCTTATTTAGCCACACACAAGCATTTGCGGTGGATAAAGTTACAGTATATGCAGCTGCAAGTTTAACCAATGCGATCAATGAATTAGATGTGATCTATGAGCAGAAAAATAAAGTTCAAATCCAAACATCTTATGCCGGTTCATCAACTTTAGCCAAACAAATTGAAGCAGGTGCGCCAGCTGATATTTTTATATCAGCAGATGTTCAATGGATGGATTATTTGCAAAAAAAACAGTTGGTATCGGCAAATGATCGCGTGAATTTATTGGGTAATCGTTTGGTAGTGATTGCTCCCAAAGCTCGTCCAATCAAATTAAAAATGGATAAAAGTTTTGATTTCACTAGGGTTGTTCAAGGTAAATGGTGTACAGGTGATACTAAGAGTGTACCTGTTGGGAAATATGCAAAGCAGGCTTTGACGTCGATCGGCTGGTGGGATAAGGTTTCAACTCGTCTAGTGGAAACAGAAGATGTACGTGCAGCCTTAAACTTTGTGGCACATGGTGAATGTCAGTTAGGGATTGTTTACGCTACTGATGCAGCGATCAGCAAAAATGTCATCATCGTTGGAACATTTCCAGAAAAAACACACCAAGCTATTATTTATCCAATAGGTTTAGTAAAGAAGAATATAGAGTCAATGAATTTCTATAAGTTTTTACAAAGCAGTCAGGCAACAAAAGTATTTAAAAAATATGGTTTTAGCGTACTTAAGTAATTAAATTATGATTCTGACTCCTGAAGAACTTGAGGTGTTGCTACTGTCATCTAAAGTGGCAGCAACATGTCTGATTGTGAGTTTAATTCCAGCAATTTTGATTGCTTTGATTCTAGCTAGGAAAGAGTTCTGGGGTAAATCACTATTTGAAACACTGGTTTTCTTACCTTTAGTGTTACCACCAGTTGTACCTGGTTATTTGTTACTTCAAATTTTTGGCAATCGAGGCATCTTAGGGCAATACCTAGCACCACTAGGATTGGAGTTTGCGTTTAATTGGAAAGGAGCAGTATTGGCATCTGCGGTAATGGGCTTTCCTTTACTCGTACAATCAATTCGATTGGCGATTGAACTGGTGGATCAGCGTTTAGAAATGGCTGCAAAAACTTTAGGCGCTTCTGCGTTCGGCACGTTTATGCAGGTAACTTTGCCACTTGCAAGCAGCGGAATTTTGGTGGGAAGTATTTTATGTTTTTGCCGAAGTTTAGGGGAGTTTGGCGCAACGATTACTTTCGTGGGGAATATTGCCAGTGAAACTCGTACTTTGCCTTTAGCCATGTATAGTTTGATGCAGCAACCTGATACTGAAGCAGCAGTTTGGCGTTTAATAATCTTATCCTTATCCGTAGCTTTCTTTGCACTATGGTTTGCGCAATGGTTCAATCGTTATCAGAAAAATAAACGTGGTCGTTAAGCATGATTGATTGTCATATCCAACTTATCCAGGGACAATTTTCTCTAGATCAACGCTTTCAATCTGATCAGTCTGTGATTGGTTTATTTGGGGCTTCAGGTTCAGGAAAAACTACGATTTTGCATAGTATTGCTGGGTTGATTAAACCCCAATCAGGTTGGATTAAAATACAGAATCAAACATGGTTTGATCGGGCACAGAACATTAACCTGAGTACACAACAGCGTCGGATTGGTTTGGTATTTCAGGATGCACAGTTATTTCCTCATAAAAATGTAATGCAGAATCTACTGTTTGGCTTCAAACATATTCGCCCCGAGCAGCGACAATTTGAACTCGACTATATTGTTGAATTGCTTAAATTGGAGCATTTAACTGAAAGGATGCCGATTAAGCTCTCAGGAGGGGAAAAACAACGTGTTGCACTTGGGCGTGCCTTGCTGTACTCACCACAATTATTATTATTAGATGAACCACTTTCTGCTCTTGATTCCGCGCACAAAAAAGAGATTATTCCTTTCTTTCAAAAAATCAAAGCAGAGATAAAAATTCCGATGCTGTATGTGAGTCATGATAAGTCTGAAATCGAACAACTCACTCACGAGATTTGGTATCTATAAATAACGTTGTAATAAAGCAAGAAACTTTTGTATTTCTTCTTCATTAATATGTTCAGCATCTTTTAGTACGTGTTCTTTTAAGTGTTGTTCAATTAATTGATTCATTAAACCATTTACAGCACCTTTAACCGCGGCGACTTGCTGTAAAACTTCGATACATGAACTCTCTTGATCGGTTAATGATTTTTCAACCGCGGTAATTTGTCCTTGAATGCGCTTCACTCGATTTAGAATTTTTTTGTCATGGTGTAGATGAGACATACATTTTTCCTGAAAAAATATATACTGAGGGGGAGTATATTTTAAAGTTAAAGCAAATGCAGCATACTAACCTAGAAAGACGCCATTCTCATCAATTTGATCAGGGAAATCCTTTAGCCCAGAAAAAGATTTTGATCGCCACAATTTTAACCGCTGTAATGATGATCTTAGAAATCTTAGGTGGATGGATTTTTAATTCGATGGCATTACTGGCTGATGGTTGGCATATGAGTTCCCACATGCTAGCACTAGGTTTGGCTTACTTTGCTTATAGAATGGCTCGACAGTATGCAAGTGACTCCCGATTTAGTTTTGGAACATGGAAAATAGAAATTTTAGCAGGCTATAGCAGTGCTATTTTATTGATGGTCGTTGCGCTACTGATGGGGATTCAGTCGATTGAACGATTATTTAATCCCGTTACGATTCATTTCAATGAAGCGATTCCAATCGCGGTTGTAGGTTTAGTTATAAACTTGGTCTGTGCATGGTTGTTACATGATGGTGGACATGAGCATCACCATCATCATTCACATGATCACCATCACGATGATCATCAGCATACACACGATCACCATCATCACCATGATTTAAATCAAAAAGCCGCATTTTTGCATGTAGTGGCAGATGCAGTGACTTCAGTGCTCGCAATTATTGCTTTATTTGCTGCAAAATATTTTAGCTGGAATTTTCTAGATGCCTTGCTTGGAATTATTGGTGCATTACTGGTTGCCAAATGGTCTTGGGGATTAATTCAAGAAACAGGTAAAACCTTATTAGATGCTGAAATGGGACACCCCGTGGTACAAGAAATAAAGGATGTAATTGCCCAACTTCCACAGGTAGAAATCACAGACCTACATGTATGGAAAGTTGGGAAAGGCAAATTCTCTTGTATTTTAGGATTGGAAACATCGATAGCTGATTTGACTCCTGATCAAGTCAAACATGAGCTATCCATACATGAAGAAATTGTGCATGCCTCAGTTGAAATTCATCATATTTAATATTTCTGAGGCTGAAGCTAGAGTCGAATAACTCAACTCTAGCTTAACAGTTTAAACAAAGAGATATAGGATCAAACCACAAAGTGCTGAAGCAAAGATCACGTAAAGAACATTAATCTGAAATTTAAAGAGTGCGATCATCGCTGCAACGGTAATGATTGCCGCTTCGTAATTAAATGCATGATCAAAACCATTTGGCCATAGCACGTGATAGCTAAAGAATAGAGCAAGATTAAGAATGACACCTACAACAGCAGCGCTGATCGCAGTGAGTGGTGCGGTAAACCTAAGTTCGTTATGTGTAGATTCAATTAGTGGTGCGCCAGCGAAAATAAAAACGAAGGAAAAGAGAAAGGTAAACCAAGTAACAATTACTGCACCCACGGCACCTGCAAGAAACAGATGTTCAGTTCCGAGTAAAGCATGATTAAAACCACCCAAGAATCCTACAAATGCGACAACCATAATTAATGGGCCAGGTGTACTTTCTCCGAGAGCCAATCCATCAATCATTTGAGTGGGGTTTAACCATCCGTAGTAATTCACTGCACCTTGGTAGACATAAGGCAACACAGCATATGCTCCGCCAAAGGTAAGCAAGGCTGCTTTAGTAAAGAACCATGCCATCTGAGTATAAGCGTGTTGCCAGCCTAGGCTGAAGGTCAACAGTAAGATCGGAATACACCATAAAAATGCTGCGATAAGAACAATTTTAGCGAGATTCGCCCAGCGAAAAATAGCATGGGCAGGTGGTGGTGTATTGTCATCAATCAGTGCTGCACCATAATTTTTTTGATTACTTTGATGAGATGCTTGCTGACTAAATAAATGTGGCTGCTTTTTACTGAGTAAATATCCAAGTATTGCGGCACTGAATACAATCAATGGAAATGGGATATTAAAGAAAAATATTGCGATAAATGCAGCAGCTGCAATGAGCCATAAGAATTTATTCTTCAGTGAACGACTACCTATACGATAAGTTGCATGAAAGACAATTGCCGTGACTGCTGGTTTAATTCCATAAAATAAACCTGCAATAATTGGGACATCTCCAAACTGTACATAAATCCATGACAAGGCAATCAGGATAAACAACGAAGGCAGCACAAATAGAATGCCTGCCACTAAACCACCTAAAGTACGGTGCATTAACCAGCCGATGTAGATGGCAAGTTGCTGAGCTTCAGGTCCAGGCAACAACATACAATAATTAAGTGCATGTAAAAATCGTTTTTCAGAGATCCAGCGCTTTTGTTCAACTAGCTCCTGATGCATCACTGCAATTTGACCTGCGGGTCCACCAAAACTAATAAATCCAAGTTTTAGCCAAAATAAAAAGGCTTGCCAAAAAGGAACGTGGTCAGGTGCTGTTGTTGCATCAGATTGCTGCATAATCATTCTCAAATAGAGCGTTTATTTTTTGAATATCGCGAGTTTATGGCACATCATATGAAGGTGATGATTCTAGATGAATCCAATTTAATTCTTTATATATTTTATTGATTTGATAATTCAAATTGATGACTTTTCCTAAATTTATTTCACGTCTAAAGATCAAAGAATCTAGCTTATATATCTTTAAATTGCATAAACAACGCATTTTTTCTTATTTTTAATCATAAAGTGTGACGCATACCATAAGCCTATATTATTGAAAGATCATCTAATTATGGGCATCAAGAACACCAAGCCATTGATTGTAACAGCGATCGTCCTTGTGGCGATTGTTGCTTTTATTGTCTATCAAAATCAAAAAGATGCTTCACCTGTTCAGTATAAAAACAACAAAGCTGTTGTGATAGCTTATCAAACAGGTGTTGATCCGACCAAGGTTGCACAGGCAAATGGAGAATATGAACGTGATACTAATCAAGCAATTCAATGGCGTAAATTTGATGCTGGTTCAGATGTAGTTAATGCATTGGCTTCGGGTGATGTAGTGATCGGCAACATTGGTTCTAGTCCTTTGGCTGCTGCTGCAAGTCGTGATTTACCGATAGAAGTATTTTTGGTGACAGCAAAATTAGGCGGTTCTGAGGCACTAGTGGTCAGCAACAAATCAGGCATTAACAACCCGCAAGATTTGATTGGTAAAACCATTGCTGTGCCATTCGTTTCAACCACGCATTACAGCTTATTGTCAGCACTCAAGCATTGGAATATTGCGGATAACCAAGTCAAGATTATTAACTTACGTCCACCAGAAATCACAGCCGCTTGGGAGCGTGGTGATATTGATGCGACCTATGTTTGGGAACCTGCCTTAAGCAAAGTTAAAGCGACTGGTTATGTCTTAACAGACTCGAAACAAGTCGGTGAGTGGGGCGCACCAACCTATGATTTATGGGTGGTTCGTAAAGATTTTGCTGAAAAAAATCCTGAGTTCTTAAAAGCCTTCGTGAGAACCAGCTTAAAGCAGATTGAAAGCTATAACCAAGATCCTAAAGCATTTGAGCAAAATGCAGACAACATCCAGAAAATTGCCCAACTGACTGGTTCAGATGCCAAAGATATTCCATTGCTTCTTTCAGGAAATATATACCTTGATCGTCAGCAGCAACAAGCCACTTTATCGGGTGAATTTGCAGAGAACATTTTCGATACAGCTACTTTCTTAAAAAGCCAAGGCAAGGTGGATCAAGTAAAACCTGACTATCAAGCCAATGTCACCACTCAATTCTTACAACCATAGGAGATCGAAATGAGCGTATTAGCTGCTGAGCATCTTCATTTAACTTTTCCAAACCAGACCGTGCCTGTATTGCAAGATATTAATCTCTAAATTGAAGAGAGCACTTTGACGGTAATTTTGGGTGAGTCCGGTTGTGGAAAAACCACATTACTGAATATTTTAGCTGGTTTTCAAAAACCAAGTTCAGGACAGATCAAACTTGATGCTGAAGTATTAACGACACCTGATGCTCGCCGTGCAGTGGTGTTCCAAGATCATGCGCTATTACCTTGGTTAAATGTCTCTGAAAATATCGGTTTTGCTTTACAACTTAAAGGTTTAAAAGAACAACATATTCATCAGCAAGTAGAATCCATCCTGAAGATAGTAGGTTTGAGCCATGTTGCACAAGCCAATATTTGGGAACTGTCAGGTGGTATGAAACAGCGCGTTGGTATTGCACGTGCCCTGATCAGCCATGCAGCCTTTATTTTATTAGATGAACCTTTTGCTGCGCTGGATGCATTTACCCGTGAAACCATGCAGCAGTTGGTGTTGGATTTATGGATTCAACAAAATAAATCTTTTTTCCTCATTACCCATGACATTGAAGAAGCGTTATTGCTAAGCAATCAACTGGTATTGATGACAGCTCGTCCAGGTAAGATTGTTGAAACTTTAAAACTAGACTTTGCAGAGCGCTATAAGCAAGGCGAATCGATTCGAACAATTAAATCCGATCCAAAATTTATTCAATTACGTGAGCAATTGTTTGAGCGTTTGCGTGTACAGAAACAAGCAGGGTATGAGGTGACTGTATGACGGGACAAGCAAAAAATACAGCCTTTGAGCTAAGTAACACAGCAGAGTTTGCACAAATTGACCCGAAAAAATCAGCTTCAAGACGAAATGCTGTAGGTGATTTTCTCGCTCGTCATCGTAGTTTGGTGCTGAGTTTATCGAGCGTTATCAGTGTGCTGGTGATCTGGTATTTGATCACTGCTTTAAAAATTGTTCCAAGTTTGTTTTTGCCAAGCCCACAAGCGGTATGGCAGAAGTTTCTTGAAGTCAGTCAACAAGGCTTTATGAAAGCGACTTTATGGCAACATTTAGCCGCCAGTATTTCGCGTGTCTTATTGGCTTTAGTTGCTGCAATTGCGATTGGTGTGCCTTTAGGTTTATGGATGGGTTTGAACAAATGGGTGCGTGCGGTACTTGATCCTTTGGTTGAGCTGTTACGTCCGATACCACCTCTAGCCTATTTGCCATTATTGGTGATTTGGTTTGGGATTGGTGAAACCACTAAAGTGCTTTTGATTTTCTTTTCCATCCTTGCACCAGTCATTATTAGTAGCACTCATGGCGTAATCAGTCATCAGCTCAATCGTGAGCGTGCAGCCTTATCTTTAGGCGCAAGCCAATCGCAAGTGTTTTGGCATGTGATTCTGCCGACAGCCTTACCACATATCTTAACGGGTATTCGTATTGGTTTAGGTGTGGGCTGGTCGACTCTAGTGGCTTCGGAATTAGTTGCAGCAGATCGTGGTATTGGTTTTATGGTGCAGTCAGCAGCTCAATTCTTGATTACCGATACTGTGGTTCTCGGCATTATTGTTATTGCGATCGTTGCAGTGAGTTTTGAGTTGTTTTTGCGTTGGTTACAGAAGCAACTCTCTCCTTGGTATGGTCAACAGTTATAAGTGTGAGTAGTAGAAGATGACGTTAAATATTGAAGTTATTAAACCAGCCATTGGTGCAATTATTCACGATGTTGATTTAAATACGGTTGATGAAAATACCACACAACAAATTCAACAGGCTTTGCTGGATCATCATGTAATTTTCTTCCGCAATCAGCAGCTTGCACCTCAGGCTCAAGCTGAACTTGCACGTGGCTTTGGTTCTTTACATATTCATCCTATTTTCCCGACAGTAGAAAATGTGCCTGAAATTATTGTTCTAGACAGTTGGAAGCAAGATTTACGTGACAATGAACTTTGGCATACTGATGTGACTTTCAGTCAAAATCCGCCATTAGGGTGTGTCTTGCAAGCCATCAAGATTCCACCTGTAGGTGGTGATACATTGTGGTCGAGTGGAGTAGCCGCATTTGCTGAATTGGATCAAAGCTTGCAACAAAAGTTAAAAGGTTTAACGGCTACACACGATATTCGTCAGTCTTTCCCGATTGAACGTTTTGCGCATAATGATGTTGAGCGTAAGAAATTGGAGGAAACCTTCAAACGTAATCCACCCGTTGTTCATCCTGTGGTGAGAACCCATCCTGTGACAGGACAGCCGATTTTGTTTGTGAGCGAAGGTTTCACCACACGTATTAATGAGCTAGATGAATCAGAAAGTGCTGAGTTATTGCAATATCTATTCGCCCACGCGACTCATGATCAGTTTCATTTACGTTGGCAGTGGCAAGAGGGTGATGTGGCGATTTGGGATAATCGTTGTACGCAGCATAAGGCTTTATTTGATTATGGTGATGCGCATCGGATTATGCACCGCGCTACCATCAATGGTGATGCACCGTTTTATCAAGCTGCAAGTTAATTAATAAATTTAAGAAATAAAAAACCTTGTGCAAAATCACAAGGTTTTTTTGAAGCTTTGTTTATTACTGTTTGACGATCAACACAGGGATATGTGATTCGGTCAATACAGCACGTGCTACGCTACCGAGTAATAAACGTTTAACGCCAGTACGACCATGAGAACCCATAATAATTAAGTCAGCGCCGACTTCCTCTGCGACAAAGATAATCCCTTCGCTAGCAGGACCATGATGTATTTTGGTGGTTACTTGAATTCCATCACGGGTAAATGACTGAGCGATATCTTGCAACTGTGTTTTAGCATGCGTCTCTGCTTGCATAAAATGCTCTGTAATTGCGGGTGCAACTTGATAAAAATCTACGCCCACATAAGGATCAACCGCAACAACACTCAATACCGTGACCTTTGCCCCAGATAATTTAGCTAAAGACAGTGCATGCTCAACGGCTGCATAAGAAATTGGAGAGTCATCAACTGCAACTAAAATATTTTGATAAGACATATTTGCTCCTTATTGTTTATCGTTGTAAAAAGATAAAGTTATATTATGTAGATAGCATATTGAACGTGGTCTAGCAAATTAGACCATGATCAAAAATGTATGATAAAACTGAAAATATTGCTGCAATACAGTAAATTCCACAGCAAAATAGAGATATAACAAAATATCGGTATTTTTGTAATTTACTTTAAAACTCACATGACTGTTTGCTTCTTTTTATTAATCAAACTTTAACTTAAAGGAATCTCAGTGTTACTCAATTTAGAAGCATTTAAACAGCAGAAGTTTGATCAGGTTGCTGCGAAAATCATGGCTGATCCTGATCAATATTTGGGATTTGATTCTGTTTCGGATTTTTATAAAGCAGAATGGTTGGATGAGTTTCCGCAAGGTACGACTTGGTCTGCGACAGGCTTAGATGATGGGGCAGAGCAATTTTACGCCATCATAGAGTATGGGCGACACTATCTATATATCAGTCGAACTGAAAAAGTCACGGTAAAACTTGGCATGCGACATGACTACAATAAAAATAATTAATCCGAGCAGTCATCTATTTTAGAGTGAACAGCCTTTGCGATTTTTATCTAAATGCTATACTTCTGAGCAGAGATGAAATCCCAAATAAAACGAAACGGAAATTTTAAAATGGCACATCAATTTACGGTTAATGAAACAATTCACGGTGTTTCAATTGAAGATTTTACACGATTAGTTGCTCAAACCTCATTGCATGAAGCGGTGTGTAAACGTATCCCTGGCGATAACCTCGAAATTCTTGAATCAAATGTAAATGGTGATATTTATACTTTGCGTCGTGAATATAATCTTGACGTCAGCATTCCAGATGTTGCTAAAAAATTATTAAAAAATGCATTCCGCTTAAAACGTTCAGATATCACTAATCTTAAAAATCTAACTTCGACTGTAGAACTTGGCGCAAACCTTCCTTTAGAGGCAAAAGCTGAACGTAAAGTTACAGGTAATAGTGAAAAAGTAGATATTTCATTGACTTGGAATGTGAAAGTAAAAGTACCTTTGATTGGCGGTATGCTTGAAAAGCACGCTGAAGGCGAAATTCGTAAATTTAGCCAACTTGAAATTGAAATCGTAGAAGATGAATTAAAGAAACAACTTTAATTTAAGCTGAAAATAAAACTCCCCTGAATCGACTGATCTAACGAAGAAAGGTTTGATGAAGGGGAGTTTTTTTATTGTCTAGAAGCGCAGAAAATAAGGAACTATGGAAAGTATTAGCCCAATCATACTGATCATAGTTGTACTCTCAATAAAATAAGTAAATAGCATAAGCAATAAGCCACAGATCAGAGTCACAGTCATTTTCTGCCTCTTACCATATATAAAATAGCCTAAGCCAATTGAACTAAAAAGAACACCCAGATAAAGTGGTAGTGCATTCATGCCAATTCCATATGTTTTTTTAATAAGAAAATATTATGACAAGATTCTTAAATGAAAATGATAGAAGCCAAATTCATTATCCAATAGTATCAATCTAAGTTCGATTTAAAAATTATAAGGTTCTGTGATGAGTGTAATTTTGCCAGTAGCACAACGTGGTGAAGAGATTTTAAAAATTAAAGCAGCTTTAGTCTCAGATGCAGAGTTTAATAGTGAATGGTTGTTGCAACTGGCTTCTGCGATGCATGCGACGATGTTGGAACGTAATGGTGTTGGAATTGCTGCACCACAGGTTTATATCTCCAAGCGTGTGATTATCGTGGCATCTCGTCCCAATCCTCGTTATCCCGATGCGCCTGAGATGGATGCTGTGGTGATGGTTAATCCTGAGATTTTGGAGTTTTCTCAAGCGACTTGTTTGGGGGAAGAGGGATGTTTAAGTGTTCCTGATGAGCGTGGGCAAGTGCAACGAGCACAGAGTATCAAAGTGCGTTATCACACTTTACAAGGTGAGGTGATTGAAACAACATTTGATGGTTTTCCTGCACGAATTGTTCAACATGAAGTTGATCATTTAGATGGTGTGTTGTTTGTAGAGCGTTTGAGTGCTTAGAAGTTAAATTAATAATGAAGCCTTACAATAAAAACTTAAAACTTCCATCACGAGATTTACGAAGCAACATGACTGATGCAGAACAATTGCTATGGTCAAGATTGCGCCGTAAACAGATTTTAGGGTTACAGTTCTATCGACAGAAACCTTTATTAAATTATATTGTGGATTTTTATTGTCCAGCAGTGAATTTAGTTATTGAATGTGATGGTGGACAACACTATACCCAAGATGGGTTGGAAGCAGACAGAAGTCGAGACCGTGCTTTAAACGAGCTTGAACTTGTGACATTAAGGTTTAGTAATCATCTGATTTTGACCGAAATAGATGCAGTAGTAGAGCAGGTTTATTGTATTGCTGAGCAAAGATTAGAATCTCCCTTTGATAAAAGGGGACTTTAGTGTGAATTGGATGAATACCGCGGATTCGTGCTACTCCCTCCTTTTTAAAGGAGGGTTGGGGAGGATTAAAAACTTCCTTCGTATATTTTTTTAGCTTCTACTGCTTTATCTAGTTTTCGATGAATAAGAGAAATCATTGATAAAATATCAAGAGCATCTTGTTCATTGATTTCCCATGCTATTTTTGGAGCATGCGCTGTAGTGTTTCTAAAAGTTCCAAAAACTCCTTTTAATAAATTCATGAATCCTTTCTGCTCACTTTCATGACTTTCACTTGTTAGATTATTTAGTGCTAAATAAGGAATCTTACCTCTATATGAAAAAGCTTGATCTACTAATTCTGAACCGTCTGTAGTTAAGTCTGTTTTTATTCTAATTTTTTCTGCAATACTTTTAGTTGCTTCAAATACAGCATGAAAATAATTATCGACAAGTAATTCAGCTTTACAAAAAGTAAGGACGTCAGAATGAATTTTTCGGTCTAATAATGTTTTTCTTAAATTTTGAGCGTAAGCGTCCGCTGAACCCCATGCCTATTTTTTAATTTGAGTTGGATTTCCAGCGATGTGGCAGTAATTCTTCTATTTGGGTCGCTTTATGCGTCGGCAGCCTTTTCAGCACATCACTGAGATAGGCATACGGATCCAACCCATTCAGCTTTGCTGACTGGATTAAAGTCATGATATTTGCCGCTCGCTGTCCACTGCGCAGCGAACCTGCAAACAACCAGTTCTTACGGCCCAATGCCCAGGGGCGCATTGAGTTCTCTGCCCAGTTATTGTCAATGGGTAGATTGCCATCATCCAGATAGCGGCTTAAGGCTGGCCAACGCTTCAGACTGTAATTGATGGCCTTGGCGGTTGGAGAACTCGATGGCACCGTCAGATAATGTTGGTTGAGCCATTCATACAGTTGTTGCATCACCGGTTGGCTGTGCTGTTGTCGGTATTCGCGGCGGTGTTCTGCTGTACTATCGGTCTTTTTCCTGAGTTCGGCTTCTATCGCATACAGTTTCTGAATCATCAGTAATGCCTGTTCAGCGATCTGACTTTTCCCAGTCACATGTAGCTCATGGAATTTACGACGTGCATGCGCCATGCAGCCCACCTCAATGACATCGCCTGATTTAAAGCGTGCTTTATAACCACTGTAATCATCACAGACCAGATAACCCTGCCAGCCATTCAAGAACTCTGCAGCATGCTGACCTGAACGGCTATCCTGAAAGTCATAGATCACCGCTTGAACTGGATTGTACTGTGTAGTGGCATAGGCCCAGACATAACCTTTCTTCGGTTTTTTCTCATCATCACCCATCCGCATAATGGTGACTGGTGTTTCATCTGCATGGATCACCCGCTGTTGCAGCACCACCTGTTTTAAGGCATTGGCCAGAGGTTCCAGTTCCACACCGCAGCGACCTATCCAGTCAGATAAAGTAGATCTGGACAGATCAATGCCCGCCCGCTGATAGATCAGGCGCTGACGGTACAGCGGCAAATGATCGGCATACTTCGATACCAGCACATGGCTGAGCAGTTCAGGTGAAGCAATGCCTTTATCAATCACATAGGCGGGCATCGCTTGCTGAGTCAGGGTGTCACACTGATCACAGACCCATTTGCCACGCACATGCTGTTCCTTATAGAACTGTGCCGGTCTGAAATGCAGTTTTTCACTGATATCTTCGCCGATACGACGTAACTGGCAGCCACAACTGCATTGGGTTGATGCTGGTTCATGCTCAATACGAATGGTGTGTAGATGATCGGGCAGCAGTCGACGTTTAGGTTTATTGGTTTTGGCTTTCTGTGTCGCTGCATCGGTTTTATCTGCATTCAGCCGTTCCAGTTCCAGATCAACAGCAGCAATATCTTCTTCAACCGCTTCATCCCAGAGATGGATTTGTTTTGCAGTGAGATGTTCGTTTTTACTGCCGAATTTGTGCTGTTTAAATAGTGCGAGTTCATGCTCGTATTTTTGATTGAGAATAGAAAGATGTTGAACTTTAGAATCTAATTGCTGATTGGTGACTTCAAGATGTTGAACTCTGGCATCTAATTGCTGGTTTGATTGTGCTAGAGACTGATGCTGCAGCGCCAACTGTCTGGTAAATTCCAGCAGTTGTTCATGGGTCAGTTGGCTTAAGTCAGGCAGCGTATTCATGACCGCAGTATGCCTGAGGTCATGAGAAGAATGAAATAGAACGTTTGGAGAATAGCGGAATGGAACAGCCTGGTTTAAAGCATCGTCACCACCTGCTGTCGTCCAATGCGCTGCCAGGGCAAACCCTGGATCAGTGCCTGTAACTGTTCCGGGCTGAGGGCCACGGTTTCACCTTGGTGAAGCTTAGCCCAGTGAAATTTGCCCTGTTCCAGCCGCCGGGCACACAGCCAGATGCCCAGTCCATCATGCACCAGTACTTTCATACGATGACCACGTTTATTACAGAACAGGTAAGCACAGTGCGGCTTGATCGAGCCAAAGGTTCTCACCACCTGAGCAATGACAGTATCCATCCCTGCTCGCATATCCAGAGGTTGGGTAGAAAGCCAGATTTCATCAATGCGGATCATGTTGCAAGTGCCTTGAGTAATTCTGCTAAAGCAGATATTTCTGATACTTGCCATTTCAAGCCAATTTCTGCTTTTGAGTGGGGTAAAGTAATTTGAACCGTTAACATGTCAGTAGGAGTAGGATCTAATGGTGCAGAGCAAGATAAGGCAATAAATGCAGGTTTATTCGGTAGTGGTGAGCGATCATTCCCTGGCTTACCATCAATTAAGCGAATCCATTTGGATACAAGATTTGTATTCAATCCATGTTGCAAAGCGACCGAAGCAATTGAAACGTCCGGTGCTTTACAAGCCTGAACGATCTGCTGTTTAAATTCAGCACTGTATGTTCTTCGTTTTTTCGCAAGAGATGCGATGGATGTCTGGTGATTTGTAGTCATAAATTTTAGTCCCCACTTGTTTTTAAGTGGGGACTAAATTAAGGCTTATAGGATGAATTCATAAGGTGTGTTCAGCGGACGCTTACTTTTGAGCTCGCTCCTCAGCCTCAGAAAAAGTGTTTACTTTAGCTGTTGTTCTAATATCACCACTTTCAGTTAGTTCTAAGCCTTCAAATGACAATACATAATTTAGTTCGGTTCTTATATTTTTAAACCATTCTTTTCTATGGATGTTGCGGGATGGACGTAGTACATATTTGATAAAAGCTAGAACATTGTTAGAACAGCGATCTTCACTTTGCTTGATACTAAGAGCATCATACAAACGCTTCCATTTTGTAGAGTTTAATTGTGGGTCTTTGATATTTGTTTCAGCAAGATATTTGATCCTAGCCAAGATACTGGACAATCAGTCCCTCTAAAGATAGTTTAATTTTAATCTTTGGAGATGTAAAAATGGCTAAACGCTTTAGTCCGGAATTTAAACAACAAGCGATTGATTACGCCTTAGCGAACTCAAGTGAATCGATAGCCGCACTAGCCAATAAACTTGGTATCGGTTACTCAACACTAGATAAATGGATTCGTCAATCTAGCGAAGCAGGCTCCAGTAAACGTCAATTAACACCTGAGCAGCAGCGCATTCTAGACCTTGAAAAAGAGAATAAGCGACTCCGTGAGGCGAATGAGATACTAAAAAAAGCGCATGTGTACTTTCTCACCGAGGATGCCAAGAGAAGTACACGTTAATCAAAGGAATAGCGCCTGAAATGGTTACTGTTGCTTCAGCTTGTGATTGCATTGGTGTGAGTCGATCGGGCTATTATGCGTGGTTGAAACGAACACCTAGATGCGAGAAGCAACTCAATGATTTACAGTTACTTTATTGGCAGCATCACGCACGTCTAGGTGCCCCATCATTGGTCCATGATATGCGTGATAAGGGCTATTGTTTGAGTGAAAGAACGGTAGGTAGAATGTTACGTACTCTGGGGTTGCGCAGTAAAATATCCCGTAAATTCAAGTATAAAATTGACCCAGCAGATTGCTTATCAGCAGCACCAAATTTATTGGACCGTCAGTTTAAAGTATCGAGACCAAATAAGGTATGGACTACCGATATCACCTATATTTGGACTCAGCATGGCTGGCTATATTTATGCGTCATGTTGGATCTATTTAGTCGCCGCATCGTTGGTTGGCAGACTAGCAAACATATTGATCGTCACTTAGTCTGTGATGCGTTTAATTATGCGATGGCGCGTCAAGGTTATCCTCGTGGAGTAATGGTTCATTCTGATCAAGGCAGCCAGTACGGCAGTCATGACTACAGAGACTTGTTAGCTGCCAATAGAGCCATTCAAAGTATGTCACGACGAGGCAACTGTTGGGATAATGCCGTCACTGAAAGCTTCTTTCACACATTAAAAGTACATATCGTGCATGGCAGTGTATTTAAAACGCGAAAAGAGGCAAATAAGGACTTGTTCGAATATATTGAGGTTTATTACAATCGAATCAGACGACATTCTGCAAATGGCTGGGTTAGTCCCGAAGCTTTTGAAAAAGAATATTTGAAAAATTTAGAGGGAACCGCTGTCTAATTATTTGGCTAGGATCAATTTGGAAATTTCAGTTCCTGAAATCCCGTGATATGTATCACCTAAAATTTTACAAATACTTTCTAGACTACCAAGATCAATATTTTTAATTATTGCCATCATTTACTTTAATTTTTAAGGATGTGTATATTCTAAGTATATGTTTTTGTAATATCAATTCAATCCCTCCCAACCTCCCTTTGAAAAGGGAGGAGCAGTCACCTAATTCGATTAATCATATGATATCTCTCTCTTTTTAAATAAGGTAAACGAGATTAAATTCAAAAAAAACCCCCTCAACTGAGGGGATTTTCTTTTATGGCTTATCCAATCGAATCATCTAAATTCGGTGCTAACCAGCGCTTCGCTTCATCGAGTGTCCAGCCTTTACGCTTTGCATAATCCTCAAGCTGATCTTGAGAGATTTTGCCGACATTAAAGTATTCACTTTGAGGATGTGAATAATAGAAACCACTTACAGAAGAAGGCGGCATCATGGCAAAGTGTTCAGTCAACTTCGTACCAATCTTCGCTTCTGAACCTAACCAATCAAACAACACCGCTTTTTCAGAATGCTCTGGGCAAGCAGGGTAACCTGGAGCAGGACGAATACCGACATACTTCTCTTTGATCAGTTCTTCATTACTCAACGTTTCATCCGCTTTATAGCCCCAGAACTCTTTACGAATACGTTCATGTAAATGCTCAGCAAATGCTTCTGCAAAACGATCCGCTAAAGACTGAATTAGAATCGCTGAATAGTCATCACCTTTGGCTTTATATTCATTTGCCAATTCTTCAGCACCAAAGATCGACACCGTAAAACCACCGAGATAATCTTCAGGTTGTTCAGAAGGCTTAATATAATCTGCCAAAGACAAGTTTGGTTTACCTGTCACTTTGTCTGATTGTTGACGTACGTGCTCAAACGTATGAGTGCGATTTTGACCTGATTCATCAAATACGCTGACAGTATCTGCACCAGTACGCTGAGCAGGGTATAAGCCAAACACAGCACGGGCATCGAAACGTTTATTTTCAATGATGTCTTTCAGCATCGCTTGAGCTTGATTATAAAGATCAGTCGCTGCTTCACCGACCACTTCATCTTCTAAAATTTTCGGGAATTTACCCGCCAAACTCCAAGAGATAAAGAATGGTGTCCAGTCAAAATATTCAACTAAGGTTTCAAGCGGATAATTCTTAATAACTTGTGTACCCAAAGCATTTGGTTTTGGTGGTACATAGTTATTATCAATTTTAAAACCGTTTTCGACTGATTCTGCATAACTCAATTTTGCAGCTTTCGGTTGCTTATTCGCTAAGCGTTCACGAATCTTGGCATATTCAGCACGATGCTCTGCAATGAAGTTACCGCGCATTTCAGGAGAAAGTAGGGTGGTTGCGACACCCACTGCACGTGAAGCATCCGCGACGTAAATTACTGCATCATTTGAATATTGAGGATCAATTTTAACTGCGGTGTGTGCTTTTGATGTGGTTGCACCGCCGATCAATAAAGGAATATTAAAACCTTTACGTTGCATTTCTTTGGCAACAAAGACCATTTCATCCAAAGAAGGGGTGATCAAACCGGACAAACCAATGATGTCACATTTCTCATCTATTGCCGTTTGCAGAATTTTTTCTGCAGGTACCATCACGCCAAGGTCAACGATGTCATAACCATTACAACCCAAGACAACACCCACAATATTTTTACCAATATCGTGTACGTCACCTTTAACCGTTGCCATCAAGACTTTACCTTTAGATTGTCCTTCTGACTTCTCAGCTTCAATGTATGGGTTGAGCCATGCTACAGCTTGTTTCATGACGCGTGCAGATTTAACAACTTGAGGAAGGAACATTTTTCCTGAACCAAACAAGTCACCGACCACGTTCATGCCGTCCATTAATGGGCCTTCGATCACATCAAGCGGACGTTTTGATTTTAAACGTGCTTCTTCAGTATCTTGGTCGATATACGTGGTAATACCTTTAACTAAAGCGTATTCAAGACGTTTTTCGACAGACTCATTACGCCATTCAAGATTTTCAGCTTCTTTGGTAGCCCCAGCTTGACCACGATATTTTTCAGCAACTTCTAGGAGTTTTTCAGTTGCTGCTTGGCCTGTCTCACCTTGATTTTGATTAAGTACAACATCTTCAACGGCATCTTTTAGTTCTTTATTGATATCGTCATAAATCGCCATCTGACCAGCGTTTACGATACCCATAGTCATGCCTTGTTTGATGGCATGATAGAGGAATACTGAGTGAATCGCTTCGCGTACAGGTTCATTACCACGGAATGAGAACGAAACGTTAGAGACACCACCAGAAATCATGGCATGTGGTAAGTTTTGTTTGATCCAACCAGTCGCTTCAATAAAGTCTACGGCATAGTTATTGTGTTCTTCGATCCCTGTTGCTACTGCAAACACGTTTGGATCGAAAATAATATCTTCAGCTGGATAGCCAACCTCATTGACTAAAATGTCATAAGAGCGTTTACAAATTTCACGTTTACGTTCAGCGGTATCTGCCTGACCAACTTCGTCAAAAGCCATGACAATAACTGCTGCGCCGTACTGACGGCAGAGGCGAGCTTTTTCGACAAACTCGTCATAACCTTCTTTTAAGGAAATCGAGTTTACAACAGGTTTACCTTGAACACATTTTAGACCTGCTTCAATGATTTCCCATTTCGATGAGTCAATCATGATCGGCACACGAGAAATATCAGGTTCTGAAGCGACAAGGTTCAGGAAATGCACCATCGCACCTTGCGAATCGAGCATTCCTTCATCCATGTTGATATCAATGATCTGCGCACCAGCTTCAACCTGTTGCTGAGCGACTTCTAGAGCTTCTGCAAAATTTTCTTCACGGATGAGACGAAGGAACTTTTTTGATCCTGTAACGTTAGTACGTTCACCAACGTTTACGAATAAAGAATCATCATAGATATTAAATGGTTCTAAACCACTCAAACGGCAAGCATGAACAGTCTCAGGAATTTTACGTGGTGGAATATCTTTAACAGCTTGGTAGATCGCACGGATATGATCTGGTGTGGTACCACAGCAACCACCAGTAATATTGATCAAACCACTCTCAGCAAATTCTTTAATAAAGGCTGCGGTTTGTTCTGGGGTTTCATCATACTCACCAAATGCATTCGGTAAACCAGCATTAGGATGGGCTGAAACAAAGGTATCTGCAACGTCAGAAATCGTTTTAACGTGAGGGCGCATTGCATCTGCACCTAATGCACAGTTAAAACCAATTGATAGCAAATCACCATGACGCACTGAGTTCCAGAATGCTTCAGCCGTTTGACCTGTCAATGTACGACCTGAGGCATCTGTGATCGTACCTGAAATCATCAATGGAAGTTCATAACCGATTTGCTTAAAGACTTCTTTGACCGCAAAGATTGCCGCTTTACAGTTCAATGTATCGAAAACTGTTTCGATCAATAGAATGTCAGCACCACCTTCAATTAAGGCGTGCGTTGCTTCGATATAATTTTCTTTGAGTTCATCGAAAGTAATATTACGGAATGCTGGATCATTGACGTTCGGTGAGATCGAACATGTACGTGATGTAGGGCCGAGTACACCTGCCACGAATCGTGGTTTATCTGGGGTAGAGTATTTATCACAAGCAGCTCTCGCGAGACGTGCTGCTTCACGGTTGATCTCAGGTACAAGATCTTCCATGTGATAATCTGACATTGAAACACGTGTACCATTGAAGCTGTTGGTTTCAATAATGTCTGCACCAGCATCCAAATAAGCTTCATGGATACCCTGAATAATCTGTGGTTGAGTAAGTACTAAAAGGTCATTATTACCTTTGAGATCAGAAGCCCAATCTGCGAAACGTTCACCACGATAATCTTCTTCTTCTAATTTATGGCGTTGAATCATGGTTCCCATTGCACCATCAATAATCAAGATGCGTTGGGCGAGAAGAGATTTTAGGGTGGCAAGCGTGGACATAAGGAACCCCAGTATATGGCAAATATAAAAAGCTGAGGCATTGTAACAGAAGCGAACAGAAAGCGCGTATTTTCAACAACACAGAGCACTGATTCTTCAGTTCAATTTTGATATGTCACAAAACCTTCATTAATTTGTAATAATTATGAGGAATAATGCTCCAAAAACCAGCGAATGAACTGAAATATGACAAATTGATGTCATATTTTGTAGCATTTGTTGCAAAATCAGACAAACAGTTTTTAAGACTTTTTGTTTTTATATCATATTGTATTTAAAGGGATATTTAATTTAATAGATTAAAGATTAGAACAAAAAACATCACAAAATGAGCTGAAATAATGAAATATCAGCTTTATATGACATCTCTTTGTCATATAATTGTCATAATTTAATTAAACAATACAGGGGATTTTTTTATCCTCTAACCGTCTACATGAATTCTAATATTCCTCCTGTTTCGGATTCACCGCTTGCCAACTCTTCGGCAAAATCGACGAATGTACATGTACCTACACCGAAATTCTTTATGCCGGTGTTTTTGACGATCATTGTTTCAACACTTATATATATTGGATTTCAGGTGAGTGCTGATTTAGCGCATGTACCACCTTTGAGTTTATATTCAGTTATTCTTTTGTCTACGGCATTATTCATTGCCTTAGGTTTTGAGTTTGTAAATGGTTTTCACGATACAGCGAATGCTGTAGCAACCGTAATTTACACCAATGCCTTACCTGCACCTGTTGCAGTGATGTGGGCTGGCTTCTGTAACTTTCTTGGAGTTATGGTGGCAAGTGGAGCAGTTGCTTACGGAATTATTGCATTGCTTCCAGTTGAAATGATCATGAATGTCGGCAGTGGTGCTGGCTTTGCTATGGTTTTTGCACTGTTGATTGCAGCGATTCTGTGGAACTTAGGAACTTGGTTCTTAGGTATTCCTGCATCAAGTTCTCATACTTTGATCGGTTCGATCTTGGGTGTGGGGATCATGAATCACTTGTTAAATGCATCAACTGGTGCAACCAGTGGCATTGATATGGATCAAGTCATCAAAGTCGGGAAGGCATTGTTATTTTCTCCTTTGATCGGTTTTGCATTTGCAGCAATTGTATTCTTACTGGTTAAAACAATCTTTAAGCGCCAATTGGAATTGTTCCAACCTCCTGTTGGTAACAAACCACCACCACCACTTATTCGTGCGATTTTAATCTTTACCTGTACGGGTGTAAGTTTTGCGCATGGTTCAAATGATGGTCAAAAAGGCATGGGCTTAATCATGTTGATTTTGATTGGTTTGGTTCCTTTGGCTTATTCATTGAATAAAAACTTAGATGCTCAACATCTACAATCATTCGAACAGCTTTCGGCTCAAACAGCGACCGTGTTGAATGTCAATCAGAATGAATTATCTGATGAAAAAGCTCGTGAAGTTTTGACGAAATTTATTCAAACCAAAGAGCAAACTCCAGAAGTTGTTCCTGCTCTTGCAAGCATGACCTCTCATTTGGGTGATCGTGTAGCGACTTATGGCAACTTAAAGGATATTCCTGAAGCTGCTGTCAGTGAAATTCGTAATGACATGTATTTAAGTACAACGACATTTAAACGTTTAGATAAAGCAGATGCTTTACCTGAAATGAATAAAGACCAAGAAAAATTGGTAAAAGAATATCGTAGTAACTTAGATTCGTTCTTACAATACATTCCAAACTGGGTGAAGGTCGCAGTCGCGCTTGCTCTTGGTTTAGGTACTATGGTGGGTTGGAAACGTATCGTGATCACAGTTGGGGAGCGTATCGGTAAAAACCACATGACTTATGGTCAAGGTATGTCAGCGGAATTAGTTGCGATGAGTACGATTGCTGCTGCTGATGGTTTAGGTATGCCTGTATCAACAACACACGTTTTAAACAGTGCGGTTGCAGGTACGATGGTAGCAAATAAATCAGGTCTGAATTTCGCGACAGTACGTACCATTCTTTCAGCTTGGGTATTTACCTTACCAGCAACGATCTGTTTGTCAGGTGGCTTGTACTGGGTATTCCTACAGTTTGTGTCTTAAGTATAGTTAGAAGATTTAGAACAGAAATAAAAGCTTTGCTTCGGCAAGGCTTTTTTATTGCTTTAATCTTTTGAGCTGATTGCACTATTAGTATATTTGTTGCTAGGCAAAGGCTTAGTCACCTGATCCAATAGATTGTTTTAAACATTTATTTCAGCTCTTTTTTTTACGTTGCAACTAGGGTGTGTTGACACTTTTAGCTTAAAAAAATAGCGAAGTAGTAAAATCAAATCGCCAAACCCAATTTTACTATTCGCTATGCCTCGTACCATGCTGACAGATCAACACTGGCAAAAGTTGAAAACTATTTTGCGTAATTTATCTATTCATCACAACTCAAATTTACGTAATTTTATTGAAGCTATTCTCTATAGAATTAGAACAGGCTGTCCGTGGCGAGATATTCCTTCCTATTTCGGTCAATCAAACTCTATTTTCAAACGTTTTAATCGTTGGTCAAGCAGCGGTAAGTTGCTTAGATTATTCAAATTATTAGCATCATGCCCCGATATGGAGTGGATTTTTATTGATGGCTCTCACGTACGTGCTCATCAACATTCTGCCGGTATAGCGAATCAATCCATTTCTAAAAGTGTAGGAGGAAACTCCTCAAAAATACATTTGATTGTTGATTCACATGGCAATCCTATTGATTTCATGATTACCGATGGCACTACACATGACATCAAAGTTGCACCTGATTTAATAGCAACATTAGATTTAAAAGAGACAGAAGTGGTATGCGCAGATAAAGGCTATGATTCAGAACCACTGCGTGAGCAGATCAGAAAAACAGGAACAAAAGCGAATATACCAAAGAAAATAAATAGCCAATCGAACAATGATCATATGGACTGGTATTTATATAAAATCAGGCATTTAGTTGAAAATATGTTTTGTAGATTAAAACAATTTAGAGGGATAGCTACTCGATATGACAAGCTCAAAAGAAATTATCAAAGTGCTGTTGCCTTAGCCTGTATATTTTTATGGCTACCTTTATAGGTTTAATTATGAACAGTAAATGTCAACAGACCCTAGTCATTTTTAGCTTTGCACTAAACTATCCATAAAATTTAAATCAACAGCATGTGCATAAAAAAAATTAAGAAAGTGAAGGCTATTCCCCAAATGTGGAATATGTTTCCTGATAAATATTAATTATTATGAAGATGCTTATATGTTTGGTTATCCTTATTGTAAACAACGTTTTACTTAAATTTCGTTTACACTCCGCCATTCTCAGAAATCGAGAGTGGCTTTTTTTATTTCTCATAAAATTGCACCAATAAAAAAGGAGCTATTGAATAGCTCCTTTTTTAAATGATATTCGCAATTATGCTTGTTGGATTCCTGCCACAACCCAATCTTGTTGCGAGCCAACAGGTTTAACAAAGTGCCAAATTTCAGTAAATGGTTGTGGCAAGCTATTTAAATCTTCACTTACCGTACCGGTGAAACGAACGCTAACCACATATTGTCCATTTTCAGTTGTGCTTTCAGCAACCATCGCATTAAGATTGCTAAACTCAGCCACATCTTGGTCTTTGTTAGCCATGATGTCGCTATACATTGAGTTATAAAGCTCAGGAGTCAAGTAACGACGAATTTCTTCGATATTGCTTGCGCTATTTACTGATTGAATGTGATTGAAGCGTTGGCGTGCAATACGAAGGAAAGCAGCAGGTTCAGTCCCATCAGGTAATTGGTTGCCACTGCTCATTGATGCACCACCAAACGGTGCCTGAGTCACAACGCCACCACCAACTGATTGACCAAAAATATTGGTGTTGTCACCAGCCGTTTGACGCATAGTTGGTTGTGGGCTTACAGGACGGCCAAAGTTGTTTTGACCGTTATTATTTGGAGCATATGGATTAGCTGTGGCTAATTTTTTTTTTGCACCGAATTTACGGAATACAAAGAATGCAACTGCAGCAGCTAGGAGTACCCATAACCAACCTGGAATACCACCTTTTTCCTCTTCTTGCGCAGCTTGCTGCTCAGCAGAAGTAGGATTGTTGTCATCTGCCAATGCATTTGCAGCAACTGCACCTACAGCAGCACCTGCTACACCAGCAGCAACCATAGAACCTACGCCTGGACCTGATTTTTGAGTCGTCGTAGTTTTAGTTGTAGGTTGTTGGTACGATTGAGTTGTAGTTGGCTGAGATTGAGTCGACGTTGTTGAACGAGTCATACCATGACTTTTGCCACCGCCCGCACGTTTAGCTTCTGCAACTGGTGCTGCGACCAAAGTTGCCATCAATAAAGCTGCCATCAAGCCACGCTGGTGTACTTGCATCGAAAATTCCTATTTAATTCCAAGATGTAAGTGTATTTATGAAGGTATTCGTTGATAATTTCAACTAAAAAAGTATGTTTTTTTATGTCAGTTCATCACTAAGCTGCATTGCTTCAGTCAATGCTTCATGTAAACGAGCTACAGCAATGATTTGAACACCATCAATACTTTTTTGTGGCGCATTTGCTCTTGGTAAAATCACATATTTAAAACCATGTTTTGCCGCTTCTTTTAAGCGTTCCTGACCATTCGGAACAGGGCGTATTTCTCCCGATAAACCAACTTCACCAAAAACAGCTAGTTGTTGTGGTAATGCTTTACCACGCAAACTTGAAGCGCAGGCGAGTAATACCGCTAGATCTGAACCAGTTTCCGTGATCTTTAATCCACCTACGACATTGACATAAACATCTTGTCCCGCGGTTTGAACACCACCATGTCGATGCATTACCGCAAGTAGCATGTTCAGACGATTTTGTTCAAGTCCTAATGCAACACGCCGAGGTTGAGCATGTGCATCATCAACAAGAGCTTGAACTTCGACGAGTAATGGGCGAGTGCCTTCACGGCTAATCATCACAATTGAACCCGGAATGGCTTCATCATAACGACTGAGGAAAATAGCGGAGGGATTAGCGACTTCTCGTAGCCCTTTATCGGTCATGCCAAAGACACCTAGCTCGTTGACTGCTCCGAAACGGTTTTTCACGGCACGAATCATACGATATCGAGAATCCGACTGACCTTCGAAATACAGTACGCAATCCACCATATGTTCAAGCACACGTGGTCCAGCTAAAGCACCTTCTTTAGTTACATGCCCCACGATAAATAACGCTGTTCCGCTATTTTTTGCAAAACGTGTGAGTAGGGCTGCTGATTCACGGATTTGAGAGACACCACCCGGTGCAGATTGTAAGGTTTCTGTATATAAGGTCTGAATCGAGTCTAAAATCGCAACGGCTGGTCTTTCTTGAGCCAATACTTCACAGATTCTTTCCACACAGGTTTCAGCCATTACTTTGAGCTGGTCTGTAGGTAAATCTAATCGCTGCGCACGTAAAGCGACTTGTGATAATGATTCTTCACCTGTGACATAAAGCGCGGAACTTTTAGCTGCTGCCATGTGAGTAGCTGTTTGCAATAAGATGGTAGATTTTCCGATACCGGGGTCACCACCGATTAAAACGACTGATCCAGTCACTAAACCGCCACCGAGTACGCGATCAAATTCGCCAATCCCAGTAGGTAGACGAGTTTCATGTGAAACGGAAATTTTATTTAGAGTTGTGATGCTCGCTGCTTGACCTGCATAACCGCCTCCCATCTTTGATTGCGCTCTGTGGGATACGATTGGCTCTATGCGAACTTCTACGAGGCTATTCCATTCTCCACATTCAGAGCATTGTCCTGCCCATTTTGGATGATCGGCGCCACATTGTTCACATCGATAAACAGTTTTAATTTTTGCCATATATAAAATTGAAAATTTGCGATAAATTAGTTAAAAAGTAGAGTAATTACGGAAAAGATCAATATCGTTCATTTTCTTGATAAGGAATTAAGAGTAAACGGTGTTTTCGTAATTGACTGGTTAAAGGGAAGTGCTCAGAAAAATAACACGATATAAGACTTTTACAAGTAAGATATAGTAGGTTTTTGAGTCGAAAAATTCTTTAAATTCACTTTTTCCACGGAAGGTCTTTGAGCATTTGCTCATTTGTTGTCATAAGAATTATATTGAATGGCATAAATATTGCTGATGCTCAGACAAATGAAAATGTATCAATTGATATATTTTTAAATTATACAAAAGGTTGGTGTTCATGAGTGCAGCAGAAATTGTTGATTGGATAAATAGTATTATTTGGAGCAAAGCTCTGATCTATTTATGTTTAGGTGCAGGTTTATTTTTCTCCGTCCTAACAAGGTTTGTTCAAGTTCGTCAGATCAAAGATATGATAAGGCTCCTCATTAAAGGAGGCTCATCAGCACAAGGTATTTCTTCGTTTCAAGCACTCGCTGTTTCACTGTCAGGTCGTGTTGGTGTAGGTAATATTGCAGGCGTTGCTGCCGCAATTGGTTTTGGTGGACCAGGTGCAGTCTTCTGGATGTGGGTCGTTGCCTTTCTAGGAGCAAGTACCGCATATGTTGAATCAACCTTGGGTCAAATCTATAAAGTTGAATATCAAGGTCAATATCGTGGTGGACCTGCATTCTATTTTGACCGTGGTCTAGGTCAACGTTGGTTAGGGATTCTATTTGCAATCGCAGCAATTATTTCATGTGGTTTATTCTTACCAGGTATTCAAGCAAATGCGGTTGGTAACGCATTCACTCAAATTACTGGTGAAGGTGCGATTGTATTTGGAAACGTCGGTACTTATAAGCTTTTAGCTTTAGTTGTGATTGTGGCATTACTTGCGGTCATTATCTTTGGTGGTATTAAACGAATTGCAAAATTTGCTGAATTCGTGGTGCCATTTATGGCGGCTGGCTATATTTTGATGGCTTTAATTATTGTCTTCATCAACATTGATAAGTTACCTGGTGTGATTTCCTTAATTTTTGCTGACGCCTTTTCTCCTATGGCAGGTCTGGGTGCTGCAATTGGTTGGGGGGTAAAACGTGGTGTTTATTCGAATGAAGCAGGACAGGGTACAGGACCACATGCCGCTGCCGCAGCTGAGGTACAGCATCCTGCGCAACAAGGTTTAGTACAAGCATTCTCGATTTATGTAGATACTTTATTCGTGTGTTCAGCAACTGCGTTTATGATTTTGATCACGGGCATGTATAACGTTCAAGGTACATTAGAAGCTGGGCAATTTATTGTACAAAACGTTGCTGCTACAGCTGAAATTGGTTCGCCAGCATTTACACAAATGGCTGTGAGCACGGTATTTGGTGGTTTTGGACAAATCTTTGTTGCGTTAGCTGTATTCTTCTTCGCATTTACAACGATTGTTGCCTATTACTATATCGCTGAAACCAACATTACTTATTTAAGTTATATTACCAAAACTCCATCTTTATTATTTATCACCAAATGCTTCATCATTCTTTCTGTTTCATATGGCGTAATCAGTGCGACGGGCTATATTTGGGGAATTGGTGATATCGGTGTGGGCTTAATGGCTTGGATTAACATCATTGGTATTATTGTGACTTACTTCATTTGGAAACCAACGATTAAAGCATTAAGAGATTATGAACAGCAGCAAAAAGCGGGTGTTAAAGAGTTTACTTTTGATCCAGTAAAACTTGGTATTCGTAATGCTACGTTCTGGGAAGATCGTATTAAGAATAAACAAAAGTAATATCATAATAAATTAAAGTAAAAATCTAGATATAAAGGCAGCCTTCAGAGGCTGCTTTTTTATTGCCTAATTTTTAAGCTATTGAAAAATATGGAGTCAAAAAAGTGCATTGAGTTGGTACATCCTTGTGCGTATGATCAGGCCCATTTGTATTTAACTTGAAATGTTGAGTTGTACAGGCAGAAAATTGGTTAGCTAAAACATCATCAAAACAATTTACAGTGCAAGAAGATGCCATTAAATGGTGCGAATTGTCATTTTGATTTGATCATTAGCTAATGAACGAAAGATACTGGAGAGTTTTTGTAAAAATGTCGAATCAAAATTTAGGTGAGGTCAACGAGCAAAGTGGGCTTCACCGTAGTCTATCTAATCGACATCTTCAACTGATTGCAATTGGTGGCGCAATCGGCACAGGATTGTTTATGGGTTCAGGTAAAACGATTAGTTTAGCTGGTCCATCAATTCTATTTATTTATATGTTGATTGGTTTGATGGTGTTCTTTGTCATGCGTGCATTGGGCGAATTATTGCTTTCAAATCTAAACTATAAATCATTTATTGATTTATCAACTGACCTGATTGGTCCGTGGGCAGGTTATTTCGTTGGCTGGACGTATTGGTTATGTTGGGTCACGATTGGTATTGCTGACCTGTCCGCGATCATTTATTACCTCGAATTTTTTAATGGTGGACAGTCATTTACGCCTTTAGGTGGTTTGTTGATTAGTACCGTTGCTATAGCATTCGTATTGAGTCTGAATCTCGTTACCGTGAAGTTATTTGGTGAAATGGAATTCTGGTTTGCAATGGTGAAAATCACAGCGATTATTGTATTAATCCTTGTAGGTTTATGGATGATTTTCACTGGTTTTACCAATACATCGGGAACTGTAGCCAGCGTTTCAAACTTATGGACGCATGGAGGTATGTTCCCTAAAGGCTTCGAAGGGTTCCTTGCAGGATTCCAAATTGCAATTTTTGCATTTGTTGGGGTAGAGCTTGTCGGAACTACGGCTGCTGAAACTCAAGACCCTCAGCGAAACTTACCCAAAGCGATTAACTCGATTCCAATACGTATTATCATTTTCTATGTCTTGGCTCTTTTTGTCGTCATGAGTGTCACGCCTTGGGATCAGATCAATCCTAAAGTCAGCCCATTTGTGAATATTTTCTCTCAGGCTGGTATTGCATCTGCTGCAATTATTATGAATTTGGTGGTGTTATCTTCGGTAATGTCATCTATGAACAGTGGGGTATTCTCAACGAGTCGTATGCTTTTTGGTTTATCAACAGATAAACAAGCGCCACGACTATTTGCAGGTTTGTCTAAAGCAGCTGTTCCAGCAAACGCATTGATTTTCTCCGCGATCTGTATTTTCATCGGTGCATTGATTCAGTTTGTATATAAATAGGACTTACGCATTGACAGATTCAAAAAAGTATTAAAATGCTTTATAAAGTATCTGTGATTAGACGAATTAAACATGCTTCTACAGCAACCTGTACTCTACCCATTTATATGGGCTTTCTCATGACAGAACCGAACTCTATTAGCTGCACACAACTTGCCGAGACTTATAACATCTCGCATGATAGTGTAAATCGCTTTCTAGAGCGTGAAGACTACACACCTCACGACCTATATCAAGAATCAATTCAACATATTGATAATAATAAACTTATAGTCAGTATTGATGATACTGTTTTAGATAAACCATATAGTCAGCATATGGACTTAGTTAGCTATTTTTGGTCAGGCAAACACCACCGATCCGTCAAGGGTATTAATCTCATTACCTTGTATGCGACAGATCAAAATGGTCAAAATATTCCAATTAATTTCCGAATTTATGACAAATCTGAAAGTAAAACCAAGAATGATTACTTTATGGATATGTTAAGTGAAGTACTCAGTTGGGGTGCAAAGATTCAATTTATTACAGGTGATAGTTGGTATTCATCGACTGGAAATCTAAAAACCATAAGAAAATATGGTATTCGATTTATGTTTGGTATCGACTGTAACCGTAAGGTTTCCCCAGAAAAAGGACAATGGTTTCAACTGCGTTTATTGCCAGATTTTCATCAGGGTCAAGTGGTCTGGCTCAAAGATTTTGGCTTTGTACAATTATTTAAGACTCAGTTAAAAGAACAGCAGAGGTTTTATATTGTGCATCAAGATGAAGATGATTTATTGTCCTTTGAGGGTTTTCATGAATTACATTCAAGTCATTGGAAAATAGAGCAATATCACCGAGTGATTAAACAGGTTTGTCATATTGAAAAGTTTCAAGTAAGACGATCTAAACTGATTTTGAATCATATTTTTGCAGCCTTGATGGCCTACGTCGAGATACAAAAGAACCAGTTTGAGCGGATCTTTGAAAATGTATATCGTTGGCAGAAGAAATTATTTAGACCAATCATCAAAGACTTCATTGATGACTTTATTCTCGATAAAAATCATCTCCTACCACAGAGAATCTATAAATAATAGTGCGTAAGTCCTATATAAATTACAAAGTGGAACTAACGATGAAGTAACAGCATTTGTTTTGGCAACGACCTTATCTACGATTTTGTTTATTTGCGTTTGGATCATCATTATGTGGAGTTATATGAACTACCGCAAACGATCTCCTGAACTTCATGAGCAGTCAATTTTTAAATTGCCAGGTGGTGTGGTGACATGCTGGATCGTGATCATTTTCTTCTTATGTACGATTGGCGTTTTAGCATTGGATGAAGATACTCGAAAATCTCTGATTGTCAGTCCAATTTGGTTCATTATTCTGATCATTGGTTATTTCTTCGCAAAGAAAAAATAAGATCAACCGTGATATATGAAAACGTCAGCTTATGTTGGCGTTTTTTTATGTTTGGACTTTAGCCAATTTGAGGTTCACGCTATACTGCTCCGAATTGTAAAAATTAGGTGCTCAGATGCTTAAAGTCATTTGTTCGATCAGTTTATTGTTTAGCAGTATTGTATTAACAGCGTGTGGTCAATCTGGTGCTTTACAGTTACCGTCTGATCCAAACCATGATAAAAGAGCAAAGTATTTGCTTTACAAAAACGATGCATCGCAATCTCAAAGCTCATCTGATCAAAAGGATGATGATACTCAAGTTGAAAACTCAGCATCATCATCACAGTAGTCAAAACCATCTCACCTTAAGTTTGTAAATAAGGACATCTTCATGAGTTTCACTCGCATTAATGGCGTATTGCATGCTGAGCAATGTTCACTTGATCAGCTCGCGCAGCAATTCGGCACGCCACTCTATGTTTATTCCAAAGCAATTTTGGAAAAACATTATCTAGATATGGATCGTGCTTTTGATTTTATTGATCATCAAATCTGTTTTGCGGTGAAATCAAACTCAAACTTAGCTGTTCTTAATGTATTGGCAAAACTAGGTGCTGGTTTTGATATTGTGACTGGTGGAGAGCTTGCCCGCGTTCTTGCAGCTGGTGGTAATCCAGCGAAGATCGTTTTTTCAGGCTTGGGTAAGTCAGAAGCAGACATTGAAAAAGCATTAGATGTTGGCATCGCTTGTTTCAATGTCGAATCTTATGCTGAACTTGATCGTATTCAGAAAGTTGCAGCTAAACTTGGTAAAAAAGCTCCGATTTCATTGCGTGTCAATCCAGATGTTGATGCAAAGACGCATCCTTATATTTCAACAGGCTTGAAAGAAAATAAATTCGGTATCCCAAGCGATACAGTGTATGAAACTTATCAATACGCAGCGTCTTTACCAAACTTAGAAATTGTCGGGATCGACTGTCATATTGGATCACAGTTGACTGAGACCAAGCCATTCGTTGATGCGCTTGATCGTGTGGTTTTAATGATTGAAGAGTTGAAAAAGTTAGGCATCAACCTCAAACATATTGATATTGGTGGTGGTTTAGGTGTGCGCTATAAAGATGAAACACCGCCAACCGTTGCTGAATATGCAAATGCGATGCGCCCTGTATTAGAAAAACTAGGTTTGAAAGTTTATATGGAGCCTGGTCGTAGTATTTCTGCAAATGCAGGTGCATTATTAACAAAGGTTGATTTGTTGAAACCAACGAATCATCGAAATTTTGCAATTATTGACGCTGCAATGAACGATTTGATTCGTCCTGCTTTATATGAAGCATGGATGGATATTCAATCTGTTGCCCCACATTCAGATGTTGAAGTAAAAACATGGGATTTGGTCGGTGCGATCTGTGAAACAGGTGATTTCTTGGGGAAACAGCGTGATTTAGCGCTGCAAGAAAATGATGTCTTAGCGGTATTGGGTGCTGGAGCTTATGGTTTTGTAATGAGCTCAAACTATAATACACGTGGTCGTGCTGCTGAAGTGATGATCAGTGGTGATCAAGCTTATTTAATACGTGAGCGTGAAACCATCGAATCACTTTGGGAAAAAGAACGTTTATTGCCTGAGGAGTAAATTGGATGTATTTAGAATTTACCAAAATGCATGGTTTGGGCAATGATTTTATGGTTGTTGACCTTGTCACCCAACGCGCTTATTTAGATACTGTCACGATTCAGCGTTTAGCAGATCGTCATTTTGGCGTGGGCTTTGATCAGTTACTTATCGTTGAACCGCCTGATTTTCCAGATGCTGACTTTAAATACCGTATTTTTAACGCAGATGGTTCTGAAGTTGAACAGTGTGGTAATGGTGTGCGTTGTTTCGCTCGATTTGTACATGAGCGCCAACTGACGACTAAAACTAAGATTCGTGTGCAAACAAAAGCAGGTATTGTAGAGCCTGAATTGGGAGCAAATGGTTGGGTACGTGTCAACATGGGTCCGCCGAAGTTTCTTCCAGCTGAGATTCCATTCCTAACGGATGAACACGAAGACACTGAAGGTCTTTACAAACTGGGTCTTGCTGATAATAAAAGCATCAACATTGATGTCGTTAACATGGGAAATCCTCATGCGGTTACGATCGTGCCAGATGTATTAACGGCTGATGTTGCAGGAATCGGTCCTCAAGTTGAATCACATGCTCGTTTTCCAGCAAGAGTAAATGCTGGTTTTATGCAAATCGTTGATGAAAAACATATTCGCTTACGTGTGTTTGAACGTGGTGTAGGTGAGACTTTAGCTTGTGGTACAGGTGCTTGTGCCGCTGCTGTCAGTGGTATGCGCCGTGGTTTACTCGCTAATGAAGTTGAAGTTCAGTTAGCGGGTGGGAAATTGCATATAGCTTGGCGTGAAGGCGATGTGGTGTGGATGACAGGTCCAACAACACATGTTTATGATGCGCGTCTGGATTTAAGATATTTCCAAAGCTAAATTGAGTGGTAAATAAACACCTTGCACTTAGTAGGGTGTTTATCTCTAAGAATAATAAGTCTCAAGGATAATAATGAATAACTTGGTTTTTCTTCCAGGCGCTTCAGGTAATACACAATTTTGGTATCCTTTAATTGCACAACTACCCAAAACTTACACAAAGCAAGTGATTGCCTATTCAAGTTTCCATGGTGTGGCTGCACATCCTGATATAAATAGTTTTGATGATTTGAGTGATTATGTTGTTGAGCAGATTCAACAACCTTCAATCTTAATTGCACAGTCAATGGGTGGAATCTTTGCGATCAAAGCTGCACTAGAAAAAAACTCTTTAATAAAAGGTTTAATCTTGATTGCAACCTCGGGTGGGGTCAATTTAGATCAGTTTCAGGTTCAAGATTGGCGTGAATTTTATCAGCAAGAATATATTGAATATCCTGATTGGTTTGTGACAACGAAAGTTGATTATGAGGCGTTTTTGCCCAATATTAATGTGGAAACTTTACTGATCTGGGGTGATCAAGATCCAATTAGCCCCGTTGAGGTAGGTAAGTATCTAAATCATTTAATTGAAAAATCTGATTTATATATTGTCGAAGGTGGTGATCATCAGTTGGCAGAAAAATGTGCCAATGAAGTCGCGTTGCAAATTAATATTTTTTTAGAAACTATTTAGCTTTATATCGAGTGTGTTCCACAAACACGCTATTGGATTGATTATCTTTTACTAAATGCTAGTTTTAAGGCAAACAGTATAAAAATACTGCCAGTAATACGATCCATATACTTAATAAACTTTGGTCGTTTTAAGGTAAGCGTCCGCTGAACACACCTTATGAATTCATCCTATAAGCCTTAATTTAGTCCCCACTTAAAAACAAGTGGGGACTAAAATTTATGACTACAAATCACCAGACATCCATCGCATCTCTTGCGAAAAAACGAAGAACATACAGTGCTGAATTTAAACAGCAGATCGTTCAGGCTTGTAAAGCACCGGACGTTTCAATTGCTTCGGTCGCTTTGCAACATGGATTGAATACAAATCTTGTATCCAAATGGATTCGCTTAATTGATGGTAAGCCAGGGAATGATCGCTCACCACTACCGAATAAACCTGCATTTATTGCCTTATCTTGCTCTGCACCATTAGATCCTACTCCTACTGACATGTTAACGGTTCAAATTACTTTACCCCACTCAAAAGCAGAAATTGGCTTGAAATGGCAAGTATCAGAAATATCTGCTTTAGCAGAATTACTCAAGGCACTTGCAACATGATCCGCATTGATGAAATCTGGCTTTCTACCCAACCTCTGGATATGCGAGCAGGGATGGATACTGTCATTGCTCAGGTGGTGAGAACCTTTGGCTCGATCAAGCCGCACTGTGCTTACCTGTTCTGTAATAAACGTGGTCATCGTATGAAAGTACTGGTGCATGATGGACTGGGCATCTGGCTGTGTGCCCGGCGGCTGGAACAGGGCAAATTTCACTGGGCTAAGCTTCACCAAGGTGAAACCGTGGCCCTCAGCCCGGAACAGTTACAGGCACTGATCCAGGGTTTGCCCTGGCAGCGCATTGGACGACAGCAGGTGGTGACGATGCTTTAAACCAGGCTGTTCCATTCCGCTATTCTCCAAACGTTCTATTTCATTCTTCTCATGACCTCAGGCATACTGCGGTCATGAATACGCTGCCTGACTTAAGCCAACTGACCCATGAACAACTGCTGGAATTTACCAGACAGTTGGCGCTGCAGCATCAGTCTCTAGCACAATCAAACCAGCAATTAGATGCCAGAGTTCAACATCTTGAAGTCACCAATCAGCAATTAGATTCTAAAGTTCAACATCTTTCTATTCTCAATCAAAAATACGAGCATGAACTCGCACTATTTAAACAGCACAAATTCGGCAGTAAAAACGAACATCTCACTGCAAAACAAATCCATCTCTGGGATGAAGCGGTTGAAGAAGATATTGCTGCTGTTGATCTGGAACTGGAACGGCTGAATGCAGATAAAACCGATGCAGCGACACAGAAAGCCAAAACCAATAAACCTAAACGTCGACTGCTGCCCGATCATCTACACACCATTCGTATTGAGCATGAACCAGCATCAACCCAATGCAGTTGTGGCTGCCAGTTACGTCGTATCGGCGAAGATATCAGTGAAAAACTGCATTTCAGACCGGCACAGTTCTATAAGGAACAGCATGTGCGTGGCAAATGGGTCTGTGATCAGTGTGACACCCTGACTCAGCAAGCGATGCCCGCCTATGTGATTGATAAAGGCATTGCTTCACCTGAACTGCTCAGCCATGTGCTGGTATCGAAGTATGCCGATCATTTGCCGCTGTACCGTCAGCGCCTGATCTATCAGCGGGCGGGCATTGATCTGTCCAGATCTACTTTATCTGACTGGATAGGTCGCTGCGGTGTGGAACTGGAACCTCTGGCCAATGCCTTAAAACAGGTGGTGCTGCAACAGCGGGTGATCCATGCAGATGAAACACCAGTCACCATTATGCGGATGGGTGATGATGAGAAAAAACCGAAGAAAGGTTATGTCTGGGCCTATGCCACTACACAGTACAATCCAGTTCAAGCGGTGATCTATGACTTTCAGGATAGCCGTTCAGGTCAGCATGCTGCAGAGTTCTTGAATGGCTGGCAGGGTTATCTGGTCTGTGATGATTACAGTGGTTATAAAGCACGCTTTAAATCAGGCGATGTCATTGAGGTGGGCTGCATGGCGCATGCACGTCGTAAATTCCATGAGCTACATGTGACTGGGAAAAGTCAGATCGCTGAACAGGCATTACTGATGATTCAGAAACTGTATGCGATAGAAGCCGAACTCAGGAAAAAGACCGATAGTACAGCAGAACACCGCCGCGAATACCGACAACAGCACAGCCAACCGGTGATGCAACAACTGTATGAATGGCTCAACCAACATTATCTGACGGTGCCATCGAGTTCTCCAACCGCCAAGGCCATCAATTACAGTCTGAAGCGTTGGCCAGCCTTAAGCCGCTATCTGGATGATGGCAATCTACCCATTGACAATAACTGGGCAGAGAACTCAATGCGCCCCTGGGCATTGGGCCGTAAGAACTGGTTGTTTGCAGGTTCGCTGCGCAGTGGACAGCGAGCGGCAAATATCATGACTTTAATCCAGTCAGCAAAGCTGAATGGGTTGGATCCGTATGCCTATCTCAGTGATGTGCTGAAAAGGCTGCCGACGCATAAAGCGACCCAAATAGAAGAATTACTGCCACATCGCTGGAAATCCAACTCAAATTAAAAAATAGGCATGGGGTTCAGCGGACGCTTACGTTTTAAGTAAGCAGAGATTGATTGCATCGCAGAAATTAAAATGATAGACCAAATAATCCCAATCACAACATGGATCATGACTAAGCCCATAGTCCAAATCACAGGAGAAGCAGTGTGTGGAATAAATTGAGGAAGAAAGGAGAGGTAAAAGACACCTACTTTGGGATTGAGTAAGTTTCCCAAAAAACCTTTAACAAACCAATTTTGAGTATTCGTCGTATCATTTATATCTGCAAGTTGAGTTCGTGGTTTCAATAGTAAATTTAAACCAAGCCAAGCTAAGTAGGCTGCTCCCATCCATTTCAGCATGTTAAATGCCAAATCAGAAGTCATTAAAAGCGCACCTAACCCACAAGCAACAACTACACCCCAAACAATACAGCCTAGCGTGATACCCAAAGCTGCTTGAAAGGCTTTAGCTTTTCCTTCAATAGTTGCTGTGCGAATAACTAAAGTTGTATCCAATCCAGGTGTAATGGTCAGTAAAGTGATTGCAATCAGGTAAGGGATCAGAAGAGTAAGCATTATATAAAGCCACCGCTCGAAACTTGAAATTTATTGTATTACATCAATTGTTCATCTTCGATGCTTGTATAATCTTTAATGAATAAAAATTTGTTAAACTACGCTATAAATAGCACATGCAAACAAGAGAATATAGCTTGGAAGCTCCTGAAAAACTGCTATCAATGTGGTTAAAAGAACGAATTATTCAAAATCAGTCAGAACATACGATTGAAGCTTATCAACGTGATCTTACTGATTTTTTCAACTTTTGTGACAGCAAGAGTTTAGCTTTATACGATATTGAAGCATCTGACTTACGCGAATATTTGGCAAATCGTGTTGAAAAAGATCAGTTAAGTTCAAGCAGTTTGCAGCGTCATTTGACCTCAATACGCCAGTTCATGAAGTGGGCTGAGCAAGGACAATATTTACAACAAAATCCATCAGAAGATTTTAAGTTAAAAAGACAGCCTAGACCCTTGCCAGGTATGGTTGATATTGAAACTGTACATCAAATTTTAGACCAAGCTCCACCAGATAAACCAATTGAACAGCAGTTGTGGCTGCGTGACAAAGCGATACTGGAATTACTTTATTCCAGTGGACTGCGGCTCGCTGAATTACAAGGTTTGATGATTAAAGATATCGACTTCAATCGTCAATTGTTAAGAATTACAGGTAAAGGCAATAAGACTCGAATCGTTCCGTTTGGTCAGAAAGCGAAAGTTAGTCTAATTGAATGGCTGAAAATTTATCGAATCTGGCAAGGTGAATTTAACTTAGATAGTGCTGTTTTTATCTCACAACGTGGTAATCGACTTACCCCTCGACAAATTGAGAATCGGGTCAAGCTACAAGCACAAAGAGCTGGAGTGAATGTTGATTTACACCCTCATTTGTTGAGACATTGTTTTGCCAGTCATATGTTATCTGCAAGTGGTGATCTAAGGTCAGTGCAAGAAATGTTAGGACATAGCAATTTGTCTACTACACAAATTTATACACATGTTGATTTTGATCAATTGGCAAGAGTTTATGATCAAACCCATCCACGGGCTCAAAAAGACTAAATTTGGTTATATTATGTTGCAAAGTTGGGTGATTAATAAGCGACTATTAAAATGTGATGAGAGTGAATCATGTCGGTTTTGGGTTCTTACTTTATTGCCAATATTTTTTTAAGCCTAAAAGGGGATTTGATTTGCACGAAATGATCCGTTACAGATCCATCAAATTTAAAAAATAGTCGATATTTAGGTTGTTGAATTATATTAAAATATTAAAAAAATCAAAGCCTAATGAATATCCTATTAAATACACAACAATTCAATTACATCAATAACTACAAATAAGTGAACTGAGCATTTCATCTTTTTTATACCCCGAGCAGAAATTGTGACTTGACCGAAATGCCAAATACATTGCAAGATAGGGCACCTAAAAAGTTTCAAACGAAGAGTTAGAATACTCTTCACTACATTTACTTGCTTAGAACAGCCGAGGATTACATGAAGGCTCTTGTCGCTGTAAAACGTGTGGTTGATGCCAACGTTAAAGTTCGTGTTAAGCCGGACAATAGTGGGGTTGACCTTACTAACGTTAAAATGTCAATCAACCCATTCTGTGAAATCGCAGTGGAAGAAGCGGTTCGCTTAAAAGAAAAAGGAACAGTTTCTGAAATCGTTGTTGTTTCAGTGGGTCCTAAAGATGCTCAAGAACAAATCCGTTCTGCAATGGCTTTAGGTGCTGACCGTGGTATTTTAGTTGAAACTGCTGATGAAATTGGTGCTCTAGAAGTTGCTAAAATCCTCAAAGGCGTTGTTGATGCTGAGAAGCCAGAACTTATTCTTCTTGGTAAACAAGCAATTGATGACGACTCTAACCAAGTAGGTCAAATGCTTGGCGCTTTACTTGGTGCTGGTCAAGGTACTTTCGCATCTGAAGTTAAAGTTGACGGCGGTAAAGTTCAAGTTACTCGTGAAATCGACGGTGGTTTACAAACTGTTGAGCTTGCACTTCCTGCAATCATCACAACTGACTTACGTTTGAATGAGCCACGTTATGCTGCTCTTCCAAACATTATGAAAGCTCGTAAGAAGCCGCTTGATACTAAATCTCCTGCTGATTATGGCGTTGCAACTGGTACTAAACTTAAAACTGTTAAAGTAGAAGCACCTGCTGAACGTAAAGCTGGCGTACAAGTGAAGTCTGTAGACGAGCTTGTTGAAAAATTGAAAAACGAAGCGAAAGTGATCTAATACAGAAGGATACAATCATGAGTATTTTAGTTATCGCTGATCACAACAACCAGACACTTAACGGTGCAACTTTAAACGTTGTTGCGGCAGCTCAAAAAATCGGTGGTGATATTACTGTATTAGTTGCTGGTTCTGGCGCTCAAGCAGTTGCTGATGCTGCTGCTAAAATTGCTGGTGTGAGCAAAGTATTACTTGCTGACAATGCTGCTTATGCAAACCAATTGGCTGAAAACGTAGCTGCTTTAGTTGCGGATTTAGCGAAAGGTTACAAATACGTATTAGCTGCTTCTACAACAACTGGTAAGAACATTCTTCCACGTGTTGCTGCACTTCTTGACGTAAGCATGATTTCAGACATCATTGCTGTTGAATCTGCAAATACTTTCAAGCGTCCTATCTATGCTGGTAACGCGATTGCAACTGTTCAATCAGATGAAGCGATTATCGTAGGTACAGTTCGTGGTACAGCATTTGATCCTGTAGCTGCTGAAGGCGGTTCTGCTGTAGTCGAAGCTGTTGCTGAGGTGAAAGATGCTGGTATTTCTAAGTTTGTAAGCGAAGAAATCGTGAAACTTGATCGCCCAGAATTAACTGCTGCGCGTATCGTTGTTTCTGGTGGTCGTGGTGTAGGTTCTGGTGAGAACTACCATAAAGTACTTGACCCATTAGCTGACAAGCTTGGTGCTGCACAAGGTGCATCACGTGCAGCAGTTGATGCTGGTTTCGTACCTAACGACTTCCAAGTTGGTCAAACTGGTAAAATCGTTGCGCCTGACCTATACATGGCGATCGGTATCTCTGGTGCGATTCAGCACTTAGCTGGTATGAAAGATTCTAAAGTTATTGTTGCTATCAACAAAGACGAAGAAGCACCAATCAACAGCGTTGCTGACTACTGGTTAGTTGGTGATTTGAACACTGTTGTACCAGAATTGGTATCTAAACTTTAATTCACTGAATTAAAGTTTAAAGCGCTCTTGCGCAGGCGGTTAAAGCGATGCTTTACTGCTCTGCTCAGGAGCGCTTTTTTATGTTAAAAATAATAATAAAAATGGATCTAATTAATGAGTTATAGTTTTAAAAAATATTTTTTGATGTTGGCAAATTATAACGCTTGGGCGAATCAAAAATTATTCTCTGTTTTAAAAGACTTAAATGAAGACGAAATCAATCAAAATTGTGGGGCTTATTTCGAGTCATTGTTTCGCACAGCAAATCATATATTGGTCGCTGATATTTTATGGTTCGAGCGTATACATGGGGCAGTGCAGTCTCAGTATGCTTTAGATGAGATCGTTCATGCAGACTTAGATTCGCTCACTAATGCGAGATTCCTTAAAGATCAAAGCATGATTGCATTCGTGCAGCAGCTTAATGATGAAGCATTTCATGGTACTATTTCTTACACACGACACGGGCAGCGCCATACTGAGCCTCTTATTGAAGTGCTTGCGCATGTCTTTAATCATCAGACCCATCACCGTGGTCAGCTGCATAGCATGATTTTTCAAATCACAGGCGTTTCATTAGCATTGGATTTAATATATTTCCAAAGAGAGCAAGCAGATTTATATCGCTAATTACATAAAAATGATCATAAATTTTAATTCGTAATCGACGTGAAGTAATGATTTTAAGATTAAAATTTTATGATGTTTTTGCGTGTATTTTAGCCACCATGTTAAAAAAAGATTGTTGAAAGTGCACAATCAAAAAATATTTTTTAACTTACTAATTCTAATCAATTTTTTATTGTAAAAAAATGCTATTTTCAATGGGTTTAACTCCCTGTTAGTTGGTTGTTTATGCTATAATTTTTCGCTGTATTTTTTATTTTTAGTTCAATCTTTTTGAGCTAAATTTTTGCAAGATTGAAGACATAAAAACAGGTAGATGTTTCTATCTGTAAACAAGGAGTATGCATGAGCGTATCGGAAATCAGACCGATTGCCATTGAGGACGAACTCAAGCATTCATATTTAGATTATGCAATGAGCGTAATCGTATCTCGTGCATTGCCAGATGTGAGAGACGGTCTCAAACCTGTTCATCGTCGCGTATTATTCGCAATGCACGAATTGGGCAATGATTATAACAAAGCGTATAAAAAATCTGCTCGTGTGGTGGGTGATGTAATCGGTAAATATCACCCTCATGGTGATAGTGCAGTCTATGAAACGATTGTTCGTATGG
Organism: Acinetobacter sp. A22; assembly: GCF_030913345.1. Classification (NCBI taxonomy): domain Bacteria; kingdom Pseudomonadati; phylum Pseudomonadota; class Gammaproteobacteria; order Moraxellales; family Moraxellaceae; genus Acinetobacter; species Acinetobacter sp. A22. The sequence goes on from NZ_CP133162.1 coordinate 437,503, forward strand.
CTCAAGATTTTAGCTTGCGTTATATGTTGGTCGATGGTCAAGGTAACTTTGGTTCTGTCGATGGCGATAGTGCGGCGGCAATGCGTTATACCGAAGTCCGCATGCAAAAGCTTACCCATGAAATTTTGGCCGACTTAGAAAAAGACACGGTTGATTGGGAAGATAACTACGACGGTTCTGAGCGTATTCCGCAAGTGATGCCAACTCGTATTCCTAATCTTTTGATCAATGGTACAACAGGTATTGCAGTAGGTATGGCGACCAATATGGCGCCGCATAATATGACTCAGGTCGTCAATGCTTGTTTAGCCTATGCCAATAATCCGAATATTTCTATTGAAGGATTGATGGAGCATATTACTGGTCCTGACTTCCCAACTGGCGGTATTATTTACGGTAAATCAGGTATTGTTGATGCTTATCGTACGGGTAAAGGTCGTCTTCATATCCGTGGTAAGTATCATTTCGAAGAAGATCAGAAAACGGGTCGTACGACTATCGTCTTTACTGAAATTCCATATCAGGTCAATAAAGCAAAAACGATTGAGCGTATAGCTGAACTGGTTAAAGAAAAGAAACTTGAAGGAATTTCTGAACTTCGAGATGAGTCAGATAAGGAAGGGATGCGTATTGCAATTGATTTGAAGCGTGGCGAAAACGCGGAAGTCATTGTAAATAATTTATTCTTACACACCCAACTGCAAAACTCTTTCAGCATCAATATGGTCTGCCTAGATAATGGTCAGCCAAAATTGATGAATCTTAAAGATATTATTGCGGCATTTATCCGTCACCGCCAAGAAGTTGTGACACGCCGCACCATGTATGAGCTTCGCAAAGCACGTGAACGTGGGCATATCTTAGAAGGTTTGACTGTTGCATTAGCGAATATTGATGCCATTATTGAAACCATTAAGACTTCTGCCAATCCTAGTGAAGCACGTGAGCGTTTACAGGCTGGTGAATGGGCTGGTGGTGGTGTTGTCGCACTTCTAGAAAAAGCTGGCGCTATTTCAGTTCGTCCAGATGAAATTGAAGGGGAAGATCCCGCACGTCCATTTGGTCTGTCAGGAGAAATTTATCGTTTATCACCAACACAGGTGAATGCGATTCTTGAATTACGTTTACATCGTTTGACGGGTCTTGAACAAGATAAGTTGCACGCTGAATATACTGAGATTTTAGGTCAAATTGCTGAATTAACGGCGATTTTAAATGACTTTAATTTATTGATGAACGTAATTCGTGAAGAGCTTGCTTTAATCCTGCAACAGTATGGTGATGCACGCCGCACAGAAATAGTTGAATCTGGTGTTGATTTCTGTCGTGAAGACTTAATCCCTGAAGAACAAGTAGTACTCACTGTTTCTCAAACAGGTTATGCAAAAACTCAACCACTTTCGGATTATCAAGCTCAACGTCGTGGTGGTCGTGGTAAATCTGCAACTTCAATGAAAGATGATGATATTATTCAGCATTTGATTGTTGCATCTAACCACGCGACAGTATTGTGCTTTACCAATGTTGGTAAAGTTTATCGCTTGAGAGTGTTTGAGGTACCTCAAGCCTCTCGTGGTGCTAAAGGACGCCCGATGGTGAACTTGTTACCATTGGAAGCGAATGAAACGATTACCGCGATCTTACCGTTGACTGAGTTCCCTGAAAATCACTATGTGTTTATGGCTACGGCATCAGGTACGGTTAAACGTGTTGAGTTAGAACAATTTAGTAATGTTCGCTCTAATGGCTTACGTGCTATTGAGTTAAATGAAGAAGATACCTTGATCGGTGTTGCGATTACGGATGGTAATCAGCAGATCATGTTGTTCTCAAATGAAGGTAAAGCGATTCGCTTTGCTGAGACAGATGTTCGTGCAATGGGACGTACTGCGAAAGGTGTACGTGGTATGCGTGTTAGTTTTGCAAGTAACACGATCGACGTAGAAGATGCTGAAGTTGAAAATGATGACAGCGATGATAATGACGATTCTTCTGATTCAAATGTTGTAAGCCGTATTGTTTCACTTGTTGTTGTTCCAGAAACAGGTGAAGTGTTATGTGCTTGTGCAAATGGATATGGTAAGCGTACTCCAGTTGATGACTTCCCGACCAAGAAACGTGGTGGTAAGGGTGTTATTGCGATTAAAACGAGTGAGCGTAATGGTGAGTTAATCAGTGCTGTATCGATTGATGAAACCAAAGAGCTGATGTTGATTTCTGATGGTGGTACTTTGGTTCGTACACGTGCAGCAGAAGTGGCAACCACAGGTCGTAACGCGCAAGGTGTTCGTCTGATTCGATTGAGTGACGCAGAGACATTAGTAGGTGTTGTATCTATTGAAGCTGTAGAAGAAGACGAAGAGTTAGAGACTGTAGAGCAATCAGTAGAAAATACTGAGCTTGATGCTTTAAATTCTGAGGAAGCTTTAGTAGAACCTAAAGATGATACTCCAGAAGCTTAAGTTATAAGTTGTTAAAAAAAGGAAGCTAATTAGCTTCCTTTTTTATTGGCTTTAGCATGACTAAACGATAATAAGAGCAAGCCAACAAGATTCCACCAAGAGTTGCTAGATAAATCAGTTTAGGTATCACGATTGCTGTAGGTACACCCATCTGATTTAATTGCACAAACATTTGAACACCATGTGTAGATGGAAGAATCCAAGCTAAATATTGCATCCATTCAGGCATTGCGGCATGTGGCCAAGCAGTACCTGTTAATAAGAAAAGAGGAACTGAGGTGACAACAATTAAATGTCCTACACGTTCAGGCATATCCACCAAAGATCCAACCAGCATCGCTAGACCGATAATACAACTTACATAAACTGGCGTTGCAAGTAGCATTCCCCAGAAATTTCCACCATGAGGATAGTCATAAAGCCAAAATGTAAAACCGAAGAGATATAAACAACCAAGACAACCTATTGTGAGAATTGTTGTAAAAGTTGCCCAAAACTCGATTGGTTTTGCAATCCAACCTGATTCACGATAGCTCGCAATCAACATAGCGAGACCTAATAACAGTGTCTGATGAATGATTAAACTCGCAACAGCGGGAAAAATATAACTTCCATATCCAGATAATGTATTAAAGAGCGGAATTTGATGAATAGAAAGTTCTGGTTTAAAAGGAGTTGCATCACCGAATTTTTCCAAAAATTCTTGCAAGGTTGCTTCAATAGAACCTGCTAAACCTATGCCGACTTCTTTCGTTTGAATGAAATAAGCTGTACTTAAATATAGACCTATGCCTCCCATTTCACCACGTGTGATGCTATTGGTCAGATTGTCGGGTAAAAGTAAAATACCTTCTGCTTGCTGATTTTGAACTAATTTTTTTGCCTCTAAGAAATTATCAGTTACTGTCATGATTTTCACATGAGGACTATTTGAAACTTGGCTAATGATTTTCGAACTTAAAACACTTTGCTCTTCATCTACGATAACAATCGGAATATCTTCCGCTGTTTGTGCTTTATAAGCAGTTGGATAGAAAAAACTATATAAAATGACAGCAGCAATGAGCGTGGTGAAGATTGAGGTATTTGCTGCAATATTTTTAAAGGTTTGCAGATAATAATTTAAAAATGTTTTCATACGCATTGCTCCTGAGTCAATTTTCGAAGTAAGCGAATACTCACAAAGAAGAACAATGCTGAGAAAGCAATTAAGATAGAAAGTGGAATAAGTGAAATTATTGGATCGCTGCCAATCACCCATTGTTCAGTTTGTAACTTTGCATAAGGTGTATAGGGAATCAGCATTGACCAAATTTGAGTAAATACAGGTGCATTATTTAGGGGGAGGGTGATTCCTGAAAAACTAGGAGAAGAACCACCATACAGAGCTAAAAAGCCAAAGGTTTTTGCCAGATCTTGCGTCGCCAATACTACAGAACTACTAATGACGGCATAGGCGAAGTACAAGAAAAATTGAGCGGTAAGGATTAAACAGATGGAACCTGCTATGAAATAACCTCGGATATTCGATAGCCAAAACATCCAACACCAAGTCCAAAAGCAAAAAATGAGTACATAAACTAATAATTTACCGAGTAAAGTGTGGATTGAATTTCCACCAGTAACCCACTGATTGAATGTATTACGTTTAAATTCCTGTCCAACTGCAAAAGCAACACAACAGCATAATAATAAATGTAAAACTGCTGGCACCATAAATGGCTCCAAGAACAGTTCATAACTCATATTAGGATTATATAAAGTGGATATTTTTATGTGAGGTGTAGGCATTTCTATATAGGGGATGGTATTTGACAAATAATCATCTCCCATATATTCAGCAATTCCATTTAAGGTGCTGATCAACATCGCTGATGAGATTGTATTTCCAATGCTAAAGAAAGATTGATTATAAGCAATACTAATTTGTGCATCTTGTGCACTAACTAAGCGCTGCTCAGCACCTTCAGGAATAAATACAAAACCCCAAGCATCTGTTTTATTGATTAATTGTTCTGCTTCATCTTGACTGGTTGTAATCGTTTTAATTTTTATAGTGTGATTCACGCTCAAAGCATGAATAACTTTTCTGCTCATCTCGCTTTGATCTTGATCAATCACAACGATGGGTAAGTGATCAGGTTTACCAGCTGAAAACATGCTGCCAAAAAGTATAATGACCAATAATGGCGCGATGATTGCCATAAATAAATCAGCTTTATAGCGCTTTAAATAGCGTATTTCACGAAGCATTATGGCAAGCATGTGTTACTTTGCCTCTTCGATATTAAATAAAACGCTCATCCCAACTTTGAGATCGGGAATTTTTTCTGTAGGGCTTAGATGGAATTTAAAGCTTCGAATATCATATCCACCTGTTTGTCGCGTAGTTTTTATCGTTGCAAACTCACCCTCAGCATCGATTTTCTTTACTTTAAATGTGACACTTTGATTCAATGCAGGAATGAAGCCTTCTAAGGTTTTTGACTTATGGATTGAGTTGTAGATATCTTCTCTTACATTGAGACTGACCCATAATTCCTGATCTTCAAGGATGCTGACTACAGGTACACCAGTAGCAACAAATTCAGTTGGTTTACCATATGTTTTGGAAACAGTGCCATCAATTGGCGCATAAAGTTTTGTTTCGGCAGTTAAAGCATTTGCTTCATTCACCGCAGCTTGAGCAATAGCAACTTGAGCATCAGCGGTAGATTTTTGTTGTTGTGTACTGCCGCGTTTGGCGCGTGCATATTGTTGGTAAGCTGCTTCAGCGGCTTCTTTTGCAGAGGTTTGAGCTGCAAGCATTTCATCTCGTCGTTGACGAGAAATAACACCTTGTTGATAAAGGTTTTCACCTCGTTTGTAAGTCGTTGCAGCTAGGTCAGCTTGGGTCTTCATTGCTTGCCAGTTAGCGTATAGCGTATCAATGTTTTCTTGTTGAGAACCTCTATAGATTGTTGATTGAAAAGCGAGTGCACTTTGTAGTGCTGCTTGAGCTTGTTCTTTTTTTGCATCAAGTTCAGGGCTTACGAAACGAACAAGAGCTTGTCCTTTTTTTACTGGTTGTCCATCAGTGACATAGAATTCTTCAATACGACTAGGAACTTTGGTACTGATATGAACAGTTTCAGCTTCCACTCGACCTTGTAACTCGATTGATTTTGGTTGATAGGCTTTCCATAAGCCAAAAGCAATCAAACTCAAGAGTAATAAGATAATAATGACGATCAGGATTTTTATTTTTGCATTATTTGAAGGTGGTGATGGTGTACCTGAATCAGTTTTAGATTGATCAACTTGACTGTCTGTTGAGTTTTCGATGATCTCACTATTAGGATTATCTTCTGCATTGGGTGATGAAATATTTTGATTCATGATGTACTCCAATTAACGAATATAATCCGTACGAGGTTGGTTCACATAAAGCTTAAATTCTTCGATTGAACCGTAGCTTTGTAATAATGTTGCTAAAGATAATATGTATTTATAAGCATTTATCGCCATTTCACCTTTTAAAGCATTCAGCGCATTTTGTGCATCGATCACTTGTGTTGCTGTTCCCATACCTTCTTTAAAAGATAATTGTTGAATACGTAAGTTTTCTTCGGCTGCACGAGTATTTTTTATTAAGAGTTGATGACTTGTTTGAGATGCATTCAACTCACTATATGATTTATATAAAATATTTTCGATTTCTTGTTTTGTACGTTCAGTCATCATTTCTGCTGCATACCGTTTCAATTCAGCAGCATGAATATTTTTATTTTTATCAATACCAGAGAATAAATTGTATTTCGCCATCACGCCGATAATCCAATTTTCTTTATCATCTAACCCGTATTCACCAAAGGCAAATACACTTGGTTTTTTGGCTGCTTGCTGGATACGGATATTTTCATTTGCCAATTGGGTATCCATCTGTAATTTTTTTACTAAACTTGAGTTTTGATCATAATTGCTAAGAAAAGTTTCTAAATCATTTTTTTGAGTGGTATTTACAAATAATGGTGTACTTAAGCTAAGACGATCACTGGTTTTGAGTAAATTTTTTAAACTAAACAAGCTTGCTTGTAGGTTAGATTGTGCGTTTTGATAAGCCCGATCAGCATTATTTAAGGCGACTTCAAACTGCATACGTTGTCCTTTATTAATAAACCCTTGTTTTTCAAGTTTTAGGGCATTGTTATAATGCTGTTGCATCGCATTAAAATTAAATAGGCTGACATTGGCTAACTGCTGTTGTAGTTGGGCATTAAAATAAGCTTGGATCATTTCAAAACGCTGAGCATCTTGCTGTTGTTTCTCGCTAATTGTTGAGCGTTGAGCCTGCAAAGTCGCTATTTGCTTGGCACTTGAGATTTTCCCTCCTGTATATAATGGCATAACCATAGAAACTGAAGTTCTTACATCCTGATCTTTGACGGTTACATCAACATTATTGGGTACTTTATTTAGACCATCACTAACAACTTGATCAAAACCTTGGCTTATTTGATCAATGACTTCTGGTGATAATACGTTTTCCCATTGAGAAAGTTTTTCATCAAATCCGCGTGTAAGTGAGTTTTCCAAACGACGTTTGCCTGACTCTAATGGGACGCTAGTTTCACTATGAAATGAATAGGCAGTTGCATTGAGATCAATACGGGGGAGCCCAAGATTTTTTATGGCATCCATTTCTAGTTGAGCTGATTGCTGCAAGGCTCTTTGTGCTTGTGTGCTATATGCATTCTCAACGATATATTGCTCAGCTTCACTATAGCTAATAGTTTGAGCAAATATTGAACTTGTAAAAAAACTACATGTGATTATATGGATACACATGCTTAGTTTTTTTTGAAACCGTTTGACCCTTAAATTTGGTCGATTATTTTGTTTCAACATTTGAGTTTGTCGCAATTTAATAATACTCGCGTTAGTCTAAGTTCTTTTTGTAAAATTAAAATATTATGTTTTTAATTAAATAGTTATACAACCTGAATTGGTGTAGTTAAATTGTAAAAATTAGAGTTTTTAATCTAGTCTAGATTCAATGAAATAATCATATTCACTTGAATAAAACATAATAATGAATCGCTCAAATTGAATGTATTTAAAAAAAGAAATAGTTGAATGAACGAAAAATTTTGCAGATAAAATTAAATATTTAAGCGATAAGCTGCTGCAAGCTTCGCCAATCTATGATTAAATTCCCATCTCAATTTGTTTCACTTTCACAAGGGAAAACTCATGCGTGCTTATAATTTCTGCGCTGGTCCTGCTGCACTACCTACTGCCGTTTTAGAAAAAGCTCAACAGGAAATGTTGGATTGGCAGGGGAAAGGCTTGTCGATCATGGAAATGAGTCATCGTAGTAACGACTATGTTGCTGTTGCAGAAAAGGCAGAAGCTGACTTACGTAAGCTCATGAACATTCCTGAAAATTATAAAGTACTTTTTCTTCAAGGTGGGGCATCCCTTCAATTCTCAGCGATTCCATTAAATTTGTTGGGTAAAAATAATAAAGCTGATTATATCCATACAGGGATTTGGTCTGAAAAAGCGTTGAAAGAAGCAAAACGTTACGGTGACATTAATGTGATCGAAGCGGGTACTTTGATTGATGGTAAGCATGCAATTATAGACCAAGCAACTTGGAACTTATCTGCTGATGCTGCATATGTACATTATGCAGATAATGAAACGATTGGTGGTTTACAGTTTGCAGGTGTTCCAAATGTTGAAAAGCCATTGGTATGTGACTTCTCATCAAGTATTTTGTCTGCTCCGCTAGATGTAAGTAAATTTGGTTTAATTTATGCGGGTGCTCAGAAGAATATTGGTCCTGCAGGATTGACGATTGTCATTATTCGTGATGATTTGTTGGATCAAGTAAAACCTGAAATTCCAAGCATTTTGAAATATAACGATCAAGCTAAAAATGGCTCAATGGTGAACACTCCAGCCACTTATGCTTGGTATTTATCTGGTTTAGTTTTTGAATGGTTACTTGAACAAGGTGGCGTGGATGCGATCTACAAAGTCAACCAAGAGAAAGCAAAACTGCTTTATGGTTATATTGATTCGAGTGATTTCTATAACAACCCGATTGCACTTCCAAATCGTTCAATGATGAATGTTCCATTTACGCTTGCTGATGAAGCTTTGGAAAAGACATTCTTAAAAGAAGCGGAGCAGCAACATTTGCTTAACCTTGCAGGACATCGTTCAGTAGGCGGTATGCGTGCAAGTATTTACAATGCTGTGCCACTTGAAGGTGTACAGGCATTAGTTAACTTTATGGATGATTTTGCAAAACGCCATGGTTAATCGCTGACAAATAAAAAAAGCCCTCGAAAATGAGGGCTTTTTTACAAGAATGAAATTTTTAGAAAATGCCAATTTGATGAAAAATAAGTGCTGCTAAAAACATACCAAGTAGAAAAAAGCAAAAAGCACCAACATCAAGTTTAAGGCCTTGGTCACTTGAATGAATAAGACTGGTGGTCGTTTGTTCTGGTATAATTTTCATTAGAACGCCTAAAAATTGCTATTTATGTGATTTTATTTCACTTTATAGCAGTTTTAGCATAAATATTAGTATGAATAAAGATCAATTTCACTTTATTACATACCATTTCACAAAAAACCTATATTCTTCAATTCTAGCCTTGTTTATCCATTACTAACCATTTCATAATACAACGCTCTATTTCATGCTGTTTGTGTACATATTCGTGTACATATCTGCTGATTTCTAATTTTTAAACAATTCTGTGTACATAATTTATTATAGAGTTTGAAATGGCGTTATCTGAAGCTTGGCTTAAAGCAAATAATGGAAAAGAGCGAGAAGCAGTTGAAGTGGTTGCTGATCGTGACTCTATGAGCGTTAGAATATCACCGAAAGGGAAAATTGTCTTTCAGTTACGCTACAGATTTAATAATAAACAAGAGCGTGTTGATCTTGGTACATATCCCCATATGAGCCTTAAAGATGCTCGTTTAGAAGCAACTCGCTTGCGTGGTCTACTGGATCAAAATAAAAATCCAAAATTAGAATTACTAGTCGAGAAAGAGAAAAATATTAATCCAATCACTTTAAATGAAGTTCATCAAATGTGGCATGACTCATATTGCTCTAAAAATAAAAAAGAGCATGAGCACATTAAAAGAATGTTTGAAAATCATTTATTGCCTAAACTTGGTGATCTTCCGATTGACCGAATAGATATAACGGACTGGCTTAAATTATTCGAAGAATTAGCAGCACGTATTCCTGGTACTGCAAAAAATTTATTATCTAATACCAAACAAATGTTGAAGTGGGCAGCAAAACGCAAATATGTTCAAACAAATGTGCTTGCTGATATTTTCCCGAAAGCAGATTTAAATATTGTTTCGAAGCCTACCAAGCGAGTATTAACAGATGATGAAATTAAAGTATTTTACGAATGCTTGAAATGGTCACGACTAACACAAAAAAATAAGCTCTTTCTTGAACTCTGTCTGATATATGCATGTCGTAATGGTGAATTGCGCAGAGCTGAAAAGAAACATTTCGATTTTAAACGCAAAATATGGACGGTACCGCCAAGCAACCACAAAACGGGTTATAAAAATGATAAGACTTTGATCCGACCTATTTTGCCGTATATGGAAGTTTTGATTAAAGAAGCTTTTGAATTAAGTGGAGGGAAATATTTATTCAGCAATGGAAAAGATGAAACTGAATACTTAACAGATGCTGCTTCAACACAATTGCCATCTAGTATTATTGGGTGGGTAAAACGATTTAAAAATGAAACTATGGAGCACTGGTCGCTTCACGATCTAAGAAGAACAGCTCGAACTAACTTTAGTTCATTCTCAAAAAATAGGGATATTCACGAAATTATGCTAGGGCATGTTTTGCCAAACAATCAGGAAGTTTACGATCTACATAGTTATGTCGCAGAACAAACAGAAGTCTATGAGAAGTGGATTGAAAAATTAGAAAGATTAAAAGGTTAAAGCGGTCATACGACCGCCTTTTTACCAATACATTGCTTTTCCCAATTTCTGACTTCTGATAATAAGTAGCGCTTTGGACCACCACCCGCCGAAGCTAATGCAGGAGCAGGGAATGGTTTTCCCCACTGTGTTTTAACTTCCCAACGCCACAACGTAACTTTGGTTATTCCGAACATTTCACATACTTGGTCGGAAGTAATATATTTAGCCATTCACCCCTCCGCACGTTTACGAATTTTATTAACTGTGCCGCGATTCATTTTTACCAAAATGGCAGCTTGAGAAATGTTGCCCCGTGTTTTAATCAGGGCTTTCTGAACAATCACGTTTTCAAGATGGCGAATAAGGTCTCTCACTTCACCTTTTTCAATTGCATCTTCAATATTGCGTTCTGTTAAAACCGTTGTCATTTCCCACCTCTTGCTGCATTAACAGCATCATCAGACCGACCAAACACATTGCGAAAAGCCTTATCAAACCCACCGCTTGCAATGAATTGGTCGATGCAGTTTTTTGGCTTCTCATGTACCGCAATATAATTTGACAGTACGTGGTAATACAGGTCAGCGTTTGAATCACGCACTTCCAAAATAATTCCAGTGCCATTATTTACGCGTTGTCTTAAAGTTGCTTCTAGCTTGCGAACAAAGGCGCTGTGCAAGTGATGTGATTCGCTCGTTATGTTGTATAAAGCGCCTGTTTGACCTGTATCTAAAACCAAGTTAAAAGGCTTGTCCTTGTGCAGCTCACCAATGATGAAGTTCGCTACAGCAATGTTTGTTTGTTGAATTTCAGTCATTGGCTGGCTCCTGTGGTTCGATCATGGCATTAACTTCATCCTGAACCAATGACTCGATTTTCTTAAATTCCTCAAATGAATCTGTATCAACAAGCCAGTCATCCGTCACGCAATTCAAAACTTTAACTAAGTCTTTCTTATTTACCAAAACAAACCCTTCAGGCACCGCTTGGGCTTTGGCTGCTTGCCAAATGCGAAGCGAGTTATTTGCGTGGTCTACAATTTCAGTGTGGTTTTCTTCTACGCTTAACTGCACGTATTTCTTCACACCCCAACAAAAAGCAATTTCTTTGCTTGGTTGATATACAGACTCAAACTGCTTTAACTCATGAATATCCATCACGCCACCTCAACTCGGTCTTTTGTTAAATTCGTCGAAAGCCGACATAAATTTATCAACAGTAAAATTAATGCTTTTCTTTGCTCCTTCTGGTTCAAATTGATTTGCATACGAAGCGAGACCAAGCCAAAGAATAGAAAATGCAAACAGCTTTGCTGAATCAGGATCTTGAGATTTCATTTCATCAAGCATTGGCGCGATTAATTGCTTAAATACTTGTTCGCCTAACTGATCAGCTGTACCTTCAAAATTTATTAAATCTATTTTCTTCATCACGCCACCTTCAAACTTTCTAAAAACTCTTTGCCATTGTTTAGATACTGCTTTAAGAAAAGCATGTATTTTTGCTTCATCGGCTTGTTCATTCGACCTAAATAGTCCATTTCTAAGCGTTGCTTTGCATTGAAATACTGGACTGATGTTTGTGTACGCTTTCCTTTGAATCCGCCTTTAATTAGCCAAATCTCAAAGCAAGCGAGGATGTTTTTACTCACCATGTCACACCCACCATGACTGCAAGCACAGTCAAAATTAAAATCCCAAGTTTGAGCTCGATCATGCTGCGACCTTCAATGAAGCCTTTGCTTCTTCAATAGCTCTATTAAATGCTCGAACATCACGCTCTAAACCCTCAATATTCAGATCTTTAGCAAAAACACGAATAATGATGATCTGCAATTCAGGTTCTAAACGTGGGTCATAGCTCACGAAGTCACACCATTCACGACGAGTACAAGCCAGTTGCGAAGTAATCTGAGGTATGTATTCATCAGGCACTTCTTTAGTGAGTAGCGTATTTAAATGAGTTGTAGTGTCAGGGCATTTAACTTCGATCTGCCCATTTTCTCCGACCAATCCATCAGGTGATGCACCAAACATTTCAATGAAAGGGTGGTCGATTAAACCAGTACCATTAACAAAGTAACCTGTCTCATTTTCATATGCTGCGATTGCATGTTGTTCGTTATCGATTCCCCATTGCATATAAAAATTCGTTGGTGTTTCTTTCTGAACGCCAGTGAGGCGCTCAGCTAGAATTGTTAAACCTAATGCGTTTAAAGCTTTGCCTTTACTTGGCTTTGCATTTAAATCCTTAACTCGGCTTGCTGTGACTTTGCCACAGCGTTCCGCATACCAATCATCACTACGCTGGAGAATGTTCATAGGTTTCTCCTTGTGGTTGATCAGCTCGTTGAGCAGCTTCTTTTAAAGAAACACTATGAATTGACCAGAAGTATTTTTTGCATTCGCCTTTAGGTAATTCAACATATCCAGTCTGCAAAGCTTCTGAGCCTTCCATAGCTAATGCACGCATATTGTTTAAGTGTTGATCTTCAAATTCTTGATAACCTTCAGGGATATTAGGTGTTACATCCTTAACAGGTTGACCGCTTTCAGCAATTCGTTCTGCTTCGTCTTGGTCGTGAATGCCGACGAAGCCGAAAGCCAAACGAGCACATTGAATTGTTGCTTTGTGACGCAAGAAGCGTGAAGGGTGACTTTGCCATGGACCTTCTACCACATAACCTGTTTTTGATTTGAATGGTGCGCGATAACATTCGGATAGATACTCACGAACTACTGTTGGATGTGTACGATCTTTGCGATAGATAACGCACTCAACCCATTCAGGTGCGTCAACTTTTGCACCATCCATGCGAACCATATTTTCTGAAAACTTAAACTCCATTCCATCAAAGTTAGAGTTTCCATTAATGATGCGTGACCATCCATCTACACCAACAACAGGGATAATCCCTTTATTTTTATCAGGGAAAGCATAAATTTCTTTAGTCCATGGGTTTAGCTTGTACTGACCTGCAACAATTAGTAGTGAAGCCATTTGTGCATCCGTAGCTTGTGTTTCAGTACGGAATGCAGTTTGAATCAGTGTTTCTTTCAACTCTTGAGGATTAACATTTGCCAATCCCAAAGTTTCAGCAACGTGTGTAATCTGAGTTGTGATTAAAGTGTTTTGTACTGGTGCATTCATTTCTTAATCCTCAGTATTTGATTGAAACGTTTGGAATTTGGTTTTTAGCAATTGCAGTAATGACAGCTTTTGCTTGACCTTCATCAAGTCCAATTGCGCATAGTTTGTTTAGGATTTCTTGATTGATAGAGCGCATATGTTCAACATTGGCTAAACGCGCTTCTTCTGCTTTACGTTCAGCTGCTTCTTTAGCTGCTTGTTCACGTTCGATACGTTGACGCTCCATAGCGGCAGCTTGTTGTGCTCGTAATTCAGCTTCTTCTTTTTCAGCAATTAAGCGTGCTTCACGTTCAGCAGCTTCACGTTTTTCACGCTCAGCTTTTTCTTCAGCTTCTTGCTTTTCACGCTCAACTCGACGTTGTTCTGCTAGTGCTTTAGCTTCAGCTTCAATACGCGCTTTATCAGCAGCTTCTTTAGCGATACGCTCATCACGTTCACGTTGTTCACGCTCTAATTGTTCTTTGCGTAAACGCTCTAATTCAGCTTGTTCAGCTTCATATTTTTCACGCGCAGCCAGGGCAGTGCGTAACTTTTCAAGAGTTTCAAATTTTGCAAGTTTTGCTTCTTGTTCGAATTCTTCAAAAGAGGAATCGATTACTTTGTTTTCAAGTGTTTGAATCGCATCTTTAATACTTGCAGCATCCCATTCACCGCATAGATTTGCAGGCATTTTGATAACCACAACTTCTTCCTCTAATCGCTTGATTCTAGCTTTCTCAGCATTTTCAAAATCAGTAAGAGGTTTGCGGATTTCTTCCTGAAGTAAATCCATGTTGTCGCGCCAAAACTTACGATCCGCATCAATAACAGCTGCTTGAGCTTTGATTCCAGAAACAAGTTCTTTGCCATAGTTATCAACTGTGGTTTTGGTACGTGCAAGGTTGTAAGCGTAAGACTTAAGTGCATCACGCTCTTTTTTGTCATTCATATTGAAAACAATTGAACGAGCATTATTAGCAATTTGCTCGTAAAGCGATTTAGTGCCGTTTTCTTTTTGAAAAGCCGCCACAATCACGTTTTGATCTATAACTTGTAATTCATTAACTTGAGCATTCATCTCTATTCTCCGAGCAAATATCTGCACAATTCCCTTACTTTTTGGATAAATTGCGCAGATTTGTTCTCATTAGGCTGCTTTCTTTAAAAGCTGTTCTGTTTTTTGTGCTTCAATCGCTTTGATTGCAGCAATCCAGTTTTCGTATTCGTTGCGATCTAAATGACCGAATGCATGTAGTGTCTCTACCGCTTGATTCAGCTCAGAAGTTGTATAAACTCGATCAAGCTTTGACTTCATGTTCGAGAGATATGATTGAGCGTTCATGCTTTAATCCCCCTTATATCGACTATTTGAATAGATCGGAGAATCAACAACTCGATGAACATAAGCAGTCTTGTGAGATACTGGCTTAGTCATCAAATGCTCAGGTTTAGGAGGGCAGTCGTGAGGGATATTGATATCAGAGACAACCTTTAAAGTCGCTTTGATCCCTTTACTCTCCAATGACTCATTGAAGTCATGAAGGAATTGAGCCATGTTCATTCTGCACCCCCAACACGAACAGTCATTTCAACTGATTCACCGCTTTCAAGCTGACGAATTAGATTTTCAGTCTCAAGTTGTTGCTTGGTTTTGTTGAAGTTTGCAAAGTGAAAGGCAGCACCTAAAATCAGAATGCATACTGCTAAAACAGCAAATAATGACACCGCTTGAAAAACCACAGTTTTAACTGTAGTAAAACGATTTTTGTTTTGACGTTTGATACACTCAGCAATGAATGCCTGGTGCTCTTCGTTGACCAAATTGGTTTTTATGTTCATACTCATCTCACTCTTTGAGTAAAAGTCCCGCGTCGCCAAACTGTCGGGGCTTTTTTGTTGTCTTGATGAGATTATTAAACCAAAGGTATAAAATTAAATCAAGTAAAATTTAAACCATAGGTGAAAATAATTTATACCTAGGTTTAATGTTTTCTGATAGACAAAAGAAAACCCACACTAGGTGGGTTTAAGAAAATTCATTAAATTAAGTTATCATTGGTCCAGCAATTTCAATACTTGATATAAAATCAATTGGTATTGCTATTTTCTCTCCACTCTTGGTCTCAAAGTGTATCCAAATAGCCGAAGCCTCTTTCTCAAAGCTTACACTGATTACCTTTACATGATTATATGGTTCAGCATCGTTAGGTAGGATGATATTGTGCCTACAATTATCTCTTACAATATTAATAAGAACTTCGTTAATTGATATCTGTTGAGCTAGGCTTAATTCTCTATAAGTGTGTAGTTCAGGCGGTTTTTTATTTTTCACGTCTTATCCCGCACGCCAAAATTGACGACCCATAACTTTAAAATTCAAACCATTTTGTTCTGTAACTTCACGATCACGATATTTGGGATTTAGGCTATGTAAAATCAGCTTTCCACCTTCTTCCTTGAATATCTGCTTAATCATGCCTTCACCTTCAAAGTACACAGCATAGATTTCACCATCAATGATTTCGGTTTGAGATATGTCAATCCCAACAAGATCTTGGTCATGAATAAAATCAGACATACTATCGCCCTTAGCTTTGATAATTCTCATGCATTTTGGGTCAACATGCTTTCTTTGAAAAAAAGAAGGTGGGAAGGGAAACTTTCCATTAATAACATCAAAATGAAACTCGATTGATTCACCAGCGCCACAAGAAAAATTAGCTTCCACCACGTCAATCCAAATAAATCCGTTTTCAGTTTCGTAATCAACAACAGTAGGCTCATGAATATCATCTACATCAAAAGAAGAATCGTCTTTCTTTGTTAAGCCATGCTTATCCATGAACTGCTGCATGTTGAAGTTAGTTAAATTCTCACTTTTCTTGCCATTTAAAAGCCATCCAGCATCAACTTCCAGCAATTCAGCCAACTTATCTAGAGTCTCTTTGCTAATTTGTCCCTTTTTCCATTTAGAGGGAGCTTGAGGCGACAAACCTATCATTGTGGCAGCTTTTGCCCAAGATAATTTCTTAGCGTTCAGAGATTCTTGAATGCGCTCAACCATTGTGCTCATAACTGTCATCACTTGAAACCTTTGGTTAAATTTTCGTATAAAAAGAATAAAAATGAAAGCAACCATAGGTTGAAATAAATTTTAACTCATGGTTTAATAAAAATATCGAAGTGGTATAAATAAGGTTTAAATATGAATCCTATTCAACTAGCTATTGATGCTGTTGGTGGGCGAACCTCAGCAGCAGCATTGCTCGGGATTTCCTATGTAGCTGTGCGGAAAATGGCAGAGAAAGGTGTTTTACCAAGAACTGACTACACAGGCGAAACGAATTACGCACAGATTTTTGCAGAGCATAGCAATGGAAAATTAACCAAAGAGTGGTTGCTTGATAAAGCGAATCCAAAACATTTAGCAGCTTAAGGACAAATGTATGAGTCTCGAAAAAAAATCTACGCATGTGCGTTTGTCTCCTGAAAACCATGAGCGAGCAAAAGTTCTCGCTGAAATCAAAGGTAAAGACCTTGCTCAATACCTTGCATATTTACTTGAGAAGGAAATAGCAGGTGAGTGGCATGTACTTAATTTACAAGCAAAATCATTTGAGCGCTTGGGATTAGGAGCTTTGATGCGGGATCTCTCTACAGAAGTAATTTTCGGTGAGGGATTGGAAGGGATTAACGGGAATCAAGGGCAATAAAAAACCGCTTTCCAGTTACAGCTGGCAGCGGTCATGTTCAGTGAGATAAATCAAATGAACTATCAAATATTAGCAGACATTGAACTAAATCGAAAGATTAGTTTGTTTCAGAAAGCGGTTGAGGCTTATGCGCTTAATCGGACACTCGAAAATTCCCAAGCAGTAGCAAAAGCTAAAGCTGACTTGGCTTGTTTTGTGTGGGGTGGCTGATGAGTGCGTTAAAACAAGCTGAGATCATCCCAATCTCAAAAGGTAAGAGCAATATGACAGATAAGTTTGAGGAAGGTCATGTCCGCTCAAGTTGGCAGTACAGACGTGATGTATATCCATTCTTATCTGATGCAGCTCGCCATGTCTATTTCATGCTTGAGGGCTATATCAATGGGTTTAATAAAGAATCTGACTATGTTAGCTACTCACAGCTTCAAGAAGAAAAGCGTCATAAAGATAATCCAAAAGCTAGAAAATCAAGTTCAAAAACCGTTAGTAAAGGGCTTGACGAGTTAATTTCATTGGGTGTTATCAGTGTTATTTCTACACATCCAAAATTGGGAAATCAGTACAAAATTAACGAAGTTTCACTAGCTGACCACTTTACTAAGGAAAGTACTTCACCTAGTAAAGCGCTTTACCTAGTAAAGCACGACCACTTTACTAAGGAAAGTACTAGCACTTTACCTAGTAAAGACACAATAGATAATACTTATAGAAATATTTATAGAGAGAGTGACGCTCAACAAAACCAAGTCGATGAAGTTTTAAAAATTTGGGAACCTGATTTACATCAACTCAATTCTTGGATGCAAAGATCGGGCTTACCGAAAATCAATCAAGCTCAAGTTGAAGAATTACTTCTTGAAATCAATCCTCATTACGAAAGCAAAATTCACACTGGCGCAGTGACTACCACTCAGATGTATTCAAACTTCGTGAAGTGGGTAAAACGTGATTTCAAACTTGTTGAAAAACTTTTCAAGCAAGCAGAGCAAAACAACACTCAAGCCATTAACCCTAAAAACATCAAAACAGAGATGGGGGATTGGTAATGAGTCATATTCACAATATCCCAATGGAACAAGCTGTACTCACAGCATTGATGACTGTTGCAAATTCGTTTGATGTGGTGAGCAATGATCTTGATGTGGACTGCTTCTTTCCTGAAAGACATAAGCAAATCTTCACAGCTATTGCAGAACTGGCAAATGATAACAAGCCTTACGATTTCGTAATGGTTGAGCAGCAACTCAAACAGAAAAACGTAATCCATTTGATGGGTGGTTCTGAGTACCTACTGCAAATGAGCAGTGAAGCGCCTTCGAGTTTTTATAATCTTGAGTCATACACTGCTGAACTAAACAAATTCAAAGCTCATCGTGAAGTTGAAAAGATGGGTGAAAGTATTGCTCAAATCTCACAGGACTTAACCATTCCAGATATTCACATTGCAGCCGAAGCAATACTTGATGGTAAGAAAACTGGAACTGATGCGGAAAAATCTAGCTTCACTTTTGAAGAAGCAATCAAGCGCTCTGTAGATCGATTAATTGAGAAAGCGGAAGCTAAAAACAACAAGCAATACGCAGGAGTGAAATTCAATCTAGCTCACTTGGATAACCTAGTTGGATTAATTCAGAAAGGTCATTTTTGTGTGATTGGTGGTAGACCAGGTTCAGGTAAATCAACACTGGCTCAAATGGTCGCTATTCAAACCGCTGTCCAGTTTCGTGAAGCTGTCTTGGTTGTATCGGCTGAAATGGATGTTGAGACGTTCACTAACCGTTGTATATCAGCTTTAACACATATTCCTTACGACAATATCCACAATGCTGAATTGTATGACGGCATGTTGGGACAGTTTGCAGAAGCTCAAAGCCGATTCAATAAATTACCAATTCACATCGAAGATAAGCAAAAACCAACGATTGCGGAAATCCACTCATACGCTCGTAAAGCGAAGCGCAAATATAAGCAACTTGGTTGCATCATCATTGATTACTTGCAGCTTGTGCGAGATCCAAGCAAGAAAGACCGCTATCAAGAAGTCAGTTCAATCAGCCGTGATTTAAAGGCATTGGCTAAAGAGTTTAATTGCCCAGTGATTGCGTTGGCTCAATTAAACCGTGAATCAGAGAAAGGTAAGCGCCCTAAGGCTTCTGATCTCAAAGAATCGGGTCAGATCGAACAAGATGCAGATCAAATCATTTTAGCTCATCCAATTCTTAACTCAGAAGATGAGTTACCTAGCGGCATTACAGAAATCATCGTTGCTAAAAATCGACATGGCAAACGAGGCGTAGTTCGGGTTATGGACCGTTTAGATATTTGTCGCTTTGTGGGTATTAGTGAAGAAGTGGGAGGTGGGGCGTGAAACATAACCTTATGCTTGGCGATTGCCTCGAGCGAATGAAAGAAATCGAAAGCGGTACCGTGGATATGATTCTTTGTGATTTGCCTTACGGTACCACCTGCTGCAGTTGGGATGCTGTTATTCCATTCGAGCCACTTTGGGAGCAATACGAACGAGTAATCAAAGAGAATGGTGCAATTGTTTTATTTGCAGCTCAACCATTCACAGCAGTACTTGCAACATCAAATCTAAAGCTATTTCGTTATGAGTGGATATGGGAGAAACCTGCCGCTACTGGATTCTTTAATGCACATTTCCAGCCGTTACGTGCTCATGAAAACATCCTCGTGTTTTACAAGGCTAAACCAACATTCAATCCGATCAAAACGTTTGGACATGAACGCAAGACAGCGAAGCGTAAAGACATTGGGTCAGAGCACTACGGCAAACAGGTAAACATTAAATCTTATGACTCAACAGAGAGGTACCCGCGTTCAGTTCAATTATTCAGTAGTGATAAGCAGAAATCGAACTTTCATCCAACGCAAAAGCCAGTTGCTCTTTGTGAGTACTTGATTCGTACATACACAAATGAAGGTGAAACAGTACTCGACAACACAATGGGAAGTGGTACCACAGGCGTTGCTTGTGTAAACACGGGCCGTTCATTCATTGGGATTGAGCAAGAGAAAAAGTACTTTGACATAGCGCAAGAACGCATTGCTCAAGCAGGTACCGAGAAAGACATGCAGCCTGATCTATTTGGAGAAGCGGTATGAAACACCCACTAGACAATCAAACTGTGGATTGGTGTGAAGTGACTATGCCGCTTGAAGTTGCACAGGCAGCACTGGCTGCAATGAGAAAAGTATTTATGGATTGGGATGTGTTGAATGAGAAGCCACCAGAGTTTTTAAAGCACATGCAGGATTTGGTGTATTACGTGGAAAAAGCAGGGGGTGAGGTGTGAATATTAAACGTATCGTGTGTTGGTTTAGTTGCGGCGCTGATTCAGCTGTGGCGACAAAAATTGTATTGCAGCAAGCACCCAAGCTTTACCCAAATGTACCAGTAGTGATTGTGAACAGCCCGATTAAAGAGGAGCACTCGGATAATGAACGCTTCTTAAAGGACTGTGAGGTTTGGTTTGGTCAAGAGGTTATTAAAATTTACAACCCTAAATACCCAGTAGGCAAAAACTCAATATACGAGGTTTTTAAGAAAGGGTTTCTTAAGGGTCCAAATGGCGCTCCTTGTACAACACAACTTAAGCGCATTCCTCGTGGCTCATTTCAACAAGCGGGTGATTTGCATGTATTTGGCTTTGACTTGGATGAAACTGACCGCGCAATAGATTTTGAAGAGCGAAATTCAAATATTAAGACATGGTTTCCATTGATAGGCGCTTATCTCTCAAAAGCCGATGGCCTTGCAATGCTCCAAGACGCGGGTATTGAAATTCCTGTGATGTATAAGCTTGGCTACTCAAACAATAACTGCATTGGCTGCGTAAAAGGTGGGATGGGTTACTGGAACAAGATACGCAAGGATTTTCCTGAAGCTTTTAGTCGTATGGCAAAGGTAGAGCGGGAAATTGGTCACTCTATCTTAAAAGACCAAAATCGAATCCCTGTTTATTTAGATGAGTTAGACCCTAGTGCGGGCCGCATTCAAGATGAGCCAAACATTAGTTGCTCTTTTAGTTGTGTGATAGCCAAAGAAGATTTTGAGTGGGGTGCAGCGTGAATACAAGGCTGAAAGTTATTGAGAACAACATTGCATTGCTTAGAGCAGCAGTCACTCGTTCTAGCCGTATCTCTACGCAGGATTGCGCCGACATTATAGGTTTGCACAGAAGATCAGCACAGCGCTATTTGGCCGATCTTGAGAGATTAGGCTACCTGGTGGGCGATGGGTGCACCCCACTTGGCTATAAAGCCACTGACAAGACAAAACAATTATTTGGCGTGAAAGGAGAAAGCAAATGACTCCAACACTAAGCCAAATTAGAGCTGCTTTGCAGAACCTAGCAGCGAAGAAAGGGCGTCCCGATTATGAGCTTTGTACTGCTAAGGAGGTGAAGATGGCTTTTGAGCTAGGTTTAGATCATCCGTTGATTGAGGAGTTGAGGGGGTTGATTGAGTTTAAACCTGTAGTTGATGAAGTTGTGCGTACACATCGAGTATCACACGCAAGATTGGTAAAACACCGTGTTTATCCAACAGCAGAACAGGCGAAAGAAATAGTTGATTGGATAAGAAGTTATGGCGGGCGTTTGGTTGATGTTGCAAGGATTGCAGGATGTGCGCATTCAACACTCTCTCTAATTAGATCGGGAACTAGGCAATCATTCACACTAGACATTTACAACAAAATCATGAAAGCACGAAAAGAATTAGAGGGGCTGGCGGCGTGAGAAAAGCAAAACAAGCACCTAAAGCAAAACACTATCAGTTGCGTTGGAATGTATTTCATGCAGTCGATGTGGTTGAGCAGTACGAAGCTCAAACGGGTGATAAAAGCGGTGTATTGCCTTATCCAGTTTTAGCAAAGATTTATCAAGGTAACTTAATGCCAGCTCTGCAACTTGGAACGATTGCTAATCATCAAACTTATGGTGTGACGTTCTTCGCAAAGATCAAGAAAGAATCGGGCGAGGAAGGGGTTGTGGAACGTGGATTTAGAATTGATACGCCAATGAAGTTATCTGAGTTCATAAATGGTTATGAAAATTGCTATGTGAACA
Organism: Acinetobacter sp. A22; assembly: GCF_030913345.1. Taxonomy (NCBI): domain Bacteria; kingdom Pseudomonadati; phylum Pseudomonadota; class Gammaproteobacteria; order Moraxellales; family Moraxellaceae; genus Acinetobacter; species Acinetobacter sp. A22. Next base: position 459,877 of record NZ_CP133162.1, read on the forward strand.
AAGGGCATGGCTTAAAAGTCAAAGGATGGAAAGGCGCTAAGGAAGAATGGTTGTCGATGATGGATGAGGAGTTCCATAACGACACATGCCTGGATGCTTGGGCAGTGGCGAATTGTTTGGTGAGGGCTAAGGCATGAACTTCAAACTAATGATGACTCTAAGAAGCAAATACAATCAAGGTCTCAGAACTAAAGAAACACTCGAAGCAAATCGTATGTACTTGAAATTGCGATTAAACGGTTTGTTAAAAGAAGCAAAGGCAAACATGACAAGCCGTGACAAGGAGCAAAGCCAATGAATGCGATTAATAAACAGAATGGGGTGAGCATGTTTAAGGTAGGTGAAGCTGTAGTTTTAAAAAAAATTAGTCAAAACAAGGTTATGAAGATTCAAGCCTACAAAGACGAATTTATTAGAGCTTATTGGAGCAAAAAAGAATACTCGTTTGCGCATGAGTCAAACTTTAGACACGCAACTGAACAAGAAATCGCAGCAGGGCATCGTATTGATTTAGAAACCCTCCGCGACTGTGACCCCAGTCCGAATTGCAAGAAGTTTGATGAGAGGGTGAAGTGATGAGAAGTGAATTTGAGACACTAGAGCAATACCAAGATTCAATGAAAAAATTTAATGAAAATACTCGAATAGGATTTGAGAATTTTATTCAGTCACATGGTTCAGAAAGAAACAAGCTGCAACTCAGATGCACTCCTTACACAGATAAGAAAGGCGGCTATGGTTCTTTTGATTTAGATTTTGGGTTGTCTGTTTACCAACACCAACAATCCAAAGTGGATGAGCTGCAAAAGCGGGTGGATTTAGCCATCTTAGGTATTAATGGTGTTATGCGTTGGATTGATGAAGATGCAATAGATGATGCTGATTTTATAAGAGGTGGTGTTTTAAGTGCATTGAGACGGTTAGAGCAAGCGCTCAAGGGTGGTGGGGAATGAAGCGAATAGTTCTAGGGCACATAGCTGCTTTGGTTGCTGCTAGCCAGTATGCTGAAGCAAGTCCTGTAAAAGAAAGAAAAGACGAATTTAACTTAAAAAAGCTTCATTACTCAATCCCTAAAGAGCCAGAGACTTGGCAGGGAAAAGGTAATAGAAGAAAACCTAGAGTTAAGTGAGGGTGACCAATGACAACATTCAAAGAGGCTCAAAGAAGCAGATCGAAAGCTGTGGCTCGCTCTAAACGCGTTCACAAGGTACCTACAGAAGATCAAGAGCAAATTACTCTCATGTCATGGGCACATCATGTGAAGTATAGGAATGGTCGCCTTTCTGATTATTTGATTCATATCCCTAATGGTGGATCAAGAAATGTTATTGAAGCAGCTAAGTTTAAAAAGATGGGAGTTAAAGCAGGCGTTCCCGATCTTCAATTGTTAGTTCCAAATGGTTTGATTCACGGCTTATGGATTGAACTCAAATCAAAGGCAGGCAAGTTACAGCCAAGCCAAAGACTCATGATCCAGCGTTTAGAAGAACAAGGTTATATGTGCAAAGTCTGCTTTGGGGCGGACGAAGCAATACAAGAAATTAAAAAGTATTTATGTATTTGAGGTAACGGTATGAATGCAGCGGTGAACACAAAAGTTATGGATTGGTCTAAATACACTTTGGATGAATGGCTTAGTCAATATGGCGCGTTCATATCAATCAATCGTATGCGTGGCGGGAATGAGCCTGATGATCTTGGTATCAATCAAATCTATTGGCTTGTTCAGCAGAATGCTACAAAGCCAGCACGCAACAATAAGACAATCATTCTCAAGATGACTGATTTTGAATATGAGCAAGTTCAACAACTACTACGACAAATTCGTTGTTCAATTTCTATCTGTCAGTCAGCAAAAGTAGCTGTAGAACTGTACATTCAAAAGCAAGTGCGAGGTTTAACACTGGATCAAATGGATAGCGAATTTAAATTAAGCCGAAGCTCGATTAACAACATGATTACAGCAGGGCGTTGGTATTTAGCAGGACATGACAAAAGACTTGTCATTTAAATGAGAAACACGTATATTGTGATATAGTGGACGAAGTTATAGTAATTCACTAAGTATTTAAAAGCTCATCGAAAGGTGGGCTTTTTTGTTGTCTATAGAAAAATAATGGTGTCGCTATGGACGAAGAAGAACTCAAACAAATTGAAGAAGATTGTCAGCAGTTTAAGAACGTAATCAAAACGGTGTTTTATTTGGCTGTGATGTTATTTGCAGCTTATTTGGTTTGGTGTAATTGGTGATTGTATGGATATGATCGAAGCAAAGAAGAATCTTGAATCATTACATCAAGACAAAGAAAAATTGTAAAGTCTTAATCATCTCAATTCAACGTTTCAGTTTAAGCAAGCATGTCAGCATCGTATTCATGATATAGACAAGCAGATCAATAACATTCAGCGCAATATAAAACGCTATGCGAGACCGTAAACGACTGGGTGAGATTAGAAAGCTACCTTGTGTAAGGTGTGGCAATCCTCCACCAAGTGAAGCATGTCATGCGAATTGGGCTGAGTTTGGTAAGTCGATGGGGCGAAAGGCTGATGATGAATATACTGTTAGCCTGTGTAGAAATTGCCATTACTTGTTAGATACATATCAGCTTGGTAGTCGAGAAGAAACTAAGAAGCTATTTGAACAATGGTTAGTCAAGACTGAGCTGATGATGGGTAAGCATAATGAAGAATGTTTCTAAGCTTGAACCTATAACGCTTATCATTAAATCATTTGAAGAAGTAGGTCGTGCTATTGCGTATATGCACAAGCATCATGCAGATGCTTTGAGTGATGGCAAGCCGTTGGTGGTGCGTATAGATCAGAGACAGGAAACATTATCTAGCGCACAAAGAAGATTGTATTGGCTTTGGATGACTGAGTACGGCAAACAGCGCGGACTAGATAAAGAAGAAGCGTCTGCATTCTTTAAATACAAATACCTTTTGATTATTTATAACCGTGACAATGTTGGCGAGTATCCCGAAACATTCAAGGTTATGCGTGATTTGAAAAAGTCGGGCAGTTCAGGTTATGAACCATTAAGACAGTTTGTATCGAATCGAATGAGCATCACGGAAGCCACAACAAAGCAGATGGCTGAATTCTTAACTGATATTGAGATGTGGTGTTTAAAGGATGGTGTGAAGCTGACTTGTCCAGATGATTTGAAGTATTTGAGAGAACAGTAAGAGGTGGGTATGAAACTCACACAAGAGCAAGCCGCACTAGCTGATGAGTTGAATGGTCGTCAAAAACTGTTTGTGTTTGGGTTGATGAGTGGAAAGACTCAACGACAAGCATATTATGATGCAGGCGGTACAGCTAAAACAGATCAAACAGCCGATGCGTGTGCAAGTGAAATCCTAAGTAATCCTAAGGTGAAAGCGTTTTATGACTCACTGATGGATAAGGCTGCTGAAGAAGCACAAGTTGACGCTACTTATGTTCTAAAGCGCCTAGTCGAAATCGACCAGATGGATGTCTTAGACATCATGGACGAAAATCTAAATATGAAGCCATTGAAGGAATGGCCTAAGATTTGGCGTCAATACATATCAAACATCGAAACAATCAGCATGGATGATGGCGAAGGTTGGCTTAAAAAGATCAAATGGCCTGATAAGGTGAAGAATCTTGAGCTGCTGGGCAAGCATATTGCAGTGGGTGCGTTTAAAGACAAGATTGAGCACACAGGCAAAATCGAGATTAGCGACATTAGTGATGATGCTTTAGATAAGCGTATTCAAGAATTGGAAAGCAAGGTGATGCAAAATGACAAGAGAGGAGAAGCTTGAATATTTGGCATTACTTGAAGAAAAAGCAAAGCGTTTAGAAAAATATAGATATAAAGATTTTGGCAACAAGCTTTACCCATTTCAGCGTGAAATGATCTGGGCGTCAAAACAATATTCACAAGTTATGCTCATGGCTGCAAACCGTGTCGGAAAAACCATGACAGGGACTTATATTGATGCGATTCATGCGCTTGGTCATTACCCTGATTGGTGGGATGGGCATGCTTTTGATCATGGGCCTTTAATTTGGCTTCTTGGTTATTCTGGTGAGAAGTGTCGAGATTTATTGCAGACTCCAATTTTTGGCCGTCGTGTTGAGAATAATTGGGTGGGTGGATTAATTCCACCTGAATACATTCTTGAACATGAGTCAATGATTGGCACACCAAACGCTATGCGTACTGTTTACGTGCGGCATGGTGGTGGTGGTGATGTTCAGTACCAAACATCAAAGGTTCAATTCTGGTCTTATTCACAAGGTCAGCATGCATTAATGGGCGACTCGCTTGATTGGTATCACATTGATGAGGAGCCAAGAGATCAGACAATTTTCCCACAGGTTTTGACACGTACAGCAACAGGCGACCAAGGGCAAGGTGGTCGTGGAATCTTGACGTTTACGCCTGAGAATGGCCGCACTGAACTAGTTGTTCAGTTCATGGACACACCAAGCCAGGGACAGTATTTGATTCGTGCTGGATGGGATGATGTAACACACTTAACTGAGCGAACGAAAGAAACTTTGCTTGCATCATTCCCGCCACATCAGCGTGAAATGCGCACCAAGGGTATTCCGATGCTCGGTCATGGTCGTATTTATGATCTGAGTGAAGATTTTATTACGTGCGACCCGTTTGAAATACCAGATCACTGGATGGTCATTGGCGGAATGGACTTCGGTTGGGACCATCCACAAGCGCAAGTTCAGCTTGCTATTGATATGGATAGCGAAACCATTTACGTCACTCATGCATGGAGACAGCGACAAGTATCGCCAAACGATGCGTGGGGGTCTGTGAAGACATGGCAGCAAGGAGTTCCGATTGCATGGCCTTCTGATGGTCTGCAAACAGAGAAAGGCTCAGGTAATCAGCAGAAATCGTACTATCAGGAAGCTGGCTTTAACATGCTGGCAGAACGTGCCACATGGCCTGATGGCTCAGTAAGTGTTGAAGCAGGTCTTTTTGAGATTCTCGACCTTATGCGTAAGGGTAAATTCAAAGTGTTCAAAGGGCTTAGAGTATTCCTAGATGAGTTCTTGCAATACCATCGTGATGATAAGGGCAAGATCGTGAAATCTGGTGAGGATGTGCTTGATGCAGCGCGTTATGCCTACATGATGAGACGCTACGCTATTCGCAAGGGCTTAGTCGGAAAACCAAAAGAAATAACAATCAATCCAATCCCAACAATTAACCGTTGGTAATCAAATGGAGTCAAGTCGTGACTGATAAAGCAGATCGACTTGCCAAAATCCACGAAACCGCAAAGAAACAATTTGATAAAGCTCAATGTGCTGTTGCTGATGAACGCCAACAGTGCTTAGAGGATCGTCGTTTTTATTCTATTGCTGGTGCTCAATGGGAAGGCAAGTTAGGCGAACAGTTTGAAAACAAGCCTAAATTTGAAGTCAATAAGATTCACTTGGCTGTCATTCGTATTATCAATGAATATCGCAATAACCGCATTGGTGTGAACTTCATTAGTAAAGATGGCGTGAGCAATGATGACTTGGCTGATACCTGCGCAAAGCTTTATCGTGCAGATGAACAAGACTCAGGTGCAGATGAAGCTTATGACAATGCATTTGAGGAAGCGGTAGGTGGTGGCTTTGGTGCTTGGCGTTTACGTGCTGAATATGAAGATGAGGACGATGAAGAGAACGAGCATCAGCGAATCAGAATAGAACCTATTTTTGATGCTGATACATGCGTTTTCTTTGATCCTGATGCTAAACGCCAGGATAAAGCAGATGCGAAATACTGCTTTGTTTTGACTTCAATGTCATGTGATGCATTCAAAGAAGAGTTTGGTGAAGATCAAGACCCATCATCATGGTATAAAACGATTAGCAATAGTCACTTTGATTGGGCGTCAAAAGATTCTGTTTATGTCGCTGAATACTACAAGGTCGAAAAGGTTAAAGAGAAGATTCACATTTTCCGCTTAATTGATGGCTCTGAAGAACGATATACAGCAGAACAACTTGAAGAAGAACCAAGCATTCTTGATGAATTAAATGCAACTGGCGCGCAAGAGGTTCGTGTCCGAGATTTTGAGCGCAAGCGTGTTCGCAAGCTTCTTATGTCTGGTCTTGGTGTTCTTGAGGATTATGGCTATATCGCTGGTCGTCATATTCCAATCGTACCTGTATATGGCAAGCGTTGGTATGTTGACAACGTAGAGCGTTGCATGGGTCATGTACGGCTCTGTAAAGATGCTCAGCGACTGAAGAACATGCAGTTGTCTAAGCTTGGGGAAATCAGTGCGCTATCCAGTGTTGAGAAGCCAATTCTAGCACCTGAACAGGTTGCTGGCGTTCAGCACATGTGGGCGAATGACAATATTGAGAACTATCCGTTCCTATTGGCTCATCCGCTTAAAGATGCAATGGGCAATGTTGTTGCTCAAGGTCCAGTGGCTTACACCAAGCCGCCAAACGTACCACCAGCAATGGCTGCTTTGCTTCAAGTTACTGAACAAGATTTATCAGACATTCTGGGTAATCAAGAATCAGGCGATGAGATTGTTTCAAATACCAGTGGTGTTGCAATCGAGATGATTCAAAACCGTTTGGATATGCAGTCTTTTATCTACATTTCGAACTTTGCTAAAGCGGTGCGTCGATCTGGTGAAATTTGGCTGTCTATGGCTTCTGAGCTGTATGTTGAAGATGGTCGAACAATGAAGACGGTAGGCAATCAGGACGAGATCGACTCAATCGAGTTATTTAAGCCTGTTTACAACCCGACTTCTGGTGAAGTTGAGCATACAAATGACTTAACCAAAGCTAAGTTTGATGTCGCAATCGACATTGGACCAACATCGACCAGTAAGCGCAATGCAACGGTACGCTCACTAACCAACATGCTTCCTTTGGTAGCCGACCCAATGGATCAACAAGTGCTGTCATCCATGATTATGATGAACATGGAGGGCGAAGGTGTTGGTGAAGTTCGTGAATATTACCGCAAGAAATTACTGCGTATGGGTGTTGTAGAGCCAACCAAAGAAGAAGCTCAGCAACTCGCACAAGAAGCCCAAAATCAGCAGCCTGATGCAAATACGCTGTATCTACAATCAGAAGCTGAAAAGAATAAATCACTCGCAATTAAAGCACAGGCAGACACTGAACTTGCAATAGCAAGAGCAGAGGAAACCAAAGCTAAAGCTATAGATTTAATGACACGCCTAGATATGGACGAGCGACAAGCAGTGCTTGAAGCAATTAGCCAACTAGGTATGCAACCACAACAGGCAACCGTTCAGCCTACACAGAACGAGGAAATGCAATATGTCAATTGAAGACCTGCGCACAGAACTGGATGAAGAAGACAACATCGACCCGATTGAAGACAATCAGGAAGTTGAAAGTCAGGGCGATCCAGAAGAAACCCAAGATGAATCAAACCAATCTGATGATAAGACGTCTGAAGATGAAGAGTTTGTTATTACGGTGGGCGATGAAGAGCCTGAGCCATCCGATGAGGATGATTTTAGCGGAAAACCAGCGCCAGCATGGGTAAAAGACCTTCGCAAAAAAGAGCGGGAAGCACGTAAGCGCATCAAAGAGCTAGAAGCTCAGGTGCAACAGGCTAAACCTGCTGTCAAACCGATTGAAGTTGGTCCAAAACCAAAGCTTGCCGACTTTGATTATGACGAAGATCAATTTGAAAGCGCAGTCGAGCAATGGCATGAGCGTAAACGTCAAGTTGAACAGCAGCAGGCAGCAAAGCAGGCTGAAGAAGAAAAGGCTAAGCAAGCATGGCAGAACAAAATGCAAAGCTATGAAGAGCGACGTCAAAATGTAGCATCCAAAGTTCGTGACTTTGAGGAAGTAGAAGAAGCTGCAAAAGACAAACTCACAGCAACCCAGCAGGGCATTTTGATTCATGCTGCCGAAAATCCTGAATTGATTTTGTACCACTTGGGGAAAAACCCAAAGAAAGCACAAGAGCTTTCTGAAATTACAGACCCAATTCAATTCGCCTTTGCCGCAGCAAAACTGGACTCTCAAATGAAAATCCAAACTCGTAAACCATCAACTCAACCAGAGCGAAAACCTAGCGGATCGGCTGGCTTGTCTGGTGTGGTAGATCAAAAGTTAGCGCAACTCGAAGCAAAAGCAGCGAAAACTGGTGATCGTACCGAGCTGATTAGATACAAAAAATCTTTACAGAAATAAGGTGAATACTTATGGCGAACTCATTTGCTAAAAAAATTGATGTTTTCTTTGATGATGTTGTGGCTGGCTTTGATGCAACCAATATCAGCTCTAAAAACGTTTCTCAATACAAAGCACCTGCTGAAGCACTTGCTTTAAATGGTCAGACTTTCCACCGTCCAATGCCTTTGATGACAGAAATCGTTGATGGTCGCGATATCTCTGGTCAGTACAAGGATCTGGTAGAGCTTACCGTTCCAGCTACTTTGACTGAATCACACATCCGCAACGTGCCAGTCAAATTGACAGGTGTGGACTTAAATAATCCGTATGCTTTTGACAATATTGTTAAAACATCAAATATCTTGCTTTCTAATAAGTTGGATACATTGGTTGCTAACCGTGTTGCAGAGCGTGGTACTTTGGCTGTAATCAACGCAGCTGCAATCGACACTTACGATGATGCTGCAGAAGCTGATGCGCTTATGCTTGAGCAACAAGCGACTCGTGGCGAGCGTATCATGCTGTTAAATCCACGTATGGCGAAAAACATTGCTGGCAACCTTGCTGCACGTCAAACAATGAACACAGCACCAATGAACGCATATCAACGCTCTACGCTACAGCCGATTGCAGGCTTTGATACTTTCCGTGTTGATTACGGTAAATCAATTACTGGCTCTGCAGGCACTGGTTATACGGTAAGTGGTGCGCAGTCATACACGCCAGTTTCTGCCGATGTGAATGGTATCCCTGCTGATAACCGTACTCAAACCTTAGTAATTGTAACTGGTACGGGCGCTGGTACGGGTGCGGCAGTTGGCGATGTGTTCACAATCGCGGGTGTATATGCGGTTGGTCATATCAACAAGCAATCTACAGGTCAGCTTAAAACTTTCCGTATTCTTGCAATCAATGGTGGTAACTGGACGATTTCACCTGCAATCGTTCCTGCAGATGGCACAGCAGCAGCTCAAAAAGCTTATGCAAACGTAACAACTGGTGCGGCAGATGGTGCAGCAATCACCATCCTGAACAAAAAGACCACAGCAGCAAGCGTGTTCTATGAAAAATCAGCAATTGAAATTGTGCATGCTGACTTCAATACTGAGCCGTTTGAAGCTTCAGGTAAGCGTGTTCGTAAAGCGATTACAGATAGTGGTATTCAGATCGTGATGTTGTCTGACTCTAACGTCGATACATTAGCGGCTAACTACCGTTTATTTGTATGGGCAAACGTGGAAGTGCTTAACCCTGAATTAGCTGGCATCATGCTGGAAAATCAGGCCTAAAACAAAACCATGACGACAAATGCCCGCTATATGCGGGCGTCGTCATTTTTGGAGTAGTAAAAATGCCGAAATACAGAAAAAAGCCCGTAGTGATCGAAGCATGGCAGTTCACGAAAGAGAGCTATAAAGAAGGCGCACCGCAATTTATTCGACAAGCAAAAGATATTGATTTGTGGTCACAGTACGGTGGAGATGTTATTGGTGGTGAAATAAAAACACTTGAGGGTGTCATGACCATCTCCGAGGGCGATTACATCATTAAGGGTGTGCAGGGTGAGTTCTATCCATGTAAGCCCGATATATTTTTAGCAACTTATGAGGTAGCAACATGAGCAATTACCCAAAAATGCTCTACAAGGGCGATAAGGTTGAATACGAATACCAAACCGCATCAAATGAAGAATCGGAAAAAGAATTACTTGATTCTGGTTGGGTAAGCTTTAGTGATTTGCCTGAGCCAAAAATTGAATCCAAGCCAAATGGTGTTATTGGTACTAATAAACTTCAAAGTCTTGAAAAAGAAAATATTAAGCTTAAAGAAGAATTGGTCGAAGCTCTAAATGAAAACCAAGAGCTACGCAAGCAGATACGCTTTAAACAAGTTGAAGATATGCTAGCCGATGAGCTACGCAAATTGCTTGATGAGCGAAAAGTTGAATACGGTGCACGTGATGGCAAGCCAGTATTAATTAATTTGGTGCTTGAGTCAGAAGATCAATCTTAAATATATGGGGTGCTAAATGTCCTGGACTAAAAGACAAATTGTTGAGCAGGCGCTTGAAGAACTAGGACTTGCATCTTATGTGTTCGATATGCAGCCAGAGCAGGTTGAAAGTGCAAAGCGCAAACTTGATTCAATGATGGCCTTATGGGATAGCAAAGACATTCGCTTTGGTTATCCGCTATCAGGTGATGCCAATAGCGGTGATTTGGATCAAGAGACCTTTATCCCAGATTATGCTGTTGAAGCGGTGGTTTTAAATCTGTCTATCCGATTAGCTAGCTCATTTGGCAAAACCATTCCAATTGAATTAAAAGCTATGGCAAAAGATGCATTTGAAACGATTCAGTTAGCCATGCTTAGCAATCCACCAAGAGTTCGGCTTGATCCATCTTTACCGCGTGGTGCTGGTCACAAAGGTGAATGTCTACCTTTTGTTGAAAAGACACCTACCAAAACAGTATTTGCTCCCGACACATCAGTGAGTTTCACAAATGAATAAACGATTAAATATTACGGATCGCATTGGTCCAAATGATTCAGTTGTGCTTTGGAGTGCAAACAATCAGGACTATCGCGGTGCGCCAGTTGATTTGTTAGTTGAAAAAGTAAAAGAAGGGATTCAGGTTAATCAATCCCCCTTGCTTGTGCAGCACTTTAACCCGAATGCGGATTTCACACTCAATATCGAAAATCATGAAGTCGGCACCTATCTGATTCTCAATCCATCTGTAGGTATTAAGACTGGATCAATTAAGCTCCCAGAACGTTATGGGGTTACGGATGGGCAAGTTGTCTTGGTAACGTGCTCTCAACAGGTGAATAACTTCTCGGTTAATGGGAATAATGCACTCGTGATTGGTGCGCCAAATGCCTTAGCAGCAAATGGTTTCTTTAAATTGAAGTACGACAAGCTCTCAAATACTTGGTATCGAGTGGGGTAAATATGCAAATCCCTATTTTGGATGGAATCTATACTGACAATAACTCTGATTTTCGCACAGCTTACCCTGTCAACCTGATTCCAGTACCAAAAGGACAGGGGATTTCAGCTGGGTATTTAAGACCAGCCGAGGGTATTAACCATGTTGCAGACCTACCAGGTGTAGATCGTGGTGGTATTGTTTGGCGTGGTGAGCATTATCGCGTTTGCGGCACCAAGTTTGTAAAAATTACAGCATCTGGTCAAATTACAGAGATTGGCAATGTGCAATCAGGTGGGTTGTGTTCATTTGATTATTCATTTGATTATCTAGCTATTAACGCAGGAAACGCCTTGTATTTATACAACGGCACGTTAAAACAGGTTACAGACCCAAATCTAGGTGCTGTGCATGATGTGATTTGGGTAGATGGCTATTTCATGACAAGTGACAGCAACAACATTGTTGTCACTGAGTTAAACAACCCATTTGAAGTAAACCCGCTTAAATATGGCTCTTCAGAAGTCGATCCCGATCCTATTGTTGGTCTAATCAAACTTCGTAATGAAGTCTATGTTCTCAACCGCCACACCATTGAAGTGTTTGATAACGTTGGTGGTGAGTTTTTTCCATTCCAGCGAATTGATGGCGCTCAAACTACCAAAGGCACGCTAAGCAAAAAGACTGCATGCGTTTATATGGATGCAATCGCTATGCTTGGCGGTGGACGAAACGAAGCCATCACAGTTTATGTTGCTGCAGCGGGTTCGTCACAGAAGATTGCAACACGCGAAGTTGAGCAAATTCTTTCAAATTACAGCGAAGCACAATTAACCGAATGCCAGCTTGAATCACGTCAGATTGATGGTCACTCATGGTTATACATTCATCTGCCTGATCAAACTTTGGTTTACGACTCGGTTGCATCACAAACAACTGGTCAACCAACATGGTTTATTTTAAATAGTGGTGGTGGCTATAAAGCTCGAAACATGACTTATGCCCATAACAAATGGTTTGTAGGTCATACTTTGGAATCAAAACTAGGGGCTCTTACAGATGAATCGGGTGAGCATTGGGGTAATGAAATTGAGTGGCAGTTTGGCACAGCGATTGTTTACAACGAATCAAGTGGTGCAATCTTTCATCAACTCGAATTGGTTGCCTTAACTGGTCGCAATGCGTTTGGCAAAGAATCCCGAATTTATACGCAATATTCTGTTGATGGTGTTGAATGGTCTATGCCTAAGTTTATCAGCGTAGGTAAGCGCGGAGAGCGTACAAAGCGCCTTGTGTGGTTCCAGCAAGGCTACATGCAAAACTGGCGCATACAGCGATTTACAGGCACATCAGCAGCACGGTTATCAGTTGCAAGACTAGAGGCAAAAGTAGAGCCGTTGGGGGTTTAAATGCTAGTTAGACCTAAAAAACCAAGTCGTGAAGAGCTTGCTAAGATTTTTAAAGACCCAAGAACCCTAAAGGCTTTTGAGCAGGTTTTTGAAATTCTACCCAGTGAATTTAACAATCAGCAGCAAAGCCTTGATGATGTTCAGGCGCTAGCTGAAAGTGCAACCGCTCAAGCAGCCTTGGCAATGGCATTGCTTTATGCAATTGATGAGCTAGCTAGCATTAAAGCAATGGAGCCAGTGCATCAGTGCAGTTGTCAGTTTGACGATCTAACTCCACGTTATGAGCATACTCAAGCCGATTCACCAGAGCCAACCCATATTCACCACCATGAAATCTCAACATTGGAGATAGTTTAATGGCTGTCAAAGTTAAATGTATTATTCCTTCCAAGCAATTAGAAGCAGCACAAACAAATCAATATATTGCCGCCAATGCCAAAACCATGATCGATAAGGTTACAGTTACCAATACAACAGCAGCAGCTGTGACGTTTAGTTGTAACGTGGTGCCTTCAGGTGGTGTGGTTGGTGACGCTAACGCACTTATTAAAGATAAGTCGGTTGCATCAGGTGAAACCTATCTTTGCCCCGAGCTGGTCGGTCATGTTTTAGAGTCAGGCGATGCGATTAGCATGATTGCCAGTGCTGCTACCTCACTTACTATTCGAGCATCTGGGCGAGAGGTCACATGATTACATTGCAGCCGCTAAATGATCTGGACCTAATAAACCGTGTGATTTTAGATGCTGCAGTCAATGATGATATTTCGGACGATGCATCCAAGAATCACGAATTACAGCAATTACCACACACCTTTGAGTGTCTTGGCATTTACCAGAATGAAGAAGTCAAAGGTTTGTTCATGCTTGTTCCACAAAATGCAGTAACCGCAGAAATTCACACCTGTTTGTTATTGCGTGGGAAAGAAGCATTTCAGGCGGGGCAATTACTGCTTGATTACCTATTCAGTAATTATCAAAAAGCAATTTCTTATACACCTTCGACCAATAAAAAAGCCCTGTTTTATGCGCTTCGACTTGGATTTAAAAAAGAAGGTGTTTTGACTCAATCATTCTTAAAAAACGGTGAATTGCTTGACCAGACGCTGGTGGGCTTAACCAAGGGAGAATACTTATGCCAATCGCAGCAGCAGCAATAGGAACAAAACTTGCAGTAGGAATGGTAGGTGCCAGTGTGGTTGGTGGTGCTTTATCATCCAGAGCACAAAGAAAAGCAGCAAATGCAGCAGCAAACGCCCAGATCGAAGCATCTGAAAGGGGAGTGGAAGAGCAGCGTCGACAGTTTGATGCGGTTCAAAAACTCTTAAAGCCTTATGCGGATGCTGGTCTTAGTGGTTTATCTGGTCAGCAGGATTTATTGGGTATTAATGGCACAGCAGCACAGCAAGCAGCTATCGGAAATATCAACAATAGTGCAGAGATGCAAACTTATTTACAGCAAGGTGAAAATGCCATTCTGCAAAACGCATCTGCTACTGGTGGATTGCGTGGTGGAAACACTCAAGCCGCATTAGCGCAGTTTAGACCACAATTGCTTAATCAGCTAATCAATCAGCGTTATCAAAACCTAGCAGGCATGACTGCACTGGGTCAAAACGCAGCAGCAGGGACAGGTAATGCTGGTATGCAAACAGCCAGCAATATTTCTAATCTGTATCAACAGACTGGTGCGGCACAAGCGGGTGCTGCACTTGCTAATGGGCAAGCCAGTGCGAATATGTGGAATGGGGTGAGCAGTACGATTGGTACGCTCGGTGGTATGAAACTGATGGGGATGTTTTAATTATGTTACAGCCAATTAATTATATGCTTGATGTGCAAAACCCTATCCAGACTGCTATGACTGGTCTAACCCAAGGCATGCAGATCGGGCAGTTTATGCAAGCCAAAGAGCAAGCTGAACGTGAAGCTATTCAAAAGCAGCAAATGCAGGAAGAACTTTCAGCCTTTGCGTCAAAACCAAACAAAACCCATGATGACTATGCAAACATCATGGCGCGGTTTCCATCCCTAGCTGAAGATTTTAAGCGATCTTACGATGTTTTGGACTCTGGAAAGCAACAGGCTACGTTCAAAACAACATCGCGCGTCTATGCGGCTTTATCTGGTGGGCAACCAAGCGTTGCAAAATCCATTCTTGAAACAGAAGCTTTGGGTTATGAAAATGCAGGGGATAAGGCGACTGCTGACCAAATCCGAACATTAGCAGCAATGGCAGAAACAGATCCTGACGGGCTTTTGACGATCTCAGGCTTAACACTTGCATCAACCACGCCATCACAGTTCAAAGATGTATTGGGCGCATTAGGTGAAAATCAGACGCTACCAGAGGAAATCAACCTCAAGAAAGCGCAGACAGAGAAAACTAAGGCTGAGATTGGAAAAATTGAGGCTGAAACCGAACAGACCAAGATTGAGAGTGAATGGCTGCCCGATGAAAAGCAATGGAACATTGAGAATATCAAGTCTCAGATTGGTGAGCGTAGTGGTCGCTTACAACTGGATCGCGATACACTTGAGACCAATACCCAATTAAAGTTTGAGGAGTTAGGGCAAAGCAATATTAAGTTAAGCCCTGGCGCTGAAAAGATTGTTAATGATGCAGTAATGGATTCAGCCGCAGCATTAACCCAGTCACAAAAGCTTAAGGGACTGGCTGATAAATTTGAAAAAGAAGGACAGTCTGGTGGCTGGTGGACATCTGGATGGACTGGGTTTAGGAAAGCCACAGGGTTGTCTAATGATGATCAAACTGCAATGATGCGAGAGTATGATCGGTTAATTAGTAGTGAGGTGAATAAATCTTTACCACCCGGCCCAGCAACTGACAAAGATATTGAAATAGCTCGCAAAGGATTTCCACCTGCAACTGCTGACTCAACCACAATTACCGCATTCTTGCGCGGTATGTCTAAGATGAGTGAGATTGATGCCATCCATAAGCAAATGGTAGCTGAGTGGACAAGTCAAAATGGGCAACTTGGCTCCAGTAAGCGAGATATTGAAGTTCTAGGTGTTCGAGTTCCGCAAGGCACTCCATTTCCTGAGTTTTACCAAAAGAATTTAGGGAGAATGCTCAAGAATCAAGATAAGCAAAGTCGAAGTCAGCAAGCAAGCACTGGGCAGGCGATCTATTTTAATATTTCGCCTTAAAGTTGTGATAACCTCTTCTTAAAATGAGGAGGGGTTATGAAAAAAACACTAATATTTATTTTATGTACAATATGTAGCGCGGCTTATAGTGGTCAGCCATATGACTACACTATAAACACACCAAACCCAGCAGACACTGCATTTCTGGGGTTTCAGCAAGGTGTATTAATGGGGCAACAAGTTCAAAATGCAAGACAACAAAGAGAGTTGCGTCAAGCACAAATAGATCAAATAAACAGAGAACAGGAATATAAAAGGGAGCTTCGCAAGCTCTATGATGAGCCAGCTCTATTAAGCAATGAGAGTTTAATGAAGCTAATGATTTTATACCCCGAGTTCAATGATACTACTTTAAAAATAAAAGAATTGTTTGATAAAATGAAGAGTGAATAAAATCTCATGATGAAATATTTAATCTTGGCTATTGTTTTAGGCTTAAGCGCCTGCTCTAAAGGAGATTTGAATAGTAAGCCAATTTACGGTGATGAATCAGGGCTGCCAGCTAATTGCAGAGCATATATTCAGGTTGCTGTGAATGAATGGCGAAAAGGCACTTACGACACAGAAACCACAATGAACGCCATTGAAAGAAATTGCGGTGAGAATGGTGCGCTATGGGATTATAAACCCTGAAAGAATCAACCAAGCTAAAAACAAACCACCTTCGGGTGGTTTTTTAATACCTAAGGAAAAGTAAATGCTGTCACGACAAGAAATTGAACAACATTTAAAAAACCCAAATGTTCGAAAAATGCTAGGGGTGATTGCTTCGGCTGAGGGTGTGAAGTATGGTTACAACACAATGTTTGGTAACGAGCGTTTAAGTGATTTAAGCAAGCATCCCGGTATCCTGAAAGAGTTCACCCAGACCGATGGCAAAAAAAATAAAACCAGTGCCGCAGGTCGTTACCAATTCCTAGAACCAACTTGGAATGGTCTCGCAAAACAACTCGGATTGAAAGACTTTTCACCCAAAAGCCAAGATATTGCCGCTGTCGCACTATTAGCTCAAAACGGTGCACTACCCCATGTCTTAAAAGGGGATATTACCACAGCAGTCAAGAAATCAGGTGGTACTTGGGCTTCCCTTCCTTCTGCACCAGATAGCTATAAACAACCTAAAAAAACATGGAGCGATATTGGAATGAGTGGCAGCACATTTGATCGCGTTAAGGGTAAACGAGAGGCTCAGAAGCAACCAACCATTGCTGATGTCTATAAAGCATATCGCAGCGGAAAACTCACAACCGAGCAAAAGAATGCCTTTGAATCAGATGTAAAGGCTGGCAAGGTGATGCTACCCAGTGGCGCTAAATTAATAGGTCAAAAAAAAGCAGTAGAGCCAGTCATGCTACCTCAAAATGTATCTGATGCTTATTACTCTGGAAAGCTCGACAAGCAACAACGAGCAGCTCTAGAGAGAGACTTAAAAGACAATATCGTCAAACTACCGAAGCCAACAAGTCACCAAAGCTCCCTCCCTGATTTTGATGCCAATGGTCAGATTGTTACACCTGAAATGCCAAAAGCTCCGCCACAAGAAAAGCCACTTAGCCTGACCGATAAAATTATCGGTGGTGGTGAAGCCGCTTTGACCGTGGGAACAGGCATGATTGGTGGAGCTATTGGTCAGGCTGCAGGCGGATTGCATGGTATTGCTGAATCTGTAGTTGATGGCACATTTGGAACACAGCAGGGCGCACAGAATGCTGTAAATCGAGCTACGCAGTTCTCCAATGCTTTGACTTATGAGCCAAACACGGCAGGCGGTAGACGCGCTGTAGGTGCAGTTGGCGAATTTATTGAAGATACTGGTCTTGATACATTGCCACCTGTCTTGGGTGGTGGTGTGGGTGCTGCTACCGCAACTTTAGGGCGTGCATCCGTTCCAGTGGCGACCACAGCAGCAAGAGAAGTCGCTCAAGCTGCAAAACCTGTCGTAGCGCAAGTGGTAGAGCAAGCAAAACGACCAGTCGCAGCAGTGACAGAGGCGGCTAAGAACACTGTTAATAAAGTTGGTGAGGCTACAGGTCTTCGTACTGCTGATGCTGGTGGCAGCATGGGTGCTGCAGCGGTGCCAGTTCAGGAAACACGACAAGCTTTATTCGATGAATTCAACATCCCTTCAATGTCACCTCAAGTATCCCGAGACCCAACAGAATTAACAGAAATGTTAAACATGGCGAGCAAAGGCGGTGAAGCTGGTGGGATGATTCAGTCTGGACTAAACAAGCAACAGCAAGCTCTAGCCACTTCTCTTGATGACATTATCTACAGCAAAGGTGCCACCACAACAAACGTGGCTGAAGTCGGGGAAACCATCAACAGTGTGCTTGATACCCAATTCAAGGTAGAGCGGGCAGCCATCAATAAAAAATATCAGGCCATCAAAGAATCTGAGGGCGCACAAACTAAAGTTGATTTAGGGAATGGTCCAAAGTGGACAGAGGATGATATTAAGGTTGCTGATGAGCGAGGTATTCAACTAGACAGCCAAACAGCTTTAGACCTGATTAACGAAAATCTAGGTTTAGAAACGACAGCAATTTATCGTGATGCCAAGCGGGCAGCGGTTCGCCTTGGAATTGCAGATGAAGCTGAAGACGGTCGTCTGGTACCAAAACCAAAAGGGCAGGAACCAAACGTAAACCAGGTTGAGCAATGGCGTCAGTTAATCAATGAGCTTGGCAGCAACTCTGATGATGGTGATATTCGCATCAAAACCCGTCTTAAAAAGCTAATTGATAACTCGCTCGACAACACGGGCAGTAATGCTTTTAGAGAAGTTCGAAAAGAGTATTCAGACTTCAAACAAAGCTGGGAAGGTCGCGCTGTACTTTCCGATCTTGTAGCGATGAAAAGAGGTGCTAATAGTGCTGACCGCAAGGTGATTGATGAGAACATTGTGGCTCGCATCACCAGCCCCAAAACATCACAAAAAGACTTAGAGTTTGTTAAGAAAAAAATTCTACAGTCTGAAGGTGGTGAACAAGCTTGGACTGATTTACAAGCATCCATCATTGATAAAATTCGCAATGAGGCTTTCTCTGGTGTTCAAGACATGGATGGTAATAATGCATTGATGGTCAAGAAGATGGAGAATGTTGTTAAGTCATTAGATGGCACTACCCAGCGACTTGATACGCTACTCGGGAAACAGGAAGCGGAAAAGATGCGAAATTCTGTAGAGCTCGCAAAGCTAATCAAAACCGTACCTGAAGGTAATGCTGTCAATTATTCAAAGTCCGGAATTGTACTTGCTGGGTTATTCGATGCATTCCTCGGCACAATCACAACAGGGATGCCGATACCTGTCCCAGTAGCCCTTGCGCTGCGAGAAGCGGTAAAGGGAATTAAGTCAAGAAAAGAATTAGCAAAGGCTCAGTCATATATCCGCAACTTTGAAAAGCCAATAGAAAACTCAGGAAAATTTTAAGACCCAACAAACCAACCAGCCCGATCTGTCAAGGTCGGGTTTTTTATTGCCAAAATTTTATGGAATTTAAGTTATGACCATGTTTTTAGCACCCTACACAGCCATTGCTGATATTGATGGAAGCCCGCTTGATGCGGGTTTTATTTATTTTGGGGAGTTTGGAAAAAACCCAGAAACACACCCGATTCCAGTTTATTGGGATGCTGATTTTGCGATTCCAGCTGCACAGCCGATTCGCACACGCAACGGCTACCCAATCCGCAACGGCAGCCCGACCAAGGTTTATCTAAAAAAAGCCCAACATTCTATTGTGATTAAAAATAGAAATGGCTCTACTATCTTTGTGGATGTTAATGGTGCTGGCTTAGTTTCTACACTTTTGGTGCGACCAAGCGGTGTGACTGTTGAGCAGACTTTTAATAATATTGATGCCTCACTAGCAGAAAAACAGCAGCAAATTAATAAAAAAGCGCCTACTGAATATGTGAATGAGCAGCTTGCACTAAAAGCTCCGCAATCAACCACATATACAAAAATTGAAGTGGATAATGCTTTGTCTACTAAAGCACCTCAATCAAACACGTACACAAAAACAGAGGTGGATACTACATTTTCAGCCTATGCTGGCGGTAGAAAAGCATATACAACTCTGGCATTAGCACAAGCAGATCAAGCCAACCTGCCTGCCAACACTGCTATTGAAGTAACCAATGATGGCGCAAACAACGGCACATACCAGTGGAACGGCACAACCCTAACAAAAAGTGATTTTGATCCACTGACGCAAGCAAAAACCTATACAGATACGAAAGTTGATGCCGTAATCAAAGATACAGATATCTCTGTTCCTACAGTGCCATTAGTGGACGTGGATGGTTGGTTTTATGGGGCATTTTATGAAGATGGTTCTTTAGAAACGCCACTCTTTAAGCTTAGCAACTATTACGCCAATGGCTTTTTAGTTTTGGATGAAGATGGCTGGATCCTTTTAGAGCAAAATACGTCAACCAGTGCCACTAAAGATTGGTCACAGAAAAATGTGCTAATTTTTGGTGATTCAATTACAGAAACTTCAGATGTAGAAGCGGGAATTTATGATTCATTAGCATATAGACAGAATTGGCTTTTGTATGCCTTTGCAATGCTAGAAATTAAGTCTTTCCGAAACTTCGCACGTTCGGGTGCTTCTTATCGTGAATATGTCGGTCAATTAGATTGGCAGAAAATAAGCCATCAAGTGGGGGTTGCAATTAACACTGGTTTTACACCTGATATTGTTGTTATTGCTTGTGGTACAAATGATGGGATTTCTAATCTTGGCGACTACGACACAGCAATGGGTAAAGCAATTGGTAGTCTTGATATGTCACTTACAGCAGAAGCTATGCGAAAGAACTTCTACGAGGTTTCAAACGCATACCCGAACGCAAAACTATTCTCATGCCTACCACTACAGCGTGCAGATGATGAAACATCCACACGCCAACCATTATTAGACCTTATTCGTAAGATGTCAGGTCGGTATGGGTTCACAGTCATAGATTGTCACAATGAGACAGGGATTGTTAAGGACTTTGAAGTATGGGACAGTGATGGTCGTGATTTATCAGACGGGCTACACCCAAAAACAAGCGGACAAATCAAACAAGCCAAGCTGATCTCAGCAAAAATCAAATCAAATTATCAGTTACAAGTTTAAGGAGTTAAGACATGCCAGCAATTATCGTAAAAGGTGATTATCAAAATAAAGCGATTCGATTCTTACCATCAAACACAACGAATCTCTTGTATTGGGGTATGTATGGTAAAGATGTAGCATTTACATCAAAAAATCATAAGAATGGTGGGATAATCACAGCAATTGGTACGCCAACTTATCCAGACAATAACCATGCAACATTTAAGGGTGGTAATAATTATTTAAAAACCTCAGCTGTGCAAACCACTGATATGACATTCATTTCTGTATTTAAAATTGATACAGAGGTCGCGTTCAGTTTGATTTCAAATTACACGAGTGCTGGACAGGCTGGAAGTCCATCTAGTGTCCGTGGTGCTGGGTTGGAATTGCAAGTCGGGACAGCAAGCGACGGAAAATTAAATATTGTGGCAAATAAAAGCGTCAACGTTAGTGGCACTGATACAGCCGCACCAGCCGTTTTAACGGCTAGTTACACGGTCGGCCAATGGTGTGCGATTGCTGGGACAATTAACAGCACGACTGGCGTTTGTAAGGTTTACAATTTAACCGCTGGAACTTCTGGACAAACCACAAACACAGACCCGATTTCGCTAGGGTCTGCTGGTTTTTACATTGGCAGCACTATTACAACACCGTCTACCAACGACGGTAATGTGGCATTCTCAGCAATTTATTCTGATGCTAAAACTGATGCTGAAATTAATGAAATTTACGTTGCAATGAAGCAGTATTATGCTAAACGCGGCATCACGATTTAATACCCAACCAACTCACTCAAGCCTTAGCTTTTAATTAGCTAGGGCTTTTTTATTGCCAAAATTTAGGGGGGATCATCATGCAAGAGCATGAAAAAACACTTTTCACTTTAGTTGTTATAGGAGCGCTAATCGGTATGAGTAGGTTGCTAGTTTCAAGCGAACCTTTGTCAGCTCGATTAATCATTGGGCGAACAATTTTAGGATCTGCAACTTCAACAATTGCAGGCATCGTGTTAATTCAATTTCCTGATCTTAGCCCTGTGGCTTTAGTAGCAATTGCATGTGCTTTGGGGATTTTAGGTAGTACTTTCATTGAAGAATACTTGAGGAAAAACGTAAATAAGTGGGGTGGGTGATGAATTTTGAAAAAGCATTTAATCGCTTGATAGGTCACGAAGCTGGATATTCAAATGACAAGCGTGATCCTGGTAATTGGACTGGTGGCAAGGTTGGAGTAGGCGTATTAAAAGGCACAAAGTTTGGTATTGCAGCGAACACATATCCAAACCTAGATATTAAGAATCTAACCATTGAACAAGCCAAAGCGATCTATAAAAAAGATTGGTGGGATAAGTTAGGTGCAGATAGCTTGCATCCATCAATTGTGTTTCAGCTATGGGACTTTGCTGTTAATGCTGGCAAACCACGTGCAATCAAAGAGCTTCAACAGGTGGCTGGCGTTCCTGCAGATGGGTTGATTGGTCCAAAAACAATTGCAGCTGTAAAAGCCATGGATGTGAATGATGTTTTATTAAAACTAACAGCAGAGCGCCTGAAGTTTTATACATCGTTAAGTACATGGTCAACATATGGCAAAGGGTGGACTAATCGAGTTGCGGAGAATCTAATCTATGCAGCGGAAGATAATTAAGAAGTATTGCAAACGCTCTTTTATTACTTCAATCATCACAGTGCTGTGCTTGCTTCTATCAAGTTGCACAGCTCACTCAATTAAAACAAACGTCATTAGCGAGCATCAATCCCTCACCACTTCCACGCCTTTTATTCTCCGCTTAGTTATATATGTACTGGCTTCTGTAGAATCATAGAACGTCTTTGCCCCGTCTTTTTCTTTCTTAAAAACATACTGCATTGTGTACATAGCATTTATATCAGACGAGTCTTGATATTCTTCATGCTCAGTTGTTTGTACGTGTAAGTAAAGTCCGTTCTTCTTTATGTAGTATGGGCGCATTTCATATACTCCAAAAAAGCAGAAGCCCGACTGGGCTTTAATCTACTGTGTACATAAGTGTGTACATATTCGGATTTGTATGTATATTTAATATGTTTAAATTGCTGATATTAAATAATAAAACTACTTAACACTTGTGTTTTTAGCATAAATATTCGCCTGAATCCATAGGTTGCCGCGAATATATTGACCAATGTTAAAGTTTTTATACAAATCATTTTTAGTTGCAATACGGATTAATATTGCAGGTAATGTATCCTCTAAAACTAAAGTGACATCGTAAAGGGTATATTCGTCTTGCATAAACTGCATTGAAGTTTTACCAACGATATTACCTTGGAACCAAGCCTCATCTTCTTGCCCTAATGTTTCACCAAATAAATAAGCGACCATTTTAGAAAAGTCGACGGTTACAGGTTCTTGATCTTCAGGCGTTTTTGGTTCCCAAGCATTAATCAATTCTTGTAAGTTTTCAGGTGCAATTCCATTATGCTCAGCCAGAATTGCATTTAATGCACGGTGGTGTTTAATTGAAGCAGGGTCATCCACAATGATTTTCTCATCTTCTGACACTACTTCTAATTCATAGGCCCAAGCATTAAATTGGACTTGATAGGTTTCATCTTTGTCATATTTACAGCGATTAACACTAAATAAATTATCAAATGCATAAATAGTCGTACTTTTATTTAAATTTAGTCTTAATACCGCTTGGGTTGCAGATTTACAGGTAATAATTCGTTCAATCTGTGCATCGTATTTATACGGGCTTTGGAAACTTGGAAATGCAGTTTTTAAAGCACGTGGTTTTTGATCTTCAACAGCGATAATTTGATTAATTGCAATCGATTGATCACTTGGACCTTGAATCAACCAAAATGATTGATCCATTTCATGTTCTTCTGTGCACAATCCCATAGGCATAACAGGAGTATCTAACGCCAGACCTAACCATTTAGGTACGTCAGATGCAGGATTATCTGTTAATAAGTTCCAATGCTCAGCGTGATTACCGAAATTTTCATCTTGAATTGTAATGATTTCTGGACTGTTTTGAATTTTCATAAATCGTAATGCTGGAAAGATTGAACTTATACTATTAAATCGAGGGTAACATTGATTTTTCAAGTCTCGATATGTAAATCTATAAAATTAATTCATTTATATGAAAAAATGGGTTTTAAACTTAGACAGCAAATCAATGAGTCTTAATAATTGCTTTGCTCAATTTCCCTCTACTTTTCTAGCAATCTGCTACACTAGCATTTTATTTATATGAGCTTTCGCTTACGTGCTGCCATTCAAATTATGGGTAGATGCAGATGCTTTGCCTAAGATTTTAAGAGAAGTGATTCTTCGTGCTTCAGATCGTTATCAGTTGGAAGTAACTTTCGTTGCCAATCAAAATGTAGGTATTACACCTTCGGTACGAATCAAATCTATTCAGGTTATGAGTGGGGCAGATCGTGCTGATCAGGAAATTGTGGAACGTATGCAGCCAAATGACATTGTAATCACGCAAGATATTCCTTTGGCTGCACAGGTTATTGAGAAAGGTGGAATTGCAATCCATCCTCGTGGCGAAATCTATACTACTGCAAATGTAAAAGCCCGATTACATCTTCGAGACTTTATGGATACCTTGCGTGGTGCTGGTGTTCAAACAGGAGGACCTCCTCCAATTTCTGAAAGAGATAAGCGTGAGTTTTCAAGTTCTTTAGACCAAACCATTTTAAAGCAAAAACGTAAAACCGCTTCTTGAGTATGATATGCCCTCACGTACAAATCTGATTTTAACTTATGGATTACTCGTTTTCATATGGGCGACGACCCCATTGGCGATTGTTTGGAGTGTATCTGATTTACATCCCATGTGGGCTTTAGTACTGCGTTTCTTTATTGCTTTGCCACTAGCCATCGTCGTCCTGTTGGTTTTAAAAGTAAGATTTCCTGTAGATAAAGTTTCAATACTGAGTTACATCGCAGGCTCATTGAGCTTAATCGGATCTCAGATTTTTACGTATGCGGCTACGGCTTACTTGAGTTCAGGTTTAATTGCATTGATGTTTGGGTTAGCACCTATCATGGCTGGTTTGATTGGTCGTTTTGGATTTCAGCAGAAACTAGCATTATTGCAATGGTTAGGTATGGCTGTTTCAATTATTGGCTTAGGTTTGATTTGTTTGAGTGATAATCAGAACCATGTCCAGCCATTGGGTATTGGACTCATGATTGTGAGTGTATTTGCATATTCTCTCTCGATTTTCTTAGTCAAAAAGATTAATGCGAATATTCAAGCTATGGCACAAGCGACGGGATCAATTATGGTTTCGACTTTGATTGCGATTCTTGTTGTGCCTTGGATTTGGCAATATGTTCCAACACAGATGCCTTCTGCAAAATCTTTACTGGCTTTATTCTACACGGTGATCATGGCATCACTGATTGCGATGTTCTGCTACTTTAAACTAGTACAAAATCTCAAACCGACCACTTTGTCTTTAACGACTGTGATGACGCCCTTATTAGCAATATTGATTGGTGCCTTTCTGAATGATGAGCAGCTATCAGTACAAGTTTTTGTTGGTGCAAGTATCGTGTTGTTTGGTTTGCTACTCTATTTTATCAAGGATTTGAGAGCTTACCGTCGAATGTAAAGATGAGCTTTTAAGGGTTTTCAGACTTTTGAATGGTTTCGGCCAATTTAGCTCTATCTTGAGGATTTAAAGTAATAAAGTATGCACCTATACGGAATTTTCCTTGTTCATCTGGATTGCTATATACAACTTGCGCTGTAGCTGCGATGTGAAAAAAGTTCTCTGGGTGGCTAAGCGTGATGTGAATGTATGTACCTTCGTTAATATCTTGAGCGCTGAAAAAACTGAGTCCATTTTCAGAAAAATTTACTTGTTCTGGTACGGGTAGTAGGGATTGCACGATATTGTCGTAGAAAGATCCTGTAATCAAATTTAGTTTTTGATTAAATAGGGATAAGATACGAGCAATTTGTTGATCTTTTTCATTTAATTGTTCTAATTCGTAGCGAAACGCATGATCAAATTGATCTAATTCTGCAAGTAGTAGAAAATAGCGTGGCAAAACAAAGTGAGAATCATAGGGATCATTCAGTGCAACGTCATCAGGAATGATTTGATAGTTGATTCTCAACACGGCATCAATACGAGACATCACTCGACGTTCAGTGTTGTCGTCAACAAGATGATGTTGTGAATTTTCCATAATAAATCACCTCGGACTAGATGGTATGTTTAAGCCAATCTCGCTGTATATAGGGTTGAGATATACTCGTGCTCGGCGGAGTAATCACTTTATTTCTTTTATTGCCTTGGTTTCCATGATTGGTTTAACGCTTGGTGTCGCCGTATTGATTACAGTACTTTCTGTAATGAATGGCTTTGACCGTGAGCTTAAAAACCGTGTCCTTGGAATGGTTCCCCAAGCTACTGTTTCTTCTACTCAAATTCTAACAGATTGGCCTGAGCTTGTAAAAAAAGTTGAGGATCATCCGCATGTAACAGGTGTGGCTCCATTTACCCAATTACAGGGGATGTTGACTGCTCAAGGGCAAGTTGCAGGTATTATGGTGACAGGGATTGAACCTGAGTATGAAAAAAAGGTTTCAATCATTCAGAATCATATGGTTGCAGGCAACTTAGGTGCATTAAAAAAGGGTGAGTTTGGTATCGTCCTCGGTAAGGATATGACCGATGCATTAGGTTTAGGCTTAAATGATAGTGTCACTCTCGTTCTACCAGAAGCAACGCCATCACCAGCAGGTGTAGTACCACGTTTTAAACGTTTTAAAATCGTTGGTATTTTTAGTGTTGGCGCAGAAGTAGACTCAATGGTGGGTTATATCGCCTTGAATGATGCCTCGACATTATTGCGTTTACCTGACGGTGCTCAAGGTGTTCGCTTAAAACTAGATGATATTTTTGCTGCTCCTAAGGTTGCAGATGAAATCGTTAGTCAGTTACCAAGTAATTTCTATGCATCGAATTGGACGTATACGCATGGAAACTTATTTAATGCCATTCAAATGGAAAAAACTTTAGTCGGTTTGCTTCTAGTACTGATTATCGTTGTAGCTGCATTTAATATTGTTTCTTCTTTGGTCATGGTTGTAACGGATAAAAAATCTGATATTGCAATTTTGCGTACATTAGGCGCTTCGCCGTCTATGATCACTAAAATTTTCATGGTGCAGGGGACTGTTATTGGTGTGATTGGTACGATTGCAGGTACGATTCTAGGCGTAACACTTGCACTTACGATCAGTGACATTATTTCATGGTTCAATACGGCACTTGGATTGAACTTATTCGATGCCTATTTCGTACATTACTTACCTTCTTATTTGAGATGGCAAGATGTTGTCGTGATTGTAACTGTATCTTTATTATTAAGTTTCTTGGCAACGATCTATCCTGCATTACGTGCTGCCAAAGTCCAACCTGCTGAGGCATTGCGTTATGAGTAAAATTGTCTTAGAAGCTAAAGATGTTTTTAAACATTTTGATGATGGTAAAACCAAAGTTGAAGTGATTAAGGGCTTGTCATTGCAAGTCAATGCAGGTGAGTTTGTTTCTATTGTTGGTTCAAGTGGTTCAGGTAAAAGTACTTTGTTGCATGTCTTGGGTGGGTTAGATCAACCTACACAAGGGCAAGTTTTTTTACAAGGACAACGCTTTGACAATTTAGGTGAGGCTGAGCGTGGTTATAAGAGAAATCAGTATTTAGGTTTCGTTTATCAGTTCCATCATCTATTGCCTGAATTTTCTGCTTTAGAAAATGTCGCTATACCTTTAATGTTGCGTGGTGAAAGCAATTATAAAGACGTGAAAAAACAAGCTGAATATCTTCTTGATCGTGTTGGATTGTCTCATCGAATGGAACATAAACCTGGTGAGTTATCCGGTGGTGAACGCCAACGTGTTGCTTTAGCCAGAGCATTGGTCACTAAGCCTGCGGTAGTTTTAGCTGATGAGCCAACAGGTAATTTGGATCGGAAAACTGCATTGAGTATCTTTGAATTACTGACTGATCTAAAAAAAGAACTCAATATGGCAATGCTAATAGTGACCCATGATGAGCAATTAGCAAAATCAGCAGATTCAATTTTGCATATGCAAGATGGTTTATGGATTGATCAGGCTTAAATATTTTCTATGATCACTTGTTAAAGCCCTGAAAAAGGGCTTTAATTTTGCCCTCAGAAAAATCAAAAACTTAAATTATAAATATATGTTGAAAATTATATTGATTGGCTGGATTGTGGGTACTTCAGCTATGGGGCGTGATTTTGAAATCATTAATTCCACTTGGTGGATTTGGTGCTGTATTGCGACTCTACTATTTATTTTTTATAAAATAAAAAATAAAGGACATTCCCCATTCTACAAGTCACTGTTATTGATCACTGCGATTTGGGCAATCTTTTGCACGGGGTATCACTATGCAGATCAAGCTCTAGAAAAAAGGCTCGAATTACGAGAGTTAAAATCGCAACCATTTGAGGCTGTTGTTTATATTCGAAAAATAAATGAACTCACTGAAGAGGGTGTTAAACAGCAAGCTGTAGTTTTAAATCGACATGATCAAGTAGTGAATTGGTTGATGTACATAAAGGAGAAGGATCATCAGCCAGAAGTTTTTGTATTGGGGAGCTATTATCGAGTTTACGGAACAATCAAACCCGCACACAGTTATGCCGTTCAAGGTGTTTTTGATCAAGAAAAATGGTTCTTACAACAAAATTTAATGTCAGCATTTTTAGTCGAACAAATCGTACCTTTAAGCCAAGATGAGGTGTATAGGCTTGGTCATTTGCAATATTTGAAGGAGCAAGACCATTTTTTGGAGAAAATCGGTCTAAAGATTGAAATAATGCGATTTGAATTTAGGCAAATGCTTGCTCATTCAAATTTACAACACAAAGGATTGTTGCTTGCGTTGCTTACAGGTGATGAAAGTTTATTAGCTAAAGATTTAAAGAAAAAATTTCAGCAACTTGGGATTTCACATTTATTGGCGATCTCAGGTCCTCATGTGCTGATTTTTGCAATCATGCTGACATGGGGATTGCAAAGAGTTTTACAGCATTATTTTCCAAACTTATATCTATGGCAACCTCGTCAGATTATTTTGGTTTTTCCATTTTTATTGAGTGTCATGGTTTATGTGGCTTTCGTTGGATTTGAAATTCCAGCTTTAAGGACGTTGTTGACGGTCGCCTTGGCAAGTTTTTTCGTTATCACAAGGCAAGCGATTCAGCCTTTTCAGTTACTAATTTATAGCGCGTGTTTATTTCTCATCTATGATCCATTTAGTATCTTGTCGGCTGCCTTTTGGCTATCTTACGGTGCATGTTTCATCCTATTGAGAATTTATCAAACGATTAGCACTCTACCAAAAGACAGAATAAAAAATAGAACTGAGGATATAAAGTTTGCAATCAAAATTTTGATCGAATCACAATGGAAAATTTTTATTGCCTTAATGCCCTTAGTCATCATTTTTTTCCAACAAATTGCTTGGATTGCACCACTCAGTAATCTGATTGCTATCCCGATATTAAGCATGTTGGTTGTACCTTTAGATATTTTTGCTGCATGTGTTTGGCTAATTTTTCCTTCATTAGGTCTAGTTTTATTCACCCTCAATAATATGTTGTTAAGCATACTAATCGGATTATTAGATATTTTGATGTCACTGACACCTGATTTACAAGGTATAAGTTATATCCCATTGTCGTTATTTGCTTTGAGTGTCGGGATTTTTATTTTATTTATGCCGAAAGGAACGATACCTAAATCTTGGGGTTTAGTTTGTTTCTTACCTATTTTATTCGGTGCAAAACAGCAAAAGACTATGCTAACCATTTTAGATGTGGGGCAGGGACAATCTGTATTTTTACAACAAGCTCAGCATAACCTAATGATAGATACTGGTGGTTTATATAATGAAGAGATGTTCAGTTTAGGTGAGCGAGTCATTGTTCCATTTCTTCGACAGCAGGGCATCGAAAAATTAGATCAAATGATTTTATCGCATCTCGATCAAGACCATAGTGGTGCTTTTCCATATATTGAGCAAGTCCTCGAGATCACAAAGGTTTATGCAAATGAGAAAAATGAAAAATTGCCATTTAAAGATAATTTTTCTTTTTGTCATCAAGGTCAAAAATGGAATTTAGCTCAAGCTCAGGTTGAGATTCTATCTCCAAAAATGGAGGAGCTGAGTTATGTTCAAAATCAACAAAATGAATATTCATGTGTTGTGTATATTGAGTTTGAACATGCCAAACCATATCGCAAATTCTTAATTATGGGGGATGCAGGTTGGGAAACAGAATATAAGCTATTAAAGCAATATCCAGACTTAGAGGTAGATGTCATTGTTTTGGGGCATCATGGAAGCAAACATAGTTCAGCTTATGATTTTTTAGCAACAATTAAACCTAAATTGGCAATCGCTTCCGCAGGTTTTGAAAATCGTTATGGTCATCCGAGTATTGAATTACAGCAAAGATTGCGAACATTAAATATTCCATTGTTGACGACCAGCCAAAACGGATCGATCTCCTTTGAAATCAATCATGCAAATACCGTAATTTCCATGTACAGACAACAACGTAAATGGTTAACTCGGGTGCAATAAAAGTGATTTATTTTTGATTTTGCAATCTAACTTCAGCGACCCTAGCTAAGGCCTCTTGCTCATCAATATCATAAATTTTCTTTAAACTTTTGTTGGCACTAAATCGTTTGTAACTCCAATGGTAATGACTTGGATAGCGGCGAATAAGTTGCTCTAAAGCCTGATGAATAATTAGTGTTCCTTGCTCAGCATTGCCTTCATAAATTTGGGGATTGATTGGTTCAACAAACATATCAAATCCATCTTGATCATTTCTCATCGTATAGATCAGGAGTGCTTTGGCTTTTGTTTTTTGGATTAATTTTGCGCTTAGACTACTAGATGCTAGTGGAATCCCAAAGTAATCAATCATATCACCACCTTGATCAGGTGTGTGGTCAGGTAAAATAGCTGTTGTTCCGCCTTGTTTTAATGCCTTAAAAATTTGTCGTACACCACTTTCATCTGTTGGTACGAGGTTAGCTTGTTCACGACTTCTTGCATCACGGACAAACTGATCTGCATCTGGGTTTTTAACTGGCTTATACAATATCGTCATTTGAGTATAATGAGATAACCAAGAATTCATCACTTCCCACGTTCCGAAGTGGGGTATGACGAGCACAAGTCCTTTTTTTTCTGCTAAAGCATCGTGAAAATACTGTTCACCAGTGATGCTATGTATACGTTGAATGTTTTTCTGATTACTTGAACCCCAAATACTTAAAAATTCGAAATAAGACGTAAGCTCATTGCGAATTGCTTCTTTAGAGAGTATCTGTAACTCATGATCTCTCAGTTCAGGAAATGCTATTTTTATGTTTAAACGAATAATTTTGGAAATTTTAGATAATTGAAATCTGTTAAATAACCCAGCCAATATGCGTGCAAAAAACCGTCCTAGTTGGATTGGTTGTTTACTGAATAGTTTGATCAGTTTGTAGTTTGAACTAGTTGCTTGAGGCTGGGTCATTGATTTGTGGTATTTAGAATTACATGAAAAGAGTATAACGCACAAAATAATTATAAGTTAAAACAAGTTATTTAAACAGTTTTCAGTAAATCAGCGTATATAATAAAACCACTTTAAAATCTATTGGATTGGAATCTTATGTCCGATTGGCCACCGAAACCACAAAACGAACCAACACATAGTAATAATGTGACAGGCAAAGAATGGCAAATCTTGGAAAAAGCTGTTTTAGCATCTGTAGAAGAACAGCGCCGTAGTCGTCGTTGGAGTATCTTTTTTAAATGTTTAGGTTTTGCTTATTTGTTGATTGTTTTAATTGCAATGAGTAAAAGCTGCTCGACTACAACTGAAAAAGCAACCACGAGTATCAGTAGTGATCACTTAGCAGTGGTCGATATTATCGGAACGATTGATTCATCAAGCAGTCAATCTGCTGTGAATAGTGAAGATACAAATAAAGCATTAAAGCGCGCATTTGAAGCAAGTGGCAGTAAGGCAATTGCTTTGAATATCAACTCTCCTGGTGGTTCACCAGTTCAGTCAGACGAAATTTGGCAAGAAATTCGCTATTTGAAAAAGCAATATCCTGCTAAAAAAGTTTATGCAGTGATTGGAGACATGGGCGCTTCAGGTGCTTATTATATTGCATCTGCAGCTGATGAAATTATTGTTAATCCATCGAGTTTAGTTGGTTCAATTGGTGTAATTATGCCAAATTATGGCTTAAGCGGTTTAACTCAAAAATTAGGTATTGAGGATCGCACGCTTACATCTGGTAATAATAAAGATATTTTGAGCATGACAAAGCCGATCAATCCAACTCAACAAGCACATGTTCAGTCAGTTTTAGATAATGTTCATAGTCACTTTATTAACGCTGTTAAAGAAGGTCGTGGTAAGCGTTTGAAATCTAATGACCCTGCGATCTTCTCTGGTTTATTCTGGAGTGGTGAGCAAGCGATTGCCTTAGGTGTGGCGGATCGTAGTGGTAGTTTGACGACTTTGATGAGAGATTTGAAGGTTGAGCAAAAAGTTGATTACACTGTTCAGCATAATCCGCTTGAGTCAATTTTAGGTCGAATGGGTACAAAAATTGGTGAGGGGATTAGCTCATCATTGGCAACTCAATTAGACACTCAACAAAACGCAAAACTACAATAATATTATCTGACTTATCACTAAGTTTTCTTTGTCATAAAGGAAACTTAGTGATTCTTCATCTTAATTTTCTCACCATCTTACTTTCTATAAATTACTCTGTAGTTCTCCCTTTTAAATTGTAATGATCTTTGAACGGGAGATAATTGATCAATCGATAAATTTGAAGACGAATCTATGAAACCTTTAATTCATTTCGCTCATGCGAACGGTGTGCCTTCAAAAGTTTACCAAAAGCTGTTTGATGATTTGAAAAGTGATTATGACATTATCTATGTACCTGAAATAGGAACAGACAAACGTTATCCGATTACCCATGGTTGGACATATCTCGTTGATCAAGTTATAGATAGTATTGTTCAGCAATCAAAAGGTCGTAAGGTGATCGGTTTAGGGCACTCTTTAGGTTCTGTATTGACTTTGATGGCTGCGTATCGTCGTCCTGAATTATTTTCCCAAGTGATTATGCTAGACCCACCTTTAATTATAGGTAAAGCATCTTTTGTATTTCATCTTGCAAAGCTTTTTAAACCCAAATTAGTCGACAAAATTACGCCTGCAGGTTTATCAGTACGTCGTAGAGATCACTGGGAATCTCGTGAGCAAGCCGCAGAGCTATTGCGAAATAAAGGATTCTATCAACATTTTGATCCTGATTGTTTTCAGGCATATATTGACTATGCATTAGCAGATGATCCACGAAAAGGTGGGGTAACACTTACGATACCCAAAGATGATGAAGTTGAATTGTTTAGGACAACACCTTCAATGTGGTGGTTACCTATGCCGAAGCCTAAAGTGCCTGTTCATTTAGTGGTTGGAAGTGACAGTGTATTTTTAAAAGAGAAGTTTCCTCAGGTTGCAAAGAAGAAATTAGGCATTCCTTTTTCAATTGTAGAGGGTGGGCACATGTTCCCACTGGAACATCCGACAGAAACAGTGATGAAAATTAAAAATCTAATTCGTTAAGACTCTGTAATACGACATAAAAAAACACATCCGAGGATGTGTTTTTTGATTCTAGAATTGCGCGAACTGAATTGGTCGTTCCAAAGGTTTCTGATTGAAAAATGCCTGACCATCTCTCCAAGTCAGTTGACCATTACATAGCCATTCTGCAACTTGAGGATAAATAAAATGCTCAAGTTTGTGCACACGCTGAGCAAGTGTTTCAACCGTGTCGTTAAGATGAACTTCTATCGCAGATTGAGCAATGCTTTGACCTGCATCAAGTTCTGCTGTAACAAAATGAACCGTACAACCATGAAAGCGATCACCTGTATTCAAAACACGTTGGTGTGTATTGACTCCCTTATAGTAAGGAAGAAGGGAGGGGTGAATATTTAACATTTTACCTTGCCATTGGCTGACAAAACTTGGTGTTAAAATTCGCATAAAACCAGCAAGAATAACTAAATCAATTTGCCATGCTAATAGTTGTTGATGCATGGCTTCATCAAAACTTTCTCTATTTGGAAAGTCTTTGTGTGAGACGACAGCAGTAGCAATATTAGCTTGTTTAGCACGTTCCAAAGCATATGCATCAGCTTTATTTGAAAGTACACCAATGATTTGCCCTGAAAGATTTGCATCAATCAGGGCTTGTAAGTTGCTACCATTGCCAGAGACAAGTACCGCAATTCTCATTATGCAAAGATCACGCGAATTTTTTCGTCTGCGCCTTCAACTGATTCAGCATTTTCTTGGATATGACCAATTTTCCATGCTGTTTCACCTTGCGAGTTAAGTACTTCGATTGTTTTATCAGCATCATTTGCATCAACAGCGATGACCATACCAACACCACAGTTGAATGTACGATACATTTCGAAGCGTTCAACATTGCCTTCGCGTTGTAATAGTTGGAAAAGTTCTGGCCAATTCCAGCTTGATTCGTTGATTACTGCTTGAGCACCATTAGGAAGTACGCGAGGTAAGTTACCAGGTAAGCCACCACCAGTAATATGAGCCATTGCATGGACATCAACTTGCTTGCAAAGTTCAAGAACAGGTTTTACATAAATACGAGTTGGTTCCATTGCTACATCTGCAAGTGGACGACCATCAACGATTTGTGTCAAATCAACATTTTTAACATCTAAAATTTTGCGAAGTAATGAATAACCATTTGAGTGAGCACCACTTGATGCAACACCGATCAGTACATCACCAGATTTTACTTTAGTACCGTCAATGATTTTACTTTGCTCAACAACACCTACTGCAAAGCCAGCAAGATCATAATCTTCGCCTTCGTACATACCAGGCATTTCAGCAGTTTCGCCACCAACCAATGCACAACCAGCTAATTCACAACCTTTACCAATACCTGTTACTACATTTGCTGCAACATCAACATTTAAGTGACCTGTAGCGTAATAATCTAGGAAGAATAATGGTTCTGCACCACACACGAGTAGATCGTTTACGCACATTGCGACTAGGTCTTGACCAATTGTGTCATGACGATTTAAGTTAAGCGCTAAACGTAATTTTGTGCCTACGCCATCGGTGCCAGACACCAATACAGGTTCTTCATAACCTTTTGGAATTTTACATAACGCACCAAAACCGCCAAGTCCGCCCATAACTTCAGGACGTGTGGTACGTTTAGCGACTGATTTGATACGATCGACCAGTGCGTCGCCCGCTTCAATGTCGACGCCCGCATCTTTATAGCTTAAACCAGTATTTGGGGTAGAAGTTGAGTTGCTCATAGTGAAGTCTCCGCATTGGCGGCAGATTATAACCTGAATATACGAAACTCTTATGTTATTTATGCTCGAAAATGCTATCTTTATTAAAATTTTTTTCTATTTATAACGATTACACAAAAAAAGGCTGGATTTTATGCAAGATCAGGTATTGCGCCGCATCTTTATCCTCGCTGGACTCGCATTGCTCCTCTGGGTCTTATATCTGTTGAAACCTGTTGTTTTACCTTTTGTAGGTGCATTTTTTATTGCATATTTGTTCAGCCCACTCGTCGATACACTTGTCAAATTTAGATTGCCTCGCTGGTTAGCGATCAGTTTAGTGTTCGTTGGAATTGGTGTTCTGTTAACAGTTGTTTTATGGTTTTTAGCGCCTTTAGTTTGGGAGCAGCTGATTTATGCAAGAGATAGCATACCTGCTGGAATTCATTGGATAAATGCAACATTCTTACCATGGGTATCTCATACATTTAATGTTGTACCTATGGAAATAGATACTGAGCAATTGTCTAAAGCAGTTATGGATTATATCCAGACCAACTATAGTGCAGATAGCATTCAAACTATGGCATTACGCGTAGCGCAGTCAGGTCTTAATTTTATTCAACTCGGTGGTATCGTAATCCTTATTCCAATTATTGCATTTTACTTTTTGCTTGATTGGGAAAGAATGTTAGATAGTTTACGTCGCCTTATTCCAAGACCTTATGAAACTTCTACTTTAACGATTGTTCGTGAATGTCATAGCGTTCTTGGAGCATTTGTTAAAGGGCAATTTCTTGTAATGCTTTTATTAGGCATTGTTTATGCGGTTGGATTGCAACTGATTGGATTAGAAGTTGGTTTGATTATCGGTATGGTCGCCGGTCTTGCAAGTATTATTCCGTATTTAGGCTTCGGTGTTGGAATTATCGCAGCAGTGATTGCAACATTATTCCAGTTTGGTATTGATTGGATGCAACTATTATTAGTTGGTGTTGTCTTTATGATTGGTCAAATGGTAGAGGGCTATATTCTGCAACCTTTCCTGTTAGGGGATAAAATTGGTCTATCGCCTGTTGCAGTCGTTTTTGCTGTCTTAGCGGGAGCGCAATTAGGTGGTTTTCTCGGGATGTTGATTGCATTACCTGTTGCTGCGGTTATTGTCGTTTTACTTAAGCACGCCCGTAATAATTATGAGCGAAGTCGTTTATATGGATTACCTTCAGAATTCGTTCTCGAAGTGAACAATGAACAACCAGTACATTTTGAAACGCAGCAATTAGATATTGATCTTGAGGGAGAAAAAACTCAAGATACGGATACATCTAACAAGACTCACCCTGATTAATCGAGGAACAAATTAACGATATGCGTCAACTACAACTGGATATTGAACCTCAGCTGGATGCCCGAATTAGTGATTTTTCGGGTCCAGGATGGGGACCTATCGTTGACGCAATTAGACAATTACATACAGGGTTGGTCAGTAGATTTTATGTTTATGGCGGTGCAGGGACAGGTAAAAGCCATCTCTTATCTGCGATATGTGATTCCTATCTTGAACTAAATCGTCCAGCCATTAAAGTATCGTTATTAGAGCTATTAGATGCACCTATTGAAGCGATCACGTCATTAGAGTTTTATGATTTAGTAGCTTTAGATGATGTTGATGCGATTTGTGGAGTTCCGCATTGGCAAAAAGCAGTCTTTCATTTGATGAATAACCATGAAGGTCAGTTAGTTTTTTCATCACGAGTTGCACCAATCGAATTAAAATTAGAATTACCAGACCTACAATCCCGATTAACTCAAGCTGTCAGTGTTAAAGTCCCTAATGGCAGCTCTTTTATCGATAGACAAGCCTTATTGCAATCTGTGATGAATCGACGAGGGATTCATTTTGACCAGCAGATCGTAGATTATTTACTGAATAATGGACCTCATCAGGCCTCAGTGTTATTACAAACATTGGCTCAACTTGAAAAAATGCTGAAAGGTGAAAAAACCAAGCTTTCGAATACAACACTCAAGCAAATTTACGCACTCATTGATGAATATCGCCAATAGCATAAAATTTCTTGAGTAATTTTGAGAGCTATGACAAAGTACGCACAAAGGAATGTGGTTGCAAATTGTCATTTGCAATACGAAGAAAAATGAAAAATAGAAGGAGAACGGTATGTTCAAACGGACGCTTGCCTGTGCTTTATTTGCAATTACTGGGCATGTATATGCAGCAGAAATTCAGGTCACTACACTAGTTGATGAAGATAAGGATGATACCGTTTGTTCATTACGTGAAGCAGTTTTTTTCCTAAATAATCGCGCCAAAAAAGAATATGAAAATGGTTACCATGGTTGTGGTAATAAAGATGCAAGTTCTATTATTGTATTACAGCGTGATAAAGAATATTCATTAAATAAGTCGCTTGAGCTGAAGGTAGGAATGACGATTACTACAGCAACTAGTGGGGATCTTAATGATAATAAAAAAGGTGTGAATAACGCGACACTAAAAATGGTGGGAAGCGATCGAATCTTCTTTATTAATGATGGAAGTGTAGAAAAAGAATTAATTTTAGTTAATTTAAATGAATTAAATTTAAAAGGATCAGCGACTAAGTTAAATGATGGTGGTCTGATCTATAATCGAGAAGCATTAAATATTCAGTACTCTCGCTTAACTTCTGGTAACGCAACACGGGGTGGCGGGATATATAATGCTGGTATTTTATCTGATACTGAAAAAACGGCAGGTATCGTACGAATTGGTAACAGTATTTTAGAAGGCAATAAAGCGGATAAAGGGGCTGTTATTTACAGTGAAATGCCTCGATATTTAATCTCACAATCGGTCATTCGTGACAATATAGGTACCTCTGCCATAGATGGAGCTATATTATTCGTTCAAACTGGTTTTAGAGATGAGACTACAGGTGCAGCACTACAAAGTCGATTTGCTGGCATAAATAACACGACAATATTCCAGAATAAAGGTGGGTATGTTGCAAATATCCGTGAAGGAATGATTGTTAATAATATAACAATGATTAAAAACGCTGCTGGATTATATTTACAAGCCCCCAAATGGACCTCCAAGACAACAACTGGGGAGACAACTACAGAAGAAAAATTTCCAAGTGCATTTGTATCAAATAGTATAATTGTTGATAACGGTACTACAAATTGTGTTACATCATCTGATGATGAGTCAGTCGTTCAAAGTACGCTGACAACATCAGACTGTAATTTACAAGCACCTGCTGAACGACCAAATTTTATGTGGGATAAAAATAATCTAAAGCATAAATTAATTGCTGGTGACAGTGTTGAAAAAGATATATGTGATGCACCTCCTGCAGATGGTCTGCTATGTCCATTTACTACACCAAAAGATCAATTGGTTGGTTTCTTTAAACCAAGGTTATTGTCATCATATTCAACTCTATCTGATTCATTAATTGTGAATAAGGGGCGGATTTACAGTGATGGTAGTTCTATTGGTTTGGCAAGTTGTGAGTTAATCGATCAGCGCGGTAAAAATAGAAGCGGATATGACGAGCTTTGTGATCTAGGTGCAATAGAGCTTGTAATTAACAGATCAGAAGTTCCAATTGCTGGTCAAGACATTCTTTATGGTCAGATTGCTAAATTTAATATAAGTGAAAGCCTATTAGATGGAGAACTATTAGATTCTGCATCTTGTGAGCGTATATTAGGAAAACGTTCTGATGGTCAAACTTGGCAGCCAGGATGCCTTGAAGTACAACAGACATTAACACCATCCAAAGGTAAACTTACAATTGATCAATTTGGTAATGTTGTTTATACACCAAATAGCAATTGGCATGGTGCTGACAAATTTAATTTACGTATTATTACAACAACAACACGTTTTAACGATGTTTCAAATTATTACATAACCATTCCTACAACGATTGTTCAAGATCCACCAAATAATTTTGAAAGTAAAACAGTAAATGTTTCAGGTGGTAGTTTGGGATTAACATCAATTTTAATGTTATTAGGATTAATTGGTTTCCGAAGATTTAAAGCTTGATAAAGGGATTTGATTGAGATGAAAAATTATAAAAAAGGAATTTTAGCAACCATGATCGTTGCAACGATGCCATTATTCGCTGCGACAAGCAATGATGTTATTAAAGTTAATACGTTCGTTGACGAAGATGGTGAGAACAATAACGCATGTTCATTGCGTGAAGCTCTAAAAGCTGCTGAGATTAGGAGAAACTATGGTGGCTGTACAGTATCTGATATTTCATCTGCTACTAGAAAACAAATTCAGTTAGAAGCTGGTACTTATGTATTGAAGAAAGAACTGGCACCGAATGTTAATGTTGTAATTTATGGTGCATTACCTGTTGATTGGGAGAAGAGAAGTCTAATTACTAATCAGTATCCTGCGCAGACTGAGAATAAGACCATTATTGATGGGAATAATTCTTCGCGTATTTTTAATACAACAATTGGTTCAAAAGCGCTTACTCTGAACAATATAACTCTTAAAAATGCACGAACAAATGATCGTGGTGGTGCGATTTATGCTGGTGCTGACATTGCTTTGCAAAATGTTCGCATTTTAGCGTCACAAGCGGGTATTTCAGGTGGTGCAATTTTCCTTGCTGGGCCTACTACAGGTTTATCTATATCAAACGCAGTAATTCGGAATAATCAATCCCCAGTTGGTAGTGTATTGGGAATGAGTTGTTTTAATGATAACGTCTACTCGCAACGAAAAATTGATATATCGTCAAGCAGTATAATTCAAAATGGATCAACAAGTTCTGTAAGTATATTTGATTTCTGTGGCGAACCTACTGTCAATTTAAGCACAAATACAATTGCACAAAATATTAGTAATTCTACAAATGGTACTGTGCTGAAGTTTACAGGAGACACAAAAGCAGGCAATACGACTAATAACACATCTAGTATTTTAAGTAATGCTAGTAGCCTTGAATTAACGAGTAACACAATTGTTGAAAACCAAGCCAATACTATTTTTTTATACGATAAACTCGGTCTGAAATTATTGAGTTTTAATGTTCTATCTCATAATATCAGTAGTTATGCCTGCCGCTATCTTCTTGGACCAGCATCGGAAGAAAAATTAACGCAGTTATTGTTAGGCTATAATGCCCTTACTTTAACGGGGTCTAATAAATGTGATTTGCCTAAAGAGGTGATACCAGATGGGAAACATACAAATTTAAATATAAGTAATATTACTAATTTGCGAACATTATTAAGTAGTTTGCAACCTGCATCTGAAAGTACGGCATTTATGCCACTTTATTATCCAAATAATAATAAAACGACAACAGATCTAGTGGATGTGAGTGCAGCTGAAAGTGATAACTGTGGACCTAAAGATCAAAGAGGAATCGCACGTATTGTTGATGGTACTTTGTTCTATGATCCTAATGCTCGCAATAGTTGTGATATTGGTTCTGTTGAATTAATGAAATTAACGGCTGGTGATTTAGAGGATTTATCGAATACCTCTATCAAACAAATAATTGATGGTTACAAGGCGCAAATTGAGAGATATGAATTTCTAATCAAAAATCCAGATGATCCTCTATTGCTTACTTCTGATAAGTATAATTTAGAAAAATTTAAAAAATTAGATGAAAATCTAAATAAAAATTTACATTATCGGGCAATTTATATCGATTTAAGTCGATATCAACTACCAATACCTCAAGAGATTGTATTGAGTGATGGCAGTCACAGATTAAAGTTTTTCAATAACGAGAACTACATTGTTACTACAGAAGCTCTAGGAAAGGGGCAAATTAATGATACGATTACGAACATCGATGAAACGGATAAACCGAATCTAGTTTGTGAATGGAATAGCGATCTTGAACAAATTATTTTCTACAGAAAGGATGATACGATCACTCAAGCGGGTGATAAGATTTTCTGTAAATATACGATCCAATCGAGAGCAGATTCTAATATTAAATCTTCAGGTTTGATCAAAGCGGCATTCGTCAATGTGGCTCCTGAGGCTAAAAATACATCTGTGACACTAAAATATCAGCAGAATCAAACTGTTTCATTAGATTTATTAAAATTATCTAATGATTTTGGTGATACTGGTGAGGGGGGTAAAGGTCCTGATAAAGAACCGAATAAACCTCAATTCTGGAGAAATGCTGATGGGATTGAATTACCAATACGATTGTCTAATGTCCCAACTAAAAACTTAGTTGTGACTGCTGATCGCCAAGGTGCATGTCCAGAACCTGATCAAAAAGAAACATGTTACGGTGGCAATATTTATATTAAGGAATCTAATACATTTAACCCATTTAACTATTCATTCAATTATCAGGTATATGATGCTGATGGTGCTATTTCTAATACTGCTACAGTAAGTGTTATTAGCACAGCTACTACTACTGATGATACGCGTAATGCAAGTAATAATGGTGGCGGAAGTATTGGAGTGTTTTCAATATTTGGCTTAATAGGTTTATTAGCTTACCGTCGTTTTAGAAAATAAAAGATAAAAAATAGCGCCTTAAGGCGCTATTTTTTATATGTTAAAATAATTTTTAATGTTCTGCATATTTACTTAGATATTCTTCTCTGATAGATACGCGCTCTTCAATACTGGCATTCTGCATTCTTTTACGCAGAGTATTGCGTTCTTGAGTATTCATTTTTT
This sequence comes from Acinetobacter sp. A22, assembly GCF_030913345.1. Taxonomy (NCBI): domain Bacteria; kingdom Pseudomonadati; phylum Pseudomonadota; class Gammaproteobacteria; order Moraxellales; family Moraxellaceae; genus Acinetobacter; species Acinetobacter sp. A22. The sequence continues at coordinate 501,854 of NZ_CP133162.1, forward strand.
GCCATACATCACGCATTTTTTGCTTTTCTTCTTCAGGTAGCTGCGTAAACCATTCCATACGCTGTTGTAGTTGCGTGCTTTGGTTGGTTGGTATTTCTTTCAATGTTTGATAGCGTTTAATTAAGAGTTGCTGCTCTTCAGGTGATAGATCTTCCCACGTTTCTTCTGTTGTCGGTTTATTTGGTTTTGAAAAAACCCAAAAACGTTCTGAACTTGCAAAACTTGTTTGCAATAAGCCTAACGTACACACAACAAGTGCTAACTTTTTAGCTGCCATGTGGAATTCGATCCTCGCCAAACGCCATTAACATTTCCATATCTTCGACCATTTGTGGTGAAAGTTTTGGATTTACGATTACTTGATTTTGTGGTTTATCTGCTAAATCTATTGAGTTTGGTAAAACTACAATACCTGTAATTGCAGCGGCCAAAGCAAAACCAGTCATTTTCCAAATACTGTAATAAGATGTCGGTTTCTTTTGGACAGTATCTAAAACATGATTCATGACCAGCATTTTATTATGATGCTGTTCTTTTGCTAGTTGGTCTAGTTTGGAAGTCACTTGTTTGGTGAACTCATCTTTATTCATATGATGAACCTCCAGAATGTGGATTTAAATGCTCTAAAGCGATTCTGAGTCCTTGTATTGCACGGTGATAGTGGGTTTTTACACTACCTTCGCTACAATCCATGATTTGAGCTGTAGTGATCGTGTCAAATCCTTCCCATGCTCTTAACATGAATGCTTGTTGTTGACGAACAGGTAATTTATGAATTGCAGCCTGAATTTCTTCCATTGTTACTTCTTGATTTAGAAATTCGAATGGATTAGGTGTTGACTCATCAACTACATCAATTAGTTCTTCGTCATCATCTATACTAATTTTTTTAAACAAAGAGAAAGGGCTTGCTCTGCGTGCTTCTTTCCGTCTCCAGTCTTGTAATTTATTGTTTAGAATAGTGTAAAACAGGGGATACCATTCATCCACTGTTTTGTCTGAATATGATTTGTGCAATGAGATAAATGCTTCTTGCACTAAATCCATAGCAATGCCTTGTTGACCTTGTGTTGCACTTTCCATCATTACAAGCGCACGACCTGTAACGTCTTGCATAAAAAAGCGAAGACGTTGTTCAACAGTACCTGTATGTGTACCGCTATCGGTTTGAGCCTGTTTAGGTGCTAAATCCATAGAGATGGAAAATCCTGTCATGGATACCCACCATTATTATCAATTCATTATCTATATAACGTTGAAAATGGTGAATGCGTTGACAACTTAAGCAATTATTTTAGCAGTGTAATTGATTTTTCCGCAAATAAAGCGCATTTAAAGTAAATTAACGTTTTATTGACGTTGGCGGACCATTTCAAAAAAGCAGATTGATCCAGCAATCGCGACATTTAGAGATTCTTGACCACCAGGTTGTGGGATAGTGACAGCTTCTGCATGCTCAAGTGCATAATCAGATACACCTTGACCTTCATTTCCTAAGATCCAGACACAGGCTTGAGTTAAATCTTTTGAATAAAGACTTGTTGATTGGTGTGAGCTAGTTACAAAAACAGGGATTTCAAATTTTGGAAGAATGTCGGTTAACTGAAAATTTTCAAAACAGTTAACACTAAAATGAGCGCCCATACCTGCACGCAACACACGTGGAGACCAAAGAGATGCTGAACCTTGGGTGCAAATGATTTGTTTTATATTCGCCGCGGCTGCTGAACGAAGCAATGTCCCTACATTTCCAGGATCTTGAACATTTTCTAAGATTAAAGTATCAGCTTTGAAATCGATGGTTTGCGAGGTTTTTGGAAGATCAACAATCGCTAAGCAAGGTAGGGTAGTCCCTAAAGTACTCAAATCTTTGTAAAGTACTTCACTTATAATGAAAATATGACCTTGATGTATTTCAATAATTTCTTGCAGCTCAGGATGATCCAAAGCTTGCTCAGTTGTAAATAAAGAAAAGATTTTTCTTTGTTGTTGTAACCAAGATAAACAGAGATGTGTACCTTCTAGAACAGTTTGTTGATGCTTTTTTCGAGCACTATTTAACTCGATTAAACCACGCAAATGTTTGATTTTTGCATTGTCTTTTGATTCTAGAAAGATAACAGCCATAAATAAATTGTCCAAAAGAGCATCATAAGTCTATGACGCTCTGAGTTTTAAGAGAGATTAATGATAGCTAGTTACAAGTTCAACTTCATTTCTCGAACCAATAATAACAGGTACACGTTGATGTAACTCAGTTGGTTGAATATCCATGATGCGAACACGACCTGTCGTTGAAGCTCCGCCTGCTTGTTCAATTAACATGCTCATAGGATTCGCTTCATACATTAAACGTAAACGACCTGCTTTTTTAGGATCTTTTAAATCGTAAGGATATAAGAAGATACCACCGCGGCATAAAATGCGATGAATATCTCCAACCATACATGCAACCCAACGCATGTTAAAATCTTTTTCTCGTACAGATGTTTTTCCAGCTAAAAGTTCATCAATATAACGTTTTACGGGATTTTCCCAATGACGTTGATTTGATGCATTAATTGCAAACTCTTGAGTGTCTGAAGAAACTTGTACGCTCTCTGTCGTTAATAAATATGTTTGTGTATTTGGATCTAAAGTAAAGAACACAACACCAGCACCAACTGTTAATGCTAACATGGTTGATGGCCCGTAAAGTACATAGCCAGCAGCGACTTGTTCTGTACCTGATTGCATAAAGTCAGCAGATTGGGTTACCGCATTTTTTGCAGGTAAAATCGAGAAAATTGTACCCACACACATATTGATATCAATATTGCTTGAACCATCTAAAGGATCAAAAAGTACGAGATATTTACCGTTTTCTTGTGCTGGCGTGAAATCATCTAATTCTTCAGAAGCCAAGCCACCGACTTGTGGGTGTGACTTCAAAGCATCGATTAAATAATCATTTGAAATCACATCTAATTTCTTTTGTGTTTCACCCTGCACATTTTCATTTTCAGCACTACCTAATATTCCTGCTAGAGCACCTTTTTGAAGTGCTTGATCAATTGTTTTACAAGTGTTTGCAATCGTTTCGATGACTTGTGCCAACTCAGGTGTCAAATTCCCATGTTGTTGTTCTAAGTATTGGGATAAGGTCTGGTTTGACATATTAAATAGCTCCAATTTAGCCGAGTCAAAAGTTGATAAAAATATTTTCGCTATTCTAGATGAGAACGCCCCAAAATAAAAATTATCTTACTTTATTTATGTTGCTTTTATGATTACAAGAATCAGATTACATGCTATGTTGATTGCATACTAAACAGGAGGTTTGGAGAACAACGATGACAACCAAAAATTTTGATGCAACTCCCACGCCAAGCGAACCGATTAGTTTAGAACAAATTTCTAAAGAAAATGTCAAAGATGCTTGGAAGGAGTACGAAGCAAAACCTGAGTATAAAGAGTTTAATAAACATGATTTGATTGAGTCGATGCAATCAGATCATGATAATCGGCAGATTTCGCGAAATGATTAAGAAATAAAAAAGCTCACTGTTAGTGAGCTTTTTTATTTGAAAGTTTATTTCAATAATGGTGGGACAGCTTCGTAGTTAATTTCTACGCGACGATTTTCTTTCCAAGCCGCTTCATCATGTCCAGTATTGACTGGCGCCTCTTTACCGTAGCTTACTGCTTCGAGTTGCTGTGGATTCACACCATTGGTGATCAAGAAACTCTCAACTGCTTTTGCACGACGCTCACCTAAAGCCATGTTGTACTCACGAGTACCACGCTCATCAGTATGGCCTGTAAGTGCAACTTTAGAGTTTGCATTTGCGACTAGGAACTGTGCATGAGCTTGAAGTGTTTGATAGTCTTCATTTGATAGGTCACTGCTGTCATAGTCGAAGTGAACAACACGTTTAGCCAAGAATGCTTTATTTGCCGCAGTAACACCTTTAGAAGACGCACCTGCAAGATTTTGTGCATTCAATGCAGCATCTTCACTCAATCCTGTTGTGTTCACTGTTGTGGAACCATTTGGTGTATTGCCTGTGGTAATTTCAGCAGCAGGTTTACGGCTTGCACATCCAGTAAATACAAGTGTTGCCGCGATTAAAGGAAGTGTAAGATATTTAATATTCATGAAGTTCTCCAATTAATAAAATTTATTTCGGTGCCCAAGCTGGTTCGCGCACTTCACCTTGCTCACTTGGTAAATTCATACGGAAACGACCATCAGTAGACATGATTGATAAAAGACCTCGACTACCTTCACGAGTTGCGTATACAACCATTTGCCCATTAGGTGAAAAGCTTGGCGATTCGTCTAAGCTTGTTGGTGTCAAAATATTGGTAATACCTGTATTGATATCTTGTAACGCAACTTTATAACTACTTCCGCTAGGGCGGTGTACTAAAGCAATCTTTTTACCATCAGCACTCAGTGTACCACGTGCGTTAAATGCACCTCTAAATGTCAAACGTTTTACAGAACCATCATCAAAACTGTAGCGATATATTTGTGGAGAACCACCACGATCTGAGGTGAAGATAAATGACTTGCCGTCAGGTGCATAGCGTGCTTCGGTATCAATTGCAGAATCATTTGTCATACGCTTAACTTGGCGCGTATTTAGATTCATTTGATAAATTTCGGGATTACCATGCATAGACGCAGTAAATAACATGGATTGACCATCAGGAGAGAAGCTTGGTGCTCCATTGAGTCCTCTAAAACTTGCTAGAACTTCCCGTTGACCTGTTGCTAAATCTTGTAAGTAAATAGCAGGGCGTTTCGTTTCAAATGAAACATACGCAATTTTCTTTGCATCTGGCGACCATGTTGGTGACAAAATTGGATCACGTGATGACAAGACCGTTTTAGGCTGTTCACCATCAGTATCTGCAATTTGTAATGTATAGCGTTGAGCGGGTGTTGCTTGATTACGAAGTACGTATGCGATACGACCACTAAAATCACCTGCGATACCAGTTAATGCTTGGTAAATTGCATCACTGATCATATGTCCAGCTTGACGAATACGTGAACTTGGTACAGTTAAAACCTCATTCAAGAGATATTGCTGTTTTTGTACGTCATAAAGTTGATAGTGAACTTCAAATGAATTTGCATCAATAGGTTTGATTTGCCCAACAACAACATATGGAACACCAGCATTTTGCCAATCTGCCGCTTGAATTTGATTTAATGCAGCCGATGCAGGTAGATTTTTTGATGCACTTGTAAAGCGACCTGAGCGATTTAAATCATTTTCAACAATTGGATAAATTGCATTGTCATTTGTAAAAGGGATGATAGCAATTTTAGGCGCTTGTTCTGGTGCTTTTGCAATTTCTAAATAAAGCTGTGCAAATGCAGAAACAGGGATTGCTGCGCTAATTGCAGTAAATACTGCTAGAGAGATGAGGTGCTTACGAGTCTTATCCATAGTTACAATTACTTGCGTTCGTATTTTTGTGGCTGTTGAATTATTTAGCATAGTTACATGCTTTGTGCTATTAAAAGCGTGTAACGTTAACTATTCATTACTATTTTGCAGTAAAACTTGAAGTAAAGCTTCTTGCTTCACGTCGCGCATCAGGATCTTCAGGCATTGGATAGGGAGCGGCTGCACGAACTGCTGCTTCAATACTAGCTTTCATGTCGGGATCAGAAGAATTAACAATCACAGACATAACTGCACCACTATCATTCAGTGTGACCCGAGCTGTAGCTTTTTGACCAGATGAGCTTAATGGAATATTCCATGCGCGTTTGATTTTGTTCTCAAAATCACGCTTAGCTGTTGAGGCAATTTTTTTAGCTTCAGCTTTTTTCTGAGCAGCTTCTTGCTCGGCTTTTTTTGCAGCAGAAGCTTTAGCTTCCTCTGCATCTGCTTTAGCTTTAGCTTCTGCATCGGCTTTAGCTTTTGCATCAGCTTTACGTTTGGCATCTGCGTCGGCTTTAGCTTTTGCATCTGCATCGGCTTTACGTTTAGCATCAGCATTCGCTTTTGCCTTGGCTTCCGCCTCAGCTTTTGCCTTCGCATCAGCCTCTGCTTTGCGTTTGGCATCTACTTCAGTTTTACGTTTAGCATCAGCGTTCGCTTTTGCCTTAGCTTCAGCATCAGCTTTACGTTTTGCATCTTGTTGGGCTTTTAGCTTTGCGTTCTCGGCAGCTTTTTGTTGTGCTAATTTAGCATCCTGTTCAGCTTTTTGGCGTGCTTTTGCATCAGCTTCTGCTTTTAGATCAGTCTTACGCTTAGCTTCAGCAGTTGCCTTTGCTTCTGCTTCAGATCGTTGTTTTGCTGCTAATGCTTCTGCAGCTTTTCTTTGCTGTTCTACTTGCTTCGCTTGAGCAGCTTCTTCACTCTTACGTTTTTGTTCAGCTAATTTCGCTTGCTGAGCTTGCTCTTGTTTCTCTTTCTCTGCAGCAAGTTGTTGAGGGGTAGGTGTTGGAGGTGTAACAGGAATATTTTCAGGTTGAGTATTATCAACAATAGGACTTAATATTTCATTAGCCTGATTTTCTGAAGTTGTTTCCTGTTCAACCTCTTTAGCTAAGGGTGGTTGAAAGTCTTCAGGTTTTACTAAGACAGTCGTCAGTTTCTTAGGAGGTTCGGGCGGTTTACTTAAACCTAAAAAAAGTAAGCCTACAATAGCAATCGCATGAACTCCAAATGTGAAGCCAAGTGCGATAGCGTTTTGCTTAAATGGTGGCTCGTGAATATTTTTCATAACTTATTTTAAAGGCTCTGTCAGTAAACCCACTTGAGTTAAACCTGCTTCTTGTAGGCTTGCCATCAGTGATACAACTTCACCATAAGGGCGTGATTTTTCACCATTCACGAGAACAGTGAGTTGTTTATTATCTTGCTCGGCTTGTTGTTGTGCCTTCGCTAAAACAGTTTCAAGTTTTTCGAGCGTTAGTGGTTCACTGTCTTTGTAATCTTCATACTGCAAATAGATATTGCCATCTTTACCAATCGTCACCATCGCTGGCATATCTTTAGATTCAATTGGATGATTATTGGCTTGAGGTAAATCAACTTTTATGCCACTGGTAATCATCGGTGCAGTTACCATGAAAATGACCAATAACACTAACATTACATCAATATAAGGGACGACATTCATGTCACTTTTAAGTGGTTTTTTGATGCGCTCGAAACGTCCAGATCGCTGAATAGCCATTATGCATCTTCCTGTGTCGTTCCAATTGATTGACGTTGTAGAAGTGCAATCATTTCCTCAGCAAATAGGGCGCGGTCAGAATAGATGCTTTCGCCTTTAGCGGTAAAATGGTTAAACGCAAGTACAGCGGGTATCGCTGCAAACAAACCAATAGCAGTTGCGATTAGTGCTTCGGCAATACCTGGTGCAACCGTGGCTAATGTCACCTGATCAACTGCTGCTAAACCGATGAATGCGTTCATAATCCCCCAAACAGTTCCGAACAAACCGATATAAGGAGCAACTGAGCCGATACTAGCTAAAGAGCCAAGACCAACTTCTAAGCCGCCTTGATCTCTACTTAAACCTACACGAAGAATACGCTCTGTACCTTCAATCGTTTGTGTAGTATCAGCTTTGCGTTTCTGTAATTTTAAAAACTCACCTAAGCCCTGATAGAAAATATCTTCAAGCCCACGACGCTTTGAGTTTAATTGGGCATTATTATAGAGCGTATTTAATTCGGCACCTGACCAAAACATTTTTTGAAAATGCTCGTCATCTTGTTCTGCTTTTTTGAAACCCATGTGCAATTTTGCAATCAAATACCAGCTATAAATAGAAGCGAGTAATAAGATCAGCATCACCAATTGTACGACAGGGCTTGCTTGTAAAATCAGGTCAGAAATATGCAGAGAAGATTCTAAATTTGTTGCCATAAGTTAAGTGCCGAAAGTTTATTTTTAGTCCTGTGCTAATTCTTTTTGAATCAGATCACGAATTTCGTCAGGAAGTCGACGTGGCATCATGTCTTTATTCAAACATGCCAACGTAACCTCACCTGAAGCCAGCAAGATTTCACCACGATAAATATTTTGTTGCAACACAAAAGATGCGGCTTTACACGAAATAACACGTGCTGTAACGGTAATTAAATCATCCATTAATATTGGACGTACATATTTCACCTGAATTTGGTGAACCACAAAGTTGTAATCCTCTTGGTGCCAATAATGATCAACGCCAGCTGCTCTTAGCCATTCTGTTCGAGTACGCTCCATATAGCGGATATGATTGGCATGATAGACGATACCGCCTGCATCTGTATCTTCAATATAAACGCGAATGTTGAATTCAAAATGATTTGCCATTTCTTTTACCTATTGGTTTCGTACTGGGAGCGATGAAGGAATGATATGTTCTCGATGAGACTAAGGAAATAGTAATAAATAACATATTCTTGATGCGCATAAAAAAAGCCCTAACATGTAGGGCTTGATCGAAAAGACAATTATTTAAAGTTAATTGAGTTCATCCCATTCAACTGTTTTAGGGAATCCTGTTACTGTTATGCCATCTGCATATGCACTGATTAAAGCCTTGTAATTGCTCGTGTTTGAAATCTTAATTGTATTTTTTATATTGTTAGTGTCTTCAATCATAATTTCAGCAAAATTAGGATAGAAAGCTATTTTATCTGTATCATTTTCAAATCTGACATCACTTTTGAAATTGACTGAGAAAAATTTACTTTCAGGAGTACCTTGAATATTTCATAGTGCAGTAAGCATAAGATTATTCACATTGAGTTGATAATTATTAATCATCAACTGTTGCGTTTTTTTGGTTTCATCATCAAATACACTTAGTACCATTTCTTTGATTTGATATTGAGTAGTGGCTTGGTTGTATTTACTGACAAAGTCACCATTGAAAGTAATACTCGAATCACTTGGTGGAATGATTTTGAAGTTCTTTAATGAAGTTTCATAACGTGCTGAATCTGTCGATGATATAACTTTGCTATTTACGGATCCAGAGATGGTAAAAATACCTAAGCGAGTTATAGAGCTGCTGTCATCATTTATATAATCCATAAACTCACAGTCATTGAATGTAATGCTCTTGTCGCTATTTTTTGTAAATGAGCCTTTTGAACATCTAAAGTTATTACCAGCATAAATGCCATAATAAATATTTTCAGCAAACTCAGTGCCAATCAATGCAATATTGTCATTCTCTTGAGATAAACTAATGATTGGTTCATAAATTGACTCAATAGATTCTGCTTTTGTGTAGTCTATTTTTTCTTTACTTTGGGTGGATGTCCCATTACTACTACCATCACTTCCATCCCCACAAGCTGTTAGTAATATTATGCTGCTATAAAATATTGTTGTGAAAAAATTATTTTTCATTTTAACCCTTAATAAAATAATGAAGTAAGTAGAATAATCTGTATATTATTTTAATTACTTCACTATAGAAAGTATTTTATTAAATGAAATTGATATTATTCAGGTGGGGTCATACCAAATTGCAAATAAGCCATATTCGTTGCTATACGCCCACGAGCAGTGCGCATAACATAACCTTGTTGGATTAAGTAAGGTTCAATAACATCCTCTAGTGTTCCGCTATCTTCAGCCATTGCGGCTGCTAATGCTTCAACACCAGTAGGTCTGCCTTCAAATCGTTCAAGCAACATACTGATATAACGGCGATCTAAAGTATCTAAACCTGCTTTATCGACATTTAGCATGTCTAGAGCACGTTGAGCCATTTCTTGAGTTACTTCACCTGTGCCTTTCACTTGAGCATAGTCACGTACACGACGTAATAAACGATTGGCAATACGTGGAGTACCTCGGGCACGCCTTGCAATTTCAGTTGAACCTTCTCTAGTAATTGGAACATCCATGAGGTTTGCTGAACGCGTTACAATATGCGTAAGATCTTCAACAGAGTAAAACTCCAGACGTTGCACAATTCCAAAACGATCACGTAGTGGGGAAGTGAGTAGACCAGCACGTGTTGTTGCTGCGACTAATGTAAATGGCGGTAAATCTAGTTTAATAGAGCGAGCTGCTGGACCCTCACCAATCATAATATCCAGTTGATAATCTTCCATCGCTGGATATAGGATTTCTTCAATCACTGGCGAAAGACGATGGATTTCATCAATGAATAAAACATCACCTTCTTCTAAGTTGGTCAGCATCGCGGCTAAATCACCAGCCCGCTCTAATACAGGACCAGACGTAGACTTTAGATTTCCACCCATTTCGCGAGCAATAATGTTGGCGAGCGTGGTTTTACCTAAACCTGGGGGTCCAAAAATTAGCGTATGATCCAGTGCTTCACCACGCCCACGAGCAGCACCAATGAAAATTTCCATTTGCTCGCGAACCACGGGCTGACCAATATAGTCAGCAAGTGATGTCGGACGAATTGCACGATCAAAATGATCTTCAGGTTTTTCAATTCCACTAATGAGGCGATCTTGCATAATATTACTTCATCATCGATTTAAGAGCTGCGCGGATAATATCGGCAGATTCTGTATAGTCAGCCTTGACAGCTGCCACAGCTTTTTGTGCTTCAATAGGTTTATAGCCAAGCGATTGTAAAGCAGCCTCAGCCTCAGCAACAGGTGAGTTTGACATGAATTGAATTTGAGAGGAGGTAGTTTGTGAAGTGCTATTCGCTGACTGTGAAAGTGCTTTGAAACGGTCACGTAATTCAATCATTAAACGTTCAGCCGTTTTTTTACCAACTCCAGGCACTTTAATCAGTGTATTGATATCATCGTGTTCAATGGTGTGAATTAATAATTCAACACTTAACGTAGATAAAATCCCTAATGCCATTTTTGGTCCTACACCATTTACTTTGAGTAGGGTGCGAAAAATGATTTTTTCTTGTGCTTCACTGAAGCCATATAGTTGTTGAGCATCTTCACGAACGACTAAATGCGTCCATAACGTTACTTTTTGTCCTTTTTGTAATTGGCAAAATGTTGAAAGCGGTGTATCGATTTCATAACCAACCCCATTTACATTAAGTAATACAGTAGGGGCTTCTAAGGCAAACACTTCGCCAATTAAACATCCGATCATAGAAAATTTTTCACTATTTATTTGAAAAGATTTAAACCAAAGTCATTTAAGAAAATAGAGTTTGCATATTCTTTTAAAAGAAGCCAACTTTATTCCCTTGTAGCTCTTGAGCCAAGCTATAAGCCTGATGGTCTGAGAACTTACTAATAATATCTAAGACTTGCATAATATTATTGTAATGGTTGTTTTGAAAATTTGCGCCTGAATGTTGCAAAATCGACATCAAACGTTGTTCTTTAAAGCTTAATGTTTTATGCGGCATGGTCAAAGGCACAAAAGCATCTAAAATAGTTTGTAAGCTTTGATGTGCAATAATTTCTAAACCTGATTTTTGTGGATGTTCAAAAATACGATCTCGTGCAAGATTTTTCGCAGTTTGAATCCCTGCTTCAATATCAGGTGAGCAATATTGTAAAAGGCTACCTTTGAGTTGACCTGTGATGATTTCATAGTGGTGTTTTGCAAAAGCCGTCGTGACTTCATCGACTAATCGTTTCATTACACGACCACGCAAGGCTGCAATTTTTTGTTGCCAAGTGGTATGCGGTAAATGCAGCTCTTCAGGAAGACCAAAATCAGCAATCAAGTTGAGGAAAATAGGTTCAACTTCCTCATAACTCAACATATTAAGAATGATGCCGTCTTCCAAATCAATCAGTGCATAACAAATATCATCAGCAGCTTCTAACAAATAAGTTAGAGGGTGACGACAATAGTGATATTCACCCAGTCTAATTAAGCCAAGCTGTTCAGCAAGCTGTTTTAAAATTTCTTTTTCTGATTGATAGCAACCAAATTTTGCTCTTTGATGTGATGGGGTATCGCCTTGTTGGTCGATGGTTTTTGATAACCAGGGGTATTTTAAATATGCACCCAATGTTGCACAGGTCAGACGCATACCACCATCATCAGGGTGGTAGTCAATACGACTGAGTAAACGAAGACCTTGCGCATTACCTTCAAATTGACGAACGTCTGCTTCTTCTTCGGGAGTGAGTTTGGTCAGAAAGTCACGATGTGAGGCATCATCAAACCATTCACGTATCGCATATTCACCTGCATGACCAAAAGGGGGATTGCCAATATCGTGAGCTAAACATGCCGCTTGAATAATCGCACCGACATCAGCAGGTGAAATCCACATAGGTAATTCATCTTTGATCTTTTCTGCGGCGAGCATACCAAGCGAGCGACCAATACAAGATACTTCGAGTGAATGAGTCAATCGAGTATGAATACCATCGTGCTGAGTCAATGGGTGAACTTGAGTTTTTCTATTCAGTTGTCGAAAACTTTGGGAAAATATAATTCTATCGTAATCTTTATGAAACGGGCTTCTAGCCAATTCGGTGCTACTTTTTTTACTACCTAAGCGAATTGCAGAGAGCAATTCCAACCAACGCATTTGTTCCATTTATCATTATTCAAACTGACTTTAATTCATCATGCCAAAAAAAAGATTAAAGCACTAGAGTAGTGCGACATAAGTTGTCTTTTAAAAAGGTACAAGCATGGCTCATCTGGTTGCACAATAAAATAGTTTATATAATAACGGCAATAAATATAGAAAATGATTGGACATTTTAATGGGTAAGCAAAAAAACTTTTGTCTTTTTTTAATTGTCTTGCTGGCAAATGTGAATGTCATGGCTGAATGTGAACAACTTTCTGTTCAGGAGCTTGCAGATTTGGCATTTAAAGATATTCAAGATCTGCTAGTCGTAGAGCCAGAGCAAAACATAAATCCATCCGAACTCATTACGACGATGATGGTTGAAAATAAAAAACAAAATATAACGGAGAAATTTGACAAAAGTGAAATGGAGAAAATTAAATTAAAAAGCATGGATATTTTGAATATTGAAAAAGTACTTTATCAAAATCGGGTGAGTGAAGGGTTTCAGTTACCTCAGGAGACAGCAGATCGTCTTAATAAAATTCCATATTCAGTCATTTGGGTTGATGCCACAAAAACTGATGAATGTTCAGGTAAGGTGCTACAGGTTAAAGAGAAAAGATTAATCATTCCGAAAAAGGTCATTGAATATCAAAATTTATCTGGGGATAAACGATACTTGCTTCCAATTGAATTATGGAAAGTTATTGAGTCAAACAAGAATGTTTTTTTCGAAAACCCGTATATTGAGCTTTTTCTGTTCCAGCAGACAGGGGTGGACGGATTCCAATTAGTAAGTCGGACACCCCCGCATTATGATGGATTTGAAAATGAAAATTTTGATTTGATCTATGATGAGTTAGTCAAGAATATCACCCCGCTCGGCTTAAACCGGATGGGAAGTTATTTTGAGAAAATCTATTCTCTTTTTTCATATCCCATCCCCTCTATAGCATCATGGGATATTTTGATGTTCTCAGAAGACGATTTTATTCAGAATTTTGCGTTAGATCTTTCACGAGAGAATACATTTACAGAAAATGTTGCTGAAAATTTACGTTATAAGTTTAGTTCTACTTTAAAAATATTAGCTCAAAAAGATCAAGAATATTTTCCAATCGAAATAAAGTATAGCGGTACAAGAATGAATCGGTATGGTGCTGTAAAACCAAATAATAAGATCGTAAGTTTGTATTTCGATCAAAATAAAAAAGTCTATTTATATAATTCATCGACTTATCAAATTTTACTCGATGAACAGTAGGCTGTTATCAAACAAATTTTGATTATTTTAAGGTAGATATGGCTAGCTGAAATGAGCCTTTCACAGTAGAATATGCGCTCTCTCATAAGTCACATTGCGGTAGGTTCGTTAGACCCACCCGTGGAGCCAAAGTCAACATGTTTATCGTGGCCGGTGCATCAGCACATTCTTCTTTTAAGAAAGCTCAACTCTTAAACCGTTTAGCGTCAATGAGTTCTGTTCAATCTTTTGACAGCCAGTGGGTTTATTTGTTTGATCAAGCGCTCAACGAGCAGCAACATCAATCGGCATTACAACTTTTAAACGATGGTCAATCTTTCGAACTTCGCCAAGCTGCAAGTGATGAAATCCAAATTTTAGTAACTCCACGTGTTGGCACAATCTCTCCGTGGTCGTCTAAAGCAACTGATATTTTCCAAAACTGTAATACACCAGTACACCGTTTAGAACGTGGTCTTTTATTCACGCTAAAAGGTGTCACTGAAATTACGAATGAAGTTAAACAAGTACTTCATGACCGTATGACGGAAACAGTTTTTGCTCAAATTGAAGATGCAAAAGCTTTATTCTCAGAAACTGCGCCGAAGCCACTCAACTCAATTGATATCTTGGGTCAAGGTAAAGAAGCATTAGTTAAAGCGAATAATGAGTTTGGCTTTGCTTTATCTGAGCAAGAAATTGATTACTTAACCGAAGCATTTACAAAGCTGGGTCGTAATCCAAATGACATCGAGTTAATGATGTTTGCTCAGGCGAACTCTGAACACTGTCGTCATAAAATCTTTGGTTCTGAATGGACAATTGATGGTGAAAAACAACCATTATCATTGTTCCAAATGATTAAGAATACCTATAAAGAATCTCCAACAGATGTATTGTCGGCGTATAAAGACAATGCCTCTGTGATCGTGGGTTATGACACGATGCGTTTTTATCCAAAAGCGGATGAAAATGGTCACTTTGTTTATAAATATAAGAGCCAAGCCGCTCATATTTTAATGAAGGTTGAAACGCATAACCACCCAACAGCAATTTCTCCATTTGCTGGTGCTGCAACTGGTTCAGGCGGCGAAATCCGTGATGAAGGTGCAACAGGTCGTGGTGGTAAACCAAAAGCAGGTTTAACAGGCTTTACGGTTTCTAACTTGAATATCCCTGGTTTCGAACAGCCTTGGGAAGAAAACTACGGTAAGCCTTCACGTATGGCATCGCCATTACAAATCATGATTGAAGGTCCATTGGGTGGTGCGGCGTTTAACAACGAGTTTGGTCGTCCTGCATTGAATGGTTATTTCCGTACCTTCGAACAGAATGTGAATGGTGAAGTTAAAGGCTTCCATAAACCAATTATGATCGCTGGTGGTTACGGTAACATTCGTCCTGACCACGTTGAAAAAGATGCGATTCAACCAGGTGACTTGCTCATTGTATTGGGTGGTCCTGCCATGTTAATCGGTCTTGGTGGTGGTGCTGCATCATCTGTAGACAGTGGTACCATGGGTGAGAGCTTAGACTTTGCTTCAGTACAACGTGAAAACCCAGAAATGGAACGCCGTTGCCAAGAAGTCATTGATACATGCTGGCGCTTAGAAGATTTTAACCCAATCGTGTCTGTACATGACGTGGGTGCGGGTGGTCTATCAAATGCGATGCCTGAACTAGTGAATGATCACGAGTTAGGTGCTGTATTGAACCTTCGTAAGATTCCATCTTTAGAGCCAGGCATGAGCCCGATGGAAATCTGGTCAAATGAAGCGCAAGAACGTTATGTGTTAGCGATTCGTCCAGAATCTTTAGAACAGTTTGAAGAAATTTGTGCACGTGAGCGTTGTCCGTTTGCAGTACTTGGTGAAGCGACTGAAGCACATCATCTGACTGTTGAAGATCCATTATTTGAAAACAATGCAGTCGATATCCCAATGCAAGTCATGTTGGGTGGTACACCACGTATGCAACGTTCATATGAAACGATTGAACGTAAAGGTAACGACTTTGATGCATCAAAAGTTGATTTGAAAGATGCGATTTTCCGCGTATTGAAGAATCCAACAGTTGCGTCTAAATCATTCCTGATCACAATTGGTGACCGCTCGATTACAGGTATGGTTGCACGTGATCAAATGGTTGGCCGTTGGCAGGTGCCTGTCGCAGATGCAGCGGTAACGACGACAAGCTTGCAAGGTTTCACGGGTGAAGCTATGGCTATGGGTGAGCGTCCACCAGTTGCTTTGTTAAATCCTGCTGCATCTGCACGTTTAGCGGTTGCGGAAGCGATTACCAATATTGCGTGTGCCAACATCGAACAAATCAGCGATATCAAACTTTCTGCAAACTGGATGGCTGCTGCTGGTCAAAAAGGTGAAGACCAAGCCTTGTTTGAAGGTGTGAAAGCGATTGGTATGGAAATGTGTCCTGCATTGGGTATCGCTATTCCTGTCGGTAAAGACTCACTTTCAATGCGTACCACTTGGAATGATGGTGAAGATAAAGCCGTAACTTCTCCAATGACAGGCGTGATCACTGCGTTTGCACCAGTATTAGATGTACGTAAAACATTAACACCTGAACTGAAGAACTTAGCAGACTCAGTGCTTGTACGTATCGATTTATCTAAAGGTCAATTCCGTTTAGGTGGTTCGATCCTTGCGCAAGTCTATAAAGCAATCGGTTCTGTTACCCCAGATGTTGATAGTTTTGATGACTTCAAAGCATTCTTTGCCTTGATTCAAGACTGGAACAATCGTGGTGTGATCAAAGCTTACCATGACATCGGTGATGGTGGTCTATTGGCAACTGTTGCTGAAATGATGTTCGCATCGCGTTTAGGTGTTGCTCTAGAAAATCAATCAACTGAAAGCTTATTTGCTGAGGAAATTGGTGCAGTACTTCAAATTACGGGTGCCGATTGGGCGCAGTTAGAAGTTGAAGTTGCGGCATCTAGCTTGAAAGATACAATTGCTGTTGTTGGTCGTGTGAATACAACTGATCAATTGGTTGTAAATGGTTTAACGCTTGAGCGTGCTGAATTACAACAAGCTTGGGCTGAAGTGTCACATCAGATCCAACGTTTACGTGACAACGTTGAAACAGCTGATCAAGAATTTGCTTTAATTGCAGATAAGAACCACAAAGGTTTAATTGCACAACCAACATATGACTTAAATGAGCCAGTTGAAGCGCCGTTTATCAATACACGTCGTCCAAATATGGCAATTTTGCGTGAGCAAGGTGTAAATGGTCATGTGGAAATGGCTGCTGCTTTTGACAAAGTTGGCTTCAATACTATCGACGTACACATGAGTGATTTACTTGCAGGTCGTGTGAGCTTAAGCGACTTTGAAGGTTTAGTGGCATGTGGCGGCTTCTCATACGGTGACGTGATGGGTGCTGGTGGTGGCTGGGCGAAATCAGTATTGTTCAATGCGAAACTACGTGATCAGTTCGAACAATTCTTCCATCGTGAAAATACATTCAGCTTAGGCGTATGTAACGGCTGTCAAATGATGTCACAACTTGCTCCGCTGATTCCTGGTGCAGAGCATTGGGGACGTTTCCACCGTAACATGTCAGAAGTATTTGAAGCGCGTGCAGTGAATGTTCGTGTAGAGAAATCTGTTTCTGTGTTGCTTGAAGATATGCAAGGTTCGATTTTACCAATCGCAGTTGCGCATGGTGAAGGTCGTTTAGTTGCGACAGAACAACAACTTGCCGCTTTAAATGCAGAGAACCAAGTCATCTTGCGTTATGTGGATAGCTTGGGTAACCCAACTCAGCACTATCCATTGAACCCGAATGGTTCACCTGAAGCGATTACAGGACAAACCTCTAAAGATGGTCGCGCAACAGTAATGATGCCACACCCAGAGCGTAACTTCCGTGCATTACAACATTCTTGGAAGCCTGAAGATTGGGCTGAAGATGGTGCTTGGTTGCGTATGTTCCGCAACGCACGTAAGTTCATTGGTTAGTATGAAATAAAAAATAAGCCACCGTAAGGTGGCTTATTTCATTCAAGTATAAAAATGAATATTGATGGAGAATAACAAATGAAATCAAAAATCCATTTCCACGAATTTGCTTTATTGATGGCACTTTTAATGTCGATCGTTTCTTTCTCAATTGATGCAGTATTACCTGCTTTAGGTGAGATCAGAAAAGTTTTTATTTTACAAAATGATAATCAGGCACAGTGGGTCATCATTACGATTTTCTCTGGTATGACTTTGGGGCAATTGATTGCAGGTCCATTGTCGGATGCGATTGGACGCAAACGGATTTTATTTACAGGGATTGTCATTTACTTTTTAGGTAGTTTATTATGCTATTCCACCCAAAGTTTTGAATGGTTTTTAGTTGGACGATTTATTCAAGGAATAGGGGTGTCAGGCCCTTATGTAGCTTCTATTTCCATTGTGCGAGATAAATATAGCGGTGCCCAAATGGCACGCATCATGTCTTTGATCATGATGGTATTTATGGTTGCTCCAGCTGTTGCACCAAGTTTAGGGCAATTGATTATTCATTTCTTTGGATGGCGAGATATTTTTGTCTTATATATGGTTTACGCTACTATTGTTGGGTTATGGGTTGCTTTACGTTTAGAAGAAACATTAGCTTCAGAAAATCGTTTACCGATGCGTGTACAAGCATTTAAAGATGGCTTTAAGGAAGTGGTGAGTAATAAAACCACGATGAGTTATCTGTTGTGTGCTGGCTTTTGTTTTGGTGGGTTTATTGGTTATTTAGGAACTTCACAACAAATTTTTATGCAGCAGTTTGGTAAAACAGGTGCAGAGTTTAGTGCTTATTTTGCTGTGTTAGCAGGTGTGATGGGGATTGCTTCATTTACTAACTCTAGAATCGTAATGAAGTTTGGTATGCGTCCAATCTGTATTTATGGTTTTTTGGGTTTATGTTTAATTTCTTTGATATTCCTGATTATTCAGCTTGTTGGCGTTCAGATTTCTTTTTGGATGTTTATGTTATATGCATGCATTCTATTTTTATTGTTTGGAACTTTATTTGGTAATTTAAATGCAATCGCTATGGAGCCGATGGGGCATGTCGCAGGAATGGCTTCAGCGATTATTGGTGCATCATCTTCTGTACTGTCTTTAATTCTGGCTTCGATTATTGGACAGTTATATAACGGGACATTAGTTCCAATGACCAGTGGTTTTGTGATTTTATGTGGTTTGGCTTTTGCGATGACAATATATGAGAAGCGATATTTAACAAATAAAAAAGGTGTTGGCATGCAATAAAAATAAGCTGGTTTGTAGAAAACAATAAATATAGGTATTTTGATTCGTTGAAATAAAAGCCATTATGAAATGGCTTTTATTTAGATCAGCTTATTGGATTTAAGAATCCTGATGTTTTAAGAGCATCGGATGTTTATACATTACATCGGTACGTAATACATATTTCTGACCTGAAAGCACAGGTGCTCCCTCATGTAATTGCTGATGCTCAAATACTAATATTTGCCCAAGTTTGGGTTGAATACTCACGATTTGAGTTTCCTTACAGGGTTTCAGCATGCCACTATCACGGTAAAACACTGTTTCTCCACCCGTAAAATCTTCGCTCAGATAGATCAATAATGTAAGTTGACTACTATGCCAATCATTCACTTCATAAATCCCATCCCAATGTGGCTTAAACGTTTCACCATTTTCATAACGATAAAAACGGAAACGTTCATTTAAGCCACTTAATATCCAGCCATTCAATTGTTTAGGCAGTAAATGTTTAAGTTTGGAAAATAGTGTTTCGGCAAGCTGAATATCATCATAAATGACTCGTTTATTATTTCTGACATTTGTAAGAACTTGACGAGCTGAGTTTACGAATATATCTGCTGTTTCATAATGATATTGATGACTAAGTTCGATGAATGAGAGACATTCTTGATTTGAAAAGACATCATCTACAGTAAAAATTAAAGGTGAGTTCTGATGTGTTTGTCGTTTTTCTTGTTGTAGAAAAAGAGTTTGAGTTGAAGTTATCCCATTTTGATGACCTATATCATTTTGAGTTGGAATTGGTTATTTTATCATCATAACTAGTTTAATTAATATTATTTAAAATGGTTCAATTTTTGCATTCTCAATAATGATCATAAGAATCGGAGAACAACATGATGAAAAATGCAAATCACATGAGAACAATCTATAGCAAAGATAAAGGTTGGTTTTTATTTGGCTTAACGATTGCCATCCAAGTTGTATTTATTGCTGTTAGTTACCTAGTGATGAATACTTCGCTTTGATATTTCATTGTTTTTAAGCTTATGATTGATGATCAGTAAGAGTTCAACATCATTAAGAATATGCTAAAACTTATTTATTATGTACCTGAATCACACCTTGAATTAACCAAAAAAGCTATCTTTGAAGCTGGTGCAGGCGGTATTGGCAATTATGAGCATTGTGCTTGGCAAGTGAAAGGAATAGGGCAGTTTAAGCCTGTTAAAGGTGCAAATCCATTTTTAGGACAATTAGACGAACTAGAGCAGCTTGAAGAATGGCGTGTAGAAACCATTGTGCCTGAAGAAAAAGCCAGTGTTGTGGCAAAATCATTAAAGGCAAGCCATCCTTATGAAGAGCCTGCCTTTGAGTTTATGCAAATATTAGATATTGAATAATTATACTTTTTGAATAAATAAATTACGATCAAAACGATATTGCGGGAAGAACAGAGGTGGATCAGGAAATTTGAACAACACTTATAAGTGATATTTTGCTCCCCAAATGATGTTATAAACATCAATATATGGAGTATTTTATGGCACGTAGACCAAGAAGAAATCATTCAAATGATTTTAAAGCTAAGGTAGCACTTGCTGCGATTAAAGCAGAAAAAACACTTGCTGAATTGAGTGCTGAATTTGATGTTCATCAAAACCAAATTATCGACTGGAAAAATCAACTGATTTCAGCTTCCTCGCAAGCTTTCGATCAATCAAAAGCTCCAACAGAACCACCCATCGATCTAAAAAAACTACATGCAAAAATCGGTGAGCAGGCATTAGAAATTGATTTTTTAGAAGGTGTGTTGAAGAAACTGGGCCGCTTCAACCACAAAAGTTAATCGATGACTCACTTCAGATTTCAGTATCTAAGCAAGCTCAGCTGCTGAAAGTCTCCCGTGGTTGTTATTACTATCGCCCAAAACCTGTGAGTGCATCAGATCTGAAGCTGATGCGGTGTATGGATGAGTTACATATGCAATACCCTTTTGCAGGTAGCCGTATGATGCGTGATTTGTTGAATCGTCAAGGACATCATATAGGACGACGTCATACACGTACTTTAATGAAGAAAATGGGCATTAATGCGTTATATTGCAAACCAAATTTAAGCCAGGCTAATCAAGCTCACCGCAAATATCCATATCTGCTCAAAGGATTGGCTATTCAGCGCAGTAATCAAGTGTGGTCTACGGATATAACGTATATCCCTATGGCAAAAGGCTTTGTTTATTTATGTGCTGTGATTGATTGGCATAGCCGCAAGGTACTTGCGCATAGAGTATCGATTAGTATGGAGGTTACATTTTGCATAGAAACATTAAATGAAGCTATTGAAAAATATGGTCGACCTGAAATATTTAATACAGACCAAGGCAGTCAGTTTACCAGTGATGCATTTATTGATGTATTGAAATCAAATGGCATTCAAATCAGTATGGATGGTAAAGGTCGATGGGTTGATAATGTGATGGTTGAACGATTATGGCGGAGCGTTAAATATGAAGAGGTGTATCTCAAAGCCTACAGCAATGTTTTGGATGCGAAGAAGCAATTAAACGCATATTTTGAATTTTATAATTTGAAACGACCTCATTCGAGTCTGGACAAAATGACTCCAGATGAGTTTTACTATGACCAGCTACCACAACAAAATAAGGTAGCTTAACTAGAGCAGAGTATCACTTATAAATAAGCTTTTAGTTGTTCAAACATGTGGGACCACCTCTAACACACCATCTGTAGCCCGTTCACCTGCACCAATCACCATCACAGGATATTGTTGATCATTTAGCTTTAAAATTTTACGAACCAAAGGTTCATCAAAACCTTCCATCATACAACTATCAAAACCATAGGCACGTAATGCCAATACAAGGTTTTCACAGGCTAAAGCTGTGGTCTTGGTTGCCCATAATTTGGCATCGGCAGGGTTAAATGCAGTTACAGGAAGTTGTTTATCAAGTGTACGGGCTACTTTAAATGCAACTTTTTTAAAGTTACCTAATGCATTGAAATAACCAGTTTTATAGTTGTAGGGAATAAAACGGTAATATTTTTGTACCATTGCAGGGGCTTCAGGAAATGGAAATTCACTAATATTTCGTTTTGCCATTTCATCAATACGATCTGTACGCGCTACGCATACGATCAATTCTGATGCAGTTTTAGCAGCAAGTTGTCCTAAACACGCTTTAACCAGTTGCTTTTTCTTACTCGGATTTTGCACCACATAGAATGTCCAAGGCTGTAAGTTTGATGAATTGGGTGCAAGCAACGCCAAATCTAAGCATTCATCTAAAATTTCACTTGGAATCGGTTTATCCGTGAACTTACGTACTGAACGGCGGCTTTCAATCACCTTACGGAAATTGTCAACATCAATGTCCTGTGGCGCGGCTTCGTAATAACGTTTCTTTTCAGTTTGTGTGTGTTCTGACATGAGGAAAGTGTCATCCTAAAGTTATTTTATATTTATATTGGGACGTTCAATAAAAAAACCACTTCGATTTTGCAATGAAGTGGTTTTTTTTCATTAATGAGTGATTAACTCATTAATTGAACTGGGAAAAATCAGGTTTACGCTTTTGCATAAAGGCCTGTACCGCTTCCATCATTTCAGGTGAGCGGACACGTTGCATAAAGATTTCAGCTTCTTCATCAACACAAGCGATGATTTCCGCTAAATCTTGTTTCATCAGTGCTTTGGTTTGCTTGATTGATGCCAGTGGTAAAGCCGCTAAATGTTGAGCTGTTTTTTGAGCTGTTGCATAAACGTCTTCAACAATTTCATTGACCAAGTTTGCTTTGACAGCGGTTGCAGCATCAAATTTTTTCGCTGTGAATAACAATTCAGCTGCTTTTTGATAGCCTGCTTGTTTCACTAGTAAACGACTTGCAGCGCCTTCTGGAGAAAGACCAAGGCTCACGAATGGAATTTGGAATAGGGCAGTATTGTCTGCAAATACGATGTCAGCATGTAATAAGATTGTTACACCAATACCAATTGCAACACCTTTCACTGCGATAATAAGTGGCTTAGAAAAACGAGCCGCAGCTTTTAATAATACAAATGGAGGTTGATCACCCGCTTTGCCTTCATATGGCTTTTGCATAAAGCCCATGAAGTCTTTCATATCATTACCCGCAGTAAAATCTTGTTCTGCACCACGGAAAATCACAACACGTACATCTTTATTTGTATCAGCTTCATCTAATGCTTTTGCAATCCAAAGATAAAGTTCACCGTAAAGTGCATTTTTGGCTTCTGAACGGTTAATGGCTAAGGTGAGTACGCCATCTTCTAAATTTGCTTGCAAATGTTGATGAGGTTGTTGAATACAGCTAAGTGTCATCGTACTATCCTTGCTTTAATCCAGATTGATTTTTAAAGTGCTCTCATTATCTCGCATATTTGCGTTACATAGTGCAACTGATGAGTTCACAAAAAGTGAAATTACGCCTATGTACACATTTGACTATCTTGTTTTTATTGGACGCTTTCAGCCTTTTCATTTGGCACATCTACAAACCATTGAAATTGCGTTACAGCAAAGTCAGAACGTGATATTGGCATTAGGTTCAGCACAATCAGAACGGAATATCAAAAATCCATTTTTAGCCCATGAACGTGAGCAAATGATTCTGTCTAACTTTTCAGAAGATGATCAGAAGCGGATTCATTTCGTGCATGTGGTTGATGTGTATAACGATGAAAAATGGGTCAAACAAGTCAAAACATTGGTCAATCAAGTGGTTCAGCTAAATGCAAAAGTAGGTTTGATTGGTCATTTCAAAGATGAATCTTCGTATTATTTAGCTTTATTTCCAGAATGGGAAATGGTTGAGTTGGATAGTTTAAAGAATTCAATTTCAGCTACACCTATGCGAGAAGCCTATTATCGAGATGAGATTCAAACTGAATTTTTCCCTAAAGGCACGATTGAATTTCTGACTGAATTTAAAAATACAAAAGTCTATGCGGAATTGCAGCGTAAATATCTTGCGGGTGATAAAAGTAATTTGGATGAATGTTTTTAAGATTTTAGTTCTTTAAGCAGAAAATCGATGAAAACACGAATATGGAAAGATTCGTATTTTTTTGATGGATAAAGTAAAGAAAATGGGCGTGAAGTGCCTGAAAATTCGCTAAGTACTTCAATCAAATCTCCATTCTTAAGCTCATTTTCTACAATAAAACGATAGGTCTGTAATAAACCAGCGCTGTGTTTTGCCAGTGTAACCGTGCCTAAAATATCGTCTAGGCAACGAATATTTCCCGCACTTTGATATTCAATTATTTGTTGATTCGAGTTAAATAGCCATGGAACGTTTTTCCCTGTACTGGGAAGAACAAACTGAATACATTGATGATGCTGTAAATCTTCAAGGCTTTGCGGTGTTCCGAATTGTTTTAAATACTCAGGCGATGCCACTACAATCAGTTCAGCCTGTTCTAGTTGCCTTGCAATCAAATTTGAATCAGCAAATTGTCGTCCACGAATCGCCAGATCATATCCTTCTGCTATAAAGTCCACATTTTTATTGGTGAGTTGAACATCTACTTGGATGCTTGGATATTGCTGTGAAAACTTTGCCAATAACGGGAGGATGCGATAGTGTCCATAAGGTGTTGGAACACTGATACGAATTAAACCAGAGGGTTGCTGTGTTTGATTTTTTAGTTGTTGTTCTGCTTCTAAAATTTGATTCAGCGCTTGTTTACATTCATCAAAATAGATTTTCCCTTGCGTAGTTAAACGGACTTGTCGAGTCGTTCTTACAAACAATGGTGTCGCTAAATGCTTCTCTAATCGAGCAATCGAGCGACTGACCGCTGCTGGACTCACACCTGCATGTAAGGCTGCTTTGGAAAAGCTTTCATATTCTGCTACTAAGCAAAACAATTCGACGCTACTAAACATCATCCGTTTTAGAGGGTGATTCATTCATTACACCATGTAAAAAATGATTTGAGTTGTAAGCTATTTAAGCACATATAAGTAAACAATAAGATGATTCGCATACCTTGTATGGAGTTATTTTTATGAAATTGTTCTATTCACCAAATGCATGTTCTCTAGCCCCACATATCGTTTTAAGAGAGCTTGGGCTTCCATTTGATTTAATCAAAGTCGATTTGCAACAGCATTTAACTGAACTAGGTGAGGACTTTTATAGACTCAATAAGAAGGGTCAAGTACCTGTATTACAGCTTGAAGATGGTTCTTTTTTAACGGAAGGTGCTGTGATTAGTCAGTTTCTTGTGGATCAATTCGAACGTAAGGATTTATTACCTGAAATAAATACCCCAGAGCGTTATCAAACACTTTCTTGGATGAATTTTATTGCTTCAGAAATTCATAAAGCATATTCACCATTTTTCCATGAATCCTATGGCGAAGAATCTAAAACTATCTTTAGTACAATTTTAAATAAACACTATGCATGGGTTGATCAACAGTTAGATGGGCAAAACTACTTATCGGGAAGTAATTTTACCATTGCTGATATTTATCTGTTTGTGGTGACACGCTGGGCTGACTTTATTGGTCTTGATCTTGGGCATTTTATTCATTTAACAGCTTTTATGCAGCGAATTGCTCATCGTCAAACGGTTCAAGACGCAATAGCTGCCGAAGCATCTTAGTATTCTTGCTATCTAAAAAATTATAAAAGGAGATCCGCATGCCTTATATTTTAATTCAAATCACCAAAGAAAATGTCTCTACTGCACAGAAACAACAGTTGATTCAAGAGGCTACAGAGTTAGTGGTTCGGGTACTTCATAAAGATCCAGCTACTACATTTGTGGTGATTGATGAAGTTGATACAGATAACTGGGGTGTGGCAGGCGAATCAGTTTCGACCATACGCAATAGACAAAGAATAGGTACATAAGATGCAAAATAATCCGATAATTAAGATTCAACAGCAACTCGAAAAATACTTTGATGGTTTGTACTTTTGTGATGTGGATAAATTGCAGGACGTATTTCATTCCGACGCAACTTATATCAACGCTACGGATGACCCTATTCTCAAATTGGATATGACCACTTATTTCTCTATCGTGGAAAAGCGTATTTCACCCGCATCTCAAAACCAATTGAGACAAGATAAGGTAATTGCGATCAATTTGATTCATGATCAGTTAGCGATGGTACATGTTGAATGTGTGATTGAACCTAAATATTTTTATGATGCACTGACATTGGTACACAAGCAGGGTGAGTGGAAAATTATTTCTAAAGTCTTTCATTATCAACTTTTAGCGGACTAATTAAGCATCTTCCCAAAAGATAATTCGATTGGAAAAGGGATCAGTGATACTCTGTTCTAATGTTTCCCAATCTGTTTTGTCAACTTGGGGTTTAGCAAACTTATAATTCTTAACCTCAAGTTCATTTTTTAACAAGCTGAGATTCTCCCAGTAAATACGAATTGCACTATGCGGACTCGCATCACCGAAGTGTTCGGACAAATGGAGAACACAATCGTCTTTGGAGATTTGCAGATAAATAGGGAAGTTGTCCCCGAAAGTATGCTGCCAATCGATTTGGAAGCCTAAATAATCAAGATAAAATGATTGTGCTAATTTAATGTCAAAGATACGAAAAATAGGAATGATCGAGCCATTTTGCATAGGTATTTCCTGTTAACGAATTCCGAATTGTTGTGCCCAGTATGGCTTTTGTTTTTCAGTGGAGTCAAAGGTACATGCCACGGCATAGTCTGTAAATTTAGGATTCATTATATTGGCACAATGTATGGGGCTGTTTAGCCAAGTCGTTAATACTTCATTCAAGTTTTTCTGCCCACGTGCAACATTCTCACCGCCGCCGCGTCCTTTAAACTGATAAAGTTTCAAGCGAGCTTTGAGGTCTAAACCGCCCTGACTACGATGCCCTAAAAAATTATATTGAGCCATATCTATGGCATGAGCATAAGCACTTCTAGCCAAATGTTCATTCCATACTAAGGGTGATGTTGCTGAAAAATGTCGTTGTCCACATTGACGCGCTTGTTGCCGAATTTCGTTAATCGACTGCAAGATGGTTTGTTGATAAGCTGGGTTTTGTAAGTCTTCACAGCGTATTTCGTTTGATAATTTCTGAACTTGAGAGGTTGAAGTAGAATATTCTTGTGAACGTGTTGGGGTGCTGATACTGCATCCAGAAATAAACAACGGAAATAAAATTAAAACTTGGATCGATTTCATTTTTTAAGATTTAGGTTCGTTATTTTAATCGTTTAATGATACGTTATTTTAGTTTAGGGCTACAATTTAACTGTAAAAAAAGCGAGTATAAACTCGCATTTTTGAAGGCAAGCAAATTAAGCAGATTGTAAAACTTTTAAATCTTCCAATACTTGTTCAGCATGTCCTGCAGCTTTAACTTTACGATAGCTTTTCACCAATTGCTTATTGTGAAAAATAAAGGTTGAACGTTCGATGCCCATGACTTGTTTGCCATACATATTTTTTTCTTTAATGACATCAAAATGTTTACATAAGATTTCTTGTCGATCACTAATCAGATTGAAATTAAGTGATTGCTTTTCAGTGAAGTTCTGGTGAGATTTAACAGAATCACGTGAGACACCGATAATTTGACAGTTTAAAGCTTCAAACTGATCTTTTAAACATGAAAAACCGATCGCCTGAGTTGTACAGCCAGGTGTGGAATCTTTAGGGTAGAAATATAAAACTAACCATTCACTTTCGGTTTGTGTCAGGTTAAGTTCACCTTCAGTTGTCGGGAAGCTTTGATCAGGTAATTGAATATTCTCAGACATGTCTCATCCTTCAATAAAGGTTATGGTTGATCTAGTTCAAGTGGTAAAAATGCATATTCTTCATGATAAACAATTTCACCATGACGTATAGGAATTGCTTTGTTAAAAATGGGACCATTGATCACTGTGGTGTGAAATTCACCACCTTCGCCACATGGATCAATGCCGCGATCTTCCAGTTCTTGGATATATTCCAAAGTAAGTGTTTTACCTAAGTCTTCAACGCGCATCCCCAATTTGAGGTTTACAGTAACAATAACACTGTGAAAACCAAGTGAAATAAATTCCTCAACGACTTGTTTGTGTGGTCTTAACCAAAGTGGCATGCCTAACTTGAGCCCAACCTGTTGAGTGACTTTATCGTGCCAGCAACCATGCTGTGGCATGTCGAGATCGCCAGTAACGAGTACTTCAGCTCCATGAACTTTAGCCTGATGAAGTAAATCAATAAACTTAGTTTCATAATCAGACCAACTCGATGAAGTCATATAAATAGGTAAACCTATCGCATCAGCTTGAGCACGAATAATATCGAGGGGCATTG
Organism: Acinetobacter sp. A22; assembly: GCF_030913345.1. Lineage (NCBI taxonomy): Bacteria > Pseudomonadati > Pseudomonadota > Gammaproteobacteria > Moraxellales > Moraxellaceae > Acinetobacter > Acinetobacter sp. A22. The sequence continues at coordinate 530,177 of NZ_CP133162.1, forward strand.
CGTGCGAACGTGATCGTTGTCCTTGTTCCTCTAACATCACAATTAAGCCTAACACCGTCCCTTTATGCATAGCATGGTACAAGGCGAGAGAACTATCTTTGCCTCCACTGAATGAAACGATTGATCGTCGATTTTCAGCATTGGTTTTCCATTGGTCGTGCATGAATTTAGTCAATTTCTTTAGGTGATTCAAATATTAACAGAACTAAAAAAAGCCTGCATAAATGCAGGCTTTAATCTGAACAATACAAGCTTACTTTTTAGGAGCTTGTTGCTGAGCAGCTTTCATTGCTTCTTCAGTTAATTTTTCTAACTTAGATACCAAAGGGGCGCCTAAGCAAGCTTGTAAATCTTTATTTTGCTGTTGGACAAACGCTAAAGAACTAGGGCTTTTCTTGGCATTAATTGCACTTTGAATTTCCCATTTTTGTGCTTCAGTTACTTTACCTTGTGCATCAATTTGGCAACTACAGAATTTACTTACTTCAGCAGAGGTTAGTTTTCCACCTTTAGCTGTTTGATCTTTACATACGTTGACTAATGCAGATTTTACATTGGTACTTTTATATGCTGCTTGTAATGGATTATCAGCTGCATGAGATGCTGTAGCAAAAAGAGCCGCAGCTGACATCATTGTTGAAAGAATAATATTTGATTTAGAAAACTTCATATAATGTACCTAATTTTTACCTTATATCGTTTATTCCGCATAGCGCGTAGGATCCGCGACACCTGCTTCGATAAAACCTTGCTGACGTAAACGACAACTGTCGCATTTGCCACATGCACGTCCTTGAGCATCTGCCTGATAGCAGGATACCGTTTGGCTATAGTCTACGCCATGTTCGATGCCTAAGCGTATAATATTCGCTTTGGATAAATGTAACAGAGGTGTTTCAATTTTAAGAGGTTTTCCTTCAACACCAGCTTTTGTTGCAAGTCTTGCAAGATTGGCAAAAGCGTCAATAAATTCTGGGCGACAATCTGGATATCCTGAATAATCAACAGCATTTACACCAATGACAATGGCTTCAGCGTCAAATACCTCAGCTGCTGCAAGAGCATAGGATAGAAAAATTGTGTTACGTGCTGGAACATAAGTTACAGGAATACCTTCTTGTAATTGTTCAGGTACATCAATGTTATGATCTGTAAGCGCGGAACCGCCTAAATTACCCAAATCGATATTAATTACACGATGTTCAACGCCTGCTCGTTGTGCAAGTGCCTTAGCTGCATCAAGCTCAGTTGTAGAGCGCTGACCATACATAAAACTTAAAGCGATACAGTCATAGTTTGCTTGTGCCCAAGCGAGACATGTTGTCGAGTCTAAACCGCCAGACAATAATACGATGGCACGAGAACGCATATTATTTTCCATTATTCAACCTAAAATTATTCGTAGATGATTTGCCTCATTTGAGACAGTCACAAGATCATTAGCGACCAGATTCATCATTCCATAACAGCTTATGTAACTGTAATTGGAAGCGAACAGGGAGATGGTCATCTAAAATCCACTGAGCTAAATCACGTGCAAGAGCAGGTAGAGCAACAGCACCTTTTTCTACCGCGAAAGCAGGAGAGAACCATACTGTACTGACTTTATCTTGCAACTGGAAATTTTCCAGTTGTTGTTTAGACCATTCATAGTCGGCACGATTACAGATCACAAATTTAATCTGATCATGCTGTGTTAGATAGTCGAGATTGATAAGTAAATTACGATGATCTTCATTAGACGTTGGTGTCTTTAGATCTAATACTTTCGAAACACGTGGATCAACTTTAGAAACATCTAAAGCTCCGCTTGTCTCAAGCGAAACGTCAAAACCTAGATCACACAAGCGTTGAAGTAATACAAGACAATTCGGTTGTGCAAGTGGTTCGCCACCAGTGACACATATATAAGGTGTTTTAAACTGGCTTGCTGTTTCAATGATATGTTCAAGTGATTGACGCTCGCCACCTTCAAAAGAGTACGTGGTATCACAATAGCTGCAACGAAGAGGGCAACCAGTTAAACGAATGAAGACAGTGGGTAAGCCAAATGTATTCGCTTCGCCTTGCAAAGAATAAAAAATCTCAGTGATACGCAAACCAGCAGCAGGATCAGAGACAGGAATTGCAGAGGAACGTAAGGAAGTCATAAAGAGTTACCACAAAATCAGCAAGCTATTAAAAAACAAAAATCTCTACGATCAGTGATAATCGTAGAGACGAGGAGCAGTATAAGCTCCGTGGTATTACATCTTAGTCAGCACGTAATAAATCATTTAAACTTGTTTTAGCACGTGTTTTCGCATCAACTTTTTTCACGATGATTGCTGCGTAAAGGCTATAAGTTCCACATTTAGAAGGAAGGCTTCCCGCAACTACAACTGAACCAGCAGGTACGCGACCATAGTGAATTTCGCCAGTTTCACGATCGTAGATCTTAGTCGATTGACCTATGAATACGCCCATAGAGATTACAGAGCCTTCACCAACAATTACGCCTTCTACAATTTCAGAACGTGCGCCGATGAAGCAGTTGTCTTCAATGATCGTTGGGTTTGCTTGTAATGGCTCTAATACACCGCCAATACCTACACCACCAGATAAATGTACATTTTTACCAATTTGCGCACATGAACCAACAGTTGCCCAAGTATCAACCATTGTGCCTTCATCAACATATGCACCGATGTTGACATAAGATGGCATCAAGATCACATTTTTAGCTTGGAAGCTACCACGACGAGCAACAGCTGGAGGAACTACGCGTACACCTGCTGCTTTAAATTGCTCTTCAGTCCAACCAGAGTATTTAGTTGCAACTTTGTCATAAAACTGTAGATCACAAGCTTCAATAGGCTGGTTGTCATTGAGTTTAAAAGAAAGTAAAACTGCTTTTTTTAACCATTGGTGAACAACCCACTCACCATCAATCTTTTCAGCCACGCGAAGTGTACCGTTGTCTAAACCAGTTAATGCTTCTTCAACGGCTTGACGAATTTCTGTAGGGCAGTCCGTAGCTGAATAATTTGCACGGTCTTCAAATGCTTGCTCAATGATCGTAGAAAGCTGAGACATGATCTTCCTTCATCCAAAAAAATTTTGAAGATTTTACACTAAATTGAACCAAGAAGCTTTGAAAAAAGTCGTTACAATAAAGTGTTTTAAAATTAAGCAATAAAATTGTAATAAATTCGGATATAATTGTTTTTTATCCATTATTTTGAAATATACAATTATTCTGAATTTGTATCAAAAAATAACAAAAAGTAATCAGTTTCTGTATAAAAAGATATCAATCATTCTTTTAAGATTTTATTACAGTAACAACTATACCTTAGATAAAAGTATTTTTTGAGGAGACTTCAATGAAAGCTTTGCGCGTTATTCTAGCTGCAGGTGCATTAACAGCGATTGCAGGTTCTGCTTTAGCAGCAGATGAACAAGTTGTGAAGGAATCAGGTTCTACGTTTCCTTCATACTTAGATCCAGTTTCAGTTCGTGCTGAAGTGGGTACTACAGGTTATGGTGGTGCTATTTCATATCGTGTAAATCCGTATGTAGGTTTAACTTTAGGTTATAACGGTGGTGATATCTCTTGGTCTGACGAACTAAAAATCGACGGTACTAAGTATGATATGGATATGGAAAATAACAACACATATCTAAACGCTGAGTTATATCCATGGGGTGCGAGCCAAAATACATTTGCTCGTTCGCTTTATGTGGCTGCGGGTGTTGGCTATTTAGACAACCAGTATGATTTAACAAAGCGTGTTGGTGGTAATAGTTTAGTTAAAGTTAATGGTGAGAGATTCACAACTACGGCAAACCAAAGCGCTAGAATTGATGGAACAATGGATTATGAAAATGATATTGCACCATATTTAGGTTTTGGATTGAATGTTCCAGTTTATAAAAACGTAGGTGTATTTGGTGAAGTAGGAGCTTACTATACTGGTAACCCAACTGTTAGTTTGAAGAGTTCTGGGGATAACCAAATCATTGGAAGCAATGGCAATACATTAGAGAGTGCTGTTGAGAAGGAGCAGCGTAATATTGAAAACAAAAATAAATATGAATGGATGCCAGTTGCTAAGGTTGGTATGAGCTTTAAGTTCTAATCAATTTATTAAAAAACGAGCTGTAAAGCTCGTTTTTTCGTTTAAAGATAGTTTTGCAGATATAAAAAATGGCTCTTTGAGAGCCATTTTTTTATTCCTCAGGGTAAGCGACTTTTTTAAGTGCTTTAATATCGGTTTTAGGTGAGCAAAGCGAGATAAACTCATAACCATAACCACGTAGTAAATGACCTTTTCTTACAGCAATCCACGTAGTGTTAGTACCAAAAATGTGAGTTTTTATTTGCTGTAAACGATAGTCACGTTCGGCATCATATGCGACATCATTGACGATCCCGACACCCATATTAAGTTCAACATAGGTTTTAATAACATCGGCATCTAACGCTGACATTACGATATCTGCATGCAAATGTGCATCTTCAAATGCTTTATCGATTTTTGAGCGACCTGTAAAACCTCCGTGATATGTAATCAACGGATACTCTGCTAAAAGATCGAGACTAATGTTGTCTAATTTCGTTAAAGGGTGGTCTTTAGGTGTAATAATACTGTGGTGCCATTCATAGTAAGGCACGCTTGCTAAGTTTTCCTCTGTGGTGAGAGATTCTGTCGCAATTCCAATATCAGCTTCAACTTGAAGTAGCATTTCAGCGATTTCAACAGGACTTGCTTGTTGTAAAACCAAATGCACTTTAGGAAAAAGCTTCTTAAATTGATTCACAATTGGAGGTAATACATAACGAGCTTGGGTGTGTGTTGTTGCAATCGTTAAAGTACCTTCATCAACTTTATTGAAATCGTCAGCAAGGCGTTTGATATTATCAGCATCAACTAACATGCGCTCGACAATACTCAATAGGGACTGTCCTGGTTCAGTGAGACCAAGTAATCGTTTACCTTTACGCACAAAAAGTTGTACGCCTAATTCATCTTCTAAATCTTTAATATGTTTACTGACACCAGATTGGGAGGTATAAAGTGCCGCTGAAGCTTCAGTTAAATTAAAGTTTTGACGAACTGTTTCTCGAATAATTCTGAGTTGTTGGAAGTTCATAATCATTATGTCCGCATATAGGATGAGGAACGGCTAAAGTTCCATATGGGTAGTTTAGCCGTCATCAAGTATTATTTTAAGCAACTTGCGTCGTTGGGTCTGCAAATAAATGAAGTTGAGCTGCACTAATCCAGACGGTTTGGTTTGGTCTGAATTGATGCAAATTAGCTTCTTCTACACTTAGTAAAATTTCGATAGTACGCCCACTACGATCTTGTAATTCAGCGATCACTCTACCTGCAATCCAGACTTCACGTAAAAAAGTCGCTTGAACAGTATTCGGTTGAGGCTGCGCATGAATATGTAATTCATTTGGTCGAGCAAAAGCGATGACTTTTCCTCGCGGTGCTTGCAAATGATTTGGTAGTTGAATGCGATCATCTCCGATACGAATAATACCGTCATGATGTTCACCTTCAAAACGATTTGCTTGACCTAAGAAATCAAATACAAATGGTGTCGCTGGTTTTTCATAAACTTCACGAGGCGAACCAATTTGTTCTACATCACCTTTATTCATGACAATGATTTGATCAGCAACTTCTAAAGCTTCCTCTTGGTCATGGGTTACAAAGATAGAGGTGATGTGCAATTCATCATGTAGTGTGCGCAACCAACGACGCAGTTCTTTACGAACTTTAGCATCTAATGCACCAAAAGGTTCATCCAGTAATAAAACACGAGGTTCAACTGCTAGAGCACGTGCTAAAGCGATACGTTGACGTTGACCGCCGGATAGTTGCGCAGGGTAACGATCAGCTAAAAAGCCAAGTTGAACTAAATCAAGTAAACGCGTAACTCGTTTTTTAATTTCAGCTTCTGATGGACGTGTTGCACGTGGGCGAACACGTAAACCAAAAGCAATATTGTCATAGACGGTCATGTGGCGAAATAAAGCGTAATGTTGGAAAACGAAACCAACTTGTCGCTCACGCACATGAATGTCAGTTGCATCTTCACCTTCAAGCAATACTTGCCCGCCATCGGCTGATTCTAAACCTGCAATAATTCGCAAAAGTGTTGTTTTTCCGCAGCCCGATGGACCAAGTAAAGCAACTAGCTCGCCCTCTGGGAAATCTAAAGAGATATTTTTAAGCGCGTGGAATGCGCCAAAGTGTTTTTCAATATTTTTAACTTGAATACTCATTTGTACATTCCTCAGTGGCTAGATGGATTATGTTGATGTTCGTTGCTTTGATCTTGGCGCATCTCTAACCAAGTTTTTAAAATCAAAGTGATGATTGCTAAGAATGCCAGTAAAGATGACACCGCAAATGCAGCACTGAAGGTATATTCGTTGTATAGAATTTCTACATGTAAAGGTAATGTGTTCGTTTCACCACGAATGTGTCCTGAAACGACCGATACAGCACCAAACTCACCCATTGCACGTGCATTACATAGAATCACACCATAGATCAATCCCCATTTAATATTTGGAAGTGTTACTTTCCAGAAAGTTTGCCAACCAGATGCACCAAGTACGATTGCAGCTTCTTCTTCTTCAGTACCTTGAGCTTCCATGAGCGGAATGAGTTCGCGTGCAACAAATGGAACAGTGATGAAAATAGTAGCTAAAACAATACCTGGAACGGCATATAGGATTTTGATGTCATTATCCATTAACCATCCGCCAACCCAACCTTGAGAGCCAAAAATTAACACAATCATTAAACCTGCTATCACAGGTGAAACTGAGAATGGCATGTCGATAATGGTGGTCAAAATGGCTTTACCACGGAACTGGAACTTAGCTACAGCCCAAGCTGCTGCAACACCAAATACAACGTTAATCGGTACAGCAATCGCAGCAGTGATTAAGGTGAGCTTTACAGCCGATAGCGTATCTGAGTCAGTCAATGCATTTACATAGACTTCTAGACCCTGCTTAAAAGCTTCGACAAAAACCAAAATTAAGGGCAGAACCAAGCAACTTAAGAAAAAGATTAATGCAATAGTAATTAGACTATAACGAACCCATGTCGGTTCTCGAGTGGCATCTCTTGCTTGTAATTTGAGTGCCAAAGCATTGCTGTTTGTATTCAAACTCATTGTGCAACTCTCCCTGTACGACGGCTTGCCCATGCTTGAACTAAATTAATTAAAAATAAGATGGCAAATGAGAGAATGAGCATGACTACAGCGATCGTTGTTGCGCCTGCATAATCATATTCTTCCAAACGAGAAATGATCATGAGGGGAGCAATCTCTGTTTTATAAGGTTGATTGCCTGCAATAAAGATGACAGAGCCATATTCACCAACACCACGAGCAAATGCCAAAGCAAATCCTGTCAGCAACGCTGGAAATAAAATTGGAAGTATGACTTTGGTAATGGTCTGCCAGCGATTTGCACCAAGTGCAGAAGCTGCTTCTTCTAATTCAGATTCAATATCGCTGAGAACTGGTTGTACTGTTCGAACAACAAAGGGTAATCCAATAAATATCAGGGCAAGAGTAATACCAATAGGGGTATATGCAACTTGAATCCCTAACGGTTCCAAATATTGACCAATCCAACCTGTTGGAGCATATAACGAGGTTAATGCAATCCCTGCAACAGCTGTTGGTAGGGCAAAAGGTAAATCGACTAATGCATCGACAATTCTTTTACCTGGAAAACTATAGCGAACTAAGCACCATGCCAATAATAATCCAAAAATCACATTCACTAGCGCAGCAATCAATGCCGCACTGAAACTAAGTTGCAGTGACTTTAGGATTCGTTCTGAAGTTAAGATTTCCCATAAACCATCCCATCCGATTCCTAAAGATCGGATAAATACAGCTGATAAAGGAATAAGCACAATCAAAGATACATAAGCGAGAGTAAAGCCTAATGAGAGACCAAACCCTGGCAGCACTCGGGAACGCTGCGACATGACATTTCCTCAAAGAGAAATATTTGCTAAATAAGCAAATAAACGAAACTAAAATCAAAAAATACGGTGAAGATGGGGCTAGGCAAATTTCATATTAAAATTTGCGACCTTCATTAGAGCGGTAGGTAAGCTCTTTTTTTCAGGTAATAAATAATTCAGGATCTCAGGGAATGGACCAAACCCTGAAGCAACATTGATGTGGCCAACAGGTCCTAAATTAATTGGTGTTAATTTCCATGATTCTGCGAGCTGTAAAGCATCGACATAACCAAGCCATGGATCATTCTCACTAATTAATAACGTCGTTGGCACATCAATACTGAGTCCATGAAAATATGCTTTATAGTCAGTTAGACTATGACGAGCGAAACCTGCTTCACCAAAACGTGCTGGATTTGCGGGTGCAACCAAAACTAAATTTTTTACTTGTACATTTAGTTCAGGGTGCTCGGCGAGAGCCGCTACACTGGTTAAGCATCCAAAACTATGAGCAACGATCTGAACAGGTTCATTAACGGATGAAACAGTTTTGACAAACTGATCAATCCACTCTTGCAAGACTGGACGATCCCAGTGTTTCTGTTGAACACGAGAACTAGACATGAGTTTTTGTTGTAGCCAAGACTGCCAGTGTTGAGCCTCGCTGCCACCTACACCAGGAACAATTACGGTATGAGTCATGTCTAATCTCCTTAGAATCCTTCCCTACCTTGCTTTATGAAAGTGAGGAAGTCCCTCTTAGAAAAAGTGGGACTTAGTTGGATTATTTACCTGTGCTATTGATCTTGACGATTTGGTCGAAAATTCCACCATTATCAAAATGGGTTTTTTGTACTTTTGCCCAACCACCGAATTCTTTATCGATTGTTACTAGTTTCAGTGGTTTGAATACATTGCTGTATTTCTTTAATACCGCGGCATTGCGAGGACGATAGAAATTACGCGCTGCAATTTCTTGACCAGCAGGAGAGTACAAGTAATTCAAATATCCGCGTGCAATTTGGGCGTTACCTTTTTTCTGAGCATTTTTTTCTACTACGGCAACAGGTGGTTCCGCTAAAATAGAAAGAGACGGTGTGATGATTTCGAATTTACCTGGTTGCTCTCGAACGGCAAGGAAAGCTTCATTTTCCCAAGCCAACAACACATCACCGATACCACGTTCAGCAAATGTAGTTGTTGCGCCGCGTGCTCCCGAATCCAACACTTTGGTTTGCTTATAAATTTGACGCACAAATTCTTGAGCTTTCGCGTGATTGCCGCCTTTTTGATGTTTTGCCCAAGCCCATGCACCTAAATAATTCCAGCGAGCACCACCCGAGGTCTTTGGATTTGGCGTGATGATTTCAACACCAGGTTTGACTAAATCACCCCAGTCTTTGATTTTCTTTGGGTTATCTTTTCGAACAAGGAATACAATCGTTGATGTATATGGCGTAGAGTTATTTGGTAATTTCTTTTGCCAGTCTGCTGGAACTAATTTTGCATTTTCAGCAATTTCATCAATATCAGCAGCAAGTGCTAGCGTTACGACATCAGCATTTAAACCATCCATGACAGCACGTGCTTGTTTGCCTGAGCCGCCGTGTGATTGTTTGAAGTCAATATCTTGTCCTGTGCGCTGTTTCCAGTAAGCACCGAATTGTTTATTGAAATCTGTATAGAGTTCACGTGTCGGATCATAAGACACATTTAAAAACTCTTGCGCAGCAAAAGAAGAAACTGAAAGTAATGCAGCAATTACACCGACTTTGACCTGAGATAAACGCATGGAGACCCCTCAAAAATTAAATCATTGTTTGGAATATGTACGCAGCATAACTGCAGTCTTTTTGCAAAAAAAATAATTAAAATCGAATTTGATATGAAAAATTAAGAAATACATAAAAGAGATAAGTTATGCTGAATAACTGATAAATAAGAAATTTTTATTTTATGAGTGAAGTTGTTATAATTATTTAAAATCAATAAGTTATTAAACTTAATAGCTTCTATGAATGTATCCTAAAGGATCTTTAACTTATGCAATGCTATAAAAATGGGCAGTTGATTGATTCAATTCCTTTATTAGATCGTGCGTTTCACTACGGTGATGGGTGTTTCACAACAGCAAGATTGGTGCACGGAGGCATGGAATTAAAAGAACTACATATTGCTCGTTTGAATTATGCTTGCAAAAAATTAGGTTTGGATGCTGATTTATCTTTTATAGACCAAGCACTAGATCAATTGTCAAAACATGGAAAAAAGTTGAATGGTACGTTGAAGGTTGTAATCAGTCGTGGAGAAGGTGACCGAGGATATAGTCTCCCTTTACACCCAGCTGATGTATATGTGTGGTTTTATCCCAAACAATGGCAACATTTAGAGCCTGAATGGATTGAAAGTGGTTTACTGAATCATGCTGTAGGTTTGCATATGCCTCATTTAGTTGGTTTGAAGACTTTGAATCGACTAGAGCAAGTTGTGTTGAAGCAAGAAGCAGATCAGCGAGGTTGGCTCGAAGCGTTAGTTACGGACGTGCAAGGGTATATTGTTGAAGGTGTAAGCAGTAATTGTTTTATTCGTATAAATGATCAATGGATTACTCCAGAACTTCGCTATAATGGCGTGCACGGTGTAATGCGTGCGCACATTCTATCTCGTATGCAACAAAATCATATTTCATGTGAACAACGTTGTATTGAAATGGATCAGATCGCGCATATCCAGAACATATTTTTCTGTAATGCTTTGCATCCGATGAAAGCTGTAGTTCGATTTCAAGATCGAACAATGCAGCAGCAACCGTATCTTGATTTATTTAATTCTTTAAAACTTAGCCAGATTGACTAAATATGCCAAAACCTCCGAATCCAAGCAAAACTAAGAAAAAGCCTAAATCCAAATCACAAGCTCAGTTTTCTATTAAGTTTTTTATCATTGCAGTCATCGCTTTTTTGATTGTGATCTTTGGTATTTTCTGGTCAAGTTTATTCAAGAATTATCCTGTTCAAAACAAAAAACAGCTTTTGGTCATTTCTTCTGGAGATACCTATTCTGGTTTTATTGACCGTTTAGCTGAAGAAAATAAAGTGAATTTTCCGATTCTTTTGAAACTCTATCAAAAGTTCATGATTCATGACACGATGAAAGCAGGTGTTTATGAAGTCACGCAGGGTATGAGTGTTCGTCAAGTTTTGGAAATGTTGTCGAATGCTGAAAATGCTCAAATGAATCGAATTTTAGTGATAGAAGGCACGACATTTAAACAACTGATTAACAACCTCAAAAAAGATTCAAATGTCACTAAAACAATATTGGATTTACCTCAGGATCAATTATTAAAAGAACTTGATATTCCTTATTCACATCCTGAAGGCTTGTTTGCACCAGATACATATTTCTTTGCCAAAGGCGAAACTGATAAAAAAATCTTAACGGATTTATATCATCGTCAAATGAAGTCTTTAGATGAAGCTTGGGCGAATAAAGCAGCCAATCTTCCTTATAAAGATAAATATGAAGCATTAATTATGGCTTCAATTATTGAAAAAGAAACCAGTTTAGATCGTGAGCTTGAGCAAGTTTCAGGTGTTTTTGTGCGTCGTTTAAAAATTGGTATGCGCTTACAAACCGATCCAACTGTAATTTATGGTATGGGGGATCGTTACACAGGTAATATCACACGTAATGATTTAAGGACACCAACCGCATATAACACTTATACAATTAATGGTTTACCGCCAACCCCAATTGCGTTACCAAGCAAAAAAGCGATTGAAGCAGCGATGCATCCAGACGATTCAAAAAATATTTATTTCGTCGCAACAGGAAATGGTGGACATAAATTTAGTGCTTCTCTAGCAGAGCATAATCGTGCAGTACAAGATTACTTGTCTGTACTCCGTTCAAAGAAAAATCAAGGTGAATGATGTTTATTAGTTTTGAAGGTACGGAAGGTGTAGGGAAAACCACTCTGATTCGTAAAATTCATCAGTACTTTGAACAGCAAGGTAAAGAAGTTGTACTGACCCGTGAGCCTGGTGGCACACCATTAGCAGAACAGATTCGTACATTATTATTGGCAGTAAATCATGATGAGCAAATGAGTCATGATACTGAGCTATTACTGATTTATGCTGCACGAGCTCAACATTTACAACAAGTGATTTTACCTGCATTAGCGGCGGGAAAAATTGTGTTGAGTGATCGTTTTACTGATGCCAGCTTTGCTTATCAGTGTGCTGGTCGTGGTTTAAGTCAGGAAAAGCTGCAATTGTTAAATCAAACTTTTGTGGCAAAAATGCCGAATATTACCTTTTGGTTGGATGCACCGATTGAGTTGGGCATGACCCGTGCTCGAGAGCGTGGTGCATTAGATCGTTTTGAACAAGAAAAATTGAGCTTCTTTGCCAAGGTACGTGCTGGTTATGAGACTTTATGGCAAGCAGAGCCTGAACGGATCAAGCGTTTGGATGCAACACAAAATGAGGATCTTGTATTTGAAGATGCTTTGCAGTATTTGAAGTAAATACGGTTATACACTCAACCTGCATGGTCGAAAAGTTTGGGTGATGTTTTGGTTTTATTTCTTATGCCTTACTTTTCAAAGATGAAAAGTAACAAAAATCCTTTGTTGAGCTGACGGTATATCCTTGATACCGCAGCTCAACGGGCGACATCCATGTCGCCTACCTCGATAGTAAATAATAACTATAAGTTATCTTGAAAATATCAAAAACTTGAAAGTATTACTCATTTACCAACGGCTGTTCCACCTTAAAGTTTGGTGGGGTTAACACTGTCTTACGAATTTCGTTTGAAAGCTCTGGGTAATCAAGCGTGTAATGCAAACCACGAGATTCCTTACGTTCCATCGCACAACGTACAATCATTTCAGAAACTAAAACGAGGTTACGCAATTCGATCAGGTTCTTACTGACTCGGTAATCTTGATAGTATTCATTGATTTCACGCTTCAACATCTCGATACGATGTAACGCACGTTGTAGACGTTTAGTCGTACGAACAATACCGACGTAGTTCCACATGGTTGAACGTAGTTCGTCCCAGTTTTGTAAGATCACAACATCTTCGTCAGCATCAGTAACCTGCGATTCATCCCAAGATGGTACGTTTGGAAACTCAAAGTTCAGATTATGTTTGCTTTGAATGTCTTCTGCTGCACTCATACCATAAACGAAACATTCAAGTAACGAGTTACTCGCCATACGATTTGCGCCGTGTAAACCTGTATAAGAAGTTTCACCAATCGCGTATAAACCATCGAGATCAGTTTGGCTATTAGAATCTACAACTACACCACCACAGGTATAGTGAGCAGCAGGAACAACAGGAATCATGTCTTTGGTAATATCAATTCCGAGTTCAAGCAAACGAGCATATAGCGTAGGGAAGTGTTCAATAATAAATTCAGGTGATTTATGTGTGATGTCTAACCACACATGACGAATACCTAGACGTTTGATTTCATGGTCGATGGTACGTGCCACAATATCGCGTGGCGCCAGTTCAGCGCGTTCGTCAAAACGAAGCATAAAACGCTCGCCGTCAGGTAGACGTAAGTACGCACCTTCACCACGCATTGCTTCAGTAATTAAGAAAGAGCGTGCTTTAGGGTGGTATAAACACGTTGGGTGGAATTGATTAAACTCCATGTTTGCTACACGACAACCAGCACGATACGCCATCGCAATACCATCACCTGTAGCAATATCTGGATTAGATGTATAGAGATATGCCTTCATTGCACCGCCACATGCTAATGCAGTAAAAGGTGCTAAGAAAGTATGAACTTGCTCAGTCTTTTCATTAAGAGCATATAAACCTATTGCACGGTTGGTTTGATCTAGATGACCAAGTTTGTGCAAGGTAATAAGATCAATTGCAATGTAGTTTTCAAAGATAGTGATATTTTTACGTTCTTTCGCACGTTCAACTAGGGTCGTTGAAATGGCTTTACCAGTTGCATCAGCCGAGTGAATGATTCGACGCTGCGAATGGCCACCCTCACGGGTGAGATGAAGTTGTTCATCATCGTCTAGAGTGAACTGGACACCTTGTTTTAATAAGAAATTTACAGAAGGCTTACCACCTTCAACCGTATGTTTGACAGCATCTAACTCACAAAGATGTCCGCCTGCAATCATAGTGTCATTAATATGTTGTTGAATCGAATCAGTCTCATCCAATACCGCAGCAACACCACCTTGAGCATAGTAAGTGCTAGCTTCAGTTAGTTCAGCCTTAGCTAAGATTGCAATGTTATAATGATGAGGTAAAGAAAGTGCGAGACTTAAACCTGCACCACCACTGCCTACAATAATCACGTCAAAATGATGAATTGTTTCTAAATCAGGCATGTCGATCTGCTTCAATATCAAACGTTCGCTAATGACACCGCTTTTTTGTAAAAAAGGCAAGTGCTATTCTGCTTAGAATTGCGCGAATTTTTAGCGAATAACCAGATAATTAGTCTATATGCCAAGAATTAAACTTTTCACACAGATTGAACATAAGTTACGTGAAGCAACATGGTTTTAATTTCTATTTAAGTAATTCAATAGAAACTCAAGAGGTAATTAGGAAGAATATATTTCTCCACATTTTCTCCATAATTTTATTTTTAAATTTGTTTGTATACCCCGAAAATACAAACATTTTTTAACGAAATAAAAATGTAGCTTATGATAAAACATTAGCTTAAATTTCTATTCCATCATCAGTATGTAGGTTCTTGCTTCTATGAAAAGTCGATATATACAACAAGGATTGTTCACTGCGGTATTTACAGTAGCAGCTGTACAAGTAAATGCTGCGTCACCAGTAGATTTTTCAAACCTCGTAGAACAGGTTAGTCCTGCGGTAGTGAGTGTAAATGTTGTCAAGAAAATGACTCAGGAAGAGTTATTACAGCAACAAGTACCCGAAATACTACGTCGTTTTTTTGGTAATCAGATCATTATCCCACAGCAGCAGGGACCACAAGAAAAAACTGCCTACGGCAGCGCATTTTTCATTAGTAAAGATGGTTATTTAGTTACCAACCATCATGTAATTGAGAATGCATCCAGAATTAGTATCACCCTAAATGATCGTCGTGAACTCGATGCAACCTTAGTGGGAAGTGACGAGCGAACAGATGTTGCTGTTCTCAAAGTGAATGGCAATAATTTTCCTGAATTAAAAATTGGTGATGTGAATCGACTCAAAGTTGGTGAGCCTGTTCTCGCGATTGGTTCGCCATTTGGTTTTGATTATTCAGCTTCAGCTGGAATTGTAAGTGCAAAGTCTCGAAATATGAGTGGTGAAACTTCTGTTCCTTTTATTCAAACTGATGCCGCTTTAAATCCAGGTAACTCTGGTGGTCCTTTGTTCAATCAACAAGGTGAAGTGATTGGTGTTAACTCGCGTATCTTCAGTGGAACTGGAGGTTATATGGGATTGTCATTCTCTATTCCTATTGATGTTGCGATGGATGTTGTTCAGCAATTAAAAGTGAATGGTAAAGTGACACGTTCTTATCTTGGTGTGATGTTGCAAGATATTGATCGTAACCTAGCAGAGGCTTATAAATTACCAAAACCTGAAGGTTCTCTCATCACACAAGTTACACCTAAATCGCCAGCTCAAAAAGCAGGTCTGAAGTCGGGTGATGTGATTTTGAAAATTAATGGAAATTCAATTCTGCGCACAAGTGATTTGTTAAATGTGCTTAATCGGGTAGCACCGAACCAAACGATTCAATTAGATGTTTTAAGAGATGATAGAACTCGTACTATATCGGCAACACTTGGCACCGCGCCAGATGATACGCCAGCTGCAGAAGATAAGAATAATCCAACAAGTGGTTTAGGGATGAGTATCCGTAATTTAACTCAAGCAGAGCAAACTCGCTTGGATGTTAATGGTGGAATTCTAGTTCAAGATGTTAAGCGTGGTGGATTAGCATCATTGTCTAATATCGTCGCGGGTGATGTGATTATTCAGGTGAACGGAACTCCGATTACAAACAGTCAGATGTTTGCAAAAACGGTAGCTGCTTTACCAAAAAATAGTGTTGCGCGAGTTGCAATTATTCGCCAAGGGCAACGTGCAATTTTAGGTTTACGCTTACCTTAAATAAGATTAATGGTCTTGAAACCACCCAAATTTTGGGTGGTTTTTATTTTTGAAATTGGAACTAGATTGCACTAGTGTATGCCATGATCGTTGAATTTAGTGATTAATAAGTAATATGAGCACAATTTTTGATTTAAAAATTCAAGTAGAAGCTAAGCATATAGATGTATTGGGTCATGTTAACAATGTGATATATGTCCAATGGATGCAAGATGTAGCTGCAGCACATATCGAAGCTTTAGGTTTGGGGTTAAAACAGTATTTTGAACTTAAGCATGCGATGGTGGCAGTCGAGCATCATGTCCAATATCGGAAAGCTGCGCTTGAAGGTGAAGAAATTATTTTAAGAACTTGGCTAGACGATCTAAATGCACTTTATTCATTTCGTCAGTACGCATTTTATCGACCTAAAGATCAAAGCATTATTTTTATGGGTAATACTAAGTGGGCTTGTATTGAAATTTCGACAGGGCGTCCAAAACGTATGTCACCAAGCTTCACACAAGCATATCAACCTATTTCCGCTCAGCTCGATCCTATGGATTTCTCAGTTTTATACCATCAAGTGGATTAAGTTACTTCGCGAGTAAGCTAAAGCGATAGGTTTTGAAAGCAAGATAATTATTTTGAATACTTTAAAATTGGCTTCTGTTATAATCGGCAACAATTTTGTTAAACCGTTTTGGCTTATAGCAACTAAAAAGTTATGAGCGTTCAATATTCTCAAGGTAACCCATGGCGCAAGCTAAAAAATCCGTAGATATCAAAAATATACGAAATTTCTCGATCATTGCTCATATTGACCATGGTAAGTCCACTTTGGCTGACCGTTTTATTCAAATGTGTGGTGGTTTGCAAGATCGTGAAATGCAAGCACAAGTACTGGATTCAATGGAGCTCGAGCGCGAACGTGGGATTACCATTAAAGCTGCATCCGTTACTTTGTACTACACACATCCAAATGGTCAAGAATATCAGCTTAACTTTATTGATACGCCAGGCCACGTAGATTTCTCATATGAAGTGTCACGTTCTTTAGCTGCTTGTGAAGGTGCATTACTGGTGGTCGATGCTGCACAGGGTGTTGAGGCTCAGTCTGTAGCGAACTGTTATACAGCAATTGAGCAGGGCTTGGAGGTATTACCAATCTTAAATAAGATTGATCTTCCACAAGCTGAGCCAGAGCGTGTTATTCACGAGATTGAAGAAATCATTGGTATTGAAGCAACTGATGCTCCAACATGTTCAGCAAAAACTGGCTTGGGTGTAGAAGGTGTTTTAGAGCGTTTGGTTGACGTTATTCCAGCACCTGAAGGTGATCGTGAAGCTCCATTACAAGCTTTAATCATTGATTCATGGTTTGATAATTATCTCGGTGTGGTTTCACTTGTTCGTATCAAACAAGGTCGTATCCGCAAAGGCGATAAAATGCTAGTGAAATCGACTGGTCAAACACATCCAGTTACTTCAGTTGGTGTTTTCAATCCTAAGCATACTGAGACCGATATCCTAGAAGCTGGTGAAGTAGGTTTCGTTATTGCGGGGATTAAGGATATTTTTGGTGCACCAGTAGGTGATACCATTACTTTATCATCGACACCTGATGTTGCCACTCTACCAGGTTTCAAAAAGGTTAAACCGCAAGTTTATGCTGGGCTTTTCCCAATTGATTCTAGCGACTTTGAACCATTCCGTGAAGCATTACAAAAGCTGCAAATTAACGACTCGGCATTGTTTTTTGAACCTGAAAGCTCAGATGCATTAGGTTTCGGATTCCGTTGCGGCTTCCTTGGTATGTTGCATATGGAAATCGTACAGGAACGTTTAGAGCGTGAGTATGATTTAGATTTAATCAGTTCAGCACCTACTGTAATTTATGAAGCACTCACCAAAAAAGGTGAAACCATCTATATCGACAGTCCATCAAAAATGCCAGATGGATCAACAGTCGAAGATTTGCGTGAACCAATTGCAGAATGTCATATTCTTGTTCCTCAAGAGTATCTAGGTAATGTGATGACTTTGTGTGTAGAGCGTCGTGGTGTGCAAAAGGATATGAAATTCCTTGGAAACCAAGTGTCTATCACATTTGAAATCCCAATGGCTGAAGTGGTAATGGACTTCTTTGATCGATTGAAGTCTTGCTCACGTGGTTTTGCATCGCTCGATTACAACTTCGTACGTTTTGAGAGTTCATCTTTAGTTAAGGTTGATGTATTAATTAATGGTGAGAAAGTTGATGCTTTAGCGATGATTTGTCATCGTCAGGATGCTCGCCATCGCGGAATCGCTTTGGTTGAAAAGATGAAGGATTTGATCCCTCGTCAAATGTTCGATGTTGCAATTCAGGCAGCGATTGGTGCACAAATTATTGCTCGTTCTACTGTAAAAGCGATGCGTAAAAACGTATTGGCAAAATGTTACGGTGGTGACGTGTCTCGTAAGAAGAAATTACTTTCAAAACAGAAAGAAGGTAAGAAGCGCATGAAGCAGGTGGGAAGTGTTGAAATCCCACAAGAAGCTTTCTTAGCTGTATTGAAAGTCGAACGATAAAGAAATAATTAGGACTCACCCATGGATTTTGATTTTAATTTGATTTTAGTACCTGCCACACTGATTTTTTTTCTAGTGTGGTTGCTTGATAAGTTTGTATTTAAACAGCGTGCAAATAAAGGTCGTGATCAGGAAAATTTTATTATCACATGGGCCTATGACTTCTGGCCAGTTTTAGCTGTTGTTTTGGTTTTACGTTCATTCTTATATGAGCCATTTAATATTCCTTCAGACTCTATGGTGCCAACCTTAGAGACTGGGGATTTTATTTTGGTCAACAAATTTGATTATGGCGTGCGTCTACCAATTGTGAACTCAAAAGTACTCGATGTTGGTGAGCCAAATCGTGGGGAAGTAATTGTTTTTAGATACCCTCCACAGCCCACAATTAGCTATATTAAGCGTGTAGTTGGATTACCTGGAGACCATATCCAGTTTAAATCTGGGCAATTGATTATCAATGGTAAACAAATAGCCAAAGTTGCCACTGAAGTAAATCGAGCAAAAGATCAATTAGAAACACCGACTGTGTATTATTTTAAAGAGACTTTGGGTGAGCATCAGCATTTAATTCGTTATCTAGATGGGCGTAACCCACTAGCAGAACAATATCAATTCGCTCAGTTAAAAGGTGCTGAAGCTTTAGTACCATTTGTTGCAAAAGCAAATGACGTATTCATTCAAAGTAATGGTCAGGATTGGGAGGTAACTGTACCGAAAGGGCAATACTTCGCAATGGGTGATAACCGTGATCAAAGTGCGGACAGTCGTTTTTGGGGATTTGTACCGGAAGAAAATTTAACTGGACGAGCATTCTATATTTGGATGCATAAAGAGCCTGGTTTTAATCTTCCAAGTTTTAACCGAAATGGTAAGATTGATTAATAAAAACACATAGGAAATATAAAATGCGTAAATCTCAGCAAGGGGCTTCGTATATTGCTATTTTATTTGGGGTGGTTCTTTTTGCAATTGCAGTTAAAGCTGCCATTGCGATATGGCCAGCGTATTGGGACGATAAAATCATCAATACTCAAATCGAAGGTGTATTAAAGGATAGTCCAGAAAATATCACACCAGCAAAGTTTGCTCAGCAAATGGATCAACGTCTAGATATGAATGGCGTTCGGGATTTGAGATTTAAAGATGTTGCAATCGTGACTTATAAAGATGATTTAATCGTTAAGAAAAAGTATGAAGTGCGTAAGCCTTTCATGCTTAATATTAGTTTAGTTATGACTTTTGAGAAGACTTTTGACCAAAAATCTGCCAAACAACAAGCTGAATGACGCTCGACTACAGAATCGAATAGGTCATCAGTTTCAACAATTTGATTTGTTAAAACTGGCATTGACTCATCGTTCTGTGAGCCATAAGCATAACTATGAGCGCCTAGAATTTCTAGGCGATTCATTATTAGGGATGATCATCGCTAATTATCTTTATCACACATATCCTAAAGAGAATGAAGGACGTTTAACGCGAATGCGTGCGACTTTGGTCCGTCAAGAAGCTTTGGGGAAAATTGCGAATGACCTACAGCTGAGTCGGTCATTAATCTTAAGTACAGGTGAGCTAAAATCAGGTGGACATCATCGAGAGTCTATTTTGGCTGATACTGTGGAAGCAATTATTGGTGCGATTTATTTAGATAGTAATGACCTAAATCTACTGCAAAGCATTGTGTTAAAATGGTATGAGCCTTATCTAGATCATATCGAACCGACAGATCAGCTCAAAGATCCGAAATCACGCCTGCAAGAGTATTTACAAGCACGTAAAAAACCTCTCCCAGTTTACGAGGTTGTAGATATTCAAGGTGATGCACCTAACCAACATTTCAAAGTTGAATGCAATGTTGAAGGGATGCCAAAATTTATTGGTGAGGGCTCAAGTCGGCGTTTTGCTGAACAAACTGCAGCAGCCGAAATTTTAAAATTATTGGAGCAATAACCGAATGTCTCATTCAAATGAAAATAAGCCAGATGCAATTGAGTCGCAAGATGGTAATAATTTAATTGATCAGTTCTTTAGCTCGCAAGGGACAACAATTCCTTCCGACTTTAAAAGCGGTTTCGTTGCAATTGTGGGTCGTCCTAATGTTGGTAAATCGACATTAATGAATCACTTGTTAGGTCAAAAGCTTTCGATCACTTCACGTAAGCCACAAACGACACGTCATAAAATTGTCGGTATTGATTCACGTGAGAAATCTCAGGCTGTATTTGTAGATACACCTGGGATGCACAAAAAAGAAGTGCGTGCGATTAATAAAATGATGAATCGTGCTGCACATTCAGCATTACGAGATGTGAATCTAGTTTTATTTGTGGTCGATGCTCAAAAATGGACTCAAAATGATGAGTTGGTTTTAGAGAAACTTAAGAATGCAGAAATGCCAGTCATTCTGGTGATCAATAAGCTAGATACTTTTGAAAATAAGAATGAAGCTCTACCATTAATTCGTGAACGTGCCAAATTAATGGACTTTGCTGAAATTGTTCCAGTGTCGGCACTACGTGGTGCTAATCTAGAACATTTACGTGACACTATTGAAAAATATTTGCCTTATCAAGCCCCTTTATATTCATTAGACCAAATTACCGATCGTTCTGAACGTTTTCTTGCGAGTGAAATTATTCGTGAGAAAATTATGCGTCAGTTGGGTGAAGAACTTCCATATGATTTAACGGTACAAATTGAATCGTTTAAAACAGAAGAAGCGACAGTAAATGAAAAAACTGGTCGTCTAAAGCCACCTTGTACTTATATTGATGCAACGATTTTTGTCGAGCGCCAAGGTCAAAAAGCAATTGTCATCGGAGACAAAGGTGCGAAACTAAAAAGTATTGGTATGGATGCACGTACAGACATGGAAAAAATGTTTGAACAAAAGATCATGTTGACGCTTTGGGTGAAAGTTAAAGGCGGATGGTCTGATGATGAGCGTGCGCTCAAAAGCTTGGGTTATAGTGACATCTAAGCAATAATGTACAAGGGAACAGGTATGAAAAAATCAATACATGTATTTGCTATCCTGATGTGTGTATTCATGTTGCAAGGTTGTATTCACAAACTTGTAACCGTACCTGTTAAAGTTGCCTATAAGACCACTAAAGGTGTTGTAAAAGGCACTGCTGCTGTAGTTGGTGCAGTCATTCCTGATGGTGATGATGAAGAGCAGAAAGACAATGGGGAAGACAAGGACTGATCTTGTCATATGATGCGCAATGAAGTTCTACATGGTTATTTAATTCACCATCGTAAATACCGTGAAAAAAGTCATATTGTGCATTTGTTTACACAAGAATATGGGCGCGTGGATGGAATTTTAAGGCAAACGCCTCCTCCACAATACCAGCCAATTCGCTTACAAGCTTCAGGTAAGTCGGAACTCAAAAATTTCACTAAATTAGAAATTCTAAATCAGCCTGTTTTTTTTCATGGTGATGCTTTTTTTGCTGGATTTTATTTAAATGAAATTGTATTGCGTTTATGTCCCCTAGAAGAAGCCATGTCGCAAACTTTTCAACAATACCAAGTGATATTGTTGCAGTTACAACAATTAGCTTCACATCCGCAAGCCTCAGTATTTTTGAAACAGATTTTACGTAAATTTGAACATGTTCTATTGCAAGAACTTGGTTATGCAATAGATTTTTCGATTGATGCAAATCAACAAGAAATTCTTGCTTTTCAGCATTACCAATTTCAACTGAATGATGGTTTTATGCCTGTTGCACAAGCATCTAGATCTACGTTAGAAGGACGTTTAATCGCATCGATGCAAAGTTATGAGCTTGGACAGGATTTTGCTAACGAGCAATTGCAATTATTGAGTAAACTATATCGTCAGATGATTAGCGCATTATTGGGCGATCGCCCTTTAAAAAGTCGGCAATTGTGGATTCAAAATACTCAATCTTAATTCTCTTGAGGCAGTATCTGAACTGCTTTGTGTAATAACCTATAGGATATTTTTATGGCTGCAATATTGGGTGTAAATATTGATCATGTTGCGACATTAAGACAAGCACGTGGTACTACTTATCCTGATCCAGTTCAAGCTGCTTTAATCTGTGAAGAAGCAGGCGCTGAGGGGATCACTTTGCATTTGCGTGAAGACCGTCGTCATATACAAGATGATGATGTTCGTCGTATGCGTCCTTTATTGAAAACGCGTATGAATCTTGAATTGGCTGTTACCGATGAAATGGTTGAGTTTGCCAAAGAAATTAAACCACAACATGTATGTTTTGTTCCAGAGCGTCGCCAAGAAGTAACGACTGAGGGGGGCTTGGATGTGGTAGGTCATTTTGATAAAGTCAAAGCGGCTACTGAGGCACTCAAAGCGATTGGTAGTGATATTTCTTTATTTATTGATGCTGATTTTGCTCAAATTGATGCTGCAGTAGCATGCGGTGCTCCAACCATTGAGATTCATACGGGTGCTTATGCTGATGCTGAAACTGAAGCAGAACAACATGCTGAATTGGAACGCATTATCAAAGGTGCTGAATATGCAGCAGCTAAAGGGTTAGTTGTGAATGCAGGACATGGTTTGAACCTAAATAATGTTGCACCCATTGCTGCGATTCCACAAATTCATGAACTCAATATTGGGCACTCAATTATTTCGGATAGTATATTTGTAGGTTTAGCCCAAGCAGTCAAAGATATGAAAGCAGCAATTCAGGCGGCTGAGAGATAATTGGATGAGCAATTTAAACTACGATGAGTTAATGCAACCTGTTATTGATTTCTTAGGGTGTACGACTCCTCCAGCTTGGTTAGATGAAGCTGTTAATCACTTAGATATCTTAATGCAAGACCATGCGAATTGTGAAAAAAAGGCTGCGGGAACAGCGATGAATTTAATGTTCCGTTATAGTTTCTTTACTGACCTGCAAGTAAAGTTAGCACAATTAGTTCGTGAAGAAATGCTGCACTATGAGCAAGTGTTAGAGTTCATGACTAAGCGTGGTTTAGAATGGAAAGGCTTAAGTGCGGGGCGGTATGCGGGGGAATTACGCAAAGAAATTCGTACTTATGAACCTGAAGCTTTGATTGATGTGATGATCATTGGTGCATTCGTTGAGGCACGTTCTTGTGAGCGATTTTACTCACTCGCACCGAAGGTTGATGATGAGTTGGGGCGTTATTATCGATATTTGCTTAAGTCAGAGTCTCGTCATTTTGAAGATTATTTAGCGCTGGCTTTAGATGTAGCTAAAACAGCAAAATTGAAAGACCCTGAAGAGAATATTCAGAAGCGTATTGATCATATACGTGAGGTTGAAAAGAATTTAATTTTAAGCCCAGATGATACTTTCCGTTTTCATAGTGGTGTTCCTGCAAATATTGCTGCTTAAAAAATGAATTGATCAAGATGCCTCTAGAAATAGGGGCATTTAAATTTTATATTTGCAATAAAAAAGCCTTTATCAAAGATAAAGGCTTTTTGAATCTTGGCTCTCCCACCTGGGCTCGAACCAGGGACCTGCGGATTAACAGTCCGTCGCTCTACCGACTGAGCTATGGGAGAATCTGAGTGCCATTATAGGCGGCTTTTAAAATCGGTCAAGCGAAAAACATCAAGTTTCTTATATTTTGATGTTGGATGCTTTTTATTTGCACAGTTGAGCAAAGTCTATAAAAAAAACTTGAATTTTGATGAGGCTGTTGTTAGATTTTGATTTAACAAAAGTGTTTAGATCAGTCTAAACAGTGTGGATTTAACCCAACTTGCCAGCACTAAAATGGCTAAATCGGAGGTCGAAATGACTACTCTTTGTATTGAATCTATTTTTTCTAATTTTTCTTTCTATAAGCAAAATTATCTCAATATAATTAACGATCCTTCCCAATATTATCAAGTCGTAGAAAGCGCAAATATTCATTTCGCAAGTTTTAGTGATGAGCGCTTATATTTAGGTGATTTATTACAACTTTGGCTAAGTGATAAATGGACTGAGCATCAGCTTAAGACCTTAGCAAAATCGCATTATTTGTTGCCAACACAAGATGGGGTAAATGGTCAAAACTCTTTATTTCTTTTCGCTTTTAAAAAGAATAGTTTATTTAAACAAGCCTATGCATATGCTTGGAATACTTTAGAAAATAAAGTCCAAAAAATTGCTTTGAACGAAAGTTTCCCTTTCTATTGTCATTATTTGACATTAAGTCGTCCAAAACGTGTTTAAAATTTCTGAAATAAAAAAGACCTGTACAAGACAGGTCTTTTTTATTTTTTAATATTTAAGCTATTTTCTCTGCTTCAATAGAAGCAATTGCAGCATCAACGCCTTCGATTGAATCAGCAGCATTTTTAATACGCGTTAGAGCATCTACCAACACTTCATCCGCAGTTGCATATGAAATACGCATAAAGCCACCTAAACCAAATGCATCACCTGGTACAACAGCTACACCAGTTTCTTCGAGCAACCATTCAGAAAACTCTGTGCAAGATTTTAAGCCTTTAGCACGAATCAATGGGCGAATGTTTGCGTATGCGTAGAATGCACCATCTGCTGGTAAGCAAGAAATACCTTTGATTTCATTCAGACCATTCACAACTAAGTCATGGCGACGCTTAAATGCTTCAATCATAGGTTGAAGGACGTCTTGTGGACCATTTAATGCGGCTTCAGCTGCAACTTGTGAAATTGAAGTTGGGTTCGATGTAGATTGTGATTGAATGTTTTTCATCGCACCGATTAGTTTTGCTGGACCTGCAGCATAACCAATACGCCAGCCTGTCATTGCATAAGCTTTAGATACGCCATTGAGTACGATAGTGCGGTCGTATAAATCAGGAGCAATCGTCGCAATGTTATAGAATTCATCTTCCCAACGGATTGGTTCATACATATCATCTGATGCAATTAAAACTTGCGGATGACGGCGTAGAACGTCAGCAAGAGCTTCTAACTCAGCTTTGGTATAAATCATACCTGTTGGGTTTGAAGGACTATTAAGTACTAACAAACGAGTATTTGGTGTGATCGCAGCTTCTAATTGTTCAGGTGTGATTTTGAAGCGTTGTTCTTCACCACATTTTACAATCACTGGTGTACCTTCAGCGATGATCACCATATCTGGATAACTTACCCAAAATGGTGCAGGGATGATGACTTCATCACCTTTATTTAAGAGCGCAAGAGCCAAATTAAAGAAACTTTGCTTACCACCACAAGATACTAAAATCTGGTTAGGTTGATAATCTAAATTGTTATCACGTTTTAATTTCGCAATAATCGCCTTTTTTAAGCTTGGAGTGCCGTCAACTGCTGTGTATTTTGTAAAGCCTTTGTTAATCGCTTCAATTGCTGCATCTTTGATGTGTTGAGGTGTATCAAAGTCTGGTTCGCCTGCACCTAAACCAATCACGTTTTTACCAGCAGCTTTAAGCTCTGCAGCTTTATTCGTAACTGCTAGTGTAGGGGACGGTTTGATAGCCTTTACACGATCAGATAGACGTACGTCCACGGCATTATTCCTTCTTATGGGATTAAAAAATAAAAAGCATTATATTTTAGCTCAAATAAGCTGAGGTGTGGTCGAAAGTTGCCTTAATCGAATAAAAAGTTACCAAATACTGGAGATTTATAGGATTTTTTTTTACATATTTTATTTTTATCAAAATATCAAAAATCCTTTACAATAGCCGCTAGAAATTTAGATTTCGAGAGAATTTTAATGAGTACGCAACAACCAAAAGCCAAAAAAGCTTTGGTGAAATTACCTTTCCCGATGCCATCTGCGCAAGATGACTCAGATGAGCAGTCAACACACAATCAGGTGAGACCAAAACCTGAGCAGTATGCTGATCGTACTTGGATGCCACCACGTGGCACACGTCGCTCAATGGGCAAGCGTTAATCAAGTCACAGTGTGATTGAAATAAAAAACCTCGCAGCTTGCGAGGTTTTTTTATAATGGTTCTATCTATTAACGATAAATGGTAACTGAGCTTACGATATTACTACTAGAAGCGTAAGTCATATTAGTACCTGAAATATTTTTGACACTGTATTTGGTATTGCTCGTAAATCGGCTGATATTACCACTGTTCAATTGGCATTGACCTTGTGAATTTGTCGTGCAATTTACTGATGTTCCTCCAATACTAAAACCTCCACTTACTGTCGCATTTGCGATAGGTAAATTGTTTGAATCAGTCACAGTTGCGATGACATTAGCGCGCCATGTTCCTAACTTTGAAACGATTACAGAAGAACCAGTTAATTGGCTAATTCTAACAATCGAAGTCGGAGTAGTCGGCTGAGTTACGCTCGACACAGTGTTGTAAAGAAGCTTATTTGGACTACCAGCAACGTTTAATACAACATTCGCAGTAGCAGAACTGAGTAACTGAGTTATTATTGTTTGAACAGTCGCTGTAGGGGAGCTTTCTAATAAAGTTGCAACGACACCAGCCACATGAGGTGATGCTATCGACGTACCATTTAAATTGGCTGTCGCTGTGTTGCTACCAATCCATGCTGATGCAATATTGCTACCTGGTGCAAATAAGTCTACGCAGCTTCCGTAGTTTGAATAACTTGCACGATTATCACTACTGTCTGTTGCTGCAACTGTAATTGCTTTTGCCGCTCGTGCAGGTGAGCTATTACATGCATCGGTATTTGAATTACCTGCAGCCACTACAGTAACGAAACCGTTATTCACAAGATTATCAACAGCAGTATCTAATGTGCTGTAGGCACTACCACCCAGTGACATATTCACAACAGCGGGTTTGCGACCATTTTGAATAATCCAATCTAAGCCTGAGATCACACCACTCATTGCACCAGAGCCATTACAGTCCAGAACGCGCACTGGGGTGATAAGACTATTTTTAGCTACACCATATGTGGTGCCTGCTAAAGTTCCAGCTACATGTGTGCCATGACCATCACAATCTTCTGTCCCTCGACCATCATTGATCGCACTAAAACCATTTTGAATTCTGCCTGTAAATTCCTGATGTGTTGACAAGATTCCTGTGTCTACAACATAGGTATTAACACCTGCACCAGTATTTTCATAACTGAAGCTTTTGCTGAGTGGTAGATTATTTTGATCAATTCGATCCAAGCCCCATGAAGGATTTGACTGAGTGGTTAGATTAGTTTGTATGACAGCATCTTGCTCAATGAAATTAACCTGAGGATTTCTTTGCATTGCTTGAATAAATTGCTCACTTGCTGTTTCAGGAATACTGATCGCAAAGCCGCGAACTGCTTTTGAATAAACAAATAGAATTTTTCCACCAAATTGTTGAGCGATATTTTTGGCAGCTGTACTCGGTAACTCGGATAATGGATTTAAAACCACAATATATTGATTTTTAATCGGTGTATTTGAATTTGTTGGGGCTTGAATCGTGCTTTTTAATTTGGGTGTTGCGACTGATAATGGAGTTGTAGATAGAGAGTTTGTTGTACTTTGATTGATCGAGTTGGTTTTAACTGGAGCAGTTGGATTTGTATTGCTTTGATTAAACGCAGCATAACTTAAAGCCATGATCGAAATTGCAGATGTTGCAACAATAAATTTACGAGATTGAGCTTTCATTCAGATGTCCCTATTGATTAAGTTTAATCACACAATCTGATCCTTATTATGTGTGCTTTTTATTCATCAGATGTTGATTATAGGCGGATAAAGTATGAAAGTAATAAGTCAGTGTGATGAAGCTAAAATTTTTTGTAATAATATTGATGTAAATCAAATATGTACGCAGCAATGTGTGTCAGTTATCGAATAGAGAACCATGTAAACCAAATCTTGTATTTGTCATTATTGTGGGATTTGGTTTAGCTGATCTTATCAATTAACGATTTACACTATGATCAATTCGGATATCTCCATTCCATAGGTGAATGAAGTCATCTTCATCAAATTCGTATAGTTCCATCAATGCAATAATCGTCCCAATGAAAATCATCGGTTTTTCGTCATTTTCATCAAAATTAAATAAGCTAGATAAATGTTTGAGCGTATCGTTAATTTCATATTCACGACCACGATCATACCGATCACATGGGTACATCGGTTCTTTTAAAATTTGTAATGCAATTTGTTGCTGTTCAGGTGACAACGAAGTCGTGTTGAGAGCTTCTTCATAAGATTCATAACCGTATTCATCAAAAAAAATAACTTCATTTTTGATAAAAGCTTTCACCCATTCTTGAGTCAATGTTGGGAAAAGTCTTTTGCGGTCAGGTTCTAAATAGGGTTTGAAGGATTGTGGGAAAATCACATTATTTGAAATGCCTTCAAACAACGGTGCAATTTCCGAAAATTTATAACCCGCACTTCCACATCCAAGTGCGGTCACAAAATACTTCATTTTGGGATGATTTTTCGTATAAATTTTAAAATCATTAACGTAATGTTCGATCTGTGGAAGAGGCATTTGTTGCAAATGTTCATTGAGCGTTGGAATAGCAAAACTTTGACCAGCCCAACCACGACCAACACCTTTTACCGCCGCAAAATGTTGTGCAGCTATACGTGCAGCTCCAGTATCATGAATACCTGCTAAATTACTTCCAAAAACAAAAACAGTGTCTTCTGGAAGCTCTGTAATGATTGTTTCGTCATGGTATTGATATGTCATTGGAATTCGTATTTTGCGTTGTCGTTGCAACCATGTTGCTATTGATTTGTAATAGGGTCAAGTAAAAAAATATTTAATTGTTATGCTAAGAATTTCAAATTCTTAAGTGCCTTTTTTATTTCAAATCAGTTAAGGGAATTGCGATAAAATTCTCGTGACATGAAATTCACATCTTATTGTCTAAGCTCAAGTTTGAAAAATGATTAATCTTTAGGGGATCCAAATGAGTATCGTTATTGCTGGGGCTTCAGGTGGAATTGGTCATGCACTTTTTAAACAGTTAATTCATCAACCTACAAAGCAAGTTTATGCTATTAGTCGCCAGAAGCTTAGAGAATGTGATTTACAAGCTGACTTGTCAGACCCAGATCAAATAGAACATGTACGAGAATTTTTGGATCATATTCAGGTTTCAGAAATTTATTGTTGTGCAGGTGTGCTGCATGAAGATATTAATATGCCTGAGAAAATGTTAAGTCAAATTCGAGATGAATGGATTTATAAATCTTTGTCACAAAACGTAATGACTCATGTCCATCTTGCACAAGCCTTAGCCCCAATTCTAAATAAAAATTATGATCTAAAATGGCTCTCCTTGTCGGCTAAAGTCGGGAGTTTGGAGGATAATAGCTTAGGAGGATGGTATAGCTATAGAATGACCAAAGCCGCACTGAATATGTTCATTAAAAATTTAAGTATTGAATGGGCACGTAAATCTTCAAATATTCTCGTGGCAAGTATTCATCCAGGAACAACGGATTCAGAATTATCTAAACCATTCCAACGCAATATTTCACCAGAAAAATTATATAGTGCTGAGCAAACTGCCGATCGGTTAATTGCCGTGATGAACAACTTATCTAAACATCAGCATGGGAAATTATTAAATTGGGATGGGCAGTTGTTACCTTATTAATAAAATGCAACTAAACTTGAAAAGCAGCAACTAGCCCAGATTGATTTGTTAAACTATTTTTAAATTTTATCAAAGAGTGTGCTTGTGAGCGAAAATCAACCTTTCGACTTAGTGACAAATTACCAACCCGCGGGAGATCAACCACAGGCGATTGAAAAATTAGTCAAAGGAATTGAACAAGGTTTTCGCAATCAATTGTTGTTAGGGGTAACAGGTTCTGGAAAAACCTATACGATGGCAAATGTGATTGCTCAAACGCAACGTCCAACCATCGTTATGGCACATAATAAAACCCTGGCAGCACAGCTTTATGGAGAATTTAAAGCCTTTTTTCCAAATAATGCGGTTGAGTACTTTGTAAGTTATTACGATTATTATCAACCTGAAGCTTATGTTCCTTCTTCAGATACGTTTATTGAAAAAGACTCAGCGATCAATGATCATATCGATCAGATGCGACTTTCTGCAACTCGTGCATTATTAGAACGCAGAGATGCAATTATTGTTGCTTCAGTATCGGCGATTTATGGTTTGGGTGATCCAAATGCTTATATGCAAATGCTATTGCATATCGTGCAAGGGGATCGCGTCAGCCGAGATGACATTATTCGTCGTCTAGTTGAAATGCAATACACACGCAACGAGTTAGAGTTTTTACGCGGTACTTATAGAATCCGTGGTGAAATTATTGATATTTTTCCTGCTGAATCTGATCAAGATGCCATTCGCGTTGAACTGTTTGATGATGAGGTTGACTCGATTCGATGGTTTGATCCTTTGACAGGTAAATTGGTGCGTAAAGTTCCTCGTGTAACAATCTATCCGAAAAGTCATTATGTAACACCAAAAGATCATCTAACCCGTGCGATTGATACGATTAAAGATGAATTAAAAGATCAGCTTAAATTTTTCAAAGACAATGATAAATTGCTCGAAGCTCAACGTATTGAGCAACGTACACGCTATGATTTAGAAATGATGCAACAGCTCGGGTATACCAACGGGATTGAGAATTACTCACGTCATCTTTCAGGTCGAGGAGCAGGCGAAGCACCACCTACCTTGTTTGATTATATTCCTGAAGATGCTTTGCTGATTATTGATGAATCGCATGTAACAGTTCCTCAAATTGGGGCGATGTACAAAGGAGACCGCTCGCGCAAAGAGAACTTAGTGAATTACGGTTTCCGTTTACCGAGTGCTTTGGATAACCGTCCTATGAAATTTGAAGAGTGGGAGCGCATTGTTCCGACGACGGTATTTGTCAGTGCAACACCAGCGCAATACGAGTTGGAAAAGTCAGAACAAATTGTTGAGCAGGTGGTTCGTCCTACAGGGTTAATTGATCCTGAAATTGAAGTGCGTCCAGTGTTGACGCAAGTGGATGATGTTTTATCTGAGATTAACGTCCGTAAACAAGTCAATGAACGTGTCCTTGTGACCACACTGACCAAGCGAATGGCTGAAGATTTAACTTCATATCTAAAAGAGTATGGTGTCAAGGTAGCTTATCTGCATTCTGATATTGATACGGTTGAGCGTGTAAAGATTATTCATGAATTACGCACAGGCGTGCATGATGTACTGGTTGGGATCAACTTGTTGCGTGAAGGTTTGGATATGCCAGAAGTCTCTTTAGTCGCTATTTTAGATGCGGATAAAGAAGGGTTCTTGCGTTCAGAACGGTCATTGATTCAAACTATTGGTCGTGCGGCCCGTAATGTGAAGGGTAAAGCAATTTTATATGCTGATCGCATTACTGATTCTATGCGTAAGGCTATGGATGAGACTGAGCGTCGTCGCAATAAGCAAATCGAGTTCAATGAGCTTCACGGTATTACACCACGCAGTGCTGTGCGACAAACCATTAAAGAAATTGATACTGGCGAAGTGCTCAGTGATGATGAGATCGATGAAAAAGTGCTTGAGCAAGCTCAGTCAATCAGTGCTGATGAGCAACACTTACTCTCTGATCCAAAGTTATTTGCAAAACACATTTCTAAATTGGAAAAGGAAATGTTGAAAGCATCGAAAGAGTTACAATTTGAGCAAGCAGCTCGATTACGTGATGAGATTGTTCGAATGAAAGCGCATATGTTGCAGTCATAATTGTGGAGATAAATCCTGTTAGATGATACATATCGCAACAGTTTTTGTTTATAAATTGAGCTATGTTACTAAGCTAACTATATGACTATTTATAACAAATTTCTGTTTTGAGGATTTCCCATGCCATTTATTAAAACTTTTCCAAAAGCGAGTTGGCGACTAGCTAAAATTGCAGTGGGTGGTGTTGTTCTAACAGGTTTGGCTGCTGGCACAATCGCATATGCTCAAACAAAGCCTTTAGCAACTGTTGATAAGGTGGAGTTGGATAAGTATTTGGGAGTATGGTACGAAGTTGCACGCAAACCTATGTTCTTTGAACGTAAATGTGCTTACAACATTTCAGCGACTTATACACTCAATGAAAATGGCAATATTGTTGTCGATAATAAATGTTATGATAAAGATGGAAATTTACAGCAAAGTATAGGTGAAGCCTTTGTCGTAAATGCTCCATTTAACACAAAATTAAGTGTGAGTTTTTTACCAGAAGGTGTTCGATGGATTCCTTTAGCACGTGGCGACTACTGGATTTTGAAATTGGATGAAGAATATCAAACAGTTTTAGTTGGTGAACCGAGACGTAAATATTTATGGGTATTATCTAGAACCCCTAATCCTAAAAAAGAAACCATCTTGGAATATTTAAACTATGCAAAATCTCTAGGTTTTGATGTTAGCGATGTAATTTTTCCCGACCATCGATAAATAAGTTATACTTATTCGAAACCATGCTTGCATGGTTTTTTTATTTTTATATAGTGGATAAGTCAAGTATTTATTAAAGCGTCTAATAACGCTGAGGTTCAAAATGTTTAAAGGAATAGCCTATTCTATTTTGGCTTCAGTAACGTTCGGTGTTTTATATTTTTATACTCAGTTTTTGGGGGCGCTCGATAGTGAGCAAACCTTTGGTTGGCGTATTATTGCGACATTACCATTTTTAACTTTATTTATGTGGATGAGTGGTGATTTGGTTCATATCAAATCGATCTTTCAAAGAATATTAGCTAAGCCAAGTTTAATTCTATTATTAATAATTACTTCGATACTTACCTCAGCGCAACTTTGGTTGTTTTTATGGGGGCCTATGCATGGTCGGGGGTTACAAGTTTCTTTAGGTTATTTCCTGCTTCCTTTGGTTTTAGTGCTAGCGGGAAGTGTTCTTTATGGAGAAAAACTCTCAAAATTTCAGTGGGTCGCAGTTTTACTAGCTGTATTTGGGGTGGGGCATGAGGTTTGGCGACTGGGAAGTATTGCTTGGGAAACAACATTTGTAGCGATAGGCTATGCCGCTTATTTTATTTTAAGAAAGCAGATACATACCGATAATTTGGGTGGTTTTTGGTGGGATTTATTGTTGATACTGCCAATTGCTATTTTTCTTACACATACAGGAGCAACACCGTATGTGAAGTTTTTAGAGTTTCCAAGTTTATTTTTTGTGGTTATTGGTCTAGGTTTACTTAGTGCAATTGGTCTGGGGAGTTACATTTTAGCTAGTCGATATTTGCCATTAATTATTTTTGGTCTATTGGGCTATTTAGAGCCTGTTTTATTGGCGCTTGTGTCTTTGTTACTGGGTGAAAAAATTGGTGCGGAAGAGTGGCTGACTTATATTCCTATTTGGTTGGCAGTATTGGTGCTAATTTTAGAAGGTACTTTACATCTCTTGGAGCAGAAACGACGTCAGAATCAACTTGAGGTCAACCTCAAGCACTACCCTAAACGTATAAAACCAAGCGATGAAGTAGAATAACGAAGTAGGTGTAGTTATTTTTGTAAGCTGCGAAGATTATGAGTGAGTGAATTAATAAGAGTAATGCCTGAATAGAAATGATTTTCTAATAATCATAAAAATAATTATAGGTATTTTATGAATTTATAGTCAATTGGGACAAAATCTTAGCCCGATTAGCAGCTTTTGATTCAATATTGATGATAATTCTATTACAATTGTGGCGTTTTAAAATTCACGCCCAGTATATATAAATTAGAGGACGTAACTGTGAGCAAAGAAACTATCATTGCCTTACACGCAGAACACCAAGGTCGTTGGAAAAACCGTGAAGAAATCGCGGAACGCATGATTACCTTAATTGGTCAATTATACCGTGAGAAAAATATTGTTGTTTCTGTTTACGGTCGTTCTTTAATTAACCGTTCAGTGATCCAAATTTTAAAAACTCATCGTCGTACACGTATGTTAGACGTTGAGCTTTCAGTTGTTCACACCTTCCCAATCTTGGAAGCGTTGATGGAAGTTGAAAATATTGGTTCTGCAGAAGTTGATATCGGCAAACTTGCTGTTGAATATAAAAATCAAGGTGGTGATGTTGACGCTTTTGTTGCAAACGCTGTTTCTTCTATCCAAGGTAATTCAGAAGCTGCTGAGCCAAAAGATGTTGTGCTTTACGGTTTTGGTCGCATTGGTCGTATCTTAGCGCGTTTAATCATCAGTCAATCTGGTTTAGGTCGTGGCTTAAGTTTAAAAGCGATTGTTGTGCGTAAATCATCTGATGGTGACTTATCAAAACGTGCTTCTTTGTTACGTCGTGATTCAATTCACGGTACATTCGACGGCACAATCTCAGTTGATGAAGAAAACGAAGCAATCATTGCAAATGGTCAATTCATCAAAGTGATTTATGCATCAAGCCCAAGCGAAGTAGATTACACAGCTTACGGTATTGATAATGCTCTTCTTATCGACAACACAGGTAAATGGCGTGATGTTGATGGTTTAAGCCAACACTTACAATGCGCTGGCGTTGCTCGTGTTGTGTTGACTGCACCTGGTAAGGGTGACATGAAGAACGTTGTATTTGGTGTGAACCAAGCTGATATCTTAGATGAAGACAAAATCATCTCAGCAGCAAGCTGTACAACGAATGCAATTACACCTGTATTAAAAGTTTTAGATGACAAATACAAAGTATTAAATGGTCATGTTGAAACAGTTCACTCATTCACTAACGACCAGAACTTGATCGATAACTATCACAAGGCTGATCGTCGTGGTCGTGCAGCTACACTAAACATGGTTATTACTGAAACTGGTGCTGCTAAAGCTGTTGCTAAAGCATTACCAGCACTTAAAGGTAAATTAACTGGTAACTCAGTACGTGTACCTACACCAAACGTTTCTCTTGCGATCTTGAACTTAACGTTAGAGAAAGAAGTGGATCGTGAAGAAGTAAACGAATACATTCGTCAAATTTCGATCAACTCTAATCTACAAGGTCAAATTGGCTATACAAACTCAACTGAGGTTGTATCTAGTGACTTTATCGGTTCTCGTACTGCGGGTGTATTTGATGCGCAGGCAACAATCACTTCTGGTAACCGTTTAACTGCTTATGTTTGGTATGACAACGAAGTGGGTTATAGCTGTCAAGTTTTACGTATTGCTGAACAAATGTGTGGCGTGAGCTATGCAAAAGTTCCTGCTGAAACAAATGCATAATATTTGTTAGCAAAGCTATACAATAAAAGCCCAGTTTAGACTGGGCTTTTTAATTGACTGTACAGAATCTATGCAGATTAAAACATTAAAATAGACGAAAATAATCACAAAGGGATAGGATTAGTTAGGATTACTTCATTGTTGCAGTTTAGACGTTTATAGGCGATATTTGGTCTTATCATTGTTGCAAACCTATGTGGTGTTTATATTGCAATGTGGGTATTTAAACACTTCAACATTTATATACCTTTAAAAGATCAAGATGTTGCGATTGATTTACAAGAACCATTGCAAGTCCGCGTAAAAGTAAAAGATGCACTTAATGTAGATGTTGATGGTCGAGTCAATGCAAAAATCCCAATAGATGAGCAGCTTAATGTTCCTTTAACACAAACACTTACACCAAGAGTTTATTTTGATAATCTCGTACCAATTAGTACAACTATTCCAGTTAAGGAAACAATTCAGGTAAATCAAAATTTACCAATTGATACCAAAGTTCAAGTTAAAATATTAGGTAATGATGTCACGTTGCCATTAAAAGGCACGATTCCATTAAAACTTGCTGTGCCGATAGATATTCAAGTTCCTTTACATCAAAAAGTTCATTTGAAATTTGATGCGCCTGTACGAACAGTGCTTAAAGAAAATCTAAATATTCCTCTAAAAGCACAGCTTGATGCCAATATTCCAATTCAAGGAAAATTAAACGAACCGATTACTTCTGAGTTAAGTGCATCGGTAGATGTGAAAAATACACTTCCTGTAAAAATTGCAGACGGTGAGTTGAAAATTCCACTATCTACAATATATTTAGATCGTGTAAAAACTCAACCTGTTGATGAGCCTGCATCACCTCATGACGTTAAAATAGGTGAGTAATGGATATCACCAAATCACTTAAAAGTTTATTGATCAGTTTTGTGATTCTCACTACGTTAGTGGCGATTTTATTTTGGTTTTATCTGAATATTCAGGCATCTTTGATTGTATCGGCTGAACAAGCTGATATTCGATTGCCTGAATCTTTAGGAACTAAAATTCAAGTAGGTGAACATTTACGAGTTCGGTCTGAAGGTCAATTACAAACTACTTTAGATATTGATCGCACATTACAATTGCCGTTAAAAGGAAAATATTTAGCGGATTTGAGTTTTGAAGTTGAAACACCAATTACGGTCAACATTAATTATCAGACGATGTTGAAAGTGGATGAGCTTATGCCTATTGAAACATCCACTGATTTAATTTATCAAAATAAATTATTGCCTAAATTTCCACTCAAATTGAATGTGCCAGTTAAGTTAGACATACCATTTGAATTAAAGCGGACATATACCATTCCAGTTAAAATTGTGTTTGATGGTCCAGTTTATTTTGGATTCGATGAATCGGTTACACTTCCTGTAAAACATCAATTTAAGCCAAGCTTTTATATGAATGATGCTATCAATATGAGTAATATTTCCTCATTCAACGCAATCATGTATAACTCAGTGCAAGACACAAAAGCTAATTTAGATATGAAAATGGATTTGCCATTGAAGAATGTAAAGCCTTAAAGGTAACAAAAAACTCTTTTTTAGCGTTTGATATGCATTTGCTGATTATTCTATTCGAGAAATTTATTAAAATGTGGCAAAATAGTCCGCTTTTAAGATTTTAGAGGATTGGCACATGCGCTTTGTTGATGAAGCAGTCATAACCGTAGAGGCTGGCGACGGTGGCAATGGCGTAGCCAGTTTTCGCCGTGAAAAATTTGTCCCTTTTGGTGGCCCTGATGGGGGCGATGGGGGACGTGGCGGAAGTATATATATTCAAGCCGATGATGATACCAGCACCCTAGTTGATTATCGTTACACACGACGTTTCCGTGCTGAACGTGGTAAGAATGGTTCAGGTGCGAACTGTTCAGGTCGTGGTGGCGAAGACATTATTTTAAAAGTACCTGTTGGTACAACAATCGTAGATACCGAGTCAGGCGACATCATTGGTGATTTAGTTGCTGACGGTCAACGTGTAAAAGTGGCAAACGGTGGTGATGGTGGTTTGGGAAATACTCATTTCAAATCATCTACCAATCGTTCACCACGTAAATGTACACACGGGATCAAAGGTGAGTACCGTGAAGTTCGTTTAGAATTGAAAGTTTTAGCAGATGTAGGTTTACTCGGTATGCCGAATGCTGGTAAATCGACATTTATTCGTGCTGTAAGTGCGGCAAAACCAAAAGTTGCTGACTATCCATTTACAACGATGGTTCCGAATCTTGGTGTTGTAGATGCAGATCGTCATCGTTCATTTGTTATGGCTGATATTCCTGGATTAATCGAAGGTGCAGCTGAAGGTGCAGGGTTAGGGATTCGCTTCTTAAAGCACTTGGCACGTACACGTATTCTTCTGCATATTGTTGATGTACAACCAATTGATGGTTCAGATCCAGCTTATAATGCACGTGCAATTTTAGCTGAATTAGAAAAATTCTCTCCGACATTAGCAAAACTTCCGATTGTTCTTGTATTAAATAAACTTGATCAACTTCCTGAAGAATCGAGAGATGAGTGGTGTCAGCACATTCTAGATGAATTGCAGTGGACTGGTCCTGTATTTAAAACTTCTGGTTTGATGGCAGAAGGTACTAAAGAAGTTGTTTATTACTTAATGGATCAAATTGAGCAACAACGTGAGCGCGAAGTTGAAGATCCAGAGTACGCTGCAGAAATTAAAGCATTACGTGAACAGCTTGAAGCTGAAACGCGTGAACAAACCATCGCAGCAAAAGAAGCATATCGTGCTATGCGTAAAGCTCAGCGTGAAGCTGACTTGGACGATGATGAAGATTTTGATGATGATGAAGATGAAGGCGGCGTAGAAAGTATCTACGTTCGTGATTAGTGAACCGAGGATAAAATGATAGAAGTGGTCGATGGGCAACGTCAGCTCAATGCGTGTAAACGAATCGTTGTTAAAATCGGATCATCTCTACTCACTGCAAATGGTCAAGGTTTAGATCTGAATGCGATCTCCCACTGGGCGAAGCAAATTGCTGATCTACACAATGCCGGACACGAGATCATTCTCGTGTCTTCAGGAGCAGTTGCAGAAGGGATGGTACGCATGAAGCTTGCGAGTCGACCCACTGATCTACCCAGTCTGCAGGCTTGCGCTGCAATTGGTCAAATGGGACTGATTCATACATGGTCTAGCGTACTTGATCAGTATGGTATCCAAACTGCACAAGTACTCCTTACACATGATGATTTAGCTGACAGACGTCGCTATTTAAACTCATGTGATGCTCTACAGAATTTAATCGATTGGCGAGTCATTCCTGTAATTAATGAGAATGATACGGTATCAACTGACGAAATTCGTTTTGGTGATAATGATACTTTAGCAGCAATGGTTGCGGGGCAAGTTCAGGCTGAATTGTTGATTATTTTGACTGATCAACAAGGGATGTTTGATTCAGATCCACGCAGTAATCCTAATGCTAAATTATTCTCATCTGTTCGTGCATTAGATGACACGCTGTTTGAAATGGCAGGCGGTGGTGGCGTACTTGGTCGTGGTGGTATGGTTACCAAGGTTCGCGCAGCTCGCCTTGCTGCAAAATCTGGTTGTCCAACTTTAATTGCCAGTGGTGAAAGTGAAAATGTACTTGCTCGTTTGATGGCGGGTGAAATGTTGGGCACTTTATTTACGACTGATAATGACCGTGTCACAGCACATCAGCAATGGTTGGCTGCGCATTTGCAAACAGCGGGTCGTTTAGTTATAGATGACGGTGCAGTTGAAGCGATCAAACTTAAACATCGTAGTTTATTACCTGTAGGTGTCAAGGCGATAGAAGGGCATTTTGATCGCGGTGATGTTGTTGAATGTGTAGATAAGAGCGGCGCTAGAATTGCCGTTGGTCGTGTGAATTTTAGTTCGCGCTCAGCTGAAATGGTTAAGGGACTGTCTTCCGAAAAAGTCTACCAAGTACTTGGTGAAGCGCGTTCACTAGAAATGATCCATCGTGATCACATGGCGATTTATTAATTCACTCTGTGTAAAAAAGCTCGCTTCAAGCGGGCTTTTTTTATATTTTTTTAACATTCTTCCACATGTCATGATCTTGAGAATCATCGACTTTTGGTAATGGCTTATCTTCGCCAACCATATAGGTAAAATCAGCAATAGATAGCATTTCTAAGTCTTCTTCACTGTTACCATACGCATAAATATGTTGATAATTAGAGAGATTATATTGATCCAATATACGTCGTTTCTTCTGCTCTCGACTACAATCTTCTGACTGATAAAAACCAGTTAAATGACCATTTTGTATTTCAGTTACTGTGCAAATAAGTTCGATATTTAAAAATTTACAAACATATTTAAGGTATAAATCAATTGAAGCAGAAACCAGCACAATATGATCGCCACGTTGTTGATGTTTATGCAATTGTTTCATTAAATTTGAATCAAGTTTTTTAATTATTTTTTTTGCATAATCTTGTGATAGTTGATCTACAAAATCGACAGGAATATCTTTGAACATGCTTTGATAAAGTTTTGGTCTCATTGCATGTGCTGGATATAAATTTAAATAATAGGCTTGAATCCATGGCAGAATTTTCAAGCCATTTTTTACAATATGTCGTTTTGAAAGGGTGTAAAAGATAAACCCAGTAAAACTATCTTTGGGATATAAAGTCCCGTCAAAATCAAAGAGTGCAAGATTTATAGTTTGATTCTTTTTGCTTTTTGCATGCATTGCTCATAACGCCCGTTAACACGACTTGCAAACCAATTTGTATTGTAATCACGACTCAATTTAGGCCCTGAAATGACCACTTGAGGCATGACAGCATACATTGGTTCTTTGTTGGTTTTCTTTTGATAAAGTTTTTGAACAGCTAAGTAAGTTTGAGTATCTTCAAATTTTTTCTCTTTTTCTTTTTTCAGATCGGCACGAATTTGTCGTGGAGTTACCAATATATTGTTTTGAGCAAAAACAGCAATTAATTCTTTTTCAGTTTGGCTTTGTGTAGATTTTACATCACCGTCTTTATTGTATAGGAGTAAGTCACCATCTAAACTAATTTCAGCTTCTGTTAATGCACCTAGCATTTTTTGGAAGGCAGCATTACGGCTCGAATACATTCCAGAGTTATAATCTGCAAATCGATAAATTGCTTCATCATAATCAGCAGGGTATTCCATTAAACGATGAATACCGTAGTATAGACCGCCATACTGAGTGTAAAGATCATTGCGTAACTCGGCTATGCCTCCTGCTTTACGTTTATGCTCTTTTGCATAATTGATATGTACTTGCATTGAGCCTAATGTGGTGATTGGATTTAACTTCTCACCAATGTCTTGCCCAACCAGTTTGGCTGCGCCTGTTAATGCACTCACATGATAATGTTGAGCCATGTAATCGAAAATTTCTCGATAGAGTAAGTCTAATTCGCGTTCAGTTTGTACTTTACGCATCTGGCTCATATAGTTGTTTTCTGGTGAAGGTTGGTTTTTGAGTACATCTTCAAAATAACCAGCGACTGTGCCACCAATTTTTTCGCCAAGTTTTGCTTCGAACTTTTCTTTTAGTCTTGAGTTAATTTCCTCAACCGCTTTTGCACCTAATCCAGGTACTGTAGGGTCAGCAACAAAGTTCGATTCTTGATCGACTACAGCGACAATACTACATACATTTTGCTTAGTTTTAGGAATGCTTAGCTCTTGCATAATATCGAAAATATCTTGAGACCAAGATTCACGATCATTTACACGTGCAGGAATGACCTTTCTGATTTGATCAGCCTCCATCTCAGGATCTTTGTCACTTGACCACCAAGCATTATCACCACAAGCGGCTAAGCTTATGCATGCAGTTAAGATGCTAATAGTCTTGAAAAAGGGACGAGTCGAAGTCGATTTATTCATAATCAGTGCAACACCGCATAAAAAGATGAGCTGAATGGGCGAATGAAGTATACTATGTTGATCAGAATTTGTAAGAAAATATATGTATATTGGTCCATATCAACTGTCAAATAATTTGATTGTCGCACCTATGGCGGGTGTAACCGATAGACCGTTCAGAACCTTATGTAAATACTTTGGTGCAGGTCATGCGGTTAGTGAAATGATGACCGCTGATAAAACGCTTCGCATGAGCAAAAAAAGTTTGTACAGAGCTAATTTTGACGGTGAACTTGCTCCAATTTCAGCACAAATAGCTGGCTCTGATCCAGAGCAACTTGCTGAAGCTGCACGATATCAGGTTGCGAATGGCGCGCAAATCGTTGACATTAATATGGGATGTCCTGCGAAAAAAGTATGTAATAAACTCGCGGGTTCGGCATTACTCCAAGATGAAGATCTCGTGGCAAGGATTTTAGATGCTGTCGTTGCAGCAGTGGATGTACCTGTAACTTTAAAAACACGCCTTGGCTTTTTAAATGGTGAGGAAAATATTCTTCGTGTCGCGAAGCGTGCCGAGGATGCTGGTGTGGCAGCTTTAGCCTTGCATGGTCGTACACGTGAAGATATGTATTTAAATACTGCTCGCTATGAATTAATTCGTGAAGTTAAAAAAAACATAAATATTCCCTTGATTGCGAATGGTGATATCGATAGTCCTGAAAAGGCAAAATATGTCTTAGATTATACTGGTGCTGATGCTGTTATGATCGGGCGTGCTGCTCAGGGACGACCATGGATTTTTAGAGAAATTGCGCATTATCTTGAGACAGGGGAGCACTTGGCGGCACCAGAAATTGTAGAAGTGAAACAAGTTTTAATGGGGCATTTAGCTGAGCTGTATCAATTTTATGGTGAATACTCAGGATGCCGTATAGCCCGTAAACATATTGCTTGGTATACGAAAGGTTTACGCTCTAGCAACGAATTTCGTCAAAACATGTATAAAGTTGAAAATACAGCTGATCAAGCCAAAGTGGTTGAGTCTTATTTTGACCAATTATTAGATCAAGGTCGACGCATGAGTGATGTACAGGTTGAGCAAGTAAATTTATTGGAAATAAAATAGAAATTTTTACTGTTTTTCTTTAAAAAAATGCCTGTAATTCATATTACAGGCATTTTATTTTATTCTAGATGCGCAGTGATTTTCTTCAAAATCTGAAAAATTACATCGAACTCGCTTTGTAGTGGAGTACTTTTGCGAGTCACTAAAGCGAGTGTGCGGCTTGGGGCATCACCGATCGATTTGACAGCAATCTCTTCATTAAAGTGAATCATACTGTTCTTCAAAGCAATCTCAGGTAATAAAGTAAAACCTAAATCAGAAGACACCATTTCAACAAGCGTTGGTAGTGAACTCGCTTTTAA
Organism: Acinetobacter sp. A22; assembly: GCF_030913345.1. Classification (NCBI taxonomy): domain Bacteria; kingdom Pseudomonadati; phylum Pseudomonadota; class Gammaproteobacteria; order Moraxellales; family Moraxellaceae; genus Acinetobacter; species Acinetobacter sp. A22. Next base: position 573,340 of record NZ_CP133162.1, read on the forward strand.
ACGGTGATCATTTTTACGTTCACCGACTGGGCAAGCACTCAGTGTATGATCACGTAAACAATGTCCTTCTTCTAAAAGCATGAGACGTGTTAAATCTAAATCATCTAATGAAGTTGCTTCAGCCGCATTCTTATCTTTTTTATTGTAAACAACAAATAAGTTTTCTTTAGCGATTTCAGCAACTTTTAAACCACGAGTATCGAATGGCAAAGCAAGAACGATCATATCTAAATTGCCGTGTTCTAATTTTTCGACAATTTTCTCACTTTGTGCTTCATGTAGATGAAGTTGTATTTTAGGAAGTTGACGATGAACTTCATCTAAAAGTTGTGTCAAGATAAAAGGTGCGATTGTAGGAATAATTCCAAGATGCAAATCACCTGTTAATGGTTCGCTCATTTCTCGGCTTAGGCGCATCAAATCTTGTGCATCAGCTAGTAATACACGCGCACGGGCAACAACCTGTTCACCTAGAGGAGTCAAACGGACGTTTTGACGATCACGCTCAACTAAGACGCCACCTAAAAGACGCTCCAATTCCATAATGCCACCCGATAATGTTGATTGGGTAACAAATGATCGACGAGCTGCTTCAGTAAAATGTAAAGTTTCTGACAACGTAACTAAATATGATAGCTGTCTTAATGAGGGTAATGCAGCCATAGTGTCCTAGTGTGATGATTTAAAGTGATGTGCAAACAAACCACTAAGTTGAGGAATGAAATGTGCAGGAATATCATGCCCCATTCCATGAATTAATTCAAACTTAGCACCAGAAATCGCTTTTGCAACCGCTTTCCCATGACTTGGCGGTAATAAGCGATCTTTTGAACCGTGTACCACTAATGTTGGTTGATTAATAGTCTTATTGAGTGGCAGCAATGAGCCTGTACATAATATTGCTAAAAATTGTTGAAGTACACCCGCTGGGTAGAAACTACGACGATATAGTTTACGAATAGTCTGAATTGCTTCTACTTGGTTAACGTATCCAGGAGAGCCGATAATATGAAATACTTTTAAACTATGATTGACGATCGCATCTTCATCATGAGCTTCAGGTTTTCCAATTAAGCTAAAGAGCTGTTTCGGAAAAGGTGGTGGTAAAAACGGCTGATTATTACTTGTAAATAAAAGACCGATTTTCTCAACTTTTTCTGGATATTTAGCTGCTACGATTTGTGAAATCATGCCACCCATAGAGGCACCGATAATATAGGTTTTTTCTAAACCTAGCTGATCTATTAGCATAGCTACATCGTCAGCCATATCATAAAGCGTGTAGGGTGCACCTTCATTGGTTAATCCGACCATGAATCGACTCATGAGTTTCATGGTATTCAGCCGTTGTCCTTTATGACGAACTTTTGAAGATAAACCAATATCGCGATTATCGAATCGAATAACACGAAATCCTTGATCAATTAGGGATTTGCAAAAAAAATCTGGCCAAAACAGCATTTGCGCGCCTAAACCCATCACCAACAAAATTGTTGGATGCTCAGGATTTCCCCCAACTTCAACATGTAACTCAATGCCATTACCCAAAGTAACTTTGGTTTCTTGCATAAATGGAGCATAAGGAGAGACATTAAATTGAAGTGCGCTGTTCATGGTATTCATTCCAAGTTGAATTGTTTTTATCTACTTTCGGGAGAGAGTTTATTGGAACCCATTTCTCAATAAACTCTGTTATTTAAACCTTAAGCTTGAGCAGGAATCAAGTCCGGTACGAGTTTAGTTAAAGTTAAACGCTGTTTACCAGCAGTTGCACCTAATAAAACAAAACCTCTTAATGTCCCTTTAGCATCAGTTGCTTTAGCAAGCATACCATCATCAAACTCTTCAGTTTCCCAATTCACTTCAACATCAATTGGTGCAGGTAAAACAGTAAGAGGTGCAGCTGGTGTTTTTACCGCAACTGGCATAGCAGGGTAATGAACATTTGTGCTTTGACCACTTAAAGTTTTTGCTAAAGCACGTGCTTGTTGCATGATAGGCATGACGTATGGAAGCAAAGTTCCATTTACTTCAGCACAGTCACCCACTGCATAGATATCAGCTTGATTGGTCTCTAGTAGTGTATTTGTGATAATACCTCGACTAGTTTGAATATCGGCAGCTTTGGCTAAAGCAGTGTTTGGTTGTAAACCGATAGCAGAAAGAACAATATCTGCAACCAAAGTTTGTCCATTCGCCAAAGTCACAGCGTAGTCTTCACCATCATTAATTTTGGTAACTTTCTCAACAGTAGTTGAAAGTGCAAATTTAATCCCAGCTTCTTCTAAGTTGGTTTTAAATGCTTCAGCAACATGAGTTGGTAATAAGCGTCCAAGTGGTTGAGGTGCTAAATCAATGACGGTAATGTCATAGTTGCTATGTAATAAGTCATTCGCAAATTCACAGCCAATCAATCCAGCTCCGAGAATCACAACGCGTTTGTCTTTGCGTTTTGCTAGATTTTCACGGAATACACTATAGTCAACCAATGAGTTGACCACGTGAATATCTTCACTACCATCGCCTGCAATTGCTAAACGAATCGGATTTGCACCCACTGCAAGAACTAATTTTGAATAGGCTTGTTTGAAAATCTCACCATTTTTTTCTAACGTGATTTCATGGTTTTCAGGATGAATTTCTTTTACCAAAGTTGCCGCTTCAATACGCATATTAAGTTGGGCTGCCATTTTAGCAGCATCACCTAGAGCAATTTGTTCAGGTGCTTTATTACCTGCAAAAGCATTGGATAATGTTGGTTTAGCATAGTTTACCGCATCATCCGCGCAGATCATCATGAGTTCTTGTTCAGGACTCAGTTTACGGAATTCTCGTGCAACAGTATAACCAGCCATGCCTGATCCGATGATGACGATAGGATGCATTACATTCTCCAATTTTTTTAATATAAAAATAAAACATAAGAAAAAAAGACCATGATGATCATGGTCTTTTAGTTCTATTTAGATTTCAACCATTTCAAAATCAGCTTTTGAAACGCCGCAATCTGGGCAAGTCCAATCATCTGGGATGTCTTCCCATTTTGTCCCTGCTGCAATGCCGTCTTGTGGCCAGCCTTCTGCTTCGTCATAAATCCAACCACAAACGATACATTGATATTTTTTCATGTGACTCTCCAAACTGATAGGTATGCTCAAATTGCCTTTCAGTAAAACTATTCCATAATGTCGTTACGATCGCTGCAATACAACTAACTTGTGTTGATCTGGAGTTAGATTTTTACGCAGAACGACATTTAAGTAAAGTAAATGCAAGAGTTTAATCATTTATATAAAAAGTGGTATGGCAATTTGGGCCGAAAGTCTTGTTATTTGAGCAATTACTCTAATTAATTTTATATCGAGGACTTTATTATTTGCTGAAAAATAATGAAACGTATAAGTTTGGTTTGAATAAAAAACATACATTTGAAAATAAGTTATGATGAATTATCACAATAATAAGGACGTTATATTTATGAAAACGCTAAGTTACAACATTAGAATTTATGCGACTCCTGAAAGAGTCTGGGACATATTATGGGGAAATGAAACCTATAATGTTTGGACAAAATTCTTTTCTTGTGATTCCCAAATGAAGTCTGATTGGAAAGTAGGTGGTAAAACCTATTTTACTGATGGTGATGGAAATGGGATGGTATCGACAATAGAACGAATAGATGAGCCGAATGAAATTGTTTTCAAGCACCTCGGAATGATTAAAGATGGTCAAGAGGATTTTGATAGTGAGGATGTGAAAGCTTGGGCTGGCTCTTTGGAAAAATATTTGTTGGTTGATTACAATGGAGAAACGCAACTTCATGTAGAAGTCGATATTCAACCTGAATACGAAGAGATGATGAATAATGGCTTTGATCAAGGATTGGCGATGGTTAAACATTTAGCAGAAAAATGAGTCTAATTCGGCTTGGGTTTTTGTTCTAAATTTGCAAAGTATCAGTTTGAAAATTTTATAAAATCTTCATTTTTTTGAATTGTCTGGTTGAAACAATACGAAAATGGGTTGTGATCTGCTATTCTATGTCACTTCATTTTTTACTTAATCGAGGCAGAGATGACGCAACAAAACGCTCAATCGACTTCTGAACAGACACTTTCCGAAAACGATTTAATCGCACAGCGTCATGCCAAATTAAAGCAAATCCAAGATACTGCCAAACAAACTGGCAAAAGCCCTTGGCCAAACACATTTAAACGTGAGCACTATGCTGCTGATTTGCAAGAGCAATTTAAAGATTTAGATAAAGCGCAAATTGAAGGCGGTGAAAAGGTTTATGTAAAAGTTGCTGGTCGTGTCATGCTCAACCGCGGATCATTTATGGTGATTCAGGATATGACTGGTCGTATCCAACTTTATGTTGATCGTAAAGGTTTAGCTGCTGATATTTTAGAAACAATAAAAAGTTTAGACCTTGGCGATATTATTGCTGCAGAAGGTTATATTGGTCGTTCAGGTAAGGGTGACTTATATGTGCATCTTGAAGGTTTTGAATTACTAACCAAATCATTACGCCCATTACCAGATAAATTCCACGGTTTAACTGACACCGAGGCAAAATACCGTAAACGTTATTTAGATCTTATTGTCAACGAAGAAACAAGAAAAACATTTGAAATTCGTGCCAAAGTTGTTGCAGGTATTCGTGCATTTTTAACCAATGAACGTTTCATGGAAGTTGAAACGCCAATGATGCATGTTATTCCTGGTGGCGCATCTGCAAAACCATTTGTAACACACCACAACGCTTTAGATATGGAGCTTTATTTACGTATTGCGCCTGAGCTTTACTTAAAACGTTTAGTGGTAGGTGGTTTTGAACGTGTATTTGAAATCAACCGTAATTTCCGTAATGAAGGTGTTTCAACTCGTCACAACCCCGAATTTACGATGATTGAGTTCTACCAAGCATATGCTGATTATAAAGATCTGATGGCATTGACTGAGAATATGCTTGAGAAACTTGCAATCGATATCTTGGGTACAACAGATGTACCTTATGGTGAAGAGGTATATAGCTTTAAAGGTCCATTCAAGAAAATCTCAATGTTTGATGCGATTCTTGAACACAATCCAGATTTCACACCTGAAAATGTAAATGACCGTGATTTCTTGGCTAAGTTTACTCAAGAAGTATTAAAAGAGCAGGTTAAGCCAGGCTTTGGTTTAGGTAAGTTACAAACCATCGTGTTTGAAGAAACAGTTGAAACTAAGCTGCGTCAGCCAACATTTATCACCGAATATCCTGCTGAAACCTCTCCACTTGCACGTCGTAATGATGATAATCCACATATTACTGATCGTTTCGAGTTTTTCATCGGTGGACGTGAGTTAGCAAATGGTTTCTCGGAATTAAATGATCCAATCGATCAAGCAGAGCGTTTCCAAGCCCAAGTTGCTGAGAAAGATGCTGGTGATGATGAGGCAATGCATTACGATGCGGACTTTATTGAAGCACTAGAATACGGTTTACCGCCAACAGCAGGTGAAGGTATTGGTATTGATCGTCTCGTTATGTTGTTTGCGAATGCCCCAAGTATTCGTGATGTACTTTTATTCCCGCATATGCGTCGTAAAGATTAAACATTTGACTGATTAATAAAAGAAGCCACTCTTAAGAGTGGCTTCTTTGTTTTCTGCGTTAAGAAATGTAATTGTTTGGTTAGAGGATTGAAATGTGTCTCTAAAAAAACGATGATGTGCTCATAAATAAACTTGAGAACAGTTTGGACATGTTTCTAAAAAAATCGCTTTCTATCGCATTATTTGCCTCGTTTTCATCCACTATTTTTGCGCAAGGCTTAGTGCTCAACGATGAAAATTTACGTACTGATCTAAATTGGTTAAACCAGCAAGGTGTCATTCAAATCAGTACATCTACATGGCCGTTAAGTGGTGATGAAATTCAAAGAGCGTTGTCACAAGCGAAAGTGACTAATAATACACAGCAAAAAGTTGTGAACTCTGTGATAAACACTTTGCAGGCAGACAATGCAACTGTAAAAGTGGGTTTGCATGCTGGTACAGATTTAAAGACAGTTCCTCAAGCATTTGGTGATAACCAAAAATCTCAATATCAAATCGCAGCTGAGTTGAATGCTGGTGGTGACAATTGGGATGCTAAACTTCGTGTCAACGGTGAAAAAGATCCATTAATTGATAATGGAAATGATGCAAATGTAGAGGGCTCTTATATAGCTGGTAAGCTTTGGAATCAATGGGTTATTGCAGGTCAAATTCCAACTTATTGGGGACCAGGGCATGATGGTAGCTTAATTCGTGGCGATGCAAGTCGTCCTGTATATGGTGTGACTGTACAACGTGCAGTTCAAGATGCTTTTGAAACAAAATGGTTGTCTTGGATTGGACCTTGGCAATATCAGGCTTTTGCAGGTCAATTAGATGACTATAAAGCTATACCAGACGCAAAACTGATTGGATTACGTTTAACTGCTCGTCCTTTTCCTGCTTTAGAGCTAGGAGCTTCAAGAGCGATTCAATGGGGTGGAGAAGGACGACCAGAGAGTCTAAGCTCATTATGGGATGCTTGGACAGGTAGTAAAGACAATGGAGGAACTGGCGAGGCTGATCCTTCTAACCAAATTGCAGGATTCGATGGTCGATTATTTTTGCAACCTCTATTTAATGTGCCTGTAAGTTTATATACACAGTTTGTTGGTGAAGATGAAGCAGGTCGACTACCAGCAAAATATATGTACTTAGGCGGTGCAGATTTCTCTTCTAGCTATAAAAATATGCCATATCAACTTTATGCTGAATGGGCTGACACACGTACAAATGGTAAAGCACAAGGTATTTCCTATAGTCATACTATCTACACGGATGGCTACTATCAACATGGTTTCCCATTAGGCCATGCAATGGGGGGAGATGGTCAGATGTATTCTGTTGGTGGAAATGTTCGTTTTGATGTAATGAATCGTTTAAGTGGTCGTGTTATTTATGCAAAAGTAAGTCAAACTCAACGTGTGCAAGATAACAATGCAGCTTTTCCAGAAGCTGACACTGTGAAAGGTTTAGACTTGACTTGGACACACTATTTAAAGCCAACAATCCCTCTTAAAATTAATGGTTGGGTAAGTGATTCAGATTTAAATGGCAATGATGGTGGCGTTTCTGTAGGTGTTGAAATTCCATTAGAACGTAACATGTTCCGTTTCTAATTTTAAACATCATAATCCCAAGAAAAGAAGCTGAAACTGGCTTCTTTTCTTACTTTAGAATAAAAATAAATGATTTCACTTTTATAATGAAGTTATATATTCATATCATAATTTTGCATATTGATATGAAAAAACAAGCTAAAGAACTCTCTCTAAATTATTATAATGAATAAACCTTACTAGATCATTAATTAAGTTCTGGTAATAACATCGATATCACGAAAAATTGGAGTTGTTATGATACTCGTTCCTCCACACGGTCTTCCAAGTGGTGGTGTAAGACCGCTTATAGATTTTATGGGTAGCATGAATAAAGGAGGAAGTGTACATGACTGAGAATAGATTAACTCACCTCAAACAGCTTGAGGCTGAAAGTATTCACATCATCCGTGAAGTTGCTGCTGAGTTTGAAAACCCTGTGATGCTTTACTCGATTGGTAAAGATTCGGCGGTTATGCTTCATCTAGCATTAAAAGCTTTCTATCCAGCAAAACTCCCATTCCCATTACTACATGTAGATACGGGCTGGAAATTTAAGGACATGATTGCTTTTCGCGATAACATGGCGAAAACACATGGCTTTGATTTGATTGTTCATCAGAACAAAGAAGGACGTGATGCTGGGATTAACCCATTTGATCACGGTAGTTCAAAATATACGGATATCATGAAAACTCAGGGCTTAAAACAAGCCTTGGATAAATACCAATTTGATGCTGCCTTTGGTGGTGCACGTCGTGACGAAGAGAAATCACGTGCGAAAGAACGTGTTTATTCATTCCGTGATACGAAACACCGTTGGGATCCTAAAAACCAACGTCCAGAACTTTGGAATCTTTACAATGGTAAAGTAAACAAAGGGGAAAGCATTCGTGTATTCCCATTATCTAACTGGACTGAGTTAGATATTTGGCAATATATCTATCTGGAAAATATTCAAATCGTTCCTCTTTATTTTTCTGCTGTACGTCCAGTGGTAGAGCGCAGTGGTACGTTGATCATGGTAGATGATGAGCGTATGCGTTTAAAAGAGGGTGAAGTTCCACAAATGAAATCAGTGCGTTTTCGTACATTAGGCTGTTATCCATTAACAGGTGCAGTCGAATCGGAAGCAGATACCTTGCCTGAAATTATTCAGGAAATGCTTTTGGCCACTAGTTCAGAACGCCAAGGTCGAATGATTGACCATGATGAAGCTGGCTCGATGGAAAAGAAAAAGCAGGAAGGTTACTTCTAATTTCCTAAAGTAAATCTCTCTTAGAAAGAGGGATTTAGGGAAATTAAAAATGATTTCTAAAGAATATGTGGAGTTTTGAGCAATGTCTCATCAATCAGATCTTATTAGCCAAGACATCTTGGCGTATTTAAAACAGCATGAAAATAAAGACCTCCTACGCTTTTTGACTTGCGGTAACGTCGATGATGGTAAATCAACGCTTATTGGTCGTTTACTTTATGATTCAAAGTTGATCTATGAAGATCAATTGCAAGCAGTTACTCGAGACAGTAAAAAAGTAGGTACAACAGGTGATGCACCTGACCTTGCACTACTTGTAGATGGTCTACAAGCTGAACGTGAACAAGGTATTACTATTGATGTTGCTTATCGTTATTTCTCAACTGAGAAACGTAAGTTCATCATCGCGGATACACCAGGGCATGAGCAATACACGCGCAACATGGCGACTGGTGCTTCAACTGCTGATCTTGCAATCATTTTGATTGATGCGCGATATGGTGTTCAAACACAAACACGTCGTCATACCTTCATTGCAAGTTTACTCGGCATCAAAAATATCGTAGTTGCGATCAATAAAATGGATTTGGTTGAGTTTTCTGAAACTCGATTCAATGAAATTCAAGTTGAATATGATGCGTTTGTAAATCAGTTAGGCAACCGTCGTCCAGAAAATATCGTCTTTGTTCCAATTTCAGCTCTCAATGGCGATAACGTTGTAAATCCATCTGCGAGCACACCTTGGTACAAGGGTCAAACGTTGATGGATATTCTTGAATCAGTGGAAATCAAACGTGAATCGAATAAACATGAATTCCGTTTCCCTGTTCAATACGTGAATCGTCCAAACCTTGATTTCCGAGGTTTTGCAGGAACGATTGCGCTTGGTGAAATCAAAGTAGGCGATGAAATCGTAGCACTACCTTCAGGTAAAAAATCAACAGTTAAAGAAATTGTAACTTTTGATGGAAATCTTGAAAGCGCAGCTGCTGGTCAAGCAGTGACACTTACATTGAACGATGAAATTGATATTTCACGTGGTAATGTATTGGTTCGTGCAGGCGAGCAACCTTTAATTTCACGTAGCGTTCGTGCTTCAGTTGTTTGGATGACTGAACATCCTTTAGTTAAAGGCAAACTTTATAACGTGAAGATTGGTACCCAAACTGTACCAGCTAAAGTTACAGCGATTAATTTCCGAGTTAATGTCAATACACTTGAACATACACAAGTTGAAGAGCTAGAGTTGAATGCAATTGCTGATGTGGTTATTGAGTTTGATGCACCAGTTGTATTTGATCAATACCAAGACAGTCGTTATACAGGTTCATTTATCTTTATTGATCGTTTAAGCAACGTTACGGTTGGTGCAGGTATGGTTGAAGCTGCTGTTGAGTGGACTGCGCATAGCAATCCAGTTACTGCAGAAGATCGTGCTGCTCGTTTAGGTCAGAAACCTGCTGTGATAGGTATTTCTGCACAATTAATCGAAAATGCTCAAGCCTTAGAAAGTTTATTGATCCAACAGGGTGTAGTGGCGATTGCAAAATCTACATTATCAGTTGATCAGATCAATTTGTTACGTGAAACAGGTGTTGTTGTCATTACAACTACCGTTGAAGGTACGGATACAGACCTAACTGTTGAAACTGTTGAAGAAGCAGCAGAACAAATTGTTGAATTAGTTCGTTTATAATTATCTGAACTGATTTATAAAAGCCCGCGAAAGCGGGTTTTTTTATAGATTATAAATGCTTAGGCATTAAGTAAATTATTCATCCAGAGTACAATTAACTTTTTATTTCATCTTTTTATGCATTACGTAAGAATATTTTAGTTCTGTTTTAATTTTACTTTTATGCGACAATAGTGCTTTGAATTTTTGTATTTGGACTCCCATGACTGAACAATCTCCTGAGTATTTAAGCGATATCGAAATTTTAGACATTTTACAGTCTATGAAAAAAGATGAGCTTGATGTTGAAGCTAAAGAGATCATTCGTAATGGTGGGAAAGTTGGTCGTCAAGAAGCACACAAAAATGCTTTGGTTGCGCTGAATAATAGTTTTGAAGAGAAGTTTGTAGAGGCTGTTACTTTAGCTTTGGGGCTAAATGCAGGACAGGCCAAAAAAATACGTTATAAAAAAGATCGTATCCGAATCTTAAAAGTACGTGGTATTGATTATTTAGCAATTGATGGGGCAGAAACAGCTCAAGTTTTATCTCAGGTTTCTCAAGCTATCACACGCGAAGATGCAATTGTGACAGAAGGTTTGCATAATATTTTCCCATTTTGGAAAGAAGGTTGGCCAATGGTGCAATTTGATAATGCATATAAAATTTTATCAGAAGATATTCTTATTCATTATCAAGCGACATTAGATGAACTAATTTCTTTGTATGGTGGTAACTAAAAAATTATCATATAAAAATTTTTATAAATTAATGGATTAGAAAAACAAGGATGTTTGGCACATGACTCAAATGGAAGAGTTACCACATGAAGCTTTAATTGCATTAAGGTCAGGTAAATTAATTGATGCGATAAAAATAACACGTGAAAAAACGGGTCTAGGTCTGAAAGAGTCTAAGGATTTAGTAGATCGTTATTTAGATACTCACCCAAATGAGCAAGTATTTATACAAGAACAATTGGCTCAACGTAGTCGCAGTGGCATTCAGTTTCTGGTCGTTTTTCTTTTCTTAATCGCTATGCTTGTTTGGTTTATTTTTAAATAAAAAGCCCAATGTTGGGCTTTTTATATTTACATTATTCTTCGTGATCTTTTAAAGCATTCTCTTGATTTGGCATAATCTGAGTCACCAACAATTGGTCAATTTTATAATGATCAATATCGACGACTTCAAATTTAAATCCTGCATATTCTACCGCATCCGCAGGGCGAGGGATCTTACGCAAACGATACATGATGAAACCAGCGATCGTTTCGTAGTTTTCATTTTCTGGAAACTCTTCAATTTCTAGAACGTGTTTTACATCCTCAATTGGTGTGCTGCCATCAATTAACCAAGAGTGATTATCACGTTTAATAATTTGTTGCTCTTCATCCATTGGTGTGACCCAATCACCCATAACGGTAATCATAATGTCGCTCAGGGTGATAACACCAACGACTAAAGCATATTCATTGATAACAACAGCAAATTTTTCTTTAGTTGAGCGAAAACGGTCTAGTAGTTCAGATAAGGTGAGTGTGTCTGGAATAATGAGTACATTACGAATAGTTGATTCATTCAATTGTGTGAAGGATTGCTTGTTTAAGATACGAATCAGGATATCTTTAGCATCGACATACCCAATAACTTGGTCGATATGTTCATTACACACGACAAATTTTGAATAAGGATATTCAGCTAACTTTTGACGGATGCTATCTTCATGTTCCGTCAAAGTAAAATAAACCACGTTTTCACGTGTAGTCATACTTGAGGGAACAGTTCGTTCTTCAAGTTCAAATACATTTTCAATAAAGTGATGTTCTTGCTTTTGTAAGACACCCGCTTGTGCACCTGCATCCATTACTGCTGAAATATCATCAAAAGTAATGTTGTCATCACGAATGGTATTTACCTTAAATAAGCGAAATAACAAGTTTGCAATCGCATTAATTCCCCAAGCTAAGGGTTTGCAAACCTTGATAAAAACTTGAATGGGATCAATAACGCTAATTGCAATTTTTTCTGGAGCGATCATTGCCAAGCGTTTTGGCATTAAATCAGCAAATAAAATGAATAGTGAAGTGACCATAGTAAATGATAGGGCAAAACCAATGGTTTCTAACCAAGGGCCAGCATAAAAACCTTTAATCATTTCTACAAAAAATGGACGAAAAGCTGCTTCACCTAGAATACCACCCAGAATCGCAACTGCATTTAAACCAATTTGTGATGCAGCAAAGAAATCAGCGGATTGTTCTTGTAAATCCAAAACTTTTTGTGCGCGGGTTTCACCTGATTCAGCAAGGATTTTTAATTTAACTTTTCGAGCACCTGCAAGTGCAATTTCAGTAAGTGATAAAAAACCTGCTGCTGAAATCAGTAAAATAATAACTATAATATTTTGGAAGAGACTCACATATCACCTGTGGTTCATCATTATTATGAATATGTTGTAACACAAAAAAAGCACTGAGGTAACTCAATCCTTACCTCAGTGTAATAATCTTATTTATGAAAACAGCATATTCTCAAAAAAGTAGAATCTGCTGATATTTCAACAAACTCGCAATATTTTTACAATAGCTTGTTTTAGTATTGTGAAAATTGTGAATTATTTATAAAAAATTCACGGTTTTCTTCCTCAATCATTTGGCGTGCGACAAATAAAATTAATTGTCTTAACCAACGATGTGCAGGATGGTGGTGGAGTAAAGGACACCATGCCATTTTTAATTCAAATTCTGGAATATAAAATGGAGGGTCTTTGATGACTAATTTCGGATTTTGAGTTTGAAGGCGCGCCATACGTGTTGGTAGCGTCGCAATCAAATCTACATTTTGAGCTAAAAGAGCTGGCATTTGATAATGACGTGTAAATACTGAAATTTTACGTCGTTGACCAATCCGCTCTAAGGCTTGATCAATCCAGCCCAAACCAGCTTGTTTATCAGGGTTAACACCAAAACCCACGCCCATGCCAGTTTTAGAAACCCAAATATGTTGAGCATCTAAATAGCTTTTTAAATTGAGGTGCGTGACAGCTGGATGTTTGTCATTAAGGATACAGCTAAAGCTATCACGCCAAACTAAGACTTGGTGGAAGCTTTGAGGAATTTCATTAAAACGGTTAATTGCTAAATCAACTTTACCTTGTTCCATATCACGATATGAAACATCACTTGGAGTTAAAAAGTCGAGTACAACGTTTGGTGCTTCAGAACGAAGAGCTTTAACTAATCTCGGTACTAAAGTTGCTTCAGCATAGTCCGATGTCATGATTCGGAAAACGCGATTACTTGTATAGGGTCTAAATTCAGTTCGCGGCTCTAAGATCATTGATAGATCAGAAAGGGCATCACGAATACGGGGTTGTAGTTCTAAAGCACGTTCAGTTGGAGTCATACCTTCTGAAGAGCGAATAAGCAGGGGGTCATTAAATAGATTACGCAATCTTCTTAGAATATTACTCATGGCAGGCTGAGTAACGCCTAATTGTTCTGCTGCGCGTGTGACATTTTTTTCACGAAGTAGTACATCAAGATAAATTAATAAATTGAGATCGACCCGCTCCAGATTCATAAAAAAAATACCGAGAATAAAATATTTAAATTGTGTTGAATTATGACATATCTAAAGGCTTTTGTGTAATTTAATCCGCCAAAAAGCGCAGTTAAAAACGCAATTTGAGAAAAACTAAAGTACATCTAAATTTGGTTTAGAATTAGCCAAAGATATCAAGCATAATTGTTTAGTAAATAACAAAATAAATGACCTATTAAATGGCAAAAAATGTCAATTTGATAAAATTTTAGGGGTGGAACTCTGAAAGATGAGCGATTAAAAGATATTCATTTTTAATATTTTTGATTTTCTAATCTAATTATTAAGCTTAATTAAATATTATTTAAAACAATGGTTTGTAATGACTCGGACTCGCTATAAATTCATGTTCAAAGGCATATTTCAAAAAAAAATACCGAAAATTACCCAAGAATATTGGATTAATCTCTTGGCAAAGACTAAGCTGTGCAACATATTGATGAAGTGCTTGAAATCTAGCCTATAAAAAAGCATGGTTTTCAGCGTGCATTCGATGCCAATCCCTGAAAGGAAAATATCATGACATATCAATCAGCTTTAGAGCACGTTCGTGCCGTTAAAGAAAAATTAGGTGGTACTTGGGGTGCGATTCGCCCAGAAGATGCTGCTCGTATGATGGTTCAAAACCGTTTCCACACTGGTTTAGACATCGCTAAATATACAGCTGCTATCATGCGTAAAGATATGGCTGAATATGACGCTGATTCAAGCAAATACACTCAATCATTAGGTTGCTGGCATGGTTTCATCGCGCAACAAAAAATGATTGCGAACAAAAAATACTTCGGTACTACAAGCAAGCGTTACATCTACCTTTCTGGTTGGATGGTTGCTGCTCTTCGTTCAGAATTTGGTCCACTTCCTGACCAATCTATGCACGAAAAAACTTCTGTACCTAAACTAATCGCTGAAATTTATACATTCTTACGTCAAGCTGACGCTAAAGAATTAAATGATTTGTTCCGTGCTTTACAAAAAGCTGAACAAGCTGGTGATTCTGCTAAAGCTGCTGAAATCATTTCACAAATCGACAACTTTGAATCTCACGTTGTGCCAATTATTGCTGACATCGATGCTGGTTTCGGTAACGAAGAAGCAACTTATTTGTTAACTAAACAAATGATCGAAGCTGGTGCTTGTGCAATCCAAATCGAAAACCAAGTTTCTGACGCTAAACAATGTGGTCACCAAGCTGGTAAAGTAACTGTTCCACACGAAGACTTCTTAGCTAAAATCAATGCTGTACGTTATGCATTCCTTGAGCTTGGTGTTGACGAAGGTGTTATCGTTGCACGTACTGACTCTGAAGGCGCTGACTTAACTCAAAAGATCCCTGTATCTAAAGAGAAAGGTGATTTAGCTTCTCAATACATCAGCTACTTAGACACTAAAGAAATCGATATTTCTGAAGCTTCTGATGACGAAATCCTTATCAAGCGTGATGGCAAATTACACCGCCCAACTCGTTTAGCTTCTGGTTTATACCAGTTCCGTGAAGGCACTCAACATGACCGCGTTGTGCTTGACTGTGTAACTAGCTTACAAAACGGCGCTGACATGATCTGGATCGAAACTCCAACTCCAGACGTTGCTGGTATTGCTGGTTTCGTAAACGACATCAAAAAACAAGTTCCAAACGCGAAACTTGTTTATAACAACTCTCCATCGTTCAACTGGACTTTAAACTTCCGTCAACAAGCGTATGACCGTTGGGTTGCTGAAGGTAAAGATGTATCTGGTTACGACCGTGCTAAATTAATGAGCGCTGAGTACGATAACTCTGAATTAGCTGCTGATGCTGATGAAAAGATCCGTACTTTCCAAGCTGATGCTGCACGTGAAGCAGGTGTATTCCACCACTTGATCACTCTTCCTACTTACCACACTGCTGCTCTTTCTACTCATGAGCTTGCTAAAGGTTACTTCGGTGAAGAAGGTATGTTGGCTTATGTTGCTGGCGTTCAACGTAAAGAAATCCGCGGTGGTATCGCATGTGTTAAACACCAAGCAATGGCTGGTTCTGACATCGGTGATGATCACAAAGAAATCTTTGCTGGTGAGAACGCACTTAAAGCTGGTGATGCTAGCAAAAACACAATGAACCAATTCGGTGGCTAATCGCTTCTGATTGATTCAAAAAAAACCCTGCTTATGCAGGGTTTTTTTTATTATGTTTCTAGAAAAAAATAATTAAGCAGAAAATCTATTATTCAGCTTCTTTCTTCAATTGATATTTATCAGCTAACTCGCCTGTAATTTCATTACCTTCTAAATCTAAAGCTTTAAGATAACCTTCAGCGACAAAATATTTACGTCCATCACCTGCTTGGTCTAGTTCAATCACTGAAGGGTTTTTGCTATCGAATTGGAAACTACCTTTACTTTCAAAAGGTTTACCATCCCCTTTACCGAGATATGTTTCTTTAATTTCATATGTTTTATCTGAATTTAACTCTAATTTAGTTTCAATACCTTCACAATCAGCACAAGGTAATACACCCTTATAAGTACCATTCCAATCTAAAGCATTTTCTGCAGTATGTGCGTTATCTGCGACTGTAGTTTCTGCTACTGCTTCACTTGTGGCAGAAGTCTGTGCTTGTTCTTCAGTTTTTTTATTCTCTGTTTTGCTACAAGCTACAAGAAAAATAGATGCAATCGATAGGGCAATAATAGATTTTTTCATTTTTACTAAACCTAATTTAAAAAAACACAAAGGATTAAATTATGAGAGTTATGAAAAAAAAGTGTAGGGGATGAGTGTCAGTGTTCTTGAACTTTTGGTAAATCTGATTACACCATGATTATGATTTTTATTTAATTTGTTTAGGAAGCTTAATGATGGATAGATAATAATCTGGATTCGCCAAACAGTTATTTGTAGATTTATGATCGAATGAGAAGAAATAAAAAAAGCCCTAATCAAATGACTAGAGCTTTTTTAAATTTTGGAGCGGGAAACGAGACTCGAACTCGCGACCCCAACCTTGGCAAGGTTATGCTCTACCAACTGAGCTATTCCCGCAATATGGACGCATTATAGAGAATTTCATTAAACTGTCAACTCTCTATAATGCTAAGTGTTGAATTAATCAGCACGTCTCCAAATTGTACCTTGGCGAGTGTCTTCTAAAACCACGCCTTGATCGAGTAAAGACTGTCGAATACTATCAGCCTTGGCAAAGTCTTTAGCCTTTTTCGCATCTACACGTTGCTGAATAAAGTCTTCAATTTGAGCATCAGAAAGTGTTAGAGCTTCTTGTCCGATATCTGATTTAAGGAATTCATCTACATCGTGTTGAACTAGACCAAGAATATTTGTGAGCTGACGTAAAGTTGAGTAGAGAACTGTTGCTTGTTCAGCTTGTTCTTCTTTAACTGCGCGATTTAACTCTTTATTAAGTTCAAATAGAACAGCCATCGCTTCAGCTGTGTTGAAATCATCACACATTGCGTTATTAAAGCGTTCAACAAAACTTTGATCTAATGCATCAACAATTTTCTGACCATATGTTTGTTGATAGGCTTTAAATGAATGATAGAAACGACTCAACGCAGTTTTAGCTTCTTTTAAAGCAACATCAGAAAAATTGACTGGACTACGATAATGTGAGGAGACAATAAAGTAACGAATCACTTCTGGATGGAATTTTTCCATCACATCTCTAATCGTAAAGAAATTGCCTAGTGATTTAGACATTTTCTCCCCATCGACATTGATGAATCCAACATGCATCCAATAATTTACATATTGTTCGCCTGTTGACGCTTCACTTTGTGCAATTTCATTTTCATGATGAGGGAACATTAAGTCTGAACCACCACCGTGAATATCAAAATGATTACCCAAGCAACAAGTCGACATTGCAGAACATTCAATATGCCAACCTGGGCGACCATTACCCCAAGGAGATGCCCAAGCAGGTTCATTTTCCTTTGCATGTTTCCAAAGTACAAAGTCAAAAGGATGTTTCTTTTCAACTTCAACATCTACGCGTTCAGAAGCACCTGCTTGCATATCATCGAGTTTTCGTCCAGAAAGTCGACCGTATTTATCGAATTTTGTGACTTCAAAATAGACATCACCATTGCTTGCAGGATAGGCAGCACCTTTATCTACCAAATTGCTGATCATGTTTTGCATTTGATCAATGTATTCAGTCGCTTTCGGAGCTTCATCTGGCGCAGCACAACCTAAATTAGCAGCATCTTCATTCATCGCCTCGATAAATCGTGCAGTAAGTTGTTGGATGCTTTCTCCATTTTCATTGGCACGCGCAATAATTTTATCGTCAATATCAGTGATATTGCGGATGTAGCGTACTTTCCAACCTTGGCTACGCAAGAAGCGGATGATGTAGTCAAATGCAACCATAACTCGAGCGTGTCCGATATGACAGTAATCGTAAACGGTCATACCACAGACATACATGTCGATTTGACCTTCTTTGCGTGGGACAAATTCAACTTTTTTACGTTGCTCAGAGTTATATAAAACAAAAGGTTGCATAAGGGCTTTTAACACTCAACAAAATTAGCGTTACATCATAACGTATGCATCATTTTTCATAAAGTTATCCGCATAAAAAAACATGTTCTAAAGGAGTGAACTGATTAAATTATAGGGGTTCTATATTTGTTCATTTTCTAAGAAATCTTATACATTTAGAAACGTCTCTCACAAACAGTTATGCTAGAATCTCCGCAATTCTTTTGATTAAAATCATCTACGCTTATGTAGATTGAACATTATTTTGAGTCAAACTTGCATGTCACAAACGATAAATTTCCAAAAAAGCGCGCTAGAAACGCTGCGCGTCGAACAGCAAGCGATTGAAGTTCTTGCAACACAAATAGATGAACGCTTTGATCGTGCATGTGAGATTTTATTGCAATGTTCAGGTCGTGTTGTTGTTACAGGAATGGGTAAATCTGGTCACATTGGACGGAAAATGGCGGCGACCTTTGCTTCAACAGGTACGCCTTCATTTTTTATGCATCCAGGTGAAGCGGGTCATGGCGATCTAGGCATGCTGGTGCGTGGTGATGTGCTGATTGCAATCTCAAACTCTGGTAAAAGTGATGAGATTATGATGCTTATGCCTTTGATTAAGCATCTAGGCGTTCCACTGATTACGATTAGTCGTGATGATAAAGGGCCAATGCCACAAAATGCTGATGTACCTTTAACATTAGGTGCCGCTGATGAAGCCTGTCCATTAGGTTTAGCGCCTACATCAAGTACGACAGCAACCTTAGTACTTGGTGATGCATTGGCTGTGGCTTTGTTGGAGGCGCGTGGATTTACAGCAGATGATTTTGCTCGTTCGCATCCTGCTGGAGCTTTAGGGAAACGTTTACTTTTACATGTAAAACATTTGATGCATACGGGTTCAGAATTACCAAAAGTTAAACCTGATACACCGATGAATAAGGTGTTATACGAAATTTCTGATAAACGTCTTGGGCTTACAACTATTGTTGATGAACAGGATAGATTGCTAGGTATTTTTACTGATGGTGATTTACGTCGTATGATCGATCATCAGCAAGGTTTTGATGTTAATTTACCTGTTGCAGAAGTCATGACCAAAAATCCACTTACGGTTTCTCAGGAAGCTCGAGCAGTAGAAGCATTAGAAAAAATGCATGAGCGTAAAATCAATCAATTTGTAGTTGTTGATGATGCCAATAAAGTTATTGGTGTTATTAGTATGCATGATCTAATTCAGGCAGGAGTAAATTAAGCCATGGCATCTTATGCTTTACAAGAACAAGCACGTCATTTACAAGCACTCGTGCTAGACGTCGATGGAATCTTAAGCGATGGCTTTGTAACATTAACGAATTCGGGTGATGAAATTAAATCATTTGATATTCGTGATGGTTTAGGAATGAAATTGGTTCAACAGGCTGGTATGAAAGTGATCATTATCACTGGACGAAAAAGCCATATAGTTGAAAAACGGATGTCAGATTTGGGCGTTGATTTGGTATTTCAGGGACGTGAAGATAAAGGTGCAGCATTACGTGAAGCCTGTGCTCAGTTCAATATTCTCCCTGAAGATTGTTTATACATGGGTGATGATTGGCCTGATTTATCTGCATTTGCAATTGCGGGTATGAGTATTACAGTACCGAATGGGCATGAGGAAGTACGTCGTCGTGCTCATCTTGTCACCCAAGCAATGGGGGGGCGTGGCGCTGTACGAGAAGTTTGTGACATGTTGCTTACTTCAAAAGGTGTTTACCAAGAGCTACTTGCAAAATACTTAGCTGTATCACATTAATATAGAATGAACTACCCAAAGGTTAGGTAACCCTGTTTATGGATACCAGAGTTTTATATGTTGTTGCTGTAGTGGTTGCTTCCATTAGCGGTGGCTACTATTACTATAGCGGCAAAGCGAAAAAGCTTGATGTTGAATCGGCTAAAAATATGACGTATTCAGCTCATGGTGTTCACCTAACCCAAACGGATGAGCAAGGTAACTTGTACGTTCGTGCTGAAATCAAGCAATTAGAACAAAATATGCAGTCAAAAACTTCACAGTTGGATCAACTCAATGCCGTGATGTTTAAACAAGGTAAGCCAGATGCGACTTTTTATGCAAAGCAAGCCAAAGGTTATGACGACAATACTAAAATTGTTTTAATGGGTGATGTTGTCGCAACAAAATTATCAGATCAAGGCAACAAAATGGAGTTTCGTACTGATGAGTTGACTGGGTATCCAAAAACGAGAGAGTTGGAAACACAACATCAAGTTACAGTGCAATCACCAAATTCAGCTTTCGTCAGCCAAGGTCTGAAAGCAAATTTAAACAATGGTCATTATGAGTTTTTCAAAGTTCGAGGAAAGTATGCGCCTAATTCCTAATTCTAAATATCGTTTAGCTTTCCTAAAACATGTTGCGTGTATAGCAGTTGCATTTAGCTCAGTTTCAGCATTTGCCTTACCATCAGACCGTAATCAACAATTATCATTGGTTGCTGATCGAGCGACTTATAACGATAAAACAGGTATCACAACGTATACGGGTAATGTTGTGATTGAGCAAGGAACGATGAAGCTACAAGCAGATTCCATTGTTGCAACATTAAATAGTAAGAAAGAAATTCAAACTATTACAGCAAAGGGTCAACCAGCGAAGTTTCAGCAGCAAATGGATGTAAATAAGGGCTTAGCAAGAGGCGAGGCTCAAACTATTATTTACAATGCAGACACAGGGATCATTACTTTGTCAGGAAAAGCTTATCTATATCAAGATGGTTCTAGCATCCGTGGTAATACTTTGAAATATAGTATGAATAAAGGTGATGTTGAGGCTCAAGGTTCATCTACCAATCGAGTTCAAATTATTATTCCACCTTCTAGTTCTAAAAGCTTCCCAGGGGCGCGTGATTAATGGAACAATCAGCACAACAACCACAAACTTTGTGTATCAAACACTTAGCAAAGAATTATAGTAAGCGCTGGGTTGTAAAAGATGTTTCTTTTACGATGCAGAGCGGGCAGATTGTGGGTTTACTGGGACCTAATGGTGCTGGAAAGACGACGAGCTTTTATATGGTTGTTGGTCTGGTACGTATGGATAAAGGCGAGATTCATTTAGATGATCTCGATTTATCTGATCTTGCAATGCATGAGCGTGCTCGAAAAGGGATTGGCTATCTTCCACAAGAAGCTTCTATTTTTAGAAAGCTCACGATCTCTGAAAACATTATGGCGATCTTGGAAACAAGAAAAGACTTAAACAAGCAACAGCGCCAGCAACGTCTCAATGAATTATTGAATGATTTTAAAATTAGCCATATCAAAGATTCATTAGGGATGAGCGTATCAGGTGGTGAGCGACGCCGTGCGGAAATCGCTCGCGCATTAGCAGCAGATCCTAAGTTTATGTTGCTAGATGAGCCATTTGCAGGTGTTGATCCAATCTCTGTGGGTGATATCAAAGATATTATTCAAACTTTGAAAGAGCGCGGTATTGGCGTATTGATTACTGATCATAATGTTCGAGAGACATTAGCGATATGTGAAAAAGCCTATATCGTGAGTGAGGGTGCAGTCATTGCAGAAGGTACCCCTCAGGAAATTCTAGATAATGAGCAAGTGCGTAAAGTGTATTTAGGTGATGATTTTGTGGTTTAAAAATAGCCATTTGAACAATATGAAAAAGAGCTAAATAGCTCTTTTTCTTTTTATAAATAATAGAAATAATAAATAGATACGTGACTTTTACTGGAATATTTTTCATTCTTCTTTTTTATGTATTTGATTTTAATTTAATAAATCTATGGTCAAAGCTAATAATAGCTAAGCTATGAGCAAAAAAGTGTGATATATATTACAAAAAACAAACATTTAAGCGATGTGTAAATTGTAGTTTTCTCATGGTGTTTTTATTTTAAAAATGAGTAGAATGAATGGGCTTTTAAATGATAACAATTTGAAAAGAATATGAGCATTAACAGCGATTTAAATGTAGATGATGGAGCACACAAAACATGTATAGATTTGAAATGGCTATTATGTGTATTTTCGTTTTCCGTACCTGTAGTACATGCAGAAACACCGAGTGAAAAATATCACAGTTTAAAAAATAATATTGCTCAGCTGCTTGCACCGAAAAGCAACCAAGATTTCAAAGTTGCTAACATGCAAAAGCTAAGTAATTTCACGGTGACACCATCGAATAATAATTTACCCGTAGTCGGTAGCGGGCGACCTATGCAGCCTGCGTCTGTACAGATTATACAAAGTCAGCCTCGCGTACTTAAAGATGCTGTACAGATCGCAGTTCAACGTAATCCTGAGATTTCTCAGACTTTAGCAACTCTTGCTGCACAAAATGCAAATATAGATGTTGCTAAAGCTGGTTACTATCCGCAGATTACGGGCGGTATGAATACAGGTGATTTGACACAAAAGAGTTCAAGAGGTCAGCAAGTTCTTGCCTTGAGTGCATCTCAAATGGTCTATGACTTCGGTAAAGTGAAGTCTGGTGTCAATACAGAACAAGCAAGACTTGCTGTGGAACAAGCCAATGTTTTGGTGAAAATTGATGATATCTCACTCGATGTTGCACAAACGATTATTAATATTCAACGTTATAAAAAACTTAGGGGCTTAGGAAGTTAAAGAGGATTGTTACGGAGTAATTTAAGCAAATCGAGATATAAATTACCGTTCCGATGATTGAAGCGATACTCCGTTTCTTTAAGATGCAAATAAAACATCTTTTTGTCAATTCCATTAAACTTGACGAGTCGCTTTTTAGCATATCCCCAGAATGATTCTATACCGTTAATATGACGCTCCCCGCATGCAAATTCGTTGTTCCCATGATTCACTCTTAAATGTTTGTCAAAACCAATATCAACTAAACCATCATCGCCTCTCCATCCATCTGTATTGATCACAGAATCAAGCTCTATCTGCCCCCGAATAATACCCTGTAGCGTAGCTTTGGAGCAATCAGGTACAATTTCTGTGTATACGTTTCCATCTCTTTTGAGTAGTCCAAATACAATGGTTTTTCCTGATGCACCACGTCCACGTTTTCCTCGAATACGACGAGCACCAAAGTAGGATTCATCAAGTTCAACGATACCGTTGAAAGGAGATATTTCCTCACATTGAGCCGCAATCTTTTTACGCAACCTGATGTAAATTGTATTGATGGAACGTACAGAAATATTGGTGAGTTTAGCTGTATCTGAAGCAGTTAAATCCATGGCAAAAAAGCGAATGATCTGTCTGAATTTTGCCTCTGTGATTCTTGAACGGGAATAGTATCTATTTTTTGCTTTCATATAAGGAAGTTACCATACTTTTTGATATGCTTAACTTCCTAAGCCCATAAGTTATTACGAGCAGAATCTAGATTCCAAAACCAATGGAATCATATGAATGAGGTGTCTGCGGATATTAGTATGCAACAACGTAAGATCGTTGGTGTATTAACTGCTTTGACACAAAAAATTCAAGGTTTAACCTATGCCGCTGTTGTATTAGTTGGATGTTTTGCCGTGATGGAAGGCGAGATGACAACGGGTGCTTTGGTTGCGTGTTCGATCCTTTCCTCACGAATGCTTGCCCCTATTTCACAAATCACAGGGATTTTAGGACGTTTACAGCAAGCTAAGGTTGCGAAGAAAAGTCTTGATGAATTAATGCAGAAACCTGTTGATCAACCTGATCAAGCGCATCTGGTTCATAAAGAAGTGTTAAATGGGGACTATGAACTTAAAAATGTTATGTTCCAATACACAGAAGAAGATTCTCGTCCAATTCTTGCACTTCGTCATTTGAAAATTAAAGCTGGTGAAAAGATTGCGATTTTAGGTCGTAACGGTGCAGGTAAATCAACATTATTACAATTATTGGCTGGTATGCAATCCCCATCAAATGGTTCTGTGCATTTGGATGGTCTCGATATTACCTTAATCGATCCTGCTGATGTGCGCCGTGATATGGCATTGTTGAATCAGAATGCACATTTATTCTACGGAACAATTCGTGAGAATTTGACCTTAGGTGCGCCTTTAGCAAAAGATGATGACATTTTAAAAGCTTTAAAAGTGACAGGTGCTTTAGGCTTTGTGCAAGAGAAAAAAGAGGGCTTAGATCATTTAGTTTTAGAAGGTGGTGTAGGCTTCTCAGGCGGGCAAAAGCAAGAATTGCTGTTAGCACGATTACTGATTCGCCAACCTAACATTTTATTACTCGATGAACCGACTGCCGCGATTGATGATATTGCCGAAAAACAATTAATTGATCACTTAAAAGGCTGGTTAGGACACAGAACATTAGTCGTCGCAACACATAGACGAGCTGTGCTTGAGTTGGTTGATCGTATCATTGTGATGAACGAAGGTAAGGTTGTAATGGATGGACCACGAGATCAAGTTCTAAATCAATCAGCAGGCCAACAAAAACAAATTAAACAAGGGGAAGATTCATGAGCGAACAACAAGCTAACAACCGTTCTATGAATGTATCCTACAAAGAGCCAGCTTTACCACGTTCAAGTCTTGTGATTTGGATTGTATGTATTGGTTTAGCGATTTTTTTGACTTGGGCTTGGTTATTTAATCTAGAAGAAGTTTCTACAGGAACGGGTAAGGTCATCCCTTCATCTAAAGAGCAAACTATTCAATCTTTAGAAGGTGGTATTCTTACGAAGTTAAATGTGCAAGAGGGTGATATTGTTCAAAAAGGAGAAATCCTTGCGCAACTAGATCAAACACGCTTCGCATCTAATGTCGGTGAATCAAAATCACTTTTAACTTCTGCTCAAGCGACTGCTGCGCGATTACGTGCTGAAGTCAATGGAACTCCTTTAGCATTTCCTGCAGAAGTGCTCAAAGAACCTAAATTAGTCAAAGAAGAGACCGCTCTTTATTATTCTAGACGTGAAAATTTAGAACAATCATTAGCTGGTTACCAACAAGCTTTACAATTAGTTCAACAAGAATTGATGATGACTGAACCACTTGTTGCGAAAGGTGCTGCAAGTGAAGTAGAAGTACTTAGACTCAAGCGTGAAGCCAATGATCTTAGAAATAAGATGAATGACACACGTAATCAATACTATGTAAAAGCCCGAGAAGAGCTATCGAAGGCAAATACTGATATTGAAACGCAACAACAAGTTGTGAGGGGACGCAGTGATAGTTTACAACGTGCAATCTTTAAAGCACCTGTGCGTGGTGTGATTAAAGAAATTGATGTAACAACTCTTGGTGGTGTTATTCCGCAAAACGGTAAATTGATGACGATTGTTCCTTTAGAAGACAAACTGTTAATTGAAGCACGTATTTCTCCAAGAGATATTGCTTTCATTCGACCTGGTCAAGAGGCATTAGTGAAAATCACTGCATACGACTATTCGATCTACGGTGGTTTGACTGGAAAAGTAACAGTAATTTCTCCTGATACGATTAGAGATGAAGTTAAACAAGACCAATTTTACTATCGTGTTTATATCCGCACTGACTCTGACAAGTTATTCAATAAAGCAGGTCATGCGTTTGGTATCACACCAGGTATGGTAGCGACAGTTGATATCCGCACGGGTGAAAAAACAGTTATGGATTATCTACTTAAACCATTTAATAAGGCCAAAGAAGCTTTGCGTGAAAGATAAGCAAGCTAAACTCAAAAAACCTCGCAATTGCGAGGTTTTTGAACCTTAAGACGTTATACTTTGTTTTTAAATTTGCATTGATGTTTTTATGCCTTTTACTATTGCTCAAACCGTTACCTTTGAAGAAGAAATTAAAAAAAGTCGCTTTCAGGCGATTGCGAGTGTTGTAGAAAATGATCAACAAGTAAAAAAGTTTTTAGAAGAGACAAAAGACATCTCGACGACACACCAATGCTGGGCATGGAAAATAGGTCATCATGTACGGTTCAATGATGATGGCGAACCTTCAGGTACAGCAGGTCGCCCGATATTAGCAACGATAGAGGGGAATGACTTAACCAATGTTATTGTATTGGTGAATCGTTGGTATGGCGGAGTAAAACTAGGCACTGGTGGTTTAGTCAGGGCGTATGGTGGGTGTGCAGGTCAGTGTCTGCTACTCGCTGAAAAAATAGAATTAATTGAGAAAAAGAAGATTACTTTTAGTTGTGCATTTAACGAATGGGCTATTATTCAATATGAATTACTACAACAGCAAATAGAGTTTCTAGAAAACTATACTGAAACGGGTGTTAGTATTCAGGCACAAGTGCAAATACACCAGATCGAACCATTAAAGCTCAAGCTTCAAGATATAACGCGTGGTCGCGAGCAGCTTAAACTTATTGAGGATCAAACAGATGATGCATGATCCACTATTAAAATATCGTGAACAGCATAAACATCGATTGAACTATATGCCATGGTTATATTGGTCTTTAAAACCCAAACATAGAGAATGGGCGGAAGCATGGCAAAAAGAATATCAGAACTATTTAATGGAAATGGAAACAGTTGAAATTGGCAACAATTGTTTTATTTCACCTTTAGCACATATCTTTGCTGAGCGAGGACGTAAAATTACTATCGGCGATAATACTTTTATTGCTGCCGATTGTACTTTACATGGACCGTTAGAAATCGGTTCTGAAGTCGCGATCAACCACCATTGTATTCTTGACGGAGGTCGCGCAGGTATTAAGTTGCATGATCAAGTTAGAATTGCAGCATATAGTCATCTGTATGCTTTTGACCATGGCATGGATTTAGATCGACCCATCTATCAGCAAGCAGTTCGTTCACAAGGCATAGAAATTGGACGTGATGTTTGGTTAGGAGCTCATGTTGGAATTAAGGATGGGATTAAAGTTGGTGATCATGCGGTTATTGGTATGAATAGTATGATTACTAAAGATGTTGAGCCACATGCAATTATGGCTGGAAACCCTGCAAAATTGATTCGTTATCGGAAATAAGAATTAACTAGAAAACTCTCAAGAGATTCTATACATAAATTTAACCAACCTGCTATCTATCTGTGTTAAGTTAAAAATAAGTAGAAGACCTAAGGTATTGAACCTAAAGAGAGGCGATTATGAACCGCGTTATTGCATGTATCGATTCCTCACCCTGTATCGATGCGGTGGCGGAGGCTGCAGTTTGGGTTGCCAAGCAAACTCAAAGAGAATTAGTCCTTTTACAAATCCTAGATTACTATCCCGCCAGTTACCATTTAGGTGAAATTAGTGGTGTAATCGGTTTTGAAAGTAATGCCATGTTACTTAAAGAATTGGCTGAGTTAGAACAAAAGCAAAGCGAATTAGCCTTGGATTATAGTAATAATTTACTGAAACATATCTCTGAATTAATTGAAAAAAATTACGGTTTGACTAGCACCAAAATTCAAGAAAAAGGTGATTTTCTTGAACAGAGTTTTAATATTCTTAAAGAAAATGATGTGGTAATCATCGGGCGAGTCGGGGAACGCGCTGCTGAAAAAAATAAACCAATTGGAAGTAATGTTGAAAACTTTATTCGTGGGGCGAATTGCACGGTAATTACCGTAGGGGAGCATTTTTCACCACCAAAACGTTTTATTTTTGCTTATGAATACTCTCCGACTTGTCAAAAGATGATGGAGAGAATTGCTCAAAGTGATTTATTGAAAAAACTGCAATGCCATTTACTGTATGTTGGTGATCATCCAGAGATGCTGACTGAACCTGAGAAATATCTTAAAAGTGCTGGTTTAGATGTAATACCAATATATCGTTATGGCGATGTAGCACAAAATATTTTGGAATATCAACGCGAACATGACATTCAGCTGATTGTATTAGGTGCATTTAGTCACAGTAAGATTCATCAGTTTTTCTTGGGTAGCATCACAACCACGATATTTAGAAATGCAAATGTACCGCTGCTTGTTGCTAAGTAGTTCATTTTATTCCATATAGTTATCCGCAATTCCTGTGGATAACTATATGGAAAAGCAACCTTAATATACTTAATTTATTGATATTTATAATTAAAAAATAAAAGTTTATTTTTTAACCTCTATTTGACGATTGCAATTGCAAAGCCGTCATGTCCTTTCGATCCAACAGTTTGTAGAGCAGTACACGATAAAAGTTGAGGATGATTCTGGAGCGCAGTAAAAGCTTGACGGATACCTTCAATACTTGGCTTTTTATTATTTGAATCTAAGATATCACCAGAGCGAATAACATTGTCTAGCACAATGATAGTGCCTGAGCGTGCCAATTTTAAACTGAGTTCAAAATATTCTGGATAACTTTGTTTGTCTGCATCAATAAAAATGAAATCAAATGGTTCACTATTTTCATTAATTAATTGATTCATGATATCAACGCCACGACCTTTTTTAAGCTCAATTTGGGTTGGCATATTGGCATAATCAATATTTTCTTGGGCAAGGATCACGTGTGTATCCCGTCCTTCCACAGTAAGCAAATATCCATCAGCAGGCATTGCTTTCGCCAACCAAATTGTACTATAAGCAGCAAATGTACCGAGTTCGAGCACACGCTTGCATTGATTCATTTGAATCAACATTTGTAAAAACATGCCTTGGTTAGGTGCAACAGCTAGATGATTAGAAAAACCCTGCTGGTCAGTGTTATCTAATGCATGTTGAAGTCTCTCGTCTGTGGGAATGAGATGTGAATTAATATATTCATCAATGTCTGTCCACAACTGTTGCATGGTTGTATTTACCTATAAATTTGATAGCTGCATTTTAAACATTTATCTTCGAAGTGCAATTTGAATGCTGAAGGAATCATGAGTGCTGAAAGTAAAAAGAGATCAAAAGACCTCATTTTTACTCGAGTTTTGCAATTTAGAAGTTACAAAGAGATGTATTACGAGTCAAATCAGGACCCCAAGTGCGATAACCTTGAGTATCCAAATGAATTTGACCTGAACTATATAATCCAATACCGAGATCTAGACTTTGACCATGCTGAATCCAAAATTGGCATAACTTGAATTTTGTTTGTTCAATATATGCATAATCTTGGGGTTGAGGGTATTCAGGTCCAATACGAAAATCAATTGCGGAATTAAATAAGTGCTTTGATGAGCTTGCACCACCAGCACACTGATTCAGTGGTAGATCACGATAAACTGAGGTAACTTCGAAATCAGTAAGAATTTTTGCAGCGATTAAATATTTGAATACTCGTAATGTTGAAAGTGAGTTATTCCATAATTCACGATTTGGAACCATGTATTCTGAACGTCCGCACTTTTGCCAGTCTCTTGCTGTTTTCAGCAATTCAAAACTAGGAATAATATGTGCGACATTATTGCGCATTAAGAAATGTTCATATTCGCGTACACGTGCGTAGTTTTCGCCCTGACCTAACCACTGACGATAAGATGCAGGTTCTGTTTTTGTAGGGATTGGACGATTAAAAGTTACTTGTTCTTCAGGAATATATATTCTTTTGCTTGGACTAACTTTCTTTGGAGACGTGGCACAACCAACCATCATCACAGGGATGACAAATAATGAAAACAGACCCTGTAATTTATTTCGCATCATAAAAAAGCAATTCACATTTAGTATAGTGCCTATTTTAATGCAAAATAGGGGGCTAAAAATGGCACAATTGCAAAGAAATGTGTGATTCAGGTATAAAAAAAGACCAGTAAAACTGGCCTTTTTGAAAATTACTTTTCTAAATACTGAAGCTTGTTTGGTTTGCCGTTCCATTCCTCACGATCAGCAGGTTGTTCACCGATTTGAGTAATGTTATTGCCAGCCCATTTTTCAGATAATTCAGCATTTAATTCAATAAACACTTCTTGACCTTCAGGTAACTCATCTTCAGAGAAAATTGCATTTGCAGGGCATTCTGGTTCGCAAAGTGCACAGTCGATACATTCGTCAGGATTGATGACTAAGAAGTTAGGACCTTCATAGAAACAATCTACAGGACAAACTTCAACACAATCTTGATATTTACATTTGATACAATTTTCTGTGACAACAAAGGTCATGGCGGCAGCTACCTAAAAAATATGGTTTTCATTTTCAATAGCGTATTTTAGGCAAAAAATGCAGATAGAAACAATTCCTTTTATTGATATTTATTATTCGTATCAATGAAAAGGGCTGATTTATATGAGTTTTGTTGATAATAACTCTCAATAACCTGAATCTATTTGCACTTCATCCTACGATAAAAGACGTATTTTCAAATTTAATTAGAAATTAAAATTTGCTAGGTTCTAACTTTAATATAGTAGAGAACCTAGCATATAGTTAATTTTCAATAGTATCTGAGCTTTTAGATAAAGCTTTGAGTTGATAAAGGTGTTCTAAAGCTTGGCGTGGGGTAAGGTCATCTAAGTCCAGTTGCTTTAACAGATCTAAAGCAGGTGATTGCATTTTTACTTCAATTACTTTTTCAATAACTTTAGTTTCTATTTCATGTTCAACTGTACTAAACAGATCATTTTGCACAGAGTTTTGCAAATGCTGATGTTGCTGTTTTTCCAGTATTTTCAAACGTTTTTGTGCATCTTTGATCACATTAGCAGGGATACCAGCCAATTTTGCAACTTGTAAACCATGACTTTGACTTGCAGGTCCATGCTGTACTTTATGCAATAGGATTAAATTACCATTTAACTCTTGCGCGGTGACGTGATAGTTGTCAATTCCAGCTTCGCTACCCAATTCTGTTAATTCAAAATAATGTGTTGCAAAAAGACATAAACACTTAATACGTTTAGTTAAATCTAGTACACATGCCCATGCTAGAGATAAACCATCATATGTACTGGTTCCACGTCCGACTTCATCCATCAATACTAAAGATTGACTTGTTGCATGATGTAGAATTTGAGAAGTTTCAGTCATCTCAACCATGAATGTTGATTTGCCTGTAGAGAGGTCATCAGCTGAGCCGATACGAGTGAATATGCGATCGATAGAACCGAGTTTTGCTGATTTCGCTGGGACAAAACAACCACAATAAGCGAGCAAGCTAATTAAAGCTGTTTGTCTCATAAACGTGGATTTACCACCCATATTGGGACCAGTGATGATCGCCATACGATGTTGATGATCAAGGAATGTATCATTTGGAGTGAATGGAGCTTTGTTTAAAGACTCAACCACTGGATGTCGACCCGCCTGAATCTTGATACAAGTTTCTGGTGTATATTCAGGTCTTGCCCAATTATTTAATCTTGCCTGATGTGCAAAATTCGCTAAAACATCGATATGAGCAATTGCAGCACTCATCATCTGTAATTGAGCAATATTTTGGCGTAATTCATCCAATAAAGATTCAAACAGTAGTTTTTCACGAGCGAGCGCACGAGATTCACTCGAAAGCACTTTATCTTCAAAGCTTTTAAGTTCAGGTGTGATGTATCTTTCAGCATTTTTAAGTGTCTGACGACGAATATAATCGGCAGGGGCTTGCTCAGCTTGAGCTCGTGTTAATTCGATATAGTATCCGCTGACACGATTGTACCCAATTTTCAGCGTATTGATGCCAGTTCGCTGACGCTCTTTGATTTCTAAATCTATTAAAAATTGACCCGCATGATCACGTATTTTGCGTAATTCATCCAATTCATCATCATATCCCTCTGCAATTACATTTCCATCACGTAAAAGCACAGGAGGGTTTTCAACAATTGCTGCAATAAGATGTTGGTGTAGACTTTTGAAATTACCAAGTTGCTGATCAAGCTCAATTAATAGTTTGGATTTTTCAGTGTTGAGTACAGGCGCTAAAGCATGTCGTAAAAAAGGAATTTGAGCACAGGCTTGGCGAAGTTGAACTAAATCACGTGGTCGAGCACTACCCAAAGCTACTCGACTGAGTACACGCTCAATATCGCCGATTTCTTTCAAAACTAAGCGAACAGGTGATTCGTGATAACCTTTCAATAATTGCTCGATTGCATCCAAACGAGCATCGAGTATTGCTGTATCTCGAATGGGCTGCATGAGTGTGCGACTCAGTAAGCGACCACCCATCGCAGTTTGACAATCATTGATTAATTGGAATAAAGATGTTCCATGCTCAAATAACGGTTCGATGATTTCAAGGTTACGACGTGTAATTGGGTCTAAAGCAATAAAATCTGTACTCTGTTCGATCTGTATAGAACGGATGTGAGGTAGGGCTGTTTTTTGTGTTTCTTTAGCATAATGAATAAGCGCAGCCGCAGCAGCCTTTGCTAGAGGAATTGGATCTAACCCAAAGCCTGATAAGGTGGAAACAGCAAACTGGTCACACAGCGTCTTTTGAGCATTATTTTGATTAAAATCTACATTCGGTCTTTTGGTAATTGGACAATCTAGATTTTTCTTAATATGTTCGATGATGTTTTGATCGACTAAATCCTCATCAATCAAAATTTCACTTGGCATCAAGCGAGCAAGTTCTATTGGCAATTGCTCTGGTTTATATGTCTGTTGTTGAACTTTAAAAATACCTGCACTCAAGTCAAGTAATGCAAAACCAATTTGATTTTGTTGTATACACAGAGCAACTAAATTTGAGGATTGATAACTTGATAAAAGCGCATCGTCAGTTAAGGTACCAGGTGTCAAAACTCGGACTACTTTACGTTCGACAGGTCCTTTACCCGTAACTTCACCAACTTGCTCACAAATTGCAACGGTACGACCTGACTTTACTAAACGTGCTAAATATCCTTCAGCTGAATGGTAGGGAACACCTGCCATTGGAATTGGTTCACCATTTGTTTTGCCACGATGGGTTAGCGTGATACCAAGTAATTTTGCAGCTAAATAGGCATCCTCAAAAAAGAGTTCGTAAAAGTCACCCATACGATAGAACAAAAGCGCATGTGGATATTCCATCTTGACTTTGAGGTATTGCTGCATCATCGGCGTGTGAGATGAGAGATCAGCCATAACTGAGTCACTGTTCATGCGTTATAAGTCCTTAAATTGAAAATATATTACTAAATGAAGTTTTACCATTACTGCCTAAAATTGATCGAAATTCAGAAATCTTAACTTTCGATATCAAAATCACTAAATTACAAAATACAGTTTTGGTGTAAACCCTTTTTCGACAGCCATCTTAACAAATTGAGCTTGATTGACAAAAAGGATTCCTAAAATGAATGAGGAAATTAGCAACAAAAGAGTAAGTTAGTTTTTTTATTTTATTTGTTACTCCTAAGCCTTCATTGAGGAAGGTAGGGTTTTATTTAATGATTTAAGTGCTAAGTCTCATGTTTGCACGCAGAATTTACAGAAGAACTAAAAAGGTATCTTAACCCAGTATTAGTCATGCTTGTCGAGTAGATCAGTGTCTTAAATCCTTAATTATTATATATTCGAAAATTATCAGTATTTTTTAATAGATGTAGCACCAGAAGAATTTTGCTTTAGAAACCTGATAGCAACAAAAATACCACTCAAATTGAATCATTAACTGATAATTGTTTTTATTTGTATTATAATTGCGAGGTTTTTTAAGGTTATTTTAAGTTTAATCTGAATTTCAATCTGATGATTGATTATAGAGGTCACATGAAAAAGTATTTATTTGTTAAAAATCAAATTGTTATGAGTGGTCTGCTGTTCTGTGGTTTTGCACCAATGCTTTATGCTGCTACTGAACAAACTCAACAAATTGTTGTATTACCTACGATTCAAGTGATTGGCTCACAAAAGGATTCAATTTCAAAAATTCCAGGTGCAGCGGTAATTGTAAGCCAAGAGCAAATTCAACAATTCACTCCAAACTCTACAGAAGAAATTTTAAAACGCGTATCAGGTGTGTATGTTAAACCTGAAGAGGAGTCAGCAATTGTTGGCAACATTGGTATGCGAGGAATTAGTTCGGCTGATTACAAAACACTTATTTTAGAAGATGGTGTGCCTGTTGCGCCGGGTTTATTTGTTGGAAATGGTCGTTATTACAATCCACGTATTCAACGTATGGATAGCATTGAGGTTCTTAAAGGATCTTCTGCGTTGCGTTATGGACCTATGAATATTGGTGGTGTAGTAAATTATCGTACTAAACAACCTAAAGATGGTGCTCTTGTTGATCTATCAATTGGATCTTGGGATACCTATAAGACAACTGTTGAATTAGGTGGCAGTTCTCCAACGAAAGATAGCAATGTCGGAGCGATTTTAAGCTGGGCGAAAAGTGACGGTTTCATGGATAAAAGCTATGAAATGAAAGATGCCGTTATCAAAGCAGGTACAGCTATCGGTGATAATCAATGGGTTGGTGTTAAATTTACTCATTATGAAAATGATGCCAATATTTCATATCGTGGTCAGTTCTTGGGTGAGTATTATGCCAAGAAACAGAATAATCCTGCTCCTGATGACTGGTTCTTAACAGAGCGTAATTCTTTTGATATCAATCATCGTTGGGATATTAATCCAGATACTGAACTTCAAACATTGCTGTATTGGAGTGAAATGAATCGTGATTCCTGGCGCTATGGCGTGAATGCTACAGCTTCACAAGCTGCAGGTCGTTGGATTTATACTGATAATGTAAGTGGCTTTAATCGTGCTTTTGAACGTATTGGAGCGGAAACTCGTCTGATTGCAAAAAATACTATTTTTAATATTCCTGGTGAAGCTGAGATTGGCTTGCGCGTGATGAATGAGAAAATGGATGACGTTACGATTAATGCAACTCGAGCTACACCACGCACAGGTACAACAGCAAAAGATACTAAAGATTCTGCGAAGAGTGTTGCTTTGTATGCTCAAAACCGTTTCGATATTTCAGATCAATTATCCGTAACGCCTGGTGTCCGTGTTGAACGCTATGAACAGCAACGTGATGATAAACAAAAGAATGAAACAGTTAAAACTTCAAATACCGAAGTAATGCCCGGATTAGGTGTTACCTACCAATTCATTCCAGCTGTTCAGCTTTACGCTAGTGTCTACAAGGCATTCTCACCAGCACTAAATGGTGACTCACTCAGTGGAATGAAAGATCAAAAACTAGATGCAGAAACTGCGGTAAGTTGGGAGTTGGGTTTAAGAGGTCAGCAAGATGCAGTTCGTTACGAGTTAACTGCTTTCCGTATGGACTTTGATAATCAAATTATTCCAGCCAACAGTAACCCAGATTTCCAAACGACCAATGGCGGTAAAACATACAACCAAGGGTTTGAAGGTGCTGTAAGTTTAGAATTTGAGAATGGTTTCGATGTGTTTGCTAATCTTACATGGATTGCAAATGCTGAGTTCAAAGGCGATCGTTACAACAAAAATGGTTCACTAAAATCAAAAGATGGTGACCGTGTACCATATACACCTGAATGGGTGGCAAATCTTGGGGTAGGTTATACCTATGCAGGTTTGCGTAGTCAGTTGAGTGCAAACTATACAGGTTCTCAGTTTACTGATGAATTAAATACCAAACCGATTGTTGAGAATACTTCAGGATTCTTTACTGGAAAAATCGATGCTTACACGACTGTCGATTTAACAACACGCTATACCTTAAATGATCAAGTTGAGTTTTATGGCGCAGTTAAAAACTTAGAGGACAAGCGCTATATCGCAAGTCTACGTCAAGGGATTTATGTTGGTCCTGAGCGTTCATTTGAAGCTGGTGTTCGTTATCGTTTCTAATCGATGATTCGGTTGACATAGAAAAAAGGGTTGTATTGATTAAATACAACCCTTTCTTATTTGGGGACTATATAGCAGAATTCGCTATATCGCTAAAATCTTATTTATTTGTTTAGCACTTTACTCATACGAGCAAGCAGAATGACAGGGATCAAACCCACTAAAACAATTAATAATGCTGCAATTGCTCCATCTTCATATGTTCCTCTTGAGGCTTCTGCATATAACTGAGTTGCGAGGGTTTCCATATTCAAAGGTCGAAGTAACAGGGTGGCTGGCAATTCTTTCATGCAATCTACGAAAATAAGCAATGCCGCAGAGATGATTGCAGGGCGGAGTAGTGGAAGATGAACTTCTTTTAATATTAAAAATTGATTTCGGCCTAAATTTTGAGCCGCGTCATCAAATACGCCATGGATACGATTATATCCAGACTCTATTCCACCAATTGCGATTGCAAGAAAGCGTACACTGTAGGCATAAATAAGGGTGAAAGTTGTTCCTAAAAAGAGTAAGCCTGTGTGAATTCCTAACTTAAATTCAAGAAAATCAGCTACCGCATGATCAATTTTTCCAAGTGATAACATAAGACCAATGGCCAACACAGTTCCAGGTATTGCATAACCTAAACTAGCAATTCGGCTAAACCATGTAATTTGGCTAAAGCGTGCCGCACTGACAATAAAGAATCCGATTGCAATTGTGATCACAGTAGCAACTGTAGCTAGAAATAAAGTGTTGATTGATGCTTGTAATAAATAGTCTGAAAAACCTGCATACTTGAAACGCTTATAAGATTCCACCAATAAATGGATGAACGGAATGAGGAAACCAATGCTGATAGGGATTAATCCAAGCGTTAAACATAAACCAGCTTTTGTGCCACTGAGTTGTTGTGCTGGCATCAATCGACTACGTTGAGCAGAGTTCATATAGCGTTGTTTGCGTCTACCCAGTCTTTCAATAACAACCAATAAAGTAATAATGATCAACATGAAAATCGCGATTTGTGCAGCACTAGCGAGATCGGATTGATTTGTCCATGTTGAATAGATCGACAAAGTTAGGGTTTTGACGCCTAAAAACTCGGTTGCACCGATGTCATTGATGGTTTCCATCAAAGCTAAACTAGCCCCCACAGCGATTGCTGGACGAGCTAAAGGAATCGCTACTCGAAAAAAAACTTGGTTCGGGTTGAGCCCTAAACTGCGTGCAACTTCAATCAAGCTAGCTGATTGCATGAGAAACATCGCACGTGTACTTAAATAGACATAGGGATATAAGACAAAACTTAATAGAAAAATACAGCCCCAAACAGAGCGAATATTCGGAAACCAAGCAGGTTGAGATTCCCAACCGAAGTTAGCTGCTAGAAAGCTTTGTACTGGGCCGATAGGATGTAAAATATCGATATAGCTATAAGCGATGATATATGTTGGTATTGCAAGGGGAAGCAGCAGCGCCCAATCTAAAAAAGCTCGACCTCTAAACTGATATGCGGTTACTAACCATGCGCTACCAGTCCCGATTAAAATCGTGAGTAGACCAACACCAAATAATAAAATACTGGTATCAACCAAAGTAGGGGGCAGAACATACTGAATCAGATGCCCAAAAATATCACTATTACCCTGAATTGCTGTTAAAACCAATGCAATAACAGGCAAGCAAGCAAGTAAGGTTAATACCCCACTGAGCGATGTAAATAAATTAAAGTGATGCTTATTTTTGGTCATTAGAGATTAAGAAACTATTGAAGAGCAGGTTTAAGAAGTTTGATTGGACAGGTCAAAACAAAATGGATGACCTGCCCATAAAATCACTTAGTGATTAAATTGAACTTTATCGACTAACAGATTTGCTGCTTTACGATATTTTGCAATTTCACTCAGACGGACGTTATCAATATTTAACTTTCCGAAACTTGCGATAATTGGATCAATCTTCACACCAGGTTTTACTGGATACTCATAACCACTTTGTGCATAGATTGCTTGTGCATGATCTGAAGATAAGAATTCCAATAATTGAACTGCTTCTTTACGGTTTGGTGCATATTTTGCCACAGCTGCACCTGATACATTAATATGCGTTCCACCATTTTTAAAGCGAGGTAATACAACATTAATTGCATTGCCCCAACGTTGTTGCTCAGCATCACCATTACGCATTGTTCCTACGTAGTAGGTATTTGCAACGCCGATATCACAAATTTTACCGAGAATATCGCGTGCAACATCACGATCGCCACCACTCGCTGGGCGTGCTAAATTTGCTTTGATGCCACGTAACCATTGCTCAGTTGCTTTTTCGCCGTGATGAGCAATATAGGATGCAATTAACCATGTGTTATAAGGATGGCTGCCAGAGCGGATACAAATCTTGCCTTTCCATTTTGGATTTGCGAGATCTTCATAACTGATGGCTTTTAGTGGTGTACGTTCTTTAGAAACATATACTGCACGAGCACGCATAGATAGCGCATACCAATGACCATTGGCTGCACGTAAGTTACCTGGAATCGCGGTATTTAAAACTTTAGAGTTCACTCGTTGAGTTAAACCATTTTCAACCAAATCAACCAAATTACCGAAATCAACTGTCAGCATGACGTCTGCAGGTGAGCGGCGACCTTCAGTTTTAACACGTTCCAGCATTCCATCTTTGATAAAAACAGTGTTTACTTTAATACCTGTTTTTTGATTGAACTCATCTAATAGTGGTTGAATTAACACAGGTTCGCGTGTGGTATAGAGATTGACCTCAGCGGCATTTACCCAACCACTGCTGAGTGCGATAAGACTAACCGAAAGCGCATGAAGTTTTATTCGTTGGTTCATTTTTGATCCCTAAAAAGAAGAAACTTGAATAATAAATACCAGTTAAGTGGATGATTGATGGATTTCGATTGAATCATTGGATTCATAAAAGAAACACTGAGATAAATCTAACGATAGGTAGATGGTGTCTGTTTGGTCGTAATGTTGAGAATATTCAACATAAGCACTTAACACTTTATCTTCTGCCTCGATTTTTAATTTAAGTAGTTGTGAATAGCCTAAGAAGTTCGACGAAATAATTTTAGCAGCTAGACTATTTTCAGTTTTTATCCGATTAACACGTAATTGATGGGGTCTAAAATAGCAACGAATCTCGT
Organism: Acinetobacter sp. A22; assembly: GCF_030913345.1. Classification (NCBI taxonomy): domain Bacteria; kingdom Pseudomonadati; phylum Pseudomonadota; class Gammaproteobacteria; order Moraxellales; family Moraxellaceae; genus Acinetobacter; species Acinetobacter sp. A22. Next base: position 612,335 of record NZ_CP133162.1, read on the forward strand.
TACTACTCGTCAAATGTTTTGGAATATCAATATTTCCAAAAATCGTATGCAGTTGTTGATCTTGTATTTGGGTTTTTATTTCATTCAAATCGGAAAAATAACGTGCTGCAAAAAGTGTTTTCGGTTGGAAGTAAAGCTGCTTAGGCGTACCACTTTGAATGATTTTACCCTGATGCATCAAAATAATCTGATCAGCAATTTGAAGTGCTTCTTCAGGATCATGAGTCACAATGATAGTTGTGGTTGAAGTCTGTTTTAAAATCTCAATAGTACTTTGTCGAATTTGATCACGTAAACGATGATCCAAATTCGAAAATGGTTCATCCATAAGTAAGACATGTGGTTTAGGCGCGAGCGCACGAGCTAAAGCGACACGCTGTTGTTCACCACCAGATAAAGTATGTGGATAGCTATGAATATGATGCGACATAGAGACATGCTTTAACGCATTTTCAGCAATAGATTGACGCTCGTGCTTCGGGATTTTTTTCAATCCAAACATCACATTTTCCAACACGCTTAAATGTGGAAAGAGAGCATAGTCTTGAAATACAAAACCGATATTGCGTTCTTCAGCTTGAACTTGTTGATATGGGTCCCATAGAACTTTTCTTTCTAGCTGAATAGAACCCTCAGTAGGAGTCTCTAGACCTGCGATCAGACGTAGCATGGTTGTCTTACCGCAACCTGAATGTCCCAATAGGCAAATAATCTGACCACTTTGAGCAGACCATGATGCTTGATTTACAGCAAAACGCTCACCGAATTTTTTGCTAAGCTTTTGAATCGTTAAGACATTGGCCAACGTTAAGGTATGAGCATTCATGGTCAATTCACAGGAATAATTCTTGCCCAAATAATAACTGATAATTCTTCTCAAGTGGAGTTTTTTTGAAGGAATGCGAGCGTGTTTATTGGCGCTATTTTAATTAACTCAAAGGTAGAGTGATTTAATTTGAATAAGCAATTATTTAATTAAATATTAGATATTTAACTGGCTTATAAATAAATTATTTAGTGAGTGATAGATTGAGTGCTAGTATCACTTTAACTTTTAGAAGTGTTTTTTTACAACATGCAAAATCAGACGGTAGAGAAAGCTAGTGTACCCATACTGACTTTAGCTGCACTTGGTGTAGTCTTTGGCGATATTGGAACTAGCCCACTTTATGCACTTAAAGAAAGCTTTCATGCAACACATGGAATGCCAATCAATGAAATTAATATTTTAGGAATCTTATCGCTTATTTTCTGGACCATCATGTTGATCGTCTCTCTTAAATATGTGATGGTGATAATGCGAGCAGATAACAATGGCGAAGGTGGAATCATGGCATTACTTGCCTTGAATTTACGTCAGCCAGGTCTTTCTAATCGAACAAAAATTCTGATTACAGCTTTAGGTTTTATTGGCGCTTCATTATTCTTTGGTGATGGCATTATTACACCCGCAATATCTGTGTTATCGGCTGTGGAAGGACTTTCTGTTGCGGCTCCAGCATTTGATAAATTTATATTACCGATCAGTATCGGCATTCTGACGGCATTGTTTCTTGTACAAAAACATGGAACTGCCGTAATGGGTAAGTTTTTTGGCCCAATTACACTGCTTTGGTTTTTGTCTATTGGTGCGATTGGGTTTGTGAGTATTATTCAAAGCCCAACGATTTTGGCTTTCTTAAGTCCACATTGGGCATTGCAATTTATTATCACCAATCCGTATATTTCATTTTTTGTGATGGGCGCTGTCGTTTTGACCGTCACAGGTGGTGAAGCGCTTTATGCTGATATGGGGCATTTTGGTGTTCTTCCGATACGCCTTGGTTGGTTCCTCGTTGTTTTGCCTTGTCTTATGTTGAATTATGCAGGTCAAGGTGCTTTATTGCTAAGAGATCCTACAGCGATTACCAATCCATTTTATTTACTTGTACCATCCTTTTTCCTCTATCCAATGATTCTTATTGCGACCGCAGCAGCTGTAATCGCATCACAGGCATTGATTAGTGGTGTTTTTTCGATGGCGAAACAAGCGATTCAATTGGGTTATTTACCTCGTCTGAATGTACTACATACCTCAGCGTCTGAAGTGGGTCAAATTTACATTCCTTTACTCAATTGGATTCTATATATTTCAATTTTATTCCTAGTTTTACTCTTTAAAACAAGTAGTAATTTAGCAGGTGCTTATGGTCTTGCTGTAACGATTACCATGTTCTGCGATACGCTTTTGGTTGCATTTCTTGCTTATAGCTACTGGAAATGGAAAACGTGGAAACTGGTTTTATTCGCTGTACCATTCATTTTTATTGATTTAGTGCTGTTAGGCTCGAATCTACTTAAGTTCTTTATTGGTGGATGGGTGCCTGTGCTTATCGCTGTCTTTGTCTTTACATTGATGATGACATGGAAGAAAGGGCGGGTTCAATTGCAGGAAAAACTCCAAAGCGATACGTTGCAGTTAGAAACCTTTATTAAATATCTAGGCACAGATATGAATAAGGTATCTGGTATTGCTGTGTTTTTGACAGGTTCTCCATCTGTAGTACCACATGCGTTGTTGCATAATCTCAAGCACAACAAGATTCTTCATGACAAAAATATGTTGGTAACGGTGCAAGTTTCGGATATCCCATACGTGCAAGATGAACTGAGATATGAGTTCGAAGTTTTAGAGAAAGGCTTTTATCGGATACAAATCAATTATGGTTTTAAAGAGCAGCCGAATGTACCTATGGTCTTAGAGAAAATTTTCAATAAAATTAATTTTGAATATAATCTGATGGAAATCAGTTTCTTTGTGTCACGCGAAAGATTGATCTACAAAGCGGATAATAAGTTAACTACATGGAGAAAACATTTATTCGCTACGATGCAAAAGAATACAAGTCCTATTAGCGATTTTTATCAAATCCCTACGAATCGTGTTGTCGAAATTGGTAGTCAGATTGAGATATAAAAAAAAGAGCCTTTTTGAAAGGCTCTTTTTTTATGCTTGGATTTACATCGGATAAATAATTTTGACTTTCTTAATGCGAGTGCCATCCATTTCTATAATTTCGAAATAGATTCCCTCATAGGTCAATGTAGAACCGACATCAACTTGACCTTCTAATTTATCTAGTAATAAACCAGCGACACTTACATAGCCTGAACCTTCTTGAACTAGTTCAAGTGTGCCTAATTCAAGTTGAAGTTGATAAAGGTCTAATAAGCCAGATGCTACCCATTCTTGATGAGATACTTTCGTCAAATCCAGTTGTTCATCTGAGTCTGGGAATTCACCAGCAATTGCTTCAAATACATCTAATGGAGTGATCAATCCTTGGATATTTCCAAATTCATTCGTCACCATGACTAAAGAGCCTTTTGAAGAGCGCAAAGTATTAATTGCATCTATCACTTTCATCTTTTCAAAAATAAAAATTGGACGTTGGCGTTTTAAAAGATTTTGCAATTCTTCTTTTTCATCCAAACAATCAATCAGCTCTTTTGCGCGTACAACAGTAATGACCTTATCCAAATTGCCTTTACAGACAGGGAATAAGCTGTGAGGTACTGCAAGTACTTTAGCTCGGATATCTTCAATATCATCATCGATGTTGACCCAAGAAATTTGATCTCTAGGTGTCATAATCGATGAAACAGAGCGTTCAGCCAGAGTTAACACACCACCGATCATGTAGCGTTCTTCGGCACCGAATGAATCATCGTTGTTATCGATAATCGTTGGGTCATTTTGCTCTTTGCCACCCATGAGCTTGAAGATCGTATTTGCAGTACGATGTCTTAAAGGTAGTTTTGATGCATGTTTTTCAGCATTTCGTTGGGTAAATTGGTTGAAACCTTCAATTAGGATTGCAACGGCAATACCTGAATAGATATATCCTTTCGGGATATGGAAACCAAAACCTTCAGCAATCAAGCTAATACCGATCAGTAGTAAGAAGCTTAAGCACAAAATAACAACAGTAGGATGCTTATTTACAAAGTTTGTTAATGGTTTTGATGCAATTAACATCACTACAACAGCGATCACCACGGCTGCCATCATGACATAAATATTGTCAACCATTCCGATTGCTGTAATCACAGAATCTAAAGAAAACACTGCATCTAGAATAACAATCTGAGTGACCACCATACCAAAGCTTGCATAAGCAACACTTGATTGGGTTTTATGTACAGGTTTGCCTTCTATTTTTTCATGTAATTCTGTAACGGCTTTATAGAGTAAGAAAAGACCACCAAAGAGTAGGATTAGGTCTCGACCTGAGAAACTCAGAGTCCATATATGGAGAATAGGTTTTGTTAAAGTAACTAGCCAAGAGATAATGGAAAGCAGGGCTAAACGCATGATAAGGGCTAATGAAAGACCTATGATTCTTGCTTTATCTCTTTGTTCTGGAGGAAGTTTATCTGCAAGAATTGCAATGAAAACTAAGTTATCAATGCCAAGTACGATTTCGAGTACAATTAAAGTTAATAACGCGATCCAGATGCTAGGGTCTAAAAGAAATTCTATCATCCTAGTTCTCCAAGCTGTCTACTGAGAGAGCCAAAGATACGCCTTAAAGGTGAGGGGTCCATATGTATAAAACCTTTGATTTAAATGGTACCTGCAAATTTATCAAAGATTCACAAAAATAAAAGTAATAATCTGAGCACAGAAACAAATTAAATATATACTCCATCGCCTTAGTTCAGATTTATCTGCTCGTTTTTCTTATTTTTAAGATCACCATGAAGCCTGTTCCGCAATCCCGATTTTTACGTTATTCCATTCGAGATGGTTTGCATCTCAAAAATAATTCTTCGTATTGGCATAAATTACATCTCGACCCTTGGTTATTGAGCCTTCTCATTTTAAATGCGATCTTAGGTTTAATCGTCGTATATAGTGCATCGGCTCAAGATATGGGGTTGGTATTCAAACAAGGATTTAGTTTCCTTTTAGGATTTGTAGCACTTTTTGTTTGTGCTCAAGTTCCTCCAAAAGTTTATCAGGCATTTAGCCCTTATCTATATGCTGTGAGTTTAGTACTGCTCATCGCTGTATTTTTTATCGGTGAAGTGAGAATGGGTGCACGTCGGTGGATTGCTATTCCATTGTTAGGAAGTATGCAACCAAGTGAACTGATGAAGTTTGCAATGCCGCTGATGATCACGTGGTTTTTATCTAGAAATGCTTTGCCACCTAGAATATTTCATATTTTGATTTCATTGGCTTTAATTGTCATTCCTTTACTTTTAGTCGCATTACAACCTGATTTGGGGGCAGGCATTCTGATCCTCACCAGTGGTCTGTTTGTATTGTTTTTGGCAGGTATTTCTTGGAAATTAATTCTAGGCTCTATGGGTTTAGTGATGTTATTTCTTCCGATTGCTTGGACTTTTTTATTGGAAAGCTATCAAAAAAAGCGTATCACAACTTTGATTGATCCTGAGGCTGATGTCCTTGGTTCAGGTTGGAATATTATTCAGTCTAAAATTGCGATTGGTTCGGGTGGGTTTTCAGGAAAAGGTTATTTACAAGGCACTCAATCACATTTTGGATTTTTACCTGAACGGCATACAGACTTTATTATGTCAACTTATGCAGAAGAGTTTGGTTTTATTGGTGTGGTGATTCTATTTAGCTTATATGCAGCAATCATCATCCGCTGTTTTATGATTGGATTAAACTCATTTAATAATTTCGGACGATTGATTGTCGGCTCATTAGCGTTGTCTTTTTTTCTATATGTCGTTGTTAACTCAGGTATGGTCAGTGGAATTTTTCCTGTGACAGGAGATCCATTACCATTTATGAGCTATGGTGGTACAGCTATTATCACCTTATTGGCAGGTTTTGGGATTGTGATGTCAGTTCATACGCATCGCTAGTTGATTCATCATCTTTGATTTGAACGTGTATTTCTGAGTCGTTCATTAAAATTTATGCGTTGACTGAATCATGGCGAGCAGATGACCTGTTTTTAGATAAAGTGTTGCGCCTTGTTGACCTGATTGAAGTTGGTAATCTGCTTGTGGAGGAATACGTAACCAAGAACCTGTTGGATAAGTTTCTTCACTATGGCTGATTTCACCTTCAATCACTAAAATTTCAGCACCACCTTTTACATCATATTCGATGGGATGTAGGGGCATGATTTTTTCTAGATAAGTATGCTCTAGCTGAGATTGGTAAAGTTCACAGATGTCTCGATGTCCCATTTTTTTCCAGTTATTTGGGTTATGGGTATCGATACGAACAGCTTCAGTTTCAGTCTCGGACATTTGTCTGAGTTTGACAAAGATCAAGGTGCCCATCTCACTAGATGGAATATGACTAGAGTTATGAGGATTCCGCAAATACCATCCTTTTTGATAGTGTTGGCTACCATCTTCAGTGAACATTCCAGACAATACCAAAATCTCTTCGCCATGAGGATGTTGATGTTTTGGAAATAAGCTTAGAGGTGCGTATTTGACTAAACTTGTTGCTCTAGCTGCTTCATTGCCAACACGGTCTAACATGACACGTTCTACTTCACCGCCAGGTGATTTTACCCATTGATAGTCTCTAGGTTTGACGACTGCGAACTTTGAAAAATCAGCATTTAGCAAAAACATCAGAATTATCCTCAGTAATATTGTCTAAGATAACTATCGGCATTTAGATTATTAGTCAATCTTGAAAAAATAATTGGGATGATTCTTTGATCATTTATTTAATTTTCAATGTGCTGAATATTATTTCAAATGAAAAGAATAACTCGAAAAATCACACTTTCTTCATCCTGAGTTACTTATGCTTTGTTATGAAATTTAACAGATTGATATTGAACGACAGCGAAGTGATTTCATTTTATGTTGAATACTAAAAATTATGATGATGGTGACCTTTCAAGAATTATTGAAATGGCATGGGAAGATCGAACACCTTTTGAAGCGTTAGAGCGCGAATATGGTCTGAATGAATCTGCTGTAATCAAACTGATGAGGCAAAATTTGCAAGCCAGTAGTTTTAAACTCTGGCGTAAACGGGTGACGGGTCGAAAAACCAAGCATTTGCAACTACGTTCACCAGAGATCAATCGTGGCTACTGCTCACGTCAATATAAGCACCATTAATTTTGCGTTTGCTATCCTCAATTGTCCTTTTGTGGATTGCTAGCATTTCTATTGATATATCTCATGTTATTGAATTTAAGGTAATGTAATGTCAAATCTATCGATTGCTTATATTTTTCAGCAACAACAACTTTTAGTTGATGAACAGTTTCAATTACCACGAGTTGAAAAATTGCACAGTGATTTAGTACTGTCAGATGATGAGCAGGTCGTTGCGCGAGATCTATTACCCAATGAAAGCATACCCGTTGGCTATCAGCTGGTGCCGATACGTCAGCTTTTACAATATTGGAATCACCAACAGTTTGAGCAAGCAAGTCGAGCTGTACAACTTTTAGAATGGCGACGCAACCATCAGTTTTGTGGGCGATGTGGTGACAAAACACAACAAAGCACTGATCAGTTTGCGATGATGTGTCCAAGTTGTGGTTATAACCAATATCCACGTGTTAACCCTTGTGTGATTACGATTATCACAAGAGGGGATGATGAGATACTGCTTGCAAGAACAACGCGCAATAAGACCATGTATAGTCTGATTGCAGGCTTTGTGGAGGTAGGTGAAACCTTAGAAGAAGCAGCGCGTCGAGAGACTTTGGAAGAGGTTGGTTTAAATATCAAAAATATTCAGTATCTCGCCAGCCAGCCATGGCCATTTCCAAGTAATTTAATGGTTGCATTTAAAGCTGAATATCACTCAGGCGAAATTAAAATACAGGAAAAAGAAATTAGTGATGCACAGTTCTTCAAATTTGATCAACTGCCTGAAATTCCATTTAAAGGAAGTATTGCCTATGCAATGATTATGCACGTTATGCATGGAACGCCAGTCGCGGATGATACAAGTGAATGGTTATGAGCCTATACCTTTAAAGCTTATTGATCGCAATCATTCGGAAAAATGAGTTCAAAGCAAATACCATCTGGAGTGTTGTAAGCCAAATATTCACCTTGATGAAGGGTCATAATTGAGGCAACGATGGATAAACCAAGACCTCCAGTTTGGCTGCTTTGATGGCGACTAGAAATACATTGATAAAAGCGTTCAAACAGAGAATCAAGATGCTCGTTTGCAATGCTCGTATCACTGGTGATCACATATAAACTAGTCGTGGAGCTTGGTTCATTTTGTTGGTTGTTTCGACTGCCAATATAGATCTGACGTTGCAAACCACCATGTGTCAGTGCATTCGAAATTAAATTATAAAGTGCTCGTTGCAGTAATTCTGGATCAGCCAATATTTGGGTTTGTTCTAACTGCAAAATAAACTGGCAAGCTTGTTCTTCAGCTTGATGCTCAAAAATGTCACAAATCGTCTCAACCAAGTTGGGTAGATCGACCCATTGTTTATTTAACATCACCATCTGACGATCCGCACGTGCAAGAAACAGCATACTATCAATCATTCGTTTTAGGCGTTGGTAATCTTCTAAATTTGAATACAGCAGTTCTTTGTATTGCTCATCTGTACGCTCACCCATGAGCATGATTTCCGTTTGTCCAATCAGGTTGTTGAGTGGAGTCCGAAATTCATGTGCAATGTCTTCTGAGAATCGGTTGAGCTGCTGGTATCCGATTTCAATTCGGTTCAGCATGGTATTGATGTCTGCTGTCAGTTGTTCAATTTCTGATGGAGCTTGATCAAGCTGAATTCTTTGCTGCAATTGATGGACATTGATTGCCTGAGTTTGTTGTTGCAGTTTTCTTAAAGTACTGAGTCCAAAATGGCTAGCCAGAGCAGATAATATAAAAATCAGTACAACCCCGATGCTCACTGAAACCAATAAACCGTTACGGAATGGTTCAAGAATATTGAGACGTTCAGACCATTGCTTGCCTGCAATGAGCACATAAGGCTTTTGATGAATGTTGATCGTTTTCCATGACAAGCGTGTTGGGTGTTCGGTCTGAGTCAAATCTGTAAATTGGATGCTGCTTGAGGTTGCCAATTTGGGAAGGGGAATATTTAAGGGATTAATATCAATTAGACGTTGATTATGATCCATTAAAATAAACAAGTTATCTTGGTTGCCTAACATATTTTGATAGAGCTTAGGACGAGCAACAATTTGATTTATATTTTCACTATCTTGTAGAAGTATTTCGAGTCGTTCAATTCGGTTCGTCAGAGCACGATCTTGTTGGATAATTAAAATTTGATTAATCCCAACATAACTAAACATTGCCACTACGCATAAAACGAGAGCGCTGCAAAAAGTCACCAGTAGGGTGAGTCTCAATTCTAATGAGCGAAAGATATGATTCATCATGCTTGAACCGATAGCTTATAACCTAAGCCCCGAATCGTATGAATTAATTTTAAATCATGTCCATCATCAATTTTGCTGCGTAAGCGACGTACAGCAACATCGATAAAGTTAGTATCTGTATCAAAGTTAATATTCCAAACTTCTGAGGCAATTTGGCGGCGCGTAATAATTTCATCTTGATGCAGAAGCATAAATCTAAGTAGGTTAAATTCCTTCTTACTGAGGTCGATTAATGTATCTTCTCGCCAAACTTTGTGTTGTGTTAAATCCATCTTTAATGATGCAATCGAGAGCTCATTTTCTTGATTATATTGTTGGCGCCTTAAAAGACTTTTGACGCGAGCAAGTAATTCGATATAGGAAAATGGTTTTGCTAAATAATCATCTGCACCTAGTTCTAAGCCTTTGACACGATCTAAAATCTGATCCTTTGCAGTTAGAAATATCACGGGAACCTTAGAAAATTGGCGAAGTATTTTCAATACATCCCAGCCATCAAGATCAGGCAACATTACATCTAAAATCACCAAAGAATAGGATTTCATTTTTAATCTTTCCAAACCTTCTAGTCCTGAATGGACGCACTCCGCTGTATAGCCTGACTCAATTAAGCCTTTTACTAAATAAGACGCGATCTTCGTTTCATCTTCGATAATCAGAATGCACATTTTTGTTCAGACTCTTTGTGAACATGACAATTTTGTAATGTGATTGTCATGCTGTAGCGGAATGGATTTGTTTAAGATTTTCAAAGCATATCAGGCAGGAATCAATATGAATAAGCTTAAAATTCTTGGTTTAACGCTACTGTTCAGTAGCACTGTTGCACACTCTATGGAGTTGAAGCAAGTTTATTCATTGGATATTCAAACAGCCAAAGTATTAGTCAATGAAGCTGAGCGCGTATGTAAAAACATTCAGCAAAATATTGCGGTCGCAGTTGTTGATCAAGGTGGTAATACACTTTATGCACACCGCCATGAGTCGGTGGGTCCACACAATTTAGATGCTGCAGAGCAAAAAGCATTTACAGCATTATCAACGAAAACAGCAACCTTGGCTTTGAGTCAAACAGCAAATAGCAATCCTGATGCAAAAAATTTAACTACCGTTTCTAAGCTGCTGTTATTGGGTGGTGGATTACCTATTCGATACCAAAATCAAGTGGTCGGAGCGATTGGTGTTGCTGGAGCAGGCGGTGCTAAAAACGATGATTACTGTGCTACATCAGCCATTCAAATATTGAAAAATCTGTGAGGAGTTTGTGATGTTAAAGAAAATCTTACCTTATTCGCTTATCTTATTCAGTTCAGCGGCATTTGCTGAACAGAACCCATTGAGTGTCCATGTTCTTAATTTAGAAAATGGTTTACCTTCAGCAAATGTTGAAGTTGTTCTTGAAAAAAGTTCTGGTGATCAGTGGATTAAGTTGAATCAGAAACTTACGGGTGAAAATGGGAGGATTACTGCGCTATATCCTGAGAACAAAGCGTTGGAAAAAGGGGTTTACAAAGTGACCTTTAAAACTGAGGCTTGGTTCAATCAACAAAAGCAACAGACCTTTTTTCCAGAAGTTCCTGTGATTTTTAAAGTGGATGGAACGGTTAAACATTATCATATTCCTTTATTACTCAGCCCTTATGGTTATTCAACTTATCGCGGAAATTAGTACAAATATTGGCTGCTTTGGCAGCCTTTTGTTTAATCAGTTTTCTTGTTCTACTTTTTCAGTGTTACACATAATTGTAAATCTATATTTTTTATTTCAATCACTTAGATGAAAAATTAACAGTCTGTTAATACTTATAATATTTCTTACAACCCGTTGTTAGACAGACTTTGATCTATAGGGCATAGTCTAATCAGGAATTATTATTAAATGAGGAATACTATGAATAAGGTGACAGTGGTCGTAAAAGACCAAGAAGAAAATGAATCAATTGTAATTGCTCAGCTTAATGACCTTGAAGATAAAGACATTCCTTTTTTTAAGCGAGTGGAACATATTGAGGTAGATGGTGAAATTATTCATCCAAATATCGATTTGCTCTTTGAAAATGAGGCAGATGGAAAAATTTATAAACTTGTTGCTCCAGTAAATGATAAACGCTTTATATAAATCTTGATGAAATAAAAGAAACCACTTAAATCAAGGTTAAGTGGTTTCTTACTGAAATATCTTTTATTGATCATGAGTCTTTTATATGAATTATTTGCTTAATATCTGAATGTGTTGCTTGTACTGTATAAATTTACACGAACGGAAACTTGTTTCGTATCTGAGCTAATTTGCATAAATGATTTTACTGAATCGGATTTAGTCCTTGAATAATATCTTGAAATTCAGAACCATTGAGCCAAAAAGATTTCTTTAAAAATAAAGTTGTCATAATACTTTCAGCCGCCTCACTATTGGGGCTGTCACAGAATAATCCATAACAACTACCCAAAACGGTATTGTTTTCAATGAGACGAATAAAATAAGCGTGTTTTTCGTCAGCATAGCCAAGAATAGCATCACGTTGATTGTTCATTTTTCATGTCTCCACATCAAAAAATCTTGAATAAAACCTAACTGCTGAAAAGATCAAAATAATCAATCTGTTAAATCAAATACTATCAAAGCATAAGTTGCCTAAATATATGATTTAATTATCGAAAGTTGGTTTGTTTGACATCCTTGTTAACTTAAACAAGCCAAAATCTGATCTATGAAATTTATTCTTATGCAAAATTAATTTTTCGTCAACTTGAATTTGTAACTTTTTCAAGTTAGATTAAATAAAGGCGATGAAAACAAGGGAGGGGTGAGTTATGTCCAAAAAAACTGAGTTTGAACATGGTGGGGCTCGAACCAACGCTGGTCGTAAAGCTCAATTTAGCGAACCCACTAAAGTAATACGTGTTCCTGAATCACAAGTTGATTTCATTAAAAACTGGTTATTGAATAATGCCAAGACAGGTATCAATACCGATCTCAGTACTTCTTTGAAAGTTCAGAGTGTTCAAGCAAAGAATGATCGAATTTACCATATTCCTTTGGCGACGGAACGTGTTGCAGCAGGTTTTCCATCGCCTGCACAAGACCATGTTGAGCAAGCTTTGGATTTAAATGAGTTTTTAATTAGAAATGAAAACTCGACATTTATCGTAAAAGCAAATTCCTTGTCCATGTTGGATGCTGGCATTGATATTGATGATCCCTTGGTAGTAGATCGAAGTATCCCTGCAAAGTCTGGCGATATCGTCATTGCACTAATTGATAATGACTTTACGGTAAAGCGTTTAATGATTGATCATCATTTCAGTCCACCCAAAGTTTGGTTAAAAGCTGAAAACCCTGATTATCAAAATATTTATATACAAGAGGGACAGGAGTTGGTGATTTGGGGCGTCGTGACCTATAACTTAAAGCCGATGAGGTGATCCCATGCCATTGCCACAACGTATTTTTGCCTTGATTGATGTGAATAATTGTTATGTGAGTTGCGAGCGCGTATTCAATCCGAAGCTAGAAAAGCATCCTGTTGTGGTACTTTCAAATAATGATGGCTGTGTAGTATCGCGTTCGCATGAAGCAAAACAATTGGGTATCAAGATGGCGGTTCCCTTTTTCCAGATCGAAGATATTATTCGAAAGCATCAGGTTGCCGTTTTCTCAAGTAATTATGCGCTGTATGCAGAAATGTCACGGCGATTTATGAATATTTTGGGTAGTTTCGTTGCTCCATGTGAACAAGAAATTTACTCGATTGATGAGTGTTTCCTTGAGTTAACAGCATATCAGCATCATTTCGATTTAACTGAATATGCCCAAACCATCCTAACAACCATAAAAAACTGGTTAGGATTACCTTGTTGTATAGGCATTGGATATTCCAAAACACAGGCAAAAATTGCAAATCATTTAGCAAAAAACCATCGATGTTTTAACAGTATCTGTAATATGGTTGATGAAGATCCTTGTGTGATCGAGGATTTATTGAGTCATACCGCAGTGGGTGAGGTGTGGGGCGTAGGTCGTAAGATTCGCCAACGTTTAGAAGTGATGGGTATTCATTCAGTTATGGATTTGGTTGAAGCAGATCCAAAAATGATAGGAAAACATTTCTCTGTTGTTTTGGAAAATACAGTTAAAGAGTTGCGTGGCATCGCCTGTTTAGAAATTGAAGACGTGTTGGCTGATCGACGACAGGTATTAAGTAGTCGTTCTTTTGGGCAATTAATTCAAGATAAAAATAGCCTAAGCGAAGCATTGACTGAATTTACCTTAAGAGCAGTTGAACGGTTACGGAAGCAGAAACTTCTATGTAAGGCGATCGGTGTCAGTATCCGTACAAATCGTTTTAATAAAGCAGAGAATTATCGTCCATTTACAGTGGTGTATTTGGCTGATTATAGTGATGATCGTTTAGAGATTTTGAAGGCTGTGCAAATAGGATTAGACCGAATTTATCAAAAAGGTTACCGTTATAAAAAAGCAGAAGTCATTTTGTTAGATATCATTCCACAACATAGTCATGCTGTTGATTTATTTCATGATACAGATGAGATGCTGGCACGTAAAAGTTTATCGATGACATTTGATCATATCAATGAAAAATTTGGTAAAGATAAAATGACGCTTGGGCGTTTGATTACGCCAAATGGACGAGCTTGGGCGATGTCTCAGAGCTTCAAATCTCCTAGCTATTTAACAAAATGGAATGAAGTGCTCAGAGTTAGCTAGATTTTTTGAGCAATATAAATGTGGGGCTTAGGAAGTTAAAGAGGATTGTTACGGAGTAATTTAAGCAAATCGAGATATAAATTACCGTTCCGATGATTGAAGCGATACTCCGTTTCTTTAAGATGCAAATAAAACATCTTTTTGTCAATTCCATTAAACTTGACGAGTCGCTTTTTAGCATATCCCCAGAATGATTCTATGCCGTTAATATGACGCTCCCCGCATGCAAATTCGTTGTCCCCATGATTCACTCTTAAATGTTTGTCAAAACCAATATCAACTAAACCATCATAGCCTCTCCATCCATCTGTATTGATCACAGAATCAAGCTCTATCTGCCCCCGAATAATACCCTGTAGCGTAGCTTTGGAGCAATCAGGCACAATTTCTGTGTATACGTTTCCATCTCTTTTGAGTAGTCCAAATACAATGGTTTTTCCTGATGCACCACGTCCACGTTTTCCTCGAATACGACGAGCACCAAAGTAGGATTCATCAAGTTCAACGATACCGTTGAAAGGAGATATTTCCTCACATTGAGCCGCAATCTTTTTACGCAACCTGATGTAAATTGTATTGATGGAACGTACAGAAATATTGGTGAGTTTAGCTGTATCTGAAGCAGTTAAATCCATGACAAAAAAGCAAATGATCTGTCTGAATTTTGCCTCTGTGATTCTTGAACGGGAATAGTATCTATTTTTTGCTTTCATATAAGGAAGTTACCATACTTTTTGATATGCTTAACTTCCTAAGCCCCTAAAATACTTATGCCAAGCAAGAGCAAAACAACGATAGCAAAAAGGATTAGCATAGATTCAGTCCACCTTTTCATTTGAGCATTCGGTCCAGACTAGTAATAAAAAGAGAAAGCGACAAAATGATGAAAAAGTTGGGATTAGTCGATAAATGGAAGAACCTAAGAAATTTGTTTCTTTATCTAAGTGAAAATAGATTTCAAATCTTGAAAGATGACTTGATCAGAGAAGGGTAACTGGATAAAACGAAGCCATAAAGGGGGAAGCCGTTTATGGTAGACTATGCAGCATTACAAGTATTGTGATGATCTAACGTGGTAGAAAGAGTAGTAAAATGATTGGGCAGCAAAGAAACATACTAGCAGCGATAGGAATTGATATTTGGATTCCTAAAGATGTTGTGTGTGAAAAAAATACTGCTGCACATCTATGGCGAGATCAGGTTGTTGAAAATAATACACCTATTGAAGAAATTTCCTTCGCATCAGATCTTGTTGAAGCGCATGATTTAGAACCAATCATCTCAGAACCAATTGTTGAAGTTCAATCACAACCACAAGAAATTACGCCTAAACCAATTCTTCGAGAGGCAACGACAGCTAAACCGCAGATAGTTGTTGAAGGTTCTGTACAGTCATTTGAATTACAAATGTATGTCTTAGAGAACTGTTCAATTTTGGTTGAGAGCAGTCAATTAAATGCTGAACAACAGCAACTTTGGCAAAATATTCAAAAAGCTAAACTTGGCTACTATGCTGAGCTAAAGTGGCCATTTCCTTTAGCTGAATTTCAGGACAGTCGTTTTTTACCATCCTATATTCAAGGATTTTTAGATGCGACTTCAAATAACAAGAAAATATTATGTTTAGGAAAACTTGAATTTATTCAACATTCTAATATTTTACATTTAGCCAGTTTAGAAGAAATGATTTCACAACCTCTACTTAAAAAACGGTTGTGGCAACTTATGCAATAAGGTTCGGAACTCTTATCATGAAGAAAGTCGTTGTATTCAGCCAAATCGATCAGGATGTATTACTCAAGTTACAGCAAGATTATCAAGTGGTCGTGCTGAATCCCAAAATGGGTGATATTAATGAGCAGATCCGAACAGAAGTTGCTGATGCTGACGCGATGATAGGAGCAGGTCGTTTACTTAACGAAAATAATTTAGTGACAGCACAAAAACTCAAAATTATTTCAACAGTTTCAGTTGGTTATGATAACTACGATATTAATTATTTAAATCAAAGAAAAATCTGGCTTGCTAATACACCTCATGTATTAACCGAGACGACTGCTGATTTAGCATTTAGTTTACTGCTGAGCGCAGCAAGAAAAATCCCTCAATTAGATGCGTGGACAAAGCAGGGACAATGGAAGCGTACAGTATCAACTGAACAGTTCGGTATGGATGTTTTCGGTAAAACTTTAGGGATTATCGGGTTAGGGCATATCGGCGCAGCAATTGCTCGACGAGGTTTTCATGGCTTTAACATGAATATTTTGTATCACAATCGCCGTGAAAAAATAGAAGTTGCAGAAGCATATAATGCTCAATACTGTGGTTTAGATCGACTGTTACAACAGTCTGATTTCATCGTGGTGGCTGTAGATTTAAATCAAGAATCTAAAGCTTTAATTGGTTCAGCTCAATTTGATTTAATGCAAAAACATGCTGTGTTCGTCAATATTTCACGTGGTTCTGTAGTAGATGAGTCAGCATTGATCGATGCATTACAACAAAACAAAATTTTTGCAGCAGGCTTAGATGTGTATGCAAAAGAACCTTTGCAAGAATCACCATTATTCCAACTACCAAATGTGGTGACTGCCCCTCATATTGGTTCAGCAACTCTCGAAACACGCAAAAAAATGGTTCATCTTGCCTATCAAAATCTTATTGATGCACTTGAAGATCGACAACCTCGTTATCTAGTCAATCCTAAGTTTGAATAAATTCTTACATGTTGATTGCTGAATTATTCATCTAGTCTAGCATTTTAAACTGGCTATTATTGGTACACTTGCGCCCTTTGAAATTGCGTTTGGGGTTGTTGTGTTCGAGAAATTAGCTGAACAAACTTTGGGTTTGATGGGGTGGGAAATTGATAATCACTGGGACTTGGATATTGACCAATGTGTCATGATCGCGGCGCCACATACCAGTAATTGGGATGCACTATATGCACGATTAGCATTGAAAGCTTTAGGTGTAAATGTTCGTTTGACGATCAAAGACAGCTATATGAAATTTCCATTTGGTCCTTTTGTGCGTGCGATGGGCGGAATAGGAATAGATCGCAGTGCTAAGCAAGAAGGTCAGGAAAGACCAAGCATGGTTCAGTTGATGAGTGATCTATTTAAAACACATCCTAAACTTGTGATGCTTGTAACACCAGAAGGAACACGTGCGAAACAAGAACAATGGAAAACAGGTTTTTATCATGTTGCTGTGAATGCAGGTGTACCTATTGCATTGGCATATATGGATTATGCAAAAAAGAAAACAGGTATTGGTAAAATTGTTTATCCATCAGGTGATTATCAAAAAGATATGACTGAGATTATGGCTTTTTATGCAGAAATTAATGCTAAATTTCCAGGGAAATTCAGTATTGATCAACGTTATTCGCCTGACAAGTAATTCTTTAGAATTTCAAAAATCATAAAGTAAGACAGGATTTTCCTGTCTTTTATAACACTTCGTTGCAAATTTCTCCTAAATCAAATGGTATATTAAATTTTTCCAGTAGAATCATAGAGAAACCACTTGAGACCGTTGCTGCTCGCATGTGGCTTATTTGCCACGACTCAACTTAGTCATACACAGGTCTTTTTACCTCCGCAAATTTCAGGTCAAACTGAAATACCTGATATCGGTAGTGGTGTCGGGTTGCTTGATCAGCAAAAAGAAAAACTGATCGGAGAGAAAGTCTATCGGGAAGTGCGTCGTCAAATGCCAACTGTACAAGATGCATGGTTGGAAGATCAGTTTCTTCAAGTGTTTTCAGGTATTCTCAGCCAAACTCAGCTTGGGCAACCGATTGGTCTAGTGGTGATTAAAGACCCTCAAATCAATGCTTTTGCAGTTCCTGGTGGTCTTTTTGCATTAAACACGGGTTTAATCACTTCTGCGAAAAATATCGATGAGATTGCTGGTGTTATGGCTCACGAGATAGCACACGTTTCGCAACGTCACTATAGCCGATCTCAAGAAGCCTTCAAAGGGCAAGGATTGCTTGCTTTAGCAGGTATCCTCGTAGGAGCTGCGATTGCTTCACAAGCTGACGGTGATGTTGGCTCTGCTGTAATGCTAGGTACTCAAGCTGCCTTAATGGATAAGCAATTGAGTTATAGTCGTAATCAAGAGCGTGAAGCGGATCGTATCGGTATGCAATTTATGTATTCCTCTGGTTACAATCCACAAAGTATGGCTGACTATTTCGAAACGATGCATCGTGCTACTAGCCGAGTCAGTTTCCTACCAGATTTCTGGTTTACCCACCCATTAACCACGGAACGTATGAGTGAGGCACGATTACGTGCAAACCAGTTACCTCGAGTGAAACCAAAAATTTATGATCTCGATTTTGATATCATGAAATGGTACACCTATGTCGTATCAAATCAGGCGACAGAAAATCAGCTTCAAGCTTTGGCTAATCAAAAGAATATTGCGGGATTACTTGCGATCAGTAAGTTTTATTTAGAGCGAGGTGATTATGCACAAGCCCAGACCAGCCTTGATCAAGTCAAATTAAAATTAAAAAATCACGTACTTATTCCATTGATCCAAACGGATATTTATCTAGGTCAAAATAAAATTGATCTGGCTTATAACAGTATCAATTCAATCCAACGCACTATGCCTGAAAATCGTGCTTTATCTTATAAATTAGCGGAAGTGCTTATAAGACAAGGTAAAGCAGCTGAAGCCCAAACCTTAGTACAACGATTTATACATAAAAATCAAAGAGACGTGGAGGGGTGGCAACTATTACAACAGGCAACCAATCTAGATAAGAGTTCACCTTTGCAAGCGATCAATGTTTTATGTTATCGAGCAGAGGCTGAATATTGGTCAGGTCATGAAGAAAATGCTATAAAATCAATGCTACATGCCCAACGTTTGGCGAAAGGTAATATGGCGATGTCAGCAAAAATTGATTCGCGTTTAAAACAAATGCAAGATGATCGCCGAATGAAAATTTAATAATTGAGGAAAATAATGATAAAAGGACAGTGTTTATGTGGAGCAGTTCAATATCAATATGATGGGGAAATCGAACAGAGCATTTTGTGTTATTGCCAGCATTGTCAACAAGCTCAAGGTAGTATCGCAGGCTGGAATAGTCCAATTGATCAAACCAAATTCCAATTCATATCTGGACAAGATCAGTTAAAAGAATACTTACATACTCCCAATAAAGCTCGTGTGTTCTGCCAGAATTGTGGAAGTCCAATTTATTCGTATCGTACTGATCTACCCAATATTATTCGTTTGCGTTTGGGCTCTGTTACAGAGGGCAAACTTCCTGCACCAAAGGAAGAATTTTTTACTGAGCATAAGCCAAATTTTCTTGAATTAAGATAAGATGTCCTGCGTAAGGAATAACTGAGAAGTTAAAAGATTTATGAAAAAGATTTTTATTTTTATTTTTGCAATAAGCATGATCGGGGTGAGTTCAGCGAGTTCTGTTGAACAATATGTAAATTCTGTAGAGAAGATTACTGCAAATTATGCGCAGGATATGCGTGGTTTTCTGCGTAGTTTAGATCCTCAACTTTCGCGTTTTAGTCCTGAACAGCAGGCAAAATTCTGTGGTATTACCAATCAATATGTGCAGGATTTATATCAAGCAATTGAACGTAATCGATCATCTTTGACTGGACAATATGCGACGATGACGAAACAAGAAGTGATTAATCAAGTTGCAGAATCTAAAGAAATGCAAATGCTGAAAAAATACAATATTCAGTGTAATTTTAATTGATATAGATAGATGGGTTCATTTAAATGAATCCATTTACATTAATATAGAGAGGGGGATAAAAGCAGCTTAGCTTAATTTTGCTTTGATTTTAGCAGATACTTGTGCAGGATCGGCACGCCCGGCTATGATCGGACGTAGAGAATTCATCACCTTACCCATATCTTTCATGCTAGTAGCTTCTTGAGCAGCAATCGTTTGCTCAATGATAGAATCAAGTTCTTCCTCAGTCATAGCTGCTGGTAGAAATTGAGAAATAACCTCAACTTCGGCTTGTTCTTTACTAGCTAAATCATCTCGACCAGCGCCAGAAAAGGCCTTGATCGATTCTTTACGTTGTTTAATTTGTTTTTCAATGACCGCAAGAACCTGAGCATCGTCAAGCTCAATGCGCTCATCGACTTCGATTTGCTTAATTGCTGCTTGTAGACCACGAATGACCGTTACTGTTGCCATATCTTTGGCACGCATTGAAGTTTTTAATACGTCAGTAATTTGGTCTTTTAAAGTAGTCATAGTCTTTTCAGCAATCAATCACAAATTAATTAGTAAAGGCGAGTAGTACGTACAGATTCGCGAGTCAATTTCTTTTGATAACGCTTAACTGCTGCAGCTTTTTTACGCTTACGTTCTTGAGTTGGTTTCTCATAGAATTCGCGCTTACGAACGTCAGCTAAAACACCCGCTTTTTCGCATGAACGTTTGAAACGACGGATAGCTACGTCTACTGGTTCGCCTTCTTTCAACTTAACTTGTGGCATGTAAAATCCTCTAAGATTATGGATAAGACCCAATGCACGATTGCACTAGATCGCAAGTGAAGGTCAGTATTTTACTCATTTACAACTCAGATCACAAGTCTATAATAGCTTCGATATTATTTTTGATCGTTGTAAAGGCAGTTTAATGATTGTTTTGGGCTTAGAAACTTCGTGTGATGAAACTGGGTTAGCACTCTATGATAGCGAGCTCGGCTTACGTGGACAGGTTCTATATAGTCAGATCAAACTGCATGCTGAATATGGTGGTGTCGTTCCTGAACTTGCATCACGTGATCATGTACGAAAAATGATTCCTTTGATTAATCAGTTGCTTGAGCAAAGTGGGGTCAAAAAACAAGAAATAGATGCAATTGCATATACACGCGGACCAGGACTCATGGGAGCGTTAATGACAGGTGCATTATTTGGTCGCACTTTGGCTTTTGCATTTAACAAACCAGCCATCGGTGTACACCATATGGAAGGTCATATGCTTGCGCCTTTACTTTCTGAAACGCCACCAGAATTTCCATTTGTAGCCTTACTAGTTTCAGGTGGTCATACGCAACTGATGGCAGCTCATGGAATTGGTCAATATGAATTACTTGGCGAGTCGATAGATGATGCGGCGGGTGAGGCATTTGATAAAGTTGCAAAAATGATGAAATTGCCGTACCCAGGTGGTCCTAATATTGCCAAATTAGCTTTGCAAGGTAATTCACAAGCATTTGAATTTCCTCGCCCGATGTTACATCAAGGCTTGGATTTTTCATTTAGTGGTTTGAAAACTGCGGTTTCTGTTCAGTTGAAAAAATTGGGTGAAGAAAATCGTGATGCAGATATCGCAGCTTCTTTCCAAGAAGCAATCGTTGATACTTTGGTTAAAAAATCAGTGAAAGCTTTGAAGCAAACTGGTTTGAAACGATTGGTGATTGCTGGAGGTGTGAGTGCAAATGTTCGCTTACGTGAGCAATTAGAAACCTCTTTGAAAAAGATCAAAGCGCAAGTTTATTATGCTGAACCTGCCTTATGTACAGATAATGGAGCAATGATTGCCTTTGCTGGTTATCAACGTTTAAAAGCAGGGCAACAAGATGGTTTGGCGGTCACAACTACACCTAGATGGCCGATGACAGACTTAGAACCGACCTGATATTTGGTCGGTTAAATATCTTCTGTTCTAAGTTAAGACATTTAAAGATCAAATCATTGATTAATGTGTAGCTTGAAGCTCAGGAGCTACAGCTATCGTGTTAAAGTGTCGAATAAATTATTTATTTTGATGAGCTAAAACTCATAGCGGAGTACAAGTTGAAGATTTCTTATATTTTTACATGTGGTCGATTAGAATCTTTATATAAGATTCTATGCCTCATTCAACAAGGTGATGAGAACGAGACATCAAAAGAGAAAGTGATTGAACAATATAAAAAAGATCTTTCTTTGGGCCGTTCATTTGAAGAAACTGAACTTTATCAATTAATTGAACAAAGTGAAGAAAAAATCATTATCAATCGTTTGAGTAATATTCTTCGAGATAAACCAGCTCAACAGAAGAAAGAATTTGATTTTCAAGAATATAAAACAGGTGCATGGTCTGAACTAAGCGACTATAAGCTAGCGGTTAGATTCTCGAATGCCAAAACACTTTTGAGTGAAAAGCATTTTGAGAAAACTGGTGAATATATGACCAGTCGTGGTATTGCGAAATTAACTGGTTTCAATCCAGCGAATATCAAAAATATGTTGCAGCATAAAAGAAGTGTGGTGAAAAAAATGTTATTTACTTTGGAAAAATTAGCGCAAGAATATTGATCTAAGTAACTAACGTATTAGAAAAAACAGATGCAGAGAAAGTTTATTTTCTGCATCTGCGATTTAAATTTTTATATTGAATTATTGATCATAGCTCTATGCTATTTAATATTGGTTGAAACTCGAAATTATTTTGGACGGTCTGTTTTAGACAACACGGCTAAACAAACAAAAATCAAAACCATGCCAACCCAACCAATCGGTGCTAATTGCTCACCGACTAAAAGAACTGCGAATAAAGCAGCAACGAGTGGCTCGAATAAAGTAAGCGTAGTTGCTGTGCTTGCGGAGATTGTTTTTAGCGCATACCCAAATAGTAGATAGCCAAGAAACATTGGAATCAACATCATATAGGCAACAACATAAAGATTTACAGACTCATCAAAGAGGTTTGAACCCGTAAAAAATAATGTTGGTAATAAGATTAAAGCGCCAAAACCAAAAATTAAACCCATTGATGCTTTTGAATCTACACCTCGATCAATCATTTTTTTAGCAGCCCATGAGTATAGTGAATAGGTGAGAGCTGCAATCAATCCGAGAATGATTCCAATGGTTTTTTGATCTGTCGAAATGCTTTGTGTTGATCCATGAGAGTGTGTTTCACCCACAGATAAAAGTAATACTCCGATAACACCAAAAATAAAACTAATAAACCATTTCAATGAAAGTGCTTTTTTATCGAAAAATTTTTCTAACAAAGCTGTAAATAATGGTGCTGACCCAATTGAGACTACCGTTCCAATCGTAATTCCAGCCATACGCATTGAGCTGTAAAAAGCGAGAGGATAAATGGCTACTGAAATCATTCCAATCAGAAGCAAAGGGTAGTAAAACTTGATTTGTGGTAGATGATCTAAAATCTTTTTATGAGCGAGCAAGGCTTGTAGTAATCCACCACCACCCATTGCAATCGCTCCTATTGCAAGAGGGCTTAAATTAGGCGCATAAGATGCCGCAGTTCCAGTAGTACCCCATAAAATTGAGGCAATCAAAACTGCAATAAAACCAGAGTGGGAGCTGAGGTTTGAAGTTTTGCTATTCAATTTTTAATCTCTTGTTCTAATAATCGTTGAACCATTTGCTTCGCTGCAAATACTTTGATGCTTGAGCTTTCTAAACCAGCTCTAGCAATTGAGCCTTCTAAAATAAAAGAAATTAAAAGAGCAAGTTCTTGGACTTTGTTGGAATCTTCAAATTGTTGCATTAGATACCCAGCAACAATGTTTTCAATTTCATCTTTATGCTTTTTGACTGCTAGACGCTCAGGACTATGAGCAGGAAACTCAGCTGCTGCATTTAACAAGCCGCAGCCCCTAAACCCTTTTTCATAGGCAAACTCTGCATGATCATGGTAAGCATCAAAAATAGCGAGAATGCCATCAATAGGTGAGTGAATTTGAACTTTCCTTTTTTCAAATAATTCTAACCATTCTTGATGACGGGCTTCGATGTAGCAGCTAATCAAATCTGATTTCGTGGGGAAATTATTATAGAGCGACATTTTCGCCACTTGCGCTTTGTCTGTAATGCTATTAATGCCAGTATTGGTAATCCCATCGTTATAAAACAGGATAGATGCTGCATCTAATATCTTTTGTTTGGCTGACTTTGTGCTCATGGTTTTGTATTGGGTATACCGATCTACCTAATATTATAGAAAAGTAAACTAATCTGCTAGCGAAATTTGTTTGTTTTAGATGATTATCGGAAATGTTAGAAAGAGAAGTATGCTGACTTACCAGGTGGTGTTGTTTTATAGTCACATGAAATTTATATGGTTTTTCTAATTGACATCAGAGTTCTTTGACAACGCAATTGTTTCCTAGTTTTTATAAAATTTAATGAAGAAGAAACAATTGCGAGTGCTATTAAGAAGCAAGTTAAGTATCTGAGGCGTTTATGTTTGATCTTTATTCGCTAACTTTTCTAAATTTTTTGAACCAATCCAGTGTTTAGAAAATTGGTATGCTGCACGACCAGAACGTTGCCCTCGTGCTTGACACCATTTCAAGCTTTCGCCTCGAACAATATCGTTATATTCTAAGCCTGCTTTAACAATGTAATGTTCAACGATTTGCAAATATAGTTGCTGGTCCATTGGGTAGAATGAAAGCCACATTCCAAAACGATCTGAAAGAGATATTTTTTCTTCAATCGCTTCTTGTGGATGTAATTCAGTGTATTGAGGTACGTCTACTTTCCGTACTGGGGTATTTTCATGCATAAATTCAGGTAAAAGGTGACGACGATTACTCGTCGCATAAATAATAAAATTGCTCGAACCTGATTGAAGAGAACCATCTAGCACGCTTTTCAAACTTCGATAATTTTCATCTTCTGCGTTGAATGCTAAATCATCACAATAAACAATAAATTTCTCAGGACGTTGTTCAATGAGTTTTTGAATTTTGGGTAAATCGGATAAATCATCGCGTTCTATTTCAATTAAACGTAGTCCTTGATCAGAGTATTCAGTTAGTAAAGCACGAACAATTGAGGATTTTCCTGTGCCACGAGAACCTGTTAATAAAACATCATTGGCAGGTAGACCATTTAAAAATTGCAAGGTGTTTTGAATGATTTTATCTTTTTGACGCTCTATTCCTTTTAGATCTTCCAGATACATTTTTTTAGGTTGTTGTATGGCGATCAGTTCTTGATTTTCCCATTTAAATGCGATTGCAGAAAAATCAGTCGGTTGCTTCGGTTGTGGCAGAACATGCTGTAATTGAGTCAAAACATTCGACAAAGATGCAAGAATAGATTCTGGTAAGTCTAAGATAGCCATAAAAACACACAAAACTCAGTGATTAATGAAGATTGATACTAGCACTGCTTGCACGAAAATAAAGGAAATATCATCAAAACGATGCACAATAACAAGAATTTATACTTGATTGTTTAAGTAGGTTTTTGCATTGTATAAGTGCATGAATAGAAAAATGAAGACGGGATAGGACAGACGATGCTAAACAAAGTAAGAGAAAAGAAAAATAGCTATCAAAAACATCGGGTTGATGTCCTAAAAGAGGATTTGCAGCATGCTAGAAGTTATCAACAATGGAAGGAAATCGCGCTAAAACTGGATGAGGAATCTGGCAGAGAGGAGTGGAAGTACGATAATCAGTCGCCCTATTTTGATGCCGAAGCATTATCAAATCGATACACCTTATTAAAAAAATATCGTACTCAACATCGAACACTCGATTTAATTTATGTTCTCCGTGAAGGATTATCTTATGATTTTGCAAATATTGGTCATCCGATGTTATTTGCTGAAACATATGTAGGAACAAAAAAAATTATTGAAAACTATGTAGAACTTGTGAGTGATTGTTTTCAATATCTTGCCTCGAGCGAATGTATAACTTTTCAATTAAAAGAGAAAATTCAATTCTTTGAAGAATGCCAAAAAGCCTATGGACAACCAGCCCTCATGTTTTCTGGAGGGGCAACTTTGGGTTTGTTTCATACAGGCGTGTGTAAAGCATTATTTGAGCAAGATTTGATGCCAAGTGTTCTGTCTGGGTCGAGTGCTGGAGCGATTATGACAGGTATGCTTGGTGTTTCAAAGAACGATAAGATCCCTGAGTTGCTTGGTGGACAGCATTTTTTTAGTGATGCATTCCGTTTTCGCACCGTGACTGAGCTAATTAAGGGGCATGGTGGTTTGGCTGATGTGATGTATCTCAAAAAATTCTTAATGAATAATTTGGGTGATTTAACTTTTGCTGAGGCATATCAACAATCTAAACGACATATTAATATTGTCGTAGCACCGCATAATACTGCTCAAAATCCTAGAATTATGAATGCATTAACTGCACCTAATGTTTTGGTTTGGAGCGCAGTGTTAGCATCTTGTGCCGTACCTGTATTATTTCCGCCTGTGCATCTAACCAGTAAGCGTTACGATGGACAACACACACCCTATATGGCAAAGACAAAATGGGTGGATGGGAGTATGCGTAGTGATTTTCCTCAGGAAAAAATGGCGCGTCTTTATAATATTAACTACACCATCGCCAGTCAGGTGAATCCTCATATTGTGCCATTTATGCAGAGCGACTCAGATCGTTTTCGTAGAGATGTATTAAGTTGGCCTCAACGCATTGTCCGTCATCAAGGGAAAGCGATTGCGATGGAAGTGATGGATTTAACACGAAACTATATGGGAGGTTTTTTCCCAATCCGTCGAGTACTTGATCATGGCTATGGCATACTTGGACAGCGTTATTATGGTGATGTAAATATCATCGCTAAATATGGTTTGCGCCACTATAACTATATGTTAAAAAATCCTCGACCTAGGATTTTCAAGATTTTGCAGCAAGAAGGTGAGCGAGCAACATGGCCAAAAATCACCTCAATAGAAACGCATGCGCGGATCGGTAAAACAATAGAACATTGTTTGGCATCATTACGTAAGCAAGAAAATAAGCAGCAGAATGAATTCTATTATGTTGATCTCTGACTTAGATCATTCGTTTGATGAGATAGCGTTGCAGACCAAACAAAAAAGCCATTCATATGGACGGCGTTTATATACATTAACTCAAGGTCATAAAAAATATTGGCTAAAGTTTCATGTTGAGCAACACAACCAAGTTTTAGAAGATTCATTTAACGCCGAATTAGAGTTTTATCGCCAAAATAAGATTGCTAGTTCGGATTTTTTAGTCCCTTATAGGGTTATTGATTTATCCAATCTGAATTTTTTAAATGAAATGAGGCAAAGTGGAGAAGGACTATTAACGTTAGATACGAACGATTTTTTTATAAAATTTAATCCTGAAAATGATCTGCATGAGATCAGAAAACAAATTTTACTTGCTTTAAATGCCCTTGAAGCACTTCATCAAAGTGGTTGGATACATGGTGATCTGAAATCAGAGCATTTTAGGCGTTATTTAGATACTTGTAGATTGATTGATTTTGAGCAGAGTCAACGAATTATTAGTCCGAAGAAATTATTGACCGCGACACCGCATTACATGGCACCTGAACTGTTTCATGGTCAACCCAAGTCTGTACAAAGTGACTTATACGCTTTTGGAATTATTCTATATGAATGGCTCTGTCAATCGAGATTATCTGCAAAAACCTATCATGATTGGGCAATACTGCATTGCCAAGAGTTGCAGATCAAACTTCCAGATTCACTAAAGTGCTTTTTGCCGATACTTGATGGTTTATTAAAGAAAAAAATTGATGAACGCTTTGGCTCAGTTACAGAGCTAAAAAATGCGATTCGAACAATAAATTTGTTGTAAAAATAAACATAAATCTTTGATTTGAATATTATATGTTCACTTGAATTGGTTTTTTATCAGAAAGTCTTGTCATAAAGCCGCTTTGTCACTAATATGCATACCCATCGGGGGCGTGGCGAAATTGGTAGACGCACTGGATTTAGGTTCCAGCGCCGCAAGGTGTAAGAGTTCGAGTCTCTTCGCCCCCACCAAATTTAAGAAGCAAGGTTATCTTGCTTTTTTTATGGTTAAATCAGAAATGAATTAATCATGCGGTTATAGAGGATTGGTGTAATGGTAGCATGACGGTCTCCAAAACCGTTCGTCAAGGTTCGAGTCCTTGATCCTCTGCCAAATTAATAAAAAGCCTTTGTTAAATACAAGGGCTTTTTTATTTGGTTAAAAATTTCGTTTGCTCATGAAAAAAGCATTAGCTTTCAGATGCATGGTTTTTTTATAAAAAAGGCTTGTCAGCAAGAAAGTTTATCACTAATATACACATCCATCGGGGGCGTGGCGAAATTGGTAGACGCACTGGATTTAGGTTCCAGCGCCGCAAGGTGTAAGAGTTCGAGTCTCTTCGCCCCCACCAAATTTTAAAAAGTAATCTTTTACTTTTTAGTGATTAACGACTAAATAAGTTAATCAAGCTGTTATAGAGGATTGGTGTAATGGTAGCATGACGGTCTCCAAAACCGTTCGTCAAGGTTCGAGTCCTTGATCCTCTGCCAAATTAATAAAAAAGCCCTTGTTTGATACAAGGGCTTTTTTATTTCGGAGTATTTTGAAATTAATTTACTTTGATGAGTATTCACTAAAAATTTTAATGAATACACTCAATGTCTAAATATTTTAGAAAAATGAACTTAACCTTAGTCTAATAAATAAATTTAGAAATTTTATCCGCTGTTTGGATAACCATCTCTGCAATTTCATTTTTAAAATAGTGTTCTTCATAGGTTGCTAAAGGGCAACTTACAGACAATACAGCAGTCATTTTTCCTGTAGATTGTTTGAAAATTGGAGCGCCACAAGCTGCCATATCATGATTGTAATGTCCCCAACTGACCATAGATCGCTGTGTTTTAACAAAATTCAGGCGTTGAAGTAGCTCTTTAAGATTTTTTGGGGTGAGTTCAGAAAAAGTTTCCCATTGATTGAAATTTTTATAGCGATCACGGATTTCAGTTTCAGATAAGTCTGCTAATAGCATTTGTCCAATCACAGTCGCATGGGCAGGCCAGCGAGTGCCTAGACCTATATTGCTGGTAAATGTTCCATTCGATTGCACATTGTTGATAAAGACAATATGTGTACCTTCTAAAATGGACAAATGTACTGCAAGTTTAGTTTGATCGCGTAGTTCCTTCATCAACGGTGTTGCTAAATCTAAAAGAGATTGTTTAGACAAACTGTTGAAGCCGAGTTCCATCACCTTTGAATCAAGTGCATAGGTTTTTTGAGATGCTTTTCTAAGGAAGCCACATGATTCTAATGTGTAAATCAGACGGAAAGCACTAGAACGATTTACATCCAAAATTTCAGCGATCTCAGTGATCGTCATTTCTTGGGTTTGTTGATCAAATGCCTGCAAAATTGCTAAGCCTCGTACCAAACCGGGTACTAAATAGCGATCATCATTTTTTGTGAGTTCAGATTCTTGAGAGTCTGTTTCTATCGTTTGGTTCATCAGCTTAATTTTCCTATAAAAACGCAAAGCATTACAAATTTAATTTTCTTAAGAATCTATTCTAACTGCAAAGTAGAGTTAAAAGATAGTTTTATATATAAAACAAAATTTTCTAAGTAAAACGTAAATGAATGTGTAATAAATATCAAGCTTATGATTTTAAACAATATATAGTTTTACAAAAAAAACATCATAGGAGTATTCTTTATTAAGGTTTGTTATATCAAATAATGTTTTATATATAAAACAGGTGAGGATGCAAGGATGAGTTGGATCTCAGTTTGTCAGCAAGACGACATATGCCAATACTGGTGCAAGCTGGTTACGTCTCTCGATTCCTTATCGCAAAGATTTTGGTCCAGGTGGCGAGTTCTGGATTGATGTCGCAATCCATCCAAGTTTAGGTTATTGCATTCAGTCATGGGCAAATGCGCAGAACCAAGCAATTGCAGCTGCAAAATCGATGTTGGGCATGGAAACAGAATATACCGATATTCCTTGGTTATGGTCAGATCAGTACCACTTCAATATTCAAATACTAGGTAGTTACCAACCTGAAAGAACAGAACAGATTGTGGTGAGAAAAAGTGCAGATGATCAATGTAGTTATCTGTATTTAGATCATCAAAATTGCTTAATCAATATGATTGCAATCAATGATTCAAAATTAATCAAACTGGCTAAACGTTGGATGCAGTCCAATACCGTATTAGACCCAAAATTATTAGCAGACCCTAAATTTAATGTCATGAAATTAAAACCATAAACATTTAATTCCGGTTCATAACTCAATCGAAGGAATGAAGTATGAGTAATGAAGAGAAAAGTGGATTTAAGCATTGGGTTCCTGCTTTTGTCCTGATGGTATGTGTTGTTCTCGCATTTTTCGACAAGATTAGTATTGCGGTTCTATTTGCAGACCCACACTTTCAGGGTGCAATGGGAATTGCTGAAGATAAGGCGAAACTGGGTTGGCTAAACACACGTATTGCGCGTTTTGAAACACGTAAATATGACTTCGATGCGTTGAAGTTCCAAGCAGATTACGACCCGAAATATCGTCGTGCGCAAATGCGTTATATGGGAACTGGAGCAACAGGCGTAGTCAATGATGGCAATACAGTTCCAGCCGAAAACTTTACCTTTTCAACCATGGTGTTACCTGCGCAATGCGAAGGTCCATTGCATATCCACCACGATGTGGAAGAAGTGTTTTTCATGTTACGTGGTGAGATTGATCTGTTCATTGAGCATAACGGTGAGAAATTTCAAACCAAATTGAAAGAGCGTGATCTGATTTCAATTCCACCGGGTATTTATCGTGGTTTGTTTAATCCAGGTCAGGAAGATGCCTTGATGTGTGTGATGTTAGGTGCTGGAAAACCAACTATTCCAAACTATCCACCTGAGCATCCATTGTCTCAAATCAAACGTTAATCAAAGCGATTAAATATAACAAAGGAATGAAATGATGACTTTGATTGACACTTTAGCCCAATACCCAGTGAAAACCATTGAGATTGATGGTCAGGTACAAGCCTATCGCGAAGCTGGACACGGACAAGCACTGATTCTTTTACATGGTATCAGCTCAGGTTCTGCTTCATGGGTCAATCAGCTTGCTGTACTCAGTCATCATTTTCATGTGATTGCTTGGGATGCGCCAGGTTATGGCTTATCTGAGAACTTAGATACGGAGCAGCCAAATGCAACCAATTATGCTCAGCGAGTACTAGCGATTATGGATGCATTGGCGATTTCTAAATTCATCATTATAGGTCATTCATTAGGTGCATTACAGGCAAGTGCTTTTGCCCATCTTTACCCTGAACGAGTTGAAACCCTAATCATTGCCAATGCGGCGCAGGGTTATCAACGCTCGGATGAGGATACCAAAGCACAGGTTTATCTGAAACGCCCAAATATGTTGAAAAGCTTGGGCAATGCGGGGATGGCGGCAAGCCGTGGTCCACATTTAATTTATAAACAAGACCCTCAAGCACTGGCATTGGTCAGTGAGGTGATGGGGCAGCTTACTTTAGACGGTTTTACGCGAGCATCATATTTGTTGGCGTATGACGAGATTAGAAATTATTTAACAGATCTCAAAGTTCCTTGTGTGGTGATTGCGGGTGATAAAGATGAAATCACGCCTGCTCAAACCATCATGTAATTGGCGATAGAAATGCAATTGAGCCGATGTCATCTCATTACAGATGCAGGTCATCTGAGTTGTGTCGATCAACCTGATCAGTTTAACGACATTGTTTTATCGGCAAATTAATTAGAGAGATATGGATATGAGCTTCCAAGTTGAAGGAAAAGTAGTAGTTGTAACAGGTGGCTCGTCAGGCATTGGTTTGGCTGCTGTGGAAATTTTAGTTGCAGAAGGTGCAAAGGTCGCGTGGTGTGGTCGAGATGAAGCGCGTTTAGCCGCATCGAAACTTTATATTTTAGAGAAATACCCACACGCCAATATTTACACCAGTACCTGCAATGTTTTGGATAAAGAAGACGTTAAACGATTTGCACGAGATGTAAAGCAAAACTTAGGTAATGTCGACATGTTGATCAATAACGCGGGTCAAGGTCGTGTGTCGAATTTCGAAAATACCCAAGACGAAGATTGGATGAAAGAAATTGAACTGAAATATTTCAGTGAATTACATCCCGTTCGCGCATTTTTAAATGATTTAAAAGATTCAGCATGTGGCTCAATCACCAATGTGAACTCATTGTTAGCGTTGCAACCTGAACCGCACATGATTGCAACATCATCTGCACGTGCTGCGCTACTAAATTTAACGCATTCACTGGCACATGAATTTACTCAATATGGTGTCCGTGTTAACTCAATTCTTTTGGGTATGGTGGAGTCAGCACAGTGGAAACGCCGTTTTGAAACACGTTCAGACCCAAATCTGTCATGGGAACAATGGACAGGCAATATTGCTAAAAATCGTGGTATTCCGATGCAACGTTTAGGTAAGCCCGAAGAACCTGCACGTGCCTTGGTCTTTCTCGCATCGCCTTTAGCATCCTATACCATAGGTTCAACTCTTGATGTCTCTGGCGGATTCAATAAGCATTTATAAGGTGTGCACATGAAACAGTTGATGATGATTGGTTTTGGCGCGATGGCAGCAGAAGTGTATGCCCATATGCCGCAAGACTTACAACTTAAATGGATTGTGGTACCAGCACGGAGTGTTGAAAAAGTTCAGGCGCAAGTTTCATCTGAAGTACAAGTGATTAGCTCGATTGATGAATGTCAGGGTACACCTGATTATGTGATTGAAGTTGCGGGTCAAGCTGCGGTGAAAGAGCATGCGAAAAAGGTATTGGAAAAAGGTTGGACTATTGGGTTGATCTCGGTTGGAACTTTGGCTGATAACGAGTTTTTGATTCAGCTAAAAAAAACGGCTGAACAACATGATGCCCACTTACATCTTTTGGCAGGTGCGATTGCTGGAATTGATGGAATCTCAGCGGCTAAAGAAGGTGGTTTGGAAAAGGTCACTTATAAGGGCTGCAAAAGTCCAAAAAGTTGGCGTGGTAGCTATGCAGAGCAATTGGTTGATTTAGATCAGGTGAGCGAAGCAATGGTTTTTTTCCGTGGTACGGCTCGTGAAGCTGCATTGAAGTTTCCAGCCAATGCCAATGTTGCAGCGACGATTGCGCTTGCAGGTTTGGGTATGGATGAAACTATGGTGGAACTCACAGTTGATCCAAACATCAATAAAAACAAGCACACCATAGTGGCAGAAGGTGTGTTCGGTGAAATGACAATTGAGTTGGTGGGGGTACCTCTGGCGAGTAACCCGAAAACATCGACATTGGCTGCACTCAGTGTGATTCGTGCCTGTCGCAATAGTGTTCAAGCAATTCAGATTTAAAGGATTTGATCATGGTAAAGGAAATTTATATCGCTGGAGAATGGCGATTAGGTCGAGGTGACACGATACAAAGTTTGTTTCCAGCAGATCAATCTGTGAATGCTGAGATTTCAACGGCGAGTTTGGATGATGTCAATGAAGCGATTGAAAAAGCTGATCTGGCATGGCGTAAGGCGGAGTGGCGCAACAGTATGCCGCATGAACGTGCTCGGATTTTGTATAAAGTGGCTGACATTATTGAAGCGCGTGTTGATGAACTTTCAAAGCTACAAACCAGAGACAACGGTAAACCACTGGCTGAGACGCGTGCCTTAACAATGAGTGCGGCTGCAACTGCACGTTATGTCGCAGCGGCGTGCGAAACCTTAAATGGAGTTGACGACATAACGTGCGCCAGATTTTATGACCATGAGTGTGCATGAACCTGTTGGGGTTGTGGCAGCGATTACACCATGGAATTCACCAATAGCCAGTGAAGTGCAGAAGTTAGCACCTGCATTAGCAGGTGGTAATGCAGTCATTTTAAAACCGGCGGAAGTGACTTCTTTGATCGCACTTGAATCAGCAAAAATCTTTGAAGAAGCCGGTTTACCTAAAGGTTTATTGAGTGTACTGGTTGGACGTGGTTCGGTGATTGGTGATGCAATCGTAAAACATCCATTAGTACGCAAAATTTCATTTACAGGTGGAACGAGTACAGGGCGTCATTTAGCACATATTGCCGCTGACAAGTTGATTACCACATCTTTAGAACTTGGTGGAAAATCACCAACTATCGTCATGCAAGATGCCGATATTGAGCTTGCAGCTAAAGGTGTGGCTTATGGCATTTTCAGTTCTGCAGGACAAGCATGTATTGCAGGATCACGTTTATTTGTACATCGCAGTATTTATGATCAATTCTTAACGCGTCTGGTTGAAATTACTAAAGGCTTGCGCGTTGGACATCCTGAAACCGCAGGCGTCCATTTAGGGTCTTTGATCAATCCTAAGCATTTAGCTTCTGTGGATGCTTATGTTCAATTGGCCAAAAAAGAAGGTGGACAAGTTCTAGTTGGTGGTCAGGCATTGACGGATGGTGAATTGGCAAAAGGTAGTTTCTATTTACCGACCATTATCACAGGCCTCGATAACTCAGCTCAAACCTGTCAGGAAGAAATCTTTGGTCCTGTATTGGTGGTGATGAGATATGACGATGAAGCAGATTTAATTGCACAAGCCAATGACAGTTGTTTTGGTTTAGCCGCTGGGATTTGGACTGAAAACTATCGTAAAGCTTGGCAACTTGCACGTGCTCTAGAAGTAGGAACAGTCTGGATCAATACCTATAAAAAATTCTCGATTTCTGCACCTTTTGGTGGTTTCAAAGAAAGTGGAATTGGACGTGAAAAGGGGCGTTTAGGCATCTTGGCGTATATGCAACAAAAAAGCATTTATATGGGATTAAGCGAACAGCCAAATCCTTGGTGCGATTAATAAATTCATGGATAGAACAAGTTTTTGAGGAATATAGTAATGACAGAACGTGTAAATGTAGGCGAAGCAATCGCTCGTGTTTTAGAGGCGCATCAAGTTGATAGTATCTACGGCGTCATTTCAATTCATAATTTACCAATTGCTGATGCAGTAGGTCGCCGTGAAAAAATTCGCTTTGTCGCGGCGCGTGGTGAAGCAGGTGCAGTGACGATGGCAGATGGTCATTCACGCTTTAAAGGTTTGGGTGTTGCCTTAACCAGTACCGGTGCAGGTGCAGGAAATGCTGTGGGTTCATTGATTGAAGCGATGAATGCGGGCAGTCCAGTGTTGCATTTAACAGGTCAAGTTGAACGTGAATATTTAGATCGTGATGCAAGTTTTATTCATGAAACCAAAGATCAGCTAACTTTCTTGCGTGCATCTAGCAAAGCGGCATTTCGTATCACCAGTCCTGACAATGCAGTGGGCGTGATTCGTGAAGCGATTCGTGTCGCCACGACGGTACCGATGGGGCCAGTCAGTGTCGAGTTGCCGATTGATGTACAGGCAGCAGAAATTGATTTACCCCTGAATCTAGGTCCAGTCAAAGCACTGGAATTACCTCAGGCAGATCAAGTTGGAGTTGATTTGATCATTGATGAAATCAAAAAAGCCAAACGTCCAATTTTTTGGATCGGCGGTGGTACGCTCAATAGTGTGGATGAAGTCAAAGCCATTGCTGATCTTGGTATTCCAGTAGTGTCTTCAACCCATGCGCGTGGTGTGCTAGCAGATAACCATCCACGTAGCCTAGGTGCATTCCATAACTCAGCAGGTGTTGAGCAACTTTTAAAAAATGCTGATTTATTGGTTGTAGTCGGGTCGCGTTTGCGTAGTAACGAAACCAAAACCTATTCAGTGCAGTTCCCTGAAAATATTATTCAGGTCGATGCTAATCCTGTTGCACAACAACGTAATTACAAAATTCGTAATTTCATTTGTGGTGATGCCAAAGATGTGTTGCAACGTGTTCTCACAGGTTTAGCAGGCGTATCTAAAATAGATACTGAGTATGATGCAGCAGTTGTTGATGCGAAACAGGCAGCAATCAATGCCTTACGTACACAGCTTGACCAATATGCGTTGATCTGTGATCACCTTCGTGCAGCACTACCACAAGATGGCATTTTTGTTCGTGATATTACGATGTCAGGAAGTACGTGGGGCAGTCGTTTATTCCCAGTACAAGCACCAAATCAAAATATTCACTCTTTAGCAGGGGCGATAGGTCTAGGTTTAGCTACCGCAATTGGTGCCTCAATTGCCAATCCTGACAAAAAAGTGATTGGTTTAGTCGGTGATGGTGGTTTGATGCTCGGGATTGGTGAGATTGCGACGATGGCGCAAGAAAATACCAATATGGTACTGATGATCATGAATGATGGTGGCTATGGGGTCATGCGTGGTATTCAAAATAATTACTTCGGAGGACGCCAGTATTTCAACGAATTACACACACCTGATTACCAAGCTTTGGGTGAGGCGATGGGCGTGAAAAGTTGGAAAGTCGGTAGTGCAGAAGAGTTTAGAACAGTAATTCAGCAGGCAGTTGATTTCCAAGGGCCAAGTGTGATTGAGCTAGATATGCATTCAATTGGACCTCTGAACTTTGCAGGTCCACCACAAAAGAAATTGTACTGAGTAATTTAAACATTGGTTGAGATGACTGATGTTAGAAAATTTGTAGGCAAATTTTTTTGCCTACAAAACAATAAAAACTATGTTTTACAGGTAAAACAATAATCCAAGCCAACAGGACGGTTGGTATCGAAGCGAAGGAATATGATATGAAAAAGACATTAGTCATGATGCTTGCAGCACTGTCGATAAGCGCGGTATCAAATGTATACGCACAAAGTTCAGCACTGGAATGGAAAAGTGAGGATGGAACGGATTCTGTCAAGCTTGGTGGAGTGGTGCGTTTGAATCAACGTTATGAAAATTGGGAGGGGCCAAATGGAGGTTTTGGAAAACTCTATTTTGATATTTTTCGAGTTGATCTGAAAGGCAAGTTTGATGATGCCTATTTCAATGCCAGCTACCTTTTCCAAGATCAAGAGAAGCGCTCAATTGAAAAAGCCTATGTGGGATATCATTTGGATGAACATAATAGCATAGAGGCTGGTTTTGTTTATAAACCCTTTGCAATTTATCCCTATCCGCAAAATGGATGGACTTATCATATTCCATTCTTTTTGGGTTCTGGGAATAACATCGCTCCAGGTTTGAACTGGAATTTCAACAACAAAGATTGGGATGTGAAGTTAGGCTATTATCCTGAGATGCTAGCAACTAATCTTCGATATTCACCTGAAAGTGCGACTTATGATGATTTGGCTGAAAATGCATTTCCAACACAAAAAGCCTATCAAAATGAAAAGCGTCATCAAGTGAATACTCGGATTGTTCGTAAGTTAGAAACTGAATTTGGTAAGCAAGAAGTTGGTGTATCAGGTGCAATTGCTCAATTGCATAATAAAATCACGGATGACAACGGCAAATATTATGCAGTGGGTTTGCATACTGATAATAATTACAAGCGTTTCAATATCCAAAGCTCAGTGATTCATTATCAATATGACGCAAAAAATCCAGATGGTGTAAATGATGATATGACCTTGATGGGTGCCAATGGTTTAACGCCAGCATATTTCATTGCTTCCGAAGGAACTATTGCGAGTTTAAACCTCGCATACACATTACCTGTGCAAGATATGGGCAAACTAAAAGCAATCCGTTTTTACAATGATTATAGTTATTTAGATAAAAAACGTGAGGATTGGTCTAACTCACAGATGAATACTACGGGGATGATGTTTATTGCTTCACCTTTCATGGTATGGGCGGATTACACTTGGGGGAAAAACTCGAATATTATCGGTGGAGCTACCAATGCCACAGGTTTTACGTCTACGGTTTCGCCAAATAGTGATAAATGGCTTTATCGCATCAATTTGAATATTGGTTTTAGTTTCTAGTTCTACGCTCAAATGAAGAGTAATCATCATTACTCTTCATTATTTAATAAGCAGAACAGTTTTGAATACCTACCTATTTATTTATAGCGTTCTCTACAACCTGATCCATTTCCATCGAATCATAATAGGCTAGGGTGTTTTTCGCAGTTAACTCACCATGACAGTGCTGACATGTCATGGTTGCTTTGGTCTTATGACCACAGTCTTTATGCAAATATTCCAAAATTGGATATTTATTATCTTCATTATGCCAATAATTGCCCCATGTCGTGACTGCCATAATAATTGGATAGAGGGCTAAACCTTTGTCTGTAAGTTTGTACTCGTAACGTTTTGGTGCTTCTTGATATAACACTTTTTCAAAAATTTTATTTTCAACTAAGCGATTCAAACGCTCAGTGAGTAAGTGCCGTGTGATACCGAGCTGCTTTTGAAAATCATCAAAACGACGTGTGCGAAGAAAAGCATTGCGGATAATCAAGAGTGTCCATCGATCACCGAAAATCGATAAGCTACGCGCAATAGGGCAACTCATTTCACCCAATTCATGCCATTTCATGTTTAACCTCTATTGATTCGCTTTGAGATAAGCAGATCGCTATGACTGTAATTGAACGTAGATAATCATAACGTTGACAAATTATCTTAGCATAGATAAGGTATTGTTAATAAGTTCTAAATTAGAACCAATGTTGTTGCAGTCGTAAATGTACGATTTACTCTTAAAAGGGAAACTTCAATGAATCCATTAAAAATGACAGGTTTGGAAATCATGCAAGCATTTGCTCAAGGTCATTTTCCTGAGCCAGGAATTGCAAAGACAATGCCGATGAAACCTGTAGAAGTTGAACAGGGACGAATCGTATTTAGTGCGATTGCTGATGAACGACATACCAATCCATTAGGCGGTGTGCATGGTGGTTTTGCAGCAACAATTTTGGATTCAGTCACAGGTTGTGCAACACATACAGTATTGACTGCTGGTGAGTCATATGGAACAACAGACCTTAATATTAAAATGTGTCGTCCGATTCCATTTAATACTCCGTTGATTGCAGAAGGAAAAGTCATCAATGTTGGGCGTAATCTTGTGATTTCAGAGGGTTATATTCGCGATGAGGATGGAAAATTGTATGCACATGCAACTGCAACAAATATGATTATTCGTCGTTCAGCGTGATTTTAAGATTATTGTTTTGAATGGACTTGAACTTGTTATGATAGCCATGTGAAACATCATAAAAATATGTTCAGTTCATTCAAATGAGATATAAAAATGTCAAACTCTATTGTTCTACATCAGTGGGAAATTTCACCTTTTTGTCAAAAAGTTTCACGGATGTTGAAGTTTAAAGGTATTCCTTTTGAAACAATAAATTACAACGGCTTACTGGGTAGCAAAGTCCCTTTGCTGAGTAAAGTCGGCAAGTTACCTGTCGTGGATATTAATGGCGAACGAGTTCAAGATAGCACTCGAATTGCACGTTATTTAGATCAACACTTTCCCGAGCTTCCTCGACTTTATCCTGAAGATCCTATGCAATGTGCTTACGCAGAGCTTTGGGAAGATTGGGCGGATGAAGTCTTGTATTTTTATGAAGTGCATTTTCGTGTAAGTGATAAAAAAGCGTTCAATCAAGTTGTTGAAATCAGCTCAGAAGGTCGTCCTGCATTTGAAAAGCATTTAATGAAGCCATTACTGAAATCGGCATTGGGTTTTCAAGTAAAGATGCAAGGTACAGGTCGTATGGCTCAAGCCGATATTGAAGCTGAATTTACTAGACACTTAAAACGTATTGAGTTGGTTTTAAATCAGACAGGTTGGTTGGTTGGAGATCAGCAGACGATTGCTGATATAGCAGTTGCATCTCAACTTCTAGAAATTGTTAGAACTAGCCAAAAATTTGGTGCACAAATATTAGGCTTTGCAAATATTTCAAAATGGCTCGATAATTTTTAATTTATTGATTTAAATAAAAAAGCAAAGCCGAGGCTTTGCTTTTTTATGATTGAATGATCAGCTTAGATTTTGCTAATCAAATCATTGATTTGTTTTGCTTGTTCAGCAGCATTACCTGTATATGTAGCAGGAGTAAGCTCTGCTAAACGAGCACGTTCATCAGCTGGAACTTGAAGAAGTTCATCACCATTAACGAAGTTCACCATCATTTCACGTGTCATTGCTTGACCACGAGTAAGTGCTTTTAGTTTTTCGTAAGGTTTTTCAACATTATAACGACGCATTACTGTTTGGATCGGTTCAGCAAGAACTTCTTGTGCTTGGTCTAAATCTTCATTTAAACGGTTAGCATTGAGTTCAAGTTTACCAATACCTTTTAAGCAAGCATCAAAAGCAATCAAGCTTTGTGCAAAACCAACACCCATGTTACGAAGAACAGTTGAGTCAGTTAAGTCACGCTGCCAACGAGAAACTGGAAGTTTTTCACCTAAGTGACCTAATACCGCATTTGCGATACCTAGGTTACCTTCTGAGTTTTCGAAGTCGATAGGGTTTACTTTATGAGGCATTGTTGAAGAACCAACTTCACCGTCTTTTAATTTTTGCTTGAAGTAACCAAGAGAGATATAGCCCCAAACATCACGGTTAAAGTCGATCAAGATCGTGTTATAACGACGTAATGCATCAAACAATTCAGCCATGTAATCATGTGGCTCGATTTGAGTGGTGTATGGGTTGAAGCTTAGACCTAAAGATTCAACAAATGCTTGTGCATGTGCAGCCCAATCAATTTCTGGATAAGCAGAAAGGTGAGCATTGTAGTTACCTACTGCACCATTGATTTTGCCCAATAATTCAACATTTTCAAATTGCTTGATTTGGCGCGCTAAACGATAAGCAACGTTCGCCATTTCTTTACCCAAAGTTGTTGGGCTAGCAGTTTGACCATGAGTACGGGATAACATTGGCTGTTCTGCATGCGTTGTTGCCAAAGCAGAAATTGCGTTCAGAATTTGCTTCATGCTTGTAACAAGAACTTCACGACCATTTTTAAGCATTAATGCATGAGACAAGTTGTTGATGTCTTCAGATGTACATGCAAAATGAATGAATTCGCCCGCATTTTTTAATTCATCAATATTGGCAATTTTTTCTTTAAGGAAATATTCAACTGCTTTTACATCATGGTTAGTTGTACGTTCAATTTCTTTAATGCGGTTTGCATCTTCTTCAGAAAAATTCGTCACAATCGCATCTAAAGCAGCATTCGTTTCAGCAGAGAATGCAGGTACTTCGATGATTTCTGCACGATTTGCAAGTGCTTGTAACCAACGCACTTCAACAGTGACACGAGCGTGGATTAAACCAAACTCAGACAAAAAAGGGCGTAGCGCATCGCATTTGCTCGCATAACGTCCATCAAGTGGTGAGAGTGCGGTTAAAGCATTCATACAGATTCCTTAAAGTTTGTCTCTCTTGCAGAACTTTATTTATTCCTCAAGAGAGATTTATAGAGGTTGTAAAACGGTATAAAAAATTTGCTCTAGCATCGGTTTAAACGACCTGATACTGCAAACGAGCAAGAGCTTGAATATCTTGTAAAAGCTTACGTTTACTAAAGATCATACTCCATGAACTACCGCCTAGTTGTCGCCATAAATGCGCAAGTTGTAGACCTGTAAAGAGGCAAGCACGGATTCGATTTGTATGATTCATATCTTTAAAAGCTTCAGCGTTACCACGGACAAGGATACGTGGATTAATTTGCCCAGCAGTTTCAACATAGGTCTGAGCTAAATTGGCAATAATACTTGGGTGCAAATAGTTATTATCGAAAAAAGATAACTGTTTTAGGATTTTTTGTTGAGCCGTTTCGATAATTTTGACGTATTCAGGATTGCTATAAACTTTCTTTTCCAACTGCAATAATGCCATAGCATAGGACATTGGAAGTTTAGCTGTCGAAAGTTTAGGAACTCGGGATTTTGGTGCAGTATTAAATGGTTGAGTAATACAACCTTCTAATGTTTTTAAACCTAGTGAAATATCAGCCAGTTGATTAAAGAAATCTAAAGTTTGAGTCGCATTGTTGGTCGCTGGACGAATATTTAAACTTGCTTTGATCAGTAGTTCAAAATAAAAATTACCACTATCTCCAATACTCTGCTGTCCCGCCATCGCAGTCATATGGGTCAGCTGAGTTGCTTGGAAGACAGCAGCCAATGCTAAAGCACGGTTTTGTCTTACATTCAACGCTTGGGTGTGCTGAAAGGGTAACTCCGCCATGCTTCGATTCCAATATCCTTAAATAAAATCTGGTTGAGGTGCATCAGTATGGTGAATGACACCACCGCCTAAGCATACCTCTCCTGAGTAAAACACCACACTTTGCCCTGGAGTTACAGCACGTTGTGGTTCATCAAACTCAACTCGAATACCATTTTCTGTATGTTCGTCACGATAAATTGTACACGCTTGGTCAGGCTGACGATAACGAGTTTTTGCTGTGCATCGGAAACCCGTAGTTGGGATCTCTTGTTCACCTGCAACCCAATCAATCGCTTCACTCCAAAGTTGTTTACTTTGCATAAGTGGATGCTCATGACCTTGTCCAATGACGAGACGATTGTTGGCAATGTCTTTGTGAAGTACGAACCATGCACCTTCTTGCGCACCTTTCATACCACCGATACCGATGCCACCGCGTTGACCGAGCGTATAGTACATTAAGCCGTGATGTTCACCAACTTCTTTGCCGTTGTCTAAGACAATTTTTCCAGCTTGAGCAGGAAGATATTGTTTAAGAAAGTCGGTAAATCGACGTTCACCAATAAAGCAAATACCAGTTGAGTCCTTTTTCTTCGCTGTTGCTAAATCAAGTTGTTCAGCAATGCGACGAACTTCTGGCTTTTCGATTTCACCGACAGGGAACAGCGTCTTATTGATTTCACGACCATGCACTGCATGTAAGAAATAAGTCTGGTCTTTATTATTATCCACACCACGTAATAATGGTGCATAGGTTTCACCACGAGAGTTTTGCGTGCTTACACCACGACGTGCATAGTGACCTGTTGCAATAAAGTCTGCACCCAAAGTCATAGCATGGTCGAGGAACGCACGGAACTTAATCTCTTTATTACATAGAATATCTGGGTTGGGAGTACGACCTGCTGCATATTCAGCTAAGAAATGCTCAAACACACGATCCCAATATTCCATGGCAAAGTTTGCGGTGTGCAGTTTAATTCCAATCTTGTCTGCAACGGCTTGCGCATCTGCTAAATCTTCAAGGGCTGTGCAGTATTCCGTACCATCATCTTCTTCCCAGTTTTTCATGAAAAGACCTTCAACTTGATATCCTTGTTGAAGTAAAAGCGCGGCAGAAACAGAGGAGTCTACACCACCAGACATACCGACGATGACACGTTGTTGCATCTAAT
Organism: Acinetobacter sp. A22; assembly: GCF_030913345.1. Taxonomy (NCBI): domain Bacteria; kingdom Pseudomonadati; phylum Pseudomonadota; class Gammaproteobacteria; order Moraxellales; family Moraxellaceae; genus Acinetobacter; species Acinetobacter sp. A22. The sequence goes on from NZ_CP133162.1 coordinate 655,513, forward strand.
TAAGCATCCAAATGAGAAGTTAATGAGGGAGAGAAAGGGTGCTCATAAATAAGCGATAAAGGATATTTCTTACCAGCGAGGGCATCTTCAATTACTTTTAAAACTAATGGGCTTCGCGCACGAGCGGATTCTTGCAGCTCTTCTAAACTCATCCAAACTGCACCGACAATATCGGTATCTAGTTGTGCATTTCCCTCAACCGAGGTGACATGTGCCAAGAAGCAAAAACGATAATATGTGCGATCTGGAAACATGGGAGGGGTATAGGTATAGATACCAAGCAAATGATCTATTTCTACATGATGACCTGTTTCTTCTAAGGTTTCACGGATCGCTGCTTCAATAATCGTTTCACCGCATTCGACATGACCAGCAGGTTGATTAAACACGGTATGTACAAAGCCTTCGCTGTGTTCTTCAACAAACAGAAAACGTCCGTCTTTTTCAACTACAGTGGCGACTGTGACATGAGGTGTCCAAGCGGTCATAGAAAGCACCATGATTTTAAAAAACGTATTCTACAAAATTTGAGAGTTTTTGGCTATGGTGGCTGAATCATAGATTTAGCCACTAACTGCTTTAATCAGGTTTAATTTTACTATTAATAAATTTTCGTAGTTTCTTTGCCGATTGGCATGCTGGATCAGTATCACCATATTTACAACTATAATTGAGAACATTTAAAGCTTTTTTATAGTTAGGTTCAGTATTTTCCTCAGAAATTAATTGGTCTGCAAACATGGTGCATCCCCAAGGATCACGCCAGTCACAAGTTTTCTCAAATGTTGAAAAAATACACTTTTTTTGTTCAGTGGTTAAGTGTTCTGTGAAGTTCAACATTCCAGCAGCCCTATTGGTACAACCAGAGGCGATGCCTAACTCACAACTTCTTTGAAATACTTGTTCGGCTGGAAGTTTATAATTTGCTTCTTGTAATGATAACGCCACTAAATAACAGGCCACAGCATCACTTTCCACACAAGATTGATAGCATTTAAATTTATTGTTTTCACAAGTAGATATTATATCTCTGTATGAATTTGATAGAGGAGTTTGTTGAGATGGAGATGTATAGGCTGGGCATTTATTTAAATTATTAGTAAAAACTTGATGATGCTTTAAATCACTTGCTATGAAACTCAATGAAGCTGCTTCAGCTGTTGCATAATAAGAGTCGGTACTCATGATTTTACTATCAGATTTATAGTGAGAGCATGCTGTTAAGATATTAATAGTTAATATACATAAACCCAAATATATTGTTGTTTTATTCATAATCTTCCGTAGTTTTCGTTAATATTATAAACAGAATTAATAAATTAGTTTTGTTTATAATCATTCTTCACTTTCACATAGTTTTGCGCCGAATAAGGTAAAAATGCTTTTTCTTTATCTGTGAGAGGGCGGACTTGCTGGACTGGGCTACCTACATACAAATAACCACTTTTTAAGACTTTACGTGGTGGCACAAGACTACCAGCACCAATCATTACATCGTCTTCAATAATCACGTCATCTAAAACAACGGTATTAATACCGATCAAAACACGATTGCCAATAGTACAACCATGCAAGGTCACATGATGACCTACAGTCACATCATCACCAATTATTAAAGGTGAACCATTAGGTTTAGATTGATTTTTATGACTGACATGTAACATACAATGATCTTGTACATTACTATTTCTACCAATCTGAATCGAATTGACATCACCGCGAATAACGGCAAAAGGCCAAACTGAAACATTCTCAGCTAACTTGACATCCCCGATGACTACTGACATTTCATCAATATAACAACTCGTATCAATATCAGGGTAATGATCTAAATAAGGACGAATATTTTTAGCCATGAGAAAATACAATAAATAATTTGCATGAATTATAAAATAAAAAAGCATTCATACTAAATAGCATGAATGCTTGATTAGCTTGTTTATTCTAAGAATTAGAATAAGTTGCTAAGGAACTGTTTGATATGGTCGATCATACGGGCAAAGAAGCCTGCTTCTTCAACAGGTTTTAATGCAACTAGTGGTTTTTCAGCAATCACTTTTCCATCAAGACTCGCAACTAATTTACCTACAACTTGACCTTTAGCCAAAGGTGCATTCAGTTTTGGTTGAACGACGATTTGAGTTTTGATTTTGTCAGCTTGACCTTTAGGCATAGTTACGTTGAAGTTTTCAGCCAAACCGATTTGAACTTCATCTTCTTTACCAAACCATACTTTTGCTTTTGCTAAAACTTGATTTGCTGGTTGAACATTAGCAGTTTCAAAGTTTGCAAAACCCCAAGCCAATAATGTACGAGTTTGGCTCGCACGTTCATTCATGCTTGGTGTACCAAAAATCACAGAAATCAAACGCATAGGACCACGTTTGCTTGATGTTGTTAAACAGTAACCAGCTTCTTCAGTATGACCTGTTTTTAAACCATCTACACTTGGGTCTGTATAGAGAAGGGCATTACGGTTACCTTGTTTGATACCGTTAAATGTAAATTCTTTTTCAGAGTAAATTGGGTAATACTTTGAGCTATCTTTAATAATATGCTGAGCAAGAACTGCCATATCTTTTGCAGTTGAGTAATGACCATCAGCAGGCATACCTGTTGAGTTGATAAAGTGTGTATTTACCATTCCAACGCGTTTAGCTTCTTGGTTCATCATGTGGGCGAATGTACCTTCATTGCCCGCAATATGTTCAGCCATTGCTTTAGAAGCATCATTACCTGATTGGATGATAATACCGCGAAGCATTTCTAGAACAGTTGCTGTTCCATTAAGCGGTACATACATACATGATTCTGTACTACTTCCACGACACCACGCAGATTCATTCATGCGTACTTGTTCGTTTTCAGTCAATTCCCCCTTCAAAAGTTTCTGCTCAATGATGTAGCTTGTCATCATTTTAGTCATTGAAGCAGGTGCAAGTTTTTCATTTTCATTTTTTGCAGCGAGAATCTGTCCTGTCTCATAATCCATTAATACATAGGATTTATTATTTAGTTCTGGTGGAGCAGATAGGACAGTTGCTGCATATGAAAAGCTTGGCAAAAGTAATAATGCAGCAAGAGCGCTTTTTTGATTCATTCTAGATCGTTCCAATATCTTGTGTGAAGCAGAAGAGCCTAGCATTTTAGGACAAAGCAAAGCCGACTTCTATGGGGGAAGTCGGCTTTTTAACACAGTATTGTAACGAATCGGTTACTTAGAATAATAATTTCGAACATCGTCGCAAATTTGGCGATTATCTTCATCAGATGCGGCTTTTGCATCATTACGTGCTTCTGTCAAAGCAGCCTGAAAATCTTTACTTTTTGCGCGCTTATTGAGTACATCAACAGCTTTTGGATCATTATCTAAATAGGCTTTAACAAGATTGTCGTAGGCTTTATTAAACTTAAGATCTTTGCCGATTAATGGAGGGCAAATTTCAGAAAGCACATAAATTGCAGCTAACTCTTGTTGAGTGACATTTTCTGAGGTCGGAGTAACTTCAATTTTTTCGGTTTCTGATTTTTTTTCTGCTGCATAAGTGGTTGCAGAAAATGCAGTAGACGCTAAGAGAAATGATAAACCCAGTGTTTTTAAAACATTTTTAGTCATAAGAAATCAAACTCAAAAACAAGACTTAAAGAATTTGAATAACTTATAGCATAACTGGGATTGAAATTTGTATCTTTGCTGTAGAAACAATGGAGAAAATGTGATCTTAAATCTGAGAAATAAAACCACATTTACCTATATCAAAACTTATTCTTCGAAATTAAGGACATCTTCACATACTGATTTCTGTTCTGATTTCTCAACTTCTGTTGCAGCAGAACGTGCATCTTTGAGCAGACTTTGAAATTCAGCATCTTTTTGTAAGCTGTCTATAGATGCAGTCTTGTCCGAGTAGTTACTTAAATAAGAACCGACCATCTTTTTAATGTTTTGGTCAAATTTAGCATTCTTACCGATGAGGTTTGGACACATTTCGATAAGTACTTGTGCATTTGCAATATCATCTTTGATTAATGCATCTGCTTCTTTGACTGAAACCGCTTCGTCAGCAAATGCTACAGATGCTGCTACAAGTGTGAAACTCACCCCAAAAAATCGAATAAAATTAGATAAATGTCTCATGGCAATGTAAATTTCTAATACTAAGAAGTTATAAATATATATAATTCAATGAATAATTCAATTGAAAAAACTCCCTAGTAATATTTGAAGAGACTGGAATTTAGTGAATATTTTGATTGCAAATGATGATGGTGTTTTTGCCCCAGGACTACAAGCTTTAGCGCAGGCCTTGAAGCCATTAGGTCGAGTGGTTGTGGTTGCACCTGAAAGTGAGCGGAGTGGTTATTCTAGTGCTTTGACATTAGATCGTCCTTTGCGACCAGTTCAAATCTCTGAAGACGTCTGGGCAGTGAATGGAACGCCTGCGGACTGTGTTTATTTGTCAATGAATGGTCTATTTGATTTTGAATTTGATCTGGTTGTGAGTGGTATCAATAGCGGTGCAAATCTTGGTGATGATGTATTGTACTCAGGTACGGTAGGAGCTGCATTTGAAGGACGGTTAATGAAACATCCTGCGATTGCTGTTTCTTTGGCAGGTTCAAATGTTCGATCATATGAACACCCTCAGCATTATGCGCAAGCAGCACAATGGGTCCATGACTTTATTGCAAATGGATTACCTATTTTACCACCTCGTCATATTTTTAATATTAATATTCCAGATGTGGCTCAAATCCAAGGTACAAAAGTGACGTATCAAGGGCGAAGAGCGCAATCTAAACCTGTAAGTAGTCATGTTGACCCCCGAGGAAGACAAGTTTATTGGATTGGATTAGCTGGAGAGGCAGTAACTGATCCTCAGGCTGTTTCTAGCAATATTCAATCAGATTTTTTTGCAGTGTCGAATGGTTATGTCAGTGTTACTCCAATTCAAATGGATGCAACGAACTACGCGATTTTAGATAATTTACATGTTCTTGTTAATGGTTAGCGGTTGCTATGTTATAACTTTGTGAATATAGAAAGTGAGAACTCGTTTTTTTTCACTTTTTTGATACTCTTAGGCGCAAATATAATTCAGGTTTCGATGAGGGTGAAGATGCATTCAAACCAAGTCTCGATTTTTCTAACAAAGAAAATGATTAAAACAATCCTATTGTCTTTATCAGTAGCAACGACAGTAATTGTGACGGGGTGTGCATCTAAACCGCAATATAAAGGTGGCGCACGCTACGTGAATGCACCTAATTACTATACAGTGCGTTCAGGGGATACACTGAGTGGGATCGCAAACCGCTATGGTTTGAACTACTTAGATATTGCTGCACTGAATGATATTGCAGCTCCGTATCGAATTTATGTGAATCAGTCACTAAGACTTAAAGGCTCAGTCAGTCAGCGTACTACGTCGACGCAGGCGATCACTCAAGCAACTCCTATCCAACGTCAAACGATTAATTTACCGACTCAACAGCCAGTTGTACCAAAAACACCTGTTATTACGCCAACACCTGTCAATCCACCAACTGCTTCAACTTTAGCATCGGGTTTACGCTGGGTAAAACCTAGCAACGGTCCTGTGATTCAAGGTTTTAATCTGGCAAGTAATGTCAAAGGGACCCGTTATGGTGGAAATGAGGGTGATCCAGTCTATGCAGCAGCAAATGGTCAAGTTGTATATGCAGCGGATGGTCTAAAAGAATACGGCAACTTGGTTCTGATCAAGCACATTGATGGTTACATTACTGCTTATGCACATAACAGTAAAATGTTGGTGAAAAGCGGTGACAATGTGACAGCTGGTCAAAAGATTGCTGAAATGGGTTCTTCAGGAGCGACTAGAGTCATGCTGGAATTCCAAGTTAGATTAGATGGTAAACCTGTTAATCCAACCACTGTTTTACCTAACTAAATATACATCATTATTTGTTTAACAAACTTTCAACAAATTGTTAAGAATCTCTAGTCTAGGAGTAGACTTCTCTGTATACTCATATTGATTGCTTTAATTAGAACAATAAGCATATTAATAATTTGAGAGGGAAGTCTATGCTAGATCAGTTGCGTGCAATGGGGGTTTTTGCGTGCGTTGTTGAAAAAAGTTCATTTAGCGGTGCTGCTAGAGAACTGGGAATTACAACAAGCGCAGTCAGTCAACAAATCCGTTCTTTAGAACAAGATATGGATGTGACTTTGCTTCATCGTTCTACACGAAAATTAAGCCTTACAGAAGCGGGTCAAGCATTCTTTTTAAGCTGTCAAGAAATGCTTGCAGCAGCAGAGCGTGGCAAAATTCGCATCAATGAATTGCGCGATGATTTAGTCGGTGACTTACGTATTGCAACGACACCAGAACTCGGTGCGCTTCATGTTATTCCAGCACTTTCTCACTGGATGTCTGCACACAAAGCACTTGCAATCCATTTTGAAGCCGATCATCGTTATATTGATTTAATTGAAGAGCGAATTGATATTGCAATCCGCATGAGTCTCAAAATTGATGATCATCAGTTAACAGCAGTGCCATTAGCACGAGTTGATCAGGTACTTGTTGCTTCACCAAGTTATCTAAATCAAGCTCCTCCGATTTCGAGACCAGAAGATTTACGTCATCATGAATTGTTGCCAGTGACTTTAATGCAAAATTATCAGCATTTCTCATTTCGTCATGGTTTAAGTGGGGAAGTGGTAAATATCGATATGAAAACACGCTTAAGTACAAATAATGTGTTTGTTGCAAAATCTTTGTGCCAGCAAGGGCATGGGATCGCGCGTATTCTATACATGGATATTCAAAAAGAGTTAGTGAATGGGTCTTTAGTTGAGGTATTACCTGATTGGAATATGCCAGCATATACCTTACATGCATTGACCTCGAAACGTGAACAATATCCAATGAAAGTCCATCGCTGTATAGATGCCTTAAAACAATATTTTGCTCAGCTTCCTGGTGGGCGTTCCTTGCAGGGCGTGGCCTAAATAAAAAAGCCATGTTCTCATCAGAACATGGCTTTTTTCATCTTATTTTTTCTTGTGTTTACGCAGCGATTTTAAGTTTTTCGCTTGTGCGGTTGATTCTTCAGCTGCTTTTGAATCTACTTCATCTTTTTTGGTTTTTTTACGCTTTTTCTTTTTCTTTGGTTCATCATCTTCAACTGCTTCACCATCTTCAATCGCTTGCCAATACTCAAGTTGTTCCATCACAGCAGCATAGATTGAGTTTTTGCTATATCGACCTTTTTTATCGAGTGTTCCAACAGGACGAGCCATCAGGATTTCTAAAGCTTGGTCAATCGTATCAATTGCATGAACATGGAATTGACCACTATTAACAGCATCAATAACATCTTGGCGTAGCATTAGATGTTGCATGTTTTGACGAGGGATAATAACCCCTTGCTTTCCTGTTAATCCCTGCAATTTACAAGCATCATAAAAACCTTCAATTTTGGCATTTACGCCGCCGATAGGTTGTACTTGTCCAAGTTGGTTCATAGAGCCTGTGATTGCCCAAGATTGATCAATTGGAATTTGACAAATAGCCGAAATCAAAGCAGAAAGTTCGGCAACTGTTGCGCTGTCACCATCAACTTGTCCATAACTTTGTTCGAATGCAAGAGCAGCAGAGAAGTGTAGGATTTGTTCACGACCAAAATGAGCTTTAAGGAAACTAGCCATGAGCAGCACGCCTTTTGCGTGTAGAGAACCGCCAAGTTCTACACTTCGCTCAATATCAAGAATATCCCCACCGCCTTGATAGACAGAAGCAGTCAAACGTGATGGGAGACCAAACTCAACATCAGCATAATGAATAACAGAGAGGGCATTAATTTGACCTAAGCGATGCCCCGAAGTCTCAATTAATTGAGTACCTCGTGATAAGTCTTGCCAATAAAGCTCTCGTAAATAACCCAAACGGTATTGGCGATGATGTAATGCTTGATTGACGTGTTGATCTGTTACGATTTTATCACCACTCTTAAAAGCGTGATGATGTGCTTCACGAATCAAATCACCCAGTGTCGAAGCATGCAGTGACAAAGAGCTTTGATCTTCAGCTTGACGACTAGAGTCAGTTAACAGTGCAGCGAGGGCAGAACGATCAAAAGGTAAAAGTTTATCGGCTTGAACATAATCAGCAATAAGCTGCATATATGCTTGTTCATTGCTGTCATTACGTTGTAATGTGTCTGTAAAATCAGCACGAATTTTAAATACGCTACCAAGTTCTGGTTCTACTTCTAAAATTTCATAATAAATTTCAGGTTCAGCCAGTAATACGACTTTAATATCTAGTGGAACAGCGGCAGGTTCAATCGAAATACTACCTGTCAATGTCAGCATATGTTCCAAAGACGATAGTTTGAGTTGCCCTGACTTTAATGCGCGTTTTAAACCTTGCCAAGCGTAGGGTTGTTCTAGCAATTGCTCAGCTTCAAGCATAAGGAAACCACCATTTGCATGGTGTAAAGAGCCTGGACGAATTAATGTAAAATCTGTCGTAATTGTGCCGTTGTGAGTAAGCTGCTCGACATGCCCAAGTAAGTTGTAATGGGTTGGGAAGTCTTCAAAAATAACAGGAGCACCACTATTCGGTTTATTGGCAATAATGACATTGGCTTGATATCTTGAAGGAACGCGATTGAACAAAGCAGGCGTGAAATCATCTTCCTCTTGTTCTAAGATCAGTTCAACGTTTTCTATAACATCTTCGGCATAATGCTTTAAATATTCTTCTAAACCTTTAACGTCTTTATTTTTATTTAAAATTTGCTCCATGCGAGGTAGAACAACTTGTGCTGCGATATCTCTATTTAAAAGTGAAACTTTATCTCGAGCATCGTCTTCAAGATCGCCTAGATGTAAGCCTAAACGCTCTAACTTTTTCTCCATGTAGCGGATATTAGAGCTTAGTTCAGAACGTTCTTTTTGGCTTAAAGCATCAATATCATGCTGTGTTAATTCTTGATATTCATTGTCGATTAATTGCATCGGCACGAAAACATGCTTGTCATTTCTTGAAATGAGTTTTAAGTCGAGTTCTGCGCCTTCTTTGGTTAATTCGGACAGTGCTTGTTGTTGTACATCACCCGTGTCTTGACGAATACGTTCAATTCGATTGTGATAGGTCTCTGCACTAAAGCGACGTTCTAATTGTTTAAGAATGGTTTGCCAAGTTTGTTGAAGTGCTGCTTGGAACTTTACGCCCTGTCCAGCAGGGAAGCGTAGTGCGATAGGTTGTCTAGGATTTTTAAAATTATTGACATACACCCAGTCATCAGGTGTTGGCATCGTTTTGGCATGCTGTTGCAGTAAACGTTTGATCATCGTTCGTTTACCAAGTCCAGCAGTTCCGACAGCAAAAATATTGTAACCTGAATAAGGCAGAGAGATTCCAGCTTCAACAGAGGCACGTGCTCGATCTTGCCCTAAAAAATTGTTGAGCGGTTTGATTCGTTTCGTCGAATTCGGAATTTTGACTAGGTCTGGAACATGAGTGAGTTGTTCCGAAGCTAGCGAGGTTCTTTTTAATGTTTCTTGTATATCCGTCTGGTCAAAAGCGCTTGGAAAGGTATTTAAATTTGCTGTAGTTGTGTTTGTTGGTGTTAAAGAAAGTGCGGTTGCAGTCATTTGATCAAGTTTTTGGGTCACTATTGATATCCAACAAATAAACGATAATTGAAATTAGAGCTATAGATGCATCTAAACATATCTCATGACTTGCGAACAAACATAAATGGTGTGATTCATCATTTAACATTCGGTGTCAATTTGGTTAGATTTCGCAGATGTTTAGAAGTATTTATAACTTCTGTTAAAGGTATACAGTTTTAGGTCTAAAGATCAAGCGAACTTGTGTTTTTTATCGACAAAACAAAACAATGGTTGCACAAAGCAACTTGCAAGCGAACACAAGAAACGATTGAATAGGCACATTCAGGCATGTTCATGGAAAATAATAACCAATGACAACACAAACCACAGGTTGGGCATCTGCATTTAAAGCATTTTTAGATCGCCGTGCTTTGATTATGTTATTTTTAGGTTTCTCAGCGGGGATACCGATTTTACTCATTTTTTCTAGCTTATCTTTATGGCTAGGTGAGGCAGGAATTGAAAAAAGTGCAGTAACTTTTTTTAGTTGGGCTGCATTAGGCTATTCTTTTAAATTTGTTTGGGCACCATTAATTGATGAGTTGCCTGTCCCATTTCTAACACGCACATTAGGGCGACGTCGAGCATGGCTGTTAATTGCACAGTGTTTAATTATATGTGCGATTTGTATCATGGCATTTTCAGACCCAGCTCTTGGTCAAAGTTATATTATTCAAATGGCGGTTGGGGCAGTATTACTTGGCTTTTCCGCAGCTACGCAAGATATTGTGATTGATGCCTATCGTATCGAGTTAGCTGAAACAGAAATGCAAACTGTCTTAGCATCGACATACAATGCAGGTTATCGCATCGGAATGATTGTTGCTGGTGCTGGTGCATTATTTCTTGCGGCTTACTTAGGAACTGCCAAGGGGAATTATATCTACGAAGCTTGGAAGTATACTTACTTAGCCATGGCAGCAGTCATGAGTGTTGGTATCATCACTACTCTAAGTATTCGTGAACCACAAGTAAATCGAATTTATAAAGATTATAAAAAGACAGATTATTATCGTTTGGTATTGGTATTTTTTGTTGCTGTTGCAAGTTTTGTCGTGAGCTATATCTATTCAGGTAATCTCACAAATTACATCACCACTTCGGCTGAGATTAAAGATACCTCAGCTTTATTTGGTTTAGAAGCGCTTCGCTTTTTGACCGCAACTGCAGTCGCATTATTGATTGGTTCTGGGTTAGTAAAAGCTGGTGTCGTAAATCAGCAGATGGCGAAAGAAACATGGGTTGCGCCGATTCTTGATTTCTTCAAACGCTACGGTCTAAAACTCGCTTTAGTATTATTACTGCTTATTGGTTTTTTTAGAATTTCAGACATTATTGCTGGCGTCATTTCAAATGTTTTTTATCAGGACTTGAATTTTACTAAAGAGCAAATTGCTGAAGCAGTAAAAATATATGGTGTTTTATTTAGCCTTGTCGGTGGCTTTCTTGGGGGCTTGTTGGCACAGCGAATGAACATTATGAAGTTAATGTTTGTTGGTGCTGTTTTAGCCAGTTCTACCAATTTGATTTTTATCGGCTTGGTAAACTCAGGCAAACCTTTAGCTCAGGTTGAGGTACAAATCGCAGATAAGCATTATCAAGTAGATACGGATGAGGTGGGGTATTGGAAATTATCTGTACCAAGTGAACAGTTATTAAAAGCAAAAGATATCCAAGTCACTAGTCAATATCAGCAAGAAGCGGACTCAAAGTTTCAATTAACAGTTCCATATCTCATTGCATCACAAAAGCCTCAGATTCAATTATTACCAATGAGTGGTAATGATCAACTTAGCTCAAATGACTTAAAGCAAAGTTTAGTTATTAAAGGTCAGCTTGCTGGCGTAAATGTTGATACATTAGACACAGAGCGTCCAGTTGTCATTATGGTTGACGATAAAGAAATTGTAGCTAAAGTTGATCCTCATGGAATATTCACTGGAGCAGTTGATGGGAAGGTTTTATTAAACTCTCCAACGAAGTTAGTTAAAGCTTCCGTTAATTTTAAAAACAACAACCAAACTGAATTAGCTACAAGTAGACCTTATTTTATTGATACAGCAACACATCCAGAGTCCGCTTTAGATATGGATGTTCAACCAGTGCAAGTAATCCAACCAGATCAAAAAAGCTCAGTTGAACTTTCTGGTAAAGTCATTAAAAGCTACAGTACCTTATGGTTATATTTGGCGATTATTATGGATAATTTAGCATCTGGATTGGCTGGTGCAGCATTTATTGCTTTTTTATCAAGTTTAACCAGTGTTTCATTTACAGCGGTTCAATACGCAATTTTTAGTTCTTTAATGACATTAACGCCAAAACTATTGGGTGGTTATTCAGGAACAATCGTGAGTAATATTGGTTATCCAAATTTCTTTTTAATGACGACTTTAATCGGTATACCGATTCTAATTTTAGTAGTTTGGGTTGCGAAATTATTACGTGATCATGAACGAAACCAAACAACACAACAGACAGGTGAATAACTATGCGCATGTTACATACAATGCTACGAGTCGGTAATTTAGAACAATCTCTCAAGTTCTATACTGAAGTGCTTGGTATGCAATTACTTCGCAAACGCGATTACGAAGAAGGACGTTTTACACTCGCATTTGTGGGTTACGGTGATGAGCAGAACAATACGGTTCTTGAATTAACTCATAATTGGGATACATCTAGTTATGATTTAGGCAATGCTTATGGTCATATCGCAATTGGTGTTGATGATGCTTATAAAGCATGTGAAGAGATTAAAGCTCGTGGCGGTAAGATCGTCCGTGAAGCTGGGCCAATGAAAGGTGGTGTGACGGTCATTGCTTTTGTTGAAGATCCCGATGGCTACAAAGTTGAACTTATTCAACAAGATCAGAATGCAAGAAATAATTAGTTTTAATGAGTTAGACTGAGGTCTAATTATTTAAAAACTAGATTTATTTATAGAGCTCAGTATGATGGTTTGATCAAATGGTCAACAATATCATATTGGGCTTTTTTATTATTTTCAGGGTAGGTCAGGGAAAGAATTATGTTGAAGTTATTAGCACTAGATCGCTTTACGATTTTATTGGTACTCATGGTCTTATTAGCCACATTGTTACCTGGCAGGTCAGTTTGCTTATTATTTTAATATTTTAACGACAGTCGCAATAGCCGTTCTTTTCTTTTTACATGGTGCAAAATTATCACGTGAAGCTGTCATAGAGGGAATGTTGCATTGGAGAATGCATGCCTTAGTCTTTATTTTTACTTTTTTGATTTTCCCATTGATTGGACTTTTGTCGAGACCTGTTTTAGAACCAGTATTGGGGCAACAGTTATATTGGGGCTTCTTGTTTATGTGTTTCTTACCTTCCACGGTTCAGTCTTCGATTGCATTTACGTCTATGGCTAAAGGGAATGTAGCGGGTGCAGTGTGCAGTGCTTCCTTTTCTAATATTATAGGCATGTTTATCACACCGATTTTGGTCAGCTATTTTATCTTAGGGCAAAGTCAACATGATTTTGACCCGACAAAATCAATTGTACAAATTACATTATTGCTGCTTGTGCCATTTATTTTAGGTCAATTATTAAGACCATTTATTTTCCCACAAATGCGTAAATTTCCGAGCGTTGTAAAGGTTTTTGATCAGGGTTCAATCCTCATGGTTGTTTATGGCGCATTTAGTAGCGCAGTTGTCGCTGGTCTATGGCAACAAGTAAGCGGAATTACATTGATTTATTTAACACTGGCATGTTCAGTTTTACTTACCGTAGTAATGTTACTTGCATTGTATTTGCCTAAATGGTTGGGATTCAATCAGGCGGATCAAATTACGATTTTCTTTTGTAGTTCTAAAAAAACTTTAGCGAGTGGTGTTCCAATGGCTCAAATTCTTTTTATTTGGCAGCCTTTGGGGATGATTGTATTACCCATCATGATTTTTCATCAAATTCAGTTGATGGTCTGTGGGGTAATTGCGAATCATTGGTCAAAATCAATGCAGGAATAGTTCGCAAAATATAATTTATTCGCGTATAATCTATGCCACTTGTTGGCTTTGCTCTGACCTAAGATGTCTCGGTGAGTCAAAAGAAATGGTCTGTTGTGGTATTGATCTGCGAGTATTAAAACTCTGCTTTCCTCATCTTGAGAGTGATCAATTGCGATAACAGCTTAAGCCTTTCTTACTAAATAGGAGCATCGACCATGCGCGCCGATATTCACCCTAAATACGAAAAATTAGTTGCTACTTGCTCATGCGGTAACGTAATCGAAACTCGTTCTGCACTTGGTAAAGAAACTCTTTATCTTGACGTATGTTCAGCTTGCCACCCATTCTATACTGGTAAACAAAAGAATGTAGATACTGGTGGTCGTATCGACAAGTTCAAACAACGTTTCTCTGGTATGTCACGTTCTATCAAACGTTAATATCAAGAAAAACAAAAAACGGGCTATATGCCCGTTTTTTGTTGTCTCTAAAGCCTCTCCTTTGTAAAAGTAGAGGCTACTAGATTTCTATTGATCTTGTACGTCAGTTAAACGATCAAGTTTCTTTTGGAAGTAGTTGCCTTGTAAGAAGCGCGCTTCAACATTCCAAGCATTTGCGAATAAATTCATGTCATTTAAATCAGTTAGTAAAATTTCTACAGATTTCATACCGATGAAATTCAGAATTTTTTCCTGTAATTTTGCCATGTCTTTCTCGCTAGCTAACATCTTGGAAAGTTTGCTATGTAGGCATAAATATTGGGTATCAATTTGCGTAAGAATAGATTCGCTATAAAGTGAATCACCAAAATTGCGTATTGAAATTTCAGCACCGTATTGACGCAGCAGAGCGACTTGCTGTTGAGCTTGAGACAGATTTTGTTGCAGACTATGCTCTGAGAATTGGACAATAAGCGGATGAGCTTGTTTGCTTCCAATAATCGTAAGAAGTTTTGCGACCAATTCAGGTAATTTTTTATCATTAATTAGAATGTGATGGTTCAAATTAACGATTAGTTTAGCTTTTGGATATTGGGTAATAAAGTTGTGTAGTTGTTTACACGCTTCTACAAGAATCCAGCGGTCAAGTTGTACAGATAACTCAGGATCATCTTTTAAATCGGCTAGATCACTTAAATCAATCCATTGATTATCATGAATAAATCCTGCTGTAACCTCATAGGTATGAGTATGTTGATCCTGCTTATCATATAGTTGTTGATATTTTAATTGGATGGATCCAGCATCTAGTTTCTGTTTTAACTCTTGTAATAAGGTTAATTTAACAGAGGTTTGAATATGTTCGGTTGTAAGACCGATATCGGCATCTATCTTTTGACTATTGAAAACAGGAAGTGGGGTAGAAAAAGCTTTTGAGAGTAATTGTTCAAAAGCAGATTCATTTGGAATTGGTTGATTTAACTCACAATAGCCTAATTTTAATTGGAGTGGAAAGGTGTGATTATCTGTCACAAGAAGTTGAGGTTTTTGTAGACCATTTAAACCAATCAATAATGAGTTTAATACTTCTTTGGATTCAGCTTGGATTAAGCCAGCATAGAGTGCTGTTTCAATTTTATGAATTGGGACGTTGACTTGTTCTTTAATGAAATTTTGAATATTTGAAAAATAAGACTTTGTTCCACGCCAATCAGATTGAAAAACTTCATTTGGACAATGATTTAAGCCAAATAAAACTAAGGCATTCACATTTGCAGGATGATTGTTAAGATGGCGATTAATTTGTTGTAAAGATGAATTTAAACTTGAAAGTTTTTCTGCTGGAGCAATCGTTACAGTAGGCGTGACTGTAGTTGGTTCGGATTTTTGTGTGGCTTGAGTAGGACATTCGATATTGAGTTGAATTTCATCATCATTTCCAGATGGTAAAAACTCTACATGTAATGGATTGTTTTTTACATTTGAATTGAGTGTTTTGATCTCAAAGCGAGCATGTTCAAATTGACCTTGAGAAATCTTCTTGAAGCGTAGTTTAAATTGAGCCAAATCTTCAGGTTGTAAAACATCTAGTAATGGTAAACCAATCAAATCATCTTCATTCTCGAAACCAAAAAGAGTCGCATACTCTTTGTTGGCACTGAAATGAATTCCTTCTTGTAATACTGCGACCGCTTTATGAGTTTCTGCAACTAAAGATTGTGCTTGTGTTTGTGCGGCTTCTAATTCATTCAATAGACGATGTTCAGCTTGTACCAATCGGCTATATGATAATGCACGAATGATGCTGATATAAAAATGATCAGGGGATTTTAAACTAAGAACATCATAGATGCCTTTATGAATATAGTTTTGATACTGTTGCGCATCGAAGTCTTCTGGTTCAAGCAATAAAACGGGCAAATTAGGTTGTGATGATGCTTGAATCAAAGAGAGAGTTTGTTCGATTTTTAAATCATAAGCTCGACCGAAAATCACCATATCCCAAGGTAGATTCAGTTGCTTTTCAAATGTTTTAAAATCATCCAATAGACAAGCTTGGACTTGATGTTCTTGTGCAGAAAATAATTGCAAAATTTGATTATAACGAAGTTGGTTATCATCAATAATTAATAAGCGTGTTTCAGTACGTTTTAACTTTTTAGAGAGTAAAGAATTTCTCACTTCAATGCTTCCCATAAATCTTGATCATTTGTATCCATATTCTTTTGTGCCATAAATTTTTGAAGACTAGGTTCATCTTCTTCATTGAGCAATTCGAAATCAAACTGGACAAAACTTTGGGTAATTAACTGTGCTGTTAATAAGTACACTTTTACTTCCTCTTTCCCCAATCGTAAATGAACAGCTTGCTGTTCTCTGAAAATTTGCGAACCTGGCAATATGATTGTTGTTTTTGTTTCATCCAGATTCTGATTTTTTAAAATAAGTGCAGGGTGGTAATTACTCACATGGCGGTCAGATTGAATACGTACTGCACATGGGAAAATATCTTGTGCTAAAACCTCTAAACCGAGTTCAAGGCTTTTTTCACTAGATTGTTTAAGCCAACGAATAACACCTCCTCGCCAATGACCATGTGAGGTTTCTTTCACCAAGATATATTCGCCAGTCCGAAGGTTTTTAGGTGCTTCAGTCGTCCATTTAATACGATATCCATTTACGCTAATATCAAGAATATCTGCTTGATAAACTGCTTTACTTTCACGGCTTAAACGTTGGATGGAAGATTCTTGATTGTCAGAAGATTCTTTTTTATCCCACGATGACAAAAAGCGAGATTCGCTTTGTAATCCATAACTATGTTCAAGTTGAAGAGTTTCAGCGAAGTTCTTTGCTTTAGATAGATAGAAGTGAGCAGTGAGTAATCCAAAACAAATATGCAACTGCGCAGAGTACTCATAACGCTCGTGACGTCGTTCTGCAGTGGTGCCAAGAATAGTTTGAACATGAAACTTCAGCGCAGGTGTTAAATAGATTTTTTCATTTTTAGAAATATATTCTGCATTTTTGTGAAGTGTTGCAGTGACATGATCTAAAAGACTATTGGTGCTGATGAAAATATTTGGATTAAATCCTGAACTCTGTTTCTTGTTATAAATAGGTGGGTGATCTTTACTGGTATCAACTACATATTTGGTTAACTCAGTTTCTTTTGGTAATAGTTGCAGCATTTTCGCCCAGTCAAAGCTGCATTGGAATAAAGCTTGAATTTCAGATTGGCGAATTTGATTGGTGTTAAAAATATCCATTAGGATAAGTTGCGCATAAGCTTGAGCAACATTATTGAGACTTGGTTTGCCTGCTGGTTGTTCCAAAGTGGTGTGATGATATTTATGAGTTACAGCTGCATCATACAATTGGTGAGCAATCAGCCATTGTCCTGCAACAGGTTCACTATAAAGCATATGTTGCTGATACAGGAGTTGAGTGAGTTGTTGCAATGCTTGGAAAGTCGCTAAGGTTCTTGCAGTCTGGAGATTTTTCTTTTGATTTAATGCAAAAAAAGAGAATTTTTGATGCTCAAGTTGATCGCTACTTCGGCGAACAATATTGATATAAATCGCTGCGAAGTAACAACGCAAAAGCATTGCTAGTTCTATAATGTGTTCATTACGATCAGAGGTGATGACACCTTGATTAAAAAAATTCTTTTCTAGACTACCTAAAACATTTTCGATGGTAGGGTGTAGTGTCTGTATTAAATCAAAACGCAAAGTTTCTGAGCATTCTAATTCACTTAGCTCAAGTAAAGCTGAGAATAATGCTCTAGAGGTATCACCCAATTGCATTATGGCAAGTGTTGAAATCCATTCGTTCAAGCTTTTAGTGTTTGAATCACAAAAACTGAGTTTATCCCTTCTTAAAACAGTGGGAATTTGAAAAATATCCGAAAATGCATTATCCATCATTGTAATCAATCTCAGAACGTTTGAACCCCAAAAAGCGGTGTTTTATTTTTTTCGCCCGCAATTTCCCTTACGAGTTTAGGGACAAGATATCCAGGTAAACTCGCTAAAACATCAGTATATATATGATCTATCTCTGAAGACCTTAAATCAAAATGTTGAGCGCCTTTTACTTTATCTAATACATGAAGATAATAAGGCATTACACGCGCGTCAAATAAACGCAAACTTAAATTATTCAAAATTTCTGCAGAATCATTCACACCTTTGAGTAAAACTGCTTGATTTAGCACTGTAATATGGTGTTCTGATAACTGTAATAACTTTGAGCAAGTAAAGTCGTCAAGTTCAGCTGCGTGATTTGAGTGTATCACTACTACAATGCGTAGCCTACTGTTTTTTAATATAGAAATCAGCTCTTCATCGATTCGATTTGGAATAACGACGGGAACACGTGAATGAATTCTCAGAATCTTAATCTGAGGGAGAGATGCTAGACGTTCCAACCAAAGTGCTAATTTTCGATTTGATAAAGTTAGAGGATCTCCGCCACTCAAAATTACTTCATTAATTTGAGGATTTTGCTCAATATACTGTTTGATATTAATCCAATCATCATTTTTGGGTAGGTTTTCTTGATAGGGGAAATGGCGACGGAAACAATAACGACAATGAATCGCACATGCACCCGTTAAAGTCAGTAAAAAACGTGATTGATATTTATGTAGAACTCCAGCCATTTGATTAGCTGCTTCTTCACCAAGTGGGTCAGTAACAAATTCTGGATGGTCTTCAAGTTCTAAATGATGGGGTAAAACTTGTAGCAATAAGGGATCAAAAGGATCTCCAATGCTCATTTTTCCGACGAATGCGCGTGGAACACGTAATTTGAACTGTTCAGAGGCAAGGATTGCCCCTGATAATAACTGTTCAGTGGATAACTCAAGCAGATTTAACAACTCTAAAGGATCAGTAATTAGATCACTGAGTTGTGATTGCCAGTTTTTCTCTTGATGTAAATAGTTTATCATGCCATACGTTAAAATAGTGTTAGCCTAAAGGCTATTGGCCTAGTCTAGCATTAATAGATTTGAGTTTTAAGTTGGAGTGCGCCTTTCATGGCCTATTATTCTACAAATGATTTTAAAGCTGGCCTTAAGGTCATGCTGGATGGTAACCCATGTTCAATCATGGAAAATGAATATGTAAAACCAGGTAAGGGTCAGGCGTTTAACCGCGTAAAATTACGTAACCTTCGCTCTGGTAAAGTATTAGAAAAAACATTCAAATCAGGTGATTCTTTAGAAGCTGCTGATATCGTAGAAGTAGAAATGGAATACCTCTACAACGATGGCGAAATGTGGAACTTTATGGATCCAGTAACTTTTGAACAAATCGCTGCTGATAAAACAGCAATGGGCGACGCTGCAAAATGGTTAAAAGATGATTCAAATGAAAAATGTACAATCATGTTATTTAATGGTGTACCTTTAACTGTAAGCCCACCTAACTTTGTTGTGCTCAAAATCGTTGAGACTGATCCAGGTGTACGTGGTGATACTTCTGGCGGTGGCGGTAAGCCAGCGAAACTTGAAACAGGTGCTGTGGTACGTGTTCCATTATTTGTTCAGCAAGAAGAAAGCGTTCGTGTAGATACTCGTACTGGTGACTACCTAGAGCGTGCGTAATCGTTAAACATAAAGTATACGATTATCGAAGGGATGATAAAGAATCATCCCTTTTTTTATGCCAAAGTATTAGATAAATCTATTTTAATAAACGATAAACTCACGAAGATATTTTCTAAAGAAAATATAGGAATGGAAATCCAAATCACCAAAAGTGAAATATTTGAGAGGTTTTGAATGGAGATAACACAAGCAAAAACATCGCTTTCCTCTAAGATTCTATGGAGTTTAGTTGCCATTATCGGGGCAATTTCTTTTGGGATATTGGCGGTGAGTCGCGGTGAGCATGTAAATGCAGTTTGGTTGGTTCTCGCTGCTGTCTGTGTATATAGCATTGCATATCGGTTCTACAGTTTATTTATCGCAAACAAGGTTTTTGAATTAAACCCAAGGCGATTAACCCCAGCTCATCGTTTAAACGATGGTTTGGATTATGTTCCTACCAATAAATACGTATTATTTGGGCATCATTTTGCGGCGATTGCTGGTGCTGGTCCTTTAGTGGGACCAATTCTAGCGGCTCAGATGGGTTATTTACCTGGAACAATTTGGTTGCTCGTCGGTGTTGTGATTGCAGGTGCAGTTCAAGATTTTCTTGTGCTGTTTATCTCCACACGTCGTGATGGTCGTTCATTAGGTGAAATGGCAAAGCAGGAATTGGGTACTTTTGCTGGTGTTATCGTCATGCTCGGTACATTGGGCGTGATGGTCATTATTCTTGCGGTACTTGCTCTGGTTGTGGTTAAAGCATTAGCTCATAGCCCTTGGGGTGTATTTAGTATTGCTGCAACGATTCCTATTGCATTATTTATGGGCGTGTACATGCGTTATCTTCGCCCAGGTAAAATTGCAGAAGTCTCTATCATTGGTTTCGTCTTAATGATGGCCGCGATTTTTTTTGGTGGTGATGTCGCAAAAGATCCGTATTGGGGACAGTTATTTACCTTAAGTGGAACGCAATTGACATGGGCATTAATCATTTATGGATTTATTGCATCAGTCTTACCAGTTTGGTTACTGTTAGCACCACGTGATTATTTATCAACATTTCTTAAAATTGGTGTTATTGCTGGCTTAGCAATCGGTATTGTCTTTGCAATGCCTGATTTGAAAATGCCTGCGGTAACGCATTTTGTGGATGGTACAGGACCTGTTTTCGCAGGGACATTATTTCCATTTCTATTTATTACGATTGCTTGTGGTGCCATTTCTGGTTTCCATGCGCTAGTTTCTTCTGGTACAACACCTAAGCTCGTCGATAACGAAGTAAATATTCGTATGATCGGTTATGGTGGAATGTTGATGGAATCTTTTGTCGGCATTATGGCAATGATTTGTGCGACTGTACTTGATCCAGGAATCTATTTTGCGATCAATGCTCCTGCAGCAGTGCTGGGTACAACTGTTGATACAGCTGCTGAAGCTGTTCGTAATTTAGGTTTTATCGTTACACCAGAAATGTTAACTGTACTCGCACAAGAAGTGGGTGAGAGCTCTATTTTATCTCGCACAGGAGGTGCACCGACTTTTGCGATTGGTATGGCACATATCATTTCTGAAATTTTCAATAGTCGTTCAATGATGGCTTTTTGGTATCACTTCGCGATCCTGTTTGAAGCATTATTTATTTTAACCGCGGTGGATGCAGGAACACGTGCTTGTCGTTTTATGGTGCAAGATACGGTCGGGATAGTTGTACCTGCGGTTAAACAATCTAGCTCTTTTTTTGGAAACTTAGTTGGAACTTTTGTTGCGGTTGCTGGCTGGGGCTTCTTCGTTTATCAAGGTGTCGTTGATCCTCTAGGTGGCATTAATTCGTTATGGCCACTCTTTGGTATTGGTAACCAAATTCTTGCATCAATGGCATTAATCTTGGGTACGGTGATTTTATTCAAGATGAAGAAAGAGAAATATGTATGGGTCACAATCGTCCCAACAGTTTTCTTATTTATCACTTCTATGACTGCAGGTTGGCAAAAAATCTTCCATGAGAATCCGAAGATTGGTTTCCTTGCTCAAGCGAACCGTTTTTCTGATGCGATTGCACGTGGGGAGCTACTCGCTCCGGCGAAAACAGTAGCAGAGATGCAAACAATTGTGATGTCCAATCAAATCAACGCGGTGTTGTGTGGATTCTTTATGATTGTTGCTATCGTAATGGTAATTGCATCTATTGGAGCAATTCGCAAAGCATTAGCAAGTTCAACGCCTACTGTGAATGAGGCACCTGCTGTTTATTCAGATGTACCGATGACTGCGAATAGCGTGAAGGGAGAATAAGCATGGATTTCAAAATTGCGAAAGAAGGTGGTTCCTTAATCGTGAAGATTATTAAATTCACTATTATGTCGCAAAAACACCTGATTTTTTCACCAAGAAATTGGTCTCGTATCGCACTTCTATGGCAGAACTTGCAAAAAAGTTTCCGTTTAATGGTTGGAGTACCAGATTACGAAAACTATCTCAGACATATGCAACAGCATCATCCAGATTTGACACCGATGGATGCGAAGACTTTTTATCGTCACTGTGTCGATGCGCGTTATCCATCGTCAGGCGGGAATATGAAAAAATGTCCTTGCTAGAAGTCATTTGATTTCTTTGAAAAAAAATCAAAACAGTGTATGTTGATGCATACACTGTTTTGATTTTGGGGATAGAATTATGTGGGGCATGGAAAAAGCTTCTGTTCAAGAAAAAAAAATACAAAATCAGCAACTAGAACAAGATATTAAAAGCTTTAGCCATAAAATAGAAAGTTTCCTTATCCAAGTTAATGAGCTGATCTTAGATAAGCCGCAACAAACTAAACTTGCGCTGACTTGTTTGTTGGCTGGCGGTCATGTGCTATTTGAAGATTTACCAGGCTTGGGTAAAACAACATTAGCCAGTGCTTTAGCTCGTTTGGCGGGACTGCATTTTCAACGAATCCAATTTACCAATGATATGCTGGCGAGTGATGTGATTGGTATCAATATTTTTAATCAAAAAGAACATATTTTTGAATTTAAAAAAGGCCCTGTCTTTACTCAAATTTTACTTGCGGATGAAATTAATCGTTGTAGCCCTAAAACGCAAAGCGCGTTGCTCGAAGCAATGGAAGAAGGGGCTGTCACAGTTGATGGTATTCACTATGAATTACCTCAGCCTTTTTGGGTACTGGCTACGCAAAACCCACTCTTTCAAAGTGGAACCTATGCTTTGCCTGAGTCTCAACTAGATCGTTTTTTAATGCGTTTGTCTTTGGGCTATCCATCTCGCCAAGCTGAAAAACTTTTACTTCAACAAAGTTCACGTCAGCTTCTTATTCATCAATTGGATTCTGTATTTAATCAAGCGGATATTTTGCATTTACGTGAACTCGCTAAACAAGTTTTTTTAAGTGATGCTGTACTTAACTATATTTTAGATTTGGCCGCTGAAACACGTAAGCAACGTCATGGTTTATCAACACGTGGAGTATTGGCATTAAAAGCTGCATCCCAAGCTTATGCATTAGTAGAAGGGCGAGCTTTTGTAACGACAGACGACGTGCAGATGGTGTTTATATCTGTAGTTTCACATCGTCTCAGTTTGGGTGAAAATGAAGTAAGAAAAATTTTAGAATCGGTAGAGGCATTCTAGTTGAGAGTGGGATATGCAAAAATTATTCAAGCATCCACTACAAAACTGGATTGCAAAACGATTCCAAATTGATGAAAAGAAGCGACTTACACAAAAAGATATTTTGATCTTTTTATATAGGCAAGGTTTTCTATATCTTGTGCTAATTTTGATTACGTTTATTGCAGGTATTAACTACGCAAATAACTTAATTCTAGGTTTTTGTTTTTTAATTAGTGCAATTTTATGGATTAGTTTTTATCTTACTTTTAAGCAGTTACATCGGCTGGATATAGAGCTTGTCTTTCCTGAAATAGGGCAAGTGGATAACTCATTTACACTAAAAATAATGTTTAAACAAAAAAGTATTTTTACTCGATATCTCAGAATTATTAGTGAAGAGAAAGAACATTTTTTCTGCTTTGAGCATACTCAACAAATTTTTGAGTTGCCATTTTATCCAAATGCTCGAGGACAATACGATTTTTCACCCATAAAAATATATTCTACTTACCCATTCGGTTTAGTGCGTGCATGGACTTATTTATATCCTAAGTATAAGGTGTGGATTGCTCCCAAAGCTCACGATTGGCAAAAAGAACATAAAAGCCAACCTACCAATGCTCAAGACAGCTTAGATGAGTTTAAAGAGCTAAGAGCATTTCAACATGGTGATTCCTATCAAAATGTAGCTTGGAAACAGGTTGCAAGAGGACAAGGATTTTTTATTAAAATGTTCGAAACTCAAGCCAATCATCAATATTTAGAAATAGATTATCAACAAATACCTGCACAAGGGCATGAACAAAAACTGAGTTTTATGATGGGTTTAATTGAGCAATGCGAACTATTGGGCGATGACTATGCTGTGATATTGCCTCATGCACGATTAGAAAGTGGACAAGGTCAATCACAGTTAATCAAGGCTAAACTTTTGCTGGCGCAGGCTTGATGATGAATAAACAAATTTATTTCTGTATTTTAGTTGCGCTAGTCTTAATACTAATTGGACAAATCCCGTTTATTCCATTTACTTTGAGTGGTCTATGGGCTGTCGTGTTGTTGGTTTTGGTTTGGCAATATTTAAAGAACAAAATCACAGCATTTTCGAATTGGATCCTTGTTCCATTTACGATAGTTTCTATTGCCTTGATCTTACTACAATACCGAAGCTTGTTTGGTGTGGAGGCAGGAGTTGCATTTCTTTGTACCTGTTTAATTGCAAAGACAATGGAAGTTAAAAATACTCGAGATCTATTGGTTGTATTTAACTTCGCATTATTTGTCAGTGCTAGTCTGTTATTGCACAGTCAAGCATTCTGGATGGCGCTAGTTGTATTTTCTGCATTTATCATGTGTATGGTTGGGTTATATCGCATTCAAACCGCACTTTTTCAGCAAAAAACAGCATCAAACCAGTTCAGACGTGATTTAAAGCAGATATTTAAATTTGTAGCAGTAGCGGCCCCATTTTTTATTTTATTATTTATTTTCTTCCCGCGTTTACCCCCATTGTGGGCGATTCCAATTCAACAAGATCGTGCGACGACGGGGATTAGTGATCGTATGTCTCCTGGTGATATTGCGGAGCTGTCGCAATCATCAGCTCTAGCATTTCGTATTGTGGCAAATATGAATCAGTTGCCGAGTCGAAATGATTTATATTGGAGAGCATTGGTATTGGATATGTATGATGGTTCAACTTGGACCAGTCATTATTCAAATCAAAGTTTGAAGCGAGTGGATTACGCTACTCAAAAACAAGTTAAATACCAATATTTATCAGCTGATGAACAATCCAATTGGATCATGGGGCTTGAATATTCAGTTCCTCAAGAACGATATTTACAGGTTTATCAGGATGATAGTATTCGCCCATCAAAATTGTTAAAGCGAAATCAACCAATACAAATGTTGTGGTTAGGCAGAATAACTGCCCAATCAGAAGTGTTGAATACAAAACAAATAGAAATAAACACTCGGTATATTGAAGGATTAGATCCAAAAGCACAGAAACTCGCAGAAACATTATTGGATCAAAGCCAGCATCAACTGAACCAATATATCCGAAGTGTCTTAGCTTGGTATCGCAAAAATGGTTTTGTATACACATTAACTCCTGGAACTTTGGGTGGAAACCGCATAGACCAGTTTTTATTTTCAAGTCGTAAAGGGTTTTGTGAGCACTATGCATCTAGTTTTGTAATGTTAATGCGTTATGCAGGTATTCCTGCCCGTGTGGTAACAGGTTATCAGGGGGGGCAACTAGGACCTGATAATCAGAGTTGGGAAGTAAGACAATTAGATGCACATGCATGGAGTGAAGTTTATCTAAATGGTAAATGGCAAAGAATTGATCCAACAGCGATGATTGCGCCGCAAAGAATTGACACAGGCATGCAAAATTATTTAGCTCAAGATGAAACAATCTGGGGTGATCAGCAATCAGAAGCTTGGCGTTTACAGCAATTTAAAATGCTAAAAAACATGCGAATTTGGAGTGATTATTTAAGTTATCAATGGCAGAGTAAAGTCGTTGGATATGATGTAGAAAAGCAAAAGAATTGGTTATCACGTTTAGGATTAAATTCAAGTTATGCCTATGTGATTATTTTAATCGGAGGATTTGGATCAATTCTAATTTTGTATGCGGCTTATTATTGGTGGGTGCAAAGATCCAAACAAACGTCTTACGACCGTGAAATACAAAAGTTTCAGAAAAAGTTGCCCATTCATTTGCGAAAAAGACATTCTGAGACATTTCAGATGTGGATTCATCGTTTATCTGAACAGGCTAATGGTCATCAATCATTTGAACAACTTATTGTGTTATATCAAAAAATTATTTTTAAGGAACAAAAGGATGAAAATAATCTCATGCTCTTTAAGCGTTTGCTTAAAGACTGTGCGATTACACTAAAACAGGTTCAAAAAAACTTGTGAAGCTTATAAAAAATGAATATCATGCTTTTCATTCTAGGTGTATAGCTCAGTTGGTTAGAGCGCTACGTTGACATCGTAGAGGTCTCCAGTTCGAGTCTGGATATACCTACCAAGATTCTATGTTAAATCAGTATATTAAAGCCCACTCAAAAGTGGGCTTTTTATTTTAGGGGACTTTTCGGGGAACTCCGTTCGGTTTTAATGTGAATAAGTACAATAAATCGCCGTATTTTGAACTTAAAAAATCACCTAAAACTGACACGTTGCGGCTTCGATTCTTCATGCCCTTGTAGGTAGTGATCCGTCATTTTTTCAGTCGCATGACCAGCTAATGCCTGAGCATAACCTTTGGGTATTTCGATGGACTAAAAAGATACCTTAAAACAAACTCTGATTAACTTGTTTAAACGTAGTTATTTAGCATGGAAATACGATAAGGTGATTTTTGGGCAAGATATTAGACTCTTTGTCGCTATTGAGATACCAGCAATCTGAATAGCCACTAATTTTGTAGACATCTTTTAGTTCGACATAGCTTCTGATATGTGGGAATTTTTCACCTTGTTTCATATGGTGAATTAATCCGTGAAGGGCAAATCCCATCATAAAATCGGCGCCAGTTAAACGATCGCCCACCAAAAATAATTTATCTTTTAAATAATCATTTAAATAACCAAAAACTTTATCAAACTCGATTTGAGTATAGTTTTTTAGAAATACTAATTTTGTGCCGTGTTTAGTTTCTATCTGATTAAACGTTTTTAATAAAAATGGCACCATCGCAGAGCTTTCTGCGAAATGAATCCATTGTAGGTAATCTGCATAATTAGCTTCATTTGTATCTGGTGCTAGATGTGGTGCAAGTCTTTGAATCAGTAACTCTACGATAGCTCCTGATTCCGCAATAACTTTACCTTGCCATTCAATCACAGGAGATTTTCCTAGAGGATGCATGTTTTTTAGTGACTCAGGTGCCAAATGAGTAACTTTGTCACGGTAATAGCGTTGCAATTCATACGGTTGTTTGATTTCTTCAAGTAACCACAAAATGCGGAAAGAGCGTGATTGGTCTAAGTGATGTAATGTAATCATGAAGTTTCCTGTCTTAAAAAATTTTATGGGAAATTTCCAAAATTTTACGGTTTCCAATATACCCTCAAGTCAATTGATAGTGCTGTTTATCTATTTATAAATAGCAACCAACTGGTATAGAAAATGTGAATAATCAGATGTTCTTCAACGTTTGGAGTTGTAATTCAGGGCAGAGTGATACTTTGCTAAAAAGCTTAGCAATTCTAGAGTCTGAAACTCTGTAAGTTTCAATATTCTTCTTGGGTTGAAAAAATAAAAATTGAATTTATTTTAAAAATCATATACTTGGAAATAATTATTATTTTAAATACAAAGAAGGATGAGTAGGTAGAACATCTGTGTAAAGCTTTTGAACTATATCTCAATCGCAAATATAAAGTTATAAAAGATAAAATATTTTATAGATTCAAAGAACATGCCATTTAATCTATTAATTGAAAATAACTATGATTACGCTTAGTTAAAATTGCAAAGCATTTAACCCTAGATTTTGTCATTTTATGCTACTTGACCGAGATTGGTATTGGTGATAATTTAATCAACAAGGAAGTCATATACTATTTAGGATTTAAGAGAAATCTTTCCTAAATGAACAAAGATATGACAACCTGTATACACAGCTAACAACGAACGAAACAATTTTGATTGTTTTTAAAAATGTTCAAGGTTGTAGAAAAGCCCGTTAATCGGGCTTTTTTAATGTCAATTTTTAAAAGAAAATCTAAGCTATATTTAGGAACAAAAATTAGAGTAGGAATAGGGGATTGTGGTGCTGATATTGATTATTTTAGTCTTTACCATTGGTTTGGTTTTATTAATCTTATTAGCGAAGAAAGTTAAGTCTATACAGGACAATGCTGATTATAGTCATTCATATTCTTCGACAACTTCCGCATCTAATTCATATCAGGAACATGACGATAGGCATTCTGATGAATGTCGTTCTAGTGATGAATCAAATTCGGATACTAACAGTTGTGATAGTAGTAACCATGATTAAAAAAACTCGTACCTCAGAGGGAGAGATACGAGTTAAACTTCGACTTATGGTAGGTCAAACCAAATCATTTGGGCATCTTCAAGACCCTTGATTGTTGCACTCTCATCAAACAGTAAAGCATCGCCAGCTTTTACATGATGATCAGCAATCATAACTTCACCAGAAACCACGTGAACATAGTTCACTTTTTTCGTTGCTGTGATTTCTAATTGTTGATCTTTCTCAAGTACAGCTGTTTTTACTTCAGCATTTTGACGAATCAACATTGGTGCAGATTCATCGCCTGCGATTAGATGCCATTGGTTAGGATGATCCTTTGGGTTGAGCTGAATTTGCTGATAAGTCGGTGCAGCATCTTGAACATTTGGTTGAATCCAAATCTGTAATAGATGTACTGCTTTATCATGCTTATTCATTTCACTATGGGTTACACCTGTACCCGCACTCATTAATTGCCATTCACCTGCATTAATTTGACCTTCATTACCCATACTATCTTTATGAGAAATGGTGCCATCTAGTACACAGGTTAGAATTTCCATATTGTCATGCGGATGCGTACCAAAACCATTATGTGCTGCAATCGTATCGTCATTAATTACACGTAATGCACTCACACCCATGTATTTCGGATTGTACCAGCTACCAAATGAGAAACTATGGTAAGTATCTAACCAGCCAGCTTTTACATGACCGCGATTTTCACTACGATGTAGATAAGCATTCATCTTTCATCTCCTAATTCTTATGTTTTGCTTGATAGTAATAATATCGATTCATAATGGTTATAAATAGTCTTTAATTGCGACATATTGTTCTATTTGTGGAATGATTGTTTACCATGGACTCTTATTAAGATATTAAAAAAGGCTGAATATATATTCAGCCTTTTCTGTAAGATAATTTACTTATCAATCGCTTACTTTGATTTGCTTTCCAATTGAGGAATTGCAGAACCTTGACCAACAGCAAGTAAACCTGTTTCAGTGTAGATACCAAGTTTTGCACGTGTATCCGTAATGTCGAGGTTACGCATCGTTAACTGACCGATACGATCCATTGGTGTAAACATTGAATCACCTTTCTCCATTGTTAAACGCTCAGCTTCATAAGTGAGGTTAGGAGATTCGGTATTCATAATCGTATAATCATTACCACGACGTAATTCTAAAGTGACAGTACCAGTAATCGCTTTAGCTACCCAACGTTGTGCTGTTTCACGAAGCATAAGCGCTTGAGAATCGAACCAACGACCTTGGTAAAGTAGACGGCCTAAACGTAAACCGTTGATACGATATTGTTCAATCGTGTCTTCGTTATGAATACCTGTAACTAAGCGCTCATAAGCGATATGTAATAGAGCCATACCAGGCGCTTCATAAATACCACGAGATTTTGCTTCGATGATACGGTTTTCAATTTGGTCAGACATACCAAGACCATGACGACCACCGATACGGTTAGCTTCTAAGATCAGCTCAACAGGATCTTCGATACGTTGACCATTTAATGCAACAGGGAAACCTTCTTCAAAAGTAATTGATACTTCTTCTGCATCAATTTTTACATCTTCTTTCCAGAAAGCAACGCCCATAATTGGGTCTACGATTTTAATACCTGCATCGAGATATTCTAAATCCTTAGCTTCGTGAGTAGCACCCAACATATTAGAGTCAGTTGAATACGCTTTTTCCTTTGACATTTTATAGTCAAAACCGTTGTCGATGAGGAACTGTGACATTTCCGCACGACCGCCTAACTCATCAATAAAGGTTTGGTCTAACCACGGTTTGTAGATTTTTAGAGCTGGATTGGTCAATAAGCCATAACGATAGAAACGTTCAATATCGTTACCTTTATAAGTAGAACCATCACCCCAGATGTTCGCATCATCTTCTTTCATTGCTGTCACAAGCATAGTACCTGTTACTGCACGACCTAAAGGTGTTGTGTTGAAATAAGGTACACCGCCAGTGCTAATATGAAAGGCACCACATTGAATTGCAGCAATACCTTCAAGAGCAAGTTGTAAACGACAATCGATTAATCGAGCTTTGACTGCACCGTATTGTTCAGCTTTCTTTGGAATAGCATCATAGTCATCTTCATCAGGTTGACCTAAGTTTGCTGTATAAGCATAAGGTTCCGCACCTTTTTGCTTCATCCACAATAAAGCTGCTGAAGTATCGAGACCACCAGAAAAGGCAATCCCAACTTTTTTGCCTACAGGTACGTGCTGCAAGATAGTTGCATTATCAGTCATTGCTTGTCCTAACGTTTATTAGTAAAGACCCCGAATAGGTGGTCTTGAGAATAAAAAATCGGAGCTATTGTAACACTTTTCATTGAGCTTGTTTTCCTCAAAGAAAAACTAAGCAGAAAAATTATGTGTGCTTTCATGTGGAATATTGAATTTTTAAGATGTAAATCATAACGGTTACATTTGTTTTGACTTTAGTGTCAGCATTTTCTTAAAAAAAGTCATAAACACGTATAAAAATTCAGTTAAAGTACTATGCAACAAGTTGCAAAGCCAATAAATATAGAAGGAATACCATGACTAGCTATGCAAATATCTTAAAACCATTACATTTGGGTTTTACGACCATTAAAAACCGTGTTGTGATGGGTTCAATGCACTCTGGTTTAGAAGACCGTTTTTTTAATTATCCTAAACTTGCAGCTTATTTTGGTGAGCGCGCAAAAGGGGGCGTAGGTCTTATTATCACTGGTGGTATTTCTCCAAACCGTCAAGGTTGGTTATTGCCAGCGGGTGGTACGATGAATAGTTTGGTGGATATTCCTCATCACCGTCTTGTTACTCACGCTGTGCATAAGCATGGTTCAAAAATTCTTATGCAGATTTTGCATTCTGGTCGTTATGGATATCATCCATTTTCAGTTTCTTCTTCGCCAATTCAAGCACCAATTAACCCATTTAAACCACGACAAATGTCAGATTCACAAATTCTGGCTACAATTGATGACTATGCACGCTGTGCAAGCCTAGCTAAAAAAGCAGGGTATGACGGTGTTGAAATCATGGGTTCAGAGGGATATTTAATCAATCAATTCCTTAGCAGCCACGTGAACAAGCGCACAGATCGCTGGGGTGGTGATATTGAAAACCGTATGCGTTTTCCTGTGGAAATTGTAAAAGCAATCCGTGCCAAAGTGGGTGAGAAGTTCATTATCTGCTTCCGTTTATCCATGCTGGATCTCGTGCATGACGGAAATACAATGCAGGAAGTGATTGTAGTAGCAAAGGCACTTGAAAAAGCAGGCGTGACTTTATTAAACACGGGGATTGGCTGGCATGAAGCACGTATCCCAACGATTGTCACTTCTGTGCCTCGCGCTGCATTTGTAGACTATACAGCTCATGTTAAACAGCATGTTTCTGTTCCAATCATTGCTTCAAACCGTATTAATATGCCTGATGTTGCAGAAGAAATTATTGCTTCAGGTAAAGCAGATATGGTGCAAATGGCAAGACCATTTTTAGCTGATCCATACTGGGTAAATAAAACTGCAACCAATCGTGTAGATGAGATTAATACCTGTATCGCGTGTAACCAAGCATGTTTAGATCATGCGTTTAAAAATCAACGTGTGAGTTGTTTAGTTAACCCACAAGCGTGTTATGAAACTGAATTGGTTTATATCAAGACTAAAAAACCAAAACGTATTGCTGTTGTAGGTGGTGGTGTTGCTGGAATGTCAGCGGCTACAGTTGCTGCAAGTCGTGGTCATGCAGTGACACTGTTTGAAGCAAGTGATGACGTTGGTGGTCAATTTAACTTAGCGAAAGTTGTCCCAGGAAAAGAAGAATTCCATGAGACGATTCGTTACTTTAAAGTTCAACTTAAACAAACTGGAGTTGATTTACGTTTGAACACTCGCGTAAATCGTGAACAACTTGAACGTGAAGGTTTTGATGAAGTTATCGTGGCAACAGGTGTTGTTCCTCGTGCTTTAAAAATTCAGGGCAGTACTGCTCCACAAGTTTTATCTTATGCTGAAGTTTTAAGAGGCGCTGAAGTTGGGCATAAAGTCGCAGTTATCGGCGCGGGTGGTATTGGTTTCGATGTGTCTGAATTTTTGTTAAAACCACCGCATCAGCCTCAACCACAACCTTTAGCTGAATGGCAGCGTGAATGGGGTGTTGATCCAAATCCAGACTATATTTCTGAAGGTGGAACTCAACGTCCTGAAGTGGAAATGCCAGTTCGCCAAATTTATTTATTACAACGTAAAACGACACCTCTTGGTATTGGTTTAGGTAAAACATCTGGTTGGGTTCATCGAGCACAACTCAAAAAACATGCAGTACGTATGTTAAGGGGCGTTCAATATAAATCTGTGACTGATGAAGGATTGTGGATCGAGCACAATGGTCATGATCAGTTATTGCGTGTTGATACGATCGTGGTGTGTGCTGGTCAAGAATCTGTAAAAGATTTGATGCCAAAAGAAGGTGAGAATACCTTTGCCAATTATCATATTATTGGTGGTGCAAAGCTCGCTGCTGAGCTTGATGCAAAACGTGCGATTCGTGATGGTGCTGAATTAGCAGCAAAACTTTGATAATTGATGAAACATTATGCATTTGAATACATTGCAGTTAAATTTTTCTTGAATAAAAGAATCAAGCTTTGTATTCTTACGCACATGGAAGCGTGGCAGAGCGGTTTAATGCACCGGTCTTGAAAACCGACGAGGGTGTGAGTCCTCCGTGAGTTCGAATCTCACCGCTTCCGCCAAATATCTAAAAACCCTTGTTTTTACAAGGGCTTTTTTTTATCTATGCGTTTACCCCTCAACTTACCCCACATAAAATTTTGGATTGTAAAAATCTAAATAAGAATAATTCAAAAAGGTTCAGATACTCGTTGAATTTAACGATTTCTTGCAGTACAAGGAATCTGTAATGTGCTTCGTAATTGATGATGTGTATCGAAACTACAGGAAACTTTCACTTGGAAGTTTCTATGCAAATAATTTGTAAAAGTTCTCTGCCATTTGATTCGGTGTTTTAAAATCTAATCCATTTTTATCAGCACACATCAAGATAATATTGGTGGAAAAGCGGTTATTAATTTAAAAATAGTCGCTTTGCTCTTTCTATGGGTTTCGACTTTAGTTAAGCGCTTTTTGAAAATTTCTTAATACTTTCACCATTTTCGTGTGGTTATTATTTTTTAATCAAATTCAGATCGTTGAGCATTTAAGTTTTTAAACTTCGACCGTAAAAGAATAAGGTCTTTCGTTCAGATTGCTATTTATAAAAATCGCGTCAAATGACATGTTTTCTAATAATGTTTTGAGGTTGTGATGTGTTTTGATTGAGTCAGCAGAAAGTTTAATAAGCACAATCAGATTGACGGGATCTATCATAAATTCAATCGTTGTTGGTTTCGTTTTGATAAGACTCAAATCATTTTCATGTAAAAGTTTTGTGATTTGTTGAGTGAGTTGATTTATTTGTAATTCATCATCTTTTGAAGGCGATGTCATACTAAGCTCAATCAAAGTAGAGTAAAGCTCTAAATCTTTAGGATCATCAATGACATCGACCTTGTATAACCCCAATGATTCGGTTTCAGACTTCGAGATGGGTAATTGATAATCTTCCAAAAAATTTGAATCCATCGGTTTGATATTTGCTTGATACAGATTAGACACATCCTTTGCATCTTTGATGGCTTTTTTTGCTCTGTTTTGTGCATCTAATAATGGATCATATAAGTTATTAGCCTCTATCATTTGTGTATCTTGAGAGAGATCAAAAAAATCGGAGACTTGATTTGCTAAATTGGTGCTGTCAGTCGAGGAGGCATCCAATCTTTTTGAATTCTGAGTCTGAAGTTGATTGACCGTTGATGGG
The DNA here is from genome assembly GCF_030913345.1 of Acinetobacter sp. A22. NCBI lineage: Bacteria > Pseudomonadati > Pseudomonadota > Gammaproteobacteria > Moraxellales > Moraxellaceae > Acinetobacter > Acinetobacter sp. A22. The sequence continues at coordinate 689,748 of NZ_CP133162.1, forward strand.
GAGGGCTCAGAAGATATTCGTACTGTATCATTATTTGTTTTAACTGATGCCGAAACAAAAGTTACTTTCATAGTCGATCTAATATCAGAGCTATTTTCAGCATCAGGTTTTAAGAGCACGATGAGGATCACAACATGCGCGATGATGCTAAAGAGAAATGCGCTCTGTGAAACATTCAGTTTTATTGGAGTCCACATATTTTTCCTCCTTAGCATTTATCTGATCAATCAGAATAAATATCGCAAGGTCATTCTGAGGTTTCTTCCCTCAGTTGGATGGACATGTTTATCAAGAATACCTTCGCGTTCAGTTGAGCTAGGCGAACATGCCGAATCTCCTAAATCCTGTCGAGCGCATGAAGCATAGTAGTATTCAATATCATTAATTTTTTGATCAAATACGTTGAACAATTCAAGTTGTGCTTGGAAGTTCTTATTAAATTGATAACTGCCTTGCAAGTTCACCAAAGTTGAAGAGTCTGAACGAACTGAATTATCCTCAATCAGTGGGCGTGAACCAAAATAACGTAAACGACCACCAAAGTTTAATTGGTCATTAAAATGGTATGTAAAACCAGTAGCGACAGTCTTTTCGATCGCACCTGGTATGTGGTTTCCTTCAATACTATGATTTTTAAATCTTGCTTTTGACCATGCCGCATCTAAATCGATGATCCACGCATCAGTAGGTTGATAGAACTGTGAAATTTCAATCCCTTGGCGTTTACTTGGTCGACTAGCCTCCGTTGTACCTGCATCGCCAATAAATACCAGTTCTGAATCAGAATCAAGTTGCCATAAAGCAATCGTACTCGTCAGTTCTGGAATAAAATTAGCTCTGAGTCCAATTTCAGAATTGATGGTTCTGACTAACGGCGAAACAGAATCAATTTTACTTAAATAGTTACTGTCTCTTGGATCGATATTTAAGCGAGTTGTGGTGCCTCTCGCATCATTGCTATGAAATCCATAAGCATAATTCAGATAATATTCAACATTTTTCCAAGGACCTAAAACCATGCTCAGTTTAGGGCTAAGAATGTGGTCAGTTTCATTGCCCGTATTTTCTTTGCGATCTGAATTAATATCAAAAGAATAAAAATCTCCACGTACACCGAAAATAGTCTTTAACCAAGGTTGCCAACTGGTTTGATTTTGACCCCAAATACCAAAAGAAAACTCTTGAATATCATCTTGGCGAATTGTGTAGAAGCGTTGACGGTTTTCAGTTTGATAAAGCCCGATATCCGCGATGTAGTCATATCTAAAAGAGCTGCCATATGTATTTAAAACGTCTCTATCTTGCCAAACCGTAGCCCAACCTTTCTGATACTTTGCACCAAGCGTTGTGCGTTCCTCCGCTTGTTCAAATTGATCCCCTCGTATTGGATCATTAAGAAAATAACTAAAATCAGAAAATAAGTTCAGCTTGTTATAGACGGCATATGATGAAAGTTCAGAGAATATTTTTTCATCATGATTCTTCGAATTGTACCAAAGTGCAGTTCTTGAGGATTTTCCACCGTCGCTAGTATTTAGGCTGCCAAATCGATCAATCTCCCCACTGTCAATTAAACGCTCGGGGATTTGATCAGTTGCATCCCATTTAGACTGGTAATGTTGAAAAGCGATGGACTTATTTTTACTGTGGTCTCCGCTAAAGTATTTTAGAAATATATTCTGTTTGGATAAATTCTCAGGATTTATCCATGGACCATCGTTATTGAAATTTTCAATTGCAGCAATAATTTCACCATTCTGCAGTTGCAGATTGCCGACACCTAAAACTCTAAGTAAATCATTTTTTCCTAGCGTCATTTGTACATAGGAACGATCTAATGAATGAATACTTGAAATTTTCGCAGTACCAGCCGAAGCGAAATCACCATCATCAATTGATGTTGCACCTTTATGATATTGAATCGTTTCAATCAGTTCTGGAATCAGAAAATTTAAATCGGTATAGCCTTGTCCATGTGCATGACTGACCATATTGATTGGGATTTCATCAAATGAAGTGGCAAAGTCGGTACCATGATCTAGGTTAAATCCACGCAGGAAAAACTGATTTGCCTTACCTGTACCGCTGTGTTGCGTTACGATGACTCCTGGTATCGTTTCTAGTACTTCACCAGGTCTAGAGAGTGGGCGAGTTTGAATTTGTTCTTGAGAGATCGTACCTTGAGAAGCAGTCGTAGCAATACCAAATGGCTCATCTGTAGAAGATGAAGCTGAGAGCTTGATCGTCGGAAGACCTAGAATAAGTTCACCACCTGCATAAGTCATTTGACTCAAGTAAAAGTTGCTACTACTCATCAAAAGTAAAGAAATGATCTTTTTTTTCATTTTTTTTCACTTATATAATTTTATGGTTTAGCTTAATTTTTTTGCTGTGAAATCACTGTGAATCGTAACGATTAAAATCCTTTATATTAAAAAAAATCAAAGCACAGCAACCATTTGTTTTAAACGTGGAAGATAAGTTGGATTTTGATAACCTGTGATCGTGCTCCAACGCAACAGTTTTTCAGCACTTATACGGTCTTGGCTTGCGAGTGCAAGTTCTGCATAAACTTCAAAATCTTCATTTTCTCTTTGCATATCCCAGTTTTTCGCAGCGATCTTGAGACCTTCTTGATATTGCTTTGATACCCAAAGATATTGTGCTTGTTCTCTCAAATGGATGTGATCTTGCTCTTTTAATAAGGTTTGAACACGCAAGCTTAACTCACTCAGGTCTTTATTTGTTGAGTGATCACCTAGTTTCTGTTTCGCTAAAATAATTCGATAAAGAGCACCATCATGATAACGATAGAATTCTAAGATCTTTAATGCCGTTTGATATTGTTGTTGAGCGATATACCAATTTGCTTTGGCGAGAGTATTAGGTAGGTTATCTGTTACAAGTAAGGGAATAGCTTGAGTCGCAAGTTGTTGATCATTATATCGTGTGGCAACTTCAAGCAAAATATTTCCAAACCACTGTTTGTCATTTTTACTAAGTCGTGAAGTCGCTTTTAAAAGCTCATCTGCTTTAGGTTTTAAATCTGAATAATTCTTGGTCATTGCCTCAACTTGGAGGATACAGCCAGCTTGATACCATTTGACTTCGGAATCATTTAGTTGATTGCATAAGCTAAGCGATTGATCGAATTGACCTTGAAGTCTGTAAATATTTGCGAGCTGTAAAATAGCATCATATTGGTTTGGCTGAGATTTCAGTATTTCTTTTAGAGTCTTTTCTGCTGTACTAAAATCATGGTTAGCCTGCGCTAATCGAGTTGCCAGTAATTTATTTTCCACATCGGAAGGATTTTTACTGGTTTTCATTAGGTTTTCAGCTTGTTCCAATAAATCACCATCGCCACGAGCATATGCTTTTTCGAGTAATACGGTCACAATTTGGTTTCTAACTGTATCGTTATAATGATTATTCAAACTGCTTTGATTGTTTGTAAGTTCTGAGCTTGTATTTTTATGTTGATGTTTAGGATGTGCATGCACAGGACCAAAATAACTAAGTACTAAAACAGCAAGGGTAAGTTGGCGGATTAACATTTAGAAAAACTCCTAAAAAAGCCCTTAGTTAGCTAATCTAACCAAGGGCTTTTGTTTTAAAATTTAACTGCTACAGGTTCAGCTTTGTTATCTATGGTTGTTTCTGATATTGCAGTCAGAGTTTTTGGTTCAGCTTGTTCAAAGTTGCTTTGCGATTGGTTGGTCAATATCAACGTTTCTTTCAGTACAGCATCACCTTGAGATTGGTTGTTATTGTTGGGTTTAGATTTATTATCATCGCCACCACATCCGCTTAATCCAATTGCAACCATGAACAACAGCATATATTTTTTCATGGTGTTTACTCCTGATTATTTGCTAGCTGTATTAAACGGTGAGCCCGATACTGGAGTATTTAAATAAGGGAATGTTGTACCGAACTGTTGCGGTGATTGTAACGCGCCATCAGTAAAACTAATTCCGCCAGCTTTGGCATCAGTTGCTTTACAACCTACGGCAGTATTTACACCATCAATCGTACACAACAAGCCCATAGCAACTCGAAGCTCAATATCTACAACATCATCACCAGGGCGACGACCATTTGGGAAACCAGCAGTATCACCACCAATGACGCCTAAACGACTTTGCTTGTCTTTTGTTGTCGGTGCGATTGCTGTATTCAAACGTAGCATCTCAGACGCTTTCACATTTTTTGGTTGATTGAGACCAGGAATACCCAATAAGAATGCATTCACTAAGTCTGTACGTGGGAAGTTTGTTGGTGCTACAACAGCGCCGCCTGTGGCATCTTTAAACAGAACTTCAATTAAAGTTGGTAGTGCTGGATTAGTAACATAATCAGCAAATTGACCATCATTGGCTGGCTTGCTGGCATTGAATTTGTCTTTGTCTTTCAAGCCGATCACAACCTCATTGACTAACGGCATACCCAAACGTGAAACTTGAGTCCATGCACCACCAACTTTTGATGCGCTGTTCAAGTTGCTATCAGGATTTGGATTTAATAAGGTTGCTTGAGGTAAGCTCGCAGTTGTCCAACCACCAATCACAGTATCGTTTGTTGATACTAAACAAGATTGTGGAACTTCAAGAGCGATCGTCGTGACGTTTTTATCAGCAATTGTATTTAAGCCTTGATCTTCAGCATTGACGCCAGAAGGTGCAAGTTGAGTGGCTGGAATTTTGATATTGACTAAGTCAAATACTTCTCCCAAGTTCACCGCAAAAGATTCTTGGCGTTGACCAACGAAAACTTTACCTGAACCACAGCTTCCGAAATTCACGTTTTGTACAAAACTATCTGCATAAGCTTGATAGTTAGGAATAGATTTTGTTCCTACATTATCAAATGGTTTTTTGAAAGTGCCGAGTACATTACGATCACCTTTACGACGATCTCCTTTAATCATCGTCACTGTGTAGGTTTCAGCAGTATTTTGGGCTGAACTACCGTCATTGGTAATCTTGCCGATATTAGATAATGGAACAGAAATATTTTTGCCGCCCACTGGAACTTGAAGGTCTTTTAATTCTTGGTTGAATTTGAATTGAAAGGTGATGTCTTCTTGAGCATCGCCATTATTGTCTACATGGATTTCGTATAATGCTTTTGGATCAAGAGAAAAGTAGTTCGGGCCGCCATAGGCATCTTGAAGTGGTTGATAATTGGCTAATAATGTAACGTAGTTACTGCGCCCAGATTCATAGCTTTTAAACATATAAAAATCTGTAGCATCTACTTTTGGTAGCTTAGTGATTGAGGGTGCTTCTCGGTGACTTGAAGCAAATGTGGTTGCACTAAAGCTACTTAGCAAGATTGCAATAAGTAGGCGAGAGTCCATAGAGTATCTCCTTGATCACTTTTTTGATCTTAGGTTTTAATTTTTGATAAGTTGTTATGGGTCTTATGCTTTTCCCTAATTTGAAAAGTAGTTATATGCATTAGACATTTTAGTTTTACAGATCACCTTGTGAATTTTGTGTGATGCACTTAACATATTTTCTTATGTGATTGATTTTTATATTTTAAATAGTTTTTTAGTTTATACGTTAATAGCCTAAGTTGATGATCAAATCAGGCAGGAAAATATTGAATCTATGAAATGAGATCAGTGAATTTTAGTTTCATTGATCTCTAAAAATATAAAATAATCCCTTGTTTAACGATTAATTTCTAATGCTTGTCCACGACAATTTAAAAATAACTGATTTTGATGCCACGCCAGTTGCCCAGAAACAATGGTGGTATCAACTTCATAACGAAAGGTTTTATCTTGGAATGGAGTCCAACCACATTGCATATAATTTTTTTCTTTGTACACGACAAAAAAGATAACTCATTGAAATAATGGCATAATACTTGTTTTCTGACGACGAATATGATGACACATTTCAATGAGTTACATCTCATCTTAAATAAATATCTAAAGAGGAACAAGTCACATGCAAAATGTTTTACACTGATTATGCTTGCATTAATTGTAAAACAGACATGTAATCTTTCTTCTGCATCTAAAGCCTTACCCATCAAGTGCTTACCACAATCATTTTATCGATGTATACAACGCTTCTTTGCAGATCAGTATTTCGATTATCGTCAAATTTCTCAGTTAATTTTCAATATATTTTCATTCGATAAAGTCCAATTAACTTTGGATAGAACCAACTGGAAATGGGGAAAACGAGATATCAATATCTTGATGTTAGCCATCGTCTATCGTGGAATAGCGATACCTATTGTTTGGACATTGCTAAATAAACGTGGCAATTCAGATACAAAAGAGCGTATTGCTTTGATTCAACGCTTTATCTCCATTTTTGGTAAAGATTGTATTGTGAATGAGTTCGCAGACAGAGAATTTATCGGTGAGAAATGGTTTACATGGTTAATTGAAAATGACATTCACTTCTGTATACGTGTTAAAAAAACTTTATTGTGACCAATCACTTAGCCAAGAATCATAAAATTAGTGATTTATTTCGTCATCTTCAAGTTGGTCAAACAGAATGTCGTAAACGACGTATTTGGGTTGGTCGAGTGAAACTGTATATTAGTACGCTTCGATTAGAAGATGGAGAACTTTTACTTGTTGTTTCTCCTATGTTTAATGCTTCTGCTATTGGTGATTATGCATTACGCTGGGAAATCGAAACCTTATTTAGTTGTCTCAAAGGACGTGGATTCAATCTTGAAAATACTCGTTTAACAGACCCTAGACGAGTCAAGAAATTGATAGCAGTGCTAGCTATCGGTTTCTGTTGGTGCTATTTAACAGGTGAATGGCAACATGATCGAAAAAAAACGATAAAAATAAAGAAGCATGGACGACTTTCAATAAGTTTATTTCGCTACGGTTTGGACTATGTTCAAATGGTTATTCTACGTTTGATTGGTTTTGGAAAAAAGAAGAATTTAAGAAAGTGCTCGCAATTTTAAGAAAGAAAAAGCCTGATAAGACAAGGACCCTATGAAATTTGTCGTGTACAGAGCAAAATATTATAAGTTGACTGTAGCGTTCAATATAATTTAAACCGATTGCAATGATTTGAATAAATCATCATATACTTATTTGGCTTTTAATTTATCTTTTGGTAATTTTAAGTATCTGTAAATTATTTTGTTTTCTTATTTTAAAAAGTATTTTTGTGATGTGCTTGTGTAATGAATGGTAGTTATTTAAGCAAATCAGTCTTTAATCAGTACAATCAAAATTCACTCTTTTTTCACTTATCGCCATCTAAGTTCAAACATGAAGTAATTCAAATAAATCAATTTTCTCAGTTCAAGTTGAAGGCAAAGGAGTAACCATGACTCTATTATTGATATTGCTTAGCTTGTTTATTCAGTTTGTTTTGTTGTGGGCTGTATTTTATTTCGAACTAAATCGCACGATTGGTAGTATTTTATCAATTACTATCGCTATTTTATGTAGTGTATTTATCACACCTTGGAGTTTATTGATTGGCTTACCAATTATTCTCGCGAGTGTGATTCTTCTCCTCCCTCCATTACGTGAAGCATTCATCAGTCGTCCAGCATATAAAGCATTGTCAAAAGCAATGCCGTCGATGAGTACGACAGAAAGAGAAGCCCTAGAAGCAGGAACCAGTTGGTGGGAAAAAGAACTGTTTATGGGTTCTCCTAATTGGAATAAATTTGATGATTATCCTTATCCGACATTGTCAGCTGAAGAACAGTCCTTTTTAGACAACGAAGTTCAGCAGCTATGCGCCATGCTCGATGAATGGAAAATTCATCATCAAGATAAAGATTTACCTCCTGAAGTATGGCAATTCATCAAGGATAAAGGTTTCTTAGGTCTTATTATTCCAAAATCTTTTGGTGGCAAAGAATTTAGCCCATTTGCGCAAAGTCGTATTATGAGCAAGATTGCATCACGCTCTTTAACTGCAGCTGTGAGTTGTATGGTTCCTAACTCTTTAGGACCAGGAGAGCTTTTATTGCATTATGGAACGACTGAACAGAAACAACGTTACTTACCAGGTCTTGCGAATGGTACAGAAATTCCATGTTTTGGCTTAACAAGTCCTGAAGCAGGGTCAGATGCTGGTGCAATTCCTGACACTGGCGTGGTTTGTTATGGTCAGTATCAAGGTCAGGATGTGCTTGGATTAAAAATGAATTTTTCTAAGCGCTGGATCACACTAGCACCGATTGCGACTGTGATTGGATTGGCTTTTAAACTGTATGATCCTGATGGTTTATTGGGTGATAAATCAAAAATCGAATATGGCATCACCTGTGCATTAATTCCTGCAAATCATGAAGGAATTAAAATTGGTGCACGCCATAATCCAGGTGCGCCGTTTATGAATGGTACAGTCGAAGGAACTGATGTATTTATTCCAATTGACTGGATCATCGGTGGACAAAAAAATGCTGGTAAGGGATGGCGTATGTTGATGGAGTGTCTCGGCGTCGGACGTGGTATTTCATTACCAGCATTAGCTACAGCCGCAGGTGAGATGAGTTACTTATTGGTTGGTGCATTTGCGAGTGTACGACAACAGTTCAAAGTTTCTGTCGGTAACTTTGAGGGTGTACAAGAAGCGACCAGTGATATTGCCAGTGATGCTTATATGTTAGAGGCATTTAGATACATGGTCACTTGTGGTTTGAATCAAGGTGGTACACCATCAGTTATGACCGCTATGGCGAAGTATTATGCAACCGAAACGATGAGAACTGTGATCAATCACGGGATGGATGTAGTCGGTGGACGTGCGATTCAGCTTGGTCCTCGTAACTTCTTGGCATTGACTTATCAATCTATCCCAGTAGCGATTACCGTTGAAGGTGCGAACATTTTAACTCGCTCATTGATGATTTTTGGTCAAGGTTCTATGCGTTGCCATCCGTATTTGTTTGAAGAATTACAACTCCTGCAAGCAGAAGATAAATCAGTTGCTTTGAAACAATTTAACACGTTGTTGTTTAAGCATTTGGCTTATACCTTTAACCGAGGTGCGAGAGCTTTCGCTTATGGTATTACGGGTGGACCGAGTCATGCATCCATGCAGTCTGATACTTTCACCAAACCGTATTATGTGATTATCAATCGCATGAGCACTGATTTTGCTCTAACCGCTGATATGGCTTTAGGTCTTTTAGCTGGAGATTTAAAACGTAAAGAAATGCTTTCAGGACGCTTGGCGGATATCCATTCATACTTATTTATCGCAACCTCGATTCTTAAATATTATGAAAGTGGTAAACGGACGGAAGCTGAGCAAAAACATGCTGAATTGGCATTAAACAAAGCTTTATTTAATGCACAAGAAGCTTTTTTTGGATTCTATGAAAACTTCCCAGTAAAAGTTGCAGCTAAATTAGTGAAATTGATCTGTTTCCCATTTGGACGTCCAGTCGCAAAACCAACAGATCATTTGAAACAAGAAGTGGCTCAATTGCTATTACAGGAAAATGCTTTCCGTGAAGAATTGAAGAAGCATGTGTATTACACCACTGAAGCAACAGATGTGATGGGGCGTATGGAATCTACATTCCAGATGTTGCTCACTATGCAACCGTTGTGGGATAAGTTCAAACGCGCAGAATCAAAAGATAAGTTCAAAGGATTCAGCTTTGAAGAAAGAATCCATGATGCTGTGGCGATTGATTTTATTACTCCCGCAGAGGCAGATAAACTACTGAAATATAATGCTAAGCGTTATGACAGTATGTTAACGGATGTATTTGATCGTGAATTGAAACAAGAACGACCTTTAGCAAATCCGCATCTGCCAAGTTAAGAATTTGTCATCCATCATAAGTAAAAGCGAGTTATTTTAAATAGCTCGCTTTTTTATTAGAGATTAAATTTTTTTCTATATCGCCATAAAGTTGTTCGACTCATATTGAGTTCTTTTGCAGCAAGATTCAGGTAATTTTGATGTTTAATCAAAACATCTCTAATTTTATTCTTATTGATTTTTTCTGGATAAACAGGCTTCTCTGATACCTGATTATGTAATTGTGATGAATGCAAATGAGTATCTATGATTTCATCTGGTAGATCAGCAACTTCAATTTCTGATTTTTCATTTGCCATGGTCAATGCATATAAAAGGGTGTTTTTTAGCTCACGGACATTTCCTGGCCAATCATAAGCAATCAAGGTTTTTAATGCTTCGTCGGATAGATGCGGTTGTGTGTGAAATAAAGATTGCTGCTGACTCAAAATAAATTCAGCGATCAGCGGAATATCCTCTTTACGATCACGTAAAGGTGGAATAAAAATAGGGATAACTCTTAGGCGATATAATAAATCCTGACGGAAACGTCCTTGTTTCGCTTCTTCGCGCAAAGCTCGGTGGGTCGCGGTGATGATTCGTACATTGGCTTTAATTGATTTTTCACCACCCAAAGGTGTAAATTCACCTGTCTCGAGTACACGCAAAAGTTTGGCTTGTAACTCCAGTGGGATTTCAGCAATTTCATCTAAAAATAGCGTTCCGCCAGCAGCTCGCTCGAAAACTCCTTTATGTTCACGAATCGCACCTGTGAAAGCACCTTTGACATGCCCAAACAATTCACTTTCTAAGATGTTTGCATTTAAAGCTGCGCAGTTGATTGCGATAAAAACTTTGTTTTTTCGTTGACTATGGTCATGAATGGCTTGTGCAACTAGTTCTTTGCCACTTCCAGACTCTCCACGAACTAAGACTGGAAATTCTGTAATCGCCACACGTTCAATAATTGAAAACATACGTTGCATTTCAGGAGATTGGCTATGAAATGTTTCAGACAAACTCTGACCACTATTTTCCTTTTTTGATGTTTCAGCCTGTTGCAATGGTTGAACTAAGTACAACTTTCCAGAGAAATCCTGATCTGAAACTTGGATATTGTGTTGGTGACATAAAAGCTCAATTGAAGCTGTGGCAGATTGCAGATGAATTTTCCCAGTTTCTAATAGATTGTTTAGTATTTTTTGTTTAGTCAGTTGAGCAATAGAGGGATTAAAACGTGTTGATTTGAACTCATAAATTATAGCTGAGTTTGATTGATCAACAATAAACAGGGCGCAGTCTGTAATGAGTTGTTGTAAATATCCTAAGAAGTTTTCCAAATCTACTTGTTTTATAAAATCAATGGATTGATTCATATTGTTTCAGGTGTTGTTTCTTTGAATGTTTCATTGAAACATAAAATGAACTGATGGTGAAACATAAAATTAAGAAACTATTAAATAATATTTAATAATATATTGTTTTATTTGAATATAATAATTTGTGCATAGAGTTGGTATCTTGTTTGCAATTTAAGAATATATAAATAAGTACATCGAGATTGATCCACATGATATTTCATCAGTTTTTTGAAAATGAAAGTTCAACATATACCTATCTCATCGCATCTGAACAGACACGTGAAGCTGTACTGATTGATCCTGTTGCATCGGAAATTGAGCGTTATGCGGACATGCTTGAACAAAATAATTTGAAGCTAGTTTATAGCCTTGATACGCATGTGCATGCAGATCATGTAACGGCAGCAAATCTGTTACGTGAACGCTTTGGATGTAAAACAGTGTTACATCGCAACTCTGAAGTTGCATGTGGTGACATTTTTATATCTGACCGTAGTGCAATTCGCGTAGGGGAGATTTTAATTGAAGCTCGCTATACGCCTGGACATACCAATGCATGTACCAGTTATGTAGTGGACGGTATGGTATTTACGGGTGACGCATTGCTTATAGACGGTTGCGGGCGTACTGATTTCCAAGAAGGTGATGCTGCAACTTTGTATGACAGTATTCATCAACAGATATTCACTTTAGCTGATGAAACGATTGTTTATCCAGGTCATGACTACAAGGGGCGTTTGTCATCTACGGTTGGACAAGAGCGACTACATAACTCTCGATTGGGGGAAGGCAAAAGTAAGCAAGACTTCATTATTTTGATGGAAAACCTCAATCTTCCTTATCCAAAGAAAATTGATATTGCTTTACCTGCGAATAAAGCCTGCGGTCAGTAATAGGAGAGAGTGGCATGCAATTAAAACAAGTGAATCAAGAATTTTATGTTGCAGATCAAATTTCTCAACGAGATGTGGCTGAACTTGCAAATAAAGGTATCAAAACAATTATTTGTAATGAGGGTGCTGATCAACCCAATATCATTGAAATACAAGAAGTAGCATCTACTCACGGGATTCAAGTTGAGTATTTACCTGTGGTGAGTGGCCGTGTAACTGATGAGCAGGCTGAAGAGTTTAAATCAGTTTATCAAGCAGCTCAAAAGCCAATCTTGGCGTTTTGCCGAACAGGTACACGCTCAATCACGCTTTGGGGATTATCTCAGGTTTCTGGATTAAGTCTGGATCAAATGCTATTGGTGTCTAAAACTCTGGGTTATGACTTACAAGGTTTAATTCCAAGAATCCTCAATCAACATCCGACACAATTAAATAATGTGCCTAAATTTTCGGTGGTGATCGTAGGTGGTGGAGCTGCTGGGATTTCAGTTGCTTCAAGCTTACTTTCACGAGAACCAAATCTAGATATTGCTGTGATTGATCCAGCAGAAATTCATTACTATCAACCTGGTTGGACGATGGTCGGTGGTGGAATTTTTGCACCTGAAAAAACAGTTCGAACCATGGCGAGTTTGATACCCAAGCAAGTACAGTGGATAAAAGCTGCTGTGGCGGCCTTTGATCCAGACAATAAACAGGTGTTGTTAGAGGGCTGTAAGCCGATCAACTATGAAGTATTGGTGGTTTGCCCAGGTTTGAAGCTCAACTGGCACGGTATTGACGGTTTAGTTGAAACATTGGGCAAAAATGGTGTGACCTCGAATTATCGTTATGATCTAGCGCCGTATACATGGCAGTTAGTCAGTCAAATGAAACGTGGTAAGGCGATTTTCACTCAACCACCTATGCCGATCAAATGTGCTGGTGCGCCACAAAAAGCGATGTATCTATCTGCCGATTATTGGCAAAAACAAGGCGTATTGAAAGATATTCAAGTTGATTTCTTCAATACGGGTGCGGTGTTATTTGGTGTTGAAGCTTATGTGCCAGCATTGATGGAATATGTGAAACGCTATAACGCCAATCTGCACTTCAACCATCAGCTGGTAAAAGTTGATGGTGCAAACAAACGTGCATGGTTCAAGGTCAATCAAGGTGAAAGTACATCACTGTTAGAAACTGATTTTGACATGATTCATGTCGTTCCACCGCAACAAGCACCTGATTTTATTCGTGCAAGTAATTTAGTTGATGCAGCAGGTTGGGTGAGCGTTGATCAAAATACTTTGCAGCACAGCAAATATCCTTACATTTTTGCACTTGGAGATGTCATGAATGCTCCGAATGCGAAAACTGCTGCGGCAGCGCGCAAACAAGCGCCAATTGTTGCAGTGAATGTTTTGCAGTACTTAAAAGGTAGTGATCAATTTGCTCAGTACGATGGTTATGGTTCATGTCCTTTGACTGTTGAGCGAGGCAAGATCGTTCTTGCAGAATTTGGTTATGGTGGGAAACTGCTTCCGAGTTTTCCAAAGTGGTTCTTGGATGGTCAAAAACCTTCACGTATGGCATGGCTGTTAAAAGAACAGATCCTACCCCCGATGTATTGGGATGGCATGTTAAAAGGGCATGAGTGGCTTGTAAAACCTAAACTGTAATTTATTTATTAGATCATATAAATCATTAGCTTAGCTCTAAATTTAGAGCTGGGTTAGGTTTTTTCACACTTGAAAAAGTGTATCTCATTTTTCATGAGGTCCTTTATGGATATGTGGTTATTAGTCTTGGAAGGTCTAGCAATCGGATGCTTGCTTGGATTAACAGGTGCGGGAGGAGGAATTTTAGCCGTTCCCGCACTGATGGCGAGTCAAGGATGGACTGTCTCACAAGCTGCACCTGTTGGACTACTTGCAATTACACTTTCTGCGTTTGTGGGGAGTGTACAAGGCTTATTGAAAAAAATCGTACGCTATAAAGCTGCAATATGGATTGCTTTGATTAGTATTCCATCGGCTCGATATGGCGTGCATTTATCTAACATCATCTCTCCTACATGGTTAAGCCTAGCTTTTAGTTTAGTGATGATGGTTGTTGCCTATCGAATTTTCTTCAATAAAGTTCATGATTTTGAAGATCCACCATGTAAGGTCAATCAGTCTACTGGAAAACTTATTTGGAATGTGAAAACAGCCAGTGTATTGGGTCTTATTGGTGTGGTTGCGGGTTTGTTGACTGGATTGCTTGGTGTTGGTGGTGGATTTGTCATTGTTCCAGCGCTGCGTAAAGCAACGGATCTCGATATGCGTAGTATAGTTGCAACGTCGTTAATGATCATTTTTCTGATTGGCGGTGTGAGCATTTCTATCCACGTACTCGATGGCTTCCAATATCCAGTTTCAGTAACGATCAGTTTTGTGGTTGCTTGCATTTTAGGGATGTTGGTCGGACGACGACTCATTAATTTGATTGATCTAAAAACAGTGCAAAAGATATTTGCAACTGTGGTAATTGGTGTCGCTGTTTACCTAATTTGGACAAGTCTTTCTGTACTATTTTTATAGAAAGTGTCATATTTAAAAAATGAAATTCTATGATTAGCCTATTTTTAGGAATAGGCTAATGAGTATAAATAAATTTTTGTTTTTAAATGATTTTACACGATCATTTTGCTAATATTTTTTATATAATTGATCTTCACATAAATTTCATACCAAATTTTATAAAATCAAAATTACAAGAGAAATGGGTCAGGAAGAATCAATGTTTAAATTTTTTCTGCGATGGATAGACAGTTGGTCAACTACACAAACTTCTGAGACAAATGAGTCTGATACGTTTAAAACATATAAAGATACTAAAATTCAATGGTTGCGAATCCTTCCATTTATTTTTTTGCATATCGCATGTTTAGCCGTTTTCTGGGTCGGTGTATCTTGGTTTGCAGTCGCGTTTATGCTGTTTTTTTATTTTATTCGTATGTTTGCGATTACAGCATTCTTTCATCGTTATTTGTCACATAAAACATTTCAGACTTCTCGTCCTGTGCAATTTATATTTGTCTTGATTGGAACGATGAGTGCGCAACGTGGTCCTTTATGGTGGGCTGCTCATCATCGCTATCATCATCGTTTTACCGATACAGAGCATGATCCACACTCATCAGAGCATGGTTTTTGGTATAGCCATATCGGCTGGTTCCTAAATGAACAGAATTTCACAACGCGAAAGGAGGTCATCAAAGATTGGATCAAATTTCCAGAATTAGTTTGGTTAGACCGATTTAGTTTACCCGTTGTGTTACTGACTGCTTTATCAATCTATGGTTTGGGTGAGTGGTTAGCAGTTGCTTATCCAAGTTTAGGTACATCAGGTTTGCAATTGCTGGTTTGGGGTTTTGTGGTTTCAACAGTTTTGTTGATTCACGCAACTTTATGTATTAACTCGCTTGCTCACTTGTATGGAAGTCGAGATTTTGAGACTAATGACAATAGTCGAAATAACTTATTCCTTTCGATTATTACATTGGGCGAGGGTTGGCATAATAATCATCACTATTATGCAGGTAGCACGCGACAAGGTTTTTTCTGGTGGCAAATCGATATTACTTATTACATTTTAAAAATGATGTCTTTTTTAGGTCTCATTTGGGCGATCAAACCAGTACCTGAGCGCGTTTATGATGCGCACAAAACTCAAATACAAAATTTAAAAATGAACGCGAATAAAATTCAAAGTGAGAAGTCTTGATGAAGATTGCAATTGTAGGTTCAGGTATTTCAGGCATGTATGCCGCATGGAAATTATCACAGCAGCATCAAGTCACGATCTTTGAAAAAGAGAATTATTTCGGAGGGCATACTGACACCCACGATCTTTGGATTGATGAACAGAATGTTGCAGTAGATAGTGGGTTTATTGTATTTAATGACTATAACTATCCTTTATTCAGTGCAATGATTGCTGAACTTGGTGTCCAAGCACAGAATAGTGATATGAGTTTTTCTGTGAATAATCAGGTCACTGGACTACAGTACAATCCATCTAAAAAATGGTCATTATTGACTCGCCCGCAAAATTTTTTAAATAAGAACTTTCGATTGATGCTGTCTGATTTGATCAGGTTTTATCAGGAGAATAAAGATGTCGTCGTGGATCAATGTGATGCTGAGTTAAGTATTGAAGATTATCTAAATCGAAATGACTACTCTCAGGTTTTTAGAGAAGAACATCTCTATCCAATGTGTGGCGCACTATGGTCAAGTCCAGTTGATCAAGTTGGCAAGATACCCTACAAATTTGTGGTCAGTTTCTTTCAACATCATCGTATGTTGCAGTTGGCTGATCGACCACAATGGCAGACAGTAAAAGGTGGTTCAGCTTCTTATATACGAGCGATTCAAAAAGCTTGCCCATCGATTATTTGGAAGAAAGCGCAAGTTCAACAAGTGATTCGTGAAAATGATTTAGTTCATATTGTCACGAATCAAGAACAAGAAACTTTTGATTGGGTTGTGTTTGCGAGTCATGCTGATGATACGTTACAGCTTATTCAAAATCCTTCGGCAGATGAGCGAGATGTATTAGGTTGTTTTGATTATCAAGATAACTTTATGGTGGTACATCGCGATACTTCGATTATGCCGAAGCGTCAATCTCAATGGGCGAGTTGGCATGTGCACGTCACTGCTCAAGAAAAACCTGAAAAAAATGGTAAAGTTCATCAAGTACACTATGGATTTACCTATTGGATGAACAGCTTGCAGAATCTACCTTGTAAAACGCAGGTATTTTCTACATTGAATCCGAATATGCCGATCGCGAATGATAAGATTTATGTCGAACGTCATTATCGACATCCTGTTTTTGATAAAAAAGCAATTGAGTCACAAGCGCGTTGGGAACTGATTAATGGTCAAAACCGCAGTTCATTTTGTGGAGCATATTGGGGTTGGGGCTTTCATGAAGATGGGGCGAGAAGTGCTCAGCGGGTAGTAGATAAGTTGTTAAAAATTAAAGACTAATTTGGAGGTGATCACATGTTTGAAGATTCACTTTCCATAGCCAAAGCTCAGATTAGACATCGGCGCTTTCATCCCAAAGCACACGATTTTCAGTCTAGTTTGAGCTATTTATGCTTTGATCCAGATCGTATCGATCAAAACCTAGATCGTTCATGGCTTTGTTCAACTTCGCGTTGGAATATCTTAAATCTTTATGAAAATGATTTTCTAAAAGGCTATACAGGTTCGATCAGAGAACGAATTAAGAAAATTCTTTTGCAGCAAGTGGACACGATTTTATCGACTCAATCAGAAATTCGTGTGCTCGCATTGCCAAGAACTTTAGGATTTAGTTTTAATTCAGTCATCTTTTATTTTGTACTTAATCCTCAAAAACAACCTGTTTTCATATTGAGTGAAATCACCAATACCCCTTGGAATGAACGTAAAGTTTATGTGCATGACTGCCGTCAAAAATTAAAAGAGCACAGTCATTTCAAAAGTTATGAGTTCGAATTTGAAAAGAGTTTTCATGTGTCTCCATTTATGCCGATGGATATTCACTATAAATGGTGCTTTAACTTTTCAGATGAACAAAATGTGATTCATATGCAGCTTTATCAATCAGATAAATTTATCTTTGATGCAACGATGCGTTTCACTTTAACCAGCATCACAGTTCCTTCACAACTGAATCGTTATGCTATTTATCATATCTTTGAACCTTTCAAGATGTTAGCTTCAATCTATGTTCAAGCTTTTCATCTATGGCGAAAGAAAGTTCCATTTTATCGGCACCCTAAAAAAGATAAGGATTTAAAACAACATGATGAAAACGCTTATTTTCGGTGAACACGATTCACTGCCTTTGGTTCTTCGGAGCTTGCTCAAACTTCGTCATGGTCAAATTCATTTTCGTGGAGAATGGAATGGCACCGTGGGAGAGCTTTCAGATTTAGAAGCTACGATAGATATTCATAATAAAGAATTGATCGATCTGATTTTTAAAAACGGTGTACTTGGTGCGGCTGAAGGTTATATTCGCGGCTATTGGAGCAGTGAACACCTCGTTGAAGTCATTCAAATTTTGGCGAGAAATCGTCATGTGCTTGATAAGATTAATCAGAATGTGATTTCTCAAGCCAGCCAACTTGTATTAAAAGCTTGGTACAAAACACGTAAAAATTCATTGTCAGGAAGTCGAAAAAATATTGCAGAGCATTACGACCTGAGCAATGACTTTTTCAAACTCTTTCTTGATTCTTCAATGATGTATTCCAGTGCAGTATATAAGCACAAAGATATGACTCTAGAAGAAGCTTCGGATTATAAAAAAGAACTGATTTGTCAGAAATTACAACTCAAACCAATGGATCACTTGGTTGAGATCGGTAGTGGTTGGGGCGGATTTGCGATCTACGCTGCTCAGCATTATGGCTGTAAAGTGACTACGATCACTATTTCTCAAGCACAATACGATGAAGCAACCAAACGTATTGCCGATGCGGGTCTCAGTCATCGTGTCAATGTTCAGCTCAAAGATTACCGATTGTTAGAAGGGAAATTCGACAAGTTAGTTTCGATCGAAATGATTGAAGCGGTGGGTGAGCAATATTTATCGACTTACTTTAATAAATGCCGATCCTTATTAAAACCGAACGGGTTGGGATTGATTCAAGCTATTACGATTGAAGATGCGCGCTATAAAAAAGCCTTGAACACCGTGGATTACATTAAACGCTATATTTTCCCAGGGAGCTTTATCCCTTGTATCAGCGTTTTAACACAAGCGGCATCTGAACAACAGTTACGCTTAAAACATCTTGAAGATATTGGCTTGAGCTATGCTGAGACGATTCATCAATGGCGTGAGCGTTTCTTAAATGCCAAAGAACAAGTTTTGGCTTTGGGATTTGATGAAAACTTTATTCGGATGTGGGATTTCTATCTTTGCTATTGCGAAGGTGGCTTTAAAGAAGGGGTGATCAGCGATGTACACCTGTTATTTGAAGCAAGTCCTTATTAATTCCTCATTATTATAAGCATCAAGGAGGCAGTTATGATATGGCAATTGTTTTTACTTGATGCCCTTGTGATGACGCTTTGTTGGTTGTGGGCAACAGTAAACCATCGTGCAGGTATCGTAGATGTCGCATGGAGTTTCTGTATTGTTCTCAATATTGCCATTACAGCATTGTTTGTTGAGATCGCTCCGTTAAATGTCAGATTGTTTCTCGGCGTATTCAGTTCAATATGGTTCTTGCGTCTAACTTTGCATCTATTCCGTCGTTATTTAGCTGAGCATGAAGAAGACCGTCGATATGCCAACATGCGTAGAACAATGGGCAAATATCAACATTTTGGTTTCTTTCTATTTTTCATGTTTCAGGCTGGATTAGCCATTTTATTCAGCATTCCGATGTGGAGCTTGCTCAATGTGCCAAGCATGTCTTGGAGCATGGATACCAATGATTATCTGATTATTGCAGGTCTAATTATGTTTGTTGCATTCGTCGGTGAGACGGTTGCAGATCAACAATTATATCGTTTCAAGCAAAATCCTAAAAATCATGGCAAAACAATGGATCAAGGTCTGTGGAAGTATTCAAGGCATCCAAACTACTTCTTTGAATGGCTGCATTGGTTTGCTTATCCCATCATAGGATTAGCGGCAGGATTATTAAGCTTGTGGATCTATCCAATTTTGATGTGGTTATTCTTGTATTACATCACGGGTATTCCATTCAGTGAGCAACAAGCATTAAAAAATCGAGGTCAAAATTATCTCGATTATCAAAAACGAACTTCAATGTTTATTCCGTGGAAACCCAAACAGTAGGTACTGCACATGGACTTTATTATTCAAAAATCTTTAAAACTCGTTGAAAGCGGTTTAGTTCCAGATCAGGCAATTCGTGCAGCAATCCGTGCATTGAGTAAAAAGCGTTTGATTCAAGAAGGGCGCTATGATCCTGAGCAAGGTGCACAGCGTTATATGGACGTGCTCAATATGTTGAAGCACAGTGAGATTGCGATTGAAACAGACAAAGCCAATGAGCAACATTATGAGTTGCCGACTGCTTTCTTTCAGGCTGTCTTAGGCAAACGTTTGAAATATAGTGCCTGTTTCTTTCCACATGACCACACCACATTAGATGAAGCCGAAGAATTTGCACTGCAAATATATAGCGATCGTGCACAGTTGCAGGATGGTCAAGAGATTTTAGAGTTGGGCTGTGGTTGGGGATCATTTACCCTATGGATGGCTGAGCGTTATCCAAATGCGAAGATCACAGGTGTTTCAAATTCTGCAACTCAACGTCAGCATATTTTAGCTGAAGCTGAAAAACGTAATTTGAATAATATTCAAATCATCACTTGCGATGTCAATGTGCTTGAATTAAAGACCAATACGTTTGATCGTGTAGTTTCGGTTGAAATGTTTGAACACGTTAGAAACTATCAGAAACTCTTTGAGAAAATTCAGTCTTGGCTTAAAGAAGACGGTAAGTTGTGGTGTCATATTTTCTGTCATCGTTTCTTACATTATCCTTTTGAAATCAAAAGTGAATATGACTGGATGTCACGTTACTTTTTTACGGGTGGTCTGATGCCATCTACCTCTACATTCTTACATTTCCAAGATCATTTAGAGCTTGCGCAGCATTGGCAGTGGTCAGGCACACATTATGAAAAAACATCTAATGCTTGGCTAGAAAATATGGATCGCCATGCTGATGAGTTAAGACCTTTGTTTGAGCAAGTCTATGCACAAGATGCAGATGCATGGTGGCAACGTTGGCGTATATTCTTTATGGCTTGTGCAGAGTTATTTGGATTTGAACAAGGACAAGAGTGGGTGATTGGTCACTTCCTGTTCAATAAGAAAGTCGTATAATTAATTATTGTTTATTGCAGATCAGCTTATGTTAAAACCGAAAAATCATGGCGTGAATACACATCCATTGAGCAAGATGTTTAATCGTCATTATTGGTTGCAAATAGGGCTGATCGCACTTTCAATCATTATTGGTATTGCGTGTAGTGCATGGGTAATTAAGGGTTCTTTACTTAAAACTGCACTCGAGCAAGAGATGGAACATTATTGGCTGCGAGTCGATCGTAATCCCAATGCAGATTTACCTGACACAAAGAATTTGTACGGCTATCGTTGGAACACAGCAATGCCGCCCGCTGCTTTTAAAGGACAACGTTTAGAACAAGGTGTACACCGCATTTTTGTGGATGGAAAAGAACGTATGACTGTTTATGGAGAGAGAAATGGTCAGCACGTTTTATTGGTTTTTGGCGAAAGTAACGTTAATAAAATTGTATGGATGTTCGGACTTGCACCATTAATGTTTAGCCTAATTGTGCTTTACAGTATTTTATGGTGGTCTAATCGTCGTGCTAAACGTTATTTCTCACCGATAACTCGATTAGCCAATGCTTTAGAACATATTGATTGGGCGCATCAAAATAAAGAAGCATCGCCGTTTCAAGGTATTAGTACCAATGGCAATTTAGAAGCGGAATATCTAAAACAAGCGCTGGAAAAATATCATCAAGTTTTAACTGAATTTATTTATCGGGAAAGAGAGTTTACGGGTGATGTGAGCCATGAATTGCGTACTCCGCTAACTATTTTGAAAGGCAATGTGCAACTTTGTCAGGCGAAATATGGTGAAGATAAATCACTAAATCGAATTTCGAATACCATCGAAGATATGCAATTGTTGGTTGATACGCTATTGGCTATTGCTCGAAACACCACGAACACGCTAACCGCTGAACAAATGACTCTATCAACGATCATTCGTGATTTGGTAAGTGACTTAGATCCAGTGAGTCAAAGCAAAGGAATGGAGATTCTAGTTCAATACGATCCTCAAGAATTTCCTCGTATGATTTATCCATCTATGACTAAAATGGTTCTGAGCAATATCCTGCGTAATGCTCTGAATTATTCCCAAGGCTCAAACATTCATATTATTCAACGTAAAAATAGTATTGTGATTGCGGATAATGGGATTGGAATCACGATGCCGAATGATTCCAAAGTTCAAGAATTAAATACGACTCAACTGCAACTTAAAGCAAAAGGGCATGGTATCGGATTACAGTTGGTGCAAAAACTCTGTAATCAATTAGGCTGGCGTGTTGAGCTATTTGATCGACAATATTATTTGAGCACACGCAAATATCTCAAACTGGAAAACACAACGGGTTTAATCGTTGTGGTGTATATGAATTGAGTTTAATAATCTTCAAAAGCGACTTTTAAGCCAACACCTGAGACGGTATGAATTAACTTTTGGTCAAATGGTTTGTCGACCATTTTGCGTAAGTTATAGATATGGCTGCGTAAAGCATCACTTTCAGGTTCTTCATCTCCCCATAGTTCGATGATAATTTCTTGTTTAGTGATCACTTTAGGTGAATTGCGCATCAAAATTTTGAGTAATTTAAACTGAATTCTTGGCAGCTCAATATGTTGACCCGCACGGGTAACTGTTTGGGTAGAACTATCTAAAATAAGATCATGGATTTGAATTTTACTAGAAGAAACCTCTCCAAGAGATCGTTTAATCAACGCACGAATACGCATCACTAATTCATTAAAATCAAAAGGTTTAACTAAATAGTCATCTGTTCCAGCAGTAAAACCTTTTAATTTGTCATCTAAGGTATCTCTCGCGGTTAACATCAAGATAGGAATATCTTTACCTTGATCATTTCTAAGCCATTCACATAAGTCGTAGCCTGAACCATCGGGAAGATTGATATCTAAAAGTAGCAAATGGTAGGGTTGGTTCTTTAGAAAATTTCGTGCCGCATCGAGGTTGCGTGCATGATCGATCACAAAGCCATGCTCTTCTAGGAACTCACACACTGTTGCTGCAAGTTCATAGTGATCTTCAACCATCAGAATAAATTGATTGCTCATAATAATAGTCAAGTTATTGATTTAGTAATTGTTGCTTTAATTTAGCATTAAATGGCTGGCTTCCAAACCAAATTTTAAAATACTGATTGGCTTCAGTATCCGTGATTTTCCCAAGTGGTTTTTGATTTAAAGACAGCGAAAGTGTTTGATTGGAATGACTATATTTTAATGAGTACAGATCGCCTTTACGGACAGGCTTATATAAAGATGTAATTTTATTCAATGCAGAATTATCCGTAAAATTGCTGACATTTTTTTTGAGGAAATGAGTGGCTGCTCTTTTAAAAGCCCATTCTGGAATATCACGTGTGTACATGAAATCGAGCTGTATATCTTGACTATCCCATTTTTGACTACAGTCACTAGCATAATAACTGACGGTACCAACATTCTTTTTAGTCACGATAATCGGCGCATTTTTACAAAATTGAGTGCTTGCATGACTAAGATTTGTTGCGAGAGAGAGAAATAGTACACTTGAGAGCACTATGATTTTTCTGTGGTAAAACATAACAAATCCTCAGTTTTCAAATGTAGATCTAGCCTTATATAGACCGAGCTTAATAGGTATAGAAATTAAGGTTTCGTTCAACTTGCTGTATCTCATACCGTGCGAAAGCAAGATTTGTGTCGGTACGATCTAAAACAGCATAAAGGAAAAGCGTATGATTGGTTTCCAATGGCGTCACGATATGATATTGATCGCGCATCGTGACCAAGACACCTTCTAAGTAATCATTTGAATCAAGCTCGGTCATCAGTTGTCGTTGATAGCTGAGTAAATTTGCCCCTTCAGCAGCAGCTAAATCAATATTGAAAAATTCATCACCAAAGTATTCGAGAATCGAACCATCATAGGCATCGATCAGCGCTAGAACAATTAAACCTTTAATCCGTTTTAATTGTTTTGATAATAAATTGATTTCCATAATTTATTTTCTGCTTAAAGGGGGCTGAATTTTAAACTATTTTTTGAACGGTAAGATCATAGAATAACCACTTCCGACATATGGTAATGAGCGATACAAACCATTTGCTGGGTCCCAATAGTCTTGTTGGAAAATGATTTGATTTGAACCGTTTATTTTCATCTGAGTCACACCATATGAAGCCATAGATTTAGTTCGACCAAACATTTTAAAGTCATATGCCATATACCAATGAATATAAGCAGAGTCACGTTGATGTGTGGCGCTCACAAGTTTAACCGTGACATTACTCACACGTTTATTCATGCCTTCAAAGTGATTGATTAGGTCTTGTTTATTGGAAAATTGAGAAAGTGTGTCATTGATAAATAGACGATCTGCATATAATTCACTGGCATTTTTAACAAAATCTGGTGTACCTAAAGTATTAAAGGCATTCACAAAACGATTACCAATCATTTGTGCTTTTTCTTGATCAAGAGTCACACCTGTAATATTTTTATCTGCTTCACGATAATCAGATGTATAACTTGGCACGCTTTTACATCCGACGAGCGAAATCAAGGTAAGTGTTGATATTGCTAGAGTTTTTAAGAGCGTCATATTTATCATCCAATTACATCCATATTTTTATGTTAGACGTGAAGGTGTGAATATGACGTGAACTTGAAAAACCATGCTTTTATAGCGATGAAACATAAAGAAACTTTTTTAATTATTGAACAGTAATTTAAGATTTTTTTACTGTTAATTTTACTTAATTCAAAAAATAATTAGTCCTCAAAATTCGGTCTTGGCATGTTCATTGCTCAAATATAAATTATCTGGTCAGACCAGTCTGACAATTGAATAATTTGGAGCAACAATGAATTTAGAACGATTTAATCTTTTAAATGATGAGCAAGCATTTGAAGCATTAAAACCATGCGTTCAGATTCCATCATGGATTGAAAGTATTGTTCTGCAACGACCTTTTGGTTCAGCTGAAGAACTATATCAAACTGCTGCTTTACAAGCTCAAATATGGCAATGGTCAGAAATATTAGAAGCACTGGAACAACATCCACGAATTGGTGAAAAAAAAGCTGCCATGACTTTATCGGAAAGAGAGCAGCAGTTTTCACAAAAAGAACAGGCTCAGCTTGGTGTAGATCAAGATATTCAACAAGCACTCTTTCAGGGCAATTTAGCTTACGAGCACAAATTTGGTCATATTTTTTTAATTCGTGCTGCAGGGCGTTCTGGTACAGAAATGTTAACAGAACTCAATCGACGTTTAGAAAATTCAGCTGAACAAGAGCAGCAAGAAGTTAAACAACAACTCAAAGAAATTGCATTAATTCGCTTAAAGCAGGAGATTCAATAATGGCAGGTATAAGTACACATATTCTAAATGCTGCATTGGGTAAACCTGCTGTAGGGGTTTCTGTTGAATTATTAAAGGAAACGTCGCAAGGCTATATTTCGATGGGTACGCAATTAACCGATGTAGATGGTCGTATTAAAGCTTTTAATCTTGATTCATTCACAACAGGCAATTATCAGCTCATTTTCCACACTGTCGATTACTTTCAATCTCTAGAGATTGAAAGCTTTTATCCAAAAGTTTGTATCGATTTTACAGTATTGGATATTCATCAGCACTATCACGTGCCTTTATTAATTAGTCCATTTTCCTATTCAACCTATCGCGGTAGTTAGGTACATCATGCATTAACAAAGAATTTTTATTGAGGAATATTACATGCACAACGATAAAATGCACAGTGAAGCTTGTGCAAGCGTATCTGCAGAACATCAATATTTAGGAATGAATAAAAACATCATTTATGGACTGCAACATGTGCTGACGATGTATGGTGGAATTATTGCACCACCTATCATTATTGGCGCTGCCGCAGGTTTAGAAGCCTCGGAAATAGGTTTGTTGGTTGCTGCTGCGCTTTTTGTTGGAGGCATAGCAACAATGTTACAAACATTGGGCTTTAAGCATTTCGGTGCAAAATTGCCGATTGTTCAAGGGGGTATCTTTTGCTGGTGTTGCAACAATTTTGGCAATTGTCACCACAGGTGGAGGATTAGCTTCAGCATTTGGCGCAGTCATCGTTGCGTCATTGATTGGTTTATTACTAGCACCATTCTTTTCAAAAATTATTCGTTTTTTCCCACCTGTGGTGAATGGCTGTGTGATTACGATGATTGGTATTTCTTTATTGCCCGTTGCGATTCGTTGGATGATGGGGGGTAATCCCAAAGCTGAAAATTGGGGCGATCGAGCAAACATTGGCTTAGCTGCGATGACTTTAGCGATTGTCATTATTTTCAGTATGTTAAAAAGTCAGTTAATGCGTCGTCTGGCAATTTTAATGGCGATTGTATTAGGAACAATTATCGCTTCATTGGCTGGTTTTGCAGATTTTTCCAAAGTTGCTAACGGTTCAATGTTCGCTTTTCCTCATATCTTTCATTTTGGAATGCCAGTATTTGAATTTACTGCCATTCTTTCTATGGTGATCGTAACTTTAGTTATTATGACTGAGACTACGGCGGACATTATCGCAATTGGTGAAATTGTTGGAAGCAAAGTTGATTCTAAACGGATTGGAGATGGTCTACGCGCTGATATGTTGTCCAGTGCAGTTGCCCCAATTTTTGGTTCGTTTATGCAAACCGCATTTGCACAAAATGTAGGCTTGGTTGCAATTACAGGAATCAAAAGTCGTTTTGTTGTAGCTACTGCTGGAGGGATTCTGGTAGTACTTGGCTTATTACCAATTGTTGGGCGGTTAGTCGCTGCTATTCCAATGCCAGTATTAGGTGGGGCAGGTATTGTATTGTTTGGCACAGTGGCCGCAAGTGGTATCCGCACATTGGCAAAAGTTGATTATAACGATCATAAAAATCTGATTATTGTCGCAACCTCATTGGCAATTGGAATGATTCCGATTGCAAACAATAAGTTCTACGCACAGTTTCCAAAATGGGTTAGTACACTATTACATTCTGGAATTAGCTCAGCATGTATCACTGCCATTTTGCTCAATATTTTATTTAATCATTTACCTTTCGCCAAAAAATCGGTCGAAACAACAACATTACCTATTAATTCTGGCCACTCATAGCTGTATAGAAGTGGCTTGATTTTCCAAATCCATCACACGTTTTAAACATCAACCATTAAAAAATTACTTATTCACTTTTGAATAGGTCTAGGGGAACTTTTGATTTTAAAAATCAAAGGTTGGGGCTTTGACGACTTAAAAAATGAATTGAGTTGATTTTTAAATGAATCATTAGGGAAATATTATGAAAAATTTTACTTTTAAATCGGTGACTCTGCTCATCACAATGGGGAGCATGGGCCAAGTTTGGGCTGCAGATACGAGCTTGAATGGTCTGTTTAATTTAGCGCAAGACTGCAAAGTGCAAGATAATTCAGTTAAATCCATACAGGAAATGCTGACTTGTGGAGCGATACATGGTGCAGTTAAAACAGCTTATTATTCTTTGAATAATGGTTATTTTGTCAATAATCTTAATCAAGATACTGTTGCCATTGGTGGTTATATTAAATATGAAACAGCGCCATTTTATGGCTTTATGATCTGCAACGTCGTTTAGATGAGAAAAATAAAAATGATGAAGTATCCGATTTAAAAGAAGATAGCGATGGCTTGGCGGAGGCCTATGTCACTTGGAAAAATGATTTCGCACGAGTGACAGTCGGTAATCAGCGTCTTAATTTACCATTTATAGGGGATTATGCAGATCGGCGTATTTTAATGGCTTTGTATCAAGCTGCGGATTTCCAAGTGGGAAATAACACTGACTTTATACGCTTAACTAAAGTCAATAAATTTAAAAGCTATGCTGATGATGAATTTACCAAAACCACACGTCAAAATTCAAATATTCAATCAGATGGTGTGTGGTCAGTTGGTGCAGGTAAGAGTTTTGATATCGCCGAAGATAAAAAGCTTAAAGCTCAATTTTGGTATCAAGACTATGATGATTACACGCGTTTGATTTATACCCAAGCAGATTTGTCTTTGCCAAAATTGAATTATTCGCCAGAGTTTTCTATGCAATATATTTCGGGTAAAGATCAAGGTAAAGCTTTGGCTGGAGCGGTAGATAGCCAAATTTTTGGGGTTCAGGCGGCGTTTAAAGTTTTGTCAAAAGCAAGTGTGAAAGTGGCCTATAACTATATCAAACCAGATAGCGAAAGTTATCTAAATGGTGCTTTATTAACTCCATACGCTACTAAAACTTCTTCAGGTGAAATTTTCGCACAACCATTTTTTACCAGTACGCAAGATTTAGGTGCAGGGAATGCTTTTATGACGTCCTTGGAAGGAAAGCTCACAGATCAAGTGATTGCGGGTGCTCGATATTCTTTTACGGATTTGAAAGAGGCCGATCATGTTGCGAGTCGCAATCAATCTGAGTATATGGTTTTTGGCATTTATAATTTCACAGGCGCTTTAAAAGGATTTAGTGTGAGTAACTTCTTTGGTATCCAAACTTCACCACGTTATGAAAAAGACTTTTTACAAAATCGATTTACATTGAGTTATAAGTTTTAAAGTCTGCTTATCCCAATTGCCTATTTCAGCTATGTGAAACCTGTTTTTTTTAATATGCTTACCGTACTTAAAACAGCCAAGCGGGATCACTATATGTTTGATGAAACCTTTAACCCTGCTGAATTAGAAAGTTTTGGTCTTGAATAGCTTAACTTCGTATAGGGTGTACCTCAAATTTAACCTGATAGGCATACGAAAAAATGGATAACTGTCAGATCGGATTTGAGCTAGTAACAATTTAAATCAGGCTCGGATGTGCATCTAGAATGCGGATCAGGGTTGCTGCTGGCCCTGTTGGATAGCGTCGGCCTTGTTCCCAGTTTTGAAGTGTACGAGGGCTAATATGCAAACGTGCAGCAAATTCTGTTTGGCTCAAGCCTGTTTTCTCACGAACTTCTTTAATATCAGGAAGGGTCAGCTCAGTCACTCGACTTGCTTTAACTTCATTACGTTTAATAGCTCCTGCTTCTTTGATCGAAGCAACGAGGTCATCAAATAAGTTATTATCCATGAAATTGCTCCTTCACAAGTTGACATAGGATAGCGGTCTCTTTCTCAGTTAGGTTTTCTTTAACAGATTTAGGGTAAGCCAATAGCATAAATATCTGATCATCTTTAGTGATCCAGTAATAAATTACTCGAATGCCACCACTTTTTCCTTTACTGCCTTGAGCACAACGTACTTTACGAATTCCACCACCATTTTTAATGAGATCTCCCTTATCTGGCTGAACTAAAAGTTCTTGTTGGAGTTCTCTATATTCATCATCAGAGACAAGCTCTTTGATTTGTTTGATAAAAATACTGGTTTCAATAAATAGCATGGCGTCAGTACGTCAATGGCGTATTTTTATTGTAGTGAATATCGTGAAAAAAAGCCAGTTACTAAGTTGGTAATGATCAATAGCTAAAGATTCTCATAAGCTATTTTATAAAAATTACCTGATTAAATTATTTGAATAAAAAAAGCCCCCATTGAAGGGGGGAGTTAAAACTTTATGTTATTAATCTAAAGGATTTCCCACAATATTGCTAATAATTCCTTGCATGATGTGCGAACCTTGTTCTGTATAGATTGATTGATACCATTCTTCAGTCACTTTTTGATCTTTCATATGCGTTACATCACAACGCTTACGAGCACGTAATACCATTTGTTTGGTTCGGTCATTACGTTTGTTTTGGTATCTTTCTAGTGCATCACTTAGCCCAAAAGTATTTATCTGCAAAGCACGTGCCAAGTAAATAGCATCTTCCATTGCTTGGCAACCGCCTTGCCCAATGTCTGGGGTAGTACTGTGTGCTGCATCGCCAAGTAAAACGACACGACCTTTATAAAAATTCATAAAAGGTTCAATGTCATGAATTTCGACGCGATTGGTTTTTTGCTCATCTAAACGATCAATCAGTTGATGCACAGGTGAACACCAATCTTTGAAATATTTTTTCAGCTCAGTTTTATATTGATCACGTTGATTGGGTAGACCTGCTTCTACAGGCACATCAAAAAAGAAATAGAAACGATTTTCTGCTACAGGCATAAGTGAGACACGTTTTCCTTCACCGACATAGGTTGTCCATTGTTGTGCCGGTGCAATTTTTTCATCGATTTGAACCAGCCCATTCCAATTGACATAACCAGCATAACGCCGTTCGACTTGATGGCCGAGTACAAACTTGCGTGTGATGGAGTGGGTTCCATCCGCACCAATCAGTAGATCTGCTTTTATCTGGGAACCATCGGCAAAATGGATATTGACATATTTAGACTGATCTTCAATTTCAGTCATTTTCATACCCAGTTTAATATTTTCTAAACCAAAAGTTTCCATCAGAAGTTGTTGTAAATCTGCACGTGCGATAGGGTAGGCACGTTGTCCAACTTCTTTGTATAAAGGAGTTAAATCAAACTGAGTCATGGTTTGATCATTGAGACCATCGATGTAGGCTAATGACTCCATTTCACCGCCTAAAGTTTGAATTTGCTCAGTCAAACCAAGATAATTTAGGCATTTTACGCCGTTCGACCAGAGTGATATCGCTGCTCCTACAGGTAATATTTCAGCTGCTTGTTCATAAATCGTGACCTGATGTCCAAATTTTTTTAAAGCGATACCAGCAGTTAAACCGCCCATACCTGCACCTACAATCGCAATATTCATTGTTCAGACCCTAGTATTCAAAATGATAAAATTTCTAATGAGTCTTAAGCGAGAATTGTGCCAATTTTATTTAGTGGTTTAACAGGTCATACCAGTTATTATGCGCTATGAAGAAGCGGAAATAGGATGGGTGTTTCGATGTGGTTCAAAGTTTGAGTTAAAGTGGTGCATGGGTATTTTATCAAGACTCATGACGAGAAAAATAAACACCAGCACGTTGAGCAGCGCCAATAATATGTGCCTGCATTGCCTTTTCAGCCGCTAAAGCATCATGTTTAAAGAGTGCCTGTAAAATCGCATCATGTTCTTTAATGGTTTTAAATGCTAAATTTGGTTGAACAAAAGGAAGAATCTGACTTTTCTTAATCCATTCATTATGCATTTTAAGTGTTTGAATAATGGACTGATTATGACTTAATTCAATGATATGTTGGTGAAATGCATAATCAAACTCTGAAGCCGCTTGCCAATCTTGTTCCAAAATTGCATTTGAGAGCGCTTCATAGTGTAGTTTTAAAGTTGATTTATCTTGTTCAGTTAGATATTCACATGCTAGCAAGGCGCAAAATCCTTCAAGCACATAGCGTAGTTGATAGAAATCTTTTAAAGAAATGCGATGTTCACCTTCCCATTGTTCGGCTGCTTTACTATGCTTTGAAATGACATAAACACCTTTACCAGCCTTAATTTCTAACAAGCCTAAAGCAGCAAGACGAGTTAAAGCTTCACGTAGAGAAGCGCGACTGATTCCTAACTGGGCAGCAAGATCACGTTGGGAAGGTAATGTAGAGTCAATTGCATAAGTACCTTCTTGAATACGTTGATGAATGACTTCCACCGCTTGCTCAGTCACTTGAGATGATTTTCCGTTGAGCATAGCTTGTGGACTCATATACATCGTTTCCTAGAAATAAAATGAACAATTTGATTCTACACAAAATTCATAAATTTAAATTGCTTCAAAGTTAAAATTAGATAATTATTTACAACAGGTCAGACCAGTTGGACTGGATTTTGCATAGAATGAACCATATGAAAATTTTTTTAGGATTGATCAATGACGGTGCATATTGCCAAAGTAGTAACTTTGCCAGATAACTTACAGGGTTTAACCAATTTAGCTGGTGCGCGCATCGGCGCGAGCATTGTATCTTGTTCAGATGAGTTTTTTGCAAGTGCGGAACGAATGATACAACCAGAACCTGCAAAAAATTTATTGAAGGTAAGTTTGATGATCATGGCAAATGGATGGATGGCTGGGAAACACGCCGTAAGCGCGAAGCTGGTTATGATTGGTGTATTGTTCGCTTAGGTGTAACTGGAAAAGTTTCAGGCTTTGATCTCGATACTTCTTTTTTCACAGGGAATTATCCTGCTTCTGCCTCAATAGAAGGGTGTTATGCACCTGATGATCAACTGGAAAATACCACTTGGGTTTCTTTGTTAGAAAACTCGGTTTTGTCTCCAGATCATCATCATTTTTTTAGCTGCGAAGCACATAAAATCACTCATATTCGACTTAACATTTTCCCTGATGGCGGTGTTGCTCGTTTACGTGTTTACGGCAATGTTCTATTGGAAAATATAAATTCCAGCCAACAAATTGACCTGATTGGTTTGAAAAATGGAGGACGTATTGTTGCATTTAGTGATGCGCATTATGGGCATCCGAATAATTTACTCAGTCCAGATCGTGGCATTAATATGGGCGATGGTTGGGAAACCAAGCGTCGTGAACCTGGTTTTGACTGGTGTGTTATTGCCTTAGGTCAAGCTGGGCATGTAGAAAAAATAGAAGTTGATACAGCACATTTTAAAGGTAATTTTCCTGCATTATGTTCGATCCAAGCCGCTTATGTTGAAGATGCTACTGATGCTCAGTTGATTCCTCAAAGTATGTTTTGGTCTTATTTATTAGAACAACAGCCTTTATCAATGGACCCGATTCACACATATATAGCTGAAATCTTGCAGCATCAAAAAGTGAACTATATTCGTGTCAATATGATTCCTGATGGTGGAATTAGTCGGATTCGCTTGTGGGGGAAAATCACAGAATGAAATTGTTTCTTCAGTAATGAGCAAAGGCATATAAGTTTTGATAAAACAGATCATTTTTGAATTGGTATTTGCTTACTTTTGAAAGATCAAAAGTAACAAAAATCTTTTGTTAGGCTGATGGCACATCCTTGATGCCACAGCCTAACGTGCAGCATCCATGCCGCCTAGCTCGATAGCAAATGTTCATTATGCATTGGATTAGAGAAGAATAGTCTACGAAGTTTCGTTCTGCTAAAATAAAGTGAAGTTCAATATATGAGAAAAAAACATCCAAATTCAGCCTTTAACTCAAGAGAGTTTCTCCGCTTTTGGTGATGTGATTGAAAAAGAAAATCATGATTTTTTTGCGATTAACCAAGGTTTAACTCAGCGCTATCATGCATTATCAGTTGCTCAAATTAGTGGCGATAATACCGCTGTTGGTATGAGTATTTTTCATAATTTATGCGCAACAGAGATTCCGTTTAAAATAGACATGCTTGAACGTCATCCTCACGGTTCACAATCCTTCATTCCATTACAACAATAAAAATTTATCATCATCGTAGCGCTACCTTTGAATCACTTACAACCAGATGAACAGCAAATCTTTGCCTTTTTAAGTAATGGTAAGCAGGGGGTTACCTATCTCAAGGGGCTTGGCATCATCCATTAATTACCTTAGAAGCTAAAAGTGATTTTGTAGTGGTGGATCGTATTGGAGGTGGACAAAATTGTGATGTTCATCCTTTGGTTGTATCACGATGGGTTGTTGAATCATGATTAAGAGAAATGGATTCTGGGTATTTCTAGCGTAATTTTTTATTGATTTTTTTTAATTATTCTTTTTTGTTATTCTTAGTGCATTGAAAATATGTATAGAACAACAGAACTATTAATTTTATATGTCTAAAAACCGTTATGCTTCTCCTGAAGCACTTGAGCAACAAACTAAACAAAAAAGCAGAATAAAATATTAGACCTCTTGCAAAAATCATTTTTTAACCAACTCCATGTTGTAAATTGCAGCAATTAAATTCAGACGTAAACCCATGCGTTTACGCCTATTTCGATAACGTGTAGCCAGAATTCTAAAGGTCTTTAATTTTCCATTGACGTGTTCAATTCGAATACGACGTTTACTAATTTCCCGATTTATTTGCTTCTGTAATAAAGTTAACGGCTTCTTTTTACTTGCCTTGAATGGCATCAGGCATTTTATCCCCAAACGATTTAGACCTAAATAACCTTTATCAATCAGCATAAAGGCTTGATATCTCTGCTTTTTACGTTGAGCCTTAAACAACTGGAAATCATGTGTAATCCCATGTGTAAGACCTAATGAAATAATCTGCATCGTTTCATAATGAATGATGAGTTGAGCTTTGATCGTATGTCGTTTTTTCTTACCGCTGTAGAATCTTTTCTGTTTTTTTTGGACGCTCAATTGTCATTTCAGTTGCATCGACAATAACAACATTCCAATCTATCCCTGCACCATGCGGTAGTTTCTTAGGTAAATGAAATTTATCAGATTTTATTAAAATATTTTCTATTTTATGAATAATTCTGGACGCAGTTGATTCGTGGATTCCATAACTCATAGCAACATGAAAGAGCGTGCGATATTCACGCCAATAACTTAGCGTCATTAACAGTTGGTCTTCAAGTGAAAGACTCGAAGGCCTACCTCGTTGAGTATTGACTTGGCTTGACTCTAATACTTCAAGCATTTCTAAAAAGGTTGAGGGTTGTATTCCAATCAGTCGTTTAAACTGACTATTTGATAGCATCTTTACTTTTTCATATTTCATGTACTCATGATAGTAGAACATGACTTTTTAATGTGGATAAAAAACAAACAAAACGTTGATCGTTTTTTGATTTTTGCAAGAAGTCTAATATGTCATTAACGTCAGTAATTACCCGCATGGGATGCAACATTTAGCGTCTGATGATTTCCTTTGGGAGCGGATTTTTGATGTTTATCCACCATTCTCAGCTGTATTGACGATTCATTTTCCGAATGATGGTGTGTTAAAGATTTTAAATGCTTGTTGCCCAATCTCACATAACAAAACTCGATTGTTTGTACCACTGACACGTAACTTTGATACCACTGGGGATTTGCAAGCTGTTTATGACTTTAATGCACAAATTTTTGCAGAAGATCAAGAGATGGTAGAGTCTCAAAAACCTGAAGAATTACCTGTAGATATTACAATGGAAGCACATTTTGAAGCGGATCGTTCTTCGACCATGTATCGCCGTATATTGGCAGATTGGGGTTTGAGTAAGCGCTATACAGTTTAGGCTTATACAAGTTTAGAATTTTGAAAAATCAAGCAAATGAAATTCAACATTAATTTAATTTTAGACGTTTAATTGTATAAGCTTGTATATACAAATTGGCGATAATCTATATACAATAGCTCTAAGTATTGTGTATGAGTTTTAGTCAATGTCAAGAACATCCAAGCAAACTGATTTGGATTTATCACTCGGGGAAGACAGTCCTGTACCTTTGTATTTGCGTGTGAAACAAATGATTTCACAGAAAATCTACGAAGGCACATGGACAGTCAATAAAAAGATTCCATCCGAGAGTGAATTAGTCAACTTGCTTGGTTGTAGTCGTATGACAGTTAATCGTGCGTTGCGTGAGTTGACCAGTGAGGGCTTGCTAGTACGCATACAAGGTGTAGGTTCATTTGTTACAGAAGGACAAGGACGCACAGCTTTATTTCATGTGAATAATATTGCCGAAGAGATTATCGCTCGAAATCATAAACATCGTGCAGAAGTATTGGTGTTGGAACAAATTCAAGCCAACACAGAACAAAGCCTATTAATGCAGATGCGTGAAGGGCAAAAGCTATTTCATTCGATTATTGTGCATTATGAAAATGATGTGCCTGTACAAATAGAAGATCGTTTAGTTGATCCAGTGTTGATACCTGATTATTTAGCTCAAGACTTTACAGCGATTACGCCAAATGCTTATTTGATGTCAAAGGCACCTGTGACTGAGGGTGAGCATGTGGTTACGGCGATTTTAGCATCGGCTCAAGAATGTAAATGGTTGAAGATTAATAAGACAGAACCCTGCCTATTGATTCGCCGTCGTACATGGTCAAATAAACAACTGATTTCAAGTGCACGTTTGATTTATCCAGGTAGTCGTTATTATTTGGAAGGTAAATTTACGCAATGATTCAGCATCTAAGCTCAGCAGATTATAAATGCATGCTGTGGAAAAATGGTGCAGGCTATACAATTGAACTTGCTCGGAGTGAAGGGAGTAGCCTTGAGTTATTTGATTGGCGTATTTCCATGGCGGACGTCAAAACGTCTGGTTCGTTTTCCAAATTTGATGGTATGCAACGCTATTTGACGGTTTTGGAAGGTCAAGATATTTTGCTGAATATTGATCATCAAGTGAAGCATTTACAATATCTGGAATCGATAAAGTTCAGTGGAGACAGTCAGGTTAGTTGTGAATTGCCCAATGGAAAGATTCGAGACTTTAATCTGATATATGATGCTAAAAAATTTCATGCAGATTATGAATGGATGTTCGAGTCTGCTGCTTCTGAAATAAAGAGTTCTGCTGATTTATTTTTTGTTTTTAATCAAAGTTTAGAACCTTTAGAAGTTAAAATAAATGAATCTATTTTCTATCTGGAGCATCAAGAAAGTTTAATTATAAAAGATCGGGATTACTTGAAAAGTATTTCTTTTGGTAAGCAGGATAAAAAACAAGTTTGTGCGATTCGACTCACAAAAATTTAAATAATTAACACTTTTTTGAAACCCATACAATTTTTAGTTGTATGGGTTTTTTATGGTCTTAATAAAAATAAATCAATTTATTTCATATGTTTAAAATTTATTTTCATAAATGGAATGAAATGCATCTTTTCAAGATAAAAGATTTGTGTAGTATATAGATGTATATACAAGTTAATACATTGCTATACGTTAAAAGCAGTTTAATTTGCGGTTCAAATCTCAAAGGAAGGAGTCCGATTGTGACTACAATGACAACAAAATTTCGTGACGTAGAAATTCGCGCACCACGTGGTACACAACTGAATGCAAAAAGTTGGTTAACTGAAGCGCCGTTACGCATGCTGATGAATAATCTTGACCCTGATGTGGCAGAAAATCCAAAAGAACTCGTTGTTTATGGTGGGATCGGTCGTGCTGCACGTAACTGGGAATGCTTTGATAAAATTGTTGAAACTTTAAAAAACTTAGAAGCGGATGAAACCTTGTTGGTTCAATCAGGTAAACCTGTTGGCGTGTTCAAAACTCATAAAGACGCGCCACGTGTTTTGATTGCAAACTCGAACTTAGTTCCTCATTGGGCGACTTGGGAACACTTCAATGAGCTAGATGCAAAAGGTTTGGCAATGTACGGTCAAATGACAGCAGGTTCTTGGATCTACATTGGTAGCCAAGGCATTGTACAAGGTACATATGAAACTTTTGTTGAAGCAGGTCGTCAACATTACAACGGTGATTTAAAAGGTCGTTGGGTACTGACTGCTGGTTTAGGTGGTATGGGCGGTGCTCAACCATTAGCAGCAACATTGGCTGGTGCATGCTCATTGAATATCGAATGCCAACAAACCAGTATCGATTTCCGTTTACGCACACGCTATGTTGATGAACAAGCGACTGATTTGGATGATGCATTAGCGCGTATTGAAAAATACACCAAAGAAGGTAAAGCTGTTTCGATTGCATTACATAGTAACGCAGCTGAAATTTTACCTGAATTAGTTCGTCGTGGTGTACGTCCTGATATGGTTACTGATCAGACTAGTGCACATGATCCACTTAATGGTTATTTGCCAGTGGGTTGGACATGGGAAGAATACCGTGAGCGTGCTAAAACTGAACCAGAAGTTGTGGTGAAAGCCGCTAAACAATCTATGGCAAAGCATGTTCAAGCGATGCTTGATTTCCAAAAAATGGGTGTGCCAACATTTGACTATGGCAACAACATTCGTCAAATGGCACAAGAAGAAGGTGTTGCGAACGCTTTTGATTTCCCAGGTTTCGTACCTGCTTATATTCGCCCATTGTTCTGTCGCGGTGTAGGACCATTCCGTTGGGTTGCACTTTCAGGTGATCCAGAAGATATCTATAAAACAGATGCAAAAGTAAAAGAATTAATCCCTGATGATGAACATTTGCATCGTTGGTTGGATATGGCACGTGAACGTATTAGCTTCCAAGGTCTACCAGCGCGTATTTGTTGGGTGGGATTAGGTCTACGTGCCAAACTTGGTTTAGCTTTTAATGAAATGGTTCGCAGTGGTGAGCTTTCAGCTCCGATCGTCATTGGTCGTGACCATTTAGATTCAGGTTCAGTATCAAGTCCGAATCGTGAAACAGAAGCGATGCAAGATGGTTCAGATGCAGTATCTGATTGGCCATTATTAAATGCGCTCTTGAATACAGCAGGTGGTGCAACTTGGGTTTCTTTACATCATGGTGGTGGTGTTGGTATGGGCTTCTCTCAACATTCAGGTGTTGTGATTGTATGTGATGGTACAGATGAAGCGGCAGCACGTATTGCTCGTGTATTAACCAATGATCCTGCAACAGGAGTGATGCGTCACGCTGACGCAGGCTATGACATTGCGATCGAGTGCGCTAAAGAGCAAGGTTTGAACTTGCCTATGATTACGCAGTAAACAGACAACAACATTACGATGCTTTTTGCAATTGTGTAAGCAGCATCGTAAGCGAACAATACAATGCAAAAACAGGACGCCAACGATGGAACTTTTAATTCAACCCGGCAAACTTACCTTAGCAGATCTTCGTCATGCCTACCTAAATCCAATTAAAGTCAAACTTGATGACAGTGCATCCGCAGGCATTAATGCCAGTGTTGCATGTGTCGAAAAAATAGTGAATGAAGGCCGTACCGCTTACGGGATCAATACTGGTTTTGGCTTGCTCGCTTCAACTAAAATTGCGCCTGAAGATTTAGAAAAATTACAACGTTCACTGGTACTTTCTCATGCAGCAGGTGTTGGTGAACCATTAGATGATGCGATGGTTCGTTTAATCATGTTGCTCAAAGCAAACAGCTTGGCACGTGGTTTCTCAGGTATTCGCCGTAAAGTGATTGATGCCATTCTTGCGTTGATCAACGCGGAAGTGTATCCACATATCCCACTTAAAGGATCGGTGGGTGCATCTGGAGATTTAGCACCATTAGCACATATGTCTTTAGTGTTATTAGGTGAGGGTAAAGCTCGCCATAAAGGTGAATGGCTTTCAGCTGTTGATGCATTGAAAGTTGCTGGCTTAGAACCAATTTCCCTAGCGGCTAAAGAAGGCTTGGCGCTGTTAAATGGTACACAAGTTTCAACAGCATATGCATTGCGCGGTTTATTTGAAGCAGAAGATTTATTTGCTGCTGCTACGGTTTGTGGTGGTCTAAGTGTAGAAGCGATGTTGGGTTCACGTGCGCCATTTGATGCTCGTATCCATGAGGTGCGTGGTCAACGTGGTCAAATAGATGTTGCTGCGGCTTATCGTGACTTACTCACTGATTCAAGTGAAATTGCACATTCGCATGAAGATTGCAGCAAAGTTCAAGACCCATATTCATTACGTTGCCAACCGCAAGTGATGGGTGCCTGTTTGACTCAAATTCGTCAGGCAGCGGAAGTATTAGAAATTGAATCAAATGCTGTATCAGATAATCCACTGGTTTTCGCAGCTGAAGGCGATGTGATCTCAGGTGGTAATTTCCATGCTGAGCCTGTGGCGATGGCGGCAGATAATTTGGCACTGGCAATTGCAGAAATTGGTTCACTGTCTGAACGCCGTATTTCGATGATGATGGATCGTCATATGTCACAACTTCCACCATTTTTAGTCGCTAATGGTGGTGTCAATTCTGGATTTATGATCGCTCAAGTGACTGCCGCAGCATTGGCAAGTGACAACAAAGCTTTAGCACATCCTGCAAGTGTGGATAGTTTGCCAACTTCAGCAAACCAAGAAGACCATGTTTCTATGGCACCAAATGCTGGTAAGCGCTTGTGGTATATGGCAGATAACGTTCGTGGCATTCTTGCAGTGGAATGGTTGGGTGCTTGTCAGGGGCTTGATTTCCGTGAAGGTTTAAAAAGCTCTCCAAAACTTGAACGTGCTCGAAAAGTATTACGTAACCAAGTTCCTTACTACAGTGAAGATCGTTTCTTCGCTCCTGATATTGAACAGGCAAGTGAATTACTCGCAAGTGGCTGTTTGAATGAGCTCATTCTCCCAAATCTATTACCTAGTCTATCAAACGCCTAATCATGATAACGGTCACATGGAGTGACCGACTCTAACTATATTTCCTCAAGGATTGGAGATAATAATGTCACAACACTCCACTTTACAGCGGGGATTAAACACCCGTCACATCCGTTTCTTAGCATTAGGTTCAGCGATAGGAACGGGACTTTTTTACGGTTCAGCAACAGCCATTAAAATGGCAGGTCCATCAGTTTTGCTCGCATATATTGTTGCAGGGATCGCAATATATATCGTGATGCGCGCATTAGGAGAGATGGCTGTTCAAAATCCAGTTTCAGGCTCTTTCAGTCACTATGCTTCACAGTACATTGGACCACTTGCAGGTTTTACCACAGGTTGGACTTATGTATTTGAAATGATCATTGTTGCGCTGGCTGATGTGACTGCTTTTGGAATCTATATGGGCTTCTGGTATCCAGATGTTCCTCGATGGATTTGGATTCTGTCACTGATCATGTTCTTAGGTGCAATTAACCTCATTCATGTCAAAGTTTTTGGCGAGCTAGAGTTCTGGCTTTCAATCGTAAAAGTGACCGCGATTGTTGCCATGATTTTGGGTGGCTTAGGGCTGATGATTTATGGTTTCAATGCCGATCAAGCAGGTTTCACAACAGGTATTCAAAACTTATGGATTCATGAAGGCTTTATGCCAAATGGTATTGTGGGTTTGATTGCTTGTTTATCTGTAGTTGTATTTGCTTTCGGTGGTATCGAGATTATTGGGATCACTGCGGGTGAATCTAAAGATCCAAAGACCTCTATTCCTAAAGCAATCAACGCTGTTCCTGTACGTATCTTATTATTTTATGTGCTAACCATTTTTGTTTTGATGTCGATTTTCCCTTGGAATCAAATAGGTAGCCAAGGTAGTCCATTTGTACAAATTTTTGAGAATCTAGGAATCGGATCGGCTGCAACAATTTTGAATATTGTCGTCATCACTGCTGCGGTATCAGCGATTAATAGTGATGTATTTGGTGCTGGACGTATGCTGTTTGGTATGTCGAGCCGTGGACAAGCACCACAAGTGTTTCAAAAAATCTCTAAAAATGGTGTGCCGTGGATGACAGTCGTGGTTATGGCTGGAGTTTTACTTATCGGTGTGCTTCTCAACTATTTAATTCCAGAAAATGTATTCCTTATCATTGCATCAATCGCAACATTTGCAACGGTTTGGGTATGGTTGATGATCTTACTTTCACAAGTTGCGATGCGTCGTAAGATGTCGGAAGAACAGATTAAAGCACTAGATTTCCCTGTGATTGGTTGGCCGTATGCTCCTGCATTTGCGATTGCATTCATGTTGTTTATCTTGGCAATGATGGGTTATTTCCCTGACTCAAGACCTGCATTATATGTCGGTATTACATGGTTGGTTTTACTGTGTATTGCATACAACATTTGGGTTAAACCAAAACAAGATGCGATCAAGGTTGATCAGGATTTACCACAAAATTTCAAAATGGAAAGCTAATAACCTAACTGTTCAAGAGCGTATAGCTCTTGAACAGGGAGAGGATTTAAAATGAAAAAGCTTTGGAAAAACTGTCATATCGCTACTATGCAGGATGGGAAATACAACTGTATTGAACATGCTGCATTAGTTACATCTGGACATTGCATTCACTGGATCGGTCGTGAAAGTGATATTCCAAATGACAATTATGCTGAAACCATTGATTTAAATGGATCATGGCTAACGCCCGGTTTAATTGATTGTCATACGCATAGCGTATTCGGTGGCAATCGTAGTGTTGAGTTTGAGCAGCGTTTGCAAGGCGTTAGCTATGCTGAGATCGCGGCAAATGGTGGTGGTATTGCCAGTACTGTTCGTGCAACACGTGAAGCGAGCGAAGACGAGTTACTTGCTTCAGCACTAAAACGTATTCGCTGTTTACTCAAAGATGGGGTTACCACCATCGAGATTAAATCAGGATACGGTTTAGACTATCTGAATGAACGTAAAATGTTACGTGTGATTCGTCAAATTGCAAATATTTTGCCAATGACTGTACGCAGTACATGCTTAGCAGCGCACGCTTTACCTTCTGAATATAAAGATCAAAGTGATGCGTATGTTGATCATATTTGTACAGAAATGTTGCCAAAACTACATCAAGAAGGACTCGTGGATGCGGTCGATGCATTTTGTGAGTATTTAGCATTTTCACCTGCACAAGTTGAACGTATATTTAACACAGCACATGCACTCAATCTCCCAGTTAAATTGCATGCTGAACAACTGTCTTCTCTTGGTGGTTCTAGTCTTGCTGCTCGTTACCACGCATTGTCTGCAGATCATTTGGAATTTATGACTGAAGATGATGTCAAAGCAATGGCTGCTTCGGGAACCGTTGCAGTGTTACTACCCGGTGCATTCTATTTCTTGAGGGAAACACAACTTCCTCCACTAGAGAGTTTGCATAAACATGGTGTTCGTATTGCTTTGTCGAGCGATTTAAATCCTGGAACTTCTCCAGCATTGTCATTACGTTTGATGATGAACATGGGAAGTACCTTATTTCGCTTAAGACCTGAACAAACATTGGCAGGGGTGACTATTCATGCTGCACATGCTTTGGGACTACAAGATTCACATGGCAGTCTAGAAGTAGGCAAAGTTGCTGACTTTATTGCTTGGGAAATTGAACATCCAGCTGAGATTGTGTACTGGCTAGGTGGAGATTTGCCTAAACGTATTATTCAGCATGGCAATGAAATTTGTGTGTAGTGCAAACAGTTTTAATTAGCGATATTTGATATGAATCATTCATTTACATGGCAAGGACGAAATGATGGCGATGGTGAAGAACATCGACGTATCCATCATGTGGTAAATACCACACAACATGCTTCATTTGCCTTAATTGGTTTTGGTTCGGATGAAGGTGTAAAACGAAATAAAGGTCGTTTAGGCGCAGCGGATGCACCTGATATGATTCGAGCACAATTGGCAAATTTACCTGTACACCAATCTGTATCAATTGTTGATATTGGTACAGTCGTATGTGAGCAAGGTCAATTAGAAAAGGCACAAGCTGAGTTAGCAGATCAAGTTGAACGAAGTTTACAACAGGGAATGAAACCGATTGTTCTAGGTGGTGGTCATGAGGTTGCTTTTGGAAGTTTTTCAGGACTGTTCCAATACATCCAACATCATGAGCCGCAGCAAAAAATTGGAATCATTAATTTTGATGCACACTTTGATTTGCGTGAAGCAGAGCAGGTGACATCAGGTACACCATTTTTAAATGCTGCAAAATTATCAGAACAGAATCAAAAAGAATTTCACTATTTGTGCATCGGTGTCGCGAAGCATTCAAACACGAAAGCTTTGTTTGACACGGCAGATCGCCTGAACTGTCAATATATATACGATCAGCAACTTCAGCTTTCAGAAATTGACCATTTGATATCGAAAATTAACGGTTTTATAGAAAAAATTGACGCGTTATACATTACAGTAGATTTGGATGTATTTAGTCCCAGCATTGCTCCCGGTGTGAGTGCACCTTCGGTCAAAGGAATTGATCTTTCGGTCTTTGATCCATTGTTTCAAGCCATAAAGAAATCTGGAAAAATTCGAGTTTTCGATGTGGCTGAATGCAATCCACGGTTTGATTTGGATAATCGAACAGCCAAATTAGCCGCTTATATTATTTTTAACTACATTTTTGACTGATGGCTTGGCGTGAGCTGACCCATCTATTTTCATTTTATAAGGATAGACAATGTCTAATTTATCTTATATCTCTCAAAATAACGGTCCATGGTCAACTTACCTCGAACAAATCGATCGCGTTGCGCCTTACTTAGAGCATTTAAAAGATTACATCGACACATTGAAGCGCCCTAAGCGTGCCTTGATTGTGGATGTGCCTATTGTAATGGATGACGGTACGATCCAGCACTTTGAAGGCTATCGTATTCAACACAATTTATCACGTGGTCCAGGTAAAGGTGGTATTCGTTTTCATCCAGATGTCGACTTAAATGAAGTGATGGCACTCTCTGCGTGGATGACGATTAAAACTGCAGTTTTAAATCTTCCATTTGGTGGTGCAAAAGGTGGTGTACGTGTTGATCCGCGTAAACTTTCACCTCGTGAGTTAGAACGTTTGACACGTCGTTATACCAGTGAAATTAGTCACATCATTGGACCACAAAAAGATATCCCAGCACCTGATGTGGGTACAAACCCAAATGTCATGGGTTGGATCATGGATACATATTCATCTGGTCAAGGTCATACTGTGACAGGTGTTGTAACTGGTAAACCTGTACATTTAGGTGGTTCATTAGGTCGTATCAAAGCAACGGGTCGTGGTGTGTTTATCACAGGTCAACAAGTTGCTGAGAAGATCAAATTACCTTTAGATGGTGCGAAAATCGCAGTTCAAGGTTTTGGTAACGTAGGTAGTGAAGCAGCGTATTTATTCGCTGAGTCAAAATCTAAAGTCGTAACTATTCAAGACCATACAGGTACGATTTATAATCCAGAAGGTATTAACCTTGAAGAGTTAAAAGTTTATCTTCAAACAAATCAAGGTGTGGGCGGTTTTGCTGGTGCGCAAGCGATCAGTGATGAAGCATTCTGGGATGTGGAAATGGATATTTTGATTCCAGCAGCTTTAGAAGGTCAAATCACAGTTGAACGTGCACAAAAATTAACTGCGAAGTTGGTTTTAGAAGGTGCGAACGGACCAACATATCCTGAAGCCGATGATATTCTAGTTCAACGTGGTATCACGGTTGTCCCAGACGTTATCTGTAATGCGGGTGGTGTAACGGTTTCTTACTTTGAATGGGTTCAAGATATGTCGAGCTACTTCTGGTCAGAAGAAGAGATTAACGAACGTCTTGATAAGCTGATGATTCAAGCAATCCATGATGTTTGGAATACTGCCAACGAGAAAGTATGT
Organism: Acinetobacter sp. A22; assembly: GCF_030913345.1. Taxonomy (NCBI): domain Bacteria; kingdom Pseudomonadati; phylum Pseudomonadota; class Gammaproteobacteria; order Moraxellales; family Moraxellaceae; genus Acinetobacter; species Acinetobacter sp. A22. The sequence continues at coordinate 734,696 of NZ_CP133162.1, forward strand.
ACGCTAAGAACCGCAGCATTTATTCTTGGTTGTGAGCGTATCTTAAAAGCACGTAAAGAGCGTGGTATTTTCCCAGGTTAATACGGGTGAAATAACAATAAGCGACCTTAAGACCATAGTTTTAAGGTCGCTTTTGTCTTAGAACTTAATCTAAAAAGAAATCTTTTTGTAATTCTGTCTTTCCTTCAATACAAGCATAACAGCCCAATTCAGTGATCCCAATTCTTGCAAGCGCTTGCTCATCAGTTAAACTTTGTCCTGTGAATTCACCACGATTAGTCGTATAAATTGCATAAGCTGCATCTGCCATAATTTCTGGTTTGCGACTTAGTTGTAGAGTATTTTCTTCTCCTAGGTTTTTTGAAACAGCCGCAGTCGCAATATAAGTTTCTGGCCATAAGGTATTACAGGAAATTCCATATTGCCGAAACTCTTCTGCCATACCTAGCGTGAGGATAGTCATTCCATATTTAGATAGTGCATAGGGAGAAAGCATTCCTAACCATTTCGGTGACATATTGACTGGTGGAGACAAACTCAAAATATGTGGGTTTGAAGATTTTTTTAAGTAAGGTAGTGCTGCTTGGGCGCAGATAAATGTGGCTCTGTGATTAATGGTCTGGATCAAGTCATATTGTTTTAGTGAAGTTGACTCAACACCAGTGAGAGCGATTGCGCCTGCATTATTGATGAGCACATCTAATCCGCCAAAGGTTTCAACTGTTTGTTGGATGGCAAAGTGAATTTGTTGCTCATCTCGTACATCTAATATGAGAGGAAGTGCCTTACCACCCGCAGCATTAATTTCCTCTGCAACGCTGTATATCGTGCCTGATAATTTAGGTGTTTCGATAGCAGTCTTCGCAGCAATCACGACATTAGCACCTGCTTGGGCGGCCTTTATTGCAATTGCTCGACCAATACCACGACTTCCACCAGTGATAAAAACAGTTCTTCCTTGCATAGTTTTCATTGTAATTTCCTATTTCTAATTCATGTTAAAAATTAAGTTAAAGAATAAAAGGATGTGCAAATTTTTCAGGATTATATAACTGTCGTTGTTTGGCAATTTCTACAATTCAATGGCGCAATTGACGTTTAATTACGGCATAGGTCAGGCGATGTTTCTGTGACATATCTTCTGCAAATCGTAAAGTTTCAGTCTGTAAGGATTCAACAGAATGTATCTGGCTCACTACTTGAGCTTGTAAACATTCAATGCCTGTAATCGATTTGCCTGTTAACGACATTTCCCAAGTTGCATATTGATTTGGTAGCAGTTGGACAATTTCTGCAATGATATCGGTAAAAGGAATGGTAAGTTTTATTTCAGGAAAACAGAATCGACCTTTATCTGACCGCATAAATCTAAAGTCACAAGCTGATGCTAAGATCGCACCGCCTGCATAAGCATTGCCATTGATTTCAGCAATGACAGGGAGATTCAATAATGCTAAGCGAAGTAACATATCTTCCAGTTGAATAGTAAATGCTTTTTTATCTTCGATAGATTGTTGCATCAACCACGCGAGATCTAAACCATTACAAAACGTTTTGTGATGATCACTTCGAATAATCAGGCTCGCGTTATTTTTATCGTTTTCAATTTCATCAAAAACCGAAATATATTCATCTAAAACGTCTTTGTTGAGCGCATTTTCCTGATCGCCGTTGATTAATGTCAGCACATAAATGGATTGTTGTTTATCGAGATGTAGGCTTGCCATTTAAGCAATTCCTCTAAGTTTATTCATTTATCTATGACTCATTATTCAGAATAAACTGCTCGCCCAATAGGGTAGACTATGCCATATTAATGATCATTTTAGGACATTGGATGTGCTATGCGTGATCCTTTTGGGCTGTTTCAAGAAAACATTTCTGTTTCTTATGCTCATGTATTATTAGAAATTACTGAAGCATATGGCATCGAGAATCAAACTGTTTTATATAATACTGGGTTGGTTCTATCAGCTATGAAACATGCTGATGCCAAAATGAGTGCTCATCAGTGGTCTAAGCTGGTGGTGAATGCATTACAACTCACAGGTAATCATCGCTTGGGTATTGAGTATGGACTCAAACTTCGTCCTACTTCACATGGGGCATTGGGCTTTGCATTTTTAAGTTGTGCTGATGTTGAAACTGCTTTGACACTCTGTCAGCAATATTTCTGTACTCGGATTCAAAATTTCACACCTGAATGGACTGTTGATCAGGATTTTGTGTATGTTTATTTAGATGATGTACATCCTGTTAGATTTGGTGATGAGCAACAATCAGCGCAATTACGATCTTTTCTAGTCGAATGTTTGATCTTTGGAGCAATTCATTTTTTAAGTTTATTTTCAAAAGAGCTGATTGAGCAGAGTGAAGTCTTTCTTGATTGGGAAGAAAGCAATGATTACCAGTGTATTGAGCTTTCAAAAGTTAAGATACATTTTAGTCAAAAAAGAAATGGGCTTCGTTTTCCTAAATTCTTCCTTAACTGCAAAAATAAAAATGCTGATCAAGTTTCTTTTCAGCAGGCACTTTTGTATTGTGAAAATGATAAAGGGCGGTTAGTTAAAGAAAATATAAGGGATTTACAGAAAAGTATTCGCTCAGAATTATTGTATAACTCAAGCAATGGTTATCCCACATTGCCCATGATTGCTGTACGTTTGAATATGTCTGAACGAACTCTAAAAAGACATTTACAGGCGCAAGGGACGACTTTCTTACAGATTTTAGCTGATGTACGATTTACGGAGGCTAAAAAAATGTTGCAACACAAACAATATAGCATCCAAGATATTGCAAGCATTGTTGGTTATGAAGAAGCGACCAATTTTATCCGTGCTTTTAAAAAGGCCTTTGGAGAAACACCAAGCCAATATCGAAAGCGTAGCGTAGCCAAATCTAGTTAAATTGAGATTTCTTTCTCAATAGCTAGAATAAATTGATCCACGGCATGTTGAATTTTTTCAGTCCATTCAAAAGAACAATTCATTCGAATAAAGTGTTGATGTGAAGGCAATACATTAAATAGCGGACTGGGTGCTATACCAATCTGTTGTTGAATCAGTTGTTCATAGATTTGCATGCTGCTGACTTTTTCAGGCAATTGAATCCAAAGAAAATAACCACTTGGATAGTTATATACCTTGCAGTTTTCGGGTAAATGTTGTTTTAGATATTGGAAAAATTGTTTTTTATTCTTTTCTAATGAGCGTCTAAGCGTTCTTAAATGCTTTTCATAATGATGATGGGTTAAAAATTCAACTAGGGCATTTTGGATGAGTGCATTTGCAGAAATCGTGCTCATCAGTTGTAAATGTTGGATGTGCTCTGAGAATTTACCCGCATAGACCCAGCCCATACGAAAACCAGAACCTAAAGTTTTCGAGAAAGAAGAGCAGTGCAATACCAAATTTTGTTGATCAAAATACTTCATTGGAAGTGGTTTCTGACTGCCATAAAACAATTCTTCATAGACATCATCTTCAATTAAATGAATTTGATGTTCATGCAAAATTTGAGCAATTCTAAATTTGATTTCATCGCTGACTGTAAAGCCAATTGGATTGTGTGCATTGAGCATAAACCAGCAGACTTTGATTGGATACGTCTTAATTACTTGTTCAAAAGCTTCAATATCAAAACCATACTGTGGATGTTCTGGAAGTGTAATGACTTTCAATCCTAAACGTTCGGCTGCCTGCCAAGCGCCATAAAAAATGGTTTGCTGCAATAAAATATAATCACCAGGTTGTGTGATCGCTTGCAAAGACAGATTGAGTGCTTCCAAGCCTCCAGAGGTGATAACAATATCATCCGCATCGGTTGGAATACCTTGCATACAATAACGTTGGGCGATCAGTTTCCGAAGTTCCAAATTCCCAGGTGGAAGATTGGTGGTTTGGTCGTAACTATGTCGGTTACGGGAGAGTTGTCCCATGATTTGAATCAGCTTGGGTGGATAGAGCAACTGACTATCAGGAAATGCCGAGCCCAGTGGACTGATATGTTTAGATTGAATCGATTTTAGATATTTAAATACCAGAGAGTTAATTTCAATTTTGGGATTCAATGCAACAATTGAGTGTGTTTGTGGAATTTGGGTCGATACTTGCTCAGCAACAAAATAACCAGATTTTTCTTTTGAATAAATTTAGGACTTACGCACTATTATTTATAGATTCTCTGTGGTAGGAGATGATTTTTATCGAGAATAAAGTCATCAATGAAGTCTTTGATGATTGGTCTAAATAATTTCTTCTGCCAACGATATACATTTTCAAAGATCCGCTCAAACTGGTTCTTTTGTATCTCGACGTAGGCCATCAAGGCTGCAAAAATATGATTCAAAATCAGTTTAGATCGTCTTACTTGAAACTTTTCAATATGACAAACCTGTTTAATCACTCGGTGATATTGCTCTATTTTCCAATGACTTGAATGTAATTCATGAAAACCCTCAAAGGACAATAAATCATCTTCATCTTGATGCACAATATAAAACCTCTGCTGTTCTTTTAACTGAGTCTTAAATAATTGTACAAAGCCAAAATCTTTGAGCCAGACCACTTGACCCTGATGAAAATCTGGCAATAAACGCAGTTGAAACCATTGTCCTTTTTCTGGGGAAACCTTACGGTTACAGTCGATACCAAACATAAATCGAATACCATATTTTCTTATGGTTTTTAGATTTCCAGTCGATGAATACCAACTATCACCTGTAATAAATTGAATCTTTGCACCCCAACTGAGTACTTCACTTAACATATCCATAAAGTAATCATTCTTGGTTTTACTTTCAGATTTGTCATAAATTCGGAAATTAATTGGAATATTTTGACCATTTTGATCTGTCGCATACAAGGTAATGAGATTAATACCCTTGACGGATCGGTGGTGTTTGCCTGACCAAAAATAGCTAACTAAGTCCATATGCTGACTATATGGTTTATCTAAAACAGTATCATCAATACTGACTATAAGTTTATTATTATCAATATGTTGAATTGATTCTTGATATAGGTCGTGAGGTGTGTAGTCTTCACGCTCTAGAAAGCGATTTACACTATCATGCGAGATGTTATAAGTCTCGGCAAGTTGTGTGCAGCTAATAGAGTTCGGTTCTGTCATGAGAAAGCCCATATAAATGGGTAGAGTACAGGTTGCTGTAGAAGCATGTTTAATTCGTCTAATCACAGATACTTTATAAAGCATTTTAATACTTTTTTGAATCTGTCAATGCGTAAGTCCTAAAATTAATCCTTGTGCCTCTAATTCTTGGTAAGCATTCATCACTGTGATCAAGCTAAAACCAGAACGTTGTACTTGTTCACGTAGAGATGGAAGTTTGCTATGTGCCTTCCAAGTACCATTTTCGATCAGTAATTTTAGATTGTGTGCTAACTGTTCAGACTTATACATGAAGTTTGCAGCCCTAATGATATCTGCTTTTATTTTAAAGAAAATCTATCAGGATTTTATAACAGATTTAGTCCAATTGAATCATCTGTTATATTTTTTTAAGCATGCTCTGTAGCTATTCAATACTTGAAGTAACGCTCAAAATAACACCATGAACGATTAAAACTCCAAACACAAAATTTGAGTTTATTGGGTTCTAAAGAATGTTTCGATTTGACAGGGCGTATTCGATGTTTGTGACCAAAGAACTTAATGCGATGACAGCAGTTTTTGAAGACAGTATGCCTTCATCACTGATTAAGGAAGAATTACAACTTGAATATGTGAATCTTGAAGCGACTTTATTAAGAGCAAAAGTCTTAAGAAATTTTGCTAAAGAGAAAGTGACTTACATTGTGCAAACTCAAATTTATGAGAATGACCAAAATCTAGCATATTTATTTGCGCCGTTTGTGCTTGCCAATTTAAATCAGCCTGTGATTTATACCACGCTCAATTCATCTTCGATTTTAAAGATATTAAATCAATATTATCAGGCAGAAAAAAGAGTGAAGTTGAATGTCATAGATTTGCTGCAAAGTCTGAAAGTTTATGTAGATGTTGTCGATCAACCCAAAAACCAAGAGGACTTTCTATTTAGAAACTTGGTTAAAGCACTCTGTCGATCAGATATTTCGCAAATTTTTTTGATCACATCATCAGCGATGAATCATCACCAACTTCAACAGTTGCAGGATTTCTTAAGCGTAAAGATTAGTGTCATTCAGACAGTTTGTGAAGAAAGTATTGTAAAGGATGAAATGTTAAATACTCGGAAATTGTTGTTTAAAAACAAAGATGATTTCCATCGAAATATTTGTACATTGTTTTCATCTTTAAACGCAAAACTTATTGCACAAATAAGTCAACTTAGTGAAGTACAGGCAGCTCATCTTATTGAAGACATGTTTTATTCGGAACATATTTTTGAAAAATTATCAGTCTATGCCGAATACATGCAGACCCATATCCAAAATGGATCAAGTTATAAAACTTTATCCATGATTTAAAGATTTTAGAACCGAATACTTGTATTTAAATAGGAGTAGACAATATGTCTCAGCAACAATCTAAGTTTCCATACTTAACAGTTGGTATCAGTATTTTACTTGGTTGCTTATTTTTAGTTTTCTTCTTCCTTGCGGTCAGTAACCAACCAGATTATATGCCGTCACAACAGAAGCAGAATATTCAAAAGATTCAACCAGCACATTCATCAACTGAATAAACTTAGAATGCTAAATCACTTATATTTTTCTCAAGCTTACTGCTGACGTTGTGTCTAAAAGTAAGCTTTTTTTTAGACGAATTATGAATATCGGCGAGGAGACTTGCCTGTCCATCTTTTGAATGCACGCGAGAAATTAGTGATATTGGTATAACCTAAATGATCTGAAATGTAGTTTAAGCTTAGATTATGATTTCTTAACAACATGATTGCTTTGTTGCGGCGGACTTGCTCCACAATATCTCTAAAGTTTGTTTGTTCATCTGCGAGTTTTCTTTGCATGGTACGTTCTGAAATTTGAAGTTTCTCACAGATTTCCGTGATTGAGCTGATTCCTAAGACTTCATCGTAAACCAAGTCTTGAATAAGACTGCTAAAGGTTGAGTGTTTAATTAAATTGCGTAATTGAGTTTTGCATTGTTCTCGCATTAGACGGGCAGTGATTGGATCAGCAGTCGGTAGTGGAATCTCTAAAATTTGTTTGTTAAAAACCAGTCGGGTTGAAGATTGATTAAATCGAACCTCTCCTGGCAACAAGTGTAAGAGTTCTTCAAAATAGTCTGGACGCTCAAATTGCACATCAGCAAAGCCTGTTAGTTTATGACCTGATATTGCTTGCCCCATTTGTACGAAACCAAGTAATAAAGCAGTTTGAATCACCTCATCGTATTGATATGGTGTGGTTTGTTCAAAATATAGATACGCAAACTCATCATCAGTGTTTAATTTAATTTTATGTATGGTTGACTGTAGCGCAATAAACTCTTGAGCTATTTTTAAGGCATCATGTACATCTTGAGCTGCCAGTGCTGCAAAACCGATTAGTCCATGGCAAGTCACAGTCATCTGCATACCTAAATAAAAACCAAAAGCAAATGGTTGTGCCTTTGTGAGCAATAACGCTCGATCAATAATATGAATTGTCTGATCAAAATCAGCATGCCACATAGATTCCAATAGCTTCGCTTGTTCAATCCCTGTGCCATTTAATAATTCTTCTTTTGTGACATTCCAACGCGTCACAACATCCGCAATCAATGCGATGTATGTTCCAGGTACAGTGTTTCTGTATTTTGTTGTGATTTGCATGAAGTGCCCATGTGTGTCGGGAAATGATAATAAGTTGACATATTCTGAAGAATTGTCACAAGTTTTTTCTAGGAAAAATAGCAGTCTCTTGGTTAGAGGGTGAAAAGTGATGGCGCATTTAGATACAGTTCAAAAACAAAGCAGTAGAAAACCACTTGGCGCTCAGGTCAATATTCCACCACGACGTATGGATTTTGATTTTTCTAAGGCACCGATCAATGGCTATGCCAATGATGCTTATATGACAACTTTTTGGGCTGCATTTTCTGCACTATTTCCAAAAGAAGAATCTTTTTTCGTTGAGTCAGTGCGACATTATCGCAACCAAGTACAAGGTGATATTTTAAAAGCTCAAATTGCAGGGTTTATTGGTCAAGAGGCTATGCATAGTAAAGAGAATGTTTCATTTAATAAGTTCTTTGCTGCATAAGGCTATCCAATGGATCATTTGGACCGAGATGTAGGAAATTTATTGTCCTTAATACAAGAATACGCTCCACATCGACTGCAATTAGCGATCACCGTTTGTTTAGAGCATTACACGGCTATCATTGCTGAATATTGTTTGAAAGCCGACCATATGCATCGCTTGGCTGATCCAGAAATTTTAAAAATATGGTTGTGGCATGCCTTAGAAGAAAATGAACACAAAACAGTGGCTTTTGATGTGTATCAACAAATTGGAGGGCACTATCTTGAGCGCAGCCTAATGATGATTCCAACGACCGTCACTTTTGCATTTATGTTCTTGTGGTTTCATGGACGTTTATTGGCTCATGACAAACGATTATTTTCGATTACCAAAAATTGGCGTGGTATTAAGCATTTTTGGGGACGTGGCGGTATGTTTCAGGGAATCGTTCCACAATTATTAGATTTCTTTAAACCTAACTTTCATCCAAGTCAGCATGACACTGATCAGTTGTTGAATGAGTGGAGAGAAAAGTTATTTGGTGAGTACGGAATTTTAAAAAATGAAATGAATTCCGCAAACAATAAAAAGTTAATGAATTAACTGAAATTCAATAGGAAATAAAATGAGAAAAGGATTTCTATTGATTGCCTTGATGTTGGGCTTTCAATCAGTACAAGCAAAGATAGATATTTGTGTGTTTGATTTGCAGGGTAAAGCAGGAGAATCATATAAAACAGTCGAGGAGTGGGCATTGGCAGCCAAAGCTTGGAAAGTGGATATGAATCTCATCCCTTATCAAGATGAAGCTAAAGCGCAAAATGATTTTGATGCTGGGAAATGTGATGGTGTTTCCATGACCTCCATGTGAGCACGTAAATATAATAAATTCGCAGGTTCGATCGATGCGCTGGGGGCCGTGCCAAATAATTCGATTGCTAAAAAAGCAATTACTTATGTACTTGATCCTCTTAATAAAAATCGCCTAGTTACAGAAATGGATGGCGATAAGTATGAGGTTGCGGTGATTGTCCAAATTGGACTCGCTTATGTTTTTGTACGGAATAAAAATATTGATACGATCGAAAAGGGTAAAGGGAAAAAGTTTGCTTACTTACATTATGATCAAGCACAAAAGATGATTATAGAGCGTTTGCAATTGGTTTGTGTGCCATCTGAAATTTCAGACTTTGCAAAAAAGTTTAATCAAAATCAAGTCGATGTGATTGCTGCACCTGCATATGCATATAAACCTTTAGAAATTGAAAAAGGTATTAGTGCAAATGGGGCGATGTTTAACTTCCCAGTGGTCAATTTAACGGGTGATATTATTATTCGACCGAACAAATTTCCTCAAGGCTTTGGGCTCAAATCACGAGCTTGGGCAACTCAACAGTTGAATAAGAATTTTACGAATATTGCTCGTTTGGAGTCGGAAATACCGACAAAATATAAACGTAGCTTATCAGCGGATGATAAACGCCGTTATCAGCAAATGTTGCGCGATGGACGCATCGAACTGACTAAATTAGGCGTATATGACCGTACGATGATGAGTGTACTAAAGCGTGCCCGTTGTACGGTGGAACGTACTAATTTCGAATGTTCTTTGAGTGGGGAATAATTACAACTACTAATTATTCATCTGGTAGCTGATAGTCTCTAGAGGATTCAAGAATAATAAGAATTTTTGAATCTACTTTAAAAAACAAAAGCCTACAGAAAGTAGGCTTTTCTATGCATAAATTAGAATAAAACAAACTGAATCCGACAAATCATAAATAGAAAAGAATCTCAATTCGTGATAATTCTATCTCCAATATACAAAAAAAAGCTCAAATGAGGGCAAAATGGATAATTCAGAACAAAACATCCACAAGCAAGAAAATCAAGGTTATGCGCGTATAGAGCCATATACTCAACCCGCTGGAGGTTGGGGTGCATTGCTTAGCGTTGCACGTAACCTAAAACGTCAAGATGTTCTAAAAAAAGGTTCAATCACACTATTAAACATTAATCAGCCGACAGGCTTTGATTGTCCAGGTTGTGCATGGCCTGAAAAAAAAGATACTCATGCCTTTAACTTTTGTGAAAATGGTGCAAAGGCTGTTGCTTTTGAGGCAACTAGTAAAACAGTGACACCAGAATTTTTTGCAAAACATACTGTGAGTTGGTTATCTGAGCAGAGTGATTTTTATTTAGAGGATTTAGGTCGCCTCACTGATCCTATGCGATATGACATCGTGTCAGATAAATATATTCCGATCAGTTGGGACGAAGCTTTTAAGCTGATTGCAAAACATCTCCAAGCACTGGATGACCCCAATCAAGCGGCTTTCTATACATCTGGACGTACTAGCAATGAAGCAGCTTTTTTATATCAATTATTCGTAAGAAGCTTTGGAACCAACAATTTCCCTGATTGTTCGAATATGTGCCATGAGACTACCAGTGTGGGATTAAAGCAGTCGATCGGTTTAGGGAAAGGCACTGTAATTCTGGATGATTTTGATCAGGCTGATGCTATCTTTAGTTTTGGTCATAATCCAGGAACTAACCATCCTCGAATGTTAGCAACTTTAAGAGAAGTTTCTAAACGGGGAGGTAATATCGTTGCAATCAATCCAATTAAAGAGCGTGGTTTGGAGCGTTTCCAAGACCCACAAGCGCCTTTAGAGATGATGACTAACAGCAGTACACCAATTAGTCGTTATTATTTTCAACCTAAAATTGGTGGGGACTACGCGTTACTTTTAGGGGTGCTTAAGCATTTATCTGAATGGGATAAAAAAGCATTAGCGCGAGGCAAATCTAGCGTATTCGATCGAAGCTTTATCGAAAAAAATACGGTTGGTTTTGAGCAGATGATCGCTGAGGTTGATCGAACAGAATGGGAGCAAATTCATAAGTATACAGGGCTTTCACCTGAACATTTGGAATCAATTGCACAAATGTTTTTAGATGCTAAAACCGCGATTTTTTGTTGGGGGATGGGAATTACTCAACATCGTCACGGTACAGCCAATATTCATATGTTAGCCAATCTGATGTTGGCTCGAGGGCATATTGGACGATCTGGTTCAGGTCTATGCCCAGTTCGTGGTCATAGTAATGTACAAGGCGATCGGACAATGGGTATCAACGAAAACCCAAGTGACCAGTTACTTGATAGTCTCGATCGAGTTTTTGGCATTCAATCACCACGAAAACATGGATATGGTGTGGTTGATACCATCAAAGCAATGTATGAGGGTCAAGTAAAGGTCTTTATTGGTTTAGGTGGGAATTTTGCAGTTGCAACACCTGATACGCCGTATACACAAGAAGCTTTACGCAAATGTAATTTGACTGTTCATATCGCAACTAAATTGAATCGCAGTCATTTGGTGTGTGGTGCAGATGCTTTAATACTCCCATGTTTAGGGCGGACAGAAGTTGATCAACAGCTTCATGGACCTCAAGCAATTTCTGTCGAAGATTCCATGAGTAATGTGCATTTATCAGCAGGACGCAATCCTCCAATCTCAGAAAATATCTTATCGGAACCTGATATTGTTGCTCGCATGGCTGAGGAAGTATTACCAACGAGTCAAGTCAAATGGCGATGGTACATTGAAAGTTATGATCGCATTCGTGATTCGATTGCAGATGTATTTGATGAATTCCATGATTTCAATCAACGCGTTTATCAAGCAGGAGGTTTCCATTTAGAACACCCAGCTAATCAACATGTTTGGAATACACCAAGTGGCAAAGCACAATTTTTAATTACTCCTTTAGCGGAGGTTTATGAGGATACCGAACATCAATATGCTGCCGCGTATACTCAACAAAAGGTTTATACCTTAATGACCACTCGATCGCATGATCAATACAACACGACCTTATATGGACTAGATGATCGATATAGAGGTGTTTTTGGTCAACGACGAGTGCTGTTTATGAATCAGTTGGATATCGATTCGGCAGGCTTTGAGGCAGATCAATGGGTCGATATTGAAAGTGTATTCTCTGATGGTGTTAAACGAATTGTGCATAGTTTTCGTATCGTGCCATATAACATACCTGTGGGCAGTTTGGCTGCATATTATCCAGAGACTAATCCATTGGTCGCACTCGGTAGCCATGACAAACAGGCAAAAATTCCTGCATCAAAAAGTGTGCCCGTGATACTACATGCAGGGAAAGCACCTGAGCATTTTAACTTAGCTGTTGAAGTTGAATCTGAGTTGGCAAATCAACGTGTGAGCAATCTCTAGTGAATAAATTTGATGCTTGTTGAGATGAATGGGAGACTAAATACTGTGGTGGTAGATACATTAGGCTATGAAACTGTAGAGGTACATCGTTTTCATCAGAATACGTCTGAAAATGAACTGGATTATATTGTTCAAGAATATCCTGTTGCATTGATTTATAACGGTATTTCTCATGCAGTGATGATGGCGACACCCGCTGATCTCGAAGTTTTCGCAAAAGGATTTAGCCTTTCTGAAGGTATTATAAATAGTTTGAATGAGCTATATGCAATTGAAATGAATCAAAATGAACTTGGAATCCAAATAGAGATGACGATTTCGTCACGTGCTTTTATAGCTTTAAAACAACATCGACGTATGATGGTGGGTCGCACAGGTTGCGGGTTATGTGGAATTGAAAGCTTGAAGCAACTCTATTTAGATCTTCCGAGCATCTCTACACATTTAAAGCTTTCTTGGTTAAATCAAATTCCAAGTGCGATGGCACAACTCAAGGTGAGACAAACAATTAGTGAACTTACAGGTGGTGCTCATGCAGCAGCTTGGGTTGTTAATGGACAAATTATTGCTTTATTTGAAGATGTCGGTCGGCATAATGCATTGGATAAATTGCTTGGCTATTTGGCTGAGCAAAAGTTAGATGTTGGAGATGGATTTGTTGTGATGACCAGTCGTGCCAGTTATGAACTGATTCGCAAATGCGCCCAATACAACATAGCTTTGCTGGCAACGATTTCTGCTCCAACCAGTATGGCGATTGAGATGGCAAAAAAATTAAATTTAACTCTAGCCAGTTTTTGTCGTGGGGATAAGTTTGTTCTATATAGCCAATAATTATCAATTTCTAGAATTTTTAAAGGCAATCAATAATTTATGCCTCAGCTTTTGCTAACTCTGTTTCGATATAGCTAATAATCATTGTACTTAAACCTTTAACCATTTCATCAAAGCTAATTTGAGGGTTAGGTAAGATGAGATGACGAGCGACGTTAAAGATACTGCTGTTGATACTGATATAAGCTGTAACGCTCAAATTATTAACTTTTAGATATCGAGGATGGCGCATCATATATTTCATGAGCACTTCCATCAACGCCATTTCAATTTGTCCAATATAGCGTTCATATTTAAGTTCTGTGGCATAGCGTAGACATATAAGATAACGATCATTATCGCGTGTGAGCAAATCTCGGAACGTATAAAAGATCATCTGAAACAATGGTTCAAGCTCCATTTCCACGATGATAGGAGTAAGTTCTTTCACCATATCTAATACTTCTTTTACAAAAGATTTGGCCATCGCATCATAAATTTCTTCTTTATTCTTAAAGTATTCATAAAGTGAACCTACACTCACTCCAGCAATATCAGCAATATGGCGGGTCGTTGTTCCACTGGTTCCATTGGCAGCAACAGCGATAAAACCTGCTTCGATGATAGTATCAACAGTAACTTTTGAGCGATTTTGACGAGGTTTACGAGTAGCCATTTCAGTGAAAAATAAAATCCGAACATATTGTCAGATTAGCATGCCCTGATATCTCATGAAAGTTCTATTAAATTAATCCGAACAAAAATAATTACTAATTTTTAAATTATTCTTTTGAATTTGTAATAAACACCAGTTTAGATAAGATAAATAAAATTATTTCATTATTTTTTCTTAATTATGTTTTATTTAAATTAATGATAATTATTGTTTTTAATTTTAATTGCTGTGGATTTTTATGATTGAGATTACTTGTTGAGTCGTATCAATATTAGAAAAATATAGGATAAAAAATCTTCATTTTTACCCGAATTGAATCCGAACATAAGATCGGTTTACATTGGTTCTAGTAGGGAACTAGGTTCAATAAAATCTCCCGAATCTTTTTTCGTAACTTAAAAAAGAATGAGTGTGGCGAAAAGAGATGAACCTAATCCAAAGAATATTAAAGGGCAAATGACGCTCAAGTGAAGTAGGTAGGTGTAGCCATGATTAGCAGCACGTTGAACAAAGGTTTGAGTTTATTTAAATCCAACCCAATAACTGAGCAAATCGATTTTGCGAGTAAAAAAAGCATACCCATTCGACACTTGGCAATCGGATTTGAAGGTAAACAGATTGATTTATCATTCTATATGAATAACCAGTTTGCAACGATATTCTTTGCAACACTTTCTGTTTTCTTGACTTATGGTGAAGACTTAGTGATTGAAACAGCACGTCACCATCGTGATTTGCTCAAAGATCCTATTTTAAAACAACGTGTAACCTCTTTGATTGGTCAAGAAGCGATTCATTCTAAATTACATAATGAATTTAACGACGCAATTGTTGAACTTGATTATCCAGTGCGCTTGTATCGTTTTCTTGGTGAAAAGTTTTTTGATCATATTTTCTTGAAATTCCCACAACCATTAAAACTTTCTCTAATGGCTGGAATCGAACATTTCACGGCCGTGTTAGCAGAATACATGATGGCGCATGAGCAGAACTTCTATTTTTCTGATGATGCAAAGACACGTGCTTTGTGGATGTGGCACATGCTTGAAGAGTCTGAACATAAGGATGTTGCTTATGATGTTTATCAAACATTGAATGGTAATTATGCGTTACGTGTTACAGGATTCTTCCTTGCATATTTCACGATTCTTGGGCTGATTCCATTCTCAGCAACATTAGTTCCAGTCTTGCGTAAACCGCAAGAAATGTTAACGGCGAAGTTTTGGAAAGATGCTCGACGTGGTGTGAAATTAATCTTTAGTCCTAAAGATGGTGTGTTCGGTAGTACTCAGGCTCGAATCTTTGATTATTTGCGCAGAGATTTCCATCCTAACGATCATGATGCGTCAGAATATTTTAAATACTACGAGAAAAAATTGTTATCAGAAGGCGGTGCTTTACATCCTTTCTTTGTGAAGGAGTTTACACCTAAAGTTCAGGCAGCTTGATTGATTTATAGCGATGCAGTGCGCTAGTGAATTATCGTTTTCGAGTGGCAAAAATGATCAATTCGTTATGAGCAATTTGGTTCTTGTTGGTCATATTTTGCTAGTGCACTATGCATCGAATATCTTGATAAAGACCAGTATTAGATTTTATCGAGATAATGTTTGGCACAAACATTCTTAGAAATTTTTTAAGAGCTGAGATGTTTCAAATTGCAGAAATAATCTTAAAGACAATTTGATCATTTCATTGGATGTGCCGCTATTAATTTTTATATTACTCTCTCTGTGGGGGACAAGCGATGGTCGCTCAAGTTATTAGAAATGTATTTTCAGACAAACTTAGTACTAAATATCAAGGCATTGTCCAAAATTTAGCGAACAAGGCTCCAATTCCTATTCGTCATTTTGATTTCAAATTTAATCCAGCTGAGTTGGATCAGAAGTTCTTCTTAAATAAAGAGTTGGCGACTTCTTATTTTCATGCTTTATCGATTTTCTTAACCTTTGGTGAGGATGTGGTCATTGAGACAGCTCGTCACCATCGTGAATTTATTAATGATCCGATTTTGAAACAAAGATTGACTTCATTAATTGGTCAAGAAGCAATTCACTCAAAAATTCATAATCAATTCAATGATGAAGTTCTCAAAGAGAATGGTTATCCAGTCGAATTGCTCCGTGCGATTGCAGATAAAGTGTTTGAGTACGGAATTTATAAACTACCGCATTCTATGCAGCTATCTTTAATGGCAGGTATTGAGCATTACACCGCTGTACTCGCTGAATTTATGATGCAGCATGAAGAATATTTACTTGGTTCACAAGATGAAAGACAACGTGCGATGTGGATGTGGCACATGCTCGAAGAATCAGAGCATAAAGATATTGCTTATGATGTGTTTCTAGAGTTATCAGGAGATTACTGGGTTCGTATCACGGGATTCTTACTTGCAAGTTTAACCATTTTAGGTGGTGTTTCTTTAGGTGGTTACTTGATGCCATTTATTCGTAAGCCAAGTAATTTGATCAATCCACGTTATATGAAAGATGTATTAGAAAGTACCGCATTATTATTTGGTAGTGAACGAGGGGTATTTGGTAGTAGCTTTATGCATATCTTGGAATATTTACGTCCAAGCTTCCATCCAAACGACCATGACACTACAAAATACATGGAATATTACAAAGAGCGTTTATTAAATCCAGAAACAGGTTTGTTATCACCTTATTTCTTAAAAGAATTTGTGCCACCTGTTCGTGCAGCATCTGCATAACTTGGTCAAGCTGAAACAATATTTTGGAATACAAATATGAAATTATTTGGAAAGAAAGCCAAACCAAGCCAAAACGCATATGCAGTGGTAACTGGTGCGGGAAGTGGGATTGGTCGTAGTTTTGCACTTGAACTGGCAAAGCGTGGCGGGACTGTGGTTTGCTCCGATATTAACTTGGAAGCAGCAAAAGAAACGGTTGCCATAATCGAGCAATTGGGTTCAAAAGCTTTTGCAGTAAAGTGCGATGTTGGAAATGCTAAACAAGTTGAAAAGCTTGCTGACCAAGCAGAACAACTTATGCAACATCCAACAACACTTGTGATCAACAATGCAGGTGTTGGGTTGGGTGGTAAGTTTGATGAAACCTCTCTGGAAGATTGGAAATGGGTTTCAGATATTAACTTATGGGGCGTGATTCATGGTTGTCACTATTTCGTACCAAAGTTTAAACAACTTGGTCGCGGTGCAATTATCAATGTTGCTTCAGCAGCGTCTTATACTGCGGCACCTGAAATGACAGCGTATAACGTGACTAAAGCTGGGGTACGTGCTTTGTCTGAAACGCTTTCAGCTGAATTGAGAAAACATAACATCAAAGTTAATGTGTTATGTCCAACATTGGTGCCGACCAATATCATCAAAAACGGAAAAGTACCGCACAAGGGTATCTTGGACTATGCACTGACAAACTTGGCCTTCACGACCAGTGACAAAGTTGCCAAACTGACATTAGACCGTTTGGATAAAGATCAGCTTTATACCATCCCTCAGATTGACGCAAAACTATTCTGGTTAATGAAGCGTACTGCTCCGAATTTATATGCAAAATTCTTGGGTACATCATACCGATTAATGAAATAGCCTAAGCAAATGTAAAATTTCTATCGAGTTTTGATACGCGTAATGATCATCCGCAACCTGCATAGTATCAAAAAAATAATAAGGTTTTATATTCAAGAAAGTATTAAATAAATGAAAGTGGTGAACAGGTTTTGCGGATGAAAATGGTTTTGCCTACTTTTCCCAAAAGAAAAGTAGGTCGAGCCGAAGGCTAATGATGAAATTTAGATGAGAATTCGGTAAGACACCGTTATTGACATCTGTTTTTAGATGAAAGGATATTTTGAATGACAGCTCAAGCAAAAAAATTAAATTCTGCTGACAAAAAAGCCCTCCCTCAGCATATTTACGATACGTTTATCGTAGGCGCAGGGATTTCAGGTATTGCAACAGCAATCCGTCTTGATCAAGTTGGTTATAGCAACTACAAGATCATAGAAAAGGCAACACGCGTTGGTGGTACTTGGCGCGAAAACACTTATCCAGGCTGTGGTTGTGACGTACCGTCAGCTTTGTATTCATACTCATTTGCACCAAGTGCAAAGTGGAGTCACTTATTCGCTCGTCAACCTGAAATTTTGAACTACTTAGAAGAAGTAAGTGAGAATTTTGGCGTGAGTTCAAAAATTGAATTTGGTACAGAGTTACTCAGTGCAAAATGGGATAATGAGCGTAATTTATGGGTGATGGATACTAATAAAGGGCAGTTCTTGTCACGTGCAGCTATTTTCGCAACAGGCCCAATTACCGAAGCTCAAATTCCAAAATTAGATGGTCTAGAGACCTTTACTGGCGAAATGTTCCATTCAGCAAGATGGAATCATGATTATGATTTGACTGGTAAACGTATTGCGGTCATTGGAACGGGCGCATCAGCAATTCAGTTTGTGCCACAAATTCAACCAAAAGCTAAAGAATTATATGTATTCCAGCGTACCGCGCCCTGGGTTGTTCCAAAACCTGATACGGATTTAGGCGATGTAAGTAAAAAATTAATCGAGAAATATCCATTAATTCAAAAAACTTGGCGCCAAGCGGTTGCTCAATCATTGAATGCAATTAACTTTGGTTTACGTAATCCTGCTGTGTTAAAACCAGTAGGTGAGTTGGCTAAACTGATTCTACGTTTCCAAATTGAAGACGCAGAGTTACGTAAAAATGTAACGCCAAACTTTACTATTGGTTGTAAGCGTTTATTGTTCGCAAACAACTATTATCCAGCTTTACAGCAACCAAATACTAAACTCATCCCTCATGGTTTAGTCAAGGTTGAAGGTAATACAGTTGTTGCTGCAAATGGTGAGCGTCATGAAGTTGATGTGATCATTTGGGGTACAGGTTTTGAAGTCTCTCATCCACCGATTGGCAAGCGTGTTGCGAATGAAAAAGGTGAGATTTTAAATGACCTTTGGAAAAGCAGTTCTCCAGAAGCGTATTTAGGTACAAGCATTGAAAACGTACCAAATGCTTTCTTGGTTTTGGGTCCGAACGTTCTGGTATATGACTCTTTTATTGGTCTAGCAGAAGCTCAACTTGATTATATCGTTGATGGTTTATTGAAAATTAGAGATCAAGGTATTGCCAAGTTAAACATCAAACCTGAAGTGATTAAAAAGCACAATGAGTTAGTACAAAAACATCTTAAAACAACTGTTTTCAATGCTGGTGGATGTAAGAGCTACTATTTAGATGCAAATGGTCGAAACTTTGCTGCTTGGCCTTGGTCATTGAAAAAGTTAAAACAACGTTTAAAACAGATGGATTTAAACGATTACCAAGTGACGTATCAAACTGAAAAGACCAACTAATTTTTTAGTCGAGTGATATTAGGGCAGTAAATTTTATCTTCGGATGGAGTTTGCTGCTTATTTTTTGCAAGATAGAAATAAATTAGGAAATAAATATGAAAGATGGACAATCAAGCCGAACGGCTGAAGCGGCTGCCGCATTACGTGCAAATCATTTCCAAAATGCTCAAAATCCAGTTTTTTCCGATCCATTTGCATTTAACCTAACTAGCAAAGGTTGGCAAAAATTATTGAAAACATCGCTCACCGTTAAAGTGATGAACTCAACTGTATTTAACCGAACTTTAGGTTTATTGACAGGGCAAGTTGTTGGTCGTTCTCGATATGCAGAAGACTTATTGCAGCAAGCGATTCAGCAAGGAACTCAGCAATATGTCTTGGTGGGTGCAGGTTTAGATTCGTTCACGTTGAGACAAGCACAGCGCTATCCTAATTTAAAAATTTTTGAAGTTGATCATCCTGATACCCAAGCGGCAAAACAGTTGAAACTCAAAGAATTTGGTGACATTCCAGCTAATGTTGAGTTTGTATCAATTGATTTTGAAAAAGAATCGATTGCAGATGCTTTGGCAAGAAGTTCATTTCAACAAGATGAAAAAGCATTTTTTTCTTGGTTGGGTACAACACACTATCTTGAACCACAAACCACATTACATACTTTATCGAGTATTGCTCAAATCGCTAGCGAGGGAAGTGAAGTGGTTTTAGATTATTCAATTGACTATCGTGAGTTGAATGGTGTTGAACGTTTCGGAAGTTTATTTGTTTCACAATTTACTCGTTTCTTGAAAGAACCATTAAAAGGTCAGTTTCGAACGAAAGATTTGCATCAAGCTGTGAATGAAATCGGCTATCAGGTTCTAGAGGATTTATCAGGTGATGGTCTAAGTGAGCGCTATTTTTATCAGCGTCCTGATCATATTCGACATACTATAGCAACGCATATGTTGCATTTGATTTTAGCTAAATAGGCATTTATGGTGACTTAGCTCCTAAGAGTTTGGGGGCTAAGTGTCTAAATAAAAAGATGCTTAATTAAAATAGATTCTGTATAAAATCCCATTCGGAAATTAATAAAAATAAATATTGGTAAAGCAAAGCGTTGGAGTATATTGCTAAAATAAATCAATAAAAGAAAGAGTAGCAATTGGGAAGCGTATGTACATTGATCTAAACAGTGATTTAGGCGAGAGCTATGGCTCATGGTCTATGGGTAATGATGAACAAATACTTCCGATTGTTAGTAGTGCCAATATTGCTTGTGGTTTTCATGCAGGCGATCCCAAAAGTATTCTACAAACATTGAAGCAAGCTGCTCAATTAAAAGTGAGTATTGGAGCGCATGTCTCCTATCCAGACTTGGTGGGTTTTGGCCGTCGTAATATGGATGTGGCATATGATGAGTTATATGCAGATGTCTTGTATCAAATTTCAGCTTTACAAGGTCTAGCACAAGTCGCAGGCACTAGCGTTCGGTATGTAAAACCTCATGGCGCTTTGTACAACACTATCGCTACCAATTTAGATCAAGCAAAAGCAGTTATAGATGCGATCTTGGCTTACGACTCGTCTTTGGTATTAGTTGCTTTAGCTGGTTCACCGTTAATCGAATTTGCAAGAAAACAAGGTTTAAGAGTCGTATCAGAAGCATTTGCTGATCGTGCTTACCATCGTGATGGGACCTTGGTTTCGCGTCGTCAAGAGGGTGCAGTTTTGCATGATGTAGAAATGATTGCTGAGCGTGTATTAGATATGATCAAAAAAAAGGGTGTCATGTCTATAGAAGGCGAATTTACCCCGCTTAAAGCCGATACAATCTGTTTGCATGGAGATTCGTTAGGAGCATTACAGATGGCAAAAGTGATTCGCCAAACCTTAGCTGATCACCAAATTGCTATACATAGCTTTGTATCTTAAGACTTATAGATCATATCGTTGAGTGCTGGAATGAGATTTTTATCGGTCAATGAAAATGCATTTTTAATTGAATTAGATGCTTTAGAGACAACAATTGCAGTATATCAATCACTCAATCAAGCGAATCATCCTTATATTCAAGAATTAATTCCTGCTGCTCGAACAGTCTTGGTGTATTTCGATCCAATTTGGATTGATCAACTTAGCTTGATCAAATGGATTCATTCCCAAAAAATTGAATTAAAACGATTTAATTCAACTAAAGAAATTGTTATTGGTGTTCATTATGATGGTTGTGATTTAGCAGAAATAGCCGATCATTTAGGGCTAACAACTCAACAATTGATTCGAAAACATACCGAAACCTGCTGGCAAGTTGCATTCATTGGTTTTGCACCGGGATTTGCTTATTTGATGAGCCATGATCAGCCTTTTGGTAGTGTCCCACGCCGATCCTCACCCCGTAAAAAAGTAACAGCAGGATCTGTCGGTTTAGCAGGAGAATATAGCGGAATTTATCCTAAGGAGAGTCCTGGTGGGTGGCAACTGATTGGGAGAACGGATGAAATCATGTGGGATATTCACCGAGAAAATCCAGCTTTGTTACTGCCTTCTGATCAAGTGATTTTTAAAGATATTAGTCGAAACCCAACACAAACCTCTGTTTCAACAACCCTAGTTCATTCAAATTTAGCAACCCATAAACCCGCTCTATTTGAAGTATTAAATACTGGATTACAAGTCTTAGTCCAAGATCAAGGTCGGCATCATGTAGCATCTCTTGGAGTTGGAAGAGCAGGCGCGTTAGATCAAAGTAGTTTTGTTGAAGCGAACCTAATCGTTGGTAATCCTAAACATGCAGCAGTGTTAGAAATTTTAAATGGTGGGCTAAAACTTAAAGTCATTCAGCCAACTGTAATCGCAGTAACGGGTGCATTGAGTGAGCTTTGGATCACTTATAAAGAGACAGGTAAAAGACAAGCCAGCTTATGCCAACCAATCGCTTTAGATGAAGGTGATAAGATCTATCTAACACAGCCTAAAGAAGGGTTACGTAACTATCTTGCAGTTCAGGGTGGAATCTATGAACCGTACCGGGTTTGTCGGAGACCACTTTTCTTGAGAGAATGTCCCGATGAAAAAAGTAAAATACACCCCTGAAATCAGAGATAGAGCGGTTCAATTATTGATTGAATCTGAAAAAGATTATCCTTCTACTTGGGCTGCAATCACCGCTATTGCTCCCAAGATAGGTTGTACTCCTGAAACTCTACGTGTTTGGTATCAAAAATATTTAGATAAACAAAACCCAATTAAAGTACAGCAACTTTCAGATCAAGAACGTATTAAACAACTCGAACGTGAAAATAAAGAACTGCAACGTGCTAACGAAATTCTACGTAAAGCAGCCGCTTTTTTCGCCCAGGCGGAGCTCGACCGCCCACACAAATAATGGTGGATTTTATCCAGAACAATAAAGATCGATATGGTGTTGAAGCGATTTGTAGAATTTTACCGATTGCAGCTTCGACCTATTATCGGGCTTTAGATCTCGTTGATAACCCAGAACATCGAGCGAAACGTGCTCTGCATGATTTACATCATGCAGAGCAAATCAAACGTATTTGGAAAGAAAGTTTAGGTCGATATGGTGTGCGTAAGGTCTGGCAACAATTGAAACGTGAAGGTTATGTTATCGCACGTTGTACAGTTGCTCGATTGATGCAGAAGCTAGGTATACAAGGTGTTTGGCGTGGTAAGAATAAACAAACCACCCGTAGCCGAGATGATCAAAAACGAGCAGATGACTTAGTAAAACGCAATTTTAATGCAGATCATCCTGACCAGCTGTGGGTCGCTGACTTCACGTATATTCAAACTCATTCAGGCTGGGTCTATACCGCCTTTATTATTGATGTGTTCTCGCGAGCAATTGTTGGATGGAAAGTATCAACACGTATGAATACAGATATGGTGCTCGATGCACTGGAGCAAGCATTGCATGATCGAGGCATGCCAAAGAACGTGATTCATCATAGTGACAGAGGCGTGCAATATCTTTCCATTCGTTATACCAATCGTTTAGAAGCAGCAAATTTACGAGCATCAGTCGGTACGACCGGTGATTCATACGATAATGCTTTGGCTGAAACGGTGAATGGCTTATACAAAACAGAGGTGATTGAATATTTAAAAGCGGATTGGCAAGGTTTAGCGGATGTACAACTTGCGACACTAAACTGGGTAGATTGGTTCAATAAAGAGCGTGTACACAGTGCACTGGGTTATGTATCACCTTTTGAGTTTGAAGCAATGTACTATGATAAGATTAACCCGTTAGGTCAGGTGGCCTAACTTAAATAAAAAAGTCTCCGACAAACCCGGTACGGTTCACTATGCGGAGCAAGTTCTAGGTAGTGTCAGTTATGATTCTCTTGCAGAATTGGGTACATCGCCTATTCAGGTCGGTGATCAGATTTATTCTGCTCAGTTAAAAACTTATCCTGTTGAGTTAAATCTTTTTGTTCGAACAAAACCAAAAGTAGGCGATGAAATCATTATAGATGTGTGTTTAGGTCCTCGAACAGATTGGTTCTCTACAGATAGTTTGGAATTGTTCTTCAATCAGCGGTGGCAAGTCAGTGCTGAAAGTAACCGAATTGGATTGAGATTAAGTGGTGAAAAACCACTAGTGAGAGAGATCGACAAAGAGTTACCGAGTGAAGGATGTTGTACTGGAGCGATACAAGTACCCCCAAATGGTCAGCCTGTCTTATTTATGAATGATCACCCAATTACAGGTGGATATCCAGTCATCGCGAGTGTTGCAGCATATCATCTGGACCTAATCGCGCAGATTCCAACGGGGTGTTTGATTAAATTTAGACAAATTTCAGATTTTATGGACTTAAAATAAATGTACAGTTCACATAAGCTTTTAATTGCAAATCGGGGTGAGATTGCAGTTCGTGTGATTCAAGCTTGCAAAGATTTAGCGATTAGGTCGGTTGCAATCTATGCAGATGATGACATGGCGAGTTTACATGTCAAAATGGCGGATGAAGCTTGGGCGCTATCAGGTTTAACTGCAAAAGAAACTTATCTCGATATTAATAAAATTTTGGCAATTGCCAAAAAAGCTCAAGTCACGATGATTCATCCAGGATATGGTTTCCTTTCAGAACGTGCTGATTTTGCGCAAGCAGTATTAGATGCAGGGCTTATTTGGGTTGGGCCACCGCCTAAGGCAATTCAACAACTTGGTGACAAGATTCAAGCAAGAAAAATTGCTCAATCAGTTGGTGCTCCATTGGTACAGGGCACAGCACAACCACTACAGTCTGCAGAAGAAGCACTAAAGTTTGCTAAACAATATGGCCTCCCGATTGCTATCAAGGCTGCTTATGGTGGCGGTGGACGTGGTTTAAAGGTCGCTTGGGAGCTCGAGGAAGTTGCGAGCCTGTATGAGTCTGCCGTAAGAGAAGCTACAGCAGCCTTTGGACGAGGCGAATGTTATGTTGAGCAATATTTGGATAAGCCTAGACATATTGAAGCTCAGATTCTCGCAGATCAGTTAGGTCATATCGTTGTTGTTGGAACACGAGATTGCTCTTTGCAAAGACGTAATCAAAAGCTTGTAGAGGAAGCGCCAGCACCATTTATATCCGATGATATTTATCAGCAAATTGTAAGTTCATCGATCAAGCTATGTCGTGCAGTTGATTATGTCGGGGCTGGTACAGTCGAATATTTATTGAGCCAAAATAGCAAGCTTTCATTTTTGGAAGTTAATACACGATTACAAGTTGAACATCCCGTGTCTGAACAAACTTCGGGATTAGATATTGTTGTCGAACAAATAAAAATTGCATTAGGTGAACCGCTTTCAATCCAAGCTACGCCGAAAACCCAAACTCATGCAATTGAGTTTCGTATCAATGCCGAAGATCCTGCACGTGGATTTATTCCCTCATTTGGTCAAATATCCAAATTTATGGCGCCATCTGGTATTGGAATTCGTCTAGACACAGGCGTTATGCAAGGAAGTGAAGTCTCCTGCCATTTTGATTCTTTATTTGCAAAATTAATCGTGACGGGACCAACACGTGAGATTGCCATTCAACGAGCTAAAAGGGCTTTAGCTGCTTTTGAAATAGAAGGTGTAGCCACTGTTTTACCTTTTCATAAAGCAGTATTGCAACATCCAGATTTTGTTGACGAATTTAAAGTACATACGCGATGGATTGAGCAAGATTTTTCTCACGAATATGAGGTTCAACAGCGAAGTATGATTCAGGATGATCATCAGTTTGCACGTTTCATGATTGAAATAGATGGGAAGTTACAACAAATTGGATTGCCGAAGGAGTTTTTAAATTTTCAAAGCGTTCAACAGCATGTCAAACCTATAGAAGAAGTTAAAGTATTTGATGAAAAAACGCTGCTTGCTCCAATCTCAGGTGTAATTACAGCTTGGAAAGTAGAAGACAATCAAATGGTAGAAAAAGGTGATGTAGTTGCAGTGATGGAGGCAATGAAAATGGAAGTTCAGGTAACTGCTCATCGTAGTGGACAGATTAAGCAATTAGCACAGATCCATCAAAATTATTCAAACGATGAGAAAATAGCTGAGATTCATCCAGTTTGAGACCATTATAATAAAAAAGCCACTAGATCATTATCTAGTGGCTTTGTATGGCTTAACGACGGCTTTGATTGTACACAGCCATAGCTGCTGGTAGGTTCTTACGCATATCGCCAATACGTTGAGTATTTGATGGATGTGTTGATAAGAACGATGCACCGCCAGGACCATCAAGACGATTCATTTTTTCCCATAAGCTAATTGCCGCGTTAGGATTGTATCCAGCGCGCGCCATTAACATCAAACCGCCGTAATCGGCACGACTTTCGAGATTACGAGAATAAGGTAAACCAATACCAATTTGGCTACCTAAGTTAATTGCTGCATTTCCAGCTTCACCAATATTAGCGCCCGCATAGCTGGTACCAATACCAATGGCTAGGCTAGTCAGTGCTTGAGCCCCAATTTTGCTTTTAGCGTGCTCTTCAAGGGCATGGGTCATTTCATGTCCCATAATTGCAGCGATTTCATCATTGGTTAGATTTAGCTTATTTACGATACCTGTGTAGAAAACAACTTTACCACCAGGTGCGACATAAGCATTCACGTTGTCAGATTTCAGCACTGCAAGCTGCCAATCAAAGCGTTGTCCAGTTTGATTCATTCGATCTGCATAAGGTTTTAAACGTAAGAAAACCGTATTGATACGTTGATAAGTGCTAGAACTAGTATCAAGTTGGTTTTTAGCACGAGCTTCTTGAGTCATTTTAGAGAAACTTTGTGCTGATTGAGCATTCAAAGTTGCACTATCTGCACCAGCCATATCAGCAAAAGAAGCACAACCAGAAATGGTCATCACTGATGCTGCACAAAGGCTTAAAGCCAGCTTCTTCATACTTATTCTCTCCAAATCAGTATCTTATTGATTTAATCATTCCTTAGAATTATAAAAAATGTTTGAAGCGCATAACATTCTGAATCTCTCTATAATCATTGTAATTATGTAATCAAACTGAAAATGATATTTGAGATAAATCAAAAAATTAAAGCCAGTGTGAGGCACTGGCTTTGTTAAGAGTCACTAGAAGCGTGTAACGATTATTCTTCGTCGTCAAACTCTTCTTCAGTAAATGCATTTTCTTCTAATGAAGTATCAAAAATTAAAATTGCTTTACCATCAGTTTGAATCATGCCTTGATCTTCAAGCGTCTTAAGAACACGTCCAACCATTTCACGTGAACAACCGACAATACGACCAATCTCTTGGCGAGTAATACGGATTTGACGACCATTTGGTAAGATCATTGCTTCTGGTTGCGAAGATAAATCAATTAAACAACGTGCAATACGACCAGATACATCAATAAATGCAAGGTCAGTTACTTTACGTGTTGTATTTTTTAAGCGGCGAACTAATTGAGCAAATACCGCGTAGCTCAAATCAGGATATTGTTTGCTTAATTCGTGGAAGTTGTCATATGAAATCTCAGCGATTTCACAAACATCACGAGTTCTTACTTCCGCAGTACGTTGTGGGTTCTTCTCAAAAAGACCCATTTCGCCAAAGAAATCCCCAGGGTTTAAATATGCAACGACAATCTCACGTTCATCATCTTCACGTAAAATAATTGACACCGAACCTTTTAATATTAAATACAGTGATTTTGATTCCGTTCCAGCGTCAACAATCGTGGTGCGTTTAGGGTATCTGTTAATATGAGCACGTTTTAGCAAGGCTTTAACAGATTCAGGTAATTGACCTGGTGATAAAGCATCAGTGCTAAGCTGTGAAAAATTTGAAGTCATGCTTAAAATTTCCGAATTTGGATAAAACCGATCGCACAGGCCTTGTTAGAGCCTTTTCTACACAGAAGAGATGAAATTCCTTATCAACTCATTTTATGTTAGTGTACAAGAACAGAGTAAATTTATAACGTTTTTTGGGTAGTTGCAATGCAAACAAGTGTACATTGGTTAGAGAATGTTGCTTTTGAAGCGAAATCAGAAAGTGGTCACACTGTGCTGATGGATGGTTCCGCTGAATATGGTGGTGAAAACCGTGGTCCACGTCCTATGGAGTTGATTTTAATGGGACTTGGTGGGTGTGCTTCGTTTGATATTGTGACCATTTTAAAGAAATCTCGTCAAGATGTGACCAATGTCGTATGTCAGCTAAAAGCTGAACGTGCTGACGCGATTCCAGCAGTTTTTACCAAAATCCATTTGCACTTTATTGTGACTGGAAAAGCTGTCAAAGAAAAGCAAGTTGAGAAGGCAGTTGAACTTTCAGCTGAAAAATATTGTTCGGCAAGTAAAATGTTATCTGATGGTGGTGTCGAAATCACGCATGATTTTGAAATTGTTGAAACTGCCGAAGCTTAAGATTGTTTAGATTTTCTAAAAGGTGATCAATATCGATCACCTTTTTTATTTTAAAAATAATTGTGGGTCAACTCGTGCATTATTTAAACTCATACCCCAATGCAAATGTGCGCCTGTCACTCGTCCAGTTTTTCCTACAAGACCGATAAGTTGACCTTGACGAATTGCTTGACCTTTTTCAACATCAATTTTACTTAAGTGGCAAAACATGCTGATTAAGCCCTGACCATGGTCAATCAAGATGGTATTACCATTAAAAAAGTAGTTACCAGTCTGAACGACAATACCATCAGCTGGTGCAATGACTTTTTGTCCTACAGGTGCGGGAATATCTAATCCAGAATGTGGAGCACGTTCTTCTCCATTAAAAAAACGCTTCCGACCAAAAGAATTACTGAATTTACCTTTAGTAGGACTGATAAAATTAGGAAATTGAGTCCAAGTACTGTTTGTAAAAGAGTCGTAAATATCATTTTGTTCTTTGGCTTCGCGAGCATAGCGGTCAAGTTGCGCTTGGGTTGGATTTACATAATCCTGATTTTTTACGTTTAAACGTTGCTCAGCATATGAGAATGCTTTGATCTCAATTTGAATTGGGGCGATATTCGTTTCAAGGTTCAATATTCCAACAGGAGCAGATAAAGGAATACCGAAAACAGCATATCGTTTAGAATTTTCACGAGAAATTAAAACAGGTTTATGGTTATAAAACACCTGCGTTATTTGGTCTGATAATGGTATTACCGCAATTCCTCCCGCTCGACGCGAGTCTTTAGGTAATTCAGCTACTGAGACTGAGGAAAGTGTAATAAGAACAGAAGAAATAACAAACTTATTAAAATACATTGCTTTCAATGACATGAAATTATTTATGTCAAAGTAGGTCAGATTGAAATTATAAGCAATAGTCCATTTGTGATCTTTCAACACATTAAAAATTTATAAAATTATACTTGAAATAGGGAGTTTATAGTCCCATATTATTACTGAGTTTTATCAATGATGATTAATATAAATTTTTGAAATATATATAAATTTTATTTGAAATTTAAAAATTAGTTCCCATCTTAATTACAAGTTGAAAATTTGTTGTGAGGAATAACAAGAATGCGTTTTGAAAAATTTACAAACCGTTTACAGCAAGCTCTTTCAGATGCTCAATCGTTAGCAATGGGTAAGGATCATACAGCGATAGCAGGAATTCATATTCTGACAACCTTGTTAGAAGAGCCTGCTAATTTAAGCTTATTACAACAGGCTGGCGCTCGTTTACCTGAGTTAAAGCAGAAATTAGAGCAAGCTTTAAAAAATGCTCCGACATTAGCAAACCCAACAGGTGATATTAATCTTAATCCTGAAGCGGTAAAGGCATTGAATCTTGCGGATCGCTATGCACAGAAAGTTGGTGATGAGTTTTTATCAACAGATTGGGTATTGTTGGGTTTAGCTGAGACAGGCGAAACCAAAACTATTTTGAATGGTGTTGGTGTTACAGCAGAGAATTTACGTAAAGTCATTGAAAATATTAGAGGAAATGACAAAGTTATGAGTAATAATCACGAAGATCAACGTGACTCATTAAATAAATATACGATTGATTTAACTGAGCGTGCATTGGCAGGTAAGTTAGACCCTGTGATTGGGCGTGATGATGAAATTCGCCGTACCATTCAAGTGTTGTCGCGCCGTACCAAGAATAACCCAGTGTTAATTGGTGAGCCTGGTGTGGGTAAAACCGCAATTGTTGAGGGGTTGGCACAACGGATCATCAATGGTGAAGTACCTGAAAGCTTGAAGAATAAGCGTGTACTCTCTTTGGATTTGGGCTCATTACTTGCGGGTGCAAAATATCGAGGTGAGTTTGAGGAGCGCTTAAAAGCCGTTCTAAAAGACCTTGCGAAGCATGAGGGTGAAATCATTCTCTTCATCGATGAGTTGCATACACTTGTTGGTGCTGGTAAGGGTGATGGTGCGATGGATGCAGGTAATATGTTAAAACCTGCTTTGGCTCGCGGTGAGTTGCGTTGTGTTGGTGCAACGACTTTAGATGAATATCGTCAATACATTGAAAAAGATGCTGCACTTGAGCGCCGCTTCCAAAAAGTCTTGGTTGATGAACCGAGTGTGGAAGATACGATTGCAATTTTACGTGGTCTTAAAGAGAAATATGCAACACATCACGGTGTACAAATTCTAGACTCAGCGATTATTGCTGCTGCTAAAATGTCTCATCGATATATTACCGATCGTCAGTTACCAGATAAGGCGATTGACTTGATTGATGAAGCTGCATCGCGCATCAAAATGGAGATCGACTCTAAACCTGAAGCTTTAGATAAATTGGATCGCCGCTTAATTCAGTTAAAAATGCAACTAGAAGCGGTGAAAAAAGATGAAGATGCGGGTAGTAAAGCTGAAGTTAATCATTTAGAGCAACAGATTGCTGAAAAGCAAAAAGAGTACAATGATCTAGAGGAAATTTGGAAAGCTGAAAAAACACTGGTCGAAGGTGATAAAAAGGCTCAAGTTGAACTTGATCAAGCACGTGTTGCTTTAGAAAAAGCAAAGCGTGAAGGTGATTTAGCTGAGGCTGCACGTTTGCAATATGGTGTGATTCCAGAGTTACAAAAACGTTTGGAACAAGCTGAAGTCGCAGAAGAAAATGAGGAACCAAAGCTCATTCGTACTAAAGTGACTGAAAATGAAATTGCTGAAGTGGTAAGTGCAGCAACAGGAATCCCTGTTTCAAAAATGCTTCAAGGCGAGCGTGAGAAACTTCTTAATATGGAAGAGTTTTTACATAATCGTGTAGTTGGGCAAGATGAAGCAGTCGTCGCCGTATCGAATGCAGTTCGTCGTTCACGTGCAGGTTTGTCAGATCCAAATCGTCCAAGTGGGTCATTTTTATTCCTTGGTCCAACTGGGGTTGGTAAAACTGAGTTGACTAAAGCATTAGCAAACTTCTTGTTTGATAGTGATGATGCCATGATTCGTATTGATATGTCTGAATTTATGGAAAAGCACTCAGTTAGCCGTTTAGTCGGTGCACCTCCAGGTTATGTTGGTTATGAAGAGGGCGGTGTTTTAACTGAAGCTGTACGTCGTAAACCTTATAGCGTCGTACTGTTTGATGAGGTGGAAAAAGCACATCCAGATGTATTCAATATCTTATTACAAGTGTTGGATGATGGTCGTTTAACGGATTCGCAAGGTCGTGTGGTTGACTTTAAAAATACGGTTATCGTAATGACATCTAACCTTGGTTCACAAGATGTTCGTGAATTAGGAGAAGGCGCAACTGATGATGAAGTAAGAACTGTTGTGATGAGTGCTGTAAGTCAGCATTTCCGTCCAGAGTTTATCAACCGTATTGATGAGCTAGTGATCTTCCACTCACTACAAAAAGCTCAGATACGTGGTATCGCAGATATTCAGTTAGATCGTTTACGTTCTCGTTTGAGTGATCGTGATATGGGCTTAACTGTTGATGATACAGCGTTTGATCTGTTAATTGATGCTGGTTTTGACCCGATCTACGGAGCTCGACCTTTGAAACGTGCGATACAACAGCAAGTTGAAAATAGTCTTGCTCAAAAAATATTATCAGGTGAGTTCCAACCAGGAGATAATATTTTGATTAAAGCTGAGGGCGGACAACTGGTATTTGACAAAATCAAACTCAGTTAAATTTTGAAATCTTCAAGTTAAAAAGATGGTGACATAAGTCACCATCTTTTTTTGTATTAAGCAATTTATCAGATTTTTCAATGAATATTACCAATGACATTGCGACATTATGAAAAACTTGATACTTTCTGAGCAAATAAGAAAAAAATTCAGGATGAATTGCAATGGAAAAAAAGCAGCACTATTACACCAATATCGGTGTAATTTTGTTCATAACCGCTCTGCCTTTGAAAGGTTGGGCTGTTCAGCCACTATCAGAAAGGATTCTTGCTCAACAAACAACTATATTAAACAATACCTTACCTTATATTATTCAGAAAGCTGAACAAGATGCTCAGAAGCCTGAGGAAGAGCGGTGGCGTGCTCAGCGAATTTTAAGTGATAATTATTTGCGAGAAATTCGTATTGAAACGCTTTTAGATGGTGTTCTGTCCCCATACGAAGAACAAAAGAAAAATAATGTCGCTGACTTGCGAGAAAAGAAAAAGGCAACGATCAAGCCTCATGCACAAGATCCAGATCGCTTTACGATATATGAGTTTGAATCATCAAATATCAAAGGTGAGATTCGGATTACTGTCAAGTAACCCGATCTCTTGGATGATTTACTTAGATTTGTTGATGTTGGATTTTCCAAGCACGATGGATTTTGTGATTTCGTTTGAAATCTAAACCGATGGTTTCAGACGTGATTTCCTCAATCTGATACATCGCTTCAATTTCTTCATCTAACTCAAACCCACGATAGTTGTTTGAGAAATACAAGGTACCATCACTTGTTAGGCGATTCATTGCACGTTTAATTAATGAAACATGATCTCGCTGAACGTCAAAAGTCCCGTAGAATTTCTTTGAGTTTGAGAAAGTAGGTGGATCAATAAAGATTAGATCATATTGTTCATGACCTTCTTTTAACCACTCAAAGCAATCACTTGCAAAGAACATATGTTGTTCATCGGCATGATCAACAGTTAATCCGTTCAATACAAAGTTTTCTTTTGACCAGCTCAAGTAAGTATTAGATAAATCCACACTCGTTGTGCTTGCTGCACCACCCAAAGCGGCATGTAAGCTTGCTGTTGAAGTATAACTATACAAATTAAGGAAGTGTTTTCCACGTGCTTCTTTTGCAATTCGTAAACGCATTTGACGATGGTCTAGGAATAGACCTGTATCCAAATAATCAGTCAAGTTTACTAAGATACGTGCTTTACCTTCTTGTACGATAAAGCGTTTTGATGCTGTACTTTGCTTGGTATATTGATTTGTACCCGTTTGTCTAGCACGTGTTTTGATAAAAATCGCATCACGATTTAGACCTGTAACTGCACGAATAGCAGCTAAAGCTAAATTGAAACGTTTTTTAGCTTTTTCAGGATCAATACTTTTTGGTGGGGCATATTCTTGTACGTGTAATCGATCACCATAAAGATCGACAGCAACATTAAAATCAGGCAAATCTGCATCATAAATACGTAAACAGAATACGTTTTCTTTTACAGCCCATTTTTTTAGGTTTTGCATATTTTTTTGCAAACGGTTTGTAAAATCTTCTGCACCTTCAATTTTTTCAAATTGTTGAGGTTGCCATGTCGCTAGAAATGGTTGAGTAACTGTTGCTGGTTTAATTGTCCCGAATCGAGTGTAGATCGGTAATTTACCATTCATCAAACGTAAAGTTTGTGGGTCATTAAATGCCAACACATCCGCTTGTTCAATTTGCGCAGCGATAATTGCAGCACGCTGATTTGGAAAATTTTTCTGCAATAAGCTAGATAAACCTAGATAAAGTGAGCGGTTAGATGCTTTATCACCTAAACGTTCACCATAAGGAGGATTCGTTACGATAAATGCTTTTTTACCTTCAGCATGGAAATCATCCCAATCTGCTAAAGTACGTTCTTCAATCTGGATTTGATCCAATAGTTTTTCGAAGCCTGCAGCAATAATATTTTGACGTGTGGCTTTAACAGCTTCCCAATCTGCATCGTAAGCATAAAATTTTGGTAAATCTTGTTCTAACGCTTTTTCATGGCGTTCAGCAGCTTCGGCTTTGAGAGATAACCATAAATCACGATCATGTCCATGCCAACCATTGAATCCAAAACGTCTCACTAATCCTGGTGCACGATCAGTGAGTATCATGAGTGACTCAATGATAAATGTCCCTGAACCACACATTGGATCTAAAATAATATCAGGTCGATAATTTGCTAAATCTGCTTTTAGTAATATCGCAGCTGCAAGGTTTTCTTTGATCGGAGCGTCAGTCATAAAGCGGCGATAGCCACGCTTGTGCAATGAGTCACCCGATAAATCTAAGCAATAAGTATGTTCAGTTTTACCAGCCAAAGCATAAAGGGTAATTTCAGGCTGTTTAATATCGATACTTGGACGCTTACCAACAGCTTCCATAAACGAATCGACTACACCGTCTTTCACACGTAAAGTTGCAAATTGAGTGTTTACTTTAATGTCTCGTTCAACATGTAAACGCACTGCGAAGGTGCTTTGCGGTGCAAAAATGAGAGACCAATCAAAGCTGATTGCACCTTCATAGAGTTCTTCTGCGACATCACGGGCATCGTGAGTATGTTCTAATTCGTGAGTGTGGATCGGTAACAACACGCGAGAAGCAAGTCTAGACCACATACAAACACGATATGCATTTTCTAGTGTACCTTTAAATACCAAACGTCCAGCAAAGCGTTGAATGTTTTGAATACCTAAATTTTCAAGTTCTTGTTGTAATAAGGTTTCAAGTCCATCCGCACAGGTCACCCAATAGTTTGTCAGACGTTGTGTAGAATTCATGCACATTTCCAAAAAAGCAGTTCAGCAATCGGCTATTTTAACTGATTTTTAATGAAACTGTCGGTGCAAATTTGTGTGATCGACCGCATTATTGACTATTATTTTTACTATTTTTAATCAATTTTCATAAAAATATTTTTTAAGTTTAAATGTGTTTTTAATTATTGGTACATATTTTGCTTTCTATGTGATGAATCAAGAATATACATTTCTCCCAACGACGTGAGGACTTTATGAAAGAAAGCATGAATAGTGAAATTAAGGTAAATGCTGAAGCTTTTGCTATCGCAACACAAATGTATGTTCGTTTAAGACGTGTATCCAGTCGTGTAATTGATGTGATGTACTTAGTTAACAATAAAGAATATGCAAAACACATTATAGAAATTGCTTTGGAAACAAGTGACGAAGAGTTGGCTCACTATGTTGATCGTTTACGTCCATTAATAGATTTATATCCAGAGCCTACGTTAGCCATAGTTGAAAATAAAAAGCTAGAAGAAACAGAAGAAAGCTATTTTATGGAAGTTACAGAAGAAGAAATTTATAAAGCTCAAGTCGCTCACCATTATATTGGTGCATTGCGATAAGTGATAATAATAAAAAAACAATAAGTGAAAAATAATTACAGCGTTACAAGGGTGTAGAGCTTTTTCTACATCCTTATTTTTTTGATTTTCTTTTCATCAAATTAACATGCAGAGAAAATATTAAATCGTTATTGTAGATCACCACTAAAAAGTTTTGCTGAGTGCTGAAAACTTCAACGACGAAAGAAATATAAAATCTGTATAATGCGTTAACTTAACGTATAAGGAATCTCTTATGCACGTGGCAGCATTGCATACTTTGAGTCAGATACAGCTCAATCAACAAGGAAATCTCAAGCATTTTTTAACGATTGAGGGGCTTTCAAAAGAAAGTCTGACTAAGATTTTGGATACAGCACAAAGCTTTTTAGATGATAATAATAATTTGATTAATCGTCCGCTTCTAGAAGGGCGCACGGTAATGAATCTATTTTTTGAAAACTCTACTCGTACACGTACTACCTTTGAAGCAGCAGCTAAGCGTTTATCCGCAAATGTATTAAATATTGATATTGCACGCTCAAGTACATCTAAAGGTGAAACTTTGCGTGACACGCTGTGGAATTTAGAAGCTATGGCTGCGGACGTATTCGTCGTGCGTCATTCCTCTTCAGGTGCAGCGCACTTCATAGCAAAAGATGTATGTCCTAAGGTCGCAATTATTAATGCAGGTGATGGTCGTCATGCGCACCCAACGCAAGCGATGCTAGATATGCTGACCATTCGCCGTGAAACTAAAAAGCCTTTTGAGCAATTAAGCGTTGCAATTATTGGTGACATCAAACATTCACGTGTTGCACGTTCAAATGTCGCTGCTTTGCAGACATTGGGCTGTAAAGACATTCGAGTGATTGCACCGAATACTTTGTTACCTGTGGGTTTTAATGAATACGGTGAACATGTTCGCTTGTTCAATCAAATGGATGCAGGTGTGACTGACTGTGATGTCATCATTGCATTACGTATTCAGAATGAACGTATCGACTCTCCAGCATTATCATCTCAATCTGAGTTTTACAAGATGTATGGTTTAAATAAAGAACGTCTTGCTTTAGCTAAACCAGATTGTATTGTGATGCATCCTGGACCGATGAACCGTGGCGTTGAAATTGATTCGAGTGTCGCTGATGGCGATCAATCAGTGATTTTAAAACAGGTCACGAATGGTATTGCGGTTCGCATGGCAGTATTGGCACTTGCGATGCAAGGTCAGCTCCAAGAACAAGGTTTAATTGAAGCGATTGCTGTATAAGGGTGCTACACATGAGTATTGTAAAAATTGAAAATGTTCGTGTACTCGATCCAATTCAAAAAACAGATCAAGTTAAAACTGTTTATGTAGAGAACGGTAAAATTGTTGATGCAGCATCTCAAGTTGATCAGATGATTGATGGTCAAGGTAAATGGTTAATGCCAACTATGGTTGATCTCTGCGCGCGTTTGCGTGAACCAGGACAACAACAGCACGGCACATTAAAATCTGAGGGGAGAGCTGCGCGAGCAAACGGTATTTTGCATGTAATTACACCTCCTGACTCAAAGCCGATCGTGCAAGATAATGGTGCGTTGATCCATGGTCTAATTGAGAAAGCTCAACTAGATGGTGGTATTTATCTTCAAATTATTGGTGCTCAAACTCAAGGTTTAAATGGCAAGCAACCTTCTAATATGGCTGGTCTAAAAAAAGGTGGCTGTACTGCGGTTTCAAATGCTAATGCCGCCTTTGAAAATGATGATGTTGTGATTCGTACGCTTGAATATGCTGCTGGTCTAGATTTAACAGTAGTATTTTACGCAGAAGAGCCGCAAATCGCGAAAGATGGTTGTGCACACGAAGGCTTTATTGCATCGCGTCAGGGTTTGCCAATGATTCCTGCGATTGCTGAAACTGTGGCGATTGCTAAATATTTACTCATGATCGAAGCAACAGGTGTCAAAGCCCATTTTGGTTTATTGTCATGTGGCGCGTCTACTGATTTGATTCGTGCTGCGAAAGCCAAAGGTTTGCCAGTAACTGCGGATGTAGCAATGCATCAACTTCATTTAACTGAACAATTGACGGATGGATTTAATTCTCTAGCACATGTTCGTCCGCCACTGCGCTCTGAACAAGATAAAGCTTTGTTGCGTCAGGGTTTAAAAGAGGGCGTGATTGACGCTATCTGTACCCATCACGAACCATTAAGTAGTTCAGCAAAAATGGCTCCATTTGCTGAAACTCAACCAGGTATTACAGCGTTCGATACCTATGTCGGTTTAGGTGTTCAGCTTATCCAAGAAGGTGTTTTTGATGCTTTAGAATGGGTCGAAAAAGTTACCTTAAATCCTGCTAAAGTTGCCAATATGACTGAACGTTGGAAACAAGAAGCAGGTTGGGTACTGATTGATCCAGAGCTAGAGTGGACTGTTTCAAAAGAAACAATTTTATCTCAAGGTAAAAATACACCGCTATTAGGTCAAACCTTGAAAGGCAAAGTGCTTCAGACATTTATCTAAACTTTATTTCTAAGCAGAATAGGTCAAGTTACTTATTCTGCTTAATTATTTCAATTAGTTAATTCATTATTGTAATCTTTTCTTAAAGAGTTTATTGGTAGATTATTTCGCTTCTAAAAAGGTTCTATAAAAATGAGAATTACATTCATTGGTGCAGGGCGTGTTGCCTATCATTTAGCAAAAGTACTCCATCCTGATCACCAGATTGTACAAGTTTTTAGTCGTGATTTAGAAAAAGCCAATCGTTTAGCATCGTTAGTGGATGCTGTTGCCATCAGTGATTTTGAGCAATTAAGTTCTGATATTGATCTAGTGATCATCGCTATTTCAGATCAAGCAATAGCTGAAGTTATTCAAAAAATTAGCGCTTATTTGCAGCAAGTATTAATTGTACATACTTCAGGAAGTACAAGTTTAGAAGTTCTTTCAGTAGTTAACGACAAATCAGGTGTATTTTATCCTTTACAAACATTTAGTTATGAACGAGAGATTGACTGGACTACAACGCCTGTGTTTGTCGAGGCTGTAAACAATCATGATTTGGATTTACTCACCTCTTTAGCAGGTAGTTTGACTCAGAAGGTTTACCAATACAGCTCTCAACAGCGTCAGACATTGCACATGGCTGCTGTTTTTGCATGTAATTTTAGTAACTACTGTTATGATATTGCTAAACAAATTGTTGATGAACAACAGGTCGATTTTTCTTTACTTCACCCATTGATATTGGAGACTGCACAAAAAGCAACAATCAATGACCCTAAAGAAATGCAGACAGGTCCAGCTATGCGTGGTGATGAAAATATTTTAAAAATGCATCATAAGTTATTAGAAAAAGATGCAAGAAATGATCTTGTTGATGTTTATCAGCTCTTAAGTGAAGGTATTAAGACCCGTCATTTACCTGGTAAATAACCATAAATGTATAAATTGTATAATCTTTTTTGTCTAAACTAAGTTCGGTCGTGTTTGCATTTTTTATAATTAATAACAAGAGGAGCAGATCAGAAAATACCTGTATTAGAAAACTTAAGTATTGTTTATAAACACATTTAGCTGATATGAGTTGTTTAAATATCAGCTTAGAAATTAGGTAAATGTGTCTTGAACTTAATCAATTCTTTTGATTAAAACGATGTTTGCATTTTAGACATAAATAATCTTGAAAAATATTCTTGTCGATCACGACACCCGCTTTTTTTCCGAAAATATTACCAACGACGCCACCTGTAATCCCGACACTAATTGCACCCACGAAAGTTCCAATAGTTCCACCAACAATTACACCCAATGGACCTGCTACAGTTCCTATAGCTGCTCCAACTGATGCACCAGTTGCTGCACCACCTACTGTACCAGCAGTTGTGCCAGCAGCAGTCATTAAAACGCCACCTGTAGTTTTAAGTAATTTGTCATGATCACGTACTTCGATTTCTGTAGAACCACATTTGGGGCATTGCAGAGTTTTTTCCATAAAACCAACCTATCTTCATCTTTGGGCTAAATCATTGCACTGAATAGAGCACTCATTGTTTATGAAGCAATAATTTCTTCATTTGAGATCAAAATGATTCATTTTTTATTTTAGCTAAACATGAACAAAAAATATTTATAGATCATGTAAATAGAGGGTTGTAAATTTGAACACATTTGATTTTACAAAGTAAGCATATAGGTTTGATAGGTACAGCTTTTATAAGTTGTTTTAATAATTCACTTTTTGTCTTTTATATTTGAAATTTAAAATTGAGTTGGTTTTTAATAGGTTGAAATAGCATTAAATGTTGATATTTAATGCTATTTTTAAATTTTTGATGAATTACTACTTTATTTTTTTGAAAATAAAGTCATTGATCTTATGACCAGATTCAAGCCCGCGACGTTCGAATTTGGTCACTGGACGCCATTCAGGGCGAGGGTAGCTATTACCTTTACCCGCTAAATTTTCCATATCAGGACGATTGTCCAAAATATCAAGCATCCATTCTGCGTATGGTTCCCAGTCAGTAGCTGCGTGGAAAGTCCCACCAAGTTCCAACTTCTGTTCGACTAATTGCATACGCTCATGTATCACGAAGCGGCGTTTAAAATGACGCTTCTTCTGCCATGGATCTGGGAAATAAAGTTGTACACAGTTAATACTGTTGTCTGGCATTTCACGTAATACTTGGATTGCATCAGCATCCAATACAAATAAGTTCTTTAAACCTGCCATGCCTGCTTCATAGACACATTGTGCGATACCAGGAACATGTACTTCAATGCCTACAAAGTTGCGCTCAGGGTTTGCTTTAGCCATGAGTACTAAAGAACGTCCCATACCAAAACCGATTTCAACGGTTAATGGACGTTTGGGGTGCTCAAAGTGCTGACGTAAATCACCAACAGGGTATTCCAAAATTAAATCACGATGATCTTCTAAAGCAGTACGTTGTGACGTATTGAGCGGAGCTGAACGACGCATAAACGTCACAATTTCACGGTGCTCAGGCAAATTGTCGAGTTCCGTAATTTGCGTTTCTAACTGATCGTTTGACATGATTCTGGAGATATAAATATAGAAATGCCGTATTTTAAGTGTTCAGGTGTTCAAGTCAAACTTTTAAATCGTTTTATTTACTTGAAACTTTTTAGTAGTGATTAAAATTTGTCAAAAAAGCTTCATAGAGTTGTCATAGAAGTTGCATAGCCTAATTGCAATTTAAAACACTTAGTAAAAAACTATGAAAAATTTTAATTACCATTCGCTTACAATTTGTTTAGGTCTGTTAGGAGCTTCTTCTACATTTTCTATTGCACATGCGCAACTCATGTTTAGCCACCTGTTGATGGTAGTAGCAACCGTAAAGGTTTAGAGATCTATAATCCTGATGCGACAACAGTAAATTTAGCAGATTATGAAATCCAACAATTTAATAATGGGGGAACAGTCAAAACAGCAGCATTTCCTTTACAGGGGGCTTTAGCCAGTAAACAGAAATATCTAATCGGGCGTTCGGAATTACAAACACAATTAGGCAACAAAGTGAATCAAGTAGCAGGTCTATCATTCAATGGAGATGATGCGATTGTATTACTTTATCGTGGTACGCCTGTAGATCGTTTTGGACGGATAGGTGAGCGTCCAACTTCAGGTTGGGGCACTACAGTTTATAGTGTTGCTAATAGTTTTAAACGTATTCAAACTGATAATCCTGTGATCAGTGTTGATCCAACCAGTCCATTTGATTTAGATCAGTCTTGGCAAGCTTGGTCAGATCGAAATGATTTTTCAAATTTGTCAGGTTCAACAACAACGCCTCCAGTCAATGAATCAGTCGGCTGTAGCAGTACGGATACTCCAATTGCGAACTTAGCACAGTCAACTCAAAATCAAAATTATACGATTCGTGGGGTGATCACGGCGGACTATCGCTATAGCAATGGATTTTCAGGTTTCTATATACAAACACCAGATAGCAAGGCAACGCCAAATGTGAGTAATGCGATTTTTGTTTATATTCCTGCGAGCAGTGCTGTCAAAGGCGGACAAATCGGCGATGAGGTGATTTTACGCGGTCGTCTCACTAACTATCAAAACCAACTTCAAATTGATCAATTACAGCAAGACATACAAACCTGTAATCAAAATATGGCATCGCTAATTCAGCCACTTGATCTTAATTTGCCATTTACGAGTTTGACTGAAAATACAGGTAATACACCAAAACGCTATCAAGGCATGTTGGTGAAATTACCGCAAACTTTAACTGTCAGCGAGAACTATAATTTTGGGCGTTATGGTGAGTTGTCCCTGAGTCTTGGTCGCCTATTTATTCCTACCAATCTATATCCAGCTTTATCGAATGAAGCGAAGGCATTGGCACAGCAAAACCTGCTTTCTAAGATCATTTTTGATGATGGCTATAATAATCAAAATCGAGCACCATGGTTGCCACAAAATTTTAGTGCTTTAAGAACTTTACGTTCTGGATATCAATTAAAGAATGCACAAGGCATTTTGGAATATCGCTTTAATGCTTGGCGTGTACAACCAATTGCAGGTGCAAACTTGCCTGAAGTCGTTACCACGACTAATCCACGTACGACAATTGCTGTGAAACAAACTAAACATATTCGTGCTGCAGCATTCAACGTGTTGAACTATGACAATGGCAAGAATGGTTTCCCTACAGAACGTGGTGCGAACAGTCAGGCTGAATTTGATAAGCAACATGCCAAAATCATAAACGCATTAAAATCCATTGATGCTGATGTGTATGGTTTGATGGAGATTGCCAATAATGGTTATGGTAGTGATAGTGCGGTTGCTTATTTAACCAAAGCTTTAGGACCTGATTGGAAATATGTAATTCCTGAAGGTTTAAATCAATTAGGCACAGATGTGATTGCTGTGGCGATTATTTATAATAGCAAACGTGTTCAACCAGTGAATAAAGCAGCCGTTCTAGATCTGGGTGAAAAGAATCGTTCGACTATCGCACAATCATTCAAACCAGTGCATGGTGGACAAATTTTCACAGTGATTCCAAATCATCTTAAATCTAAAAGTTGTTCGGGCGTTGACTTGAACTCGCTTGATGCAGATCAAAAAGATGGTCAAGGCTGCTGGAATCCGACTCGTGTTAAAGCCGTCGAACAGCTCACTCAGTGGATTGCAAAGAATCCTACCCAAGTCAAAAATCCAAATATTTTGTTGCTTGGTGATATGAATAGCTATGCCAAAGAAGACCCAATTTTAGCTTTTGAAAAAGCCAACTACAAAGTTCTAATCAATGACAGCAAAATCGGCGAGGGTACGAACGCTTATAGTTACGTCTTTGGGGTTTTCAGTAATAGTGATGGTTATGGTGGAGCAGGTAATCTTGATCATGCGATTGCTGATGCAAATCTCTATAAACGTGTAGTTAAAGCTTTTGCTTGGCATATCAATGCTGATGAGCCGACGGTACTTGATTACAATGAAGAATATAAAACTGATGAGCAAAAAGAACTTTTCTTTGCTGCAGACCCATATCGTTCATCTGACCATGACCCTGTCATTGTAGACTTAGACTTAAAAACACCAGATGCTCAGCTAGAACCGAATCAGAAAAATATCATTGTCGAGTTCTTAAATTCTCTATTTGAGTGGTTAGGTAAGCTTTTTGGTCGAGCTTAACTACATTCCGTGACATTGTGCAGTTTGTTTTTTCATAAATTAATCAATCGTCACGGAATATAACTTGCAAGCTAGAAAAAAATTCATTAATAGTAGATGGGTAGATGTTTTTAGCATTAGAGCTATTATAAATTTAAATCTATATCTGTTCTCGATGTTCATTCGAAGTTCAAGAGCATAAGTAGTTAGATAACAAGGATTAGAGATGAAGTTGTATATTCACCAGGCGCATGTTCGTTAGCGGCACACATTATTTTAAATGAAATAAATGTTGATTTTGATTTAGAACGAGTTGATTTAAAAACGCATAAAACTTCTAAAGGTGCAGATTATTACGAGATTAATCCTAAGGGGTATGTCCCAGCACTAGAAATTAATCCAGGTCTAATTTTGACTGAAAATGTAGCGATATTACCATTCTTAGCACAACACGATCCAAAGCAAGATTTAATTCCACCATCAGGGATGGGACGAGCTAAGGTATTGGAATGGTTGGGTTATTTGAACTCAGAACTTCATGATGCATATGCTGTTTTCTTTGGTGGTAAACTTACAGATGATGAAAAGACCAAAGCATATGCAGAAGTAGATCGTTTACTTAAATATATCGATAATTATTTAGCTGAATCTGAATATGATTATCTAGTTGATGATAATTTTGGTCCAGCGGATGCATATTTATTTGTACTGACAAACTGGTCAAATCATATTGAGCATGATTTAACGCCTTATACCAATATTATCGCGCTACGAAATAAAGTTGCAGAACGTCAGTCTGTACAAATTGCAATGCGTGATGAAGGTTTGTTTAATTAAAAATGTACAAATAAAAAAGCCTCTGTCTACAGAGGCTTTTTTATTATCAACAAATTATTGTTGAGCTTTTTCTTTCACTTCAGCTGCACCTGATTCTACAGCACCAGCAACATTAGCAGTTGCATCACGTGCAGCAGCTTCAGTTTTAGCAGCGGCTTCAGCGGTTGCGTGAGCAGTATGATCAGCAGCAGCGTCGATTTGATCAGCAGCAGTATCAACCGCTGTAGCTACATTGGTTGTTGCAGCAT
The DNA here is from genome assembly GCF_030913345.1 of Acinetobacter sp. A22. Taxonomy (NCBI): domain Bacteria; kingdom Pseudomonadati; phylum Pseudomonadota; class Gammaproteobacteria; order Moraxellales; family Moraxellaceae; genus Acinetobacter; species Acinetobacter sp. A22. Next base: position 778,702 of record NZ_CP133162.1, read on the forward strand.
CAGCAGCATCTTTCACATCAGCGCCAGCTTGTTCAGCAGCGTTTTCTAAATGTTCACCCGTTGTTGCACCAGTTTCTGGTGCTTTATCTTTATTACAGCCTACAAGAGCAACAGTAGCAGCTAGACCTAACGCAACAAGTAATTTATTCATTTTCATATTTCCTTTTCGTTGTGGCATCCAACACGTATGGATATCGAAAATATAAACACAAAGCGAGTGAATAAGAAAGTTACAAATTTGTTGATAACTTGTAAAAACACACACTTACATTGTTAAATGTAAGTGTGGTCACAAAACAAGATATTGACTTAGTTTGTAGAACGAATCATGTAATCAAAGGCAGATAATGCTGCTTTCGCACCTTCGCCTGTTGCGATGATGATTTGCTTGTATGGTACTGTCGTACAGTCACCTGCTGCAAATACACCCTGTACATTGGTTTCATTACGATCGTTAATCACAATCTCACCACGATTGCTGAGTTCAACTGCACTGTTCTTTAGGAAATCCGTATTTGGCAATAAACCAATTTGTACAAAGATTCCCGCAAGTTCTACTGTGTGTTCTACATCAGTCGCACGATCTTTATACTTCAATGCTGTCACTTGTGAACCATCACCAACCACTTCAGTACTTAAAGCATTGGTAATAACTGTGGTATTCGGCAAGCTATTTAACTTATCCTGTAAGACTTGGTCAGCACGAAGTTTGGTATCAAACTCAACCAAAGTCACATGCTCAACAATCCCTGCAAGATCAATCGCAGCTTCTACACCCGAGTTACCTCCACCAATCACTGCAACTCGTTTACCTTTAAATAATGGGCCATCACAGTGTGGGCAGTACGCAACACCACGTGTACGGTATTCAGCTTCACCTGGAACATTCATTTCTCTCCAACGAGCACCTGTTGAAAGAATGATGGTCTTAGACTCAAGCTTAGCACCATTTTCTAGTTCAACTTCAACCAAACCATTGGCTGTTTGATCTGCACCTGTGATCTTGCTGACACGTTGCAAGTTCATGATGTCCACACCGTATTCACGGACATGGGCTTCCATGTCTTGAGCAAACTTAGGACCAACTGTTTTTTGAATCGTAGTAAAGTTTTCAATATCCATGGTATCCATGACTTGACCACCAAAACGTTCAGCCACAATCCCAGTTTTGATCCCTTTACGCGCTGCATAGATCGCTGCTGTACCGCCTGCAGGACCACCACCAATCACCAATACATCAAAAGCATCTTTTGCATTGAGAAGAGCTGCATCTTTCTCTGCTGAGTTGCTATCTAACTTCGCGATGATTTCTTCCAAAGTCATACGACCCTGACCCATATGTTCATTGTCTTGGAACAACATTGGGACTGCTAAGATTTTGCGTTCTTCAACTTCTTCTTGGAAGAAACCACCATCAATCATGGTCGCAGTTGCATCGGGGTTATAGATCGCAATCAAGTTCAACGCTTGAACTACATCTGGACAGTTGTGACAACTCAAAGATACAAACACATCAAAGTTTGATTTTAAGTTCAAACCTTTAATCTGATTTAACACCTCATCAGATACCTTCGGTGCATAACCTGAAACTTGTAACAATGCCAAGATCAAAGAGGTGAACTCATGTCCCATTGGTAGACCAGCGAAGAACACACGAGGTTGTTCACCTGCTTTAGCCACACCGAAACTAGGACGGCGAGCGTTTGAACCGTCAAAACGCGCCGTAACTTGATCAGAAAGTTCAGCAATTTCGGTCACGAGTTCTTTGATTTTTGCAGCTTTATCGGATTCATCTAAAGCAGCCACCAACTCGATTGGACTTTCTAAACGTTCTAAGTAAGCTTTTAATTGAGTTTTAATATTTTGATCTAACATGTCTTTCTCCAAATTCTCAGCAATTCAATCAGCTAAATTCTTTCAATGGGGCTATAGTACGCAAATTATTTAAATAGGTAAAACAGGTTGTTTTTATTATTTTGATCGTATTTTTAAATATTAAGGCTCCATGTTAATTAAATGCGTTCAAAGATAAAACTTGAATACTTCTGAACTTGTTATATAACTGCAATCTTTACATGGCATAACTAAGGGAAAGTGAAATGGCTTTACAGCGTGGTATTTATCAACACTATAAAGGTCAACTTTATCAGGTATTTAATGTTGCAAGACATAGCGAAACAGAAGAAGAGTTGGTTGTATATCAATGCTTGTATGGTGATTATTCCATGTGGGTTCGACCTTTAAGTATGTTTACTGAAACTGTTGCACTTGATAGTGGTGAAATTATTCCACGTTTTAAGTTGATTCAACCAACATAATTGATAGCCAAAGGTCTGAGTATCATCGGGAGTGAAATATGACCAGCACGGTGTTTTTAAAACGAATTGCTGATTTATATGATGAATTTAAACAACATGATGCTCGACAGGCAGATCGTTTACGACGCTTTCGTAACATTGAAGCTGAGTCCGCTAAATTATTGGCTATGCTGGTACGAACACAGCAATCCCAACGTATTTTAGAAATAGGCACTTCCACTGGATATTCAACACTTTGGTTAGCTGAGGCTGCAAAGACAGTTGGCGGTCATGTTCAAACACTTGAAATCAATGCATTCCGTAGTGCACAAGCGAAGAAATATGCAGAAGAATTTAGTCTAGAAGCGTATATTGATTTTTGGGTGGGAGATGCAGCTGATTATTTGGCAGCATCCACCGAGCAATATGATCTCATACTCTTAGATGCCGAACGCGGAAGCTATGCTGGTTATTGGAATGATCTCAAGAGACTCATGTCAACTAAAGGTGGGACTTTAATTATTGATAATGTAATTTCTCACCCAGCAGAAGTGAAGCCATTATTAGATTTGATAAAAAATGACGAACTTTATATGAGTACTATATTACCTATAGGTGCAGGCTTATGTATGGTCGTCACGAAGTGAGTTAGTTTTGGTATGTGCCAATCGATAATCTTGAGGGCTACACCCCATTATTTTATTAAATGCACGTGTGAAATTGGCAGGGTTGGAATAACCTAACTCATATGCAATATGTGTAATGGTAAAGGATGTATTTTCAAGTAATTCAATTGCACGTTCAGTACTGATCTTTTGTTTTAGGCGATTAAATTCTACTCCTTGTTGTTGCAAATATCGTTGTAGGGTTTTGGTTGAAATATTTAATACTTTCGCGCATTCAGTCAGTGTCGGAACTTGATTCGCTTGCCTTAACATCGTACTGATCCACTCAACAATTTCACCCTGATGATAAATTTTTTGAATCTGTTCCTGACAACGTTGTTCTACAACTTTTAAGCTATGTGCATCTGCTAAAGGCAAGGGAAGTGCTAATTGCTGCTGATCAAGTACAACTCTGATCCCTGTAAACCAAGTGTAATTGAAATGAAACTGAGCTTTGACAAGGTGTATGTATCTATCACTGTAAGCAGGTTCAGGAATACTTAAATAAATTCGATAGCGTTGTAATTGCTGACCTGCAAGCTCAAATAGACTGTAATAAAATCCGACTGCAATTGCTTCGATATGAAAGCTTAAACATTGTTTGTTCATCTGCAAAATTGGTTCAAATAATAATTCTACTTTTTGCTGCGCTTGTGAAAACTGAATGGATAGCTTAAAGCTTGGCATGATTAGCTTGAAATATTGTGCAATTAATTTTAAAGCATGATCTAAATTTGGGCTGGTCATAAGTGCATAACCGACCAAGCTATGTGAACTTAGTTTTAAATTTCTGCCTAACTGAAAGGCTAAATCTTCTGTATTTGGTAAACTTAATCCTAACTCAATAAATTGTTCGATTTGTTGGATTGATAAAAATTCAGTTTGTGATAATTGATCCTTAAATTGATTTAAAACTGAATTATCGTATTGATTGGTACTGATCAATATCTCAATCAAACGTAAATAATAGCGAGCTGGAATAACAGGGATTTGTTGTTTGTGCACAATAAATCTCCAATAAAGTCTTAAAATGATAATATGAAGTCTTAAAATGATAATATAGCAACTGTTCATAAGAACACAATCAATTCAAGCAAAACATTAAACGCTTGATTGAGGAGTTTAGTATGAATATGCATGCGCAATTAGATGTAGAACAAACAACTACACCATTTAAGGATAAAAAGCGTCATTTGTGGTTACTTGGTCTTGCAGTACCTGCTATCGCGATGAGTGGACTTGCTGGCTATCAATTTGGACCTAAAAAATCGAAAAAGTTTTTTGCCTCATTTGGACCATTATTTATCCATGGTGTGATCCCAACTCTAGACAAATTAATTGGTGAGGATACTGAAAATCCACCACTAGATGCGATTGCGGACTTAGAAGCTGACCCATATTACTCTCGCATTGTGAAGCTTTTTATACCACTCCAATATGCGACTAACGTTTATGGAGCATACTTAGCAAGTCGAAAAGGCACATCTGTAGCTGATCAAGTTCTATTAGGAACTTTAGTTGGTATGGTGAATGGTATTGCAATTAATACTGCACATGAATTAAGCCATAAAAATGGTCGTTTAGAACATTATTTATCACATCTTGCATTAGCACCATCGGGGTATAACCACTTCAGAATTGAACATCCATATGGGCATCATCGTCGAGTAGCAACGCCTGAAGATCCTGCATCATCACGCTTGGGTGAGACCTTTTGGAAGTTCTTACCACGTACAGTAATTGGAAGTTTTAAATCTGCAATTGAGATAGAAAAGAAACGTTTAGAACGCAAAAAACTACCATTTTTCTGCAAGGAAAATGAACTGATTCATGGTTGGGCCATGTCAGCAATTTATCATGGCTTGATGTTTAAGAAATTTGGTATGCGTTCAGTTCCATTTCAACTCACTCAAGCTACATATGCGGTGACTCTATTTGAAGCCGTTAACTATATTGAACATTATGGTTTAAAACGTGAGAAGAAAGAAAATGGGCAGTATGAGCGTACTTTGCCAGAACATAGCTGGAACAATAATAATTTAGTGACGAATCTATTTCTGTACCAGTTACAACGTCATTCAGATCATCATGCTTATCCGACACGGAGTTTCCAAACCTTACGTCATTTTGAAAATGCACCTCAATTACCAGCAGGTTATGGTGCCATGCTTTTACCAGCCTTCATTCCAGCATGGTGGTCAAAAATTATGGATGATCGAGTGGTAGAGCATTACAACGGTGACTTGAGTAAAGTAAATTTACACCCTGATGCCGAAGCACGAATATATGAAAAATATGCAGAAGAGATAGATATGATATGAAGAAAGCCCTGAAAAGGGCTTTTTTTATCATGAAGCAGAAATTTGAAGACGTTTGAAGTGTAAATCAAACTCAAGATATTTCTGCACAAAAGCTGTTTTATCTGTTGAGCGAAGTAAATTATCGTAAATAAACTCTGGTACTGGGTGGTAAAGTTCGCCTGAACCATTGTTATAGAAAATTTTTAAATAACGTGAAGAAACATCATATTTCCAAGATGTTACGACTACAGATTTTTCCATACCTTGCACCCCCGCAGTGATCATCGTTTATTACATATAAAAAACTCTTTAAGTGCTCATCTTTTGACAGTACTCCAACTTTGTAAAACTGACAATCAGAAAATGAAGTTTTCTAGTGAATAAAAAATGATAAGAATCATTGAAAAATATGATTGCTTATATGAGAGTAACCTGCATAAAAAAACCACTCTAAAAAGAGTGGTTTTTAACTAATCTCTATATCTAGAAATTAGATTTTACCAACTAAGTCGATAGATGGAGCGATTGTATCGTTACCTTCTTTCCATTTAGCAGGGCAAACTTCGCCTGGGTGGCTAGCTACGAATTGAGCAGCTTTAAGTTTACGTAAAGTTTCTGATACGTCACGAGCGATTGCGTTGTCATGAATTTCAGCAGTTTTGATAACGCCTTCTGGGTTGATGATGAAAGTACCACGAAGTGCTAAACCAGCTTCTTCAATATGAACGTCAAAAGCGCGAGTTAATTGGTGTGTAGGGTCGCCAACTAATGGGAACTGAGCTTTACCAACTGCTGGTGAAGTTTCATGCCATACTTTATGAGAGAAGTGAGTGTCAGTTGTTACGATATAAACTTCTGCACCAGCTTTTTTGAACTCTTCATAGTTTTCAGCAGCATCTTCAACTTCTGTTGGGCAGTTAAATGTGAATGCAGCTGGCATAAAAATAAGAACAGACCATTTGCCTTTAAGATCAGCATCAGTTACTTGAATGAATTCACCGTTGCGGAATGCATCAGCTTTAAATGGTTTAACTTCAGTATTAATCAAGCTCATCATTGTCTCCATGATTGAGGTTTATCTTTAAACTTGTTTGCGAGGTCTAGAATAAATAATTTCTAGTTATTGGGGAAATAGTATTTTTACATGACTAAAATCGGAAAATTAAATGATCCGAGATCGATAGCTTTCACCCAAAAAAAGATATTTCCATTTGACTCCATTCACATGAAGCAAAAATGACAAATATCGAAAATGATCGTGCTCTACAACATGAAGCCGATCGCCTTAAAATTCAAGGGTAAAATTGAAAAAAATAAAATTATATAGGACTTACGCACTATTATTTATAGATTCTCTGTGGTAGGAGATGATTTTTATCGAGAATAAAGTCATCAATGAAGTCTTTGATGATTGGTCTAAATAATTTCTTCTGCCAACGATATACATTTTCAAAGATCCGCTCAAACTGGTTCTTTTGTATCTCGACGTAGGCCATCAAGGCTGCAAAAATATGATTCAAAATCAGTTTAGATCGTCTTACTTGAAACTTTTCAATATGACAAACCTGTTTAATCACTCGGTGATATTGCTCTATTTTCCAATGACTTGAATGTAATTCATGAAAACCCTCAAAGGACAATAAATCATCTTCATCTTGATGCACAATATAAAACCTCTGCTGTTCTTTTAACTGAGTCTTAAATAATTGTACAAAGCCAAAATCTTTGAGCCAGACCACTTGACCCTGATGAAAATCTGGCAATAAACGCAGTTGAAACCATTGTCCTTTTTCTGGGGAAACCTTACGGTTACAGTCGATACCAAACATAAATCGAATACCATATTTTCTTATGGTTTTTAGATTTCCAGTCGATGAATACCAACTATCACCTGTAATAAATTGAATCTTTGCACCCCAACTGAGTACTTCACTTAACATATCCATAAAGTAATCATTCTTGGTTTTACTTTCAGATTTGTCATAAATTCGGAAATTAATTGGAATATTTTGACCATTTTGATCTGTCGCATACAAGGTAATGAGATTAATACCCTTGACGGATCGGTGGTGTTTGCCTGACCAAAAATAGCTAACTAAGTCCATATGCTGACTATATGGTTTATCTAAAACAGTATCATCAATACTGACTATAAGTTTATTATTATCAATATGTTGAATTGATTCTTGATATAGGTCGTGAGGTGTGTAGTCTTCACGCTCTAGAAAGCGATTTACACTATCATGCGAGATGTTATAAGTCTCGGCAAGTTGTGTGCAGCTAATAGAGTTCGGTTCTGTCATGAGAAAGCCCATATAAATGGGTAGAGTACAGGTTGCTGTAGAAGCATGTTTAATTCGTCTAATCACAGATACTTTATAAAGCATTTTAATACTTTTTTGAATCTGTCAATGCGTAAGTCCTATTATATAAAAAACCATAATCTGCACGAAGTTCATGCATGTTGGAGATATTATTGTTTATGCTTAAATATTGGTCCAAATGTTTCTTGTTTCAAATGTTTGGGATGTTTAGAATTTGAGATAGGGTAGAAATACTGTGAAGTATTAAGCAGGATTAAAGTTAACAGCGAGCGAGATTACTCGTATTCAAAGAGAATTAATACAACAAATGACAGATCAATTGAGAGAAAAATTTGAGAATCTTGAACTCAATGCGGGTTTAGGCAAGATTAGTGCTTTTATATCTATGTCTCTAGGATTATTAAGCATTTTCAGTGCTTTATGCTTTTTATTTCCTTCAGTTCTCACCATGCCAGAACTACGTCCGCTATACGTTAAACATTATGATGCTTTTTATTTTAGTTTGATGATCGCGATTGTACTTAGTGTCGGTTTTGGGGCGTTTAGTGCGATTTTTCGACAAAATCGATATGGGTTTTATGGTTTGTGTTTCGCATTAGTTGCGGCTGTTTTGGGATGTGGGTTAATCAAAGCCCCAACTTTGCCGAACATTCCTTTCTATGCAGGTATTGATTATTTCGTACTAACACTTGTGATCTTGGCTTTAGTTTTTATCCCTTTAGAAGGTTTTTTTGCTAAAAATCCCCATCAAAAAATACTTAGAGTGGGATGGGTGACGGATATGAAATATTTCATGTTTAGTCACATTGGCATTCAACTCTTTACCTTTCTAACAGTCATGCCGATTCAGTATTGGATTACTCATCTTCCGAATAATCCAATCGTTCCTTTTGTACAAGCACAGCCGATTTGGTTGCAATTTATAGAATTGTTGATTGTCGTTGATTTCGTTGTGTATTGGTTGCATCGCGCGATGCACGAGGTGAATTTCTTGTGGCGTTTTCATGCGATCCATCATTCAACGGAACATATGGATTGGTTAGCATCTTCACGTTTACATATTGTCGAAGTATTGATGACGCGATTTATTGCAACGTTACCGATATTTTTATTAGGTTTTCATACCTCAGCCGTTTTTGCTTATCTCGTATTTATTTCTTTTCATGCGATATTCATCCACTCAAATGTACGTTTTAGATTTCCGTATTTACGCTGGCTGATAGCTACCCCTGAGTTTCATCATTGGCATCACTCTTCAGAGAAACCTGCAATTGATAAAAACTATGCGGCATTTATCCCATTGTATGATGTCATTTTTAAAACAGTGTATATGCCAAACCATTTGGCAAGTGTATATGGAACTGTGGGGTATAAGATCCCCAATAGTTTTGTAAAGCAATTTGCGTGGCCATTTAAAAAATACGTCAAACAGTTACGTAATCGTTTTGATCATTCATCTAAATCATAAAAACCAAACTAGAACTACAGCAATATCATCAATAGATTTCTGTAGTTCCTTTGCATAGCAAGATTTTAAGGCGTAAAATAGCCGATTATTTAATTTTCAGGAAAGCTGTTCAGTGCAGAGTCATTTAAATGTAGATCAATTGGTTATGGCACGTGACCGTCACCGTTTAAATCGACTGCGCAAAAATAAAAAAACAGAAACAGCAGAAATCGAAAAACTATTTGAACAATCAAACCAAAAGGTAAAACAGCGTTTAGCTCGCTTGCCTAAGATCAAACTCAACCAAGATTTGCCTGTTACGCAATACGCCGATCGTTTGATCGAGGCTATTCAAAAGCATCAGGTGATTATTGTTGCAGGTGAAACAGGCTCTGGTAAAACCACACAGCTTCCTCAAATCGCAATGCTTGCAGGTCGTGGACTTACTGGCATGATTGGACATACACAACCACGTCGTTTGGCTGCACGAAGCGTTTCGCAACGTATTGCGGAAGAAGTTGGTGAAAAGCTTGGCGAGTCAATTGGTTTTAAAGTTCGCTTTAATGAGCAAGGTTCTCAAGACTCGATCGTTCGGTTGATGACGGACGGTATTCTGTTAGCTGAATTGACTAATGATCGATTCTTATCAAAATACGACACCATTATCATTGATGAAGCGCATGAACGCTCTCTCAATATCGACTTTATCATGGGCTATCTGAAGCAATTATTGCCGAAGCGTCCTGATTTAAAAGTGATTGTTACGTCTGCAACCTTAGATGTAAATCGGTTCAGTCAATATTTTAATAATGCACCAATTTTTAAAGTCGAAGGTCGCAATTACCCTGTTGAAGTTCGTTATCGTCCTATTTCTGAATTGAGTATTGCTGGTAGTGATGATGATGAGTTCGATGATTTTGAGGAAAATCTACCTAGAGCCGTTGTTCAAGCTGTTGAAGAGTGTTTTGCTGATGCTGAAGCAAAAGGTCATCCTGAACATGCTGATATTCTAATTTTTGCCAGTACAGAGCAAGAAATTCGAGAATTACAAGAAACATTGCAGAAATATGGACCACGTCATACAGAGGTATTACCTCTATATGCACGACTAGCTCTCGCTGAACAACAAAAAATCTTTAATCCTGGTGGTAAAGGTCGCCGCATCATTATTGCCACGAACGTAGCAGAAACGGCATTGACCGTTCCAAATATCCGCTATGTGATTGATAGTGGATTTGCACGTATCTCACGTTATAACTATCGATCGCGTGTTCAGCGTTTGCCAATTGAAGCGATTTCACAAGCAGCAGCCAATCAACGTAAAGGGCGTTGTGGTCGTATAGCAGCGGGTGTGTGCATTCGTCTATATAGCGAAGAAGACTTTTTAAGTCGTCCTGAGTTTACCGAACCAGAGATCAAACGGACGAACTTGGCTTCTGTAATTTTACAAATGCAAAGTCTTGGTTTAGGTAGTTTAGAAGATTTTGACTTTATTGAGCCACCTGATTTTCGTTTGGTAAATGACGGTCGTAAGTTGCTTATTGAATTGGGTGCCTTGAACGAACGCAAGAATGATCTGACTAAAGTTGGTCAAATGATGGCACGTATGCCGATTGATCCTCGTTTAGCACGTATGATTATCGGTGGAGCACATTTTGGGGTACTTAAAGAAACCTTGATTATTGTTAGTGCTTTAGCGATTCAAGACCCTCGTGAGAGACCAGCAGATAAACAAATGCAGGCAGATCAAAAGCATGCTTTATTTAAAGAAGCTGATTCTGACTTTTTGTTCTATTTAAAATTATGGAATACATTGCAAACAAGCCCTGATGCTCAATCTGAAAATAAACGCCGTCAGTTTGCACGCCAACATTTTCTGAGTTGGTTACGTTTGCGTGAGTGGAAACAAACACATCAACAATTAGTAGAGTTGGCAGAAGGTTTAAAACTTAGTTTTAATGAAAAGGGTGCAAATTATGAAAATTTACATCGAGCTTTATTAACTGGTTTACTTTCATTTATTGCCAACAAAACTGATGAACGTAATACCTTTATGGCTGTTCGTCAGCAAAAAGCCAAAGTTTTCCCAGCCAGCACATTGCATAAAACCAATACAGCGTGGGTTATGGCATTTGAGATGGTAGAAACATCCCAAGTTTATCTGCGTACTTTGGCGAAAATAGATCCTGAATGGATATTGTTAGCTGCTCGAGACCTATTGAAATATCACTATTTTGAACCACATTGGTCAAAAAAAGGTGGCATAGTAAATGCCTATGCTCAAATTTCCTTATTTGGTTTGATTATCGAACCTAAACGTTTAGTGAACTTTGAAAAAGTTGATCAGGCAGCTGCACATGAAATCTTTCTGCGTGATGCGCTCACGACTGGCAATTTAGGCATTACCCCTGCATTTTTAAAACATAACTTGCTTAAACTTGAAGAAGTGGAGCGAGTTGAGGATAAATTACGCCGCCGTGATTTAGTGGTCGATGAAGAAACGATTTATCAATTTTATGCAGAACGTGTACCAGTTGAAGTGGCGAGTCGACATAGTTTTGAAGATTGGCGAGCGACCGTAGAAGCAAAAAATCCTCGTTATTTGTTTGTTGAGGATGACGCACTCTGGATGAGTGATCGTCCAACTACGCAACAATTTCCAGATTATTTGCACAATGGGCAATTACGTTTAGCAGCAAGTTATCGTTTTGATCCAAGTCATGATGAAGATGGGGCTACGGTTAAAATTCCTGTGCAAGCATTGCCTCAAGTGGATGAAAAGCAATGGTCATGGGGAATACCTGGCTGGCGGCAAGATTTGATCGAGGCTTTATTAAAAGCACTACCTAAAGATAAACGCCGCAATTTAGTTCCAATTCCTGATACAGCCAAAAAGTTAATGCAGGGTGTCGATGCTGTTCATTTACGTGAGCATCTATTTAACTATCTCGCTTTTGCTCTACGTGGAGAGCAGATTACTGAAAAAGATTTCTCGTTTGAACGTATCGATCAATACCTTGTTCCTTTTATCAAAGTGATTGATGAAAAAGGAAAATTAATTGCACAAGGTCGTGACTTAGATGAATTAAAGGCGAGATGCCGAGTTGAAACTCATCGTCCAGTAAAACAACAGCAAGGCGAGTTCCAAGCCTTCCCTGAGAGCTTTATCTTTGAAGCTTCTCAAAAGGTTACAGGAGTGATAGTTAAACAGTATCAAGCGCTTGTTCCCACAAAGATATTTTTTGCACTTGAAGCAAAAGATGAATCAGGTGTGGTTGTACAAACGTTTAATGATCAGCAAGAAGCCCTCAAACAGCATCGTGAAGGTGTCATTCGTCTGATTCATATGCAGCTTGGAGATTTGATTCGCCAACTGAAAAAGCAGATTTCTAAACCTTTGGCTTTGGCATATTCTCCATTGGGTGAGCGCGCTAAACTCGAACAAATGTTGGTTTATGCAACCCTACAAGTATCAATCCAACAACTTCCACAAAATGCTGAAGAATTTAATACCTTAGCACTTGATGTAAAAAAACACTTTTTGAGCAATGGTCAAAAAGTACTAACGGACATCACTGAAATTTTTACCCAATGGCAGCAAGTTCGTCGTGAGTTGTTGGTTTTAGATCAAGATATATTCGGTCGTAGTATTGACGATATAGAGGATCAGTTGGACTTAATGTCATTGGCGGACTTTGTTTATAGCAAACCAAGTGAGATTTGGCAGGAATATCCACGTTATTTAAAAGCATTGCTATTGCGTTTAGATCGTTTGCCAAATAATCTACAACGTGACCTTGCTGCAATTGATGATGTCGATCCATGGATGGACAAAGTATTTAAGTTTAAAAATGATCATAAAATCAAAGAAATGTATTTGATGTTAGAGGAATTGAGAATTTCCTTGTTTTCTCAACCAATGAAAACAAAGATGCCAATTTCACCAACTAGATTACAAAAACTATGGGATCGATTAGCAATCGGTTAAACTGAGCAATAATGAAAGTTAGAACCATTCTTTACAGGAGTTTTACATGGGCATCCGTATAACAGGTACAGGTTTGTTTCACCCAACTGAAACAATTTCTAATGAAGAGTTGGTTGAAAGTTTAAATGCTTATGTAGAACAATTTAATCAACAAAATGCTGACAAAATTGCAGCAGGTGAGATCGAAGCTCTACGTGGTTCAAGTCCTGAGTTTATTGAAAAAGCATCTGGTATTAAAAGCCGTTACGTGGTTGAGAAGTCAGGTATTTTAGATCCAACACGTTTACGTCCGCGCTTACAAGAGCGTAGTAATGATGAACTTTCGCTCCAAGCCGAGTGGGGTGTAATTGCTGCTAAACAAGCGATGGAAAATGCAGGTGTCACTGCTGAAGATATCGATGTTGTGATTTTGGCATGCTCAAATATGCAACGTGCTTATCCTGCTGTTGCGATTGAAATTCAGTCGGCATTAGGTATTAAAGGCTATGCTTATGATATGAATGTCGCGTGTTCAGCTGCAACATTTGGTTTAAAGCAAGCTTATGACGCTGTGAAATGTGGTGCTCGCCGTGTTTTACTTTTGAATGTTGAAATTACCTCAGGTCACTTGGATTATCGTACACGTGATGCGCACTTTATCTTTGGTGACGTTGCAACTGCTTCAATTATCGAAGAAACTGAAACCAAATCAGGTTATGAAATCTTAGATATTCATTTGTTTACCCAATTTTCAAATAACATCCGTAATAACTTTGGTTTCTTAAACCGTAGTGAAGATGCGGTTGTTGATGACAAATTGTTCCGTCAAGATGGGCGCAAAGTGTTTAAAGAAGTTTGTCCACTTGTCGCAAAAATCATTACAGCACAGTTGGAAAAATTACAATTAACACCTGAACAAGTTAAACGCTTCTGGTTGCATCAAGCGAATGCTAATATGAATGAGTTAATTTTAAAACTCGTTGTTGGTAAGGATGCTGATTTAGATCGTGCACCAATTATTTTGGATGAGTTTGCTAACACTTCTTCTGCGGGCGTAATTATTGCAATGCACCGTACAGGCGAGCAGGTAAATAATGGTGAATATGCTGTAATTTCATCATTTGGCGCAGGATATTCGGTTGGTTCGATTATCGTACAAAAACATATTGCTTAAAATTTATAGGCAAAATAAAAAACCGCATCAATGATGCGGTTTTTTTGATTTCAGCTTATTTAAGTAAGATCGCTAGGTCGATGACTTGTGGAGTGGTGTTACCACCAATAGTTGAAGCTGCTAAATTTGGTGTTCCATCTACACTGATAGCTAAACGTGCTCTAGGTGTTGTAATTGTTGTATCGCTATTTAAGTCGACTCGATAAAGTACAGATGGTCCAGTTTCACCTGCCACAGTCGCTAAAGCTAAGCCATTGTCACCACCAGCAATATCAAAGCCATTGTCTATACCTAAGTTGATTCCTAAATTACCGATAAGATTTAATGTGCCTGCGTTTGGTGGATTCTGTTTAGTGAGAGTTTTGCCTGTTTGATCAAGATCAAATAGTTCTGTAGCTAACATCGCGATAGGTGTAGCGAAACTATTGGTATATGCAGCTGCAGTAACTTTAGCCTCAGAAATTCCGTTAATATCGCCATCTTTTATAGTATCGCCAGTATCGACGTTAATTCTTAAGTTCTGGCCAGTATTACTGATTACGCGGAGTCGATCTGCTAAAGGGTTGAAATCAACTGCGAAACTTGTACCATCTAGATTTGTGAAAGTACTACTGGTAGCTGGTTTGAGTGCTGTGATGAGGCTTGCTAAACCCGTGTCTGTATTGATCGTATACAAATTCCCTTTATTGGTTAATCCATATAGCTTGCCAGAATTGTCAGTTGAGGTTCTAAAACGATAATCGATACCGATAAATTTCTCATCTACAAGCAATCCAGTGAGGCTCTTTTCAGTTACAGTATTTGGATTGGTAATAGAGAAGCTAAGCAGTTTATTGTTTGCTGTTAAACCATAGCCTTGAGCTGTGGCATTGGTTGAACGTTTTAATGCAATCCCACGAATTCCCATGCTATTAAAACTATTATTCAAGTCATGTGATTCAAAAACAGCATCGCTTGAGGTGCCGACATTAGCTAGATTAAGTTTAAAAAATTTATAATTGCCTGATGCGAGTTTGAGTGCGGCAAAACCTACATTGTTGACAGGGTCTATATCAAAACCGCCACCGCCGTTTGTATTAATGTCTGCACCCAAAGCCGTAGAATTACCTAATGTACCTGCGTTCGCATTTTGAATATAAATGCGATCAGAATTTTGGTCAATGCTATATAGTTTTGTTGAACCTGTGCCAGTAAAGGCATTGGTATAAGCACCTGCAACAATTGCTGCAGTACCTGTGGCTAAATTAATCGTACCATCTGTAATGGTTGCACCAGTATCAACATTGATACGTAAGTTTTGTCCTGTGTTAGAAATTACACGTAGGCGATCTGCAGCAGGGTTAAAATTGACAGTGATAAGGTTGGCATCACCCATAATTTGTGTGAAAGATGCATTTCCATCTGTAGTATCGCTCGGGTCGGCGATTAGTTTTCTCAGGAAAGTTGCTTCGCCATTGTTTGGATTTAAAGTGTATAAGTTCGCCTGTAGACCAACAGCATAAAGTTTGCCGTCTTTAGGGCGGTAATCAATACCTACCAGTTCGTCTCCAGACATTAATCCTTTAATCTTGCGGTTAGACACAACCTTGTCAGGCATTGATCTATCGACTGAACTAATCATTCCATTGGCAGTTAGAATTAAAGTATCGCCAGTATTCACATTTGACGACTCGGTATCGTTGTCTGAATCACTATTACAACCTAACAATGCAAAGCTTGCTAATGCAGTAACAGTCAAAGCTGTAATTTTCTTATTCATGTGTCTATCCTGATCTCAAAGTTATTTATAATAAGAAGTCGTCTTCCAATGAACGGTTTAAATTGACAATGCTTCTTGATATTCATTTTTGTTTGGAGGAAATTCCAAAAAAGAGGGATGTATTAAGTTAAAAAATACAAATCACAATTTTTTTAAATTCACTTCTACTTGAATCAGGTTATGCGGACTAGGGTATAAAGTAAATTAATGTTTTTAAGTGATTTTTTGGTAGTAGCGTGTCGATTGGTAATTATTCACGAGGAATTCACGCTCGTTAAGAAACGTTAATTAGTGCACAGAAATTATTTTTAAAATTGGATTATCTCACATCAAAAAATAAAAAAGAGAACATGATTGTTCTCTTTTTTACTTCATAGAAACTTGATTAAGCTTCTACAGTTTGTACAGCAATTTTCTTAGCAGGATCTACTTTGCGACGAACCGCAGGAACAGGTTCACCATGATACTGACGATCTGCAAAGTAGCTTGAACGAACCATGGGTGCAGACCAAATATTTCTGAAGCCTAATTTACGACCATGTTCCGCGTAACGTTCAAATTCTTCTGGCGTCACAAAGCGATCAATTGGCGCGTGTTGCTTAGACGGTTGTAAGTATTGACCAATGGTTACATAATCTACGTCATGTGCACGTAAATCATCAAGTAAAGAAATCACTTCTTCTTCAGTTTCACCAATACCCACCATCAAACCACATTTGGTGGGAACGTCTGGGCAGTATTCTTTAAACATTTTTAAAAGATTCAAAGAATGTTGATAGTCTGAGCCTGGACGCATTGCTTTATATAAGCGAGGTACTGTCTCGATATTGTGGTTAAAAACGTCAGGTGGACATTCAGTCATAATGCGTAAAGCAATATCCATGCGACCACGGAAATCAGGAACTAAGATTTCAAGTAGCGTTTTTGGACTCAAAGCACGAGCTTCTTTAATACAATCCACAAAATGTTGAGCGCCGCCATCTAAAAGATCATCACGATCTACAGAGGTGATAACCGCATATTTCAAACCCAAGTTTGAAATAGTTTCCGCCATATGACGAGGTTCATCAGGATCAAGTGCATTTGGTCGACCATGAGCAACGTCACAGAAAGGACAGCGACGAGTACAAATATCGCCCATAATCATAAAAGTCGCAGTACCACCACCAAAACACTCTGGAAGGTTAGGGCAGGCAGCTTCTTCACAAACAGTATGGAGTTTTTGCGAACGTAGAGTTGTTTTTATACGCTGAACCTCTTCAGGTGCAGTCATTTTGACGCGAATCCAGTCTGGTTTACGAGGTACTTCAACCGTAGGTATAACTTTTACAGGAATTCTAGCGACTTTTTCAGCGCCACGAAGTTTTATGCCCTGTTCAGGTTTACGGTGTTCAGACATCTTATTTTCTACAACCTATTGCTTGAGATATTCGATTATTATAGTCAAATTTATAGGTTTATAGGATGAAATAGGTATTCATTTTGAAAATGTGAATATATAAAAATATATAGTTGAGAAATACATCAACCCATAGCATATTAGTTATCATATATATAGAAGTAAACAGCTAAGAGATAAAGGAGCTTTGAATGCCACGTAAGAAAGAGGTCGTTGGTGGGAATGTTGTAAAATTTGATGCAGTCATTCTCGGTTCTGGCCCAGCTGGTGAAGGCGCGGCAATGAAGCTAGCTAAAGCAGGTAGAAAAGTAGCAATCGTTGATGTACGTGATCAACTCGGTGGTAACTGTGCACATGTAGGTACAATTCCAAGTAAAGCCTTACGTCAAACAGTTTCAAGTATCATCCGTTATCAGCGTGATCCAATGTTTCAAAAAGTAGGTGAATGGAAACAATTCACCATGAAACAAGTGTTACGCAACGCGCATAAAGTGATTCAACAGCAAGTTGATACTCATACACGTTTTTATGATCGCAATAAGATTGATGTTTTTCATGGACGTGCATATATCCAAGATAAAAATACCGTACTCATTTTTGGTCAAGATGGCATAAAAGATACCATTATCTGTAAACAAATTGTGATTGCAACGGGTAGCCGTCCTTATCAGCCACAAGGTTTGGACTTTAACCATCCTCGTGTTTTTGATTCTGACAAAATTCTTGATTTGGATTATTCAATTCAAAAAATCATTATTTACGGTGCTGGTGTTATTGGTTGCGAATACGCATCGATTTTTATTGGTCTAGATCATAAAGTTGATTTGATCAACACTCAGCAAAAGCTTTTAAGCTACCTTGATGATGAAATCGCTGATGCATTGTCATATCACTTGCGTGAGCAAGGAGTATTGATTCGTCACAATGAACAAATCGATCGCCTAGAAACCTTTGATGATCATGTGGTTTTACATTTGCTTAGCGGCAAGAAAATCAAAGCTGATGCCATCTTATGGTGTAATGGTCGCTCAGGTAATACTGACGGTTTAGGACTCGAGAATGTAGGTCTTGTACCAAACAATCGTGGTCAGTTGATGGTAAATGATCAATATCAAACTGAAGTTGAGAACATTTATGCTGCTGGTGATGTGATTGGTTGGCCATCACTTGCATCTGCTGCATATGACCAAGGTCGTTGTGCAGGTGCAAACATGGTCGGTGAGAAAAATGTTAAACCGATTAAAGATGTACCAACAGGCATTTATACCATTCCAGAAATTTCTTCGATTGGAAAAACTGAACAAGAATTGACTGAAGAAAAAGTACCTTATGAAGTAGGGCAAGCATCTTTCCGTCATCTAGCTCGTGCTCAAATTACTGGTGATACCGTAGGTGAGTTAAAAATCCTCTTCCACCGCGATAGTTTGGAAGTTTTAGGTATTCATTGTTTTGGTAACAATGCCGCAGAGATTATCCACATTGGACAGGTTGTAATGCATAGTCCGAATAATACATTAAAGTATTTTGTTGAAACGACATTCAACTACCCAACAATGGCAGAAGCATATCGTGTTGCAGCTTTGAATGGTATGAATCGTCTATTCTAACTTTAATAGAGTTGTATGAACAAAATGCCAATCAATATGATTGGCATTTTGTTATTTAAATTGAAATAAAAAGGTTAAATATGAAAATCCAGAAAAATAATTTAGTGATCGTAACGATTATTGTTGTGCTAATTGCTGCTTATGTCGGTATAGATTTAAAGCAAAACAACCTGAACGATAATGTTGTTCAGACTTCAATTGTTGAGGAAGCGGCGGTTGATGATCAGCATAAGATTATGAAAGCTTATAAACAACAGCTAAGTAACATTCAAGTTCAATCCAAGGGTGAAGTAAAAGCAATTTTAGCTGATGATAATGATGGTTCAAGACACCAAAAAATGATTCTAAAACTGGAGAATGGTTTAACCGTTCTAGTGGCGCATAACATTGATTTGGCACCTCGGGTGGAGGGACTTAGAAAAGGTGAAATAGTCGAATTTTATGGAGAATATGAATATAGCCCTAAAGGTGGAGTGATTCATTGGACTCATCATGATCCACAAGGAAAACATGTGGATGGATGGCTAAAATATCAAGGGAAAAGCTATCAATAATCTCTTTTCGCTAATTAGCCATCCATAATATGCTCTAAATTAGCTTGAAAGCCCCAAATTTTGACGAGATTTCCATTTAGGTAGTATCTTAGCTAAATAGGCATCCATGCACCATACAGGGCCAATCAGAAGGAATTGCAGATCTTTGAAGAAAGAAGGTTTCTTTCCTTCAACTTTATGACCATAAAACTGACCAATCCATGCGATTACAAACACGCCGATATAAAATCCTACCCCTACAGGTAGAATAATAATAAGCCAAGCCATTACCACCAACAAAGCAGCCATAGCCACAGCTAACACGATATCCAAGCGAGCATAGAAAACGAGTGTAAGTACAAGCAATAAAGCGGTGAGTAGAGTACTAAAATGCGCAAGAATACCAATTATTGAAAAAAGAATTGCTGGGACACATACCCAATGTATTTTTTTATTGGTTTGGTTTTGGTGACTATCGCTGTATTCATCGAACCATTCATCTATCGATTTCACAACTGCACTCCTTGCTAAATTGACAATTTATAATGTCATTACTATAGCGAAGAAAGTAGTGAGGGTCAAAAATGAATCAAAAAATAATATAAATAATAAAGCCACGTATAAACGTGGCTTTATTATTAGTTGGAAGTCTAAATATTAAGAATTTGGACCATCAACGCGTTCGATACTTACTTTCGCAGTGCCAGCATTGGTAACACCAAGTTGCTTAGCTGCGCCATAAGATAAATCTAATACACGGTTACCATGGAATGGACCACGATCGTTAACCTTAACTACAACGCTTTTACCGTTGTCTTTATTGGTCACACGAATGTAACAGTTCAATGGCAGGCTACGATGAGCAGCAGTTAAACCATTCATATCGAATGTTTCACCGCTTGCAGTCTTACGACCATGAAATTGACGACCATACCATGATGCTACGCCAGTTTGGCTAAACTTACGTACAGTATTAGACGCAACAGTGTTAAGTTTTTCAATCACTGAAGGCTCTTCTTCAGGGATATCAATTTTAGCAGCAATTGTTTGGCGACGTACTTTGTCACCAGAACTCTCAGTGATTGAAAGACTATTGACGTTAGAAAAACGAGAATTAAAATTTTGAGAATCTTTGCTCAAAACGCGGGCTGCTAAATTAGAACCTTCAACATCATTTGTTAATGATGATGATTGTACCATTTCAGCATGTAACGGGCTTAAACTTAAGCCTGCCGTCAGCGCTAGAATATATTTCAGCGAAAACTGCATTGTATAAACTCCTAGAGAACATGCTTTTCTATCTCGACAAAACAGCATCGAAATACAGTGCACATGTCTAATTATTCACTTTTGCAATTACTTTTCTTGGGTGGATAATATTCAGCGCTTACGAAGTGTGTCTAGTCTTTAACGATAAATAGTTGCAAAAAGGGTAAAAACTTACAGTTTTAGATTAAAAAACAATCAATATTGTAACAAAATATTAAAATTGATTATTTAAAACCCTTTTTGAACCATAAATTTATTGACTTTTAAATTTTGATTAAAAAGTCGGATTATCTTCCTGCGACTTCAGTGCCTAATAACCACACCGCTGTGGCATACATTCGACTCTTATTATAAGTCGTGATTACTTGGAAATTTGGATAAGTGATGTAGTAAATAGGTCCAAATTGGTCTTGTAATTGAATAACATTTACTAAATCAAGATCATCTATTTTTACCAAAGGGTCAATAGGTGCAATGCCTAGTCTTTTTAGCTCACCATAGGGAGTTGGTTGAGTTAAATCCTTAGCAATAATACTTTCAGGATCGTTACCTAAATAACGAGCAGGGAAGCCAATTGGACGATCACGTTGCCAACCATATTGAGCTAAATAATTCGCGATTGAACCAATTGCATCAACTGCGGAGTTTCTTAAATCAATATGTCCATTACCATCATAATCCACACCTAGCTTTTGGATGTTACTCGGCATAAATTGTGGATAGCCAATAGCCCCAGCATATGAACCAACGATACTGTTGGTTGGATAGCCTTCTTTATATGTCCATGAGATCAACGCTGCGAGTTCATCACTGAAGTAATCAGCACGACGAGGATAACCAAACGCTAAGGTTGCTAGAGCGTCACGGGTGATGAAAGAGCCTTTATTTGCACCATAACCTGTCTCAACACCTAAAATGCCTAAAATTACAGATTTTGGTACACCAAATTGTTGTTCCGCACGATTCAGAACATCTTCATATTGGTTTTTAAAGCGGACACCACGTTGAATTGTACCTTCGACTAAGAACATAGAGCGATATTCATACCAAGGCTTACTTTCACCTGGGCGCGTCATGATGTTTAAAATGTTGGGTAAATTACGTGCACCACTCATTGCACTATCAATTTGTTCACTACTTAAACCATAAGTAGTCATCGCTTTCTGTTTAAAAGCAAAATAATTTGGATGAGTGTAAAATTCATTTGCTTGCGCCCAATTACTACTCAAAAATAGACTGGCACTTAATGTTAAAAATTTAAAAGTATTATTTAGTTTAGGATGAAACATGTGTTTTATGAATTCCTCGTTATCGATGTGTATGAATTGACATCACAAGTCCAAATGTTGACATAAGTGTAATAATTGCAGTTCCACCATAGCTCATAAACGGTAACGGCACACCCACTACAGGTAAAATACCACTGACCATGCCTGCATTTACAAATACATAAACAAAAAATGACAAACCAAAGGCTCCTGCAACTAAACGCCCATAGTTATGGAAGCTTTGTAAGCCAATCTGAAATGTTCTAAAAATAATCGCGCAATATAAGAAAATAAGTAGGGTAACGCCGATCAAGCCAAATTCTTCAGAATAGGCTGCAATAATAAAGTCGGTATGACCTTCTGGTAAAAAATGTAAGTGAGATTGAGTACCTTCTAAAAATCCTTTTCCTGAAAAACCGCCTGAACCTATCGCAGTTTTAGATTGAATAATATTCCAACCTGTACCCAATGCATCAGCCTCAGGATCTAACAAGGTAAGTACCCTTTGTCGTTGGTAGTCATGTAGTAAGAACTCCCAAGCAATTGGAATGATTACAGCTGCAATCCCAGCAGCGGCAGCAATCAATCTCCACGATAATCCACTCAAGAAAAGTACAAAAATGCCACTAGCAAGCACAAGTAATGAAGTACCTAAGTCTGGTTGCTCAGCAATTAAAAGAAAGGGTACGAGGATGAGCAGCAAAGATAGTATGACTTGAGACAAGCTAGGAGGTAAGGCTTTGCGGGACAGGAACCATGCGATCATCATTGGCATGCCAATCTTCATGAATTCACTCGGTTGAACACTACCAAAGCCTGGAATATCAATCCATCTTTGTGCTCCCATGCGTACTTCACCAAACACGACTACTGCAACTAAGGACAAAACACCGAAGACATAAAAATATGGTGAGAATGCTTGATAAACTTTTGGAGGAATTTGCGCCAGAATAATCATGACTGTAAAACCAATGCCAAAGCTCATTGCTTGTTTACTGACAAGTCCAACATCTTGGGCTGAAGCACTATATAAGACGGTAAGTCCTAAAAATGCATTTAGTACCAGAAATAGGCAAAGCCATGGGTCTATATGGAGTTGTTGCCACCGTGAAGGGTGAGTGGCAGTACTCAAGCCATCACGCGGTGCTTGACGTAAAAATTTGTACTGTGAGCTTGGAGACATGCGCTTCTAAATCAAGTAAATCAATGCTTCGCGAATGCTAACATAAACACTGATTTAGACAATGCAAATTTAGAAATTGTGACATTATATAAGTTTGAAAATGACTTATTATTTTCTATAAAAAAAGCGACTATATATAGTCGCTTTTTTTGAATATTCGAAGTTTATTTCTGAACGAGCAACTGATCGAAATGCTTAGTGAATACATCCAACTCAGCTTGGCTTAAGCTAGGAATTAGTTTTTTGATTACAATATGCACAGCAGTTTCAACACCGCTAGTCGCAACACTTGCAACACCACGTTTTACCATGCCTAAACCCAATGTTTTGTTGTATTCAGTCATGAAGTGTTGAATAAGCGCGTCAGCAAAAGATTTGAACTGTTGTGTTAATGCATCACGTTGTTCTTTACCGTTGCCCGCAGCAACTTCAGCAAAGCTTTTTTTCATGTCAGAAACTAAAGCATCTGGTAGTTGAGTACCGATACGTTGTTTACCTTCATTATCAATAAACAAGCTCTTTTCCATGAAAGCTAAAGATTCAAGGACTTGTTCATTCGATGCTTTGCCTAATAATTGCTTCATCAAAGTAGAGACAATACTACGAATCTTTTGTGCGAGTTCTTCAGTTGTATCTCGTTTGTCACTTGGTGGGAACTGCTGTACCAAATGCACCAACATCGTGTCAATCAGCTCATCAGTAAGTTGAAGAGAAATCTTGTCACGCAAAGGGTATTGTGGTTCTTTGCTGTTACGGTTGGCTTGTGCAAGTTGAATATCCTGACTCAACGTTGCAGATGGAAGAATACCGAAATAACTGGTCATTGAAGAACGTCCTCTATATCAAATTTATTCGTTTTATTGTCGTGCCAAGCGGATCGGCTCGGGCATCCATGACAAGTCAGATACTCGACAAGGGTTGATATCCAATCCACCACGACGAGTATAGGTTGCATAGACCATCAGTTTTTCTGGTTTTAAGTGTTGCCAAATATCTGCGAATATTTGTTCCACGCATTGTTCATGAAAACCATTATGCTGACGGTACGAAATAATATAGGCTAATATACTGCGATAACAAGGTTTTTTACCTTGAAAACGAATAAAAACAGTACCCCAGTCAGGTTGTCCCGTCACTGGGCAATTACTTCTCAAAAGATTAGAGTAAAGTTCTACTTCAATATTTTCTTCACTGACAGCATCGTACTGCAATAAGCTTGAATCTGGATATTCTGAAAGACGTTCAGGGATCAGATCATCTATACAGATTCCTTGGGGTTTAGAAATCTGTAAATCATCCACTTGAAATAGTTGCAGTTCAACTTTAGCACCAGCAGCATCTGATAAATCACGCTCAACGGTCTCAACAAATAATTGTTGAGATGTAAATTGCGTGAAATTCATGCTGTTGAAATATAGTTTAAGGGATTTCGATTCAATTAAATTCGGAGAGTTGGCTGGTAAGGTTAAACGTCCTATAGCCACTTGTGGTAAACCAAGTTGGTTTAACCATGAAATCTCAAATACATGCCACCAGTCTTTGCCTTGAGCTATGCCTTCAATATCTGCATAAAGTTTGCGAGATTCAGCACGAGCAATCGGAAATAAGACTTCTGGTTGATATTGAGTAGGGTACTGGGTGTCTTTGCCCAATAAAGAATGTTCTACACTCATTCACGCATTCCTGAACCGCGAGCTAATAAATGATATGCAACTGCATAAAGGGCAACACAACATAATGTGACAACAGTGAGAGAGAATGAAACATTGACATCACTATGTCCCAAAATACCAAAACGGAAAGCGTTGACCATGTAAACAATTGGGTTAATTAAAGAGAGATTTTGCCAAAATGGACTTAAAGCACTAATCGCATAAAATACACCACCCAAGTAAGTGAGTGGAGTCAAAACGAAAGTTGGGATAATCGAAATATCATCAAAAGATTTTGCATATACGGCATTAATGAAACCACCAAGTGAAAATAATAACGAGGTGATAATTACTGTATATATAGTTACAAAGAAATTATAGATTTCCAAGTGAGTGAAAAACAAACTCATCAGAGTAACGATTAAGCCGACTAATACACCACGACATACACCACCGATCACATAACCCCAAAGAATTAAATGTAATGGCACAGGGCTCATAATCAATTCTTCAATGCTTTTTTGGAATTTTGCACTAAAGAAGCTTGAAGAAACGTTTGCATAACTATTGGTAATTACTGCCATCATAATTAAACCTGGCACAATAAATTGCACATAGCTGAAGCCACCCATTTCACCAATGCGTGATCCGACTAAATTACCGAAAATCACGAAATATAGGCTCATGGTAATCGCTGGTGGTAGCAAGGTCTGAGGCCAAATTCGCATAAAACGACGAATTTCTTTAACGACTAAGGTCCAAAGTGCGGTTTGTAACTGATTAAAGTTCATTGATCCGCTCCTGTAAGATTTTTCTCAACCATTTTTACGAACAATTCTTCTAAGCGGTTTGATTTGTTACGCATACTACTGACTTGAATATTTTGTGATTGTAAAATCAAAAATAAATCATTCATGCTATGCGCTTTATCCATCGTAACTTCTAAAGTTACTGGATCGATTAATTCGAATTTAAAGCCAATAATATTGAGTTGGAGGTTTTCGATCGGTTCTGCTAAATCACAAATAAACGATTCTTCATTAAGTTGATTTAGGAAACCTTTCATAGTGGTATCTTCTTTGATCACACCACGGTCAATAATGGCTATGCGACGACACAGCATTTCAGCTTCTTCTAAATAATGTGTCGTTAAAATGATTGAAGTACCTTTTTCATTCATTTCAGTTAAGAAATCCCACATTGAACGGCGTAATTCAATATCAACGCCTGCAGTAGGCTCATCGAGAATCAGAAGTTTTGGTTCGTGCATCATCGCGCGTGCAATCATTAGGCGACGTTTCATACCGCCTGAAAGCATCCGAGATTGAATGTTGCGCTTTTCCCAAAGACCAAGTTTCTCTAAATAATATTCAGCACGCTGTTCAGCAAGTTTTTTGGGAATTCCATAGTAGCCAGCTTGAGTGACCAAAATATCAAAAGTTTTCTCAAATTGACCAAAGTTAAACTCTTGAGGCACAACACCTAAACACTGTTTTGCCAATGAAGGGTGGGTATCAAGGTTATGGCCAAAAATTTCAACTGTACCTGATGTTTTTTTAGTTAAAGAACTAATGATACTGATCGTCGTCGATTTACCTGCACCATTAGGTCCTAATAATGCATAAAACTCTCCTTCAGGTACGGTTAAATTAATACCTTTTAATGCCTGAAAACCATTACGATAAGTTTTGGACAAATCGCTCAACACCAAAGCATCAGTCATGAACGTCTCTCATTGTTAGATTGAACGCGTATTTTGAGCGATATAAAAAAATAAACCAAGTGTAAAAGTGGTTTATCTTGTTCTATATATAGAACAGCATATAGAACAGCGTTGAGCAGTCATTTAGAAAGCAAATTAATAAACAGCTAGAGCCTCTATTAAGATAAAGTTTTTAAAACGTTTTTATAAAGATTTGTTAGTTAAATAGGTAAATCTATCAATAAATTAAGAGCTTAATTTTTTAAATTGTTTAATCAGGAAATCAATAAAAATTTGAAGCTTTTTAGAGATATTCTGACCATTGGGATAAACCGCATAAAAGTTCATGATCGGGCTGTGATAGTCTTCTAAACACCGAGAAATAAACCTGCATCAAAATATTTTTTAGCAATAAAATCTGGTAGGAAGACGATGCCATGTCCTTTGGTACATAATTATTATTTACAGCCTCAAAGGAAGGTGGGACTGCCTTTAAGTTTTTACCCGATACCTCGTATTCCTCCCACCTCCGTTAAGTTTCACTAGACAGCCTTTTTCCAGTAAATCAGTCAAATGGCGAGTAGCAGTGGCTCGACTGACTTTCGCCACTTTTTGATATTGTGAAGCACTGATCCCATGTTCGAAGCCATTGTCCCCACCATCTAGTAGCCGATTTAAAACTTTGCGCTGCCCCTCATGCAAATCCAATTCTGAAAAAGTCTGCCAAAATGTACTTTTTAGCAAAGTCCTTTGAATCCGCTTTAAGGTTTGCTCAAGACTTTCATTCAGTGCCTGTAAAAACCAAAGTAACCAATCCGTAATATCAGAATCACCTTTTTGAGTAGTTTCAAGAATCTCATAATAGCTTTTACGTTTATTTAAAATAACTGGCGACATCGCATACAGGCGGATACTTTGCTGATCCATCTGAGCCAAAGCCAAATCGGTTAAAGTACGCGTGATACGACCATTACCATCATCAAAAGGATGAAGCGTCACAAACCAAAGATGCGTAATGCCAGCACGAGTTAAGGGGTCAAGCAAACGATCTGTTTTACTACGATTAAACCACGCAATAAACGCATCTAAACGCTGCTCTAAACCATCTCGAGGTGGTGCCTCAAAATGCACAATAGGGTAGTCAATTCGACCAGAAACCACCTGCATGGCTTCATGCCCACGTAATTGACCAATCCGCATATGAGACATCGAGCAATCAGATTCATTAAACAACCATTGATGCCATTGAAATAAACGCTCTACTGATAAATCCTGCTCAATATTCTCTAAAACATCTAACATGATATTGGCTAGACCATCTGAACGTTCTGAGCTTGGATAGGGTTGTTCCAGTGATACACCTAGTCGTTTTGCCAAAGATGAACGCAAGGAGTAAACATTAAAACTTTCATTTTCAATTGCAGATGATGAAACCAAATTGGCAATCAAGTTATCTAATGTAAGGCGTTCTTTTTCAAGATTATGCTGGCTTTGCCCAAGCAAAATACCAATTTTTTGATGGATATGACGAGTCAGTGGCAGTAGTTGTTCATCTTGCCATGTAAAAGCAGTCCAGTCGGGCTGTTTCCATATCCAGTCAATATACATAATTGATCAATCCAAAATTGAAATAAGGTGATTCAATTACAGTGTATATTCGCCTCATTTAATGAGTCAAATAAATTATTAATCAGCTCATTCATTTACTTTTTCCATCAACCGATCTAAATAATCTGACCATGCTTGCATCATCACAATACGCTCATCTAAATACTTTGTACGGTTATACGCTCGACCATGCATATCTCGTACTTGATGCGCTAATTGTTGTTCAATTCGCTCAATTGGGAACTTTAAAACTTCATCCAACAACGTTCTAGCAGTTGCTCTAAAGCCATGTCCAGTCGTTTCACCATTTTCAAAGCCGTATTGTTTCAGCCGTTTATTAATCGTTGATTCACTAATTGGCATATCCGTATTTCGCATAGAAACAAAACAGAACTTTGAGTGCCCAGTGATGAGATAAAGTTCTTTGAACATCGTGAAGACTTGATCTGACAATGGCACGACATGCTCTAAAGCGGTCTGATTTTTTGTTTTAGGTGGTGTATAACGCCACGTCTTATTTTCAAAATCAATGTCTGACCATTGAGCTGCACGTAATTCGCCAGGGCGAACAAAAACATGCGGTAAAATTTTAATGGCATAATCCACTGTAATTTCACCACGCCCAAAATTATCGTTGATATTTCTCAATAAGCGTCCAAGCAATTGCTCATCAGTGATAGCCGCTCTATGTTGAGTTTTACCGACTTTGAGTATGCCACTAATCTGATCTGCCACATTGAATTGGCATAAACCTAAAGCAATCGCATAACGAAATACTTGAGATGCTTTACTTCGCATTCGCTTAGCTGAATCCGTTTTGCCTTGTCGCTCATAAAGACGACACACCTGTAAAATTTGTGTCGGTGTAATTTCAGCAATTGGATGATGACCAAGCGCGGAGTACAGCTTGTCCCAAACAAATTGATTCCTTCTTTGGGTACTCGGTTCGAGTTCCTCTGTTTTGCGATATTCATCGGCAATAAATCGAAAGGTATTATTTAGAGTGAACTGAGCTAATTCATCTTCTATTTGTTTTTGAGAAGCGGGATCAATATTTTGGGCAAGTAGTTCTCTATACTCAGTTCTTTTAATTCGAGCGGCTGCTAAAGTACAGTCAGGGTAAATACCGATTGCAATAGTTGCTCTTTTTTTTGAAATTGGTCTAGTGTAGTCAAATCGCCAATATGTACCACCTTTTTTATCAAGCAAAAGATAGAGACCACCACCATCTGAAAGTTTGATAATTTTCTCAAAAGACTTCTTTTGTGTTGATATCGTTGACTTAATTTTTGAATCAGTCAGGCTTGCGATGAGTTTAGGCATTTTTACGGTATATTCCTTGGTTAAAGTGGAATGTACCGTAAAAAATACCGTAAAAAACTTGGATAACCTAAAACGTCTTCGGACGTGATCAGACAGTAAAACAATCTAAGCTATTAATTTGTAATGTATTTTGGATTATATCGGATGGGGTAAAACAACGAAATGGTGCGCTCAGCGGGACTCGAACCCACGCCACAGGCTTCGGAGACCTGTACTCTATCCTGTTGAGCTATGAGCGCATGCGAGCCACATGATAGGCAAAAAAATCATATAGGTAAATATAAACATGAACACCAAGTGATTTCTTGCTTATTAAAAGAGCAATTATTCAAATTATGATCTTATTTATAAGGTCAAATTTATAAATGTTGAACTGAATAATTAATTAGCTTAAGTGTTTGATTCAGTTGAGTCGGTGGAATGCGGCTTTCTTGTAAGGAGGTAATCCACTGCATTTGACATGCTTTTAATTGTTGCACGGTTTTTATTGTTTGAATCTTTTGGATTAAAGGACGAGCCATCAAACCGCAATAGGTGGTTAGTGTTTGGATCATCACTTGTTGAATCTCTACAAAAGGTAATTTTTCAAGTTCAATATTTTCAAATGTTTCTTCATCAGAGCTTGGTGTTGTTGAATGATTATTTTCAAGCGGTTCTGTAATTGCTGATTGAATGATAGGAGCAGTTTGTTCCAAAGGTATTTCTTTTATATTTGTTGGCTCTGCCTGTTGGGCGAGTAAACCCATGTCAATCAGTTGTTGAACAAGCTCAGATGGTGCAATTTTTTCTTTGTAGTTATGGTCTAGTTCTTGAAAGTCTTCGTGATCAATAAGTAATAGTAGTCGTCGTTGTTTTGCAGTCAAAGCGATATTGCGTTGTTGCAATGCATTTTGTCCAAGTTCCGTTTTAAAAAAATGTGACATCTCTTAATCTCCCCCAGCCAAGATCTAGATGGAGATTAAGATATAGTTGAAAAGTGACAGAAATGTTAACAAATTATTAAATATCATCTATTTGCATAAAGTAAATAGAAAATAATTGAACTTATTGAAAATTAACGTGCTTTTTTAGACTATATTACTTTCTAACGCCTTTCTTAAGTACGGATCGAGATCATCTTGTCGCATTAACCACTGCACATAATCTGTTGGTAAATCAGAGATCGCAGTACCTTTGTGTTTACCAAAGCTAATTGATTTTGGAATGCGTGCTTCTTCTGAAGCTACATAGAGTTGTTCAATTGTTTGGATATTTAAATGATGGATGATATGCATCAAAATATTGGCAGTTAAAATAATATCTGCATCAGCTCTATGTGCGCCTTTCAGCATTTCACGCGCTTTATCACTTCCTTTCGAAATTAAATAAATTAATGCAGAAATATTATGCGCTTCTGCATTTTCCCATACGCGACGAGCAAGCGCTAGCGTACAAATAGGCTTTAATTTGGAAACATCAACACCACATTTCGCAATTGCTGAAATATCGTAATCAACATTGTGACCAATGATATACGCAGTTTGTTCTGGTAATTCGAATTCATTATAAAAAGGTTGATCGATCAAATCCGATTCAAGAATATGATGAACTGCCATAGCGGCGTATGAGATCGGTTGACCGACTTGATAGAGTTGATCAAAAATTTTGGTTTTATCTAAACTTAATTTACCACTCTCTATCTCGATTGGTGCATATGCAATTTCTATCGGTAAGCCATTCAATGTATGGGTTTCAGTATCTAAAATGATAGCTTGCATTGGGTTATGACCTAAGTGAAGTAGAGTGGATTTGATATCTTACTCGAAATTATGCCTCAACCAAGATGTGTTCGATTCGCAATCGCTATATTCCTCTGGTAATTCGATTTTTTGATTAAAAATAAATCTTATTTTGCTGATGAAAACACTTGAAACGCATTTCGAATAAGCGTAATTGTTGACAATGAAATGCTTTAGAAAAGATCTAAAGATGCATCAAAAATAAAATAGTTAAGGAAAAACTATATATGAAAATGAAATTATTAACGGTTGTTATGCTGAGTTCGAGCCTTGTTCTAACGGCTTGTGGTGGAAGTGACGATTCAAGCTATACATCGAAACCAAGTATTCCTGAAAACAACTTTAAAAATCCAGTAGTTGGAATGCCCGTTGCTTACACAAAAACTGATTTCTCGGCATTTGCTTCTGAAAGCTCTGTCATGACATATAAAATGTTGGGACAAAATGGCAAAGAAACATTAGCGACTAGTTTGATATTCGTTCCAAAGGGAACGATGCCATCAGATGGTTGGAAAGTTGTCGTTTGGGCACATGGAACAACGGGAGTTGCTGATCAATGTGCGCCTAGTCGAAATGCAACGAATATCTATATACAAGACATGATTAATAAATTTCTTGCAGCTGGCTATGTTGTTGTAGCTCCAGATTACGAAGGTTTAGGTGAACCAAGTGGGAGAGAATTACACCCATTTTTAAATGTTAAGAGTGAAGCATACTCAATTACGGATGCTGTTGTTGCAGCAAGATCTTATTTGGCGAGTCAGGGGAAAGTGCTTTCACGTCAATGGGTGACTGTAGGGCATTCTCAAGGTGGGCAGGCAGCACTAGGTGCAGCGCAATATGCGAGTCGCGCTAAATTGGAATATAAAGGCACGGTCGCAGTAGCTCCAGCATCGAACTTAGGAGCAATTCTAGTTAAAGGTGAGCAATCTGTTGAAAATGCACCTATCGCTCAGCAAATTCAAATGTATGCTCAACTTGATACTTTTACTGCATTAATCACAGCAGGGATAAGAAATCTGCAACCTACTTTTAATTATATTAATGTCTTTAAATCACCAACGGATGAGATTGCAAGTCGAGCAGAATTAGATTGTTACGATCAGGTTGGTCAGAAGTTCGGTGCGGCAATGCAAACGTATGCATTCACAAATGGTAGCCTAGCTAACTATCCACGAACTCAAACTAATTTTATGGCAATTCCATTGGTTAAGACTTTCTTGGAGAATGATTCACAGCCTGCACAAGTTAAACTGAGCCAACCTGCGCTGATTTATCAGGGTGGTAAAGATACAACAGTTCCTCGTGAAGCAACGGATGGTCTTGTCTTGTTAGCACGAAGTAAAGGATCGCAAATTCAATATTTTACTAATGCGGAATGGGATCATGGCACTGCTTATGTGCTAAATATCTCAAATATTGTTAACGATGTGAAAACATTGATGCCTGCGAGCAATTAATTTAAAAATCGCGTTTATTCGCCCAGTATTTCAGCTAAATGAAATACTGGGCTTGCTGTTAATCAATAACTACTTCCGTTTCCCAACCGTCATATTCAGCATTGTAAAGCTTGCATAACTCGAATAATTCTAAAGTACAACGATCTATTGAATATTGATCAACGTGATCTATCCGAGAAATTTGTAGAGAAAACTTCATATGTTCATCATCAAGTTGATCGATTTGTACAACTTCAAAACCTAAAGCTTGAGTCTTGTGTACACATTCAGCTAAGTCTGTTTCATTTTGGAAGAAAAGCCAATGACATACAGGTCGAGCTATCTCTAGACGATCACCATGATGAAGAAGATTTTCGACAACAGCTCGATTAGATATAGTCTGTAATATTTCTGGAGTAGGGTACATGCATTTAAAATATGAAGACCAATCTGGTTCATCGCGGTGACCAGTTTGATAGGAATATTGAGAGAATTTTTGCATGATAAGTTGAATTTTATGTTCTAAGACAGTCGCATCCTTACAATAAAAATAGAACTCTCTCACTTTATTATGTGTCAATCTCCCTACATATATGCTCTGACTTCCATCTGTTAGGCTAGGTATGATTTCATCCTCAAAAACCATTAAATGGTCAAATTCTTCACTTGAAGATAAGCCATCTTCTCGCGGTTGATTCATTTTAATTTCTAGCCAAATTAATTGTAATCTTTGTGATATAGGTGCGATTTCAGCTAAGGCTAAATTAACAAAATAGCTTGCAGGCATCTCATCAATTTGACACATATAGTAATTCCAGTTTTCTGGAAGTTGGAATTCATGATTGTTCAGAGTATTTTCGAAGTCCATTTTTTATACCAAATTTTAGTTATTTAAAAACTTGTTAGATTCTTCATCATTTTCATTGATATCGGAACATTCAGAATGAATAAAATTCACGAATAATTAAATAAATATCAATCTGTGAAAAGGCAAACTTCATGCTACAATACGCACCAATCTTTAGCACGGCTTAAAAGCCCTAATTTATAGGACCCCCGCTAATGTTTGCCAATATTTCTATTGCTCAATTTGATCCAGAATTAGCTCAAGCGATTGCTTCTGAAGGCGAACGCCAAGAAGCTCACATTGAGTTAATTGCATCAGAAAACTATTGCTCTCCAGCAGTTATGGAAGCTCAAGGATCAAAACTTACGAACAAATATGCAGAAGGTTATCCTGGCAAACGCTATTATGGCGGTTGTGAATATGTTGACGTAATCGAACAACTTGCAATTGACCGTGCGAAAGCATTGTTCGGTGCTGATTATGCAAACGTTCAACCACATGCAGGTTCACAAGCAAACTCTGCTGTGTATTTAGCGCTTCTCAACCCAGGTGATACAGTACTTGGTATGAGCTTAGCTCACGGTGGTCACTTGACTCACGGTGCTAAAGTAAGTTTTTCTGGTAAAACATACAACGCTGTTCAATACGGTTTAAACCCTGAAACGGGTGAGATCGATTATGAAGAAGTTGAACGTTTAGCTTTGGAACACAAGCCGCGTATGATCGTTGCTGGTTTCTCTGCGTATAGCCAAGTTGTTGATTGGCAGCGTTTCCGCGAAATCGCTGATAAAGTTGGTGCTTATCTTTTTGTTGATATGGCTCACGTTGCAGGTTTAGTTGCTGCTGGTGTTTATCCGAACCCAGTTCAAATTGCTGATGTAACAACGACTACAACTCATAAAACGCTTCGCGGTCCACGTTCTGGTTTAATCCTTGCAAAAGCAAATGAAGAAATCGAGAAGAAACTTCAATCTGCTGTATTCCCTGGTAACCAAGGCGGTCCTTTGATGCACGCAATTGCTGCTAAAGCAATTTGTTTCAAAGAAGCGATGTCTGATGAGTTTAAAACTTACCAACAACAAGTCGTGAAAAATGCTCAAGCTATGGCTGAAGTATTAATTTCACGTGGTTATGATGTCGTTTCAGGTGGTACAGAAAATCATTTATTCTTATTGTCTTTAATCAAACAAGACGTAACGGGTAAAGATGCTGATGCATGGTTAGGTGCAGCACACATTACTGTAAACAAAAACGCAGTTCCAAATGATCCACGTTCTCCATTCGTTACTTCTGGTATCCGTATCGGTACTCCAGCTGTTACAACTCGTGGTTTTGGTGAATCTGAAGTTCGTGAACTTGCAGGTTGGATTGCTGACATCATCGACAGTAAAGGTGATGAAAAAGTTATCGCTGAAGTGAAAGCTAAAGTAGAAGCTGTTTGTGCAAAATTCCCAGTATATGCAAACTAATTTGTATATCTAAAAAAAGCGCCGCAAGGCGCTTTTTTATTTGTAACTTACTGTGATTTTAATCTTCGAAACTTTTCTAAAAGTTCTGAATGTGATTCATTAAGTTGTGGATCAGGTTTAACGCAATCTATCGGGCAAACTGCAATACAGGTCGGTGCATCATAAAAACCTACACATTCTGTGCAACGTTCGGTATCGATTTCATAAATTTTAGCACCTTCATATATTGCTTCGTTTGGACATTCTGGTAAGCACATATCACAGTTGATACATGCGGTAGTAATCATAAGAGCCATGAATTAATGTGCTGGGTATGCTAAAGAGGCTGATGATAATTGCTGTTTTGCTTGAGGTAAGTTCCGAATCAGCAATGCATAACGAATATCAATTTCTTGTGGAAATAGAATTTCAACCGTATGACCTGAACCTTTGGCATTATCGATAAGATTACCTTTGAGATCACGCATTTGTTCGAGGACAAAATGGACGTTGCCTTTCGGTGTCATTAATTCAAGTGAGTCCCCGACAATAAATTTATTTTTGACTTCAATTCGGATGAAGTCACCATTCCTTTCTAGTACTTCACCGCAGAATTGTTGAAAGTCAAAATGTGATGAGCCATTTTCATAATTTTGATATTCACTATGAGTATGGCGACGTAAAAAACCTTCTGTGTAGCCACGGTTAGCTAAACCTTCAAGTTGTGTCATTAGACTTTGATCAAAAGATTTACCCGATAATGCATCATCAATTGCTTTTCGATAAATTTGTGCGGTGCGGGCACAATAAAAGTAAGATTTGGTTCGACCTTCAATTTTTAGTGAAGCGACGCCCATTTGACTCAGTCTCTCGACATGTTGCACCGCGCGAAGATCTTTAGAATTCATGAAATAAGTACCATGCTCATCTTCTTCGGCAGCAAACATATCCTCATCGTTGCGTTGTACTAATACTGGATTGATAGTATTACGATCATGTGATGATTTAGAACAACATGCTTTTGAATTTTCGAACTGTTGAACAGGGATAACATCTCCATTTGAATCTTCTTGTGCGTCATGGATTTTATATTCCCAACGACAAGCATTGGTACATGCGCCTTGATTGGCATCACGTTTATTCATGTAACCCGATAGTAGACATCGACCAGAATAGGCCATACATAAGGCGCCATGTACAAATACTTCTAACTCAATATCTGGCACGTTATTTTTAATTTCTTCAATTTCGTCTAAAGATAACTCACGTGAAAGAATTACACGGCTTAAGCCATAGTCTTTCCAAAACTTAACTGTAGCCCAATTGATGGCATTTGCTTGTACTGATAGGTGAATTGGCATATCAGGAAAATGCTCACGAACCATCATGATTAACCCTGGGTCGGACATGATTAATGCATCTGGTTTCATTTCAATAATTGGGGATAGATCACGTATGAAATTTTTTAATTTACTATTATGTGGCTGGATATTGACGACGACATAAAATTTTTTACCAAGAGAGTGAGCTTCTTCTATGCCAATTTTTAGATTGTCATGATCAAACTCATTATTTCTGACACGTAAACTATAACGTGGTTGCCCTGCATAGACAGCATCTGCTCCGTAAGCAAAAGCATAACGCATATTTTTTAGTGAACCAGCAGGAGAGAGTAATTCAGTATTCATGATGCAATAAAGGCATATTTAAAATAAGGGATTATTTTAAGAAGTTCAAACTATAGATTCAACCAAGTAATTTACTCAGGATTTTTAATGTGTTAGACCCAATTTAAGGGTCAATAAAAAAGCACCCGAAGGCACTACTGTCCCA
Organism: Acinetobacter sp. A22; assembly: GCF_030913345.1. Classification (NCBI taxonomy): domain Bacteria; kingdom Pseudomonadati; phylum Pseudomonadota; class Gammaproteobacteria; order Moraxellales; family Moraxellaceae; genus Acinetobacter; species Acinetobacter sp. A22. The sequence goes on from NZ_CP133162.1 coordinate 815,524, forward strand.
TAGTTTGCTTTAAATAAAAAAAACCTGAGTCTAAATAGTTAAAATATGAGTGCAAACAAACACTTTAACTATAAAGGACTCAGGTTTTGTCACATCAGAATACCGTATTTCATCAATTACTCAAACCCATTCTAAGACAAGATTTTGAACGTCTGGCTAAACTGCACCACTCTGGGCAAAAATTAAGATCAGCCACCCGCTGGGATCAGTTTGTTGCCATATTGATGTCCCAACTTTCTTGTCGGCAAAGCTTAAGAGACATTCAATCCAATCTCGAATCCCAGCAGGAAAAGCTCTATCATCTTGGCGCGAAGAGAATTGCGCGAAGCACCTTAGCAAGACTCAACGAAGAACAGCCCGCCAGCCTGTATCAGCAATTGTTCACACAGCTGCTTCAGCGCTGTGAAAACTCTAAAACTGCACATAAATTTAGATTCAAGAATCCGCTGTATTCACTAGATGCCAGTCATATTGATCTTTCACTGTCATTGTGCGCATGGGCAAAAGTGCATGAATCCAAAGCCAGTATTAAACTCAGTGTTGGCTTAAATCACAGCAATACCATTCCTGAATTTGTAGCGCTTGGGGATGGTATTGAAAATGATATGGTGCAAGGCAGAGCATTTAAATTTCCTGCTGGCAGCATTATCGTCTTTGATAAAGGATATGTTGATTATCAATGGTTTGCTCAGTTGACACTTCAGAACGTCAGCTTTGTAACCCGGCTACGCCCAAAGACAGTTTATCAAGTTAAATCAAGCCGCAGCGTATTAGCGACTAAAGGGATTATTGCGGATGAATGTATTGAATTGAGCAGTGTGCATGCCAAGAAAAGAGGCGCACCTGAATTATTAAGACGTATAGAGTTTTATGATACAGATAAGAAAAGAACATTCGAATTTCTGAGCAACAACTTTCATTTGGCAGCATCCACCATTGCTGCAATTTATAAAGACCGCTGGAAGATTGAGTTATTCTTTAAAGCCATCAAGCAGAATTTAAAACTGAAGTCATTTCTAGGTCGAAGCCGCAATGCGATACAAACGCAAATATGGATTGCATTAATTGCCTATTTGCTGGTGAACTTCGCTAAACACATGGCACAAGAAGGATGGAGTGTTCAGCGTTTACTGAGAATTATTCAGGTCAATTTATTTGAAAGGAAACTTTTAAGGTCACTCTTTGTGCCTGATAAAAAATGGCGAAAACAAGAAGAACCTCAATTGAGGTTCTTCTTGTGATATTTGTGGGACAGCAGTGACCCGAAGGTGCTTTTTATCAATGATGACGATGTTTGCGTTTTTTCTTATATTTTTTTGACTGATAGTTGTCGTAGTCTCGGTCTTGACCTACTTTACGACCCAAAGCGGCACCACCTGCTGCACCCGCAGCTGCGCCAATATAACCACCAGTTGTACCAGCAATATTGCGACCAACAGTATAACCACCTACACCACCTAAACCACCACCAATTGCAGCTTCGGTACGCGTACGTTTACTGCTAGCAGCTGCTGCACCACCAGCACCACCAACAGCTGAACCAATCATGGCACCACTATGACCACCAATCTCTTTACCAATTGCTGTACCAACAACACTACCTAAAGCTGAAGTGGCTGCAACACGTGTTGCATTATCTGCATATGCAGTGCTTGCAAGAGTAGAACCTGCAAGGATTGCACTCAGTAACATAAAATGCGCTTTCATTTTGACTCCATGTGCCCGCTGTTTAGGCATCTTTTGTAATGGAAGCAAATATAACAAAGCTTGTAGAGTGAAATTGTGGAGAAGCATCCTGTTATTATTGTGATTTGGTAAGTTGATTGTATGGTTTTGTTTAAATCAGTATTAAGATTAATCAAATAAATTCAATTTTCATTAATGATTAAGCCAATATGAAATTATAGTGCTGATGTCATTTATGAATCTTGATGAGAAGAATCTTCAAGTTTTAATTGATTTGTAGACTCTCGCTTCTGTAAACGTAAATGTTCAAGATCACGAATATTTTTCTGGGTAGCCGTAACACCAAATAAGCTCAATAAAAAGGACATAATGTAATAACCTTTTTCGCTCAGGCTAAGTGTCGCATTCGATAAACTAAATAATAGTAACCCAATACAAATACCGACTGAAGTCCAACAAAGTGCAACGTAGATTGCAGTCACAGGTATATCTTCTAACTTATCACGCAATGTTTTTTGTAGGGATACAGCAGAGAAAAGACCGTAAAGTAAAATAACGAGATAAAAACCTTTTTCATGTAAAGGCATCGAAGCATTCCATAAGCCAATCATAAAACCAACAGCACCGATCACGACTGCAAGCCAACTTGCCCCAATAAATGCCAATGTTGGACGGTTAATTAAATTACTCATATTGATTATCCTATTGTTTTATCATTTTATTTGTCTCTCATATTTATATAGAACGGCAAAAAAGAGAACAAGAGCCTACAACTAAAAATGAACAATTTATGATGAAACGAAACTTGATCACGCAGTAGTGAAGTTTCACTATGTCATTTAAGCGGTAGAATCTGTAAACTATGCGCAATTTTTTGATTTTACTCATGCTTCAACTTTGTAATGGCATTGAGTCTTTGGATTTCGAGATATTCCGCCCATGAAAGCATCACTCCGCTTAAGACTAGATCAACTCTGTGATCGTCATGAAGAGCTGACGGCATTACTTGCTGATGTAGAAGTTATTTCTGACAACAAACGTTTTCGTAAATTGTCACGAGAACATAATGATTTAACTGAAATTACTGAAGTTTGGGGTAAATATCGTCAAGCTGAAGAGGACATTGAAACTGCTGAAATGATGAAATCTGATCCAGATTTCAAAGATATGGCAGAAGAAGAGATTAAAGAAAACAAGGCACTTTTAGTTGAGCTTGAAGAACAACTCAATGTGTTAATGATCCCTAAAGATCCTAATGATGCGAATGCTGCTTATTTAGAAATTCGTGCAGGGACGGGTGGTGATGAAGCTGCTATTTTCTCGGGCGATTTATTCCGTATGTATAGTAAATATGCGGAAACTCAGGGTTGGCGAATTGAAGTCCTGTCTGAAAATGAAGGTGAACACGGTGGTTATAAAGAAGTAATCTGTCGTGTTGATGGTGAAGGTGTATATGGTCGCTTAAAGTTTGAAAGTGGTGCGCACCGCGTACAGCGCGTACCTGCCACTGAATCACAAGGTCGTGTTCATACCTCTGCATGTACAGTCGCTATTTTGCCTGAAGTAGATGTAGATACAACAGTCGAAATCAATCCAGCTGATCTACGAATTGACACCTATCGAGCATCAGGTGCGGGGGGGCAGCACATTAACAAAACCGATTCTGCTGTTCGTATTACTCATATTCCATCGGGTGTAGTCGTGGAATGTCAGGAAGAACGTTCGCAGCACAAAAACAAAGCCAAAGCGATGGCATTACTTGTATCTCGTTTAGAAAATGCAAAACGTGCAGCAGCGGATGCAGCTACTTCTGAAATGCGCCGTGACTTAGTTGGTTCTGGTGACCGTTCTGAGCGTATTCGTACTTATAACTATCCTCAAGGTCGTATGACGGATCATCGTATCAATTTAACGTTATATAAATTAGACGCGATCATGGAAGGTGATTTAACTGAATTGCTTGATAGTTTGCATCGTGAATATCAAGCGGATCAATTAGCGATGCTTGCACAGGAAAATGGCGGCTAATGAATATTGCTCAGGCATTAGAAATTAAAGGTGAAATTGATAGCTATGAACGTCAAGAAGCTGCATGGCTGCTTGAACATATACTGGGTATCAATTCATTAGAGTTAAAACTAAGACTTGAGCAAGAGTTAACTGAAATTCAAGAGCAAGCTTATTTGAATGGGCTTGCACGTATTGATCATGGTGAACCACTAGCTTATATAACAGGTTCACAACCGTTTTGGACTCTGGACTTAAAAGTCACACATGACACATTGGTGCCACGTCCAGATACAGAAATATTGATTGAAACTGTGTTAAAGCTAGACCTTGATTCAGAATCTAATATCGTTGATTTAGGTACTGGAACGGGTGCTATTGCATTGGCTCTAGCAAGTGAGCGTCCTCAGTGGAAAGTTACGGCAACAGATATTTATCAACCTACGCTCGAAGTCGCACAGGAAAATGCCATTCGTCATGGTTTAACGCATGTTAAGTTTGCTTGTGGTGCTTGGTTTGATGCGTTAGAAAAACAATTTTTTGATCTTATTGTTTCAAATCCGCCGTATATCGATCCAGAAGATGTGCATATGCAAATGCTTAAATCAGAACCTGAACGAGCACTTATTGCTGATAAGCAAGGATTGGCGGATCTAGAAACTATTATTGTTCAAGGTAAGGATTGGTTAAACCCAAATGGATGGATTGTGCTTGAACATGGTTATGATCAAGGTGAAGCCGTCCGTACCATCTTCGAGAAAGAGGGTTTTAGCCAAATTCAAACCGTTAAAGATTATGGTGGCAATGATCGTGTCAGCCTTGGACAGAAGTTGAATTAATCTTCAATGTATTGTTTGACTGCTTCAGCTAATTGAATCTGACCCTGTTTTTCTAAATTATTTACCACATTTACAGCATCAGATTGGTCTCTATTTTGGCTAAGTTTGAATTTTCCAATCATGTGCTGGATTTCAATCTCTATACCAATTATTTGTTTGAGTTCTGCTGCGATGTAATCGCTAGGTGCATCAGACATTTTCCATGGTTTTTCTTGCTTGGCTTCATGTGTCCGAGTAAGTTTGGCGAGTATGCCCCGTAAGGATTTTTCATCTTCTAAAAATCTAATTTTTCCTTTTACGTGTACGACTTGATAATTCCATGTTGGTACATGACGATGATGCAATTGTTTGCTTGGATACCAGTTGGGGGAAATATAGCCTTGTTCACCTTGGAAAATAACTAAAACATCAGTACCACTCTCAATCAAAGTATGCAATTCATTATTTCGTGCAATATGAGCGATAAGAATGGCGTGATTAAATTTAGACTCATGTAAAAGTTTAAAGGGTAAGTGATTTGCTTCTATACCTTTGGAGCTGTGAGTGACTAATGTACCTAACGGATATTTTTCAACGAGTTGATATAATTTCTCAGTATTTTTTTCTTCAAAAATTTCAGGTAAATACATTTTTTAAACCATTCAGTCTTCAAATTGGTTAACAAGTAATTTTTTGCTTGGGGATGTTTTTCGATAGCTACCAGGGCTTACACCACTCCATTTTTTAAAAGCACGATGGAAAGCACTTGGATCGTGAAAATTTAGATCATCACTAATACTTTGAATTGAATCATTCGTTTTGCTCAGACGTTCAATTGCAATATCACATCGAATATCATTTTTAAGCTGTTGATAGCTTACACCTTCTTGTTTTAGTCGACGTTGAATAGTTGCTGTGGACATATTCATTTGTTGTGCAATATCTTTTAACTCAGCCCATTCAGAAGGTGGTTGGAGAATCAATTGTCTGCGGATTTGTAGGCTTAATGAGTTTTCATTTTTAAAGCGCACAATTAAATTATATGGGGCATGTTTTAGAAACTCATTTAATGCCTGTTTATCTTTTTTGATCTTGTGCTTGAGATAGTGAGCATCGAATTCAATTTTATTCTGTTCAGCATTAAATTCTATATTTTCACAAAAGCGTACTCGATAATCTTGTATCTCAACAGGTTGGTGGCATCTAAATGACATTCGGTGAAAACTGATACGCTGATCGCTCAACCAACACATCAAACTGTGTACGAGCATTAAAAAAGTCGAATAGGTAAACATTCGTTTGGGTTGATCACGGTCATGTAGGATAAGAAATGCTTTCGAACCTTCCTGAACTAATTCCCCATGAATGTCATCTAAAATCAAAGCTAAAAATTTTAAGATATCTTGTATAGCCTGTTCTAATGTATCCGCACCAAAAGCAAGTTTCGCCAATACTTTATAACTTCCTCGGCGCATTGGATGAGTATCCATGCCGAGAAATTCATCATTCATACTTTTTGCCAGTTCAACCCAAAGCTGTGCAGATTGGTTAACAGGGACTCGTGCTTTGGTTGAAGTTAATAATTCAGCTGAAATACCCGCTTTGTTAGCGATATTGACGATATTTAAGCCGCGGCTAGCTGCAACACTCAATGCTTCACGAATAAGTGCATTTGAAATCGTATCCTTTGCAGAATTGATATCTTGATTTGGAAGTTTGCTCATAAAAGATGAAATACAGGAGAGTGAATGAAATAAATGCTCAAAAATCGCATTAAATTTGCTACTTTTTGGAATTGTATCGGAAAAAAGTTGCCTTTACTCTTTGTTATAAAAATTTATCACTTTAATTTGATAGGAAACATAAATGAAAATTCAGGGAAAACACTTTGTTATTACTGGCGGTGGTTCTGGTTTAGGCGCAGCGACAGCTGAATATTTAGTTCAGAAAGGCGCATCCGTCACTTTAGTTGATATGAATGCTGAAGTTGGAACTCAGCAGGCACAAGGATTGGGTGAAAAAGCTGAATTTGTACAACTCGATGTTACGGATGAGCAAGCTGCTGAGCAATTTTTTAAAGATGTATTAGTCAAGCATGGTGCAGTGCATGGTTTAGTTAACTGTGCTGGGATCGGGCCATCAGCGAAAGTTGTTGGTAAAGACGGTGTACACGATTTAGGTATGTTCTCAAAAACGCTTCAGATTAATGTCACTGGTACATTTAATATGCTGCGTTTAGCAGCGGAAGCCATGAGTAAAAATGAAGTTGCTGAAGGTGATGAAGATCGTGGAGTAATTGTTAATACAGCTTCCGTTGCTGCGTTTGATGGTCAAATTGGTCAAGCTGCATATTCAGCCTCAAAAGGGGCAGTAGTTGCCATGACTTTGCCGATTGCAAGAGAGTTAGCACGTCATGCAATTCGTATTATGGTGATTGCACCAGGCATTATGGAAACACCGATGCTTAAAGGTCTACCACAAAATGTACAAGATGCATTAGGTCAAATGGTTCCGTATCCATCGCGTTTAGGTCGTCCTGAAGAATTTGCACGCTTGGTTGCACATATTGCTGAAAACTCATATTTAAATGGTGAAGTAATTCGCTTAGACGGCTCGATTCGTATGGCTGCTAAATAAAAATATCTTTATGTAAATAAAAGCGATGATTGGTTCATCGCTTTTATGTTTTTAATAAGTAGTAAAATGTATCTTTGGTATATAGTTATTTGACCTGCTTTGGATTTACTTATATTTTTGATAATGAAAATGATTATCAATTTATGGAATCTAATGATGCGGATGTTAAATAAAAGCCTATTTTCATTGATGTTATGTGCAGGATTAAGTGTGCCTGCCTATGCGGAATTTAAGCAAGCACCATTGCCTTACAAAAGTGATGCACTAGAACCCGCGATTGATCAAAAAACGATGGAAATACATTACGCAAAGCACCACAAAGCCTATGTTGATAATTTAAATGCTCAAATTAAATCCTATCCAGAGCTTGATAAATTAAGTATTGAACAAGTTCAAGCACAAATTTCGAAATATAATTTAGCAGTACGAAACAATGGTGGTGGGCATTTTAACCATGCTTTCTTTTGGGAGAGTTTAGCACCGACCAATAAAACTGGTAAGGTTAGTGCAAAGCTACTAAAACAAATCAATCAAGATTTCGGCTCATTTGAAGCCTTCCAAGATAAATTCAATCAGGCTGCAACAGGTCGTTTTGGCTCAGGTTGGGCATGGCTAATCTTGAATGATGCAGGTCAATTGGAGATTGTTTCAACGCCAAATCAAGATAATCCTTTGATGGATATTGCGGAGAAGAAAGGACAGCCACTTTTAGGTTTGGATGTTTGGGAGCATGCTTATTATCTTAAATATCAAAATCGCAGAGCAGACTACATCAAAGCTTTTTGGTCTGTAGTGAACTGGAATACTGTAAATCAGCGTTATGATGCTGCAATTAAATAGTCTTTATATTATTCATGTGAGAAGCGCTGCTAAGTGCATCGCTTCTGTGTTTGATTTACTCTGCTTTCACTTCTTCGCCAATTAAATAAAACGTACCACCAGCAATATAGTGTAGGCTTTTCAGGTTTTTATGCTCTTCCGAAAAATGCCAGTGACCATCGCGGAAAACACGCGTATCAGCCCAAGCAGCGATAACTGAGCCGATAAATAAATCATGAGTTTGCTGATTGTGCGGTTCTGGTATCAGCTTGCATATTAACCAACAAATACTTCCACTGACTAATGGTACAGAATAGTTTTCTTGATAAAAGACTTCAGTTTTACAGGTTTGTAATTTCTCAGGATCATCAAATTTACTGATGTTTCCAAGCTGATGAACCATGTTGAGTTGTTCATAACACGGAACCTGTAATGCAAAATAGCCACTTTTCTCCACGAGTTCTCTCGTCTTCGTGGTTTTGTCTAAAACCACAGTAACTTTTGCTGGTGAAAATTCTAAAGCACATGCCCATGCTGCCGCCATAACATTGACTTCATCATTATGCTGTGCAGAAACAAGTACAGTTGGACCATGATTAAGTAAGCGATAAGATTTAGATAACTCGACGGGTGCAATGTGTTGATTCATTACTTCATGTCCTAAAACAGCAATTCAAATGTATCTATATTTGATTTTAAGTGAAGGCTTATTCAAGCGCCCAGCGTTTAACTGCGCGATTAAAACTTGAAGTTGAAGCATAACCTAACTGTTTTGCGATTTGATCTTTTGAGGCGAAGGGACTTAACATCAATTTTTGTGCCTTTGTTTTGCGTACATCATCGTATAAGCTCTGAAAACTTACAGATTTTTCTTGAAGCATTCGTTGTAAAGTTCTTTTGGTAAGGTTTAATTTTTGAGCAACTTGATCAATTCCAAGCAAGCCCTCTATTGGATCATCGATTAGCTGTTTAACGCGATATAAAATATCCTGTGTGGCAACTAATTCATCGAGTTCTTTTTGGCAAAGTTGTTTAAACTTTTCTGAAGTTAAAGGGTCCGAAAGACTCAATGGCATTTCTAGAAATTTAGCTGAAGCAATTAATCGAGTACAAGATTTTTCAAAAGTAATGACTTCAAAAGTTGAGTCTAAAATGTCTTTAAACCTTGAAAAATAAGCAGGATATTTACATTGCAAACCCAAACTAGGTTTAAAGCTTGGAATAAAAAAACGAACTAGATGCACAAAACCCGTTAAAAAGAAAATACAGCTAAATTCGTAGGATTGGCGATCTGATATATCTGAGAAATTAAGCAGAGAAGGTTCATACACAATCGTGTAGTAAGCTAAATCATCGTGGATTTTAAAGTCTAATTCAACAAATGAGCATTGAATACGGACAAATTGATTGATTGTTTGAATCGCTTCAAAGGCATTCTTTGAAATCGCAGCAGTGAAACCTAATAATCCGTGAGAACTGATTTTTAGATGACTTCCTGCATAAAAGCCAATACCTTCCTCTTGAGTTAACTCGATTGATCGCGCAATTACTTTTTTAAATGAGGATAAACTTATCTTATGATTGAAATCATTGAGTTGCTCTACATCTACACCAGTTCCCCAAAATAACTCTTCTGCAGATATATTCCAATGCGATACAACTTCGCTTAATAAATGCACATAAGAACTGCTGATAAAGTGATGATTATAAAGGCGAGGAATGCTCATGATGTTATTCAAAATCCATTTTAAAACTCATCTACTAAGCAGTGACCTTAATAGAGCTTAGTGATTTTGAAAATGTACATTCATCGGATTTTTACGATTGAGATTAATTTTTGGCGTCAATTGTTATGATTTTGGCGCATTTTGTTTTAGTCTAAAAATCACACAATATGTATAGGGAGTATAATTTTGCTGTTCTTTCGTTTTCGCTAGAATGGATCTAGCAACGAAGTCTATGGACGTATTTGTTGTAATAAAAATGAAAAATGCTAGGAGCAAAAAGTGAAGAAAAAATATTTAAGTGCGATGACGTTAATGGCGGGTATGCTAATAAGCAGTGGATCTGTTGTTCATGCAGGTCTATTTGATTTCTTAGCGCCTAAAGCTTCATGGCAAAACTGTGATGTAAATTCTTGTACGGTTGGTGGCAGTACCAATGTCACGTCTAGTTATGCAAAAACAAAATATCCAATTCTACTGGCACATGGTATGGCTGGTTTTTCTGCTGTAGGTCCGCTGCAATATTGGAATGGGATTACTGAAGATCTAGTTGGAAATGGAGCTAATGTTTTTGTCGCGCAACAGGCATCTTTTAACTCTTCTGAAGTGCGTGGAGAGCAATTGCTTATACAAGCCAAACAAGTATTAGCAATAACTGGTGCACAAAAAATCAACTTGATTGGTCATAGTCATGGTACGCAATCAGTTCGTTATGTGGCTGGTCTTTTACCTAATAAAATTGCATCTGTGACTGCTGTTGGCGGACCGACTAAAGGTTCTGATGTTGCAGATGTGGTATATGACTTTTCAAAATCACCAGTTGGAACTATAGCAACACCAATTATTGCTGCTGGTGTAAATGCATTTTTCTCGTTGGTCGGGATTGGTTCTGGGCATTATTACGAACAAGATGCTTTAGCGGGAATGTATTCATTGACCACTCGTGGAGCTGCTGAATTTAACCAGCGTTTTCCTGATGGAGTACCAACAACAGCTTGTGGTACTGGGACAGAGTTAGTAAATGGTGTTCGTTATTATTCATGGAGTGGCACAGGGGTACTTACAAATGTTCTTGACCCATTTGATTATGCACTGGCAGCAACATCATTACTGATACCAAGTGAAAACGATGGTCTTGTTCCAAGATGTTCAAGTCACTTAGGAACGGTTATTCGTGATAACTATGCGTTTAACCATTTAGATGAAGTTAATCAAGTGTTAGGACTAGTGGGTTTTCTACAAAATCCTGTAACACCATATAGAATTCAGGCAAATCGTCTCAAAAATCAAGGCCTCTAAATTTAAGGGGGGAATGATCATTCATTCCTCCACATTTTTTAATAATGTTTAGCAAGAGCATGGATGATGATTGGTAAACGTATAAATTCAAAACTTTTAATCTTTTCTTTAATTAGTATTTTGTTGATCGTTCTAGGTTTGATTTATTGGTTTTTTAAACCCGAAGCAGGATTAGCACAATATAGAAATAGTGACAGTCAATCACAAAACGTCACACAAAATTATGCATTAGCAATGAGTGACTCAAAGAATACGACACTTCCTACATTAGCACCTTCCTTAAAAGGAACGGAGATAGACTGTCCTATACAAGTAGATGCTAATGGAAACTTGGTATTAACAGTAGGTATCCGTAGTTGTTTTGACTATTTTTTTTCAAGTTTAGGGGAGAAAACAGAAACAGAACTGATTGCAGATATACGACAATATTTGTCTGCGACGTTACCAGCTCCAGCAGCGAAATATGCAGCATATTTATTAGAGCAATATGTTGGATACATGCATACTTTACAAAATGCAAAACCTAGCGGAAATTTCAAAACGACTGATGTTGAAGAATTAGAAAAGATCATCAACCAAATGCATAAAATTCAACAGCAATTTTTTAATGCTAAAGAGATAGAAGCTTTGTTTGGTAATGAACGTAATTTAAATAAATTTAATATCGAGCAATTACGAATTCATGCAAATAAAAACTTATCTACTCAACAAAAGGCAATCGAGCTTGCCAAGTTAATCGACCAACTTCCACCAACTTTAGCTGACGGAGTTAGAGTGTCTATGCAGTTTTCAGAATTGCAACAACTCACTCAAGAAATCAAAGACAAGGGTGGTTCTCCGCAAGAATTACGTAGTATGAGAGAAAGCTTATTGGGGCCAGAAGCTGCAGATCGTTTGGAAAAAGTTGATCAGGAGGAAGCTGTTTGGCAAAGTCAGGTAAATAATTATTTAATAAAACGTGATCAGATTCTAAAAAGCGAGATGACAGACCTAAATAAACAACAAGCAATTAATCAGTTACGTACAAGTTCGTTTCAAAGTAAAGAAGAATTACTTCGTGCTCAATCCTATGAAATTATGCATGATCAGAAAAGATAGGATGAGTCGGGTAAATGAAAAGACTAGGTTTTCATACAGCAATTACATAAGTTGATAGAGAAGGATCTCCGAATGTGGAATAGAGCAGAAGCAGGAACAGGCAAACCATTGGTTTTGTTACATGGGATTGGTATGTCTCATAAAGCATGGAGTCCCGTAATTCAGCAATTAAGTAAATCTAGACGAGTCATTGCATTTGATATAGCAGGTTTTGGCGATAGTCCAAGTCTTGGTGCATCGGTTCAACCTACAATTCATAATTTAGTTAGTGCCTTAGAGCGTGAGTTGAAAACTATAGGTATACATGAACCTGTAGATATTGTTGGAAATTCAATGGGAGGATGGATGGCACTAGAAGCTGCACGTGTTGGATTGGCAAGTTCCGTTGTCGCAATTTCACCCGCAGGTTTGTGGGCTGAATCCCCAGCACATGTAAAGATGGTATTTTTTAGTTTAAGAAATGCGATTAAATTCATGCCTAATATATCGAGACAGATGATGGGATTTGCACTGTTTCGAGAGTTGCTTTTAGCTATCCCAATAGGAACTGGAGGTCGAAACATTTCTAGAAAAGATGCTTTGAACTCGATTGATGATTTTTCCAAAGCCACAGATTTCGATAGAACATTCGCAAATGTTGGGCGTTTTATCGGAGGCAAAGATATTCAAGTTCCTTTAACTATTGCCTTTGGTACAAAAGATTGGCTTTTGAGTAAGAAGGACTGTCATAATAAATCTGAGCTGCCAGACCATGTGAATTGGCTAGAACCTAGAGATTGGGGACATGTCCCAATGTGGAAAGATCCACAAGGCGTAGCGAATTTGATTCTTAAGAATATAAGTGCCTAGCCTAACCAAATCAATTGGTGGCATCTTTTAAAAGTCTCATAAGCTACCTATGCGGTAGTGGACATCGTGGTGGATGAAATGCCTAATGATATTGATTTCTAAGCTACCTATGCGGTAGTGAACATCAAATAATGAATTTAAGTAAGGACTTAATTTTTCTAAGCTACCTATGCGGTAGTGAACTTTGTTTGATGCAGTGATTTACCACGTAAATTTTTCTAAGCTACCTATGCGGTAGTGAACATTCAGCAGGTGATTTCAAAGACGATAAGACATTTCTAAGCTACCTATGCGGTAGTGAACAATAAAATATACCTAAAATTTCAAAATAAAACATAGAGTTATTTCTAAAAAAATAAAATAACCAAAGTTTTAATCTCAATTCATAAGTAATTGATTTTATTATGCTGTTAAAGAGTGCCTACAATATTGGGTTAAAACCTAGATATAGTCAAAGCTAAAATGCATGTATGAAAAAATTATCTTCCATTAATACATTCATATACTTAAAATCTAAAGTCTTTAGAGCTAGCAAGAGAATCAATGTGTCAATTCATCCAGAAAACGAATTTGAATTAACAAATGATGAAATGCATCTTTATAGTCGTCAAATCTTACTTGATGGTTGGGATATTGAAGCTCAAGAAAAATTAAAATTAGCAAATGTACTGATTATTGGAGCTGGTGGAATAGGGTGTACTAGTGCGGAGCTACTCGCACGAGCAGGTGTTGGAAAAATCACGATTGTAGATGCTGATACAATTGAAATGAGTAATTTACAACGTCAAATTGCATTCACTCCAAATGATATCGGTCGCTACAAAGCCGAAATATTAGCAAAACACTTACAAGTGATTAATCCGCACATACATGTTAGCTATAAAAACATACGATTTGATGAAACGAATGCTGATGATTTAATACAGCATCAAGATGTAGTGTTGGATGGGTGTGATAACTTTACGACACGTTATTTAGCCAATGCGATCTGTAAGAAATATCAAGTACCTCTAATTAGCGCTTCTGCAATCGGATTTGAAGGACAAATGTTCATGGTGGAGTCAGATTCTGCTTGTTATGAATGTCTATTTCCTAAAGAAGATCACGCAAATGAGGGCATGCGTTGTGCAGAGTCAGGCGTGTTGGCAACAACTCCTGTAATGATAGCGTCATTACAAGCACATCACACATTGTTATTTCTAGGCTTGGGATTAACCCCACTGAAGCAAAAGCTATTACTCTGGAATGGTTTTAATTTATCGCAACGTATTCTTAAATTTGAAAAAGATGCAAATTGTCCAGTTTGTCGGGCAACTTAAACAGTAAAGTTTCTGAAATTTGCTAAACTAATGCCATCTATGAGGCAATGAAAGATTATGAAAAGAAATATCTTATTTGATGGATTGCGTTCTGTTGCACGGATAGGTGAAACAGTGATTGTTGCTGCACAGGCAGGTGTGAAATATGCAACTGAGAAGCCAAGTAACGCAAAACTAATGCGTGAGACATTTGAGTCGCTAGGTTCTACATATATTAAATTGGGTCAGTTTATTGCAAGTACACCATCACTATTTCCTCGTGAATATGTTGAGGAATTCCAAGGGTGCTTAGATCAAACACCAACTTTACCGTTTAGTTATATCCAAGAAGTACTTGCTGAAGAGTTTGAAGGTAAAAACTTGAATGAAATTTTTAGTTTCATTGACGAAAAACCATTAGCTTCAGCTTCTATTGCACAGGTGCATGCTGCAAAACTTGTGACAGGTGAAGATGTCGTACTAAAAGTACAAAAACCAGGTGTTGAAACCATTCTTTATACTGACTTAAACGTCGTACATTGGGCGACTAAGCTATTAGAGCGTGCAGTTCCAAAAATTAAATTTGCGTCATTATCTGAAATAGTAGACGAAATCAAAACACGCATGGTGCGTGAAGTGGATTTTATTGAAGAAGCACAAAACTTGGATGACTTTGTACAGTATCTCAATGTTTCGGGCAATCAAGCTGCAACAGCGCCAAAAGTTTATCATCAGTTTTCAACGCGCCGTGTTTTAACGATGCAACGTTTATATGGCGTATCTTTGACTGATTTTGATGTGGTAAAAAAATACGCTAAAGATCCAACTCAAGTATTAATTACAGCGATGAATACGTGGTTTGGTAGTTTAATGCTATGTAAGAGTTTCCATGCTGATTTACATGCTGGAAATTTAATGTTGCTTGAAGATGGTCGTGTTGGTTTCATCGATTTTGGGATTGTAGGTCAATTAAAACCTGAAGTATGGACGGCTTGCATGGCATTTATGGATGCTTTACAGCATACCAATTACGCTGCGATGGCTGAAAATATGCTTAAGATGGGGATGACGCATCTTAAGATCGATACTCAAGTCTTAGCAGATGATTTAGAACGTTTATTTAGTGGTGCGCTGTTGGCAGACCCTCAAGAAATTTTAAGTTCTAACCCTGCTGATTTGAATGACATCATGATGGACATGATTGGGGTTGGTGAGCGTCATGGCATCAAATTCCCGCGTGACTTCGCTTTGTTATTCAAACAAATGTTATATTTTGATCGTTTTATGCGAGTTTTAGCGCCTTATACTGATATTTATGCTGACCAACGTTTGAAAATGGTTCACAATATTGAACCTGCTTCATTTCTAAAGCATTAATTAAATTATCAGTTTATTGGGTCATTATGGATGCCATTATTATAGAAGGATTAAAAGTTGATACGGTAATAGGGTGTTTCAATTGGGAGCGCCAAATCATTCAACCTTTAATGTTAGATCTAACCATTCATAATGATCTTAATCAGGCTGCACAATCTGATGAGCTAGACGATACATTAAATTATGCACAAATATGTGAACTAGCTGCTCAAGTGATTCAACAAGCAAAACCTAAGTTAATAGAGCATGCAGCACAGTTAGTTCTTGAAAAATTATTTTTAGTATTTCCCTCGATTGAGTCAATTATTATAACAATTCGTAAACCCGCAATTATTGCACAAGCCAATGCAGTAGGAATTCGCCTTGAACGCAACAGAAACGATTTTTGCGCTCGCACTGGCGAGTAATGTTCAACAGCAGCAGAATTTCACTTTTGCATATGCTCAGCTTGCGCAATTAGGAAAAGTGGAATTTTCAGCGATTTATCAAATTCCTTGTAGAGATGCCGTAGGTGCAGACTACTGGAATTCAGCATGCTTATTAAAAAGTGAGCTGACCGTGGATGAAGTCTTGGATATTCTAAAGTATCTTGAAACTCAATCAGGTCGTGTTCGTCCATCTCATTATATTAGTTTGGACATAGACGTTATTGCTTGGGGGAAAGATTTAGAGCATATGCAATTCAATCCTAAAAAATTACCATTAGCAAATGATGTTAAAATTCCATTGCTTGAATTGTGGCAGCATGAAGCATTAAATTATGATGACAAGCTACAATATCCAGTCATCAAAATATAATTTTAAAGATTACGATAATAAAAGGACTCATTTATGAAAGTCATTTTCCTGCTTACAACATTGTCATTTTTGTTTTCTGGCTGCGCAGCAATGAGTGTTGAGCAATGTAAAACTGCAAATTGGTTTAATGTTGGTGAGAAAGACGGTTCGGCAGGTCGTGAATCTAGACTTGATCAATATTATTCTTCGTGCCAAAAAGCAAACATTACTCCGAATCAAAACTTATATGAAAAGGGTTATCAGAAAGGGTTAAATTTTTATTGCCGTCCAGAGACAATCTTTGATGAAGCTTTGGAAGGACGTGGTGATTATCGTGTTTGTCCGATTGAAAAACGTGATGCATTACGTACATATTATCAAGTCGCACATGAATACTACCAAGCTAATTCTGCGTTTGAACGTTCACAGACAGATATTGGTTATTATTTAAAGGAATTAGAGCGTAAAGATTTATCGGTAAAAGACCGGGATGATTACAAAAAGCGTTTATATGATTTGCGTTTAAATAGCAGTAGAGTTCAGTATCGTTATCAAGATGCAGTAAGAAATCTCGAGCGATTCAAAGCAGAGCGCGGATTACAGTAATTCATTCAAGAAAACTTGGTATATAAATAGAACCCATTGAATAAATGGGTTTTATTTTTTGATTCAACAATTGTGATACATACATGTTGAGTTTATCAGTGTTTGAATAACTCTTATAAGCTTTTAAACGGTAATAATATGAGAAATATACTTCTTGTTTTGTCAATTCTTCCGAGTATCTTGATCACCAATCAAGCTTTTGCAATTGATGAAAAATATAGACACCAATTAGAACAATCAGGTTGTACTCAGCTGAGTGAATTGCAAGGTTGTGATATAAGAAAATCTAAGCAAGAGAATATAAAAGCAGGATTTGTAGAAAATAATACACAGGATGCACTGGAAGGTAAAAGAAGTATTGAACCACAGTGGATCGCTGAAAGAACGGATGGGAAGATACTTGCTCGTATCAAAATTGATGATAAAGAGCGAGTATGGGTGAATGATTATCGAGTCATTGCAATTAAGAAAAAAGTCAAATAACTTTTAGGCAGGGAAAAATTAATTACACGATTTTCACGGATCAGGAAAAAGGATCTGAAAGTTTCTGGTATGACCGTTACTCAAAAGATAGAGGAAAAATTGTTTTGCAATAATTAGTACTATTTTAATGAAGTGCAGAGAGTTACATCATCGCAACTCCCTGTATTACTCAAATTTTAAAGGTAATAACTTGTTTTAGTCATCAATTTTGAGATGGCCGTCATCGTGATTTTAACAGGCACAGGAAGTTCTACGCCGCCAGCATTTAATGCTGTTTCGCGATGATGCAATTCATCTTCATTCATTTGTTCTAAAATTTTACGTGAACGTTCATCATGAGCTGGAAGCTGCTGTATATGCTCTTGTAAGTGTTGGCTGACTTGACGTTCTGTTTCAGCAACAAACCCCAAGCTATATTTATCACCTGCAATGCCTGCAATTGCACCCATACCATAAGATAAACCATACCATATCGGATTTAAAATGCTGGTATGACTGTCTAATTCTTTTAAACGATCTTCACACCATGCTAAGTGGTCTTGCTCTTCAAGTGCTGCTTGTTGCATTTCTTGTTTAACATGTGGAAGCTTTGCGGTCAGTGCTTGTCCATGATAAAGCGCTTGAGCGCAGACTTCTCCGCTATGATTAACTCGCATTAATCCCGCAACATGACGAGCATCGCTAACACATAACTGCGAAGGGGTTTCTTCTGCAGGATTGTTGCGTTGTGATGTCGTAGCACCAGGAACTAAGCTGCGTAATGCTTGGTCAAATGAATTGATCATCTTATCGAGACCTGTGTAATGACGCATATATTAATCCTCTAGAGTATGGGGAGCATTCGCTAACAGAGGTTGTAAGCGCTTCAATAACCAAATTGAGAAAAAAGCACTTAAAACAGCTGTGATGATAAATAAGATTTTAATATCAATTTTTAAAATGCTTAAGATTAAAATTGAAAAAATTGCTGAACTGACCATGAAAACAGCGTTTAGAATATTGTTTGCAGCAACGACACGAGCACGATGTGAACGTGGTGAATACGCTTGCATCATGGCATATAGAGGAACGATATAAAATCCACCACTAATTCCAAGTAGCGTTACAGCGATCATGACGTGGTAGTAAACCAAACCTTGAGTAAACAAATCTTTTAAATTAAGAAGTTCACCAGTGCGTTCAGGTACAAATGCAAGACTTGCAGCTAAGTAAAGTGCAAATACAGTCAAACCAACCGCGCCATAAGGAACCATCTTGATATTGATGTCACTGCCACCGATCTTACGGCATAGTAATGAGCCGACACCGATCCCGACCGAAAAGAAAGTGAGTAATAAGCTTACGACATTTTCAGATGCATGAAGATTTTGTTGAGTGAGTTGGGGGATTTGAGTGAGGTACGTCGCACCATAAAACCAATACCAAGAGTTTCCAAGCAGGATCATGAATAGAACAGGAATTTTTTTTACATAACTCAATGTCTGAAAGCTGGTTCTAATAAAATTCCAATCAATTTTTAAATCAGGAGATGCAATCTTTTGCGGAAGAATAAAGCGACTGCTTAAATAGCCTAAGCAGGCAATCGTAACAACTGTGACACTAATCCACAATAAATTACCTTCTGAAGATGCAATAACAGCACCACCTAAGATCATGCCAAGTAAAATTGCGATAGAGGTTCCAGATTGAAACAGTGCGTTTCCTGACATTAACTCATTTGGTTTTAATATTTCAGGCAAAATGGCATATTTGATGGGACCGAAACAGGTCGAATGTGTGCCCATTAAAAATAAAGCAAAAAGCAAAAGCCATAAGTTTCCGAGTAAGAAACCTGCTGTACCAATCAACATGATCACGATTTCAAGGATTTTAATAAAACGAATTAGTTGTGAACGTTCGTATTTATCCGCGATTTGTCCTGCTGTAGCAGAGAAGAAGAAATAGGGTAAGATGAATAGCAAGGCAGCTAAATTATTTAAAGTACTAATCGGTGCGCTTTGTTGTTGGATCCACCCATAAGTTATGACCAAAAGCAGTGCTTGTTTATATACATTATCATTCAGTGCCCCAAAAAATTGAGTGAAAAACATCGGGACAAACCGACGTGATGTCATTAAGTGGTCATCTTGTTTCATCATGTGTTCACTTCATTGTGTTTTATAAAAAAATGTGACTTACTGTAAAAATACTAGAAAATGCATGTATGATACTTTCAATGTTTGATTGGATGAAAATCAAAGATTTGAAGAAATTTTCACCCATCAAAAAAAGATAAATTAAAAATAAGTTTAGAGTTTCACATGCCATCTAAAGATAAGTTTAAACAGTCAACACTGGTTCATTCTATGCATTTAATATTTAAAATGCAGGGATTTCCTAAACTTATTTGTAGTAGTTTTATAATTAGTTCTTTTATATCAGTTGCTTGTGCTCAAGAGCAAATTGCTGATATGTCTAAAATTAATTCAATAGAGACACCATCATCTTCTGATCAAACATTACAAACTCTAGCATCGGCTGATGTGAATGCTTCGGCAACAGTAGAGCCATCGACTGTAACTGTTTCAGAATTAGACAGTCTTGCTGCATTAAAACAACAAGAACAAACAATCAATCAAATTGAAGAATTAAAACCTATACAGTTCGATGAAAATCTAGAGGATTTGCCAGTAGTTCCAGTTGATCAGAACATGGCAAACGAAATTTATCGTGTTGCAGAAGAAGCGAAAAATGAAGCTAAAAACTATCGAGCAAATGCCACACAAACCACAGTCAATGATGTTTCTCAAACAGAACTGACAGAAATAACAAAAGCACCTGTAAACATCAATGAATTAATGCAGGAAATTCAGGCTGATAGTAAGATTGTTGTAGAAGCAAATGAAACTGGGAGAACATTAGCTGACTTCCAAGCTAAATCTGAACCAGCACCTGAAAAAGTTGGATTTTTTAAGAAAATTATTAATCGATTCAAACCCGAAAATATTTTAAATACGGACAAAGTTCCTCGAATTAGTGCAGATGTATCTGGTGCGCCACCTGAATTGGCAGCAAATATCAAAGCGAAACTTTCTAGTTTTACGCAAGAATCATTTGATGATTTTGCAGTAGCTTTACCTCAATTACGTGCATTATCAAATCAAGCAGCTCAAGCTGTAGGATATTACAATGCAGAATTTAAGTTTGAAAAAGTCAGTGAAAGCAAAGTTAAAGTCAATGTTACACCAAATAAACCTGTAATTATCAACGAGCAAAATATAGACTTTACTGGGGCAGGTGAAAATTTACCTCAGTTTCAAGTTATTCGCTTAGTTCCGATCCAAGATGAAAAAGATATTTTTAATCATGGAAAATATGAAGAGACAAAAAGCAAAATTGTTAATACTGCTACAGATAATGGCTTCTTCGATGCATACTGGCGACTCCATGATGTGAAGATTAGTCAACCAAAAAAAATTGCAGATATTAATTTAAAATATGAAACAGGCGAGCGATATAAACTGAAGAAAGTTGAATATCGCATGAGTGATCCAAGTAAGCCTTTACCACTCACTCAAAAAGTTTTAGACAGTTTGGCACCTTGGAAAGAGGGTGATGATTATGCTTTTTGGCGTGTGAATCTATTAGCAAATAACTTAACGAATACACGATATTTTAACTATACCTTGGTTGACACAATTAAGCCTGATCCAATTCAACCACCTTTAGAGCTTCCTCCTGATTTGCAAGCTTTAGTCGATCAGCAGCGTATTCAAGAATCTCAGTTATTAAATAGTCAACAAAAAGCAGATTTAGCTAGGCAGAAAGTCACATCCTCTCAAGAGGTTACACAAGATGTAGTTGATGAATCCCAGTTCTCTGGTGGTCAATCTGCACAGCCTTATGCATTGGCTAGAGCGATGCCACTTGCTGATGACCATGATGATGAAGAGGAAGAACGTCAAAAATTAGAAGAACAAACTCGTATTGAGAAAAAAATTCCTGTAGTCGTGACTTTAAATGCAGATCGATTGAATAGCTTAGAGACGGGTATTGGTTACGGAACTGATACGGGTCCCCGTATTCGTAGTCAATACAGACGTGCAATCGTGAATAAATATGGTCATGCATTTGATGCCAATATTGAGCTTTCACAAATTCGTCAATCAATCGATGGTCGTTATAGCATTCCATATAAACATCCACTCAACGATTACTTTAACTTAGTTGGTGGTTATGAGCGTGAAGAACGTGATGATATTGGTCCTGATATAAATCTATTGGTTGAATCAGCAGTTATAGGTGGAGAGCGAATCATTAAGAATCCTCTTGGTGATTGGCAACATACGATGGGTTTTCGTTATCGTCTAGATCGATTAACAAAAAAAGGTGATGTCAATGTTGACGAATTACCTGATGCATTTAAAGTTTCAGGTATTGATTCAGAACAAGAGTCATTGTTATTCGGTTATGAGGCATCGAAAACGAATGCAAACTCTCGGTTAAATCCGACAAAAGGATTTAAGCAAACTTATAAAGTCGAATTGGGATCAGAATCCTTATTATCTGATGCTAACATGGCTATTTTAACTGCTGGATGGCGATTTATTTATTCATTAGGTGAAAATGAAGACCATCAGTTTGTAGGTCGTGGCGATGCTAGTTATATTTTTACCGATGATTTCAATAAAGTTCCTTATAATTTAAGATTCTTTACAGGTGGTGATCAATCATTACGTGGTTTTGACTATAAAAGCTTATCACCTGAAGAAGATGGCTATAAAATTGGTGGTCAAGCCCTAGGTGTTGGCTCATTTGAATATAATTATCAATTTAAAGATGGTTGGCGAGCAGCCATATTTTCCGATTTTGGTAATGCTTATGATAAACAATTTAGCAACCCTACAGAATATAGTATAGGTGTTGGTATACGTTGGCGCTCACCAATTGGTCCAATTCGACTGGATGTCGCTTCTGGTATATCCAACGACAATAATCCAATTCGTTTACACTTTTTTATTGGTCCACAACTTTAATAATCTTAAACAAAACCTATTCAAAGGTTAAAAAATCAGGTTGATTATGTCGGAAGTAGAACAGCAATTAACGCCTTCAAATGGACCGAAAAAACAGCGTCATACGATAAGAACTATTGTTTTAGTCCTGTTAATGACGCTTGTAGTACTTATCAGTTCATTACTTGTCATGATGTCTACGGATAAAGGCAGCCGTTTTCTACTTGATCGTGTTTTGCAAAGTCAAAAGATGATTCGTTATGAATATGAAAGTGGTAATTTACTTTCAGGAATCATTTTAAAAAATGTTCTTGTCCAACTGAAAGCTGTAGATGTTTCGCTTGATCGTGCTGATGTATCTTTGGGTTGGCGTGCAGTATTCAAAAAAGAAATACATTTAAGCCATGCTGATGTTCAAAATTTCAAAGTTATTAATAAAAAGCCACCATCAGGAAAACCATTTGCATTTGATGCAATCAAGCTTCCTTTTGTATTAAGAGTTGATGAGGCGAATTTAGATCATTTGGTCATTAAGACAACAACATCTGAAGTGAAGTTTAATGATATTTATTTGAAAGATGCCCTATGGTCAGGTACCAAATTAGAGTTTGAAGACTCACATATGGACATGGGATATTTGGCTGTAAAGAATGCGACAGGTCAGATGGATTTTAGTGGTAAATATCCGATTGACGCGAAAGCTGATCTTATTATTCCATCTCTTAAAAGTTTAGATATCAATGTCATAAAGGTAGTTGCTTCAGGTACATTAGATACGCTAAAAGCAGGTGTAGCAACGCAAACACCAGATTTGCTCACAGGCTGGACTGTTTTACATCCAGTACGTGATGGTGTGCCAATGCAGGGCGAGCTTTTATTCAAAAACTATCATTTGCCTTTATTAAAAGAACAAAAATTATTTGCTAAAGATGGTGTTGCACGTTTTAACGGTAACATCAAAAAACTTATTTTAAGTTTAGATACCGATCTTAAAGGTGAGCAAATTCCTGAAGGAAAATATAATGCTTTGATGGAAACGGACCTTAGAAACCAGTTAAATATTCAGGATTTTAACGGTCAGGTGATGAATGGTAGCGTTTCACTAAAAGGGATTGTAAGTTGGAAAGATCATGTTGCATGGGACATTAAAGGTCGACTTGATCGACTTAATCCTAAAAATAAAATCATCCCTCAGGTAGCTCAAGACTTTTTGCCACCAACGTTGGACGCAAATCTGAGTTCAATTGGTTCTATGGAAAAAGGGTTGGCATTGAATGCACAGCTGGCTTTTGATCAATACGAGACTTGGAATGTAAAACTTAATCAAGCAAAAGCGATATCCAATAAACCTCAACCGATGCTACTTGATATTGCTTGGCAAGGAATTGATCGAGCAGTGCCATATATCGGATGGTTAAGTAGTGATAATGGTCAAACCAACATTACACTTAAAGAAGGTCAGCAAGATATCTTTGTTTCGACTACTGTAAAGCCACATGAAAAAACAGTATTGCCAACGGGTAAATATGATGCTCGCTTAGATGTTAAAGGTAGTTTGTTAGATATCGAAAATTTTCGTTATCAGGCAGAAAATGGAAGCTTATCGGGTCTAGCAAAAATTAAACTTCCAACTGAAAAACAGCAACTCTCATGGAGTGCAACGCTTAAAGCAGATAATTTCAATCCGCAAACTGTAGCTACAGCGGCACCAGTAAATTTATTAAATGGACAAATTGTTGCTAAAGGTTTTGCTAAACCAAATCAGCAGATTATTCAATTTGATAATATTGATTTAAATGGTCAGTTAGCCCAATCAAATACATCTGAAAAAATTGCACTTAAAGGGAAAAGTACAGTAGCTTTAATTTTCCATGATCAAAAAAATGGTGGTGGATTTAAGAGTTATGCGGTTCAGTATGATGGTTCATTAAATGCTTTAAATCAGGCAAATGGATTATTAAAAATTGATGTTGCTGGCACGCCTGATTACGTGAAAATTAATGAGTTCAAGCATGATGGTGTGGCTGGAAAATTATTTGCAACAGGCTCAGTCAATCTAAAAGATAAATTAGGTTGGAATATTGAAACCTCATTAGTTCGTTTCAAGCCCCAATATTTTGTTTCAAGTGTCAAAGGTGAAATTTCAGGACATGTCAAATCACAGGGTGTGTGGTCTGATGACCTAAAACGAGTTGATATACGTCAACTCAATGCGGCAGGTTTTATTAACAATAAACCAGTTCGAGGACGAGGTAATTTAACACTTTTGCTTGATTCAAATCAAAAAGGGTTCTTACCACAACAATTTGAAGCAAATGATTTATTTTTTGCATATGCACAAAACCAATTACAAGCAACTGGTAATGCACAAAGTTTAAAAGTTAAATTAAACGCACCAGCTTTGTATGAAATCTATCCCGGATTGCAAGGTCGAGCGTATGGTAATTTAAATATACAATCTCAACCGAAACTGAAAGCAACAGCAAACATCGCTGTAGATAATTTTGCATTTAACAACCTAGTTAGTATTAAGTCATTACGTGTGCAAGGTGAACTACCAACTTCAGAGACGACACCAACGATTTTAACTGCGAAGGTAAATCAAGTACGCAATGGAAATCGTGAAATTGAAAATGCAGTTGTGAATCTCGCTGGTACTCGCAAAGCGCATTTGTTAAAAGTTGAAAGTAAAAATAAGCAGTCTAATTTTTATGTTCAACTCGCAGGTGGATTTAATCAAAACAACGATTGGTTAGGTCAGTTGCAAAAAGGTAATTTCACTTCGCGTAGAATTAGTCTAGTACAGAATCAAAGTGCGCCGATTATATATACCTCATCTGCTGCTGAACTGTTTGTAGGGCAGCATTGTTGGTCAAGCTCTCATAGCCAGTTATGCCTTGATCAGGCTGCACGTATGAGTAAAACTAAAGGAAATGTTTCTTTTCTCACAAAAAATCTTGATTTAAATGATTTTGCTGCATTTATGCCAGAAGGTTTAGCTGTTACAGGACAGTTAAATGGTTATGCACGTGCATCATGGGCAAATGGTACGCGACCAAAATTAGATGCAACATTAGTAACCCGTAAAGGTGAAATTGGTCTTGCTGCTGCTGATCCCCAAGATCCTGCGACAACAGTCACTTATGATGAACTTAGTTTAATCGCAAAAAGCGTTGGTGAAGGATTGTTATTCAGAGTGGATATGAAAACACCTGATATTGGAACAGGTTATGCCAATGTGATTATTAATCCATTCCAAAGCAATATGCCAATGCGCGGTGAAATTGCTTTTGATGAAGTTCAGCTCAAAGTATTTAAGCCATTTATTAAAGATGTACGTTCTATGGCTGGCACTTTATCGCTTGCTGGAAAAGTGGACGGAACTTTAACACAACCACAATTTACAGGTGAAATGCGTTTGAAAAATGGCGCTATTAGTATGATTTCATTACCTGTGAATTTAAATAATATTCAGCTTTATTCTTCGATTCGACAAGATTCAGCAAGCATAGATGGTGCATTTAATAGTGGACAAGGTGTAGGTCGTTTAAAAGGTAGCTTTGACTGGAAAAATGATCCTCATTTAGCATTAACACTTAAAGGCGATAATCTATTAGTTCGCCAAGCACCAATGATTACAGCGATTGTTAAACCCGATTTAAGCTTGGATGTTTATCCATTTGCTCAACGTTTAAGTTTGAAAGGTACGATTGATGTTCCTCGTGCTCGTATTTCCATGCCAGAAAGTTCAGCAACGGTGGTGAATGTTTCACCTGATGTACGTGTGGTGCATCAAGGACAAGATCTACTCGCTACTTTAAAAGCAGCGAAACCATGGGATATCCGTGCTGATATGACGGTAAATCTCGGTAATCAAGTTATTTTCCAAGGCTTTGAAAGTAATATCCCATTGGTCGGACGTCTACATCTGTCACAACGTGGTTTAGAAACAGCCATGCGAGCAAATGGTGCAATTGGTGTAAGCCAAAAAGTGAAGATTGAAGCTTATGGTCAGAGTCTCGACTTGAATCGTGCAATTGCTCGTTTTAATGGACCTCTTGCAAACCCAACCTTAGATATTGATGCAAATAAACCTGTACAAGGAAGCATGGTCGGCGTGCGTGTTACGGGTACTGCGACCGTGCCTAATGTTCAAGTGTACAATGATGCAGGTCTGTCTGAGCAAGAAGCACTCAATGCATTATTAACAGGACGTATTAATGAAGGTGGTAGCGGTTTAAGTAACACTGAAGGATTCAAATCTGATGTTAATAATACAATCGCTGCCGCTGGAATCAGCATGGGCTTAGGTGGAACTAGAGCTTTAACGAATCAAATTGGGCGAACTTTTGGCTTAAGTGGATTGGCATTAGATGCTCAGGGAACTGGCGATGATACCCAAGTGAGTTTAACGGGTTATATTACGCCAGACTTATTTATTCGCTATGGTATTGGTGTATTTACACCTGTCAATAAATTGACTTTGCGATATCAAATGAATCGTCGACTTTATTTGGAAGCAAGTCAGTCCCTAGAACGAGCTATTGACTTATTCTACAACTGGCGCTTCTAGATAAACATTATAAAACCTGCCTTGTTCAGATAAGGCAGGTTTTTTTACATTACTTTTAAAATATAAATGTGATATTATTATATATAAGTAATTGAAAAATATAGATAAATGACATTTTTTGGAGGAAGGGGATGAAATGTGTCACTTTTAGTCAGCTTTTGGCAATCGTTAGTATTGGTTTGATGAGTAGTTCATTTCAACTTAATGCGAAAGAATACTACAAATGGGTAGATGCGAAGGGTGTAACTACATATTCAGCGACACCGCCACCCACCAAGAAACAAGAGCCTCAACTTCAAAATATGACGGTTGGAAACACAGCTAATCATGCTGTACCAACCCAAGTTCAGGCTCAATTGGTTAAAGAAACAAAAACAGCAGTAGTTGCAACAACACCTCAAACTAAAAATGTAGCACTTGCAGCAAAAACAGAAGTTTTGATTCCGATCAAGAATTGTAATGGGGTTCGTTGTTGGGACACTAAAGGTAAAGCTTACAATCTAGTACAAGGCAATACATATCTCTCTTCGACTGGTGGCAAATGTCTCAAAACAACAAACAACATGTCGTGTACAAAATGATATGTAATTTTTTAGCGATAGCTGATGTTTTTAAATGCATCTTTTTTGCAAAATGCTTGAGTTTGAGTATGATGTCTACATCTAATTAGCTGCAGTATGAAGATGAAAAAGGTTGTATTGATTGCACTCGGTTTGATTTTGATGGGTTGTGGTAAGAAAGAGCCTTTAACACCAGAACAACAGTGGCATGGCTATTGCGTAAGTATTGGCAATGCAGCTCGTTCTATTGCACTAGATCGTCAGAATGGAATTGAAGAAAAGCAAGCAAAAGAACATGCGAGCAAGATTGAAGATGAGATGACGAGTAAATTTATTTTCGAAATTATTGAAACGGTTTATAGACTTCCAGTAGATCAGTTAAAGTCTGATCCTGATGCGATCCGTGAGGATTTAAAGAAGAAATTTACGGATCAATGTTTGGTAACACCACATGATAAGTTACCGAACTATAAATCATTTTAATTTGACCATTGAAAAGACAACAAGAGTTGTCTTTTTTTATGTACCTAATTCGTTGTTTTATTAGGCTTTGATCTAAGACCAAAGCGGTATTCAAAAGTGACAAACATTTCGCTATAAAATAATGGGCATCACGTAGAAATACGGTAGTTCCATTAACTTTTAAGTCGAAGTCTAGTAAAATTTTGCTGTCCATATTACTTGTAGAGCTTGAAAAAAGCTGGAACTTACAAGTAATTTTTTAAAAAAGAGGAATAACACTGTGCTAGAAGCTTACCGCCAACACGTTGAAGAACGTGCCGCACTCGGAGTCCCACCGAAGCCGCTTGATGATGCTCAAACTGCTGAACTTGTAACTTTATTAAAAAATCCACCAGCAGGCGAAGAAGCATATTTAGTAGATTTGCTTGAAAATCGTGTTCCAGCGGGTGTTGACCAAGCTGCATACGTTAAAGCTGCTTTCTTATCTGCGGTTGCGAAAGGTGAAGCGACTTCTCCACTTGTAACTAAAGAACGCGCAGTTTACTTACTAGGCACGATGCTTGGTGGTTACAACGTAGCTCCTCTTGTTGATCTTTTAGATAATGCTGAGCTTGCTGAATTAGCAGCTGAAGCATTGAAAAAAACACTTCTTGTATTTGATGCATTCCATGATGTAGCAGACAAAGCTAAAGCAGGTAATGTTGCTGCTAAAGCTGTATTGCAATCTTGGGCTGAAGCAGAATGGTTCACAAGCCGTCCTGACGTTCCAGAAGAAATCAAAATCACTGTGTTCAAAGTAACAGGTGAGACGAATACTGATGACTTGTCTCCAGCTCAAGATGCTTGGAGCCGTCCAGATATTCCGTTACACGCTAACGCAATGTTGAAAAACGAACGTGATGGTATCAACCCTGAAAAACCAGGTGAAGTTGGTCCATTAAGCCAAATCAAAGAATTGATCGCGAAAGGCAACCAAGTTGCTTACGTGGGTGACGTTGTTGGTACAGGTTCTTCTCGTAAATCTGCAACTAACTCTGTACTTTGGTTCTTCGGTGACGAACTTCCACACATTCCAAACAAAAAAGATGGTGGTGTGTGCTTAGGTTCTAAGATCGCTCCAATTTTCTTCAATACAATGGAAGATGCAGGTGCATTACCTGTTGAAATCGACGTTGCGAACATGAACATGGGCGACGAAGTTGTATTGAAAATCGATCACGCTGCTGCAAAAGTTACAGCGTTTAAAGATGGCGTACAAATTTCTGAAGCTGAACTTAAAACTCCAGTACTTTTAGACGAAGTACGTGCTGGTGGTCGTATTAACCTGATCATTGGTCGTGGTTTAACAGCTAAAGCGCGTGAAGAATTAGGTCTTGAGCCTTCTACTTTATTCCGTACTCCAGTACAACCTGCTGACACTGGTAAAGGCTTTACTCAAGCTCAGAAGATGGTAGGTCGCGCATGTGGTCTTCCTGAAGGTCAAGGTATCCGTCCAGGAACTTACTGTGAACCTAAGATGACAACTGTTGGTTCTCAAGATACAACAGGTCCTATGACTCGTGACGAGTTAAAAGACTTAGCGTGCTTGGGCTTCTCATCAGATCTAGTGATGCAGTCTTTCTGTCACACAGCTGCGTATCCAAAACCAGTTGACGTAACAACTCACCATACATTACCTGACTTCATCATGAACCGTGGTGGTGTATCTTTACGTCCTGGTGACGGTATTATCCACTCTTGGTTAAACCGTATGTTACTTCCAGATACAGTAGGTACTGGTGGTGACTCACATACTCGTTTCCCAATCGGTATTTCATTCCCAGCGGGTTCAGGTCTTGTTGCGTTCGCAGCAGCTACTGGTGTTATGCCACTTGACATGCCTGAGTCTGTACTTGTTAAGTTCAAAGGTAAAATGCAGCCTGGTATCACTTTACGTGACCTTGTACATGCGATTCCTTACTATGCGATCAAAGCTGGTGACTTAACTGTAGAGAAGAAAGGTAAGAAAAACATCTTCTCTGGTCGTATCCTTGAGATCGACTTAACAGAAATGGAAAATGATTTGACTGTTGAGCAAGCATTCGAACTTTCTGATGCATCTGCTGAACGTTCTGCTGCTGGCTGTTCAATCACTCTTTCTGAAGAGAAAGTTGCTGAATACTTACGTTCTAACATCACAATGTTGAAGTGGATGATCGCTGAAGGTTATGGCGATGCTCGTACACTTGCTCGTCGTGCTGAAAACATGCAGAAGTGGTTAGATAACCCAAGCTTATTAAAAGCTGATGCTGATGCTGAATATACGAAAGTATATGAAATCGATCTTGCTGACATCAAAGAACCTATTCTTTGCTGCCCGAACGATCCAGATGATGCAAAACTTCTTTCTGACGTTCAAGGTGACAAAATTGATGAAGTATTCATCGGTTCTTGTATGACTAACATCGGTCACTTCCGTGCAGCGGGTCAATTGTTGGATAAAGTACCAAGTGGTTCATTATCTACTCGTTTATGGTTGGCTCCACCAACGCGTATGGACGAGCACCAATTGATGGAAGAAGGCATGTACAACATCTATGGTCGTGCTGGTGCGCGTACAGAGATGCCAGGTTGTTCATTGTGTATGGGTAACCAAGCACGTGTAGCGCCGAACACAACATGTGTATCAACTTCTACTCGTAACTTCCCGAACCGTTTAGGTCAAGGTGCAAACGTTTACTTAGCTTCTGCTGAGCTTGCATCTGTAGCTGCGGTACTTGGTAAATTACCAAGCCCAGAAGAATATCAACAGTACGCGTCGCAAATCGACAGCGCTTCTGCTGATATCTACAAATACTTAAACTTCGACAAGATGAGCGAATATACAAAAGAAGCTGATCAAGTTGATACCAAGAAAATCCAAGCGGCTCAATTGACTTAATTATTTGAAAATTAATCGAAAATGAGTTAAAAAGACCTTCAATATTTTGAGGGTCTTTTTTTATGAGGTTTTTGAAAAGATATTGGTTGTTGTTATTGATAATTCTTGGAATATTTATAATTCAAGTTTTATTGTATTTTAATACTTTTGGTAATCAACATGATTTTAAAGTATTTTTTTGGGAAAATTTAGGTGAAAAAGATTGGAATGCAAGTGAGGATGATGGTTTAGAAGGTAAATGGGGAGCATTCGGGGACTATATGGGGGGTATATTGAATCCTATATTAGGTTTTATAACAATTATCTTACTTCTAGTCTCACACTATAAAGATGTTCAAAGAGATGTTAATTATCACAAACAGAGAGAAATAGATTTATTATTAATGCGAATACATAAGCTAATAGAAATGCATAATAATAATATTGATGGATTTTCTATAGATGATAAAAGTGGTAATCCTAAACTTAAAGGAAAATTTATTTTTTCAGCTTTATGTAATCTAATTGACATTTTGTGCGAAAAATTTGCCCACTTGAAGAATAAAGGTCTGATAGAAAAGGATATATTAACTTTGTGTTTCACTATAGTTTACTATGGTAGAGGAGAGAGTTTGAAGAACATATTAGAAATAAATTTTTCAAAATTAAATTTTGAAAGAGATATAAAAGATATTATCGATGGTTTAGATCATAAAATAAGTAGCAATCAAGATTTAGAATTATTTAATGGATTTACTATTACATTTGGAACTTATTTTAGAAGTTTATTTCATTTGGTGGATACTATTCATACAAATAATTTATTGAATTCTGAACAGAAGTATGAACTTATAAAAGATATAAGATCACAAATGAGTAATAATGAGCAAGAATTATTGTTAATAAATACTATGACTGGATTGGGGAATAGATGGGTGGCGGATGGATTAATATTGGAATATAAATTAGCTAGAAATATTGATCGTAATCATGATTTTAGTGGATATAAATTAGAAAATTATATTTTATCTATTATTGAGAAAGAGTACTCCTCCTTATTGCCATTACAAAAAAATGAAATATACAGAAAATATTTTGAGAGATAGTATTAATAATACTTAATATAATAATCGGTTTAATCCATGCATTGTTAAATGATTTAGATAAGTTGGTCTGAAAATGTCTAAACAATCGCGATTCCTCTGCATAGGTGGCTTTCTTAACGGTTCTGCTGTTAAAGACCAAGGTGACAGCTTTATATGCGTCGAAAATTGCAAACAAGTCACTTACCGAAAAATGGAAATTTTCCATCAAGACTCGTGGGATCAAGATTACTACGTCTGTGAAACTATAACAGATCAACAAGCGAGAAATTGGGTTTATGATATCAAACCCAATTAATTGAGTAGAGGTAATTTATTAATTTTTAAAATAAATATATGATAAAGCCCCTTTTTTAAGGGGCTTCTTTTTAACTTAGATAATCCTACCAATACCCCAACACTTTCCACCAAAGTCCGCCAATCACCACAAATATGATGATATTGACGACACTCATGACAAAGCCAGCTTTCCACCATTCACCCAGTGTGGTGTAACCCGAACCAAACACCACAGGAGATGTACCCGTTGCATAATGGGTCAAGGTCATCATGATACTGGAAGCGGCTGCCATCATTAAGGCAAACAACATCGGTGGCGCACCCAATGCGAGTCCAGCTGTATAAAATGCTGCAAACATGGCTGTGATATGAGCTGTGGTACTGGCAAACATATAGTGTGCATACAAATAGGCGAGCATTAACAATAAACACGCAGGCATCCAGCCTAGACCTAATGAACCGATGCTACTTTCCAAGACACCTGAAAACCAAGTGATTAACCCGAGCTTATTTAAATAAGTCGCCATCATCACTAAAGCTGCGAACCAAGTGATGGTATCCCACGCACTTTTTGCGTCAGGATATCTTCCCAAGTTAAAACACCAGTGAGCAATAACAAAGTCAAACCAATAAATGCTGTGGTAGTTGGATCAACAGCCCAAGCTGAACCCAAGATCATGGCAGGAATACCTGCCCACAACAGCAATAAGATTCCGAAAACACCAAGCATAATGATTTCATCTTTACTCACTGCACCCATTTCTTTGAGTTTTGTTTTTGCAAATTGAGCTGCATTAGGAGTTTCTTTCACTTCAGGGGGATACATCCAGTACATGATCAATGGCATGACGATTAATGCAACTAAACCAGGGAGTAACATTGCAATCGCCCAAGTACTCCAACTCAACGAAATCTGACTATTGGTTGCCTTCGCCACGAGATCAACGACCAATGGATTAGGTGCTGTAGCTGTAATAAACATGGCAGAAGTAATTGGATTGGCTTGGTAATTCACCAAAGCTAAAAATTTCCCCATACGACCTTCAGTTCCCTTAGTAGGGTCAGAGTCATAACTGGTAGAAATTGCACGTACAATCGGGTGAATAATTCCACCACCACGTGCAGTATTACTTGGAGTAACTGGTGCAAGTATCAGCTCAGACAGCGCCATGCTATAACCGATCCCGATGGTCTTTTTGCCCCAAACAGCGATAAATAAATAGCCTAAGCGAGCACCTAATTCAGTTTTCTGCAATCCTTTGGAGATCATGATAGAAATACCGATCAGCCAAATGAGCGGATTAGCAAAACTACTTAAAGCGTCTTTTATAGCATCACTGGGATTATTGCTAGTGACACCTGTAACGGCAACCAAAGTGATAGCAAGTATTGCAATAGCCCCGATCGGCATAGCTTTACCAATAATAGCGGCAATTACACCGATAAACATAGCGAGCAGATGCCATGCCTGAGGGCTAACACCTGACGGCACAGGAATAATGAACCATATGATTAAAGCGATACCAATTGAAATCAAAGTGGGAATAGGTTTAAAGCCCATATAAATTTCTCGTTCTGTTCATGTGTAAGATGGAATTTGTTTTTATAAAAGTGATAGGTTCAAATCATTTTTGAGATATGAACTTGATTAAATGATAATTTATAAGCAAGCAAACTACTGTTGCTGCAAAGTTATTTTTTATTCTTAGCAATGTGATTTACCGAAATAATTCAGTAAATGCCCAAATATCGTATCCAGTGCTTGATCAACATGATACATTTTTGTCTTGGTTGAGATAACTATAAGTATGGTATGGCAAAGCTTTCAATAAAACGGTTAAGACTTTTTGTTTATAACAATTTACAAAATGATGATCATCAAAGCACCTTTAGTTTGTGCGTAAACTATTTTTTGATTTTTTTAATCGTTGGAAACGTTGCGGCAGTTATTTTGGAGTCGATCACTGAACTGTATTTGGCGTACCAAGTCCATTTTGATGTGTTTGAAAATATATCAATCGCTCTATTCTCCATCGAGTACGTACTTAGACTGTGGAGTATTGTTGAAAAGGAACCTAGTCTTCCAGCAAGCCAACAGCGTTTGAAATGGATGCGTAGCGGGGGGGCTATTATCGACTTGGTTGCAATCTTACCTGCTTATCTTAATTTCTTCGTGCCAATTGATTTACGCGTGCTGCGAATCTTACGCTTGTTGAGACTACTTAAATTAACCCGCTATTTTGTGTCATTACAGATTTTACTCAGGGTCATCAAGCGTGAAAAAGGATCATTCCAAGCTGTCATTTTTATATTAGTGATTCTTATCGTGATGGCTGCCTCTGGTATTTATGTAGTCGAAAACAAAGCACAGCCTGAAGCATTTAGTTCAATTCCTCACGCGATGTGGTGGGCAGTCGTTACGCTTACAACAGTAGGGTATGGTGATGTTACGCCTATCACAAATATGGGTAAGTTTTTAGGTGCAATTATTACGATTTTAGGTGTGGGGATTGCAGCTTTACCTGCGGGTATTTTGGCTTCTGGTTTGGCTAATGAACTCAATCAACGAAATCAGCGTCTGGAACAAGAGTTCCGTGAGCTTGTTCAAGCGCATGGTTTTGAGGTAGTTCACAATACGATCGAATTAGAAAAGTTAAGACAGCGAGTAGGATTACCCAAAGAGCAAATGCATGAAATTATTATCCAACTTTTGCGAGAGCATGTTTTAGAAGAACAAGAGCAACAAAACTCAAAGAAACACTATTGTCCTTATTGCGGCGAAAAGCTACCAGAATAAAAAGTTTTATTGTTTGAAATAAACTGACTTAATTGGCTGTTATAGTAAGTGTAAATTTGAACAATTGTTTTGATTTTGTATATGAGTTTACTGACCTTTTTTTCTTTTGTTGTTTATTCGATTGTCACGTCTATAACACCTGGGCCCAATAATATTATGTTGGCAGCATCAGGTTTGAATTTTGGATTTAAGCGAAGTATTCCGCATATTTTAGGCATCGGATTTGGCTTTGGTGTGATGGTTATGCTTGTTGGGTTCGGCATAGGAGCCACACTTGGACAATCTCCTTTGATGTATGAAATATTGAAAATAGTTGGGATCGTATATTTACTTTATCTAGCTTATAAAATTTATGGTGCAGGACGAGTAGATGGAGAAGAAAAGCCTGAAAAGCCATTAAGTTTTATGGGGGCTGCCTTATTTCAGTGGGTTAATCCTAAGGCTTGGATTATGGCATTGGGTGCGATTGCAACCTATAGCTCTGTAAATAGCCATTTGGCTGAGTTTGTTTTTATTGGTGCGATTTTCGGATTGGTTAGCATTCCTTGTGTTGGAATCTGGGCTTATATGGGACAACGCTTGCAAAGCATTGTGAATGATCAGAAGAAGGTTCAATATTTTAATACAGCTATGGCATTATTATTGGTCATCTCTGTGGTATCGCCGATTGTTGAATCATTTAAATTTTTCTTTTCGATCTAAATATTGATTAATATGGACATGAAGAATGACCTTATAAAAATTAAAGAATTGAGGGGGCGACGATGAATCAAAAATTAGTGTTGTTGTTTGCGATGCTCTTTTTAGTTTTGAGTTTAATTATTTCGGGAATTGATCATTTTGACCGTGGTACATGGTTCATGGAAGTATTACCTGTATTAATTGTCGTTCCACTATTGATTCACACTTATAAAAGATTTCCTCTGACTAATCTTCTCTATATATTAATTTTTATTCATTGCATGGTATTGATTGTTGGTGGAACGTATACCTATGCACGTGTGCCATTTGGATTTGAAATGGCAGAATGGTTTGGTTTAGACCGAAATCCTTACGATAAAATTGGGCATTTTATGCAAGGTTTTGTTCCAGCAATTGCAGCACGTGAAATTTTGCTGAGAAATGACATCTTAAAGCATGGAAAAATGCTGATTTTTATTGTCATTTCTATTGTGCTTGCGATAAGTGCTAGTTATGAGTTAATAGAATGGGCTGCAGCACTTGCGCTTGGTGAAGGTGCGGAAGAGTTTTTAGGAACACAAGGTTATGAGTGGGATACCCAGTCAGATATGTTTTTCGCCTTGATTGGATCGGTCAGTGCTTTGTTTTTGTTGTCAAAATGGCATGACCGACAGCTTTATAAGTTAGTACACTAACGAAAAAATTCGTCAGTCTGTCATTGAAGAATAACAGACTGTTTATTTGCTGAATATTTAGTGTAGGCAAGGGCAATTAATAAAATAATCAAACCGCCTAAACTTAGAACAAAGCCAACCCATATTGGTGCTAGCCAGCCCATATTGTGACTCAATACCCATCCACCTAGAAATGCACCTAAGGCATTTGCCAAATTGAATGCTGAATGATTCAAAGATGCTGCTAAAGTTTGTGCATCACCCGCAATATCCATCAAATGTGTTTGTAAGGCACCGCCTAAACCAATTACGGTGAATCCAATTAAAAATAAAGCAAGGATGGCTGTATAAAGATTTGTCATCATAAAACTTGCAAATACAAAGGCCAATGCAGAACTTATAAGAATACCAATCATGGTTTTGAATAGGCTTTTATCAGCCAACCAACCAGCTACTAAGCCTCCGATGACCATGCCTGTTCCCCATATTGCTAGAGCGATTGGCACAATGTTGATATCTGCATGTGTATATTCAGTCAGTATAGGAGACACATAGCTATATACAGAGAACATGCCACCAAAACCAATTGCTCCAACTGCCAAATTCAGCCACATATTAATATTTTTTAGCCCAGCTAATTCAGCTTTAATGCTAGCTGTTTTTTGCAAAGGAATATTGGGTACAAATAAACTTACGCCTATCAGTGTAATGAAAGCGATTGTCGCAGAAAATTCAAATCCTGCCTTCCAACCAAACTGTTGTCCTAACCAAGTGGCTATAGGAACACCGATCACATTCGCAATGGTTAAGCCCATCATAACTTGTGCAATCGCTGTTGCACGACGATGTTTACCTGCTAACTCTGCCGCGACTAAAGCTGCTACACCAAAGTATGCGCCGTGAGGAAATCCTGCAATAAATCGAGAAATAAGCATTGCATCTGAAGATGTGGCAAAAGCAGTAGCAGCGTTTGCGAGACCGTAAAACAGCATTAGTGATAATAATAAAGTTTTTCTAGGCACTTTAGCACCTAAGATGGCAATGATAGGAGCACCCACCATTACACCTAATGCATATGCACTGATGAAATAACCTGCATGTGGGACACTGACATGAAGATCAGTTGCAATTTCTTGAATAAGCCCCATTGCGACAAATTCAGTAGTACCAATACAGAAACTACCAACAGCCAAGGAGAAAATTACAAGAAATAAGGAATATTGTTTTGTTTGATTCAATTCTGAGGGAGATGACATAACATTTTAAGGAAAAAGTGACGCTACTATTATATTCAAGACAGTTGCAAAAATGTGAAAAGGAACGTAAATGAACTCAAGGCATTTGTTGATTCAAAGAAATAGTGTCGTGTGTTCACATGAATTTGACACATGATGTATATGATGTAAGTCGTTTTTTAGACATTTGGAATAGCAGAAATATATAGTGAGGTTAACTCATTAATTTTGTGCTAAGATGAAATAAATTCAATAATGGTTGGTGCTGTGTTAGAGCTTAGACATTTAAAAACACTACTCGCTTTAAGAGAGCATGGCTCTTTAGTTGCCGCAGCGGCAGATTTATGTCTGACTCCATCTGCTATTTCTCATCAGTTAAAAGAATTAGACCATTGGTATGGAGTAGAAGTTGTCAATAGACGTAGCCGTCCTGTGAGTTTTTCTAATGTGGGTGAGCGTCTCCTGAAATTAGCTGATGATGTGTTACCACAAGTTCAAATTGCACAGACGGATATCACTCGAATCGTACATGGGCAAACAGGTCGCATAATTTTTTCTTCTGAATGTCATAGCTGTTTCGATTGGCTCATGCCTTTGTTAAATCAATATCGTCAACAATATCCTGACGTAGATTTAGACTTTGCAGCAGGTTTTGAGTCAAACCCGCATGAACTTCTTCAAAACGCTGAATTTGACTTACTGATCACGGCAGATCCAATTGCGCTAAAAGGTATAGAATACTTTCCAATCTTTGAGTATGAATCACGTCTAGTTTTATCAAATACACATCATTTGGTGAGAGCAGAACATATTACCGTTCAAGATCTGGCTGAAGAGACTTTGATTACCTATCCAGTCGATAAGCATCGTTTGGATATTATGGCTCATCTGTTTTTACCCGCGAATATTTTGCCAAAACACATTCGGACTACTGATTTGACTCAGATGTTAATTCAACTTGTAGCGAGTGGGCGCGGTATTGCAGCTTTGCCTGATTGGGTTGTGAATGAATATGAGCAAAAAGGATGGGTGGTGAGTCGTCGCTTAGATTGTGTTTCACCAAAAGGTTTGAGAAGAACGCTCTATGCGGGTTATCGTACTGATGAAAAAGAGAAAAGCTATTTTGAAGGCTTTTTAAAGCAATTAGAAAAATTCTCACAAAAGCGTGTGATGTATTACGAACGTTAATTTGATCGTTTTAAAGTCTGCGTTATAGATTTGGTGCATTTATGACGGTAGGTTATCTGATTGGTTTGAGATATTAGCTCTTACCAATCAATATCGATAATATGCCTGCTGCAATTAGTGGACCGACAGGTACTCCACGTAATAATGCAACACCCGCGACTGTTCCAATCAATAATCCTGCTACAACGTCCGGTTGGTGACTCATCAATTTCACACCTCGTCCACCTAACCAAGCTACGAATACGCCAACAGCAATAGCCAAAAGAGATTTGTAACTTAGGAATGATTTTAAAATACTTTCACCACTGAGTTTTCCACTTGCGATTGGGGAAAGAACACCAATGGTTAATACGATAATTCCGATGTTTAAAGCATGTTGCTGAATGTAAGGAAAAAGCTGATTGAGCGGAGTGATTTTCATTATGATTAGTACAGCTGTTGCAATCATAACAGCCGTATTTTGACTGAAAACACCAAATCCTAATAAGATCAGTAAAACTAGAAGATTGAAATCGAAGTGTGCAAACATTGGATTGAAAGGTAATAAAACTTGAATTGTAACGCAATTGGCTACAAGTTTGACAGCTTATGTAAACTTCGCTGTTAAAAGGCAGAACCATTCAGAATCACAAAAAAGATTCGCTTCAAGCTCACTATGATTAGCGAAAGTTTTTAGCAGTTGATCTTATTTATATCAGTATTGATTAGGGTCTGTTGACATTTACTGTTCATAATTAAACCTATAAAGGTAGCCATAAAAATATACAGGCTAAGGCAACAGCACTTTGATAATTTCTTTTGAGCTTGTCATATCGAGTAGCTATCCCTCTAAATTGTTTTAATCTACAAAACATATTTTCAACTAAATGCCTGATTTTATATAAATACCAGTCCATATGATCATTGTTCGATTGGCTATTTATTTTCTTTGGTATATTCGCTTTTGTTCCTGTTTTTCTGATCTGCTCACGCAGTGGTTCTGAATCATAGCCTTTATCTGCGCATACCACTTCTGTCTCTTTTAAATCTAATGTTGCTATTAAATCAGGTGCAACTTTGATGTCATGTGTAGTGCCATCGGTAATCATGAAATCAATAGGATTGCCATGTGAATCAACAATCAAATGTATTTTTGAGGAGTTTCCTCCTACACTTTTAGAAATGGATTGATTCGCTATACCGGCAGAATGTTGATGAGCACGTACGTGAGAGCCATCAATAAAAATCCACTCCATATCGGGGCATGATGCTAATAATTTGAATAATCTAAGCAACTTACCGCTGCTTGACCAACGATTAAAACGTTTGAAAATAGAGTTTGATTGACCGAAATAGGAAGGAATATCTCGCCACGGACAGCCTGTTCTAATTCTATAGAGAATAGCTTCAATAAAATTACGTAAATTTGAGTTGTGATGAATAGATAAATTACGCAAAATAGTTTTCAACTTTTGCCAGTGTTGATCTGTCAGCATGGTACGAGGCATAGCGAATAGTAAAATTGGGTTTGGCGATTTGATTTTACTACTTCGCTATTTTTTTAAGCTAAAAGTGTCAACACACCCTAATCGAACGAAAATTTTAAGGTCATCTTAATCCTTGATTTGGAGATGACCTTATTATTAAGAAGAAAATTATGCAAGTTTTCTAAACGATTCAAATTGATAAGTTGCAATTTGTTCATCCCAGAATTGTTGCCATAAATCACAATATTCTAAACAAATTTGTCGGATATAAGGATAGTCAGATTCTACACAGGCTTGAGCTAGAACAAACCAGAGATCATCCTCATGGTCATCGTCAGCAGTTTCAGCAGTTTCATCTTGTGAAGCACCATGCACATAGTAGTAACCACTATCAACGTTAAAGCCTACAGCTTTAGTTGCTTGACGCAAGGCAGGACTAAAAAGAATAACTTCTTCTTCTGCAACAGCCAATAACGCTGTTACGGCTTCATAACAATCGAAAGCATATTCAAGATAGTTCTTCACTTGTTGAGCAATAATCGAGGGCTGATAATTGTTGCGCTCTGCTTGTGTTAATTCGAAATCATCGAGTACATCTTCAAATAAAGGATAGTGTGCATAATCAGGATTACCAGCATAGTATCCATTGATATCTAAGGCTGGACGATAGCCATACTCATCTAAGACATTGAGGTTGAGTAAGAAGCGGGCATACATCTTTGAACCTGATTTCAGGCGAGGTTCGAGTTGTTTGGTTTGGAATTGAGCCATCAATAAAGCATCTGTAAATACTTGCACTATGGCATGTCGGTATTCAAGGTGAATATGTTTTAAGGTTTCTTTATCAATTGAGCCATCATTTAATAGCTGAATTGCAGGGTGTTTAGACACAGGATGTTGTGAAATCTCTTCGCGCAAAGTTTTGAGAAACTGCACGTTTTTACTCCATAAATCCTCAGAAATACTATTTTTCATTCCGTCTATAGCTTTCTGTCTTGGGTTATCAAAATCTTCAAATTTTTTTGGCATAGTCTTCTACTCAATAAATTAATATTATTGCTTTTTTCCAATTATATATTGCCGATTTCTTTTGGTCGCTTATAAATATATCTTTTAGTTCAACCAAAAATCTTTTTATTGTATTAATAAAATATAAGACTATTTTTTTTTGAAAGCAATTGATTCTCGTTTTTGAAAACTAAGGGATGTACTTAATTAGCTAATTTATTATTGTAAAAAAGTGATTTAATGCACACAATAATGACTGTTTTATTTATAAGAAAAAAATTTTTTTACAAATTATCTTGTGTATTCCTACTTTTTTGCTTAACTTAATCATGAGTTGTTTAAGAAAAGTTTCCATATTTTCGATAATGCTCTTAAAATAATATGAATAAGCATAGTAGCCAGAATTATCCAGCATTTACTATGTCTAAATAATACATTAAGTTTTTTGATAAAATTCTAAAGGATAATAAAATGTCAAAAAAAGAAGATATTATTACAACGGCACTGAATTTATTTAACCGTCATAACTATAGTTCTATAGGAATTGATCGAATTATCAGTGAGTCAGGCGTCGCTAAGATGACTTTCTACAAGTATTTCCCATCTAAAGAGAGTCTAATCGAAGAGTGTTTATCTAGAAGAAATAAAAGCATTCAGCAAGCGATTGAGCAACAATTAAATCAGATTGATGAGGGTGATTATTTAGGAAAAATTAAAGCAGTATATTTTTGGCATGTGTCATGGTTTAACTCGGATGATTTCCATGGTTGTATGTTTCAAAAGGCTTCATTGGAAATTTTACAACAATACCCATCTATTATTGGTCCAATTGTCGACTATAGAAATTGGTTGATGAATTTAGTTGAAGATCTATTTGAAAAGGCAAAAGTATTTCAACCTCATGTGTTAACTACGATGTATATTAATATTCTTGATGGGATGACGACACTTGCAAAGGTAAATCAAGATCATGTTCAAATTGAAGAGTGTTGGTATTATATTGTGCGATTAATTTCTTTTGAAGCTGCTTAATAAATAGTTTTTATTGCTCTAAATAATATTATTAAAGATCACTAAATAAGCTATTAATAAGATTTAATAATAAAAAAGCCGGGGATATCTTCCTCGGCTTTTTTATTAATGCATAGGTATTATTTTTCTACGAAAGCACGTTCGATTACATAATCACCCATTACACCCATACGTGGTGATTCAACGAGACCATGTTCATCTAAAAGTGCAGCTACATCTTTCAAGAAAGCAGGGCTACCACATAACATTGCACGGTCAGTTTCACGATTGAAACGTGGCAAACCAATTTTTTCAAATAATTGACCTGTTTCAATAGCAGTAGTCACACGACCTTGTGTATGGAATGGTTCACGTGTAACTGTAGGGTAATATACGAGTTTATCTTTGATTCCTAGCTCTTCGAAAAATTCATGATTTGGAAGCTCATTAAGAATCAAATCTTGATATGCAAGTTCAGAAATATAACGTGTACCGTGCACAACGATCACTTTCTCAAACTTTTCATAAGTTTCAGGATCACGAATAAGTGAAAGGAAAGGTGCTAAACCAGTACCAGAAGATAAAAGGTATAAATTTTTACCAGGCAATAAATCATCATGTACTAAAGTACCTGTTGGTTTTTTTGAAATAAGGATTTCGTCACCAACCTGAACTTTTTGTAAAATAGAAGTTAAAGGACCATCAGGTACTTTAATCGAGAAGAATTCTAATTCTTCTTCATAATTCGCACTCGCAATCGAATAAGCACGCATTAAAGGCTTACCATTCACTTCAAGTCCGATCATTACAAACTGACCATTTTTAAAACGTAAGCTTGTGTCGCGTGTAGTTTTAAAACTGAAAAGCGTGTCATTCCAGTGGTGAACATGAGTAATGCGTTCAACGTTAAAAGCAGCCATTAAAGGTCTCGATCACAGTTAAAAGAAACAGATTGCTATTCTAATCTAAAATCATTCTCTATAAACTGAATATATTTAATTGTCTTTATAAGAAAAAGTGATGAATTCCGTTGTTACAATTCCGATCATTGGTTATATGCATTCACCTTATTGTGAAAAATTTGGCATTCCACGACAACCAAATTTGGTTCAGGTGGAGTCATATATCGAAATGATCGAGCCTTATAACGATATATTGGCTTTTGAAGGGATAGATGAATTTAGTCATTTATGGCTACTTTGGCAGTTCCATAACAATAAGCATCAAGCAAACAACACTGATGCTGGACATAAATTTCGAGCACAAGTTCGACCACCTAGATTAGGTGGTAATCAAAAAATTGGTGTCTTTGCCACAAGAAGTATGTACCGACCATCTCCGATTGGACTATCCGTGGTGCAATTCTTGCGTATTGAAAAGTTAGCAGATCGTGTTCGAATTTATGTTACAGGTGCTGATTTGTTAGATGGTACGCCGATTGTAGACATTAAACCTTATATTCAATATTCGGATTCTATTGCAAATGCATTAAGTGGATATGCTCAAGAAGAGCCTCAGCGTAAGCAAGTTGTTTGGAGTGAGATGGCATTGCATCAACGACAACAATTTATCCAAAAAGACCAAATACCTATTCGCATATTTAATGAAATGGAGCAA
The DNA here is from genome assembly GCF_030913345.1 of Acinetobacter sp. A22. NCBI lineage: Bacteria > Pseudomonadati > Pseudomonadota > Gammaproteobacteria > Moraxellales > Moraxellaceae > Acinetobacter > Acinetobacter sp. A22. The sequence continues at coordinate 859,549 of NZ_CP133162.1, forward strand.
GTATTGGCTTTAGACCCAAGACCTGCATATCATGAGGATGCTGAACGGATTTATAAAATGAAGTTTTCCCAATTCGATGTAAATTTCAAAGTCATAGCGAATACCATCGAAATTGTGAAACTTTAATGTCAGCTTTGGCTATTCTATTTATCAGCGGGATACCCAAACTAAAATAACTAAAATAGCCATATGAAGAATCTGTGCTGGAACGAATGCAAGTGCATATTTAGAACCGCCTGTAAGCCCAGCATTAATACTTTTTGACATCGCGTGGGCACATAGACCAACCATTAAAGCAATTAGCAATGGTGTTGCCTGAGCCGTATTTGGATCGCCTTGGACGACTATTGCGGCAATTGCCGCATGAATTTCAAATAAAGAGGCGATGAATGTTCCAATAATAAGTCCGCTATTACCTAACCATAAATTTAAGCCATAGACGGCTGCTTGTATGGTGGATAATGCTACGGTAATAACAATCGCATTTTTAAAACTAAACATACGACTTTCATCAGTTTTTTGACTTAGCTCATTTTTAGTAGATTTACGCAACAGATAAATAGACCATGCAAATAGTAATAAGGTCGAAATTAAACTAGGTATTAAAAGAAGCTCTAACCATGCCATGCTGATACTAGCGACGATAATCAGCATTTGAACTAAAGTTGCAACGCAAGACATCAGCGCAGCACCTGCATTGATTTTAGGGTCGGCATGATTATTACGAACTTCCATACCTAAGTTTGCGACAGTTGCAGTACTTGATACAAAGCCTGAAGCTAAGGAGGAAAAAACGATCGCATTTCTAGAAGATAACAAGCGTTTGGCAAAATGAGCTAACGCTTGAACCAATAAAATCAAGCTGAGTAACTTGAGAATCGTATAAGGATTTAAAACGGGTCCCCAATACGCTTTATCAGGTGCTAAAGGTAATCCAATAAGAATAAGTGCCAGTAATAAAACACCATCCCTTAATTCAGTCTCGCTAATCCATTGATTAGCTAATCCATGTAATGTTTCTTTGGCAAAGAGCAGTATGGTCAAAGTGACAGCAAGACCTGCCGCTAAATTGATATTCCAAATACATACTGCACCTATAAAATAGGTCATGATAAAGGCAAGTTCTGTTGTAACCCCTGGATCATCTTGTTGATTACGTAGCGACGCAATACTAATTGCACCGACTAGAATTGCCCCCGTGATTCCAATTTCTAAGTTAAATAAAAAACACAACGTACCTAAAAGTGAGGTGATTGCAAAAGTTCTAAAACCTGCAAATGTTTTAGTTTTATGCCTACTTTTACTGCGTTCACGTTCTAAACCAATCAATAATCCACAGCCCAAAGACACTGCAAAAATCATCATAAGTTGGCTGAATGATGTATTTTGTATCGAATAATTCATGAGTTCAGCCATAATTTATCTCTGTTGTTATATGTTCATCATGCAGCGTTGATATGGAAGGATGAAACATTTCAAATATTTAATCGTTTCTAAAACTTATATCACAATTTCACAAAGTTTATAGTCAAATTATTGAACTTATGTCTATGTTTTCAAGGCGTATTTACTGAGTTGGAATCTACAAAATGATCTGACAGATTCTGCTGGTTCTCTGTTATATTATAGAAATTAGTTGGGGTATAACAATGACGTTTAACTTTGAAATCGATATTTTTTGGTGTTTAGAACAATTACAAAAAGACGGAAGAATTAATGAGCGTGATAAATTATTGGTACAAACTACACATCGCCAAAAAGAACAATTGAAATGGCATCCTCTTCAATGGATAGCAAACTTTAATTTAAAAGACCAGCTAAATGCTGGGCAAACCTTAACACTAAATCGGTTATGTCTATGGTTGGCTGAAAAGTCTCAAGTTCCTTTATTTGTTATTGATCCATTAAAAGCTGATGTAGCAGTTTTAACTGGGGTTATGTCGCAGGAGTTTGCTGTACGGAACCATATTCTTGCCGTTGAAGTACACGCAGATCGTATTCTGATTGGTACGGATCAACCATTTTCTTTGGAGTGGAAAAATAATTTAGAGAGGAGCCTCAGTCCTAAGAAAGTTGAACCCGTTCTCCTCAATCCTGAACAGCTTCGTCGCTATTTGGTTGAGTATTATCAAGTCAGTCGAGCTGTAAATTCCTCTCAAAACTCTAGTCCTTTCGATCGAGATAATAAGGGTGTTGAAGCTCTATTACAGCTTGGTGATACCCAAAATCCTGATGCTAATGATCAGCACATTGTTAAATTGGTGGATTGGGTGTTGCAATTTGCTTTCGAGCAAGGTGCTAGCGATATCCATCTAGAACCTCGCAAGGAAAAGGGTAAGGTACGTTTTCGTATCGATGGTGTATTACATACAATTTATAATATGCCTGCAAATACTCTCACAGCAGTGATTTCACGGATTAAAATTCTTGGTCGAATGAATGTCGCTGAAAAACGTAAACCACAAGATGGTCGTTTGAAAACACGAACACCTAAAGGACAAGAAACAGAGTTACGTTTATCAACTTTGCCTACAGCATTTGGTGAAAAGTTGGTAATGCGTATTTTTGATCCTGAAGTATTGGTTAGAAGTTTTCAACAACTGGGATTCGAAGGACATTTGTTACATAGTTGGCAGCAATTAACGCAACATAGTCATGGGATTATTTTAGTAACAGGTCCAACAGGCTCTGGTAAAACCACAACTTTATATTCCTCATTGAAGCAATTAGCTACTGAACAAGTGAATGTATGTACCATTGAAGATCCAATCGAAATGTTGGAGCCAAGTTTTAACCAAATGCAGGTTAATCCAACGATTGAATTGGGATTCGCAGATAGTGTACGAGCTTTGATGCGTCAAGATCCTGATATCATCATGGTGGGTGAGATTCGTGATCACGATACTGCAAATATGGCAATTCAAGCCGCACTCACAGGACATTTGGTATTATCAACTTTACATACCAATGATGCACCTTCAAGTTTAACTCGTCTGCATGATTTGGGTGTTCAACCATTTTTAACAGCTGCAACCATTCTTGGTGTATTGGCACAACGCTTGGTCCGTCGTTTATGTCCGCAATGTAAACAAGAAACCTCAATGAATGAACAAGAGTGGGAACACCTGACTTTTGATTACATTATGGAAATGCCTGAAACGATGTATAAGGCGGTTGGATGTGAAACCTGTCGTCATACAGGTTATAAAGGTCGTGTAGGAATTTATGAGTTTATGCCAGTGAGTCTCGAACTCAAATCTTTGATTAGTGCACATGGAACTTTGAATGATTTAAAAGTACAGGCAAAAAAAGAGGGTGTTGAACCTTTGAGAATTGCAGGTGCTCGTAAAGTGATTGAAGGCGTAACAACTTTGGAAGAAGTACTCCGTGTCGTGCCATTGAGTTAAGCAAAATAGAAATCTTAAGATTCACCTCATCTAGCTTTGTTTAAATACCTTTATCAAAAGTGAATACATAAACAAGGGTAAATAGATGAATATGTTCTCTAAAATTGCTGTAATTTTAGGCTTAGTTGCTACAACAACATTTGCTTTAGCGAACACGGGTGCAGTTAATCAACAGGCTTTAGCACCGACTCAAACGACAACAGTTAAACAAGCTTTGACACTTAAAGATGATTCACCTGTTATGCTTAAAGGTTATATTGTGAAGGCAACAGGTGATGAAAAATACCAGTTTAGTGACCAAACAGGTTCTATGACTGTCGATATTGATGATGATTTATGGAAAGGTAAACCAGTATCTGCTAAAACTCCTGTGACTTTGATCGGTGAGATTGATATCGATTATAAGCCTATGAAGCGTGTTGAAGTTGATGTCGATCAAGTGCAGTTTTAACTGATTAAATTAAACAAGCCATATGAGAAATCATGTGGCTTTTTGCATTTGTTGATTCCAGTGATTTTTATCACTGCAAAGGACCATATTCATGATCGTGTGGAGGGATTAGATTTAGGAGCAAACGACTATTTAGTTAAGCCTTTTAACTTAGAGGAACTTTCTGCAAGAATCCGCGCACAACTAAGACAATCTCAGAAGCAGACAGGAGCATATCTTTGTTTTGCTGATTTAAAACTCGATCCTAATGCGAAGACCGTTTTGAAAGCAGGTGAAACGGTAAATTTAACTGCTAAAGAGTTTCAAATTTTATATAAGTTAATGCAAAATCCAAATCATATTGTCACCCGTGAGCAACTCGAAGAATCATTATATGCTTGGGGAGAGGAGATTGAGAGTAATGCGATAGAGGTCTTCATATATCAAATTCGAAAAAAAATTGGTAGCCAACTAGGGTGTGTTGACACTTTTAGCTTAAAAAAATAGCGAAGTAGTAAAATCAAATCGCCAAACCCAATTTTACTATTCGCTATGCCTCGTACCATGCTGACAGATCAACACTGGCAAAAGTTGAAAACTATTTTGCGTAATTTATCTATTCATCACAACTCAAATTTACGTAATTTTATTGAAGCTATTCTCTATAGAATTAGAACAGGCTGTCCGTGGCGAGATATTCCTTCCTATTTCGGTCAATCAAACTCTATTTTCAAACGTTTTAATCGTTGGTCAAGCAGCGGTAAGTTGCTTAGATTATTCAAATTATTAGCATCATGCCCCGATATGGAGTGGATTTTTATTGATGGCTCTCACGTACGTGCTCATCAACATTCTGCCGGTATAGCGAATCAATCCATTTCTAAAAGTGTAGGAGGAAACTCCTCAAAAATACATTTGATTGTTGATTCACATGGCAATCCTATTGATTTCATGATTACCGATGGCACTACACATGACATCAAAGTTGCACCTGATTTAATAGCAACATTAGATTTAAAAGAGACAGAAGTGGTATGCGCAGATAAAGGCTATGATTCAGAACCACTGCGTGAGCAGATCAGAAAAACAGGAACAAAAGCGAATATACCAAAGAAAATAAATAGCCAATCGAACAATGATCATATGGACTGGTATTTATATAAAATCAGGCATTTAGTTGAAAATATGTTTTGTAGATTAAAACAATTTAGAGGGATAGCTACTCGATATGACAAGCTCAAAAGAAATTATCAAAGTGCTGTTGCCTTAGCCTGTATATTTTTATGGCTACCTTTATAGGTTTAATTATGAACAGTAAATGTCAACAGACCCTAATCAAAACTATTCGTGGTTTAGGTTACAGAATGAACTTGGTTTGAACCAATGAAAACCGTCTCATTGCAAAATCAATTAATTAAGACCTCCTTAATCAGCTCAGTCATGGTAGGCAGCTTAGCGCTACTCATATTTGTAGTTGTCTCTGTTTATCAAACCATGCATGTGCAAGATGAAATCATGGATGAGATATCAGATATGCTGCTTCTTTCTGATCTAACCACCAGCTCAGGGAAGCAAATTGATGAGTTAAGTGAACAATTTGATATTCAATACAGATTGAAAAATTCACAACTTGTTTTAACACAATCAGAAGGTTTTCTATTAGATCAAGAACCTCGCATTTTTCCTAATGATCATCATCAGTACGGATTCTTTTGGCAGAATCATCAATTGTGGCGGAGTTATGTTGCGAAAGATCATCAAGCAAATATGAATGTATTGGTGATACAACCTTTAGAGGAAAGATTTGAGGAATTATTGCACAGTTTCTCAGCTTACATTTTGATTTTGCTTATGGTTTGGTCATTACAATGGATGATCTTGTATTTTTTAATTAAGCGACAGTTCAAAGCAGTACATCAACTTTCTAAACAAATTTCAGCAAAAAATGCAGAAGACTTAAGTTCCATTAAGTTTGCTGAATTTGAGGTGAAGGAATTACAACCAATCCTAGCTCAATTGAATTATTTGCTTAAACGTTTAGATAATTCATTAAAAGCAGAACAACGCTTTACTGCTGATGCTTCCCATGAGCTAAGATCACCGCTCTCTGCGATTCAGTTGCGCCTACAATTATTACAACGAAAATATCCAGAACGTGCAAAAGAGCTAGATAGCATACAATTAGATGTCTCTCGTGGAATTCAAACACTGGAAAATTTACTTTTACTCGCGCGTTTAGATCCTGAACATCCAGAACATTTGCCAAAGACATATTTTGATTTAAATGAAATGGTCAAACTTCTTTTATCTGACTTTTCAACTGCGATCGAAACAAAAAATTTGGAAATTTTTTATCAAAATATCTTAATTGATAAGAAGTTAGATATTTTTGCTAATGAACAATTAATTTATACCTGCCTGCGAAATATTTTAGATAATGCAATTCGATATTCAGAAGCAAATTATTCAATTCATATAAAACTTGATGATGATTCAGATTACATTAATTTAACAATCGAAAATCAAGGTGCAGGACTCGATACAGAAGTGTTAGAACGTTTAGGTGAGCGATTCTTTAGGGTGTTGGGAACGAAAACACAAGGTTCAGGTTTAGGGTTATCAATTTGTAAAAAAATAATAGAACTTCATCGTGGTAGGATCACTTTTGCACAATCATCAATTGGTGGATTAAAGATACAAATACAATTGCCTAAAACTATTTAACGAACAAAAAGAGCAGTGCGCGCTGACATACTGCTATTCCCACGTTTATTGTTCTTATACGTTTATTCTTCTATTAATCTTATTTCGTTAAAATTAATCGATTGTTACGAGTAAGGCGTAGGCGATATTCTTCACCTGCATGCATGATACGGATTTCACGTCCTAAGGCAAACAAGTTGTTTGAATGTAACATTGGCAACGATTGTGCTGAATCTGTACTGCGAGTAAAAAGATTAAAAGGTGCGTTCATTTGTTATGCTCCGTGGTGTGTTTTTTAATGATTTAAATGATAATCATTATCGAATATACCTGTCAATGCAAATTTCATTATTTTACAAAATGATCAAATTATTTATTCTTTGACATGTGAATTGGGTTACAAACTCATTAGAATGAATTTTAAAATATCAAGGATTTTAGATGGTTATGGCAAAAGCTACTGTTGATGTTGCAATCGCAATTCTATTACATAAATCTAAAGTGCTAGTTGGATGGCGACAAGCAAACCAACATCAAGGTAATAAGCATGAATTTCCTGGTGGGAAAATTGAGGAAGGTGAAACACCTGAGCAAGCTTGCCGCAGAGAGGTCTATGAGGAGGTAGGAATCGGATTAAAGGAGTGGCATCAGTTCGATGTTATTCGACATGAATATGAAGATATTATTGTTACTTTACATCTATTGCATGCGTATGTTCCTGATGAGCTTTTAAATTTAATCCATCAACCATGGTCTTGGTTTAGTAGAGATCAACTCACGGACTTAAACTTTCCAAAAGCAAATTCAACGATTATAGAGCGATTGATCTGGTCTCACTTGATCAAAATTAGTGATCAAGTTGATGAATTACCAGAAACTAATTCACAAATGTATTTACGTATAGAAAGTAAAGACATTGAAAAACTTCAACAGCAATTAATTAAATTGTCTGAACAGCAATTATTGAAATTGATTGTTAATGTGGATGTTTGGCAACAATTTAATACAGTGTTGCAAGAAAAAATTAAAACAGTCCACCTCAAACAATCTCAGTTAATGCAACTGAAAAAGGGTGATTTGGTTGTAGCTAAACGTTATATCGCTGCTTGCCATGATGCTGTTTCATTACAACATGCGCATCAGATTGGGTGTGATGCGATTTTTTTAAGCCCTGTAAATCCGACAGCAACTCATCCAAATAGCAAAGTACTTGGTTGGGACGGATTTGCAGCATTAGCTCAAAAGAGTGATATTCCAGTTTTTGCTCTAGGGGGCGTTGCGCCAGCAGATTTAGAACAAGCCCAAAAACACAATGCTTATGGGCTTGCTGGAATACGACAATTCAGTTCAATTTAACCAATTAAAGAGCTTGAATTGCTCGACGTGCTTCTTGAGCTTTGACAGGATGATTTCGTGCTTCGCTGGCTTTAAGTACGATCATCCAGAGTTGTTTTTTCATTGAGTTGCTTTGTGCATAGCTTAACCCACGACGTGCTAAAGCTTCAGCATTTGCATACTGTTTGCGTTGATCTGCAATTAAGGCTAGATAAAGGTAAGTTTCAGATGCTTGAGGTGCAATACGCTGAGCCTGCAAAGCATATCGTTCAGCTTCAGCGAGTTGTTTCTGTTTATATGCCGCTTGAGTCTTCTGCATTAATGTTCTAAATGCAGGTAACTGACTCCCGTCATTAAATTTCTGCTGTACTTTTTGTTGTGGTACAACAACCTCCACATTTTTACGTTTTATTTCTTTTTGCTCATAAGGTGTAATTTTTACACCCGAAGAAGGTGGTGTAACCTTCTTCTTTTGAGTTGTGGTGGTTGGTAGCTGCTTCATCGGTTTTGAAGTGCTCTTTTCAGGTGTTAGGGTACAGCCACCCATAACTAACATAGCAGTAAGTACTGTTACTTTTTTCATCATTTCAAATCATTCCTTTGAGTTTAATTCTCGCCGTTGTAGCTACCGCTAGAAATAATTCTTGTAGAGGAGTGATTTGATAAATCATTGTCCATTTCTGTTTCACTTTCTCGAATGTAGTTACTAATACCATCGCTTTCATTGCCTTGATTGTCTTCAGTCGATGGGTTGTAAGTCGGTTCAACTTCATAGTGCGATAAACCACAAGTAGTAGCTCGACGGGGAACTGTTTGGCGAAGCAAAGGAATATACATTGCACCATCACAACCTTGAGCAGATAAATCACCGCTAGCACTATCAATCCATTGCCATTGAACATTATCTGTTTGACGTAAATTCACGGGTTCTTGGCGAAGTTGCTTCATGACATTCGTCCAAACAGGTAAAGCGCCTGATGAACCTGTTAAACCTGTTATTTTATTGTCGTCTAAACCCAACCAAACTACCGCAACATGATTACCAGAATACCCTGCGAACCAAGAGTCACGCGTATCATTTGTTGTGCCTGACTTACCAGCTAAATTTAGAGACTCAGGTAAACTGCTATATGCTGAACGACCTGTACCTGAACGCATTACTTGTTGTAAACCATAATTCAAAATATATGCCGCAGCGGGGTCAATCGTTTGTTGTACGTTTAGACCATATCGTTCTAATAAACGACCTTTAGCATCAACAACAGTGCGTATTGAACGAGGTGGATATTTGAAACCACCAGTAGCGAAGTTTCCATAAATACTTAATACCTCCATCGGTGACATATTGACTGCACCTAGATAGATTGAAGGATAAGCTGGAATGTCTGAAGTTACTCCAAATTGCTTTAATTTATTACTAAAGGTTGATAAGCCAAACTCATTGGCAAGACGTACTGTAGATAAGTTGTATGAATTTGCTAATGCCTGTTGCATTGGTACTACGCCATGTTCGCCACCACTATAGTTTTTAGGCGTCCAACTTTTATCTCCATCAATAGGGATATTGACGGCAGTATCTTCAATAGGGGTAGCCCATGTGTAGCGACCAGATTCTATTGCATTCAAATAGATAATTGGTTTGAGTAATGACCCAACCTGACGTTTAGCATCAAGTGCGCGGTTAAATCCAGTAAAATCTTGAGTAGAACCAACAGCTGCGATTAACTCACCATTTTCAGGATGGGCAACAAGAACAGCACCTTGAAGGTTCTTTAAACGAGAAGGGTTGCTACCTGCTAAGCGTTCTACAGAGCTTTTAAAAGCACTTTGAACTTGAGTTTGAGCTATTGGATCAAGTGTCGTAAAGATTTTTAAGCCTTGATTGGTAATATCACTTTCTTGATATTCTGTGCGTAGTTGGCGACGAACAATATCGAGAAAATCTGGGAATTTAGCAGGGCCTAAAGTTGGTTTACTGACAACATTTAAAGGACGTGCAATTTCATCTTGATATTCAGCTTCTGTTAAATAGCCCATGACCAACATGTTATTCAATACGATGTCACGACGTTTTTTAGCTGATTCTGGATTGCGCCAAGGATTGTATAATGATGGACCTTGAACCAAACCTACTAAGAATGCTTGCTGAGAAATATTGAGTTCACGTAATGGTAAACCAAAATAAAATTGTGAAGCTAAACCGTAACCATTAATTGAGTAGTTACCATTTTGTCCAAGATTCACTTCATTTAGATACGCTTCAAGAATTTCATCTTTGCTGTAATGAAGTTCGATCAACAAAGCCATTAATGCTTCATTTACTTTTCTTTTGAGCGTTTTTTCAGGAGAAAGGTAGAAGTTCTTGACCAATTGTTGTGTTAGTGTTGAACCACCTTGTCGTTTTCCTCCAGTTGCGTTACTCACCAAAGCACGAGCTGTACCACGAATCGAGACACCATGATGTTGATAAAAATTTCGATCCTCTGTTGAAATGAGTGCTTCAATCAACGGTTTTGGTACTTTATTTAATTTTATGAGTACGCGATCTTCATTATGTTGAGGGTAAATACCACCAATCAATAAAGGCTCTAAACGAGCAACACCCGTATTTGATGGTTTAGTTGATCTAATTTCACTCACTTGACCGTCGATAAATGCAACTTCAAGCACTTGCTCTGGTTCAGTTGTATCACCGTAATCAAAACCACGAGTGTGGACATACATTTGATTACCTTGAACAACATAGCTGCCAGATTTATCGTAATTAGAGGTGTTTTTATAGCCCAAGAGTTTTAACTCTTGAGTAAAATTCTCTTGAGTAATCGGCGCGTTCGCATAGATTTCTAAAGGACGAGCAAATACTTTGGCAGGAATATCCCAACGCTGCCCCTCAAACTTATTGCGGATAATATTATCTAAACGGATCAAATAGATACTAAAAGCAATAAATACACCGATCACTAAAATTGAAAAAATTAGTGCTAGAAAACCGATACCACGTTCACACTTCATAGATTTGCGATAAAACCAAAACAATGAGGGTAATGATGCGATAGCTTATAAGCAATTTGCAATCATAAAACTGTCAATAAATAGCAACATGAAATAAAAACTTTAAGAAAGTGTTGACATTATTCGTATAAAAAAACAACGGATATACATTTTTATACTTTTTAATCAATCATCAACGAAATTTGCACTGTTAATGATATGATAGGCAGGAATCGCGACGGAGCTGAATTATTCGTGCAAATTTCACATAAATCCTTTCGAAATATTGGTCTAATTGGGCGACCAGACAAGTATTCTGTTGTAGAAACGTTATGTTTAATCCATGATCATTTGATCACTTTAGGTTTAAACCCTGTATTCGACCAAGAAACTGCACAACTAGTTCCGTATAGTCATGGACAAACGGTTAGCCGAAATTTACTTGGTGAAGTTGTAGATCTTGTGATTGTTGTAGGAGGGGATGGTTCTTTACTCCATGCAGCACGTGCTTTAGTTCGTTACAACACACCAGTGATTGGGATTAACCGAGGTCGATTAGGATTTTTAACCGACATCAAACCTGCTGAAGCAATTTTTAAACTTGATCAAGTTTTGCAAGGACATTTTCAGTTAGATCGCCGTTTCTTATTAGAAATGGAAGTAAGAACTAACAATGAAACGATTTATGATGCAATTGCATTAAATGATGTAGTTTTACACTCAGGAAAATCAGTTCATATGATTGATTTTGAGCTGAGCATCGATGGCCAGTATGTTTATCGTCAGCATAGTGATGGTTTAATTGTTTCAACTCCAACAGGATCAACAGCATATGCTTTATCTGGTGGTGGACCTATTTTACATCCAAGCATGGATGCGATCGCTTTAGTTCCGATGCACCCACATACGCTTTCATCAAGACCAATCGTCGTTGGTGGGCACAGTGAAGTTAAAATTACGATACGAGAAAATCGCGTATTACCAATGGTGAGTGCAGATGGACAACACAGTGTGGCATTAAATGTTGGCGACACAGTGCATATTCGTAAACATCCGTTTAAACTAAGCTTATTACATCCACCTGGTTATGATTTTTATATGGCTTGCCGTACTAAACTGGGTTGGAATCAAGATTTTGAATCTTTTCAACAGGATGAATCATGAATATTGAACAAATGCTCGCTATTTTAAATCCTGAAATCGTTGAGCGTCTTAAAACAGCTGTTGAAATTGGTAAATGGCCAAATGGTATTGCATTGACTAAAGAGCAGCGCGAGATTTGTATGCAAGCTGTATACGCTTGGGAAATGGAAAATTTACCTGAAGAACAGCGTAGCGGTTATATCGATCGTGGTACAAAAGAAGAAGGTGAGGAATGTGATGATGATCATCATAAGAGTGAGCCTGAATTTAAACCGATTCGTTTCGTTTAAGAAAAATTGAATTAAAAATGCCCTAGATTGCTAGGGCTTTTTTATTGTTATTACTAATTTAAAATTTAATTATCAGAATTTAGTCTGCTAAATTGTGGTTATAGATACCAAAAGACTTATTAGAAACTATATTTCCACAAAGAATAACGATAGCTATACAAATTAGACAAACCGTTCTGTTTTGTTTATGATCGCCGAAATTTGAGTGATTTTTAATAACAAGAGATGTTAGATCATATATTTCGTGTCTTAGAAAGCCTAGGTATAACTTCACAAAAACGTGCCTTACATATTCAATTTTCTAATCAATATTTAAATTCCCAAGTCTTTTTACAACGCATTGATGGTGAACATCGAATCAATGATGGGCTAATCGCTGAGCTATTATGCTTGTCAACTAATGTAATGATTCCATTAAAACAATTTATTGGTTGTCATGTTGCGATTGATCAGGTGACTGATGCAGGAAAATTATTTCGTACTACAGGGATAATTACCCAAGCACTTCAAGGGCAATCTGATGGAAGTCTCACACTCTATAAACTTACCCTAGAAGACCCAACTGCATTGTGGAAAAAACGCCGCAATAGCCGTGTATTTATGAATAAAACTGCGATTGATGTAGTGGAAATCTTATTTAAAGAATGGCAACAAAAAAGTCCTTTGTTTGCATCAACACTAGTGCTTGATCTCAATGGGTTAAATCAAGAATATGATGTCCGTCCGTTTGTTATGCAACACAATGAAACGGATTATGACTTTCTAACTCGGTTGTTACGTAGTGAAGGTATCAATTGGCTTGTTGATGAAGTAGAACTTATTGTTACAAATAACTTGAGCCCAATCCAAGCCCAAAAGTTACGATTAATTGATGATAATAGTCATTACCAAGCCTTAGAAAGAGGGTCAATTCGTTATCATCGTAGTAGTGCAACAGAACAATACGATAGTATGACCAGCCTTATCGCTGGACGTTCGCTACAACCGACAGCGGTACATATTCAACGCTGGCAAGCCGATGCTCTTGAACAAGAACAAGGTGCAGGTAGTGTCCAAAGTACACATCAACACAGCGATCAATATAATAATGCCAGCCTACAATTAGAAGATGCATGGCATTTCAGTCCTGCATGGATTCAAGATTTAAAGGGTGAAGATGGAGCCACGATCTCAGGTAATTCACAAATAGAGAAATTCAACCAAAACTTAGGACAGTACCATAATCTAAAGTCTAAATACTTTACGGCAAAGACGACTGTACGCGATACACAAATTGGATACTGGTTTGCATTAGTTGATCACCCTGAAATCGACCAACATATCAGTTCAGACAAAGAATTTCTAATTACAGGTAAAAACTTTTATAACCAAAACAATTTACCCAAAGAACTAAATCAACAAATCGAGCAATTACTTGAACAAAGTCATTGGAAAAGCTCTATTACTAAGATAAATACAGAAGAGCGGCAAGGAAATACACTGTCTTTACAACGACGAAGTATTAAAACTGTGCCCGAATATCATCCACTACAACATCGCCCAGCAGTATCACCACAACGTGCTCAAGTAGTAGGGCCGAGTGGAGATGAAATCCATGTTGATGAATGGGGACGTATAAAAGTTCGTTTTCTATTTACTAGACAAGAAGACCATAATCATGATGGTGGTGCTGGTGCCAATCATAATGACACCGATTCAGCATGGGTAGATGTACTAACCCCTTGGGCAGGTGAAGGTTATGGAACTCGGTTCTTACCACGTATTGATGAAATCGTAGTTATTGATTTTTTTGATGGCAATATTGATCGCCCTTTTGTAGTGGGAAGAATCCACGAAGCACAACGCTATCCAACAAAATTTGATAATGCAGGTCAGTTACCTGATACCAAGAAATTATCAGGGATTAAATCCAAAGAATATCAAGGTGAAGGATTTAACCAACTACGTTTTGATGATACTACAGGACAGATCAGTACTCAGTTACAAAGTAGTCACGGCATAAGTCAACTTAACCTAGGTAAGTTGAGTCATCCGAAAAACCAAGCAGAAAGTGAAGAACGTGGTGAAGGTTTTGAATTACGTACTGATCATTGGGGTGCGCTTAGAGCTGGCGAGGGTCTGCTCATCACAACTCATTCTCAAGACCAAGCAGAAGGTGAACACCTTGATGCTCAATCAGCTAAACAACAATTTGAAGTTAATCAAAGTAATGCAAAAGCTTTAAGTGAAGTCGCAAAGAATCAACAAACCGATGAAATAGAATCAGTTGAACAATTGAAAGCGTTTGCTAGGGTCTGTTGAGAATTACCGAGAGTTAATTACACTCGCGCACTGAACCGTACCGGGTTTGTCGGAGAGTCAATATTCTGAGAGACTATCCCGATGACAAAACCAAACTATACCCCCGAAATTAGAGAAAGAGCGGTTCAATTACTAATTGAATCTGAAAAAGATTATCCTTCTACTTGGGCAGCAATCACAGCTATTGCTCCTAAAATCGGTTGTACTCCTGAAACATTGCGTGTTTGGTATTTAAAGCATCTGGATCAACTAAATCCTGCCAAAGTACAACAGATATCTGACCAAGAAAAAATGAAGCAAATGGAACGTGAAATTAAAGAATTAAAACGTGCCAATGAAATTCTACGCAAAGCAGCCGCTTTTTTCGCCCAGGCGGAGCTCGACCGCCCACACAAATAATGGTGGATTTTATCCATAACAATAAAGATCGATATGGTGTTGAAGCGATTTGTAGAATTTTACCGATTGCACCTTCAACCTATTACCGAACTTTAGATCTCACTGACAATCCAGAACATCGAGCGAAACGAGATCTACATGATGAGTATCATGCTGAACAAATTAAACGAATTTGGAAAGAAAGTTCAGGTCGATATGGTGTACGTAAAGTTTGGCAAAAATTGAAACGTGAGGGTTATGTTATTGCACGTTGTACAGTTGCTAGATTGATGCAAAAGCTAGGTATACAAGGTGTTTGGCGTGGTAAGAATAAACAAACCACCCGTAACCGAGATGACCAAAAACGGGCAGATGATTTAGTGAAACGTAATTTTAATGCTGATCATCCAAACCAACTATGGGTGGGTGACTTTACGTATATTCAAACTCATTCAGGCTGGGTATATACCGCATTTGTTATTGATGTGTTCTCACGAGCAATTGTTGGATGGAAAGTATCTACACGGATGAATACAGATATGGTGCTTGATGCATTAGAGCAAGCATTGCATGATCGAGGCATGCCAAAGAATGTGATTCATCATTCCGACAGAGGTGTGCAATATCTTTCCATTCGCTATACCAATCGTTTAGAAGCAGCAAATTTACGAGCATCAGTCGGTACAACGGGTGATTCATACGATAATGCTCTGGCTGAAACGGTGAATGGCTTATACAAAACAGAGGTGATTGAATATTTAAAAGCAGATTGGCAAGGTTTAGCAGATGTACAACTTGCGACACTAAACTGGGTAGATTGGTTCAATAAAAAGCGTGTACACAGTGCACTGGGTTATGTATCGCCTTTTGAGTTTGAAGCAATGTACTATGATAAGATTAACCCGTTAGGTCAGGTGGCTTAACTTAAATAAAAAAGTCTCCGACAAACCCGGTACGGTTCACACAATTGAATCATGGCTTCAAAACTCGTATCTGTTTTACAACTACGCATCGCTATACGTTTAAATTCTTTTAACTTACAGAAATAGTTTTCAATGAGATGACGCCATTTATACATAGTCGTATCAAATGCTCTCATTACTTTTCGATTAGATTTGGGTGGGATCACCACTTTCACTTTACGTTCATTGAGTTCTTGGATGAGCCAATCTGCATCAAATGCTTTATCAGCTAGTAATGCTTGAAAATCAACATCTTCAATTAAAGGTTTGGTTTCTACTAAATCGTGATATTGACCAGGCATTAATCGAAACTTAATGAGGTTGCCTAGACTATCCACTAAGGCAAGAATTTTACAGGTCATTCCACCTCGAGATTTACCTATAGACTGTTTGAAAGTCCCCCTTTTGCACCTTGCCCATGTCGATGAACTTTAACAATCGTTCCATCAATCATGGCGTATTCCAAATCAACATCTTCATTTACAGATGCAAAAATAGTTTCAAATACACCAGCTTTAACCCAGTCACGGTATCTTTTAAAGACGGTATTCCATTTACCAAAATGAGCAGGTAGATCACGCCATGGACTGCCTGTACGGGCAATCCATAGGACTGCTTCTAAAAATAATCGATTATCTTTTCCACTACGACCTCGATCGGTCACTTTACCTAGGCAAAAAGGTTCCATTTTTGCCCATTGGGCATCAGTAAGTATGTATCTATCCATAGTACTATTATAAATTAATCAGTAGTCTTTGTTAATTCTCAACAAGCCCTAGTCAGATTGAAGAAAAAATTGCCAAATTTAATAAAGCTTTATTGCTACTGAGCTCGCCTGCAGGAATTGGTTTGAGTAGCAGTGATGATATTCATTTATCTGCTGATGGACAGATTAATCAGTTTGCGGGTGATAGTATCAATTTGTGTACGCAGAGAAATTTGGTTGCACATGTGAGTGGCAAGGTTAGTTTATTCGCGGCTCAGAATGGAATCAAACAAGTAGCTGCTAAAGGTAAGTTTGACATGCATGCTCAAGGCGATGGTATGGATTTACTTGCTAAGCAAGGTATCAAGATTATCTCTACTGAAGATCGAATTGAGATCACTAGCCCAAAAGAAATTTTAATTACCGCAGGTTCATCACAACTCAAGCTGAATGGCTCAGGTATCTTCCCAACCACGGGTGGCAAGTTCGAGGTAAAGGCGGGGCAGCATTTGTTGAAGAGTGGTGAAAATGCACATGCGACCATTCCTTTAATGCCTAAATTGGGGTCGCACAAAATCCAATTTGAGTTGAGGGATACTGAAACACAAGCGTTGCTACCTTTCACTTCTTACATGTTAATGAATGATCAAGGGCATGTAAGCTATGGAAAAACAGATGCGAATAGTTTGACTCAGGCATTTGTCACTGATAAGCAGGAGAATTACTATCTACACGCAATCAATGACAAAATAAAGAAATTGGATAACTAAGATGGCAAAGTATCCTCAACCTAAGCTTGCACAAGCTGTATTAACGAATGTGCCCAAACATATTGCTTTGCCACGTTTGAAATATGTGATTACAGCAAAAACATCTGAAGCCAAATCCACCTATGTATCTAAACTGACACCTTTTAACAAGTTTATGAAAACCCATAAAATTGAGGTGAACTATGATACTGCGGTTGTTCAGGTTGATGTTTTCTTGGATGGTAAATGGTACCAGGGGGCAATACTGCCACATTTAGCACAATCTGAAAGCGGAAAGTTTACAGAGATCAAGTTTAAGTACCATCAAGCGCAAAGCGCCCCTATTGAAGAAAATAAAATCCAAAAAGTTTATATAAAAGAGGGTGTTGAAGTTGGTTGGCTGTTAATTCGAGAAGATGAGACAGTTGATGCACTGTTAAAGCGTATTTATGCATATCCTCCTACGACAAAAGAGTTTTCGATTTTTAAAAATAACAATGCCCATTTGCCAGAGTTATCAACCAATGGACCAATGACTGTGCTTAAGCCTTGTCAGGTGGTCATTTTGTCAAATAAATATGGGAATGATCCTAAGCTGAGTGAATATAAGCAGTTAGCAAGTAGTGTTGAGGACAAATTAAAACTTTTGAGAAAATCCTCAAATTTTGATGCGGCATTTTTTGCTCAGAACTATGATTTACTTTATGACTATTGGTCACATGCATCTGAACTTGCCTTGGCAAATACCAGCAAAAAAACAGTCACTATTGAAGAATTTAGAAAGGAATATTGTAAAGGTGAAGATGATCTACTTGATCAGGTTGAGGAGCGTACAGGTCAAATCGTCGATAGTTCGGAACAAAAGGAAGAGCGTGACAAAAAGTTAAAGAAAAATGAATTAAAGGTTCTGAAAGAACAGTCTTTGGAAAAAGTGACCAAAGCCAATAATTCAATCATGTTGATGTATGAAAATGAACGGCAGATGGGCTCAAGACTTGCCAACCCCAAACACTTTTCAGAGTTTAAGAAAAAATATGCCTCACTTTATAGCCAATTGGGTACAGCACTGAAAGATATGCATGTTGTCGAACCCCAAAATCAAATCTCTCTAATGAAAAAGTATATGAAAACGGACTCGCTGTTACGGTCTGAATCAGTAAGGGGTGGTTTAAAGCATTATGACAAGTTAATAATGGACTTGGGTAAGGTAAGCATTGGCTTAAAAATGGGCAAACAGTTGGTGGTTGGGCTTGGTGTTTCCGTTATTTTAAAGAATACAATGGATGCCTATAACACGGGTGATATGGAACTGACAAAGAAAGTTGCATTGATCGAAAGTAGTAAATTTGCTGGAGGGATTGCAGGAGGGGCTATTGGTGGCTTGGGAGGAAAAGTGGCAGCAAGGGGGATAATTTATATTATTGGTGCTGCGGCTGGAGCAGTTGGATATACAATCTCTTTACCTGTTTCCTTAACTATTACAGCTATTGTTGTGGGAGCAGGAACGATTGGTGGTGGAATGTTTATTGGAGATGCTGTTGAAGATGTATCAAAAAATATTACTGGTATATGTAAATGAATGAAAAATTAGTCATCTACCAAGCTTGGGTCCTTTTTGGTTCAATAGGGTTAGTTTTGATAATGCTTTTAATTCTATATATTTATAATTATATGTTTATTAAAAATAATAGCAGAGAGCTCTCTGAAAGAATCTATGGTATTGAAGAATATTTGGATAATATTGGAATTAATTTTGAGACTGTATTGAAATTAAATTTTGTCTTTTCATTTATGTTTTTCTCTAGATTTATTGAATATCCATCATTAGGACGGATGTCTTATTTTGTTAAACGCGGAGAAAAAAATGTGAGTTTATATCCCAATCTTTATCAGGATAATGTATTTTACTTGTGTAAGAAATTTAAGAAGCAAATTATTATTCATGAAGTGTTGGAGATAATTTGTATATTAACAGGAATAATAATGTTTTCTTACAAATATATTGCAAATTTTATTATAAATTTAGGTTTTTAATATTTCTGAAAATAATTTGGTTACACATGTTAGTTTCTGTTTTCATAACCATCACGTTTGTTGTGGTTGGGACAACCACTATTTTAGGTGGGAAATATGGAGGAGACCTCGCATAGGAAAAGCTCAAAAAAACAGGAGTATGTTAATGAAAGGACAATTGGTTGATTTTCATGGTAGTGTTTTACTTAGCATACTTGGTATTGGTTTAATGTTATTATTATATATGTATGTGCATAACTTTTTTTTTATTAAGAAAAACAGTAAAGAACTCTCGGAAAGAATCTACGGTATTGAAGAGTATTTAGATGAAGTGGGAGTTTCTTTTGAACAGGTACTGCAACTTAATTTTATATTTTCATTTATGTGGTTTTCATATTTTATAGAGTATAGATATTTTAAGCGAATGTCATATTTTGTTAAACGTGGAAAAAAAAGCCCAAACCTTTATCAGGATAATGTTATTTATTTATGTGAGAAATTTAAAAAACATATTATCACCAATGAAGTCTTATCTTTATTTATTATTTTTTTTGGAATTGCATTCTTTTTCTATGAGCCTATTGCTGATTTTCTAATATATTTAGGTTTTTAATGCCTCTAAAAAAATTGGTTACATATATCAGTTTCTGTTAGCCATCACGGCTGTTGTGGTTGGTGCAACCACTATTTTAGGTGGAATTGCAGGAGGGATGGCTGGAGGGGCTTTAGGTGGATTTATTGCTGGTATAGTGGTTGGAACATCAGGAGCTGGTGCCATAGTAATTATTGCTATTGCTGCTTATTACGGTGGAAAACAAAGTAGTGATTTAATACAAGAGAAAGCATCAAGATATTTAGAGATTTGTAAATGATTAGTTTAGAAAATATACCAACCGCAGATGTTGTTTTTTTTAGTGTAATTATTTTTGGAGGACTATATACCTTTTTTTTCTATATTATGATTGGATACTTCATTAAGAAAAAGAAAGATAATTTTTCTGAAAAATTATTTGGGGATAAAATACACAATTTAAGTTTGGATTTTGAAAATAAATTTATAATATCCACTACATTTGGTCGTTTATATATTTTTTACTTATTCGAAGTGGTTTTGATGAGACGTAAATATATACATATTTTTAAGCAGAAAAAAAATTATATTTTCCCAAATTTGACAAATGAAATTTTTATGTTGGTAATAAATGAAAATAAATTTTTCCTAAATTTTATTTTGATCTACTTTATTTTCTGTGTATCTTTTTTTGTGTATCTTTTTTTGTTAATTGAAAAATAATTTTTATATCACTGGGGATAGAGCGTGACAAAAAGTTAACAAAAATTAATTAAAGTTCCAGAAAGAACAGTCTTTAGAAAAAGTCACTTAAGCCAATAATTCAATCATGTTGATGCATGCAATGAACGGCAAATGGGCTCAAGACCTGCCAATCCTAAACACTTTTCAGATTTTAAGAAAAAATATGCCTCACTTTATAGCCAGTTGGGTACAGCACTCAAAGATATACATATCGTTGAACCTCAAAATCAAATCCCTTTAATGAGAAAGTATATGAAAACGGATTCTCTTATTCGCTCTGATGCTGTAAGAGGTGGTTTGAAGCATTACGATAAAATGATTGTAGATTTGGGGAAAATCAGTGTTGGCTTAAGAATGGATAAACAATTGGTTGTAGGTTTAGGCGCTGCAATTTTTTTAAAAAATACAATGGATGCCTACAACACGGGTGATATGGAGCTTACAAAGAAGGTAGCTGTGATAGAAGGTAGTAAGATTGCTGGTGGTATTATCGGAGGAACTGTTGGTAACTTTGGCGGAAAAGTTGTAGCAAGAGGGGTAATTTATATTATTGGTCTTGTGGCTGGGGCAGCTGGATATACAATTTCCTTACCTGTTTCCTTGACTATTACAGCTGTAGTTATTGGTGCAGGTGTGATTGGAGGGGGTAAATATGGTGCAGATTTGGCTGAAGATGAACTCAAAAAAAGGACAGGAGTATGCTAATGGAAAGTCAATTAGTTGATTTTCATGGTAGCATTTTAATTGGCTTACTTGTTATTGGGTTAATGTTACTATTATGTATATATATAATCTATTATTTATCAAAAAAAATAGTAAAGAACTTTCTGAAAAAATATATGGTATTGAAGAATATTTAGATGAGGTAGGTATCTCTTTTGAAAAAGTATTACAACTTAATTTTATATTCTCCACGATGTGGTTTTCATATTTTATATCATACAAACGTAATAAAAAGATGCCGTATTTTGCAAAACGTGGAGAAAAGAGTCCAAGGTTATATCCAAATCTGTATCAGGATAATGTTATTTATTTATGTGAAAAATTTAAAAAACAAATTATTATAAATGAGG
The DNA here is from genome assembly GCF_030913345.1 of Acinetobacter sp. A22. Classification (NCBI taxonomy): domain Bacteria; kingdom Pseudomonadati; phylum Pseudomonadota; class Gammaproteobacteria; order Moraxellales; family Moraxellaceae; genus Acinetobacter; species Acinetobacter sp. A22. The sequence continues at coordinate 881,345 of NZ_CP133162.1, forward strand.
TTTTATCTTTGTTAACGTTTATTTTTGGAATCGCATTTTTTTTCTATGAGTCTATTGCTGATTTTTTAATATATTTAGGTTTTTAATACTTCTAAAAATAAGTTGGAGATTTTAGCAAATATATGGCTAAAAAATCACAGGAATATGTAAATTGTACTAGCTTAAATTTAGCCTGACAGTCTTAAGCAAATATCGGTAACTGTCAGATCAGGTTTGAGCTAATACATTTCTATTTTATTTAATGATAAGTCTCATTTAACTCAAACGAGATTCCCAAAGTTCTTTCGCTTTAGTCATCGCTTCACCATAACTATTTACAGTACCCATCGTATATAAAGCAATTCCCATTGTTTCAATCACAGCCATTTCACCATATTCATGTGTTTGCTCACCCAGCCACACCGCTTTAAACACTGCTAAATCAAGTTCTTCTTCAATAGGACTACGATCAGGTGTCAGTTTAGGTAATTCATGCTCATACAACTCACCGTTTTTAATCCCACAAATTAAAGTCTTGGCATCAGGATTACGCTCAAACTCACCACCTTCACCTTTTATCACAGCGCTATTTTTATAGCCTAATCGAAAAGCTGTTTGTTGATGTGATGATCTGTAAGCTGGGTGAAAAATTGCCTGTAAAGTTGCCTTTGCATTAAATGGATTAATTAAACGTGCCAGTGTATGAATTGGTGAGCGAAGACCCATTACATTTCTGAGTGATATTAGATCACTTAAAATAGGTGATATTGCTTCAAGTGGTAAGTAAGCAAAATGATGTTGTTCAAGTTGCTGTTTTACCTCTTGTTGATTATGGCAAATTGGGTAGCCTAAATATTCTAACACCTGTTCAGTATAAACACGGTTAATTGTGTGACCCGATGCTCCATGCATTACAATTTTATAACCATGATGAGCTAATGTTAAAGCTGCAAGAATGAACCATGGATAATGCTTACGTTTTCCAGCATATGAAGACCAATCTAGATCAACATCTAAAGATTCAAAGTTGAGTTGATCTCGTGTTGCTTGAACAAAACCTGCAAGTTCATCAACAGATTCCTCTTTGACACGCAAAAGCATTAAAAATGCGCCAAGTTGAACATCTAGCACTTCATCTTTCAAAATCATGCTAAATGCTTGATATGCTTCTTCATAGCTTAAAGAGCGCGATCCTGTTTTACCTTTACCTAAAATACGAACATATTGAGCAAACGGATGTTCTGCGGTTTTATAAATATTTCGTTTGGTATTCATGATAATTCTGATGTGATCGATAACTAGAAAATAATATGACATAAAGTTGGCTGTGTTGAGTAATAAACGCTGAGATAAATTCGGTTTAATTTGTTTTGGCGAAATATTAAACATTACAAGCGAAATTATTGACCGAATCAGTCTAGCGAATTGATGCAAACGGACCATGACATCAACTTAAAAAATCATTAGCATGGCTGCGAAACAAACTTTTAAGAACAAAGAAAGCGAAAGGAAATAGCGATGTTAGCTTACGATGCAGATTTGGAACTCTTCCGTGATAACTTCAAACGTTTTATGAGTGAGCATGTTGCTCCACATTATGATCAATGGGAACGTGAAGGCATTATGCCGCGCTCAGTTTGGAATTTACTGGGTGAAAATGGTTTCTTATGTGTAGATGTACCTGAAGAGTACGGTGGCTATGGTGTGCCAACACATTATTCATTGATGTTGGTTGAAGAGTCTGCTCGTGCGGGATATTGTGCTTTATCGACAGCAATTTCATGTCACTCTGAAATTGCTGCTCCTTATATTCAACATATTGGTACAGAAGAGCAAAAACAATATTGGTTACCAAAAATGGTATCAGGTGAGGCAGTTGGTGCAATAGGTATGACCGAGCCAGGTGCGGGTTCTGATTTGCAGGCGATGCGTACTAGTGCAATCCTAGAAGGTGATCACTACATTCTAAATGGATCAAAAACATTTATTTCAAATGGTCAACATGCAGATGTTGTTGTTCTTGCAGTAAAAACTGATCCACAAGCACGTGCTAAGGGTGTATCGTTACTACTGGTCGATACTCATCTCGAAGGTTTCAAGAAAGGCACTAACCTCGATAAAATTGGCTTGCACTCGCAAGATACGTCTGAATTGTTCTTTGATAATGTTAAAGTACCTAAAGATCAATTGCTTGGTAATGCTGGTTCTGGTTTTGCTTATTTGATGCAAGAATTGCCTCGTGAACGTACAGCAATTGCATCTACAGCTTTAGGTGCAATTCGTGGTGCAATTGATTTAGCTACTGCTTATGTAAAAGAGCGTCAAGCATTTGGTCAGGCAATTTCGCAGTTCCAAAATACGCGTTTTGTATTGGCTCAAGCGAAGATTGATGAGTTGGCAACAGCAGCTTTCTACAATCAGAACGTAGAGCTTTATATGGAAGGTAAGCTAGATGTTGAAACGGCTGCTGCACTGAAGAGTTTCAGTACAGATATGCAAATGAAGGTATCTGATAACTTACTTCAGTTATTTGGTGGTTATGGTTATATGACTGAATATCCAATCTCACGTTTCTTTGTTGATGCTCGTATTCAGCGTATTTATGGTGGTACCAACGAGATTATGAAAGAAATCGTAGCTCGTGGATTGATTGGTAAATCATAAGCCGACTTTGATATCCTAAGCCTGCTTTTAGCAGGCTTTTTTATTGTTCTTCTGTTGAATATTGAATCACTGGATAAGTTTTCTGTTTAGGGAGCTTTTGTAAAGCACGATTGATATCAAGCAGAAATTTATCTGCTTCATCTTGGTTTGGCCAATGATTATTATATTGGCTTCTTTTTTGAATATTCAAACTACATCCTGTAACTTCCATATTCTCTGGATTAAATGACCAATCATTTGGATTTTTCAAAGTAACGTCCAATGCACTATCACAACTTTTCTAGAGCTTTACGAATGAATTTTCTGTTTGAGGTTTCAGCTCTTTAACAGGATAAATAGAATAGCCGTTCATTTCTGAATTAAAAAATTTGATAAATAGATAAGAGGGCATTCCTCCCCAATTGATCGCAGTATTTGGTGGAAGTTCAATGCTTGTTAAATCTTTTTCATTTAATGGATGTTGCTGTTGGTCTTTTTGAAATGAATTTTTTGATTTGTATTTGAGTTTGGTTGCGTTAGGAACAGTTATTCCTCTGATTTGAGTTGTTGTCGTTGTAACATAATAGGGTGAAGAATCTTTATTACATCCTGTTGGATTATAGCAGCCTATGCATCCTGTTAGACTTGTGGCGATTACGCTAATCAGTAAAGGTGTTTTTATATTTATTATCATGGATGGCATCAATTTTTATTTATTACAGATTTTATCAAACTTGATTGAATTTTGTCTGTTGTGATTGAATAAAGCGGAATCTGATGCTTGATGAATAATTTTAAAAACAAAGGTCGGGATTGTAATGATTTGCGAAAAACCATTTATAAAAATACGCAAGGGCTTTGACCTAAGCAAAAAGAGTCAAATCTTCACGTGTTTAAAGCGTTAAAGTCTTGTTATACTAGCTTCGCATAACAGTTCATAGATGAATTGTAACCCATTTATATAGATGATTTTGCTGAGGCTGCATTCAATGGTAAACGATGGACAAAACACATCGACGTCACTTAATTTAGAACAAATTCGTAATGATATAGATAGTGTTGATCAACAAATCCAAGAATTACTTAACCGTCGAGCTACGCTGGCTGAAGCTGTAGCAAAAGCGAAATTTGCAGCTGAAGAAAACCCATTATTTTATCGTCCTGAACGTGAGGCTCAAGTTCTCCGCAAGGTGATGGAACGTAATCAAGGTCCATTGTCTGATGCGACGATGGCACGTTTATTTCGTGAAATCATGTCCGCTTGTTTAGCACTTGAAGCACCTCAAAGCATTGCATTTCTAGGTCCTGAAGGTACATATACGCATTCAGCTGTGCTAAAACATTTTGGTAAAGATGCAGTTGTGCGCCCATTGCCAACGATTGATGAAGTGTTCCGTGAAGTTGAAGCTGGTGGTGCGCATTATGGTGTTGTTCCAGTTGAGAATTCATCAGAAGGTATCGTAAACCACACTTTAGATTGCTTTAAATCATCTACTTTAAATGTGATTGGTGAAGTAGAACTTCGCATTCATCATCAATTTCTCATATCTGAAAATACTCGTAAAGACAGCATTAAACAGATTTATGCACATCAACAAACCCTTGCTCAATGCCGCAAATGGTTAGATGCGCATTATCCAGGTGTAGAGCGTGTAGCGCTTAATTCAAATGCGGAAGCTGCTCGCCGTATTCGCAATGAGTGGCATTCTGCCGCTATTGCATCAGATATTGCTGCAAGTATGTATAACCTAGAGATATTACATAGCAATATTGAAGATAACCCTGAAAATACGACACGTTTCCTTGTGATTGGTCGTGAGAAAATTCCACAAAGTGGTAATGATAAAACGTCTTTACTGATTTCTGCACATGATCGTGCGGGTGCTTTATTGGAAATCCTTGCGCCATTTGCCAAACATAAAATTAGTTTGACTAGTATTGAAACTCGTCCAGCGCTTCCTGAGAAATGGGCTTATGTTTTCTTCATTGATTTGGAAGGGCATATTGATCAAGAAAATGTAGCTGCAGCATTGGATGAAATTCGACCTAATGTAAAAGAATTGCGAGTATTGGGTTCATATCCTATCGCTGTTTTATAGTTCAATTTATTTTAAATCCGTTCCAGTCTCCCTTTTTAAAGGGAGATACTTTCCGATCTTTTTTTAAAAGAGAGGTTAGGGAGATTTTCAGATAGGCAAAATGTTTTATGTCTCAACCATTATTTAATAAAGTTGCATTTATTGGGCTTGGGCTGATAGGGTCGAGTCTTGCTCGTGTGATTGTGGCAGAACAGCTTGCTGGTCAAATTGTTGCGTCAACACGCTCAAAAAAAACATTAGAAGATGCCAAAACACTAGGGCTTATTCAATACGGTTATGCAACACCTGAAGAAGCTGTTCAAGATGCAGATTTAATTGTTTTAGCCTTACCTGTCAGAGCGACGCAAAAAGTACTTGAACAGATCAAACCTTACCTAACTGAAAATGTCATTATCACAGATGTTGGTAGTACTAAAGGTAATGTGGTTGAAGCTGCTAAAGCGGTCTTTGGTGAAAATTTACCTATAGGTTTTGTACCAGGACATCCAATTGCAGGTGCAGAACATACAGGTGTGCATGCGGGTAAAGTTGATTTATTTGCTAATCATAAAGTGATTTTGACGCCACTACCGACTAGTGCAGATTGGGCTGTTGAGAAGTTGATTCAACTATGGTCTGCTGCAAAAGCAGAAGTTATATGCATGGATGTGAAGAAGCATGATGAAGTGCTTGCACATACAAGCCACTTACCACATTTGATGGCATTTAATTTGGTTGAGCAGCTTGCAAACCGTGAAGATAATTTAGACATTTTTCGCTATGCTGCAGGTGGTTTTCGTGATTTCTCACGTATCGCAGCAAGCGATCCTCAGATGTGGCATGACATTTTCTTTGCCAATAAAACTGCAATCTTGAATGCTGTAGAGGGTTTTGAACAGCAGTTATCAGTTTTAAAGAAACTGATTGAACAAGAAGATTCACAAGCATTGATGGGTTTGCTTGGCCATGCGCAAGCTGCACGCCAACACTTTAATCATATGTTAGCCAAAAAACCTTTGATGGAGAAAAACAAGGTGACACAGCAATTTACCATTTTGCCCGGAAAGAAAACATTTACAGGTAAATTCACCGTACCAGGTGATAAGTCTGTGTCACATCGCTCTATCATGTTTGGTGCGATTGCAGAAGGCACAACTCATGTAACAGGTTTCTTGGAAGGCGAAGATGCTTTAGCAACTCTCCAAGCTTTTCGTGATATGGGAGTGAGCATCGAAGGTCCAAAGAATGGTGAAGTGACGATTCATGGCGTTGGAATGCAAGGTCTAAAAGCACCTGCTGGTGCTTTATACATGGGTAATTCAGGCACAAGTATGCGCTTGTTGTCTGGAATGCTTTCTGCTCAAAAATTTGATTCTGTCATGACTGGTGATGCATCGCTGTCTAAGCGTCCAATGGAACGTATTGCAAAACCATTGCGTTTGATGGGAGCGCAAATTCAAACCACAGGTGAGAAAGGTACACCACCAGTTAGCATTACGGGTAGCCAAGTTTTAAAGGGTATTGATTACGACTTACCAATGGCTTCTGCTCAAGTCAAATCAGGTATTTTACTAGCAGGTCTATGGGCTGAAGGTGAAACTTCGGTAACAGAACCAGAGCCAACGCGTGATCACACAGAACGTATGTTGCGTGCTTTTGGTTATGATGTGAAAACCGAAGGCAATAAAATCTCACTTGTGGGTGGTGGTAAGTTAGTCGGTACTGATATTCAAGTTCCTTCTGATATCTCATCGGCTGCCTTCTTCATGGTGGGTGCCGCAATCACAGAAGGTGCTGATGTAGTTCTTGAAGCTGTTGGGATCAATCCAACACGCACTGGTGTGATCGAAATTCTTAAACAGATGGGTGCTGATTTGACGGTAGAAAATGAGCGTATCGCAGGCGGCGAACCTATCGCAGATATTCATATCAAAGGTTCTCGTACACTCAAGGGCATTCACATGCCTGAAGATCAAGTACCTTTAGCAATTGATGAGTTCCCAGCATTATTCATTGCTGCAGCATGTGCGGAAGGTCAAACAGTATTAACTGGCGCTGCTGAATTACGTGTCAAAGAATCTGATCGTATCCAAGTGATGGCAGATGGTTTGAAAATCATGGGCATCGATTGTACGCCAACAGAAGACGGTATCATTATCGAAGGTAAGGGCAAATCAGGTGATTGGTCTGCAATCTTTAATGGTGGTGAGATTGAATCACACCATGACCATCGCATAGCAATGAGTTTTAGTATTGCTGGTTTAAGAACTGCTGGTGCGATTACAATTCATGGTACAGAGACAGTTGCGACTAGTTTCCCAACTTTTACTGAACTAGCAAATGCTGCTGGTTTGGATTTACAAGTTGTGAACCAATAATGTGTAAGATAGCAGCATTTAATTCAATAAATGCTGCTATCTCAAGCTGACTTATAACAATAAAGTTTCAAATCTCTCATCTCGATTGAAAAATAATTAAGTTTTGCTTTGTACATATCTAATCGGGTCGAAATTCCTAAAATTTGAATAAGAAGTAAGTCAATCGGCTAATCAATTAAAGACAATTGTATATATAATAATTCATACCGCTGCAGTAGGCTTTACTCTGCGATCCAGAGTTAAAAAACATAAAAATAGAGGGAATACCATGAGAACGTTGCAATTCATAGCAGATTGCCCAAAACATGGATTGATCGATCATCCACCGAATGAATGTTACATTACTCAAGAGTATGTAGCAGCGTTATTGTATAAGCAATTAGAACAATATGGTTTTGATGCTCAACACATTCGACATGAACATCAAAAGATTGAAGTTCGTATAGATAACCATCATTTGCCACTCTCTATTTTATGTTCTCAGCAAGATGTGGAAGGACATATCTTGTGTCAAATTTCAGCCAATCCACAGCAAGAACAAGCATGGTTTGAACGTATAGAGACACAAAGCATCATTCGTCAATTAGCTCAAGCTGTTGAAAATAGTTTAAAAGCTGAACATAGTTTTTCTGATTTTGTTTGGAAATCTTAATTACATATTTTTTAGCTCTATATATCTAAAGTGGATAACAAATCTGTTGATCCATTTTTTTTATTAATATTAATTAGAAATATTTATTTTTATAGTGACATTATTTAATAAAAATTAACAAATGAAAAAAATAATAGTGTTTGAATTTTGAACTACTTTTCTATTAATTTAAAAATGTTTTTTAACAAAGAATTACTCAATCTCCTCCTTTTATTCATAATACTTTTCCAGAGAATTAATATGACCACTATATCTAGTAATTATCTTAAAGGCTTTAGTGTATTGTTCGTTTCTTTACTTGCGGCATGTAATAGCGATGATAAAAATACAACTAACAATGCTTTTAACCAAAAACTAGTCGATGGACCAATTTCGTCACTACAAACACTTAGTCAAAATTTAGTATGGCAAGAAAATCAATGTGATAGTGTTTATTCAAAGGTGATCAATGATGCAGAGATTGCTGAGAAATCAGCTTTAGAATTAAGAACAAAGCTTAATAGTACAAATAACTTAAGTTTGTTATTGGAACAGCAAATTATTCCAAAACTTGTCCAGCTTACTGAAGAGTCCACTACTTTAAGAGCTAGATGTAATGCTCCAGATTATGATGGAACTGGGGTAAGCATTGAAAGACCAGCGATGTTAAGAGAGATGTTAAGCGAATGGCAAGGGACTATAAATTTATTGATTCGTCAAATAAATAATCCCCCTAATATGAATCCTAAAATTAAATTAGCAGCTTTAACACATACAAATATTAATGAAGCAACACCAGAAAAATCAAAGTTTAAAGATTGTTCGGATAGTTTTTGTCCAGAAATGACGGTTATTCCATCTGGTAGTTTTTTGATGGGTGGAAATCTGCAAGAGCAACAACAACAAAATGTTCCTGCTCAGTCGCGACCGTATGAATTGCCTCAACACATGGTGAGAATCGAAAAGCCATTTGCTATGTCTACATATGAAACAACCCTTGCAGAGTTTCAAGCATTCCAAAAGGAAACTGGCTGGCAGGTACAAGGCTGTCGTAATTGGGAAGCACGTGATGGGGTTTTTAATATGTGGTATCGAGATGATTTAAACCCAACTAACGCAGGTATGAACCAAACGCCGCAAGATCCTGTTGTATGTGTGCGCCGTGAAGATGGGAGAGCATTTGCAGAGTGGTTATCCAAAAAAACAGGGCAAACCTACCGTTTACCTACAGAGGTCGAATGGGAATATGCTGCTCGTGCAGGAACTTCGACTGCATTTTACTGGGGTGATGATTTGAATCGAGATCAAGCTTGTAGATATGCAAATGTGTTAGATCCAACCACAGTTTCTGCATTGCCACAAACAAGCTCGTGGAACTTATTTAATTGTACTGATCGCTATGCTTATACCTCACCTGTTGGGAAGTTTATACCAAACAATTTTGGTTTATACGATATGACAGCAAATGCACGGGAGTGGGTAGATGATTGTTGGCACTCAAATTATGAGAATGCACCTGTAACTAATCGTATTTGGGGAGAGGAGAATAACGGACAATGTAATTTTCCTGTGTTACGTGGAGGTGCATGGATATACAACACTTATAATGCTCGAACAGCCTATCGAAATGCTTATGTAACTTCCCAAGCACGTTCGATCATGTGGGGATTCCGCCTAGTTCGTGAAATTTAGTTATCACTTTTAGTTTACTAAGGAATGATTGATCATTTTTATTAAAAATCGACGTAGGTTTTAAGCTAAGAAATAAACTAAATTTACGTTGATTGAATATTTACTTTTTAATGATTTAAGTATATTTAAATCCATCATATACATTTTTTTGTGAGTATAACTGTATGATACAGTTTGATTTTTCAAAACTATCTCCCCAAGTGGTTTGGCGACATTTTGAGACTTTGTGTACGATTCCACGACCATCAAAACACGAACAACAATTAAGACAACATCTAAAAGATTGGGCGGAACAGCGCAACCTAGAAACCTATGTTGATGACATTGGTAATTTAATTATTCGAAAAGCTGCTACAGCGGGTAGAGAGCAAGTTGCAGGTGTGATTTTGCAGGGACACTTAGATATGGTGACTCAGGCAAATCGTGGTACTCAACATGATTTCTTTAAAGATCCCATTCAACCTGTATTAAAAGATGGCTGGCTTATTGCTGAAAACACGACATTGGGCGCAGATAATGGTATCGGAGTAGCACTTGCACTTGCTGTATTAGAATCAAATGATGTTGCGCATGGTCCGATTGAAGTCCTACTCACTATTGATGAAGAAGCAGGAATGAGCGGTGCTCGTTTGCTTGAGTCGGGTGTTTTAACAGGGCAATGGCTATTTAATATTGATACCGAAGAATGGGGCGAGCTTTATCTTGGCTGCGCAGGCAGTATTGATCTAGAAGTAGGAAATTCACTTCAATATGAAGCAGCATCGGATGATTTAGTCTATATCGATCTACTTGTATCTGGACTAAAAGGTGGTCACTCAGGTGTTGATATTCATCTGGGGCGTGGTAATGCCAATGTGATTTTAGCCAATTTCCTGAATGATTATTTATCGCAAACAAATGGACGATTGGTTGAGTTTATCGGTGGAACCGCACGCAATGCTATACCACGTGAAGCTGTAGCAACAATTGCAATTAAATCGGGACAATTACCTGAGCTAGAAAAAGCAGTTGCTGTGATACAAGCTGAATGGCAAAAAAAGTTACAAGGTATTGATGATCAGTTGCAAATCATCGTGCAGCAAAATTCCAATCAGATTGATGAAGTTATTACATTGCCGCAGCAACAAGCTTGGTTGCAGGCATTGGCAACGTGTCCATATGGTATTTCACAGTGGAGTCGTGCTTTACCTGATGTGGTTGAAACCTCGAATAATATTGGTGTGGTCAAACTGACTAAAGATGAGGCGAAGACTTTAATTATGGTTCGTTCTATGGTGAACCAAGAAGCACTAACATTTGCCCAGAATATCCAACTGCACTTTGCCAATTTTGAAATTCAGTCTGAGTTAACGCCGTTGGTGTCGGGTTGGACACCAAATCCAGATTCAGCTGCGTTGAAATGTCTGCAACAAGCTTATCAATCTGCATTTGAAATTGAGCCGAATTTAAAAGTCATACATGCAGGTTTGGAGTGTGGAATTATTGCTGAACACTATCCAGATTTACAGATGGTATCTTTTGGCCCTGATATTCAAGGTGCACACGCACCAGGTGAAAGAGTTAAAGTAGATACGGTAGAGAAATGCTGGAAATTATTGGTCACGGCTTTGGAATCTGTAAGATAAATTTCATAGAAAAGAAGCTCATTCATGAGCTTCTTAAACTTTGACAATGACCTGAAACAGATTTTTGTCTAGTTCAATAAATTCAATTTCACAATCAATAAATTTTTCAATCATCACGGCTTGTGTGCGGGTATGTTCGCTAATACATTGTGCGGTAAATTCACCACCTTGCCCCAATGCCAAAGGTAATAGTAACTGATCCGCTAAATACTCATCTACTACAGCTTGAGAAGCAATATATCGCTTCACCTGTTCAGCCAAATGATTGGCTATTTGTTCTGCACTTTTGCGCATTTCACCTAAAGCTGTGAATAGCTGAACGTGATGTTGATGTTCAACTTTGACATACGCTGTATTGCCTTGACTGATGCCATTTAAATGGAATTGCTGCTGAGTATCTAATTTCAATCTTTTATTTAACGTTGCAAGTTCCCGTTGTGCAATTTGTGCTTCTTCGGAAAGGTTGAGTACTGCTGCAAAAGCCTCAGTACTTTGCAAAGCACCACGATATAATAAATTTAGTTTGTTTCGATGTTGCCAAGGCTGAATCTTGATTTGAATTTCACCAGCACCAATCGGGAAGAAGCCTGCTTTATTTAATTTAAACTCGACCGCTATTCCAAGTTTTTCTAATGCTGGTAAAAAGCAATGCTCGATAAAATCTGCCGTAGGCGCAAGCGGGTTGTGAGTGCCGCCAGAAATAGCTAATTCACTTGCTTCATTTTGCAATAACAAAGCAGGTAAAAGAGTTTGCAAAACCAGTGTTGTACTTCCAGCTGAACCAATCTGGAATTGGTATTTTCCATTTTGTACATGCTGTGGTGCAAAGTACAAACGCTGGCTATGCAGTTCAGCACCTTCCACATAAGCTTGGCTGATGTGTTGAGATGCCTGTACACAGACTAAATGCTGACGCATTAAGCCTGGCTTTTTACGCCCAGCACGAATGTTGATTAATTCAAATGCTTGACCTGCAATCATCGAAAGAGCAAGGGCAGTTCTTAAAATTTGTCCGCCACCTTCACCTTGTGAACCATCAATTTGGATGGTCGCTGACATATTTGCCAAAGCTTTATTCACTTCTATTTTCCTTATTTTCTAATTTAATGAACATACTGTCAGTACATGGTAATGCGAAGTAACGCGTGACTTTGCTTTTGGCAAAGGTTTGCTAGGTACATGGTGCTGAGCCTAATCAGTGAAGATTGATGCACGGCTCACATGCTGCCATAGCCGCCTGAATTATTTTCAATCCCTCAGATCGGAGTAAAGCGGGATCTTGTACTCGCCCAGTATGTCCAAACTGTGCTTGTGAACTAAATCCACAAAATTTGTTGTCTATTCGACTAAATCGATATGCCAATTTACAGCTTGAATCTTGATGTTTATATCACGCAGTTTGGCACTGATATCATCAGCTTGTTTTTGTAAACTAGAAACTGGGATAACTTTCTGCCACTTGATTTCACGAGCGCTATAACGGTCGGGTTCACGATGGGTATTAGCAATCGCATTAATCAGAATATTATGCTGTTCCGCATAACTATCCCTTGAGCTTAGAAGTGATAGCAATATTTTGCCATCTTCAAGTCTTGCTAGTGCATTGGTCAAATGAATACGACTAATCAATTGATTGCTTTCTTGAGATAAAGCAAATACCTGTTTGATCAGTTCATTTGGATCTTCACTAGGTTCATCACCATCTTGTATCAATACATTGGCGTTGATTCGTTGTTTTAACGAAGCGAGCTTTTTTTGTTGATCGCTTCGAAGTAAAAGTGCTTCTGCGAGTTTCATCTTTTATTTTCCTAAAAATTTATTCTTTAATCTGTCGAGCTTGCAAGTAGTAAACAGCCTTTATTTTGCTGTGGTGAGTAGAGAGTTAGGCACCAATTCCCCCACCATTCTCGGCCGGGTTCAAAATAATCATTCCATTCGGAATCGTTATCTCGACCACTACCTGGGTAGCCAGCCCAATCATATATTTCACAGTCTTTTTCAGTTAAAAGACATAATTGCGTGAATGTTTTGAAGAATGCTGCCCGATGAGACGGGGCAAGGGTTGTTCCATATGGTGGATCAATGATTGCGTCTAATAAGCTCAAAAACCAATTATGTCCAGAAAATAAATCTGGTCTGTCCAAACGATCAAGATCTACAAGGCTACGATCTAATTCCTCTATGGCTAGTGAGTTCAAGTATGACGTTCTTTCTAATGATAAACTTTCACAATTCAATAGCATCTGTTGATGAATAGTCAGCGTATTGGAAGATTCTGTTTGATGTGTGAAATCAAACAATAAAACTTCAAATACAGCTTGTATGGCATCAAGATTAGATTGTAAATCTTTGGTTTTCAAATGATCTAATTGGACAAACATATGCTCACCTTCTGGTTGTGCTCAGGTATCTATCCCTTAACACAAACTACTTGTCGTAATGTATAAACCACTTCAACCAAATCCTTTTGTGCATTCATTACATCTTCAATCGGTTTATACGCCGATGGAATTTCATCAATCACAGCCGCATCTTTACGGCATTCCACACCTTCAGTCTGGGCAATCTGATCTTCAACAGTGAATCGACGTTTTGCTTCAGCACGGCTCATCACGCGTCCTGCACCATGTGAACATGAGCAAAATGACTCCTGATTTCCAAGACCACGAACAATAAAGGACTTGGCACCCATTGAACCTGGGATAATTCCATATTGTCCAAGTCTGGCGCTGACAGCACCTTTACGAGTGACCATCACTTCTTCGCCATAATGTTCTTCCTTTTCCACATAATTATGGTGACAGTTCACCGCTTCCAATTTGGCATTAAAAGGTTTTGGAATAATCGTTGCTAAAGCTTTAATCGCTGACTGCATCATGATTTCACGATTTTTCATGGCAAAGCGTTGTGCCCAACCTACAGCAAACCAGTAATCATCAAAATGCTCAGTTCCTTCAACTAAATATGCCAAATCTTTATTGGGTAAGTTAATAAAGTGTTTCTGCATATCTTTGCGTGCGAGTTCGATAAAATGGTTACCGATGGCGTTACCGACACCACGAGAACCTGAGTGCAACATAATCCAGACATGATCATGTTCATCTAAACAGATTTCTACAAAGTGATTTCCTGTACCTAAAGTTCCCAACTGCTTGCGGTTGTTGGTATTTTTTAGGCGAGGGTGTTTAGCACAAATCAACTCAAAGTCTGCAACTAAACCTGCCCAAGCTTGATCTACCATTTCAGGTGGTGTTTCCCATGAACCTTTATCACGACCACGTTTAGTCATTCCATGTGGAATTAAGCGTTCAAGTTCGGTACGTAAAGCATGCAAATTATCGGGTAAATCCGATGCTGTTAAGCTAGTACGAGTCGCCATCATTCCACACCCAATATCAACACCGACCGCAGCAGGGATAATCGCACCTTTGGTTGGAATCACGCTTCCAATCGTTGCACCTAAACCGAAGTGTACGTCTGGCATCACTGCCATCCATTTATAAATAAATGGCATTTGAGCCGTTTGTAATAACTGCTGTTTTGAGTTTTCATCAACAATTACGCCATTGGTCCACATTTTTACAGGCATGCCTTTTTCATTCTGTAGAACTTGATAAGTACGTTTTTGTTGTTCTTGTTCAAATTGAGCTTGTTGGTTAATTTGTTCAACGACAGACATTTTCATTTTTCCTTTCAAAGCCTGCCTGCCAAGCGTTTGCAGGCAGGTGATATTCACAATATCCCAGTGATGTTGTGTACTTATACTATTGCAGTGACTATGCCAACTTTTTAAATTTAATTTAAATCCAATTTAAGTGATTGATAATTAATTAAAATAAATTTTTAATTTTTTTAAAAAATATGTTTGTAGATGATTTTGTCGATATTTGTATATCTAAAAAGATATTTAATTATCTTAAAGGATAGATTGTCTATCCTTGGATGTTATTGATAGATCAAATATAAGGTGATCTATTAAGATTTATCAATTTTTGTAAGTTGACCTATCATATCTAAGCTAAATTGATCGAAATCATCAGCTAAATAAAAGTTGCCTTGATAATATTGGTGGACTTCATCTGCAATTGCTCTTTGTCCAATTTGGTCCTGATGACGTGGACTGAAATGCGTCAGAATGAGATTGCCTAAATTATGTTTTTGTGTAAAATCAGCCACCATTTTGGCGGAACTATGCATTGGGCCTGAACCCACTTTATCTAAAATAGCTTGAGTGTAAGTGCTTTCGTGAATTAGGAGTTGAGCATCTTGGCAAGCTTGTGCCAACAACTCAGGACGATCATTATCTCCACCGACAATCGCATGTACACGTTGCGTTTGGGTTTGAATAAAATCAGCTGCTTTTAAGGTTTGCTCATTTAACTGGACGTCTAAGCCTTGCTGTAAATCGCCCCAAACTTTGCCTTTTGCTACGCCGAGTTGAATTAAAGCCTGAGTATCTAATTTCTTTTGGGTGTATTGCGCAATAATACTAAATGCAAAACTGGGTACACGATGACTGAGTGGATGGGCTTGAATTGAAAGTTCATCTGTTATCTGTAGTATTTGAGCGGCTTCATTCACTTTGATAAAATTGAGTGGATAGGGCAAATGTAAATCCGTTAATTGGGCTGTAACTTCAATCCATTGTTGAATTTCTTTTGGGGCAATAATGGTTAAAGGTGCAGTACGGGCATTCATACCAGCACTGGCCAATAAACCAACTAATCCATAACAGTGATCACCATGAACATGGGTAATGCAGATCGCAACTAAGTTCTGTAATGAAAGTTTTGCCTGTTGAATGCGATGCTGTGTGCCTTCACCAGCATCGACCAATATCCAGTCTTTATTCTTGCTGTTGCGGATGGCTAGCGCAGAAACGTTGCGTGTTAGGGTGGGTACACCAGAAGATGTGCCTAAAAAAGTAAAATGAAGCATATTGTTGGATTTTTTCACATAAATACGTATTGTATATGATAGACATTTATAAAATATTATAGAAATTATGCTGAATGCAAAGAAAACTGTCGTAATTGGCTTTGTGGGTTCTACCTTGGATCAAGGAAAGCGTCCTGACCGATGGCAACGCTGGCGTCCGACGCTAAGTTTTCTGATGCATGAAGATCTGATTGTAGATGAATTGGTACTATTACATGATCGCCAACATCATAATTTAGTCAAATTTATTGCTGAAGATGCTCAAAATGTGTCGCCATCGACTACTGTGTCTGGTCAGCAAGTGAGTATCCGAGATCCTTGGGATTTTGCCGAGGTCTATGGTGCACTATATGACTTTGTAAAAAGTTATCCCTTTGATACTGAGAAAAATAACTATCTTTTGCATATCACTACAGGCACACACGTTGCTCAAATCTGTTGGTATCTATTGGTCGATGCCAATTATTTACCAGCCAAGCTGATTCAAAGTGCACCCAATCAACAGAAAACGCCAGAAGGTGAATATCGCATCATTGATCTGGATTTATCTCGCTACGATGTTCTCAAGCAGCGTTTTGAAGATGAGCAACAACAAAACTGGCAACAATTAAAAGCCAATATTTCAACTTATAACCATGAATTTAATCAACTGATCACCGAAGTTGAGTTGGTGGCAACGCGTTCAAGTGCACCGATTTTGATTATGGGGGCGACAGGTGTGGGTAAATCGCATTTAGCCAAACAAATTTTTCAGTTAAAGAAAGACAACTTTCATTTAAGTGGGCGTTTTGTTGATGTGAACTGTGCGACGCTTCGTGGTGATAGTGCTATGTCGAGTTTATTTGGACATATTAAAGGAGCTTTTACAGGGGCAGCGGCTTCAAGAACAGGCTTATTAAAAAGTGCTGATCAAGGTATTTTATTTCTGGATGAAATTGGTGAGCTTGGGTTAGATGAACAAGCGATGCTCCTCAAGGCACTCGAAGATAAATCTTTTTTTCCAGTCGGAAGTGATAAAGAGGTTCAGGCAGATTTTCAGTTGATTGCAGGGACAAATAAAGACCTGAGAACAGAGGTACAAGAAGGTCGTTTTCGTGAGGATTTATGGGCGAGGTTGAATACATGGACATTCTTTTTACCCAATCTTAAAGATCGAATAGAAGATATTGCCCCGAATATTGAATTTGAGTTGCAACGTTTTGCGGTAAATCACCAGCGACAATTGCGTTTTCAACGTGATGCCCTTGATGCATATTTGAAATTTGCCAAGTCGAAGGAAGCATCATGGCAGGGAAATTTTCGTGATTTGACTGCCAGTGTGACACGGTTGGCGACATTATCCAGTGGTGAGTTGATCCGTTCAGAAACGGTGGCAAAAGAGATTCAGCGTTTAAAGCAACTGTGGTCGATTCAAACCACAGAAAACCAATCTAAAGATGTAGATATTCTCCTTAAATATTTAGATCAAACACGGTTGAGTGAGATTGATGAGTTTGATCAGATTCAGCTGCGTGGCGTACTCCAAGTTTGTGAAAATGCCAAGTCGATGGCTGATGCTGGACGTCAGCTATTTGCTGCTTCACGCCAGCAACGGAACACCACAAATGACAGCGACCGAGTCAAAAAGTATTTGGCTCGGTTTAGCTTGAGTTGGAGTGATTTTCAGTAATTATTCAACGGGATGATCTTTCTTTATTTGTGATTGAGCTGGTAGAAACTCTAAATTCCAAAGTTTTTCGGCGTGTCGGCCAATCCACCAGAAAGAACCAGCGAGCAAGATAAAGAAAATGGCTTTGTGCATGCCATTCCAAAAGAACTCAAAATACTTGGTGTAGAGATTAATAAATAAGAAGGTGATACCAAAACCACGTGATGTAGCATCATCATGTTTTAAACCATAGACAATTGCAATGATAGCAATAAATGCGAAAAGCACACCCCAATGCAAGAGTTCATATTGTTTAACGTTATACCAGCTACCCAAGTCACCATAATTGCCAAAGATCGAGAGAATCCATAAAGCAATAAATAGATAAAGCAGTCCCATGACATAAGTTGAATGGGCGAAGTCTCTAAAATGCGCATAGCGTTTAAACAACAAGCTTAAACCAATCAATACGCCGCCAAAAAAGACAAAACGTAAAGGAAAGTTCATGCCTAGGTAATATGCTCCCCAACCCGACATATAGCCAGTTTCCGTCCCAAACCATGACCCGAGTGAAAGTAGCGAGAACACCCAAATCAGTTTAGAGGGAAACCAGAAGGCAAGGGCGGCATAAATAATTGTAGACAGCAGGAATAATAAAGAAAAATGCCCACTACCTGTATCAATCGCTTGACCGAAATAGGCGACGGACGCTGCGGTAGACAGCACGCCTGCAAAAATAATCGCTTCATTGCTAAATTGGTGTAAGGACTTGGTTTTGCGTCGACGATAGGCAAAGCCATAAAAAGCTATAGCAACAGCAGCAAAAACTAGACAAGGAATAATTTTGGAATCTATAAAGAATCTTTCAATCAACTTCATCAAATAATCATCAAGTGTGATAGCGGCTATTGCGATCACTGTACAAATCATCGAGATCCAGAATGAATATTTTGCTAGCCGCTCCCAGTCAAAAGGCCTAATCGAAAAACTCTGATTTAATTCATTGGCAACATCAGGTGTAATCGTGCCTTGTAGTTGCCAATGCTCAATGGTTTGCTTTAAAAAAAGTCCCTGTTTTTTATTTAATTTCATTATTTAAGAACCTAAATGCCTGTACATCTAAACTGATATAACAGACATTGGATTCAAAAGGCGTATATTTTTCTTAGTAATTTTTTGTTAAGTCTAAAGTTTTAAAAAACGATTGATAATTTGACGCAACTGTTTTAGATAACCAGTAAAAAAATGATTGGCACCTGGCAGAATCGTGATTGGATGCTTTTGTGGTTTTGCCCACGCGATCATATCAGAGAGTAGTGTGATGTCATCTTGCTCGCCGTGTACGAATAAAATATCGCCATCAATTGCAGGGGTTTTATAATGACGTAAATCCACCACTGAGCCTGTTGGTAGACCGCAGAGTACTAATTGTTTTGGACGTAACTCTTCACTGAGTTGTGTTTGGCATTTAGCTAATACATGAGAACCGAAACTAAAACCACCGGCATAAAAAGTTAAACCAGCATGTTTTGCACGGGCATATTCAATTACAGCCATAATATCATCAGTTTCGCCATGACCTTGATCATGAACACCTTCACTACCAGCCAAACCACGGAAGCTAGGGCGATAAACGACACAACCCATTTCATTAAAAATCTGAGCCAGTAAAACAGGGACTTTATGATGTGGTGTACCACCTTGCAAAGGATGTGGATGGCAGACGACAGCAAAACCTGCGATTTCACCTTGGGGTTGATCTACAAACATTTCAATTTGACCAACAGGACCTTGGATGAATACTTGCTCAGACATAAGATACGCAATGGATAATGGAAGAATCCATTATTTTACCGATAAAACTGAACGAGAACACGAATTGGCATTAAAAATTATCAACTGATATAGTTTCACCAAGATAAATTTATTCTGATTGATTATGCTTGCTTTAATTTCTCCAGCGAAAACACTAGATTATGAAACTGCTTTACCGACTGATATATATACTCAGCCTCGTTTATTAGAGCAATCACAACAATTGATAGATGTTTGTCGCAAACTTTCGGCAACAGAAATCGCATCGTTAATGACCGTGAGTGAAAAAATCGCCAATTTAAATGTAGAGCGTTTTCGTGATTGGAATGCAGAATTTAATTTTTCCAATGCACGCCAAGCTTTATTTGCATTTAAAGGTGACGTCTATACAGGTCTAGATGCTTATCATTTAAAAGATCAAGATATTGATTTTGCCCAACAGCATTTGCGCATGTTGTCTGGTCTTTATGGTTTGTTACGCCCATTGGATTTGATGATGCCGTATCGTTTAGAAATGGGTACTAAATTAAAGAATAGTCGTGGAAATAATTTATATGAGTTTTGGGGCAGCATTATCACTGATCAAATTAACCAAGATTTAGCTGAAATTGATGCAAAATTATTGGTAAATTTAGCCTCTGACGAATATTATAAATCTGTGAATGAAAAGAAAATTCGGGCTGAAATTATCAAGCCTGTATTCTTGGATCAGAAGAACGGGAAATATAAAGTCATTAGTTTCTATGCGAAAAAAGCGCGTGGTCTAATGGCAAGATACTTGATTGAAAATAAATTAAGCCAATTAGAACAATTAAAAGCATTTGATAGTGAAGGGTATTACTTTGATGCTGAAAGTTCATCGGATAAAGAGTTGGTCTTTAAGCGAGATGAACAGCACGCAGCTTAGATTTGCCTTGGGCAGGATGGGATGTTAACCAAAGAACATTTGTTGAAAAATGCTATATCGCTTGATCAAGTCCGAATCAAAGGGCATCTGACAGAACCTCGGAGTTATGGGGTGTATGCACTGCCTTTAGATCGTGATGGTACTCGGCGCTTTCGATTTGGTAATCACCCTGTACGTCAGCAGGAACTAAAACATGAGTTTGGTTCCTGCACTTTGTATCAGCTCTTTCTTGAGCGTAAGGATGCAGAGTCATTAGCAAAGTGGCTGAATAAAGAAATCCAATGAGGATGAGCAATGCAGCAATATTTAACTGTATTAGAAAAATCTTGGTTTGAGCTGCATCGGCATTATCATTTTTCTGAACCGCAGAAAATTTTTAACAAGTTGATTGCTGCCTATAGTGAAAAGCAACGTGCTTATCATACGCTCCAGCATTTGTATGAATGTCTGGTCTTTCTTGATTTGATTCGAGCTGATTTAAATGATGCGTATGCGGTTGCTTTAGCACTTTGGTTCCACGATGCAGTTTATGATCCACAGGCAAAAGACAATGAGCTAAAAAGTGCTGAGCTATTCGAGCAGTATTTGGCTCAAGATTTATCAGCGGATGACGTTCAAAAGATAATCCGATGGATTCTTGCAACCCAAAGGCATGAAGCAACGGATGAATTAGATTTGCAGTTTTTACTGGATATTGACTTAGCGATTCTAGCGGCTTCGCCAGAGCGTTTTGCGGAATATGAGCAGCAGATTCAACAGGAATATGCTTGGGTAGATCCAGATATTTATTTGATTAAAAGAAAACAAGTTCTAGCGCATTTTTATCAGACTGAACCGCTGTATCAAACGGAATATTTTCAACAGAATTTAGAGCAAAGAGCGAAGCAAAATTTAAATCGAATATTAAACATTTAGAGTTGAGAGAATCATGCACCAGCTAATTCAAACATTGAAAGAGCTAGCGAAACAGCATCCGTTAGAAAAATGTTTTATATGGGAGTTGCCAGAAAGTAATCCATTACCAATCCCTGTGCATCTTGCCTCTATATTTGAGCAAAATATTTATTTAAAACATAATTTCAATTCTTTATTGAATTCAGATGATTTAGCTAGTCGGTACTGGTTGATTCAAGAGTGGGGAGGTATACGTTCTTTTAAGCAAAATCCTAAAAATGACCTGTTATTGCTTCAATTTGAAAGTGAACTTACAAAAGGTGCTTTAACAAGAACTACTTTTTCAGTAATCTCTTCCTTATCAAAAGTAGCATCATTTATGGATCATCAGGCTTATGCAGTTTATGATTCCAGAGTCATTTATTCTTTAAACTGCTTGTTGTTTAAATATTCAACTTTAAAGGAATTTTATCCTCAGCCGATTGGAAGGAATGCTGATATAACTCAATATGAACTTAATACGATTTTTAATTTGTTTGATGGTTCTGTGAACTATAAAACTCATCGCATTGCTTATCATGATTATTGCCAATTAATGAAAAAATTATCGATGGAAGTGTATGCTAAGAGTGAGCCGTATTGGGTTGAAATGCTTTTGTTTATCCTTGCACCAAAATATATTGTGAACGATATAAAAAGCTCATTACAGATAGCATTAAAATGCTAGAAAGAAATGAGTGTTTTGGCGATTAAAAAAGGGAGCAAAAAAAGCTCCCTTTTATCATTCTTTTCTTATTTAAAGAAATACCCCGTCTCAGGCGAGCTCGCATTTGCCATACGTTTACGTGGCATACGACCCGCTAAGAATGCCTCACGACCTGCTTCAACTGCTTTTTTCATAGCAGAAGCCATCAAAATTGGATTTTGAGCAGCAGCAATTGCCGTGTTCATCAGTACGCCGTCACAACCGAGTTCCATCGCAATCGCAGCATCACTGGCAGTACCCACACCAGCATCCACCAGCACAGGAACTTTAGCGTTTTCTTTGATGATAGAAATGGTGTGTGGATTCAGAATACCGAGACCAGAACCAATTAAGCTGCCTAAAGGCATGATCGCAACACAACCCATGCTCTCAAGTTCTTGCGCAACAATCGGATCATCCGAGGTGTAGACCATGATCTCAAAACCATCATCAATCAGGGTTTGCGCTGCTTTCAGTGTTGCAGTGACATTTGGGTATAAGGTTTTTTCATCGCCGAGTACTTCTAGCTTTACCAGATTGTGACCATCAAGCAGTTCACGAGCCAGCATACAGGTACGAATTGCGCTATCTGCATCAAAACAGCCAGCAGTATTCGGCAAAATTGTATATTTCTCAGGTGGAATGACTGAGAGTAAATTTGGTTGATCGGCATGTTGACCAATGTTTACGCGACGAATTGCAACGGTCACAATTTCAGCGCCACTTGCTTGAATTGCTAAATCGGTTTCATTGAGATCTTTATATTTACCAGTTCCGACCAGTAGACGAGATTGGAAAGTACGTGAACCAATAATTAAAGGGGAATCTTGCATGGGCTTACTCCATTTTTAGCCGATTAGCCGCCACCAACAGCTTGAATAATTTCAATACGATCTTCAGGAGCAATTGTTGTTTGCTCAAGTCTACTTTTCGGAATAATCTGTTGGTTTTTCTCTACAGCAAAGCGTTTGCCTTCAAGTGCCAAGCTTTGAATCAATTGCTGTAGATTTTCACATGACGTGTCTGTTGACTCGCCGTTTAAATAGATATGCATGATAAATCCTTATTTCGCATGTTTGATCGCATACCATGCGAGTAATAGCCAACCTGCAATCATAAATGCACCACCAATCGGAGTGATTGCACCTAATATTCGAGGTAAACCAAGCGACATAATGTATAATGAACCGCAGAAAAATATGATGCCAATTTGAATCAAAATAAAAGGAATTTTTATTGGGAATGTTGGTATGGTTTTTTTGAGTACAGCTAAAATGAGTAAACCTATAGCATGGTAGAAAAAATATTGCGTTGCAGTGCTCCACCAAGCGAGTTGCTCTACTGTAGCAATAGATTTAAGCCCATGAGCACCAAAAGCACCTAACATAACTGCAAGTGCAAGATTAAGCGCAGAAATTGCTATCCACATAATGAAAATGGAACTGGAAAATTGATGAACAAAGTTAACATATTCGAAGCTTTTAACAAAGCTGGATAAAACAAAAGGGCATTGTCGCCCTTGTGTTTGTTCTGAATTTAACTTGCTGACATCGCAATTTTAATTTTTTCCATTGCATTCTTTTCAAGCTGGCGAATACGTTCAGCAGAAACATTATATTCAGCAGCCAATTCATGCAAAGTTGATTTGTCATCGTCTAACCAACGACGCTGTAAAATATTACGAGAACGATCATCGAGTTGATCCATGGCCTCATGCAATGCAGAAGTACTTTGTTCTTCGTAATCTTCCTCTTCAATTAGGCGTGCAGGGTCGTAACGATTATCTTCTAGATAAAGTGCAGGCGCGGTGTGCGGTGTATCATCGTCATCATCACCTTGCGCTTCAAAAGCAGCATCGTAAGCGGTTAAACGACCTTCCATTTCGAGCACTTGCTCAGGAGTCACATTCAAATCATTTGCAATTGATTGAGCTTCTTCTAAAGTCAAACGTTTACTTGATTTTTTAAGACTACGCAAATTGAAAAATAATTTACGTTGAGCTTTCGTAGTAGCAATTTTAACAATTCGCCAGTTACGAATAACATATTCGTGAATTTCGGCTTTAATCCAATGCACAGCAAAAGAAACTAAGCGCACACCCATATTAGGATCGAAGCGCTTAACAGCTTTCATCAATCCGAGGTTACCTTCTTGGATGAGATCACCTTGTGGTAATCCGTAACCTGCATAGCTGCGTGCAATATGTACGACAAATCGTAAGTGTGACATTACCAAAAGTTTGGCAGCATCCAGATCTTGATCATAATAATAACGTTCAGCAAGTTCTTTCTCTTGCTCTGCCGTTAAAATAGGAATTTGATTGACAGTACTGATATATGCACCAAGGTTAACGCCTGGCGCAGACAATGACAGGGGCATCAATTGATTGCTGCTGTCAGTAGTCATGGAGTCTCCTTATAGGATGGTATTAAAGTCAATAATTTCATCTTAATGCGAATGTTCTTCATCACTAAGGAAATTTGAGTATAGAAATGTAAATATTTCAATTTTATCTTTACCGAGAGTTTAGCAAAGAATCAAATAGATTCAATTAAATAGTGAAATTCTCGGTCTGAAATTTTCTGTGTTTGACATTGAAGTTGTTGAATTTGGCAATATCGTGTTACATCAATTTCACTATGGGGGTCTGATGATTTTAAAAGATATTGCTTTGATCCTGACGATTTCTTAATAGCGCGTTTCAACATCAAAAGTGGCATAGGGCAAGGTTGTCCTAGCGCATCAATTATTTCGGGCGAGCCTTCAATTTGAGACATAGTAATAAACAAAGCTTAATTGAAAATTATCTTAACAAACTTTCACTATTTTACACGGAAAATTTTTAGCAAAAAAAGCGCTAAATGGTTGAATAAAACAGATAGAGTGCTAGGAAATTACTAAAAATAAATCTATTAATTGGAATAAACCCGTGTTAAGCTCGATGCGTTTTAGAAAGTGTTTAATATAAATTTCTTGTATTAAACCCTATAACAAATGGATGTAACCGGAAATTGTTGATAGTTTTACAGAATGATTACAAGCTTTAAAATTATAAATATTTTAAAACCTTGTTGGCTCTGCTGTTTGCAACACCGGAAGGTCCTTATCTTTCAATATCTGAGGATTGACTTATGACAGCTCGTGAACAAGGCGTAGTAAAGTGGTTTAACGACACTAAAGGCTTTGGTTTTATTCAGCGTAATGGTGGTGATGACGTATTTGTTCATTTCCGCGCAATTGTAGGCGAAGGTCACCGTTCATTACGTGACGGCCAACGCGTAGAATTCAGCGTAGTTCAAGGACAAAAAGGTTTCCAAGCTGAAAACGTTCAGCCTTTAGACTAATTTGTTGCTTTAACGCAATAAAAGGCGCTCCAATGTTATTTGGGGCGTTTTTGTTTATAATAGCCACTTTCTTTAGTCATTGATGGTTCGAGAGCATATATGACGTCTGGTTTTGAAACCTTAAATTTACATCCGCAGTTGAAAAAAGCCATTGATGCTTTGGGGTTCACACAAATGACTCCTATTCAACAAAAGGTTTTAAAATATACATTAGCAGGGCATGATGCCATTGGTCGAGCACAGACAGGGACGGGTAAAACAGCTGCCTTTCTGATCAGTGTGATTAATGATTTATTAACCAATCCATTACAAGAGCAACGTTTTCGTGGTGAACCACGAGCATTAATCTTAGCTCCTACTCGTGAGCTTGCATTACAGATTGAAAGTGATGCCCAGCATTTGACAAAGTTCACTGATCTACATCTTGTCACTCTATTAGGTGGTGTAGACTTTGAAAAACAAAAGAAAATGTTGGATCGCAACTTTGTTGATATTATTGTTGCAACGCCAGGGCGTTTAATTGATTTTGTTGAACAAAAAGAAGTTTGGTTAGATAAAATTGAATTTTTAGTGATTGATGAAGCTGATCGCCTGCTTGATATGGGATTTATCCCATCAGTAAAACGTATTGTTCGTTTTTCTCCATTCAAAGAGCAACGCCAAACTTTGATGTTTTCAGCAACATTTAGCTATGATGTATTGAATTTGGCAAGACAATGGTTATTTGAACCTGTTACGGTAGAAATTGAACCTGAACAGAAAACCAATAATGATGTCGAGCAACGAGTTTACGTTGTAGAAAACAAAGATAAATATAAATTGCTTCAAGAAATTCTTCGTGAAGAACCTATTGATAAAGTCATGATCTTTGCAAACCGTAGAGATCAAGTTCGTCGTTTATATGATCACTTAAAGCGTGATGGTTATAAAGTAGGAATGTTGTCTGGTGAAATTGCGCAAGACAAAAGATTGAAGATGCTCGATCAGTTTAAACAAGGCAAAAACAATATTATGATTGCGACTGATGTCGCTGGTCGTGGTATTCATGTTGATGGTGTATCGCACGTCATTAACTTTACCTTGCCTGAGCAATCAGATGATTATGTTCATCGTATTGGTCGTACTGGACGTGCAGGTGCTCAAGGTGTAAGTATTAGCTTCTTATCAGAAGATGATGCGTTCTATTTGCCTGAGATTGAAAAGGCGATTGGGAAGAAATTACCCCTTACGCGAATCGAAGGATATTGTTGATTTGATTGAAGCAATTTCAAATTAGAATTTGTTTATTGAATCATTTAAAAAGCTAAATCATGCGACGATTTAGCTTTTTTTATTTTTTAGTATGTTTTGCTACCCAAATGATACAAAAGATTAAGAATTTTTTTGAAATCCTGTGATTAGTTGCTGAATTGAAACAAATCAACATGTAGAATATGGCGCATTACCTGGGAGGATATTATGGCTCTAATCTCAATGCGCCAGCTCTTGGATCACGCTGCAGAACATAACTACGGCGTACCAGCGTTTAACGTAAACAACTTAGAACAAATGCGTGCAATTATGCTCGCAGCTGATGCAACGAATTCACCTGTAATCGTACAAGCTTCTGCTGGTGCGCGTAAATATGCAGGTGCACCTTTCTTACGTCATCTTATTTTAGCTGCGATTGAAGAATGGCCACATATTCCAGTGGTAATGCATCAAGATCACGGTACAAGCCCTGATGTCTGCCAACGCTCTATCCAGTTGGGCTTTAGCTCAGTGATGATGGATGGTTCTTTGGGAGCTGATGGTAAGACACCAACTTCATATGATTACAATGTTGATGTTACTCGTCGTGTTGTAGCTATGGCTCACGCATGTGGCGTTTCTGTTGAAGGTGAGATTGGTTGCTTAGGTAGCCTTGAAACTGGTATGGCTGGTGAAGAAGATGGTGTTGGCGCTGAGGGCGTACTAGACCATTCTCAATTGCTAACTTCTGTAGAAGAAGCAACACAATTCGTTGCTGATACTGATGTTGACGCTTTAGCGATTGCTGTTGGTACTTCTCATGGTGCATACAAGTTTACTCGTCCACCTACAGGCGATATCTTGGCAATTGATCGAATTAAAGAAATTCATGCTGCACTACCAAACACGCATCTTGTAATGCATGGTTCAAGCTCTGTACCACAAGAGTGGTTGGCGATTATTAACCAATATGGTGGTGATATTAAAGAAACTTATGGTGTACCGGTAGATCAGCTTGTAGAAGCGATTAAACATGGTGTTCGTAAAATTAATATTGATACTGATTTACGTTTGGCATCTACTGGCGCGATGCGTCGTATGATGGCTGAGAAGCCAAGTGAATTTGATCCACGTAAATTCTTTGGTGAAACAGTTGAAGCAATGAAAGATATTTGTATTGCACGTTATGAAGCATTTGGTACAGCTGGTAATGCAGATAAGATTCGCCCAATTTCTTTAGAGAAGATGGTTGATCGTTACAAGTGATTAACTTGTAATTTAAAAAATAGCGGCATTTGCCGCTATTTTTATATTTGTATGAAAAAAATGCCAGCATATAGCTGGCATTTTTTGAGGCAGAATTTATTTTTGCTGCGCTTTTGAGTCTAAATTGACATCTTTAATTTCAACATATGCATTGGCGCGAAGCTCACGCATCCAAGTATCTACTTCAGTATCAAATTGACGTTCACCGAGAATCTGACGTGCCATACGTTCTTGTACTTCTTTGGTCATGTCTTGTTGGCGAGTATCCATCACTTGCAGGATGTGCCATCCAAATTGTGTTTGGAATGGTTTGCTAATTTGACCTACAGGTGTATTCTTCATGGTTTGTTCAAATTCAGCAACCATAACGCCCGGGCTAACCCAACCCAAGCTACCTCCATCACGAGCTGAACCTGTATCATTTGAATATGTTGCAGCAAGTGTTGCAAAATCTTCGCCAGCTTTAGCACGATTGTATAGACTATCAATCATTTGTTTAGCACGGTCTAAAGATACAACTTCAGAAGGTTGGATTAAAATATGACGTGTTTGGTATTGATCCACTAAAGCTTTTTGATCATTTTGTTTACGTTCAAGTAATTTAAGAACGTGGATACCATCACGAACATTAATAAGTTCAGTTGTTTGACCTATTTTCAATGGGGTGATTCGCGCTGCGAGTTCAGTTGGAATTTCAGAAAGTGATCTAAATCCCATGTCTGCGCCATCAACTTTCACAGAAGAAGTTGATAATTTAGAGCTGATTGCTTTTGGATCATCACTATTCGTAAGCGCATTTTTTACTTCTAAGGCAACTTTTTGTGCTTCTGCTGCATTATCTCCTGAGATACGCATATGAATCACATGAGCTTGAGTGCCTAATGCGGCTTGACCTTCAGGTGAATTTAGGAAATTTTCAACATCTAAGTCGCTGATTTTAATTCGCGACATTACTTGTTGTTGACGTAAGCGTCCGATTGCTAAATCTTCAGCAATACGGTTTCTTAAGTTTTCATATGTACCTGGCGCAATTGCATCTAGTTTTTGTTGGAACGCTTCTAAGGTAGTAGCGCCAGATTGATTTGCCACTTTCATAACAGCAGCATTTAAACTTTTTTCGTCAGCTTTAATACCGTAACGTTTAACTTGTTCTAATTGAGCTTGTCGGATGATCAATTGATCTAAAACTTGCATCTGTAAGTATTGTTGTGGTGGCACAGTTTTATTTTGTGCTTTAAGTTGATGCTCAGTTTCAGCAATTCCTTGTTCTAAATCACTTTTAAGAATGACACTACTATCCACAATTGCGACAACCTCATCCGTAGGTTGAGCAAAGCTATGCATTGATGAAGAAATTAGGGCGGCTAGAACAGTAGCTCTAAAGATATGTTGAATAGAATTTATCTTCATTAACGTTGTGTCCAAGATTGATTAATTTTGTTGAAACCTAAAACTCTGCTTTCTAAAAGTGAGGCAAGCTTATTATTTAAGGCGCCTAAACCTTTAAGTGTAAACTCAGCCATTACAGCACGCTTTCTACGTACATCAGGAGAATTAGGATCATCTAAATCGTTGTAGTACGAGCGTCCATACACAGAGACAGCCCAACAACAAGACTCATAATTGACGCCAAGTAAATACTCGCGCATCAAATTATTGTCTAAGTCATATTGAGCATGCCCCATAATACGCCAATTATCTTTTACAGGTTGTATAAAGGATGCAACAGCTTGATCATAAGAATCTTGACGGTCTGGAATGTCTTTACGATAAAAATAGCCTAGATTGTAGAGATTACCTTTATCGCCGACGTAATATGCTTGAAAATCACGTTGTGCATTTTCACCATTAGACATCCATGCAGAATTGGCAGCTAAGGTGAAGTTCTGATTCAATTGACTCGCTAGGCTAATAATCGGACCTGTTCTTTTTTGCGTGTCGAACTCATCAGGTTCTTCGTTTAGGGTTACACGTCTGTCATTAAAATAATAACTTTGACCTAGACTCGCTCTAATACGTTCTAAGCCTTCTGTATCTAGTAAGCTGTATGTAACACCCAAAGATAAGAAATTATTATCCTCTAAGCGGTCGTGCCCATAAAAGCGGTAAGGGTTAAACAATTGATCATAACTAATAGATGCAGTTGTAGAGTCAAAGTTTGGATGATCATCTTGCTTTTTATAAGGTGAGTAAGCATAGAACGCTCTTGGTGAGATGCTTTGAAGATATTTGCCATCTTTCTCAAAAGTTACACCAGTTGCGAACGTAAATTGCGGCACAACGACAGACTTCTCTAAATCATCGGAAGCCGATAAGCCTAAACCTTCTTTAGTATCTTGATCGTAGAATGTATTAATTGAACGTACGGATAATTCAGGAATAGCGTAGAACCATGATGGTGTTATGTAGTTATAACGAACAGCAAATTGGTTATAGATACGAGTACCACTTGATTCTAAAGCTGAGCCATCATTTATAGACTTTTTAAAATAAGCTGTATCATTATTAAACTCGTATTGTAAACCTTGTGGATTACCTGTTACATAATTGAGAAGGAACTGAGGTAAGCGAGCATACGGTTTGTCTTTATCTTCAATCGTTTCATCTAGGGTTTGGAAATCTTCGACTTTTAACTGAGCTTTTAAGCCAGGAATACCATTTTTATAATTCAATTCCCATGCACGACGTAGGTTTAAGTCAGTTTTTGAATTTGGGCTTGAGTTAAAATCAGAGAAATAATCTTTATCTGATGCATGGTTAAATTCTAGGTTCGTAGACCATTGATCTGTGATGTTCCAATTGTGTTCAAAATGTAAGTCATCACGATCTTTGTTGTCGTATTCATTGTCATTTGGTAGATAGCCACCCCAAATACGTCCTGAACCAAAATTCTCAGTCATATATCTAAATTCTGCATCCAACTTTGCTCCACGTTTGCTCATAAAGCTTGGTGTGAGTGTTAGATCATAATTAGGTGCAAGATTAAGATAAACAGGAACGGTAAGTTGAGCACCACCATCATTGCTATAGCCAAAATTTGGACTTAAAAGACCAGTGGTGCGCCTATCATCAATTGGGAAATTAAAATAAGGAACAGCTAAGACGGGAACATCTTTTACATATAGTTTAGTTCCTCTAGTCACACCACGACCAGTTTCTTGATTCAGTTCAATTTGTTTCGCCTGAATTTTCCATGCAGGTTTTTGTTCAGGTGGGCAAGCTGTATAGCTAGCATCTTTAAGAATAACCAAATTTTCATTTTGGCGTTTGATTTGGCTTGCATGGCCATGAGCATGTTGTTGTTCAGAAATATAAAAACTGTTATTTAAGTCGCCAGTTTGGGTTTTTAAGTTGTAATTGATTTGATCGCTTTGGGTGAGTAAACCTGATTGAGCGAGTTGAACTCGACCTTTCGCATTTGCATATGTTTGAGATGAATCTAAAGTAACCTCATCTGCGCGAATATTGCGACCTTCTTGGTCAATAATTACGTCACCTCGTAAAACCGAATCACCATTTGGATTGTAGTGACCATAGTCTGCCGTAATAACAGAGGTGGTGCTATTCGCATCTTTGGGTCTGCTTTCAGGGTTGATAGGCGTAATCCATGTACCTTGGCAAAAAGATGAGCTTAAATAGCGATTGTCACGCAATTGAGCTTCTGGTGCCGATTTGTCTACATAGTATTGCTGAAAAAAACTTTCGCCAGGGTAGGTTTCTTGGTCTTTCTGAATTTTGGCTTTGAGTTGAGCATTGTCTAGTGTAGAGACATGAGACGTGTTGGTTGCTGCGAAACCTGATTGAATCGAGCCGCCACACAAGAGTGTCAAAATAGCAGTCGCTAAAGGATTAAATTTAAACTGATGTTTCATTGTCTCATTAACCAGTATGCTAATTCACAATTAATTATTGTCGCATTATAGAGAAAAAGTTGATAAGTGGCTACACTTAAGCTTTCAAAATCTCAGCTAGTTTTAGATTTTATTGCAAATGAATACACAACGTGAACAATTGATACAAACTTGGCTTGAAGCCGTTCTTAAATCTGATCAGTTTGAAATCAACTTTCTTGCTGGAGATGCGAGTTTCCGCCGCTATGCACGAGTTGGTTTACAAAACAAAACATATATGCTCATGGATGCGCCTCCTGAAAAAGAAGATTGCGTTCCGTTTGTGACGATTGATGAATTCTTTGATGCGAATGGGGTGAGAGTTCCTCATATCGTTGCTAAAGATTTGGAGCAAGGATTATTATTGTTGGAAGATTTTGGTGATGTAGTGTTATCAACATTGTTAAATGATAAAACAGTTGATCAATATTATGCCCAGAGCTTTAAACAACTTATTGAATTGCAGCAAATTGATGGGAAATCTCATTTGCCTGCATATTCATATGAGAAATTAATGACTGAGATGCGTTTGTTAACAGAATGGATGCTACCTTCATTAAATATTCAACCAACAGAACAGCAATTAGAAACAATTGAGCACGCTTTCGATTTTCTTGCGATTGAAGCAACTAATCAACCTCAAGTAATCGTTCATCGTGATTTTCACAGTCGTAATCTGATGAAAATTGAAAATGAGCAAGAACTCGGTGTTATTGATTTCCAAGATGCGGTAATTGGTGCTGATACTTATGATTTAATCTCGATTACACGAGATGCTTATGTACAGTGGAATGCCGAGCGAGTTTATGAATGGTTTGAAGTCTTTTATAACTTGTTGCCAGCAAAAGCGAAAGAAAATCGGAGTTTTGAGCAGTTTAAGCGTGACGCTGATCTTATGGCGATTCAGCGCCATCTTAAAATTTTAGGTATTTTTGTTCGTTTATTCGAGCGTGATGGAAAATCAGGTTATCTAAAAGATCTGCCAAGAGTGATGTGGTATCTGCTTGAAGAAAGTCAAGGTTATGATGAATTGAATGACTTTATGCAATTTATGCGTGAAATCGTTATGCCAAAGTTCATTGCAAAATATGGTGATTATGAGGTTGCTGCATAATGAGAGCTATGATTCTTGCCGCAGGTCTTGGAAATCGTATGCGACCTCTCACGTTGCATACACCAAAACCTTTGCTTGAAGTTGGTGGAAAGCCTTTAATTGTTTGGCATATCGAAAAATTGCAAAAGATAGGTGTCTCTGAAATTGTGATCAATACTGCTTGGTTGGGAGACAAACTTGCGGCTGCTCTTGGAGATGGTTCTCAATTTAGTGTAACTATTTTATGGTCGCATGAGGGTGAGGGGCTTGAGACGGCAGGTGGTATTATCAATGCATTGCCTTTATTGGGCGATAAGCCTTTCATTCTAGTCAATGGTGATGTCTGGACAACTATGGATTTCTCTTCATTGCTGAATGTTCATTTAGGTGACAAGCAAGCGCATTTAGTATTGGTTGATAATCCTCCTCAGCATTTAAAAGGTGATTTCATTTTATCCAATGATTTGGCTTATACATTTGAGCAGGAGCAATTGGGTGAAGCATTAACCTATAGTGGTATTGCGGTATTATCACCGAATATGTTTAAAGGTCTGGAGAATGGTAAGAGACCATTAGCACCTTTACTTAAACAGGCAATGTCACAAGAATTAGTTTCAGCTGAGAAAATGCAGGGTATTTGGGTTGATGTTGGTACGCCTGAGCGGTTAGAAGAGCTTGATAATAAAATTAAACAAGGTGAATTTGCCTAAGAAGATATTTGTCGTGCTTTGATGTTGTTGAACCAAGGCAGAAAATTTGATGGATTGTGCAGTTTATCATGAACATAGATGATTAACTGCATAATCGTTCAACAAGTCCTACTGTGTCTTGTATCAGAAATCGGTATACTGCACAGCAAATTTATCGAGATGTTACACTGTCATGCATCATTTTTTTCAAGAATTAAAGCAAGGTAGTCAAGCTTTAGGATTAAACCTCAGCGAAGAGGCTTTAACACTCTTATTAAAATATCAAGATGCGCTAGTATTGTGGAATAAGGCATATAACCTAACAGCAATACGCGACCCTAAAGAAATGCTGATTAAACATTTATTAGATAGTTTAAGTATCTTGAATGATCTACCAAAAGGGCGTTTATTAGATGTAGGTACAGGTGGTGGAATGCCTGGAATGATTATTGCTTTATGTCAACCAGAACGTGATTGTGTTTTGCTTGATTCAAATGGTAAGAAAATTCGTTTTCTGAAACAGTTTATTGCTGATTTAAAACTGAAAAATGTAATTGCAGTGCAAACACGTGTTGAAAATGAAGACAGTATCAATGAGCTTGGTCAGTTCGATGTAATTACAAGTCGAGCATTCGCTTCACTAACTGACTTTGTGGATGCTGCACAGCCATATATGCATGAAAAAAGTATTATTGCAGCAATGAAAGGTTTGATTCCAACTGATGAACTTGATCAATTAAAAGGTCAATATCAGTCTCAGATTGTCGAATTGAAAGTACCAAGATTAGATGAACAACGTCATTTGCTTTTGCTTCAACGAATTTAATAAAAAATATTAAGGGTAATCATGGCACATATTATTGCAATTGCTAACCAAAAAGGTGGCGTAGGGAAAACAACAACCGCAGTTAATCTTGCTGCTTCTTTGGCGATTTTAAAGAAGCGTGTCTTGTTAGTTGATATGGACTCACAAGGTAATGCAACAATGGGGTCTGGCGTACAAAAGAATGATCTTTTGTATTCTGTTACTGATGTCTTATTAGGTGAAGTGCCGATCGAAACTGCAATTCAAAAAGCAGAAGTAGGATATAAAGTTTTGGGTGCAAACCGTGAGCTTGCAGGAGTAGAGCTAGCAATCGCTGAGCAAGAAGGTCGTGAATTTATCCTCAAAAAAGCATTAGAAGAGGTAGATTCAGCTTTTGATTATATTATTGTGGATTGTGCTCCAAGTCTAAGCTTGATTACTGTAAATGCCCTTGCAGCAGTGAATGGTGTGATCATTCCGATGCAATGTGAGTACTATGCTTTAGAAGGCCTTGCAGATCTAACGCAAACCATCGACCGTATACAAAAAGCACTCAATCCAAACTTGGAAATCATTGGTGTGTTACGTACCATGTATGATGCAAGAAATGCGTTAACACGTGATGTATCTTCTGAGCTTGAGCAATATTTTGGTAAAAAGCTCTATGATACGGTTATCCCTCGTAATATTCGTTTGGCTGAAGCGCCAGCACATGGTTTACCTGTGATCTATTTTGAAAAGAGTTCTAAAGGTGCCGTTGCATATTTAAATTTGGCTGCGGAAATGCTTAAAAAAAGTAAAGTGAAAAAAGGAAGTGCTGTATGAGCATCAAAAAACGCGGATTGGCTAAAGGTCGTGGTTTAGATGCGTTGCTAGGTTCGATTCAAAAAGAAAAACTGCAACTAGAAGCACAAGCCTTGGATCATGGTCAACTCAAGCAGATTGATGTTAACTCGTTAAAGCGTGGAGAATATCAACCACGTCGTTTTATTCAAGAACAGGATTTACAAGAGCTTGCATCATCGATTGAAAAACATGGTGTAATGCAGCCTATCGTGATTCGTCCTGTGGATGATGAACAACACCCTTATGAAATTATTGCAGGTGAGCGACGTTGGCGTGCCGCAATCATGGCGGGATTAACTGAAATTCCCGCAATTGTAAGAGAGTTGAATGATCAGGTTGCGATAGCATTAGCCTTAATTGAAAATATTCAACGCCAAGATTTAAATCCTATTGATCAAGCACTTGCATTACAACGTTTTCATGATGAATTTGGTTTAAGTCACCAAGAAATTGCAGATACCGTTGGTAAAGCGCGTACTACAGTCAGTAATTTGTTGCGCTTACTAAGCTTAGCAGACCCAATTAAAGATTATATGCAACAAGGTCAGATTGATATGGGACATGCCCGCGCAATTTTGACTTTAAAGACTAAAGAACAAATTGAAGTTGCAAAAATCGTGATTGAAAAAGGTTTGTCAGTGCGTCAAACTGAACAATTGGTTCGTGAGTGGAGTGAACCAAAACCAGAAAAGGAGAAAGTAAAAATTTCTCCAGATATTGAACAATTAACTCAAAAGCTATCTGAACGCTTTGGTGCGAACGTCAAAATTGACCATAACCAACAAGGAAAAGGGAAAATGGTCATTCACTATCACTCATTGGATGAGTTGGATGGGATTCTAAATATTTGTTTGCCTAACTAATATTTAGGATTCGTCCTAATTATTTTAAATATTATTGGGGAATAATATGTGGGAACTGGTAAAAGCGGGCGGTTGGTTAATGCTGCCGCTTATTCTCTCATCAATTTTTACGGTTGCAATCACAATTGAACGCTACATTCGTTTGAAGCGTTCTCAAGTATTACCTAGAGATTTATTTGTAAATGGTTCTAATGCTGAGACTGTAATTTCAAATTTACAGCAAGAGCAAGCAAAGAAATCACCTTTAGGACGTATTCTACTTGCTGGATACGAACACAAAGAACAGGGTGAACAATTTGCGCGTGCGCAAATGGAGGCGGCAGCTTCACAAGAAATTTCATTCTTAGAGAAGAACATCAATTTCTTGGGCACATTGAGCGCAATAGCCCCTTTATTGGGTTTGCTTGGTACGGTTTTAGGTATTATTGAATCTTTCTTGGTGATAGATGTGGGATCAGCAGGAAATGCAAGTATGATGATGCCTGGTATTTCTAAAGCCTTGATCACAACGGCTGTTGGTATGTTAATTGCTATTCCAGCGATGATTGCTTATCGATACTTTCAACGTGTTGTACACGAATATACCGCTGAGTTAGAACAACAATCTACCTTGTTCCATGCTGCACTTTTCTACAAAAAAGTACCACATGTACAAGAACATCGCCTTGCAAGCTAAGCATAGGTGATCAAATGAAATTCAAACGCTCTCAAGTTGAAGATATTCATATCAATTTGACACCAATGATTGACTGTATGTTATTTATTTTGGTGTTTTTATTACTTTCGACGACATTTAGTCAGCAAAGTCGTATAAATCTAACTTTGCCCGATGCTCAAGGTGTACCGCCTAAACAATTCGATCAAAAAATTGAAATCATGGTAGACTCCACTGGCCATTATTCCGTGAATGGTCAAGCATTATCGACAAAAGATACAGCTGATCTCAGTACAGCCATTAAGCAAGTTGCACAAGAACGTCGCGACTTTATGTTTATTATCGCTGCTGATGCTAAAGCCGCCCATCAGGATGTAATACGTGTGATGGATGTTGCAGGTCAGCTTGGGTTTGTAAACGTTAACATTAGCACTAAAGTTCCAACTAGAGGTTTCACCGAGTGAATCAAGATTTTAAGGTTTATTTACGCCTTTTAGCTTATCTAAAATCTTATTGGGGTATTGCCTTATTTGTATTACTTGGTTTTGGTATCAATGCGGCTACGGAAGTCTCGGTAGCCAAATTGCTGAAGTTTATTATTGATGCAATTCAAAATGGAAGCAGAGAAAATCTTAATTGGTTTCCTGCATTAATTGTTTTGTTAATGTTCTTCAGGGGTGTTGGGTTGTTTTTAGGCGGATATTATTCTGCTGTTATCTCTCGTAGTTTGGTTTTTAGTATACGACAAGAAGTCTATGCGAAACTTTTAAAATTGCCTGCACAATATTATTTGGATAACTCTGCGGGTCATATCAGTGCGAAGTTAATGTACAACGTAGAACAGTTAACGGCTGCATCTTCTGAATCATTGCAGACTTTAATTAAAGATGGGTTAATTGTTATAGGGTTGTTGAGCTATTTGCTATACACAAATTGGCGCTTAACATTATGTATTATCGTGTTTATGCCTGTTATTGGTCTACTTGTTCGTATCGCTTCTAAAAAGATGCGTAAGTTATCAATACAAGTACAAAATACTATGGGCGATGTAAACCATGTGGTTCAAGAAACAATTACTGGTAATTCAGTGGTAAAAAGTTTTACAGGAGAGGCTTTTGAACAGCAACGGTTCTATCATTCTTCAGAAGAGAACTTGCGTCGTGGTTTAAAAATGGTGGTCGTTCAAAATATTAACAGCCCCATTATTCAACTATTGTTATCGATAGCGATGGCCATCATTTTATGGTTAGCCTTAAGACCTCAAGTTTTGGGTGATACATCTGCTGGAGAGTTCGTTTCTTATATCACTGCTGCTGGTTTAATATCTAAGCCTGTAAAAAACTTAACTGATATCAATGAAAAGCTTCAGCGCGGTTTAGCTGCAGCACATTCGGTTTTTGAATTATTGGATTTACCTGAAGAAGAAAATAAAGGGCAATTGAAGCCTCAATTGAAAGGTAATATTCGATTTGATCAAGCTTGCTTGGAATATTCTGATGGTACCAAAGCCATTAAAGATTTCTCTTTAAATATTCAAGCTGGTCAAACTATTGCACTCGTTGGACGGTCAGGAGCGGGTAAAACCTCATTGGTAAACATGTTGCCACGTTTCCAAGAGTTAAGTAGTGGCGGAATATATTTTGATGATATTCCTGTTCAAGAAATAGAGTTGCTGTGTTTAAGATCGCAAATTGCAATGGTGAACCAACAAGTCGTTCTGTT
Source organism: Acinetobacter sp. A22 (assembly GCF_030913345.1). Lineage (NCBI taxonomy): Bacteria > Pseudomonadati > Pseudomonadota > Gammaproteobacteria > Moraxellales > Moraxellaceae > Acinetobacter > Acinetobacter sp. A22. Next base: position 919,721 of record NZ_CP133162.1, read on the forward strand.
TAATCGTTCAGTGCGTGACAATATCGCCTACGGACAATTACAAAATGCTAGTGATGAGCAAGTGATTGCTGCTGCTAAAGCTGCCTATGCACATGATTTCATCATGAGTTTGCCTCAAGGTTATGACACTATACTTGGTGCCCAAGGTCTGAATTTATCTGGTGGACAACGTCAACGTATTGCGATTGCGAGAGCAATTCTGAAAGATTCGCCAATTCTAATTTTAGATGAGGCAACAAGCGCGCTTGATAACGAATCAGAATACTTTATACAACAAGCCTTTGATGAAGCGATGCAAGGTCGTACCACGATTGTAATTGCTCATCGATTATCTACAGTTGAAAATGCCGATTTGATTGTTGTGATGGATAAAGGGCAAATTATCGAGCAAGGAACTCACTTAGAATTGATCGCTAAACAAGGAATGTATTATCAGTTACATCAGCGCAATTTTGAGGAAAATTAATCATGTCACTGGCACAGACGATTCAGACTGCTTGGAATAACCAAGAGAAATGGCTGATCGTTTTAAGACCTTTGTCATGGCTTTATCGCTTTGCATTTTTGATGAATAAAGCGATGTACACATACAGGCTGAAGAAAATCTATACGGCACCAATCCCAGTTATGGTGATTGGAAATATTACAGTTGGCGGAAGTGGAAAAACTCCTTTGCTAATTCAACTAGTAAAATATTTGCAAAGCAAAGGGTTGTCGGTAGGTGTAATTAGTCGTGGTTATGGAGGGGTTGGTCCATTTCCAGCGCTGGTACATAAAGAGTCATCGCCTGAGATTATTGGTGATGAACCCGCTTTAATTGTTCAATCGACTGGTGTTGCAATGGCAGTTGGTCCAAATAGACAATCTTCTATAGAGTTATTATTGCAGAACTATTCATTGGATTTGATTATTAGTGATGATGGTCTTCAGCACTGGGCTTTAGATCGTCAAATTGAATGGATTGTTTTAGATCAAAATCGTGGTTTAGGTAATGAAAAGCTTTTGCCTGAAGGTTATTTGCGAGAGCCAAAATCACGTCTACAAAATAGTAGTGTGATTGTACATAGCAAACAGCCTCAATCATTGCTCAATATGCATTTACAAGTGGGTAAGCCTTATTTGCTCAGATCTGATAATTTATCTAATCAATTCGATTCAAAGCAAAGCTATCATGCTGTGGTTGGTATTGGTTTTCCTCAGCGTTTTTATCAGACTTTGCAAAATTTAGGAATTGAGCAATTTCAAGCGCATGAGTTTCCGGATCATCATGAATATAAACTGAGTGATCTAAGTTTTCAGAATCAGAATGCGATTATCACAACAGAAAAAGATGCTGTTAAATTAAAAGAAATTTTAATTCAACATCCAGAATTCAATATCCCTATTTGGGTTGTACCCGTAGAAGCCGTTTTATCATCCGATTGTTATGACTTGTTGGAGCAACAATTACAACAAGTTGGTATTTATTTGTCTTAGAGATATACCATGAAACACATTGTCATTCCTGCACGTTTTGCAAGTTCGAGATTACCAGCTAAACCATTATTGCTGATACATGGTCGTCCAATGATTTTACGAGTGGTTGATCAGGCAAAAAAAGTTGAGGGCTTTGATGATTTATGTGTTGCGACAGATGATGAGCGAATTGCCGAGATCTGCCGTGCAGAAGGCGTTGATGTGGTATTGACAAGCCCTGATCATCCATCTGGTACGGATCGTTTAAGTGAAGTAGCTCGTTTAAAAGGGTGGGCTGAAGATGATATTATTGTGAATGTTCAGGGTGATGAACCTTTATTACCTGCAAAATTAGTTAAACAGGTTTCACAACTTCTAGTCGATAATCCAAATTGCTCAATGTCTACGTTGTGCGAGCCAATCAGCGTTTTGGATGAATTTCAGCGAGATAGTATCGTCAAAGTTGTCATGTCAAAACATAATGAAGCATTGTATTTTAGCCGCGCAACTATCCCTTATGATCGTGATGGGGCGAAACAAAAACAGCAATCAATGCATAGCAGTGCTTACCGTCATCTAGGTTTGTATGCCTATCGAGTTAAACTATTACAAGAATATGTAACTTGGGATCAAGGTGTGCTTGAAAAATTAGAAAGTCTTGAGCAACTCAGGGTACTTGAAAACGGTCATCGCATTGCCATAGCTATTGCTGAAGCAAACCTTCCGCCTGGAGTTGATACTCAGGAAGATTTAGATCGATTAAACTCAATGTCTATTAGTTTCTTTGAATAATATGACAAAAGAAGTTCAAGTCTATGAACATTACCCTTGGCATCAGCAAACGTGGGATCTTTTAACCTCGCGTTTTCCTGATGTTGGGCATGGTTTATTGTTTTATGGAAAGAAAGGATGTGCTAAACAAGAGTTTACCGATAGATTTGTAGCATGGGTGTTATGTTTAAATAAACAATCTGAAAATGCCTGTGGCGAATGTAGTAGCTGTCAATGGTTAAAGTCGGATACACATCCTAACTATGTTCACATCACAACAGATGAAGATAATAAAAAGCAAAATGCAAAAATTAAGATTGAAAAAATTCGAGATCTTTTACCTTTTGTTCAGCAAACTGGTGAAGGCTGGCGTGTTGTAGTCATTGAACCTGCTGAAGCTTTAAACATAGCTTCATCAAATGCTTTATTAAAAACTTTAGAAGAACCTGGTGAGAAAGTTGTTTTGATCTTGGTTGCAGATCATTATTTGAAATTACCTGCAACTATTCGGAGTCGATTGCAACACTTTGCATTGGATCGCTTAAAAGATGAGGATGCTCAGAATTTTTTGAAAGAAAGAATTTCTGACCTGAAACCACTACAACTGTCTTTGCTACTCAATCTTGCTAATGGAATGCCATTAACTGCAATCGAAATACAAAACAGTGAGTGGTTAGATAAACGAGCATCATTTTTAAAAGATTGGTCTAAGCTTTGTTCTGAAAAGAGTATGCCTTTGCATTATGCTAATAAATGGTCGAAAGAGCTAAGTTTTGCAGATTTTACGGTTATGTTTGAATACTTGTTTGCGGATGTTATTCGTCTAAAGCTAAATCAGCAATTAAAAAATCAAGATTTAGTTTTTGATGATTTAGCTCAAATATATAACTTAGAAACTCTGTTCTCAATTTATTCGGATTTCCAGCAGAAAAAACTAATGTTAGAGCAAAATGTTCAGTCGCAATTAGTTATGGATGAGCTATTTATTCAGCTAATGAATGTCCATCAGTGACGATATTTCTTAAATACTTATAAATAGGTAAGTTATTTGAAACATTATTTGTTGTTTCTATTAATGTTTCTTATAATTCAAAAAAATGAAACTTGATTGGGTTCAACTAAGTAGGTTGACGGTGTTTATCATACTTGTCTTTGAATCCATGAGCGTTCATGCTTTATTACGGTTAATCAGCATCATATAAGAAACTTTAAGTAAATTAATAACAGGGGAATGTAATGCAACCACAAATGATGGGCGGGATTATACAAGTCAATATTCCTGACAAGGCTACCTTGCAAGCGAGTTATATGCCTTTTGTACAAGGTGGTGGCTTATTTGTTCCGACTAAGCAAGCGGTAAAAATGGGACAAGAAGTTTTTATCCTTGCGACTCTGCCTGATCAATCACAGAAAATTCCTTTAACTGGTAAGGTGATTTGGATTTCGCATAAGCAAACCCATTTTAAACCACAAGGTTTTGCAATTCAGCTTGCAGGTGATAAAGGTGTTTATTATCGAACAGAGGCAGAAAGAATTTTAGCAGGCGCTAAAAGCCTTGATCGTGCAAGTTATACTATGTAATTAAATTTTTTAGGAACAAAGCGTGTTTGTTGATACCCATTGCCATTTAACCATGTTAGATCTTACGCCATACGGTGGAGATCTAGATCAAGCGCTCGATGCTGCACGTCAGGCAGGCGTAACTAAATTCATGGGGATATCTGTGGATTTAGAAGATCATATAAAATTGGCAGACATTGCATCACGACACGATGATGTTGGTTACACAGTAGGGGTTCATCCATGTGAAGATCAACATGTCATGGCCCGAGCTACAACAGATTATTTGGTCGAGTTAGCTCAATCAGAAAAAGTTTGGGCTTTAGGTGAAACGGGTTTAGATTATTATCATAGTACTGATTTTGTTGAAGATCAAAAGCAATGCTTTGCTAGACATATACAAGCATCAAAAATTGTAAAAAAACCTGTGGTTGTACATACGCGCTCGGCAAAACATGACACTGTAGATATTATTCGAGCTGAACAATCAACACACGGCATATTACATTGTTTCACAGAAGATTGGGAAACAGCGAAAGCGGTCTTAGATTGTGGTTACTATATTTCTTTTTCAGGAATCATTTCTTTCAAAAATGCTCAATCCCTTAGAGATGTTGCTAAGCAAGTACCACTTGATCGTGTATTAATTGAAACAGATAGTCCGTATCTAGCACCTGTGCCATATCGTGGTAAAACAAATGAACCAAAATATGTGCCCTATGTAGCAAAAGCTCTTAGTGAAGTATATGATAAATCGCTTGAAGAGATTGGCATGATTACCATGCAAAATTTTGAAAATCTCTTAAATTTTAAATAACGGTTTGTAGTACTTGAAAAGAGAGTTATCACGTGAAGATGGATCGTCAAGCTCAGTTTAGAGCACGAGAAGCGTTAATTTTTCAAATCGCTGAACAACTCTTATTAGAAAATGGTGAAGCGGGCATGACGCTTGATGCCCTTGCAGCAGAATTGGATTTAGCTAAAGGCACTTTATATAAGCATTTTCAAAGCAAAGATGAGCTGTATATGTTGCTGATCATTCGCAATGAAAAAATGCTGTTGGAAATGATTCAGGATACTGAGAAGTCATTTCCGGAGCATTTAGCTTTTTTTATGCTACATCATTTACATCATCCTGAACGTACCGCATTATTTCATCAAATAGAAGAACGTCTTTCAACAACTGGACAAGGAATACAGCTACTATTCAGTGAATTATATAAAATTCGACGTCAAAGATTACGCATTATTATTCGTATGACTGAAAGTTACCTGATTGATATCAATAGTAAGATGACGACACGAGATTATTTAGCCTCGATATGGTCTTTAACCTATGGTGCTGCGGTTATACTAAATTCAAGTTTCTATCAGCGTTACTTGGGCTCAAGAGATACACTACGTGTAGCTTATATAGAACAGGCTTTGGCGATGCCAAAACAGCTTGAACACACATTAACATAGTTGATTATGATCATGAAATCATCACTTCGATTACAGCAAGGTTTTACCCTAATTGAGATCATGGTGGTGATTGTAATCATGACGGTCATGGCATCACTTGTTGTTATGAATATTGGTGGTATAGATCAGCGTAAAGCAATGCAAGCCAGAGAGCTATTTATACTTGATCTGAAAAGAATAAATAAAGAATCTGCTGATCAATCAAAAGTATTTGCATTAAATTTTCAAAAAGCAACAGATGTTTCTCCATTTACCTATAATTTATATGAATATCACGACCAGAGTCTACAGCTCGTTCAGCAAGCTGATAAAACATGGCAGGCATATAAGGAATTTAAGCCTCGCCAATTACCAGATAACGTGTCCTTCAGCTTACAAGTTGTTGATGCTGAGCGGTACTCTAAAGCAAATAACGAGGATTTACTGGGGGGTAAATCTCCTCAACTAGTTTGGTTTGGCAATGGTGAAGTTAAACCTGTGAGAATTCAATTTTATTATCAGCAGCAACCGATTGGTAATGAATTGGAATTAGATTACTTGGGGAAAATACATGAAAATTAACACCTCAAATCAGATGACTAATCGACAATTCAGTTTGCTTGATAAAAAATCAGATAGTCTTAATTTTCAAACAATTGCTGAGGTTAAACTAGATTCTCTCAAAATACAGAAAGCTTTTACGCTGTTAGAGGTGATGGTTGCTTTAGCTATTTTCGCGGTCGCTGCAATCGCATTAACTAAAATAGCTATGCAGTATACCCAATCAACTTCAAATGCAATTTTACGTACTAAAGCCCAATTTGTGGCAATGAATGAAATTGCAACCATGGAAATAAATCAAGAGTGGCTTGAGGGCACACAATCTAAACAAGTGACTGCGCAGGGAGAAACTTGGCAAATCGATAAAAAAGCACAATCAACATTAAGTCCAAAAATCCAACGTATCGAGTTACAAGTAAGTTTATATAACACTGAACAAGGCAAAGTTGAGGCAGGAATTACCAATCTTGTATTCTTTAATTATCCTGCTAAAGTCAAAACATCATGAAAATCAAGAATGTTGTAATGAGGTTGGGTTGCAGATTTAATGTTGTCTCAGAGTGTCAGCAAAGTTCAACTAAGTCTTATTTACCAAATAAAATTAAGAGTAATTTAGGTTTTACTTTAGTTGAGTTGCTTGTTGCGATTGCGATTTTTGCAGTGCTTTCAATGTTAGGGTGGAAAGTTTTTGATTATCTCATCAAAGTGAAAGATAGAAATGCAGAACATGAAACACACTTATTTGAATTACAGGATGCTTATCAGCAATTTTTAAAAGATAGCATGCAGATAATTCCATTGACTGCAAATGATGGGCGACAATTACAAGCAGCTATGGTTTTGAATGATCGAAGTTTTAGTTTTAGTAAGGCTGGGGTATCTGATCCATTGAAGCAAGGTCTTTCACCATATGAGCGAATAGAATACAGATATGATGCACAACAAAAAAAAGTTTACCGTTTGAAATATACAAATTTAAATATTCCAAATCGTGTGCAACCAGTATCAAGCACTTTACTTGAAAATGTAGATCAATTTAGAATTTTGATTTTAAATCCACAAGAAATTAGCCAATGGCCTGAAAATATTAATGATCCAAATAATGTAAATGAATTAAAGAAGTTACCATTAGGTTTTAAAGTTCAATTGACGATTGCTGGTTCAGATTATGAGTGGATTTATAGTTTATTAAATGCCAATCAGTTATTGGTCAATCAGGAAACTCCACCATGATCAAGATTAAATCTTCTGAACAAGGTATAGCGCTTCTTACAATATTGATCATGGTCGCATTGGCTACTATTTTGGCTGCAACAATTGCAAAACGTCAAAGTAATACTGCTGAAAATACGGGCTATTTGATGCGCCAAAATCAGTCTTTACTTTATGCAAAAAGTGCAGAGGCATTTTTTTCTGAATTATTGATTCAAGATAGTAAAAATGCAGGTAATCTTGATCATTTACAGGAAAGTTGGGCGAAACCAATGCCTCCGTTTCCAGTTGAAGATGGTGCAGTTTCTGGACGTTTAGTTGATGATTCGGGAAAATTTAATTTAAATAATTTAGTTAAGCCAGACGGAAAAGTGGATGATTCGGCTCGTCGGTGGTTTGAAAAACTATTAGTCAGAGTTGGATTGCCAGCGGAGTTGAGTCAAGCTGTCATTGATTGGCAAGATGTGGATGATGAAACTTCGGGTGCAATGGGAGCTGAAAGTAGTATTTATCAAGGAATGGAACCTGCATATTTGGCATCAAATACAAAGTTCCATAATGTTGAAGAATTAAAGTTGGTTAGAGGATTTGAAGGTAAAAAATTTGACTTAATTCGTCCCTATGTTTCGGCCTTACCTGAACCGACAAAAATAAATATAAATACTGCACATGCTTTATTGTTAGCAAGCATGGATCCAAAGGTGGATATGAAAGCGTTAGAGCAGGAGATTAAAGCAAAACAGGCAAACTTGACTTATTTTAATAATCTAGATGACTTATGGAAATTGAATGCATTTTCTGGCATTGATGAGCAGAGTAAAACTGATGCAGGTAGCTTAATGGATGTGAAATCGAATTATTTTACTGCACAGATTGATGTGCTTTTAAGTGAGCGTAAGCGTCAATTCACAAGTTCTATGGCTAGAAAAGATAATCATGTAATTGTTTACTCACGAAGTCTTGCACCTTTCAATTGATTTGATAATTGAATTATCAAATATCGACAAGGTTTAAAATCAATCCCAATGCTTGTTTTTTTGCTTTATAATAAAACTCGTTCGCAGATAAAGATTAGCTTGGTGCATGTTAATTCGTAAATTATTTAAGTTTGAAAATGCTCATATTGTACGCAATTGTACATCGGATCGCTGTAAGCGTTCGATTCATGGGCATAGTTATAAAGTTGAATTATTACTCAAAGCGTCAAAGTTAGATCATGGTCAGATGGTTTACGATTTTGGTTTGCTCAAAGGTGTTATAAAAGAACTTTTTGACAGTTTTGATCATGCCATTTGTTTTTGGCAAAAAGATGATGCTGCTTATATTGATGCATGTAAGACATTTAGCGCAAGATGGATTTCTTTGCCTGTTTCGCCTTCTGCCGAACAATTTTCACGTATTTTTTTCTATTTAGCTCAACAAGTCCTTCGCTCAACTACAACACAAAATGGTGAGGGTGATGTTCAAGTATATTCTGTGATTGTTCATGAGACTGATACGGGGTACGCCCAAAGTTTTCAGGAAGACATTGAAAATGAGCAAATGGGTATATTGAGCTTGGATCAAATAGTTTTTTCAGAGCAAGTCGTATCAGAGTGGAGTGATCCACAGATATATGAGAACTTGAAAAAAGGAATTAAGTTCGAAAATCCAGAAGTAGAATTACAAGTTACACTTTGAGTTTACTTGATTAAGTGAACTCAAATTAAGGAAAGTTGATGCAATTTACGGAACAACAGCTCAATAAATTAAATAAAATTCAGATTGATGAATCTTGGAAATATTCACTTTCTGAATTTTTACTTGGGCAAAAAATGGATAATTTACGCGAGTTTTTGCAACAAGAGAAACTTGCCCAAAAAACGATTTATCCGCCAAGCAAACAAATTTTTAATGCATTTAACACCACTCCACTTAACCATGTGAAAGTCGTCATACTTGGTCAGGATCCTTATCATGGACCGAATCAGGCGAATGGTTTAAGTTTTTCGGTACAAAGAGGGGTTGCATTACCTCCATCTTTACGTAATATTTTTCATGAATTGAACACTGATTTAGGTATACCTGTTTCTCGACATGGTGATTTGAGTAAATGGGCTGAGCAAGGTGTGTTATTGCTGAACAGTGTGCTGACGGTTGAAGCTGGTCAACCCACCTCACATCAGAAACAAGGTTGGGAAGATTTTACTGATAATGTGATTGATGTGTTGAATGAACATCGTGAACGTATCGTATTTATATTATGGGGAGCTTATGCTCAACGTAAAGGACAGCGCATAGACCGTAACAAACATTTAGTTTTAAGTGCAGCCCACCCGTCACCTTTATCAGCAAACCGTGGTGGTTTTTTTGGCTGTAAAGTGTTTTCTAAAACAAATCAATATTTGAAACAACATGGCATTGAGCCTATAGACTGGCAATTGGACGCATAATGAATTCTCCCGATTTAAATAGCTATCATCCTGATTTGATTGTCGAGCACGCTAAAAATGGTTGGCGTATTGTTCGTTTGAACCGACCTAAATCATTACACGCATTGGATGAATCGATCGTAAGTGCTTTACTCAAAGTGTTCGAACATTTCCATGATGATGAAAGTGTAAAAGCGATTTGGTTTGATTCGACTACACCAAAAGCATTTTGTGCGGGTGGTGATGTTCGTAAATTGCGCCAATTGGTTATTAACAATGAAGTTGATACGGCTAATAAATTCTTTGAGCAAGAATATGCACTAGATTTACTGCTGCATAACTATGCTAAGCCTATTGTGGTTTGGGGTGAAGGTTATGTCATGGGTGGCGGACTAGGCTTATTTATGGCTGCACCATTTCGTTTGGTCACACCATATTCTCGTTTGGCTATGCCTGAGATTAATATTGGATTGTATCCTGATGTTGGTGGTAGTCGCTTCCTTGCTGATCGTGGCCAAATTGGTCTATTTACTGGTTTGACGGGTTCAATCATGACAGCTGCTGGAGCATTCAGTATTGGTTGGGCGACACATATTTGTGAGGCTCAGCGTGATAATGTGCTTCAAAAAGTATTGAATGTTGATTGGAATCATTATCCAGCTGGCGCATTTAGAGCAATCGATGACACCCTGAATAGCCTGCATCGTCCAGTTGCTTCTGGACCATTACAAAATTCTATTGATGTTATCCATAGTGTTTGTCGTGGACAAAGCTTTGAGTATGATTACCAAGCCATTATAGGTTTAAGTGATGCAAGTAGTGACTGGTTGCGTCAAGCTAGTGAGAATTTACAGAAGGGTTCTCCGAGCACTGCTGCGATTACTTGGTTGCTTTGGCAATGGGGTAAACAAGGTCATGCATGGGATGAGGTTTTTGCTTTAGAGTCACAAATTTCTGATTGGAAGATTCGTCATCCTGATTTCGTTGAGGGTGTGCGAGCACGTTTGGTTGATAAAGATCTTTCACCTGAATGGAAGTCTGCTGAAAAAATCACTTTGAAAGATATATTGTCTGATTGTCCACCAATTACAACACTTGATAGTTGGAATGCGTTATTAAGACAATATGGTGTAATTTCTTAAGTAGATATGACTGTTAATAAAGATGAATATTGGATGCAGTTTGCCTACGAGCAGGCTGCAATCGCAGCATCACAAGGTGAAATACCTGTTGGCGCTGTAATCGTGAGTCAAGGTAAAATCATCGGCTCAGGTTACAATGCACCTATCCAATTGTCTGATCCTACGGCACATGCAGAGATTCAAGCGCTGCGCTCAGCTTGCCGAGCGATTGAAAATTATCGATTACCAGATGATGCTGTTTTATATGTGACGCTTGAACCTTGTACCATGTGTGTTGGTGCATTGATTCATGCAAGAGTTCAAAAAGTGATTTTTGCAACGACTGAGCCTAAAGCTGGTTCTGTTGTTAGCGCTCGTCAATTGTTAGATAATGGCTACTACAACCATAAATTTGTATTTGAACAAGGTTGTTTACAACAACAATGTTCAGCTCAACTAAGTGATTTTTTTAAGCAAAGAAGAAAAGAAAAGAAGCAAGCCCATTTATCTAAAACGTCCTTAAATGATTAAACATGTCTTTTGAGTTGTGGCAAACTAAGCCGCGATGATTTTGGTCAAATTAAAAAAGGCAAAGCTATGCGTAATGCAATCACTGTAAAAAAAGAGTTTCATGCACCTCTTTCAGAAGTGTTTGATTTATTGTCAAAACACGCAACTTATAATAAAGCTTTTGCTCCATTACAAGTGGTACGAGTTAAAGATTCGGCTGATCCAAAACGTCCAGATGGAATTGGGTCGGTTCGTCGAATGGGATTTGGTCCTGTAAAACCATTGCAAGAAGAAATTACATTATTGGAAGAAAATAAACGTATTGAGTATAAGTTGATTAACAATCCACTTGTAAAGCATCATTTGGGTCAAATTGATTTCAAAGAAATTACACCCTACGTAACATTGGTAACTTACAAGATTGAATTTACAGCAAAAGCACCTTTTGTGAGTAAATTAATTCTTGCACAACTCAAAGCAGCAATTACACTAGGTTTCTCAAAACTAGCGAAATCAGTTGCTCCATAAAGAGAAGAGAATGACAGTTCATATTATTACGATTGATGGTCCAAGCGGATCTGGAAAAGGTACGTTAGCTGCTAAGATTGCTGCACATTACCAATATAATTTATTAGATTCTGGTGCGTTATATCGTTTACTTGGACTGTCTTTGGCTCAAAAAAACTTATTAGAGCAACTTGAAACTAAGTTGGATGAATGTGTCGAAATTGCAACTCATTTAAATATCGAATTTAAATCAACAGAATCTTCCACGATTATTCTACTCGATGGTGCTGATGTGACGAATGTGATACGCACTGAGGAAGTGGGGGAATATGCTTCTAAAGTTGCAGCAATTCCAGCATTACGTAAAGCGTTATTTGATCGTCAAAGAGCTTTTATCCAGTCTCCAGGATTGGTTGCTGATGGTCGTGATATGGCAACTTCTATTTTTCCTGAAGCTCAGGCAAAGATTTATCTCACCGCATCTGCACAATCACGAGCGGAGCGACGTGTAAAACAGTTGCAGGGTATGGGTCTTGATGCTAAAATAAGCGACATTTTATCTAACATACAGGCTAGAGATAAGCGAGATATGGAGCGTACAGTTGCTCCGCTCAAGCCAGCCGAAGATGCTTATATCGTTGATAGCTCTGAGATAGGTATCGATGAAGTATTTAAGCTCATGGTTGACTATATCGACAGTCGTATAAAATAGATATTGAATTAACTTTCAGTTGAAGCATTGCTTGATCAGATCTTTTGGACAATGTAACAACTTAACTTAACCGGCCTTGTCTGATCCAAGACCGCTGACTTTATCAGGTATATCATGACCGAATCTTTTGCAGCCCTCTTTGAAGAAAGTGAATTAAACCTCAACGTTGAAAAGGGTGCAGTCATCCAAGGTACTGTTGTTAGTATCGATTCTGACTGGGTTACTGTCGACACTGGCCTTAAATCTGAAGGCGTTGTTGATCGTGCTGAATTTTTAAATGAACAACGTGAACTTGAAGTTCAAGTTGGCGATACTGTTGACGTAGTTGTTGAAGCGCTTGACAACGGTATGGGTCAAACTGTTTTGTCACGTGAAAAAGCGAAACGTGCTGAAACTTGGACTAAACTTGAGAAAATCTTTGAAGACGGCGAAATCGTTACTGGTGTTATCTCTGGTAAGGTTAAAGGCGGTTTCACTGTTGACATCGGTCCTGTCCGTGCATTCTTACCAGGTTCTTTAGTTGACACTCGTCCTATTCGTGACACAACTCATCTTGAAGGTAAAGAGTTAGAGTTCAAAGTAATCAAGCTTGATGCTAAACGTAACAACGTTGTTGTATCTCGTCGTGCTGTTATGGAAGCTGAATCTTCTGCTGACCGTGAAGCATTACTTGCTCAACTTGAAGAAGGTCAAACAGTTACTGGTACTATTAAGAACCTTACTGACTACGGTGCATTCGTTGATCTTGGTGGTATTGATGGTCTTCTTCATATCACGGATATGGCTTGGAAACGCATCAAACACCCTTCAGAAGTTGTTGAAGTTGGTCAAGAAGTTACAGTTAAAGTACTTAAATTTGACCGCGAGCGTAATCGTGTATCTTTAGGTCTTAAGCAATTAGGCGAAGATCCATGGTTAGCGATCATGAGTCGTTACCCTAAAGGTTCTATCGTTAAAGCGCGCGTTACTAACTTAACTGACTACGGTTGCTTTGCTGAAATCGCTGAAGGTGTTGAAGGTTTAGTACACGTTTCTGAAATGGACCACACAAACAAAAACATCCACCCATCTAAAGTAGTTCAGATTGGTGATGAAGTTGATGTTATGGTTCTTGAAGTTGACGAAGAACGTCGTCGTATTTCTTTAGGTATCAAACAAACTCGTGCTAACCCATGGGAAGAGTTTGCTAAATCTCATGAGAAAGGCGAAAAAGTTTCTGGTACGATCAAGTCTATTACTGACTTCGGTATCTTCATCGGTTTATCTGGTGGTATCGATGGTTTAGTACACTTGTCTGATATTTCTTGGAACGAACAAGGCGAAGAAGCTATCCGTCGTTACAAGAAAGGTGACACAGTTGAAGCAGTTATCTTATCTGTAGATGCTGAAGGTAACCGTATCAGCCTTGGTATCAAGCAATTAAACAGCGATCCATTCAATGACTTCTTAGCTGCGAATGAACGTGGTGCTTTAGTTAAAGGTACTGTTACAGCTGTTGATGCTAAAGGTGCTACAGTTAAATTAGCTGATGACATCGAAGCAACTCTTAAAGCTTCTGAAATCAATCGTGACCGCGTTGAAGATGCAACTAAGTTCTTAGAAGTTGGTCAAGAAGTTGAAGCGAAGATCATCAACGTTGATCGTAAGTCTCGTTCTATCAACTTGTCTATCAAAGCGAAAGACGAAGCTGAAGAGAAAGAAGCTGTAAACAACGCTCGCCAAGCTGCTGCAACTCAAGCTGCAGAAAGCAATGGTCCTAAGACTATTGGTGACTTAATTAAAGCTCAAATGAAGTAATTTGTTAAAAAGTACATTTCTTGTAACAGAGATGTACTTTTTTATACAAAAATACTGTAAACGGTAGCGTAGTATTCATGTACTGCGCTACCGTTTTGTATTTAAACAGGTTATTATTAAAAACATTGAAAAGTAGCGATAATTAAAGAGGTCATCAATGACGACTGAAGCACTTAATAAATCTGATTTAATTGAACGGATTGCACTTAAAAACCCACATTTAGCTGAGCCTTTGGTTGAGGATGCAGTTAAGATCATGATTGATCAAATGATTGAAGCGCTCTCGAGTGGTGATCGTATTGAGATTCGTGGTTTTGGTAGCTTTGCATTACATCATCGTGAACCACGTCTAGGCCGTAATCCTAAAACTGGTAAGGCAGTTGATGTTGCAGCAAAAGCAGTACCACACTTCAAACCAGGTAAAGCTCTTCGTGATGCAGTAAACGAGTCAATTAAATAAAAAATAAATTAAATAAGTGAGGTGCGAATTATGCGCTATGTATTAATTGCATTACTTGTTGCTATATTTGGTTACGCATTAGCATTAGTTTTACAGAATCCAGCTGAATTGCAAGTAGATTTATTATTTACTCAAGTTCCAGCGATGCGATTAGGTTTATTGCTTTTGTTAACACTTGCTTTAGGTGTCGTGGTTGGATTATTACTGGGTGTACAAGTTTTCCGAGTTTTTCAAAATAGTTGGGAAGTTAAGCGCTTGCGTAAAGATATTGATCATTTGAGAAAAGAACAGATTCAACTTGCTCAGCAAGCTGCAGCTGAAGCTGCTGCGAGTGTTCGGCATGAGAAAACTGTTTTAGATGTTCACGCCAATGATAAAACGACAACTTTTTAATATTCGAAAGGCTATTTCATAAGTGAAATAGCCTTTTTGTATTTTTAGACGCTTTTAATTTTAAATCTTCAACCAAAGACCTATTCTTTTAATTTATTTTCTAGCTGATCCATAAATTTGGTAAAAGCATTAAAGCTTTTTTCAATCACGATAATCGATTTTAATTTTTATATCTGTAGATGTTGGATAATCATCGAAAACATCTGTTCCAACACCAATAGTATGCCCAGTCTCATGTGCTAAATGTATTTCACTACAAAATTTTAGATTTAGACTTGCCTCTTTAGTTATCTCATTAAGAACATTAAATACAACATTTCCTGTAGCCTCCATCACTTCAATAGTAACATATCGAATAAAAGGACATTGATTTGAGGTTAGTGAAACTAACTCATACGATAATTTTCTACTAGGGGACATTTTATCTCCCCATAAATATTTCAATGTATCGCTCAATAATTGAGACTGATCTAAATTTAGTTTTTTTAGATCATATAGATACCAAGGCCAATGGTTTGCATCTTCCTTGCAATGTAGGTTTATTGCCTCTTCGTATTTATTCTTTGGGTTTGCATAAGGTAAGACATCTTTATTAAGATCTGAAAAACTCATAATAAAATGAGCTAAATCTGGTAAAAACTTTAACCTTTGATCAATTGTCAGATTTTCATTTTTAAGAATATGAAAGAAGTGATGATTGCTAAACTGTATTTTTTATGCTGTATTGTCGATTTGATAGCTTGCATTATTATTCCTTATTGTCGTTATTTTAGGATTAAAATATAACTTATTTTACCATTTGTTTTATTTTTAAATTGTAGCGGTTATGCATATACATCAACCAAAGACCTGCTAATCATATTTTACACTTCTGCAAAAACCTATTTATAATAGCGCCTTTAACTGACTTGGAAGAAAAGCTCTTGAGTATCATTGTTGCATTAGATGCAAAAAGCCAATACGAAGCTATGACTATTGTTGAACAACTTGATCCAACACTTTGTCGAGTAAAAGTGGGCAAAGAGCTTTTCACGCATGAAGGTCCATCGATTGTAAAAAAATTACAAGATACAGGTTTTGAAGTTTTTCTCGATCTTAAGTTTCACGATATTCCAAATACGACAGCGCAAGCTGTTTGTGCTGCTGCTGAT
Source organism: Acinetobacter sp. A22 (assembly GCF_030913345.1). Taxonomy (NCBI): domain Bacteria; kingdom Pseudomonadati; phylum Pseudomonadota; class Gammaproteobacteria; order Moraxellales; family Moraxellaceae; genus Acinetobacter; species Acinetobacter sp. A22. The sequence continues at coordinate 935,785 of NZ_CP133162.1, forward strand.
CTAGGAGTATGGATGGTAAATGTTCATGCTTCAGGTGGTCGTAAGATGATGGAAACTTGTGTAGAACGTCTTAAAGCAGGTAAGTACAAAACTCAACTCATTGCTGTGACAGTCCTTACATCTATGGCAAGAGAAGATTTGTTTGATATCGGTTTAGATGTCGAACCTGTTGATCATGTGAAACGTCTAGCAAAGCTTACTAAAGATAGTGGTTTGGATGGCGTGGTTTGTTCAGCTCAAGAAGCTAAAATTCTTCGTGAAATGCTGGGTCAAGATTTTGCTTTAGTTACACCTGGTATTCGACCTGAAGGTACAAATGCAGATGATCAAAAACGAATCGTAACACCTAAACAAGCGATGCTTGATGGATCTACTCATTTAGTAATTGGCCGCCCAATTACCAAGGCGGCTCAACCAACTGAAATGTTAAAATCTATTTTAGCTTCCATCTAATTCAATAAATTAGATTTTTAGATTCAGAAATAAGCTGATCAAGAGTGGAGCTAATAAAGATAATATTAGCCCGCTCATCATTGCATGCGGTACGTAATGAGTTCCGCATGATTGCTTGACCATAGCCAAAGTGACATCCATAGATGTTGCACCTGCACTCGATATCGCGGAACGAGGAAAACGCCAACCTAAGCAATACATTAATAAAATTGCAAAAATTTCACGGAATAAATCAGTGAGTAAGGCAATCCCTCCATACTTTGCAGAATGCAATTCAGTAAATAGAATGCCAGACATTGAATACCAGCCATAACCCTGTGATAAAGCTAAAACTTCATTTAACTTAAAGGCTTTAGGTAAAAGATAATAATTTAATATAGACGCCAAGCATGAACCTACAAATGCAGCAAATGGTACTAAGAGTATTTTCCAACTTAACCAACTACGATCAAACTGTGTATGTGTGAGTTCGATACCGATTAAAAAGATAAAAACTAAAAGTAGATACCAGCTATTAAATGTAAACGGTATATTGTTATGGTTAATTATTAGCCCTAATAGAATACCAATTCCTAATGCTAAAAAAGCTTTCGCTATATTTTTTAAAGCGTTAAAAAAAAGATTAAATGAAATTTTGCCTTGTACGCTTTGCCGATCAATAAGCTTATATGTAATTAAACAAATACCAAATGCGAAAATAGAGGTGGTAAAAGCTATTAAAAGTGCAGGAGGTAGGATTGTGGTCGGGTTGTCAATTTGGTTGAGTGCTTGTGTAAATTCAAAAGCAACACTTACCAATAACACATATGAAAAATATGGAAGAATTTTAAAAATGAGATTGTTCAAATTTTTAGAAAGTCTTGGTGCAATAAAATAGCCTAAGCTAATCGCAATAAAAATTTGAAAAATTAGAATGACAGATTGCATAAAAAAAGCAGGTTACGAATAACCTGCTTATTATGAAGAATTATTGACTATGCTGCATTTGTTTTAGTAGTCGCTGAGTTATTAAGGAAATTATAGTCAGCAACATTTACTTTGCGAGTCTCTAACCAATATTTCCAAGTATACGTCGGCCATAACGAGAAATTCTTTCCATCAGCAGCTTGATACCAACTACTGCATCCGCCGGCTTGCCAAACAGTGCCTTTTAACTGCTCTTGTACGCGATCGTTAAATTGATCTTGAACAGCATGCTTAACTTCAACAGCTTGAGTTTTAGTGCTATCAACAGTTTGAATTAACTGTAGAATATAATTTACTTGTGACTCAATCATGAAAATTACAGAGTTGTGACCAAGGATTGTATTCGGACCTAATAATTGGAATAAATTAGGGAAATTCTTGGTTGCAATACCATAATAGCTTTCTGCGCCATCTTTCCAAGCTTGCTTCAGCTCAATACCGTTACGACCAAAGCAATCAAAGTGTTTGAGATAGATACGTGGATCAGTAATAAATCCAGTACCATAAATCAGACAGTCGATTTGACGTTCTTTGCCATCTTTAGTCACGATTCCATTCGCTGTAATTTCTTGAACGCCATCAGTGACTAGTTCAACATTTTTACGATTGAATGTAGGGAAATATTTATTTGAGATTAGAATTCGCTTACAGCCCATTACGAAATCTGGAGTAAGTTTTTTAGCGAGTTCTTTGTCTTTTACTTGGAAGCGGATAAAGGCTTCAGCAAGCTTTTGACCATATTTCATGATTTGTGGTTGTACAATTGGCACAACTCGTGACTCATTTGTCCAATACAAACGACTACGATGAATTTGACGATAGATATTTGATGCTTTGAATAAAGATTTGCTTAGTTGAGAGTATTTACGTTCATCACGTGGAATCACCCAAGCTGCTGTACGTTGGAACACATAAAGTTGTTTAACATCTTTTGCAATTTCAGGAATATACTGAATCGCACTTCCACCAGTACCAATTGAAGCTACAGATTTACCATTCAAATCATAATTGTGATCCCACTGAGAAGAGTGGAAAACTTTACCTTTGAAGTTTTCAATTCCTTTTAAATGTGGAATTTGTGGAACATGTAATGGGCCAGATGCGAAAATTACAAATTGAGCTTCAAGTGTAGGTTGGTCTTTAAATTTTAAAGTCCAAACATTACGATTTTCATCAAATGTAGCATTGGTAACTTCATGATTGAACTTACAATAGTCTCTTAGCTTGTATTGAGTTGTGATTTCTTGAATATAATCAAAAATCTCATCAGCCTCAGCATAACGCTTTGACCAATCTGTTTTAGGCGCAAACGATAGAGAATACATGTGTGATTGAACATCACAAGCTGCCCCTGGATATTGGTTCTCTCTCCAAGTACCACCAACATCGTTGGTTTTTTCTAATATTACAAAATCATTGATTTGGCTTTGTAATAGTCGAATACTCATTGCTAAACCACCAAAACCTGCACCGATAATTGCAACTTTTGTTTTTTGAATGGCATCTTTGGTTTGATCACGCATAGTCCACGCCCTACACATCTAAATTTTGTGCAAGTTTAAAGGTTTTGGTGAGATTAAATATGATTGTACAGACGCAAAACTTGATCATTTCGGCAATACACTTATTTGTATATTTCGAGTAAAACATTAAAGTTTAGTGAATAGTAATTGGGATTATGAAGCGATCTATCCTCGGATTGATGTATTTAATTCAAGGCATGCGACATGTTGGGATAGATGTAGACGCACGTTTGGCAAATATGGGGATACATGCTGACGCTTTAGATCCAAGTACAATAATTCCAGACGAAATCGAATGGGATATCTTAAAACATATTAGCGAGGATATATCTCCAGAACAAGGTCTCGAAATAGGTCAGCACTATGCATTAGCTGGTTACGGTCCTTTTTTGATGTTACTAGTCACTAGTAAAAGCTTACATAAAGCACTTTTGAACGGTATACGCTTTCAGAAACTTACACATTTGTTTGGTTCGCTACAGCTAAATATTACCGATAATAAAATTTATTTGTTTTATACACCAATAGATTTGAATACACATTTGGGGCAGTTACGTGCGCAATGTGAGATTTCTGGTACATATAAATTCCTGCAAGATATTTTTAAAATGATGGGATTAGAAATTCCTAAAATCCAGATCGAATTACCTTTTGAACATCCTAAAGATATGCGATGGACTGAGGCTTACCAAGCTTATTATGGACATGATGTTAAGTTTGGATGTCATCAAGCGGCATTTATCATGCATGGCGTAGAAATTCTAGACATAAAAGTACCTTCAGCAGATGTATTAACTTATCGAATTTATGAGGAAAAGTGCTTACAAGATATCGAGAAATTCGAAAAAAGCTCTGATGGTATTTTAACAATCGTAGAGTACGTAGAAGGGTATCTTGAAATGCAAAATGGGGTAATTCCCACGATGTCAGAAACAGCATGCGCACTCAATATTCCTGAACGAACATTAAGGCATCAACTGCAACAACTACAAACCAGTTATAAAGAAATTAGAGAGCGCTTAATTAAACAAAAAGCCATTAAATTTATCGAAAATAGTGCCTATTCGATCGAGCAGGTTGCAGAAATGTTGGGATATTCAGAGCCAGCAGCCTTTAACCATGCATTTAAACGTTGGTTTGGACGAAGTCCTCGACAATATCATCGAAAAAACTAAATGCTTAAAAATGGTACATTATGATGTTTAAACTCTATGATAATTAAGCCTAAAATCTAATGTCTTTGAACTCAATGTTCGATATAATTTTCACCAATTAAAATTGCAATAACGCCTTATGTTAAATTCTAAACCAGACTCACATAGCACTGCATATACACCAACATCGCCTGCTGAGCGCTATGCTCAAGCTCTTGAGTCAGGGCAATTTATGCCTGATGAAGCTCAAGCGCAGGCAGTGCAAGAGTTAGATCGAGTATGGAAAGAGTTACTCACTCGCTATAAAGCTTCAAAAAAAGCATTTCGACGTTTCCGCAGACAAACATACCCAAAAGGTGTTTATATGTGGGGAGGTGTTGGTCGTGGTAAGACATGGTTGATGGATCAATTCTTTGAATCTGTGCCTTTCCGCCGCAAGATACGTCTGCATTTTCATCACTTTATGCAGCACGTGCATAAAGAGTTAAATAAACTTTCTGGTCAGCGCAATCCTTTGGATATGGTTGCAGATCAGATTTATAAAGATGCTGTTGTAATTTGTTTTGATGAGTTTTTTGTATCGAATGTTACGGATGCCATGATCCTGAGTGATTTGTTTCAAAAACTATTTGAACGTGGTATCACACTGGTTGCAACTTCAAACATTGCACCTGAAGGCTTATATAAAAATGGTATTCATCGTGACCGTTTCATGCCAACGATTGAATGTGTACAAAAAAATTGCACAGTATTAAATGTTGATGCAGGAATTGATTACAGACTACGTGTATTGAAGCAAGCTCAATTGTTTAAATATCCATTGAGTGCTGATGCTCAAGTATGGATGTTAGAACGTTTCAATGCATTAACTCAGACTCAAGTGAAGTCAAATTCACCGATTATGATTAATAATCGTGTAGTTGAAACACTCGGGCATACAGAAGATGTTTTATGGTGTGAATTCTCAGAATTATGTTTTAAACCGAGAAGCCCCGCTGATTTTATTGAAATCGCAAATATCTACAACACAGTGTTAGTTAGTAATGTTCCACATTTAACAGATTTCCTTTCAGAAGGAACTCGTCGCTTTATTTATTTGGTCGATGAATTCTATGACAGAGGTGTTAAATTACTGATTACTTCAGAAGATTCGATTATTGAGTTATATGAAGGATCTAAGTTAGCATTTGAAATTGAACGTACACGGTCAAGATTGTTAGAAATGCAATCAGATGCTTATCTACACTCTGAACATCGCCAAATTGACATGGCTAAAACTTCATAACTTATAAAGGCATTCTTCGGAATGCTTTTTTTTATATTTTGATACTGAGAAAGCTTTATTCTTGGTTGATTTTTGTTATAACTAAATGTGTTTTTAAGACTGTGAGATCATTACATCCTCATAGAATAAGTAAAATTTTAATTTAAAGTTTTGATTTACTAAAACTCGTAGTTGTCAATACTTCTAATTGAGAAAATGCTTACTATTTAGGAATGTGATATTACTATTCAGGCTAGTATAAATCAGTATACTAGGATTCTTGTTATAAAAAGTTAGCACCATCAGGAAAGACAATGACTGTACGTATTCAAAAAGGCAAGCTAGCGATTGCTAAAGAACTTTACGATTTCATCGAAAATGAAGCTTTACCAGGTTCTGGTTTAGATAGTGAAACTTACTGGAAAAATTTCGAGCAAGTCGTTGTCGATCTTAGTCCTAAGAACAAAGCATTATTAGCGAAGCGTGAAGAGCTACAAGCTAAAATTGATGAATGGCACCGTAATAATAAATTTGAGTTAAATGCTTATAAGGCATTCTTAACTGAAATTGGTTATCTTGTTCCTGAAGTTGAAGACTTCAAAGTTACAACTGAAAATGTTGATGAAGAAATCGCATTATTAGCTGGTCCACAGCTTGTTGTACCTGTACGTAATGCACGTTATTGCTTAAATGCTGCAAATGCACGTTGGGGTTCATTATACGATGCACTTTATGGTACTGATGTAATTTCTGAAGAAAATGGCGCTGAAAAAGGCAAGGGTTATAACCCTGTTCGCGGCGACAAAGTTATTGCTTTTGCTAAAGATTTCTTAAATCAAGCTTTCCCATTGGCACAAGGTTCACATGCTGATGCGACTAAATACGCAATTGAACATAACCGTTTAGTTGTTACTTTGAAAGATGGTTCTACTACTTCTTTAGCTCATGAGTCACAATTCGTTGGCTTTAATGGTGAAGCAGAAAACCCTACAGAAGTTGTTTTATTAAACAATGGCTTGCACGTAATTATCGATATCGATGCGAATAGCCCGATTGGTAAAACTGATGCAGCAGGCGTTAAAGATTTAACACTTGAAGCAGCAATTACAACTATTCAAGATTTGGAAGATTCTGTAGCAGCTGTAGATGCTGAAGAAAAAGTAGAAGGCTACCGTAACTGGTTAGGCTTAATGAAGGGTGATTTACAAGAATCAATCGAGAAGAACGGTAAAACAGTTACTCGTGCTCTTAATAAAGATCGTACTGTTAAAAACTTGATCGGTGGAACGACAACTTTACATGGTCGTTCATTGATGCTTCTTCGTAACGTTGGTCACTTGATGACAAACCCAGCCATCCTTGTTGAAGGTGAAGAAGTTTTTGAAGGTATTATGGATGCTTTAGTAACTCCGTTACTAAGCATTGTAGATATCCGTGGTGAAAACGAAAACCATAACTCTCGTAAAGGTTCGATGTATATCGTTAAACCAAAAATGCATGGTCCAGAAGAAGTTGCATTTGCGGTTGAGTTGTTTGAACGCGCTGAACAAGCTCTTGGTTTGCCTGCTAAAACACTTAAAATCGGTATTATGGATGAAGAACGTCGTACATCTGTAAACTTGAAAAACTGTATCGCAGCTGCAAAAGACCGTACAATTTTCATTAACACAGGTTTCATGGATCGTACGGGTGATGAAATCCATACTTCTATGGAAGCTGCACCAGTTGTTCGTAAAGAAGCTGTTAAAACTCAAAAATGGATTGCTGCTTACGAAAATCGTAACGTTGCAATTGGTTTAGAGTGTGGTTTACAAGGTAAGGCACAGATCGGTAAAGGTATGTGGCCAAAACCTGACAGCATGAAAGACATGTTGGCGACTAAGACAGCACATCCAAATGCGGGTGCATCATGTGCATGGGTTCCATCACCAACAGGTGCGGTACTTCACGCAATGCATTATCACCAAATCAATGTAAAAGCTCGTCAAGATGAATTAGCATCTCAAGACATGTTGACTTTGGATGATTTGTTAACACCTCCTTTTGCTCCTGAAACTAACTGGACAGCAGAAGAACTAAACAACGAACTTGAAAATAACTGTCAAGGTATCTTGGGTTATGTTGTTCGTTGGGTTGATTTAGGTGTTGGATGTTCTAAAGTTCCAGATATCAACAACGTTGGTTTGATGGAAGATCGTGCAACATTACGTATTTCTTCTCAGCACGTTGCAAACTGGTTACGTCACGGTATCGTAACGCGTGAACAAGTTGAAGAGGTATTGAAACGTATGGCTGTAATTGTAGATCAACAAAATGCGAATGATCCACTTTATACGCCAATGGCACCAAACTTTGATGGTATCGCTTTCCAAGCAGCTTCTGATTTAATTTTCAAAGGCGCTGAGCAACCATCTGGTTATACAGAGCCATTGTTACATGCTGCACGTTTAAAACTTAAAGGTTATACAGGTGATTAATTTCATCTAAAATAAAAGCCTCTTCGGAGGCTTTTATTATTTTGAAGATCATTTTTTATGTGTGCTAACTTTAAACCCATCACACTGGAGCAAGTAAAGCAACTTGAATTGCCGCTTGTATCTTTTGCCTATGAAGAAGAGGTTTATCCAAGTTATAAAACTCCATTATTGTTTAAATCTGAACAAGGTTTGGAGTGGAGGGAAGTTCTGTTTGGTTTAGTACCTAAATGGGCAGAAGATCTTAATATTTCAAAACATACTTATAATGCACGTCACGAAACTATTTTTCAGAAACCAAGTTTTCAAGAATCTGCCAACAAATGTAAGTTCGGCGTAATCCCTGTAACTGAGTTTTATGAAAGCAAATATATAGATAACAAGCCACAACGCTGGGCTGTAAAGCGTAAAGATGGACGGGCATTTTATATTGCTGCACTTTATGAGATTAGAAAATTAAATGACAAAATAATTCGTTCAGCTGCGATGTTAACCATGGACGCTATAGATCATCCGATGATGAAGGATTTCCATGAACCTGGTGATGTTAAAAGATCAGTTGTAGTTATTCCTCATGAACAATTAGATGAGTGGTTAACATTAAAACAGCCATATCAATTAATTAATTTTATGAATGGTTTTCCTGTAGAGGAGTTTGAATGTTTACATGTACCAAAACTCAAAATTGAGAAAATCACACCCCAGCTCAATATGTTTGATTTATTTTAGATTCGAAAATAAAAAAGCTTCTTGGACTGCCACCACTCTCCTAGACAAATTTCGTCTATTCTTTTATAGGAAGCTTTTTTAAATTTGATTAAATCAACGTGATAAATTCTTAAACATATGTTTTAAGATTTCCATTGTTTTTTCTATTTGCAATGGAGTTAAACCATCGAAAGATTGTTCTAAAATGACTGAAGTCAGGTCATTAATTTTAACAATCATTTCTTTACCTTTGTCTGTCAGAAAAACTCGCGTAATACGACCATCTTCTTTGCAAGAGTAAGTTTCGATATAGCCTTCATCTTTCAGGCGATAAACGATTTTAGTGGTCGTAGACATCTTTGAAATGACCATATCTGATAGTTCTGATACGCTGGCATGAGGTTTTACATTCAATGCAAGTAAAATACGACGGCGAGAATTGTCTAAACCATACTTTTTAAGTACGTTGTCGATGTTTTGAACGTACTGAGCATTTACTTGAGAAATCCAGTAATATGGAAAGTCTTCTAAGTTAAATGATTCGGCTGTAGGTAAAAAACGCGCATATTTTTTAGGCATTTACTTATTTCCTATGCTTGTTACTGTGAATTGGTTAACCAACTCTTGAATTCCATGAAGTGTCTTCACGACTTGCTGAAAAATCCAAGATTGATTGAATTTTCCACCATTTCATTTATAACAAATCTTCCTTAAAGAAGCTCTACAGCTATCTTTATTTTGAATAAAAAATCATCGAAAAAACATATAAAAATGTTATTTATGATGGTTTTATCTATTCTACACACTCTTTCAGATAGACAGTTTTTCTATAAATCAGTCTATCTCAAGAACATTGCTATTGTAGAAAATAAATACAATATTTGACGTGACTTTAAAGGCAAAAACTTCTGTCTCAAATGTCATAAAATATAGAAATCAATATATTTATATAATAAATACTATCAAATACAGATAATTGGGTTAAACATATGGTTAAAAAATAACTAGAATAAATAATCTAAAAAGATGAATTAATACATTCTTTATCACATTTTTATGCTTGTTTTTTGATCAATAAAATATACAGATGTAGAAAATTTAATAAATTTGGCGGTTAATTTAGTTTGATTAATTAATTTTGGAATGATGAAAGGTGGAATTTGATGTTATTAAAAAGACGCATCTAAACAGGATTACATATTTAGATGCGTAAAGTGAAGAGGGTACTTATTTATTAGACGTTGATTTCTTTTTCAATGATTGACCATAGTTGCTTATGGCTCTTCTTAAACATTGACATATGTCCAATCTCATTAAAACCATGTTTCTGTGGATCAAGTTGAACTAATTTGGTTTCAGCGTTTGGATACAGTCGTAATAAATCTTTGACATTGGCTTCTGTAGCGATTTCATCGTCTGTAGCCCAAAACGAAACGATAGGGCACTTAATCTGCTGATGATAGTCATTAAAAATAGTTTTACCAATCGTATTCATTACATAACCAGGTTTACTACAAAACTCAGCCCATTGTCTTGCAACATTTTTCGGTAGGTTTTCACCCATGCCGATGAATTGTGTCGCACCGTATCCTTTAAATAAACTTGAAACAGGGAAAATAATGTTGAACATAACAGGAGCTAATAACTTAGTTTTTCCCTTTAGACCTTTGATGTGACCTGTAGAACCCGCAATAGCTAATACCTTGGCAACTTTTTCATAAGAAGGGTTGATACCAAGCAACTGCCCGCCAGCACTGTGACCAATAATAATCACCTGTTGTGCGTGGGTTTTGTTGATTAGTGAGTCAATTGCAGCTGGTATATCCAATAAACCCCAATCATCAATACTTGCTGTAGAATCTTTTAATTTGCCATGTAATGACTCACCAATTCCTCTGAAATCAAAGGTGAGAACTTGATAACCTTGTTGATTCAGCCATTGTGCAAATGAATTGTAAAAGTTCTGAGTAATGCCAGTTGCTGGACAAACCAGAATTGGAAACTGTTTTGTATTATTTTCAGAAGCGTAGTATCGAGCTGAAAGTTGATAACCATCTTTACAGCTGATCCAAAAAGATTTATAGGTATTCATAACGGAGAACTCAATACTATCTCTAATTACTTTACACAAGTTCCAAAAAGAAACTTATATAAAAAATGACTAAAAAGTCAAATAAAGGTAGAATCAAGATTATTAATTAAACAAATCAAATGGATATAGTTGTGGAATTTAACCAAGCAATGGAATTAGCAATAATTTTTAGTGGAATTTTTCTTTGGGTAGGAATGTTAACAGGCGTTTGGAAATATTATCAAATTCGAAGATCTCAACAATCAAGAGCTCATTATTATGTAGATATTGCGCATCGTAGTAGTTTGTTATATGCGAGTGCCAGTTTAATTTTGGCATGTTTAAGTTATTTCAGTATGTTAAGTGAAACTACAAAATTATTTTGCGTTGTTGCGAATCTGTTCTTTTTCTCGATGTCGATCCTAACTTACATAATCCATGGCTTTTTAAAAGACACAACCAACCAATTTAAACAACCTCATCAATTGGGACATTGGACACTACCAACTTGGTGTATGAGTTTTATAATGTTTAGTTTGATAGTGGTTGAGCTGGGTGCAACAGCTGTATTGCTTTACGGAACAATTATTTATTTCCAATAAAAAATGGATGATGACTCATCCATTTTAGTAAATTAATTTTTTTGACGCTCAGCGCTCAACTGTCGAAACTTTCGGTCCACAATACCCCACGTACAAAAGGCTAGTGAAACGATCAGTGCATAGGCGAAATATTCAGGTTTCAAATTACCTTTAATTGTGCCTTGTAATAACAACGTAGCCATAAGTGCGAGTGTTGTGATTGCATATACGATCGAATCGTTTGCCTTCAGAGTGTTAATGAAGACTTGCTTGTTGAAATGTAATGATAACATCTCCATCCCTCCTTGAGTCGTGATGACAGAAACCTAATCGTTTTTGTCAGAATTGAATTTAAAGTTGTACTGCTTATTTTTAGGGATTTCAATAGGTAAAAAGACTATTTTGAAAATAAATTTTAGAATGTATTGATTTATATATGAAAATATTATTTTATTTGGTGATTGTTGATATTTTTAATTATGATATTGTTGGTTTTTTTACATTTAGAAATAGAAAATAATAAAACCATAAATCATTAATTTAACAGTTAAAAAGATTTGTCGTAAACAAAAAATGAACGTTGGATAAAAGAACATTTTCTGTATAGCTAAAATCATGTCTGGGTAAAACATCATTTTAACGACAAATCATTTTAAATTTTTTCTTTACGCATTCGATCAATAGCAGTAGTTACCACCAGTACGATAAGAGATGGAAGTAGCCATGCCAAATTTTGTTCATTCAAAGGTAGATGTTGAATGAAAACTGGTAAATATTCGTTGAATCCCGCAGCTTTTACCGCTTCGATAATTCCAAAAATGAAAGCAACTGTAGTAACTGATCCAACAACTAATGATGGTTTATTCCAGAATTTCCAGAAAAAACTCAACATAATGACCACGATAGCTGGTGGGTAGATAGCACTAAGCACTGGTACTGAAAATGCAATAAGTTTAGTCAAGCCTAGATTCGAAATGACCAATGAAAAACCGATCAAGATAAAAACAAGAAATTTATATGGTAGACCAGTCAATTCAGTAAAGTATTCAGCACAAGCACAGGTTAGCCCAATAGCAGTCACCATACATGCTAAAAAAATTAACCCAGTCAGGAAGATAGAACCTAAGTCGCCAAATGCGTGTTGAACATATGCATGCAAAATAATAGCACCATTGTCAGCATTTGCAGCAACTTCATGACTACCCAAACCAAGTTTGAATAGGCTGATATATACGAGTGTAAGTCCAACACCTGCAATTAAACTTGCAATAATTGCATATTTAGTTATCAGTTTTGAGTCTGTCACACCACGTGATTGTATTGCTTGAATAATTACGATACCAAAGACCAATGCACCAAGCGTGTCCATGGTGAGATAACCATTAACAAAGCCTTCAGAAACTGGGCTACTCACATAATTGTTGATCGGCGGTGAGATATAACCAGTTGGAATAACGATCGCTGCAATACCTAAAATTGCAAGTGCAATAATTTTTAAAGGCGCAAGAACATGCCCTACAGTGTCTAACAGCTTATTTGGGTAAAGTGATACAGCAGTCACTAGAGCAAAATAAATCACACTATATATAAATAAACTACTACTCGAAGTTCCAAAATAAGGAGCAAAACCAATTTCATATGAAACTGTCGCAGTCCGTGGAGTAGCGAATAATGGACCAACAGAGAGATAACAAACAATTGTTAATAAAAGGCTAGCAAATCGACCTAAAGGAGAACTAATAATCTCGATTGAGCCTTGCATTCGCGATAAAGCCATAATGGTAAGCACTGGTAAACCAACTGCAGTGATTAAAAAACCAAAAGCAGCAAGCCAAACATGTTCACCTGCTTGTTGTGCGACAATAGGTGGGAAAATAATATTACCTGCACCAATAAACAGTGCGAAGGTCATAAAACCTAAGGCAATAATATCTCCTGTACGAAGATGATTCATAAAATGGGAGGTTTAAAATAAAAGTGCGAATTCTAGACCAAAAATGTTCTCTTTTGAAACTAATTTTATGTGAAAATTGATTGATTTTTGACTAAAAAGAAAGCTTGTAAATCATATAATTAGGATTGGTAAACATAATTGTTTGAAATGATTTTAAAAGTGAAAAAATGGGTTAAACATGATGATATTATGATAAAAATCTAAATTAAATGTACAATTAATTGGTGTTTGTCCATAAAAGCATTGAACATTTGAAAGCTAAGGCGTAAAACTATAGAAATGATGAATGCAACGCCTATGCATTATTTTTTGATTTTATTTTTTTTAATAAGGAATATCTCGAATGAGAGCTTCTACTGTGACCATCAAAACGGAACAAGATATTGAGAAGTTAAGAATCTCAGGACGTTTAGCGGCACAAGTTTTAGAAATGATAGGCGAGTTTATTAAGCCTGGCGTAAGTACAGAATACCTAGATGATATCTGTAATGATTACATTGTAAATACGCTGCAAGTGATACCTGCCAATGTTGGCTACCATGGTTTTACGAAGACTACGTGTATCTCCGTCAATGAAGAGGTTTGTCATGCAATTCCTTCTGCAAAGAAGATTTTAAAAGAAGGTGATATTTTAAATATTGATGTAGCTGTCATCAAAGATGGTTACTTTGGTGATACCAGTAGAATGTACTTTGTGGGTGAACCTACTCCTGAAGCAAAAAAATTAGTAGAAACAACCTACGAAGCGATGCTTGCTGGTATTCATACTGTAAGACCCGGTGCGACTTTAGGTGATATTGGTCATGCAATTCAATCTGTAGCACAGCGTGAAGGCTATAGTATTGTTCGAGAGTATTGCGGTCATGGAATTGGGCGCGTATATCATGAACAGCCAAACATTTTGCACTACGGGCAAAAAGGTCAGGGTATGGTGCTGAAGAAAGGCATGGTATTTACGATTGAACCCATGGTTAATGCTGGGAAACCATTTGTTAAAGAGTTGAGTGATGGTTGGACGGTTGTTACTCAGGATAAATCTTGGTCAGCGCAATGGGAACACATGGTTGCTGTGACTGATGATGGTTTTGAGTTATTGACGCCATGGCCAAATGGAACTGGACATTATCCTTCAATTTAAAGGGTTTCGAATCATCAAGGCTTGATTAAAAATCAGGCCTTTTTCTTGTAGAGCACATCGTTAGTTGTTCAACCAGATAATCAATAAATACACGTACGGCAGGTAGCAAACCTCTTCTCGATGGATATACAGCGTGAAAAATACCATGAGGTGCAGTCCACTCTGGTAATACTTTTACTAATTGTCCTGATTTTACAAAATCTTGAGCAATACTATCTGGTAATAAAGCGATACCGCAATTTTGGCTTGCAAGTTGTGCCAACATTAAAAGATTGGAAGCCATAATCACTGGGTTAACTTTAATTTTTTGTTGTTGATTATTTGGGCCACTTAATAAGAATTGTTGATCGAGATGATCTTCTGACATACTAATAATACGGTGTTTGCTCAGTTCTTCAGGTGTATTTAGGTGTCCAAATTCATTAAGATATGCTTGACTGGCAAAAAGACGTTGTTCTATTGCTTCAAACTCTCTTAATACGAGATTGGGGTCATCATCTAATTTAGAACGAACCCTTAAAGCTAGATCAATACCTTCATTAATAACATCAACACGACGGTTACTGACCATCATTTGTACGCGTACTTCGGGATATTTCTTCAAAAAAGCGGGTAGTATTTTGGCCATTTGGTTTTGGGCGATGTCGACAGGAACGCTCACTTTGATCACGCCACGAGGTTCGCTACTTAAGTGATTAACCACATCATGTGCTGCTTGCGCGGCATTCATCATGACTTGTGCGTATCTATAGACATCCATACCGATATCAGTGACAGCAAAATGTCGTGAACTACGTTGAATGAGGCGAACGCCTAATTGTTCTTCTAAATTATAGACCCTACGGCTAAGCTTAGATTTTGGGATGTCAGTTGCACGTTCGGCTGCGCTAAAACCACCATGTTCTACAACCAGTGCAAAGCAGTAAAAATCATCTAAATCCGTTAGCATTCTGCCATAAACTCCAGCTTTTATAAGTTCTAGGTTAGTATAAACCGATTGATTAAATACTTTGTGTCAAAATATCGCGAACCAGTTGATATTCTTTAATTCGTTTAAAATCTTTATTTGTAGGTGAATGAATCCTCGATAAGTCCATATTGTCATTGATATCTGCAATTTTCACAACACGTGCTATAGGGTTTTGAAGGGTGCGTTTTGCAGCCTCAGTTCGAGATTCACCCTTTAGTTTAGTCAATGCTAGAATTGCTTCAACAATATCGTTATCACATCCTAATTCATATAGTTCATCTACAGTAGTATTAGTATCTTCGAGAACATCATGCAACACGGCTACAATTTTTTGCTGAATCGTTGAGACGTTCATCATGACGCGTAAAGGATGTAATATATAAGGGGCATTCGCCTTATCGACTTGTCCCATATGCTTTGTAGCGGCAAAAGCGATAGCTTGTTCTATAGAGACCATGTGCTAAATACTCCTGAGCTGGATAGCTTTGATTAGGATATTCTTTTAAACTGCTTTTAATTTCTTAAGCTTTATCATCATGTCTTATCAACTTATTAATATTGCCGATTCAACTCAAAATATTGTCTGCCCATATTGTCAACAAGCTGTACTAGATTGGGAACAAGAGCAATATATCCAACCATGTGATCATACGTTATTTATCGCTATGGACTTGGGATTTGAATATATAGCAGATCGTTTTGAAGAAACTTTGTCACAATCTGTTGATGAAATTCATGAAGATGCCAATATGAATATCTTTTCTAGTATTTCAAAGTCAACATATGAAGATGTACTTATTTTAAAATCAGATTTGGGCGTCGAAGGGATGTTTCGTTATATCGGTTTAAGTTGTAAGTAATAAAAAAGCCAATCAAGAGATTGGCTTTTTAAACTTATGCTTCAGGTGCTGGGCTATATTGCTCAACTAATGGTTTTAATTCACCATTTTGGAACATCTCAAGCATGATATCGCTACCACCAATAAGCTCACCATTTACCCATAACTGTGGGAAAGTAGGCCAGTTTGCAATTTGAGGTAATGTTGCACGGATATCTTGGTTTTCTAAGATATTTACATAGGCAAATGGACGACCAATTTGACTAAGTGCTTCAACTGCACGAGCTGAAAAACCACATTGTGGGAATTGTGGAGTGCCTTTCATGTAAAGTAAAACAGGGTGTTTCGCAATTTGATCACGAATTAACGCTACTGTATCACGCGCTTGTTCCGTCATAGATAGATCCTCAACTAATCTTTCCAAATTATATACCGAAAAATTAGCTGCGGGCTATTGCTAAAGATTTTTCTTGTATAAATGTGAGTTTAAGCTTTCAATCTACACAGGTTTTTGCTTATATAACCTTTTTCAACACAACTAACGATAGATTGAGTTTGTTATGACTAATATCACTCTTGCTCCTGTGCAACCTGATCAACCTTCACATCTTATGGCTACTTATGGTCGCCAAGCGATCAGTTTTGTTCGAGGACGAGGGGCGTATCTGTATACAGCAGATGGTACTGAATATTTAGATGCTTTGACAGGTATTGCTGTATGTGGTTTAGGTCATGCTCATCCTGTGATTGCAGAAGCAATAGCAGAGCAAGCCGCAACATTAGTACACACCAGCAACTTATTTGAAATCCCTTGGCAGACAGCTGCTGCGCAGAAACTCGCTGAGGTGTCAGGAATGGAAGAAATCTTTTTTTCAAATAGCGGTGCTGAGTCAAATGAAGGTGCAATTAAAATTGCTCGCAAATTTGGTGCGCAGCAAGGTGTGAGTAATCCTAAAATCATCGTTGCTGAACAATCTTTTCATGGTCGTACTTTGGCAACCTTGTCTGCAACAGGGAATAAAAAAGTTCAAGAAGGTTTTGCGCCATTAGTTGAAGGATTTATTCGAGTTCCATTTGGTGATGTTGAGGCAATCCAGGAAGCTGCGATCAATCATCCTGACATTGTTGCTATCTTGATTGAGCCAATTCAAGGTGAAGGTGGTGTCAATACTGCTCCACAAGGCTTCAGCTATTTAGAAGAAGTTCGTGCACTATGTAATCAGCACAATTGGTTGATGATGCTTGATGAAATCCAAACTGGTAATGGTCGTACAGGTAAATATTTTGCATACCAACACACCAATATAGTTCCTGATGTAATGACAACTGCAAAAGGTTTAGGAAATGGTTTTCCTGTTGGTGCGGTCATGACTCAAGGTAAAGCAGTTGGACTATTGGGTGCTGGTAGTCATGGTTCGACATATGGTGGAACTGTTTTAGGTTCACGTGTTGTTTACACAGTGATTGACACACTTCAAAATGAAAATGCTGTAGAAAATGCGGCTAAAGTGGGTGCATACATAGTTGAACAGCTCAAAGTGCATTTAAATGATTTGAATGTTCAAGTTCGTGGTTTTGGTATGATGATTGGTATTCAATTACCTAAAGATTGTGCTGAAATTGTTGCAATCGCTCGCGATGAATACAAATTAATTGTTAACGTAACCGCAGGTTCAGTGGTTCGTTTACTTCCTCCATTAAACATGACACAAGAACAAGCAGACGATCTTCTTAAGCGTCTTGTACCAGCCATTCAGAATTTCTTGAAAGATTGATTTTTGTAAATAAAAAAAGGGCAATCAAATTGCCCTTTTTTTATATTAATCAATTAGCCAGAAATATACTGTTGTAACTGTTCAATTAAAACGCGCTGATCTTCCATAGCAGCTTTGACTAAATCACCAATTGAAATAAAACCAACTAATTTTTCATTCTCTAGGACAGGTAAATGGCGTAAATGACGATCTGTCATTAAGTTTAAGCATTCTTCAACTGTATTGTTTAAGCTTACAGAAATCACTTTTGAAGTCATAATGTCCGAAACAAGCGTATTATTTGAAGAGCGCTCCATCAAGGCGATTTTACGTGTATAGTCACGCTCAGAGAAAATTCCAACCACTTTTTCATCTTCTGCAACGACTAAAGCACCAACACCTTTATCTGCCATGATTTTAATTGCTTCAAGTACAGTCGCATTTGGTGAAATCGTAAAAATAGATTGTACAGCTTTATTCTTGATGACTTGAGCAACGATTGTCATTATTTATCCACCTGTGTTGTATTGTCATTTTCATTTAACTTAACGGTATTTTTTTTAAATGCAAAGCCCTAATTTATCTTCGATGACGACTTTTTAATGTAAGTGCTTAAAAAGTCGTCATTGATTAGACGCTTTATACTGCTGGCATTACAGTGTCTTTTGGCATAAAGAAAAAGTGCTGCATTTGTTGAGTAGAAAGTTTGAATTTTCTGTGCGAAGAATTAAATAAAGCAGGTTCAACTTGTAATCGGGTCAAAGTAGGTAGCAACGATTCGTGAAAGTCTTTAGGTGTGATTTTACGTGGTTGGTAATGTTTCCAATGTGATTTTGCATAACGGTGTGCTTGGACGCCATTTAGCCAAAAAGGGAATACGTGACCATCTTGATCAGATTTGATTGCCCAACCTTGATGATAAAGACCCCAAAGTACACCGCAATACATCATTGTTTTTAGGATTGAAATTTTAATCATCAACTCACGAGAAACAGGTTGAAAATGGTTAAACCGATACATATTCTTAAACTTATATAGTTATAAACTCATGTTTTATTATAAGAAATATACTTTGCATTTATGTTTAATCAATTCATCAAAATCGTAAGCAAATATTCTAATTATTTCAATAAATCGTAATCTGCATCACATTTATTGAAAAAAGTAAGCTCTAATTAAATTTTAGATGCTAAAGAAATTACATTTTTTAACTCAGATAAAGATAACTTTTTATCTTTGTTGCAGGCATAAAAAAACGCCACCTAGGTGACGTCTCTTTATGCTTGTAAGGTTGCCATCTTTTGCCAGTATTGAGCTTTAAGTGAATCACGCTCTACTCGGAAACCTTGATAATACAATTCTGCTAGAAATAATGCTGCTTTACCATGACCTGCTTTTGCTACTTCTTCAAGTTCTTTCACTGCATCTTGAAAGTTTTTTTGCGATTGAATGGTATTAACCGCATTTGCATACACATGCTCTAGTTCGTGTTGTGTGAAATGTTGAATCATATATAACTCCTTATTTTAATTATGATTACCGCAAATTCTATCCAAAGACACTTTACTTTGAATATAAGCTAATTTAACTTTGAATTGTTAAATTATTATGACAAAAATAATGGAATTGTCAAATATATCGAGTGTCTTTCTGTAAATAAAAGCTTACACGATTAAACATTTCTAGCAAATAATTTTAAGTAAAATCAAAGTGAAAATAATAGAAAAGGAGAATAACATGTCAAACGTAATCGATGGTTTAACCTTTGATGTTCCACCATCTGAAAATCAAATTATTGAATTGGCACATCATCATCGAAAATTACTTGATGAGGCTATTTTCCATCAAGAAATTCATTTGGGTGATTATTGTTTAGCTCAGCGTAAAAGGGTTTATGATTTTGCGAGTACGCTTAGCCCAGAGCAAAAAGATCGTTTTTATGAAATTTATAACGGAGAGCTGCGCCGTATAGCAGATGATGATGATTTACATCCAGCAGATGCAGAAAGTGGAGTGGGAATGTTTGCTGTATTTGTTAGTTTAGTGATTATTGCATTTATCCTTTACTTCGCCTTTGTACGTACATTAGTAAGTTGACCTATAACCATCACGTTCAATAAACGACATTTTGGCGGCTTATTGAACGTGAGTCTTGTACTGAGTTACGTAGGCACATACACTACTTCTAATATTGAGGTTAGTCATGCTGTCTAAACATTTAAAACATAAAATCTTAGAGCTAAAATTAGGGCATAAATTAGATCAGTTTAATGTCTATTTAGTGATATTTATTCTAATAGCCATTTTTATTCTTTCATTTAATGCTCTGCTACGACCAGTGACTCAGGATCAATATCTGAAGGTTATGCAATTGGCTGAACAAGCTAGCCATCCTAAAACGCAGGCTATGGCTTTGAATGTTTTACAAGCTCAAAAAATTCGTCGGGTCGAATATTTAAAACTATTAAATGCGTTTCAATTTGAATCTACACGTATCCAAGAATATCCTGCACTTTCGCTCGATGATGAATGAGTTTTAATCAAAGTAATTTAATTATAAATGAGGGATTTGTAGCAGTCGGGAAAATAAAATCTATTTATGCTAGACTGACCATCTTTTTAAAAAGCTGCTTTATTCTCAAGGAATTGACATGCAACAGCAATCGAATATGCAAAATAAATTCTTGATAGATGCTGATATCGGCGATGATGATGTCACATTACCGAGTTTACCTGCTGTCGATGTTCCCATTATTGAGCCAGCTGTAAAAACAACAGTTGAGACAACACCTGCACCAGCTACTAACGTCGAAATAACTGAGCAACATCAATCAGTATCTTCAGAAGAGGAAGAAGAAACCAAATCAACAGGTTTCTTTGGACGTATGAAGGATGGATTAACCAAAACTCGTCGTAGTTTTACCGATGGTATGGTCAATATTTTGATCGGTGGTAAAGAAATCGATGATGAGCTATTAGAAGAAGTTGAAGAACAACTTTTGGTTGCAGATATCGGTGTTGAGGCAACAAAAACAATTATCGCAAATCTGACAGAGCGTACAGCACGTGGAGATTTGATCTATTCACATGCTTTGTATAAAGCATTGCAAGAAGAGTTGGTAGCATTATTGGCTCCTCGTGTGAAGCCACTACATATTGATCCTAACAAGTCTCCTTATGTCATTTTAATGGTAGGTGTAAATGGTGTTGGTAAGACAACAACCATTGGTAAGCTTGCAAAACGTTTACAGGGTGAAGGAAAGAAGGTCATGCTTGCCGCTGGTGATACTTTCCGTGCCGCAGCGACTGAACAACTGCAGATCTGGGGCGAGCGTAACGATATCCCAGTTGTTGCACAGGGTCATGGTGCAGACAGTGCTTCTGTGATTTTTGATGCATTCGAAAGTGCCCGTGCAAAAGGCATCGATGTTCTCATTGCTGACACGGCAGGGCGTTTGCAAAACAAATCTAACTTAATGGAAGAGTTAAAAAAAGTTAAGCGCGTAATGCAAAAGATAGATGCGACTGCACCACATGAAATTATGCTTATTGTGGATGCTGGTACAGGGCAGAATGCGATCAATCAAGTACAGCTTTTTGATGAGGCTGTTGGCTTGACTGGTATTACAATTACTAAGTTAGATGGTACTGCTAAAGGTGGTGTCTTATTCAATATCGCAAGTCGTACTCATGTGCCGATTCGTTATATCGGTGTTGGGGAAAAGATTGACGATTTGCGTCCTTTCTCTGCTAAATCATTTGTTGCTGCTTTGTTCGAGACTGAGAAATAATTTTTAATTTTTTAGCTTATTCTTTTAAAAAGAGGTTCTTAGAGCCTCTTTTTTTATATTCAAAGCAATGAAAGGAAATTAAGGTAAATCTACAGCTTTATTGTGATCTAAAAATATGCAACCATTTATGGTCGTTTCAAAAATAAAACGATCTGTTATATTTTTTGGTCTACTAATAAAAAATAAGCCGTTATACACTACATTCAATCCAAGATAACACCCAAAGGGTAAAAGAGGAATAACAACATGAGTAACTTTTTAAACAGCATCAAAGCTCGCCGTACGATTTATGCTATTGGCAAAAACGTGACAGTAGATCAAGCGAAAATTGAAGAAACGATTCGCGAAGCAGTAAAACAAAGCCCTTCAGCATTTAACTCACAAACATCTCGAGTTGTGACGCTTTATGGTGAATCACATACAAATTTCTGGAACATCGTTCGTGAGACTTTACGTAAAATCGTACCAGCTGAAGCATTTGAAGGCACAAATCAAAAAATTGATAGCTTCGCAGCAGGTTTCGGTACTGCATTATTTTATGAAGATCAAGATGTTGTAAAAGGTTTACAAGAACAGTTTGCTTTATATGCTGATAATTTCCCAGTATGGTCTGAACATTCAAGTGCGATTGCTCAGTTTGCAACTTGGACGGCGCTTTCTGAAATTGGTATCGGTGCATCATTACAGCACTATAATCCGATTGTAGATGCGGAAGTTGCTGAGACTTATAATATTCCTGCAAATTGGAAATTACGTGCTCAGTTAGTATTTGGTTCAATTGAAGCACCAGCAGGCGATAAACCATTTATGGATGACGCTGCACGTTTCAAAACTTTTAACTAAGTTTTCAAGATTATTAAAAAGGGCACTTTCAAGTGCTCTTTTTTGTTTTGAAGTAATGGGTTCGTCTAAAGTTCTATTTTTTATATCACTAAAAAAGATGTATATCTAATAAAAGCCGAATTGTAAGCACGGTCGGTTTGGTTTATTGTCATAAAATAGTCACAATCTCGTAGCATAGTGCATACGGTTTCGTAAATAGTTTATATCGAGAAGAGTCTAATGTCTTTAAGAGTTGGTGTTGCTGCTTTAGGTTTATTTTTAAGTGGTTCAGTTTTTTCAGCAGTTACAATCACTGCACCAGAAGAAATTGTCATTCTTGCTGTAAACGGTCAAGAAGTAAATAATGGTCTTCTCGCATCAAAAAAGAATAACTATCAAGTTGATCCTGGTAATTTGACGGTCAATGTACGCTATCGTGAATATTTTGAGCATTTAAATGGTGAGCATGACATCGTTAAATCTGGCGTTGTAACTTTACAAGCTACAGAACTTCAGGATAACCAGTCTTATGTACTTGGATTAGTGAATGCGCCTAAAAGTTTTGAAGCTGCAAAGAAATACGCTGAACAACCAACTGTTGCTTTGTATGATCAAAACAAAAAATTAGTTGTGCAGCAAACAGGTGCGAATAATGAAGCTCAACCATGGTTCACTGGTAGTAATTTAATTAGTCGTACTCTAGATTTAACTAGTAAGAATAAAAATAATGCAGTAAATCAACCAGCACCAGTTTATGGTGCAGCAGCAACTAATCAAGTTATCGAAGCACCGATTGCAACTGTTGCGAGTACAAATTCGATCAAATCCACAGATCAGCAATTGGTTGATTTATGGCAGAAAGCCTCTAAAGCTGAACGACAAAAGTTTATGGCTTGGTTAGCAGGTCAAACTAATTAACTTTTTAGTATCTGTTTAAAAAACCGATGTTATCATCGGTTTTTTATTGGCTCATGATTATTAAAATGTACTTAGATATAAGAAAAGCAAGAATTGAAGATATAGATCGTTTGGTTGAAGTCATTAATGCGGCTTATCGAAATCAATTTGGTCGAAGTTGGACAACAGAAAAAGACTACGTAAAGGGTGCACGTATATCTAAGCAGCAATTAATTTCTGATCTTAATAATAAAAATTATGAGTTGTATACAGCCCAATTTGAAGAAAAAATAATTGCTTGCATTGGACTGACCCTCATGCGTGAATTTGTAGAAATAGGGACATTTGCAATTGATCCCGATCTACAAAATTTAGGCATAGGGCATCGAATGTTGAGTTTTGCTGAAAAATATATACGTGACACTTATGCTGATGTTTTGAATATTAATCTTTATGTACTTAGTGTGCGTAAAGAACTTATTGAATATTATGAACGTAGAGGATTTAATCGCACTGGTGTTGTTGATGATTATCCAATAACTGCGGAGGTAGGAATACCATTAATCCCAGTAAGTCTAGTTGAAATGACTAAAAGAATTAGGTGATTGGTTTGTGTGTGTGAAGTAATTTAATTGTAATTACGTTATGTGAAAAAAGAGGAAGTATGAACTTCCTCTTTTAATATTGATACATTAATTACCTAACCAAATAAAATATCCCAAAAGCATTAAAGGCCATGCGATAAAAGGGCTAAATAACCATTTCCACAACCAAAATCTAGGTACAAATCCTACACCATGAATAAAACCACCTGAAATCCCAATCATGACTAACATGAGTATGCTGTGATTATAGTGACCATTTTCATCTAGCATGAGTGCAGGATGAACTAATAAAATTGCAGCAAGAGGCAATGCCAACAAAAAGGAAACGGTCATTGCAACAATTTGCGCTTTACTATTCTTTGGTGTTGACATGACTTGAGCCATTTTATTATTCCTCATCTAAGTCTTGGTGATGTTCAATATAGAGTGCACTAAGTACCCCAGCAAAACATGCCATCAAAACGCCTAGAATCCATGCAAAATACCACATTTCACATCTCCTGATTAATACAAACTATGAGAGTTTTCTTCAATATGTTTGTTGGTGATGACACCCCACATTTTGTAGTAAGACCAAGAGGTATAGATCAAAATGATAGGTACGAAAATACAAGCAGCTACTGTCATTACACCTAATGTTTTATGACTAGAAACAGCATCCCACATGGTTAAGCTTGATGTTGGATCAATACTTGACGGTAATAAGAATGGGAACAATGAAAAACCTGCTGTTAAAATTGCACCAACAATCATGAGGCTTGTACCTGTAAAACTAGCTGCTGCTTTATGTTTTGCTGCACTAATAATGACCAGTAAGGCTCCAAGAATTGCTGCAATAGGTGCTGCCATCGTGATTGGGTAAGTTGAATAATTATTTAACCAACCATGATTGGCATTTGTTACCACATCTTTTGCAAGTGGGTTTAATGCCGCATTTGTATCTACTGCCACTGCATAACTATAGCCTGAGATATTTCCAAAGAATAACCATGCACCTGCAGCCAAAAAGCATACTAGGAATACAATTGCCATGATTTGAGTTGCTTTGGCTGAGCGATTATGGAGATCACCATCTGTGCGCAACATTAACCATGCGCCACCATGTGCAGACAGCATACTTAAACTCACCAAACCACAAATAAGTGCAAATGGATTCAATAATGCAAAGAAACTACCTGTATATTGAGAACGTAGAGTTTCATCTAGTGTGAATGGTACACCTAAGAATAAATTACCAAATGCAACGCCAAATACTAGAGCAGGAACAGCGCCACCAATACAAAGTCCCCAATCCCAAGAGTTACGCCATTGGGTATTTTCTAGCTTAGAGCGATAATCAAATCCAACTGGTCTAAGGAACAAGGCAAAAAGTACCAATAATAGAGCCCAATACATTCCTGAGAATGCAACTGCATATACCATCGGCCATGCAGCAAAGAGCGCACCACCTGCGGTAATAAACCAAACCTGATTGCCATCCCAGTGTGGCGCAATCGTATTGATCGCAGCACGACGTTCTGAATCAGTTTTTCCTACAAATGGCATTAATGCCATAGAGCCCATATCGAAACCATCGGTGAGGGCAAAGCCAATGAGTAGTACACCAACCAAAACCCACCAAATAATTTTTAGGAGTTCATATTCGATCATGATTGAGCCTCCTTAGTGTTTGCAGCTAGTTTCTCAAAGTGATATTTACCAGTATGCAAAGAACTTGGACCTAAACGTGCAAATTTGATCATTAAGTACATCTCGATAATGAGCAATACAGTATAGAAAGCAGCTAGGGCGATAATTGAACCCCATACATCACCAGCACTCACACTAGAAGCAGAAAGATGTGTAGGTAAGATTTCACCAATTGACCACGGTTGACGACCACCTTCTGCGACATACCAACCCGTTTGTGCTGCAATCCATGGTAGAGGTAAAGCAAACAAGGCAAACTTAAGTAACCAAGGTTTATTCTCTGCATTACGTTTAGCCACAGCCCAAGTTGCAAGAATGAAGAGCAAGAGCATTAGGAAGCCTGAAGCAACCATTGCACGGAATGAGAAGAACAGTGCTGCTACGTTTGGAATAGTGTCTTTTGTTGCAGCCTGAATATGAGCTTCAGTTGCATCAACAACGTTTGGTGTATATTTTTTCAATAATAAACCGTAGCCAAGATCTTTTTGATTTTGCTCAAAAGATGCTAGCAATTCTGGAGAGCGATCACCAGCTCGTAACTTTTCCAACTCGCTGTAAGCAATCATACCATTACGGATACGGACTTCATGTTCTTTCATGAGATCATGTAAGCCTGTAACCTGTTTATCCGTAGAACGAGTAGCGATGATACCCATCACATAAGGGATTTTAATCGCATAGTCTGTACGCATCTCTGCTTGGTTCGGGATACCAAATAGAGTGAAAGCAGCAGGTGCAGGTTCTGTATGCCATTCAGCCTCAATCGCAGCGAGTTTAGTTTTTTGGACGTCACCTAACTCATAGCCTGACTCATCACCAAGTAAGATGACTGAAAGTGTAGATGCTAGACCGAAGATCGCAGCAATAGCGAATGAACGACGTGCAAATGGTAAATCACGTTTCTTTAACAGGTAATAGCTTGAGATTGCCAATACAAAGATTGCGCCAGTGACATAACCAGCAGAAACAGTATGTACAAATTTTACTTGAGCAACTGGGTTGAAAATCAAAGCGCCGAAATCAACCAACTCCATACGCATGGTTTCGTAGTTAAACGCTGCACCAACAGGGTTTTGCATCCAACCGTTTGCGATCAGAATCCATAGCGCAGACATATTCGAACCGATTGCCACTAACCAAGTTACACCTAAATGCTGGACTTTAGATAAACGATCCCATCCAAAGAAAAACAGACCGATAAAAGTGGATTCGAGGAAGAAAGCCATTAAGCCTTCGATGGCAAGTGGTGCACCAAAGATGTCACCTACATAGTGAGAGTAATATGCCCAGTTTGTACCAAACTGAAACTCCATTGTTAAACCAGTGGTAACACCTAAGGCAAAGTTAATCCCGAAGAGTTTTCCCCAGAATTTGGTCATATCTTTATAAATCTCTTTGCCTGAAATCACATATGTGGTTTCCATAATGGCAAGAATAAACGCAAGACCTAAAGTTAGAGGGACGAAAAGAAAGTGATACATTGCGGTCATTGCGAATTGGAACCGCGAAAGATCGACCACGCTTTCAGAAATCATCAACGTGTCTCCTGATTGTTGGACATGTCGCCAGCAATACGCTCAGCGACTTCATTGTTAAAATCTTTGGGAATTGTTGGGGCATCAAACCAGATGTTTTTAATCACAAGCAAAATCACAACTTTAATAATAAGAATGATTGTGATTTCACGGATTAATTTCCGATTAGGATCTTGAGAACTCGTGTTCATAGAACTTAGCCTCATATTTAAAAGATATAAAACATTATTAAATAAAATTTATTAAAAATAAACCTTTAGGATAGTTTAAATAAAAATAAACAATAAAAATTATCAAAAACAACTATTTATGTGTATTGTTGATTAATTTTAATTCTAATTATTATCCAACTAAATTAATTGGTTTTTATTATTTTAAACTTGATTAAAACAGTTGTGATTTAATAATATTATTCCGATTAAAAAGGTTTGATTTAATGTTAATTAATTTAATCTAAAACCAAGTAAAACAGTATGATAATAAAATATCTAGTATTTACATATGCTTATAAAGTCACTTACATAAATAAATAAAATTAATGATTAAACAGTACTAAAACCTAGTGTAATTGTAGAGTTTATTGTTGAAATTGTGATGCAATTCGCTATATGCGCTTTTAGCTAAAGTAGAGTGATAGGAGGGCTGATCTAAATGACAAATATTGTTACTCTTTTTGTAACTGTTTGTAATTTTTGATCGTTTGGTGAGCGTTTTGCTTTTGATAAGAATGAAAAATTAATCAGGCGTAAAAAGTTTGTTCGAAATAGATATTTTTTTTGCCAAATAATGAGAGTTGGATCTTCGGCTAATGAGTAGAACCTGAGACTGTAACTCCAGTTCACCGTATTCTGGCTCAACCTGAACATAATAAAGTTGTCCAAATTCATCTCTTACACGCGCTTGTGCTGAAAAACCAGGACGCGCGTTCCCTGTTGAAATGGTTGCTAAGCGACCAACAAGATTTGAATGAGTGTGGGTAACCTTGGGTTTAATGACCTGATCCAGACAGTGAATCATAAAAACGGTAAAGAATATGTCGATGACTAAAGCTGGAATGAATAAATAGTAAGGTGAAATAAAATAGTGTTGAAGTGCAAAAAAGGATAGTTCAAGAAAGTAGCCGGCAAAACTAAAGTTAATCAGTAAGAACACGACGATTAAATATTTTGAGAATTTAACATTTAAAAGAGGTGAGTTCAGTAACCATTCTGGTGTTAGTTTTTTAACTAAAGAACTTGGACGTAAACCTACAAAAATCCCAATAGTTTCCGCTATGCTGAGAAAAATCAAAGCCACAACACTCATGTGAAATGGCATCAGATAATAATTTAGAAAAAACTCAGTCATAGCAGAAGTCTTATTGCGTATTAATCAATATAAATACCACCATCAGAGTGGACTTCCAAATTTACCTTCTGAAGATGTTCACCTAGGCATGGACCTGAAATACATTCGCCAGTTTCAACTGAAAATAAAGCTCCATGGGTTGAGCATTGAATGTATTCACGATCTTGATCCAAGAATTGATTTTCTAAGTATTCCAGTTCAGTTTGTAAGTGAGGACAAATGTTTTGATATGCATAAAAACTTCCATCTTTTTGTGTAATAAAAATGGTTGTTCCCTTCATGGTGTCAAATGCACGTGACTCACGTTCTGGGACTTCCTCAGTCATGCAAATTTTTTCCATCTTAAGCACATTCCTGTTGAGCATTTTTAAATTGTTCAAAAAGTTTAGCGTAGTTTTCTACACTTAAACGAGGGCCAAATTGAGCGACAACTTCACTTGATATCAAGATTGCGAGCTGTGCTGCTGCATCCAGTGAAAGTCCAGCGTTAATTGCATATAAAAACGCACCCGCAAAGGCATCACCAGCACCATTTGTGTCTACAGCATTCACATGCCGACCTGCAACATGAAATTGATTTGCAGGATCAATAATGACTGCGCCATTTGCCCCTTGAGTAATTACGATATGTTGGTTGTTAGATTTTAAAACCTCAATTGCTGCATCGAGCGTTTCAGTATTCGTGAACATAAGTGCTTCTTGTTCATTACAGAATAATAAATCTACACCATCATCCATTAACTCTTCGAGACCTTGGCGTGCATATTGCACCATCGCAGGATCTGAAAGAGAAAGGGCGATTTTAACACCATGTTCTTTAGCAAGAGCACGAGCTTGTTTGACAGCAGCTCTTGCTGTGTCGCTCGTAGATAAATAACCTTCGATATATAGCCATTTAGCAGTTTTTAATGGTTCGAAATCTATTTGCTCAGCAGTCAATTCTGCTGTGATGCCGAGAAAAGTGTGCATTGTACGTTCAGAATCAGGGCTAATCAGTACCATACAGGTACCTGTAACACCATTGCTGATTGATTTGCTCGTTGTGCTAATCCCAGCTTCATTTAGTCCATTCAAATAAATAGAACCTAATTCATCGTTACCTACACGGCAGCCATAAAAAGCTGAACCACCTAATGCACTGAAGGCTACAGTTGTATTTGCTGCAGAACCACCACTTGCCTGACCTTTATAAGTTTGCGTTTTTTGTAGCTGTTGAAAAAGAGCTGTTTGTGTTTCACCATTGGTCAACTGCATCGTACCTTTTTGCAAAGCATGTTCTGTTAAAAACTCATACGAAACTTTAAATTCTTGGTCAATGAGCGCATTACCAATTGAAAAAAGATCAACAGTTGCCATGTTTGTCATCACAGTTAAAAATCAAAACATGAAGTTTACACGAATGCTCAAGATTACAGTAGTTTGTTGAAGAAAATTCACTTCATTTACGGTGAGCTTTCCATGCTTATTATTTTTAATGTTCAAGGACTGGAATTAAAAAATATCTGACATCAATTTTGTGTCACTCGCTGCATTTTTCTACAAAAACATAGTAATTTACATGGATATCTGTAGGGATTGTTCGGTAGACTCAGTATCATAAATTGTAATCATTTTATTAGATAATTGGAGAACTCATGACTGTCGATGTTTCTGAAAGCATTAATCAAACTATTCATCCTGCGTTTCAGCTATTACGTCAACACCATGTAGAAGCACTTGATATTCAAGTATCTGAATATAAACACAAAGTGACAGGCGCAATTCATTACCATTTGGCGACTTCTCACGACGAAAATGTCTTTTTAGTTGCGTTTAGAACTCAGCCAATGGATTCCAAAGGTGCTGCACATATTCTTGAACATACTGCATTATGTGGTTCAGAAAAGTTTCCTGTACGTGACCCATTCTTTTTAATGATCCGTCGCTCATTAAATACATTTATGAATGCATTTACAGCCGCAGATTGGACAGCATATCCATTTGCCACTCAGAATAAAAAGGATTTCCAAAACTTATTGTCTGTTTATTTGGATGCTACATTTGCTGCAAATTTAAATCCTTTAGATTTTGCGCAAGAGGGTATTCGTATTGAGTTGGAAAATGATCAGGCAGTTTACAAAGGTGTAGTCTTTAATGAAATGAAAGGTGCAATGAGCTCACCTACAGATCAACTTTACCATCAACTAGCTCATCATTTATTCCCTGAAACTACCTATCATTACAACTCTGGTGGTGATCCAAAGGATATTCCTGATCTGACGTATGATCAGTTGGTTGATTTCTACAAAACTCATTATCACCCAAGTAATGCTGTATTTATGACCTTTGGTAATCAAAGTGCTTATGATTTACAAGAGCAATTTGAAACTTTAGCGCTTCATAAGTTTTCTAAAGGTACAACTTTATATTCAAAACCAGAAAAGCGACTCACAGCTCCTCTTGAAGTGATTGAGAATTACGCGGTTGATAGTGAAGATTTGAAAGATAAAACTTATCATGTTTTATCTTGGTTATTGCCTGAAACAAGTGACATTAAATTACGTTTAGGTATGCGTTTGGTTGAAGGTATTCTTCTTGAAAATTCTGCTTCACCATTACGTCACTATTTGGAAACTTGCGGATATGCACAATCAACTGGTCCGTTGATGGGCGTTGATGATAGTAACTTTGAAATGACTTTCTATTGTGGGGTTCAAGGCTCAAATCCAGAGCACGCAAATGAATTCCGTGATGGTGTGTTAAAAGTTTTGAATGATGTTGCTGCTAAACCAGTTGATACGGATTTAGTCGACGCGATATTGCATCAAATCGAATTGCATCAACGTGAAATTAATGGCGATGGAACACCATACGGACTTAGCTTGATCTTAAATGGTTTAGGTAGTGTTATTCATCATAATGATCCTGTTCACGTTTGGGATGTTGATTCTGCGATAGAACAAGTCAAAGAAGAACTCAAAGATCCAATGTGGTTATCTAATTTAATTCAAACGCATTTGTTAGATAATCCACATCGTGTTCAAATGACGCTGGTACCAGATGCCACTAAATCAATCAAAGAACAACAAGCTGAACAAGCGCGTTTAGCTGAAATCACTGCAAATCTAAATGATGAACAGAAGATTGAGATACAAAAGCAAACTGAAGCTTTAAAGCAGCGTCAGGATACACCTGATGATTTAGATTTATTACCAAAAGTTGGTTTGGAAGATATTCCAGCAGAGTTGCAAATTGTACAAGGTCAATTACGTGAGATCATTTCAAATGGATTAGACACTCCATTGAATCTCTATCACGCTGGAACCAATGGTATTTACTATCAACAAGTTTTAATCCAAATCCCAAATGAAATTGTGCAATCGCCATATTTTAATTTGCTTTCAATTTTGATGGGCGAGGTTGGTGCAGGAGAATATGATTATTTAGAACTTC
Organism: Acinetobacter sp. A22; assembly: GCF_030913345.1. Lineage (NCBI taxonomy): Bacteria > Pseudomonadati > Pseudomonadota > Gammaproteobacteria > Moraxellales > Moraxellaceae > Acinetobacter > Acinetobacter sp. A22. Next base: position 967,752 of record NZ_CP133162.1, read on the forward strand.
AACAAATTCAAACAGCCGTCAGTGGAGGTTTGGGTATGGGAGCTTCATTACGAAGCAAAGTTGATGATAAAGATCGTATCAGCGCATGGTTAACTTTAACGACCAAATCACTTACTCAAAAATTAGATGCGATTCAATTGTTGAAGTTAGCATTTGAGAAACTAAGATTTGATGAAAAAGATCGAATCATAGAGCTGTTACAACAACGTAAAACTCGCTGGCAGTCTCGTTTATCAGGATCTGGCCATAGTTATGCTATGCAGACTGCTTCACGTCAAATGAGCGCATTGGCACGTCGTGATTATCATAATACGGGTTTAGGTGCATTAAACTGGTTAAGTGATTTAGTGGCTAAAATCGATAATGATGAAGCAGCTTATCAGGCATTAATTGATGAGCTTAAGGCGATTCACCGAAAGCTTTTACAAGCACCAAAACAGTTTTTATTGGTTTGTGAAGAACATCATTCAGATCGTTTAGTGGAAGAAATCCAAAATGTCTGGGATAAGTTAGATGTCAGCAAAGAACCCGTAACATTAACCTCTCTGGACCACGTAGATACAAATTATGATGAAGCTTGGTTAATTCAGTCAAATGTTCAGTTCTGTGCATCCGCTTATCAAGCTGTAGATGTTGCACATGTTGATGCGGCTCCACTTATGGTATTAGCGGCATATTTGCGTAATGGTTATTTGCATAGTGCTATTCGTGAAAAAGGTGGGGCGTATGGTGGTGGAGCAAGCTATGATGGTAATGCCTGTGCTTTCCGTTTCTATAGCTATCGTGATCCTCGTTTAGCAGAAACCTTTAATGATTTTGAAGCGAGTATCCAGTGGCTATTAAATGCTGAACAAAAAGAACATCAACTTGAAGAAGCAATTCTTGGATTGGTGTCTGGTATGGATAAGCCTGGGTCACCTGCTGGAGAGGCAATAACGGCATGTTATGCATTACTACATGCACGCACACCAAAGTTCCGTAAACTTCTACGTGAACGATTATTGAATGTTACTTTAGCTGATTTACAAAGAGTTGCAAAAGAATATCTATTGGAGCAAAAACCTGTGAGAGCAGTAGTGGCTCCATTTGCTAAACGTGAGGAGTTACAAAACTTAGGTTTTGAAATTCAGCAAGTCAATTAAAAGAAAAATTGGAGACCGCTATGACGTTCAAAAAAATTGAACGTGCTCAATTGGAACTAAGTATACTCGCTATACTTAGTTCTTTTGCTGCATCGAACACCTTTGCACAAGTCGCAGAACCTGCCACTCCAGCTACTGTCGAAGCATGTGTTGCATTAAGCTCAAGTGCAGACCGCTTGGCTTGCTATGACAGCATGTTTAAAGCTCCAACCGTCATTGAGCCACAGGTTGCAGAACCAATGGTAGCGGCTGCACCTCCCGTTAAATCAAAAGAGTTAGAAAAAAGCCCGCCTGAAAGTTTAAAAGATAAAGTGGTTCAAAAGGTCAGCGATTTGAATCTGATTGGCGCTGCTCCGAAATTTGATCCAAATGTATCTTTACTAGATCGACGTTGGGAGTTGTCTGAAGAGAGTAAACTGGGTGTTTGGAATATTCGTGCGTATCAGCCTGTTTATTTACTGCCAGTTTTTTGGACAAGTGATAAAAACGAATATCCAGAGAGTCCGAATCCAAATAACACAGTAACAGATAAGCAAAATTTGACTTCTTCTGAAGCTAAATTCCAGATTTCCTTAAAAACCAAAGCTTGGGAAAATATTTTCGGAAATAATGGTGATCTATGGTTGGGTTATACGCAATCATCACGCTGGCAAGTTTATAACTCAGAGGAGTCTCGTCCATTTCGAGAAACCAACTATGAGCCAGAAGCGAGTTTAATGTTTAGAACAAATTATGAACTTCTAGGGTTAAATGCACGCTTATTAGGTGTGACGCTGAATCACCAATCAAATGGTCGTTCAGATCCATTATCAAGAAGTTGGAATCGAGTTATCTTCAATCTTGGTTTTGAGAAAGATAATTTTGCTTTGATGCTGCGTCCTTGGTATCGAATTGAAGAAGATGTGAAAGATGATAACAACCCTGATATTAAAGATTATATTGGGCGCGGAGATTTGACAGCTTTCTACCGACACAAGGAAAATGATTTTTCACTTATGTTGCGCCATTCACTGAAAGGTGGTGATAAGTCACATGGGGCTGTGCAGTTTGATTGGGCATTTCCAATCAAAGGTAAGTTACGTGGTCATCTACAACTGTTTGATGGCTATGGTGAGAGTTTGATCGATTATAATCATCGAGCAACTTATGTTGGACTTGGTGTTTCTTTGATGAACTGGTACTAAATGAGTTTAGACATTCCTGATCCATTATTGCAGCTTGAGGCAAATTGTGGGGTTTTTGCTGTCTGGTTGATTCTAAAGCAATATCAATCAAATATTGATATTGCTGAGCTTACTCAATTATGTCGGCATGATTATAACGAAGGAACCTTTACAATTGCTTTGGCAGTAGCATTGAAGAAGCTAGGATTTGAAGTCTCATTCTATACCGCTCCTGACCCTGATATTGATGAAATTGAAAAGCAAATTTACTTAGAGGCGAAGCAACTTCAGATCCCAATTAGACCTGCTTTGACGTATGAGATGATTCAGCAAGCCTATGAAGATGGCAAATTTGTTATTGTGTTTTATGACACATTAGATGGCGCAGGAAACCAGTCGTTGATCTACTCTATTGATGTGCAAGAAATTAGTTTTTGTGATCATTTTGAGGTTATGTCAAAGGCTGTATTCGAGCAACAATACCAAGCTGATGAAATCTGTCAGCAAGCTATCGTGATCGAGCAGCCTTTAAACTTTTATCCAATCTGAATATTTGCATTTGCATGTTTCAAGCGGCTCTTTTTAGGCGTTGCTATGAGATATGCAAGGGTGAGTGGACCTAGTCGTCCCGTATACATAAGCAAGCTTAATACAAATAAACTACCATCATGTAATTCGCCTGTCACACCACGAGAAAGTCCAACCGTACAAGCAGCTGAGACGACTTCAAACATCAAATCTAAAACATCTAATTTTGGTTCAAGCAGAAAAAGCGTAAAACACCCGATAAATACTAACATGCCTGTAATTGCAGCTACGGCTAAAGCTTTATAGGTCGTTTCATGAGAAACAGAGTGATTAAAAATACGAATTTCTTCGTTACGTCGTAAAAATGAAACAACAGTAAGTAATAAGATCACAAATGTTCCAACTTTTATACCGCCTGCCGTACTTAAAGAACCACCACCAATAAACATCAATAGCATAGTAAGTAGCGCGGTACTATGCTCCATTGCACTGGTATCGATGGTATTAAAACCTGATGAACGAGGAACTGTAGCCTGAAACCATGAGTTCATTGCTTGTTCACCTAATGTCATTGGACCAAGTGTTAATGGGTTATTTGATTCTAAAAGCCAAATAAGAATAAAAGCGATAAGATTTAAAACAAGAATAGTACTGAGTATAAGTTTGCTATTCGGTGTTAATTTACTCCATCTTTTATTCTGTTTTACATCAATCAGCACTAGAAAGCCGATACCACCCAGCGTATAAAGCATACTAATGGTTAAACAGATCAAATAGTGACTTTGAAAGTTGATTAAACTATTGTCAAATAAAGAAAAGCCTGCATTGTTGAAAGCGGAAATACTGTAGAAAATCGAATAATACAATCCTCGCCCTACACCATACATTGGAATAAATGATGTACTCAGGATGATTACACCAATTAATTCAAATAATAAGGTATAAAGTACAACGCCTTTTGCTACGAATGTAACTTTAGATAAGCTTGTTTGCCCTAGACTGTCTTGAGCCATCATTTGTTGTTTAAGACCTAATTTGGGTGCCAAACTAAGAGCAGCCAAAATCGCGAAGGTCATAAAACCTAAACCACCAGATTGAATCAATAATAAAATTATAACTTGTCCGAGATGGTTAAATGATTCATTTAAATTCACCACAGATAGACCAGTAATCGTGACCGCTGAAGTTGCAGTAAACAAAGCATCCATCCAGCTTAAGTTTCCTTTGTTTGCAATCGGAAGTTTAAGCAGTAATGTTCCAATAATGATAAAGCTTAAGAACCCAATCGCGAGCAATGTCGGTGGGCTAAGATTAAATATCTTTTGCGAATTTATTTTTATGGTCATTTAGAGGAAGCATCCCGATAATTTTTTTAGATGGGTGAGTAATCCTTCTAATATGAGTACGTCACCTGTTTGTAAGGTAAAACTAGAGTCGATTTCATAAATAATTTGTTCATCACGTTTAAGTAGTAAAAGTTTGATATGAGGTTCTTGTTTGAGAATGCCTGATAGATTTACCTTGTTTAGTTTCTCATGCACAGGCACTTTAATGATGTAATGATCATGATCGAGTGCCATGTAGCGGCTAACCATAGGATAGTTAAGCGCTTGCGCAACTCGAACCCCCATGTCTTCTTCAGGATGAATAATTTTAGTGATATTTAAGTGAGAAAGAATTGTGTGATGAGCTTTGGTTTTAGCTTTTACTAAGATTTTTTCTACACCCAAATTTTTGAGGTTTAATACACACAAAATACTTGCTTCAATATCTTCACCAATTGCAACAACAACGGCATCACAATTTTGAATATTCAATTCTTCTAGTACGTGCTCATCTGTAGCGTCAGCAATAACGGCATGAGTGATTTGATCAGCCAAATTTTCCACATTGCGTTTGATCGTATCAATTCCAATAACATCATGATTCAGTTTAGTGAGTTCTAATGCAACAGTCGCCCCAAAACTTCCTAAACCAATGACTGCAAACTGTGCCATAACAATCCTTAACTAAATGAAAAAAATATCTTTTTAACTATTTTAAGACGGAATAATTTGAGCGTGTGTAATCATTTGTGTGCAAAGAAAATCAACTTATAAAAAGACAATATTCAAAATAAAACCGACATATTTGTCGGTTTTAAATCAGATCAGATTTACTTATTTGAGGAAACGTTTATATCCAATATTATCGCTAATTTCAGCATATGGATATGTGATTTGCTCTAAAGTTTCAATCAGACCATCTGGATTTTGCTTCGCATCAGTTGCCTCTAAACCAACCAAAACACGACCTTCAGCTGCACCATGATTACGATAATGGAATAAAGTGATGTTGTGGGTTGGGCCGAGACGCTCAAGGAAGGTTAATAGTGCTCCAGGTCGCTCAGGGAATTCAACGCGGAATAGACGTTCATTTTCAATGTTAGCGTGTCCACCGATCAAATAACGGATGTGAAGTTTAGCTACTTCATCATCAGATAAATCATCTACTTCATATTGCTGTTTGAGCATTTCATGAATTTCATGGCGTTCAGTTTCACCACCTTTCAAGCTAATTCCGACAAACACTTGAGCTTGATTGCTATCACTTGCACGATAGTTGAACTCAGTAATGTTGCGTCCTTGCAATGAACGGCAGAAATTCAAAAAAGCACCTTTCTGTTCTGGAATCGTAACAGCGTAAATTGCTTCACGACGTTCACCGAGTTCGGTGCGCTCAGCAATATAGCGTAAGCGATCAAAGTTCATGTTCGCGCCACACACAATTGAAACCATGTTCTTATTGTTTAATTGGTGTTCAGCTACATATTTTTTGATACCTGCTAATGCCATTGCACCAGATGGTTCAACAATACTACGGTTTTCATCAAAAGTATCTTTAATGGCAGCGCAAATTTCATCTGTATTTACTGTCACGATATCAGGTTCTACGATAGGTCCTGAATTATCAGATTTGCGTAGACGAACCATTTCGAAAGGTAATTCGCCTATTTGTGCTACTGCTGTACCATCCGCAAATAAACCAACATGAGGTAGAATTACACGTTCATTTGATTCTAGTGCTGCTTTTAAACAAGCTGATTCTTCGTATTCAACACCAACAACTTTAACATGTGGTGCAACTTCACCTAAATATGCTGCAACTCCAGCAATCAAGCCACCACCACCAACAGCAACAAAAACATATTCAACATCACGCCATTGACGCAATATTTCATTTGCTATGGTTCCTTGACCTGCAATGACCAATTCATCATCGTAAGGTGGAATGAAAACTAAACCTTCATCTTCTGCGCGTTGTTTGGCATATTTGTTCGCGACATCAAAGCTATCGCCGTGTAAAACGACCTGACCACCAAGATTTTTTACAGCCTGAACTTTAATATCAGGTGTTGTACTAGGCATAACAATGATCGCATGAATTCCTAGTTTTTTTCCTGACAGAGCAACACCTTGAGCATGATTACCCGCAGATGCGCAGATAACACCACGATCCAATTGATCTTTTGGTAATTGACTAATTCTGTTATAAGCACCGCGTAATTTGAAAGAGAATACAGGCTGTAAATCTTCACGTTTAAATCGAATATTATTATTAATTTTTTGACTAATTCGTGGAGCTGCTTCAAGCGGTGTTTCAATCGCAACATCATAAACCGTTGCTTGTAAAATTTGTCGTACCACACGAGACAGCATGTTCATCTTCCCTATAACAGTTTAAAATAGTCAGTCATTGTAGCAAACCCCTGTGCATTTGCGCTGTTTTCTTGCAGCAAATGTCAAAATAGTTGAGTGAAGTCATGAGTCTATATGCAACCCAAGATGAAAAAAAACAAGCTGCGGCAAAAGCAGCTTTAAAGCATTTGCCTAAAGGCGGCATTTTGGGCGTAGGAACAGGAAGTACCGTTAATTTTTTAATTGATTTATTACCTGAATTGCAATTAGAAGCTGCAGTTGCGAGTTCAAATGCGACAGCAGAGCGCTTAAAAAAACTTGGCATCGAAGTTGTAGATATGAATTCAGTAGGTGGTCTAGATGCTTATGTTGATGGTGCAGATGAAATTGATCGTCATATGCACATGATCAAAGGTGGCGGTGCTGCTTTAACTCGTGAGAAAATTGTTGCTTCAATTGCGAAAAAATTTGTATGTATTGTTGATGACTCAAAGTGGGTTGAGCAATTAGGTCGTGATTTTCCTTTACCTGTTGAAGTCATTCCGATGGCGCGATCAGCTGTTGCACGTAAAATTGTAGCTTTAGGCGGTGATCCTGTTTATCGTGAAAGTGTTGTGACAGATAACGGAAACGTAATTTTGGATGTTTATAACTTAAATATTTTAAATGCGATTGAGTTAGAGAAAGCACTCAATAATATTCCTGGTGTTGTTACAAATGGAATTTTTGCTTTAAATGCAGCTTCTATTGCAATCGTAGCTACCAATAATGGTATCGAAGAACGTACTGCACAATAATAATGCAATCTGTAAAATCAGACGAGAAACTACCAGAAATTAAAATGGTTCGACACGCAAGAGCTAAGAATTTACGCCTGCGTGTGGATCCAACTGGAATTCGTCTGACCGTGCCTTTATTTTGTTCACAGCGACAAATTCAGATGTTTCTCAATCAATCAGAACAATGGTTGATTGAGATATGGGAAAAACAACAAAAGCAAAATCCCAAGTATTCAGAATTTCCTGAACACTTACAATTGTTTTATCATTCAAAACCATTTTCTGTAATTCAACAATCTCAACGTATGATTTTTAAATTTGATTGGGAAAATAACATATTGCATGTTAAAAATGATCAGATTGAAAGAGCACTACAATCTGCTGTTTTATCTTACAGTAAAGAATTTTTACCCATATTCCTAAATGAGATGAGTAGAGAAATTGGGTTGAGTTTTAGGGACTGTTCAATTCGAAAACCAAAAACACGATGGGGTAGTTGTAGTTCGCAGCATGACATCATGCTAAATGCGGGTCTAGTACTTATGCCTGAATATTTAGTTCGATCTGTATGTATACATGAATTGGTTCATACGGTTCACTTTGACCATAGTGCAGTTTTTTGGGCTGAAGTTGAAAAACATGACCCAAATTATTTGGAGAATCGCAGGCAACTGAAAAATAATCAATTACCTGCGTGGTGGTATGTTAAATAAACTTACATTCAAGTTGTGTTTTTGATAATTGATCAGGTGCCTTTCGCACATCTAAACCATAACTAGCACTTTGAACTTGATTTTCCTTAATTTTTACTTGAAGGAAAGCATATTCTAATGAAACATTATTTGGTTCAGTTGAGCTACTATTTAGAATATATTCTCTTGTCGTTTTGTTGACTTGTAAAAGATTATCTGTACTGTCTGCATCAAGTACTGAACGATAAATTTGAGTTCCTTTGATAAGTTCAACCGCACCATTAGCACGTATATTGAGTGTGCAGTTATTCGTATTGTCTTTATAACTACCAATTAAATATTCAATAGATGGCAAGTTGGGGTTTAGATTGTTAACGCCAGTTATTCCTTGTTTGCAGGCAAATAATGACCCATTACAAGTCTCAGTACTATCTATGAAACCAACAGCTCGGCGATAGTCTCCAGCACCAGACACTCTGAATACTTGTGAGGAGTTAAATCTAGGTTCCTCACCAGCATACAATTTATCCTCTAATTGACGATAGCCATCAGGATTAACAGTCGCTTGTTGGTAATTGTTTGCAAGTTTCAAAACCGCTTGTTTTAAAGAAGATGCGAATAAATTTCTGGTGTTCTCTTGATTCTTGGCAATATCAATAAGATTGTTTTTTGCAGGATCAACATTATCGGGTGGGGTTACCACTAATGTTTTTAAGACACTATTGTCCCCGCGAATAAGTTTTGAATCCAAATAACCATCTTTTAAATCCAGTGCAATGTTCTTGGTAAATTCATCATATGAATTTGTTGGATATACATTTGCCCATTGTTGAATATAACCAAAACTAAAGTAAGTGTTTATATATAGTGCAAGTCGAGAAACAATATCCTGTTGTATGAACACATTAAGTTGGTTAGAAGTATTTAAATTAGGAAAGTCATTGCGGTGAAATGCTCTTAGAAGTGCTGTGTTTACATCTTGAGTGGCTAAAGATAAATGTAGCTCACTAATTTGAGTTGGATCTACTGTCTCATTTGGTAAATGACCAGACCGGATTAACGCACGCTGGTAGATAGCCTCAGAACTTGGATTGATGAAGATTGGTTGTGTTAAATTGCTAGTATCTACTTCGATCAATGCATGTTGTGTAATATTCAACGGTTTGTATAGACCACTTAGAAAATCAAAAACCAAAGAACTAGGTTTTGTTGATAATTCAATTCTATAAAGACGTTTAGTGTTTAAAACTGAAGGTAGTGTAACTGTAAGATTAGATGTCGTGCTCGCTTGTTGCTCTAAGACGAGTGTGTTGTCAAAGTTATCATATAACTTAACGACTACATCACGCATCTCAACCGGAACTTTGATATCGAAATTCTTTGGTTTAGGAACAGTCACTATAGGTACTGGGTCATTTTTTGCTTCACTTTCACCACTACCACAACCAACCAAGGCTGTACTGATTAGTAAAGTGCTAACACCTAGACATAAAAATTGATTTAATCTTTGTTTTGTTCTCAAAGAAGGCATTCCAGCTCTCCAAAATTCTGCATCCATGAAAATTATTATTTCCGCTTGGGTTTTATTCTATGCGAATATCCTATTCATTCAATAGAAATTCATGATCAATGGTCGTTTGGTATCATTTTTTATAAATTAGATGCTTAAGTTTGACTTGTTCTGTGCAATTAAGCCATCCCATGACAATTATTTAATGATACTTGAATTTAGTTTTCTTATAGAAATCTTCATACGTGGTGCAGACTTATAGATTGAGAAATATGAGTCAAACTGCCATACTAGCCAACAAATTCAAGTATTGAGGTGCTGCACGTGATTTCTGTTGGTATTGTTGGGGGAACTGGATATACAGGCGTTGAATTATTACGTCTTTTATTAAGACATCCGCAAGCCCGAGTTGATGTTTTAACATCACGTACAGAAGCAGGAAAACGTGTAGCTGATATGTTTCCAAGTCTTCGTGGACACACTGAATTAGAGTTTTCTGATCTTGATCTAGATCGTCTCAAACAATGTGATGTTGTTTTTTTTGCAACGCCACACGGTGTAGCAATGCAACATGCTCAAGAATTGATTGATTCCGATACTAAAGTTATTGATCTAGCAGCTGACTTTCGTTTGCAAAATCTTGCTGAATTTGAAAAATGGTATGGCATGCAACACAGCTGTCCAACTGTTTTAACTGAATCGGTTTATGGTTTGACAGAGCTTAATCGTGAAAAAATCAAAAATGCGAGAGTAATTGGTAATCCAGGATGCTACCCGACAACAGTTCAATTGGGTTTGGCTCCGCTTCTAAAAAATGATACAACCCTTATCAATACTCAAAATATCATTATTGATGCGAAATCAGGTGTATCGGGTGCTGGACGAAAAGCAAGTCTTGGCATGATTTATAGTGAAAATGCAGATAACTTCAAAGCATATGGAGTTGCAGGTCACCGACATCATCCAGAGATAGTTGAAGCGCTTGAAAATATTTCTGGGCAAAAAGGGCAATTCAATCAAATTTTATTTGTGCCACATTTAGTGCCGATGATTCGTGGCATGCTAAGCACTATATATGTAGATTTAACAGCGCAAGGTCAGAAGTTGGATATCCAAGCTCTGTATGAAGATTTTTATAAAAATGAAAGATTTGTTGATGTTATGCCTGCTAATAGTTCGCCTGAAACTCGTAGCGTGCGCGGGGCGAACGAATTACGTATTGCTTTATATCGTTTACAAGAAAATAAGCTGATTATTCTTGTCGCACAAGATAACTTGGTTAAAGGTGCCGCTGGTCAAGCGATTCAAAATATGAACTTAATGTTTAATTTTGATGAAGCTGCTGGCTTAGAAGGTATTGGTTTATTACCATAAAAAACGGTTTTATACTTCACACACATTTAAATTTCGATTTAAATGTGTGTTTTGATGTAAGTCATAACGATAGAGATGATGATGGATAACGTTGATCCGACTATTTCACCAGATAGTTCCGCTAACAAAAATAACTTTCTCAAAACGAATTTACCTTTAGTTATTGCTGCTACAGTATTAATCGGTGGCAGTTTTATGCTTGGTTATACCGTAGGTCATCGTCAAGGATTAACAGTTGTTGGTTATGATGCAGATGCAGAGCAGTTAGTTGAAGTTGTACAAAAGCAAAAAACTGCTTTAGATTCAGTTAGCAAAAGTTTAAATGCAGCTGTTCAAGAAAGAGATATGGCTGTAGGAAATGCTGATGAGCTGTTTAAAGCGATAAATCAAGCAAATGCTGATAAAACTCAATTTGAAACAATGAATGCAATTTATCGTGAGACATTGAGACAGCGTGGCGGCGTTAGCTTAACAATTCAGAATCTTGCAGTTAAATCACTTCCTGAAAATGCCTATGAATATCAAATTGATTTAATCCAAGTAAGTCCAAGCAAGCGTCGTGCTGTAGGTACAGTTGAGTTGCGATTGATTAAAGATACAGAAATACTTGTAGTGCCATTAGAAGACAAGAACTTTAATTTTGATGATTTTGAACGATTGACTGGCCGTTGGACAATGCCAAAAGGTTTTGTCCCTCAGTTTATTGAAGTAAGATTATCAAGTGGTGCTACACCTGTGATTAAGAGATTTAGTTGGCAGCGTGGTCAACCAGTAGATGTAAGCTCTGCATTTGTTTCTGAAATTCCACAAGCCGAAGCAAATGCCCAATAATTTAGTAGATCAAGTAACCAATATGCGAAGATATAAACGTCAGATGAGTTTAAGTGAAGTGAAAAGTTCTTTTCAGCAGTCAGGATTGATTGATTGGCACTTAGGTCCACGTTTGATTGACTCGCATGAGGATCATGAAGGAGAGGTTGTTGTGCAAACAGCTCCTCCTGAATTAAAACGCCCACCTTTATACGCAGTTGTTTTGCTGAATGATGATTACACGCCAATGGACTTTGTAATTGAGATTTTACAAAGTTATTTTGGGATGGATTTTGATCAAGCGAGTCAAGTGATGTTGACCGTTCATTACGAAGGTAAAGGCACTGCGGGCGTATATCCAAGAGATATTGCTGAAACCAAGGCGAATCAGGTAAATAATTATGCTCGATCGCAGGGTCATCCATTACTTTGTCAAATTGAGCCAAAAGCATAATTTTCTATAAATTTAGAATTAAAAAATAGATTTGCTGTCAATTTAAACAGTTGATTGACTTTTATGCTGTTTGTAATTGAATTTTTACAACAATATGCTGTTTTGAATCTTGACCAAGATGCTCAACTAATGCTAACAGTAGATTATGAAGCAAAGAGTATAGTAGCCGCCAAATTTCATTGCGATTACAGCAGCTCAAGCGGATTAAATCCATAATTAGCTCTTTCATGAAAATTCATATATTTCGGAATGAAAGAGCCCAAGAGATAAGGGGGTTACATGCTCAGTCGTCAATTAGAAGTATCGTTACGTTTGGCTGTTAGCATGGCTCGTCAAAAGAGACATGAGTTTTTGACAGTTGAACATTTGTTGCTTGCCTTGCTAGATAATGACTCTGCCGTAAATGCTTTAAAAGCATGTGGTGCAGATATCGTTACTTTGCGTAAAGAATTAGAGGAATATGTAGAGCAACATACCCCAAAACTTGGTGATAATAACGAGCAAGCTCCTCATCCAACAGAGAGCTTTGATCGTATTCTACAAAGAGCGATTTTCCACGTGCAATCGAGTGGTGGTGATCGTACTGTAGAAGGCGCTGATGTACTCGTTGCGATGTATTCTGAACGAGACTCTTTTGCGGTTTATTTATTAAAACGCCATCAAATCAATCGTCTTACTTTAACTCAGTACTTGTCTCATGGAACTCGCAAAGATGAGATTCAAGTTGAAGAAGAAGTGGAAGATATTGAAGGTGAAAATGCAGCCTCTGCGAATGCTGGCCCTTTAGAACAATATACGCTTAATCTTAATATTGAAGCACAAAAGGGTAAAACAGATCCATTAATTGGGCGTGAGAAAGAAATTGAGCGCGCTGCACAAATTTTATGCCGTCGCCGTAAAAACAATCCGCTGTTAGTTGGTGATCCAGGTGTTGGTAAAACATCTATTGCAGAAGGTTTGGCATGGTTGATTGTGAATGGTAAAGCACCAAAACCGCTTGCTAACGCTGAAGTTTATAGCTTAGACATCGGTGCTTTGGTTGCAGGTACAAAGTATCGTGGTGACTTTGAAAAACGTTTAAAACAATTGTTAAATGCTTTGAAAAAGAATCCGAACGCGATTTTATTCATTGATGAAATTCATATGATTATTGGTGCAGGCTCAAGTATGGGTAGCACTATGGATGCATCGAACTTAATCAAACCAGCTTTGGCTAATGGTAGTTTACGTTGTATTGGTTCGACTACATTCCAAGAATACCGTCAAGTATTTGAAAAAGATCATGCATTATCACGTCGATTCCAAAAAATTGATGTGAATGAGCCGAGTGTGGGCGAAACAATCGAAATACTTCGTGGCTTAAAAAGTAAGTTTGAGGATTTTCATCACGTTGAATACGAAGACAAAGCTCTTGTTGCAGCAGTAGAGTTGTCAGCTAAGTTTATTCATGATCGTTTCTTACCAGATAAAGCAATTGACGTAATTGATGAAGCTGGTGCTCAACGTCGTCTTAAAGCTGAAGCTGATGGATCAATGATTTCTGTAGAAAACATTGAAGATATTGTTTCTAAGATTGCGCGTATTCCACCTAAGACTGTTTCTAAAGATGATAAGACTGTTTTAGAGAATTTAGAGCGAGATTTAAAACGAGTTGTATTTGGTCAAGATGAGGCGATTACAGCACTTGCTTCAGCAATTAAGTTGTCACGCGCAGGTTTAAAAGCACCTGATAAGCCTGTCGGTAGTTTTGTATTTGCTGGGCCTACAGGTGTAGGTAAAACAGAGGTCACTAAACAACTTGCTAAATTACTAGGTGTTGAGTTAGTACGCTTTGATATGTCTGAATATATGGAGCGTCATGCTGTGTCGCGTTTAATCGGTGCGCCTCCAGGTTATGTTGGTTATGATCAAGGTGGTTTACTGACTGATGCGATTCATAAAAATCCACATTGTGTACTGTTGCTTGACGAAATTGAGAAAGCACATCCAGATGTATTCAACTTGTTATTACAAGTAATGGATCATGGTGCTTTAACCGATAATAATGGTCGTAAGTCTGATTTCAGAAACGTTATTATTGTGCTTACGACAAATATTGGTGCAGAAAGTATTTCTCGCGCAAGTATCGGCTTTACAGAGCAAGACCACAGTGCAGACAACCAAGACGCAATGAAACGAGCATTTTCTCCTGAGTTCCGTAACCGTTTAGATGGTGTGATTCAGTTTAAAGCACTTCCTACGACTGTAATAGAATCAGTAGTTGATAAATTCTTAACTGAGTTACAAGCACAGTTGGATGAAAAGCAAGTTGTTCTTGAAGTTGATCAAAGTGCGCGAGATTGGTTGTCAACCAATGGTTATGACCGTCTCATGGGTGCTCGCCCAATGCAACGTTTAATTCAAGAGCATCTGAAAAAGCCGCTTGCTGAGATGATCTTGTTCGGGGAGCTTGCTGAGCATGGTGGTAACGTTGCCGTTTCTGTGAAAACAGAAGATGGTAAAGATGTTGGTCTGAAACTAGAGGTATTTGAAGATCATATTAATCCGAGTGCTGAACCTGCTTAATGTTTGAATTGTCATTTTCTATAACCCAAATACTCAAAGTGTTTGGGTTATTTTTCATTACAGCTATCGCTGAAATTTTAGGTTGCTATTTTCCATACTTGATTTTGAATCAAGGAAAGTCACATTGGTTGTGGGTGCCAACAGCATTAAGTTTGGCGGTTTTTGTATGGCTGCTAACATTACATCCAGTAGCTTCAGGTCGTATTTATGCGGCATATGGTGGGATATATATTTTTACAGCACTGTTGTGGCTACGTTATGTCGATCAAGTGATGTTATCCCGTTGGGATGTTTTAGGTGTACTTATCGTGTTATGTGGTGCGGCAATTATTATTTTACAACCACAAGGTTTAGTTCGCTAATCATCAGCATGACAAATTCATTTGCCATGCTGATTTAAGATTAATTCAATAAACAACTTTCTTCTATGCCGCATTCTTTTACAAAGAGCTCATCATGAGAAACTAAGATGACGGAGCCATGAAATGAACGGATAGCACGAGCTAAAAGTTCTCGTGATTCTATATCTAAATGATTGTCTGGCTCATCTAAGAGTAAAAGTTCAACTGTTTGGAATTTCAAAGCAACTAAAGCGACCTTTAATCGCTCACCACCACTTAGAGAACTTATTGGAGCAAGTGATTTTTCTCTACGAATTTGTAGATTTCCTAAAGCTGTTCGTATTTGTTGCTCAGATAGATTTGAGTAAATACTTTTAAGAAATTCATAAGCGGATATATTTTGATTGAGTAAACAAACATTCTGATCTAAATATACTAATTTCGCATTTGAATTGATTTCTCCAGCTATAGGTTTGATTAAACCTTTAATAGTTTTAAGAAAAGTCGATTTACCGCAACCATTTACACCCCTCAAATGTATTTTTTCTCCTGCTTTAATCGCAAGTTGAATTGGATTTGTACTGGCGTAAGCTATTTTTAATTCATAACAGCGTAATATTTCTCCTGATATTTTTGTAGGATGTGTGTAAGCGTCCGCTGAACACACCTTATGAATTCATCCTATAAGCCTTAATTTAGTCCCCACTTAAAAACAAGTGGGGACTAAAATTTATGACTACAAATCACCAGACATCCATCGCATCTCTTGCGAAAAAACGAAGAACATACAGTGCTGAATTTAAACAGCAGATCGTTCAGGCTTGTAAAGCACCGGACGTTTCAATTGCTTCGGTCGCTTTGCAACATGGATTGAATACAAATCTTGTATCCAAATGGATTCGCTTAATTGATGGTAAGCCAGGGAATGATCGCTCACCACTACCGAATAAACCTGCATTTATTGCCTTATCTTGCTCTGCACCATTAGATCCTACTCCTACTGACATGTTAACGGTTCAAATTACTTTACCCCACTCAAAAGCAGAAATTGGCTTGAAATGGCAAGTATCAGAAATATCTGCTTTAGCAGAATTACTCAAGGCACTTGCAACATGATCCGCATTGATGAAATCTGGCTTTCTACCCAACCTCTGGATATGCGAGCAGGGATGGATACTGTCATTGCTCAGGTGGTGAGAACCTTTGGCTCGATCAAGCCGCACTGTGCTTACCTGTTCTGTAATAAACGTGGTCATCGTATGAAAGTACTGGTGCATGATGGACTGGGCATCTGGCTGTGTGCCCGGCGGCTGGAACAGGGCAAATTTCACTGGGCTAAGCTTCACCAAGGTGAAACCGTGGCCCTCAGCCCGGAACAGTTACAGGCACTGATCCAGGGTTTGCCCTGGCAGCGCATTGGACGACAGCAGGTGGTGACGATGCTTTAAACCAGGCTGTTCCATTCCGCTATTCTCCAAACGTTCTATTTCATTCTTCTCATGACCTCAGGCATACTGCGGTCATGAATACGCTGCCTGACTTAAGCCAACTGACCCATGAACAACTGCTGGAATTTACCAGACAGTTGGCGCTGCAGCATCAGTCTCTAGCACAATCAAACCAGCAATTAGATGCCAGAGTTCAACATCTTGAAGTCACCAATCAGCAATTAGATTCTAAAGTTCAACATCTTTCTATTCTCAATCAAAAATACGAGCATGAACTCGCACTATTTAAACAGCACAAATTCGGCAGTAAAAACGAACATCTCACTGCAAAACAAATCCATCTCTGGGATGAAGCGGTTGAAGAAGATATTGCTGCTGTTGATCTGGAACTGGAACGGCTGAATGCAGATAAAACCGATGCAGCGACACAGAAAGCCAAAACCAATAAACCTAAACGTCGACTGCTGCCCGATCATCTACACACCATTCGTATTGAGCATGAACCAGCATCAACCCAATGCAGTTGTGGCTGCCAGTTACGTCGTATCGGCGAAGATATCAGTGAAAAACTGCATTTCAGACCGGCACAGTTCTATAAGGAACAGCATGTGCGTGGCAAATGGGTCTGTGATCAGTGTGACACCCTGACTCAGCAAGCGATGCCCGCCTATGTGATTGATAAAGGCATTGCTTCACCTGAACTGCTCAGCCATGTGCTGGTATCGAAGTATGCCGATCATTTGCCGCTGTACCGTCAGCGCCTGATCTATCAGCGGGCGGGCATTGATCTGTCCAGATCTACTTTATCTGACTGGATAGGTCGCTGCGGTGTGGAACTGGAACCTCTGGCCAATGCCTTAAAACAGGTGGTGCTGCAACAGCGGGTGATCCATGCAGATGAAACACCAGTCACCATTATGCGGATGGGTGATGATGAGAAAAAACCGAAGAAAGGTTATGTCTGGGCCTATGCCACTACACAGTACAATCCAGTTCAAGCGGTGATCTATGACTTTCAGGATAGCCGTTCAGGTCAGCATGCTGCAGAGTTCTTGAATGGCTGGCAGGGTTATCTGGTCTGTGATGATTACAGTGGTTATAAAGCACGCTTTAAATCAGGCGATGTCATTGAGGTGGGCTGCATGGCGCATGCACGTCGTAAATTCCATGAGCTACATGTGACTGGGAAAAGTCAGATCGCTGAACAGGCATTACTGATGATTCAGAAACTGTATGCGATAGAAGCCGAACTCAGGAAAAAGACCGATAGTACAGCAGAACACCGCCGCGAATACCGACAACAGCACAGCCAACCGGTGATGCAACAACTGTATGAATGGCTCAACCAACATTATCTGACGGTGCCATCGAGTTCTCCAACCGCCAAGGCCATCAATTACAGTCTGAAGCGTTGGCCAGCCTTAAGCCGCTATCTGGATGATGGCAATCTACCCATTGACAATAACTGGGCAGAGAACTCAATGCGCCCCTGGGCATTGGGCCGTAAGAACTGGTTGTTTGCAGGTTCGCTGCGCAGTGGACAGCGAGCGGCAAATATCATGACTTTAATCCAGTCAGCAAAGCTGAATGGGTTGGATCCGTATGCCTATCTCAGTGATGTGCTGAAAAGGCTGCCGACGCATAAAGCGACCCAAATAGAAGAATTACTGCCACATCGCTGGAAATCCAACTCAAATTAAAAAATAGGCATGGGGTTCAGCGGACGCTTACGGATGTGTAAACTCAAATGATTGTGATTTGTAATATTCCAGTTGATGTTGTTTATGCTGTAATTCATCTTTTGCTTGAGTAAGCTGTTTGATCTGTTGTTTTTTTAGTTGAGAGAGTGATTGTTCAGATTGCTCCTTTTTTGCATCAAGTAAGATTGTCGCTTGAGATCCTGAAGCTCTTAATTTCTCACCTGTTTTCTTTCTTTTTTGTGCTTTCTTTTGGCTTTGATGTTGTTGCTCTTTGAGTTGTTTCAAATCACGCTTTTCTTGTAGAACTGAATGAGATAATGCTTGTATTTGCAACTGATGCTGTCGGTGATAAAGATCATAATTTCCTCCATAGTAGTGCAAACCTAAGTGGTTTAAATTGAAAATACCTTCTACATGAGCGAGTAGTAGGCGGTCATGACTAATAATGAGTCCGCCTGTTGGATGTAGTTCCATTTGCTGAGCGAGCCATTTTCTTCCTTGCGTATCCAAATGATTGCTCGGTTCATCCAGTAATAGATAATGATCTTTAAGTAAGAATAAACGACAAAGTGCAAGTTTAGTCTTTTGTCCTTCACTTAATTGATTTGTACTTTTACCTAGATCAGTGGGTAAGTCTGCACTTTCTAATAGTTGTTGCCATTCAGAAGGTAAATGCCAAAGATGTTCAACTTGATCAAAATCAGTCAATGTTGCAGTTCCATTACTAATGCGTTCAAAACAAAAATATAAGTCTTCTATTTCCAGTGTCTCAGCAATAGTCGCTGATTGGATACGTTGAAGCTGGTGAAGATCTTGATGTGGGCGTAACCAAGATATTTGACCTGAATAGGGTAGAGTTGTTTTTTCTCCATGAAGAATAGACATCAGAAGAGATTTGCCTTGTCCATTTCTTCCAATTAAACCAGTGAATTGTCCAATTGGAAGTTGGAAAGATAAATTAGTAAATAGTTTGTTTTGTGCTAGTTCGAGCGATAAATTTGAAACGACACATGCCTGTTGAGTCATAAGAAACCTCATAAACAGGATATGCAAAAATAGATCGAAATCAGTTTTAGAATATGAGTGGTCCAACCATAGATAAGTCTATTTTGCACATCAAAAAAGAAATTGAATTTGATGATGAAAAATAGGACTTACTTCATTGGCGTATACTCGTGGTGATGTATTTTTGTGCTATTTTATTGAAGCTTGGCTAAAAGATCAATTACTGTCTATTTTTTAGGTAAAATTAAAAAAACATAAAAAGTGCTTGTCAAATACAGAAATAGTGCGTAACTTAGAACTAAGCAACAGTTTTTAAGATATTTGAAATAAACATGTTAAAGCATACTGTAAACACGAACGCATACTTTTACTTTTGGCAATATATCTAGTTGCCTGATGCGTTTCGGGCAGCGAAAGGGTTGCCCAACCAGTTAATACCTGATCGGCAACACCGATCAGGTTTTTTTATGCTTTAAGATTCATTAATTTAGGAGAAATATTATGTATACATCAAACATTTCATATTTTAGCAAGATTTCTTGGTTTTACTTTGCAAAAAAATCAACATCACTTAGATCACTCTTGCTCAAATAAATACTCGGGCTGATTTCAGTCCAAAGGAAATGAAAATGAATGCTTTAAATACGGCTTTGAAACAATCATCACAAACGCAAATAAAAGAATCAATGCTTAGCTTGCCATCACAACTCAAAGCGCAGTATCCATTGTCTGCAAATTTAGTGCAGCAAATTTCAAAACATCGTCAAACGATTCAGAATATTTTATCTGGTCATGATCCTCGACTTATGGTGATTACAGGTCCATGCTCGATTCATGATCCTATCGCAGTACTTGAATATGCTGATCGCCTACAAAAACTCCAAGAAAAAGTTAAAGATCAAATATTTCTTGTAATGCGTGCTTATATTGAAAAACCACGTACAACAGTTGGCTGGAAGGGTTTTTTATATGATCCAAACCTAGATGGATCATCAGATTTACAATTGGGATTGGAAAAATCTCGTGAGCTATATATTCAACTTATTGAAAAAGGTTTGCCGATCGCGAGTGAAATTTTAAGTCCGATGGCAACAGGTTATTTTGATGACTTGTTGGCTTGGGGAGCGATTGGGGCACGAACAAGTGAATCTCAGATTCATCGTGAGATCGCAAGCCATATGCCATATAGTATTGGTTTTAAAAATGGTACTGATGGTTCGATTCAGATTGCTTTGGATGCAATTCAATCTGCTTTAAATGGTCATCAATTCCTTGGAATGACTCAGCAAGGTTTACCTGCTATTTTGCATAGCAATGGCAACCCTTTACCGCATTTAATTTTGCGTGGTTCAAACCATGGTACAAATTATGATTTGGCTTCAATTCAAGCGATGCACTTCAAACATAAACATTTACCTGCATTAGTAATTGATTGTAGTCATGGCAATAGTGGTAAAGACCCATTACAGCAACCAAATGTACTAAAACAAATTATTGCAGAACGTGCAGAATCCAAAGTACGTGGTGTGATGATCGAAAGCCACTTGGTTGATGGAAATCAAAAGATTTCATGTAATATGACTTACGGTCAGTCGGTAACGGATGGTTGTTTAGGTTGGGATAAAACTGAACAAGTTCTCTTGGAAATCGCTGAGCAAATGAGATCCTGATTGATCATAAAAAGCCAATCTTGTTGATTGGCTTTTTTATTGTATTTTTTATGCAGCATCCAATGAATTACTACTAAGAAAACGCCCAATTTCTTGAGAGAATTTTCTTGGTTCGGTAATTAAGGGAGTATGCCCTGAACGTTCAAAATAGATTGTTTGAGCATTTGCTAGACTATTAGCAACTAAAGTTTGTCCAGTTTCTGGATAAAGCGTAGAGTCTCGGCCAATAAAGAACGTTGTTGGACACTCTAATTGACTGATGGCATCACGGTAATCTTCATCATGATTCAGATAATTTTCAACATACCAAAGTAAATAGTCTAGTCGTTGAATAGGTAGTAAATACTTTTGTAAAACTGGTCGATTTAATGCCAGTTTAAAGATTTTTGGACTATAAGCATTATTGCTTTGTAACTCAATAAATGCACTCCAAAGACTTACAAGTTGATATCGAATGTCTTTAGGTAAATCTTCAAGCCTTTTTGCAGACTTATAATCCAATAAAAGTGTTTGAATATCGAGAAGTAAACTTTTGAATTGAGAATACTTTGTTCCAAATAGACCATATTGCCAAGTATCATCAACAGCAATTTTTGGTGTTTGATCAATATGAAGGTAGGCTTTAATTTTTTTAGCTAAATCACCATGTTTCATTCCATGCATAGCAGTCGTTGCACCCATAGAATATCCCATCAGGATAAACTGGTCTAAATTAAGCAGTTTGATGAGTGCATCTACATCATTCCAATGGCTTGAGATAGCATCCATTGATGGAATTACACAATTTTTAGAGCCGCCGAATCCTCTCCAATCTGGGATAATAAATTCATATTGATTGCGATTGGAAAATAAAAAAGGTAGCCATTGCCAGCTTTGCATACCAAGTCCTGATAAGACGAGTACAGGTTCTCCTTCGCCAACACGTCGTACAAATAATTTTTCTTGATCAGGCATGGTGTAAAACGGCATTATTTTTCTCCAATCTTGTCCGCTTCCTCAAACTTTTTGAGCTGAGGGATCATTTTCTGTAACCATTTTATCCATTCATTTTCTTTAATAATACCGAGTTCAAGAATCATTTTATGGATAAATAAAATACGATTTGTTGGCTCGTTATTTTTAAAGTCTTTGTCATGAATGGCTTGGTACAATTTTAACTTCTCTTTGTGTAACTCTAAGTGGCGAATCAACTCAGGTAATATCGTATTGCCACCTAATTGTGCTTCAGCCCTCAACCTAATCATCAAATCATCTCTTAGTTGCGCAGGTTCACTTTGTTGCTCGATCCATGCAGCTAATTGTATGCGACCTAATTGTTCGACTTGATATGTTTTTTTACGACTGTTTGTTGTTTCTTCTTCAATGGTTGATATCCAACCTTTTTTGAGCATTCCATTGAGTTCACGATAAATTTGTTGATGTGTCGCGTTCCAAAAGAAGCCCATAGAGCGATCAAAACGACGAGCAAGTTCGAAACCAGTGCTTGGTTTTTCTAATAAACTCGTCAATAAAACATGGGCAAGAGACATAAACATCCAAAAATAAAATGTGACTATTAAGATTATGCAAAATGTTGCATAAAAATCAAATATTGTTTATAACTTTATGCAACAAGTTGCATTAGCAAGCAGATTGCTAGCCATAGGAGAATTTATGTCAGCTTATCCACATTTACTTCAGCCACTTGATTTAGGCTTTACGACTTTAAAAAACCGTGTGCTTATGGGGTCTATGCATATTGGTTTAGAAGAAGCGCCACAAGGCTATGAACGTATGGCAGCATTTTATGCTGAACGTGCAAAAGGTGAGGTTGGATTAATTGTTACAGGTGGTGTATCTCCAAACGATGATGGTGTTGTTTTTGCACATGGAACAAAATTAGATTCAATCGAAGAAGCAGAAAAACATAAAGTGATTACCCAAGCTGTACATGATGCAGGTGGTAAGATTGCTATGCAAATTCTTCATACAGGGCGCTATTCTTATCAAGCAAATAACGTCGCGCCTTCAGCAATTCAGGCTCCAATCAACCCAATTAAGCCAAAAGCATTAAGTTCTGCAGAAGTCCAACAAACCATTGATGACTTTGCGAATTGTGCAAAATTAGCACAATATGCAGGTTATGATGGCGTAGAAATCATGGGCTCAGAAGGCTACTTGATTAATGAGTTTATTGCCGCACGTACCAACCATCGTGATGACGAGTGGGGTGGTAGCTACGAAAATCGTATCCGTTTTCCAATCGAAATTGTGAAACGTACGCGTGATTTAGTGGGCGAGAACTTTATTATTATTTATCGGTTATCTATGCTCGATTTGGTAGAAGGTGGTTCTAGCTTAGAAGAAGTGATTCACCTTGCTAAAGAAATTGAAAAAGCGGGTGCAACAATTATTAATACAGGGATCGGCTGGCATGAAGCACGTATTCCAACGATTGCTACAAAAGTACCTCGTGCTGCATTCACTTGGGTAACGGAAAAACTTAAAGGAAGTGTATCTATTCCATTAATCACTTCGAATCGTATTAACACACCTGAAATGGCTGAGCATGTTTTAGCATCAGGTCATGCTGATATGATTTCAATGGCTCGTCCTATGTTGGCGGATGCAGAATTTGTATTAAAAGCTAAAGAAAATCGCAGTGATGAAATCAATACCTGTATTGGTTGTAACCAAGCATGTTTAGACCATATTTTCTCTATGAAGATTGCGACATGTTTAGTCAATCCGCGTGCATGTTATGAAACTGAACTAATTTTCAAGGAAACAAATGCCGTAAAAAATATTGCAGTAATTGGTGCAGGGCCTGCTGGGTTGAGTTTTGCAACTTATGCAGCTAGCCGTGGTCATAAAGTTAAAATTTTTGATTCAAGTA
Organism: Acinetobacter sp. A22; assembly: GCF_030913345.1. Classification (NCBI taxonomy): domain Bacteria; kingdom Pseudomonadati; phylum Pseudomonadota; class Gammaproteobacteria; order Moraxellales; family Moraxellaceae; genus Acinetobacter; species Acinetobacter sp. A22. The sequence continues at coordinate 991,485 of NZ_CP133162.1, forward strand.
ATCAGATTGGTGGACAGTTCAATATCGCTAAAACGATTCCAGGAAAAGAAGAATTTTACGAGACACTGCGCTACTTCAAGCGTCAAATCGAATTACAACCAAATATTGAGTTGGTATTGAACCATACTGTAACTTATGAAGAGTTAAGCAAAGCAAACTATGATGAAATTGTTGTAGCTACTGGTGTAACACCACGTCAATTACAATTTGAAGGCATTCATCATCCAAAAGTTCTAAGTTATATCCAAGTACTTAAAGAGCGTGTACCAGTAGGAAAACGTGTAGCGATTATTGGTGCTGGTGGTATTGGTTTTGATACTGCTGAATATTTAAGTCACGAAGGTGAAAGCGGTAGCTTAAACCCTGAAAAATTCTATGCAGAATGGGGTATTGATACAGCATACGAGCATGTTGGTGGTCTGAAACAACCTAAACTTGAAAAATCTGAACGAGAAATATATTTATTACAACGTAAGGCTTCGGCAGTAGGTGCAGGTTTGGGTAAAACAACTGGCTGGATTCACCGCACAGGCTTAAAACATCGCGATGTAAAAATGATCGCAGGTGCAAGTTATGACAAAGTAGATGATCTAGGTTTACATATTACTGTTGATGGAAAAACAACAGTATTAGAAGTTGATAACGTCGTAATTTGTGCAGGCCAAGAATCATATACAGCGATGTATGATCAACTCAAAGCTGATGGTAAAAATGTTCATCTTATCGGTGGTGCAAAAGAAGCAGGCGAGTTAGATGCGAAGCGTGCAATTCGTCAAGGTGCTGAACTAGCAGCAATTCTATAATAAATAAAAGGGTGTTTTCTATTTTAAGAAAATGCCCTTTTCAAGACCATATAAATTTAATAGGACAATAAGAATGACACTTGCAACAACTCAAATATCAATCAAAAAATGGCATCAAATGTTGGAAACCAATGACATGTCCGTCTTAAATGATTTATTAGCAGATGAGGTAGTATTTAGATCACCTGTCGCTTATAAACCGTATGAAGGGAAACAGGTTGTTTTCTTTATTTTGACCAATGTTATCCAAGTTTTTCAGGACTTTACTTATCATCGTGAGTTCTTTACTGAAGATGGTGAAAATGTAGTGCTAGAATTTAGCGCGAATGTGAGTGGTAAATCATTAAAAGGTATCGATATGATTCGCTTCAATGATCGAGGGCAAATTATTGATTTTGAGGTGATGATTCGGCCGATGAGTGGTTTGGCTGCCTTAGCAGAGCAAATGGGTCAAAGAATCTCCCAATATCAAGCTACTTAATATTAAAAATAGCCTAAGTAAGTTTGAATTAAAATGTGGTTAAAAATATCGACATTATTCCTACTACCAGTCATAGTTGCTCAAGGAATTGTTGTTAAACAACGTACACCAAAACTTATAGAGCCAATTGGAGAGCGTCAAGGAATTGTAGGTCTTGGTCGACCATTATCATTGCTTATTTTAGGTGATTCTGCTGCTGCAGGAGTTGGTGTTGAATATCAGCATCAAGCTCTTTCAGGCGTATTACTTTCACAGCTTATGAATGAATATAAACTGACATGGGCTTTACATGCTAAAACTGGTAATAATACTAGACAACTCATTGATGCAATTAATGCTTTAGAGCCGCAAGTTTATGATGTGATCGTCACTTCAATTGGGGTAAATGACGTGACTAAACTTACCTCAACTCGCTTGTGGATAAAGCAGCAAAAACAATTGTTTACCGAATTACGAAAGAAATTTGATCCAAAATTGATTATTGTAACTGGTGTTCCACCTATGCAGCATTTTCCAGCTTTACCTCATCCACTTGCTTGGATATTTGGAAAACATGCTCAACAAATGAATAAAAAATTACAAGGCTATTTATCAACTGAACCAATATTTAAGTTTATTGAATTTGATCTTGAACATTTTCAAGAGATGAATCTACCCATGGCTATAGATGGGTTTCATCCAAGTAAAGAAATTTACGAGATCTGGGGGAAACAGGTCGCGTCGTTAGTGCGAGAATTCTTCACCTCATAATTTAAGGCTATTGTCATCTATGGGTATTTCTACTTTAAATAAAATTAAAGTTTTGGGCATAGAGTTATTTGACCTTGTGGTTGGTGCAGAGAAACCAAAGACATATTATTCACCAAATGGAAAGATTAAAAATATCTTAGAGAAATTGCCTCAGCTAAAACAGAAGTATCGCCCAACACCTTGGTTGTCTAACAATCACATGCATCTGTTGTATTTTGATGTTATTAGAAAAAAGACGATAAAGCTTCAATATGATCGTATTGAACAACTCACTATGCAGGATGGTGGTGTTACAGGAATAGCATGGTATGGATACGACTTGCCTAAGCAAACACCGACGATTGTTATTATGCATACAATTACGGGTTCACCTGAAAGTATGCGAGAACTAGTAAAAGATTTGCATCAATACACAGGATGGAGAATCGCGCTATGTTTACGTCGTGGACACGCTGGTTTACCAATGCCTGTACCTCGCATTTCACTTTTTGGATCGACAGATGATTTGAAAGAACAACTTACGCATATTCAACATATATTTCCTGAGTCTGATTTGTATGCTGTTGGTTCTTCTGTTGGAACTGGATTATTAGTGCGTTATTTGGGTGAACAAGGTCTAGACACGCCTTTTAAAGCTGCATTTGCGATGTGTCCTGGTTATAACACCGAAATTGGATTCAAAAATGTTCATCCGTTTTACACAAAGTTAATGACGAAAAAATTGTTTAAGCATTTTATTTATCCTTACCAATCTACATGGAAACAGCTTGATTCATTAGAAAAGGTTTTAGCATCAACAACTCTTGAAGAGTTTGAAAAAGTCTATTTTGAAATGGCAGGTTTTAGAGATTATGAGAGCTACTGTAAAGCGATTAATCCGATATATGTTTTTCAAAATATAAAAATTCCATTGATGATTCTAAACTCTGAAGATGATCCTGTGTGCTCGATCAAAAACTTTCATCCATATAAATCTGCTATAGAGCAAATGGATAATATTGCTGTGATTACAACGAAAAAAGGAAGCCACTGTGGATTTTATGAAGGCTGGCAAACTTCATCTTGGTCAGCACGACTTATTTCAGATTATTTTCTTATTCAGCGTTCAAGCTAAGTAATTTAAGGAATAAAGCCCATGTGTGAATGGGCTTTTTTTATTTTAAGATACCAAAGCAGGTGTATCTTTTATTCCAAGTTTTATTTTCGTGGTTGCAACTAAATTTTTTTCATTAGTCTGGTTAGGGTGAAAGTCATATCTATAGTATTCAAAGAATTTGGGAATAAATGTTTTATATTGCTTAGCTGCAAAATTAAAGAAGTTTTGCCATGTTTTAAGATTTGATAATTGTTTAGGGGCTTAGGAAGTTAAAGAGGATTGTTACGGAGTAATTTAAGCAAATCGAGATATAAATTACCGTTCCGATGATTGAAGCGATACTCCGTTTCTTTAAGATGCAAATAAAACATCTTTTTGTCAATTCCATTAAACTTGACGAGTCGCTTTTTAGCATATCCCCAGAATGATTCTATGCCGTTAATAAGACGCTCCCCGCATGCAAATTCGTTGTTCCCATGATTCACTCTTAAATGTTTGTCAAAACCAATATCAACTAAACCATCATAGCCTCTCCATCCATCTGTATTGATCACAGAATCAAGCTCTATCTGCCCCCGAATAATACCCTGTAGCGTAGCTTTGGAGCAATCAGGCACAATTTCTGTGTATACGTTTCCATCTCTTTTGAGTAGTCCAAATACAATGGTTTTTCCTGATGCACCACGTCCACGTTTTCCTCGAATACGACGAGCACCAAAGTAGGATTCATCAAGTTCAACGATACCGTTGAAAGGAGATATTTCCTCACATTGAGCCGCAATCTTTTTACGCAACCTGATGTAAATTGTATTGATGGAACGTACAGAAATATTGGTGAGTTTAGCTGTATCTGAAGCAGTTAAATCCATGGCAAAAAAGCGAATGATCTGTCTGAATTTTGCCTCTGTGATTCTTGAACGGGAATAGTATCTATTTTTTGCTTTCATATAAGGAAGTTACCATACTTTTTGATATGCTTAACTTCCTAAGCCCCTTGTTTATCTCGTTTCATTAAAACTATTTGGTAGATTGTTGAAAGTCCAGTAATAAGAATCAGGCTTAAAGTGAAAATTGTGACCCGAGGAAGGTAAGCATTTAATCCATTTCCATATAAATATTCATATAAATCAAAAGCTACAGCTTTATGCTCAGTTTCTTCAACACTATGCCATAACCATAAATCTCGTATAGTTTTATCCGTCATATACTCATTTACAGTTTCCATCATACTTACGACTAGTACGGCTGTGTAATGCTCTAAGCCTACAGTAACAAGTAAATTCCACTTTTTACTAAATATTTTTTCAAGACCTTTGAGAACAATACCAGTAACTTTTTCCAAAGATTCAGGGTTCAAGCCATGTTGTTGAGCGCTAATATGAAAAGCATGATGTTCTTTTGAATGCATAGCCTCTTGGCCGATGAAAGCACTAATTTCTCTATCTAATGCTTCATTCAGTTTTGCATGTTCTCGTAATGCTCTTACTGATCGCACGAAATAAGATTCACCTTCTGAAAATAAGGTTGAGAGTCCGGTGAAATAATGTGTCATTGCTGGATCATTAGCACACCAGTATTTAGGTGTATTTTCGAAATTGTAATCCATGCGACGTACAGGAAATGAGGCAGGTAAACGGGTTGAGTTAGTTTTCATTATTTACTCCATTTATTATTAGTTCTAAAATAGAACTTATGGGATAGAAGCTAGTTCTATATTCTTTTCCTGTCAATTAATTTTGAAGAAGATAGATAATATTGTCCCTAACTGATAGATAGAGAATCGTTTCTGACATGTGTTTAAGAGTAAAAGGATAAAAGAAGATAAAATTTTTTATGAATTAAATACCCAAACCATAATTTTGATTTGGGTATTCATAAGATAACTTAATTATTAAGCGCAGGTGTAGCAGCCGCAATTGCTGCTGCAACAGCATCTTCTTCAGATTGAGCTGGAGTAGCTGGCTTTTGTGGTTCCGTCTTTACTGGTTTTGGTTCAGTTTGAGTCGGTTTAGGTTGTTCTGTTGTAGAAGTTTGAGTTTGGCTGCTAGTAGTTGTTTCAGCAGGGCGAATCTCACGACGAACTTCAGTTGTTGTATTTGGAGTTTCTTCACGAATAGTTTCGGTAACAGGAGCTGTAGTTTCTTGATTATCTACGCTTTCAAGCGTTTCAAACTCACTGTTCTTAGGCTCAGTTTGTGCTTGACTCGTTTCAGTTTCAGCAGTTTGTTCTTGCTGATCTTCGTTTTTAGGCTCTTCTTTTTTGACGCACGCAGTTAATAAAAGACTAGTAGCAATCGCTGCACAAAGTAAAAGTTTTTTATTCGCCATTGTTAAAACAACATATTAAAAAAGGACAGGGGGAATTATATCAGCAAATTAAAAGAATAAATCACTTACATCAAACAGCTTTGTTGATATTTTATAGTTGCTTGCACCATCCATACTAATTTTTAAGGTGATAAAACTAAAAAATCATAATCTAAACTTGAAAATGATTGCTGTCAGCCAAGCAAAAAGAATTTATGTATGAAATATCCACAATTCCGATAAATTTTTATCGAAAATGCTGATAGAATAGCCAGTTGTTTATAGTTCTTTGAATTGATGCGGTTTGACTTTGCTTTATTAGGGCAGAGTACAGTAAAATTGCACAACATTGTAGGCCGATTTCGGCTCGATTGTACGAGAAACTCAATGACCCATTTTATTTTTGTCACTGGTGGTGTAGTTTCATCACTAGGTAAAGGTATTTCTGCTGCTTCTGTTGCTGCACTTTTGGAAGCCCGTGGCTTAAAAGTCACTATGGTGAAAATGGATCCATACATTAATGTCGATCCAGGTACCATGAGTCCATTCCAGCACGGTGAGGTTTTCGTCACAGAGGATGGTGCTGAAACTGACTTAGATTTGGGCTATTACGAACGTTTCTTACGTCGTGCGAAAATGACCAAATTAAACAACTTTACAAGTGGTCGTGTTTATCAAGATGTTTTGAATAAAGAACGTCGTGGTGATTACTTAGGCGGTACAGTTCAAGTAATTCCGCATATTACTGACAATATTAAAGAGCGTGTTCTTCGTGCAGGTGAAGGTTACGACGTTGCTATTGTAGAAATTGGCGGGACTGTTGGTGATATCGAATCACTTCCATTTATGGAGTCGGTTCGTCAACTTATGGTTGAGTTGGGTCATAAACGTACAATGCTCATGCATTTGACTTTGTTGCCGTATATCAAATCAGCTGCTGAGTTAAAAACAAAGCCTACTCAACACTCAGTTAAAGAATTACTTTCAATTGGTATTCAACCAGACATTTTAATCTGTCGTACTGAATATGATGTTGATGCTGATACTAAACGTAAAATTGCTCTTTTCACTAACGTAGAAGCGCGTGCAGTTGTTGTTTGTAAAGATGCGAAAACAATTTACCAAATCCCACGTAATTTTTATGAACAGAATGTTGACGATTTAATTTGTGAACGTTTTGGTTTTAATGATCTTCCTGAAGCAAATCTTGAAGATTGGGATAATGTTGTTGAAGCATTACTCAATCCAGAGTACACGGTACGTGTAGCTATGGTTGGTAAATATGTTGAATTGCCAGATGCATATAAATCTGTCAATGAAGCACTTTTACATGCTGGTATCCAAAATCGCGTAAAAGTTCAGATTGATTATGTAAATGCTGAAGATCTTGAACAACAAGATATTAGTGTTTTAAATACTGCTGATGCGATCCTTGTGCCAGGTGGTTTTGGTGAGCGCGGTACTGAAGGTAAAATGCGTGCGATCCAGTATGCACGTGAAAATAAAATACCTTTCTTGGGTATTTGTTTAGGTATGCAACTTGCTGTAATTGAATATGCTCGCAATGTAGCAGGTATTCCAGAAGCAAGCTCTACAGAGTTTAATCGTTCAACTAAATATCCATTAATTGGCTTAATTACTGAATGGTTAGACGAGCGTGGCGAATTACAACAGCGCAGTCTTGAATCAGACTTAGGCGGAACAATGCGTCTTGGTGCTCAAAAGTCAGAATTGGTTGAAGGTACTAAAACTCGCGAAGTCTATGGTAAAGCTGAAATTACTGAGCGTCATCGCCATCGTTATGAAATGAATGATCGTTTCATTCCTACGCTTGAAGAAGCTGGTATGAAAATTTCAGGTTATTCTTCTGTACAACATTTAGTTGAAACTGTAGAAATTCCTGAACATCCTTGGTTTATTGCTGTACAATTCCACCCAGAATTTACAAGTTCACCACGTGATGGACATCCATTATTTGCTGGTTTTATTGATGCTGCGAAAAAACAGCACCAACAAGGTAAATAATGCAGTTCTTTAAATAAACTGGGAAAGTTTAAATGTCACAATTAAAACCACAAGAAGTTGTACGTTTAGGCGATATACAAATGGCAAATCATTTGCCATTTGTATTATTTGGCGGAATGAACGTATTAGAATCAAAAGATTTAGCTTTCGAAATTGCTGAAACTTATATTGACATCTGCAAGCGCTTAGATATTCCTTACGTGTTCAAAGCGAGCTTTGACAAAGCGAATCGTTCAAGTTTGAATTCTTTTCGCGGCCCTGGTTTAGAAAAAGGGATTGAATGGCTTGCTGACATTAAGAAACAATTTAATGTCCCTATCATTACTGATGTACATGAACCATATCAAGCAGCTCCAGTTGCTGAAGTTGCTGACATCATCCAATTACCTGCTTTTTTAAGTCGTCAAACTGATCTAGTTGAGGCGATGGCTAAGACTCAGGCTATTATCAATATTAAAAAAGCACAATTCTTAGCTCCACATGAAATGCGCCATATTTTGCATAAATGTCTTGAAGCTGGAAATGACAAACTAATTCTTTGTGAGCGTGGTTCAGCATTCGGTTATAACAACTTAGTTGTTGATATGCTTGGTTTTGACATCATGAAAGAAATGAATGTCCCTGTGTTCTTTGATGTGACGCACTCATTGCAAACACCTGGTGGACGTGCTGATTCAGCTGGTGGTCGTCGTGCCCAAATTACGACGTTAGCACGTGCAGGCATGGCGACTGGTTTAGCTGGTTTGTTCTTAGAAGCACATCCAGAGCCTGAAGTAGCGAAATGTGATGGACCATGTGCATTACGCTTATCTCAATTAGAGCCATTCTTGGCACAGTTAAAAGAATTGGATACTTTAGTTAAAGGATTCAAAAAGTTAGATACCCATTGATGTATGAAAATACATCTTTTTATTCATTAAACAGAGGAATTGTTCATGAGCCAAATCGTTGACATCCGTGCACGCGAAATTTTGGACTCTCGTGGTAACCCAACCATCGAAGCAGACGTAATTTTAGAATCTGGGGTTGTTGGTCGTGCATGTGCACCATCTGGTGCTTCAACTGGTTCTCGTGAAGCTTTAGAACTTCGTGACGGAGATAAATCTCGTTACTTAGGTAAAGGTGTTCGTACAGCAGTTAACAATGTTAACACATTGATTCGTGATGCTTTGTTGGGTAAATCAGTTTTTGAGCAAAAAGACATTGATAATACAATGATCGCGCTTGATGGCACTGAAAACAAAGAAAAATTAGGTGCAAACGCAACTTTAGCAGTTTCTTTAGCTGCTGCGCGTGCTGCTGCTGAAGAAAAGAAACTTCCTCTTTTCCAATATATCGCAGACCTTCGTGGTCAAACTATTTTGACTATGCCTGTACCGATGATGAACATCCTCAACGGTGGTGAGCATGCAGATAACACTGTTGATATTCAAGAGTTCATGATTGAGCCAGTTGGTTTCACTTCATTTGCTGAAGCGTTACGTGCTGGTGCTGAAGTATTCCATTCTTTAAAATCAGTTTTAAAGAAACAAGGTTTAAATACTGCAGTTGGTGATGAAGGTGGTTTTGCACCTAACTTGCGCTCTAATGAAGAAGCGATCCAAGTTATTTTACAAGCAATTGAGTTAACTGGTTATAAAGCTGGTTCTGACATGATGCTTGCTTTAGACTGCGCATCTTCTGAGTTCTACAAAAACGGTCAATACGTTTTAGAAGGCGAAGGTAACCGTGCTTTCACAAGCCATCAATTTGCTGATTATTTAGCTGGTCTTGCAAATCAATATCCTATCATCTCGATCGAAGATGGTTTGGATGAATCTGATTGGGAGGGTTGGAGCTACTTAACATCAATTCTTGGTGACAAAATCCAATTGGTTGGTGACGATTTATTCGTAACAAACCCTAAGATTTTACAACGTGGTATTGATGAGAAAGTAGGTAACTCTATTCTGATCAAATATAACCAAATCGGTACTTTGACTGAAACATTAGATGCTATCTATCTAGCTAAAGCAAATGGCTATTCAACTGTTATTTCACATCGTTCTGGTGAAACAGAAGATTCGACTATTGCTGATTTGGCAGTAGGTACAGCAGCTGGTCAAATTAAGACTGGTTCTCTATGCCGTTCTGACCGCGTTGCAAAATATAACCAATTACTTCGTATTGAAGAATTGACTAAAGCAGCTTACCGCGGTAAAGCTGAATTCAAAGGTTTAAAATAATCTCTGAATTATGCTAGAAGTCTTTCGATCAACTTCGAGTAAATTGATTCTGTTGCTTGCAATCGTTCTGATTGCAAGCTTACAGTACCAATTTTGGTTAGGTGAGGGAGGATATTTCCCTCATCAAGCTTTAGCTCAACAAATCACGCAGCAAGCTGAAATCAATGAAGAGCTAAAAGAGCGTAATCGCATTTTAGCGGCTGAAGTTTTTGACTTAAAAAATGGAACTGAAGCGATTGAAGAACATGCACGTCTCGATCTAGGTTTAATCAAACCAAATGAGACCTTTGTGCAAATGAGTACGATCAGTACCCATTACAAACCGATCTATATCGATCCAAATGCAAAATTAGATGCCCCAACCAATGAAAATCCAGACTAAATTATGGGCTGTTGTACCAGCAGCAGGCTCAGGTAGTCGTTTTTCAAAATCTGAATTAAAACAATATCAATATATTGCTCAGCGTACAGTAATTGAGCATACGGTCAACAGGCTCAATACTTTGCAGTTAGCTGGATGTGTTATCGCTATAGGTGAGAGCGATAACTTTGCCCAGACATTAGCTTTTGAGCACTTAGATAGGCTTCACTTTTGTAAGGGGGGAGCTGAGCGTGTTCATTCGGTATTAAATGCTTTGATGTATTTATTAAATATTGCAGATGAAAATGATTGGGTTCTCGTACATGACGCAGCACGCCCTTGCATTACAACAGATTGTCTCGAAAAATTGATAATTACTGCTGTAGAGTCAGATCAGAGTTCCATTTTAGCTATACCTGTTCGAGATACATTAAAACAAGTAGTTGAAGACCATCAAATAGAGAAAACAGTGAGTCGTGATCTATTGTGGCAAGCTCAAACACCACAAGTGGCAAAGATAAGCATATTAAAAAATGCAATAGAGTCAGCACTGAAAGATCAAATTGTAATTACTGATGAGGCAAGTGCACTGGAATATATAAATGAACCCGTACAAGTTGTACAAGGTCGTTCAGATAATATCAAAATCACTTATCCAGATGATTTAGAACTCGCTCGTTTAATATTGCAATCACAAGCCATAAATTAATTTTTTATAAAAATAGCCTAAGTAAAATTGATAATTTAGTGATTGTAACACCAATATAAATGACAACTATTTCACTATTTGATAAATTTATTGACTTATTGACTAAACTTTACAACGGATTAACAAATGAAAAAATTATTACTTTCAAGTTTTTTTACATTGGCATTAGTTGGTTGTGCTTCAACACCTGAGCAATCTCAAAATGTAGCTCAAGAAACGATCCGTTATTCAACAAGCCCATGTTTTGGTGCATGTCCAATTTATTCAGTTGAAGTTTCACCTAATGGAACAGTTCATTTCGAGGGTAAACAGTACACTAAAGTGACTGGTACACGCGATCTTCAAGTAGATCCTGCTGTGTATAAGAAATTACAAAGTGAATTAAAAACGTATCGTCCAGAAACTGGTTCTAATGTAAAAACAACAGGTTGTGTGCAAACTGCAACAGATAAACCTAGTTCTTATTTTTGGTGGAAACAAGCAGATGGTACTACAACACGTTTGAGTCATTACACTGGTTGTATTTCTCCTGCAAATGATGAATTAAACAAATTAATTGATAAGTTACCTACATTAATAGGAATTGAAGAACTGATATAAGTGTTGTCTTATGCCAAGAGCATACTGCTTGTAGAAATTTCTTAGATTGTAAAAAACTAGCTGTCGTATAACTGTGTACGGCAGCTTAGATAGAAAACTATTGAGAATTAGTCTGTAAAAAACCATATAAAATTAATAAATTAAAATCAGCTCAAACTTGAGAATCGCTTGATTAAAAACTTTATGTTTTAGTTAACAACCCAACCATTATTTATGCTAATGATAGTTAAACTAGAAAAGACGATATCAAATTTTCTAAGCATTATTACCTAGTTTTTTAACTTTAGATAACATCAACTTGGCTCTAATGGTTGTTTAAATTAAAAGGACGAGGTTTTAAAGTGTAAATAGAGCAGAGCGTTGAATTTTTTCCAATGGTCAAAAAATATTTTTTGTTAAAAATTAAATTAAATAAATTATTAAATTAAATCATATGTTTAATTTAATACACATAGAGAATTGTTGAAAAAAAGTACAAAAAGATTTGTATAGTTTTTGAATAATTACTTCATTAAATATACAAAATAATATATTATAAAAAAATATAATGTTTTAAAAGAGTAAAACAATGTCTAGCATTATTTTAGCTTTGATTGGCGGTGCTATCCTTGGAATTGCAGTAGTGGGCTATTTGTATGTAAATGGTCGTATTGCAGGGATTAGTGGCTTGCTTGCGCAGGTTTTACAACCTAAATCACTTTTGAATAATCCTGCATTTTGGTTCTTGTCTGGCTTATTCATCATTCCTTTCATTTACCAATTATTTGTTGAACCTGAGATTGTGATTAAATCCTCACCAATTGGATTAATCATTGCTGGAATCTTGGTAGGTTTTGGCACGCGATTAGGTTCGGGATGTACTAGTGGTCATGGTATCTGTGGTATGAGTCGCTTATCAGTGCGTTCGATCGTTGCAACGGTCACATTTATGCTAGCTGGAATCGTGACTGTATTCGTTATTCGCCATATTTTAGGAGTTGCGATATGAAAAATGTATTTGCGTTCATATTTGGCGGATTATTTGCACTAGGACTAATGGTCTCAGGTATGTCAAATCCTGAAAAAGTTTTAGGATTTTTAGACATTTTTGGTGAGTGGGATATTAGCCTAATGTTTGTGATGATTGGGGCTATTGCGATTGCCATCATTCCATTCCAAAAAGCGATCCGAAATCCAAAAACATTATTCGGTGAAGTAATTTCATTACCCACTAATAAACAGATCGATAAAAAATTGATCGTTGGTTCGATGCTGTTCGGTATAGGTTGGGGGATAGCTGGTGTATGTCCTGCACCTGCAATTACTCTGATCGGGTTAGGCTATGCTGAAGCATGGTATTTTATCGGAGCAATGTTCCTCGGTATCTTTATTCATCGCATATGGGCAGAACGATAAGTAGGAGAGATTAGATGCAACATCCTCAAGTCAAAGCATTTTTTGATGAAAATACAAATACATTTAGTTATGTGGTGACTGACCCAGAAACTAAAGTATGTGCCGTAATTGACAGTGTTCTAGATTATGATGCTGCATCTGCTTCTACATCAACTCATAGTGCAGATCAAATTATTGATTTCGTAAAGACTCATCAGTTAAAGGTTGAGTGGATACTAGAAACACATGTCCACGCAGATCATTTAACCGCATCTCAGTATCTCAAAGAATATTTGGGTGGAAAGATTGCGATGAGTGAAAAGATCGGTATTGTGCAAGAGACCTTTAGCTCAATATACAATCTTGATGTGAAGATGTTTAATTCACACCAAACTTTTGATTATCTCTTTAAAGATGATGAGCATTTTAAGATTGGTCATCTAGATGCTTACAATATTCCAACGCCTGGACACACGCCAGCGTGCTTGAGTTATGTCATTGGTGATTCTGTCTTTGTTGGTGATACTTTATTCATGCCAGATTATGGTACGGCGAGATGTGATTTTCCTAAAGGAAGTGCGGATATACTTTTTGATTCTGTTCAAAAGTTATATGAACTACCTGATGATACGCGTGTTTATCTATGCCATGATTATAAGCCTGAAGGTAGAAATGAGTATTTCTATGAGACAACAATTGCTGCACAGAAACACAGTAATATTCATTTGAAATCTGATACCGATCGACAAGATTTTGTAAAGATGCGTCAGGCACGTGATGCCACTTTGGCGATGCCAAAGTTGATTCTGCCATCTATACAAATCAATATGGATGCAGGTCGTTTTCCAGAACCAGAAAGTAATGGTGTGCGGTATTTAAAGTTACCATTCAATTTTTTTAAACGTTGATAAAAAAATTGATAAACAAGGAAGATACACGTTGTCTTCCTTGTTTATTTTCTATTAGAAATGAGAAAGCTATTTTGATACAGAATAATTGATTAAACTGTTTTAAATTTTTCATGTTGTTAGATTTTAATGACTATTTTTGAAATTGAAACACATCCACTGAAGCCATTCTTACCATATAATGCTAAGTTGCTAATGTTGGGAAGCTTTCCTCCTCCTCAAAACAGATGGAGGATGAATTTTTACTATCCAAATTATCAAAATGACATGTGGCGAATATTCGGATTAATATTTTTCAAAGATAAAAACTATTTCCTTGATTTATCAAATAAAAACTTTAAAGAACAAAAAATTCGTGAATTTTTGATAGAAATTGGTGTAGGAATATTCGATACCGCATTTCGAATTAAAAGATTACAAGGTAATGCATCTGATAAATTTCTAGAAATAGTCACGCCTACAGATTTGTCAGAATTACTCATCCAAATTCCTGCATGTCACACCATTATGACGACTGGTGATAAAGCGACAGATACACTGATGCAGCATTTTCCAGATCAGCCAGTCAAGCCCATGATCGGTGGTCAATCGGTACAGGTGAATTATGGCAATCGTGAGCTAAGCTTATATCGCTTGCCCTCATCATCACGGGCCTATCCATTGGCACTGGAAAAAAAAGCGGATGTTTACAAACAGTTCTTTCAACAAATTGGTTTGGTTTAACTATAAAAGGAGGGGAAATGAATGAACGATGTTGCCAGTCCAATTGACTTACGCAATTATGATGATGCTGTAGAATGGCAAGACACGGCGAATGTGAAACGCCCGTGGAGAAAGGATTTCTTTGATTATTATGCCAATCTGATTAAGACGCATGCTTCTGATCAAGGTCATATTCTGGAGTTGGGAGCAGGGCCAGGATTTTTAGCGCAACATTTATTGTCGCAATTGCCCAATATTCAATATACCGCTTTCGATTTTTCTGAGGCAATGTATCAGCTTGCTCAACAGAAGCTAAACTCTTCAGAGTAGGCAACAGCCAATTATCTCATTGGAAACTTTAAAGAGCCTGAGTGGTAAAATGCTGTAAATCAAAAATATGACTTGATTATCATTCATCAGGCATTGCATGAGCTTCGACATAAAAAAATGCTGCTGATTTCCATAAAAAAGTAACAACCTTATTAGAACCTCAAGGTTGTTACTTGGTTTGTGATCATCTATATGCACCTCATGCCATGCAAAATGACCAGCTTTATATGAACAAACAGGAGTATATCGATGCTTTAAAAGCGGCAGCTTTTGAAAATATCAAGATGCCTTTAGAGATTGAGGGGCTGTGCCTGTTTGAAATGCGTTTAGATTAGATTTTCCATCATTCTTGGATATTTGATCCATCTAAAATCATTGATCTTGATGTCACGGACATGGGTAAATTCAGACCAGATCAGTTGACTGCCTTTTGTCCATTGCAGTGGTTTCACTCGTTGTTCCACTGCAAGTTTCTCTTGTTCAGTTGCTGGACGTAAATCTCCAATTTCCACATATAAACGAACGCCAGGATAATCACTAAAATTTCCCTGAATCAGTGAAATTAGCCAGAACAGCTTTCCGCTATTAACAGACTGAATACAGGCTTTGGAATTTTGGCTAAGATTTTCACCCAATCTTTCTGTAAATGTATCAAAGAAATAAGCGGTTTGATTGTCATTTAAAAAGACAGTGCCGATAGGGGTAATATTGGGTTGCCCATACTGATCGACTGTTGCAATTGAAGCATGTATTGATGCTTTTTGTGCAAGTTTAAAAATCCGTTGAATATTTTTCCAGTCTTTTTCTAAAATCATGTGTTTATCCTTGTTATTGTTTCTCAAGGTAATTTAGCACATAAAAAGTAAGATAATATTGCTATTTAATTTTCAATAAATTGTCAATTCGGCAAATTCAATATGAGAGCATAGTTGATTTACATCATCCATTCCACTGGAAAATAAGAGACAAAATCCATGGTAAGACACTGAAATCTGGTACTTTCAGGGTCGTGATGATGTTGGGGTGTTGATCATTCTTTTGAATGTATTGGAAACACCAATGTCATGCGCTCAGCATTGGAATGTGCTCATCGTGGTTGGGGACAATCCGTGATTATTGGTGTGGCAGGTGCAGGACAGGAAATTTCAACCCGTCCATTCCAGTTGGTGACAGGTCGTAAATGGATGGGAACGGCTTTTGGTGGTGTGAAAGGTCGTTCGCAATTACCTAAAATGGTTGAAGATGCAATGAAAGGTGAAATTCAACTTGCGCCATTTGTGACTCATACTATGTCGCTTGAAGAAATTAATTATGCTTTTGATCTAATGCACGAAGGTAAGTCGATTCGTACAGTGATTCATTTTTAATTGTGAATGTTTCGATTTGATGATGTGTAGCGCATCATCAAATCTTTGAGTATAAGTTGATGTCCAAAGCACGTTTAAAATTACACGTCCGAATCTTAGCTGAGGAGCAAATTGCTTTTGGTCCGGGTAAAGCTGAATTACTCGAAGCAATTCAACGTACAGGCTCAATTTCTCAAGCCGCAAAATCGATGAACATGAGTTATCGTCGAGCTTGGCAACTTGTAGATACCATGAATCAATGTTTTCATTCTCAACTTGTTGAAACACAAACTGGTGGTACGTACGGTGGCGGTGCATTAGTAACAGAGCTAGGGCAAGTGGTATTGAAAAAAAATAGAGCAATGGAGAAACAACCTATTCAAACTTTAGCATCAGAGTTTGAGGCGTTATCCAACTATCTAAAAATAAAGCAATAAATTATAAGAATAATTGATTAAATATGAATTTGAGCAACTTTTGATAAACAAAAATGCTATTTGCTAAATCATGGAGCATTTGCATTAAAACAAAGCCTTTTAAGCACCAAGATGAAAATTAGAAAAAATAGTATATCTATAAAATAATATAACCATCTGATTTAGATATATAAAATAAATTGGCATGGATTCTGCATTTTAAAATTCAAACTTGTATACAAGATGGGATTCATAAAATGCATGAAATAAAAACTTTAGGTTGGACAATTTCAGAGTGGCAAACAGCTTATTCGAAAAATGAGATTCGACTCAATACGTTAAAAGATTTAGTTGCATTAATTGATCCTCAAGATAATGCATGGATTTCAATTGCGACGTTAGAACAGATTGAACAGCAAATTCAATTTCTCAATGAATTAACTAAAGAAGCTGAGAGTTTAGCAAAACAATTTCCACTCTACGGCGTTCCGTTTGCAGTGAAAGATAATATTGATGTTGCAGGGTTTGTAACTACCGCAGCTTGTAAAGCTTTAACTACTGTTGCAGCAGAAGATGCTGAAACAGTACGTTTGTTAAAACAAGCGGGGGCGATTGTAATTGGTAAAACTAATCTTGATCAGTTTGCAACAGGTTTAGTAGGAACTCGCTCTCCATATGGTGCTGTTGCAAATACATTTAATTCTAAATATGTCAGTGGCGGCTCAAGTTCTGGTTCAGCAAGTGTGGTTGCTCGTGGATTTGTCCCATTTGCATTAGGCACAGATACTGCAGGTTCCGGACGCGTACCAGCGGCATTTAACAATATTGTTGGGCTAAAACCAACCAAAGGGCGGTTTTCAAATCGTGGTTTATTGCCTGCATGTAAAAGTCTAGATTGTATTTCGATTTTTGCTTTAACCGTTGCAGATGCAGACTTGGTTGCAAATGTTTTAGAAGCCTATGATCCATTGGATAGTTATTCACGTAAGCATCCAAAGAATGTTCCAGCGCATTTCTCTAGCAAATTAAAATTTGCCATTCCAGAAAAACTAAATTTCTTTGGTGATGAACAGGCTGAAAAAGCATTTCAGCAAACAGTCCAATTGCTTGAGTCATTAAATGCTGAGATCACTAAAATTGATTTTTCAGACTTTGAGCAACTGGCGGTGCAACTATATCAAGGTTCATGGGTGGCAGAACGTACCGCAGCCGTTGAATATTTACTGAAAACCAATCCTGATGCATTTGATCCAACGGTATTAGAAATTATTAAAAACGGCGAAAAATATTCAGCGGTGGATGCCTACAATGCAGAATATTTAAAACAAGATTTAGCTCGAAAAATCCAACAAAGACTGGCTGACTTTGATGCCTTAATTGTTCCAACTGCACCTACAATTTATACCATTGAGCAGCTTGAACAAAATCCGATTGAATATAACGCTCATTTAGGAATCTACACTAACTTTACCAACTTGGCAGATTTGAGTGCTTTAGCTTTACCAGCAGGATTTAGGGCTGACAATTTACCATTTGGGATCACTCTAATTGCACCTGCTTGGCATGATGCGGCATTGGTTCATTTTGGTAAAGCTTGGCAAAACTATCTTGCACTGAAATTAGGAGCATTGGATAAAGCTCTGCCTTTAAGTTCTTCTACACCTATTTCACAACATCATATTCGCGTTGCAGTCGTCGGTGCTCATTTGACAGGTATGCCGCTAAATTTTCAATTAACCACACGTGATGCCGTACATATCGAAACCACAACGACCTCTAAAAACTATGCGCTTTATGCTTTGAATGGCACTGTTCCACCGAAACCCGGCTTAGCACGTCAGCAAGATGGTCAAAGCATCATTGTTGAATTGTGGGATGTCCCAACTGCTCGATTTGGTGAATTTGTGGCTGAAATTCCGACACCTTTAGGCATGGGTAATGTCGAACTAGAAGATGGGCGCTGGGTGAAAGGTTTTATCTGTGAGCCTTATGGCATAGATGATGCAGAGAATATTAGTCATTTTGGTGGATGGAGAGCTTATATCCAGCATCGTAACAGCCAAGCAGCAAACACAGCGAATTAATTGGGGGAAATCATCATGTTTAAAACTGTACTTATTGCAAACCGTGGTGAAATTGCTGTTCGAGCGATTCGCACCCTTAAAAAATTAGGTATAACCAGTGTTGCTGTGTATTCGGATAGTGATCGTTATGCGCAACATGTCGAAGATGCTGATATTGCGATTGGATTAGATGGTTTAAAACCAGCCGATACTTATTTGAGTATTGAAAAATTAATTCAGGCAGCTAAACAAACTGGCGCGGAGGCAATCTTTCCAGGTTATGGCTTTCTTTCTGAAAGTGCTGATTTTTCTCGCGCTTGTGAAGAAAATAACATTGCCTTTATGGGGCCAACGGCCGAGCAAATTCTAGAATTTGGTCTAAAGCATCGTGCTCGTGAATTGGCTGCTGCTGCGAATGTACCAATGACACCGGGAACTGGATTGTTGGATAGCTTAGAAGAAGCACTGATTGCCGCAGATCGTATTGGCTATCCAATTATGTTGAAAAGTACTGCTGGCGGTGGTGGTATTGGTTTGACCCGTTGTGATACGCCACAAGCGTTAACCGATGCTTACGAAAGTGTAAAACGTTTGGGCGAGCAGTTTTTCAAGGATGCAGGTGTATTTATTGAATGCTTTATTGATAAAGCGCGTCATGTTGAAGTACAAATTTTTGGTGATGGAAAGGGGCAAGTTGTTGCCTTTGGTGAGCGTGATTGCTCTTTGCAACGTCGTAACCAAAAAGTGGTCGAGGAAACGCCTGCGGCAAACTTACCTGAGGCGACACGAAAAAAACTACATCAGGCAGCAGTGGAATTAGGTAAATCCGTTAATTATCGTAGTGCGGGAACAGTGGAGTTTATTTACGATGCCAATCGAGATGAGTTCTATTTTCTAGAAGTGAATACACGCTTACAGGTTGAGCATCCCGTCACTGAGATGGTGACAGGTTTAGACTTAATTGAATGTATGCTCAAAGTGGCTGCTGGTGATGAACTTGATTGGGCATATCTCAGCAATATTCAGCCGAAAGGTGCAGCAATTGAGGTTCGTGTTTATGCCGAAGATCCTGTGAAAAATTTCCAACCAAGTCCAGGTGTACTGACAGAGGTTGCATTTCCAGAGGGGATTCGGGTTGATACTTGGGTAAAAACGGGCACAGAGATTTCTCAATACTTCGATCCAATGATTGCCAAGATTATTGTGCATGCTGATGACCGTGCTAGTGCTATTGAAAAATTAAAACATGTATTGGCTGAAACACGCTTGAACGGTATTAGTACAAACTTGGATTATGCACGTGCTATTGTTTCAGATCAGCGCTTTGAATCTATGCAAATTTGGACAAGAATGCTGGATGATTTCAATTACACGCCAAACGTGATTGAAGTTGTTCAAGCAGGAACTTTAAGTTCAATTCAAGATTATCCGGGTCGTACAGGCTACTGGGATATTGGTGTTCCGCCATCTGGTCCAATGGATGATTATGCATTTCAGCTTGCTAATCGTATTGTTGGAAATGATGCTAAAGCCGCAGGTTTCGAGTTTACCTTAGTTGGACCAACCTTAAAGTTTCACACAAATACGATTATTGCTTTGGCGGGAGCAAGCTGTACTGCGTTGTTAGATGATCAGGAAATTGATTTTTGGAAGCCTGTAGAAGTTAAAGCAGGACAAATTCTAAAAATCGGTCAAGTTGAATCAGGTTGCCGTACATATTTAGCGGTTCGAAATGGTTTGGATGTCCCTGTATATTTAGGCAGTCGTTCTACTTTTGCGCTTGGTAATTTTGGTGGTCATGCAGGTCGTACCTTACGTGTCGGTGACATGATTAAAATGGTTGATCCAGCATTTGCTAGTGCAGAATTGCCACTTGCACATGATGAACCTCAAGCGTTATCGGCTGAATTGATTCCTGAATATAGTAATGAATGGGAAATTGCGGTGTTATATGGCCCGCACGGCGCACCAGATTTCTTTAAACCTGAATATGTAGAAGAGTTTTTTGCATCAGAGTGGACAGTTCACTTTAACTCAAATCGTTTAGGCGTTCGTTTATCAGGACCAACGCCAAGATGGGCACGAGAAAATGGTGGTGAAGCAGGTTTACATCCATCCAATGTCCATGACTGTGAATATGCGATCGGTGCAATTAACTTCACAGGCGATTTCCCTGTAATTCTGGCTAAAGATGGTCCAAGTTTAGGGGGGTTCGTTTGTCCTGTGACGATTGCCAAAGCCGAACTTTGGAAAGTGGGACAACTTAAAGCCGATGATAAAATTTGCTTTTATCCGATTAGCGTTGAACAAGCCAATGAATTAGAGCGCAAGCAAATTGAAAATATCCAAAATTTTGCTGAAGCAAGCAAAGTTGTAGAAATGATTAAGTCAATTCAAGAGGTTGTCAGTACGATTTTGGCACAACGAGAACCAACTGAATTGTCGCCAAAAACAGTGTATCGCCAAGCAGGTGATAGTTATATTCTCTTAGAATACGGCGAAAATGTTTTAGATTTGGCTTTGCGCTTACGGGTGCATCAACTGATTCAAATGATCCGTGATGCAAAAATTGCAGGCGTATTGGAACTGTCACCGGGTGTTCGTTCACTACAGATTAAATACGATGGCTTAGTAATTCCACAATCAGAATTGATTGCTCAATTACTTCAACTCGAAAAAGAGATGGGTGATTTGAGCCAATTAAAAATCCCATCTCGTATCGTACATTTGCCGATGGCATTTGAAGACAGTGCGACTTTAGGAGCTGTAGAACGCTATCAAGAAAGTGTTTGCTCTAAAGCACCGTGGTTGCCAAATAACGTTGATTTTATCCAACGCATTAATGGCTTGGCAGATCGAAATGAAGTGAAAGATATTATTTTTGATGCGAACTATTTAATTCTTGGCTTGGGTGATGTGTATTTAACAGCACCTTGTGCCGTACCGATTGACCCACGCCATCGTTTACTCAGTTCTAAATATAATCCAGCTCGTACCTTTACCGCAGAGGGAACGGTTGGGATTGGTGGTATGTACATGTGTATCTACGGCATGGATTCACCAGGCGGCTATCAATTGATAGGGCGTACTTTACCAATTTGGAACAAGTTTAAGAAAAACAAACAATTTGGTGATAAACAATGGTTCTTACAATTCTTCGATCAAATTAAATATTTTGAGGTTACAGAAGAAGAACTCAATCAATGGCGTGCTGACTTTGAAAATGGTCGTGCTGAGATCAAGATTGAGGAAACTGAATTCGATTATGCGGATTATGTAAAATTTTTAGAGAATGAAGCTGAAAGTATTGCCGAGTTTAAAGCTAAGCAACAACAAGCATTCACAACTGAAGTGGATCGCTGGAAAGAGGAGTTTGCAGCTCAACCTGAAGAACAGATTCAAGAAAATAACCATGCTGATTACAGTCATTTAGCATCATTAAATGCATCGATGACAGGTAATATCTGGAAAATTTTTGTTGAACATGGTCAAGAGGTTAAAAAAGGTGAAACTGTTGCTATTATTGAAGCAATGAAAATGGAACTTCCGGTTTATGCAGAAGAAGATGGCATTGTAAAAGCTATTATTTGTAGAGCAGGGCAAACCGTACATAGTGGTGAACCACTGGTTTATATGGAATAAGGCAAGGTTGCATGAAAGAAACCAAAATAAAAACAACAAAAAGCTCAGACAATTTGTCTGAGCTGGTTTACCAACGCATTAAGAATGATATCTTTGATTTCAAACTGATGCCGGGTGAACGTTTCACTGAATCTGAAGTTGCAAAGGCTTATGATGTAAGTCGTACCCCAATCCGACAAGCGCTGTATCGTTTGCAACAAGAGGGTTATGTTGATGTGAGTTTTCGTAGCGGTTGGCAAATCCGACCGCTCAATTTTCGATATTATGAAGAACTTTATGATGTGAGGATCGTATTAGAAAAAGATTCGATTCGTAAACTTTGTCAGATGGATCATCAAAATTCGGTTGAATTATCTCTTTTAAAAGATTTATGGTTGATTGAACCTCATCAATATCTAAAGGACATTAAACAACTGTCACAACAAGATGAGGATTTCCATTGCGCATTGGTTCGCGCCTCTGGAAATAATGAAATGGCGAGAATTCATCGTGATTTGAGTGAGCGAATCCGTATTATTCGTCGTTTAGACTTCTCAAAAGATTATCGCGTTGAAGCGACTTATCAGGAGCATCAGAAAATACTGGGTTATATTTTTAATCGTAAAGTAGATGAAGCCATTCAAGCGATTGAAGCACATATTATGCAAAGTCGTGATGAAGTGAAAAAAATTACTTTACAGATGTTGGATTCAAGTCAGTTTTATTAAGATTAGAGTATGGTGAGCAATAAGGATTTTTATGGATAACTGGCATTATGCCGTTGTAGCTTCAATTGTGACTATACTTGGAATGAGTTTAATTTCATTTCTCAAACTTTTTAAACTATGGAAGGCTTCCTTAAGTATTTTTTTTATTTCTAGTATAGGGTTTTGTATCATTGGAGGATTAGGTAGGAAATCTGAAAATCATGGCTTTGATGGTGCGTGGGGAAAACATGGTATATTGATGGAGTTTATGAATCTAGAAATAATTATGGTTAGTTTAGGTGTGGGTGCTTTCATAACACTATTATTTTTCTTAGCTATTGTTTTTTCTGATAATAAATAAGATTTAGTTTGCTAGATCATTTTTATAAATCTATATCACATGTTTAAATGAACTTCACAAAACTCTATTTTCTATGCCTAATCCTGCATAAAACTAACATCTTTTATTCATTTTCTATTTAATAATAAAAATCAAATTTAGAATCATCAGATGACACATGATGAATAACCAAATACTTAGCTCACTGTTTTTAAAACTTGTTGCTAAAGAAGGCTTCTTTACTACGGCAATAGATGGCATCACTTTGATGCGTGTAGATCACAACACACCACCATTAGCCGTATTGCAAGAACCGACCTTAGTTTTTTGTTTTACAAGGCAGTAAACGTGGTTATATCGGAACTGAAACCTATGCATTTCAGCAAGGCGAATGCCTTATCGTCTCCGTGTCTATGCCATTTGATTGTGATACGGTAGCGAGTCCTGAATTGCCTATGATGGCAGTCAGCATGAAACTAGAGGCGGATACGGTAAATGAGTTATTAGCAAAAACATATTTTGAAAATGAGCAATTTAAACCACTCACTACGGGCATGAGTGTAATTCAATATGATCAAACCATTTCGAATGTTTTAATACGACTATTAAAAAATTTAGGTTCAGAACAAGATAGCTTGATTTTAGGTGAACAAATTAAACGAGAGTTAATGTATCGAGTGATTCAACATTCGGGTGCAGATGCTTTAAAAGGATTAGTCGTTCAAGGCAACTTACGACCTATTTATAAGATTTGTGAATATATTCAACATCATTTTACAGAAAAATTAACAGTGGAAATGCTTGCTGAGCAAGCCAATATGAGTATTTCTGCGTTTCATAAAGCATTCAAACAAGTCACATTACATTCACCTTTGCAGTATCTCAAAGTTACGCGGTTGCATAAGGCAAAACAAATGTTGCAAAACGAAAACCAAAGCGTTGCTCAAGCAGCTTATGCTGTTGGTTATCAAAGCTCATCTCAATTTAGTCGAGAGTTTAAAAAGCTGTTTGGTTTTTCTCCTAATCAGACTGAAGTAAATATAGATAAGGAATGAGTAACTCATGAATCAAAATAGTAGCGAACAAATGAAATATATCGAAATTACTCAAGCTGGCGGTCCTGAAGTTCTAAAAGTTGTACATGGTGAGAAACCTAAGATTAAAGAAGATGAAGTACTAATTGAAGTCTATGCCACTGGGATCAATCGCCCTGATATTTTGCAAAGACAAGGGTTGTATCCAATGCCGAAAGGCGTAACGCAAATTCCAGGATTGGAAGTTGCTGGCATCATTTCACAAATCGGTTCAAAAGTAGAAAAATTTAAAGTCGGTGATAAGGTCTGTGCGCTGACCAACGGTGGAGGGTATGCAGAATACTGTGCTGTTCCAGCAAATCAAACTTTAGCGATTCCAAAAAATCTGAGTTTTATTGAAGCTGCGGCTATTCCAGAAACTTATTTCACAGTATGGGCAAATCTATTTCAGATCGGACAGTTAAAAAAGAATGAAACCGTGTTAATTCATGGAGGAGCGAGTGGAATTGGTTCTACAGCGTTGAGCTTATGTCATGCAATGGGTATTCAAACTTTTTCCACAGTGGGAAGTGAAGAAAAAGTAGAAAAATTAAGCTCAATTTCGACTGTTATTAATTATAAAAAGCAAGATTTTGAACAAGAAATCTTATCACTCACAGATCATCAAGGTGTTGATGTGATCTTGGATATTATTGGCGCTGCTTACTTTAATCAGAATCTGAGATTGCTAAAAAGAGATGGGCGACTGGTAATTATCGGATTTATGGGCGGTCGAAAAGTAGATGGCTTTGATATTCAAGAACTCATGCTCAAACGCGCTGTGGTGACTGGCTCAACGATGCGTGCTCGAACCAATGATGAGAAAGCAAAAATTACCCAAGAATTGGAGCAGTTTGTTTGGCCACTAATCGAAACAGGTCAATGTAAACCAATTATTTATAAGACTTTTGCTTTTGAAGAGGTTGCAGCAGCACACCAATGTCTGGAAAGCAGCGAACATATTGGAAAAGTGGTACTCGAAATTAAATCCTAATTTTGCCTAATCGTATTCATTCTATGCCTATTTATACATCAAGCTTGAGAATGATCACTTGGAAAAGCAATATGTAAATCAAACATATCCTACGAGGAATTTGAACATGACAATAAATATAGATGATCGTAACCCAACCCCAGATTTAGCTGAAGATAATGCTTTTTTTCCATCACCCTATTCTCTAAGTCAGTATACGGCTCCAAAAACTGACTATGACGGAACTACATATCCAAATCCATATCAGGGCGATAAAAAGATCCTCATGATTGCTACGGATGAACGCTATATCCTGATGCAAAATGAGAAATTCTTTTCTACAGGGAATCATCCAGTAGAAATGTTGTTACCGATGTTCCATTTGGATAATGCTGGTTTTGCCTTTGACGTTGCAACACTTTCAGGTAATCCAGTTAAACTGGAAATGTGGGTAATGCCAAAAGAAGAGCAAGTGGTTTTGGATACCTATCACAAGTACGAAAAACAACTGAAATCTCCACTTAAATTGGCAGATATTTTAGATCAGGCTTTAAGCAGTGACTCACCTTATGCTGGTATTTTTATACCAGGTGGACATGGGGTTTTGGCTAAAATCCCCGAAAGTAAAGAAGTTAAGGCTTTATTAAAATGGGCAGTAGATCATGACAAATATGTTATTACTTTATGTCATGGTCCAGCTTCTTTATTAGCAGCCGCAGTTGGTGAAAGCCCAAATGATTATATTTTTAAAGGCTATCAAGTCTGTGTTTTCCCAGATTCATTAGATAAAGGTGCCAATATTGATATTGGATATATGCCTGGACAATTGCCGTGGCTCGTCGGCGAAAATCTTGAAAAGCTTGGTGTGGAAATCCTAAATAAGGGAATCACAGGGCAAGTTCATCAAGATCGAAAACTGTTAACGGGTGATAGTCCCTTAGCCTCTAATAATTTGGGGAAACTTGCTGCTGAAACTTTATTAGCTGATCCAAGTCTTAACGCATAATCTTTTTTTTATGAGTTTAAAGCCCAATCTTATATTGGGCTTTTTCTTGAGAAAAATATAAACCTCTGTAAGCTAGCTGACAAATCATGTCCGCAATCTTGATTATGTTAGAAAAGTAGCAAGATATAATTAAATAGTTAGAGATCATCAATGAAAATATGTATTTATGGTGCAGGCAGTATTGGATGCTATCTTGGCGGTAGATTGGTTGCTGCTGACTATGACATAGATTTTATTGTTCGTCCTAGAGTTCAGCAAGAACTTCAAACTTAAGGTTTAACTGTTTCCGATTACACAGGATTTAAGCAAACTATTTCTGTAAATCAATTACAAATGAGCATTGATCCCAATGTAGTAGCTCATGCTGATATTGTCTTTGTTTGCGTAAAATCAACATCTACTGAACAAGTAGCCCTTGAATTAAAAGATATTTTAAAGAAAAAGACCATTATTATTAGTTTTCAAAATGGCTTAAGTAATGTGGGAATTCTAAAAAGAATTTTAACAGACCACATTATACTCGAAGGAATGGTACCTTTTAATGTTGTAGCTTTGGGGAATGGTCGATTCCACCAAGGAACAGATGGTGCTTTGTATGTAAAAAGCCATGAGCAATTAGCTGAACTCGTACTTGCGTTTCAAAAAGCGCAGTTAGAAATTCAGTTAGAACAAGATATGCAAGCTGTGCAATGGGCAAAATTATTATTGAACTTAAATAATTCAATCAATGCGTTATCCCAACTTCCACTGAAACAAGAATTATCTATTCGAGAATATCGTCAGTGTTTGGCACTTGTCCAATTAGAAACATTAAATCTATTAAAAATAGCCAAAATCAAACCAGCAAAACTGACTCCGATTCCAGCACAATTTATTCCTAAAATTTTAAAACTACCCAATCCTATATTTAAGATTATCAGTAAAAAAATGCTCGCGATTGATCCACTTGCGCGTTCTTCGATGGCTGATGATTTAATGGTTGGAAGAAAAACTGAAATCGATTGGATTAATGGTGAGGTTGTTAATTTAGCTAGACAGTTGAATCTTACAGCACCAATTAACCAAAAATTAATTGAGCTAGTAAAACAGGCAGAATCAGAACCGAAAGTATGGTCTGGATCAAAACTTAAAGCACAGTTAACGCAATTGTGATTCGATTATGCATAAAAAAAGCGTATAGCACCTATACGCTTTTTTGATAAAAATCTTAGATTAGACTGTTTTTACAGCATCTTGAGGGGCAAATTTCGTAATTAATATGCCGAATATAGTCGCGAAGATATACATGAAAATGGAGTATACCGCGGCAGGCATTGCGATGGTGGTACTTGCCATAATCGTGAGTGCAATTGTCATTGCTAAGGTACTGTTATGAATCCCGATCTCAAATGCACATGCACGTGCTTGATATGAACTAATGCCTAACATTCGTGGCACGAAATATCCAACCATTAAACTAATTGCGCAGAATAGTGCGGTTGCTAAGCCAATCTGTCCCAAATAATCTACCAAGTTGCTTCGCTCTTTGATAATTGCGCCTAGAATGATAATCAGCAGAAAAACCACGGCAAAGATTCGTACAGGACGATTCAGTTTTTCAGCAACATGCGGTGCATAATGACGAATGATCATTCCGATGCATACAGGCACTAAAATAATCAGAAAAACTTGTAAAACCTTAGTAAATTGCAGACCGACTTGCTGCCCTTCATTCATAAAATACAGAATCGAGAAATTTACAATTAAGGGTAGGAACACCGCTGCGATAATAGCGTTAATTGCAGTTAAAGTAATATTAAGTGCGATGTCACCCTTATATAGATAGCTAAATAAATTGGCTGTCGTACCACCAGGTGATGCAGCCAATAGCATCAAACCGACCGCTAAAAGCGGTGGTAAAGCAAGTATTTTACAAATTAAAAACGCTATCCCTACTAATAAAATGAGTTGGCAGAACAATGCTATTAAAACAGCTTTAGGGTGTTTGCTGACTCGCGCAAAGTCTTTAAGTGTTAGTTCTAGCCCCATACCTGCCATAACGATGGCTAAGGCGATAGGTAAAAATATTGTGATCAATCCTGAATCCATAAACCGTGCTTTCCTAAATGAATTTTATTTTGATAAATAATTGATATCGTTTTTAAAAGTGACCATCATCGTGTACAAATCAAAGATGATCTAAGTTTCGATCTAGCACTTTAAACATATATTTATTTGAAAATCTGTCAACTACACGACAACTGATATTTTTATGTGAATTTCTAATAACTAAAAAGGCAAGTACAATTCGTGTACTTGCCTTTACTTTAAACTGACTTATCGAGATAAATAAGCTTTTTTAAATTTTAAAAGAAACCCGCTGGTTTAGTTGAGTAGCTCACCAATAGGTTCTTGGTTTGTTGGTAATGGTCTAACATCATGCGATGGTTTTCACGACCAATACCTGATTTTTTGTAACCACCAAATGCCGCATGAGCAGGGTAAATGTGATAACAATTTGTCCATACACGACCCGCTTCTATTGCACGACCTGCACGGTATGAAGTATGTGCAGAACGTGACCAAACTCCAGCTCCTAAGCCATAAATGGTTTCATTGGCAATTTTGATTGCTTCATCAAAATCTTTGAAAGTGGTCACTGACAACACAGGTCCAAAAATTTCTTCTTGGAAAATTTGCATACTGTTGTGTCCTTTGAACACTGTAGGTTCAATATAGAAACCTTTACCAACTTCTTGACGAGCACCACCACCTACAAGTACTTCAGCACCTTCCTCACGACCTGTGCTGATACAACGTAGGATTTTCTCTTGCTGTTCTAAGGAAGCTTGAGCGCCAACCATGGTTTCAGTGTCTAATGGATGACCCAACTTAATTCGTTTAACTCGCTCGATTGCTTTTTCTAAAAACTTATCTGCGATACTTTCTTGAATTAAGGCACGAGAAGGACAAGTACATACTTCACCTTGATTCAATGCAAACATTGCAAAGCCCTCTAGCGCTTTATCAAGATAATCATCATCTTTGTCCATCACATCTTCAAAGAAGACATTTGGTGATTTACCCCCAAGCTCCAAGGTGACTGGAATAATATTCTCAGTTGCATATTGCATGATGAGCTGACCGACTTGAGTAGAACCAGTAAATGCAATTTTAGCAATACGAGGACTAGTTGCTAATGGTCGACCCACTTCAGCACCAAAACCATTAACAACGTTGAGAACACCTGGTGGAAGTATGTCTTGGATAAGTTCTAAGACCAGTAAAATACCCACAGGTGTCTGTTCTGCTGGTTTTAAAACAATACAGTTACCCGCCGCGAGTGCTGGTGCGAGTTTCCAAGCCGCCATCAAAATCGGGAAGTTCCAAGGAATGATTTGACCTACAACGCCTAAAGGCTCGTGAAAGTGGTAGGCAATCGTATCTTCATCAATCTCTGAAATTCCGCCTTCTTGTGCACGAATACATCCAGCAAAATAGCGGAAGTGATCTATCGCTAACGGGATGTCCGCGGCTAAAGTTTCACGTACTGGTTTACCATTGTCCCAAGTTTCTGCAACTGCAAGAAACTCAAGGTTTTGTTCCATACGATCCGCTATTTTTAATAAAATATTTGAACGCGTTGTAGCAGAGCTTTTATTCCATTCAGCTTTTGCTTTATGTGCTGCATCGAGAGCAAGTTCAATGTCTTCAACTGAAGAACGAGGGATCTTTGTAAACACTTTGCCATCGACAGGTGAAACATTATCGAAGTATTCTCCTCTTACAGGAGCTACCCATTGACCGCCAATAAAGTTCTCATATTGAGATTTAAATTGGACTTTTGAACCAGGTTGGTTAGGATCGATGTAACGCATATATAAATTCCTTTGCTTATAATTGATTTAACGATCTACAGCTTTGGTATAAGGTACTTTTGTACGTTATTTCATTAGGATATAAGTGCGAAGGTTGGAGAAAGGTTGGAAACCATGATCAAGTGTGAGGGATACACAAATGTTTACAAAACAAGAGTTATTGCAACATCGTTCGTCCGTTGATCAGCTAAAAAAACAAAGTAGTCTGTCGCCACAAAATGCTGAAAAACTTGGTCAAAGTATTGCGAGTTCATGGCAGCGATCTGTTTCGTCCTCAATTCCTAAAGAACGCTTAGCTGCACCACTATTAAGTCAAAATAAAAAGAACAAAAGCAGTTTGGACCTAGCACTTGAAACCTGTTCCGATGAACTAAGTCATATTGCAGAACAATCCTCAATGGTTATCGCGGTAGGTGACGTTGGAAGTACGATTATTTGGACTGCATCTAGTAATCAAATGCAAAGTGCAGCTGAAAAAGTGCATTTTATTGCAGGTGGGCAGTGGGCTGAAGATATGGTCGGAACCAATGCTCTAGCACTTTCTTTAAAAACTCAACAATCAAGTTGTGTGTTCTCAAATGAACATTACATGGAGTCTATTCATGATTGGGTGTGCTATGCAGCACCAATTTTAGACCCGTATTCAAAACAGGTATTGGGTGTCGTTGATTTATCTACGACATGGAAAAAACACAATACACTTGGTGTATTAGCTGCTGAACGATGTGCATCTATTATTCAAACTGCTTTAATCGAACAACAGCGCCAACGTTTATATATTCGTGCCTTTGCCACGCCTCAAATTATTTTTAACCATAAATCATTAGTATTAACTCCAAGACAGGTCGAGATATTAGTCATTTTAGCCTTATGTCCAAATGGCTTGAATTTAGAAAATTTACATCAAGCATTATATGGTGAGCGTAAGGTGAGTATCGGTACGCTCAAAGCAGAAATGTCTCAACTACGGGATATTTTAGGTGGTATGTTGGGTTCTCGCCCATATCGTCTACTGGCTGATGTTGAAGCTGATTTTCTGTCAGCAGAGCAGGCTTTAGATGCAGGTTATGTCGCGTCTGCACTTCAATTATATAAAGGTGTTTTCCTCGCTAAAACTGAAAGTCCATTTTTATGTGCATGGCGTGATTGTCTTGAGTCTCGTTTAAGTGATGCGATTTTCAAAACTAAAGAAACAGACCTACTCCTTAAACATGTGGCCCATTTCCCAGAAGCAATCGATGCTGTAGAACGTCTAATGGAATTGTTCCCGAGCGAACATCCTGCACGTTTATCTTTGAGTAAGTTTAAAGACGTATATTGATTGAATATTTGAGATTAGAATTATCTAGCGTTAATTAAAAAATGAAATTTGCTTTGCCTGAAAAAGAACTCGATATTCTGTAGAAAGATCAAAAAATTAAATAAATCATTGTTTACTTTGAATTTTAATTTATATAAAAAAAGTGGGAATATAACCATTTTAATATTCCCACAAAAAAGTAAGCCAAGTCTCGGAGTTCTGGCTTACTTTTGAGAGGAAAGCTTTATAAAGCAGCTTTAAAAATTTCTACAACTTGAGCATGTGTTGCTTTACGTGGGTTGGTCAGCATACATGCATCTTTTTGAGCATTTTCAGCCATTATTGCCAAGTCCTCAGTTTTTACACCAAGTTCGGTTAATCCTGATGGGATGCCAATTGATGATGAGAGTTCACGAATTGCATCAATTGCGGCAAATGCAGCTTCTGTTTCAGTGAAACCTTCAACATTAACGCCCATTAATTCTGCAATTTTTGCATAACGATCTTGGCAAGCGATTAAATTAAATTCGCAAACATGTGGTAAAAGCACCGCATTACATACGCCATGAGGAAGATTGTAGAACCCACCAAGCTGATGTGCCATTGCATGGACATAACCTAGAGATGCATTATTAAATGCCATACCCGCTAGATATTGTGCATAGCTCATTGCATCGCGTGCTTCGATATTTTCACCATTGGCTACAGCAGGGCGTAACCATTGACTGATCATAGTAATGGCTTTCTCAGCACAGGCATCTGTAATTGGATTTGCAGCAGTAGAGACATAAGCTTCGACGGCATGAGTTAATGCATCCATTCCTGTAGCTGCCGTTAAACCTGCAGGTTTTGCAACCATAAGCTTAGGGTCATCAATTGCAATAAGAGGTGTACAACGCCAGTCTACAATTGCCATTTTGACATGAGTATCCGTGTTGGTAATGATGCAGAAACGCGTCATTTCTGAGGCTGTACCTGCTGTAGTATTGATTGCAATCAAGGGAGTCATCGGAACTGTACTTTTATCAATTCCTTCATAATCACGAATATGTCCGCCGCCAGCAGTTACAAGACCAATCCCTTTTGCACAATCGTGTGATGAACCGCCACCTAATGAAACGATAAAATCACATCCATTGTCGTTGTAGGCTTTAACACCGTTGTGAACATTAATATCTGTTGGGTTAGGCTCTGCACCTGGAAAGATGTGGCTATCTACACCAGCTTCTTTCAAATATCCTGAAATAGTATCTGCTACACCAAATTTAAATAGACCTTCGTCTGTAACGATTAATGCTTTTTTTGCACCGAGATTTTGTGCTTTCGTTCCAATCTCTTTTGCACAGCCTGGACCAAAGAGAGAAACGCAAGGGATATAAAAACCGTTTGTTTGATCTGCAATATTTTTAAAAGCCATGGAGTGATTCCTTCTTCCATTTTCCATTGTTTGTTATTCAGGTGAGTTACACCTTGAACTTAGTATGGAGTGCTTAAAAAAATTTCCTACCTACCAAATACCTACCAAAATATTGTTTTAAAAATAAAAGGGATACGCTACATAAAGTTGAGTATCCCTATACTAAGTTTAAGTCTTTAGAATTTATGAGTGTAGTTTACAAACATGCGATCCTCACCAAAATCATTTCCATGCTTCACATCATAATCAATTCGAATATATTGCAATGCTAAACCTTTGAGATAGGGCTGTTGAAAAGCATAGTTCAAGATAATATTAGACTCACTTTCATGATTTTTTTTACCATCAGTCGTTTCAAAATTCTCACCATAAACATATTTTACGGCTGCATTAAAACCAGGAATATAATCTTTAAAATTATAACCATAAATAAAATGATATGATTTTTCATCTTTTTTAAAGAAACCTGTAGCATTCCAATTAATGAAATATGTTTCAGGAAGAAAACCATCTGGTAATGGGTAGGCAGATTCACCAATAATTTGCTGATAGCCTAAACCAAAAGTATGATTATTTACTTTCAATATTTCTAATAAACCAATATTTTGTGCATCAATATTAAAATTATTTCCATCTTCTTGAGCATTAAAATATTTAAATTTCGAATTAAGCACATAATTTTTTCCTTTCAAATTATGCTCTAAACCCAAATAATGTTTATTGTATAAATCCTCCATGTTGCCATAATAATATTCTCCCTTTAAATCAGGGGAGAACTGATAGCGTAAATCAATATAATTTAAGCCATCTGAGTATTCTGTCTTTCCATTTGAAGTAAAAGAGAATTTACGAAAATCTTCTTCATTACGAGGGGATACTTTTTCAACACGACCTATTTCTGCGTAAAGTTGATCAGTTAATTGTGACTTAAGGTTTGCACCCCAATAAGATGTTAAGAGCTGACGACTGGTATCTACGGCAGTAACAGGTAAGTCTAACCAAAGCTCACCAATACTCAACAAGGTTCGGTTATAACCCAATTTTAATGTGGCGCCGTGTTTTAAATAATCGGAAGCTTGTGATTGAGTCACTTTATCAAATGGTAATACTGTATCAGCCACATGTTTATCTGAACTTAATCTAACAGCATATTGAACGGAAGCATCGACACCGATTGTCAAAGGTTTTTCGGCAATACTTAATGGTGTCTCAAGCATTCGTGAGTTATAAAACAAAGAGACAGCTTGAGACCAACTTCCAGTATCCTTCAGTGCTTCATTCTCAAAATTACGATTGATGTAGGCATTTTTTAAGGTAAATTTCCATTCTTCTTTAGCGCTTACATTATCAGCCCAAAGTGAAGTTGAAACTAATCCACCTAGGAGTGAAATAGAAGACAAAATAAGCTTATTACATTTAAATGTATGCATTTTTTAATTTCCATTTTGAATTGAGTTGCGCCAATCCTCGGCGCAATATTACTTATTGCTGGTTGACTGAAGCTTGTGTTTGAAGAGTTGATTTTGAACTTTCAGGTACATTGACCGCGACTTTAAGATTGACAAGGAAGATCGCAAATGCAGCAATCACACCTGGAATTGCGATTGCTAAGAAGTTCATTTGATGAGGTAGTTCAAAAGTGAGCAATGCACCTGTAAGTACAGGCCCAATGATTGCACCTATACGGCCGATACCTGATGCCCAGCCCATACCTGTTGAGCGAACAGTAGTTGGATAAAATTGTGCGACGAAAGTATATAGAAGAATTTGTGAACCAATCGTTGCTGCACCTGCTAAAGCAATTAAGCTATAGAGAACAATTTGAGGACTGTTGAATCCTAATAGTATTAAGGCAGCAGCTCCGATTACAAACATTGAGGTAATGACTGGTTTTAAATGGAATCGATCTGCTAAAGCACCGCCTCCAATTGCACCAACCATACCGCCAATGTTCAATGCAAATAAGAACAGCATACTTGCGCCTAAAGAATATCCTGCTTGCAACATCAATTTAGGTAACCAACTTCCCAATGCGTACACCATTAATAGGCACATAAAGAAAGCGATCCAAAACATGAATGTACTAAATGCACGACCATCTTGGAAAAGGGCTTTTACTGGTGCTTCATGATGAATATTTTCATTGAAAACCAATTGAGTATTTTGATGAATGTCTCGTGTAGGTAACAGCTTATTGATGATCTGTTTAGCTTGTTCTTCCTTTCCAGATTTGATCAGAAATGCCAATGACTCAGGTAGGAATTTCCAAATGATAGGCAACATTAACAATGGAATCCCTGCAATCAGGAACATGATTTGCCATCCCATATCTTTGACTAACCAAGCACCTAATAATGCTGAAGTCATACCGCCAATAGCATAGCCACTAAACATAATTGCGACTAAAGTACTTCGAATTTTTTTAGGTGCATATTCCGTCATTAATGCAACAACGTTTGGCATTACGCCGCCTATACCTAATCCTGCTATGAATCTTAAAATTGCAAATTCAACGGGATTGGTTGCAAAAGCCCCTAGAAATGTAAAACCACTAAATAAAGTGACACAGATCATGATGGTTTTCTTTCTTCCTAAACGATCTGATAATGTACCGAATATCATTGCACCAAACATCATTCCAAATAGGGCAGCACTTGCTAATAATCCTGCTTGAACAGCCGTTAATGACCATTGCTGCATTAATAATGGTAATGC
The DNA here is from genome assembly GCF_030913345.1 of Acinetobacter sp. A22. NCBI lineage: Bacteria > Pseudomonadati > Pseudomonadota > Gammaproteobacteria > Moraxellales > Moraxellaceae > Acinetobacter > Acinetobacter sp. A22. The sequence goes on from NZ_CP133162.1 coordinate 1,026,990, forward strand.
AACACCGTAAATAACCAAATCATAGCCGTCGAAAATAATAATTAGTAAACACCAAACTAAAACCTTCCAATGAAATAAACTAAATTTGGCATTATCAATTGTTTCATTGATATTTACTTTTTCCATATACATCCTTCACCTCCAATTTGTGAAGCTTTGTTTTATTAATGTTTAAACTATTTTGTTATGGAGATTCAGTCAAAAACTAAATTGATATATCTTTATGTCTTTAAGGTATTGAATTTATTATTTTCTATCTAAATTTTTGACGACAAAAAGCAGAGTATTTTTATACTCTGCTTTTTTATAACAATAGGTATATTAGGGCTTGTTGAGAATTAACAAAGACTACTGATTAATTTATAATAGTACTATGGATAGATACATACTTACTGATGCCCAATGGGCAAAAATGGAACCTTTTTGCCTAGGTAAAGTGACCGATCGAGGTCGTAGTGGAAAAGATAATCGATTATTTTTAGAAGCAGTCCTATGGATTGCCCGTACAGGCAGTCCATGGCGTGATCTACCTGCTCATTTTGGTAAATGGAATACCGTCTTTAAAAGATACCGTGACTGGGTTAAAGCTGGTGTATTTGAAACTATTTTTGCATCTGTAAATGAAGATGTTGATTTGGAATACGCCATGATTGATGGAACGATTGTTAAAGTTCATCGACATGGGCAAGGTGCAAAAGGGGGACTTTCAAACAGTCTATAGGTAAATCTCGAGGTGGAATGACCTGTAAAATTCTTGCCTTAGTGGATAGTCTAGGCAACCTCATTAAGTTTCGATTAATGCCTGGTCAATATCACGATTTAGTAGAAACCAAACCTTTAATTGAAGATGTTGATTTTCAAGCATTACTAGCTGATAAAGCATTTGATGCAGATTGGCTCATCCAAGAACTCAATGAACGTAAAGTGAAAGTGGTGATCCCACCCAAATCTAATCGAAAAGTAATGAGAGCATTTGATACGACTATGTATAAATGGCGTCATCTCATTGAAAACTATTTCTGTAAGTTAAAAGAATTTAAACGTATAGCGATGCGTAGTTGTAAAACAGATACGAGTTTTGAAGCCATGATTCAATTGTGCGCGAGTGTAATTAACTCTCGGTAATTCTCAACAGACCCTAGATAAATTGATTTATATACTGATTAAACACAACAGGCGCTTCAACGTTTGAAATATGCGAAGCATTAATTTCAACCAACTGAGCCTTTGGTATGTGTTGCAACATCCATTCAGCATCTGTAACTGTGGTCACAGGATCATGAGTTCCTGCAATAATTAAAACAGGTATCATGATTTGTTTTAGTTCATCACGAAGATCCGCTTTAGCCAAAGCCTCACAACAATTGGCATAGCCCAGTGCACTGCCAGCACTTAAGTCGTTACATAGGTGGCTAACAACTGAAGGATGACTTTGGAGAAAGGGATCGGTAAACCAACGAGATGCTGCGGTTGCAGCAATTGGTTCTAAACCTTGCTTTCGTACCAGTTCGGCACGATCTTGCCATTCTTGTTCCTGTCCAATCTTCGCTGCTGTATTGGCAACAATCACATGACTAAAACGCGATGGATAATGAATCGCTAACCATTGTCCAGTTAGTCCACCCATTGAAATTCCACAAAAGGCGGCTTTTTCAATCTTCAAATGATCTAGTAAAGCAATCACATCTTCACCTAACTGCTGCAAAGTGTAAGGACCAGTTGGAGTAGAAGATGAACCATGACCACGAGTGTCATAACAAATCACAAAAAAGCGATCTTTAAAAAAATTAAACTGCTGTTGCCACATCCCAAAATTCGTACCTAGGGAATTGGAGAATACCAGAGCAGGGGCATTTGCATCACCAAAGGTCTGATAATGAATCATGACATCTGCGGATTGAAACATCGGCATTACTGTTCTCCTGTATCTAGATCAACACGCTGAATAATCAAAGCAATACCTTGACCCACACCGATACACATCGAACACAAAGCATATTGCCCCTTGATCTGTTCAAGTTGGTTCAGCGCTGTGGTCACTAATCTCGCACCCGATGCACCGAGTGGATGACCTAAAGCGATCGCACCACCATTCGGATTGATACGCGCATCATCATCTGACAAGCCTAAATCACGAGTCACCGCTAGAGCTTGAGCTGCAAAGGCTTCATTTAACTCAATCACATCCATTTGTTCTAAGGTCAGATTGGCTTGTTTCAGTAACTTTTTGATTGCAGGCGCAGGGGCAAAACCCATAATGCGGGGTTCAACACCCACCGTAGTGGCTGCAATGATTTTGGCACGTGGCTTAAGTTGGTATTGAGCAACCGCATCATCTGAGGCTATCAATAGTGCTGCTGCACCATCATTAATGCCTGAAGCGTTACCCGCAGTGACTGTGCCATCTGCTTTCACCACACCTTTGAGTTTGGTCAATGCTTCAATCGTGGTCGATGCACGTGGGTGTTCATCGGTATCAATCACGACCACATCACCTTTACGTTGTGGGATCGTGACTGGAACGATTTCTTGTTTAAAAAAGCCTTTGGCTTGTGCTGCTGCAGTCCGTTGTTGGCTGTTTAGGGCAAACTGGTCTTGATCGATCCGATTAATCTTAAATTGCTCTGCCACGTTTTCCGCAGTTTGTGGCATGGTGTCTACACCATAGATTTCTTTGAGCTTTGGATTGATAAAACGCCATCCCATGGTGGTGTCTTCAATCTTTTGACTACGACCAAAAGCACTGTCCGATTTACCCATCACATAGGGTGCACGGCTCATACTCTCGACACCACCCGCAATGATGAGATTTGCTTCACCTACTTTAATCGCACGTGCAGCCATGGCAATCGCATCTAAGGATGAACCACATAAACGGTTCACTGTGGTTGCAGGGACTTGATACGGCAAGCCAGCCAATAATGCGGACATACGTCCCACATTACGGTTGTCTTCACCCGCTTGATTGGCACAGCCATAGATCACATCATCCACCTGTTGCCAATCGACCGTTGGATTACGTTGCATTAAGGCTTGAATTGGAACTGCACCAAGGTCATCTGCACGTACAGGGGCTAAACCACCTGCATAACGACCGAATGGGGTACGAATCGCATCAATGATGTATGCATTTTTCATAGTCTTACACTTCCATATTTCAATCTGTTGGGACCACTGCCACAAATTACGGGTTCAGTCATACTTCCTTTGCGTAGGCAATGCCTCACTTTTGACAGGGCAAAAGTGACAAAACCCATTGTTGAACAGAGGAGACTTCCTTGCCTCCCTGTCCAACGGGCGACATCCATGTCGCCTGTCACGATAGTTAACTACGGGAAAAAATCTAAATATAAGTGAGTAAAAAACTGCATTTAAATCATTCCAATCAGTATTTCGCGGTGGCGACATGGATGTCGCCTCGTTACTCAGCACAACACGGATGTTGTGTCTGAGTAACAAAGGATTTTTGTTACTTTTTATCCTTAAAAAGTAAGATGCCGCCTATACAAAAAGCTTTTGCTTTAACCCGTAATTAGTTGCTGGTAAACATTAACCCTGTGTCGCATCAATCAATTGAGCACCCGTCAAAGCCTGCAGCTCTTCAAAGCTTAGACCATCCACTTTCTCAATCACTTTTAAACCTTCTGTGGTCACATCAATCACACACAGATCGGTATAGATACGATCAACACATTTCAGACCCGTTGCAGGATAAGATAAGGTTTCAACAATCTTCGGTTCACCTTGTTTGGTGACATGATCGGTGGTGATAAACACTTTCTTTGCACCTACAGCCAAATCCATTGCACCACCCACAGCAGGAATCGCATCGGCTGCACCCGTATGCCAATTGGCAAGATCACCGTTGGCTGCGACTTGGAACGCACCGAGTACCGCAATATCCAGATGACCACCACGCATCATGGCAAAGGAATCACCATGATGGAAAAAGCATCCCCCAGTGAGCATGGTCACATATTCTTTGCCTGCATTAATCAGCTCAGGATCTTCTTCACCTTTGGCTGGTGGTGGGCCAAATGCCAATAAACCATTTTCAGAATGTAGAAAGACATCTTTATCGGCTGGTAAGTAATTTGAAATCTTGGTCGGTAAGCCAATACCTAAATTGACATAAGCACCATCAGGAATATCTTGTGCAACACGTTCTGCAATTTGATCACGGCTGAGTTTTTGATAGCTCATGTTATTCTCCTTATTGCGCAACAGGTGATGTTGCTTTAACAGCAACCACATGCTGGACAAAAATCCCTGGGGTAATAATGTGTTCAGGATCAAGCTGACCGAGTTCTACTACTTCAGAGACTTGAGCGATGGTGACATCTGCAGCCATGGCCATGATTGGTCCAAAGTTACGTGCCGACTTATTAAAAACTAAATTGCCCCAACGATCGCCTTTGTGAGCTTTGATTAAGGCAAAGTCAGCTTTAATGGGATATTCCAGTACATAGTCTTTGCCATCGATATGACGGGTTTCTTTGCCTTCTGCCAATAATGTTCCGAAGCCAGTGGGTGTAAATACCGCCCCTAATCCCATCCCAGCAGCTTGGATACGGCAAGCGAGATTGCCTTGTGGGACGAGTTCTAATTCGATCTTGCCTGCATGGTAGAGTTCATCGAACACCCATGAATCAGACTGACGTGGGAAAGAGCAGATGATTTTACGGACTGCACCTGTTTTTAGGAGTTTGGCAAGACCATAATCGCCATTGCCTGCATTGTTATTGACGATGACAAGGTCTTTAACCCCGAGTTCAATCAGAGCATTGATGAGTTCAGCAGGTTGTCCTGCGGTTCCAAAACCACCAATCATGATGGTTGAGCCATCTTGGATTTGGGAGAGTGCTTCAACTAGTGAAGCTTGTGATTTGTCGATCATAATAAATTCATCCTACAATCAAGTCTTGCTGATCTGTTTTTCAGAAGATGACTGGGTCATCACAGTATTTGGGTGGGTGTGAGGATTTAAAAGAATCTGGGCAATAACACCGATACAGATGCCCCAAAAAACTGAGCTAAGTCCAAGAAAGTGCATTCCTGAAACTGTTGCAAGAAATGTGATTAATGCTGCATCGCGCTGATGATCATCTTTCATCGCAATCATGACATTTGTCCCAATCGCCCCAAGCAGAGCTAATCCTGCTAAAGCTGCGATGAGTTCTTTGGGAAGAAGGCTGAAGAGCATGACAATACTGCCAGCAAATAAGCCACCTAAAATATAGAAAATACCGTTCGCAATACCTGCGATATAACGCTTCTCTTTGAGTTCATGAGCATCTTTACCCATACATAGAGCAGCAGTAATTGCAGCAAGTACAATCGTAATTCCACCTACACATGCGACTGCGAGTGAAGCGATGCTTGATGCTGTAATAATCGGTTTAGCAGGGGTGTCATAGCCACTCAGTTTCATAATTGCCATACCTGGCAAAAACTGTCCTGTCAGACTCACAAGAATTAAAGGTAAAGCCAAGTTTAATGTAGAGTGCCAAGTCCATTCTGGATAAATGAAATGAGGAATAGCAAAACTAAACTGCATTTCAACAGGATTCATTTTTCCCAAAATTAAGCTGAGTGAAACACCACACAACAAAACCCACAGCATGGTATAACGAGGTGAATATCGTTTTGCTAATAAATAACAAAGCAACATGCTGAAAATGATCAAAGGCATGGAATCCGTTGCTACAAATAATCCGAGCCCAAATTGAAATAAAATTCCTGCCATCATGCCTGCTGCGATTCCTTGAGGAATCCATTTCAGCAATTTGTCAAAATATCCTGTCGCTCCAACTATAAAAATGACAATCGCTGAAGTGATATAAGCTGCAACAACTTCATTCAAAGAGATATTTGGAAACAGTGAAACCAATAATGCCGTACCAGGAGCTGACCATGCTGTGATGACAGGGGTTTTATAACGAATTGAAAGATAGATTCCAGCAACAGCAGCACCAATTGATATGCCCCAAATCCATGAAATCATCATTTCTGTTGAGATATTTGCTTTTTGTGCTGCTTGGAAAAAGATAATAAGCGGACCAGAATATGAAATCAGAACCGCTAAAAATCCTGCAATAGTTGCTGAAATAGACCAATCATTTTTTAAACTCGTCAACAGGTTAGTCATAGCGCCTCCTTGCAAGATTTCCTGCTGTTTAGATCAGAATTACCCCTGATCACCACCACCAACTGCAATTACACTGCCAGTCATATAAGACGACTCTTCAGATGCTAGAAAGAGAATGGCATTTACCTGTTCATCGATAGTTCCATATCGTCCCATCAGACTTCTTTCTTTGGTTTGATCTACAACCTGTTGCATCCAAACTTTTTCATCTTCGCTAAGTGGAGCTGAATTACGAGGTACTTTACGTGGTGGAGCGTCTGTTCCACCCGTAGCAATCGCATTCACTCTGATGCCATTTTTGGCATGCTCAAAAGCCAACGATGCGGTAAGTGCATTTACACCACCTTTAGCTGCCGAATATGGAATACGATTGATACCACGGGTAGCGATAGACGATACGTTGACGATGACCCCATATTGATGCTTCAACATTTCAGGTAGAGCTGCACGACAACACCATAAAGTTGGAAACAGAGAACGATTGATTTCCTTGATAATTTGCTCTTCGCTAAATTCATCAAAGGGTTTCATCCAGATCGCACCGCCAACATTATTGATGAGTACATCTACTCGGCCAAACTCATGAATCGCTTTGTCTACAACAGCTTGGGCACCGTCATAGCGCTCTAAATCAGCTTGTACTGTGATTGCATGACCACCTGTGCTACGGATTTCTGAAGCAACTTCATCGACCAACTCTGAACGATCGGCTAAAACCACATATCCATTTTCAGCGGCTACCCGAATTGCAACGCTACGTCCAATCCCTTGAGCAGCACCCGTTACGATGACGATTTTGTTCTTAAATCTATCTTGAAATATCATGCTGATCTCCGATTTGATTAATTTGCAGAAAATTTTTCAAATAAGAAATTGGCAGGTTTAATTCCTTCTTGATCTAACCAACTACGAACAGCTTCAACCATTGGTACTGGCCCACAGAGGTATACGTCAACATCACCATTGTTAAGCCAATCATTTTCAATATGACCTGTTACATAGCCTTTGCGCTCATGTTGACTTTCAGGATGTGCAACAACCGTTCGATATTCAAACCAAGGATACTTACTTTGCAATTCATCTAACTTTTCTATTGCGACAAGATCAAAGTCATTTGTCACACCGAAAACTAAACGAATAGGGTGTTCTGACCCCTTTTCTTCAAGTACTTGAAGCATTGACATAAATGGGGCAATACCAGTTCCACCTGCGAGCATCAAAACGGGTCTAGTGACATGACGTAAGTAGAAGCTTCCAAATGGACCTGTGAAGTGCATTTTGTCACCAGCTTTTGCATTCTTACTCAAAAATTCGCTCATTTGACCATTTGGGACATTACGCACCACAAAACCGGTTAAACGATTGCCTGGTTTTGAACTAAATGAATATGAACGTGTTTCAGATGTTCCTGGAATACCGACATTTACATATTGACCAGCTAAGAAGTGAATTTCAGGTTGACCATCATCTAGTTGAATATCAAATGTAATTGTTGAGTCAGATAGGTTTTCGACACGTGATAAAGTGCCTTGAAAGCTATGAATTTCAGTTTTACAAACATCAGATGATGCTTGAATTTGGAAAACTGCATCCGAAGTAGGGCGACACTGGCAAGCAAGTATGTAGCCTTGTTCAGCTTCTTCTGGTGTTAAAGCATCTTCGATATAAGTTTCTTCTGGCATGTTATAACTACCAGATTCACAGAATGCACGACATGTACCACATGCACCATCTCGGCAATCCAAAGGGATATTGATCTTCTGACGATAGGCTGCGTCAGATAAAGTTTCACCTTGTGTAACTGTAATAAAACGGGTCACACCATCTTCAAATTGAAGTGCTACATTATGGTAAGACATGGCAATCATCCTATTTAAAAATTTTGATCTCGCTTACCCAACCAAAATTCCATTTGGCTGGGCTTACTGATTAGAGATGATAGATATCAATCACTTGATTGATATAATCGTTCTTTAACACCACATATTTGCTGATGATTTTTGGTTGTTCGTTAGAAAAATCGATCACATAACGAGACATACCGAAATAGCTGTAGTTGGTTTTGTAGCGAAAACTCAATGTGTTCCAATTAAACCGAACGGTGACTTTGTCTCCATCACGTTCGAGCACCTCAATATTGCTAATATTGTGGCTGGTCCGTGTATCTGGCATCGTTGCTGATGAGCGTTCAGTTTTAATACGAAATACACGATCTTCTAAACCTTGACGGTTTGGGTAATAAATCAATGAAATTTCAGACTGTGGATCTTCAGTTAACTGATCGTCGTCATCCCATGCAGGCATCCAAAAAGAAGCCTCTGGTGAATAACAACTTAACCATTCATCCCATTGTTCATCGTCTAGAAAACGTGCTTCACGATAAAGAAACTGAGCAATATTTTCTAAAGTTGCTTGAGTTGTTGTGTTCATTTGGCATCTTCCTAAATTTGGCTTTCAGCTAACTTTTTCTCAGTTGCGATAGCATTCTTCATCGACTTTAACCAATACTGATGCTGAGCTAGATATAAGCCTTCATCTTCAGTTTTGATGCCACTTAATTTAGGTTTTAAACCAATTTCATTTGCTGCATCATCGGGTCCATGTATCCAATGTTTTGAACCACGGCACATATCATTCCATTCCAGCTCTAAGCCTGCATAACCTGCTTGGCATGCGCGGAACTCTTCCAAATCATCAGGTGTCGCCATTCCAGAAGCATTAAAGAAATCTTCATATTGACGAATACGACGAGCACGCGCTTCAGGCTCTTCACCAACTGGTGCGATACAGTAAATGGTCACTTCGGTCTTATTTACACTCAGTGGGCGAAGCACACGAATCTGTGAACCGAACTGATCCATCAAATAAACATTTGGGTAAAGACATAAATTGCGCGAACGCTCAATCATCCATTTAGACATTGCAGCACCAAATTTCTCGGTGTATTCATCTGCTTTTGGATAGTTTGGACGATCTTCTGGATTTGCCCACTGAGTCCACAACAACATATGACCATGTTCGAAACCATATGATCCACCGCCTTGTTTACCCCAAGAACCAGCGCTCATTGCACGGATGTTGTCACCCGCTTCAGTTTCTTTACGATGTTGTGTAGTAGCTGCATAGTTCCAATGCACGGCAGATACGTGATAACCATCTGCACCATTTTCAGCGGTGAGCTTCCAATTACCTTCATAGGTATAGGTTGAAGAGCCGCGTAATACTTCTAAACCTTGTTCTGACTGACCAACGATCATGTCAATAATCTTGGTTGTTTCCCCAAGAAATTCCTCTAGAGATGGAACATCAGGATTCAAACTACCGAATAAGAAACCTTTATAACTTTCAAACTTCGCAACTTTCTTTAAATCGTGTGAACCATCTTGGTTAAAACAGTCAGAATAACCCGCATCGGTAGGGTCTTTAACTTTGAGCAATTTACCTGAGTTGTTAAATGTCCAACCATGGAAAGGGCACGTATAAGTCGCTTTATTGCCACGTTTATGGCGACAGAGTTGTGCACCACGATGTGAACAAGCATTAATCATGGCATTTAATTCGCCATTACGATTGCGAGCAATAATGATTGGTTGACGACCAATATAAGTCGTATAAAAGTCATTATTTTTTGGAATTTGACTTTCGTGAGCTAGGTAGACCCAATTGCCTTCAAAAATATATTTCATTTCAAGATCAAACATCGCTTGATCTGTGAATACTGAACGATGAAGTTTGTATTCACCTGTTTCTTCATTATCAACAAGCAATTCATCAATTCGATCAAGATGCGTCGTGTTGATTACTGGAATTTTTGGCATGTCCGTTCTCCGACTTTCCTAAGGAGGAAGCCCCGAGTTATTTGATTAAATCTCAATAACTCGGTTCCTAAATTACGCTTGCTTATGCAGATGCACGACGACGATCAACTTCAGTAGAAGGCGCAGAAGCCGCTTCTTTGACTAACTCGATGTTGAAAGTGATGTGTTTGAATGGTTTATCTAAACCACGACGTTGAATCTCAGCCTCATCAGTGACATCGACAGCAGTCGCTACAAGACCATCACGTGTTGCAAAAGCAAAGTCATCCCACAGGTATTTGTCGCCTTCGATATTGAACTGTGTGGTTAACTTACGGAAACCCGGTGCAGAAACAAAATAATGAACATGCGAAGGGCGATTACCATGACGACCTAACTTATTCAAAACAAACTGAGTGGTTCCTTCAGGTGGGCAACCATAACCTACAGGCATGGTGGTCAAAGCCACATATTTACCGTTCACATCGGAAAGAATGGTGCGACGTAAATTGAAATCAGATTGAGACTTATCAAAGAAAGAATAGTTCCCCAAACTATTCGCATGCCACATTTCAACTTTGGCACCTTCGATGATATTGCCGTCTGTATCCGTCACTGTACCTTCGATAATTAAAGTATCGATTTTGTCTGATTCAGAACCATCATCCATACGGGCGAAACCTACAGACTCAGGTGCACCTGCAACATACAGTGGACCTTCAATCGTACGAGGCGTACCACTAGAAACACCTGCTTTGGCATCGGCTTCATCAGCACGCAAATCTAAATAATGCTCTAGACCTAAGCCGGCAGCGAGTAAGCCCAATTCATTGGCTTGACCTGCATCTGTAAAATACTCTAGACCTTTCCACACTTCTGAAGCTTGGATATCCAAATCCTCAATTGCTTGGAATAAATCTCCCAATAAACGTACCACGATGCTTTGAACACGTTGATCTACTGCACCTGTAGCAGTATCAACATTCATTTTTTTCACTAATGCATCAATATCCTGACGATTCATATGATTTCTCCTTAACTATGCATCTCGCGTAGGTGGTGGGGAAACGGAGAGTCATTCAATCCGTTATGCCGTACCACTGTCCTTATCTCTACGACACTCTGAGCATGTGATGACGCTGTCGAGTGACGATGGGGTGTTGTGAATTAACGATCATCCTCACGGATCGAAGAGGGATGACGATTCAATGCCATCACTTCAATGTCCATGTAGGGGTACAAGGGCAAGCCCTGTAAAATGTTGTGTAGCTCTTCATTGCTTTCGACATCAAAAATACTGATGTTTGAATACTGTCCTGTAATCCGCCAAATATGACGCCACTTACCTTGACGCTGTAGATCTTGCGAATAAGCTTTCTCAACCGCTTTAATCTGATTGGCTTGTTCAGCAGGCATCTCCACAGGAAGATGCACATCCATACGAACCTGAAATAACATGTGCTTTCTCCCTTAAACCTTACGACGCAACTGTTCGATTTTGTCTTCGTCAATATCGATGCCTAGACCTGCAGTATTTGGCACCACCAATTCAAAATTTTCATAACGCAATGGTGTTTTTAAAATGTCTTGAGTCAGTAAGAGAGGACCAAATAACTCTGTACCAAAGGCAAGGCTGTCAAAAGTACTAAAGGCATGCGCCGAAGCGATGCTGCCGATCGGACCTTCCAACATAGTGCCGCCATACAGATCAATTCCCGCCAACTTAGCGATTTTGGCTACTTCACAAGCCTCAATCAGACCACCTGATTGCTCAACTTTCACAGCAAAAACATCTGCCGCATGCTGTTTCGCTAAACGATAAGCACTGTCAGGACCTGTCAAAGCTTCATCTGCCATGATGGCCACATCAAAACGCTGCGTTAGGCGAGCCAACACTTGAGTTTGTTCAATCGCACAAGGCTGTTCGATCAAATCAATGCCGCCATCCTGCAACTGTTGAATACCTTGGATACATTCCAATTCTGACCAAGCACGATTTACATCAACACGAATACTGATTTCAGGTCCTAAAGCTTTTTTGATGGCAATCACATGATCAACATCATGTTGCACAGGATTGGAACCGATTTTTAACTTGAAAATATTGTGGCGTTTGAGTTCAATCATTTTTTTTGCTTCAGCGATGTCTTTTTCAGTATCACCTGAAGCCAAAGTCCAAAGCACAGGGAGACGATCACGTAGACGACCACCCAATACTTCGCTTAGTGGCAAATTGAGTTGTTTCGCTTGAATATCCAAGAGCGCAGTTTGAATGGCACATTTTGCAAAGCGATTGCCATTGATACTTTTACGAATCAATTTGAGTGTTTGAGCCACATTTATTGAAGATTTGATCGACAATAAGAGCGGGGCAAAATAAGTATCGATATTTGCTTTGACACTTTCAGGGCTTTCTTCACCATAATTAAGTCCACCAATCGTGGTCGCTTCACCCCAACCCACAAGACCATCCGTTGTTGTGATTTTGACCAATACCAAGGTTTGGGTTTGCATGGTCGTCACAGATAGCTTATGTGGACGTATCGTTGGGATATCGACTAATATGGTTTCGATTGTTTTGTACATTTCACACCATCACTGGTTCTTTATGCTCTTCCTATACCTTAAAAGAATGATTAAACTGTGTCTAAGACTGAATATGTATTTTTTTATACCTATTAGGTATGGAGATAAGGAATGGAACTCAGATATTTACGTTATTTTGTCGCAGTGGTGGAAGAGCAAAGCTTTACCAAAGCAGCAGAACGGCTGTTCATCGCACAGCCACCTTTAAGTCGGCAAATTCAAAACCTTGAAAATGAACTAGGTGTGCAGCTTTTTGAACGAGGAAGTAGACCACTTCAAACCACAACCGCAGGTCAATTTTTGTACCAACATGCCTTAAAACTTTTGTCTAATGCGGAAGAAGTTAAGAGTATGACGAAGCGGATTGGTTTGATTGAGCGAACCTTAACCATTGGTTTTGTAGGCTCATTATTATTTGGTTTATTACCTAGAATTATTTATCTCTACCGCCAACAACACCCACATTTAAATATTCAGTTGATAGAACTCAGTACCACTGAGCAACTTCAAGCACTCAAAGAAGGGCGAATAGATGTTGGTTTTGGTCGGTTGAGAATCAGCGATCCTGCTGTAAAAAGAGTACTTTTGCGCAAAGAAAGACTAGTTGTTGCAGCCCATTCAAGTCATCCAATTGCTCAACGCGTCGAGGGAGTGCATTTAGCAGATTTGGTTGATGAAAAATTATTTGTTTATCCCAATACACCAAAACCTAATTTTTCAAGCCAACTTTTAAATATTTTTGCTGAGCATAGTTTGGTACCGAAAAATGTCCGTGAATTACGAGAAATTCAATTGGCTTTAGGTTTGGTGGCTGCTGGAGAAGGCTTATGTGTCATTCCTGCTAGTGCCGATACCATTCGATTCCCGCATTTACTTTATATTCCAATCCTAGATAGTGGTGCAGTCAGTCCGATTTTTATTACAGCAAGAGCCATGGATAACAGTGAAGATATCCAGTCTTTATACGATACGATTTATCAGGTTTATGATTTAGAAGGGATAGAATACAAGAGAACGACTTTTCAATGGGGTCAAACAGTATAGCCGTATATTTAAAGAAACTGACTTGTGGTAAGTGTCTTTATTTGAGTTATAAATAATGAATCTATTTCATATGGATAGATTCATATAAATCATTTGGTAGTAACCAAACGATCTAGTAACTTCAAAATAATTATAAATATGTAGGTCACTTCAAGTTAAATAAAACTTGAGAAAAGGATTTCAGAGATTATAAAAATGAACCAATTAAACTTCCCAATTCTTGATGCCCATATTCATCAGTGGAATCCATACACTACGCCACACTCAGCAGCGAGATTGGTCAAGGCATTTGGTAAATATCCTAAATTGATGGACAAAATTGTACGCGTTGTTAAACCTAAAGACTTAATCGAAACTTTAGGCATCACTCAATATGCTTTATCACCATATCTACCTTTTGATTATCGAGTTGATAGTGCAGGATGTTCGATTGATAGTGTTATTCATGTTGAGGCGAATTGGCATCACCAAAAAAACTTTGGTGTGGTTGAAGAAACAAAATGGATTCATCATTTACCTTTTAATCAGCAACAACTAAAACTTGCGGGTATCGTGGCTACAGCAGATCCAAGAAATAAAAGATTTTTGGATATTCTCAAAGCTCATCAAGATGCCAGTCCACATTTTTGTGGTATTCGTAAAATGGCAGCATGGTATCCAGATGATGGTATTCATCGCTGGTGTGATCAGCCACATTTATACACCCAGAAAAAATTCCTGAAGGGCTTTGAGCATCTAGCAAAGATGAATTTGTCATTCGATGCTTGGGGATATTCCACTCAAATTAAAGAAATCAAATCACTCGCACAACATTTCCCTGATACAAAGATCATGGTAGATCATCTCGCAACACCAGTCGGATTATTTGGAAAAGTCGGAAAAAGAACGGGGCGAACACCAGCTGAGCGTGAGCTTATATTTGCAAAATGGAAAGAGGATATTTCAGAACTAGCTGAACAAAAAAATGTTTATACCAAAATTTCAGGATTAATGATGCCAGTACTGGGACATCAATTTTATAAACAACAAATAACGGCGAATGTACTGCAAATACAAGATTTACTTTCACCACTCATTGAACATGCGATTCAGAGTTTTGGTACCCAACGCATTGTATTTGCATCCAACTTTCCAATGGATAAACCCAACACCACCTTAAAAGATCTCATTCAAGCGTATATTGAAATGACAGCACCACTAGGTGAAGAGGCGCAGCGAGCAATTTTTAGAAGTAATGCGGAAACCTTTTATCAAATAAATAAGCATTAGTTGTCATTGGAATTTCAATGTATTTGTTTTGACCAAATCCAATAAATAATTTGCAAAGTTCAATAAAATTACTCAATTTCAGCGCATAATTCTGTAAAATTAGCTGTCCTTATTAGCATTACTGATTTAAAAGTGATTTTAAATGAAGTAATGCTAATTAATCCTTTCTAAGTCAGTCTCTTATCTTCGATTTGGCTTATTTATTCATTTTTAAACTTATATTTCTTGCTATAGAACTATAAGCATATTTTAGGTGCCAGCATGGAAATCAAGGTAAATTACCTCGACAACCTTCGACAAGAAGCCAAATTCGATGACTTCACAGTAATTGCAGATCAACCAATCCGATACAAAGGGGATGGTTCTGCACCTGGTCCATTTGACTATTTCTTGGCATCATCAGCACTTTGTGCAGCATATTTTGTGAAAGTCTATTGCGCTGCACGTGATATCCCAACGGACAACATTCGATTATCTCAAAACAATATTGTTGATCCAGAAAACCGCTATAAACAGATTTTTAAAATTCAGGTTGAACTTCCAGCTGATATTTCTGAAAAAGATCGTCAGGGGATTTTACGTTCAATTGACCGTTGTACCGTAAAGAAAGTCATTCAAACGGGTCCTGAATTTGTCATCGAGGAAGTGGAAAGTATCGATGCAGATGCTCAAGCTTTATTGATGCCAAATCTTGCATCTGAAAGTACTACTTATATTCAAGGTAAAGATTTGCCTTTAGAAGAAACCATTGCCAATATGTCAGCAATCTTGGCTGGTTTAGGCATGAAAATTGAAATTGCATCATGGCGTAATATCGTACCGAATGTTTGGTCACTGCATATTCGTGATGCACAGTCGCCTATGTGTTTTACCAATGGTAAAGGCTCAACCAAAGAAAGTGCACTAGCATCTGCATTAGGCGAGTTTATTGAGCGTCTTAATTGTAATTTCTTCTATAACGATCAATTTTGGGGTGAAGAAATTGCAAATGCAGAGTTTGTGCATTATCCAGATGAGAAATGGTTTAAACCAGGACCAAATGGTGAGCTACCAAAAGAAATCTTAGATGAATACTGTCTTGAGATTTACGATCCTGAAAAAGAGTTACTCGGTACGCATTTATACGATACTAACTCTGGGAATATTGAACGTGGTATTTGTTCACTTCCTTTTGTACGCCAATCTGATGGCGAAACAGTTTACTTCCCATCAAACTTGATCGAAAACTTGTATCTCAGTAATGGTATGAGTGCAGGGAATACATTAGAAGAAGCTCAAGTTCAGTGCTTATCTGAAATTTTCGAACGTGCAGTAAAACGTGAAATTATTGAAGGTGAAATTGCACTACCTGATGTTCCTGAAGAAGTTTTGGCTAAGTATCCAAGTATTGTTGCAGGTATCCAAGGCTTAGAAGAACAAGGTTTTCCAGTATTGGTTAAAGACGCCTCTCTGGGCGGTCAATTCCCTGTGATGTGTGTCACTTTGATGAACCCACGCACAGGTGGTGTGTTTGCTTCATTTGGTGCGCATCCAAGTTTTGAAGTGGCTTTAGAACGTAGTTTGACTGAGTTATTGCAAGGTCGTAGTTTTGAAGGTCTCAATGACTTACCTCAGCCAACCTTCCAAAGTGAAGCAGTGACTGAACCGAATAATTTTGTGGAACACTTTATTGATTCAAGTGGTTTAGTATCTTGGCGTTTCTTCAGCTCAAAATCTGATTATGATTTTGTAGAATGGGATTTCACCAATGAGGGTGAAAACTCGAATGCAGATGAGGCTGCTGAATTATTTGGCATTCTTGAAGAAATGGGCAAAGAAGTCTACATGGCTGTCTATGAACATTTAGGTGCTACAGCTTGTCGTATCCTCGTGCCAGATTATTCTGAGATTTATTTAGTTGAAGATTTGATTTGGGACAATACCAATAAAGCATTGGCATTCCGTGAAGATATTCTAAATATTCATCGTTTAGATGACACACGTCTTGAAGCACTGGTTGAACGTTTAGAAGAATGCGAACTTGATGACTATACTGAAATCACAACCTTAATCGGCATAGAGTTTGATGACAATACGGTTTGGGGACAATTGACACTACTGGAATTAAAACTTCTTATTTATATTGCTCTGAAGCAATTTGAAGAAGCTAAAGATTTAGTTGAGCAATTCCTCCAATACAACACCAACACTGTAGAACGTGGTTTGTTCTATCAATGTATGAACGTCGTGCTAGAAGTTATTCTTGATGACGAGATGGAGTTGGAAGATTACGAAAAGAACTTCCGTCGTATGTTTGGTGATGAACGTATGGACGCAGTTATTGGTTCAGTAGAAGGTAATGTTCGTTTTTATGGTTTAACGCCTACTAGTATGAAATTAGAAGGTTTGGATCGTCATTTACGTTTGATTGAAAGCTACAAAAAATTGCATGCAGCTCGTGCAAAAGCTGTAAGTTAAGCCTCAAAGCTTTTGATCTAAGAAAGGTGTATGTTAATCATGCACCTTTTTTCATGATTTAAACCAAAACTTTTGAATTACGATTTTATAATTAAAAAAGATTCATCTTATTAAAAATCAATTTGACCGAACTGACATAATCTTTGGTAATTAAAAGTCAAATTTAACAACTTATTCTGCATTTTATTGACTATAACGCTAAATATAAAAGTGAGTCCTACGATGAATTTCTCTTTGATAAAAAACACTGAAAAATTAGTGACAAAACCTGCAATCACATCGTTGATTCATTCAATTTTCCCATTGCTTGACAGTTCTGCATCGCAAGACGGCAAGGCATTTCCTAAAGGCTATGCATTAAAACCTTTTCATCAAGCCAAACATATTGGTTGGACTCATTATGGGGTGATGATTCCTGAACTACCAGCACCTCATCAATTCTTTTCAATTATGTCAGTTATCGGCACACCCGGTGCATTGGCATTTGATACCGATCATGTATTCAAAGATTCACCTCGAAATAATGCAACCGCGGTTATGGGAACAGCTGCTACTTATCCTGATCAATTCAAAGGTTATTCAATTCCTAAAGAATGTCAGTTATATGAAGATGGATCGCATATTCAGTTGGGGCAAAACATTACCATTACAGGAAACTATCCAGACTATCACGTGAATGCACGTACAACGGATTTCGAGCTCAATATTAGAATTACCAATACAGATAAAGTGACATGGTTTATTAAAAGCCCAATTTACGATCATTTCAGTTTGCTTTCACAGTATGAAGGTGTAGTCAGCTATCGCGGAGAGTCTCAAAAAATCAACGGACTTTGTACTTTTGAATATGCATCCTGTATTAGTCCTTATATGATTAGAGATAAAGCCATTCCTTCTGCTTTTAAAATTCCATTAGATTTTTTTACTTATCAGATTATTAACTTGGATGATAACACTCAGCTTTTACTGAATGACACACGCCTAAAAGATGTGAAAATTGTCAGCAAAGCCTTTATACGTGGTTTAGATCAATATAACCAAAGTTTTGAAGCAGAATTTGAAGTATTAAGTTATCAAGATAAAGCTGCAATCTCTCCTGATGGTGTAGAGATGAATTTACCAGAAACCTTTAGATGGGTTATTAAAGACCAACAAAAAATCATAACTATTATAAACGGTTGTGTAGATACCCCGATGATTTATGGTCTGGGTAGTGGTTATGTCGGCGCTTATCACTATAAAGGTGAATATCAAGATACTTTGATTGAAGGGCGTGGTTATATTGAGTACATAGATCGTCGAAAATAACTTATTGGATAATGACATGAATTTAAATAATAAAACGATCATCATCACAGGTGCTTCGAGTGGTATAGGCGAACAAGCTGCGATTCAACTTGCTGATCTAGGCGCTAAAGTCTGTTTGGTTGCACGACGCGAAGAAGAATTGGAAAGGGTCAAAAGTACGATTGAGCAACGAGGCGGTCAGGCTTGGATTTATCCAGTAGACATCACAATTGATGAAGATGCAAAGGGCTGTATTGAAAAAATTTTAACCGAACATGAGAACATTGATGTTTTGATTAATAATGCGGCACGATCCATTCGTCGACCAATCACACAAGCACTTGATCGATTACATGACTATGAACGCACGATGCAAATTAATTATTTTGCTGCTGTGCGTTTGACATTAGCATTAATGCCGCATTTTCTTACTAATCATGCAGGGCATATCGTCAATGTCTCAACCATGTCGACACAAGTCCCAATCCCACTATTTTCAGCCTACTTAGCCAGCAAATCTGCACTTGAATCCTTTTCTCGTTCATTAAAAATGGAACTTGGAGATCAAGGTATAGATGTGAGTGTAGTTTATTTCCCGATGGTTAGAACACCAATGTCATCAAAAACTGCAATCTATAAACACATGCGAATGTTGGATACAGAGAAAGCAGTGGGTTGGTTGGTGAAAGCTGTTCAGAAAAAACCTTATCGCGTTACAAGTCCAAGTGGTGCGATTGCTAATGCTTTATTAAATACAGCACCAAGCGCAGTCATGAATCTGACTCGACCATTGTTTCGTCTTATGGATCGTCAACTCGAAAAGAAATTATAAATAGAGGGAGATATTTATTAATCAGTGATCACAAAAGCATGATTAATTGATCGGCATTAATATCTATCTCATCTTTTTCTAAAAGTAGATTTAAACAGCTGTGACTTTTATTACAGGTCATATTTCGAATAATTTTAGTGCATCTTCACTAAAATGCCTTGTTTTGAGTCAAAAAAGTATGACGAAATCAAAAAAACGTATTACCAAACTGGCATGCCATTTGCTTTATTAGTTCCATCATAAAGTGATCTAGGGTTCCGATAGCCAACGGATAAAAGTTGACTATGTCTGAGACCGAGAGTTCACGGTTCGCAAGAACTACACGGAGGGATAAAAGCCCGGGAGGTTGGACTTAAACCTTAAAAGAGGTCATGCGAATGGGCGAATATCATAATAATCAGAGTCTTTGGACTGAAAAACTACCAGGTGGTCATCATTGGTCTGGACGAGTTCAGAAAGGGAGCGTTCTTCAGTTTAAAGCTCTGGCTTCAAACGCCAATGTTTCACTGTTTTGTGTGAATGCTGAAGATAAACTCGAACGTTACAACATGCCAGACACCTTAAAAGGACAACATACTGCATTTTTAACGACGGGCAATGTTTTATATTCAGATTTAGGGCGTGTCATGGCATCGATCGTTAAAGATGACCATGGTTGGAATGATACTTTCTGTGGGGCGAGTCGCCCTGAGCAAATCACCAAACAATTTGGTCAACGTCGTTTTCAAGATGCACGAAATGAAATGTACCAAAACGGTGTCGATGGCTTATTGGTAGAGATGGCGAAATTTTCACTGTCACAAACTGATTTAAGTGCAACCCTAAACCTTTTCTCAAAAGTGAGTCCCAATGATCAAGGTGCTCTA
Organism: Acinetobacter sp. A22; assembly: GCF_030913345.1. Taxonomy (NCBI): domain Bacteria; kingdom Pseudomonadati; phylum Pseudomonadota; class Gammaproteobacteria; order Moraxellales; family Moraxellaceae; genus Acinetobacter; species Acinetobacter sp. A22. The sequence goes on from NZ_CP133162.1 coordinate 1,047,276, forward strand.
AGCTATACCCAATCAGACAATACCAGCCAAATCATTGAATTACGTTTTGAAATGGATTGTCTGGTTTTCCTTTCTGCTGCTCCACATGGTTTAGATAACAGTTCGCTCTATCAACCAAGTGATATTCAATTGTCTTTGTATAAAGCCAACTCTTTAGCCGACCACGATATTTGTCGTGATGCCTGTCCACAAAATCAACGTGCTTTTCAAAATAACGCACGTTACTTCGCATTGAGTTCAGCATATTAAGCTATAGGAGAAGCATCATGACGGTTTTACATACTTTTGAAAAAGCTACATTAAATGAAGTGTGTCTTGCGGGTGAAGCATGGATGTGCGAAGTCAAAAAAGGGCAATACTTTCGGATTATCGATTTAGAGGGCAACCAAGCTGTTGATACGTTGTTTATCTCAGTAGAAAATCCTGAAGAGCGTTATAGCGCTACAGATACGCTTGCCATGAATCAATATATCTATTTAGAAAAAGGCACACCTTTATACAGTAACTTTGGACGGTTAATTGCAGTCATTCATGATGATAACTGTGGTCGTCATGATACGTTAGGTGGCGCATGTTCTTGCGAAAGTAATACTGTGCGCTATGCACATGAAACTTATCCTATGCATAGTTGCCGTAACAATTTCATGTATGCCTTAGCCAAACATCCCATCGCGAAAAAGCACAATTTGAATGTGCGTCACATTGGTCCAAATATCAATTTCTTTATGAATGTTCCTGTTACATCTGATGGACATTTGAAATTTGATGATGGTATTTCTGCACCGGGTAAATTTGTCGAGATTAAAGCAGAAATGGATTTAATCGTACTGATCTCTAATTGCCCGCAACTGAATAATCCATGTAATGCCTATAACCCGACACCGATCCAATTAGTGATTCGTGATGGAGAGGAGGCTTAGTCTATGTTTAATAAAGTTTTAATCGCCAATCGTGGGGCGATTGCATGTCGTGTTATTCGAACACTAAAAAAATTAGGTGTCCAATCCGTTGCTGTGTACTCTGAGGCAGACCGAGATTCATTGCATGTGACCTTAGCAGATGAAGCGATTTATATCGGTGATGTACCCGCGAGTCAAAGTTACCTGAATGTTGACAAAATTTTAGAAGTCGCCAAACAAACAGGTGCGAATGCCATCCATCCGGGCTACGGTTTTCTATCTGAAAATGCTGAATTTTGTGATTTGTGTGAATCACAAGGAATTGCATTTATCGGCCCAAACTCAGCTCAAATGCGTGCATTTGGCTTGAAACATACCGCTAGAGAGCTTGCAATCGAAGCAAATGTGCCACTATTGCCGGGTAGCCAACTTTTGGCTGATGAAGCAGAGGCATTGGTTGAAGCAGAGCGCATTGGTTATCCTGTGATGCTAAAAAGTACCGCAGGCGGTGGTGGTATCGGCATGCGCTTGGTATGGAATGCTGATGAACTAAAAGATGCTTTCGCAACAGTTTCTTATCTTGCGCAGGCAAACTTTAAAGATGCAGGACTGTATTTAGAAAAATTTGTACAGAATGCTCGCCATATCGAGGTGCAAATATTTGGTGATGGTCAAGGACAAGTTTTAGCGTTAGGTGAGCGAGATTGTTCTGTTCAACGTCGCAATCAAAAAGTTATTGAGGAAACCCCAGCACCACATTTAAATGATCAACAACGTTCATATATTCAGACTGTTGCAATTCAACTCATGCAATCCGTGAATTATCGTTCAGCGGGTACTGTTGAGTTTGTGATGGATACGGACACGCAAGACTTTTACTTTTTGGAAGTAAATACCCGCCTACAAGTTGAACATGGTGTTACAGAACAAGTATACGGCGTGGATTTGGTAGAATGGATGGTCACACTTGCGAGTGGTGACTGGACAGCACCAACGCAATCTTTGAAATCAGTAGGGCATTCGATACAAGTTCGTTTGTATGCTGAAGACCCGATCAAAAACTTCCAACCGAGTGCAGGTTTACTGACCTTTGTTGAATTTGATGATCAAGCACGTAATGAAACATGGGTAGAAACTGGCTCGACTGTTTCCTCATTTTACGATCCGATGATTGCTAAAATTATCGTCACGGCAAATGATCGAGATGCGGCTATTCTAGCAATGAATCATAGCTTAGCCAAAACTCAGGTGGCAGGTATCGAAACCAATCTTGAATATTTACAGAATATTATTGATTGTGAAGTGTTTAAAGCAGGTACTCAGACCACTCGTTTCCTCAATACTTTTGAGTGGAAAACTCAAAAAATAGAGGTATTGCAAGCTGGTATTCAAACTTCCATACAAGATGTCACTGGGCGTTTAGGTTACTGGGATGTGGGTGTACCACCGTCTGGAGCGATTGACCCTTTATCTTTAAATGTGGCAAACCAACTACTTGGCAATGCATCCAATAGTGCAGGCCTAGAATGTACCTTGCATGGACCTACACTAAAGTTTCACTGTGATAGCCAAATCGTGCTTGCAGGTGGTGACATGCCGTCAACATTAGATGGTGTGCACATTCCAATGTGGCAAACGGTGAATGTCAAGAAAGGGCAAATCCTTAAATGCGGTAAAATCATCACAGGATGTAGAACTTATATTGGCATCAAAGGTGGTTTGAATGTTCCTGAATATTTGGGTTCACAAGCGACTTTTACCTTAGGTCAATTTGGTGGTCACGCAGGACGTAATTTGCTAATTGGTGATATGTTGCCAATCACTTCTTTTAGTTCAGATCAACAAACAAGTTTAAATGCAGAACAAGTCCCGACATTCTCAAACAGTTGGGAAATTGCAGTGATGTATGGTCCGCATGGTGCGCCTGATTTTTTCACCAAACAAGATATTGATGCCTTCTTTGAACATTCCTTCGAAGTACATTTCAATTCAAGCCGTACAGGAATTCGCTTGATCGGACCAAAGCCAGAATGGGCGCGTGAAGATGGTGGTGAAGCAGGTTTACATCCTTCCAATATTCATGACAATGCCTATGCGATTGGAGCAATCGACTTTACTGGAGACATGCCAATCATTTTAGGTCCTGATGGTCCGAGTCTTGGTGGTTTTGTTTGCCCAGCGGTCGTTGTTCATTCTGAACTTTGGAAATTAGGTCAATTAAAAGCAGGAGACAAAGTCAAATTTGTTCCTATTCGATATGAACAAGCAGCCGAATTAAATCAAACCTATCATCATATGCTTAGTACTGAGCATCTTAATGATGTGCAATTTGGTCAAAGCTTTTATGCTGAGTTTGATAGCTTAAATGATGCTGTATTAGATCGTTTAGATGGTCAAGATCATACTCCAAATGTAGTGTATCGCCCCGCTGGTAATAACTACATGTTGGTTGAGTATGGTGAATTGGTTTTAGACCTGAATTTGAGATTCCGCATACATGCATTAATGCAGTGGGTTAAAGATCAAAACATCATAGGTATCATTGATCTAACACCGGGAATACGTTCACTTCAAATTCATTATGACTCACTCAAACTGGATCAACAGAATTTATTGAACCTACTCAAACAAGCAGAAACAGAATTGCCTGATGTGACTGAAATGCAAGTTCCTTCACGTACTGTCTATTTACCTTTGGCTTGGGAAGATTCACAAACGCAGTTGGCAACTGATCGTTATATGCAAACGGTGCGTCCTGATGCACCGTGGTGTCCAGACAATATCGAATTTATCCGTCGCATTAATGGTCTAAAAGATAAGCAAGCCGTAAAAGACGTGGTATATAACGCAAATTATTTGGTGATGGGCTTAGGTGATGTATATCTAGGTGCACCAGTTGCAACACCGCTTGATCCACGTCAACGACTCGTAACGACTAAATATAATCCTGCACGAACTTGGACACCTGAAAATGCTGTTGGAATCGGCGGTGCTTATATGTGTGTCTATGGAATGGAAGGACCGGGTGGCTATCAATTTGTGGGTAGAACGACTCAAATGTGGTCTCGCTATCGTAGAAATGCAGACTTTGAGCAAGGTAAACCGTGGTTATTGCGCTTCTTTGATCAGATTAAATTCTATGAAGTTTCTGAAACAGAACTCATGCAGATGCGTGAGGATTTTAAGGCAGGACGACTCAAACTCAGAATTGAGGAAGGTGTTTTAAACCTCAAAGAATATAATCAATTCTTATCAGACAATGCTGAAACCATTTCAAGTTTTAAAGCAACTCAACAAGCTAACTTTGATGCTGAACGTCGTCGTTGGCATGAGGCAGGTCTTGCAGAATATGTCTCAGAGAGTTTGGATGCTGTTGATGAGGGTGAAACCGTCATCATTCCTGATGGTGGTTGTGCAGTTGAATCACATATGCCGGGTTCGATTTGGAAAATTGAATGTCAATCTGGCGATATTGTCGAGGAAGGAGCAACGCTAGCAGTCATTGAAGCCATGAAAATTGAAATCCCGATTGTTGCGCCCGAACGCATGAAAGTTGAAAGCATTACGATCGAAAAAGGACAAACTGTTAAAACAGGGCAGGTGTTATTTACACTAGCGCCAGTGGCTTAATGAGATTGAAATAAAAAAGACCGCTTAAGCGGTCTTTTTTAATTTAAGAATTACATTTTTGAATGTGTTTATATTCGACGGCTTTTTTTCTTAAATGCTCTTGTTCCACACAAAATAAGAGTTGACCCAACCTGAGTAAAATATAGCCACACTTTGATGCATTCAGCGTAACTAAATGGTGCGAGTTGATACATTTTTTAGGCATTTTTAAGATTGGGAAATCAGCTTCATACTTGCTTTCAATACTTATGTAGCTTATTTATCTTACGTTTTGATCGAATGCAAACTATCTAATATTTTGGCATGCTTTCTGCTTTTATTTATATACAGCATAAATAGAGGAGAGCAACCAACTTGATCACTAAATCACAAACATCGGTTCATTCCAACATGTATAAAAAGAATAACCAGAACATGAGTAATAACAACGGAATAAACTGATGCCATACAGTACTTTAAACAAGCCCCACCTCAGCGTAGTGGGGCTTTTTTTATTATTTAATTTAACTTTATTCAACAAATCTCAATCACTAAAAATTGGCACATATCCTGCATTCTAAACAAGTAATACAAAAACTAATTTTAGTAATACCCTTGTAGGAGCTGCGATATGAGTGAAGTCAAAACTAACGCTGTAGAAAGACATCCTATTAAGAAATTTCTAGTCGAATTATTTAGTGCTAGGGCAGGTTTGTATATCAAACAAAATCACCAAGAACGCAAAATAAAGGTATGAGACTGTGGCCAAGCAAAAGTTAGCTCGAATCAGTATTACTGTGCCCGAAACCACATTGAATGCACTTGATCAAAAAATTGTAGATCAACATTACGAAAGTCGTTCACAAGCAATCTTGGACATGATCAATCGGCACTTAATCGATGATCTAGCTAAAAACGATGAGGTTATGGTTGGCACTTTGACATTGTTGTATGACGTGAGTTTAAAACCACTTCGAACACAACTTGTTGACCTTCAACAACAACACTTAGCTCAGGTAATTAGTTCATTACATATTCAATTGGATGATGACAAGGTTCTACAAGTCATGTTGATGCAAGGTGTCAGTAGTGATTTGAAAGCCATTAGTCAGCAGTTTATTGCATTAAAAGGGGTAATTAAAGGGCATTTGGAATTGATGGATGCCGTCATGCCGCCAATTGCACAAAACACATAAACATTCATAGTGACAAAAAGTTCTAAATATCAAAGCATAATAGGAGCAAGCATAAGATGATCAAAAAAACTCTGATTTCAGCATCTGTGCTGACAGCGATTTTTTTAGGGGGCTGTGACAACACAGCAAAACTACCAGAATCAAAGGCAAAAAATGAAGGCAGTACCAATAGTAAGCCAATTACAATTGGCTACAGTGATTGGCCGGGTTGGGTGGCATGGCAAGTTGCTATTGAAAAGGGTTGGTTTAAAGAAGCGGGGGTAAATGTCGAATTCAAATGGTTCGATTATTCTGCATCAATCAATGCATTTTCTGCCAATCAGCTCGATGCCGTTTCTGTATCCAATGGTGATAACTTGGTGATCGCATCAGGTGGTACCAAAGGCATCATGATTTTGGCAACTGATTATTCCGCAGGAAATGATGTCATTATTGCCAAAAGTGGAATTAATAATATTGCCGATTTGAAAGGAAAAAAAATTGCGGTTGAGAAAGGATTGGTTGATCATCATTTACTCAATACAGCTTTAGATGATGCCAAAGTAGCAAACTCTGAAGTGACATTAGTGAATGCAGTCACCAATGAATTACCTCAAGTGTTTGCAAGTCCTGATGTGTCAGCAATTGCAGTTTGGCAACCTGTAGCCAATCAAGCATTAAAAGCGGTTGCTGGTTCTAAAATCATCTACTCATCCAAAGATAAGCCGGGACTGATTTATGATACTTTGACCGTCAATATGACACACCTTGCTGCAAATAAGGAAGATTGGAAAAAAATCATTCAGGTATGGGATAAAACTGTTAAATATATCAATGATCCAGCAACACGAGACGATGCTGTAGCAATCATGGCAAAACGAGTCGGTTTAGATTCTGCTCAGTATGCTCAATTTATTGACGGAACTCATTTACTTGATCTGCAAGCAAATAAGAAGGTATTTACCAAGTCCAACAGCTTTGACTCTATCTATGGCTCAAGTTATCACGTCAACGAATTTAATTTTAAAAATGGAGTCTACACCACTAAAGTGGATGTTGATGGCGTGATATTCCCAACGCTTATTGAAGAGGTGAAATAGTTTTAATATATTGAGTAATAATACTTTTAAATTTAATCATTAGCTCTTAAAAATCTCCCTTTCATGAGGGAGTTTTTTTATCTATCAGATATATCAATGAATACTTCAATATAAAAAACCCACTCTTATAAGTGGGCTGTAAATTTTTTACTTTATTGACGTATCGGCGTTTCAATCTTCGCTTACCTTAGTCATACGAGGAATCAACGGCAAATCCTCAAGTGCTGGATCGAGTTGATCTTCATCGGCATGAACGAGTTGATCCACACGTTGACGCAATGCTTTAAATTCAGGGCAAAGCATTTGATCTGGATGACGTGGGCGAGGTAAATCTACTTCGATAATTTCTTTTATTTCACCAGGATTGGCTTTCAGTGCGACGATACGGTCAGCAAGTAAGATCGCTTCATCCATATCATGAGTGACAAAAATAATGGTGATATCAATATTTTGCCATAAATCCATCAAGTGCCGTTGCATCTTCTGACGGGTATGTGGATCAAGTGCACCAAATGGTTCATCCATCAATAAAATTTTGGGTTCATTCACCAATGCTCTAGCAATCGCAACACGCTGTTTCATTCCACCAGAGAGTTGATGAGGATACTGATTTTCATATTTTTCTAAGCCGATAATATTAATCCATTCCCGTGCTTGAGCCTCGGCTGTACTATCACTTTGTCTCTTCATTTTTGGACCGAACATCACGTTTTCTTTGACTGTTTTCCATGGAAACAGTGTATATCCTTGAAACACCATACCGCGCTCAGGACTAGGACCCATGATCGGTTGTCCATCAATCAAAATCTCTCCACCTGAATAAGAATCAAGTCCAGCAACAATCCGACTGAATGTTGACTTACCACAGCCAGAAGGTCCGATCACACAAATAAACTCACGTTTATGAATCTTTAAATCAATTTGGTTTAAAACAGTTCGTTCAGTTTTACCGTGTTTGAAGCTTTGCGTGAGTTGTTTTGCTTCTAAGATGACAGCACGCTCATAAATATGATCAAAATATTCACGAGCATTGAAATGGGTATTTGTCATTAGTATGCTCCTGATTTCCATTTAAAAAGCTGCTGCCCAAGTTTCATTAAAATGACATCACAAATCAGACCAATCACACCAATAATGAGAATGGCTGCATAAACATTGTCAAAATTTTGGTAACGTGCTTGTTGGGTAATAAACCACGTAATACCTGATGTGCTCCCAATCAATTCAGCAACGATCAAGTAAGTCCACGCCCAACCCAACAAAACTCTCAAATCTCGATAAATCTCAGGCAAGGCAGTAGGAATCACCACATGAATTAAGCTTTTGGTTTTGTTCGTTCCAAGTGTAAAACCTGCTTCAATTAAACTGCGATCAACTAATCGAGTTGTATTGGCAATAATTAAAATCTGTTGAAATAACGTACCTATGATAATAATGGCTATTTTTGGTGCATCGTTGATACCTAATATGGCAACTGCCAAAGCACCAAAAGCAGGGGCTGGTAGATAACGAAAAAACTCAACAAAGGGTTCGGTAAGTTGAGAAATTGTTTTAGAGAAACCACACAAAATACCTAAGGGCACCCCAACCAAAGAAGAAATAAAAAAGGCGGTAAAGACGAGTTTAATACTGTGCCAAAGACTTTCATGAAACCACGGATCATTAGCTTGCGCGGGTGGTGTTGTAAAAGCGGTTACTAATGCAATAGCAACTTCATGCGGTGCTGGCAAATAGATAGGATTAACAAGAACACCTTGTGGCGGTGTGTTGCCTTGGTCTAAAGCACTTTGTGCTTCGGTATAGAAAATATCTTTAGCAATTCGACTATCGACCTGTAAATAGGTCACGCTGCCAGAATCTGTAATCTTTACTTGTGGATGCCAAATAAATGGAAAGTAACTCACAGCACACCACAGTAAAATCGGTATTAGAAATGACCCGAAACCAAATAACATTTTGCTTTTTTGGCTGAGCTCGCGTGCAACGTAACTCATATCTACCGCCTCTTAATATTACAATTTTTATAAAACGTAATATTGTTTAAGCAAAATAGATGCCAAGCAGGCTAATTTTCAGTTTGAGACTGAATTTAGAGCAGAAAAAATCTGTTTTATAATGAAAAATGGCTGATTTTGATAAGTATTGGCTGAAAATAAAACAAAAAACTTGTTTGAATGCCGATTATCACTTTTTGCGCGGACTGAAACGATGACGGATAGTTCAAATCCATTATTTCCAATGAAAAATAAAACTGTTTGGCGTAGTTGGATATTAAAGTCCCTCGTAATTTTTGGTGCATCTTTATTAAGTCTATACGCTATTTTTGCAATTGATATGGGACGGGTAAATATTGCGCCAGCAATCTTTGGTTCAGAACAAATTTTAGTGCAACGTCACCAAACCAACAAAGCTGCTGATGCTAATAATTCTGATGATCCTGCATTGAATCAAGCTTGGCAACATTCTGGGGTATGGTTATATGCAATGAGTAAAGTTACATCTGATCAACACTCGTATGGTACAGATAGTTATTTTACCTATTCGATGTACCATTATGCAGAAATGCCAATAAAGAACATGGTCGTACTGTCATTTCATAATGTGATGGGAGGAATCTGTATGCTGTTTGGTGCCTTACAGTTTTGGCCAGCCTTTCGACATAGATATCCACGTTGGCATCGAGGCTTTGGTGCTTTATACATGGTGACGGCACAGCTTGCGATGATTGCAGCTGCAATTTATCTCACGATTACACCTGTTCAGACCATTTATGATTCGTTTTCATTTTATGTAGGTCTATGGATTTTAGTAATCATTGTAACTATTAGTTTATGGTTATCTATTTATCATTTAAAACGCAAAGAATACGCGCAACATCAAGCTTATATGGCGATTAATTTCGGCGCTTTGTTAACTGCACCAATCCTGCGCTATAACTGGGTTTTAGGAGGTATATTATTTCCTGATGTAAGCTTTAATACTTCAAATTATTGGGGCGCGGGGATTTTATTACCGCAGTGTTTTGTTATGGGGTACTTATTGTTGTGTTTATCCCGTAGCTTTCAAAAAGATCGACCATTTAGTTTGGTAGCAGCTCAACAAATCATTTCAAAAACTCGATCTCTTATTGTAAGTGGACTAATTGGCATACTGCTCCTGTGTTTATTAACCAATATCTATTATTTGTCTATCACACCAGATCTTTCATTATTTTCATATGCTGAACGATACATACCTTTAGGTCTTATCGAGGTCTACAATCAAGCTGTTTTGCAACACGAGGGATTACGTTATTGGTTCATAGTTGCATCTATCGGCTTAATTGGCATTGGTATTTACTTTATCAATGCGAGTTTCTTAAAAATTGAAGTAAATCATAGTCGTGTAAGATTACTTGCAATTTGGCTAATACTATTTGGCCTAATTCTTGGAACTATCTTAATGATCTGGGCTAAGTATATGGGAGCACCAAGTATCACTGCGCTAAGTGGTGGTACGCATATGGGGTTATTTGCTGTCCTAAACTTTTTATTTGTAGCACTATTGGCGTATGCTGTGATTCAGAATAAGCCTTATTTGATACGTGAATGGGGATTATTCCTCATATTGTGTAGTGTCAGTCTGCCAATGTCATATCTCATCCTACACTTTTTAATGTTGCTTCCAATTCCTGAGATATTTATTCAGCAAGGGCATGTCTATCGTTTAGCCGCAGATGCAGGTCCTATTTTGCTAGTTTTTGGATTGTTTTACGCTGCTTATAGTCAAGCAACATTAAGTAAGTTTGCTCGTTAATCATTTGGATAAAGAGTAGGGAACAATGGCTTATACACCTCTTAGCAACTTACATTTTCCAATCCAATATATTGAAGTTTGCGACAACCTAATCAGGGCTAAAGGAGGTGATTTAGCCTTGTTTCATACACAATGTGGATTAAATACATCTGACTTACTTGACCCATTATTGATGATCAATGGTGAGCAATTACTTCGAGCGTATAGTCTAGTTCAAGAGTATTGTACTGATGATCGTCCAGAATCATTACAAGTTCTTGAACATTTCCCACTCACGTCACATGGGATGTTAGGCATGTTAGCTTTGGCAGCACGCTCAATAGGCGAAGCTTTACAAGCTGCTTTGGAATTTTTCCCATTGATGATGCCTGCATTTAAAGTTCATAAATCAAACCAAAACGAGCATGTTTATTTGTCTTTTGAACGAGTATGTGATTTTGGTGAGCAAAATAGATTCTTCACAGAGTTAGTGATGATGGTTCTTTATAAAATAGAACCATTTACTTTACATCCTTTAAAGAACATTGTGATTGAGTTTGAACATCCAATTAGTGATGCTTATCAAGCATTTATTAAAGAAATCAACGCTGAATTCATTATTCATGATTCAAGCCATAGAAATGTACTTTATTTTCCGCAAGAAAATTTAGATATTCCTTTGATTACCCAAAGCCCAACCATGTTTCAACTTTTGCAAGACAACTTAAGACAAAGAATGCAGATGTCTCAGCAGTTAAAACCCGTTTCTATGCAAGTGAAACATCTGATCGAACTCTTGTTGGATGAGAATCGATTAATAAATGCGGAAGTCATAGCCAATCATTTGCATCTATCAAGCCGAACTCTAACAAGGCGTTTGGCAAATGAAGGGAATAATCTCGCTCAACTACATCGTGAGGTTGCAGTTGAATATGCAGGATGGTTATTAATAAATTCCACAAAAACCATAGCCCAAGTGGCACAAAAATCAGGATTTAGTAATGAATCTAATTTTTCCAGAGCCTTCAAGAGTGTAATGGGCTACACACCTAGAGAACATAGAGAAAAACAAAATAAAATTTGATGAAATAAAGGAAGATGATCAGTTCATATCAGATTTTAAATAAAAAAGGCTGAACATTAAAATGCCAGCCCTACAAGTTGAATAAAATTTTAGGATTTATTGAGTGTTGTTGTAAGCTCATCCCAACGCTGTATCGCACTGTTCATCGCTTGCGCTTTCACATGCCCAAAACCTTGCACCTCAGCAGGAAGTTTGGCAATTTCCTCCGCAACGACCAGATTGTATTTTTCAGGTGATTCAATTAAAGCCTCGACAAAGCTGATATAACGGTCACGCCACGCTTGTTCGTGCTGACGTTCTGTTTGACGAGCAAACGGGTCTAGGAAAGTTTCACGTAGCCATTGTAAACGTGCCAATAGCATCAAAGGGAAACGGATCCAATATCCAAAAGCACGTTTACGAATATTTTGATGTGCACCCAGTACAGGTGGAGCTAGGTGATAGGTTAGACGTAAGCCTTCTCCAAACTGTGAGGCTATAGACTGTTTGAATTTTTTAGCTGTAAGTAAACGTGCAACTTCATACTCATCTTTATAAGCCATCACTCGATAAAGTTGAGTTGCAATCGTTCCAGCTAATGATTCAGGTAATTTTTCCGCAGCGCTCTCTACTAAGTTTTTATACTTCAAGGCGTAAGCTTCATTCCAATATTCACGCAGACGAGTAGTACGATCTTCAATTAGTTCCGACATGGTCTGGGGCTTATTAAGTTTTGGCATCGCTGCGACTAAACGAGGAATTAAACTAGGATCGCTACTCAGATGACAACCGATGCGGAAAGCCTCGATATTCTTATCAACCGCCGTACCATTTAATTGAATTGCTTTTTCTATACTTTCTCTTAGTAGCGGTATTTTTCCTGATTGCCAAGCCATACCTAAAAGAATCTGGTTGGTATAGATCGAATCTCCGAGTACTTGAGTGGCAATCCGAGCTGCTGGTAATGTAACTAGTTTTCCGTGATGTACACGTCCTTTCAAACGAGTAATTAAGTCTGTAATCGGAGCATACCAGTCCCGAGATTCAATAAAACTTAACGTTGGAGAAGCATCTTCATTGACGATCACCACTGCTTCATCTCTTAGGCGTGATAACGCAGCTTTGCTACCTGCTACGATTGCATCAGCGCCGATTAAAATATCACATTGACCAGCAGGAATTTTTGTTGCTGAAATTTGCTCGTCCTCTGAAGCAAGTTGTACATAGGAATATACTGTTCCACCTTTCTGTGCTAATCCTGCCATATCCATAACACGTGTCGCTTTACCTTCAAGATGCGCAGCCATTCCTAACAATGCACCTAAAGTAACCACACCTGTACCACCAACACCACCCACCATGATTCGGCTCGGTGTATTTTCCAAGCTAGGAATGATTGGTTTTTCTGGCCAGCCAGCAGGAAATCCTTCAAATTTTTCAGAGCGCTTCATATCACGTGTATGTACAGTGACAAAACTTGGGCAAAAGCCTTCGACGCAAGTAAAGTCTTTATTACAGGTACTCTGGTTAATTTGACGCTTAGTACCTAATTCTGTTTCTACAGGTTCGACGGATAAACAGTTTGACTGTTTCGAACAGTCACCACAGCCTTCACAAATATCAGTATTAATAAATAAACGTTCAGTAGGGTCAGGGTAGGCATTACGTTTACGACGACGACGTTTTTCACTGGCACAAGTTTGAACATAGATTAGGGCTGTTACTCCCGAAATATCACGTAATTGACGTTGGATTGCATCTAATTCATTACGGTGATGAATTTCTACATCAGGTGCTATACCTTCTTCGGCATGTATCAGCTCAGGTTCATCTGTGACAATAACCTGTTTTTTTATCCCTTCAGCGGCTAACTGACGCGTTAGTTGAGCAACACTCAAATGTCCATCCACATGTTGTCCGCCCGTCATTGCAACAGCATCGTTGTAGAGGATTTTGTAAGTAATATTAATTTTTGCAGCGATGGCTTGGCGAATAGCAAGATAACCTGAATGGAAATAAGTTCCATCGCCTAGATTAGCGAAAATGTGTTTTTCATTAGTAAAATGCGATGCACCAGCCCAACTCACACCTTCACCACCCATTTGTGAATAGGTTTCTGTACCACGATCAAGTGAAACTGCAATGTAATGACATCCAATGCCACCTAATGCACGACTACCTTCGGGTAATTTAGTTGAAGTATTGTGAGGACATCCGCTACAGAAAAATGGCTTGCGATCAGCAATATCTAAAATACGTTGAGATTCTTGTTCAGCTGTTTTTAATAAACCAACTTGGTTTTGAATTTGTTCTTTTATATGTACTGGAATATCCAAGGCGAGAAAACGTGCTGCCAACATTTTTGCAATTGGTTCAGGCTGAAACTCGTAATATCCAATTAAGGGAGCTTCCTCAGTAGATGTACTCCATTCACCCTTACCATCACAAGCTTTACCAATAATATGAGGGCGTTGGTGGTCAGGTAGTGAATACAACTCATCTTTAATTTGGGATTCAAGAATCGGACGTTTTTCTTCAACAACGATCAGCTCTTTTAAACCTTCTGCAAACTCATGTAATCCTTGTGGTTCCAAAGGCCAAATAAGACCGACTTGATAAACTTTTAAGCCAATTTGTTCAGCAATATCGTTATCAATCCCTAATATACGCAAAGCTTCAATCGTATCGAGATAACCTTTGCCACTCGCAACGATACCGATACGGGCATTTTCACATGACCAAGTGACTTTATTGAGTTGGTTGGCACGTGCATATGCTAAGACAGCAGGTAAGCGGTATTTGTAAAGTCGTTCTTCTTGTTGGATACCATGATCTGGCCAGCGAATATTAACGCCATCATCAGGAAATTTAACATCTTTAGGCAAGACTGGAATGACACGGTCTTCATCAACATGCACAGATGCTGATGTCTCTACGATTTCACTCACGAGTTTCATGGAAGTCCATACACCCGCAAATCGTGACATAGCGACCGCATGGATACCAAGATCAAGAATGTGTTGTACTGAGGTTGGATAAAAAATAGGAATGCCGCAACCCATCATCACATGTTCAGACTGGTGCGGAACAGTAGAAGACTTACAAGAATGATCATCACCAAATAGGGCAACAACACCACCATGTTCGGCTGTACCTGCGAGGTTAGCATGACGAAGCACATCACCTGAGCGGTCTACACCTGGACCTTTGCCATACCACCAAGAAGTAACACCATCAAATTTACCTTGACCTGCTAAATTGGCTTGTTGGGTACCCCAAATCGCGGTAGCAGCTAAATCTTCATTAACACCAGGTTGAAAGACCACATCATGATCTTTCAAAATTCCTTCAATTTGCCAAAGAAAATTATCATAGTTACCAACAGGTGATCCGCGATAACCTGAAATAAACCCAGCAGTATGGTAACCATTTTTACTATCACGGCGGGTTTGAGCGAGTGGTAAACGCACCAAAGCTTGAATACCTGTCATATAAGCCGTGCCGTTATCGCTTATGTATTTATCATCAAGGGATACATCTTTAGTCGGTATCTTTTTAGGTGTAAATGTCGTAGCGATATTCATTTATGTCTCCTTTGTATTATGTAGTTCGAGCTACTTTCTTTTCTCAACATCCGAGTTGACTTTTGGAGTTATAGACATACAACGATCAAATCATGCGCTGAACCGTCAAAAAAATACGCATGGATGTATGTACATATTTACCATTGTGGTTGATCTAAACTGGTGCAACAATGCGTAATTTAGGAAAAGATATTTACGTTATGCGCAAAAATCTCGATGGTGGACTGTTGCATGCAATGCATGCTTTCCTGAAAGTGATTGACAGTGGAAGTTTTACAGCAGCTGCTGAACAGATGGATTTGACCACAGCTCAGGTATCACGTCTGATCAGCGAGTTAGAGTCACGGCTTGGTGTTAAACTGATGCAACGCTCTACACGGCAGCATGCATTGACAGATATTGGTGCGCTTTATGCTGAGCGTTGTCGACAAGTTCTATCGATCATAGATGAAGCAGAGTCTGAAGCGACAGGAACGGCAACAAAGCCAAAAGGACGGTTGCGTATTTTGAGTATGGCAAGCTTTGGGCATTATTATATATCGCCTGTAATGGCTAAATTCTGCCTCTGTTATCCAGATTTGACGGTTGAATATCGAACTTCGCAGAACACACCAGATCTTTTAGGTAAGGGAATTGATGTCAGCTTATATTTAACTGAATCACTGACTGACTCCAGATTCGTATCGCGTCGTATCGGCACAATATTTTCAGTGTTGTGCGCATCTCCTGCATATTTAGAAAAGCATGGCATACCAAACTCACCTGAAGATTTGTACAACCATGCATGTCTACGTTTGGTCAATCCATCAATTACACCTGAATGGCATTTGATTAATGAAAAGGGTGGTTTTCATGAGATCAGTACGAGCGGTCAAATTGTGGCTGATACTCCTGAGTTATTATTAGATGTTGTACAACAAGATATGGGAATCGCATTATTACCGATGTTTTCAGTGATTGAAGCTGTTCGGGCAGGTCGATTGTGTCATGTCTTACCCGATTGGCGTTCACCTGATATTGGTGTTTATACCTTATTACCGTCAAGAGATTATATTGATGCAAAAACTCGTGCTTGGTTGGATTGGGTAGAACAATATATTTCACCGAAAATTAAATCAGATACTTCTTATTTTTATCAATTAACACATACTGAATGATCTATATTTAAGTCAAAAATAAGTGATTAAAACAAAAAACATGAATGCTCCTTCAAATTTATTTTTAGTGGAGCATTTATCAATTATCTCTGAGATTTATTTAAGCACATGACTGCTGAAGATAAGTATTTGCATAATTAGATAAGTTTTTTCGGTTCAATGTTTGATTGATATTTTGACTAGCCAACATCAGTTTCTCTAGATTAATGCCTGTTTCATATCCAATGTGAGACAGTAAATAATATAAATCCTCTGTTGCAACATTCCCTGATGAACCTTTGGCATAAGGACAACCACCCAGTCCAGCAAGCGAAGAATCAAAGACCCGAATATCTTGCTGTAAAGATTGATAGATATTGGCGATTGCCATGCCATAGGTATTATGAAAATGTCCAGCCAAAATCTTGCTATCCAATTCTGCTAAGCATGCTTGCCAAACTTTTTGCACTCGATCTGGTGTCGCTGTCCCAATGGTTTCACCCAATGAAATCTCATAACATCCCATGTCATGTAGCCGTTTGACGACATTCACGACTTGTTTGGGATCAATTGCACCTTCGTAAGGACAGTCCACCATACAAGAGACATAACCACGTACGCGAACATTATTTGCTTGCGCGGCTTGGAAAATTTCAGAGAATCGTTCTAAGCTTTCATCGATCGAGCAGTTGATATTCTTTCGGGTAAAACTCTCAGAAGCTGCGGTAAAGACCGCAACCTCTTTACATCCAACTGCTAAGGCAGCTTCAAAGCCTTTAAGATTTGGCGTGAGCAAGCTCAAATTTAAATCATCACATTGTGGCAACAATTTAAATAACTCATCGCTCTGTGCCATTTGTGGCACCCATTTGGCTGATACACATGAACCCACTTCAATAGACTTTAAACCTGCATCAATTAAATCATTGATAAAACTCAATCGCTGCTCAATGCTTAAAGCTTGTTTCTCATTTTGCAAACCATCACGTGGCCCAACTTCAACAATCTTTACATAGTCACTCATGCAACTTCCTCCTCAGCAGCTTGGAAGTCCACAAGCTCATCACCCGCTTTGACTTGATCACCCACTTGGAAATAGGCATCTAAAATCACACCATCTTTTGGAGCACGAATGGTATATTCCATTTTCATCGCTTCAAGCGTCAAAAGCACATCATCTTTCTTCACGGTGTGATTTGCGCCTACAAGTAATTGTGTCACCACACCTGGCATCGGTGCTTTGAGATGTCCTTGCTCAGATTGACCATCAGTTTGATTATAATCCTGACGTAAGTAGCTAAACTTATAACTTTGTCCAGCGTTGAACAGGGTAATACCTTGCACACCTCGATTAAAGGCAAGTTTTTGCTGGATTCCACCAATTTGAATATTTGCACTGTGCTGATCAGTCAATTGACCTGTGATGTGATACTGCTGACCATTAAATTCTGAATTAAACCCTTGTTCAGCAGCAGAAAACTTAATTTGAATATTTTGATTTAAATAGTTCAATTTAATGCTGTGCTGATAAGATACATTAATACGCCATAAGGGTTGTGCTAGCCACAGTTGTTTTTGAGTTGATTGATTGCTTTGCATTTGGCTTAGAAATTCAATAAATGCAGTCGCAACAACAAACTCAGGTTTTATATTCGCTGGACTAAACAAAAATTGTTCTTCACGTTGGATTAAATTCGTGTCCAACTTTGCTTGTTTGAACGAATCACAACGTACAATCTTTTCCAAAAAAGCAATGTTATTGCCTAAACCATCGACATGGAATTGACTGAGCGCGTGTTGCATTTGAATCAAAGCAGCTTCACGGTTTTTACCCCATACGATCAATTTGGCAATCATTGGGTCATAGAAAGTGGTAATTTCATCACCTTCAACAATGCCACTATCTACACGAACATATTGGTTTTGCGTTGGGTAGCGTAGATATTCAATTTTACCAATCGCAGGTAAAAAACCTTTTTCTGGTTCTTCGGCATAAATACGTGCTTCGAGCGCATGCCCATGAATTTGTAATTCATGTTGGAGTTTTGGTAATGGCTCACCATACGCAACTCGTAATTGCCATTCTACTAAGTCCTCTCCAGTAATCATTTCAGTCACAGGATGTTCGACTTGTAAGCGTGTGTTCATTTCCATGAAATACGCCGTACCATCTTGTTCAACGATAAACTCAACCGTACCTGCACCGACATAATTTACCGCACGCGCAGCATCAATTGCAGCTTGACGCATAGCATCGAGCTTTTCGCTTGGCATTTGCGGAGCAGGGGCTTCCTCTAATACTTTTTGATGACGACGTTGAACAGAACAATCCCGTTCAAATAAATGTACATAGTTGCCATGTGTGTCGCCAAATACCTGTACTTCGATATGACGTGGTTGAATCACATAACGTTCAATCAGTACATCATCATTACCAAAACTCGATTTGGCTTCACGTTTACACGACGCAAGAGAATGAAGGAAATCTTCGCTACGTTCCACTAGACTCATGCCTTTACCGCCACCGCCAGCACTTGCTTTAATCAATACGGGATAGCCAATACGATCTGCTTGTTGTTTTAAAAATTCAGCATCTTGATTTGTTCCGTGATAGCCCGGTGTTAGAGGTACACCTGCTTTTTCCATCAAAGCTTTAGAGGTTGCTTTCAAGCCCATCGCTAAAATGGCATCGACTGGAGGACCAATGAAGCAAATATTGTGCTGTTGGCAAGCTAAGGCAAATTGATCGTTTTCCGAAAGAAAACCATAACCAGGATGAATCGCTTGGCTTCCTGTATCAATCGCCGCTTGAATAATACGATCAACTTGTAAATAACTTTGTGTTGCAGGAGATTGACCAATATAAATCGCTTCATCAGCAAGTTTAACGTGTTGTGCATCTGCATCTGCATCTGAGTAAACCGCAACCGTCGCAATACCTAATTTTTTGGCGGTACGAATCACACGGCAAGCGATCTCACCACGGTTCGCAATTAAAATCTTTTCAAACATGTTGATCATCCTTAATTGTTGTTATTAGAATTTGAAGTCCACGCAGGGGCTTGCTTACTTAAAAAAGCAGTTAAACCTTCTTTTGCCTCACTGCCTTGACGAACTTGTGCTATGTGTTGAGCAGTTTGTCGAAGTAATTCATCATTCATACTTTGATTGCTGACCATTTGAATCAGTTGCTTAGATGCTGTTTGGGCATGTGGTCCACCCAGCAGTAAAGCATCGATAATCTCTTGAACTTTTTTATCTAAATCTTCTGCATCCGCAATTTCATGTGCCAAGCCGATTTGTTTTGCTTCGTGCGCTGAGATACGTTCAGCAGTTAAAAAATAGCGTGAAGCTTGTCTAGCGCCAATCGCACGTATTACATATGGACTAATCGTAGAAGGGGCAAGACCTAGTCGAACTTCAGAGGTTGCAAACTTTGCATCGGTACTGGCGATGCAAATATCACATGCTGATGCCAACCCCATACCACCACCAAAAGCAATGCCATGAATACGTGCAATCGTCGGCTGTTTTAAGGTTGCGAGTGCTTCAAGCATCTGTGCGAGTTTTAAAGCATCGGCTTCATTTTCTTCTGTAGAAGCTTGACCCGCTTGTTTCATCCAATTCAGATCTGCACCTGCTGAAAAGCTTTTACCACGACCTGCTAAAACTACAACTCGAATATCGTCACGGGTAGCAATTTGCTTAAAGCAAGTATGCAATTCTTCAATCACCGCTGTATTGAAAGCATTGTGTAGCTCAGGGCGATTTAGCCACACATATGCCACCTGATCATGCTGTTCCAGTTGTAAAAATTGATAGCTCATAAACACCTCTTACATGCGGAACACGCCAAATTTAGTCGGTTGAATTGGAGCATTCATTGCAGCGGCTAGACTTAAACCAAGTACTTGACGCGTTTGCGCTGGATCAATCACACCGTCATCCCACAAACGGGCAGAAGCATAGTAAGGATGACCTTGACGTTCATACTGATCACGAATCGGTTGTTTAAATTCATCTTCTTCTTGTGCTGACCATTCTGCGCCTTTTTGCTCGATCTGATCACGCTTCAAAGTCGAAAGTACGCTGGCTGCTTGCTCACCACCCATGACTGAAATACGCGAGTTTGGCCAAGTCCATAAGAAACGTGGAGAATAAGCACGTCCACACATACCGTAGTTACCTGCACCAAAAGAACCGCCAATGATGAGAGTAAGTTTTGGTACATTTGCAGTTGCAACCGCCATAACTAGTTTTGCACCGTGCTTGGCAATACCTTCATTTTCGTATTGACGACCCACCATAAAGCCTGTGATATTTTGAATAAATAACAAAGGAATATTACGTTGGGTACATAACTCAATAAAGTGTGCGCCTTTTTGAGCTGACTCAGAAAATAGAATGCCATTATTGGCAATAATTCCGACGGGCATCCCATAAAGTGATGCAAACCCTGTGATCAAGGTTGAACCAAAACGAGCTTTAAATTCATCAAAACGAGAACCATCGACGATACGTGCAATCACTTCTCGTACATCAAATGGCTTGCGCGCATCGGTTGGGACTACACCATACAACTCTTTCGCATCAAACAATGGTTCATCAATCTGTTTATTGAGTTCATTTGGTTTTTTATTCAAATTGGCAACGATATTACGTGCAATCGCAATCGCATGTTCATCATTTTCAGCGAGGTGATCAGCAACACCTGAGAGACGCGTATGTACATCACCACCACCCAAATCTTCGCTACTTACAACTTCACCTGTTGCTGCTTTAACCAGAGGAGGACCACCCAAGAAAATCGTGCCTTGATTACGCACGATGATGGTTTCATCTGACATCGCAGGAACATAAGCACCACCAGCGGTACAGCTACCCATGACGACCGCAATTTGGGCAATACCTTGGCTCGACATACGTGCTTGATTGTAGAAGATACGCCCGAAGTGATCACGATCAGGGAAGACCTGATCCTGCATAGGTAAATACGCACCACCTGAATCTACAAGATAAATACAAGGTAAGTGATTTTGTTCAGCAATTTCTTGAGCGCGTAAATGCTTTTTAACCGTAAGCGGGTAATAAGTGCCACCTTTAACCGTTGCATCATTGGCAACGATCATGCATGTCACACCATTAACTTGTCCAATACCCGCAATCACACCCGCAGCAGGAATATCATCCTCATAAACCTTATACGCAGCAAGTTGTCCGATTTCTAAAAAAGCTGTGCCAACGTCAATCAATTGATCTATACGTTCACGTGGAAGCAATTTTCCACGTGCTAAATGCTTTTGACGTGCGTTTTCTCCGCCGCCTAATGCAATATTTTGGGCAACTTGTGTTAAATCATTAACCAAAGTCTGCATAGCCTGTTGGTTTGTTTTGAAGTCTTCACTTCGCACATTAATTTTGCTTTGTAATTGATTCATATGATGCATCCTGATTTATCGTTATTATTTGGTTTCATTAAACAATTCACGTCCGATCAACATACGACGAATTTCAGATGTGCCTGCACCAATTTCATAAAGTTTTGCATCACGCCATAAACGCCCCGTAGGGAATTCATTGATATAGCCATTGCCACCTAAAGTTTGAATCGCTTCACCCGCCATCCATGTCGCTTTTTCTGCTGCATATAAAATGGCACTGGCTGCATCTTTACGTAAGCTACGGTCATGATCTGCTTTATCACACGCTGTACCAACGGCATATACAAGCGCTTTACAAGCCAGCCAAGTTGAATACATATCAGCAAGTTTGCCTTGCATTAATTGGAATTCACCTAAAGCTTGTCCAAATTGTTCACGTTGATGTAAATACGGAATCACGACATCCATGCAGGCATCCATAATGCCAAGTGGACCTGCGCTAAGAACTGCACGCTCATAGTCCAAGCCACTCATCAGGACTTTAGCGCCGTTACCGACACCACCCAACACGTTTTCAACAGGTACTTCTACATTGTCAAAAAACAATGGATAGGTATTTGAGCCACGCATACCAAGTTTGTCTAAGTGATGACCATGACTAAAACCTTTCATGTCCTTTTCAATTAAAAAAGCGGTCATGCCTTTTGCGCCTGCATGTGGATCAGTTTTTGCGTATACCACTAGGACATCAGCATCACCTCCATTGGTAATCCACATCTTGGAACCATTCAAAACGAAATGATCACCTTTTTGTTCAGCACGTAATTTCATACTGACTACATCAGAACCCGCATTCGGTTCAGACATCGCTAGGGCACCGACATATTCTCCAGAAATTAATTTAGGCAGATATTTCTGCTTTTGTTGCTCATTACCGTTGCGATTAATTTGGTTAATACATAGGTTTGAGTGTGCGCCGTATGAAAGTGCAATTGCTGCAGAAGCACGCGAAATTTCTTGCATAACAATAATATGAGCAAGATAACCAAGGTTGGTACCGCCGTATTCTTCAGAAACCGTTAGGCCTAATAAGCCCATATCACCGAACTTTTTCCATAGATGGCTCGGGAATTTATTGTCTTGATCTACTTGCTGAGCAATTGGTGCAATTTCTTTTGCACAAAATGCGGCAACTGAATCTTGAAGGGCAATCAATGTTTCATCCAGACCAAAATTCAAGCTACGTAGGTTCATTGTGTTCATCCTATTGGTTATATTTGTTGTTCCATAAGCATTCTTGTTTGTGCTTAGGAAGTACCATACAATGAATTTTTAAAAAAGTGAATAGAGATTCATAAAATGATTTACAATTCACTTTATTTGTTAGAGAATAAATTTCATGAGTTATAAACGATCATCTTTAATGCAAGAACGGATGGAACAAAATCGTAAGTCGATTTTGAGTTCAGCCAGAAAATTGATTTCAGAAGGAGGGTTTAAAGACGCACAGATACAAACAATTGCTGAGCAAGCAGGTGTTTCAAGTGGGTTGGTTTATCGCTACTTTGACAATAAAAGTCAGGTACTTATTGAAGTTCTGTCAGAAGCGATCAATACCGAACTTTTAGTGATTGATGCGATTACGGAAAGTGATCTAACGGCGGAACAGAGGTTACATAAAGCGGTAACAACCTTTGTAAAAAGGGCACTAAACAGCCCTCAGCTTGCATATTCACTCATGTTTGAACCTGTTGATTCATTGGTAGAGCATGAGCGTTTTCGTGTTAAGCAGTTGATTAAACAAAGTATTATAAAAATACTCGCAGATGGAAATGCAAGTGGCGAGTTTGTGTTAGAGGATTTAAATACCACCGCACTTTGTGTGGTTGGCGCGATGACTTTTGTAGTCGTAGAACCTCTAGACCCAGCTCAAAATACAAAGTTTGATCAGCAACACAAAGACTATTTTTCAAAGCAGATTGCTGATTTTTGTGTGGATGCCGTGAGGAAAAAATAGGCATAAACAACAATAAAAATCAAAACAAGGCAGTTTGAAGAATAGTTGCAGTAATAACAATGAGATGAAATCAGAACAGAATTAGAAAGAATCAAGGAGAATGATTCAATGCAACAACAACGGTTAAGCTATGCCTCTGGACCAAGTGCACAACCCTTATTGGGGATGACGATTGGAGAAAAATTTGATCAAGCTTGTCAGCAATATGCTGATCAAGAAGCGATTGTAAGCTCACATCAGAACAGACGGTTGACCTATAAACAACTACAAGATGAAGTGAATGCTTTTGCCTGTAGTTTGCTCAAACTCGGTTTAAAGAAAGGCGATCGACTAGGCATCTGGTCACCAAACTGCGTGGAATGGACGATCACTCAATTTGCTGCTTTTAAAGCAGGGATTATCCTAGTGAACTTAAATCCTGCCTACAAAAGCCATGAGTTAGAGTATGTATTGAATAAAGTTTCCTGCAAAGGATTGATCATCGCCTCACAATTCAAAACGGCTGATTATCAAGAACTTTTGACGCGAATTGCACCAGAAATTGTTTTCTGTACAGACAAAATTATTCATTCAGAACGTCTGCCTTTCTTAAAGTTTGTGATCAAAATTGATGAAAAACAGCATACAGGGATTCATCGTTTCAGTGATCTAGTCATTCCTCCAACTCAAGAACAACTCGATCAATTACAATTGGCTACGCAGCAATTGCAATTTGATGAAACCATTAATATTCAATTTACATCAGGAACGACTGGTAATCCGAAAGGCACAATGCTCACCCATCATAACATTCTGAATAATGGTTATTTTGTAGGAGAGGGTATTCGTTTAACGCCACAAGATAAAGTATGCATCTCTGTGCCTTTATTCCACTGTTTCGGTATGGTCATGGGAAATCTAGCTTGTATCACACATGGTTCTACTATGGTGTATCCATCAGCTGTATTTAATCCATTAGAAACACTAAAGACAATTCACAACGAACGTTGTACGGCAGTATACGGCGTACCAACCATGTTCATCGCCACTTTAGAGCATGAACAATTTAATGAATTTGACTTATCTAGTTTACGTACAGGGATCATGGCGGGAAGCCCATGCCCACGTGAAATTATGCAGCGTGTGATTGATCGTATGCATATGTCAGAAATCACGATTTGTTATGGCATGACTGAGACTTCGCCAGTCAGCGTACAAAGCTCCGTGAGTGACACCATTGATAAACGCGTTAGTACGGTTGGGCATGTTCATCCACATGTCGAAATCAAAATCGTCGATCCTGAAGGGCAACTCGTACCACAAGGAACCTTAGGCGAGCTATGCGTCAGAGGTTACTCGGTAATGGCAGGCTATTGGGGTGAAGAAGAAAAAATCCGTGAAGTAATTGATGCTGCTGGTTGGATGCATACAGGTGACATTGCGGAGATGGATGCTGAAGGCTTTGTCAAAATCAAAGGTCGCATCAAAGATGTCGTCATTCGTGGTGGAGAAAATCTCTTTCCTAAAGAAATCGAAGACTTCTTATATACCCATCCTGCGATCTGTGACGTACAAGTGATTGGTCTACCTGATACGCGTTATGGTGAAGAACTATGTGCTTGTATTATTTTGCATGAACATCATCAGACCGATGAAGACAACATTCGTAGTTTCTGTAAGGAACACATTTCACATAATAAAGTGCCACGTTACGTAAAATTCTTTAATGAATTTCCTATGACTGCATCAGGCAAAGCGCAGAAGTTTAAGTTACAGGAAATTATGCGTGCTGAACTGAATTTAACTGGAAACGTATTCGACTAAATGATATTTTACATCGCATAGAAAAAACAGCATTTTAAAGTCATAAGGCAAAGGATCACAGTGAATGGCAAAAGATTTTAATAGTCCAAAGATCGTTGAAGAATATGATCAGCATATCCGTAAGTTAATTCCTGGATATGAAATCATTCATCAACAAGTGGATGCCATTTTACAGTCTGTACTTCAACCAACTGCACACATACTTATTGTTGGATGTGGAACAGGTTATGAGTTGGAATATCTGCTAAATAGACATCCTGATTGGAAATTTACTGCCCTTGATCCTTCCTTAGCTATGCTTGAAAAAGCAGAAATACGTGTCAAACAAATGGGGAAGTCTGCACAGGTACAATTTGTACATGGTGATCACTTTGCTTTAACTGAAGGTGCTGGTTTTGATGCTGCACTTTCTATTTTAGTCGCGCACTTTATAGCAGATGAACAAAAAACTGACTTCTACAGCAGTATTCATCGTTGTTTGAAAAATAGTGGACTGCTATTGACCTATGATTTGATGCCTTGCAGCAATCCTCAGCATCTACAAGCTTTACGTTATTTATGTATGGCTCAAGGTTTAACTGAATTGCAATGCCAAAAAATGTTTGATCGCATGGAAAATGACTTTTTCACTATTTCATTCAGTGAATATCAGCAACGACTTCAAGGCATTGGTTTTGAAGACGTGCACTCATATAGTCAAATCTTAATGTATCAGGGTTTGATTGCGAAAAAGGCAGAAATTGCCGAGTTTGCTCAAGCCTCATAACCCAAGGGACTCATTCATAATGGAATAAATGATTAGAAGAATAATTTAGCTTTTATTTTTACCAAATGTTCAATTAACAGTGACTTTTATAGTTATTGTGAGGTTCTTTTTGTCTAAATAAAGCGTTAAACAAAACAATGAAAGGAGGTAAAACCAAATAAAATCAGAACATTAGGTTTTAAATCAAGAAATGCGATGCAGTCATCAAGTACTGCAAAGGATACAACGCAAACAAAACATGAACTTGAAAAGTAAAGTTCATGAAACAAGGAAATTGATTTTAATGAAAAGATTCATCTTAACGGTTCAACAAAGTGTTTTAGCACTATCTGTACTCACTGCCATGTCTGGAAGTTATGCAGGCTCAGAAAATGCAGAAATAGAACAACTTCGTCAAGAAGTAAAAGAGTTGCGTGCAATGCTGCAAAATTATGTCCAGCAAACTCCGCCTGCTCAGCCCACTACTCAGGTCATGGTTGCACAGACATCTGAACCTGTTCAAACAACAACGCCGAAATTATCACTCACCAAATCTGGTGCAGAGGTTAATTTATATGGTTATTTGCGTGCGGATGCATCTTATCAAGCCAAAGGCGCATCTACGATGTACAACAACATTAGCGGTGTACCATTAGAAGGGACAGCTGAAGAAGCGCAACAAAAAGATCGTTTGCATAGCACTGCAAGTGTTTCTCGGATAGGTCTAAATTTTAAAACACCGACTGCTATGGGCGATGTCGGTGGAAAATTAGAAATGGACTTCTTTGGTAGCGCATCACGCGATCAATTCCGTATCCGTCATGCCTATTTAACCTTTGATAAATGGTTATTAGGTCAGACATGGTCCACATTTATCGCACCTGAATATTATCCAGAAACGATTGATGCTGCGACCTATGTAGGCGGAGCATTACAACGCTCACCATTGGTTCGTTATAGTGACAATATTACGGCAAATACCAGCTTTGCTCTAGCAGTAGAAGATCCTAAATATACAGCAAGCTCTGATCCTGATAATGAAATGCGTTTACCTGCCTTTGTTGGACGTGTAAATCATAAGTTTGCCAATGGCTCTATGCTTTCAGGACGTAGTTTTGTCGCTGAAAAGAAAACTAGTCAAGATGAAGAATGGGCTTGGGGTGTCGGCATCGGTGGAAAATATCAGTTAACACCAAAAACTTTTCTCAAAGCAGACTATAACCATATCAAAGGCGACGGACGCTTCCTGATGTGGACCAATAGCAGTTATGCAATTGATGATCAAAAACATATTCAAAGCAATGAGTTTGATTCAATTTCAACAGGGATTACTCATCAATTTAACTCTCAGTTTCGTTCAACATTAGGTTATGGCTATATGAAAGCCAAAGACAACAATGCATTTGCACGAATCAATAAAGACAACACAGCTCAAAATAAAGAACTATGGCAAGGCTGGATCAATGGCATGTACAACCCTTACAAGCCAATTACCTTAGGGATGGAATATGTCTACGGTGAACGTGAAACCTTTGATGGTCGCACAGGGACGGATAACCGCATCAATATGATGGCGAGTTATGACTTTTAATACCAATAAAGCCTTGAATAATAATATTTTTCTTTAAGGTGCATTATGTCGTTTTAAATAATGATTAGGAATTTATCTCATTGAGGAGATGCAGAATGACAACATCTACGGTTAATGTAAATGCAGTAATTGATCAAGCAAAATTTACACCTTTTCACTGGAGTATTTTACTTTGGTGCTTATTGATTATTATTTTTGATGGTTACGATCTCGTCATTTATGGCGTTGTTCTACCTTTACTTATGCAGGAGTGGTCTCTCACTTCTGTACAAGCAGGCATGCTCGCCAGTACGGCTTTGTGCGGGATGATGTTTGGAGCCATGTTATTCGGTGCTTTGGCAGATAAAATCGGACGAAAAAATGTAATTTTAATCTGTGTGACCTTCTTTAGCGGTTTTACTTTTTTAGGTGCATTTGCATCTAATCCTTTTGAATTTGGTATTTTACGCTTTTTAGCAGGTTTAGGGATAGGCGGGGTTATGCCAAATCTCGTCGCACTCACATCAGAGTACGCACCTAAACGTATTCGCAGTACTTTAGTTGGCACGATGTTTAGTGGTTATGCGATCGGTGGAATTCTATCTGCGCTTATCGGAAGTTATTTAGTTGAGAGTCAAGGTTGGCAAATCATGTTCTTGATTGCTGGTATTCCTTTAATTTTATTACCTGTTATCTGGAAATTCCTACCTGAATCTTTAACCTTTTTGGTTAAAACTGGCAAAACTGATCAAGCACATAGCATCATTCAAAAAATTTCACCTGAACAAAGCATCAGTATTAATACGCGTTTAGTGTTAAATGAAGATAATGTTCCAACAGGTAGTTCTGTAAAAGGCTTATTTCAACAAGGACGTGCATTCAATACGCTTATGTTTTGGGTATTGTTCTTTATGTACTTATTAATGGTTTACGCACTAAGCAGTTGGTTACCAAAACTTATGCTTGCAGCAGGTTATTCACTCGGCAAGAGTATCTTATTCTTATTTGCTTTGAATGTTGGTGCAATGATTGGTTCGATTGGTGGTGGCATTCTCTCAGACAAATTCCATTTGAAACCTGTGACTATGGGAATGCTGATGGCAGGTGTAGTGGCACTGATCGGCTTAGGATTTAACTCTCCAGCTTATGTTTTATATGGTTTAGTAACTGTTGCTGGCGCAGCGACGATTGGTACTTCAATCCTTCTTTATAGCTATGTTGCGCAATACTATCCATTAAGTGTTCGCTCGACTGGAATTGGTTGTGCTTCTGGTATAGGTCGAATTGGTGCGATTGTCGGTCCAATTTTAACAGGCTTGTTATTAACCTTGAACTTACCGCATACCATGAATTTTGTGATGATTTCTGTCCCTGCAATGTTAGCAATTTGCGCGATATTGAGTTTGAAACGTCATAAATTTGATGATGAACAACAACAAGTAGAAGAAGTAAAACTAGCTTGACCGAATCAAGTAATGCTTAACTTAATATGACTTGATCCTTCTTTAAAACATGAAAAGTACATCAGATAGGCTGATGTGCTTTTTTATTTCAGACAGAACCTAAAATCAAAAGGATAAGAATAGAGGTGAATTGGCTCAATTCCTGACTACCCTTAATTCATCAAAACACCTAGATTTACATGAGACTGGTATTTGTTTTTTCATTCAATCTAGAAAGAAAAATGAATCTAAATTAGATCAAACCTTTTCCACACATCATTTTTATGCAAAAAAAAGCATCTCGATTGAGATGCTTTATTGATATTTGATAATTTAGATTTCAATTGCAACAGCTGTTGCTTCACCGCCACCAATACATAATGCAGCGACGCCTTTCTTCTTGCCTAGACGTTTTAATGCATAGATCAATGAAAGAATAATACGTGAACCTGTCGCACCAATCGGATGACCTAAAGCACATGCGCCACCGTGAATATTGACTTTAGCTTCATCAATACCTAACTCATGAATCGGAGCCATAGCCACCATCGCGAAAGCTTCATTGATTTCCCATGCATCGACATCCTCAACTGACCAGCCAGCACGATCAAGTACTTTTTGAATCGCACTAATTGGAGCAATCGTAAACTCACTTGGATGTTGCGAATGACTCGAAGTAGCTACAATCTTAGCCAAGACATTTAAATCATTTGCTTGTGCATAATCTTCTGTAGAAAGTACCAAAGCCGCAGCACCATCCGAAATCGAACTCGAATTGGCTGCCGTAATCGTACCGTCTTTGCTAAAAGCAGGGCGTAGTGTCGGAATTTTATCAAGATTTGCTTTCAGAGGTTGCTCATCTTGGTCAATCACCTCAACACCTTTACGTGTTTTAACTTCTACAGAGACGATTTCATCTTTGAAATATCCTTCTGTAATCGCTGTTTGAGCTTTTTTGAGTGAAGAAATCGCAAAGTTATCCATTTGCTCACGGGTGAAGCCCTTGGTATTTGCCATATCCTGAGCAAATGAACCCATTAAACGACCCGTTTCAGCATCTTCTAAACCATCCAAGAACATATGATCTTTGATTTCACCATGTCCCATACGATAGCCACCACGTGCTTTAGGTAGGATATATGGTGCATTGGTCATTGATTCCATACCGCCCGCAACCACAATATTTGCACTACCAGCTTTTAAAGCATCTGATGCCATCAATACTGCTTTCATCGCAGAACCACATAGTTTATTGATGGTCACAGCACCAACATGATCTGGAACTCCAGCTTTACGCATTGCTTGACGAGCAGGACCTTGACCAATGCCAGCACTCAATACACAACCAAAAATCACTTCATTGACTTGCTCTGGTGCAATACCAGCGCGCTGGATAGACTCACGGATTACAGCAGCACCTAATTCTGGAGCAGTTAAACTAGAAAGGCTACCTTGAAAACCGCCCATCGCGGTACGACTACCTGACACAATAACAATAGAACTCATTTTTATATCTCTTTAAATGTATGTTGTCATATAATTGCTCCAGTTCAACAGACTAGAGCAGAATATCTCATCTCATTTATGCCACTAAAGATTTATCAAAAGTTAGCGGCACACCTGTTACTGCCCGAATTTGTTCAAGCGTCACATCTTTTGCGAGTTCAATCAGTTCAACACCTTCAGACGTAATATCCATGACACCTAAATCCGTTATCACACGATGAACAACGGCTTGACCTGTCAGTGGTAAGCTACAGTTTTTCACAATTTTAGGTGTACCATCTTTCGCACAGTGTTCCATCAGAACCACAACTTTTTGAACACCTGCAACCAAGTCCATTGCACCGCCCATACCTTTGACTTTCTTACCTGGAATCATCCAATTGGCTAAGTCGCCTTGTTCAGAAACTTCCATAGCGCCTAAAATCGCAATATTGACATGACCGCCACGGATCATTGCGAAAGATTCTGAACTTGAGAAAAATGCCGCACCTGCACGTGCAGTAATCGTTTGCTTTCCAGCATTGATTAAATCCGCGTCTAGCGTTTCTTCAGTAGGAAATGCGCCGATACCAAGCAATCCATTTTCAGACTGCAACCATACATTCATGTTTTTTGGAATATAGTTGGCAACAAGGGTAGGTAGACCAATACCTAAGTTCACATAGAAGCCATCTTCGAGTTCTTGTGCAGCACGCTGTGCCATTTCATTACGTGACCAAGCCATTTTAAACTGCCTCCATGCTTAAAGTTTTTTGTTCGATACGTTTTTCAGGTAATGCATTTAAAATAATGCGATTCACATAAATCCCTGGTAAATGGATTTCATCTGGATCTAATTCACCAATCTCAACGATTTGTTCCACTTCAGCAATGGTGATTTTCCCAGCCATTGCACATTCAGGATTAAAGTTCTGAGCCGTCTTACGGAATATTAAATTTCCAGCTTTATCTGCCTTGTAAGCTTTAATAAGAGAAACATCAGCAGTAAGCGATTCTTCTAAAATGTATTTTTTACCATGAAAATTACGTTCTTCTTTGCCTTCAGCAATCAGAGTTCCTACACCAGTTTTCGTATAAAAAGCTGGAATACCAGCACCACCAGCGCGTAATTTTTCCGCTAATGTTCCTTGTGGAGTTAATTCAACTTCAAGCTCACCATTTAGATATTGACGTTCGAATTCTTTATTTTCACCCACATAAGATGAGATCATTTTTTTGATCTGTTTAGTATGCAATAAAATACCTAGGCCAAAATCATCCACACCCGCATTATTTGAAATACAAGTCAGACCTGTTACACCACTTTCTTTAACCGCCACAATGAGCTGCTCAGGAATTCCACATAACCCAAAACCGCCCACGGCAAGGGTTTGGTTATTAGCAACCACATCTTTGATTGCTGCCTCAGCACTGGCATATACCTTATTCACTCTATTATTGTCCTATCGTCCCTTAGTGATTTAGTTTTAGCATTAGGACTAGGTAGATAGAAGTTGATTTTTCTTAAGGATTAATGAGTTTAATTAATAAATTGATTTATTTGGACAGATTTTAATCTAAAAAAACAATAGACTTAAGATTATAAATTATTGAAATTATTAATAATAAATATATTTATTTACAAGTGAAAAATATAAGACCAATTGCAATAATGAGTTATTTAAAATTTATACCTTATCAACGACTCAATAAATTGTGCCGAAATATGTGATATTTCAAAATTCTTTTTATAGATGATACCAACCGTTTTGTGGATGGTTCCATCTTCCAGTTCGAGTAATACATTCTCTGTTAAGTCTATATGCTTGGCAAAATGACGAGGAATCGCGCTTACCCCAATACCATGTGCAACAAAACTAGATAACGAAGAAATCTGATGACACTCAATTTTCAAATCCAAAGTCATATTGTTGCGCAAACAGTTTTGCTCGACTAGGTGACGAACAATTGATGGCTTTTGTAGGGTAATAAAAGGATTGGAAAACAATTGTTGCCACGAAATACGTGCTTTATCTGCTAAGGGATGATTTTTAGGAAGCAAGGCGAGAAAGTCTTCATCAAACAAAGGCACAAACTCTAAGCCTTCGGTCAGTTCTGGTTCAAAACAAATGCCTAACTCAAAGATACCATCTTGAACTTTTTCAATAATGGTTTCATTTGGAATATCATGGATCGAAAAATTAAGGTTTGGATGCTCAGATAAAAAAGAATGAATCACATCAGGCAAGATCGCATGGGTAAAAAAGGGCATCGAGGCGATACTAAGTGTGCCGCGATTTAATTTAAAGCGTTGTTTAACGTCATTTTCCATTTCATCCCAATTTGCCAATAGTTTTTTTGCGTAGGGAATGAGAGATTTACCTTCTTGAGTCAGTTCAACACGACGTGTATTTCGATTAAACAACTTACCGCCGAGTTCATCTTCTAAACTTTTTATACTTAGACTTAAAGCAGACTGACTTAAGTGCAGTTCCAGCGAAGCATTGGCATAATTTAAAGTACGCGCAAGTGCTAAAAATGCCTTTAGCTGCTTAAGAGTCATCGCTTTTCCTAAGTAAATTATTGAATAGATCTAATTTATCGTAAAAATAAGCTGAATGTTATTTTAGAAATTAATTTTCAAAGAAAAGTTGATCTATACAGCAAATAAAAACTCCCACAATCATAGATTATGGGAGTTAAGATTAAAATTAGAGAATACGAAGTTTCTCTAAAACTTATACTTTTAGTTTTTTAAGTCCACGGCTCACACCATTTTGTAATGCCAATTTGATAATTGGCCCAATAAAAGGCACACGACCCTTAAAGCTAATCGTATAGTCCAAACGACTACGATTATTTCCCAAATCGGTAAACTTCATTACGCCGCGATGCGCTTTAATTGGTGCAATACCACTGGTAATCGCGTATTCAATCAATTCATTTTCTCTATAGACTAAATTTGTTTCAACAAATGAAGGTGTGAGTGGTATAGATAACTTACGCGCTGAACCAACCCCATTACGTGCATCTTGACCATCACTCAAACGAGTCACTTTTGCTGGAGCGAAGAGCTTATTCAAATTTTCATGTTCGCTGAGGATCGCAAATACCTTTTCGACAGGGGCATTGAATTCTTGAGTGATGTTGATTTGTTGCATTTTTAGCATAGCAATTCCTTTCTTTTTTAATTTGACATGATGAATTGTCATTTTCAAATACTAACACGGTTTGGCTGAACTGGTCATTTTGTTTGTCGGATTATCGGAGTAGCTAAAAATTCAGATATATGTAAGCAAAGGCGCTTGTTCAAGCATCAAAAATTGTGAATACTCAGCCTCGAAAATTCAGGTTATACCATTATCTTTTTTGGGGTTAGGCAACTACTGTGAAAACTTATCCATTTTCATTTTCTCGTTTACAAAAAGCGCTTCTAACCGTTGGTTCATTTTCGTGTATGGGACTAAGTTCAGTCGTCGCAAATGCAGAAGATGAAAACACTGTTTCACAACTTCCAACAATCACTTTAGCAGCACAATCCATTCAAAGTGCGTACTACCAACCTCAAATCAATTTATCGGGTTTTAATCAACAAACCGTTGCTAAAATTCCTGCTTCAGTGAGCACGATTACTGCCGAACGCATTGCTGATCAGCATGCTAAAACACTGGCTGACGTTGTAAAAAATGATGCTTC
This sequence comes from Acinetobacter sp. A22, assembly GCF_030913345.1. Taxonomy (NCBI): domain Bacteria; kingdom Pseudomonadati; phylum Pseudomonadota; class Gammaproteobacteria; order Moraxellales; family Moraxellaceae; genus Acinetobacter; species Acinetobacter sp. A22. The sequence continues at coordinate 1,081,755 of NZ_CP133162.1, forward strand.
TGTAGGGGATGGTTACGCGCCTATTGGCTATTACTCAAACTTTATTATGCGTGGTTTCGCGCTCAATCTAGGTTCAAGTTATCTACTGAATGGCAACTTACTTAGAGGCGAACAAAATGTTGCGCTAGAAAATAAAGAACAAGTCGAGATCTTAAAGGGTATCAGCGCAATCCAAAGTGGTATGTCTACACCAGGTGGAATAGTTAACTACGTGACTAAACGTCCAAAGGATATTCGTTCAGTTACCTTAGAAACAGATAGTCAGGGTGGTTATCGTATCGCAACAGATATCGGCGATATCGTGGGTGAAAATCAACAATTTGGCTATCGAATCAATTTAGCTCACGAAGAGATTCATCCATATGTAGAGCATACCAATGGGAAGCGTCTTTTTGGTTCAGTTGCTTTGGACTGGAAGATTTCTGATGATTCAAAACTTGAGTTTGATATTGAATCACAACGCCAAGGTCAGCGCTCGGTACCAGGCTATCAATTATTAGATGGAAAAATTGTACCGACTAATGTGGAATGGGATCGTTTACTGGGTTATCAAAGTTGGAGTAAACCCGTTACTAATGAAAGTCTGAATACGAGTTTAAAATATACGCATCGTCTCAATGATGATTGGACAGCAAACTTATCCGCTTCACAAAGCCGTGTAGTCGTTGATGACTATTCAGCATTCCCGTGGGGTTGTTATAGTGAGATTTGTGAATTTACAGGTTTAGGCAATACCTTTGATCAAAAAGGTAACTACGATATTTATGATTTCCGTAGTCCAGATGATAGTTATTTAACAAATCAATTTAAAACAGGATTAAACGGCAAGTTCGCAACAGGGACATGGCAGCATAGCTTAAATGTCGAGTTATCTCATACCTATAAACGACGTGCTCAATATGATGCAATCAATCAACTCGTTGGTACGGGCAACATCTATAACAATACTGTGGACTATAAGCCTACAGATGTAGCTCTAGGCAATCGCTATAAGTCCCTTGATAGTCAGCAAACCGCATTAAATCTACTAGACCAAATCCGTTTCAATGACGCATGGTCAGTTCATATGGGTGGAAAAATCCTTTCTTTAGATGAGAAAGCTTATGATGCGGCAGCGAATAAGATTCGTGATACAGATTTAAACCGATTCTTGCCACAATTTGCACTGATGTACCAACCTTGGGAAAATACGCAGGTTTACACATCATTTAGCAAAGGTCTAAGTGATGGTGGACAAGCACCGTGGTATGCCTTCGGTAATGAAGAAAAAGGGATTGTCGGTAATGCATTTGAAACACTTGCTCCAATCAAATCCACCCAATATGAACTGGGATTGAAGTATCAATTACCATCTATGTTATTTACAGCAGCAATATTTGATCTAGAACAAGATCATCAATATACGAATGCTGATAACTATTACTTAACAGATGGTAAACAACATAACTAGGACTTACGCACTATTATTTATAGATTCTCTGTGGTAGGAGATGATTTTTATCGAGAATAAAGTCATCAATGAAGTCTTTGATGATTGGTCTAAATAATTTCTTCTGCCAACGATATACATTTTCAAAGATCCGCTCAAACTGGTTCTTTTGTATCTCGACGTAGGCCATCAAGGCTGCAAAAATATGATTCAAAATCAGTTTAGATCGTCTTACTTGAAACTTTTCAATATGACAAACCTGTTTAATCACTCGGTGATATTGCTCTATTTTCCAATGACTTGAATGTAATTCATGAAAACCCTCAAAGGACAATAAATCATCTTCATCTTGATGCACAATATAAAACCTCTGCTGTTCTTTTAACTGAGTCTTAAATAATTGTACAAAGCCAAAATCTTTGAGCCAGACCACTTGACCCTGATGAAAATCTGGCAATAAACGCAGTTGAAACCATTGTCCTTTTTCTGGGGAAACCTTACGGTTACAGTCGATACCAAACATAAATCGAATACCATATTTTCTTATGGTTTTTAGATTTCCAGTCGATGAATACCAACTATCACCTGTAATAAATTGAATCTTTGCACCCCAACTGAGTACTTCACTTAACATATCCATAAAGTAATCATTCTTGGTTTTACTTTCAGATTTGTCATAAATTCGGAAATTAATTGGAATATTTTGACCATTTTGATCTGTCGCATACAAGGTAATGAGATTAATACCCTTGACGGATCGGTGGTGTTTGCCTGACCAAAAATAGCTAACTAAGTCCATATGCTGACTATATGGTTTATCTAAAACAGTATCATCAATACTGACTATAAGTTTATTATTATCAATATGTTGAATTGATTCTTGATATAGGTCGTGAGGTGTGTAGTCTTCACGCTCTAGAAAGCGATTTACACTATCATGCGAGATGTTATAAGTCTCGGCAAGTTGTGTGCAGCTAATAGAGTTCGGTTCTGTCATGAGAAAGCCCATATAAATGGGTAGAGTACAGGTTGCTGTAGAAGCATGTTTAATTCGTCTAATCACAGATACTTTATAAAGCATTTTAATACTTTTTTGAATCTGTCAATGCGTAAGTCCTAATAACTTAGGTTTAGAACTTGGTTTGCAAGGACGTTTGGCACAGAATTTAGATATGGTCTCGACTTTGGCGCTGACTCGTTCACGCTTAAAAGAGATCGATGTCGCTGAATATCAAGGCCATCAAACTCAGAATGTTCCTAAAGTACGCTTTGCAACTTATTTATCGTATCAATTGCCACAAGTAGAAGGCTTAAGACTACTGGCTGGTACACAATACAGTTCAAGTAAATATGCCAATAAAATAGGCAGCGTAAAAGTTCCAAGCTACACAGTTTTTAATGCTGGTGCAGCTTATAACTTTAAAGCTAATGGCTATGAAAACACGTTAAGATTCAATATTGATAATTTATTTAATAAAAAATATTGGAGAGATGCGGGAAGCTTCTTTGGGGATGATTATTTGTTCCTAGGCGCTCCACGCACCGCACAATTTTCTTGGTCGGTGAATTTCTAAATCCAATTCACTGATATAAATAAAGACGGTCTGACTTAAAATTAGATCGTCTTTTTTATATGGAATTCTGTTATTCGATTAATAAAATTCAAATTTTTATATCGTTGTAAACAAAAAATAGAAACGAAACATTGTATGTCATCATCTAAAGAATATTTCCTAATTACATACACACCCTTATAGCAATAATTCAATCAATATCCTGATAGTTTTTCAGCTCATGATGAAGCTCATTCAGGTTAGAGCACTGAAACCCATAAAAACACACAACTATGAATTTTATTCATCTTTTGGTTAGATTAAATCATTTTTACTCATGTGAACATTCATGTATAAATTATTTCATACAGAAATTCAGGTTTTATCTTAGAGATTAGGGTAGTAGTACAATGAGTAAAAAATTTACATGTTCTATTAAAAGTATTCGTTTTGATGAAAACTATCATCCTTCAGAAAGTACACGTCTTACAACTAACTTTGCAAATTTAGCAAGAGGTGAGAGCCGTCAAGAAAATCTACGTAAAACCTTACAAATGATCAATAATCGTTTCAATGACTTAGCACATTGGGATAATCCAAAAGCGGATCGTTATTCAGTTGAAATCGATATTATTTCAGCAAATATGGATATCGAAGGTAATGGTCATGCATTTCCAGTTATTGAAATGTTAAAAACAACAATTGTTGATCATCAGACAAATAAGCGTATTGATGGCATGGTAGGTAATAGTTTTTCATCTTATGTGCGTGATTATGATTTTAGTGTCTTATTATTAGAACACAGTAAAAATCAAGCAAAATTTAGTGCGCCAGATAACTTTGGTGTATTACACGGCAAGCTTTTTAAACACCTAATCAACTCAGCGGCATATAAAGCGAATTTTGATAAAGCACCTGTGATATGCCTGAGTGTGTCGAGCACAAAAACATATTATCAAACTGCAAATGTACATCCTGTATTGGGCGTTGAATATCAACAAGATGAATATTCTCTAACTGATGAATACTTCAAGAAAATGGGATTAAAAGTACGTTATTTCATGCCTGCTAACAGTGTAGCGCCATTAGCTTTTTATTTTTCAGGTGATTTGCTAAGTGATTACAGCAACCTAGAACTCATTAGTGCAATCAGCACAATGGAAACATTCCAAAAGATTTACCGACCTGAAATTTACAATGCTAACTCTGTAGCTGGCAAATGCTATCAACCAAGTTTGAAATACCAAGATTACTCTTTAACGCAAATCGTATACGACCGTGAAGAGCGTAGTCAGTTAGCTGTAAAACAAGGCAAATTCACTGAAGAGCAATTTATCAAACCATATCGAGAGATTCTCGAACAGTGGGCTGAGAACTACACCGAACAAAATTATGCTGCTGTGTAAACCGATATAGAAGATTACTGATTATGAAAAGATTATTACCGACATCAACTGCTGGCAGCTTACCAAAACCTTCTTGGTTAGCTGAACCTGAAAAACTTTGGTCGCCATGGAAACTCCAAGATGAACAACTTTATGAGGCTAAGCAAGATGCTTTAAGACTGTCGCTACACGAGCAATTACACTCGGGCATTGATATCGTAAGTGATGGTGAACAAACTCGCCAACATTTCGTCACAACGTTTATTGAACACTTAGATGGTGTTGATTTCCAGAAACGTGAAACGGTTCGAATTCGAAATCGTTACGATGCAAGTGTTCCATCCGTTGTGGGTGCTGTCAGTCGTCAAAAACCTGTATTCGTTGAAGATGCTAAATTTTTACGTCAACAAACCAATCAACCGATCAAATGGGCATTACCAGGTCCTATGACCATGATTGATACCTTATATGACGGACATTATAAAAGCCGTGAAAAACTAGCATGGGAATTCGCAAAAATTTTAAATCAGGAAGCGAGAGAACTCGAAGCAGCTGGTGTTGATATCATCCAGTTTGATGAACCTGCATTTAATGTATTTTTTGATGAGGTCAATGATTGGGGTGTTGCAACTTTAGAAAGAGCGCTAGAGGGTCTGAAATGTGAAACAGCCGTACATATTTGCTATGGCTACGGTATTAAAGCCAATACAGATTGGAAAAAGACATTAGGTTCAGAATGGCGTCAATATGAAGAAGCCTTTCCTAAGCTTCAACAATCTAAAATTGATATCGTTTCGCTAGAATGCCAAAACTCTCGCGTACCAATGGATCTAATTGAACTAATTCGCGGTAAAAAAGTGATGGTAGGTGCGATCGATGTTGCTACTAATAATATCGAAACACCTGAAGAAGTTGCCGATACATTAAGAAAAGCTTTGCAATTTGTTGATGCTGACAAACTTTATCCATCAACCAATTGTGGTATGGCACCGTTGTCTCGCCATGTAGCGAGAGGCAAACTTAATGCTTTAAGCGCAGGTGCAGAAATCGTTCGAAAAGAACTATCTAACTAATATTTTGAGCTAAATAGGATTTATGGTTTGCAATCAAAATGATGATCAAGCCATGAGTCTCTTTTAGCATCAATCTTGATCAAAGATCGCATCTATTTAAAAACACATGCAGATGGTGTGCCTAAGAAATGGAATAGCATGATATTGCTAAATCTAAAAGGTACGGTTCAATTGAGGAACAATTTAATGATTGAAGCAATAGACTTTAGAAATGCAATGTCTTTATTAACAAGTGCAGTGAGTGTTGTAACAACGATTGGCTCTACAGGTCGATATGGATTTACGGCATCAGCTGTGTGCAGCGTGACAGATTCACCACCAACACTTTTGGTATGTATGAATATCGCTTCTAGCTCACATACACACTTTGTTGAAAATAAAATTCTCACTGTGAACGTCTTGGCGGCACATCATCAGCATATGTCTAAAGTGTTTTCATCAAAGATGAGTCCTGAAGAACGTTTTAAATATGGCAGTTGGACAGAATTAGAAACTGGCGCACCTGTGTTAAAAGATGCTTTGGTTAGCTTTGATTGTCAAATTGAGCAGATTCAAGAAGTTGGAACACATACAATTTTTATTTGTCGTATCGTTGCTATCCAACAAGGTCAGCATGATCAGGGGTTAGTCTACTTTAACCGTGCTTATCATCAAGTTGGGCAGATTGCAGAAATTGCCTGAGCCAACTATCTATTCATCCCTTTATTTTAAGAAAATATCTCGTGGAATTAATCATTTTTTTAGCCATCGGGGCTTTAGCTGGTTTCGCTGCTGGACTCTTTGGTGTCGGTGGTGGGCTCATTATCGTTCCACTTTTATACATCGTATTCACTCAAATGGGATACCAACCAGATGTCATCATGCATATGGCTTTGGGAACCTCATTGGCAACAATCATTGTGACTTCTATTAGTTCATTGATCGCCCACAATAAAAACAGCGCCGTGATTTGGCCTGTATTTAAAAATCTAACACCAGGACTAATCCTTGGTTCATTTTTAGGAGCTGGTATTGCGGGGTTACTTTCTGGTGCAAATTTACAGTTGATCATCGGGATATTTGTGATCTGGGTTGCTTACAAAATGTTCTTTGGGGCGAAAAATGTAATCGATCAGGGTAAGGTATTACCATCAACAACTCGACAAATATTTGCAGGTACAGGCATCGGAGTTGCTTCAGCAATTTTTGGTATTGGGGGAGGGAGTTTAACCGTTCCTTATCTAAATCATTATGGTGTAGTCATGCAAAAAGCCGTCGGCACCTCGGCAGCATGTGGCTTACCAATTGCCATCGCAGGTGCTTTAGGATTTATATTTTTTGGTATGAAACAGCATATCAATGTGCCTAACACTATTGGTTTTGTACATATCTATGCATTTTTAGGTATTAGCATTATGAGTTTTATGACTGCTAAGCTTGGAGCTAAAACAGCACATATTTTATCGCCAATCGTACTTAAAAAATGCTTTGCTTTAATGTTATTGATCGTTGGATGTTTCTTTCTTTACAAAGGCATGTGATAAAAATCTTCTCCGTATAGCTCACTTTTCTGTGAGCTTTTAAAATCTTTGTCTAGTATTTAACAAATCAACAGCAATCTATATTCTCCATCTATCTCTATCGGTGCTCTATGCACACAGGGTAAAACTTGTTGTGTTGGATGGTCGACTGCCAAACGCCATAGATGACCTAAACCTAAATTAACAGGTTTACTCTCAGGTTTTGCTCGGTAGTGCAAATCAAAGAAATATTCTTCTAAAAAATTCTCAAATTCGGCTTCTGGTCCATCATGTAGATTTTTTAGTTTTTCTCTAATTTCAGGAACTAGAATCTTTTGCTCAACTTGATCGTTTAGCAGAATCTCACTTGCCGCACCGTAATAGGTACATAAAAAAGTATCTGTTGGAATAGGCGAGCGATCAACATGAAATGAATAAACATCTGTCGAAATAAAATCTAACTCATCATCACGTTCGTAATTTTGAATTAAGTTAAGCGTAGGTGATGCGCCAAGCTCTGTTAATTGCTGAATATCCGCAATTATGATTTCTCTTGCTAAACGACCATGTTCAGAAAGTTGTAAAGCCAATAAATCATCAACTGAAATCTCAGTGACATTTTGCTTTAGCTGAAGTTTTTTGACGATTTCTTGAAAATCCCCATTAAGATTTCTATACCAACAAATCGCATTTCTATCTCCTTGAAAATTAGAACTGACAAGTTCGGAGAAACTAGAAACCACGCTAATTTGCTTGTGGTTAGAAAATGCATTCTTCATAAAAAGAAGTTTATCAAAAAGAAAATATGTTTAATGATACACAGTTCGATCACGTTAACAACGATAGATGGAATAGTATTTTTCAAACATTTAATTTTTCATACCTTATAACAATGAAATAAAGGGTTTTAAATAGACACTGAGAAAGTTATTTTCCACATATCGTTATGAGCAAATTTATGCTCAAAAACTTATATAAAAAATAATTATGCGCAAATATATTCACAAAAATAAAAAAATAGAGTATTTTTGAGAAAATAATTGCTCATTTACATCAATGAAAAAATTAACAATACAGGCGTTACTTGATCAAAGTTGGTTTGATATTGCTGAACTAACATTATTAGAACCTAAACTAGGCTCAGCAAGTGCCAGTGAATTAGCTTACGATTTAGAATACGCAATCCACAATTTGGACAAGCGAGATGAGCATGCCTGTAGTTTGTCGCTACCTATACAAATACTAATAAAACATGAATCTAGTTCATGGTTTGGTTTTTTAGATGATATTGTTCCATCAGGTGCTGCACGCCGTTATTGGGTGAATTTTCTAGGTCTACAAAGACTAACGCATGCTGAGCAAGATAGTATTTTATTAGAAAAAGGTGGCATCGCACCCGTAGGCAATTTGAGAATAAAAGAAGCTCTTCCACCAATCAATCCTGAATCAACTCTGCATTTACGTTATTTTAGTCAAAGTGATGTTGCTGACCGAAATGTAGATTTTCTTGAATATGCACAGCAAATGGGTGCAATTAGTGGTGGTGCAACAGGAGCGGGTGGTGAAGCTCCTAAATTATTGATTCGTGCTACAAAAGATCAAAATATTTGGATTGATACTTATCAACAAAACTTTGATCAACCTGATCAACACTATCTAGTTAAATTCCCTAGAAATAATCGTAGTGAGATCGACTGTAATATTCTCAGAGCAGAATACTATTACTATCAAGAGCTAAAAGAGTTGGGTTTCAATACCATTGAAACTACAGAAATGAAGCTGATCGAAGGTGAAAAATATCCATCTTTATGGCTACCAAGATTTGATGTTGAATGGCACAACCAAAAATGGCATCGTCATGGGCTTGAATCTGTCTATTCCGTATTAAATAAAGCTTCGGGTAGCCATCTCAATCACTTTGAAGTGATTGAAAATCTATGCAATTTACTGATATCTATTGATTCAGAGTTTGATTCAGAACAATTCGTTTGTGAGTGGTTACAGCGAGATTTACTCAATATTATTTTTGGTAATTCTGATAATCATGGGCGAAATACTTCATTTCTAAAACAATCTGGAAAAATTTCGCTTGCTCCAATTTATGATTTTGCTCCAATGAAAGCTGATCCAGAAGTTGTTACAAGATCAACAACTTGGGGAAGTCCTTATGAGGAAGGAGGAGAATATCAATGGGAGCAAATTACACAAAAGCTTGCACATTTATGCGATCCGAATTTGTCTCTATCTACATTGAAATCTTTAGCAAGTCATCTTGTTGGGCTAAAACAAAGATTAATAGATAAAGGTGTACCAAAACAAATTATGGAGATTCCAGCGCTTTCATTTGACTATGTTGAAGCTAAATTAGAAAGATGGGAACTATTATGAATACAAAAAATCAGACTCAAGATCGTCAACAAGTTCTTATTGATCTATATATGCAGTACTTATTGAATGAAATCACATTAGGGCAATTATTGGCGTATTTGCGAAAAAATATTCTTGGTATGTCTCAGGAACAATATGCAAATTTAGTCGGTGTAAGTCGCAGGACGTTAACTGATATTGAACAGGACAAAGGAAAACTTACTCAATCTGTTTTAGACAAGGTATTTAAACCACTTGGATTGAAAGCAGGACTTGTACCGACTCATGAGCACATTGTGAGAAAGATCATTAAACCATCAGAATGAGATCAATGGCTATGGAACATATAGTTTCCTGATAAAAGATATTAAGAATCGGCTAATTAAAATGCTGGGACTAGGGTTTTGATAGCTGAGATTTCTGTTTGGCTTTTTGGAGTAAGACATACAAATATAAGCTTTCTACTTTTTCACGTGCCCATGGTGTGGTACGCAAGAATCGCAATGATGATTTAACACTTGGATCTATGCAAAAACATCTAATTTCAATTTTACGACTTAAGCCTTCAAAGCCACCGTAGTAATCCAATAATTCATCCAAAATGTCAGCAAGTTTTTTGCCGTGTAGAGGGTCATTGGAGGTGTTCATAATAGAGCAACAATATTTTGGAAGACCACCATTATAGCCTAGGCTAGTTAAAAATGAGAGAGTTGGAATTTGAACGTAATTAAAATAGAAATCACTTAAGTTATTGAATAGTAGTTAAGGAATAGAAAAGATGAAGTTATTGCCAGGTGTAAGTAATTTAACTTATGTTCACCTAGAATCTAGTTCACAATTAAATTTATGTTTAATAAACAATAAATTTAATTACTTAGAGCACTAAAGTGATAAATTATAAAATATTTGGTTCATGAACCTAGCTATGAATACATATTCTCCTACTAAAAAGATCTTAATAATAGACTCAGTTTTTCTGGGAGAGTGGTGGCAGTCCACCACTAATTAAAAGGTGTCTACAAAATTGGTGGCAGTCCAAGAATAGACGAAATTTGTCTAGGAGAGTGGTGGCAGTCCAGTGGCATCTTTCTAATATTTTTAATAATAAATTTTATTAAGAAAATAAATGAAAAAAATATTAGTAAAATCATCCGCAAAACTAAAAATGTATTCAAAAAATTGATATATTAAAATTCAAGTAAAAACTATATAGGACTTACGCATTGACGGATTCAAAAAAGTATTAAAATGCTTTATAAAGTATCTGTGATTAGACGAATTAAACATGTTTCTACAGCAACCTGTACTCTACCCATTTATATGGGTTTTCTCATGACAGAACCGAACTCTATTAGCTGCACACAACTTGCTGAGACTTATAACATCTCGCATGATAGTGTAAATCGCTTTCTAGAGCGGGAAGACTACACACCTCACGACCTATATCAAGAAGCAATTCAACATATTGATAATAATAAACTTATAGTCAGTATTGATGATACTGTTTTAGATAAGCCATATAGTCAACATATGGACTTGGTTAGCTATTTTTGGTCAGGCAAACACCACCGATCCGTCAAGGGTATTAATCTCATTACCTTGTATGCGACAGATCAAAATGGTCAAAATATTCCAATTAATTTTCGAATTTATGATAAGTCAGCAAGTAAAACCAAGAATGATTACTTTATGGAGATGTTAAGTGAAGTACTCGATTGGGGTGCAAAGATTCAATTTATTACAGGTGATAGTTGGTATTCATCGACTGCAAATCTAAAAACCATAAGAAAATATGGTATTCGATTTATGTTTGGTGTCGACAGTAACCGTAAGGTTTCCCCTGAAAAAGGACAATGGTTTCAACTGCGTTTATTGCCGAATTTTCATCAGGGTCAAGTAGTCTGGCTCAAAGATTTTGGCTTTGTACAATTATTTAAGACTCAGTTAAAAGAACAGCAGAGGTTTTATATTGTGCATCAAGATGAAGATGATTTATTGTCCTTTGAGGGTTTTCATGAATTACATTCAAGTCATTGGAAAATAGAACAATATCACCGAGTGATTAAACAGGTTTGTCATATTGAAAAGTTTCAAGTAAGACGATCTAAACTGATTTTGAATCATATTTTTGCAGCCTTGATGGCCTACGTCGAGATACAAAAGAACCAGTTTGAGCGGATCTTTGAAAATGTATATCGTTGGCAGAAGAAATTATTTAGACCAATCATCAAAGACTTCATTGATGACTTTATTCTCGATAAAAATCATCTGCTACCACAGAGAATCTATAAATGATAGTGCGTAAGTCCTACTATATTTAATTTACATAAGTTTGCATAATTTACATATTGTTGCGCACAGTGAGGGGTATATGTCTAAAAAGGATTTGTCAGAACGTGAGATTTGTACTCGTTTTATCTATCCTGCTCTAATAAATGCAGGGTGGACAGCGCAACAGATCCGTGAAGAAGTGACTTTTACAAAAGGTCAAATCATGGTTCGTGGCAAATTGCATACTCGTGGTGAAACCAAACGTGCAGACTATATTTTCTACTATAAAAAGAACATCCCGATTGCGGTGATTGAAGCCAAAGACAACAATCATACTCTAGGCGCTGGTATGCAACAAGCGCTTGGTTATGCTGACTGTTTACAAACTCCCTTTGTATTTTCCACGAATGGAGATGGCTTTCTTTTACATGACCAGACAGGTTTGTTTAATCCCAATAAGGTGGAAACAGAGTTAGGTTTAGATCAATTCCCAGCACCAGATATGTTATGGAATCTATATCAGCAGCATCATGGTGTAATATCACCTGAAGCAAAAGCTATTGTTGAATTTCCTTATTACGATGATGGTACAGATCGCACGCCACGTTATTACCAAACCAATGCAATTAATAAGACATTAGAAGCAATTGCTCGTGGGCAAGATCGTGTCTTATTGGTTATGGCAACAGGTACAGGCAAGACCTATACCGCTTTTCAGATCATTTGGCGTTTATGGAAATCTGGTGCTAAAAAACGCATTCTCTTTTTAGCTGACCGTAATATTGAACCGTACCGGGTTTGTCGGAGAGTCAATATTCTGAGAGACTATCCCGATGACAAAACCAAACTATACCCCCGAAATTAGAGAAAGAGCGGTTCAATTACTAATTGAATCTGAAAAAGATTATCCTTCTACTTGGGCAGCAATCACAGCTATTGCTCCTAAAATCGGTTGTACTCCTGAAACATTGCGTGTTTGGTATTTAAAGCATCTGGATCAACTAAATCCTGCCAAAGTACAACAGATATCTGACCAAGAAAAAATGAAGCAAATGGAACGTGAAATTAAAGAATTAAAACGTGCCAATGAAATTCTACGTAAAGCAGCCGCTTTTTTCGCCCAGGCGGAGCTCGACCGCCCACACAAATAATGGTGGATTTTATCCATAACAATAAAGATCGATATGGTGTTGAAGCGATTTGTAGAATTTTACCGATTGCACCTTCAACCTATTACCGAACTTTAGATCTCACTGACAATCCAGAACATCGAGCGAAACGAGATCTACATGATGAGTATCATGCTGAACAAATTAAACGAATTTGGAAAGAAAGTTCAGGTCGATATGGTGTACGTAAAGTTTGGCAAAAATTGAAACGTGAGGGTTATGTTATTGCACGTTGTACAGTTGCTAGATTGATGCAAAAGCTAGGTATACAAGGTGTTTGGCGTGGTAAGAATAAACAAACCACCCGTAACCGAGATGACCAAAAACGGGCAGATGATTTAGTGAAACGTAATTTTAATGCTGATCATCCAAACCAACTATGGGTGGGTGACTTTACGTATATTCAAACTCATTCAGGCTGGGTATATACCGCATTTGTTATTGATGTGTTCTCACGAGCAATTGTTGGATGGAAAGTATCTACACGGATGAATACAGATATGGTGCTTGATGCATTAGAGCAAGCATTGCATGATCGAGGCATGCCAAAGAATGTGATTCATCATTCCGACAGAGGTGTGCAATATCTTTCCATTCGCTATACCAATCGTTTAGAAGCAGCAAATTTACGAGCATCAGTCGGTACAACGGGTGATTCATACGATAATGCTCTGGCTGAAACGGTGAATGGCTTATACAAAACAGAGGTGATTGAATATTTAAAAGCAGATTGGCAAGGTTTAGCAGATGTACAACTTGCGACACTAAACTGGGTAGATTGGTTCAATAAAAAGCGTGTACACAGTGCACTGGGTTATGTATCGCCTTTTGAGTTTGAAGCAATGTACTATGATAAGATTAACCCGTTAGGTCAGGTGGCTTAACTTAAATAAAAAAGTCTCCGACAAACCCGGTACGGTTCATATTCTAGTTGATCAAACCAAGAATAATGACTTTAAACCCTTTGGCGACAAGATGACAAAAATCACCAATCGCACGGTTGATAAAAGCTATGAAATCTATCTGTCCTTATACCAGGCTGTAACAGGCTCAGAAGAAGAGAAGAACATTTATAAGCAGTTCAGTCCTGAATTCTTTGACCTAATCGTGATTGATGAATGTCATCGTGGTAGTGCTAAAGAAGATTCTGCATGGCGTGACATTCTTGAATATTTTACTTCAGCAACCCACATCGGTTTAACTGCAACACCTAAAGAAACAAAAGATACATCTAACATCACTTATTTTGGTGAGCCTGTATATACCTATACCTTGAAACAAGGGATTCAAGATGGTTTCCTTGCACCTTACAAAGTGATTCGTATTGATATAGATAAGGATCTGCAAGGGTGGCGACCAGCTAAAGGTCAAAAAGATAGACATGGTAATGAAATTGAAGATCGTATCTTTAATTTAAAGGATATGGATAAAACGCTTGTCCTCGAAAAGCGTACAGAGTTAGTAGCTAGAAAAATTACGGAGTATTTGAACAGCACTGATCCCTATGCCAAAACCATTGTGTTCTGTGACAATATCGATCATGCAGAGCGTATGCGTCAGGCACTTGTAAACCTGAACCCTGATAAAATTAAAGAAAATCGCAAGTATGTCATGCGCATTACGGGGGATGATCAAGAAGGTAAAGCTGAACTAGATAACTTCATTAACCCTGAAGAACGTTATCCTGTCATTGCAACTACTTCCAAGCTCATGACGACAGGTGTTGATGCCCAAACTTGTAAATTGATTGTTCTCGATCAGCATATTCAATCCATGACCGAGTTCAAGCAAATCATTGGTCGTGGTACACGAGTAAATGAAGAGTTTGGAAAGTCTTGGTTCACGATTATGGACTTTAAGAAAGCGACAGAATTATTTAGTGATCCTGCTTTTGATGGTGAGCCTGTGGTGATTTATACCCCTGAAGGTGATGATTCAATCGTGCCACCAGAAGACAGTGATGATACAACAGATGGTGACAATCCTGAGCCAAAACCATTTGATCCACCAACAGGTGGTGATGGCGATGATACGGACGGTGGCGGTGTGTTACCTAAAAAATATGTCGTCAACAATGTTGCTGTGAAAGTATTGGGTGAACGAGTTCAGTTTTATGACAATGATGGCAAGCTTGTTACCGAGTCTTTAAAGGATTACACCCGTCAGCATATTTTAAAAGATTATGAATCTTTAGATGCCTTTTTGCGTAAATGGAAAGGTGCTGATAAGAAATCTTTGATTATTGAGGAATTTCAAAAGCAAGGTGTGATTTTTGAAGCCTTAGAAGATGAGGTGGGCAAAGACTTTGATGCCTTTGATCTGATCTGTCATATCGCTTTTGATCAGCCAGCACTGACTAAAAAAGAACGTGCCAATAACGTCCGTAAACGTAATTACTTTACCAAGTACAACGAGCAGGCGCGTCAGGTGTTAGATGCATTGCTGGACAAGTTTGCTGATCAAGGGATTCAGCCGATTGAAGATGTGCAGATTTTAAAAGTTCCACCTTTTAATCAGATGGGATCACTCATGGAAATTATTCAGTCCTTTGGTTCGGTTGAAGAATATACAAAAGCACTGAAAGAACTGGGCGATCAACTTTACGATGATGTGTCTTAAGGTTGCTGTCTGTTAAACTCTTGCACAAATTTAATATTAATGATTTGAAGTCGAATTATGAGCATTTCGGGAACAATTAAGTCTATTCAAGATACCATGCGTGAAGATGTGGGCGTAGATGGTGATGTACAACGCCTTGGTCAGTTGGTTTGGATGCTTTTCCTGAAAGTGGTTGATGACCGTGAAAAAGAAGCAGAAACTCTTGCATTTTTTGAAGGCAAGACCTTTAAATCACCAATTCCTGAAGAATTCCGTTGGCGTAACTGGGCAGCTAATGATGAAGGTATTACAGGAGATGCGCTTAAAGACTTTATTGATAATCAGCTTTTCCCAAGATTACAAAATCTTGCTCAGGAAAATGATGATCCTCGTGCGCGTGTAGTACAGTCTGTTTTTGCAGATGCCTATAACTACATGAAGTCAGGTGGTCTGATTCGTAAAGTGATTAACCAGATTCAAAAAGGCTTTGACTTTAATAAATCAAGTGAGCGTCACGCTTTCGGTGACATTTACGAGCAATTGTTGCGTGATCTGCAAAATGCGAAAAACTCAGGCGAGTTTTATACCCCTCGTGCAGTCACCACGTTTATGGCACAAATTGTTGATCCAAAATTGCATGAATCTGTGCTTGATCCTGCATGTGGTACGGGTGGCTTTTTAACCTCAGCCATTGAGCATAAGCGTGAAAACTATGTCAAAAATGCCGATGATGAAAAAGTCTTACATGACAGCATTTACGGCATTGAGAAAAAACCTTTGCCGCATTTGCTTTGCACCACCAATATGATTTTGCACGGCATTGATGTGCCTGTAAAAATCCGTCGAGACAATACCTTGTCTTATCCATTGATTTCATGGACAGCAGATAAGCGTGTGGACGTGATTCTAACCAATCCACCATTTGGCGGTACAGAAGAACAAGGCATTGAGAAGAATTTCCCGACCAAGTTCCAAACCCGTGAAACAGCCGATTTGTTTATGGTATTGTTGATTCAGCTGTTAAAATCCAATGGTCGTGCAGCCGTGGTATTGCCTGATGGCTTTATGTTTGGTGAAGGCATTAAAACCGCCATTAAAGAAGAGCTGATGGAAAAATGTAATTTGCACACCATCGTGCGTTTACCGAAGTCTGTTTTTGCACCGTATACATCCATCAGTACCAATATTTTATTCTTCACCAAAGGCAAAAAGACCGAAGATATTTGGTTCTATGAGCATAAATTACCTCAAGGCGTAAAAGCCTATAACAAGACCAAGCCGATTCAGCTCAAAGAGTTTGATGCTTTAAAAGCATGGTGGGGCAATGAAGCTGACGGTTTTGCCAGTCGTGTTGAAAATGAACAGGCGTGGAAAGTTTCTAAGCAAGAAATTTTAGATCGTAATTACAACCTAGATATTAAGAATCCGCATCAAGCGGAAGAGGAAATCAAAGACCCTGAGGAATTGTTGGCGCAGTATGCGGATTTACAGGCTGAGATCAGCAAAATCCGTAATCAGCTAAAAACGATTTTAGATGAAGCGTTAAGCCAATAATTGAGGGTGAATGAGATGACCGATGTAAAACAGCTCATTACTGAGCATTTGGATATTTGGCGGACTGCGGAAACCGAGAAAAAGTCAGGGCGTGGGGCTAGTTCGGGTTCGAATGATACGATTTATGGTGTGCAGAAGCTTCGTGAATTGATTTTAGATTTGGCGATTAGTGGTAAATTAGTTGCCCAAAATCCTAATGATGAACCTGCTCTTGAGTTATTTAAAAGGATCAAAGCAGAACAAAAGGATTTAATTAAAAATAAAATTATTAGAAAACCTAAAGCATTACCATTGTTAGATCCATCAAACACTAAGCAGGGATGGATTACTTGTTACTTATTAGATATAGGTGATTGGGGAGCAGGTGCAACTCCGCCAAGAGGTAATAGTGAACTATATGGAGGAGATATACCTTGGTTTAAATCAGGAGAGTTGAGTTCAGACTACATCAATTCGTCAGAGGAATATGTAACTCAATTAGCATTAGAGAAATGTTCATTAAGGCTAAATAAACCTAATGATGTATTAATTGCAATGTATGGAGCAACTATTGGTAAAACCTCAATTACAACAGTTGAGTGCACAACCAACCAAGCAGTTTGTGCATGTACTCTATTTGGAGGTTTACCTTCAAAATATTTATTAATTTTCTTGAAAGCAAAAAAACAATATTTTATTGGTATGGGTGCGGGTGGTGCACAACCTAATATTTCTAGAGAAAAGTTAATAGAAACGATAATAGAAATTCCACCACTCGAAGAACAACACCGTATCGTTGAAAAAGTCGATGAACTTATGCAACTGTGCGATCAGCTTGAGCAAAAACAAACTCTAAGCAGTGATGCGCATGCCACATTGGTTGATACTTTGCTAAAAGCACTCACTGAATCAAACGATGCCGATGAGTTTCAAGCCAATTGGCAACGCATTGTTGCAAATTTTGATCTGTTATTTAGCACGGATTACAGCATTGAGCAGTTAAAACAAACCGTTTTACAGCTTGCTGTAATGGGGAAATTGGTCAAACAAGTCCCAAGCGATGAACCTGCAAGCGAGTTACTTAAAAAAATCGCGGATGAAAAAGCCAAGCTGATTAAAGAAGGTAAGATTAAAAAGTCGAAGCCTTTGCCTGAAATTACTGAGGAAGAGAAGCCGTTTGAATTGCCGAGTGGGTGGGAATTTTTCAGGTTACAGGAACTTGGTAATTTTTGTGGTGGCAAAACTCCAAGTAAGGCAAATCCTGCGTATTGGGATGGCACGATTCCATGGGTTTCACCGAAAGATATGAAATTAGAAGAAATCTATGATTCTGAAGATCATGTTACAGCATTAGCAATTCAGGATGGTTTAGAGCTTTTACCACCAAACAGCTTACTTTTTGTGGTACGTAGCGGAATTTTACGACGCACATTTCCCTTAGCTATAACAAAAGAAGAAGTCACTATAAACCAAGATATTAAAGCACTTAAGTTGTATGATTTTTCGGTTATTGAATATCTTGTTATCTTATTTAAAGGTTTTGAAAAACATATTCTCATAAATTTAACTAAGACCGGAACTACTGTAGAAAGTCTAAAAGTTGATGACTTTATAAACTATCCATTTATTATTCCACCATTAAATGAGCAAAAACGTATTGTTGAAAAAGTAAATCAACTCTTTTCTATGATTGAACAGCTTCAAGTTTTACAAAGTAAATTACAGAAAACCAAGATTTATTTAGCAGATGCTTTGGTGGCGAATGCTGTGGAGGGGGTGTGATCATGTATCCAATAAATATCTATGTTGAAAGCAAGGATGAGCATTTTTCTAACCATATCTACAACTTGGAAAGTTTTTTAATTTATGAAGACTTACAAAAGAGATGTCATGGAAAAGCATTGCATTATGTCGATCATAAAAATGCACCTTTCATAGCCTACGAAATTTATGAAGGTTTTACACTTGCTTTAAAAGCAAATAAAGATAGTGCAACTTTCTATGTAGACGACGTACAAGATTTTGGTGAAATAGAAAAGCTAAATATTTTTGATGGTAAAATTCAAAGATATGTTAATCCTAAGGAAATACATTCAGCAATTCGCTCAATTCGTGGTATTCAGAATAAAAGTACAATCATTAAAATTTCTAATGTGAATTTTTCACAATATCAAGCATTAATGGCGTACGCTTCAACAGCTTCAACAGCTTCAACAGCTTCAACAGCTTCAACAGCTTCAACAGCTTCAACAGCTTCAACAGCTTCAACAGCTTCAACAGCTTCAACAGCTTCAACAGCTTCAACAGCTTCAAAAAAGAAAGAGGTTTCACCTGAAGAGCTTTTAAAGAAGCTTGAACGCCAAGATGCCATCGGTACAAAAGGCGAAGACTTTGCCATTGAGTATGAAAAAAAGCGGCTAGAAAAACTCGGTGCTGATCCCTCAAAAATTGATGAATACATCATTGATCGTAGGAAAATCAATGTCAGCCAAGGCTATGACATTGAAAGTTATTTTGGCGGTCAATCACGTTATATAGAAGTCAAAACGACAACAGTAAATGCCGAAGCTGATTTTTTCTTTAGCGCTAATGAGTTTAATGTGCTAAAAGCGAAAGGTGAAGAAGCCTATATCTACAGAGTTGTACTGAGTGAAGATTTAGAATCAATCGTTGAGATTAGAGAAATTAAAAATCCATTTGGTGCTAAAGATACAAGTGATTTTAAAGCAATTGCGTTCAAAGCTAATTTAAATGATTTTTAAATATATGCATGATAGTAGCTATCAATTTTTTATAGTTTAGCTGTATGACCTTAATTGAACACAAGAATTTATGAATATTAGTGCCGTAATTCAAGAAACCTCAAAATATTTAAGTAAATATAATCATATATTTAAGCCTGAAAATGAAATTATTTCATTTCTAGATAGTCGAAGTGACTTCTTAACTTCTATAAATGTGAAAAGAGAAGTTGATAGAATTTATAGGGAAGGAAATAGCCTTTTCATGAGTAAAAGCTGGTTATATACATCAGATATAGAAAATATTTTAGGAATGATAAATCCAAAGACTTGTATAGAATTTTGTATCACATACTCAAATAAAATTGATGATCCAACTTTATTTAATAAAATCAGTTTCTACTATGATGATAAATTACCGCCTATACGCTCAAAAACTCGTAAAAAAATTGCTAATATTTTGCCAATAGATGTATTCGGAAAAGAAAATGCATCTAAAGAGTTATCAAAGATATTTTTAACAGAAGATATTAAAGATCAAAGGTTTAGTTCAATAGATGAATTATTTGATACTCTTAATATCTTTGAAGCATCAACAGCAACTTTTAGGAAATTGCTTAAAAATATCGCCAATTCTAACTTAAGAGATGAATCGGAAAATAGAATTTTAATTGCTAAAATCAACGATGTGCTGCAAAAAGATGGGATGATTCTGGTTTTAGATGAGTCAAAAAACTATCCATTTTTTAAAATTAAAGAACAAGAATATAAGCCCAATAAAGCACCAGACTATCTGATTTTCGGTGCAATTGGCACAAAACCGAATATTGGGATCAGTGATGCATTAGATGGAACTGTATCTGTCATTTCAGATGATGGCGATCCTCTCACATACGATAGAAAGATTATTGATCATCTCAATTGGTCTGATATGGAAGATTGGTGGGATGAAATCAACATTTATCCTAATTTAAAGCTCAGAACACGCTTAAATAATTGTTTAGATTCTAAAGCTGAAGAAATATTCTTTAAATCATACTTTTCTTTGTTTCAGGAAAAACTTGGGGAAAAACTACCAGCACTTATTCCACAGGTTTATATCGCATACGACCCAATGCGAGCAAAAGATTTAGAAGGTGGAAAAACACGTATCCGACAACGGATCGACTTTCTCATGATCTTGCCAAATCTCAAACGTGTGATTATTGAAATTGATGGTAAACATCACTATGCACGGGAAGATGGTCGAGCGGATACCAAACGCTATGCGGAAATGGTTAAGGTAGACCGTGATCTACGTTTAAGAGGTTATGAAGTATATCGCTTTGGTGGTGCTGAGTTCTATAACGATCAAAATACGCCCGAAGATAATGCGGTATCTGTTGTAAAAGACTTCTTTACGGCACTGTTTAAACAGCACGAAATTTTATAATTTTTAAAAGTCAAAAATATGAGTTCATATATAATTGATTTTTAATTATTATTTTTACTACCTAGGCACTGATAGGCTAATTTCAATGAATGAGTGCCTAACACTTGTAGGCTGTTAAGCAATTGATTAAGCTTGTTTTTAGCAAGTAGTGTTTAGTGATGTTTTGCTTTTGCTAAGATCTGGTATATGTCGGTTGAACTCGCTTAGTTTCGGAGTGGGAGAAACAGTCTAATTTTTTAGACAAGTAAAATATACAAGTCAGAAATCCTTTTC
The DNA here is from genome assembly GCF_030913345.1 of Acinetobacter sp. A22. Taxonomy (NCBI): domain Bacteria; kingdom Pseudomonadati; phylum Pseudomonadota; class Gammaproteobacteria; order Moraxellales; family Moraxellaceae; genus Acinetobacter; species Acinetobacter sp. A22. The sequence goes on from NZ_CP133162.1 coordinate 1,103,078, forward strand.
AGATGCGTTTCTCTTGTACGCAGGCGATACAAGAACAAAAAACTCAATTTAATCTTGAGTCATCGTTATTACCTCAATAAGCTATGTATTTTATAAGTTATATATTTTCATAAGCTTTACAGAGGGTTAAATGTCCAATATTTCAAATAAGATTGTAGCAGCTCATCGATCTCTATATCAAGTGCTGAATGAACAAAAATATTCGGTTGATTATTTCCAACGGGAATATTCTTGGCAGAAACAGCATATTCAGCAATTAGTGACAGATCTAACCACAGCATTTCTTAATGAATATACTGAAGGGGATGCCCGTAAAGAAGTTCAAAATTATAATAGCTATTATCTAGGGCCATTTGTTGTTTCAGTATCGGAAGATGGTAGTTTAAGTATTATTGATGGTCAGCAACGTCTAACGTCTCTAACACTTTTTTTAATCTTTCTTAATCATTTTCAAAAGGATATTGGAGAGAGCTTAAATATTTCCCCAATGATCTTCTCAGAGAAATTTGGTGAAAAGAGCTTTAATATTCAGGTTGAAGAAAGGTTGGCTTGCTTTAATGCTTTATTTGAAAATGGGGTATTTAACAATACTGATGCAGATGAGTCTTCATTAAACATGGCTGCAAGATATGAAGATATTTCAGAAGTATTCCCTGAAGATATAACTAAGTGTTTTCCAAATTTTATAGATTGGCTCAAAGAAAAAGTAATTTTAGTTCAAATTACCGCCTATTCTGATGAAAATGCTTATACTATTTTTGAGACTATGAATGATCGTGGTTTAAATTTAACACCTTCTGAAATGCTTAAAGGTTTTTTACTATCCAAATTTAATGATAAAAATAAACGAAAAAAAGCAGACGAGTTTTGGAAATTAGAAATTCAAAATTTAAAAAAAATTGATAAGAATGAAGATCAACGATTCTTTCAATCTTGGTTACGTGCACAATACGCAGATACTATTCGACAAGGTGCAGCAGGTTCTAAAAATGAAGATTTTGAAAAAATAGGAACTAGATTTCATAGTTGGGTGCGTGACAATACTGATAAAGTAGGTTTAGATCCAAATGGTGCTTTATCTTATGAAGAATTCGTTAATACTAAATTCAAATTTTTCCTCAAAGCATATACTACAATTTTACATGCTCAAAAAAAATCTAACTGAAGGATTAGAGCATGTGTTTTATATTCATAGATGGGGGATAGCTCCAACCTTAAGCATACCACTTATGCTCGCACCTTTAACCTTGTCTGATAATGATATGCTTGTTAAGCAAAAAATAGATTTAGTCGCTCGCTATATTGAAACCTTTTCTGTTAGAAGATCATTAAATTTTAATTTATTTTCTGCAACATCAATACGTTATACAATGTACAGTCTAGTAAAAGAAATTAGACAAAAAGACTTCGATACACTAAAAATTATTCTTTCAGAAAAATTAGAAAAAATGGATAAGAAAATTAATGGTATATTAAATTTCAGATTACATGGTCAAAATTACAGATTTGTCAAGTTTCTTTTAGCACGCATGACTGTGTTCGTTGAACAAGCTTCTGGAATGCAAAGCTCATTTGTTGACTATTATGAACCATCAAAAGGTAAACCATTTGAGGTTGAACATCTTTGGGCAAATAAGTATGAGCGTCATAAGGACACTTTCACAGATAAGCATTCATTTGAGAACTATAGAAATAGACTTGGGGGGCTGATTTTGTTGCCTAACGGAACAAATCAATCTTTCAAAGATATGTATGTTAGCCAAAAAGTTAAGCATTATTTAAAAGAAAACATTTTAGCTCAATCTTTTAGCCCAGATGCCTATATAAATAATCCAAACTTTACGAATGCTATAAGCGCTTTAGATTTACCATTTAAATCCTTTGTGTCAGAGAAAGTAGTAGAAAATGAGGAAACTTTTACTAAAGATCATATTGATCAAAGACAGCAGTTATACTTCCAAATATGTAATCGAATTTGGGGCGATTTTTGGACAGTAGATAAGAAAGAAGGCTAAATTGTCATTGTGTGATGGCATATATACCTTAAAGCTAAAAATGAAATAAAGTTCACTTTGAAAAAATTTCATTTTTAGCTTTATTTTTTAACGATTTCATTTTTAGCTTTAATTTCCACTGAAAATTTCAAAATTAACTTTTATGGACAGTAAGAAGGATATGAAGTTATGATTAGGTGTATCGGATTTAACATAATATACATTATGCGAAATTTAACATTAATTAATTTAATGCTTTTGAAAAATCTACACTACATATCTATTCATACTTACTTCCTAAATGCTTTTGGCGTAACACCAGTCCAATTTTTAAAAGCTCTTGAGAAATGAGAAACGTCTGCATAACCTAAAGACTCAGATATTTCTTGTATAGATAGTTCGTTTTGAATCAGCATAGCTTCTGCATATTGTTTTCTAACTTCAGCAATCAAAGCCTTGAATGTTGTGTCTTCAATTTCCAAATAACGCTGCAACGTTCTTGAAGACATATTTAACTGCTTGGCAACCTCAGATAAGTTCAATTGACCAATATTCTTTTGGATCAGACTTGTTTCTATGAGCTCAATGATTTGCGATCGCATAATAGATTTTGTTTGTCTACTTTTTATATGTTTCTCCGTATCACGAATACACTGTTTCTTTGCAAGTTTAAAAACAATCTCATCAGCAGTCTCTAAATGTATATTCAGTAACTCTCTGTCAAAGCAAACAGTATCCGTTACTTGCTCAAATTTATAAGCAAAATTATTATTAATAAATGATTGTTTTTGCTTAAGAAAAATAAAAATATCTGATTCGGTTTTTATCAACTTTCTTATGATATTCGCAAAACTTGCTACAAGAAATGCTATAAATTTATTTGTGCTCTCAGATTCACCTAGCATATGAGTAAGATATAAAAATGCTTTTTCACCTTCAATTTCCAATCTCAGCTTGAATACACTACAGTATAGACCAATAAATTCTTCTAATACCCTCAATGCCTGCTCAAGGTTTTTTGAAGACATTGCAGCAATACCAACATTTCCATAATGAGATACTTTCATTTTGTTTGCCATAAGGATTGGAAAGGCAGCATTACCAGTTAAACGAACTGATTTTTTAAGTAATTGAATAAAAACGTCCGAATCAACATACCAATACGTTTTTTGTAAATCTTCAAATGTAATATGTGTGTCAGCAAGAACTTCCTCTGATGAAATCCCCCATTCTTCTATAATTTCAATCAATAAATTTACATATGTACCTGGTAACCTTGAAATTAGCATTGACACTCCATTAATCATTTACATTGGCGTGAAATGGTAAATATTGTCGGGTCATGAACTATGACAGCTTTTTTATTTACGGTTCATAGTAAAAAGATAAAATTCTTCATCAAGGTCGATATTAAATGAATATTTTGATTGTTCATGCACATCCTGAACCCAAGTCCTTCACATCATCTTTAAAAAATACAGCTAAAGAAAATCTTGAAAAACAAGGACATTATGTAGAAATCTCTGACTTATATGAGATGAATTTCAATCCAGTTGCTTCACAATTAGATTTTGAATTACTCAACCAAACTGATTACTTTAATTATGCACTTGAACAACGTCATGCACAAAAGAATCAAACACTTGCGCAAGATATTCAGATAGAAATCGATAAAGTTAAACGTGCAGATCTCATTATATTCAGCTTTCCACTATATTGGACTTCTGTTCCTGCAATCTTAAAAGGATGGATTGATCGAGTATTTGTTTCTGGTCTCTTTTATGGTGGAAAACGCTTTTACAATCATGGCGGAATGACTGGAAAAAAAGCGATGCTGTGTCTGACTCTGGGCGGTCGAGAGCATATGTTTGGTGATAAATCAATTCACGGCTATATAGAGACTTACCTATCTTCAATCCAACGAGGGAGTTTGGCTTATGTAGGTTTTGAGGTACTTCCGCCATTTATTGCTTATCATGTTCCTTATATTAAAGATGAAGATAGAATGAATATCATTGAAAATTTTGAAGATTATTTAAACAATATAGATCAATTAACGCCTCTAGAGTTTCCAAAATTAGAAAACTTTGATGAGAAACTTTATCCGCTTTAACAAAATCAAACTCATAAAAAACAGTCACACTTTTAAAAAAATGTGACTGTTTCTATCATTAGAACTTAGTTTTTATGTTGAATCTTATAGCACTCATCCAAAGCTAACTCATAATAAGCCAAACCATCTTGAGCTGCCTGAAAAGCTTTTTTCTGTAAAACAGGATCTTTGTCACATAATCTTTTGATTAATTCCATCGCTTCGTATGGATGTAAATCATCATAATGCGCATGAGCTCTCAACCAAGCCAATGATCGTTTATTGATATTGACTTCAGGATGTGAAGTATAAGTTTGAATCCCTTTGTAGACTTGGATTGTCCAATCACCTGTCGCCCACTCAATGGCTAAATTTGTTGCAGCAATACTTTCAGCCAAGCCACCTCTAAAATTTACATCCCACAAATAATGATTCACAGCATTCATCGCCGCAGGAGGTCTAACGTTATTTAACATCTCAACAGTCAAACCGAATCCACCTGCCCAATCTTGATACCAATTTAAATGTCTTTCTTCAACTTTGATATTTTGGATTAACCAGTCTCGGGTTTCGGTTACACCATCTAGAGCAAAGTTAGTCGCTTTAGCTAATGCACCTGCCATGTATGACGGAAAATGAGCAACCAATGGATAAAAATTTAATAATGCAGAACGAAAGCACTCAAGGCTTAAATCCCCATTTGCCATGTCCACAAATAATGGATGTTTACTCACTCTTTCTTTAGCAGGTACAAGCTCATCCCAGAACTTTTGCGCCCAATCAGAATGAGGTGTGATTTCTAATTTTGTGCTGTATTGATTCATAGCAGTCATTGCGATGCATCCTATTTCGTATGACTTAATTCAATCACTCTGTATGCGATTGATGCTTTTTTCTAAATTGTATCTTATTGCTCCAAATATACAATCATTCTTGGTAAATTTGTAACAGTTTTTAAGGGTTTGATATTTTATTCGTCTGAATCATTATATTATTTAATAGATTTTAATAAATTCGATCAATGGATGATGCGTGGGGACTAATTAAAGTTGAATTTTGCACTAATTATTTTTTTATTATCGAATAAAAATTTTTAATTTAATTCGATGCAACATAGTTTTTTAAATAATCCCTATTTTACATGTATAAAAATATTTGGGAGTGGTGAGAGATAAGATGAAGTTGAAGGCTTCCAATATTTTGGGACAAGAACAAATCGACTTGTTAATTTCTCGCGGGCTAAATTTAGTTTGGTTTCCTAAAGAATTAGAATCGATCTACAAAGATCAGTATAGAAATGAAGCAGCTTATGAGTTTCGTTATAGAGCTCCTATTATTTTAGGGTTATATGCGTTTCTAAGCTTTGGTATCTATCAAGTTCTCCCTTCAGGCATGCGTTTTGAATGGTTTGCTTATTATGGCTGGGTTGGCATTATCATTATGCTGGCTTGGTTACTTGCCTTTGCACCGAAACTGAATAAATGGTTTGATCATTATGTTTGTTTGGGTTCAATGGGTGCCGTTGCAATCACATTTACCCTTATCAACGTACTTGAACAAGGTCAAAATAACGTTTTATTCCACGCAGCAATGATGTATGCCGTCGTAATTATTTATGGCTTCGTTGGAATGCGTTTTTACACAGCCATTATTGCTGGTTGGGCTGGTGGATTGATTGGTGTAGCTGCAAGTACTTGGCTAAATGGTTCTATTGATTGGACTTATTTACATCGCACATATACCTTCAGTAGTTTTTTAGGCATGGCTTTAGCTTATGCAACTGATCGACAACATCGAGAAAACTATCTACAAAATTGCATGATTGAACTGAATCGTCTTGAGTTGATGCGTCAAGCACAGCAATTATCAATTTTATCTCAACAAGATGCTTTAACGGGCTTAGCAAATCGTCGCTATCTAGATGAAGTACTTGAGAACGAATGGAAAAGAGCCACTCGACATGAGATGCCACTTACCATCATGATGATTGATATTGATTTCTTCAAACTCTATAACGATACACTAGGTCATATTCAAGGTGATCAATGCCTTAGACGTATCGCAATTATGTTGGGTTCGATTGCATCAAGAAGTGGAGATTTAGCTGCTCGGTATGGTGGTGAAGAGTTTTTGCTATTGTTCTCTATGACTGATCGAGATCAGGCTATTATTCAAGTTCAGCGCTTAATGGAACTAGTCAGAAATATTGGTATTGTGCATCCTCGAAGCAATATTTCTAAGCACGTTACGATCAGTGTTGGTGTGGCAACCATTACACCAACACTAAATGACAGTCTTTCAGAATTCGTATCTCAAGCAGATCATGCATTATATATTGCTAAGAGTAATGGTCGGAACCAATATCATATTGCAACGTCAAATAATAAAGTTTCAGAGTTATTATAACCACTAAAATATAATTTAAATTTATTTAAATAATTTTATATTATTTTAACCACTGATAAAAAAGACACCTATTAATTTAATAATAGGTGTCTTTATATTTTATGGTTCTATAGGTTTAAATGGCGGAACTACATCAGCATTTTGAGCACGATGTCTTAAAAAATGATCCATCAATACAATTGCCAACATTGCTTCTGCAATAGGTGTAGCACGTACACCTACACATGGGTCATGTCGCCCTTTCGTTAATACATCTGTATTTTCACGATCAATCGTGATTGTTTTACCCGGTGTTGTAATACTAGCAGTCGGTTTTAGAGCGATTGCAACACGGATTGTTTGTCCACTTGAAATACCACCTAGAATTCCACCAGCATGATTTGCAAGAAAACCATCTGTAGTGAGTTCATCACGAGTTTCGTGACCAAATTGACCCGCAACAGCGAAACCATCCCCGATCTCAACGCCTTTTACAGCATTAATGCTCATCATCGCATGTGCAATATCAGCATCTAATCGATCAAAAACAGGTTCACCCCAACCCACAGGAACCTTCTCAGCGAGGATTTCCAGTTTAGCCCCACAACTTGTTCCTTGCTCACGTAATGAAGTCACAAGTTGTTCAAAACGAGGGACCGCATCAACATCACCACAAAAGAATGGATTATTTGGAACTTCATTCCAATCTAATTTCTCAGCAACCTCATTACCGATTTGAGTGACATGACCACGAATATCGATTCCAAATTTCTCAGCTAAGTATTTCTTTGCAATAGCACCTGCAGCAACACGCATAGCTGTTTCTCGAGCGCTTGAACGACCACCACCACGATAATCACGGAAACCGTATTTTTGCGTGTAAGTATAGTCAGCATGACCAGGGCGGAAAGTTTGAGCAATATTACCGTAATCTTTTGATTTTTGATCTGTATTACGAATTAGTAAACCGATCGAAGTTCCGGTTGTTTTTCCTTCGAAAACACCTGATATAATTTCAACTTCATCTGGCTCTTTACGTTGTGTTGCGAACTTAGAGGTACCTGGCTTACGGCGATCTAAATCACGTTGTAAATCAGCTTCACACAGTTCAAGACCTGGTGGCACTCCATCGACAATTGCCATTAAGCCAGCACCATGCGATTCACCACATGTTGTTACCTTAAAGAGTTGCCCAATACTATTCCCTGCCATGTTTTAGCCCCTTAACTTTGAACAGATTGCTGAAATATTTCTTTATAACGGCGGCATTGTTCAGCAGTTAATGCAAAAATACCAGAACCGCCTTTTTGGAAAGTGAGCCAATGGAAGTCAACTGTATTGAAGTTTTGGCGCATTGCCCATTCTGAGTTACCCACTTCGATGACGATTAGACCATCTTCAGTCAAATAATCAGCAGCTTGAGCTAACATTTTGCGAACTAAATCCAAACCATCCTGTCCCGCAGCAAGTGCCAATTCAGGTTCATGCAAAAATTCATCTGGTAAATCGGCCATATCTTCTGCATCCACATATGGTGGATTGCTGACAATAAGGTCATATTGATTTTCAGCTGGGATTTTTGCAAACAAATCAGATTCCAGCAATGCAACTTGATATTGTTTGTTGTGATGTTCTGTATTAATTGAAGCAACTTCTAAAGCTTCTTTAGAAATATCAGTAGCATCTACTTCAGAATCAGGAAATGCATAGGCTAATGCAACTGCAATACAACCAGAACCTGTACACATATCTAAAATACGTTGCGGTGTTTTTGGATTTGGATTAACAGGTAAGCTATTTAAAGCTTCAAGCATTTGTCCATTTTCATCTAAACAGTATGGTGCAAAACGCTGTTCAATTAATTCAGCAATTGGTGAACGCGGAATCAAAACACGCTCATCGACATAGAATGGCTTATTAAAGAAATATGCCAAATTCAATAAGTATGAGGTTGGAACTCGTTCGTTGATTCGACGTTCTAACAAACTAAGGAATTCAGCCTTTTCACTCGGCAAAAGTTTCGCATCTAGAATTTCTGAATCTGCATTCCACTCTAGTGATAAAGTTTGTAAAACTAAAGCTGAACTTTCTGCAAAATAATCTTCAGTACCTTGTCCTAAGTGTGCGTCATATTGACGAAGTGCGGTTACACCAAAACGAATAAAATCTCGAATGGTTACTAAATTTTCAGCCGCTTCTTGTAAATGTTCAGGGCTGATTGTAGGTCGCTCCACTTAGGCGTCTCCAAAATGCAAATAGCAAAAACGCTTTATTCTAACGGGATTCAAGCCTATTTAACAGTAAAAAACCGCTTCTACAGACTAGAAACGGTTTATGAAATTTAAATCAAGGTGGAAAATTACAAACCCAACTTTTGAGCAACATAGTCTGAATCCTTATCTCCACGACCAGAAAGATTCACGACGATCTTTATATTTTTATCCATTTTAGGTGCTTCACGTAATGCCCAAGCCACCGCATGGGAGCTTTCTAGAGCAGGCACAATACCTTCGACACGCGAAAGCGTCATAAATGCATCTAAACACTCTTGATCTGTTGCTGTTTCATATTGAACACATCCCAACTCTTTAAGAAAACTATGTTGTGGTCCTACACCAGGATAATCCAAACCAGATGCAATCGAATGTACAGGTAGAGGTTCTCCTTGATCATCCTCAAGCACATAACACGCCATACCATGAATTTGACCTGGCTTACCCAATGTAAGTGTAGCTGAGTGTTTATCCGTATCTAAGCCGTGACCTGCTGGTTCAACCCCAACAAGTTTTACTTCAGGGGTATTTAAAAATGCAGTGAAAGCACCAATCGCATTTGACCCACCACCTACACATGCAACTACATAATCAGGGTTTTGTCCAAAACGTTCGTTTGCTTGAGTTTTAATTTCACTTCCAATAATCGACTGAAAGTCACGTACCATTTTTGGAAATGGATGCGGACCAACCACAGAACCAATCGCATAAATATAATTTTTTGGATCTTTTAAATATTCTTCAAAAGCACTATCCACGGCGTCTTTTAAAGTTGCAGTCCCCTGAGTAACAGAAACCAACTTTGCACCCAAAATTTTCATCTTAACGACGTTTGGATGTTATTTTTCGATATCTACTTGTCCCATATGAATTTCACAAGGAATACCGACTAATGCACAAGCAGTTGCTAAAGCAACACCATGCTGTCCTGCGCCAGTTTCAGCTATGACCTTGCTTTTGCCCATATATTTAGCAAGCAAAGCCTCACCTAAACAGTGATTAATTTTATGAGCACCAGTATGGTTAAGATCTTCTCGTTTTAAATAAATCTGTGCTCCACCTAGTTGATCAGATAGACGTTTCGCATGAAATAAAGGGCTTGGGCGACCAACATAATTTTTAAACAAATCATTAAGTTCATCTTGAAATTCAGCTGTATGACGAATTTCTTCATAAGCATTGTTAATTTCGTCCATTGCCTCTTTTGAATGAGGAGGAATAAATTGACCGCCAAAATTACCAAAAAAGCCTAATTCATTAGGCAAAGCAATGCCGTTAATTTGATGTTCCATGTCTTTTCCTGTTCTTATAAAGTATTAATGTCAATTTTTAGCGTGATAAATATCGTGTCATATCCTCAATCCCCTTGAGGGTCATCGGATACATATGATTTTCAAAAATCTCTTTAATCCAGCCAATAGTCTGTGTGTAATGCCAATAGCCTTCTACTTCAGGATTTAACCAAGCTGTTTTATCAAAATGTTGGCGTAATCGCCTTAACCAAACCTCACCAGCTTCATCATTCATATATTCAACTGAACCACCCGCGGACTTTAGCTCATAAGGTGCCATACTCGCGTCACCTACGATGATGACACGATAGTCACGCCCATATGTATGAAATAAATCCCATGTATTCATACGTGTAGAACTACGACGATGATTATCTTTCCAAACATAGTCATAGAGACAGTTATGGAAATAGAAATACTCTAGTGTCTTAAATTCTGACTTGGCAGCGCTAAACAACTTCTCACATTCAGCAATATAAGCATCCATGGAGCCACCAACATCAAATAGCATCAAAACCTTAATACGGTTACGGCGCTCCGGAACAAGTTGTACGTCTAAGATCCCCTGTTTTGCAGTCTCTCGGATCGTACTATCTACATCTAACTCTTCTGCTGCGCCTTGTCGCGCAAATTTACGTAAGCGACGTAAAGCAATTTGCATTTGGCGTGTACCTAAAACCTGATCATCATCAAGATTTTGGTATTTACGTTGCTCCCATACTTTTACAGCCGAGCGTTTGCGTCCTGGCCCACCAATACGCACACCTTCAGGATGATCACCAAAGGCACCAAAAGGTGAAGTTCCACCCGTACCAATCATGCGATTGCCACCTTGATGCTTTTTATGTTGTTCGCGTAAACGCTCTTCCAACATTTTCATCAATTCTTCGAGGGAACCGGCCTTTTGTAGTTCTTCACGTTGCTCTGGTGTTAGATGTTTCTCTAAAAGCTCAAGATCAAACCAATCTTTAGGTAGTTTATGAACCTGTTTAAGCAATTCATCTAAATCGAAAGTTTCAATGCCATCAAAATAATCTTTCATAGCACGATCAAACTTATCAAAATATCGTTCATCTTTGACTAAGACAGTTTTAGCCAATTGATAGAACTCGTCTTGATCTGCGAAAACAAGACCTGAAGCCACAACCTGATTAAGATCAATCAATTCACGGGTGGTAACAGGAACGCCATATTTACGTAAGGTGTAAAACAGTCTCACAAACATTGGTAGACACTCTTAACGGCGTGACATAAAAGCTAAACGCTCGAGTAACTGCACATCTTGTTCATTTTTAATCAAAGCACCATACAGTGGCGGAATTGCTTTTGATTTATCATGATTGCGCAATACATCTTCAGGCATATCATCAGCCATAAGTAAGCTCAACCAATCAATCAATTCAGATGTTGATGGTGGTTTTTTCAGGTTTGGCACTTGGCGTAACTTGAAGAATATTTGTAATGCTTCGCTCACCAACGTATTAGAAATACTTGGGAAATGAACAGCAATAATGTCACGCATGGTTGCTTCATCAGGGAATTCAATATAATGGAAGAAGCAACGACGCAAGAATGCATCTGGAAGTTCTTTTTCATTATTTGAAGTGATGATAACGATAGGTCGTTGAGTTGCGGTAATTGTTTCCCCTGTCTCATAAACATAGAAAGACATTTTGTCGAGTTCATGCAACAAATCATTTGGGAACTCAATATCTGCCTTGTCAATTTCATCAATTAACAATACACAACGTTCTTCGCTGGTAAATGCTTCCCACAACTTACCTGGTTTAATATAGTTTTTAATGTCATATACACGATCATCGCCTAACTGGCTATCACGTAAGCGAGATACAGCATCATACTCATACAAACCTTGTTGTGCTTTAGTCGTTGACTTGATATGCCAAGTAATCAATTTCAAACCTAAGCTTTCAGCAACCTGCTCAGCAAGTAAAGTTTTACCTGTCCCTGGCTCACCTTTAACTAATAAAGGCTTTTGTAAAGCTCGTGCAGCTTTGACAGCAAGTTTGAGGCTATCGGTTGCGATATATTGATCTGTACCAGTAAAGTGTTGTGTATCAGCAGACATTTTAAAACCTTATTTTTCTATATTTAACTGTGTGTAGATTTAAACCGTGTGTCCTGTTTTATTTGCAGTGTATTTAGACCAGCAAAACCCAACCAGTAATCCTAATCCAATTACAAATAAAATTAAGGATAAATTTGACCAAATAAGAACATGCTCTTTGGTAAGTACACCGAAGATCAGTCCAAAGATTGCTGGGGCTAATGCAGAATTAGGTCCCTCGGAGATGGTTGGTGTGACTAAAATTGCAAAAACAATAATCCAAAGTATTCCACCTACTGGATTCGGTAAACGAGACATCAAACGATACCAGCACCATAATGCAATCAATGTTCCAGTCACATAAACAATAATGGCTACATTTTCTTCTGGAAATTGATCAAAGACCGAAAGAATTTGTGACCATATTGCCGTTAGAGTCTCAAGCACCGCGTAATCCCTCAGGTTCTACAGCATTCGGGTTGATAAGACCTTCTGGTGGCATTTGAATAAAAAAGCCTTTGGTTTGCAAAGAGTCTAATACATGCAAGACATTTGCACGTGCAAGCTTACGATCAGCATGCAACTCTAAGTGCATTACAAATGTTGCTTTACCAAAAGCTTGCAAGACATTTTCAGGAACGACTTCTAGAGGATTCTCTTGATCTTTATCCTCAGGATAGTTTGGACGAGCAATATAAATATACATTTCGTCTTTTTTACTCGATCTATAAATATCGCAGTGCATGTTTACTCACAACCATTATCAATCAAAAACAGCATACATGAAAAAAACTGTAGGTACATTAAGGAATGTTAACGCTACAGTCGTATTTTATACTGTTCTTATTTACCTAGAAATCTTCATTTGAGTTGTTAAAAACTCAATATCTTCTTTGAAAAGTGCAATTAACGGCTCTGTCAAAAGATCATAGCGCCAACCTAATAAATAACTTGGTAAATCTTGTTCATCGAGATGAAAGACCACATGCTCATAAATCGCATTTAGCCACTTCTTACGTAACAACACTTCCTTTGGAATACCTGTTTTATTGACCACCATTTCGATCAATAGATCAACACGAGGTGCAATTTCTTTGGAGTTGTTTTTGACAGGACGCGCCAAACGCAATGGCCATTCATCTTCTGGGGGTAAAAACTTCAGTAGATCTAAAATTGTTTTACCATGCTCACGCACAATATTTGGTCGCATGTCTTTAACTTGTGCCAACTGGAAAGTATTTCGCGGATTCTTTTCGACTAGATCAATCATTGTGGCATTTTTAAGTATGAAACTACGCGGTTGATTCATCGCTTTGGTAATTTGTTCACGCCAGATGCTTAATTGTTGTAATTGCATCAACTCACGCCTAGAGTGACGATAATTACCAATATCCGTATAAAGTTCAGATAATGGTGTCTCTAATGCGATTTCTTTAGTTAGATTTTGGCAATCCTCTAAAACATAGGAATATAAACCCTTTGTTTGAAGATCAAACTTCAGTCTTTCTGCCAGCTTATTTAAATATAGTACGTCATTTGCGGCGTAACTCATTTGCTCTTGACTAAGTGGACGTGCTAACCAATCCGAACGTGTTTGGTCTTTATCGATATCAATATTCAAACAAGTTTTTAATGCATTTTGATAGCTGACCTGCAAACCATGACCAAGAAAAGCCATCGCGACTTGCGTATCAAATACATTTTTTAATGGCTTTTGATCTGCGTAATGATAAATCAGATCAATATCCTCACCGCATGCATGAAAGATATTCTGCTGAGCTTCAAAAACCTTACGCCAAAAATCAGATAAATCTAGCGCAGCGCCATCTAACAACGAAACCTGATCATTTACATTGATTTGGCAAACGCCTAATTTCGGATATAAGGTATCAACCTTAATAAACTCAGTATCAAGTGCGTATGTGGAACAATGTTCCATTTGATTGAGGAGAACAGCTAGATCTTTTTGCTGTTGGATAAACTGAAACATAATTGCTCAAGTAAAAAAAATTAAAAACATAGCGATGCAACGATTTCATTGCAGTTATTGCTCAAGCGAGATCAGATGCAAAAATTTACTCAGTATTCCACATGCAAAACATGAAATTACTCCCTATTCCATTTGTAAATCAGCGAAAGTCCATTTCGCCAGCCAATAGTGCCACAAATTTAAATAATTATAGCTATGATAATGTAAGACAAAATGTAAAATTTAATTATTTGTTTAAATTAACAGCATGAATTTAAAATAAATATATAAATTATATCGACCTTAGTCTTATTTCATACGCATTCGATTATGTACAGCCTGACTCAAAGTGTGACTGTCTACATATTCCAATTCACCACCCTGAGGTACGCCTTGTGCAATTCGAGTCATATGTATTGGCAAGTGTTTTGTCGCTTCAACCAAATAATGTGCCGTTGCTTGCCCCTCAACTGTTGCATTAGTTGCTAGGATCACTTCTTCAATTTGACCTTCACTTAAACGCTGCACTAAATATGGGATGCCTATTTCCTCAGGTCCAATACCATCAAGTGGTGATAGATGCCCACCTAAAACATGATATTTACCTCTAAAGCTTCCACTTTGTTCAATTGCCATAACATCAGCGGGTGACTCAACCACACACAGTAAATTTGAATCACGCTCTGTCGACGCACAAATATCACAAATTTCATTTTCAGTGAGTGAATGACAAATTCTGCATTCGTGAATATGACTCGAGGCCTCATGCAATGCATAAGAGAGTGCAAAAGCACCTTCACGGTTCTTCATCAATAAATGTAATGCCATACGCTGTGCAGACTTAGGACCTACACTCGGCAAAATACGCAATGCTTGAACCAATTGTTCAAATCGTTCACTAAACACAAATTAACTCGAATATTTGTAGAAAGAATCCCCCTAAGCTTATTTTTCAAACTTAGGGAGTAATCAATTAGAACAAGCCAGATAAGCCCGGTGGTAAACCCATACCAGAGTTTGCACCTTGCAATTTCTCTTCTGAAATCGCTTCAGCTTGACGAGCAGCATCATTCATCGCAGCTGCGATCAAGTCTTCAATCATGTCCGCTTCATCTTGCAATAAATCAGGACTGATCTCGATACGTTTTACAACATGGCGACAAGTCATAGTTACTTTAACTAAGCCACCACCTGCTTCAGCATGAACTTCAGTTTTCGCAAGCTCTTCTTTGGCTTTTTTAAGATTTGTTTCCATGTCTTTTTGCATGCGCTGAGCTTGCTGCATGAGCATATTAATGTTCATAACTTTCTCTCGTTAAATTAAATCTAAACCACGTGACAGATCACGAATAATATCATTGATATCTTCTAAACCAACAGATACACGGATTAAACCTTCCTCAATACCTGCTGCTTGTTTGGCTTCAGCCGACATTCTACCATGTGAGGTCGTCGCAGGATGTGTAATTGTTGATTTGACATCACCAAGATTACTTGTAATGGATAAGAATCTTGTATTATCAATTACAGTCCAAGCACCTTGACGCTCTCCCTTCACAACAAATGAGACAACCCCACCAAAACCTTTTTGCTGTTTCTTAGCCAATTCATGGCCTGGGTGATCTGGCAATCCAGCATAATATACCTTTTCAACTTTATCATGCTGCTTGAGCCATTCAGCTAATATCTGAGCACTCGCACAATGTGCCTTCATACGTAAGCTCAATGTTTCTAAGCCTTTTAAGAATATCCACGCATTAAAAGGACTCATTGAATTGCCTAGTGTACGGATCACACCATTCACTTCTTCGAGTAAATCATTTTTACCAACAACGGCACCACCCAGTGCACGCCCCTGACCATCAATATATTTAGTTGCAGAATATAGAACTAAATCTGCTCCGAATTTGATGGGTTGCTGTAATGCTGGAGTACAGAAACAGTTATCTACAGCGAAAAGAGCACCATGTGCATGTGCAATATCTGCAATCGCCTGCATATCACCAACTTGTGCTAGAGGGTTGGATGGTGTTTCTATAAATAACAAACGTGTATTTGGCTGTAAGGCATTTTTCCAACCTTCAAGATCGTCTAAATCAACAAAAGTGACTTCAACCGCGAATTTAGCTACATATTTTTCAAATAAGGCAATAATTGAACCGAATACAGCACGTGAACAAATGACGTGGTCACCCGCTTTCAAATACGCCATACAAATTGCATGTACAGCAGCCATACCAGAACTTGTTGCAACTGCACGCTCAGCACCATCAAGCGTAGCCAATCGCTTCTCAAAAGCTTGTACTGTTGGATTGGTATATCGAGAATAAGTATTGCCTGCTACTTGACCTGAAAATTTCGCAGCAGCATCAGCAGCGCTTTCACATACAAACGATGAGGTTAAAAAAATAGGTTCACTATGCTCACCTTCAAAAGTACGGTTATGACCAGTACGAATTGCAAGCGTATCTAGTTGATATTCTAAATCATCATTTGGATTCATCGTTTTGTATGCCTTATGATTAATGGGTTCAGGAACACTCTATTCTATACTCTGGACAGTTTTGCAAATTGCAAAGAATGAACCTATAGGTTTCTGCCCATTTCAACTTTGACTAAAATTTTCTCACATTTGGATATAAAACCAAGCAATAAGATCACTATTGCTCTCTTCTAGAATCCTATCTGATTAATTTACGCACAAAAATTAAATTCATATTACAAAGTGTTATTAAATTCCGCCTAAATGTGCCAACATTTTGAGCGCCTAAGGTATTTAAGGTCAAGGCGAAAGATACAATAATCGCTTAGACTTCGTGCAATCTTGACTCATGATGAGACTTAAAAAGATGAAATCGCTTGTGGAACAGCAAAAAATAAATTTTAAACATCTCGCTATGCGTGTATTTGAAGCAGACAAATTAGTCTTATCTCAATCTACACCTTATCAAGTTATTGCCGAATTTAAACAAACACGTGTCAGATTCTATGCTTCTGAAAACAAGCGTTATAAGGAGCCTCTTGTCTTCGTAGCACCACTTGCGATTAATATGGATATATACGATTTATATCCATACCGTTCTTTAGTTAAACACTTTCAAGAAAGCGGTTTTGACGTTTACCTGATTGATTGGGGAAAATTAACTTATAAAAATTATCATATTGATTTCTTATCATTCATCGATAAGTTCATTCCACGTTGCATTGAAGCAATTCAAAAGCATT
Source organism: Acinetobacter sp. A22 (assembly GCF_030913345.1). Classification (NCBI taxonomy): domain Bacteria; kingdom Pseudomonadati; phylum Pseudomonadota; class Gammaproteobacteria; order Moraxellales; family Moraxellaceae; genus Acinetobacter; species Acinetobacter sp. A22. The sequence goes on from NZ_CP133162.1 coordinate 1,120,376, forward strand.
CGAAATCTAAAGAAATCTCACTACATGGTTGGAGTATGGCTGGTATCTTTGTCACGCTATATACAGCACGCCATCAACCAGATGCAGTAAAAAATCTAATCGTATTGGGTAGTCCAATTGATAGTTATGCATCAGGTTATATTGGTAAGCTGTATAAAACGCTCGCCTATGTGACAACACGTAATGCGACGATTAAAGACTATATTTACAATCGTCTCCCTAAACTCATGATTCATTCACCAGGTTTTTTAAATTCTTTGGGCTTTAAGTTACTTGATCCTAAAGGTTGGATCGACGGCAATATCCAACTGCTTAAAAATCTGGATAATCTAAAACTGGTTCAGGAAGATGCAACTTTAAGTCATTTTCTTAACAATATGATTGATTATCCTGGTGGCATTAATCAAGACATGCTGTTTAATGTCTGGATGCAGAACCCATTAAAAAATGGTGCAATCACACTAAAAAACAAAACCATTGAATTAAAAGGTATCAACTGCTCTCTATTAGTTGGTGCTGGGAAAAGTGATCAACTGGTAACGACTGATGCCGCTTTTCCATTAACTCAGTTGACAAATAGCCAAGATGTCACGTTTACTCTTATACCTGGCGGACACTTAGGTTTAATGTCTAGTCAAAATAGCTCAATCGAGTTTTGGCCGACACTTACAAAATGGCTAGAAGAACGTTCAACACATTTAAAAAGGTAAACTATGACTCAATCTGTTGCATTTATCGGTTTAGGTGCCATGGGATATCGTATGGCTGCTCATTTACCAAAATATTTCGACACCGTTTATGTTTGGAACCGAAATTTCAGTAAAGCCGAACAACATGCAACAGAATTTGGAACAATCGCTGCTGAACTCGAACAAGCAGCGCAAGCCGATGTGATTTTTTCTTGCTTACCGACCAGCCAAGATGTTGAAAACCTAATAAGCAGTATCAAAATCAAATCAGGTGCGATTTGGATTGACTGCACCAGTGGTGTCCCTGATGTAGCACGCCGTCTAGCTGAACAGCTCAAAGCTCAAGATGTAGCATTTTTGGATGCACCCGTCAGTGGTCAAACTATAGGTGCAGAAAATGCAACCTTAACATTTATGGTGGGTGGTGATATTGATGCATTTGAACGTGCCTATCCTGCTATGTCAGCTTTAGGAAAACTTATTCAACATGTAGGCGAGTCTGGCGCAGGCTTTGCAGTAAAAGCCATTAATAACATGCTGCTCGCTGTAAATTTATGGTCAGTAGCTGAAGGTTTTACAACATTAAAAGCACATGGCGTAAATCTAGATGCCGCCTTGAATTGTATTAATGCTTCTAGTGGTAAAAGCCTAGTCACTGAGAATATTTTCCCGCAACGTGTTTTAAGTCGAGAGTTTCCTGTTACTTTTGCCCTGCCTTTATTAGCAAAAGATACGGGAATTGCCCTAGATTTGGTACACGATGCAAAATTACCTGCACCTATACTATCTTTGGCACAAAGTCTCATTCAAGCTGCAAACTTAACTGCTGAATCCAATAGTGACTTCTCTGCTGCAGTTAAAATGTATGAAACTTGGACTAAAATTACGCTTAAATAAGACCCTTTATTTAGGCAATATTCTATTCATCGACACTTTTGATATCTGAAATTTATTAGATAGCATTGCATAAATATGTGGTGCTTTAAATATTACATTTATTTCAATGCTTATAACTTGAGATTATTAAATTACATTTAAAGCTAATTAACTTACTTTAAGTCAATGAAAAATATATTTTTTATTTTTGAATATGAATAAATCATGAAGTAAAAATTACACTCAAACAATACACATTGATTGAAATTTCATGAATAAGCCTTATATTGGTAAGTACGTAGGGATCAAATGCCATATGAATATCGTTTCATAAAGCCTTGATTTATACCTTTTTGAATAGAGGAACACCTCATGAATAAGTTTACGGTTGCAGTTATTGCAGGATTAATTTCTTTTACTGGTTTTAATCTCCAAGCTGCCACACCAGAACAAGAATGTAAAAAGTTGCAAGATGACTACAACCTCATCTATGCATCAAAAGGATTCTGTTTTAAAGACGCTGATGCGAAAGCTAAATATGGTAATGAAAACTGCCATACGACTAAGCCAAAATTTTCAGATAAAGAGCAACAACGTCTCGATCAAATCAAAGCTCGGCAAAAAGAGCTTAATTGCAAATAAAACGACTTAAATGCTTCACCTATGGCTCTCTTATTGAAATCAATAAGGGAGCAATTTTTTAACTTAGTACATCATATAAAGGATTAATCATGGCATACGATGACCAAAATATTTTCGCGAGAATTTTACGTGGCGAATTACCTGCGATTAAGGTCTATGAAGATGATCAAGTACTCGCATTTATGGATATTATGCCCCAAGCGGAAGGTCATACGCTTGTTATCCCAAAAACACCTGCAGTAACTCTACTCGATTTACCTGCGGATGCTGCTGCATACACCATTCAAATTGTGCAAAAAATTGCTAGAGCGATTGAAACTGCATTAGATGCTAAAGGGATCGTACTAATGCAACTTTCAGGAGTTGCTGCTGGGCAAACAGTTCCACATGTGCACTTCCATTTGATTCCTAGCTCAGTTCATGAACTTGGTCGTCATGCAGCACAAATGGGTGATCAAGAAAAGATTAAAGCCTTTGCTGAAAAGATTAAAGCAGTGCTGTAAGTAAAAAATTATCTATACGATGGGGCTTTTCGCCCCATTTTTATTTATTAAATATATAAAAATCAATAACAAATATAATTATTACTAAATATGAATCGTCATTAAACTGTCATTTTTCTTTCACTTATCTGTCACAAAGTTTGCCGATACTGCATACAAGTCAGTGAGCTGTGTAACTTTATGTACACAAGCAAGCTTATAACAGTAACTAAGGCAACTGCCATTTACAAAAAGTGTTCTGGAGAAATCTCAATGAAAAAATTGCTTCTTGCTGCTACTGTAGCAACTTTAGCCATGAATGCAGCGCAAGCAGCACCAACATTGTATGGTAAGCTCAGTGTGACTTTAGACAATATTGACAACAACGGTTTTAAAGACGAAAGCGTAGTGAAAGTAAACTCAAACGCTTCACGTTTGGGTGTGAAAGGTGAAGAAAAATTGACTGATAACTTATCAGCAGTTTATTTAGCCGAATGGGAAATTTGGGCAGATGGCGATGATGTTTTTAAAAACCGTAACCGTTTTGTCGGTATTAAATCTAACGGCGTTGCAACTTTAAAAGTTGGTCAATACGATTCTTACTTCAAAACTGCAGCTGGTAATAACCAAGATATTTTTAACGATAACAATGAACTGGATATGACTAAAGTTCTTGTTGGTGAAGATCGCTTAACTAACGTAATTGGTTTTGAAACTGATAAAAAATTGCTTGGCGGTTTAGCGTTTAACATCATGTTCCAACAAGGTGAACAAAATGAAAATACTAAGGATAAAAACGGTCAAACAATACCTCTAGATAACTCTGCAAGTGGTCAAAAAGGTAGTCGTAATGGATTTGGTGATGGTGTTTCAACATCTCTAACTTACGAAAATAAAGATATTGGTTTAAATGCAGCTGTTGCAGGTAACTTTGCAGTTGCATCAAAGTATAATGCTTATGGCTTATCTGGTGTATATACAGATGCAGTGCGTGTAACTGGCTCACTTGATTTATCTCAAGTAGGTGCTGAAGGTTTAGTATTCGGTGGTTTATGGCAAACTGCGAAACCTACAGATGATACACTTGTAGGATACAAAGGCTTAAAAGAAAACGCTTTCGGTGTAACTGCTGCATATATCATTCCTTCTACACCAGTGAAGTTAAAAGCAGAATATATCTCTGCAAAAACAGAAGTTGATGGTCTTGAAGATCGTAAAAATGATTTATACGGTGTAGGTGCTGATTACAATATCAATAAACAAGCTCGTTTCTACGGTGTTGTTGCTCAACAAAAAATTGACTGGCAGAAAGACAATAACAAGAAAACTGTTATTGGTTTAGGTATGGAATATAACTTCTAATCAGAAGTTTATTTCAAGTGTTAAATAAAAGGGCGTTTCGCCCTTTTATTTTTATATGCTTATCTTTTTAAAAAACCACTCACCAAATTCAATACTTGTTGAATATCTTGATTTGCTTCTTGGGGATTGGTATTACTTCCTTGCGGAGTCAAAGAATCAATCACTTGAGGTAGTACAGACGCAATCGCACTGTAAATTTCTTGCTTTGGCGCTTGTGCTTGTTGAGCAACCTGTTCGATATCTTGATCATCAAATAAGCTTTGAATATTTTGGGTTGGAACATCTTGAGCATTTACTTGTTGAGGATCGACCCAACTCTTTACCTGATTGGATAAACCTGTACTTTTTAGTTTATCTAATGCCCCTTGTAAGCCCCCCTGTTTTTGAATCCAAGCAAGAACCAACGGCAATACGGCTATAAGTAATGTTTGTGCTGTGTTACCACTAGTATTACTATTTGTCTGAGATGTATTGTTATTCGTACTACCTAACTGACCCAAAACTGAACTTAGGATTCCACCTAAACCACTTTGCGGCTGATTTTGATGGTTTTGTTGTTGACCACTAAGTTGCCCTAAAACAGAGCCAAGAATTCCACCCAAACCACTATTTTGTGAAGATTGTTGCTGACCGCCTAAGGCCTGTTTCGCTAAAATCTCTACGATATTTGTCAAATCTGTCATGGTTTTTATATTCCAGTTAGAATTATTTATTCGAAAAGCATACGCTGCTTTTCAGTATGAAAACAAAGTTAAAGTGTTAAAATTTGCAAGAACATTTCATCAGCTTATTATTATTTTATAACTGCGGCTTATTCAGAACCGCAGTAAACTCTAAGAAATCACCAACGAAACTTATTCCAATTTTCTGGATTTGCCCAAAATTTAGAGTTAAACCAATCAGGAACATGTTTGTAAGTTAAAATATTGAATTGCCATAAAGCAAAATCACTATCATGAGTAGTTTTATCAATAAGTTGAGTAAAACCTAGTGAACGTAATAGCTTTTCATCATTTCGTTTACTAACAACAACAATCCTTTTTGCCATTAAGTCGCGTAACTTCACTAAAAGCTGCGCTTTATGTGTTTCAGTGATGTTTTGCATTTGCTCTGTATCAAATAATACAAAACCTAAATCATAACGCTGTGTAAATGGCAGATTTAAAAAGTCAGTTACGTTAAAATGATGCCATTGAATTTCAGCATTTTGATCAATTTGCTGACCTATACAAAGTGCAGTATGAATGGGCTGTTCTTTAGATAAATCGTCTAGCATAGAAGTGATGACATTTTGTTCAGCCATAACTGCAACCCTTGATTGAGAAAGATGAGAGTTTATTGATGGAACTACAAGGCATTTGTCACAAAATGCACGCAGCGCTCAAAACGCATAGTGTAACTGATCAACCAACCAGCAAGGCAAATGTTGAATATAAATTTATCCTAGATCGCTCAGAAACTGATCTACCGTTTGTGTTAGGTCAAGAGTTAGAGATTGAATGGACTGGAAATATTTTTTGTACATCTTGTGGTGCAAAGACACCTAAATCATATTCGCAAGGACATTGCTTTAAATGCTTTAAAACAAAAGCTGAATGTGACTTATGTATTATGAAGCCTGAAACCTGTCATTATCATTTAGGTACATGCCGTGAAAATGATTTTGCACACAATGTCTGCTTCCAACCACATATTGTTTATTTAGCGAACTCTAGTGCCTTAAAAATCGGAATCACCCGTATCGTGAATATGCCAACACGTTGGTTAGATCAAGGTGCGACACAAGCACTCCCAATCATGAAAGTGGGTTCACGCCGTTTATCAGGACATTTAGAAACATTATTTGGCACTCAAATCGCTGATAAAACTGATTGGCGTAAATTGCTTAAAGGCGAAGCTGAGCCACTAAATTTAATTGAACAGCGCGATCAGATTATTGAAGAATTTGCACCTAAGATTCAAAGTATTCGTGATGAGTTCAGTCAAAATCTAGAGTTCAATGAAAATCTAGAATTACTAGAAAATGAAATACCACATGAGTTTATATACCCTGTGGAACAATATCCTGAAAAAATAAAATCACTAAATTTGGATAAGACTCCAAAAATACGCGGTGTATTACAAGGTATTAAAGGTCAATACCTGATACTTGATATTGGAGTGATCAATATTCGAAAATATACAGGCTATGAACTAATTCTTAGAGCTTGAATGGCTTTAAAGGTGGTTACGTTGCCACCTTTTTATTTATCAAGAGCTCAAACAGTTCAATATCGCTTGGACTGGATCTTCAGTATTCCCTGAGATGAGCTGCTTATGCATACTAAGATGTTGCATCATTTGAATATGTGCAGTTTCGTGATCCATCAATTTCTCAATTGCAGTTGCTAAATGCTGTGGCGTTGCATCTGCTTGTATTAATTCTTCAATTACCTTTTTGCCAGCAATAATATTGGGCAAAGAATAATATGGTATTTTGACTAAAAATTTCGCAATTAGATAGGTTAACCAGTTTAATTTATAGAATGTCACCATCGGACGGTGCAATAACATCGCTTCAAGTGTCGCTGTGCCAGATGCTAAAGCAACTATGTCACTCGCATTCATTACCATACGTCCAATTTTTGATTCAGCATCTGAATTTTCTAAAACATGAATTTTAGCCTTTAAACTCGTCCCTACATTCTGTAAACCCTGCTCTATCTGTTGCTTACGGGCATCATTGATTGCAGGTATCAGAAACTCAAGCTCTGGATATTTTCGATGTAAAATCTCGGCAGCATCCGTCAACAATGGTAATAATCGTTCGATTTCTCCGCGACGACTACCAGGAAGTAATGCGATGTGAGTTTTATTTGCGGCTAAACCTAATTGATGTTTCGCTTCAATAATCGGATTCTTGAGAGGTAATTGTTTTGCTAAAGGGTGTCCTACAAATGCTGCTGGCACCTCATAATTTTCATAGAATGTTTTTTCAAATGGAAACAAACAAAGGACTAAATCTATACTTCTTTTAATGCCATGAACTCGTCCTTGACGCCAAGCCCAAACTGAAGGACTGACATATTGAACTGTTTTGATTGGTAAATTGTTTTCTTTAATCGTTTTAGATAGACGTAGATTGAAATCTGGCGCATCTATTCCTATAAAAATATCTACGGGACGTTCAGTCCATCGTTCAACTAGACCATCACGTACAGCGAATAATTTTTTTAGGTCTTTTAGGACTTCCACAATTCCCATCACAGATAGTATTTCCATAGGATAATAACTATGAAAACCTTCAGCGATCATTTGCGGACCACCAATACCTTCAAATTCAACATCTATGCCTTGTTCGCGAAAACTACGCATGAGTTTAACTCCTAGCGTATCACCAGAAACTTCACCCACGACGATCCCAATTTTTAGTTTTTGCTTTAACAAGACAACTGCCCCATTCAAATGTTTGAAATATTTTAACAAAATGATTTTACATTGAATCGCATCAAAGATGACAATTTGTTCTTGATTAGTGAACATTATGAATCATCTGTATTAGCATTAATTATTTATATATCCATTTATATTTACGATTAAAGTCAAATTGAATAGAATTGATTAGCACATTAATATAAACAAGAATCATTTCCATATGTAATTTATTCTATTTAATATCTTTGTGAACTCATGCCTAAGACTTCTTTAAATACATATAGCGATAAACTAAATGTTTTATTCCGCTTCTTTCTAACCTTTGTGATCGGGTATGTATGTACAGCTTTTTTATGTATGAGCCTTACTCAAGTTTTTCAGGCCTTTTTAGCCAAGGCTGAAGCAATTTATCTAGCAGCATTCATTTCCATATTTTTTTATCTCAGCTTTATCATTGTTGGATTTTGTTTTTCTTCTTTATCTAAGCTCGCCCTAACAAGTTTCGCAATCACCATATTTCTATTTGGCTTATCAGCAGGTTTGAATTAAAAAATGCAGAATAAAAGTGTTCGCCAGTCAATGGCTTGGCTACATACTTGGACGGGCTTAATTTTCGGATGGCTGCTATTTGCTATTTTTTTGATGGGTACAAGCTCCTACTATCGGCATCAAATCACTTTATGGATGCAGCCACAACTTGCGCAATATCAAATCAATCAGGATAATAAGGCAATCCTAACTGCAACTCATTACCTATCTCAAAATGCTAGTGATGCTAAAACGTGGTATTTAAAAGTTGCTAATTCTGAAGAACCTGTAAATAAAATTTATTGGGAAAAAGCTAGTGGTGGTTACGAAAGTAAAAGCTTAGACGCTAATACAGGCAAAGAACTTCAATTATCTCATACTCAAGGCGGTGACTTTTTTTACAATTTTCATTTTCAGCTATACGGCATGCCTGTGTTTATTGGCAGGCTCATCGCAAGCCTTGCAGCATTCATCATGTTAATTGCACTGGTATCTGGCATTATTACCCACAAAAAGATATTTACCGACTTCTTTACACTCAGAACATTTAAATCACAACGGTCTTGGCTTGATTTTCATAATGTGACATCAGTTTTAGCTCTTCCTTTTTTTCTGACGATAACGTTTACAGGCTTAGCCATTTTCTTTTATTTATATCTCCCTTGGGGAATGAAAAAACTCTATCCAGAAAATCCTTATCAATATTTCACTGAAATACGAACCGTAGCTACGAATTCAAATACGATAACATCCCCTCAAATAAGCAACATGATATCGACAGAGGATCTTTTGACTCGAATCAAACAACAATGGGGAGATCGATCACTTGCTACTTTTGAGGTTAAAAATCCAAATACGGATCAAGCCGTAATAACGATCAAACAACTTGAAGATCGTTCAATCACGCTAAATCAACCGCAAATCGTATTTGATGGAACTGGGAAGATATTAAGTAATACTAGAAATAATAGTGCTATAGCTACTTTAAATGCTGGAGTTTATGGACTTCACATGGCAACTTTTGCCCAATCTTTTCTAAGATTTGCCTTTTTTTGCTCAGGAGTTCTTGGCTGTCTGATGATTGCGTCAGGGCTATTGCTGTGGAGTCTTAAACGACAAATTCAGTATAAGTCCCCAAAATTCCATTTTGGTTACTACCTTGTTGATCGCTTAAATATTGCAAGTTTTATTGGTCTTCCGATTGCTATGTTGAGCTATTTTTTAGTGAATCGGTTGATTTCAAGTCCTAGCGCTGATCTTAATTATGAAATTTATACATTTTTTAGCGTTTGGATGCTTAGTTTTGTATTGGCTTTATTCACACCTAAGCAATATTTATGGAAATCTCAGATTGTGATCTTTGCTCTACTCGCTTTCAGTTTGCCCTTATATAACCTGTTCTATTTGCTTAATCATGACCTTATAGCAAACTTGGAAAGTTACTGGTTATTTCTACGTGTTGATCTATTCTTTGTTGCCTGTTGCTTGTTTTGCAGCATTCATTTATAAAAACATTCAGCCAATACAAATCAAGTCAACTCAGAAAATTAAAAGCAAACTGATTAAAAATGGAGTGAATGTGTGATTTTCTTTAGTTTATTACTGACTTTAATCGGTATGTTCATCTTGTATCGTTGTAGTTCTAAACAACAGTCTAAAGTTCATTTGAAATATCAAAAAATAATGACGACCTATCCAGTGCAATTTCGAATCTTGGCTTTTCTTTTATTCCTAATTTCAGGAAGTTTATTGTGTTGGATTGAGGGAATATCAATCGGATTCGTCAGTTGGTGGATATTTGCAACACCCATCACCTTCCTATTGGTTTTAAAAATCAATCATGTCTTAACACCTAAAGTCAAACACAAATGACGTTAAAAAATCTTCCTTTAGCTTTTTTTTGCATAAGTAAATCATTATTCATCACAACGAGTTATCTCAAAAAAGCATAAGATATGCCTGTTTTTGCATAATTAGGCATATTGGTAATGTTTGGTCCTATTGAATTTATCATGGCTGGGGTTTTGGTTGGCTTCTGTGTAGGTATCACAGGTGTTGGCGGTGGTTCTTTGATGACTCCTATTCTTATTAGCCTTTTCAAAATTGAACCACATATCGCAATTGGTACTGATTTGCTCTATGCATCAATCTCTAAATTCTGTGGCTCAGTTGTTCATGCAAAGAAACTCAATATCGTTTGGCCAATCGTTATTTGGCTAGCAATCGGTAGTATTCCTGCTTCATTCGCAACCTCATGGGTTTTAGAACATTATTTAAGTCAATCAACGAACTACAAAGCTGTATTAACGATGGTACTTGGTTTTATGCTGACTTTGACAGGTATCTCGATTGTCTTTCGTGCGCAAATTGAAAAGTTCTTTGACCGTTTCCGTAATCGTGAACAAGCAAATATGGAAAGCGAGCAACATGCTTTACAACATAAACGCCATTATATCGTCATCATGGGGATCATCTTAGGTGTGTTCGTTACACTATCATCTGTAGGTGCTGGTGCTTTTGGCATCATGGCTTTAGTAATTATGTTCCCAAATCTACCTATGATTCGTATTATTGGTTCTGATGTTGTACACGCAGTATTATTGACAGCAGTTGCTGGCCTAAGCCATATGTCTTCAGGCAACGTCGATTTTACATTATTGATGTGGTTATTGGTTGGTTCTATTCCAGCAATTATTGCAGGCACATTGATCAGCTCGCATATGCCAGAACGTTTGATTCGTAAAATTCTAGGTATCACATTATTTGCGCTAGGGATTAACTTTATGGTTAACCCGATCAAAGCGAAACCAAAGCCAGTAGAAACTCAACAAGCTGTCGTGATTCAGCAAACAACAACTTCTACAAGCGCAGTTTAAGTAGCAAAATGCCGATTGTTTCTACATAAAATATGATTATAACTAGTTAATCAGTCGGCTTTTCGTGCTATATTCGTAGACAAAATAACCTCTTCTTTTGATTAAATTTGTGACAGCAATGAATACTCTACAGTCAAATCCAGTTTCTCAGCCAGATATCGACGACGTTAACATTAAAAGCATTCAAACTTTAATTACCCCTGCGGAACTGAAAGCTGATCTTCCTTTATCTGCGGCTGCGTCGCAAACTGTATTACAAGGACGTGCAACTGTACGTAATATTTTAGATGGTAAAGACAAGCGCTTGTTTGTCGTTATTGGCCCTTGTTCGATCCACGATCCTAAAGCTGCAAATGAGTATGCTGATCGCTTGAAAGAGCTAAGTGAAAAAGTAAAAGATACGCTTTATTTAGTTATGCGTGTTTATTTTGAAAAACCACGTACAACAGTAGGTTGGAAAGGTTTAATTAATGACCCTGATATGAATGACTCTTTCAATATTGAAAAAGGGTTACATATTGGTCGTGGTCTTTTACTAGAATTAAATGAAAAAGGTTTGCCTTGTGCAACTGAAGCACTTGATCCGAACTCACCTCAGTACTACCAAGATTTAATTTCTTGGTCAGCGATTGGTGCTCGTACAACAGAAAGTCAAACACACCGTGAAATGTCTTCTGGATTATCTTCACCTGTTGGCTTTAAAAATGGTACAGATGGCGGTTTAACAGTTGCAACGAATGCAATGCAATCAGTAAAACACGGTCATAGCTTCTTAGGCTTAAATGAAAACGGTCAAGTTGCAATTATTAATACTAAGGGCAATCCTTACGCACACGTAGTTTTACGTGGTGGTAACGGTAAGCCAAATTATGATGCAACTTCTGTTGCTGAAGCTGAAGCTGCTTTAGCAAAAGCTAAAGTAAGCAATAAAATCATGATCGATACCAGTCATGCTAACTCAAACAAAGATCCATACTTACAACCTTTAGTTCTTAAAAACATCACAGAGCAAATTCTTGATGGTAATAAGTCAATCGTAGGCATCATGGTTGAAAGTCATTTGAAAGGTGGTCGTCAAGATATTCCTGAAAACTTATGTGATCTTGTTTATGGTCAATCAGTAACTGATGGCTGCATCGACTGGGAAACAACAGAAAAAGCACTATTAGAGATGCATGAAGCGTTAAAAGACGTTTTACCAAATCGTTAATAAATAGTTGATATAAAAAACAGACTCTTATGAGTCTGTTTTTTTTACGTAAAAAGCTCGATAAATCCCAAATAATGTGATCTTGAATACTGATTCATCTGTTTAAGATATGTTTTGTAGTGCAAAGTTTTTTTAACTATACTGCTGCCACATTTCCACTGTGTCGTATCATTGATATGAAGTCCAGTTTCCGTCAACATTTGCTAAAGTGGCGTGCCTGTCTTGGCGCGATAACTTTGCTTTGTTTACTCTGGCATATTTTCTTACCCACGATGGTTCATAGTGGCGTTGTACCTGCACTGTATGCAATGCCGAGTCACTGCCAAGTTACAAATATTCAAAATAGCTTAATAGATTCAGATAGCCATTCAAGTCATCACCATCATGCTATGCACGATAAAACTCAGCATGAACAACATCTTCAACATATAGAACACAATCAACTTAGTGATCATGCTAAAGAAGTTTTTGCGCTTGCAAGCAAGATCATGAAGCATTGTCCTTTATGTACTTATGGTGTTGACGCTGCTGCAATTGTTCCTTTTATTGCAATTATTTTTGTATTTTTATTGGCTTGGTTTACTCGTGTACAATGCCTATGCTATGCGTGGACAGAAGATCTGCATATACCACGTATCTACTATATTTTCCCAATTAAACAAGCACCTCCACTCGCTCTATAAAACGCAATTCCGTAAATATCGTATCCAGTGAGAACTGCGGTACCGCCTTGTTTATTGCTTTTTTATAGAGTTTGATATGAATACTCAATTTCGTTTGTCAGTATTAGCTGCTGCGTGCCTTTCTGTTACTTACAGTTCAATTGCTTTAGCTGAAACTTCATCAAAAGATGAAACCGAAACCTTAGCGACGATTGTCGTCACTGCAAGCCGTGAGGGAGAATCGATTAGCAATACTCCTGCTGCAATTAGCAAAATCAGCAAGCAAGATATAGAAGATAAACATGCAACATTTATTGGTCAGTTAGTGAATCAAACACCTGGTGTTTTGATGAATGACTTGGGTAATGAGCAGCACATGATGTCTATACGCCAACCAATCACGACTGCGGCTGTTTATCAGTATTTAGAAGATGGTATATCTGTGCGTCCTGTAGGTGTTTTTAACCATAATGCACTGTATGAAGTAAATTTGGCTGGGATTGATAGTATTGAAATTCTGCGTGGTCCAGCGAGTAGCTTATATGGAAGTAATGCAATTGGCGGCACGATTAACTTTCTTACAAAAGCTCCTAGTTTAAATCCAACAGCTGAGCTAGGTTTAAGTGCTAGTTCTGAAGGTTATCGCCGTCTAGACCTAGGTGCATCCAATACCTTTGATACCGAATTTGGGGAGCATGGTCTAAGAATATCAGGCTATGCCAGTGAGCGTGGTGATAGCTGGCAAGATCATGCTGAAAGTAATAAGCAAAGTATAACTATAAGACATGATTGGCGCATATCAGATGCCACCCAAATTAAAAATATCGTCAATTATAATCATCTCAAAGCAGATATGACGGGTAGTTTAAATGCTGATGATTTCAGTAAACGATCTGGTTACAGTTATCAAACCTTTACTTATCGTGAAGTTGATGCAACAAGACTTTCATCTCAATTGAACCACAGTTGGAATGATCAAAACCAAAGTCAAGCGACACTGTATTATCGTGATAACACCACTGAACAGAATCCAAGTTATAACATCCGTACTGATGTTAAGAATGGCAAATCTACTGGAACATATACTGGCCAAACTACATATAACGCCTTTAAGTCTTATGGTTTAAATTTACAACATTCCATTAATTTTCACCCTGTGAAATTAATTGTTGGTGCGATGTCGGAGTATTCGCCGAACCAAGCAAAAACCAATGATATTGAGGTGTTTCGCGATCCTCAAACACGTGTTTATACAGGGTTTAAACAACGCCAATTACTGCGTGATTTTTTAATGTGGATGTGAATAATCAAGCAATTTACACACAAGCAAATTGGCAAGCATTACCAAACTTAAATTTAGTCGGTGGAGCTCGCTATGACTGGATTAGTTATGACTTTGACAATAAGCTTACCCCTTCTAAAGTGACAGGTGCGCCAGATGAAAAACGTAATTTCCATAAAGCCAGCCCACAACTCGGTTTTGAACCGTACCGGGTTTGTCGGAGACTTTTTTATTTAAGTTAAGCCACCTGACCTAACGGGTTAATCTTATCATAGTACATTGCTTCAAACTCAAAAGGCGATACATAACCCAGTGCACTGTGTACACGCTTTTTATTGAACCAATCTACCCAGTTTAGTGTCGCAAGTTGTACATCTGCTAAACCTTGCCAATCTGCTTTTAAATATTCAATCACCTCTGTTTTGTATAAGCCATTCACCGTTTCAGCCAGAGCATTATCGTATGAATCACCCGTTGTACCGACTGATGCTCGTAAATTTGCTGCTTCTAAACGATTGGTATAGCGAATGGAAAGATATTGCACACCTCTGTCGGAATGATGAATCACATTCTTTGGCATGCCTCGATCATGCAATGCTTGCTCTAATGCATCAAGCACCATATCTGTATTCATCCGTGTAGATACTTTCCATCCAACAATTGCTCGTGAGAACACATCAATAACAAATGCGGTATATACCCAGCCTGAATGAGTTTGAATATACGTAAAGTCACCCACCCATAGTTGGTTTGGATGATCAGCATTAAAATTACGTTTCACTAAATCATCTGCCCGTTTTTGGTCATCTCGGTTACGGGTGGTTTGTTTATTCTTACCACGCCAAACACCTTGTATACCTAGCTTTTGCATCAATCTAGCAACTGTACAACGTGCAATAACATAACCCTCACGTTTCAATTTTTGCCAAACTTTACGTACACCATATCGACCTGAACTTTCTTTCCAAATTCGTTTAATTTGTTCAGCATGATACTCATCATGTAGATCTCGTTTCGCTCGATGTTCTGGATTTTCAGTGAGATCTAAAGTTCGGTAATAGGTTGAAGGTGCAATCGGTAAAATTCTACAAATCGCTTCAACACCATATCGATCTTTATTGTTATGGATAAAATCCACCATTATTTGTGTGGGCGGTCGAGCTCCGCCTGGGCGAAAAAAGCGGCTGCTTTGCGTAGAATTTCATTGGCACGTTTTAATTCTTTAATTTCACGTTCCATTTGCTTCATTTTTTCTTGGTCAGATATCTGTTGTACTTTGGCAGGATTTAGTTGATCCAGATGCTTTAAATACCAAACACGCAATGTTTCAGGAGTACAACCGATTTTAGGAGCAATAGCTGTGATTGCTGCCCAAGTAGAAGGATAATCTTTTTCAGATTCAATTAGTAATTGAACCGCTCTTTCTCTAATTTCGGGGGTATAGTTTGGTTTTGTCATCGGGATAGTCTCTCAGAATATTGACTCTCCGACAAACCCGGTACGGTTCAGTTTTGTTTGGAATATTACGCCTGAATTAGATCTTTACAGCAATTGGTCACAAGGCTTTGTTCCACCTGAAGTGAGTAGCCTTTATGGAGCAAATTTAGTAACGCCTGATCTCAAAGAAGCCACCTTTGATAACGTTGATCTAGGTTTGCGTTTCAAGTTATTGGATGATCGCTTAGATGGCGAAATTACCTTGTATCGTCTAGAGGGTAAAGATGAAGTGCTTAGCTTTACTAAACCAGACAACACACGTGAACCTCGCAATGCTGGAAAAACCTTACATCAAGGTATCGAAATTGGTGGAACATGGAAACTCAGCGAACAATATGACCAGCGTTTAAAACTGTCAGGCAGTATCGCAAAACATGAATATAAGCAATTTCAACCCTCACTAACACTCGACTATAGCGGCAATACGATGCCTAGCTCGCCAAAAAGCTTTGGAACAGTTGAGTATCAGATTAAACCTATACCAGAACTATTACTTTCAGTCGAAGGTATATATGTGGGTTCATACTGGATAAATGATGCCAATACAGAAAAGTATGATGGACATTCGATTTTAAACCTACGTGCAAATTATCGTAAAAATTCCTATGAGGTTTATGGGCAAATTCTCAATGCTGCTGATGTGCATTATGCAGAAAGTACCTCTTTTAGTAATAACCAAGCCAGTTATACACCTGCTGCACCACGTACTTATTTATTAGGTTTACGTTATCATTTTGGGAAATAAGTCATGAATGCCAACCAATTGAAAAAGCTACTAAAGTTTCATCGTGGCTTTGGAATGGTACTTGGCATTCTCGTTTTGATGTGGTCTTTAACTGGTGTGTTGCATCCAATTATGAGTGCAACCCAACCACAACCTGCAAAACGTATGCCTCCATCCCAACAGCTTGATTTGAGGGATGGATTGTCCGTTCCTCAAATCTTAGAAATGCAGAAAATTACCGAATTTTCTGCACTACAAGTGATTGAACTTAATAAAGATCTTATCGCTTATCGAGTTTTAAGACCTAATCAAAATATTGCTGAATATTTTGATCGTCATACTGGGCAACTTATTGAAGATGCCGAATTAAAAGATGCAAAACGTCTTGCAGTTTGGTACACCAGCTTAAGCCAACAACAGATTATTTCTGCTGAACTAGTGACTCAATTTAGCGATGATTATCCAAGCGTCAATCGTTTATTACCTGTTTGGCGTGTAGATTTTGATACTGGTTTAAGAGCTTATGTCGATCCAGCACAATCTCGATTAGCAACGATTTCCAATGATCAGAAAATGTGGATGGCACGGATCTTCCGCTTAGGACATAGATGGACTTGGGGAGATCAACCGTGGACAGGACAAAGTTTCTTGATGCAAATTGCTTTAATTAGCATTCTTACTTTGACCTTGATGGGTATAGGATTATTTTTCAAAATACACAATCGTAAAAATCATCGTTTAAGTGAAAAGCCAATTCGATTTTTTCATCGTTATCTGGGCATCAGTTTAAGTGTTTTTATCTTGTTATGGATGTTTAGTGGTTTTTATCATGTTTGGCATAAAAAATCTGAACTTGTGAATATTCAGCCCATCTTCCATACGCAAGATTTAAACCCTGAAGCATGGCAATTGGCAGTTCAACGCCCAATTCAGCGACTCAATCTTGTACCGATTGCTTTTAATCAAAATCAAGCTCATGCAGGCTGGATGATTCAATTGACTGGGAAACCTCAGTTACAAGGGAGCATGACCGCAGCGAAAGAATATGATCACCATCATCATGCAAAAGATGCCGCACCAGCCATTGAGTTAATCGATGCAAAACATGCTAGAAAATTGAATCCTCTTGAGCAGAGCAAATATTTGGCAGCGTTTTATTTAAACTTACCTTTAAAACATTTTACTCAAAGTTCGTGGATAACTCGTTTTGGCGGTGAATATGGTTTTATCAATAAACGTTTACCTGTAATCAAAGTTGATACTAATTTGAATGATCAGCTTAGACTTTATATAGAACCAAGTAGTGGTGTCATTGCGGCGCAAGTAAATCAGCAAGATGCCTTAGAGGGATTTAGTTTTGCTTATTTGCACAAATGGACATGGTTACCGATAGATAAAACGTTTAGAGACATTCTGTTGGGAACAATTGCGGGACTGATTGCAGTATTAGTTATCTTGGGAAGTGTATTGGCAACTCGAAAACGTTAAAGCGGAATTGATCCTTCTTATTTGAGGAGGATCAATCCTATAAAAATTCACTTAGATATAAAAGGAAGCAATGACAAAAGTTAGTATTAAACCTGTCTCACTCAACTCAATGGTAGCACCCACCGTATCGCCAGTGATACCACCGATTCGCTTAATAAACAAAATTCTTAAGTAAACCAATATCAATAAAAAGCTGATTAAAGCAACTAATCCCATCCATTTAAATGCACAAAGTAATGCTAATGTAATGACAAAAACCATCCATGCTAGTGTTTTAGGAATAGAATCCGTTATTGACCGCCCTAATCCATTTGCTCGAACATATCGTGTTGTGAGAAATAAAAATAAAGGAACACTGCGACCCAGCATGGGTATTAAGATTAAAAATGCAGAGAGCCGTTGTTCTAGCAAGACATATAAAGCTGAAAACTTCATCAAGCAAACAATAACTAAACTTAGAACACCGATAGGACCACAACTTGGGTCTTTCATGATTTTTAAGGTCCGTTCCCGATCACCAAAACCACCTACCCAAGCATCTGCTGTATCCGCTAGACCATCTAAATGAAGTCCACCAGTAAGCCAAATCCAAATCACTAAAATAATGATTGCAACAAGAATAATCGGTAATTTTACGAGAAGGATTGAAAGTCCAAATAGAATTAATCCTATTAGCAACCCTACAAGTGGATAAAAAAGTACAGATTGACCATTTTGCTTTGCAGTTGGTATCTGTTTTAGTTCGATGGGTAAAACAGTCAAGAATTGCAAAGCGATCCAAAATGGTGTCATTCTTTGATTTCCTCAAAACTGAGACTATCGTTTTTATACATTTTTACTGAATACAGTTGCCCAAGCTCAGCAGACATTATTAATAAATCATTGAGATGTTTATGTCGTGCTAAACAAGTGAGTAATTTAATCACACCACCATGCGTAACAACTAATGCTCTATTCCATTGGTGTATTTTCATTTGAGTGTGGATTTCATCAAAGCCAACTTGAACACGCTGTAAAAATTGCTCTAAAGACTCACCATTTGGTGCATGGTATTTTATTGGAAATTGCCAAAAATTTGCCAATAACTCGGGCTCATTTTCATAAATGCTTTGAGTCGAAATACCTTCCCAATCACCAAAATACATTTCTTTGATATGCATATTTAATTGCAAAGGTATTTCGAGTTGCTCTGCTAAATTGATTGCAAAGGCATGACAACGCTGTAAAGGTGAACTAAAAATAACATCCCAATTAGTACCTCCAGCGACATATTGCTGTATGGTCGATTGCATCTGCAACCAACCATTTTCTGTTAGTTCATCATCAGTATGCCCACGTAAAGTATGGCTTAAAGTTGTTTCACCATGTCGCAGTAAATCAAGGCGCAACTTTATCTCCTGTCACTGCAGCTTCGGCAAAGGTTGCCATTTGATTATGTAAAACACATGCCAATTGCAGCACTGACAATGCTGCGCCTGCACCACTTCCTTCACCCAATCTTAGATTCATTTTTAGAATTGGCTGCGCTTTTAATTCTTTAAGAATACGAACATGACCATATTCTGCTGATAGATGTCCAAATAGCATCCAGTCACGACAACTCGGCTGTATGCGAACAGCACATAATGCTGCAACGGAACTAATGAAACCATCCACCACAATAGGCAAACCAATTTGAGCACAACGTAAATATGCTCCTGTCATGGCAGCAATCTCTAAACCACCCACGGCAGCTAGAATTTTCAAAGCATCATTCTCAACACTGGATTGATGGAGTTCAATTGCCTGATTGATGACTGCAATTTTATGTTGTAATTGTTGATTATTAATTCCCGTTCCAACACCTGTTAGTTGTGCTGCATCTTCATTCAACAACATACATGCGATGGCTGAAGCTGAACAAGTATTGCCTATCCCCATTTCTCCAGCGATAAAGATATCAGCCTGTTCTGACTGAGCTAACTCCACACTAGTTTTACCTAATGCTAATGCAGCAAAACATTCTTGTTCAGTCATTGCAACGTGTTGAGCAAAGTTGGCTGTTCCTGCACGAATACAATGTCGCTCTACACCGACATAATCATAGGGATCGCCTACCGTTCCACAGTCAATCACTTGTAACTGTGCCTGATGATGTTTTGCAATAACACTGATTGCTGCACCGCCAGACGCGAAATTTTGAAGCATTTGACGTGTCACGGCTTGAGGATAAGCTGAGATACTTTCTTCAACTACACCATGGTCACCTGCGAAAATCGTGATCCAAGGTTTTTGAATTTGGGGATGAACTGTACCCTGTAAACTTGCTAGCTGAATCGCAAGCTGTTCTAACTCTCCTAAAGCCCCTGTTGGTTTAGTGAGTTGTTGTTGTCGTTGTTCGGCTAGATGTTTTGCTTCCAGATCAATTTGTTTTGCCGATTCTGTGTACCAAGCATTTTGTTCAGTCATGTTAATTCTCATCTTTTAAAATCATTGGAAAGCCTGCAACACAAAACATCACTTTATGAGCAAGCTGTCCTAATGCTTGGTGCAATCGACCAGCTTCATCCACAAATCGACGGCTAATTTCACCCATCGGCACGACGCCTAGCCCTGTTTCATTACTGACTAAAATAATTTCAGATTTAAGTTTGGGTAATATTTCTAATAACTTGTCTGTCTGTTGTTGCTGCAAATCTTGATCTTCAGCTAACAAAAGATTGGTCAACCATAAAGTAAGGCAATCAACTAAAATGATTTGATGTTCTTGATCTAGTTTTAATAATTGATCTGCCAGAAAAATAGGCTCTTCACAAAGTTGCCATTGCTTAGGTCTTTGTTGCTGATGATGTTGAATTCTTTGCTGCATTTCATCATCTAAAGCTTGCGCCGTGGCGACATAAATCACAGGGATTCCACGCTGCTGAGCTATATTTTCAGCCAATCGGCTCTTACCCGAACGTGCACCACCCAAAATTAATTGCAACATATTAACCTAATACCATTTGATGATAAGGATATAGTAATCCTTGTAAAATCTGAGCCTTATAATAACCGAAAGTTAATTGATTCACTTGAATTTTAATCCTTTTAGCTTCAAAGCTTTTTATTCGCTCTAAAACAAGATCACTACTCCATGCATCGCTATAAAGTCCAATCGTAATATGTGGACAATATTGCAGTGCCGCTATTTCATTCGAGACAAGTGCAAGCTGAGAACGGATTTTTTCTAAAATTTTTTCTCGATCGATGATTTGAATAAATAAAGCACTACTAAAACTATCGATCGTTGTGAGTTCTAATTCAAAGGGTTCAAGTTGTAATTGATTGATAGATTTTAGATGTTGTAAGAATTGTTCATGTGAAAAATCATCATTGTATTGAGAAAGATGGGTATTTAGAAAACCGCACACGAATAACGTAATGTGATACTGACGTTGATTCGACCTAATAAGGAAATCTGAGAAATGTATTTTGATCGCATCTAAATATTCAACTAACTCTGGTTGATCAATTTCGATATACCACAAAGCATAATCTGTCCGACCATGATGCCATTCTGGATAGTTGCGAATTTCAGTTTTTACGAGTTGGGTAGATGTTTGTAATAACACAACGACAATAACGCTCTGACAGTTGTGTTATTCAAACATAATTTACTGGCAAGATTAAATAATTTTAAAATCATTTAGGCTGTTTCAAACTCGGCATTTTTAACACAAAAAGATTGCCCTAGCTCTGAAATCTTTAATTCAGTCGAGATTGATGTATAAATCAACTCAAACAAATCTTTCTTTTCATGCTCAGTAATATCCATTTGCTCGATAGCGTTTTGTAAATGCGTAATCACTTCATCAACAGGAATTTCTAAAAGCTTAACCGCATATACATAACCCGAAACAGCACCTTGTAATAAGTACTTATATGGCAATTGTTGCACGATATGATTTTCAATACTGCCGAGTACGCGTTCGTTGTAACCCAGTTTTCTCAATGGATCACGAGCAACACGCTCACATGGATCTTTATAAGCAGAACGGCATGAGCTCATAAAACTTTCAGCCATGCGATCAAGTTGTTTGGCTTGATTCGGAACGATATTTACCAATCCAGCTTTCACCTCACTCACCAATTGCTCAGCAAATTTCTTGATCTTGTGATCTGCTAAAGCAATTCCAATCATTTCATGATCAATAAGACGCGCCTGCCAAGCGATCATGGCATGGCAGCCATTCCAGAGGCGATTTTTAATGATTTGAATATCTGAGATTTGATCAACTAAGATCATTTGGCGCATTTTATTTAACAGCGGACTTCGATTTTCAACATAGATCGGCATATCTGTTTCGCTATGGAATAAAATTAAATCCATATTTTGTAAAAACTGCCCCGCTTGGAACTGTTCGCGCATTTCCACTAATGATTGGCTGAGCTGACGTTCCTGTTTTTCAGTTAATGCTGTTTCATCTGATAACTCAATCGTTTCTTCATTTAAATCAGCTTGATACTGTTTAAATAAACGATGCTTAATATTGAGTTGGCGATACAAAGCCTGATCACTCAATTTTGAGACCATACGATTGACCACCGTATCACAGAAATAATGCTCACTTAGAATATGCTCAGCAACATCTTCATCCGTGATCTCAAGCAAAGCTTCACGAATATATTTGAGCACCAAATATTTCGCACAGACCTTGTTTAAAATAATTAGAAAAGTGATTGGTTCATGATTATTCAAGTCTTGTGACATGAAACGAGCCAATAAACCTTTGGCAATTATTTTTGATTCAGATGCTATCGCATGTTCAGGCAAACATAACGCTATAAGACTAGATTGCGCGTACATTTCAAGCATCTGTTTGTCATTATCAGCATCAATAACGGTCAAGTTATCAATTCGTTCATCAAAAGATGATTGCCCATATCGAATACTGTAGCTACCAAAACTGTTCACTGATTCCAAATACAATTTATTTCGCGTGGAAGCCAAAATACGTTTTGGACGCGTATATCCATCCCAATGCGAAAGGATTTGAGCAATATACCCACCGCCAATTGCACCAAAACCATGAATCCCAACGGTTAATTGATTCAAACTTTGCGGAAATGGTTCTTGTAGTTGTGGCATATCCATTTCAGGAATGTACTGATCTAAAGCATTTAAATATTCATACAGATCCTGATAATAAAAATTTGCTTTCGCTAACATGCGATCATTTGGTTCTTTAATATCTTTAAATAAAATCGTAATACCACCTGATTCATGAGCCGAACAGATTCCATTTTCTGAATCTTCAAACATCAAACACTGACTTGGTTGTAAATTTAATTTTTGCGCAGCCGTAATAAAGATTTCTGGATGAGGTTTACCCTTTTCGACTTCATCCCCACACACTAACAGATCAAAAAATTTATAAACATTGGCATTAATTAAGTATTCTTCTGCTATCGCACGTCGACTAGATGTCGCAACTGCCATTCTTAAACCTGATTTGCGTAAGCGCTCTAAAACTTGAATTAAACCTTTTTTGATTGGAACACCATTGTGACGCACAGATTCCAACTCAAGCTCATCAGCACGTTTTCTAATTGCTTGATATGGAACATCTTCCCCATAAAATTTCTTTGCAAGTTGCTCTGCAGTTTTTGCGCTCAGACCTAAGCACTGCATTAAATATTCATCTGAAAATTCCTGTCCAATAAGCTCTTCTGAAGCTTGTTTCAATGTTTCAAAGCGTAATCGCTCTGTATCAAACATTGTTCCATCCATATCAAAAAGTGCCCCTTGAACAGGAAAATCATGAAAAATCAACATCTTTACTCCTCTTATATTGTTTTACTTCTAATAGGCTAACCCAGAAATGAGCTTAAATTTCGACCGTTAAATAAATGAAATAAATTTGATCAATAAATAATCAAACAGCCATCTATGTTTACGTCCTAAGATGTAGTTATGTAAGTTTCCTTGCTTTTTAAAAGAATATATGAGTGATTTTTGATCATATTAAGCGTTTAATCTTCGACAAAAGAACTCATTTCTTCTTCCTTTCTGACTAAAACCCACCCTATACATATCCCGACTAATATCATTAAAGCGAATAAAAAATAGAAAGGTAGATTTTGATCAAATTGATATAAATAAGTGCTAACTAGAGGACCAAAAATCAAACCAAAAGCTTGAGTTGCAGTGCAATATCCTGCCATTTTAACTTGAGAATCTTGTGTAACTGCTTGTGCTGCCCCTGTTGTAAATGCAGGTAATAAGCAAGCGACTGAAATACCATAGAAAATATAACTAGCTTGAAATACCACAATACTTTGTGCATAAAGAGATAGTAGCAACCCAAAGCACATGGTCAAAATGCCGATTAATACAAGACTATGTAGTTGTAGCTTAATCATTTTTACAATCAGCAACTGTGTCACCACCAGACAGATACCAACAACAACCATACATTGAGAGAAATACACTGCGCTTTGCTGACTACTCAGAAAGAATTTATCTTGGATATAAAATCCAGCAGTCATGTTTAATGTCACGATTGCAACATAAGTAGAAAAACCTAAAACCAACCAAATCAAACTTTGCTTGATAATATTTTGCTGATTCAAAACTGTATTTGAACTTTGTTCTGATGTCTTATCTGCATCTGATCTTATATCAGCCGTTTTCTTAAAAAACATAATGAGTGCCAAACTGACTAATGCCAGTAAAGCAACCGCGAACCACATCGGAAATAATAGTCCACCATACAATAATAACGAAGTCGCCAAAGGTCCGACAATCATACCAAAGCTGTTCATCGCACCAAACAATGCCATATTCTTGCTACGAGTCGTTGTTTCAGCTGATTCTGTCATGACATAACTTTGTAGACCGATTTGTGGCATTGCCATAAAAATGCCAGTCGAAGCACGACTTAAAACCAACAAAATGAAAATCAATACTGAAGGCAAAATCGCCTCTAAGCCCAAAGCCAGTATAAAAGTAAAAAGCGCCCATGTTACGGTCATTCCCATAAAACCATAATTCACTAGATTTTGTGGAGATTGATTACTTTTATTTTTAGCAACCCATATTGAAGCGATCGCCATACAGATCGCTCCTGCTGAAACGATCACTCCACCTTGGAATTCGGATAAATGTAGCTGTCGAGTCAAAGGTGCCAGTAAAGGAAGAATCATGGAAAAACACGTTCCATTGATTAACGCAGCCAAAGCTAAAAATTTTAAATGATTGTTCATCATGGAATTCATCAAAAGAAAAGGCATCTAAAAGATGCCTTTTGGATAAGATTAGTACTTGAGAGTATAGCTCAAACCATAGGTACGACCTTGAGCAGCCAAGCTCGAAATATCGCCGTAAACCGTTGAAACTGCTTGGCTATAAACAGACTTATAGTCAGTATTCCACACGTTATATACACCAAAACCTAAAGTCCCTGGACCTGCTTTTGCATTGGCAATCACATCCATCACTGCAAAACCTTTGATTTCTGCTGGTGGACGAGTACTACCATTCGCAATCGCATCTTTACGTGCTTCATCCGTACCATCAATAGCCAAAGCTTGTACTCTTAAGCCTAAACCATCATTGAATTGCCAGTCGGAATAAACCGTTGCTTTCAAAGGTGCTACACGAATTGCATCTAACTCTTGCCATTTTCCATTTGTATTTTTAAATTGACCACGTGTATAAGCTAAAGTACCACCGACATTCCATGCATCAGTCACCGCATACTTCACATTGCCTTCTAGGCCATAAACACGTTCATCGGTATCAATCACTTCGATTGCAAAGTTTGGTGGACCAAATTTCAAAGATTTATCCGACTTGTTATAGAACGCCGTAAGCCCTGTGGTTAACGCATTGTCTTGTAGACGCCAACCTAGCTCAAAACTATTCACTTTAATTGGATCAATGGTTTGATTGCTTACAACAAAGTTTGCTGGAACGTCTCTGAGCATACGTTGTACGTCTGGTAAGTTTGCACCTTGAGAGAAATTGGAAAAGACTTGTTGAGCATCTGTTAAATGATAAACTGCGCCTAAGTTAAATAAAGTTGCATCATGCTTGACCGAACCACCATTTAAAGTTTTAGGACTATATCCTGAGACGAAGTCTGCAACCATCGCTTCAGAATAAGGAACAGAATCCTGCACTTGGCTATCAATTCGTTCATGGCGCACGCCTGCTTGTAGGTTTAAGTGATCAGTGACTTCAAATTGACTCTGTAAGAAGAAACCAAGCTTCTCAGTATCTACATCTGGACCAAAATCATAATTATTTAAAGGCTTAAACTTTAGACCATTACTACTGATAAAAGTATTTAGATCATAAAGTTGTGCTGTTTGTTTGCCATTTTCCTTATCGTAATCCACACCATAAGTTAGATTTAATGCACGTTCTGCCAGATTGAGCTTACTTTGAAGTGCTAAACGAGCACCAAAAACATCAATATCTGTTTCTGATTGGGTAACAATAAATGTTCTTCCACCTGGAATGGATGCATGTGCTAAAGCATTTGCACTTGGGAAGAATCGCCCTTTTTCAGTACGATAATAGGCCTCTGCATTTAAAGTCTGACCAAGAAAATCCTGATTTTCATATTGTGCATTTACTGCACTGCGCTTAGTACGTGGTTGAGTATCAAGCTCTAAAACTTTTACAGCTTTTTGACTAGGTTTTGCCCCTAGAAGTAAAACAGATAAGCCTGGACCATAATCAGCGCCATATTCACTGTCCTGCTCATCATTATAGTATTGCGCACCGATACTTAATTTTTGCTTATCTGCCAACTGCCAGCTTAAACGACCATTCACATCTACAGTTTCAGTATCTTGACGATCTGTTTGTGCAACTTCTGGACCTACACGATCACCTCGACTATCTTGAATTTCACCTCGTTGTGTATAGCTAGCACCTATAAAACCACTCCAATCCCCTTGGTTAAATGATGCAGACTGAAACGCTTCATAAGCTAAAGCATCACTTTTGAAATTATCACCTGAAGTAACGCCGAGTTTGGTTTCAAAATTTACACCATCACCCGAACCTCTTTTGGTGATGATATTGATGATCCCACCTGTAGCACCTGCACCATAAATACTACTTGCACCTGACACGACTTCAACACGTTCGATCATGTCTGGGCTAATGCTATTTAATTGGCGTGAACTATCGCGTGAGCCCGTTTGCGGAACACCATCAATCATATATTGCACTGTACGACCACGCATGGTCATCCCATAGTTACTGGTCGTACCTGAACTTGGTGTTAAAGATGGAACTAACAAACCTAAAATATCGGCGGTACTTTTCCCAGCAGCAGCTTGTTTTGCAATGTCTTCTTGGCTAATACTGTAAACAGTTCCCGCAATCTCAGCGATACTTTGAGCTGAGCGAGTTGCTGTCATAACAATTGGTGCCAGTTGAGTTGGCTTCTCAGCCTCAACCGTTGTACTTTGATTTACGGTTGAAGTCTGCTCGACATTTTGAGCATAAAGTTGCGTACTGATCGCCAAGCTGAGCAGTGTTAATGATGTCGAAAGTGAACGAACTTTCATAAATGACCCCTAGATGAGTTGTTGCGTTTGTTTTGCTTTGCGAATAAGCAGTTGACTAAGCAACACGCTTAAAACGGATGAAACTGCGAGAATGAGATAGAAGTTTCCATAACCAAATGCTTTGGCTAAGAAACCTGAGACTGCACCGCCAATGAAATAAACCAATAGTTCGAAGCAAACTAAAATCGTAAAATCAGTACCAGCTTGTTCTTTGGAGCTGGTCTGCATGAAATGTGCATATAAGGCTGTCATTGCGATATAGCGGATGGCAAGAATGACAATGACAAAGCCACCAAGAAGTAAATGCCATTGATTCAACCAACTGAGTAAAACGGCTACACCCAACAAGGCGTAAACCAAACTGCGTGCCCAACCAGCCCAAATCAGCAATTGTGTTGCGGCTATTTTTTTTAATAAAAATGCAGCTGAAACAGCGGCTAATAATCCAATCCCTGCACCTATTACAGACATCAGCACGCCGATTTGTGACAACGACCATTTCTGATCAATCAGCATCGGATTCAGCATCGCCATAGCTGGTGCTTCGACAATTCGATAACATACGATCAAGGCTAATGCCCATAACATTTCTGGACGTTTAAATGCACGGATCAAACTTGGCTGCTGTTTTGAGATTTTCTCTGCATTTGATTTTTCTTTAATTTGGAAAATAGCCAACATCGTCAATGCTGTCATAGCGGCTAAGGAAATCAGTGCAGTTTGCCAACCATAAAGCTCATACAGCCATAAAGTTGCTGCTCCACCCACCATACTACCGAGCGCAACGCCGATGCTTTGTGCCATGCTTCCTAAGCGATATTCAGACTCTGAAAAGGTTTCGACGGTATAGCCATCAATTGCGATATCTTGAGTTGCAGCAAAAGTTGAAATCCATAAACCGACAATAACAAATACACCAAGACCGTAATCGAATTGGGTAAGTGCCAAAGCAACGACCCCCAACACCAAAGCTATTTGCGTAAACAAAAGCCAAGTTTTACGTTTACCGAGTTTTTTGAAATAAAAACGATCAATTAGTGGTGCCCAAAAAAACTTGAATGCCCAAGGAATATAGAGCAGCGACAACATGCCAATCCAACGTAAATCTACGCCTTGATGACGCAGAATCGCAGGTAAGGCCACATTATAAAAATAAAGTGGTAAGGCATGCGCGAGATATAAAACCACCACGAGACTCAGGCTCAAGGCTGAGACTTTCTGAATATTTAATGAATTTTGATTCATAAATACCTCTGCAAAGCCCATTGTGTGGCTTCAGCTTTATCTACGCTCACAAAATATGGAACATGCCAAGCTTTGTGCAGAGCTGGTGTATCCAATCGAATACGATCATCTTCATCTTGAGCAATACGAGCAAAACCCAAGCAATATTGGTAAAAATCTTGTTTATATTGCTTATACCATTTGCCTTGGATTGCTCTATATTCTTCAGGAAATTCAGTATTCACATTGGTTTGCATGATCAACACGAAATTTTGCTTATGTTCGAAATAGTGCTGAATCCGTGCTAACCATTGTTCAAATTCTGCAACAGAGACATTCGCCGCAAAGCGCATGTCTAAGATATGCATTTCATTGATATATAAGCTCATGTAACACTCAGGAGTTTGGCTGGCTGATTAGCTAGCTGTTGTTGTGATGTTTGGTAATAATCCCCAAACTTGTTATAGAAAGTTTCTCTGAAGCAGTAGTACAACATCGCTGTTTTTTCGGGCATCGGTATTAAACGTTGGCTTTCATAACAAAGCTCTGCCACCACTGCTGCATATGGTTTAACGGTATGATCTGGCTCACCCACAATTTTTTTAGCTTTTGAATGTTCAAAAATGTAAAAACTGAGTAAACGAATGGTTGGGCGCAAGAAGCCTTTGCCAAACACGGATTTGTCACCAAACAGGAGATGCCAACCGAGATCATTGTCATCACCATCGTAATAACGGCCTAAACGATCTCGTTTACCCTCATAAATTTCGGTATAGCCCACATCTTTGCCATCAATTCCAACGATTAATAAACGGTGATGGTCATCTGCTAACATTTTGTCGAAGTAAACTTGTAACTCTAGTTCCGATTTATTTAACTGCCACTGAGGAATTACATGTGGCTCATGCATCCATTGATGTAATAAAGGGATATCCTGAGGATATTGCACTTGGCGTAAGTAGTACTGTGTACCATCTTCAAAGTATTCAAAATAATCTGGTAATTGCTGAGAGATTGTTTTCATATCGAACCTATAAAATGATGATTAAAATTAGCCCGCTTTTGCTTGGCGAGGTTGTTCTGCCCATGTTTTCAATGTTTCTGGGCTAACTGGATTTGCAATAGGATCAAGGAAGACAGGAACAGGACGTTCTGCTTCATCGTTATAACTTGTGGTAAATAGACGTACACGGTTTAGACAAATTTTGGTGTAACTTGGACGCAGCATGGCGAATTTATCAGCACGTTCAGCCAATTCTGGATGTCTTTGGTTAAACTCAACAATCGTGTTGGAAATGGTCTGCCAAAAATCAAGCTCAGAATATTCAGGATAGTCTTGCAAGAACACATTACAGATATAGCGGTAATGCACCATGAACAGACCTGTGAAAATAAAATGGCTTAGATCAGTCGCTTCATGACGGAGTAATAAGTCTGATTCAGATGGTAATTGAGTTAACTCAGGAAAATCCTCATCCACTAAATTGATGTCGTCAATGAAGTCTTTTAATACCATGGCTTTCGGCACACCATTTTCATGTACCAACATCGTGTTTTCACCGTGTGGTGAAAATGCCAAACCATAGCGATACAAGCAAAGTAACAATGGACTCATGCACACTTGAGCAAATTGAGCTAACCAAGCTAAAGGACTTAATCCTGATGCTTTGATCAGCACGCTCAGGATCGATTGACCAGAAATATCACGATGTAATAAAGCTGCTTGCGAGAGAACTTGTTGTGATGAATCAACATAACGATCAACACTTTCACGCCACAAACAACCGAACAGTTCTTTAAATTGGTATGGTGCGCCGTCAATGCGGTCAAAACATGGCTGGTGAATGGTTAAAGTTGCAACCTCACCCAAGAAAATCACACCTGTATTTTGTAAGTCTTGATCTTGTTGATGAATCTGTTTTAACCATGCGGTCACTGCTGGAGCAGCAAGATTACGTTTTGAGGGTAATCCACGATAAACAGCAGTATTAAAAATACTGACTGGCAGTTTAATGTAATGACGTTGTAGATTTGATGTATTACATAATGTGCGAATGGACTGCATTGGCACATAACTATCTTGACTGATATTCAGTTCAATAATTTTCTGATCCACAATCTCATTGGCATAAGTCGGAACAAGCCATTGATGCCATTGCCAAGCATGTACGGGAATCAAAAAGTAATTTTGAGGATCTAGGTTTTTTTCTTGGAGAATATTGATGAACTGCTGTAGTTCATTGGCATCAAATTCATGTTGATATAAACCGCAGGCACTCCAATCTTCAGTACTTCGATACTCTGCTAAATCACGATGAACGGCTAACCACAACACTTTAACTTCAGGTGAAAGCTCTGGTGCAGCGCTTAAATAATCATCATAACCAAAACCCATACGCCCTTTACTCATGATGAGCCAAGGATGACCACGTAGCATGCCTTCAACTTTGTAATGTGGCTCTGTCAAAACCGCTATACTTGGCAAACGTGTTTCATTGAACAAATGTGCTTCTGCCAGCCAAGTATTATTCATTTCTTTGATCAAATACGCTTTGGTAAATGGCTTAACATTAGAACTGTCAGACATTGCGACAATGAACTCATGTAAGTTCCAAGCAGGTTGATCATTTTCCTGACTATGAGTCACATCACGTACCGAAGCTTCCTGAATATTCCAGTGTCCGAGTAGATATTGATTTCCTTGAAACTCATACTGACGATTGCCTAAATCTAAACGATAACGACCTGCTGACAATGATTTAACTTCAATAATTTCTTCGTATAGAAACTCTGCAATCGCCATTTCAATAAGACGTTGTCCTGCGGCACGCCATTGCTGCTGATTAATTTTTAAAGTTGCAAAGTTCATATCAGTTTCTCATATGTTGAATGTACAGAAGCAGTTTGTGTACGTGTGTTTGCACCACGACGATTAGGATGCGCCGTCATCACGTTCTGTTCTGTTTTCTTGAAAATTGAATGGTTTTTATTGGGAGAATTTTCGCAAAGGCACTCGTTTGATTGTGCTTTGTCATCTGCCATACAAATTTTTGGATTTTGAGAGAGATTAAAGTGTTGGAAGGTTTGCGCTTGATTGCCTAATTCATAAAGAGGCTCAGCAAGCAGTTGATTAATGATCGTTGCTGCACGATAAGCACCAAGACCTAAATCAGGCGTGCCGACACCATGACTATGCATTTCTTGATTTTGAACAAAGATATGGCCATTCAACCTGTGTACAACTCGATAGTCTTCTGTAATCTGCCAACGCTGTTTATGATCAAGTTCGATGTATGGCTTGAGTGACTGCATAAAACCAAAATCAGGTGTGAAATAACCCGTTGCGGCTACAAGAAAATCACAGTCGAGATGAAAAGACTGAGCTGTAGCACGATGTTCGAAATGCAATCGGATTTTTTGTGTATCCAATGCTTCTGCATCTTTCAAATCACATTGACTATGCAAATGTGTCTGTATGCTTTGGCCTGCAATGCTACGGTGATAAAGTCTTTGATAAATTTCCCGAATGGTTTTTGCACTAATCCCCTTGTATAACAAGGCTTGTTGCTTTAACTGCTGCTCTTTCTGCTGTGCAGACAAATCATAAAAATGTTGTGCATAATCAGGGCTAAAATGTTCTAAACCTAATGGCGCATACTCCATTGGGAAGAAACCTTGAGAACGGGTAAACCAATGCAAATCAAACTGATGATTGTCGGTATCTTGCTGTTCGTCAAACAAGTCGATAAACACTTCAGCTGCGGATTGCCCCGAACCTAGTACAACAACATCGCCATGTAAATCTGTATCTACATGCGTCATATACTGTGCTGAATGCAGACATTGTTGCGGACGGACTTTCTGAATCTTTGCCAAACATTCAGGCAAATATGGCACATTACCACTTCCAATCAATAAATGACGGCATAAATAACTTTGCTGAACACCATTTGATTCAACGACTACTTTAAAACCTATCGTTTGGGGTTCAATCCTCAAGACACGAGATTGGTATTCGATACAATCAAGTTGTTCTGCAACCCATTGGCAATAATGGTTATATTCACAGCGCGGAATATGTGGATGCTCTAGAAAGTAAAACTTATACAAACGTTGCTGATGACGCAGATAATTTAAAAAGCTAAATGGACTGGTTGGATCAACCATTGAGACCAAATCAGCCATAAACGGTACTTGCAATACCGTATTAGGTAGTTGCATACCTGCATGCCAATCAAATTGTGCCTTTTGCTCAAAAAACACGTAGTTGAGTGAGCTTTTGTTTTGTAGCAAACTAGCAAGACTTAAATTAAAAGGTCCTAGACCAATTCCAATAAAATCAAGCATAACTGACATCCTTCTGTGAAATACGCAGTGGATTTGGCAGTTGCACGTAAACAGACTGATTTTCGACAGGCGCGATCAATTCGTCTAACTCATGCAAACGTGTCAGCAAGTTACCCTTATAAGGCAGAGTTGAATTGAACAGTAATCCTTGCAATAAGGTGCTATCAGGATATTGTTGTAATTGTTCTTCTAAAAATTCAATTAAATGCGCTAACAATTCATCTTCAGTGATATAGCCTGTCGCACCGATGGCATTAATAATCCCAAACAAAGTATTGCCGAAGAAATAATAACTAAAACGTTCATCAACAAAATCTTTCGGACCTACCGCAAAGGCTTTTTCTTTCAGTTCAGGTAGCGCTTGTAGAATTTCAGTCGCAAACTCTTCAATATAATAAAAACCTTGGTTATCACGTAGCCATAAAGTTTTTGGGAAATGATTTTCCAGTTCCAATAATACATTTTGTTGATGTGACTCAAATGCCATACCAAAACGATGATATAGATACATCAAGGGTTGCAAACTAACTTCGAGGAAACGAGTAAACCAATCTAAAGCAATCTCTGAAAAACCCCTCTCAGGATGAGCTTTTGAAATTTTGGAAAATAATGCGTTAAAACGATTTAAAGATTTGCTTGGATGATCCTGACACAAGGAAGCAATACAAGTGACTTGCTGTTGAGGATGGAAAGGCTGATCTCTAAAAATGCAGATACTTTCATTAATCACTTCATCATCAATTTTCAAGGCGATCCAAGCTGGGTCATTGACTGCCTTTAAACTTGGACATTTTTTTAGAATATTCTGACCAAACTCACTGTGCCACAGACGATGTGTTAATTCACCACGATGACATTCTTTGGCTAAATTCACTCGAATAGAATTGGTAATCATCACAGAAAGAGATGGCTTCACCATCCACGGAGCGTTGAAGCTTGCCAATGTACGAATGGATGTTGTTGGAGAGAATTGCCAGCCACGTAAACCTAAATCAATCAATTGCCCTGTTTGCTTCAATCGTTCAAACCAAGCTTTACCCTGTAAATAACGAGCTTGCCAAGGATGCAATGGGAGTAATTTATATTCGCTATGGGTTTTAACTAGATTGAGATCATTTTCAGATAAATACCACTGTAATGCCGTTTTTAATT
Source organism: Acinetobacter sp. A22 (assembly GCF_030913345.1). Classification (NCBI taxonomy): domain Bacteria; kingdom Pseudomonadati; phylum Pseudomonadota; class Gammaproteobacteria; order Moraxellales; family Moraxellaceae; genus Acinetobacter; species Acinetobacter sp. A22. The sequence continues at coordinate 1,154,380 of NZ_CP133162.1, forward strand.
GCGCTGAAATAGGTTCATCAGTCGCACTACCTTCCGCAATGTAATCTTGGTGCACTAGCCAATAATGAAGTTGTGTCTTGCCTTTGTGTTCAGGTGAAAACTTTAGCCAATCCTCATGCACAAAACCTGTTCTACTTTTCGGCGCTGGGTGCATGCTATGCCCCAAAATCAATGCCTGTTCAGTTTCAATAAAGCTTTGACCAGCTTTAACCAAGTCATCAAAATCAGCTTCACGTTGTATTAAAAACTGTTGCAATGCATCACGGCTTTGAATCCACTTCTCTACCAAAGAAGCAGCATCCAAAGGTAAAGACGATTCAGAAACTAGTTCTTCAAGTAACAACCCAACGATTGCAACTGGACTAAATGATTTTGGCTGACCTGAAATTACGATTTGAGGAAGATTAGCTAACCGATGTCTACCAACTCGGCTGACATAAGATAATGGGAAATCACATTGAGCATGAATAGAATTAATCGGAATAGATAACAGCGTCAAACCTTGGCTAAACGCTTGTTGTTGCGGACTTTGCTGTGTTTTATTAAGCAAGTGACCTTTGCCAGTTTCTTGCGTATATGCGTTGACGAAATGTTGTATCGCCAACCGATTGGCAAGTGATTGCATCTGTCGGTATCCTCTATAAAGAGAGAGTTAGTTTTTTTCGAATGTTTGAGCTCAAAACACTTCTCAAATACAGCAACGACTGCATATAAGATTAAAGTAATGATAATAATTATCATTTATAATAGCAATTATAATACTTCCTTTGAAATTAACAGCACAAAGCATTGATTAATATAGATTAAATAAAAAAATAGATGATTATTGATACAAAAGATAATAATTCTCATTATTATATATTCTAATGAAAATCTGAAATTTTATTGTTTTAGTAGATTGAAACATTAAAGCATAAGCAATAGATGTCAGATAAAGTCCCTAACTATCCAATAGATCAGAGAAAGTTGCATTTAATAACTTTGCTAGATCATTAGGATCTAAACCAATATCCAGCCCTCTTTTCCCACCACTGACATATATTTTATTAAATGTCTGCGCCGTCGCATCAATGACGGTTTTTAGACGTTTCTTCTGCCCTAATGGACTAATTCCACCAACTAAATAACCAGTCAAACGTTCAGCATCTTTAGGATTTGCCATTTGTAATTTCTTACATCCCACCGCTGCTGCAACTTTTTTTAAATTGAGTTGATGGTTTACAGGTAAGATCGCAATAAAATAATTTTTTTCATCTGTGACCATTAATGTTTTGAAGACTTCTTCTACACGTAAATTGAGTTTTTCAGCAGCTTCTAAACCAAAACTCTTCGCGTTAGCATCATGTTCATATTCATGAATCGAGAATGCTATTTTGTTTTTTTCCAATAACTTACATGCTGGTGTCATTTGATATCTGGGTTATTTCGATGATTCTTAAGTTTGATAAGTGTAGCATTTTAAAAAAAATATTTTCAATTTGCTTAGGCTATTTTGAATAGTGTTCTTGATAATTATTTTTCAAACCTTATATAAAGACTAAATGCAATTGAGAAAGGCGCAAAAACTTCATGAGTTATAAACATAATAATCTGATGGCGATGCGTCAAAGCTACTGGGATGATGAATCTTCTTCTACCGTTCAAGCTGAAAAGCAATTTCTCCGTGATACTTTGGTTGAAGAAGGTATTTTCGAGAATGCGACTTTAGACGACACCAAGTACTTTTTCTTCACATTACCCAGTATTATTATCGTGAAAGCTCATGCTTTAGGTTTTCATCATAGTATTGTCAAACGTATGTTGATTAAGCATATACATACAAACCGAGCAGCTCTAATGCGTAAATCAGCCCTTAAAATTCAGTTTAAAATTTAGTACGTATGTATAAATAGCTGACTTAAGCGATCTCCAATTTGCTTAGGCTATTTAGATATTGTTGACTTAAATCACAAATTTAGACTGATAATTCAAGCGATTGAACTATTTTAATACGTTCAAACGCTGTAATATCCACTACAATTTAACTCTCGGCTTTCCTCCCCCTCCGATTTCAGCATAGGATTTTTCTTTCATGTCAGATCAGAACGATAAGCTCAAGAATCTAAAAACCTCGTCTGTGGATCGTCGCTTATCTATTGCAAAAGCTTCTTTACTTGCTGGAACTCGTTGGGCAACTGCAAGTGCTACCTCTATGTTTTCTAGTGAGGAAGAAAAAGAGAAGAAACGTAAAAAAGCGATGGCTGATCAAGCCCATTATTTGGTCTCTGAAATTGGAAAATTAAAAGGTTCAATTGTTAAAATTGGACAAATGATGGCTTTATATGGTGAACATTTCTTACCAGAAGAAATCACTCAAGCACTCAATACGCTGAATAATCAAACTGTTGCTTTAGCATGGCCTGCAATCAAAGCTCACTTGCATGAGCAACTAGGTTCGAAACTCAATGATCTAACGATTGATCATGAGCCAATCGGTACTGCATCATTGGCACAAGTTCACCGTGCAATTCGTAAATCTGATGGTTTAGAAGTTGTATTGAAGATTCAATACCCTGGTGTTGCAGAAGCGATTGATTCTGACATGAATCTTTTCAAAAACATGCTGAAACTCACACGAATGGTTCCTCAAACACGTGAGTTCGACCAGTGGTTTGATGAAGTTCGTGAAATGATGCACCGTGAAGTGAATTATGACATTGAGGCAGCGACAACTCGACGTTTCGCAGAACGCTTGAAAGATGACCCGCGTTATATTGTTCCACAAATTGTTGATGAGTTCTGTGCTGACAAAGTTCTGTGTATGACATTTGAGCGTGGAGTACCTATCAACAGCCCTGTTATGCTTTCTTTACCTCAAGAGCGCCGGAATCAACTTGGTGAAGCTTCACTAGAAATTGCAGTACGTGAGCTGTTCGAATGGGGTGAGATGCAAACTGATCCTAATTTTGGTAATTACCTTGTCCGCTTAGGCAATGGTGATGATGTAAAGGATAAGATTGTATTGCTCGACTTTGGTGCAATTCGCCAATTTGATGACAATCTACTTTCTGTCGCACGTAATCTTATCCATGCAGGATATGATCATGACAAAACTGCTATGGTTAAAGCGATGACAGGTTATGAATTTTTTGATTCGATGCCTGAAAGTGTAAAACCAGGTATGGCGGATGTGTTTTTAATTGCGACCGAAGCTTTTAGTAACCCAAGCAATAATCCTGATATGCCTGCTGGTGTGATGGATGAACAAGATCGTTATGATTGGAAAAAAAGCCAACTACATAGTCGCGTAATGCAGCAAGCTGCTCAGTCTATGGCTTCTCGTTATTTCTCAGTCCCTCCTAAAGAATTTATGTTTATTAGCCGTAAATTCATTGGTGCTTATACTTTCATGACAGTGATCGAGGCGAAGACAAATGTTCGCAAAATGATTCGTCAATTTGCATAAACCAAATTAATTCAGTCATATTGACCAATCTGCTCAGTCAGTTTGGTCAATTTTTTTTTGCTATAATTTTCTTTCATTTTTTAAAATTATTTAAAAACATAAACTTATTTGTCTTTATCCACTTAATTAACCCTTTATCTTTCTAATATTGACACGTCAAAGAAGACATAGTTTTTTTAGCTTTAGCATGCGAGCATAAATTCACAATCATCCTCTAGGATAAAATCATGTCAAATATGATGAATAAGGCTCAAGGTCTCGGGCTATCATTGATCACTAAAATCGCAGGAAGCGAAGTGCTCGATCAACTCAAATTAAGAAAGTTTGTAGAAAAGTCTCTATACCAAGGTTCAAAAACTGGTTTTAAAGTTCTAACAAAAACTCAGAAAGCTTTTAAACCGCAACCAATTGACAAACAACGTTTACCAAATCAAGTTAATAAAAATCTATTTGATTTAGGATTGACTGAAGAGCAACAAATGACATCAGATGCTATGTCACAATTTGCTCAGGAAGTGCTTTACAATTTAGCACATGATGCAGATCACAATGCACAATTCCCCGAAGAACTTTGGCAGCATTTGGTTGATTTAGGCTTGAACTACTATGCATTACCTGAGGCTTTAGGTGGTGTTGCCGCAGAACAAAATATTGTCAGTAATATCCTAATTGCTGAAAACTTAGCTAAAGGTGATTTCAGTCTTACAGCTGGATTATTAAGCACATTCAGCGTGATCAATGCCATCACTCGTTGGGGATCAACACAAGTACAAAGTATGTATTTGCCTTGCTTTGCTGAAGACACAGATATTACAGCGACATTTGCATTTCAAGAAGCGACCCCTGCATTTAATCCATACCAATTAAAAACGAAAGCGACTGAACAAAATGGTCAGTTCTATATCACAGGTGAAAAGACTTTAGTCGTTTTAGGTGATACATCTGATGTATTCCTTGTCAGTGCAGAATATAACGGTCAACCTGATATTTTTGTCGTGCAATGTGATGAAAGTATTGCCATCAAATCAAATCCAGCGATGGGTCTAAAAGCTGCTGAAACTGCTACCTTACAGTTCAATCAAACTCCAGCTTTACGATTAGGTGATGCTGATTTCGATTACACAGCATTTGTAGATCTTGGGAACTTGATGTGGTGTGCGATGGCTGTAGGTACATGCGAGGCGATCAAAGCATACTGCATCAAATATGCAAATGAACGTACAGCTTTCGGTGAGCCTATTTCTCATCGCCAAAGTGTTGCCTTCATGATTGCTGATATGGCTATTGAAATTGATGCAATGCGCATGTTGGTACTTAATGCAGCGAGCTTAGCTGAAGCGGGTCAACCATTTCATCGTGAAGCTTACCTTGCAAGACTTTTGTGCGCTGAAAAATCTATGAAAATCGGTACGGATGGTGTACAGATCCTAGGTGGTCATGGTTTTACCAAAGAACACCCTGTTGAACGTTGGTATCGTGATTTGCGTGCTACTGCAATCTTACATTCTGGCTTACATGCTTAATTGATCATTCGAGGATATTACAATGAATTTACAAAATCCTAAAAAATTCAAAATGATGGTCGATCAGGCACATGAAGTTGCTTTGAATGTGTTGCGCCCAATTTCAAGAAAGTATGACAAAGCCGAACATGCCTATCCAAAAGAATTGGACATGTTGGCATCATTAATTGATGGCATGAATGAAGGTGGTGAAGGAATAAATGCAGGTGCTGCTGTTGGCAAACGTGGAGAAACTGAGTCAGGTAACAAAAACGGCAATAATATGTCGACTGCACTCGGTATTATAGAAATGTGCTATGGCGATACGGGTTTATTGTTAAGTATGCCCCGCCAAGGCTTGGGTAACTCTGCTATTGCGGCAGTAGCAAATGACGAGCAACTTGAACGTTTTAAAGGGACATGGGCTGCCATGGCAATTACTGAACCAGGTTGTGGTTCGGACTCAGCTGCTATTCGTACGACAGCAACTCAAGATGGTGATGAATACATCTTAAATGGCGAAAAAATCTTTGTCACTTCAGGTGATCGTGCAGATTCAGTTGTAGTTTGGGCAACACTCGATAAAAAGCTTGGTCGTGCAGCTATAAAATCCTTTGTTGTACCCAAAGGTACTCCAGGAATGAAAGTTGAACGTTTGGAGCACAAACTAGGAATTAAAGCATCTGATACTGCTGTCATTAGTTTCATTGACTGTCGTGTTCCAGCTGCAAACCTGTTAGGTAATCCTGAGATAGATGTTGCAAAGGGTTTTGCTGGAGTTATGGAAACCTTTGATAATACCCGACTGAACCGTACCGGGTTTGTCGGAGACTTTTTTATTTAAGTTAAGCCACCTGACCTAACGGGTTAATCTTATCATAGTACATTGCTTCAAACTCAAAAGGCGATACATAACCCAGTGCACTGTGTACACGCTTTTTATTGAACCAATCTACCCAGTTTAGTGTCGCAAGTTGTACATCTGCTAAACCTTGCCAATCTGCTTTTAAATATTCAATCACCTCTGTTTTGTATAAGCCATTCACCGTTTCAGCCAGAGCATTATCGTATGAATCACCCGTTGTACCGACTGATGCTCGTAAATTTGCTGCTTCTAAACGATTGGTATAGCGAATGGAAAGATATTGCACACCTCTGTCGGAATGATGAATCACATTCTTTGGCATGCCTCGATCATGCAATGCTTGCTCTAATGCATCAAGCACCATATCTGTATTCATCCGTGTAGATACTTTCCATCCAACAATTGCTCGTGAGAACACATCAATAACAAATGCGGTATATACCCAGCCTGAATGAGTTTGAATATACGTAAAGTCACCCACCCATAGTTGGTTTGGATGATCAGCATTAAAATTACGTTTCACTAAATCATCTGCCCGTTTTTGGTCATCTCGGTTACGGGTGGTTTGTTTATTCTTACCACGCCAAACACCTTGTATACCTAGCTTTTGCATCAATCGAGCAACTGTACAACGTGCAATAACATAACCCTCACGTTTCAATTTTTGCCAAACTTTACGTACACCATATCGACCTGAACTTTCTTTCCAAATTCGTTTAATTTGTTCAGCATGATACTCATCATGTAGATCTCGTTTCGCTCGATGTTCTGGATTTTCAGTGAGATCTAAAGTTCGGTAATAGGTTGAAGGTGCAATCGGTAAAATTCTACAAATCGCTTCAACACCATATCGATCTTTATTGTTATGGATAAAATCCACCATTATTTGTGTGGGCGGTCGAGCTCCGCCTGGGCGAAAAAAGCGGCTGCTTTGCGTAGAATTTCATTGGCACGTTTTAATTCTTTAATTTCACGTTCCATTTGCTTCATTTTTTCTTGGTCAGATATCTGTTGTACTTTGGCAGGATTTAGTTGATCCAGATGCTTTAAATACCAAACACGCAATGTTTCAGGAGTACAACCGATTTTAGGAGCAATAGCTGTGATTGCTGCCCAAGTAGAAGGATAATCTTTTTCAGATTCAATTAGTAATTGAACCGCTCTTTCTCTAATTTCGGGGGTATAGTTTGGTTTTGTCATCGGGATAGTCTCTCAGAATATTGACTCTCCGACAAACCCGGTACGGTTCAGACCTCTCGTTGCAGCAATGGCGATTGGTTGTGCCAAAGCATCACTCGAACGTATCAAAGAAATCTTCAAAGATCAGCTTGATCCAGACTATAAAACACCTTATTTACAAACCTCAAACTTAGCTGCGCAGATCTATCGGATGGAAGCTGAATGGGAAGCTGCTCGCCTGCTTATGGTTAAATCCACATGGATGGCAGACAACAAAAAACCAAACTCAAAAGAAGCTTCTATTGCCAAAGCTAAAGCTGGTCGTGTTGGTAATGAAATCACGCTCAAATGTGTAGAACTTGCTGCAAGTGTAGGTTATGGTGAAGATGAATTACTGGAAAAATGGGCACGTGACTCAAAAATTCTAGATATTTTTGAAGGTACTCAACAGATTCAGCAATTGATCATCGCACGTCGAGAATTGGGTAAATCATCGAGCGAATTGAAATAATTTGGCTTAATTCGAAAACTAATAAAAAGGACGTTAAATTAACGTCCTTTTTTAGAAATATGATTCTAGTTTATCTCATCGTCACAAACTCTTCCGCAGAAGTCGGATGAATTGCAACGGTATTATCAAAATCTCTTTTTGTTGCCCCCATTTTCAAAGCGACTGCAAACCCTTGTAGTATTTCATCCATGCCAAAACCTATACCATGGATACCCACAATTTTTTCCTCTTCACCAACACAAACCAATTTCATTTTGGTTGGCTGGCGATGCTGTGTAATTGCACTATACATAGCGGTAAAAGAAGAATTATAAACTTTTACTGACTGCTCTCCGTACTGCTCAATCGCTTCTTGTTCTGTAATACCAACAGTTCCTATCGGTGGATGACTAAACACCACTGTTGGGATATTTTCATAATCTAGATATTCATTTGGTTTATTGTTAAATAATCGTTCAGATAGTCTCCGACCTGCAGCAACAGCAACAGGTGTGAGTTCCATTTTCCCAGTAATATCACCAACAGCATAAATCCCTTTCTGAGTTGTATTTTGGAATTTATCAACTTCAATATAACCACGATCGTTCAACTGAACATTGGCTTTATCTAAATTTAGATTTGCTGTATGTGGCTCGCGTCCAGTCGCCCAAATTAGGCAATCGACTTTATGCACCCCACCATTTTCGAGATGTAAATTAACTGAACCATCGATATTTTTAGTCACTTTTTGGGGAATAGCTTGTGTATGAATTTTCACGCCATCAGCTTGCATTACCTCAACCAGAGTTTCACTTAAGAACTGATCAAATCTTCTCACAGGCAAATCTTTTCTAATGAACAATCCAACTTGTGAGCCTAATGCATTTAATACTCCTGCAAGCTCAACTGCAATATATCCTGAACCAATAACTGCTGTTGTTTTTGGTAAAGCACTGAGTTCAAAAAAGCCATTGGAATCAATTCCATATTCAACACCTTCAATTTTAGGCAATGATGGCTGTGTGCCTGTTGCAATCAATATATGATCAGCAGTGAAAATTTCACCGTTTACTTCAATTGTATTTTGATTTACAAATTGGGCAGCACCTTGTATCAAATCTACATTATTTTTACTTAGGCTATTTTGATATGACTGATGAATTCGATCTATATAGGCTTGTCTGTTTTTAACCAAAGTTTGCCAATTAAAAGATTCTATTTGGGCATTAAATCCATAATCTTCAGCATATTTATGGATTGATTCAGCGATATGTGCTGCATACCACATTACTTTCTTGGGTACACAACCGACATTTACGCATGTTCCACCAATTTCAGACCTTTCAATTAAGGCACATCTCATTCCATACATTGCCGCTCGATTGACTGAAGCAATACCACCACTCCCACCACCAATAGCAATATAATCATAATGTTTTGTCATATTTGCCTCTTAAATAATCAGAAATTCTTCTTAAAGTTAAATATCTAAATAGATATACAGCATAAAAAATATAAAGCCTTTGTTTTTAATGGTTTTAATACAAGAAAATAAAAAAAGCACCAATCATCTCTGATTGGTGCTTCTGCTTTGGGAGCAGCTTTTCAGCTTATTCCGTAGTTACAGTCTCTAAAGATGCTTGCTCAAGCGATTGATCAACAACACCAAACTTCTTGAAGATTTTCGCACGACGTTTAGGGTAAATGTTCGCTTTGTTTAAATCACCTTTGTAGTGTTCAACAACTCGTTTATCCATCATTTTAAACCATAGAGGTGGAATGAGTGCTGGTAATAGCATACTTGCATAACCACTTGGCAATTCTGGCGCTTCGTCGAAATGACGCAATGCTTGGAATGGACGTGTTGGATACGCGTGATGGTCTGAATGACGCTGTAATTGATACAAGAATAAGTTCGTTACGATATTATTGTTGTTCCAGCTATGCTCTGGCATAGTACGTTGATACTTACCATTTGCATCTTTTTGACGTTTCAAACCATAGTGTTCGATATAGTTAATCACTTCAAACAAACTAATTCCGTAGAATGCTTGAGTCGCTAAATAAGGAATCACGCCTTTGCCGAATATACCAACCATAGAACCATGGAAAGCTGCGCTCATTCCCCAACCTTGAAGCAACTCATTGTCTAATGACCAGAACTCTTTGCCTTTACGTTTTAAACGAGTCGTTTCGATCTCAATCGCAGATTTCAAAGAACCGAAAACTGTACGTGGCCAAAACTCATAGAACGTTTCGCCCATTTGAGAAGATGCTGGATCTTCAGGTGTCGCAGCACGTTTATGGTGACCATAAGGATGTTCAACGCGGAAATGGTTATAGCCAGTTGGTACAAGCGCTAAGTGCGATAAAATATGATCAAGACGATCATGCTTATGGCTAAGCTCATGCGCAGTATTGATTGCAATACCGTTGATCGCACCCATTGAGATACCAAGTAAAATTTTATCTAGGAAAGAAGTATCTTTACGACTAGTTAAATAACACGCATAAATGTTTGCAGCATATTGTAAAGGAATGAAAGTTTTAACAAGACGCGCATAGTATGGATCTTGTTCTAGTAATTTCACTTCCTCAGATGTTGGGTTATTTGCATCTTTCCCTACGATAGTATCAATTGCAGGAATCACAATATGAAGTAAGATAGGACCACCTAAGGCAAAGATCTTTTTCAGTGGGCGTGGTGCAAATTGGTAACCACCTAATATCCCAATACCAATTACTGGTAATGCAGGACTAATTGCCCATAAATAACGTTTACGATCCAACTCTAACTTTGATTTTGCTAGAGGCGCAAGTGGCTGCTCTACATTTACTGGCGCATTCATAATCATATCCATGTCTTTGTATATATATATTTTGATTGAAAATGATTGACATGACAGTAGCAAACGTCCAAAAAACCTATGTCAGCGTCTTTGGCATAATCCACCCTGTTTTTGTCCCTTAAACACATATTGAATTATTAACCCTGCTTCCTATAATCTAACTGAAATATAAAATTATTGTTCTTATGGATGCTTTAAGTAAAATTTTTGATGATATACATCTCAATCGAACCGAATATATCTACTTGAAAACACAAGGAGAATGGTCATTTTTATGTCATGAGCAACCTGCTCTTATCGTCCACATCGTTTTGGTTGGATCTGTTTATATTCAATTAAATTCACAAAATAGTTTAACTGCGAACGCAGGTGAAATTGTCATTATAACCTCTGGAAAGCAACATACTGGAGCTGATAATGCGGTCAGAAAGTTAGTTAATGCTTTAGATATTTCTAATTTGTTTGATGGACATAAAAATGAAGCCATCGAGTTTGGTACAGAATCAGTAGAAAAAAATCTGATTCTAACCGTCCGTTGTGAAATGGATACCATCATGGCTCGTCCGTTCATGCAAGCCTTGCCAGATGTCATTCATGTACAACATGGCGAAACAACTGCGCCTGAATGGCTACAAATCGGTTTGCATTTTCTAGCCCTTGAAACACAAAATATTCAAGCAGGTCGAGATATCATTATCGATCATCTTGTAAGTATTTTACTGATCAAATGTATTAGAGACCACATTCAAAATATTTCAACTAAACATGGCTGGCTGAGTGCACTTAATCATCCAGAACTGAGCTATGCTTTAGCATCAATTCATAATCAACCTGAATTAGCATGGACTGTTGAAAGCCTTGCGGAACAATGCTGTATGTCTCGCTCAAAGTTTGCAAGCCTGTTTCATGAGGTGATTGGAGAATCACCCCTTGCCTATCTACAGCAACACCGTATGAGACTCGCAAGCAAGTATTTACGTAAAAGTAACTACTCTATTCAACAAATTGCCAATATGGTGGGATACACGTCTGAAACAGCATTTAGCCAAGCTTTTAAACGTACATATGAATTATCACCCAAACCGTATCGCCAAAAATTTTTAGAAAGTTAAGATATAAAAAACAAAAAAGACACCTAAGTGTCTTTTTCGAATTCAATCAGATATAAATCAACGAACAATGCCGCGAGTTGATTTTTCTAATGAATCAATAAAGAGTTGTGCTTCAGGCGTATTTTCAAGAATTTCATCTCGAATTTGCGCAATCGCTTGTTCAGTCGTCAAACCTGATTTATAAATCAACTTATACGCTTCTCTTAAACCTTGTATCGTATTTCTTGACCACCCTTTACGACGCATACCTTCAATATTCATTCCGTATGCATGTGCAGGATTACCTGAAGCCATCACATAAGCAGGCACATCTTTAAGAATAAGCGCCGCACCACCAATCATGCTATACGAATCGATTCGGCAGAACTGATGAATACCAGCATTTCCACCTACGATCACATGATCACCTACATGTACGTGACCCGCTACGCCAACATTATTAGCAAAAATATTATGATTACCAATAACACAATCGTGGGCAATATGGGTATTTACCATTAATAAATTGTGGCTACCAATTTTGGTAAAACTTTGATCCTGAACAGTACCTCTGTGTAAGGTACAATGTTCACGAATAGCATTGTGATCGCCTATCTCTAACCATGTCTCTTCGCCTTGATATTTCAAATCTTGGCAAATTTCCCCGATACTCGAAAATTGGAAAATATCATTATTTTTTCCAATTTTAGTAAATCCCCCGACCACAACATGCGAACGTAATTTTGTGCCTGCATCAATAGTTACATTTGGACCAATAATACAATACGGTCCAATTTGTACATCAGATGCAATTTCTGCAGATGCGTCAATAATTGCGGTTGGATGAATTAAATTTTGACTACTCATGTCTGCTCAATTTTCTGATGGGAAATAATAATCTCAGCCGTCGCGGCAATCTTACCGTCAACACTGGCACTACAATTGTACTTGTAAATGCCACGTTTTTGCATAACTAGCTCAGATTTTAAGATAAGCTGATCGCCTGCGACAACTTGTTTCTTAAATCTTATTTTCTCCGCACCTGCAAAAAGGAACAATGAACCTGCTTTGGGCTTCTGATTGGTTAAAACAAAACCTAAAATTCCAGACACTTGAGCAAGAGCCTCAATGATCAAAACACCAGGCATAATTGGGTATGTCGGGAAATGCCCTTGGAGAAACTCTTCATTAATAGATACGTTCTTATAGCCAACGATACTATTCTCAGTAACTTCCGTAACTCGATCAACTAATAAAAATGGGTAACGATGAGGTAAATATTCACGAATTGTAAGAATATCCATCGGTAATTCAGGCATAGTAAATGCTGGAGATGTTGACTCAGTCATAATAAATTATTTACGTAACTTAAGGGTTGATTCAAGGGACTCTAATTGAGCTTGCATATGATCAAGCCTTTTAGTGATTTGGGTCAATGGCACATCTGCTAATTGTCTTAAGCGTACAACCGTCCTTTTCCAATGGTTATTTTCAAAAAGACCAATTCCAGAAGAAAACGTTCCAGCTTCAGAAATATTTTTTGTGACCATTGACATTCCAGTCAATGTCACATTATCCGCAATATTTAAATGTCCCGCAACCGCACTTCCACCACCTATGATACAGTTTTTGCCAATTTTCACACTTCCTGCAATTGCACAATTCGCAGCTATCGCTGTGTTTTGACCAATTTGTACGTTATGGGCGATTTGCACAAGATTATCAATAATGACACCATCATCGAGAATAGTATTATCTAATGCGCCACGATCAATACAACAATTTGAACCGATTCGAACATCATTACCGATTAAAACCGAACCTAATTGAGCGATACGATGCCATTTACCTTGATATGGTGCAAAACCAAATCCCTCTGAACCAATCGTCGTATTAGCATGAATGCGTACACGATCTTTGAGTTTAGCTTCACCAGTGATGGTCACATGAGAGTCAATGAAGCAATCCTTTCCTATTTCCACATCATCATCTAGATGGACTTGGGATTGAATAACGGTATTACTTCCGACAACACAATTTTCTCCAATCACAACATAATGACCAATATAGGCATCATCAGCAATGATCGCAGAAGGATGAATTTGAGCAGTACTTTCGATTCCTCTTTGCACATTCTTTTTATCAAATACATGTGTGAGCATAGCGAAAGCTAAATAAGGATTTGAAACAACGATAAAGTTGTGTTTTGAGCTTAATTGTTCTTTTAATGCTTCAGTGACAATGTATGCTCCCGCCTGACTAGCCTGAGCTTGTGCTAAGTATTTTTCACCATTTACAAAGCAAATGTGATAATTCTGTGCGTGTTCTAAACTTGCTAAATTATGAATCTGAAAATCTTTTTGACCGATATACTCACCTTGTACAAGGTGAGCAATCTCTTCTAAACGATAACTACGTCTATTCATTGATTATTTCATTGCATTGACCTTTTGGATCATTTTATCAGTTAAATCATACTGAGCGTCAGAGGCAATCGTAGAATTTTTATTTAAAATAAAGTCTAAGTTATTCTCTTTTCTCAATTGTTCAGCAGCTTGCTTTACACGATTTTCAAAAGTTGTATTCATCGTTTGTAGAGATGACTGTACTTTAGTTTGTAAACTTTGTTGAGTTGTATTGAACTCATTAACTTTGGCTTGGTATTGAGCAGAAAGTTTTTGTAAATCAGCTTGATTCGCTGATTGAGCTTGCTGTTGAAGACCTTCTATTTCCTTACCCAACTGCTCTAGTTTAGTCGAAGTAGGTTTTACCGATTGACCTAAACTCGCATTTTGCTGCTTTAGATATGTACTACTTTCAACGACTTTAGCTAAGTCTATAACCGCAATACCACCTGCATTTGCTGTAACCGTTAAACCTAAAGCAACCATCAATATTGATAATCTTTTCATTATTTCTTACTTCCTTTTCTATATTCTTAGGGTAAAGTCGTACTTAGAAAGTACGACCGATTTCAAATTGAATAGATTTTGTATCATCGCCTTTCTTATCATTAAGCGGAAATGCATAACTGAGAGATAAAGGACCGATCATCGTAATCCAAGTAAAACCAACACCAACACTGTAACGCATGTTGCCAAAATCAAACTTATAGTTATCTTTACAATATTGTTTGATATCAACACTATTACCATCAACTAAAAGATCGCCTTTAGGCACATCACATTGTGTATCGAAGACTTGTGCACCCTCAGCAAACACTACAGGTCTTACTTGACGAGTCCAATCACCTTTGAATGGCAAAGGTATCGCAAGTTCAGTACCAAATTGTACTAGGGCGTTACCACCAACTTCTTCCTGATTCGGGTCATTTTTTCCTGTTTCTTGGAAAATGACACTCGGATATTTTGGACCTAAAGTACTGTTTTCATAACCACGTACAGAGCCATAACCACCTGCATAGAAGTTTTTGTAGAACGGCAAGTCATTACCATAGCCCAACTTACCATAGCCACGTAGTACAAAATTATTACCTAATGGCATAAATGCTTGCGCATCATAAGTCACTTTTTGGTATTCAACATCACTGCCTGGTAAACCAACTTCTAAACCAACTCGATGTGACATACCCGAAGTTGGGAAAATCGGACGATTCAGTGTATTGTAAGACCAACCCAAATTAAGCATATAGGTTAAGAATTCGCCTTCAAATGCACTTTCGTAGTCTTCGTAACCACCCTCACATATAGGTAAACCGGTTACAGGATCAGTTTTAACTTTCCCATCCTGATCTTCTTCAAATTTACCACTTGGACACCAAGTAGACTTACCCGTAGCTTTACCACCATTCGCTAATAAATAGTCACGAATATAAGTTGAAACACTTGGCCCCGTTCTAACTTTGGTCTTATCAACACCCAAAGAAGCACTTAAGCTTTGATTTTCATCGATAGGATAACCAAAGCTTAAACTACCGCCATAACTGTCAGTTACATAGTTATTAACGTTATAATCTTCATTTAACTTGGTTTTACGATAGTAAACATTGTAACCACGGCTTACACCATCAATTGTAAAGTATGGGTCAGTTACGCTGAGGTTGTAGTAATCTTGAGTTTCAGAACGAGATAAATCAACAGATACTCGATTTCCTGTACCCATAAAGTTAGTTTGGCTCAGACCCGCTTGGAATGTAATACCACCATTCTGAGAATAACCCACAGCAAGAGTTGTTGTACCTGAATGTTGTTCTTCAACATTCACATTTAAATCAACTTGGTCAGGAGAATTTGGAACACGAACTGGTTTGACATCTACAGTTTTGAAGAAACCTGTACGTTCTAAACGAACTTTAGAGAGATCAATTTTCTCGTTACTCGCCAACGCACCTTCCATTTGGCGCATTTCACGACGTAAAACTTCATCAGCTGTTTTACTATTACCAGTAAAATTGATACGACGAACTGTAACTTGCTGGCCTGGATTGATATAGTAATTTAAATTAACAATACCAGTCTGATTATTAATCTCAGGAACTACGTTTACTTCAGCGTAGTAATAACCAGCATTACCATACTTGCGAAGCAATAATTGTTTTACAGCATTCACTTTTTCTTGTGAATAAGTTTCACCATCTTTATAAAGCTTTAATGCCTGTAATTCTTCTGGCTTATATAAAGCATCGCCTAGGAATTTTGTTTCGCCGAATTTAAACTGGCTACCCTCATCAACTGATACTTCGATAAAGATATTCTTTTTATCTTCACTGATATTCAATTGAGAGTTAATAATATTAAAGTTGATATAACCTTTATTTAAATATAAAGCACGTAAAGCCTCTAAGCTCGCAGCCATTTTCTCACGTGCATAACGGTCATTACGTGTAACGACAGATGCCCAACCACTTTCTTTAACAGCGAAAGCCTGTTTAATATCACTGTCACTAAATACCGTATTACCAATAATATTGATATCAAAAACTTTTGCTGGAGTACCTTCGTTGAAATTCAATTTTAATTCAACGCGGTTATTCGGTCGAGCAACAGTTTCTACCGTTACATCAGCATCATAACGACCTTGTTGTGTATATTGCTGCTCAAGTTCTGTTTCAATAATTTGCAAAGCAGATTTTTTGAAAACTTCGCCCTCAGCAATTCCCATCTTTTTCAAACCTTGTTCCAAGGCTTCTTTCGGAATAAGTTTATTGCCTTTAAATTCCAATTTTGAAATTACAGGGCGTTCAATCACTTTGAAAACAAGGACATTATTTTCTTTAAATGCCTTAATATCATCAAAAAGACCCGAAGCATAAAGAGTACGAATCGATTCGGCAATCATTGGATCGCTGACTCTGTCGCCACTATTTACTGGTAACATCGAATAGATACTCGCAGGTGTTAAACGCACAAGGCCATCAATTCGTATATCTTGTGCAAGAAACTCATCTGCTGCGTATACTTGTTGTACCGCTGCCATCGCACTAACCAGTGCCAAAGGCATTAATAAATGTGTGTGACGCATGCCCATATATTTTCCAGTAAGTTAAATTCCATTTGCGCTTATAAGCGCATGAAGTCGTTAAATAAAGCCAAAAGCATCATGCTACCGAGCAGTACCATACCAACTTTTAGACCAAATATCTGTATTTGTTCAGAAACAGGTTTACCACGAATTGCTTCGATAAAGTAATAAACTAAATGACCACCATCGAGCATAGGAATAGGCAATAGATTTAAAATACCCAAACTTACACTCATCAATGCCATAAAGGATATAAATGTTTGCCATCCCATTTCAGCACTCTGACCCGCAACTTTTGCAATCGTAATTGGACCAGATAAATTATCCAAACCAATTAAACCACGCACCATTTTAACAATTGAGTTAAAAATCATATTAGAGAGCTGAACAGTTTTATCAACTGCAACACCTAAAGCTTCTAGTGGTGAATATTGAATTGTTTGCTTGTATTCATTCGGGATTGTGATCTTACCCACATCACTTTTCACACCAAGCACGCCCGATACATTCCCCATATTATCGCGCTGACCTTGAGGCATAACCTGTAAGTTAACAATTTGACCTTTACGATCAACAGCAATATTGAGTAATTTTTCAGGAGATTTTTGCACTACATCAACGACATCGAACCAATCTTTCATGGCGACACCATTGATCGAAACTATACGATCACCAACTTTCATGCCTTGACGAATCGCTGCACCATCTTCACTTAGCTCTTTAACAGTTGCAGGAATCACTGGACGGTATGGAAGAAAGCCTAAAACATCCAATGGTGATTGGCTCTGATCCTTTAAAAAATCTTTAATCGGTAAACTAAATTGCTTCTCAGTACCACTGCGATCAACAACAACTGAAACTTGTCCAGTTTCGCCAACTCTATCAACAAGCGTATAGTTTAATTTTTCCCATGTCGGCGTTGTTTGCCCATCCACCTCTATGATTTTATCACCAACTTTTAAATCAACTTGAGCAGCTGGTGTGTTTGGCATAATTTTACCAATACGCGTGTTAAGCTGTTCTTGAGCAGGTAAAAATAGAATCCAAAATAGGAAAATAGCAAAGATCAAATTGATTAAAGGACCTGCTGCAACAATAGCTATACGCTTCCAAGGAGACTGACGATTAAAAGCATACGGCAAATCTTCAGCAGCAACATTTCCCTCTCGTTCATCTAGCATTTTTACGTAGCCACCAAGTGGTAATGCTGACAATTGATATTGAATACCTGATTTTTTAGACTGCCATTTTAATAAAGTAGGACCAAAACCAATTGAATATACTAGAACTTTTACGCCGAGTTTACGTGCCACCCAATAATGACCAAATTCATGAATCGCAATTAATGGACCAAGCAACAAAATCGCTGCAACAATCATAAACAGTGCATTCATACGATTTAGCCTCCTATATCCACAATGTGTTTTTCAGCAATTTGTCTTGCGATCATATCAGTATGCAAAATGATGTCTATATTTTCTGCTTTAGCATTTTGTACATTTTGCAAAGCATAATCGACAACTTGTGGTATTTGTGTGAAACCTATCTGCTGTTTTAAAAATGCTGCAACTGCAACTTCATTTGCAGCATTGAGCACAGTTGGTGCCAACCCACCAGCACGCATTGCTTGACGAGCAAGATCTAATGCTGGAAAACGAATAGTGTCAGGAGATTGGAAATTTAAGTGAGCTACATCAAATAGGTTTAATGCAGGAACATCTGTTTTTAAACGTTTTGGCCAAGCCAACGCATGTGCAATTGGAGTACACATGTCAGGATTTCCCATTTGTGCCAAAGTTGAACCATCCACATATTGCACCATTGAATGAATGATACTTTGTGGATGAACTACGACTGTAACAAAATGTTCTGAAATTGAAAACAAATGACAAGCCTCGATAAGCTCAAGACCTTTATTCATTAAAGTGGCAGAATCGACTGAGATTTTTTGTCCCATTGACCAATTCGGATGTTTACAAGCTTGTTGAGGTGTCACATCTTTTAATTGATCAAGGGTATGATTTAAAAAAGGTCCACCTGAAGCCGTTAATAAGATTTGAGAAACACCTAACTGAGGCTGTCCTGTTCTTTCTGCATCCAGATAATCATGCGGTAAAGACTGGAAAATCGCATTATGCTCAGAATCAACAGGTAATAATAATGCACCATGCTGACGTGCAGCCTGCATCATAATATCACCTGACATCACTAATGCTTCTTTGTTTGCTAGGAGTACTCTTTTGCCAGCTTTTACAGCCGCCAAAGTAGGAAGTAATCCTGCAGCACCCACAATTGCTGCCATGACAATATCAACATCGTTATGTTCAGCGATTGCAATCAAGCCAGATTGATCAGTGAGTATCTCTATATTTATTAAATTTTCTTGATTAAAAAGTTGTTTTAACTCAAGTGCTTTTTCATTAGGCACAACAACAACTTTTGGACGATGTTGCTTACATATTTTTAAAAGTTCATCTAAACGACTATATGCAGAGACTGCAAACACATTGTATTGGTCTGGATGCTGCTCCAATACTTTTAATGTACTTTGACCAATTGAACCAGTGACACCCAATATACAAACAGCTTGCGTCATTTAAAGATCTACACCAATGAGTTTCAAAATATACATACCTGCAGCAAAAATTGGTGCTGCCGCAAGCAAAGAATCAATTCGGTCAAGTACACCACCATGTCCAGGCAAAACGCGACCAGAATCTTTGATTCCAGCACGGCGTTTAATCATTGACTCAAACAAGTCACCTAGAACAGATGCAAAGACTGTGATGATTGATAGAACTAGAAATAAGATAAGTTGAATAGCAGTTAAATTTAAATATGAATATTGTACAACCAACATAATAATTACTGTCGTCGCAATACCACCATATAATCCTTCAACTGATTTATTCGGGCTAACTGTTGGAGCAAGTTTTTTCTTACCAAACTTACGACCGACAAAATATGCACCACTATCCGCCCCCCAAACAAGGAGGAACAAATACATTAACCACCATGGTGAACTATGCCAAACTGAATATAATGCAGTGACCGCAGCAGAAATTAGGATAAAACCTATGGCATACAAAGATACGTTATACCAGTTATCTGATTCTGGGAAGTTTTTGACCCAGTAAATACTACCTAGCCAAGATAAAATAGACGCAGCCCACAGCAATAAAGCAACATCATCAAAAAACAACGCAAGAGTTGAAACTGCTGCTACGCATCCACCATAAATCCAAGCTTTAGGCTTTGAAACCAGTGCTTCGCCATGAGGCATAAGTTTAAACCACTCATATCCAGCCACCCCCGCAGCTAAGATCATAAGAATAAACATTGGATAATGTGATTGCGTTGCAAACATGCAACTTAAAACAACAGCAACTAATACCAATGCGGTTATAATCCGCTCTAACATTATTAATTCTCTATTTTCGCTTGTTGAATCTGTTCAGATGTTTTACCAAAACGTCTTTCTCGCCCTGAAAATACATCAAAAGCGTGGTCTAATTCTTTTACTGTAAACTCAGGCCATAATGTATCTGTAAAATACAATTCTGCATATGCCGCTTGCCAAAGTAAGAAGTTAGATAAACGATAATCTCCACCTGTACGTATTAATAAATCTACGGCAGGTAAGTCATTTAGACTGACATATTTATCGAATAAATCAACATTTATCTGATCTACTTGAACTTTTCCATCTACAACATCTTGAACGATACACTTGGCTGCATGCGCCATATCCCACATTCCGCCATAACTAATTGCAATCGTTAAAGTCATAGAATTGAAAGATGCCGTTTTTTGTTCTGCATATAACATTAAATCTTTTAATTCATTTGATAATTTAGAACGATCACCAATGAAACGTAATGCTATATTGAATTTTTCCATTCGAGGTAGTTGTTCTTGAATTGTGTCTTCTAACAATTTCATTAACAAATCAACTTCGAACTGAGGTCTATTCCAATTTTCACTTGAAAATGCAAAAACAGTTAAAGCTTGAACACCAACTCTTTTACAATGTTCAACGATCGGATCAAGGACATTCTTACCTTCACGATGCCCATCACCTTTTTGCAATTTATTTTTTTTTGCAAAACGATTGTTGCCATCCATAATGATGGCAACATGTTTTGGAAGAAGCGGTTCTTCTTGTAAGGTCATAAAAATTAGACCTTCATTAATTCTGCTTCTTTTGCAGCTAGACGTTTATCTACTTCTGCAACATATTTATCTGTGATCTTTTGAATATCTTCACCAGCACGGCGTTCATCATCTTCAGAAATTTCTTTTTCTTTCAATAATGCTTTGATATCACCTAAAACATCACGACGAATGTTTCGAATAGCAACTTTTGCATTTTCAGCTTCATTACGAGCAACTTTTTGCATGTCACGACGAGTTTCTTCAGTCAACGCAGGTAAAGGCACACGAATTGAATCAGCTGTAATTGGGTTTAAACCCAAATCACTTTCACGAATTGCTTTATCAATTGCAGAAACCATTGTACGTTCAAATGGCTGAACAATAAGCGTACGAGAATCTTCAACACCTACGTTAGCAACTTGATTCAAAGGAACGTCAGAACCATAGTAAGGAACCATCACACCATTTAAAATTGATGGGTGAGCACGTCCAGTACGAACTTTAGCAAAACCTTGTTCTAAAGAATCAAGTGTTTTCTGCATGCGCTGTTCGCTATCTTTTTTGAGATCGTTAATCATATGATCTTCCTTACTTATTCATTAGGTATTACAAAATATTTAAACATTAGTATAAAGAGCTTTCGGTCTCACGTACATTAGTTCGTAACGTGAGTACCCTCTTTTTCGCCCATTACTACAGAAAGCAATGCACCAGATTTGTTCATATCAAAAACTTGCAATGGAACATTATGGTCACGACACAAGCAAATCGCAGTTAAGTCCATTACACCAAGTTTTTCATCAAGTACTTGATCAAAAGTTAAGTTATCGTACTTCACAGCATCGTCATATTTGCTTGGATCTTTGTTATAGACACCGTCAACTTTCGTCGCTTTCAAAATAAGGTTTGCCTCAATCTCGATACCACGCAAACAAGCCGCAGTATCAGTTGTAAAGAACGGATTTCCCGTTCCTGCTACAAACACACAAACTTCACCTTGGCTTAAATGACGAATCGCATCACGACTTGAATAAGATTCAACAACTGTTCCGATCGGAAGAGCAGACATTAAACGTGTTTTAATGTTGCGACGCACTAATGCATCACGCATTGCTAAACCATTCATAACTGTAGCCAGCATCCCCATTTGGTCACCAGTTACACGCCCAACCAAACCGTCTTTTTGTAACTGACTTCCACGATATAAGTTACCGCCACCAACTACAATTCCGACTTGTACTCCTAAACCAACCAAGTGAGCAATCGAAAGCGACATTTGATCAAGGACTTGGGCATCAATACCCATATCTTTATTACCCGCTAAAGCTTCACCAGAAAGCTTTAACAAAATACGTGCATAACGTGGATTTTTAGAAGCTGACATACTTTTACTCCAAACCGACCAATCTCATAAATTCTTTTTTCGCATTTAATATTAAGCAGACTTAATCTGAATTAACTTTGCAAATAAATCATATTCATCCGCATCAGTAATTTCGACTTCAAGCAGATCACCTGCTTTAATCACACTTTTATCAATATCTTCTACAAAAACATTACCGTCAATTTCAGGTGCATCCGCGTAAGAACGCGCTACCGCTACTGGAAATTCATCTTCCAAGCTATCTACAAGCACAGTCATCTTTTGACCGATACGCTTTTGTAGTTTTGCAGCAGAAATTTCCTGTTGGACTTCCATAAAACGTTCATAACGTTCTTGCTTAATTTCTTCAGGTACGTGATCAGGAAGATCATTTGCCGTTGCACCCTCTACAGGTGAATAAGTAAAGCAACCTACGCGATCCAACTGAGCTTCTTTTAACCAATCAAGTAATATTTGGAAGTCTTCTTCTGTTTCGCCAGGGAAACCAACCACGAAGGTAGAACGAATCACCAATTCAGGGCATTTTTCACGCCACAACTTCAAACGCTCTAACGTATTTTCACTATGAGCTGGTCGCTTCATCAATTTTAAGATGCGCGGACTGGCATGCTGAAAAGGAATATCTAAATATGGCAGGATTTTCCCTTGAGCCATTAGATCGATTACTGCATCAACATGTGGATATGGGTAGACATAATGTAGGCGTACCCAAATACCAAGTTGCCCTAACGCTTCGCACATGTCGTAAAACTTGGTTTTAACAGGCTGACCATTCCAAAAATCTAATTTGTATTTGGTGTCCACACCATAAGCTGAAGTATCTTGAGAAATCACGAGAACTTCTTTAACACCAGCGCGCTTTAATGCTGCTGCTTCATCTAATACACTGCCTACTGGACGAGATACTAGATCACCTCGCATACTTGGAATAATGCAGAATGTACAACGGTGATTACACCCTTCTGATATTTTCAAATAAGCGTAGTGTTTAGGTGTCAAACGCACACCTTGTTCAGGGACTAAATCAATAAAAGGATTGTGTTTTGGCGGTGCAGGTACATACTCATGTACTGCTTCCATTACATCCTGATATGCTGCCGCACCTGTTACTTTAAGTACATTTGGGTGCATTTGGCGAATTTTGTCTTCGTCTTTACCTAAACAACCTGTTACGATAACTCGACCGTTTTCGCTCATGGCTTCGCCAATCGCGTCTAAAGACTCTTGTACTGCAGATTCAATAAAACCACAGGTGTTAACAACAACCAAATCTGCACCGTCATAATCTGATGCAACTTGATAACCTTCAGTCTTTAACTGAGTTAAAATTCGTTCAGAATCTACCAATGCCTTAGGACAACCTAAAGATACAAAACCGACTTTGGGGGTCTTCATGAATCTGCGCTCCACTTGAATCGGCGTATTGTATGTCTTTTCTCGCCTTCCGCATAGCCGCAAAGCCATCTCTTTGTGTAATGCACCAAAATACAACCAGTATTTTTAACAAAAACCAACATTGCACCAATTTAGAACACTATAAAATTTCAAAATAACTTAATGTATGTGAAAAATAACGTATAAATAGAACATTAACGAAATAAGTTATTGAAATTCCGCTAATACAAAGTTGGCTTGTATTTTGCATTATTAAGATTCATTACGTTAATGGCTATTCTTTTATATTGATATTAATTGCGCCATTTTAATACAGGACGATTCACAAATGGATCAACACACCACTATCGACTATCGACTTCTAGTAGATAATCTGACGACTGCCATCTTATTGGTCGATAGTAAGTTAAATATTTTTTATCTGAATTCAGCTTGTGAAGCATTGTTTGATATCAGTTTATTGCGCGCATCAGGTCAACCTGTCTTAAATTTGCTCCATGCACATGATGATACTTTTAATACTTACGAAGCCTTGCTTAATACTTTAAACAGTGGTCAGCATTACACCCGACGTGAAGCGGTAATTAATGTCAACTTCAAACCGATTCATGTTGACTATACCGTTTCCCAATTAAATTCAGGTAAAAGCTATCACCCATTATTATTAATTGAACTCAATCCTATCGATCGAATGCTTAAAATTTCGAAAGAGGAAAATTTAGTGCAGCAACATCAAGTTGCTCGTCAACTTGTTCGTGGTGTTGCTCATGAAATTAAGAATCCATTGGCAGGCATTCGTGGAGCAACACAATTACTTGCACGAAGCTTAAGTGATGATAGTTATCGAGAATTTACAGATATCATTATTAATGAAGTTGATCGATTAACCAATCTCGCTGATACCATGTTAGGTTCGCGCCAATTACCAAGTTATGAACATGTTAATGTCCATGAGCCATTAGAAAGAGTTAGATCATTAATCGCGAACCAGACCAAGAAAAAAATTAAGATCACACGTGATTATGACTTATCTCTGCCAGATGTTATGGCCGACCGAGATCAACTTATTCAAGTCATGCTGAATATCAGTGTAAATGCTGTGCAAGCGATGACTGAAAATAAAGAATTTTTCGTAGATTCTGAACCAGAGCTTACCCTTCGCACTCGTATCCAACGCCTCGTCACCATAAATGGTGTTTTAAACCGTTCAACGGTAAGAGTAGATATTGAGGACAATGGACCAGGTGTACCAGAAAGTATTTTAGAATCAGTATTTTACCCTTTAGTCACTGGGCGAGCAAAAGGTACAGGTTTAGGCCTCAGTATCGCGCAAAATATTATGCATCAACATAACGGAATGATTGAATGTCAATCCATTCCTGGGAAAACCATATTTAGCTTATATCTACCTTGGGAGTCAGACCGTGTCACGAAATAAAATTTGGGTAATTGATGACGATCGTGCCATGCGTTGGGTACTTGAAAAAACATTCAAAGAAGAAGGTTTTGACGTTACCAATTTTGAAGAAGCACAAACAGCGCTTGAACGTTTACACGATGAAGCCCCTGATGTCATTCTAACTGATATCAGGATGCCAGGAATTGATGGTTTAACTTTCTTATCTAAAGTTAAAAATACTCATCCAGAACTTCCAGTCATCATTATGACTGCACACTCAGATTTGGAGTCTGCTGTCTCAAGTTATCAGACGGGTGCTTTTGAGTATTTACCAAAACCATTTGATATTGATGAAGCACTCGCTTTAGTTAATCGTGCGATTCTACATCTCAATAAGCTACAACAACAAGAAGCAACCAAAGCAGCAGCACCTCTGCAATCTACAGAAATCATTGGCGAATCTCCTGCAATGCAAGAGGTTTTCCGTGCAATTGGTCGCTTATCACAATCTCATATCACCGTATTAATTAACGGTGAATCAGGTACAGGTAAAGAGTTAGTTGCACATGCTCTGCACAAACACTCACCACGTCGTGCAAAACCTTTCATTGCATTAAACATGGCTGCTATTCCAAAAGACTTAATTGAAACTGAGTTATTCGGACATGAGAAAGGTGCTTTCACAGGCGCTAACACTCAACATCAAGGACGTTTTGAACAAGCAAATGGCGGTACACTATTTTTAGATGAAATTGGTGATATGCCATTTGAGACTCAAACTAGATTACTCCGCGTACTCGCTGATGGTGAGTTCTATCGTGTAGGCGGGCATGTTCCAGTAAAAGTCGATGTGCGTATTGTTGCTGCAACGCACCAAGACCTTGAAAAATTAGTGAATGAAGGTCGCTTCCGTGAAGACTTATATCATCGTCTAAATGTTATTCGCATTCATATTCCAAAGCTTGCACATCGCAGCGAAGATATTCCGATGCTTGCTCAACACTTCCTTGCTCGTGCAGGCAAAGAACTTGGTGTAAGCCCTAAAATTCTTAGATCTGAAACCACAGATTATATGCAGCAGTTACCTTGGCCGGGCAACGTCCGTCAATTAGAAAATACCTGCCGTTGGTTAACTGTCATGATCACAGGTCGCGAAGTCTATCCTGAAGATCTGCCTGCTGAATTGAAACAAGTTCCTCTCCAAAAATCGAACAATGATTCAACTGCATCTGTAGCAACGACTAGTCCTGCAATCGTAGACCGAATTGCTGTTCATCACTGGGATGAGTTATTAGGTCAATGGGCAATTCAAAAACTCAAAAATGGCGAAATGAAACTTTTAGACATCGCCACCCCAATGTTTGAGAAAACATTGATTAATGCAGCACTTCAACAAACTCGTGGTCGTAAACGTCATGCGGCTGAACTTTTAGGTTGGGGACGTAATACCTTGACCAGAAAGTTAAAGGAGCTTGGTATGGACTCTGCTGATGACGAGGATGATGACGAAGTCCGCAGTGCATAAACCATAAAAAGCGAGTCAATGTGACTCGCTTTTTATTTGAGACGTTTTGAAACATTGATCTAGCTCATAACCATACTTTACATAGGGTTTTTGATATACTATTAAAAATCCCGCTATATCTAAGCCAGAGTAATGACTGATCTTTGTTATCCAAGTTGTGAACAACCTCAAACTCGTCGTGGGCAAGAGCGTCGACTTGCACTGCTGATTTGTGCAACTGATCTGTTCTTAGAACGCGGTTATGATGCTGTTTCTTTAGATGATATTGTTCATCATGCCGGCGGTTCAAAAACATCAATTTATAAGTATTTTGGCAATAAAGAAGGGCTTTTCACTGCGATCTGCGATTACCGCCGCGAAGTCTTTTTCAAAGATATATGCTTACCATACATTTGTAATGTTACAAACTTAAGAAATTACCTTGTACAAACGCTGCAAAGATTTTATCAACACATCATACAGCCTAAAAATATTGCATTCATGCGTATGTTTCTTGAGCAATCACAAAACAATACCGACCTTGCCCACTATCTTTATAATAAATGTGCGATGAACATTCAAAACAGTGTTTCACTTGCGCTAGAACAAGCTCATCATTCAGGTGAAATTTTTTGCGAAAAGCCACAATTTTCAGCCACGATGTATTTTGGAATTCTTCGGGATGTTGAATGGCGTATTTTGATGGGTCTAGATGTACCCGCAGAAGACAAAGAAATATTTGATTATATTGATTTTTCTGTTGATTTGTTTCTAAAAGCTCATCAAAAAGTCTAATTCTTTTGCTTTTTCTTGAGCGTATAGTATAGTAGTCAATTCCTTTTTTGTTCACCACCCATTAAACAACAATTAATTATTGTTTTTATTCAATAATTATTGTGGGAGTAATTATGGCGCTTCGGCATTTCCTGACTTTAAGAGACCTGTCTTCTTTAGAATTGCAACGCATTTTAGATCGTGCTCATGAACTTAAACGCATGCAACATAGCAATACGGTATTCCAGCCTTTTGTTGGTAAAGTTTTGGGAATGATCTTCGAAAAATCAAGTACACGTACTCGTATTTCATTCGAAGCTGGAATTTGCCAATTCGGTGGTAGTGCCATTTTCCTATCTCCGCGCGATACTCAGCTTGGTCGTGGCGAACCAATTGAAGATTCAGCTCGTGTAATTTCAAGCATGCTAGATATCGTTATGATTCGTACATTCGGTCATGACATCGTAGAGCGCTTTGCGTCTTATTCTACTGTACCTGTAATCAACGGTCTCACTGACGATCATCACCCTTGCCAACTTCTTGCAGATCTGCAAACTTATGAAGAGCATCGAGGTAGTATCAAAGGTCGAACAGTTGCATGGATTGGTGATGGCAATAACATGTGTAATTCGTATATCGAAGCTGCTCACATGATGGGTTTCAAACTCAAAATTGCATCTCCAGAAGGTTACGAACCGAAACCTGAATTTTTAGCTGAATTTGCTGACTGTGTTGAAGTTTTCAATAAAGCTGAAGATGCAGCAGTGAATGCTGATCTGATCGTGACAGACGTTTGGGCAAGCATGGGGCAAGAAGAAGAGCAAAAATTAAGAGAAAAAGCATTTGCTGACTTCCAAGTAAATGAAAAACTCATGGATTTAGCACATCCAGACTGTTTGTTTATGCATTGCTTACCTGCTCATCGTGGCGAAGAGATTTCAGAAAATATGCTTGATCACAAAAACTCTGTGGTTTGGTCTGAAGCAGAAAACCGTTTGCATGCACAAAAAGCATTAATGGAATTCTTGCTTAATGAAAATTTAAAGAAAGACTAAATAAAAAAACAGCATCAATTGATGCTGTTTTTTTGACAAAAATTGAAGACTTGAAGTAAAAGACGTATATTAGATTAAATACTTTAGTGTAAATTTCTCATATTTTGAGAAGAAAACTAATTAAATAGTAGATATTATGACTTCATTAGAACAAGCTTTATCACAAGTACCACACTTTTCCTTTGTCCATGAGCACTTATTTCACTCGGCGCAACCCACTATAGATCAACTTCATCATATTAAAGAATATGGGTGCAGTACCGTTATTAATCTATCTACTAGTAAATCTGCAGATCATCTCAATCACCAAGATCAAATTTGCTTAGATATCGGGCTAAATTACATACACATTCCAATTGACTGGGAAATTCCAAGCTCTGATCAATGCTTACTTGTTTTAGATTTAATCGACCATCTTGTTAAAAATGAAATTGTCTGGCTACACTGCACGGAAAATATGCGTGCGAGTTGTTTGATCTATTTATACCGTCAGTATTATATGAATATGGATATGCCAACTGCCCAAGAGTTACTTCATCAGGTATGGGAACCTAATGAAACTTGGACTGGTCTAATTCACAGTGTTTCATTACAGCTACAAGGAAGAAAATCAACATTAGAATTAGAACAGTCACTGATTAACACAAATCATTTTACTTGATGAGAAATTAAAACTGTTGCTGTCGCTAAGATACCCTCTTGACGACCAGTAAATCCAAGCTGTTCTGTTGTTGTTGCCTTAATACTAATTTGCGTCACATCCACATCTAATACATCCGCGATAGATTGGCGCATTTCTAAATTATGCTTAGCAAGCTTTGGACGCTCACATGCAACTGTAATATCTGCATTATTTAGATGATAACCTCGATCTAAGATTAACTGATACACATGCTTGAGCAAAACTCGACTATCAGCACCTTTGTATCGTGGATCAGTATCTGGGAAATGCTGGCCTATATCGCCCAATGCTAATGCACCTAATAACGCATCGCAAAGCGCATGCAATACAACGTCACCATCTGAATGTGCTTTTAAACCCTGAGTATGTGGAATTTTAATACCTGCTAGAGTTACAAAGTCACCTTCTTCAAACGCATGTACATCGATCCCTTGTCCAATACGAATTTGAGCAACCATATGATTTTCCTTTTACAATATACCGAACAAATCTTGTATTCAGGCTTTCTATTTCGCTATAGTACGTTGAGCAAATTAGACTGAAAGTATAAGTGATTATGCTGTTTAACACTGTAAGAAATCAATTAAAGAAAACTGGTTACATTATTACATTGAGTTGTTTTTGCTCAACATTTGTGTACGCGAAATCTATTGATTGCACTAATAGCAAATTTCAAGGAAAGAAAATTTGCTTACAGCAACATTCGGATAATGTTCAAAAGCTAAATAATAAGTTTTTAACAGCTTATCTTGTTACAGATGCACCTTTGCAACTTTTACACGACACTCAAAAACTCTGGCTCAATCAAATTCAACAATGCAAATCAAAGACATGTTTTCAGCAACAATTTGATTTGCGTTTTGATGATTTGAACTTTTATACATCGATGAATCAAACGCTCACGCAACATTATTTAAAATTTGAGAATGGTAGATTGTCTGAGCTTCCTGTGCACTTAAAGATTCATCAACTTGATAAAGATAAGCTAAAAATTGAAGGTATAGCCTACCGTAATCCAAACAATCGCATTGAAACCCAAACTATATCTCTTCTCGCATACAGCACACCCGAAAAAAAGAGCCAAATTATTGATAATGAAAAAAAATGCCAATATCAATTTAATTTTCAAAAAGCTCTACTTGTTATTAAAAGTGACCAAAAAGGATGTGAGCGTTTTACAGGAATATATCGTTTATACGATTAAGAAGAATTATGAAAAAATGCCGATGTATAAACATCGGCATTTTTTAATTTAGTTTGGAAATTTTTGTGAGATTTCTTGACTAATAATCACAGCAGTAGCTGCTGATAATGTCCATCCTAAATGTCCATGTCCCGTATTGTAGAAAACACGTGATTGTCGACCTTGCTTAACGACAGGCAGCATATTTGGCATCATTGGACGCAATCCCGCCCAAGGTACTGAATGCTCTGTAGAAATATCAAAATTTTGGTTAACCCAATTGATTAATGGTTGAATCCGATCAGCACGTATATCACGATTATAGCCATTAAATTCAGCTGTACCAGCCACACGGAACCGGTCTGCACCCAAGCGTGATGTCACAATTTTTGCACTTTCATCTAACAGACTGACCCAAGGAGCATTCTTAACACTACGTTCATCTTTGAGTTGCACTGTGATCGAGTATCCTTTCACTGGGTATACATTAACGCTATCTCCAAGCATATCTGCTAACTGATAACTTCCCACACCACCACACACAACAATCAAATCCGCTTCAATTTCAGTACGCGCTTCAGATTCAGCATCCATATTTTCAGAGCTTTTTTTACATTGAATAATCACTTTGTCTTGTAAACATATTACGTCTACAACATCTAATCCAAAGCGATAATTAACACCATATTCTTCAGTTTTTTGTGCTAAGCCTACTGAATATTTATGGATATCTCCAGTCGCATCTCCAGCTGTGTAATATCCACCATAATAATCTCCAGTCAACGTAGGCTCTATTGCTCTCATTTCCTCTGGAGTGATTGCATTACGCTCAAGTTTTCCTTCTACTAAGATATCATTCACTTTTTTTGCAATTTCGAAATCTTCTTTTGTATGGTACATGTGCAAAATGCCACGCTTTTCAAGATCGAATGACAGATTCTCTTTTTCAGCGACCTCAAAAAGACGTTGTCTAGCCATAAGTGCTAAACCCACTGTTTCAATGGTATTTGCTTTGTAGTTTTTAATATGTGTTAAGAATTCGACCAACCAACGATATTTATGCACACTAAATGAAGGATTGAGCAACAATGGTGCATCTTTTTTACTCATCCATTTAATGCCCTTTAGCACTGTTGCTTTTTGATTCCAGACTTCAGCATTACAAGCGGATAACTGCCCCCCATTCGCAAAAGAGGTTTCCATCGCTGGAAATAGATGACGATCGATTACCGTCACTTGATAACCTAATTTTATTAATTCATATGCAGACGTTACACCCGTAATCCCCGCACCAATAACAACAACATGAGGCATAGCTAACTCCTAGAAATGCAAAGCATTCCTTTTTTGTATAGCCCCATCTGTCATGGTACCTGAGAGTTTCGGCAGATGATTACCAATTAATCATTAAGCCTTCCCCTTCGGTGAGTGTTTTGTGTAGAAAATAAATTGTGTTGTTTCTACATTAAGAGCACTGCTCTCCAGATTGTATTTATATTATTACAGTCCTTTTGCCTGAGAGTTTCCGGGGTCGTTGCTCCTTCGGCGAGTTCATTGAAGAACTTCTCTCCCGCAATAATATTTATATCCCTATAAGCAATATATATGCCGTAGTGAAATACAGACATGAATATGTTGTAATTCTTTGTAGGTCGTTCTTTATTCTACTCTAAATTTGCTCAAGAATAAAAAAAGCAGACGATTTGTCTGCTTTAGATTTTTTAGAATTTGCATTGCAAAATTTGTTCAGAGAAATTTCCTTTCCAAAGTTCTCTTAACTTAGGTAAATAAAATTTTTCTCCAATCATTACTAATTCAGCATCAATCAAAGCATGGATTTCGTGCATTAAAATATAATCAAGCTCAATCAATGATAACTGAGGATGCTTTTGGGAAATTTGCTTACGTCTGATCTGCGCTTTCTTCACTAAATCATTCGCAAAATTCTTATCTTTATATGTTGTGATTGCACTTAGGCGTAGCTCAATAATCCCCCAACCTTCAACAAGCTTTTTAAATACATCAAAATCACTCGATGTAGCTTCCCATGTTACGTTTTCTAAATTGTTGTCTTCAGGTAGTACAGGCAATAATAAATCGGCTGTACTAGGAAATATTTTTTTTAAATTTAACAGAAACTTAACAGGATTTTCATTTGGAATATCTGAAAATTGGATATGGGTTTGAGTATCTGTTAAATATATTTTGAGCATAACAAAGCAACAGTCAAATAAATCAAAAGCGTATTGTACGCAGTTCACTTTATAAAAACTACTCATAAAAAAACCCTCAGCAAAGGTAAAGGTTTTTTTATTGATATATTTAAAGCACTTTATTTAGTGTTTGGAGAGACCATATTTTCTGGCTTAACCACCTCATCAAATTGCGCTTCGGAGACTAAACCAAGTTCTACAGCCACCTGCTTAAGGGTTTTATTTTCTTTATATGCTGTTTTAGCTACTTTGGCTGAATTTTCATAACCAATCACAGGATTAAGTGCTGTGACTAACATTAATGAATTATGCAAGAAATAATCAATTTTTTCTCGATTTGGTTCAATTCCTATTGCACAATGATCGTTAAAACTATTACAAGCATCGCCAAGCAATTGAATAGATTGTAAAAGATTATAGGCAATCACAGGCATAAAAACATTTAGCTCAAAATTACCCGATGCACCTGCGACATTGATCGTCGTATCATTCCCTAACACTTGAGCAACAACCATCGTCATAGCTTCACTTTGAGTTGGATTGACTTTACCAGGCATAATGCTAGAGCCAGGTTCATTTTCAGGAATCCGCAACTCCCCAAAACCACAGCGTGGTCCACTGGCTAACCATCGAATATCATTCGCGATCTTATTTAGGCTGACAGCAAGCGTTTTTAGAGCACCTGAGGCAAATACGGCAGCATCTCTTCCTGCCAATGCTTCAAACTTATTAGGTGCTGTTATAAAAGGTAGTCCCGTCAAACCACTTAATTGTTCAGCTGCTTTAACTGCATAATCTGGATGAGCATTCAGTCCAGTGCCAACAGCCGTTCCACCAAGTGGCAATTCATACAAACCAGCTAATGCTTGGTTTAAACGCTTAAGTCCATGTTCAAGCTGTGAGACATACCCACTAAATTCTTGACCCAATGTAAGCGGCGTTGCATCTTGTAGATGTGTACGTCCAATCTTCACGATGTCATTAAACTCTTGTGATTTAGCGTGCAGAGTATCTTTTAACTTCTCAACGGCAGGGATTAATAATTCATTAATTTGAAGTGCGGCAGCAACATGAATTGCTGTAGGAAAAGAATCATTTGTAGATTGAGCTCGATTTACATGATCATTTGGATGTACAGGATTTTGGGCACCTAAAGCATGACCAAGCTTCTGATTCGCAATATTTGCAATCACTTCATTGCAATTCATATTACTTTGCGTACCCGAGCCCGTTTGCCACACTACAAGTGGAAATTGATCATCCCACTTGCCTTCAATCACCTCTTCAGCAGCATCTACGATATATTGGCTTAACTCTTGAGGCAGTTGTTTTAACTCAGCATTAGTTATTGCTGCGGCTTTCTTTACAAGCCCCATTGCACGAATCATTGCTCTTGGTAATCTTTCATGTCCTATTTTGAAGTTTTGCAAACTTCTTTGAGTTTGCGCCCCCCATAAAGCATTGTTTGGAACTGCAACCTCACCCATCGTGTCATGTTCAATTCGCATTTGCATAAAACACCTCAAATTCAATCAATAAACTTTTATAAATGGGCTAGAGCGGATGGTGCTTTGGCTTATATTTCTATCCTAATGAAAGTAGCTATAAATGTAAATAAGAATCATTATTTATTAGTTACCCTTCAAAATATTGAGATAAAATCTCCATTCATCCTCAATCATCTGGGTTAAAGAACGCTTAGGAGTCCAATTCAATATTTTCGCAGCCTTATCGATATTCGCCCCAAGCTGACTAAGCTCCTCATGTTGATAAACAGCTGGCTGCACGCGTATCTCCATTTTGGTTACTTTACTAATTTCTTCAATTAATTTGCTTATTGAAGTTAAATCATTATGGGCGATATTAAAACTCTCTAAACATCCTTGTTGAGTTGATAACCAATGTAAAGATGCTAATACAGCTTCACAAACATCTAATACATGCAAAAAGCTTCGCTCAACAGTACCATCAGTGGTAGTTGCCTGATTTTGAAGTTCAATGCACTCTCTTTGCATCGCAGCAACCTGCAAAGCGAGTGGTACGATATTTTTGGGCAATTGCGGAACGTATTCCCCTAAAACCCCATGTTCAAATGCACCAACAATATTAGATAGTCTTAGATTTACCATTTTCCAATCATGGTCGACTTTGTAAGTGTCAGCAATAATGTCTTCAACCATTTGTTGCGAACGAATATAAGGATTTGAATAGGTATAATTAAATTCCGTGTCCTCAATCAACTGATCATCAGATTTACCATAAACGGCTAAACTGGAAATATTAACTAGTTGCCGAACGCCCATCCGTTGCATCGCACGGAGTAAGCTCATAATACTACTGACATTATCGTTATAATATTCAAGTGGTTTTAACACTGATTCTTCTAAAGATTTAAAGCTTGCTGTATGAATAACAGTGTCTATTGAGTATTGCTCAAAGACTTTA
Source organism: Acinetobacter sp. A22 (assembly GCF_030913345.1). NCBI lineage: Bacteria > Pseudomonadati > Pseudomonadota > Gammaproteobacteria > Moraxellales > Moraxellaceae > Acinetobacter > Acinetobacter sp. A22. The sequence continues at coordinate 1,189,471 of NZ_CP133162.1, forward strand.
TTTAATGCAGGTGTATTTCGGACATCGAGTTTGGCAAATGGTATATACATACCTGAGATATACTCTAGGCGTTCCAAAGTTTGCAATGTAGAATTAGCTAAGTTATCAACAATGACGATCTCATGACCTCGAGCCAATAAACTCAAGGCAATGTGGGAACCAATAAAGCCTAAACCACCTGTCACCAAAATCATTGTATACTTACCTTCTTTTTAATATGTCCATCATTTGCCGACTATAGCTATAGTGAATGTTCAATGAGTACACTACTATTAATTACCTCAGCACCAACGTCTATCATCGCTTGGCATGCTTTTGGTTTAGCTCAAGCATTGCAAGACAAGCATGAAGAGTTTCGTGTTTTCTTTTACCAAGATGGTGTTCAAGTCGCGAATGATTTTCAGTGGTTTCCTGATGATCAACGTAATTTGAAACATGAATGGCAAAAACTTGGTATTCGACTCCCTGTCTGTGTCAGTGCTGCTCTCGCTAGAGGAATCACTGATGCGGACAATGCGCAACGTCATTCGCTACAACATCACAACTTAGCTCAAGGATTTGAGTTAGTCGGTCTCGGTGAATTAGCTGATGCTGTGCAAAGCTGTTCGCGGTTAATTCAATTTTAATTCTAAGTTCTTTATTAGAGTGTTGCTTTTAAAAGGTAAATTGTGTGAAAACTGTACTCGTCATCCTAACGCAGCCTAATTTGACCAGTTTGCAAATCAACGAAAGTTTATCTGCTACTATGGTTTTAGCAACCTTTGGTATATCTGTCAAAGTATTATTCAAAGACGCTGCAATTAGCCTACTAAACAATAAGCTACAATTTAATCAATTCCGTGATGCTTTTAAAATTGCATCCAATATGGTGGAAAGTTTTGAATTTTATGATTTGACACCAATTCTGATTGAAGAAAAAAATAAAGATCGTCATGAGGTTCAAAATTCTGATCAAGATATAAAACTGGTTAACCTGCTTCCAGAATTCGTTCGATCATTTGATCATGTCTTATATTGGTGATTGAGATTTCCCCATGAACAAAAAAACATTAATTATCATTCAGGCGCCATATAGCAATCTGGCGAAAGTTTGGAGCGAACTATATCAATTTGCATTAGTTGACGACCCGATCGTGATCATGGGTGAAGCTTTGTTAACTGTACCTGATGAAATTTTTAATAATTATCGGAACATATATTGTTTAGATTCAGATGTTAATTTACTAAATCAGACTAATCACACCCAAATCAAAATTTTGCAATACTCTGATTTTGCTGATTTAATTTTAGAATTTAATCATTGTATTACACTTAAATAAGATATTTTTAATTTTGCTTAGGCTATTTTATGCAATTAGAGCTAGATCAAGACGGACATTTAGTTGACTATACCGTTTGGAACCATGAAGTTGCTAAGGAGCTTGCTAAATCATTAGATTTGGAGCTTACAGAATGGCATTTTGAGGTTTTAAATGCTGTACGTCAGTTTTATCAACAGTTTGGACATTCTCCAGCTACCCGACCACTAATAAAATTTTTAATGAAAACGGTAAACCCTGAGATTAACAATGCTGAACTACAGCAGAAGTTCAATACAGGTTTAGTTGCACGCCACTTAAGCCGATTGGCGGGTGTTCCCAAGCCTGCAAATTGTTTGTAAACACTTATGATTAAAGATTTTTTTTAGCATAGATAACAGATTAAACCCTAAATTTTTTGAAGTTCTATCTCACGTAATAAAACATGAGATAGAACAAGAAGAAACTTGAATTAAGCTGTCTTCTTCTTTTGCTCCACGAAAGCGAAATATCCTGGTCCAGCTGCAACTCTTACATCTTTTACATGAATAGGCTCTTCGCATTCAGAACAAACCACTTTGGGGCTTATTTTCTTGCCACAACTTTTATGTGTAAATTCTATCGGCTTACCTAACCCTTTATCCATCCACTTATCAGCCCACTGTACCATCGAAAGAATGATTGGATACAAGTCTAGTCCTTTTTCTGTAAGTTGATATTCAAACCGTTCTTGACGCTCGACATAAGGAACTTTAACTAAAATTTCATGTTCTACAAGTCGTTTTAAACGTTCTGATAACACATGACGTGTTAGCCCTAAGCTGCGCTGGAAATCATCAAAACGGCGTATACCCATAAAAGCATTTCGTAGAATCAACATTGTCCAACGATCACCTAGAACCGAAAGTGTTCTAGCAACAGAACATGGTTGCTCACCGATTTCTTCCCATTTCATTATTATCACCTAATTATTTTTAAAGTATTAAAAGACACCATCCATGTCTTGAACCGTATTATTTATAAGAAAAACAATACTGATATTACACTAAACCAGTTTATTGTTTAGATGCAATATCAGAACTCGTCAACAACATCTAAAAACAATGCTAGTTACATAATGTAATCAAAAATTAAATCGTTATAAATACACCTGTTAATTCTTGTCCAATCTCAAGTTTAGTATTTGCAGGAACTCGAACCAAACAATTTGCTTGCATTAAATTACTGAGCATATGTGATTGTTGCTTAGCTAGACTTTTTAATTTTAATTGTCCATGTTCGTAATAAGCCTGCATTCTTAAAAAACGCTCACGTGCATCAGATTTAAGTTCGTGTGTTAATGTTCCACTAAACCAATTGATTGATTGATCTTGATTTTGCAATGCATCTAATAAAACCTTGCCATAGATTTGCATGCAAACATAAACTGCAGCTGGATTTCCAGGCAATCCAAGTAAAAAACAGCGATGCTCATCTTCAATATATTGGGCGAAGAAAAGTGGTTTACCTGGTTTTTGTTTAACTTTCCAAAATATTTGTTCGAAACCTGCGTCAAATGAACAAGGACGGACAAAATCATAGTCCCCAACAGATACACCACCTGTGGTGATGATCACATCATATTGTTGTTTTAATTGGTTAAAACATTGAGTAACACGTTGAGACTCATCAGCAATGTGCAGAATATTTACCTCTATGCCGTAATCTTCAAACCATGCTTTTAATAAAGGTCCATTTGCATCAAAAACTTTGCCAGCTTTTAAATCTTCTGGTGTTTCAGCAACTTCATCACCAGTGACGAGTACAGCTACTTTAGGTAGTCTATATACAGCAATACTTCGTACACCGATCATACTCAATGCTGCAAGCGCACCAATATTAATTTTCTGACCACATTCAGCAATCTTCTGACCTAATTGAATTTCCTCGCCTGCAAAACGAATATCTGCTTGTTGCTGAATATGTTCGACTAATCGGATTTTATTATTTGATTCGATCTTTACAATTTCTTGTCTAGCGACATGTGTTGTGCCAGTTGGAATCTTAGCCCCAGTAAAAATACGTATGGCTTGTCCCTGCAGAAGTTGATGATCAAGTTCACTTCCTGCTTTTATCTCTCCAATGACTTCAAATACTGAATCTTGAAGATTTTCAGAGGATGAACATATTGCATACCCATCCACAGCACTTTGTGAAAAAGTGGGTAAATCGACCCCAGAATACACATCTTGAGCCAAATAACGATTCAGACATTCGGTTAATGGCAGTTGCTCAACCGTCAATGCGCTAGGCGTTGACTGAATCAACGCCAAAGCATCATCAATACTGATCAACCCTTTCTCAGCATCACATCCTGACATTACTCATATCCCCCTGGATGTGGCAAATCACGGCAAACATCAAAAATATGCACCAAGGCTGGCAAAATTGCAGCCATTGATTCACTTGCGCCGCCACGACTACCAGGTAAAGTCACTACTAACGAACGATCAATAAAACCAGCCACCCCACGCGACATAGCCGCATATGGCGTACGCTTCTGTCCAAAAGAACGCGCCGCTTCCATCAAACCATCCAATTTTCTTTCTAACAATGGCTCAAGCGTATCTACCGTTATGTCACGCTTCCCGATTCCTGTACCACCAACAGTCATAATGCATGCATAAGATTTGCTTAGCTCTAATACTAGATCCTTTAATTGATCAGATTCATCAGGCAGAATTTGATAATGAATTGGATCAAAACCAGCTTCTGTCAAAGTATCAACAACTGACTTTCCTGCCGTATCAGGTTTGCGACCAGCTGCCACAGTATCTGAGAGAACAATCACTGCTGCAGAAACAGGTTGACGTAAGGTACGTTTGAAATGTGATTTTCCGCCTTTTTTCTTGAGTAATTTACATTGATCTAAACAAAGCTCTTCAGGCTCACAATGCGGTTTTAACATGTCATATAACGTTAAACCTGCAAGACTGGCAGCTGTGAGTGCCTCCATCTCAACACCTGTAGGACCAATGGTTTCTACAGTGGTTAAAATTACGACATGATCATCATTTAATTCATATTCAACATCGGCGCGATAAATCGGTAATGGATGGCAAAGTGGAATCAGCTCATCCGTTCGTTTCGCTGCCAATATACCTGCAATACGTGCAGTTTTCAGCGCATCGCCCTTTTCAGTATTTCCGTCACGTAGAAGTTGAATACAATGTGCAGGTGCATGTAAGACAGCTTGTGCTTCAGCTACACGATAACTTTCGGGTTTCATCCCAACATTTTTCATCTTTACTTCCTAAATTTAATCGTGTGTATGGTCATGTGCACAATGTTCATGGTGCTGATGCGTTGTTGATTCTGCTTTTGATAAAGGAGAACTCAAGTGCTTTTTCGATTGAAGATTATCAGTAGTATCTTTTCGAATACAACAGCCTTCAACGTAATGGCTTGTTCCATCTGTGAAAAACTCCTCTTTCCAAATTGGAACTTCATGCTTGACTCGTTCAACAGCTTCTTCGCAAGCTTGAAATGCTTCACGACGATGCGCAGCATACGCAATTGCAATAATTGCGGTGTCACTCACATCCAAATAACCAATACGATGAATCACTCGAACATAAGAAACTTGATATTTATCTTTAATTTCCTGTTCTATGTCACGAATCATCTTTTCTGCGACAGGTGTGTAAGAGGTATATTTAAGTGCTTTTACCGATTTTCCTTCATGATGGTTTCGCACAGTTCCTATAAAAACATCAATCCCTCCACATTCAGGAAATGACTGAATAGGATCAAAAATATCTAAACTTAATGCTTGATCTTGAACTCTTGAAAACTCACGCATTTCTAACCTCCAGCAACAGGTGACAAAAGCACCACTGTGCATGATGAATTTAGTACGGTCTGACGTGTCACAATATCTTCACCTATCGCGCAAGCACATTTATCCATCGCCTTTGTAGCATCTGGATAACAATCTACAATATGATTTAAAACATCTAAAATTAAACTTTCTTTAGCAAACTCAAATTGAAGTGGTTTGGGTAGTAATCTTTCTATCTCTCCAAAAGCTTCTATTTTAATTTCTATGGTTTGCATACCCTCTCCATATTTTTCAATCTAACCTCCAAGCATGTGCATACTAATTTTACGTACTTGTTGGTTTTGTATCGCGTGATAACCTTTGGCCTTATGCCAGATATAAGGTTTAATTTTTTGATCTAGCATTTGATATGACACTTCAGATAAACCAACATGTTGTTTAATCGTGTTCAACAAATCGTTTTTGATATTCAAACCTTGTTGAGCAAATAAACAATTGAATAGTTCACCTTGTGCAGTTAGACGAATACGATCGCACTCACCACAAAATGAGTGGGTAATCGTCGAAATGATGCCAATTCGATAATCATCTTCTAATCGATATTGGCGTGCTGGTTCATGATTTTGTTGAAGTAGCTCAATAGCATAATGAGGCTTTAATCGCGCTAATATTTCTGCTTCGCTCACTACAGCATCTTTTGTCCAATGTTGATCACCGTCTAGCGGCATAAACTCAATAAAACGTAATGGAATATTTTGATCTTTTGCCCATTTCACCATCGGTAGAATTTGATCATCATTGTGATCTTTCATCAAAACACAATTAATTTTCAAAGGGATTTCAGCTTTTTGAGCGGCTTTTATTCCTTCTAGTACAGGATTAAGTTCTTTCTTGGTTAGTGCTTTGAATTGTTTTGCATCAAGACTATCGAGGCTGATATTTAAATCATCCAAACCAGCAGCTTTTAATTGATCAGCATACTTCGCTAGGTAATGACCATTAGTCGTCATTGAAATACGTTTTAAACCAATTTTTTTTAGTTGTTGCAAATCACGGATGAAATGAACAACTCCTTGTCGCATTAAAGGTTCCCCACCTGTAATACGAATATTCTCAATGCCTTGTTTCACCATATAAGTACAAAAAACCAAAAGCGATTCGAAACTTAATAAGTCTTGCTTTTTCATCCATTCAGGATGTTCAGGCATACAATACACACATTTAAAATTGCAACGATCCGTCACCGAAATACGTAACTTACGCTTAATACGACCATACTGATCTTGTAAGATCGGTAAACTCGTTTCAGGTATTTCATGCTTCATCATATGCACTCATATTGTGAATTTTCTCATATTGTTCAGCACAAGTTGTGTGCATATCTATTTTCCTGAACATATGAGAATTTTACTTAAGCAATTATTATTCCAATTTCTAAAATTCATCAATCATATAGTCTGTGTTTCGTTGAATGAACTTATCATTTTAATACTAGAGCAAAATCTGATGATTTATAGCAGATTATGGTTAAATGAAATTGCACTATTTCAAAACATATATAAATTTAAACGCAATAAAATAGTGCAAATCAACTCAATCTATCAACTATGCCGCAGGCTTCTCTAGTCGTACAGGCACATGTTTATGATATGGGGTTTTCGATAAAGGATCGCAATGCTTTAACGAAGTTAATCGATTCAATTCAGGTCCGATCGCCTGCCCCCCGTTATAACGTAAACCATAGCCATGTGGCAGCGAAACAACCCCTTTTCGCATTCCCTCATGGATCTCCACAACCACTGCAATCTGCCCATGTTCTGAAATACACTGCAATGAGTGACCAGTCTCTACGCCAAAATAAATTGCATCTTCAGGATTCATTCTCAAGCGACCTTCTGCATCAACCTTACGCCATGCTGGATCACGGTAGATTTGGTTTGCGTTATAGCTACGGCGCTCACCTGCCAATAAGACAAATGGAAACTGATCACTTGTACCTTGAGTTTGTTGATTCAGTTGTGCTAACTCAATCAACATTTCAGGGATTGCTAAATGAATCTTTTTATCTTTATAAGCAACCAAATCCCAGACATCATCATAGTTGTGTTTAGAGAGAATTACGCCTGAACGTTTTTGCAATATCGCTTGGAATAAGTTTACGCCTAATGTTAAACGATTCCCTTTATAACCTGCTTGTTTGACTGCTTTATAGTGTTGAGCCGAATACTGCATACACAAAGGCAATAATAAAGCCGTTGATGCGGCGTCATTTGGTAATCTCTGCCCAAGTGTTCGATAAACAATAGATGCCGAAAATGGGACTAACTTTTTATTTTTCACAAAACTGGCAGCAAGTGCAGCAAAATAACCTAGATATGCTGTTTTAGCGGAATCCTTTTGCGCGATCTTATTCAGTAAAGGAAACTGTTTTGGAATAGCACCCATGGCTTCAAGTAGGCGAGTATAGATTTCCGATTCAGGCAGCGTATTGCCTTGAGCTTTAAAAAGCGGATGACGTAAATGGAAACCATTTTGTGGAAATTCCAAATTAAAGCCCGTAAATTCCCACTTTTCAAATTGACTATGCGCTGGCAATACATAATGGGCTAATCGCGCTGTTTCTGTCATCGCAACATCAACCACAACTAGCAACTCCAATGACTGGAATGCCTGTTCATAAGCTGCGGTGTCTGGATAGGTGAGCAATGGATTGCAACTATCTACAAAGACTGCACGTACTCGCTTATCACCTGCTTTTAAAATTTCGTCAGGTAAAATATTGGGTGGAAAAAAACCTGATATTGGAAACATCTTATGATGAACCGTACGACGATATTTAGGATTACGCTCATCAGTATTGGTCAAGATCGGAATAAACATAGTATGTAAGTTATTCGTTCCCTGTTTACCAAAATGCCCTACGAGTAAATAAAGTAATTTTTCCAAATATCCGTTTAAGGTTGTGTTTAAAGTATGCTGAATCCCTAAATCAATACGAACACAACCACGCTTAGCTTTGGCAAAATCACGGACAATTTGATAGATCAATTCAACTGAAACATCTGCCTTCTCAATATATTACTCAATTGGGACGGCTGAAAATGCTTGTTTAACTTGCTCAAACCCATGCGTATGCTTTTGAATAAATGCTTGATCATACAAATCTTCACGCAACATGATTGCAATCATTGCAGACATCAAATAGGAATCTGTACCAGGTTTTAATTGCACATGGATATCAGCTTGCTTAGCCGTTTCAGTAACACGCGGATCAAATACCACTATTGTTCGGTTTGGATCTTTCTTGATATGTTTTAAAGTATCACGAGCATTTGGAATACCATGTGCTTGAAACGGATTGGTTCCAATAAATAAAACATAATCCGCATGTTCCACATCTTCAGTGGTATGACATGCTTGACTGCCAAACAAACGACCATTCACCCAGAAATCACCAGTTTTCTCTTGAGCAAGTGAGTTATAGGCATAAAAGCTTTTCATTGCATACAATAGTTGGCGACCATAAGCCGCCCCTAGATGATTGCCTTGTCCACCACCACCAACCGACGCAAATGCTGTTCCGCCATGTGCATCACGAATTTCAACCAATTGATCTGCGATTTCTTGGATCGCTTGATCCCAAGGAATTTCTTGAAATGAACCATCAGCTTGTCGCTTCAAGGGATGAGTTAAACGATCTGCATGTTGTTGATAATGCTCTAAACGTGCTGCTTTTTGACAAATATAACCTTGTGAAAATGGATGCTGCTCATCACCTTTAATTTTCTTAAATTGGTTGTTTTCAACTTCAACACTTAAACCACAGTTTCTCGAACATAAAATACAAGCAGTCACATCCTGTCTTGCAGCGCTAGTCGACATTGGCATTTTATTCTCCCTATGATTTGCAGTTTTATTCACTAAAGGTCTTTTGATTTTTAAAAGCGAATAAGGCTCAAATTACAAATGATGAAATAAGCAAGACAAGCAGTTATCTCGATTATTTTTGTAAATTTTAATTGCCCAAACATGATCTTAAATCCTAATAAATTATTTGGACAACCACTTAAAATCCTGTTAGTTCTAAAATAGAACTTATTTACTAGAAGATCAAGTACACTCACCCGAAATAAAACTAAAACTTGACTTAGCAGAGTTCTGATAAATGAATAAGATTATTGTCATAAGATATAATTTTTATTGATCCAATCCCTTTAATACATGAATATCTAAAAAGAATGGAATTTCTTTAACGATTCCTCACCATAATAGAAAGATCTTATGAATAATCCAATGAACTCGAAACAAATTGAAGCCCTTGTTGCACAACACCCTGTTGTTGATGATCTCATTCAGCTTAAAGAAACAATTTGGTTGAATCCAAGTTTTACGACCCTTGAAATGGGGCTACCTTTTGTTGGTCTTAATCAAAATGATATTGATGATGCCCGTGATCGTTTAACTCGCTTCGCTCCTTATCTGATGTCTGTATTTCCTGAGACTGAGATAAGCAAAGGAATTATTGAGTCTGAACTGGTTTCGATTCCAAAGATGCAGCAAACGCTTGAAGCTCATTTCAAACAAGATATCACTGGAAAATTATGGCTCAAAAAAGACAGTCATTTACCAATCTCAGGATCGATCAAAGCACGTGGCGGTATTTACGAGGTGCTCTATCAGGCTGAAAAACTTGCCCTTCAAGCAGGTTTATTAACAATTGAAGATGATTATTCAAAATTAGATCGTGCAGAATTTAGAGATTTTTTTAGTCAATACAGTATTGCAGTTGGCTCTACAGGAAATTTAGGACTTTCGATTGGAATAATAAGTGCAAAACTTGGCTTTGATGTCACTGTGCATATGTCGGCAGATGCACGTCAGTGGAAAAAAGATAAATTAAGATCACATGGTGTTACCGTTATTGAATACGCACAGGATTATGGTGTTGCAGTTGAAGAAGGTCGTAAAGCAGCATTAAAAAATCCAAATTGCTTTTTTATTGATGACGAAAATTCAAAAACTTTATTTTTAGGATATGCCGTTGCAGGTGAACGCTTAAAAGCACAATTAGAATCTCAAAATATTACGGTTGATCAAGACCATCCTTTATTTGTTTATTTACCTTGTGGGGTTGGTGGTGGTCCTGGTGGCGTTGCATTTGGACTAAAAATGGCTTTGGGTGATCACGTACATTGTATTTTTGCAGAGCCAACTCATTCACCATGCATGTTGCTAGGTGTAGCAACAGGCTTACATGATCAAATCTCAGTACAAGACCTAGGCATTGATAACATTACCGCAGCAGATGGCTTAGCAGTAGGACGTGCATCTGGATTTGTAGGTCGAGCGATGGAAAGACTACTCGATGCTTTCTACACACTGGATGATCAAAGCATGTATAACTTATTGGGGCTACTCAATGAATCAGAAGATTTAAAACTGGAACCATCAGCCTTAGCTGGAATGTTAGGTCCAATCTTAATCAGTCAGCACCAAGAATATGCTGCTATGCATCAACTGACTGCGCAACAAATGAATAATGCTAATCATATTGTTTGGGCAACTGGTGGTGGTATGGTTCCAGTTGAAGAAATGGAAATTTATCTGCAAAAATCCATAATCTAAACATCCATATCAACATCTAAATAAGAGAGCTTTTTTAACCGATCAGTTTGAAACAAACATCTGTTTAAAAGCTTTCATCTGCTTGTATTGTTGAAGCTCATCCAATGAATTGATGCTATGACAAAACAGGCTTTGCTTTTGAAAGACAACGTGTTGAGCGTGTAGTTGCCTAAAAGTTTCTCTTAAACTTAATTTATTTGCAGCGAGCTGGTGTTCTAATATCGATAAACTCGCTCTTTTTAACAAGCAAAATGGATACAAGGCATCGCCATTGATATTTACATACGCCACGGATGCTTGCGGATTTTTCTCTAAGGCACGATGCAGCTTTGCAAGCACTTGATTTGGGATATAAGTCACATCACAAGGAATAAATAATGCATATTCTGCTTGTACACGCGACCATGCACTTTTCATTCCCATCAACGGCCCTAAAAAGCCGTTTTGATCATCAGAAAAACATTCAACAGTCGGCTCTATACTTTTATAGATCGAGCTATCACGATGACTATTGACCCATATCTGCTGAACTTCCGATTTAAAGCGTTGACAAATTTTTGACAATTGAATCTGATCATCAAACTGTTGCAATAGTTTGTTCATCCCATTCATTCGTCTTGCCTGTCCTCCCGCCAAGATCACGAGATCTGTAGCGGGAAAATCTGTATTCATGCTTCCGCCTCCAACTGGCAGGTTTTAATCAAACCTCTGATCTCAGGTAAACAAGAACCACAATTACCACCCGCTTTTAGACAAGCTGTCACTTGTTTTTCATGAGTAATATTCTGCGTTTTAATCGCTTCAATGATCTTATTTTTACCTACTTTAAAGCAGCTACAAACCAATGGTCCATCATTATTTGCGGCTGACATCGGCATACCAGCAAGCAGTGCTTTACGATGTAATGCACTTAAACGCTCACGTTTGAATAAACTCGCAACCCAATCACGGTCAGGCAACATATCCGATGGCGCAATATAAAGACTGGCAATCAAAATCCCATCTTTCAGAATGATGCTATGACTCATTTGCGCTGAAACATCTTCAATACTCAACCATTCATAAGTTTCATCAACAAAAGGCAAGAAACTTTTTAAATTCTTCTGCGTTTGATCAAAGTTGTGACGATCTGCAATTTCAAAACGAACTGCTTTGGCTATTTTAACTTTTGCCCACCATGCACATGTTTGCAATGAGGTTTTGATTTGTTGTTCAAACCCATCTCGGACATACAAAACACCTTGCCATGTTGTATGGAATGGCTGAATTGCAACAGGTGTATGTTTAAACTCAGGTTCGCCTGATATTGCATCTACAACTGGATTAACTACTTTTCCGACACGAGCATCAGAGGCAACTTGCTCAGTCCAATGAATCGGTGCAAAAATTTGACCACGGCGAACACCTTGAGCCAAAGTGACACGCAGAACACAACTGCCCCATTGTGACTTCACTTCAACCAATGCTTTATCACGAATACCAAATTTTAAAGCATCATTCGGGTGAATTTCACAAAATGGTTCAGCTCGGTGAGTAGTCAGATTTGCTGATAAACCTGTTCGTGTCATGGTGTGCCATTGATCACGAATACGTCCTGTATTCAACACCAATGGATAATCTTCAGAAACTGCATGAACTGGATCAATTGCCACTGTCGGGATCAGTTTTGCTTTTTTGCTTTTATGGCTAAACAAGCCTTGATCAAATAACTGCTCAACCGCAGTACTTTGACCTTTTTCCCAAACGGGCCATTGGATCGGACGTAAATGATCATATTCATCCAAAGACAAATTCATTAGTCCTTTTAGGTTGAAATAACGAAAGTTTTCCACTTGATCACGTTGATCCAAACTTGCATTTTGATGGGCAGATAAGGCGGCGTGTTCATTAAAGATGTCACATACGTTGTTAAAATCAAAACCAGAAAAACCTAATTTTTTCGCAACTTCAGCAACGGCCCACCAGTCTGCTTTTGCTTGCTTTGGAGCAGGTAAAAAAGCTCTTTGACGTGAAATACGGCGTTCAGAATTGGTCACCGTTCCATCTTTTTCACCCCAACCTAACGCAGGAAGCAACACATCCGCATAAGCTGTGGTATCTGTATCAGCACAAATATCTGAAACCACGACAAACTCACATTTGGTCAATGCGCGTTTTACTTGATCCGCATCAGGTAAACTCACCACAGGATTGGTTGCCATAATCCATATGGCTTTAATTTTTCCAGACTCCACAGCTTGGAATAAGTCAACTGCTTTCAGTCCCGCTTGATTGGCAATCACAGGACTGTTCCAAAAGTTTTGTACAAGTGTTTGGTGTGATGGATTATCGATGTCCATATGTGCTGCCAACATATTGGCTAAACCACCCACTTCACGGCCACCCATGGCATTCGGTTGACCTGTCATTGAGAATGGCGCAGCACCTAACTTACCAATTTTCCCTGTCAAAAGATGGCAATTGATAATGCTATTGGCTTTATTCACCCCTTGAGAAGATTGATTCACACCCATTGAAAATAAGCTCACAACTTTTTGATTGGTGGCAAATTTTTCGAAGAAGAATTTTAGCTTTTCTGCTGAAATTCCCGTACGGTTCACGACTGAGTCAAAATCAGCTTCAGTCTGACTAGATTCTAGTAAAGTGTCCAAACCTTCTGTATGTGTATCGACAAAATGTTGATCAATAAAGTTATTCTTATATAAATACTGTAATAAACCATTGAACAATGCGACATCTTGTCCAGGTAAAATTGGAAGGTGCAAATCTGCTTGTTCACATGTACTGGTAAAACGGGGATCAACCACAACAACGAATAAATCTGGATTTTTACTTTTAGCCTGCATGATGCGTTGGTAAAGTACAGGATGACACCATGCCGTATTTGAACCCACCAACACCACCATATCGGTAAATTCAAAGTCTTCGTAACTTGCTGGCACGATATCCTCACCAAAAGCACGTTTATGCGCTGCAACTGCCGAAGACATACACAGACGTGAATTGGTGTCGATATTGGCTGTACCTAGATAGCCTTTCACAAACTTATTGACGACGTAATAATCCTCAGTCAATAGCTGCCCTGATACATAAAATGCCACACTGTCACGACCGTGTTGATCGATACACGCTTGGAATTGATCTGCGATTTTTTCTATGGCTGCATCCCATGTCGTTACCTTACGATGGTTCTTACGACCAAACATCGGATGCAAAACGCGAGTCTCTAATCCTAGAGTATCCGCCAAATTACTGCCTTTAATACAAAGGCGTCCAAAATTAGATGGATGTTCCAAATCACCAGCAACCTCAACCGTTGTTCCTTGTGCTTTATGATTTACCGTGACATCAACACCACATCCAACCCCACAATAGGGACACGTTGTTTTTGTAATGATTGTTTCTGCTTGATCGGAGCGACTGTGTTCTAAATTTTGAATACTGTTCATGACTGCCCCTTCACCTATTTCATCTATGCCTGAATTTCACGTTCTGTTTGGGTTTAGGCACCGAGGAACCTAAACCCCAAAGATGATTAACCTGCTTTCTTCATTGCAAAATCCTTACCAAATAACAATTTATTTCTAAATGTTGAAATTGGTGTTTGATCTGCAATCAATTCCGCATACCACATGCCATCTTCAGTATCACCGAACAGTACCGCACCGATGACTTTATCTTTCTGAATAATGATACGCTTGTATATTTGTCGTTTTTCATCATTCAGGATAATGTCTTCGTAATCTTCTTTCGGTTCAAAATTTCCAGCCGAGAATACATCAACACCACTAACTTTAAGCTGAGTCGGAACGGTTGGTGATTTGAAAGTTAAACTACCGTGTTCTGCCAAGTGTGTTGCACAGATAAATGCTTGTCCCCACAATGGTTCGACGAGACCAAAAGTCTGATTACGATGCTCAATACATTCACCTACTGCATAAATACTTGGGTCAAATGTTTGCATCGTATCATTGACCAAAATACCACGATTACAACGTAAACCAGCACTTTGAGCCAAAGCAATATTTGGACGAATACCTACAGCAAATACGACAAGGTCGGCATCCAACACTGTGCCATCTTTCAGACGTACTTGGTTAACATGGCCATCTTTACCAATCAATGCTTCAGTATTTGCCTCAGTGATAATATTAATCCCTTTTTCTTCAATACTTTGACGCAACATACGACTCGCACGACCATCAAGCTGACGCTCCATAATGCGATCCATCAAATGAAGAACAGTGACATTCATGCCACGTTGCTTGAGACCGTAAGCTGCTTCTAAGCCAAGCAGACCACCACCAATCACCACAGCATTTTTCTTCGTTTCGCAATATTTAATCATGGTATTGACATCATAAATATCACGGAAACTGATTACACCTTTCAAATCCACGCCTTGTACAGGTGGGATAAATGGAGATGAACCTGTTGCAATAATCAAACGATCGTAATCGACACTTTCGCCTTTTTGTGTATGCACTACTTTACGAGTACGATCGATTTTTATAGCAGGATCGTCAGCAATAAATTTGATGCCCTTATCGCTGTACCATGCATGTGGATGCAACATAATGTCATCAATGGTTTTCTCACCAGAAAGCACGGGTGAAAGCATGATACGGTTATAGTTACCCCAAGGCTCTTCACCAATCACCGTCACATCATAACGATCAGGTGCCATGTCGAGTAAATCCTCTAGACAGCGCATTCCAGCCAAACCATTACCAATCAAAACGAGCTTCAGTTTTTCTTGAGAAACACCATTATTGGTAATATAAGTTTTTTGCGGAACAGTACCTACCCAAACTCGACCATTTTCGATTTTGGTTGGAAAAACAGAAAGCTTTTGATCTTTATCTTCTAGGCATCGACCTGTTGCTAAACTGAAGTGTTGTTTGTAAATCGGTGAGGCAATAACACGCTCACCTTGCAAATCACCAATAATACCGCGCGCCATTACATTTGCTTGGCTAAACGGATCTTTATTACTTAATGCATAAATACGTTTTTCGTTCCCTACGCGGAATAAAGCAACGGATTGACCCGCAATAAGTGCACCTACACCTGTATTTGGCGTGATGTCATCAAGATGACACACATCAATCCATTGATTTTCTGAAAGCATATTCATGTCTTTTAGATTTGTCATTTTGATTCTCCTTATGCTTCTACCATCGGGATACGATCAACTGAACGTTCAGCTTCATTTAATGGACGGATCTGATCACGCACTTCAGTAAATTGAATATATGGATCAGCTTGCTCTTCAGCGCTTGCATTAATGTAAGTTTGGAAGCGTTTACGAATCTCAGGATTCTCTACCGCAGTACGCCATTCGTCTTGATAAGTTCCAATTACATGTGCCATGCGATTTTCAAGTTCTTCTGCAAGACCAAGCGAATCATCGACAATCACAGCTTTGAGATAATCTAAACCACCTTCCATGTTGTCACGCCATACACTCGTACGTTGTAAACGATCAGCTGTTTGGATATAGAACATAAAGAAGCGGTCGATATAACGAATCAAAGTTTCAGTATCTAGATCAGAAGCTAAAAGCTCTGCATGGCGTGGTTTCATTCCACCATTACCACACACATATAGGTTCCAACCTTTTTCTGTCGCAATTACACCAACATCTTTACCTTGTGCTTCAGCACACTCACGCGTACAACCCGACACAGCCATTTTTAGTTTGTGCGGTGAGCGTAAGCCTTTGTAGCGGTTTTCTAATTCAATCGCTAAACCAACAGAATCATCTACGCCATAACGGCACCAAGTGCTACCTACACATGATTTCACTGTACGCAATGATTTACCATAAGCATGACCTGACTCGAAGCCTGCTGCATTCAACTCTTCCCAAATAAATGGTAGCTCGTGCAGTTGCGCACCAAATAAGTCAACACGTTGACCACCTGTAATTTTGGTATACAGGTTATATTTTTTAGCAATTTGACCTACAGCAATCAAACCATCTGGCGTGACTTCACCACCTGCCATTCGTGGTACAACTGAGTATGAACCATCCTTTTGGATATTTCCTAAGTAGTAGTCATTACTGTCTTGTAGACCTGCATGCGTTGGTTCCAATACAAAGTCATTCCAGCACGATGCCAAAATGTTTGCTGTCATTGGTTTACAGATATCACAACCTAAACCATGACCATGTTGTTGAATCAAATCATCAAATGTTTTGATTTCATTGACACGCACCAAGTGATAGATCTCTTGACGTGAGTACGGGAAGTGTTCGCATACATGGTTATTAACCGTTACACCTTGACGTTGTAACTCAGACTTTAAAACTTGAGTAACTAATGGCGCACAACCACCACACGCTGTTGCTGCTTTAGTACATTTCTTTAAAGCACCTAAAGAGGTGGAACCATCACAAATGGCTTGGCAAATATCTGCTTTCGATACGTTGTTACATGAACAAATCGTTGCACTGTCTGGAAGTAAATCAACACCGCTACCGCCCGCCTTCGCACCAGAATCAGCAAATCCTGGCATGATTAAGCTTTCAGGTGTTTCTGGCAATGCGATACCATTCAACATCATTTGTAAAAGATCGTTATATTCTTTTGCATCACCAACCAGTACTGCACCCAGTAATTTGGTTTTATCTGCATCGACAACGATTTTCTTATAAACCAATGCATCTTCATCAGCATAGAAATAGCTAAGTGAGTTCGGTGTCATACCATGTGCATCACCAACCGATGCCACATCTACACCCATCAATTTCAACTTAGTGCTCATATCAGCACCAGCGAAACAATGTGTTTCTTCAGCTAAGATATGTTTGGCTGCGATACGCGCCATGTCATATCCAGGTGCAACGAGACCATAGATTTTATTGTCCCAAAGCGCACATTCACCAATTGCGTAAATGTTTTCATCAGAGGTTTGGCAGTAATCATTGATCTTGATACCACCACGCTCACCAAGCGCTAAACCACTTGAACGTGCTAACTCATCACGTGGACGAATCCCCGCAGAGAACAAAATCACATCCGTTTCAAGCTCACTACCATCAGCAAATTTCATTACATGCTTAGCATTATTGCCAGCTTCGATACATTGTGTCGCTTTTTGCGTGTGAACTTTTACACCTAAGTTTTCAATTTTACGGCGTAATACTTTACCGCCTAAATCATCAATTTGAACCGCCATCAAACGTGGTGCAAACTCAACTACATGTGTTTCAAGATTTAAATCACGTAAAGCTTTAGCCGCTTCCAAACCGAGTAGACCACCACCGATCACCACACCTGATGTCGCGTTTAGGCTTGCAGCACGGATCGCATCTAAATCTTCAATGGTACGATATACAAAGCAATTTTCACGATCATTACCTGCAATTGGCGGAACGAAAGCATATGAACCAGTTGCCAGTACGAGTTTGTCGTAACTGATGACATCACCCATACTAGTAGTCACGGTTTGTTCTTTTGTATCAATTGCAATAGCTTTGGTATTTAGTCTTAAATCGATACCATGTGCATCGGCAAAATCGAAACGAGCAAGTGATAAATCTTTCGCTGATTTACCTGAAAAATATTCAGTCAAATGTACGCGGTCATATGCAATACGTGGTTCTTCAGCAAGAATTGTTATCTCTAATTCATCATCAGCTTTCTCTAAGATGGCTTCGATGAATTTATGACCCACCATACCGTGACCAATCATCACTAATTTCATTGTGTTTCTCCTAAAATCTAATCTGAGATTAAGCTGCGCTGTTTTGTTCTGAGCCACGTTCTAAAATTGCTTGTTCAAATAAACGTTGTTCTTTTTCTTTATGCTCTACCGAAAATCGGATAAGCATGACCGAACTCGCAGCAATGACCACTAAGCCACCTAGAACCATTAAACAAGTTTGAATATCCAACATACCTTTCAGTAAGAAACCTGCCGCCACTGCACCAACGTTTCCACCTGCACCGATGATGCCTGCAACACCACCTAGCGCTTCACGATCAATGAATGGAACAAGCGCATAAGTCGCACCACATGCCATGTGTGTGAATAATGCAAATACCGTCATTACGAGAATAGCGAGTACAGGTCCATTCATTTGCGAGAACAACATTAAGAAAAGCCCTTCGCCAAGAATCAATCCAAACAGTACTTTAGTACGACCATCCAAGCCTTTTTTGAGTGCAACTTTGTCTGAAAGAATCCCACCCAATGCACGGGCAAATAATGCGAGCAAACCAAAGATACCTGCTGCTAAACCAGCCTCTTTTAATCCGAAACTAAAGTGTTCGACGTAGTACATCGCAATGATGTTATGGATAAAGATTTCGATACCGAAACAAGCTGCATATGAGAAGAAGAGAATCCATACGCGATAGTTACGAGCAGCATGCATTAAGATTGCTAGACCACCTTTTTTATCGCTGCCAACAACCACACCTTGAGCACGTAACTCTTTGAAATCACCTTGAGGACAATCTTGAGTAAACTTCCAGTAAAGAAAACCTACGATCACCATCATGACACCTGGAACGATTAGTGCGAGTCTCCAACCAAATGCTTGCTCTACACCAAACATCACCAATGCAGATAGTAATAACGGCATGAGTGCTTGTGTTGCCCCACCACCAGCATTACCCCAACCAGCTGAGGCTGCGTTTGCAGTTCCCACGACATTTGGAGCAAACATGATGCTAGTGTGGTATTGCGTAATCACAAAACTCGCACCAATTGCACCAATTAATAAGCGAAAGAACAGAAATGATTCATAACTATTTGCAGAAGCGACACCAAAAACGGGGATACTGCCGATAATCAACAAAGCGGTATATGTTTTACGTGGTCCGTACTTGTCACATAAAGGACCAACGATCAAACGGACTAAGATGGTGATTGCGACTGCTGCGATATTGATATTTGCGATTTGATCTTTAGTCAGATGAAATTCACCTGCAATGACTGGCATTAAAGGTGCACATGCAAACCAAGCAAAGAAACAAACGAAGAAAGCAAGCCAACTCATGTGGAATGCCCGCATCGCTGGTGCAGAAAAGTTAAATAACTTTATTGATGTGGCTTTTTTTGCCGATAAATCTAAAGACATTGCCATCTCCCATACTGAACGTATATTGCTTTGTTGACACAGCACTCTGTGTGAACAAACCGATCAGATCGGACATCGTTGGCCGTCTTACAATTTTTTGGAAAGTCGTCTTTGACTCAATAAATATTTAGCAAATGCTATGCCAACTTTAAGAAAGCAAAGCAAGAAATTATATTAATCATTGTTTTTTAATGATTTTTATAAATAAAAATAGCTTAGACACTACATTTTACCCCTATACAAAATAGGGCTTTATGAGGATGACCCGTTTTAAAGCACAATTCTTTCTGCTTCAAAAGAACTCTTTTTACGCACCAAAACAATACATTTTATGGTTTTAAAACATAGTTCTAAATTTTCTTTGGTTCTGAAATCAATGAACGATACAATAAAGCGCATAATGTAGATGCTAAAGGAGCGATTGCACCGAATAAGAATAACTCCAATGGCACCAATTTTGCTTTTAAAACAACATTCATCGTGCATCGTCTTAAATGCACACACACTTATCGTTTGATCTTTATACTTATGCCGAAACTCAGAATCGCACTTATTGATGATGATCAAGCCCGAGCTGAATACATCAAAACTTGTTTAATTGAACATGATTTTGATGTTGTTGCTTGCTTTACTCTTGATCACCTGAATATTTTCAAATTGGAACATCTTCAAGCAGATGTCATTTTGCTCGATATGGATCATCCACATCGTGACGTTATTGAAAGCTGTGTAAGTAACTTTGACCTACCCACTGTACTCTTTACTAAAAACACTGACAAAGACACCATCAAACAAGCAATTGATGCAGGCATCACTGCCTATATTGTTGATGGTATCGATCCAAGTCGTTTACATACCATTCTGGATATTTCGATTGAGCAATATAAAAAGCATAAAAAACTTGAATGTGATCTAAAAGATGCAAAAACAAAACTCGCAGATCGAAAAGATATTGAAAAAGCGAAAGTTTTACTGATGCAACTTCACGGTCTCACTGAAGATACAGCATTCCAATTATTAAGAAAAAATGCGATGAGTCATCGTATGACCATCGGTGAAATGGCACGTCGTCTACTCGATGCACAAGAGCTTTTAAACAATCAACTAAAGGATGAATAAATGAGCAGTTTAGAAAAAACAAAATTGCAACTTGGTTATATTCCTTTACTTGATTGCGTAGCACTGCTTTGGGCTAAACAACGCGGTTTTTTTGATGAAGAAGGATTAGATGTTCGGCTGATCAAAGAAGCTTCCTGGGCAAGTTTACGCGATCGACTGGCATTTGGTTTACTCGATGCTGCACATTGCTTATCTGCTATGTTACCTGCTGCTGCAATTGGCAATGATCAGATTGGTATTCCCTTACAAACACCATTGGTCTTAAGCGAGAGTCGTGCTTTTATTAGCCTGAGTCAGAAACTGTGTTATCAATTACAGATTCAAAAAGACGATACTGCGGAACAATCTGCTCAAAAGTTAGTAGATCATCTTAAACAAAATCATCCTGTTTCACTCGCGCATGTGTTTCAACATTCTATCCATCATTATTGTTTAAAAGAATGGCTTGCTTTGGCAGATAGGGAACTTGCAAAAAACATTCAAGTAAAAACCTTACCGCCATCGTATATGGTAGAAGCACTAAGCACTCATTTAGTCGATGGTTTCTGTGTGGGTGAGCCTTGGAATACCCAAGCTGAACTAGCAGGATTAGGACAAATTGTATGTTCAAGTCAGCAAATTATCCCAAATGTCGCAGATAAAGTGCTTGCTGTGACACATGATTGGGCAGAACAGCATCCGAATACATTAATCTCACTCACTCGAGCTTTAATCAAAGCACAGCAAGAGCTTAAATCGATTGAAGACTTTGCGCCAATTTGGGACCTTTTAGTCGAATTCGATATTATTCAGTTTGAATGTTCTGAAGAAGTGCATGTAGAAAAATACCATGCCATACAAAATATAGTTCGTCATCTGATTGAAAATGATGCACAACCCAAAGTGACTGACTTTGAATGGTTGTTTGAGCAAATGCAGCAATGGAATGCCTTAGAATCATCATCCGAAATATCTACTGAGCTCGCTCAAAATTGTCTACTGCCTCAGATTTATAAAACAGCATCAGTAAATTAAAGACAAAAAAAGCTGTCTTCAATCGAAAGACAGCTTTGAAAGACCCATAAGAGATACTACGCCAATCGAAAGTTGTCTCTTAAGTACGAAGTATATTATCGAAGCAATAGATATCTTTTTCGGACATTTTCATGTCATTAACTGCCATAACAAATGTGAAAATTCATCATTTTTGCCAACTTACAATTTATACGAATCTGCTTAATTGTCTTAGAGAAATACAATTTGCAAAGTGGATGTTTCATAAACTTTCATAATTTCCCAATGTCAAAAAGCATTTTGCTTATACTCTTTTGTAGTAGACAAAAGCACAATACAACTCTCAGTAAAACAATGCTTTAATCTTAAGAGATGTTTAACTATCGCCTCAACCAAGTTTAAAAAACCAACACTTTCACTCACTTAAGTTATGATCAAAATAAGACTTATAAGTGATTGACTCATCAGTTACACAAATCTCATGAACGATTCGGGTGAGTTCGGTTTAAAATGTTTTAAAAATAAATAAACCTATTTTTTTGTCATATTTTAACATTGCGATTTCCTTGCAAAGTTTTCATTATATGCACCATGCTTGGCATGCAACTTTCTTCACTCAGTAAAAGAAATTATAAAAAAATTGCAGAATTTTGTGCCATAATAAGCAAACTTTGCAGACATCTTGCAAATTAAATTTGCAATTTTAAAATTGGAGCAGGCTAAATGAGCTCAACCATTTTGGTGATTCACGGACCGAATTTGAACTTGCTAGGTAAGCGAGAACCAGAAGTATATGGTTATCTCACGCTAGACGATATTAACAAACAATTAATTGCTCAAGCCAAAGATTCATCTCTTACATTAGAAACATTCCAAAGCAACTGGGAAGGTGCAATTGTTGATCGTATTCATCAAGCACAAACTGAAGGTGTAAAGTTTATCATCATTAACCCAGCTGCGCTCACCCACACTTCTGTCGCTTTGCGAGATGCTTTACTGGGTGTTGCAATCCCTTTTGTTGAAGTTCATTTGTCCAATGTTCACGCTCGTGAAGCATTCAGACATCACTCTTTTCTATCCGATAAAGCCATTGGCGTAATTTGTGGCCTAGGTGCTAAGGGTTATTCCTTCGCACTCGATTACGCTATTGAAAAAATTCAATCTTCTAACTAATTTAGACATTGTAGGAACATGCACTCATGGATATCCGTAAAATCAAGAAACTCATCGATTTGATGATTGAATCTGACTTACAAGCCATTGAAGTTAAGGAAGGAGATCAATCTATTTCATTGACTCGTCCTACTCCAGTGTATGCTGCTGCACCTGTGGCGGCTGCGCCTACAACGGCAGCTCCAGCGGCTCCAGCAGCAAAAACTCCTCGTGGTGCTGTTGAAACATCACCAATGGTTGGTGTGTTCTATGCCGCTGCAAGCCCTGGTGAGGCACCATTTGTTAATGTCGGTCAAACCGTTTCTGCTGGTGAAACACTCGGAATCATCGAAGCAATGAAAATCATGAACCCGATCGAAGCAACCAAGAGCGGTGTGATTGAAGAAATTCTTGTAAAAAATGGTGAAGTCATCCAATTCGGCCAACCGCTTTTCCGCTACCGCGCTTAATAAGTTGGGGATTTCTATGTTGCAGAAAGTATTAATTGCAAACCGTGGTGAAATCGCCTTACGAATAACTCGGGCTTGTAAAACACTTGGTATTAAAACTGTCGGTATCTATTCAGACGCAGATAAAGATTTAATGCATTTACGCTTTGTCGATGAAGCGGTATGTATTGGACCAGGTACAAGTAGCGAAAGCTATCTGAATATTCCTGCAATTATTACTGCCGCAGAAATTACAGGTGCTGATGCGATTCACCCTGGTTATGGCTTCTTGTCAGAAAATGCTGAATTCGCAGAAATTGTTGAAAACTCAGGCTTCATTTTCATTGGTCCTCGACCTGAGCATATTCGTTTGATGGGGAATAAAGTCTCCGCGATTATTGCAATGAAAAAAGCTGGCGTACCTACTGTTCCTGGCTGTGATCACGCTGTTACCATTCACAATGCATTGGCTGAAGCACGCGAGATCGGTTTCCCATTGATCGTGAAAGCGGCAGCTGGCGGTGGTGGTCGTGGTATGCGTATTGTTGAACGTGTCGACACATTACTTGAGTCTGTTCAAGCCGCTCAACGTGATGCTGAGATGTGGTTTGGCGACGATACAGTTTATATGGAACGTTTCCTGCAAAAGCCTCGTCATGTTGAAGTACAAGTACTAGGTGATGGTAATGGTCATGCGATTCATCTATATGATCGTGACTGTTCATTGCAACGCCGCCATCAGAAGGTTCTAGAAGAAGCACCTGCTCCAAACTTACCTGAACAAGCGCGTGCGGATATTCTTGAAGCTTGCGTAAATGCTTGTAAGTTAATGCAATATCGTGGTGCTGGGACATTTGAGTTCTTGTTTGAAGATGGTGAATTCTTCTTTATCGAGATGAATACACGTGTTCAAGTGGAACATCCTGTTACTGAAATGGTGACTGGAATTGATATCATTGAACAACAACTTCGAATTGCTGCAGGTCTTGGCCTAGATATCGAACAGCATGAAGTTGAAGTGAAAGGTCATGCGATCGAATGCCGTATCAATGCAGAGGATCCAACGACATTCTTACCATCACCAGGTAAAATTGAAAGTTTTTATGCACCTGGTGGCGCAGGAATTCGCTTAGATTCTCATATTTATCAGGGTTATAGCATTCCACCATACTATGACTCGATGATTGCAAAACTAATTTCATATGGCAAAGACCGTGAAACTTCTTTAGCTCGTATGCGTCAAGCACTTGATGAAATGATTTTGACAGGCATCAAAACCAATATTCCATTACACAAAGATTTAATCTTAAAAGATAAAAACTTTTGTGAACAAGCAATGGATATTCACTATTTAGAAAAACATTTGTTAAAGCAGCTTGAACCGCAAGCTGAGAAAGCATAATAAAAAAGCCTCTTAAGAAATTAAGAGGCTTTTTTATATCAACTACAAATTATGGCAACACACGACGCAAGGTCGCAAAACACTTCTCACCTTTCTCATTAGCACAGAAATCAATCGTATGTTCGTTTGACCATTTCACGAAGTATTGAGAAACCTCACCTGTCTGATCCTGTTTTTGTCCTGAGCAATCAGTTTCGTTATTGTCATATTTGATTTGCAAAATTAAAGCAGGTAATCGTTCCTTGTGATCTTCTGAAGGTTGATAATCATATAAGCCATATGACCACTCATTACCGCTTTTAATCACAACATCGCTCATTCCTCGAAAATTGTAGTATTCGGTACACTTCTTATTATTTGGAATTTCCATTCCCCACAACCCCATAATTTCAGGGCGTGTAGTTACACGGATCGCATTTGCTTTCGCAGCTTGTTGTACTGTTGTTGCTTTATCAGTTACGACTGTATCCGCCATAGTCCATGTCGAGAAAGCCCATAATAATCCAATAATATAAATATTTTTCATAGATTTAATAAAGTCGTCATCTTAACGTCGCATAGGCTTAACTTAGCATATTTTTATTTAAAATCACCCAATCATAACCATATAAACACAATATTTTTTATATGGATTTTATTTGATTGTTATCCGATTTATTTCGGGTATTCTAGATATTTAAAAAATAGATATTGTTTACTTTATAAAGAGTTAGCTTTAGGGATAAAAACCATGAATTTTTCTGAATATGTACAATATGATGGTCTCGGACTAGCCGCATTAGTCAAAAATAAAGAGATCCATGCTTCTGAACTTTTGAAGATTGCATTAGAGCGTAATGAAAAGGTAAATCCTAAACTTAATGCCATTATCATTCCAATGTATGAACAAGCCAAACAACGCGCTCAGCAAGAGCGTCATGGGGCGTTTGCTGGTGTTCCCTTTTTAGTTAAAGACCTATTTCAAGAATACCAAGGTGTTCCAACGTCATATGGAAGCAATTCACTAAAGAAGTTCAACTATACGCCTGACTTTAATGCAGAAATTGTCAATCGTTGGGAAAATGCGGGGATTATCACTTTTGGTCGCACGAATACCCCAGAGTTCGGAATCAAAGGAATTACTGAACCTGAAGCTTGGGGTGCATGCCGAAATCCATGGAACTTAAAACATAATAGCGGCGGCTCATCGGGAGGGTCTGCTTCTGCTGTAGCAGCTGGAATCGTTCCTATTGCTGGTGCTGGTGATGGTGGTGGATCTATTCGCATTCCTGCATCCTATTGTGGACTATTTGGATTAAAACCGAGCCGAGGACGAACTCCTTGGGGACCTCAATACAGTGAAGCGATGCATGGTGCTGCAATGCAGCATGTTTTGTCTAAATCAGTCCGAGATAGCGCAGCAATGCTTGATGCTGTACATGGGCCAGAACAAAGCTCTCTGTTTAGGATTCAATCACCTGAACAAAAATATATAGATATTATTCAACAAGCTCCTAAGAAATTAAGAATTGCTTTTAATACCCAATCCCCAATCGGAACCAAGGTATCGAAAGATGCGATTCAAGCCGTCGAACATACAGCAAAACTATTAGAATCACTTGGGCATATTGTTGTTGAAGATCAACCACAAATTAATGGACTTGAACTCGCAAAAGATTTTATTACTACATGGTTCAGTCAATTCTCATACATGCAAGCACAGATCAAATTAATGTCGGATACCACCGATGATGATTTCGAACTTGATTCGGTGGCTTTAGCAGCGTTTGGAGCAAAAACGAGTGCAACCGAATATATTCATACTTTAAATAATTGGGGAAGCTACAGTACACAGATGAACTTGTTCTTTGAGCAATATGATCTGTATCTAACCCCCTCAACAGCATCTGTTGCTCCTAAAAATGGTGAAATTGTTACTCCTGCTTGGCAGAAGCCGATTTTAAAAGCTTTGCTCAAAGTCGGGAAAGCACATTATTTAGCTCAAGGAAAACTCGTCGATAAAATGGTTCAGGATAATTTGAGCTGGGTCCCATTTACTCAATTAGCAAATGTCACGGGCTTACCTGCTATGTCCGTACCGCTATATTGGAATAAAAATGGTTTGCCTTTAGGGAGTCAATTTATTGCGCCTTTCGGACGTGAAGATCAATTACTGCAACTAGCAGCACAATTAGAACAAGCACAACCTTGGATGCCTCAGTATCAAAATATTAAAATTTAAATTAACTTTTGGCTGCTGCTTCCACCCGATTCGGCAGCCAATAGATCAGCAATAATCCGAATAACACCACTACACTTGCATATAAAAAAATTGTTGCGCCAGTTAATTGTTGCCAATAATGCCCTGCCAGTAAACTTCCTGAAGCTACTCCAAGTCCCCACATCGTACTGTATAGTGCCTGCCCGCGACCTTGTTGCTCAGGTGAAAAGTTTTGGAAAATCACTTTCATAGCAATTAAATGGAATAAACCAAAACTAAATGCATGAAGACATTGAGCTAGAAACTGCCCGAAATAATTGGTTGTGAGAATTCCAACCAAAAACCAGCGCAAACTAGTCAAAATTAGACACAGTGCCACTAATGAACGCCATGAAAACCGTGTGAAAAACAACTTTTGCGCTACGGCAAACATCACAATCTCAGCGATCACACCTGCTGCCCATAAACTGCCAATTTGAGTCGTGCTAAATCCTATTTCCTTTAAAAAATTACTGTAAAAGCTATAAAAAGGTGCTTGAGAAAACAGTAATATAAACTCAATCGTAAAAAATGCTGCAACAGTCGGCTTTTTTAATACAGGAATGAGTGACTCTAATTTCTTTTGTGAGCTCGGCGCATGTATAGGCTCTTTAATACTAAAAGACCATAAAAATGCAAGAAATGAAACAGCTAAAAGTAAAATCGGCAACATAGAAATTGGAATAATTTCCAACGACGCACCAATCACAAAAACACCTACAATAAAACCGACAGAGCCCCACTTCCTTACTTTTCCATATAGTTCCGCTCTTTTTTCACCCAACCAAAATAAAGTGACACCTTCAAATTGAGCCAAGATCGCATTTTGAAAAAAACTAAAGATCAACATCAGCAAAGCAACGGATTGAAAACTGTTTGGAATCACAAAAATTGCAAACCAAATACAAGCTTCCATCCAAGTTGCAATGCGAACCAATAGCATTCGCTTACCAGACTTATCAGCGATCCATCCCCAAATTAATGGCGCAAAAAAACGCGTAATAATTGCGATAGAAGACAAAATCCCAATTTCTTGATAATTAAAGCCTTGGTCTTGTAAATACAAGTTCCAATACGGCATGAATGTTCCAACTATCGAATAGTAAAACAGATAGAAACCACCCAGTCGGGTTTGAATGTTTAAAGACTGGAACAATGCAAATGCCTTTTGCTATTTGAAGATTGAAATGAACAACTAGCATGTTCATTTTATAAGGCTCAAATTTTAACGTATTTCTGCTCAATAGATATAACAACTCCAACTGAAAAATAGACAAATAAAAAAGGACCGAAAATTCATTCAGTCCTTTTAGATGCATTATGAAATGTGCTATTTAAACATCTGGATTCAAAACCACGTTTGGTTCAGCATTGCGCAATTTACGCAACTTCACTGCATACGCAAGCATTAGACATAAAATCCATGCAGGTATCATCATCACTGCGATACGCATATCTGCTGTCAGTGACATGACCACCAAGATACCCAACATAAATACGATGCACAAATAGTTACTGAATGGATATGCAATACTTGGGAATTTAGTTGTTTCACCTTGCGCCAGCATAGCTTTACGGAATTTTAAATGTGTCCAGGAAATAACAATCCAGTTGATCACAATCGCTGCAACCACAAGCATCATCAATAAACCAAATGCTTTTTCAGGGAAAATATAATTCAAGATCACGCATAATACTGTTACGAATGCTGAAACCAATACGGCATTTGTTGGAATACCATTTTTATTGATTTTCTTTAAGAACTTCGGTGCATTACCTTGCTGAGCCAAACCCAATAACATACGGCTGCTGCAATAGCTTGTACCGTTATAAACAGACACTGCTGCAGTCAAAATAACGAAATTGAGCATCGTAGCTACGCCTTGACTATCCAATGACGCAAATACCATGACGAATGGGCTACCGCCTTCTGCCATTTGGTTCCAAGGGAATAATGCAAAAAGTACAAAAAGCGTCGCAATATAGAAAATCAGAATTCGATAGATAATTTGATTCACCGCTTTTGGCAATGTTTTATCTGGATCACGAGCTTCAGCAGCTGTGATACCGAACAATTCAATTCCACCGAATGCGAAGATAATCACAGCCATTGCCATTACTAAACCTTCAACGCCAAATGGGAAAAATCCACCCAGAGCCCAAAGGTTACTAATGCCAGCTTGAGGTCCTGCTGTACCTGTGGCTAATAAATAAGATCCAAAGCCAATCATTGCTAAAATAGCTAGAATTTTGACGATAGAGAACCAGAACTCCATTTCACCAAAAAGCTTAACATGCAATAAATTGATACCGTTAATTAAAAGGAAAAACACCAGTGCGGATGCCCATGTAGGAATCTCTGGCCACCAATATTGGATATAAAGTCCAATCGCACTTAATTCAGCCATACAAACTAAAATATTGAGTACCCAATAGTTCCATCCTGACATAAAGCCAGCAAATGAACCCCAGTACTTATAAGCAAAATGACTGAATGAACCGCTTACAGGTTCTTGTACAACCATTTCACCTAATTGTCGCATCATCAAAAAAGCGATAAATCCAGCAATTGCATACCCCAGGATAACTGATGGTCCTGCTAGCTTGATTGATTGTGAGATCCCAAGAAACAATCCTGTACCAATTGCACCACCAAGTGCAATAAGTTGGATATGCCGATTGCTTAAACCGTGTTTCAGGTTTCCTTGCTCAAGTTTTGACATATGATTATTCTCATCCTTGTCACGTAATTTTATTGTATTAAATTACGTATATCATAAATTAATCACTATTGCCTATATGAAATCGAAAAATATTTAATCTACTTTTCTCGTAAGTGCGCATCTAAGCAGAAAATCAAAGAAATAACAATAATTATAATATAAGTAATTAAATTATGTATTGCGTAATTAGAATTTTTAAGTATGATGGAAGATATTCAGCAAACTTTAGTGGTTTGATTAAGACTCAAAATTCATTAAAAACACTTCTATACCTATGTTTTTAATAATATTAATCAAACTCAAATGCATTTTTTAGCTACGACATAGCAAAATTAAAGACAAGGAAAGTAGATGATGGCTCAAAAACTTACTTCATTTATTGAAATTGACCCTCAATCAGATTTCACAATTCATAATTTACCTTACGGTATTTTTAGTAAAACACCTGAGGGTGAAAAGCATGTCGGTGTAGCAATCGGTGATTGGGTACTTGATTTGGCAGAGCTTGCTGAACAAGGGCTATTAGAAATTAATGGAAAAGAAAATTATTTTAATCAACCAACTTTGAATAAGTTTATCGAATCAGGTAAAAGTTCGTGGCAATCCGTACGTAAAGCTTTACAAGCTCTTTTATCTGCTGAGAATCCATTATTACGAGATAATGCTGAACTTAAAGAACGTGTCTTAATCAAACAAGACAACGTTATTTTACATTTACCTATTCATGTACCAGGTTATACAGATTTCTACTCATCTAAAGAACATGCAACCAATGTAGGTACCATGTTCCGTGATCCTAAAAATGCACTACTACCTAATTGGAGCGAACTTCCAGTCGGTTACAATGGCCGTGCAAGCTCAGTGATTGTGAGTGGTACGGATATCGTTCGCCCTTCAGGACAAATCAAGTTACCTAATGACGAACGCCCTATTTTTTCTGCGACTCGTAAACTTGATTTCGAATTAGAAACGGCATTTATCGTCGGAAAACCTACACAGCTCGGTCAACCTATTGCAATTGAAAATGCTTGGGATCATATCTTTGGTATGGTTTTACTCAACGACTGGTCTGCACGAGATATCCAACAATGGGAATATGTGCCATTAGGACCTTTTAATGCAAAGACCTTTGCAAGTGCGATTTCACCATGGGTTGTGACGATGGAAGCACTTGAACCGTTTAAAGTCAAAGGACCTGTTCAAGAACCAAAACCGCTTTGCTATTTACAAGAGAATGTTGCAAATAGTTTTGACATCAAACTCAGTGTAGAAGTTCAAAGTCCCCGCTCAAAAGAAACAGACCTCATCTGTGAGACTAACTTTAAATACATGTATTGGTCGATGGCTCAACAACTTACACATCACACTATTGCAGGATGTAATGTCCAAGTTGGTGATTTGATGGGTTCTGGCACAATCTCTGGACCGACTGAAAATTCATATGGCAGTTTGCTCGAATTAACATGGAATACAACTAAACCTCTAACGCTTTCAAACGGAGAAAAACGCGGATTCCTTGAAGATGGTGATCGCGTCATCATGAAAGGTTACTGTGAGAAAGACGGCATTCGCGTTGGTTTTGGTCAAGTTGAAAATACAATATTAGCCGCACATACATTTGCGTTCGCTGAGCATGAGGCTGAACAGTATGAAACTGTATAGTTATTTTCGTAGTTCAGCAGCATTCAGAGTTCGTATTGCGTTGAACCTAAAAGGTTTGAGCTACGAGACTGAAGCGATTCATTTAGTTAAAAATGAACAACGCAGTGCTGAATATCAAGCTTTAAATCCAAGCTGTCTTGTACCTACACTTGTAGACGAAGACCAAGCATTTTTACAATCTTTGAGTATTTTGGAATATTTGGAAGAGCGCTATCCAGATACTAGCTTACTTCCAAAAAACTTAATTGAACGCGCAAAAGTTCGTGCTTTTTCACAAGCCATTGCATCGGATATTCACCCATTAAATAACTTAAAGGTTTTGAAATATTTACAAAATGAGCTTGATTTAAACGATGAACAAAAAAGTCATTGGTATAAGCACTGGATTTTAGAAGGCTTCGATAGTCTCGAAGCACAGTTGCAAGCTTCCAATGGAAAGTTCTGCTTTGGTGAGCGTCCTAGCTTTGCAGATTGCTGCTTAATACCACAAGTTTACAATGCCAAGCGTTTTAAAGTTGATCTTACGGCATTTCCAAAAATCGAATCAATTTATCAATATTGCCTGACACTACCAGCTTTTCTTCATGCTGCGCCAGAACAACAAGCAGATTGGGAATAAGGATAAAAGGAGTTTAATGATGACATTCCAAATTAAAAAAATTCATCACGTTGCTTATCGTTGTAAAGATGCAAAAGAAACCGTGGATTGGTATAAACAGATGCTCAATATGGACTTCATCCTAGCATTCGCAGAAGACCACGTCCCTTCGACTAAAGCTTTTGATCCTTATATGCATTTATTTTTGGATGCAGGACAAGGCAATGTATTAGCATTTTTTGAATTGCCTACTCAACCTGAAATGGGACGTGATGAAAACACGCCACAATGGGTTCAACATATCGCATTCGAAGTTGAAGACCAAGCAACTTTATTACGTGCTAAAGAACATTTAGAAGCAAATGGTGTCAAAGTTTTAGGTGTAACGAATCATGGTATTTTCCATTCAATTTATTTCTTTGATCCAAACGGACATCGTTTAGAGTTAACCTATAACGATGTACATGCGGATGCAAAAATTGCCCGTATCACAGAAGAAATGAAAGTCGAGATGCTTGAGGAATGGAGTCGTACCAAACGTGCGCCACTCCACACACATTTCTTACATGAGGAAGAATTAGGTGCATAAAGAAATTTGATAGGTATATTCTGATCAAACTCTGAATGACTTAATAGACATCTAATCGGTATTGAGAGAAGTGCTCAATACCGATTTTTAATGCATAAAATGAGTAAACTTAATTCATTTAATGTCATGCTATCATCTTGAAAATCAAATATGATCTACGTTCAAACCACTGTATGCTTATACAATTCTTTAATTTGAGTCATTTAAAAAGATGATTTCAATTTTGCATCATGCTCAGGCATTATTTAATCGAAATTCTGATGTATTTATACAAATTTGACCATTACTGCTAGATAAAATTTAAATGAAGGGTTGTTGAATGATTGAAGAAAAATTATCTGGTGGGGTTCAATCGCTTGAAGTCGGTTTATCCGTATTAAACGCGCTGTTAGAACATAATAAACCGATTATTTTAAAGGATTTATCAACTAAGCTTGATATGCATCCTGCTAAAGTTCACCGCTATTTAGTAAGCTTAATTCGTATGAATTATGCGAAACAGCTTGAAGATGGTCAATACGCTCTAGGCGATCAAGCATGGCGTTTAGGTTTGAGTTGCATTCAACATACTGATGTTTTGCAATTAGTTCAGCACTTGATCTATAACCTTCAAAGTAAAATTGGTTGTGGTATCCAAATCAGTAAATGGTCGCCTCAAGGACCACTGGTTGTACAGTCAATTGAATCTAACCATCCCATTTCAATTGTAACCAAAGTCGGTTCAATCATGCCATTAGTCAATTCGGCAGCGGGTCGAGTTTTTGCTTCTTATTTACCTGAAGCTGTGGTGAAACCTTTAATGGATGCAGAATGGACTAAAGCTGCACTCAACCACTATCCAATCAAACCACAAACATGGGATGATTTTTTAGTTTTGAAAGACAAAATTCTGCATCATGGAATGGCGATCGCACAAGGAGATCTACTTGTTGGGATCAATGCCGTTGGCTTACCTATTTTCAATGCTCAACGAGCGATGGAATTTTGTATTGTGGCACTAGACAGTGAAATGTTTCTACCGCTACACGAAGGCAGTGAAAAACTTGAACTGTTTAAGAATGAAGTCGCAGCAATTAATCAATTCATTCAAACTAGATAGTAAAAAAAAGCCAAGAATTTGATTCTTGGCTTTTTTGTTCATAGCAGCAAGTTACTTCGCTTCTAATACACCACGGCGAATTTGATCACGTTCAATCGATTCAAATAAAGCCTTGAAGTTACCCTCACCAAAGCCATCATCATCTTTACGTTGAATAAATTCAAAGAATACTGGCCCAAGCATATTTTGCGAGAAAATCTGAAGAAGTAGTTTCTTCTGACCGTCTTTGGTATTGCCATCGAGCAAAATACCACGCTTTTTCAACTCTTCAGTTGGCTCACCATGCTCTGGTAAGCGCTCTTTCAACATCTCGTAATACGTTTCAGGTGGAGGAGTCATGAACTCAAGACCAAGCCCTTTCAGCTTATCCCACGTAGAAAGTAAATCATCTGTAATAAATGCGATGTGTTGAATGCCTTCGCCATTAAAATCAGCGAGGAATTCAGCGATTTGACCATTTCCTTTATCTGAATCTTCATTTAAAGGGATACGAATCATACCATCTGGTGCTGTCAATGCTTTAGAAGTAAGACCTGTGTATTCGCCTTTAATATCGAAATAGCGAATCTCTTGGAAGTTGAAAATCTTTTCATAGAAATTCGCCCAATACTCCATACGTCCTTTATAAACATTATGAGTTAAATGGTCGATTTCATTGAGACCCGCACCCTTTGGATTTTTCTCAACATCATCAAAGAATACAAAATCGTTTTCGTAAATATCACGATCTACAAGGAAGATTGGCATCCCACCAATTCCTTTAATCGCAGGAATATTGAGTTCCATTGGACCAGCTTGTGAATACATCGGTTCTGCACCAAGTTCGATTGCTTTCTTGAAAGCTTTCGCTGCATCACGTGTTCTGAAACCCATCGCACATGCTGATGGTCCATGCTCTTTATAAAAGAATGAAGCATAAGATTCAGGCTGATAATTCAAAATAATATTGATATTACCTTGGCGCCATAAATAAACTTTTTTAGATTTATGCTTTGCGACTTTGGAAAAGCCTATTGTTTCAAAGATTTGATCTAATCCATTTTCCGTCGAAACAAACTCAATAAAAGCAAATCCACATAGCTCTAATGGGTTATCTAAAATGTCCATCTAGTTTCCCTTATTTAGATAAATTCATCCGTTTTTAATACTGTACAACATGTTTTATTAATTTTCGGTTGCAATAACTACCTTTAACAAATCATGTGAACTATCGATCAAAGAGTTGGATAGATAGAATTCTTTTCAATCATCCATGTTCTTTTCACGGTCCTAAAACTAGCCAGAACAACACAAAATTGTTTTGGTTTTCTACGATGAATTAATGCTACAAGAAAGCTCAAATTTATGCAATACATAATTAAATTATGTTATATGTAATTAAATTGCTTTTTTCACCTCTAATAAGTGATTAAAACCATTATTAATCCTATTAAAACGCGACAATGTAGTGATACTTTTTTTCACATCAAAACATCCTTAAGAAGTTTCAAAGCGTAAAAGTTGATGGAATATTAAAACATTCTAGAGAACAATTCTCATATCTAACAATTCATTACTTGAGGTCATAATCAGTTCTTGGCATGGTGCTATTATCAAAAATGATTAAAAGGTATGATTGTTTATGGCTAGCCCAGCCCAAGCGATAAGACATAAATTACTCAATACATTCTTCTCTAGACATTCGATTTGGTTTCTTTGCATATTTATTGCACTTAGCATTACGTGGTTTAAAACAATCTACACGCCACATAGTATTTACTACTTCATTTCTGACACTTTATTAAATGGTTTGTGGCTGGTTACGAGCCTGTTAAGTGTTGTTGGATTGTATGATTTACTCCAAAAAAAACATGCCATTTTAAGAAACTACCCAATCATTGGTCATTTTCGTTTCTTTTTCGAAGATGTCCGTCCTGAAATTCGCCAATATTTTATAGAAGCGGATCAGGATGCCTTACCTTTTTCTCGTATGCAGCGAAGTTTGGTTTATCAACGTGCAAAAAATGAAAATGCTGATAAGCCCTTTGGTTCAATTATCGATGTATATGAGCCAAACTATAGATTTATTGTGCATTCGATTGCGCCGTGCCCACCTGCAGATACAGAAACATTTCGTGTACTGATTGGAAATAACCAATGTAAACAGCCATATAGTGCTTCCATCATGAATATTTCCGCTATGAGTTTTGGTAGCTTAAGCGCAAATGCCATTAGAGCTTTAAACAAAGGCGCCAAATTGGGTAACTTTTATCATGATACAGGTGAAGGCAGTCTCAGCCCTTATCATCTAGAACATGGTGGTGATATCGTTTGGCAAATTGCTAGCGGTTATTTCGGTTGTAGAACAGCGGAAGGACTTTTCGATCCTGAAAAATTTGTTCAACAAGCTAAAAATCCTAAAATCAAAATGATCGAGTTGAAACTATCTCAAGGTGCTAAGCCTGGGCATGGTGGTATATTACCCAAGCATAAAATCACAGAAGAAATTGCACAAATACGAGGAGTTTCAAGAGAACATGATTGTATCTCGCCTGCAAAGCATCCTAGTTTTAATACGCCTATTGAGATGATGCATTTCATACAAAAGTTAAGAGATTTATCAGGTGGTAAACCTGTCGGTTTTAAACTTTGTATCGGTCAACCATGGCAGTTCATGGGTATTGTTAAGGCCATGTTGGAAACTAAAATTGTTCCTGATTTTATAGTAGTTGATGGTTCAGAAGGCGGAACAGGTGCAGCACCGATTGAATTTAGTGATTATATTGGCACCCCCTTAAGAGAAGGATTGCGATTTGTTCATAATACCCTTGTAGGCGCAGGTCTACGCAGCCAAGTTAAAGTTGGTGCCAGTGGAAAAATCATTAGTGCTTTTGACATTGCAAGTACATTTGCTTTAGGTGCAGACTGGGTCAATTCTGCACGCGGTTTTATGTTCGCTGTTGGTTGTATTCAAGCTCAAAGTTGCCATACCAACCAATGTCCAGTCGGAGTTGCAACGCAAGATAAAGATCGCCAGAAGGCAATTGATGTTCCAAGTAAAGCTGAACGAGTGTTTAACTTCCACAAAAATACATTGCATGCATTATCAGAAATGATCGCTGCGGCAGGACTCAAACATCCATCAGATATCAAAGCACATCATCTCGCTCAGCGTATGAATGATCGTGAAATCAAAAATTATGCCCAGATTCATTTCTTCTTAAAAGAAAATGAATTACTACAAGCTGATTTAAACGATGATGAGAATTTCTATTATCGTATGTGGAAATTGGCTAATGCAAAAAGTTTCTAACGAAATTGAGCCACTCTTTGAGTGGCCCAAGTTTAAAAAATATGGTTTAGCGGCTAACTAATCGATATATGGCAAAAATTGGAATCATCAAAATTACAAGGAATTTTAAATAATACGTCCAACTATAAAGACTACCCTTACCCTGCCAAATTTGAACTTCTACAGATTGAAACTGAATATTCGATGCCTCCATCAATTCAGCATGAACATCGTAGTGAACACCATTACTCTGTTCACTGATGGAAAATGGATCTGAACTGGCAATTAACAGTACAGGTTCATTCATCTCATACTTATGTTTATCATCTGATTGAAAGATTTGCGGTTGATATCCATTAGAAGTTTCACTCTGGACTCCTCCTATCCACTTTAAATTGACCTCACCTTCATTTGGTGCAATACCTTTAGCAACTATCACAAACCGATAAGGATTCTTATTCGATTCCCCAAGAAAACCAATAGCAACACTTGGACGATCAAACGTATCTTTGGGTTTATTAATAACAGCTTGATTTAGCTGCTCTAGTTCACTAGATGTCAGACGCACTGAATTAACCAATGCTTCACCATATTCCCCCACCTTTGGTTCATGCGTTGTTTTACCACATGCCACCAATCCTACAAGAATAAATAAAACAGCTAGAAACTTCAAACTTGTCTGTTTAAGAAATAAATTTTTAATCATTCTTATCTACAATCTTATTAAAAAATGCCTACAGAAATATGCTTATCTAAAAACCAGCGTATCACAGGACCTTGTTGTTCTTGCGGTAGTGAAAGAATGTATTCAAAAGTCCTCACCACAACTTCACATTGTTTATTCTTATCCTCAGCAGTTTCACCTGAATTGATTAAATCTGCTTCAGCACCATAGTCTTGTCTAAGTTTATCAGCAACCTGAGACCATGCCTCTGGCGCTTGCATACGATCAACAACCGAACGCTTTCCATTATGAGTCAATATATAAGTTAATGCTTCACTAGACTGCTGCTGAGTGTTCTGACTTAATAAAGCTCTGCGTTGTTGCGGTGAAGTTTTACTATATAAAGGGAATGAAATTGGGAAACAATCGCCTTTCCGTTTGGCATCATACAGTTGTTGAAGATAAGCATTCGCCCATAAACGTTGCCCCTCATCATCTGCTTTTTTCTCTATAATTTCTCTAAGCTTCCACCACAATGTACTGCTCACGCTTGCCTCAATCTCATTTACATTTACGACACCATTTGCCGTTTGTTGTATAGATTCATAATCTTTGCTGGCATATTGTTTGAGTGGTTGCAACAAAACGATTTGGTCTAGAATATTCTGTCGTTGCGCAATTGGATTATTTGCATCTTGAGTATTTGCAGGTAGCTCCTGATGAGAGCAACGATTAAGCATAAAAAAAATTATAAAAATAAACCCTATAACAATAAAAACAACTTTCATTGCATATCCCCATATTCTTAGTATCAAAAAATTTGTTGCTAAATATTTAAGTTCGCTTGAATGGACACGTTGAACTTTTTTGGGTGAGTAATGTGTTTGTGATTGCATTACAACTCATATAGATACTACCTTCAGCCGTACATATTCTTGCTGCATACATCTGCCGACTATTCTCGATGATCTGCATCTGTCTACCAGCATAACGCGCTAAGCGTTGTAAGGTCTCTATTCGCTGTTTACATTCAGGAAATTGCACAATGCCTCGTTGAAACTCAGAAGACTGATCTATAGCTATCTTAGTTTTATTTAGTGCAGAATCTTGAGTGTAGGCATTTCTTTCATTCTCAGTTGTGCGTTGCCGCTGAAGCTCGCTCTTTCTACAATCATGCTCAAAGCCATTTGAAATCGAGCCCATACACGCAGTTTTTTGAGTAGTTTTCGCAGCACAAGGATGACTTTGATAAGTTGTGCCCTGTGGAGAAACACACTTGTATAGATCTTGAGCAAAAACAGACGTAGAAAAACATAAAAGAATAGAGCTAAAGAAGCTCCAAGATGCACCCCTTATCATGCACACCCCTATGATTTAAATTTTCATTTTTTATATTGTTAAAAATTGTATCATCTAAATCATTGGTAAAAAAGAAATATTAGTAATAATAATGATTTGGCTTAGCATGTAAAAAAGCTGGAATTAAACCTGTTAGTGCAGCACGAATATCTGCACGTTCATTGATTAATTGATGTGAACCTTCTTCTAGCATCAACAAGGTTTGTAGTCTAAATTTACGACGTATATATTCAATGTTATAGCGCCAATCTACAGTTTGATCGAGCGCACCCTGTGCTAGCCAAACAGGAATACGACAAGCTGGACGTTGTTCCATTTCCAACATCCATTTCGACATCGCAAGAATCCAATCCATTCCCATCATTCTTGGTTGCAATGGATCTTTTAAACGCACAAATCGCAAAAATTCAGGATTATGATTATTGCGACGGAAGTGTCGAGGGACTTGGCTTTTTATACGGCGTATAATCCCTAACCCAACAGAGTTATGCCACCAAGCCGTTTTCGCTGGACGTATTAATGGTGATAATAACAATACACGATCAACTATTGGATCTTCACGTCGCTCGGCAAATTCTAATAGATGATGCATCCATATTGCACCGCCAGTACTTTGCCCGATTCCCAACCACGGACGTGGCAATTGTTTTGCATGATGAACTGCGTCATAAACAGCATTAAGAACCTGTTGGTAATGATCAAAGTTCTGAATACTAGCAGGTGAACCATTACTTAAACCGTGACCAGGAAGATCATAGGTAATTACACTAAATCCTTGATCCAAGATTTCTTTGATAATCGGTTGGTAAATCCCACTATGTTCCAGATAACCATGTAATAAACACACAGTACCCTGAATTTTTTCTATTTTGGGTTGAAAGACCTGTACATGTAAACGAAACAATCGCATTTCTACATAGCCTTGCCAATGCTCACACTCCAACAAATGCAAACCATACAGCTTACGATATGCTTGTAATGGCTTAGTTGGTTCAAAACTTACTGTCAAATCTAGTGGTTCAAGAACCTGAGGAGTGGTTTCTCGATTTGGAATAGGTAAATCAAGTTGCTTTAAGATCGTGGGATTTAGAAATGGAATATTTGACATTATGGTATCTCCCGACAATCACTAGAGCCAAACAACATATCACGAATTGTAGCTAACATCTCATAGTTTGCTCGTCGACTATGATCATAATTTTGCTCACTAGGACGCCATTTCGTTAATTGCGTCGGCATAGGCGCAATCACTGGAACAGTCTCAATACCATTTAATGCAAATAAACGACGTGTGCGAGGCATGTGGTATTCATCCGTGATCAAAAGTACCGTTGGTGCCCCGCCTTTTTTTTGTAATAACAAAGAACTAAACCGAGAGTTTTCGCAGGTATTCATACTTCTTTTTTCAAGTAATTTTGCTTCAATGCCTCGTTCATTTAACCAAGCTTGCATATACGGTGCTTCAACACCACTCAGCACAATCGGCAAATCATATTTTTTCTCTATTTCTAATGTCTTTTCCAAGCGCAAACGTGTGTAATTATTTACCACAATATCTTTACCATTTGCGCCTAGTGTCAATCCACCACCCAATACAACAATCGCATAAGGCTCAGAGCTATTTCTTGAAGTCTTTGTCTCAACCTTATTTTTTTTCAACTCGAGAAAATCTGTATTTGTTTGCTCAGCTGAATCATCAGAAGCAGATAAATCAATAGGATAGCTTTGTAAAAAGTCTAAATACTTTTCCATTTGTATTTTGGTATTGGCTGTATCAGATTGCAAAAAATCGAAAGGTGTACTTGCTGCACTTGCAGAACTTTCTTGTTCTTGAACCGATGATGCTGCCTGAGCTAACAGAGGAATTTCCTGCTTGGGTTCTTCAGCATTTTCTTTTTCTTGCTCTTCTAATATTAACTGTTGCAACACTTTATAACGAGCTTGGATCAGCCCCAAATCCTCAGGTTTTTCTGATTGAAAGGTCTTTTCCATAAGCTTTAAATAAGCTTGTCTTGCAATCCATAGATCTGAACCAGGCTCTAAAGTTTCATGCTCACTCAACGCAGCAGATTTTTGGCTTTGTGCTGCAACTTGATTAACTTCTACAGGAACAAAGTAATTTAATCCTTTGACAATTAACTGAGAATAAAATGGTGAATATAAAAAAAGTACAAAACAGCCTAATAGTACAAAAAGTATTGTAAATACTCGTACTAAACTCACCATCCAATGTACTTTCGCCATATTCTCCTCATTCACCGTGTGGTTGAATCAAACCTTGCTCGTCATACAGCACTGGTTCAGGTTCTAAACTTATACTGAATTTTTGCTTTACGTCATGTTGCACGGCTTTATATGTATTTTTCACATCAGTCAAAGTTGCATCAGCATAATTGACTAAAACTAAGGCTTGTTTGTGAAACATTCCAACAGAACCTAATTGTTTACCTTTCCAACCTGTTTGATCGATCAACCATCCAGCGGCAACTTTAACACTACCATTTGCTTGTGGATAATGAGGAATGTTTGGAAATTGTTGTGCAATTTTGTCAAAGCTCATTTGACTGAGAACAGGATTCTTAAAAAAGCTCCCCACATTTGGATACTCTTTAGGATCAGGCAACTTACTTTGTCGAATCAAGATAACTTGCTTTTGCAAGTTTTCAGCGCTTTGTTCATCACCAACAGCTTGTTTTAGATCACCATAATTCAGTTTTAAATCAGCTTGCTTCAATAGCTTAAAGGTGACAGCAACGATGATATAACGATTCGGAAAATCTTTAAAAATACTATGTCGATATGCGAATTTACAATCTTCAGAGGAAATAAAGGTAAATTGCCCTAACTCACGATCATAGACTTGAACAGACTCAATAAATTCACCAACTTCAACACCATAAGCACCAATATTTTGTACAGGTGAGGCCCCAACTAACCCAGGAATTAATGCAAGATTTTGTAAACCAAACCATTGCTGCTTTGTTGTATATAAAACGAAATCATGCCAAGACTGCCCTGCACCAACATTTACAGTAACTGTGTGATTATCTTCACGAACAACCTCAACACCTTGAATATTTAAGTGCAGTACAAGAGCTTGAATATACTGAGGCAACAACATATTGCTCCCTCCAGATAACACTAAAACATTGAGATTATTCTGTTTAGCAAAATCTAAAGCTTCAACGACTTCGTTGGCATGATTGATTTGCACATAGTGTGATGCTGTAGAATCTAAGTTCAGGGTATTCAATGATTTAAGCTGTATGTGCTCTTGTATATGCATATTGTGTTGAATCCTATTACCCTGCACTGATTTGATTTTTTAAAATATTGACCCAAGCCAAACTACTTGATTCGCACTGATTAAGTACGCGATCAAAGCCTTCCGCTCCCCCAT
Source organism: Acinetobacter sp. A22 (assembly GCF_030913345.1). Taxonomy (NCBI): domain Bacteria; kingdom Pseudomonadati; phylum Pseudomonadota; class Gammaproteobacteria; order Moraxellales; family Moraxellaceae; genus Acinetobacter; species Acinetobacter sp. A22. Next base: position 1,232,027 of record NZ_CP133162.1, read on the forward strand.
AATAAGGATCAGGTATAGCTTGCCGTGTAAATTCAGGATCATGCTCACTCATTAATGCAATTTTTGAACGTACTTGATTAGAACCAAACTGATAAATTGCCTGAGTCTTCAAATGTTGCACATCTTTGAAATTCTCATGATCCATTGCCAAGATCAAATCGAAATCAAGAAAATCATTCAATGTGATTTGTCTAGCACGTATAGTCGATAGATCGTAACCGCGTTTACTTGCATGCTGTTGGCTGCGTAAATCTGGCGCTTTATTTGGATGGTAATTGCTAGTTCCAGCAGAATCGACAATCACATCTAAACCATGCACATCACAATAATGTCTGAGAATCGCTTCTGCTGTTGGAGAGCGGCAAATATTTCCTAAACAGACACACAACACCTTATATGGCGTTTTGGATGGCATAATCACCTCATTTGTACACTTTAACAAGCGTCTTATGTTAATTTATTTAAGTCCTGAAACCTATAGCCACCACATATAAAAATGTTGTATTTATTATGAAAAAATAAGGATATATGTATGAACCATTTCCAATTTCAAACTGTCCCAAACATCATTGCAGGGCTAGGTTCAATACAAGAGCTAAAAAATGTTCTATCTCAACATCAGTACCATAAAGTTTTATTGGTTACTGATGCTGGCATGTTACAGCATAAACTTCATTTACCGATATTAACCATTTTAGATCAACTTGTTCTGGACTTTGTCATCTATTCAGATATTCAAGCAGATCCCCCTGAACATATCGTGTTAGAAGCTGTGGATTTTGCTCGACAAGAAAAAGTAGATGTTGTAATCGGATTTGGTGGCGGTAGCTCCATGGATGTCGCAAAAATCATCGCTTTACTTGCACATCCGAATCAACAACAAAATTTAGGTGAGATATATGGTATTAACCAAGCAAAATCACCACGTTTAGCACTTATTCTTGTACCTACCACTGCTGGAACAGGTTCTGAAATCACACCTATTTCTATTGTGACCACTGGCGCTACTACAAAAATGGGCGTTGTTTCCCCAATCCTATACGCAGATGTTGCTATCCTGGATGCAACATTCACTCAAGGTCTACCTGCACACATCACAGCGGCGACGGGTATCGATGCAATGGTACATGCGATAGAGGCTTATACATCAAATATCAAGAAAAACTTCTACGCAGATATGCTGGCAAAGAACGCATTAAAACTCCTCAATCAAAATTTAGCCAAAGTTCTAAAAGATGGTTCAGATATGGAAGCACGCCAAAACATGTTGGTTGGCTCAATGCTTGCTGGACAAGCATTTGCAAACGCACCAGTCGGTGCAGTTCATGCACTTGCCTACCCATTGGGTGGACATTTTCATTTATCACATGGGCATACAAATGCTTTAGTTTTAGTTGAAGTACTTAAATTCAATGCACCTAATGCGAAGCAACACTATGCTGAATTAATGCAATTGCTCGACCCTCGCAGTACAGGTTGTACGGATGGCCTATGTGATCTGTTTATCGATCATATGCAAAACCATCTTGACCAAAGCGGTTTAACTTTAAAACTTAATGAATTGAACATTCCAGAAGCTAAACTTCCACAACTTGCCAAGGATGCGATGCTTCAAACAAGACTCTTGCAGAACAATCCAAGAGAAATGACTGAACAAGATGCACTCAATATTTATCAGGCGATTTATGCATGAGCAAACCGACTTTAAAACGACGTGACCAATTCAAGTTCTTTTTCCCAATACAAACCCGTTGGGCGGACAATGATATTTATGGACACGTCAATAACGTGACTTATTACAGTTATTTTGACACCGCTGCCAATTCATTACTGATCCAAAAAACAGGATTCGATATCCATAATAGTGAAATCATTGGTTTGGTTGTGGATTCAGCCTGTAGCTTTCAACAGGAACTTTCTTTCCCAGAAATGATTGAAGTCGGTGTTGCGATTGGCAAAATTGGGAATTCATCGCTCAGATATGAACTCGCAATTTTTAAACAAAATCAGGATGAAGCAGCAGCCCAAGGACATTTTGTGCACGTATTCGTTGACCGTAAAAGCAGAAAAAGTACGGCTATTTCAGTAGAAATGAGAAACGTACTTGAACAATATCAACTTATTAGTTAGGGTCTGTTGACATTTACTGTTCATAATTAAACCTATAAAGGTAGCCATAAAAATATACAGGCTAAGGCAACAGCACTTTGATAATTTCTTTTGAGCTTGTCATATCGAGTAGCTATCCCTCTAAATTGTTTTAATCTACAAAACATATTTTCAACTAAATGCCTGATTTTATATAAATACCAGTCCATATGATCATTGTTCGATTGGCTATTTATTTTCTTTGGTATATTCGCTTTTGTTCCTGTTTTTCTGATCTGCTCACGCAGTGGTTCTGAATCATAGCCTTTATCTGCGCATACCACTTCTGTCTCTTTTAAATCTAATGTTGCTATTAAATCAGGTGCAACTTTGATGTCATGTGTAGTGCCATCGGTAATCATGAAATCAATAGGATTGCCATGTGAATCAACAATCAAATGTATTTTTGAGGAGTTTCCTCCTACACTTTTAGAAATGGATTGATTCGCTATACCGGCAGAATGTTGATGAGCACGTACGTGAGAGCCATCAATAAAAATCCACTCCATATCGGGGCATGATGCTAATAATTTGAATAATCTAAGCAACTTACCGCTGCTTGACCAACGATTAAAACGTTTGAAAATAGAGTTTGATTGACCGAAATAGGAAGGAATATCTCGCCACGGACAGCCTGTTCTAATTCTATAGAGAATAGCTTCAATAAAATTACGTAAATTTGAGTTGTGATGAATAGATAAATTACGCAAAATAGTTTTCAACTTTTGCCAGTGTTGATCTGTCAGCATGGTACGAGGAATAGCGAATAGTAAAATTGGGTTTGGCGATTTGATTTTACTACTTCGCTATTTTTTTAAGCTAAAAGTGTCAACACACCCTAATAACTAAAGCGGTTTTTTACTTTAGTTATTACTTTCTGAATTAGGGCTTGAGCTGAACATTGGCTAACTCTGCATCAAAAGTGTCTATCAAACTTTTAATTGTAGGCTCTTGATTGAGTAGTTCCACTGCCCGATCAAATGCTTTTTGTTTCCGTGTCGCTTGCATAACGAAAGGTGTCACGGAATCCATCTTCCTATATTGCACAGAAAATTGCGTATTGATCCATTGCGATTTCAAAGCATCTTCTAGTGCATGTTGAAGCTGAGTTAGCATTCCCTCGTATTCTTGAGGAATATGAAATACAGACTTGCCATTAATCTCACCAGTCATTAATCCATGCTGTGCGAGTTCTTGAACAGCAGGTGACAATTCACTATTTCTAAACCAATATTCCCACTTTTCTAAATTCCATTCTCCCTCTAGAGATTGTTCTTTAAGTTTTAAAATGTCTTGAGGAGATAAATTAGATATTGACTCATTTTCATGGGACTGCTTTGTTGTGGCAACTACTGTGTTGTAAGGCTCAACATCTTCAACAACCGGTGTATTTTCAAACAATTCTAAATCATGAGTTATTTGAGTATTTATATCCAAATCTGAAACTGAAGAATCTTGTGCTGCTTCATCTGGTGATACTGGAAATACAAGAAAATTTTCAGCTTCACTTAAGCCTGAATTTGATACAGGTTTTTCTAAAGGCGATGTTGTTTCTAACCCTATCAACTGACCTTCAGCAGCATCAAATACCATGACACCACTCTTTGCAACTGTTTCAGGTTCAGGTTCAGGTTCAGGTTCAGGTTCAGGTTCAGGTTCAGGTTCAGGTTCAGCATTAACCACTTCTGACTGAACAGCCAGTAGGCTCTCAACTTTTACATTTTCTGAGAACTCTTGAGTTTCATTTATCGAAATTGGCGTGGCAGAGGTTGTTGTGACTGTCACTTCGTTTAATTGCATCGGTCTAAATGCGAGCAAACGTAGAACAATCATTTCGAAACCTTGCTCTTGTGTAACAGCAAGTTGAATATCTGAACGACCTTTACATGCAATTTGATAATAAAGTTGTAAATCTTGCGCCGAAATTAATTTTGAAAGTTGCAAAATCTTTCGATTGATTTCTTCACTATATTTCAGAGCCAAATCAGGCAGATATTGTAATAAAGCCAACTCATGCAAGGTAGAAACCAATTGATCTAAGACCAATGATACATCTAAAGCTTGCTGTCTAAATTGCAATAATAGCTGACTAACACGAGCTTGTTGATTCTGATGAATGGCTAAAATCAGATCATAGATAATCGTACGATCAATTAGACCAAGCATTTCTTTAACATCTTGATGATGGACAGCACCCTGACCGTACGCAATCGCTTGATCTGTCAAAGATAATGCATCACGTAAAGAACCTTGAGCAGACTCAGCAATTTGCCAAATTGCATCACGATCAGCATTGATACTTTCTTTATCTAAAATTGTTGTTAAATGCGTTGTAATCTCATCGACAGCCAAAGGTCTGAGCGTAAACTGAAGACAACGAGAAATAACGGTAATTGGTAATTTTTGCGGATCAGTGGTCGCAAAAAGAAATTTTACATGTTCTGGCGGCTCTTCTAATGTTTTTAACAATGCATTAAACGAATGTGTCGAAAGCATATGCACTTCATCGATAAGATAAACTTTAAAACGACCTTGTGTTGGTGCATAAGGAACGTTATCAAGCAACTCACGTGTATCTTCAACTTTCGTTCTTGATGCCGCATCAATTTCAATTAAATCAATAAAACGGCCCTCGTTCACAGCTCGACATGTTGCGCAGACTTCACAAGGGGTTGAAGTCACACCTGTCTCACAATTCAAACACTTGGCTAAAATACGTGCAATCGTGGTTTTACCTACACCACGAGTACCTGTAAATAAATAAGCATGATGCAAACGACCACGTTCTAATGCACTTGTTAAAGCGCGAGAAACATGGTTTTGCCCCACTAACTCATTGAAATTACGTGGACGATATTTTCTTGCCAGTACTTGATACATGTATGCTCCTTATTGCGTCTTTAGCATACTTTGTTTTTGAAACGCTGTGAATGAATACAAAACTGTTTGATCAAGATTAAATAGTTTGATCATATCCCACGTCTTACTGAGTTAAAACAATCATGCGCATCAAAGCTTGCAACCAAAATCAACTCAAAGGACAATATACATCTTTTGTAGATTTGGCTTTTAATCCTATGTCACACGCTTTAGATGTTTTAGGTGGTATCACCGCAGAACAATTTTTAACTGAATATTGGCAAAAAAAACCGTTATTGGTACGTAATGCCTTACCAGAAATCATAGGATTATTAGAACCAGATGATGTTAAAGAGTTAGCGCTTGAAGAGGATGTGAGTGCTCGACTCATTCGACAAAAAAATAAAGATCCAAATGAATGGCATGTCAAATCATCTCCTCTAACCAAAGGTGATTTTCAAAAGCTACCTAATCTTTGGACGATCTTAGTACAAGCTGTAGATCACTATTCTTTTGATGTTGCTGAATTATGGAAAAAATTTCCATTTATTCCACAATGGCGCCGCGATGACATCATGGTGTCTTATGCACCCAAAGGTGGATCTGTAGGTAAACATTTCGATTTTTATGATGTTTTTCTCGTTCAAGGCTATGGACATCGTCGTTGGCAGCTTGGTCAAATGTGTGATGAATCAACTCAATTTATTCCTGATCAACCTTTAAAGTTGTTGGCTGACATGGATGTTCAGTTTGATGAAATCCTATCTCCTGGTGACTTACTTTACGTTCCACCTGGTCTCGCACACTACGGTGTCGCAGAAGATGACTGTTTAACGTATTCTTTTGGCTTTCGCATGCCAAATCTTTCAGAAATGATTGATCAGGTGAGTGATAAATTTGCTGAAAATGCACTATTAAAAAATCCTTTAGTGGATGTAGCTCGCCAACAAACCGCGAATATCGGTGAAATAAATTCGACTGAATTTTCTTATTTAAAAGCTGAATTATTGAACTATCTCTCTCAAGCACCTGAGTTTGATGCGGCGATTATGTCGTATATGAGTCAGTCAAATTATCCAAATAGCATTCCTGAGCCTGATGAAATCGCAGCAGAAGATTTAATTGAAATTATCGGTACAGGTTATCAACTCATGCTTGAACCAGCTTCAAAGCTACTCTACAGAATTCAAGCTGATGGTTTAGATTTTTGGGCAAATGGTGAAAATGTTTGTATTTCCAAGTCATTTGAAAACCAGCTAAAACAAATTGCTGATGGACAAAGCATTGCATTTGATGAAAATCTAAATCAACCAGAATATTTAGAAGATATTGCTGAACTTTTAAATAATGCTGTTGTGATGTTGCTCCCTCCAAATTAATCTATCAGCGCCTCTAGATGAGATTATATTGATCGGAAAAATTCCAAAAGTTTAAATACTTGATTACGACCATATAATTTCTTCTAGAAGGTAAAAATTATTAGACCTCTTGCAAAAATCATTTTTCAACCAACTCCATGTTGTAAATTGCAGCAATTAAATTCAGACGTAAACCCATGCGTTTACGCCTATTTCGATAACGTGTAGCCAGAATTCTAAAGGTCTTTAATTTTCCATTGACGTGTTCAATTCGAATACGACGTTTACTAATTTCCCGATTTATTTGCTTCTGTAATAAAGTTAACGGCTTCTTTTTACTTGCCTTGAATGGCATCAGGTATTTTATCCCCAAACGATTTAAACCTAAATAACCTTTATCAATCAGCATAAAGACTTGATATCTCTGCTTTTTACGTTGAGCTTAAACAACTGGAAATCATGTGTACTCCCATGTGTAAGACCTAATGAAATAATCTGCATCGTTTCATAATGAATGATGAGTTGAGCTTTGATCGTATGTCGTTTTTTCTTACCGCTGTAGAATCTTTTCTGTTTTTTTTGGACGCTCAATTGTCATTTCAGTTGCATCGACAATAACAACATTCCAATCTATCCCTGCACCATGCGGTAGTTTCTTAGGTAAATGAAATTTATCAGATTTTATTAAAATATTTTCTATTTTATGAATAATTCTGGACGCAGTTGATTCGTGGATTCCATAACTCATAGCAACATGAAAGAGCGTGCGATATTCACGCCAATAACTTAGCGTCATTAACAGTTGGTCTTCAAGTGAAAGACTCGAAGGTCTACCTCGTTGAGTATTGACTTGGCTTGACTCTAATACTTCAAGCATTTCTAAAAAGGTTGAGGGTTGTATTCCAATCAGTCGTTTAAACTGACTATTTGATAGCATCTTTACTTTTTCATATTTCATGTACTCATGATAGTAGAACATGACTTTTTAATATGGATAAAAAACAAACAAAACGTTGATCGTTTTTTGATTTTTGCAAGAAGTCTAATATATAAAAATTAAAAGAAGAAATATATGCAATAATTTGATTATTATAAATATTTCCATATTTTCAACTCCTTATTTTTATCACATATTTACAGCTGTTAATTAAAAAAACAGTTAAATAAATAAAGCCATTTTTCCCTATGATAATTGACCAATACCATGTAAAATTCCTGCCAAAATTGCATAACAGGATGCAAAAAAAATGCTCTGTGTGGCAATGAGCAAACTTGAGGCTATGTATGTCAAAAAAAGAAGATATTATTAACACTGCTTTAAAACTCTTTAATTCGCATAGCTATAATTCGATTGGGGTTGATCGTATTATTAGTGAATCTGGCGTAGCCAAAATGACATTCTATAAATACTTCCCATCAAAGGAAAAATTAATCGAAGAATGCCTACAGCAACGTAATATCAATTTGCAAACATCATTAAATGCCTCACTATCCGCTTGTGATCCAAATGATTACATGAGTCAACTCAAAACTATTTTTAAATGGTATGAAGCTTGGTTCAACAGTGAAGATTTTAATGGCTGTATGTTTCAGAAAGCTTTGGAAGAAGTGATTAAGATTTACCCATCAACATTAGAACCGGCAACAAAATACAAAATTTGGTTAACCACACTTATTCAAGGTTTGCTGACCAATATTGGTATCCGAAACCCATCTCATCTTGCGACATTAATCGTAAGTATCTTGGATGGGATGACCATTCAAGCACAAATTAATAGACATTCTGTTGATATGGATGAATATTGGATGCGAGTTGAGCATTTAATTGCTTTCGAAAAAGCGTTGCCTTAAGTCAGCGCTTTTTATAAAAATGAGTAAAAGAGAAGAAAAAAGTAAAGCGTGATTTATAGTTATTAGAATATCTCACGCTTGCGTCTGAGTCGGAAAGAATAATAAATATTATTACCCTCTGGCGGTCGTACAAATTGCACATCCCGATCCTTTTTATGCAGACAGATCATTCTGTCTTGTTTAAAAGTATACACCTATAAGTAACTTTCGCAATCTTTTTTTTAAATTTTTTATATTCTTTATTTAAATTAATTACATATTTTTATTGTTTAGTTTATTTAAAAGAAAATCAGTTTTTCCAATCACAATCAAAAAACAAGAAAAGTAAACTAAATCTCTTTTTCCGTAAAATTACCAACTCGCGATTAAAATTGAGTTCACTTATCATTTTTTCTTATATACATCTTCACTAAAAACCATTGCATTTATCCACTTTTACTACATTTTTACCTTTTAGTCATTTTATACTAAACTTTAGTGCAGTTAGATGAGGTGAATATGCAAACAAGTCTTGAGATTGAAGCAATGAGAGAATCAGCAAGTTCAATAGTAAATGTGCTTAAATCTCTAGCTAACACAGATCGTCTAATTATTTTGTGCCATTTAGCTAAACAAGAGTTAAATGTATCTCAGATTGAAGAACAAACTCAGATTTTCCAGCCGACCTTATCTCAGCAGCTGATGATGCTAAGAAAAAGCAAAGTTGTCTCAACACGTCGTGAAGGAAAGCAAATTTTCTACTCCATTAGTGATCCTAAGTTACAAGTTGTGTTAACAACATTGTATGAGAACTACTGTCCAAATATTTAACGTTCATAAAGTTAGATTTAAATTTTAAGCTATTGGCTTTTCCTGCATAATATCGTTATAACGATATAAACTTTGATATGCATGAAAAAAATAGATTTGAGTATAAGCACTCTTTTTCCAGCTTTTAAATGGCTAAAAACGTATCAAATATCGAGCTTTAAATCCGATTTGATTGCTGCTTTTATCGTTCTCGCAATGTTAGTACCACAAGGTATGGCTTATGCGATGCTTGCTGGTTTGCCACCTGTTATGGGTATTTATGCAAGCATATTGCCGATGATTGTTTATGCTTTCACTGGCAGCAGCACTACGCTATCGATTGGTCCTGTTGCAATCATTTCGATGATGGTCTTTGCAACACTAAATCCATTATTCCCTGTCGGTAGTCAGCAATACATCGAAGCGGTTTATCTATTGAGCATGATGGTAGGAGTAATCTCGCTAGTTCTAGGATTATTGCGCTTTGGTTTTTTAATACAATTGATTAGCCATCCAGTTATTCAAAGTTTTATCATTGCTTCTGCATTACTGATTGCTCTCGGGCAACTTAAGTTTTTATTAGATATACCTCTTCAGTCAAATAATATTCCTGAATTTATTTCTAGCTTAGGGTCTGTTGAGAATTACCGAGAGTTAATTACACTCGCGCACAATTGAATCATGGCTTCAAAACTCGTATCTGTTTTACAACTACGCATCGCTATACGTTTAAATTCTTTTAACTTACAGAAATAGTTTTCAATGAGATGACGCCATTTATACATAGTCGTATCAAATGCTCTCATTACTTTTCGATTAGATTTGGGTGGGATCACCACTTTCACTTTACGTTCATTGAGTTCTTGGATGAGCCAATCTGCATCAAATGCTTTATCAGCTAGTAATGCTTGAAAATCAACATCTTCAATTAAAGGTTTGGTTTCTACTAAATCGTGATATTGACCAGGCATTAATCGAAACTTAATGAGGTTGCCTAGACTATCCACTAAGGCAAGAATTTTACAGGTCATTCCACCTCGAGATTTACCTATAGACTGTTTGAAAGTCCCCCTTTTGCACCTTGCCCATGTCGATGAACTTTAACAATCGTTCCATCAATCATGGCGTATTCCAAATCAACATCTTCATTTACAGATGCAAAAATAGTTTCAAATACACCAGCTTTAACCCAGTCACGGTATCTTTTAAAGACGGTATTCCATTTACCAAAATGAGCAGGTAGATCACGCCATGGACTGCCTGTACGGGCAATCCATAGGACTGCTTCTAAAAATAATCGATTATCTTTTCCACTACGACCTCGATCGGTCACTTTACCTAGGCAAAAAGGTTCCATTTTTGCCCATTGGGCATCAGTAAGTATGTATCTATCCATAGTACTATTATAAATTAATCAGTAGTCTTTGTTAATTCTCAACAAGCCCTAGTCAAACATATACAAGAACTTAGCTTAATCAGTTTAATTTTCAGTTGTGCCGCCATATTAATTTTAGTGCTTTTACCAAAATTTGTGCACTCAGTTTTCCTGGCTCGAATTATCCCATTAATCGTTGTTATCTCATCAATCATTATCGTGGCAATATTTGATCTGGAACAAAATAGTTTAAAAACCGTCGGCACTATCCCGAGTGGTTTACCACATTTTTATTTTCCGTCATGGGATTCTGAGCTTGCTTTTAAGCTCTTACCAAGCGCGTTTATGATTGCCATGATTAGCTTTGTAGAATCTCTTGCAATCGCTCAAGCCACTGCTCTACAGAAACGTGATGACTTAAATAGTAGTCAAGAACTCATTGCTTTAGGATTCGCAAACATCGCAGCAAGTATTAATAATGGCTTTGCGGTTTCAGGTAGCTTGTCACGCACTGTGGTAAATAGTGATGCAGGTGCAAAAACACCGATTTCAGGTGTCCTCTCCTCTCTCACTATGATTTTAGTCTGCTTGTATTTTACAGGTATCTTTGAAACTCTTCCCCTAACTGTATTAGCCGCTACAATTTTAGTCTCCATTTGGAAACTCATCACTATCGCTCCTTTTATCGAAACATGGAAATATTCAAAGGCAGATGGTTTTGCGATGTTAATAACCTTCCTCGGCGTAACATTCATTGATATTTCTACAGGTCTGATTATTGGTATTGGTCTTACTTTTATCATGTTGCTATGGCGTGTCAGCCGTCCACATATAGCTGTGATCGGTCTGATAGAAGGAACTCAACACTTTAGAAATGTATCACGCTATGATGTCATTACTGTTCCGACTATTGCCTCTTTTCGTATTGATGAAAACCTAAGCTTCTTAAATGCACACGTATTAAAAGGCTATGTGATTACTGAACTTAGTCAAAATGCAGAAATCCGACATGTGATTATAAATTGCTCAAGTATCAGCAACATCGATCTTAGTGCATTAGAAATGTTGGAAGAGTTAAATAAGGAACTCGCGCGTCTTAATATTAAACTACACCTGTCTGAAGTGAAGAGTCCTGTGATGGATCGTTTAAGAAAATCAAAGCTCGTGGATGAATTAACAGGTGAAATTTTTCTTTCGCATTATCAGGCAGTTCAAAGCATATCTCCTATTGAAAAAAATTAGGAGAACAGTGATAAATGCTGTTTTTTTATGCAAAAAGATAAAATGCTTTCTGATAAAACATTTGCAAAAACATTATGTTAATTTTTACGCAATTTTTTAAGTAATTCATCATCAAAAAAAATTTTATTATTCATGGTGCTTAGGTATAGAATACGGCGCTTGTTTAACCTTAAACCGCACATGGGTTTGTAAGGCCTTTATATGTTTAGTGTACTGTCTCGCTTAAGTTTAGTTACCAAAATTATTATCGCTATTTTTTTAGGAATTGGCGTGGCAATGCTGTTTCCTAACGTTACACCTTATTTAAGTTTATTGGGTGAATTGTTTATTAAAGCTTTGAAGTCTGTTGCACCCATTTTAGTTTTCGTGCTTGTGTTATCTTCAATTGCGAATTTTAAAGTTGGACAGCATTCAAACTTAAAACCTGTCATGACCCTCTATGTAGTCGGTATGCTACTCGCTGCATTTAGTGCAGTGATTGCAAGTATTGTATTCCCAAGTCAGTTGTTTCTTCATCTAACTACACAATCAGAACTACAAGCACCTGGTAGTTTAGCTGAAATCTTAAAAAATCTTCTTTTAAGCTTTATTGCAAACCCAGTACAAGCAATTAGTGAAGCAAACTTCATTGGAATTTTAGCTTGGGCAATTGGTTTAGGCATCGCATTGCGTCATAGTTCTGATACAACCAAAAAAGTACTTACAGATGTTGCAGATGCGGTCAATAAAATCATTCATGTTGTTATTGGATTCGCTCCAATCGGTATTTTCGGTTTAGTCGCTGTTACTTTTGCTGATGCAGGTTTGGCTACTCTTTCAAGTTATGCCCATTTACTTGCGGTACTTCTTGGTACGATGTTCTTCGTTGCTCTTGTAATTAATCCAATTCTTGTTGGAGTTACAATGCGCTCGAATCCTTATCCATTAGTTTTCAAATGTTTGAAAGAAAGTGGTATTACTGCTTTTTTCACGCGCAGCTCAGCAGCGAATATTCCTGTGAATTTAGATTTAGCTCATCGTTTGGGTGTTAATGAAGCAACTGCGAGTGTTTCGATTCCTTTAGGCGCTACGGTAAATATGGCGGGTGCAGCTGTAACTATCACAGTATTAACATTAGCCGCTGTACATACACTAGGTATTCACGTTGATTTAAGCATAATGCTTATTTTATCAGTTGTTGCCACAGTATCCGCTTGTGGTGCATCTGGTGTTGCTGGTGGTTCTTTATTGCTAATCCCTGTTGCATGTAGCCTATTTGGTATATCATCAGAAGTCGCAATGCAAGTGGTTGCTATTGGTATGATTATTAGTGTTTTGCAGGACTCAACTGAAACTGCATTAAACTCATCAACTGATGTTTTATTCACTGCTGCAGTAGATTTTCGTAACCGTCAATAATCGTAGGTTATTATGCCTTTACAACGTTTACCAAACTGGATTCAAATCGGTGCTTTTTTATTGGCATTGAATGCAGGAATGGTAAACGTTTTAGGTTTATTTACTGTTCTTCATCAATCTGTTTCTCATATGACTGGAAATGTCAGTATGCTTGCAATGAGCTTACTGGACTGGCAACCTGACCACTTTATTTACTTAGCTTTAGTTGTTATTTGTTTCGTTATTGGTTCCTTTTATAGTGGACTGATTTTAGGAAATAGTAATGTGACTTTTGGTCACCATTATGGATTTCCGCTCAGCCTTGTTGCTATATTTTTATTCCTCACATGGCTGCTCCTCCCTTACTTTCCTCGTTATGGTCTTCTTTGGGCTTGCGTTGCAATGGGTGTTCAAAATGCAATGGTTAGCCATTACAAAGGAGCAATCATTCGCACCACACATCTGTCTGGAGTTTTGACAGATATTGGTTTGACAATTGGCTACAAAGTTCGGGGTTTAAAAATTGAAAATAGGCGTATTTTTTTACATTTTCTAATTTTTACGGGTTTTTTAGTGGGTGGATTGATTGCCAGTTTGCTTTATCCTTATTTAAAATTACAAACTTTTCTCATACCTGCAGGACTGAGTCTTGTATTAAGTATGACCTATTGGATCGTTTATTTTCGCTCTTCATCACACTCAGATTTGGATTGAATTATGGTAAAAAATGCATTACAAGCTCAATTGCTTAAAGCGGGCTTAGTTGATAATAAAAAAGCGAAGAAACTAACCAAACAGGCTCAGCACGAACAGCGCACTGGACAAAATGATGATGCTGAATTAAAAGCTGAAATTGATCGTGCAAAACAAGAGAAATTAGCAAAAGATCAGGCATTAAATTTAGAAAAGCAAAAAATTCTTGAAGAAAAAGCGTTGAAAGCCTCGATCATTCAAATGATCAAACAACATAAAGTTGAAAATACAGAGGGTGATATTGCTTATCAATTTATTGATGAGAACAAGATCAAAAAAGTTTACATCAATCAACAAATTTATAATGCGCTGGTATCAGGTTCTCTTGTTGTCGCAAAAGATCAGGAACAATACGCATATCTACCAAAGGCTTTAGCCGAAAAAATTGATCAAAAAATGCAAGGCTTCATTTTGGTTAATAATAAAGATGAGAAAAATGACCAAACTACAGATGAAGAAGATCCTTACGCAGCATATGTGATCCCTGATGATCTGATGTGGTAATTGAATGTAATAACACCTTACAGTTCGTATATAAACTGTCAGCAAATTATCAGAATTCAATTCAACACCTTACAATTCTCGCATTAAAGAATTTTAAGGTGTTTTTATTTTGAATTATTTTAATTTTATTAGCGATATTCGAACTGAATTGAGCCAATACCCTTGGCTAGAAATGTTAGTCGCATTATCAATTCTGATTTTCTTTGCCGCTTTGGCAAACTTTATTGCTAAAAGAATTATCGTTCGTGGTATTAGACATTTAATCACCAAATTAAAATCACCAAATCAATCAATCTTTGCGCAACACAGTATTACTCGTCGCTTTGCAAATATCGTCCCTGCTATTGTGATTATGAATGGTATTACGACCATTCCGCATCTCCCAGCCAAAGTGATTACATTTGTACAAATGGGTGCTCAGGCATTTATTTTCCTGACTCTAGCCTTAACGGTTAGTGAAGCCCTCAATATTTTTAACTTACTTTATCAACGTAACCCAAAATCCAGAAACAAACCCATCAAAGGTTATCTTCAACTCATCAAGTTAATCCTATTTGTCGTTTGTGGTCTGATGATCCTAGGCACCTTCCTCAAAAAAGATGTATTTACTTTATTGGCTGGATTTGGTGCGATGGCAGCGGTGTTAATGTTAGTTTTCCAAAACACGATTCTGTCATTAGTTGCTAGTATTCAAATATCTTCTTATGACATGGTGCGCATTGGTGACTGGATAGAAATGCCATCGCTAAACGCGGATGGTGACGTAATTGATATGTCATTACATACTGTGACGGTACAAAACTTTGATAAGACATTTACAACCATCCCAACCAACAAACTTGTGACTGATACATTTAGAAACTGGCGCGGGATGAGTAACTCGGGTTGCCGCCGCATAAAACGTTCAATTTTTCTTGATCAAAGCACTGTTCACTTTATGACAGATACAGAACAACAGAAGTTAAAAGAGTTTTTATTATTAGATCAATATTTAGATGCGAAACAGTCTGAAATTGATGAGTTTAACCAACAACTCAGCAATCAATCGCAATACAACAAGCGACGTTTGACTAATGTTGGTACATTTAGAGCATATGTTGAATTTTACTTACGTCAACATCAAGGTATCGCACAGCATCAAACTATTCTGGTGCGTCAGTTACAACCTACAAGCGAAGGACTACCTTTAGAAATTTATGCATTCACCAATACAATTGCATGGGCTTCTTATGAGGCAATCCAATCTGATATTTTTGATCACTTAATTGCAATTATCCCAGAGTTTGGACTGAGAATTTATCAAGCTCCATCAGGACATGATTTTCAAGCTTTGAATCATCAAAATACTAATAACGTTGAGCAAATAGTTTAAGGTAACCATATAAAAATAGCCTGAAAGGTGTAGTAACTATACCTCTCGGGCTATTAAGTATTTTAAAGTCAGTTTAAGCTCTTTTAAACTAAGACAAATTTAGCTCTTCATCTTTAGTAAGCGTAATTGCTGTGAGCATAGGTATACCTAAAATTACAGGAACGACTATAATCCATAAATCCGTAACGATTTTCTCGGAAAAGAAAAAGTGAATTGAAAGTGCTGTAATAATTAAGACTGAAAATAAAACAGCGACAAATCGAACCGTAAACTTTAACAACATATTCTTTACCCTATTCAGTTCTTGTATTTCACTCTCAGTATATACCCCTCTGATGAATCAATTTTGGTTTTTATTGTTTAGTTTTAATAAAACAAAATGCGAAAAGTTAAACTATATGAAACAGTGATTTTAGAAGTACTTTGCAGTTATTTATCATTTGATACTTCAAGATCATGCTTATTCGTCCTCAAAGCACATGGTATGCAACTTGATGCAATGCTAAAAATAATTCATCAAAAAAATTCGTAATTCCTTTTGGGTGACATGTATGATCTTAGAAAACCACCAAATTAAAGCAAGAAAAGTACATTTCGATTTTTCAGAATCTTCTGTCTGCTGGATGGAAAATGATCCGCTTTGTTCTCATGTGGCAAATGGGATCAACATGCTTTTGCCAGCTGGTGAATTTTGGTTTTGTCGCGTATTTAATAAAGCCCTCCCTCTGATAAAAGATGAAAAATTAAAAGAAGATGTTATTGGATTTATTCGCCAAGAAGCGACTCATGCTCGCGCACATGAAAATGTACAAGATTTTTTAAGGGAAAATGGCTACGACGTTCAAGATCAACTAAATCGTGCCCACTTCTTATTTAATATACTTTTAGGTGACAAGCCTTTAGGACTTCCAATACTTAGAAATAAAGCGCTTGAAGAATATTGGTTATTATTCCGTGTTGGTATTATCGCAGCGATTGAACATTTCACTGGAACTATTGGTCAATGGACACTAGAAAGCAAATCTTGGGATTCAGCAGACCCAGCGATGGCTGATTTGTTTCGTTGGCACCTAGCTGAAGAAGTAGAACATCGTTGTGTAGCCTATGATTTATTTGAGCATCTTGTAAAAAATAAATTTGGCTTCTATCTATCTCGTCAAGCGATCATGATGGTAATCTTTCCTCTGTTCATTTATCTACTTGCTGATTTTGCCCGTGGTTTAGCAACTCAAGATTTAGAGAATGAGAAAATGCAAAAGCTCGTTCGCCAAAGTTTCTTTAATTTCATTCGCGAGTTTGAAAAAACTGCAACTCAAACAGACCATCTTCCTACGATTAAATATTTGTGGAAAGCAACGCTACGCTGGGTTTCGCCAAAGTTTAATCCTGTCGATGAAGGCAATACAGAACAAGCATTGGCATATATGGCTCAATCTCCTGCCGTCAAGTTCTTTGAGCAACAAGACCATCGCTCAAAAGCCAGTTAAGGTTTAAGTTTAAATCAAAACAAAAAAGATAATTTAAAGTAGACTTTAAATTATCTTTCCTCCCTCGAAATGGTAAATTTAGTTTCACTTAATTACGGGCTATAACTTTATCAATTTTTACCATTCGTTATCATTTTTGCCTTTTGTGATTTTCTATACATTTTTTCTGATATGCTACAGGTTGAAGTTGAGTTAGTACTTTGGGTCAAGGGGAAAGTTTAGATGTTGCAATGGTTTGAGAAATTAGTTGATCCTTATCCAACAAAAGACTTAAACAAACCATTACCAACTACATTTTTTGCTTTTGTTTGGCAAGCCACTGAGGGCGTTCGACCTTTTTTATTTTTACTGATTTTATGTGCTGCAGCTGCTGCTTGTTTTGAAGCTTTATTTTTTTCATATATCGGAAAACTGGTTGATTGGCTCAGTAAAAGCCAACCAGATACCTTTCTAGCAACAAATCAACAGAATCTGACTATCCTTATTAGCATTTTATTTGCGAATATATTTTTTGTAAGTATTCAATCAATTATTAAACATCAGGTTTTATTTAGTAATTTCCCAATGCGTATGCGTTGGCGCTTTCACAATTTACTCTTACAACAAAGTTTAGATTTCTTCCATACGGATTTTGCAGGTCGACTCTCTGCCAAAGTTATGCAAACAGCTTTAGCTGTGCGTGAATTTTGGATGATTTTAGGCGACATGTTGGTCTATGTACTTATCTATTTCATTACGATTAGTCTTGTACTTGGCTCAATTTCGCCTGTACTCATTGTTCCATTACTCTTATGGTTAGCATTATTTATCGGTATTGCGAGCTACTTTATTCCTCGACTAGGTCGCGTCTCTCAAGAGCAAGCCGATGCACGAGCTGTGATGACAGGACGCGTTACTGATGCATACACCAATATTCAAACAGTGAAATTGTTTGCACATGCTGGTCGTGAAAGCCAGTATGCAAAAGAATCCATGAAAGAGTTCATGGTGACTGTTTATAAGCAAATGCGATTGGCCGTCAAATATCAAATCTGTATTCGTCTTCTTAGCGCATTTCTTTTTATTAGTGTTATTGGTACATCTGTTTGGCTTTGGACCGAAGGTCAAGCTGCACTAGGCGTAATCGCGGCCACAACCGCAATGGTACTTAAACTTGATAGCTTAGCTGAGTTTATCATGTGGCATGTCACCATGCTTTTTGAGAATGTAGGTACCATTCAAGATGGTATGAAAACCTTAGGTAAGCCAATCGAGATTCAAGACAAACCTGATGCCACTGAACTCAAAGTCCCTCATGGTGAAATTAGTTTTGAAAATGTCAGTTTTGCATATAACGACAAAAACGTTATTGATCACTTTAATCTAACCATCAAACCTGGTGAGAAAATTGGCATTGTCGGTCGATCAGGAGCAGGAAAATCAACGTTAATCCAACTGCTTCTACATTTTTATTCGATTCATCAGGGTCGTATTCTTATCGATGGTCAAGATATCCATCAAGTGACTCAAGATAGTCTCCGTGCAAATATCGCACTGGTAACCCAAGACACTTCTCTACTACATCGAACTGTTGCGGAAAATATTAAATATGGTCGACCAAACGCTACCCTTGATGAAGTATATCAAGCAGTTAAAAAAGCTAAGGCTGATGAGTTTATTCCTCAACTAAGTGATCAAAAAGGTTTTGTAGGCTTAGATGCATATGTGGGTGAACGTGGTGTCAAACTATCAGGTGGACAACGCCAACGTATTGCAATATCGAGGGTTTTCCTCAAAGATGCCCCTATTTTGATACTTGATGAAGCAACCAGCGCGTTAGATTCTGAAGTTGAAGCCGCAATTCAAAGCAGTTTAAATGACTTGATGGTAGGCAAAACGGTTATTGCAATTGCGCACCGATTATCTACTATTGCACAAATGGATCGTCTCATTGTTCTTGATCAAGGCAAAATTGTCGAGCAAGGCACACATGAGCAACTCATTGCAAATGATGGCTTGTATGCCCAACTATGGAAACGTCAAACAGGCGGTTTTCTTGTTGAGCAACGAGTAACTCAGCAGGATAAAGAATAATGTTGTATTTAGAAGATTTGAAAATTGGAGATCGTTTCATCAGTCGTGAGTATGAAATGACACTTGAAGAAGTTAAACAGTTTGCAAGTCAATACGACCCTCAACCCTTTCATCTCGATGAACAAGCAGCAGCTCAACATCCAATTTTTCAAGGCTTAGCTGCAAGTGGTTGGCATACATCAGCCGTAACGATGCGTCTTTGGACTGAGTGTTTCCCTATTGCAGGCGGCTTACTGGGTTCAGAGTCAAGTTTACGTTGGCCAAGGCCAACACGGGTTGGCGATAAAATCCATGTGGAAGTTGAAATTACTGCAATTGTGCCATCAAAAACCAAAAATGATCGTGGTATCGTCAGCTACGTAACACAGGCTTTGAACCAACACGGTGATGTGTTATTAATATCTACTACCAAAATTATGGTTTTTAGAAAACCTTCTTGATTTTTGAACATTAGGTGACTCTCTTGTCCAACAATTTTTATGATTCAATCTTTTATTTCATGCAAATATGTTCGAGACCTAGATGTTTAAAAGATATGGGCAAAAATTGATGAGCGCCACGGAAAGCACATGAAAACAACCTCAACTCGTCAAGATCAAGGAATACCAGGCGTTTACGGCTTATTGCTACTAGATGTAGTTTCACGTTGGGGATACAACGATGAAACTTTATTTGCTCCATTTCATTTGACTAGCGAACTTCTAGCAGATCCAAACTATAGAATTCCAACACCTGTAGCAAACGAATTAGTAAAACATGCATTACGCCTGACAGGTGAAAGTACGCTTGGCTTTCACTTAGGCACACAGATGCGTATTTCAATTCACGGTTTTATTGGCTATGCCATTATGACCGCACATGACATTACTGATGCGATTGCTCTTGCGAGTCGTTTCATCCAATTACGATTACCTTTTTTACAACTTTATTTCTCGACTTTTGGTCCCAAAGCGACCCTTCAACTGCAATGTGATATTGATGTAGAGCCACTCAGAACGGAGATTATTCTAGGACTGACGATTGGCATCATGACCATGGCAAAGGCATTAACTGGTATTGAAGATCTTCAAGGTGAAGTGGATCTAGATTTTCCAGAACCAGAAGGTTTTGATAAATATAAAGACAAGTTGAATAGTACGATCCGTTTTAACCAGCCACATTTAATATCGAGTTTTGATAAAAAATATCTTGGTTTGAAAATGGTGAATGCTGATCCAATCGCAAGCCAAATCGCAATTAACCAATGTGAATCTGAATTATCAGCATTGGGTGAGCGTCGTCGTCTAGCGATGCGTGTTCGTGATATTTTAACCAATTCAGAGCAACACTATTTAAGTATTGAGAGTGTTGCAGAACGTCTTCATATGTCTGACCGTACACTCAAACGACAATTGGCTGCTGAAGGAACATCTTTTTCAACACTAGTCGATGAAGTTCGATATCGTCATGCGACTTCACTACTCTCCCGAACAGACTATAGTTTGGAACAAATTGCAGATGAATTAGGTTATTCTGACGTTGCCAACTTCAGTCGTGCATTCAAACGTTGGAGTGGTCGTAGTCCGAGTAATTGGCGTAAAGACCCATATTTGTAATATTTTCAGTGCATCATTTATTGATGCTTTTGTTTTTATTGAAAAACCTGTATAAAGCCAAACAAAAATGATGAGACAGATTTTTAAGGAGTTGTCATGAATCATCCAGAAGATTTGAAATATGCGCGCACGCATGAATGGGTAAGAATCGAGGGTGACCTTGTTGTTACAGGTATTACTGATCATGCTCAAGATGAGTTAGGTGATTTAGTATATGTAGAAACTCCAGAAGTTGGCAGCCAAGTTACGGCTACTGAACAAGCTGGTATTGTTGAATCTGTAAAAACAGCTTCTGACATCCATGCTCCTATTTCAGGAACTGTGGTTGAAGTAAATACTGCACTTGAAGATGATCCTGACTTTGTCAATGAAGAGCCATATGGAAAAGGTTGGATATACAAAATCAAACCAGACAATATGGCTGATGTTGAAAAATTACTTTCAAATACAGAGTATGAATCAGGTTTGTAATTTTCGATTCTATTTTAAAAAACCCAGTGTTTGATCACTGGGTTTTTTATTAGATAAATATAAAAAGTTTGATATGGCTAAGCCCTTTTACTAAAGCTAACAATTGATGAATAAATATCGTTCTAAAATAACTATAAATAGCTAAGCTATCACAAGCAAAACCATGATGTTTAGCATCTAAAACTTTATAAAAACTTATGCATAAGCATTTTGATTATCTTAAAAACTCAGAATATTAGTCATAAACCTTAATTTTCAGTTCAAAATATAAGCATTTTGAGATAATAAACTGCAAAACTTGGACTCAAATTAGCCACTAAAGCCGATGCTTCTCGTATATTTTTTTAATTTTAAAAGTAAATGTTTCAGATTTGTAACAGATATGAATATTTTGAATATTTTTCACCCAAATAAAATACATTTGTTATGATAAAAAAGTCTAATTTATTTAATAAAGAAATTAAGATTCATACACTTAATTTAAATTACACAAACAATACAATTTAGATACATAATTATAACAGTTTTTTAAAAATCATTCGTGATTGAATCTGTGACCTTATCAGTCTTATTAGAATAGTAAATCATTTTTGGCTATTCAGATGTGATTGCAAAATTATGGATATGTAAGGACAAGCATCCATTATGAATTTTTCAAATCCCACCGTTGTTGTGTTCGTGGTATATATTCTTGCCATGCTCGGTATAGGTTTATACGCCTATTTCTCCACCAAAAACCTAGATGATTATATTCTCGGAGGACGTAGTCTAGGTAGTTTTGTCACCGCTTTATCTGCTGGTGCATCGGATATGAGTGGTTGGTTACTCATGGGTTTACCTGGTGCCATTTACTTGACTGGATTATCAGAATCATGGATTGCGATCGGGCTAATCATCGGTGCATGGCTTAACTGGTATTTGGTTGCTGGACGTCTACGCGTTCATACCGAAGTACAGAATAATGCACTAACATTACCAGATTATTTCACTGGTCGTTTTGATGATCAGAAGAAAATTTTGCGTGTCACATCTGCGTTGATCATTCTGGTTTTCTTTGCAATTTACTGTGCTTCAGGCATGGTTGCTGGTGCTCGATTGTTTGAAACACTATTCCATATGCCTTATGAAACTGCCTTATGGTTAGGTGCTTTTGCAACAATTGGCTATGTGTGTGTTGGTGGCTTCTTAGCAATCAGCTGGACGGATACTTTCCAAGCAGGTTTAATGATCTTCGCTTTATTGCTTCTTCCAATTGTGACATACATGTCATTAGGAATTGGCGCAGAAGAATTTACTGCTTTGGTAGAAACTGCTCGCCCACATGCTTACGACTTTGTCTCGAATCTAAGTTTTGTTGCGATCCTCTCAGCAGCAGCATGGGGCTTAGGCTATTTTGGTCAACCTCACATTCTTGTACGCTTCATGGCAGCTGACTCAGTAAAATCTATTCCAGCAGCTCGTCGCATCGGTATGACTTGGATGATTCTATGTTTAGCTGGTGCTGTTGGTTCAGGTTTCGTTGGTATCGCTTACTTCCAGCAACACCCAGAACTTGCTGCCGCGGTAGCAGGTAACCATGAAACAGTATTCATGGAACTCACAAAAATCTTATTCAACCCTTGGGTTGTAGGTGTAATCTTAGCTGCAATTCTATCTGCAATTATGAGTACGCTAAGTTGTCAGTTACTAGTATGTTCAAGTGCTTTGACTGAAGATTTATACAAAGGCTTTATCCGTAAAAATGCGTCTCAAAAAGAACTCGTTTGGATTGGTCGTGCAATGGTACTTGCAGTTGCATTACTTGCGCTGGTGTTAGCTCAAAACCCTGACAGTAAAGTTTTAGGTTTGGTTGCTTATGCTTGGGCTGGTTTCGGTGCAGCATTCGGTCCTTTGATTATTCTTTCATTGTTCTGGAAGCGTATGACATTGAACGGTGCACTTGTGGGTATGGTTGTCGGTGCAGTTACCGTGATTGTTTGGAAAAACTTCTTCGGTGAAACAGGCATCTACGAGATTATTCCAGGTTTCGCATTCGCATTTGTCAGCATCGTGGTTGTAAGTTTGCTTGGTAAAGCACCAAATGCAAATGTTACTAGCCGCTTTGAACAAGCTGAAGAAATCTATGCTAGAGACATGAAATAATTCTTCAAAAATTTAAGGGGCTTTAAAGCCCCTTTTTTTGATTCAAAATTTTGTCCTCGATTTGATTTTTATCTTCGAGCTATCCTTCACAACCTGCATCACGGGATAACTCCGTGTTTCTTTGACACCAGGTAACTGCCACAAAATCTGCCCTGCAATGCGACGAAACTCCTCCATCCCGGCACTGCGCAATTTGATTAGAAAATCAAAGCCTCCACTCACCATATGGCATTCCACGATTTCAGGGTATTGCGTTACTGCATCAATAAAATCATCAAGTACGTTTGGGGTCGTTTTATCTAACAGTACCTCAACAAATACTAAAAAATTCGCATTAAGCTTCGCTGGATTAAGCTTTGCTTCATAGCCTAGAATAAATTCATCCTTTGTAAGCTTCTGCACACGAGCCATGACGGCTGTGGGAGATAGGTTCACTAATTCAGCTAATTTGCTGTTAGAAATTCTTCCATCTGTTTGAAGAATATCCAGAATTTTTAGATCTGTTCGATCTAATGTAGAAATAGGGCCATTCAACTGAATTTTCCTCTAAAAAATGGACTAAATATAGTGAGTTACTCGGGTTTTATTCTGTAATCATAAATTATCTAAACCTCTCTACTCAATATGTTCTAGAGATTGTTATTGGAATTTAGTATGAATACTTTGGATACTCCCGCACAAATGGACACAGCTCACAACGACGGTGGTTATATCACCGAATTTAAAGAAAAAAGTGAGTTTGAGCAACGCATTAATACAGCTTGGCGACGTGCTGAACCTGAAGCTGTCGCTGAACTTGCTGAAGCCGCAAACATCTCACCAGATCTCGATCAAAAAATTTATGAACTTGCATTTGATCTAGCGAATAATCTACGTGAACGCAAAAGTTCTGCTGGTAAAGCAGGTATCGTGCAAGGTTTACTTCAGGAGTTCTCACTTTCTTCTCAAGAAGGTGTGGCACTCATGTGTTTAGCAGAAGCATTGCTTCGTATTCCAGATACTGCGACACGTGATCTTTTGATTCGTGACAAAATCAACCAAGGCAACTGGAAAGAGCACGTAGGTCAAAGTAGCCTCATGTTCGTAAACGCTGCTGCTTGGGGTTTGATGTTAACTGGAAAGTTAATGGAAACTCCAAAACAAACAAGTTTATCGAGTGTATTAACGGGCTTATTAGCACGTAGTGGTCGCGGTATTATTCGTAAAGCGGTTGACGTCGCTATGCGTATGATGGGTGAACAGTTTGTTACTGGTGAAACTATTGAAGAAGCACTTGAACATGCTAAGCCACTTGAACATAAAGGTTTCCGTTACTCTTATGACATGTTAGGTGAAGCTGCGCTCACAGATCACGATGCTGAACGCTATTACAACGACTATACCCAAGCGATTCATGCGATTGGTAAAGCATCTAATGGTCGTGGCGTATATGATGGTCCTGGTATTTCTATCAAGCTTTCAGCATTGCATCCTCGTTACCAACGCTCGCAAATCAGTCGTGTTCACCATGAACTTTATAACAAAGTTTTCGAACTCGCATGTTTAGCTAAGCATTATGATATTGGTTTAAACATCGATGCTGAAGAATCGGAACGTTTAGAAATTTCTTTGGAAATGTTAGAGCGTCTATGCTTCGAACCTAAACTTGCAAACTGGAAAGGCATTGGCTTTGTTATCCAAGCCTACCAAAAGCGTTGTTTCTTCGTTGTCGATTACATCATTGATCTTGCAAAACGCAGTAACAAACGTCTGATGATTCGCCTAGTGAAAGGTGCATATTGGGATAGCGAAATTAAAAAAGCTCAAATTGAAGGTATGACTGACTACCCTGTGTTCACACGTAAAGTGCATACAGATTTGTCATACATTGCTTGTGCGAAAAAACTTCTTGCTGCACCTGATCAAGTGTATCCGCAATTTGCAACACACAATGCACAGTCACTTGCAACGATCTACAATCTAGCTGATCCAAGCAAATACTATCCTGGTCAATATGAATTCCAATGCTTACATGGCATGGGTGAACCACTGTATGAACAAGTTGTGGGTTCAAAAGAAGACGGTAAACTTGGTATTCCATGTCGCGTGTATGCGCCAGTTGGTAATCATGAAACTCTATTGGCTTACTTAGTTCGTCGTTTACTTGAAAATGGTGCAAACACTTCATTTGTAAACCGCATTGCAGATAAAACATTGAAAGTAGATGATTTAATTCAATCACCTATCAAAGATATTCAAACTGCTGCAAAAGAAGAAGGTCAGCTTGGTTTAAAACATCCTGCTATTCCTCTTCCGCATGATTTATATCCGTTGCGTCCAAACTCAAATGGTTTCGATTTAAACAACGACACACCGCTTGCAGACTTAGATGCTACAGCCCAAAAGTTTCGTAATCACGTGTGGAAAAGCGTACCATTACTTGGATTTGAATCAACAGTCCATGATCAAAGTAATGCTCTTGCAATTACAAACCCTGCACAAAATAGTGAAATCGTAGGTTATGTAAACGAGGCAACCAGCGCTGATGTACAACTTGCACTAGAAGCAGCAGTACAAGCAGAGCAAAGTTGGGCTGCGACAAATAAAACTGAACGAGCAGCTTGCTTAAAACGCGCTGCGGATTTGATGGAAGCTCGCATCCAAGAATTGATGGTATTACTTTGCCGTGAAAGTGGTAAAACCTATGCCAATGCGATTGCAGAAGTACGTGAAGCAGTAGACTTCTTACGTTACTACGCAACTCAAATTGAAAACTTACCTGCAAATGCACAAGTGAAGCCATTAGGTACAGTTTTGTGTATCAGCCCATGGAACTTCCCTCTTGCGATTTTCTCGGGTCAGATTGCAGCTGCGTTAGTAAGCGGCAACTGTGTGATTGCAAAACCAGCTGAGCAAACTCCATTGATTGCAGCTCAAGCAGTTCAAATGCTTTGGGAAGCTGGTGTACCACGTGGTGCGGTTCAACTTTTACCTGGTCGCGGTGAAACAGTTGGCGCGCAATTGAGCCAAGATGATCGTATCCAAGGCATCATGTTTACAGGTTCTACAGAAGTTGCAAAAATCTTGCAAAAAACTGTGGCAAAACGCTTATCTCCGAATGGTCAACCAATTCCGTTAATCGCGGAAACAGGTGGTCAAAATGCCATGATCGTTGATTCATCTGCATTAACCGAACAAGTCGTATTGGATGTGGTAAGTTCTGCATTTGATAGTGCAGGTCAACGTTGTTCTGCTCTTCGTATCTTATGTGTTCAAGAAGATAGTGCTGCAACAGTTGTGAAAATGTTGAAAGGTGCAATGAAACAGTTGATCGTAGGTAATCCTGCTATCTTAAAAACTGATATTGGACCAGTAATTGATACTGAAGCAAAACAAACCATTGATAATCACATTCAAAAGATGAAATCAAAGGGCTACCCTGTTCATCAATTGATTTTTAACGATGCTGTAAGCCAACAAGCACTTGCTCAAGGCACATTTGTTCCACCAACTGCGATCGAATTACCAAACCTTGATGATTTAGAGCGTGAAGTATTTGGTCCTGTATTGCATATCATCACATATAAGTATGGTGAACTTGAGCAATTGATCGATCGCATCAATGCAAAAGGTTACGGCTTAACGATGGGTCTACACACACGTATTGATGAAACGATTAATACTGTCATCCAACGCGCAGAAGTAGGCAACTTATATATCAACCGTAATATCGTTGGTGCAGTTGTTGGCGTGCAACCCTTTGGTGGTGAAGGCTTATCTGGTACAGGTCCTAAAGCAGGCGGTCCATTATATATGTATCGTTTGATGGAACATTGTTCTGAAAAAGTCTTAGCAACACCATTTGCTGTTAAATCAGAAGTTTCAACTTTTGAAGCAGTTTCAAATGTTGCTTACCAAAACTTATTAACTTGGGCTAAGCAAAATATGCCTCAAGCAATTCCAACGATTCCTGCATTTGGCGTTGGTAAATTCTATGAGTTGCAAGGTCCTACTGGTGAAAGTAACCAATACATTATCTTACCTCGTCATCGTGTGCTTTCTATCGCAAATGATGAAGCGAGCCAGTTACAGCAGTTACTAGCGATTTTCGCAGTAAGCAGTACTGCTGCTGTTACTAAAGATAATGCTTTCTTGGCTAAGCATCAGAAATCTTTACCAAAAGATGTGTTAGCAGCAATTAAAGTGATTTCAGACATCGAAAAAGATGCTTTTGATGCTGTTTTACATCATGGTTCAGTTAAACAATTAACTGAACTGCAAACGAAAATTGCGAACCGTTCTGGAGCAATCGTGGGCATTACTCATCTCAAGACAGATGAGCAGATTCCTCTAGAACGTCTAGTCATTGAACGAGCTATTAGTGTAAATACCGCTGCTGCCGGCGGTAATGCGAGTTTAATGACTTTATCTGAAGACTAATTTAAGTCTCTTGCGGAACTTCAGTCGTTCCTCATCCCAGCCCGAACCATGTTCTACATGGTTCGGGTTTTTATTTTCTAATTTTAAGACAAATGGTTTTTACAAAAATTTCCACACCATCATGTAATGAAACCAATTCGTTTAAATCAGGGATAATCATAATTTCCCTGCACCTTTTACTGCTTTTTTTGATACCATTCCCCTTTAGTTTTTACCTACAGTTTTCTTTTTTATGACCGTATCTTACCAACAGCAACTTCAAGAGAAAGTTGAACGAATCACCGCACAATTTGCACCGTTCAATCCCCCTGCTTTAGAAGTATTTCAATCACCTGAGCAACATTTTCGTATGCGTGCAGAATTCCGTATTTGGCACACTGAAGATGATTTGTTTTATGCCATGTTTGAACGTGCTGAAGATGGTAAGCAAAAAGCTGTTATTCGTATCGATGATTTCCCGATTGCTGATAGCAGTATCAATAATTTAATGCCACTACTACTAGAAGAATTAAAAGCAACTCCGATTCTTTCGCAACGTATTTTTGAAGCAGATTTCCTATCCACTTTAAGTGGCGAAATGTTGGTAACGCTGATTTACCATCGCCGTTTGGATGCAGAATGGGAAAGTGCAGCAAAAGCACTTGCTGATAAATTAAATATTAAAATTATGGGACGTAGCCGCGGTCAAAAGGTCATTATTGGAGATGATTACGTTGTTGAACAACTTAATGTTCATGGACGTACTTTCAAATACAAACAAATTGAAAGCAGCTTTACCCAGCCTAATGCTCAAGTCTGCCAACATATGCTTGAATGGGCTTGTGATGCTGCGGAAGGTGCTCAAAAAGATTTACTAGAACTGTATTGCGGTAATGGTAACTTTACTCTACCACTGTCTCTGAAATTTAAACGCGTTCTTGCAACTGAACTTGCTAAATCATCAGTTCATGCAGCGCAATGGAATATTGAACAGAATCAAATTGATAATATTCAAGTAGCACGTTTATCAGCTGAAGAATTTACCCAAGCCTATCAAGGTGAACGTACATTTAGACGTTTATTAGAAGCTGAAATTGATATTCAAAGCTATGACTTTGACACTGTATTTGTTGATCCACCACGCGCAGGCATTGATGACGAAACGCTCAAGCTGTTACAAGGTTTTGAACGTATTATCTACATATCTTGCAACCCAGACACGCTACACGATAACTTAAAAATATTGACACAAACACACCGCATTCAGAAGTTTGCTATGTTTGATCAATTCCCTTTTACGCATCATGTTGAGTCTGGTGTATTACTTGAAAAAATTTAAACAAACTATTTCAATGTAAGCATTTTTAATAGAGAGTTTTTATAACTCTCTATTTTTTATTTGAGTTTTTTATAAAAAAACTTTGAAATATCAACGGTCAAGTCATTAAGTTGTCATAATTTCGTTAATAACATTAAAAATCATCGAAAAAATTGAAGTTCAACTGCTGCTTTTATCACTTATGCTGACTTGTATTTTATTTTAAAGTGACTATATTTCGATCTATGTTAGGTTGTATATGAAGGCTCTATGAGTTTTTGGCAAAAGTTGTTGAATGCTGATCAACAATATAACGAACACAAGAATCAAACCTCTTGTGTTGAAAATGATTGCTCTTGTAAATCAAATGAACAACTTCTTGAGGCTTTAGTAAAAGCTACAGATGAAGATGTGATTAAAGGCATCAAAAAAGTCCTGATTTCTCGTGGTTATAGTCGTAAAGAATTACTTGCGATGATCAACCCACCAATCCAATAAAAATAATACCCTAATCTTTTCTGAACGAGAGGATTAGGGTTCTATAACTTACAATTCATTTGATGTGTTAATCCAACGATTGGTCCTAAATTATATTTTCTATCATTACGTTGAATGTCTTTTAAATACAAGCTAGAAATCGATCCATCTAAATACAAAGCTTCATCTACTCTCAACTGATGTTTAAAGAACTTTGCAAACTGATAAAAATTTATACGCTGTTCTGAAATCACGAAATATAAATGATCATCCCGTACCCCAACACCATTACGAATTTTTAAAGAATTTGAATCCTTTATAAATTGAGAATTTATTAGTCCTTTATGCACCAACATTGGTCCTGATTGTGTCGCGAAATTTGCTGTAAAGTTTGCTCTCTTATAGTCTGCTGTTGAATGAATGACAGCACCATGATCATTCCACGCTACTACACCATTTGGTTGCATAAAAAAATTACCAAAACCAGTTGATTCATTTAATTCAGAAAGCTTTTTCTTTTTTTCTATATACAACCCCACAGGCTCAAAGTTGGGATGATACATCCCAGCATTCATCGCAAAACGTAATTCTTTACATGCAGCTAAGTCGCTTTGAATATTCGAAAACTTTTGATAGAAATCACCTGTTCGAGGATTTTTTAAAAATAATTGCAAATCCTTTAAGTCATCGACCTTTATCACTTCAAATTGAACATCCTCGAATTTCATACTTTGATATTCAAATGCAAAAACTGTGGTAGCTTGAAATACCATACTTGATAGTAATAGACATCGATTCAACAACAATTTCAAATTCCTCAACATCACAAAAGCACCTACTTTAGAATATAACCTCGATTTAAATGAAAGATACAAACTCAACACATATTCACATGATTGATTGATGAAATATGCTCGATAGATTCATCTTTTTTCACTAAAATAGCTAGGTAAAATGCAATATTCTTGAATAGGCATGCAGCAAAAACATCAACGTTTTTATCTTGGCGCTCATCTCATCGTCAAACACTTTGGTTATAGCCATCATGGCATCTATGCAGGTCGTGGAAGAGTTATTCACTACTCAGGCTTTGCACATATTTTCAAAAAACATCCTATTGAAATAACGACACTAGAGCGTTTTGCTCGTGATAAGCCTATTCATATTCGTTATTATGAATCACCGAAATATAAAGCTAAGGCTGTTGTACGTCGCATGCGATCACGTATGCATGAAAATCACTACCATTTGATTATCAATAATTGTGAACACCTTTGCACATGGGCGATTACAGGTGTTGAATCCAGTACGCAAGTTGAAAGGATGCAACGGCGTATTGCTACGATTGGTTATGTTAGCTCTTTAATGAGTTATATGAATAGCCTGATGCTTACAATTGCTACAGCCTGCTTTGCGATCGTTTTATACATAAAAATCATGATTCGCCGTCAAGCGAAAAAATCTCTTCCCGCATACTTACTTTTAAAAGAAAAGCATGCAAAAAAGTAATGTGGATTTTCAATAAGTTACTAATCTAAAAGTAATTCTTCGCAATCCAATCTACTGTTGTCTTTGCCAAATTGCATACAAATCTGAGCAGTGATTCGATTTTAATTGAGTAAACTCTAAACCCTCTTGAAACTGAGGTTCAACTCTCAATAATTCGGCAATTTTCGCAGTTGATAAACCAAATGGTTCAGCATCTGTATTGGAAAACGCAAAAAATACTTTTGAAATACCAGCCATTCTTATTGCAGCTAGACACATTGGACAAGGTTGCCCACTTGCATAAACAGTACAATCTTCTAAATTTGGAGTAGATAATATACGACCTGCTTCTCGTAATGCGAGCAGTTCTGCGTGTGCTGTCGGATCATTCGTCAACTTAATCTGATTTACACCTGTTGAAATGATCTCATTATTTTTTACAACCAAAGCAGCAAATGGTCGACCGCCTTGTTTTACATTTTCTAGTGCTAAATCGACTGTCTGCTGTATGAATTTCTGATTATCCATCCTATCCTACCTTGAAAATAATATTTGTGCTGTACATACAAATATTAGAAATATAGCGATACTTGCATCTTAAGTTAATCATAAAAATAAGGCTATACAACTTAACTCTCGCACCTAAAATACAGTATATGGTGGTGTTTCAAAAAGTATGCTGACATTAAATGAAGCCATTATTGATGTAAAAAAAGGTTAAGTCGAAAGCTTTAAAATGGTTTTCAATCTTTTTTGAAAAATTACAACTCCTTCTAAAACCGCGCCTAATTCGATGCCTTATTTTGCAATTATTACCTTCAATACCTACAGTAAAAAATTTACCAATACTTTGCTCGCAGTTTTTAAAAGCAGTTATGAAACTGTCCCAATGATCACTTGCAATTCGGGTGTAGTGAATACCTAATTGTTTAAGCTTTGTCTTCAATCGTTGAACTGTAGCTAAGTCTCTTTTACCCCAAACATAAGCAACAATCTCACCTGTTTCTCGATGGTAGGCGTAAATAAGCCATTGTTTATTATTTTTATTTCCCACAAAAGTCCAAAACTCATCAACTTCAAGAGACTCATAATGACTTTGTTTAGGCTGAATTTGGTAGGTCGATTCGGTTAAAGTACGTAAAACTTTACCGATACTGATTCGCTCAACTTCAGCGATATCTCGTATACCACTACCTCTGACCATCAACTGTAATATTTTTCGAGTAATGCCTGAATTACATCCTAGATAGCTCAGAGCATGGTCACCAATAAACTGACGTTTACAGTCTTTGCACTGATAGTTTTGTTTCCCATCTACTTTGATGCCATTTTTCTTTATACTGTCACTGAGGCAGGTTGGACATTTGATTTCTAGAGTTATTCGCATTTCTCTATTTTATCAAAATTCAACCTGCTTTGTTTCAGCATACTTTTTGAAACACCACCCAGTATATTTCACATAATATTTTACTTTTTATATCACAAGCTATATATTGATTAGCAAATTTCATATCCAATCTACATCGAGGATTTTATGTTGGAGATAGCAGTAATCTGATAACCATATTTCAATGAAAATTTGAAATGGGTTATCAACGCGAATTTTCAGGCTTCATGCCTATCTTTGCTTTTGATTACTAAATATCTGGATTCCAACATGAACCTATCCAAGTCTGAACAAAGGACTTTACACGTCTTAGCAAAAGGCGGAAACATCGTAAAACTCAAAAATGAATCAGGACAACTCATTGCTGTAGAATGTTATAGCCGTGAAGGTTTTGTATTATCTGATTGCACACTCGATGTTTTTCGAAAACTTAAGAAGAAAAGATTGATCAAATCACAGGAAGGTCAACCCTATCAAATCAATTTGAATGGGCTTAGAAACGTACGACCTCAACTTGATAATCAATAAACATCCTTAATCATCACCTGATGAAGCAATAACATGATTTTGCTTCATCAGTGATTTTTAAAAAATTACTAGGTAACTAAAATGAACATTCGAATCCGTAATGAACAGAACACTGACATCCAAGCCATTTTTGATTTAACACAATCAGCATTCTCACATGTTGAATATTCAAGCCACACTGAACAATTCATTGTAAATGCGCTGAGAGAAAACAATCAGTTAACCCTTTCTTTAATCGCTGAAATTAACAATCAAGTTGTTGGGCATATTGCCTTTTCACCCGTCTCTATTTCAGATGGTGCGACAGATTGGTATGGTTTAGGTCCTATTTCAGTTCTACCTGAATATCAAGCAAATGGTATAGGCTCTCAACTTATCAAAGAAGGTTTGAATAAGATCAAGGCACTAAATGCAAAAGGATGCGTATTACTCGGTGATCCTAATTATTATGGAAAATTTGGCTTTAAGGCTGATGCTAGATTGATCTTAGAAAATGTTCCAGCAGACTATTTTCAAATTCTTGCTTTTACGGATCACATACCAAGTGGTTATGTGACTTATTCAGAAGCATTCAATGCTACTGCATAGTCATTTTCTCTAGATAATGAGCAAATAAAAAAGCTCACGGCTATTGAGCGTGAGCTTTTTTGAAGTTTGAGTACTTCGATATTACTTAGCAGCAGTTGCTTCTGTTGTAATATTTACAGTGATCTTATCACCTACGTTAGGCACATAGTTTCCGATACCAAATGCAGAACGATCAAATGAAGTCGTTGCATTAAATCCAATTGCAGGTACTTTAGCCATTGGATGCTCACCTTGTTTATTCAGCACAGCATCTAAAACCACAGGCTTTGTCACACCTTTAACGGTTAAGTTACCCGTAATTTTGAAATGTTTCTTGTCTTTAGTTTCTACTTTAGTACTTTTAAAAGTGATATTCGGATATTTAGCTGCGTTAAACCAAGCTTCTTCTTGGAACTCTTTATCCAAAGCAGGAACATTTGTATTCACACTGCTGATTGGAATAATCACATCTACAGAAGAGTTTGATGGTTTAGCATTATCAACTTTAATCACACCTTGAATATCAGTGAAATTCGCGCTCGGAGTTGAAAAACCAAAGTGATTCCAGCTAAATACTGTTGCTGTATGTGTTGGATCAATTTTATAGTCTACTGGCGCAGCTAAAGTTACAGAACTTGCGATGGCAACGGCTAAACCTAAGCTTAATGTTTTAAATTGCATTTTTCGTATCCTTGTTTGATATAGTGATTAGTGTATACATCAAGTATTTTTATTCATTATTCTTTATAAAACGATATGTTTCATCAGTGCAACAATAAAAGGGTTACAGCGCGTATTAAACTCAATATGATTATACAGATTCGATACTAGACAATTGGATAGTTCATTCGTATTCTCGATTGATCTATGATTTTTTTAATTTTAAAAGATTCACAACAAGGTAAATCATGACTTATTCTACCCAAGCACTCAGCACATCAACTCCCTATCGCGTTACACTGACGAACTCTTCTGGGCACACTTGGTATTCTGATGAACCTGCAGATAAAGGTGGTCAAGATACTGCACCAAATCCAATACAATTATTATTATCTGCTCTGGGCGCGTGTACGACGATCACCTTAGAAATGTACGCCAATCACAAAGGAATTAAAATTGAACACGTTCAAATAAATCTTTCATTGAATCCAAATGGTCAACCAGAGTCTGGTCAAAATAACATTGAGCGTAAGATCGTGCTTAAAGGTGAATTTACCGAAGATCAGCACAAACGTCTGTTAAAGGTAGCAGAAAGCTGCCCTGTTCATAAATTACTAACTTCTAATATTTCGATTCAAACTGAACTTAGCATTTAATTTCATTCACAAAAAAAGCGCCCTATTCAGGACGCTTTTTTATACCACTTAATTCAATTAAGCAGTCAATTCTTTAACAGCAGCTACAACCGCTTCAGTCGTGATACCAAAGAATTGGAACAGATCTTTCGCTGGTGCAGATTCACCATAAGTAGTCATACCAATCACTTTGCCATCTAAACCAACAAATTTCCACCAGTAATCCACATGGGCAGCTTCAACCGCTACACGTGCACGGATATGCGCAGGCAGTACCGCTTCACGATACGCCGCATCTTGCTTCATAAACTCTTCAGCACATGGCATAGATACAACACGCACACCTTCAAGCTGTGCATATGCTTCCATCGCCAATGAAACTTCTGAACCAGTCGCAATGATGATTGCTTTCAACTCGCCTTTTTCTTCAGCAAGTACATAACCACCTTTTGCAACGTTTTGAATTTGAGCTTCATTACGTGCTTGGAATGGCAAGTTTTGACGAGAGAAGATTAATGCTGTTGGACCTTCTTTACGCTGAAGAGCAGATTTCCAAGAAACAGCCGCTTCAACCGTATCACATGGACGCCATGTATTTAAATTCGGCGTACCACGTAATGATGCAATTTGCTCAATTGGCTGATGTGTTGGACCATCTTCACCTAAACCGATTGAATCATGTGTATATACATGAATCACGCGTTGCTTCATTAATGCAGACATACGTACCGCATTACGCGCATACTCCATAAACATTAAGAATGTTGCAACGTAAGGAACAAAACCGCCGTGTAAAGCTACACCGTTTGCAATTGCGGTCATACCGAATTCACGAACGCCGTAATAAACGTAGTTACCCGCAGGATTGTCTTGTACGCCTTGGCAACCTTTCCAAAGTGTTAAGTTAGAACCAGCCAAGTCAGCCGAACCACCTAATAATTCAGGGAGTAATGGACCAAATGCTTGTAACGTATTTTGGCTTGCTTTACGAGTTGCAATTGTTTCAGCTTTTGCATTTGTTTCAGCAATGAATGCATCGGCTTGTACAGCAAATTCTGCAGGTAAGTCACCGTTGATGCGACGTAACAATTCAGCTGCTTCAGTTGGATATTTTGCTTGGTATTGTGCAAACAATTCATTCCAAGCGGCTTCAGAAGTTTGACCCTTAGCTTTTGCATCCCAAGCTGCATATACATCTTCCGGAATAACAAACGCTTCTTCTTTCCAACCTAATGCTTCACGTGTTAAAGCGATTTCGTCTTTACCAAGTGGAGCGCCGTGGCAATCTTCTTTACCTTGCTTATTTGGAGAACCTAAACCAATAATCGTTTTACAGATAATGATCGTTGGTTTATTGCTTTCAGCTTTCGCTTCAACAGTTGCTTGACGAATCGCATCAGCGTCATGCCCGTCTACACGAAGCACTTGCCAGCCATAAGCTTTGAAACGTTGCTCAGTATCATCACTAAACCAACCTTCTACTTCACCATCAATTGAAATCCCGTTGTCATCGTAGTAAGCAATCAACTTACCAAGACCTAAAGTACCTGCAAGTGAACATACTTCGTGCGAAATACCTTCCATCAAGCAGCCATCACCAAGGAAACAGTACGTGAAGTGATCAACAACATCTAAACCGTCTTTGTTGAACTGAGCAGCTAACGTTTTTTCAGCTAAAGCAAAACCTACTGCATTCGCAATACCCTGACCTAATGGGCCAGTTGTTGTTTCAATACCTGGTGCATAGCCATATTCAGGATGACCAGGAGTTTTAGAGTGTAATTGGCGGAATTGCTTTAAATCTTCAATAGACAAATCATAACCAGTCAAATGCAATAATGCATATTGCAACATTGAGCCATGACCATTAGACAATACAAAACGGTCACGGTTCGCCCATTGTGGGTTTGTTGGGTTATGATTTAAAAATTCGCGCCAAACTACGTCAGCGATATCTGCCATCCCCATTGGAGCACCAGGATGCCCTGAGTTTGCTTGTTGCACAGCATCCATAGCCAAGACACGAATTGCATTTGCAATACGACGTTCATTTAAAGGGGTTGTCATAAGTCAGAATCCGATTAAATCAATAAGATGAGAGAAGATGAGAAATCATCTTTCAAAAACTGCGACTATTGTCTTAAAAAAACAAGATGGGGTAAAGTGCAATACACGATATTTCTTATATTTTGATCATTCAAATACAATTCTTTATGTAAATGTTCACCGTATAAACAACATGTAAATACAATCAGTCAAATATGAAAATTTACAATTCAGAAAAACTTTATTAATTAAAGCATTAATATTAGTTTTACTTATACACATATCAATAAAAACATGATGAAAATGAAATAATTTCATGCTTTTTAGTCAGCTTTTGCTAGTCCTATACGCCAAGTCGATGTAACATACTCTGTCTTTTTGAAAATAACCATGATAGGACGTTCATGCGCGAGTATGCTGTTTTTACTTCAGAATCTGTAAGCGAAGGTCATCCAGACAAAATGGCTGACCAAATTAGTGATGCTATTTTAGATGCAATCCTAAAAGAAGACCCGTATGCGCGTGTCGCTTGTGAAACATTAGTAAAAACAGGCGCTGTTGTTCTTGCTGGTGAAATTACGACTACAGCAAACGTGGACTTTGAAGCGATTGTACGTCAAACAGTTAACGGAATCGGTTACCATCATTCTGATTTAGGTTTTGATGGCTCTACATGTGCTGTCATCAACATGATTGGTAAACAGTCTCCTGAGATTGCACAAGGTGTTGACCGTCAAAAACCAGAAGATCAAGGTGCTGGCGACCAAGGCTTGATGTTCGGTTACGCAAGCCGTGAAACAGATGTTCTTATGCCTGCGCCTATTTCATACGCTCATCGCCTCATGGAACGTCAAGCAGAATTACGTCGTTCAGGTGCTTTACCTTGGTTACGTCCAGATGCAAAAAGCCAAGTTACATTTGCTTATGAAAATGGTATGCCAGTTCGTTTAGATGCAGTTGTATTATCAACTCAGCACGATCCTGAAATCAGCCAAGCTCAGTTAAAAGAAGCAATTATCGAAGAAATTATTAAACCAATTATTCCTGCTGAAATGTTTCATGCTGAAACCAAGTTCCACATCAATCCTACAGGTATGTTTGTGATTGGTGGTCCTGTAGGTGACTGTGGTTTAACTGGTCGTAAAATTATTGTTGATACATACGGTGGTATGGCTCGTCATGGTGGTGGTGCTTTCTCTGGTAAAGACCCATCAAAAGTAGACCGCTCTGCAGCTTATGCGGGACGTTATGTTGCGAAAAATATTGTTGCTGCAGGTCTTGCTGACAAATGTGAAATTCAAGTCAGTTATGCAATTGGTGTTGCAGAACCTACTTCTATTTCAATTAATACATTTAATACAGGCAAAGTATCAGATGAGCTTATTGTTCAGCTAGTACGTGAACATTTTGACTTACGTCCGTATGGTATTACGCGTATGTTGAATCTAATTCAACCGATGTATAAACAAACTGCAGCATATGGTCACTTCGGTCGCGAAGGTTCTGACACTGCATTTACATGGGAAAAGACAGATAAAGTTCAGATCCTTAAGGATGCTGCTGGACTTTAAACCCACACATAAAAAAGCTCGCATGATGCGAGCTTTTTTATTCCCCAATTTTTAATTTCCCGAATTCATATTGTCTTGCTTTAGAACTTCAAAAATAGACGTATTTTGAATAGGCTGTTCTTCTTGATGATGTTGCGAATACATATGCGCAAGCTTCACAATAACAACTACAGCCAAACATGCTGCCACACAAAACATCCAAAGCCCATACGGACTCCTAATGTGTTGCGAACCGCAATGTGGACACTCTTTATCAGTTGAAGCAACAACCTTGTCACAGCATGCACAATGATATTGATATAACATCATTTTTCCTCCCGATTGTTATTTTTTATTTTCTTTTTACAACAATTTTTACCGTCGCACTTTTATCCTATGAGAAATAAATCAAGATTTCAATCTTGATTTATGACCTTACCAGCTCATTTAACAAAAATAATATGTCATTTTTATGAAATCATTACAATCGAGGTAAATTCAGTAATTAGGTATTATTTTGATCTTTCACATAATTTTGCTAAAATATTGGGCTAGGATCAAAGAGTAAATATCATGACTCAATTAATTACTAAAGGTGG
The DNA here is from genome assembly GCF_030913345.1 of Acinetobacter sp. A22. Classification (NCBI taxonomy): domain Bacteria; kingdom Pseudomonadati; phylum Pseudomonadota; class Gammaproteobacteria; order Moraxellales; family Moraxellaceae; genus Acinetobacter; species Acinetobacter sp. A22. The sequence goes on from NZ_CP133162.1 coordinate 1,271,076, forward strand.
ATTTCGCGAACGAGCAAATCGCAGTAGAAAATACAAACAATCAGAAAATGAAGTTACGACATTAGCTCCAACACAATATAAAAAGAGTGCTGAAACACAAAACCTATCTGAAAATTTAGAACAAAGCACAGATACAGATAAAAGCAAACAAAAATAAAAAAGCACGCTTTAGAAGAGCGTGCTTTTTTAAAAAATTACAACTTAGTTTACATCTTTAAATTCGATTTTCTTTTGATCTGGTTTCACTTCTCTCGCTTCACCATCAATAATGGTTGAATCACGGTATTGACCACCGCCCTGTTGATTTTGCATTTCTTGCATTTGGCGCATCAAATCAGCAAAAGGATTTTGTCCAGCAGCACCGCCGCCGCCCATACCACCCATCATTTGATCCATCATCGCTTGCTGACGTTTGGCCATTGTTTTCATCAAAGCATTACGAAAAGCTGTTTGTACAGAAGGAATCAACACCAATAAAGCAAGTACATCAGAAATTAATCCTGGAATCATTAAAAAGAAACCAGACATTGCTAATGCAAGTTTCTTAGTAACAGCAGGATCTGCGCCTAATTGCCCTGTCATTTGCATCTGCTGCAATTGAGGCATGATATTAGCAGTGCTAGAGCGAACAAGGTTTAAACCAATAAAGAAAGCAAGCACAAACCAGAAGAAGACATACCACATACTTCCAACGAGGTCACCCACGCCAATCCATACTAAAACCTCAGCAATAGTACCTAAAACCACGATAAGAAGTAGATTCATCTCAAATCTCAAAAAATAAAAAACTTGTGTCAGCTCAATTGATCATTCTTACATATTAATCAATACGAACTCAATAAATTAAGATATGGGTACAATTTCGAATTTATCAAGTTTTACGGCTTACCCTATTTTCAGAAACACTCTCATCTGAAGACATTCAAGATGAGAGCTTATATTTTTTATAAATATTAGCCACAGCTCGCATTTAAGATTTTCTTAGAGCTTGGGTCTATCGTAACAGTAACTCGATTTTCACGATAATCCATTGTTACAGGCTGATTTGGTGCAACTGTGCGAACAATTTCTGATTGAGTTTTTTGTTTAATTTGTTGATCACTTAACCCAGACTGACCAATTAATTTTTGAGCCTCTTCCGCATCGCATTTAGGTTGATTTGCTCTAAAAAGCTCCCACTCTTCTACAACTTTACCATTCGGTAATTTACAGTATCCGACCTGACCATTCGCTTCATTTCTAATTTCTAATTGCCCACCTTGCTCAATACAATATTGGCTGGCTGGATTAGGCATACCAATTTTAGGAGGAGACACATCTTTATTTGGAGTAGATGAGCATGCTGATATTGAAAGGAATACCGTACAGATGATGAATAAATTTTTCATGAAATTAAATTCTTATGTGTAAAAAATTAAAGATATCAAAAAAATTTAGAAATTATGTCGATGATTTGAAACAGAAAAATAATTTGAATATTTGTAGGATTTTAGCTCAGCAATACAACTTATTAAAAATATATGCTTTAGATGTATTTATGATCTATGCCATTCAAAGATCATTCTTAGCAGGCTAAAGTTTCTAGATTATCTCTACTGGATAATGATGTATTCAAGCCTAATCGCTTGGTCAACCAAATAATGCGTCTTTATTTTATAAAAAAAAGGCCGAGTATTAATCCACTCATCCATCTCTAGAAGTGCAAGTGTGTAACCAGCAATAGCAGAAAAATCTTTTGTTTCTATGGCATCCATAGGCTTATCCTTTTTTATAAAGCCTATCACATAGCAAACACGGTCAGGAAGATAAAATTTCCCCTCAACAGTCACTTTCATAACGCATAAAAAAGCACCCTTAGGTGCTTTTTAATTACAAACTTGTTACTAGCAAGACAACAAAGCTAAATAACAATGTGCCTAATGATCTTTTACACTGCACGTGAACTTCATGTTCAAACCCTTGAGTGTATTGCTCTATGTTATCCATAACCGCATGCTCATCAAATGTACGCTAATCTTTAATCTGCCGAAATAATCGTCGAATTGAAATTAGCAAAAAGTCGTAGAGCATGCAATACTTTTTTACCATTGGGTTTAAACAATTAATTTAGCAGGATAAGAAATTTGATAGATTTATGGTTTTTTTACCATAAAAAAAGCCCACCAAAGTGAGCTTTTTTCTGCGGCATACTATTAGTTTTGAGCAACTACAGTAATACCAGTTGCTTGTGGGCCTTTTTTGCCTTGAGCAACAGTAAATGACACGCGTTGTCCTTCATGAAGAACTTTGAAACCATTGCTTTGGATTTCGCTAAAATGAGCAAAAACATCTTGTCCAGAATCAGCATGGATGAAACCAAAACCTTTAGTTTCGTTGAACCATTTAACTGTACCAGTCGCAGTGTTAGACATATCTTTAACCTATTTAAAAAATTCGGGATGCTTAGCAGCAAATAACTTGGAGTAATAAAACTTTGAGACTAAAATCTGATAAAACGAGAGGTTTAACTAAACTACGAAATTAAAGATTTGCTGAATCAACAGTGTTATTCTTCTAGTTAAGAACCACTATACACGAGTTTGCTTTTTACAAGCAATAAATATCTGCTTATTTATATAGATAATTTTCAATTATTATTTCGAAAATTAGATTTTTTATATTTAATTGTTGAATTATAAGGATTTTCTATTGATAAAAAAGCTAAAAAAACAATTGTAACTAAGGCAATAATCAAAATAAAGCCCAACCCAAAAATGTAACAATATTTCTATGTTAGGCTCAAATATGACTAATTTAGTCGATATAACTGGTTTGGTGATGTATAAAAACTTCTACCATCAAGATTAAATTCAATTTCTTGACCAGATTGTAAAAGGATTTTTTTTCCTACCTCAACCCATTTAAAGCCATTAAGCGTGCTTTGCTGACGTTTGAGGGGAATAATTTTTACATTAATTTCATTGCCATTTGTGGCAGTGGCAATATGCCATTCATTGATAATTTTCAAAACTTAAATACTCATGACTGAGCTCAAGTGACAACTTGGATTTACTACAACACTAGGTAAGGAAACAGAGCATAACTAGGATTTAATAATAATTTTAGCTTTTTAGGTTTATTTCAGCTAACTCGTTACTGTTTAAGAAAACAAAAACGTTTTTATAGATCACAGAGCAAAATAAATTGGATGCGGGGGTTGGATTTGAACCAACGACCTTCGGGTTATGAGCCCGACGAGCTACCAGACTGCTCCACCCCGCATCAGCGAGTTAGCTTTATACGCCCTTAGCTAATTTAATGCAAACTTTTTCTCCATAAATCTTTAAAAACTAAAATACTTGCTCATATTTAATACAAAAAAGGAAATTCTTTACGTCATTCAAATAATTCAAACGAATTTTTTAAATCACACTCCTACTAGTCAAAATCTTTTAAATCGACGCTTTAAATGACTGAAATTTTTATCCAACAAAAAATTGTACAAGGCAAAAGGCTATATGTAACAATATTAACATTCTTTTATTTTTATAGTGCTGCATGTCACTCATTATTGGTATTGATCCAGGTTCACGCTTAACAGGTTACGGGATTATCGAAAAGGATGGTAATAAGCTACGCTTTGTCGATGCGGGTACCATTCGTACAGAAACACAAGAAATGCCTGAGCGTTTAAAAAGAATTTTTGCAGGTATTGAGCGTATCGTTAAATTTCACGGTCCCACCGAAGCTGCTGTTGAACAGGTATTTATGGCTCAAAATCCTGATTCAGCTTTGAAACTCGGTCAGGCACGCGGTGCTGCGATTGCCGCCTTGGTGAATTTAGACTTACAAGTAGCTGAATACACAGCACGTCAGATTAAACAGTCTGTGGTTGGTTATGGTGCAGCCGAAAAAGAACAAGTGCAAATGATGGTGATGAAATTACTTAATCTTACTATTCAACCGCAAGCCGATGCAGCCGATGCTCTAGCTGCTGCAATTTGCCATGCACACGCTTCGGGAAGTATGAGCAAAATGGCTGTTTTAAATGCATTAGGCGGGATGGCTCGTGGACGCAGTCGTTCGAGTAGTAGAAGGCGTTAAGACTTACTGATTTACAACTTGATAAATTACCTTCCCCATTTCATGTGCTTGCAAGCCTCTGATCCCTTGTTCAGCGAGTAAATCCCCTGCCTGTGCATGTAAGCTGACAATTTCATGTAATGCGATTTGCTCATGAAATTGTGCTTTTAGACTCGCAATCATGCCTGCCAGCACATCCCCCATTCCACCCGTTCCCATCCCCGCATTACCTTGAGTGCAAATCCATAATCGATCATCCAAAGTCAGACTCCCTGCACCTTTAAGCACCCATTGTCCTGCATATTTTTGTTGTAGCTGATAAATCGCGGCAATCCGATCTTGTTCAATATCTGCTGCTTTACAACCCAACAAAGTTGCTGCCTCACCTGAATGTGGAGTTGCATAAACATGTGCAGTTAATTGCTGCGGATATCGTGCCAAAAACCATAATCCATCAGCATCTAATACAACTTCTAAATGTGAATTTTTATTAAGTAAATCAAACCATAATTGATAAATCTTTTCAGCCCATTCATCTCGTCCTAAACCCATTCCAAAACAAACTGCGTCGACTTGTGCTAATAAATGTTGAATAAGCTCTTGATCAATTGCATTAATATCTCTCACCATAATATTAGGTGAACGTGCTAGAATTGCTTGATGATGTTTAGAATGGCAAACCACTGTAACTTTGCCAGCACCAGCATGAAAAGCAGCTTCAGCAGACATAATGACTGCACCTCCCATATCGGCGTGTCCACCGACGACCAGCACATGTCCATAACTTCCTTTATGACCAAAGGCTTTGCGCTTCGGTAAAGCAATTCGTTCAGGAGATAAATAAGCAAGTGGTTTTAACTCTGCATCAATTGGGATCAAGCTGACTAAATGCAGTTTTCCCACATACTCCTTGCTTTGACCTGTAAACAATCCAGCTTTATATCCCAATAGGGTAAAAGTTTGATCTGCCTCTATTGAACAAGGTAAAGCCTGACCAGTATCAGCATGAATTCCACTAGGAATATCAACCGACACTTTGAAACCTGTTTGCAAATTATAGAGGTGAATAATATTTTGCCATTTTTGATCCAGCATTCGATTTAATCCGATCCCAAATAAAGCATCTATATGACAATCGAATATGGGGAAGTCCTGCTTTATTTCATGTTCAGACAATAAATAGTCAATTGTTTGTGTATCAACTTGTTGGCTTTGTGCGTAATGAAATGCCTGTTGTAAATCCACAGAATGACCTAGCTCTGTAGCAAATACGGTTACTTTAAATCCCTGCTGCTTTAAAAATGCAGCTATATAATAGCCATCACCTGCATTATTGCCCTGACCACACCAGACCGCGATATGGTTAATTTTTTTAGCTAGAAATTGTTTATTTAAGTTTTGCGCTATTGTCCAAGCTGCTTGCTGCATTAAACCTAAAGAGGAATTCTGTTGAGCAAACCATCGACGCTCCCATGCTTGTATACTTTGACTATCATAAACTTGGCTATGGTAAACTGATCGTTGCATGATTTTCTCCTTATTATTGGTTTATGGCTTCCACTTCCTCATCTCACAACACTTCTCAAAAGATTGAGATTCAGCAGCTTGATCCTCAAGAACTTAAAACATGGATAAAAGCACAAGCTTTGGAATTGGGTTTTTCTGATTGTGTCATTGCCAAACCAGATGCTCAAGATCAAATGCCGAGATTTAAAGAATATTTAAAACGCGGCTATCATGCTGACATGCACTATTTAGAGGAAAACTTGGATAAACGAGCCGACCCAACTTTGCTCGTGCCAGGCACAAAAAGTATTATCTGTGTGCGTATGAACTATCTTGTAGCATCGCCAAAGCCCCGTTATGTACCATTTGAACCAAATTCAGCCATTATCGCACGTTATGCACGTGGTCGCGATTATCACAAAGTTATGCGTGGTCGACTTAAAACTTTAGCTACACGCATCAAAGAAAAAGTTGGAGATTTCGAATCACGTCCATTTGCTGATTCAGCACCAATTTTTGAAAAATCGCTTGCTGAAAGTGCAGGTATGGGTTGGACAGGGAAACATACTTTACTCATTCATAAAAAATCAGGTTCCTTTTTTGTTTTAGGTGAGTTATTTACTTCACTCGATCTACCTTTTGATCAACCTGCGACAGCACATTGTGGCTCATGTACAGCGTGTATTGATATCTGCCCTACACAAGCGATTGTTGAACCTTATATGTTAGATGCTCGAAAATGTATTGCATATCTAACCATTGAATATAAAGGCATAATCCCAGAAGAATACCGCGCTGGAATTGGTAATCGAATTTTTGGTTGTGATGATTGTCAGTTAATTTGCCCTTGGAATGGCTTTGCTAAAACAGCCACAATTCCTGATTTTGATCCAAGACATAGTTTAGACAATATTAGCTTGCTCGATATTTGGCAGTGGGATGAAGCTACATTTTTAGCCAATACTGAAGGCAGCCCTATACGTCGCACAGGGTATCAATCATTTAAACGTAATATTGCAATCGGACTTGGAAATGCGCCATACTCGAATGAAATCGTTGCTAAGTTGCAAGAAGCAAAACCTTGGCACGATGAGATTGTAAACGTACATATTGATTGGGCAATTCAACAACAATTGCGACAACCAATTGTCCATCACATAGAAAAATGATGTTTTTTGCCCTTTGGCTTTGGCATGATTTCTGTATGATTAATCTCAATCTTTGTAATCAATCATCATGGATATAACAATGACCCTACGTAATGACTGGACTCGTGATGAAATCCAAGCCTTATATGACCAACCTTTTTTAGATTTAGTATTTGAAGCACAACGCGTTCATCGTCAACATTTCCAAGCAAATACCATTCAAGTAAGCACACTACTTTCAATCAAAACAGGTAAATGTCCTGAAGACTGTAAGTATTGCTCTCAATCTGCTCATTACGATTCTAAATTAGAAGCGGAAAAACGCATTGCTGTTGATAAAGTTATTCGTGAAGCTATTTCAGCAAAAGAATCTGGTTCTTCACGTTTTTGTATGGGTGCTGCTTGGCGTAATCCACATGAACGTGATATGCCTTATGTTCTCGAAATGGTTCGTGAAGTAAAAGCATTAGGTTTAGAAACTTGCATGACTTTGGGGATGCTAAACCAATCTCAAGCAGAGCGCTTAAAAGATGCTGGTTTAGATTACTACAACCACAACCTTGATACTTCTCGTGAATATTATTCACACATCATCAGTACTCGTAGTTTTGATGACCGTTTAAATACACTTGATCACGTGCGTCAGGCTGGGATGAAAGTTTGTAGTGGTGGGATTGTTGGTCTAGGTGAAACTCGTAATGACCGTATTGGTTTATTACATGAACTTTCTACTATGCCCGTTCACCCTGAATCCGTACCAATTAACATGCTTGTTCCAATTGAAGGTACTCCGCTTGCAGATGTAGAAAAGTTAGATGTTACTGAATGGATTCGTACTATTGCTGTTGCACGTATTATTATGCCTCACAGTTATATCCGTTTATCTGCTGGACGTGAATCCCTCAGTGATTCTGATCAAGCCTTAGCATTTATGGCTGGAGCAAACTCTTTGTTCTCTGGTGATAAATTACTAACAACACCAAACGCTGGTGAAGGTAAAGATCAAGTCTTATTTGCTAAATTAGGTTTAACTGCTGAAAAACCTAAACCAACGGTGGCAGAACTCTCTATAGATGCAATGAGTGCATAAAATATAAAAACCTTGTCAATCGACAAGGTTTTTTTCTGTACTGTTGAGATTAGATCGAAGTAACTAAAATTCCATATTTTGCATTTAGAAACATACCTTGACGAATAATGTCTACGCCAGCAGCATGCGTTACGGATAATTCCTGTGTATGTACATCAAAATGAAATGAATCAAAAATATCTTGATGTTGCATAAGCCAAAGAATTGTATTGGCAATATTTTCATCAACCGTATAAGTGTCAGAATTGAAGTCTTTATTCATGAGATTCAATATTTTCAACTAAATTAAAAATATCATAACGAATAAATTTACTTAAAACAGCTATATAAAAAACACTTAACCAAAGGAGATTCGTGGTTAAGTGTATCAAGAGGAAGCAATTCTTTCTTCTGTTATGAAAAATAAATCCTCTCCATCTTTCTCGAGAGTACCAGACACCTCTGCAAAACTTGAACTTGTAACAGTTGCAAGAAGCACACCTAGCCATATCCTTTTATGTTTTAGCATTACACCATCCAAAAATAAATTTACATTTTGTAGCTAATTTAATACATAAGCGTTGTTATTGAAATTAGAACGATGAGTTTTTTTGAATTATTAGTAATCATTTTTATTAATAAAAACATTATCAGCTAAAGCATATCGACTTACATGCGCTTTTCTGAATTGGTGCGAGGAACATGAAGACTATGAAAACTTAATACCTCCAAAATCATATAACGCCAAGAAGGTTAAAGATAAAGTCCCTTCCTCCAAAGCCAAAAAGGATTGTTTGATGAAACAGCACCTAAAACCATGGTTTGAAGAGGTAAATAAGTTAACTAGTAGAAAAATTGCGATTTTTTTGATATGTAGTTTAATCACTGGTTGCAGAAAGAATGAGCTACTTTCATTAAAATGGACAGATATCGATTTTCGTTGGAAAACAGCAAAAGTCAGAGATAAAATTGAAGATGAAGGTCGCCTAAACCCTCTAACTGCATATGTTGAAAGCTTATTATTAGAACTAAAGAAAAATTCTGATTCTAAATTCATATTTAGTAGTAAGGGCGCTGAATGTGGCCATATTGTTAATCCTTACGATAGCTTAGAAAAAATATGTAAAAAACTAAATATTGAACTTACTCCCCATGGATTGAGGAGATCATATAAAACGTTAGCTATTTGGGCAAAAATCAATGAAGGATCTTTAGCACAGATATCAGGTCATAAACCTAGTGCATTAGTTGAAAGGCACTACATCGTACGACCTATGGATATGCTACAAGAAACACTACAAGAATATGAGGATTGGATTTTGCAACAAGTACGAAATGGCATTAATTGAGCCTGTAAATTATTTTGTGTAAGTTCCATTTTTTATAAATAATCTTTTAATGGATCATCGAACTGAATCGTAAACCAATTAATTGCTAAACGCCAATTTTCGATTCGAGTTTATTACTTATGTTACTATGTCAGGAGCGATACAAGAATTAAGGTAACTTATGAAAATAGCGAATACGAAATTACTAGCTAGTGCTTGTATGGCCCTAACTTTAACTATGCTTAGCCCTGCCGTACTTGCAAATGATAACAATGATATACGAAAGACTGTAGTAGTTAAGTTTGCAAAAAAAGCTGACTCTGCAAATTATTACGGAAGGCTAGATGGATACAAGTATGATTCCTACAAATTTTATGCTAAAAAAGGGCAAAAGTTAAAAGTGACGTTGACTGGAGGAAATGTTGAAACTTACTTATGGGGTAATCAATTAAAAGACTCTATCAATCTTGGAGAATATTCTCCAGAGCTTGATGATAATGGTATTTATATTTTACCTGCGTCAGGTGAGTATGAAATTAGAGTATTTCAACCTAGATCACAAGCAAGAAAAGATAAAAAACCTCAATACTGGATGAGTATTAACATCAAATAAAGAATTGCAAGATTCGTTTAAGTTTTAATACAAGGTTCAAAAACTATTGTCAGTTAAACTGGGGCGTGATTTTTTACGTGTATGTGTTTATGTTAGTAAAATGATGTAGTTTACTTGTTTAATACCCCGAGGAATAATTTAATCTTGCTGTGCGTTAGTCACGTTTCTTTCTTTCAAAAGTTGATTATATCTTTCAACGTAACCGTCGTGATATTCAAACTCTTTTGATAGGAATTTGCAGGGGAAGAATAGGCGAAACTTGTCTTAAATAATGGTAATTCCTTATCTTTAAAATAGAGAACGCCCGATGAATTCATTGGGCGTTTAATTTAAATAAGTATCAGCTTATTTTTTAACCAGATGTACTTGTCAATCATGATTGTTTTTCTAAATTACCTTTAAAAAATCAATCTTACTATTTTTGACTTTTCACACCATTTTGTTCAATTTGTACTGCGGCTTGCCAGCTAGGTAGTTGGCTTAAACCTGCTACATAACGTTGGATATGGGGATAATTTTCACCTTGTCCCATATGATGAACTAAAGCATGTAGTCCAAAGCCCATCATAAAGTCAGCACCGGTTAAACGGTCTGCCACTAGAAATTCTTTATCTTTTAAATATTCATTTAAATAGCTAAATACTTTATCAAACTCAACTTGAGTATAATTTTCTAGAAATACCAACTTCGTGCCCTGCTTGGTTTCAATCGCATTAAACGTTTTTAACAAAAATGGCAGCATGGCAGAGCTTTCTGAGAAATGAATCCACTGTAGATAATCGACATAGGTAGGTTCATCCATATCTGGTGCTAAATGCGGCGCAAGTTTCTGAATTAATAACTCAACGATTGCGCCTGACTCTGCAATAACTTTGCCATCCCATTCCAATACTGGAGATTTCCCTAAAGGATGGATGGTTTTTAAAGAGTCAGGGGCCAAATGCGTGCGTGAGTCACGATAATAGCGTTTCAGCTCATAGGGCTGCTTGATTTCTTCAAGTAACCACAAAATGCGAAAAGAACGTGATTGATCTAAATGATGTAGTGTAATCATGATAATTCCTATTTTTTAAATCTTTACAACGACTTTGCCAAAGTTTTCGCCTTTCAACATACCATTGAAAGCATTGATTGTGTTATCTAAACCTTGCACCATATGCTCTTTATATTTGATTTTTCCGTCTTTCAACCATTCAGACATTTGCTGATAGAATTCCGGATACTGACTGCCATAATCATCAAAAATAATAAAGCCTTGCATGCGAATACGCTTTTTTAAAAGAGTGGAAATAAAGCCCGGTAAACGGTCTGGCCCTTGTGCTTGCTCGGTAGCGTTATACTGGGAAACCACACCACACACCGGTACACGTGCCGCAGAGTTAAGCAATGGCCATACCGCATCAAACACTTTACCCCCTACATTCTCATAATAAATATCAATACCGTTGGGAACTGCTTGTTGTAATTGTTTTGCAAAATTTTCATCATGATGATTGATACAAGCATCGAAGCCGAGTTCTTCTACTGCATAACGGCATTTTTCAGCCCCACCTGCGACGCCAACCACGCGACAACCTTTAATTTTGCCAATCTGTCCAACCGTAGCACCAACAGGTCCTGTTGCAGCTGCAACGACCAAAGTTTCACCAGCTTTAGGCTGACCAATGTCCAACAACCCCATATAAGCAGTAAATCCTGGCATTCCCAAAATACCCAATGCCCAAGATGGATGTTCAGGTTGCATACCTAAGCTTTGACATGCAGTCCCATTAGAAATTGCGTAGCTCTGCCAGCCATTTCCTGAAAGAACCCACTCGCCTTCTTTGAATTTTGGGTTTTTAGAGGCCACCACTTGACTGACTGTTCCACCGACCATAACTTCGCCAATTTCAACCGGTGCTGCATAGGAAGGAGCATCACTCATACGACCACGCATATAAGGATCGAGTGACAAGTAAATGGTTTTCAACAATATCTCGCCTTGTTTAAGTTCATTGAGTTCAACTTGCTCAATACGAAAATCGCTGTGTTTTGGCTCACCCACTGGCCGTTTAGCTAAAACAATGCGTTGATTAACAACTGTTTTCACACATATAACTCCATGTTTTATTTAGAAGTATTTCTCTTCACAATCAAAAACTGTGATTAAAATTTCTTTACATCCATTGTAGATGAGTTATAATAAAAAACAATACGACTGGTCTATTTTTACAATAGAGTAAACAATTAATATGAAGCCTAATCCTATTAAAAAGTCTGAAGCGAAGCGCTTACACATTCTTAACACCAGTTCAGACCTGATTTTGCATAAAGGTTTTACTGGCGTAGGATTACAGGAAATTTTACAGAGCTGTGAAATCCCTAAAGGCTCGTTTTATCATTATTTCCAATCCAAGGAAGCTTTCGGATGTGAATTGGTACAGCATTATGTAGATAATTACCAAGTCCGTTTAAATGATGTATGGCGTAGTGATAAATCCCCTTATCAAAAGCTGATTGAGTATTTTAATTTATGGATAGAAGATCCTGAAACACAGTGTGGTTGGGCGGATAGCTGTTTAATTGTGAAACTTGCCGCAGAAGTTGCCGATCTATCTGAAGATATGCGCTCCATTATGTCCGCTGGCGTCGATGATGTAATCGAACGTATTGCTGGTTTAATTGATTTGGGTAAACAGGATCAGTCTATCCAAGCAGATACTGAGGCCTCGACTTTGGCACAAGTACTTTACCAAATGTGGTTAGGTGCAGCATTACTGAGTAAGTTGCAAAAAGATAAAACACCATTACATCAAGCTCTGAGAGCAACTAAATTTCTATTAAAAAGTGAAGATTCATAAAAATTGAATTGAATATCAATCACATAATTAATGACAGCAGCCCAATGATGACTTATTCATGTATTGCTATTAGATCAATTTACAATCCATGAATGAGTATAGCGCACAATGAATTCTTCTTCTAAAGCCCTCATGACTCGTATTTTAGTCGGATATTTAGGCTTATATCCCACACTATTACTAGTACTCACTTTATTAAAGCCAATTACTGAGCATCAAAGTTTCCCGATGATGGTGTTGATTGAAGTCATAGTATTAGTGCCAGTAACGCAACTGATTTCTTTCCCACTGGCAGGTTGGCTCATTACACAGCTAAGAAATTTTAAGAACTTGTTTTAAGAAGAAATTGTGCTGGCAACAGCAATCCTAAGTCCTTATTTTGCCAACCACAAAGGTTGGCAAAATAACTCATTAAGTCAATATTAATCTGCGTAAGCTGGATAATCAATATAGCCTTTTTCCGTCCCACCATACATAGTGCTTGCATCTACTGCATTCAATGGCCAGCCATTGGCGATGCGATCGGGTAAATCCGGATTCGCAATGAATGGGCGTCCAAATGCAATTAAATCGGCCAGCCCTGCCTCTAAAATTCGAGCCCCTCTTTCTGCCGTATATCGACCTGCATAAATAATCCGACCACTGAAAGTGTCTCTGACATCTTTACGAAAATCATGAGGAAGTTCTGGTGCATTATCCCAATCAGCTTCTGCAATCGATAAATAGGCAATCCCAACTTCTTCAAGTATTTTTATTGCTTCAATATAAGTCACATGTGGATCATCTTCAACTAACCCCATGTAAACACGATCTTCCTCTGTACTTTCAAATAGCGGGGCAAAACGCACTCCTAAACGATCTGCACCAACCACCTCAGCAACTGCCTGTACTACTTCACGTAAAAAACGCAAACGATTGTTTAGTGATCCAACATATTCTTCACGGTGGTTACTATGTGCAGAGATAAATTGGTTCACCAAATAACCATTTGCACAATGAATTTCAACTCCATCAAAACCAGCAGCCAAGGCATTGCGTGCAGCTTGAGCATAGAGTTGCACTAATTCTTTAACTTCTGCATTGCTTAAAGCACGTGGCATTGAAGGATCAGCCAAGGCCCCTGCATAGGGCCCGGTCTCAATAAAGACTTTAACATTACTATCAGCCCTAATAGCCGAAGGCGCGACTGGTGGTGCATGATCGGGTTGCAAAGATGTATGTGAAACACGCCCAACATGCCAAAGTTGTGCAAAAATAATGCCTCCTTTAGCATGCACTGCTTCCGTCACTTTACGCCATCCAGCAATCTGTTCAGGGCTGTAGATACCAGGAGTCCAAGCATAGCCTTGACCACGTGGCTCGATTTGCGTACCTTCGGTAACCATAAATCCTGTCCCAGCACGCTGTTGATAATAGGTTGCCATTAATTCATTTGGAATATTCCCTGGTTGAGTACTACGCGACCGCGTTAATGGTGGCAATACAATACGGTTTTGCAAAACATAAGGGCCTAAGCTTAAGTTTTGAAAAAGTTTACTGTCATTCAATTCATTGTATCCAAGTCATCATGACTTAATTGATCTAAATTAAATACCCATCCTTCCTGTATATAGAAAAATAAAGGAAGGAAAGCTATTAACTCAGGCCCTTCACCATTAAGTGACGATTATTTTGCTTGTTGCGCCAGTTGCTCAAAGTCAGAAGTTTTATTCACTGCAAAGCACCACAACAGACACTAGCTACACTTTATTTCAACAATTGAAGTAATGCTGTAGCGGTTGCAGCAGAAGAGGCTGGATTTTGTCCAGTAACCAGCAAGCCATCTACTTGAACATGAACTTGCCAATCATCTACTTTAGAATAATGACCACCGTTTTCTTTAAGCATGTCTTCAACTAAAAATGGTACAATTTTAGTCAAACCTACAGCCTCCTCCTCAGTATTGGTAAAACCAGTCACCAATTTACCTCTGACTAAAGGCGCTCCATTACTTGCTTTCACATGACGAAGAACACCTGGGGCATGACACACTGCTGCAACAGGTTTGCCAGACTGAATCGCCTGTTCAATCAGAGAAATTGAAATCGGATCTTCTGCTAAATCCCACAATGGGCCATGCCCGCCTGGATAAAACACTGCGTCATAATCAGCTACAGAAATTTCGCTAAGTTTATGCGTCTGTGCCAATGCTTGCATTGCAGTTGGATCAGCTTCAAACCGATGAGTAGTTTCAGTTTGCGCATCGGCTAAATTACTTTTCGGATCTAGTGGTGGCTGCCCACCTTGAGGCGACGCCAGCGTAACTTCAGCACCAGAGTCAATAAAGGTGTAATACGGTGCAGCAAGTTCTTCTAGCCAGAAACCTGTTTTCTTACCAGTATTGCCAAGTTGATCATGTGAGGTTAAAACGATTAAAATTTTCATGTTATTTCTCCGATAATTTTCATGATTGAGGAGCATTGTTACAGGGTCAGAGCATGCCAAATACGCGCATTTAGCTTAGATGCTCATCTCGAGAATTTGGCGACTGATCTCTAATGAAACATTTTTATGTTCGCCTAGCTGTGTAAGATTGTGTGATTTAAGTTGCGTAATGATGATCTCAATATCTGTCTCCCCCAGTCCATAATCGCTAAGACGAGTCGGCAATCCAAGTTGCTCAAAGAAAGCTCGAGTACGAGCAATAGCACTATCAATACGTTGTTCTTCATCACCTTCGACAATCTTCCAGACACGAGCTGCATACTGTAGTAATTTTTCTCGCTTCTCTTGACGACGCACTTGTAGATTGGCCGGCAACACAATGGCCAAGGTACGAGCATGATCAATACCATATAAAGCCGTGAGCTCATGTCCAATCAAATGGGTTGACCAATCTTGTGGTACACCAGCTCCAATCAGCCCATTTAGTGCCATGCTGGCGGTCCACATCAAATTCGCACGCGTGTCATAATCTGCTGAATCTTCCAAGATTTTCGGTCCAATCTCAATCAGAGTTTGCAATAGACCTTCGGCAAAACGATCTTGTACTTGTGCATTGACAGGGTAAGTTAAGTACTGTTCAATGACATGAACAAATGCATCCACCACACCATTAGCCAACTGGCGCGTCGGCAAGCTAAAGGTTTTATTCGGATCCAGTACGGAAAATTGCGGAAAAACATAGGGACTGCTAAATGACAATTTGGCTTGGGTCGATTTTCTGGTGACTACCCCACCGCTATTCATTTCTGAACCAGTTGCCGGAAGGGTGAGTACACTCGCAAAAGGCAAAGCTTGAGTAATTTTAGTACCATGGGTTTCTAAAATCTCCCATGTATCCCCTGTATAATTGACTGCTGCTGCAATAAATTTAGTACCGTCAATTACCGATCCACCACCGACAGCCATCAAGAAATCAATCTTTTGTTCACGAATCAGCTCTACAGCTTTCATGAGGGTTTCATAACTCGGATTCGGCTCAATTCCGCCAAATTCATGAATTTCTCTTGCACCTAATGCTTCACGCACTTCAGCTAAAGTACCATTCTTACGTGCACTTTCACCACCAAACAGCATTAATACTTTTGCTTCTGTAGGCACATAGTCATTGATTTTAGCTATTGTATCGCCACCAAAAATAATGCGGGTCGGATTATAAAAGTTAAAATTCAGCATATTTTTATCCTAGGATGATCAGTTAATTGATTTGAAAAACCACCGTTATTCATCAAATAAACTTTTAAAAAATCGGACAACACTGCGGCTTTTGCCTACACCATATCCTAACTATACATAAAAATAGACCAGTCGTCTATTTTTATAAAAATTATTTCAGCTTGCGACTTTAGTGATAGTTAAAAAATTCAGGCTTGTTCTATACCGCTTTTATTATTGATGTATTTTAACGAGCGATTGTTGGATCAAAGGTATCAACACGTATGACTACTGACATGGTCGTGAACGCATTGGCTAAAACAGTGAATGGCTTATACAAAACAGAGGTGATTGAATATTTAAAAGCAGATTGGCACGGTTTAGCAGATGTACAAATGCAACGCTAAATTAGATAGTTTAGTTCAATATAAAGCATGTACATGGGTGCATTCGTTTATTTACCCTGTTTTGATATTGACCCATGTAAATGATGAGATTAAGCCATTCAATAAAGTATCCCAACTTGAATAAAAAGCCTTTGACAAACCTCACAGGGTTGAAGTGCTGCCTTTCATTCAAAATTTCAGGCAGCACATTCATACATTTAAGCGTCGGTTTAAGCTGGTAGTTTACTTGCCAAAACATCTACTTTTTCAATAGACGGTGGCTCTGAAAATAGCTCTTCGGCCTGAGCCATCAACGCAGCTGCAACCTTGCCAGATAAATGTGCTTGGCGACCCGCCTCATCAGGAAATGCATCAAAAATACCAAATGTTGTAGGTCCAAGACGTAGGCCAAACCACGCAACTGTCGCAGGTTCTTCCATTACAATAGGTAAACCGGCTTTAAGGAAAGCTTCCACTTCGTCTTCTTTACCTGGTTTAGCTTCAAGGCGGACATATAAAGCTGTTTTAAGCATGACTAAAACTCCACATTTGATTAGAATTAAAACGATTCTGACATTGCTAATGTATGCATGTCAGAAAGTTTTGTTGTATAAAAGTTAAAAAAATTATCATAGCTGAGCCAAAAATTTAGATTTTTATTTCGACATAATGCTATGAATTTATTCAAGTTAATATCATTAACATTTGAATCAAAAAATATTGCTCAAGAAGCATTCAAGAACAACATTGCACATCCTCATATCCATGAGAGTTATTTTGCTAGGAATTTGCTGTGAAACTCTATATGTTTCTCTATAAAGCTCGCAATGAAGTAATAGCTATGGTCATACCCTTCTCTTAGGTTAAGTGTAAGAGGATATTCTTGTTCCAAACAAATATTACTAAGAAGCTTAGGTCTTAACTGTTCTTCAAGAAAATCATCAGCTGTTCCCTGATCGACTAAAATAGGTAAATGAACTTCAGCGTTTTTGATTAATTCAATCGCATCATAGCTTTTCCATAAAGTTTCGTTTTCACCTAGGCAGTGTGTAAAAGCCTTTTCCCCCCAAGGTACTTGGCTAGGTGCAACAATTGGTGCAAAAGCAGAAATACTTTTATACAGCTCAGGGTTTTTTAACCCAATGACTAATGCACCATGACCACCCATGCTATGACCCATAATACTTTGGACTTGGTTGGTCGGAAAATTCAGGTCAATCAGATTTCTGAGCTCTTCCACAATATAATCATACATTTTGAAATGCTGTGACCAGGGTGCTTGTGTTGCATTCACATAGAATCCTGCGCCTTGGCCTAAATCATAATCTGCATGATCTGGTACATCCTCTCCACGTGGGCTGGTATCTGGTGCAACAATTATGACTTTATGTTCAGCCGCATACTTTTGTGCTCCGGCTTTAGTAATAAAGTTCTGTTCGTTGCAAGTCAGTCCTGATAACCAATATAAAACTGGCAAGCGCTCATCTTTATCATGAGGTGGCAGATATATTGAGAATTTCATTGAACAGTTTAATGCTATTGACTGATGGCGATACACTTCTTGCGATCCACCAAAAGAAGCATGTTTCTCAATTATTTCCATAATCAATTACCTATGTTGAGCAAGACTTCATGAGAAATCGAGTAAACAAAGAGTCTGACATTCTCCACAGAGAATAGTGATTAAGATTTAAAATGTAGGCAGGTTTGTTGAACCTATACTCGATGCCCACACAGATAGATCAGTTTTACAGATGATGTGCCGTTTTAGAGGATTCCATGCATGTCATTCATGATGCACATGCATGGAAAACTATAAGGTCTGACGGAATTATTCGTAATGAATTACAGTACGAATTGACTTACCTTCATGCATTAGATCAAAGGCTTCATTGATCTGATCCAAGCCCATCGTATGTGTCACAAATGGCTCTAATTGAATTTTTCCTTTCATGGCATCTTCAACCATTCCTGGTAGTTGCGTGCGACCTTTTACGCCACCAAAGGCAGTACCTAGCCATTTACGACCAGTAACCAGTTGGAATGGACGGGTAGAGATTTCCTGACCTGCGCCAGCTACACCAATAATTACGGATTGTCCCCAGCCACGGTGTGCACTTTCAAGGGCTGCACGCATTACATTCACGTTACCAATACATTCAAATGAATGATCTACACCCCAGCCAGTCATTTCGACAATGACTTGCTGGATTGGTTTATCGTAATCTTTAGGGTTCAAGAAGTCCGTTGCACCAAACTCTTTTGCCAGCGCAAATTTATCTGGATTCATGTCAACCACAATAATACGCCCTGCTTTAGCTTGACGTGCGGCTTGTACGACTGCCAGACCAATACCACCTAAACCAAAGACCGCAACACTATCACCTTCTTGTACTTTAGCTGTGTTGTGTACTGCACCGATACCCGTTGTTACCCCACAACCCAGTAAGCAGACATGTTCGTGATTGGCTTCAGGATTGATTTTAGCCAATGATACTTCTGCCACTACCGTGTATTCACTGAACGTTGAGCAGCCCATATAGTGGTAAATCGGTTGACCATTGTAGGAAAAACGAGTGGTACCATCTGGCATTACGCCTCTACCTTGAGTTTCGCGAACGGAAATACACAAGTTCGATTTTCCAGATTTACAGAATAAGCACTCGCCGCATTCAGCGGTGTAAAGTGGAATTACATGATCACCTGGTTTGACGCTAGTCACGCCTTCACCCACCTCAACGACAACACCAGCACCTTCATGCCCGAGAATAGCGGGAAAAACACCTTCAGGATCATCGCCAGATAAAGTAAATGCGTCTGTATGACACACACCGGTATGGGAGATCTTAATTAATACTTCACCTTTCTTCGGTGGTGCAACATCAACTTCAACAATTTGAAGAGGTTGACCAGGACCAAACGCAACGGCAGCACGTGACTTCATGCAATAATTCCTTATACAGATCTATTTTAAATATGATTTTAGAATCTTGGCGATTTCAGCCAATTCTTCTTTTCGTTGTTGTTCTGTGGTTTCACCTGATACTAAAGTGTCCTTTAAATGAACCTCCAACATTTCATTCATTAAACCATTAATAGCACCACGCACAGAGCATATTTGTTGCAGAATTGCACCACATTCCACATTGTCTTCTAACGCTTTTTCAATCGCTTGCGTCTGACCTTTGATCTTTCTGACGCGTAGAAGAATCTTTTTTTTGTCTTCAACCTGATTAGGCATCAGACCTCCTTATTTGCTAACATTAATACTATAGTACCCCATAGTATCAAAAAAGCAATAATTTTTATAAATCGAAAAATCAAAAAGGTCTTTAGCGAAAATTTTCTATCCCTGTTTTTAGTTTTTTTAAATTAACATCGTAGAGCTTATGCGAAGGTCACAAAAAAAATGGGACTTTTAGCTCCCACTTTTTATTTTGTCTCATGTTCTTTGTAATGCTGTGACCTTTTAGAATTATGTTTCAAATTTTAGCCACTTTGTAGATATTTTGAACGTTTCAAGCCTTGAAAATACTACCGACAGTTTAGATTAAACTGCCTTTACAGACTGTACTAGAATATTTTTAGTGAGCGGATGATATTTATTATTCATTATTTAGGAATTATTAAATCCTATAAATATCATTTATTGGATTAATTTACTTTGGTACTGTGCATATCATCCCCCAGTTAAAAATAAGGAACAATTATGAATAAGATGATGAATGCGCTTATCTTAGAAAATTATGGTGATCATAAATTTACACGTACAGAACTCCCTATACCTCAACCAGAGGCTGGGAAAGTTCTAGTACGTATTCATGCGAGTGGTGTAAACCCTATTGATTATAAAATTCGTCTTGGTGAAGCACCATATGCTATGCCAGAGCTTCCTGCCGTGTTGGGAACAGATATGGCTGGGGTTGTCACTGCTGTTGGTGAAGGTGTCACCGACTTCAACGTCGGAGATGAAGTTTACGGTCTGATTGGTGGCGTTCGTGGTCTTCAAGGATCTTTAGCAGAATATGTTGTAGCAGATACTGATCTGATCGCATTAAAGCCACGGAATATCTCTATGCGCGAGGCAGCAGTACTACCATTGACGTTCCTCACCGCTTGGGAGGGTTTAGTGGATCATGCGAAGGTCCAACCAGGGCAAACTGTACTGGTTCAGGGTGGTGCTGGTGGCGTTGGTTATATGGTGGTTCAGCTTGCAAAAGCACTTGATGCAAATGTTTGGGCGACTGGTCGTACAGCTGATCAATCACTGATTTCAGAACTCGGTGCAACACCTCTCGATTACACAACAGCATCTTCCGATGACATTATTGCTGCAAGCCCTGAGGGTCAAGGTTTTAACATTGTTTACGATACTGTGGGTGGTCCGGTACTCGAAGCTTCACTTTCCATGACAACTCACTATGGCCACATTACCAGCTGTGCTGCATTTGGTAATCATAATTTAGCGAGTTCATCTCTACGTTGTGCCACAGTGTCTGGCGTATTCGTCCTCATGCCGATGTTAACAGGCAATCGCCGTGCTCATCATGGTGATATCCTTAAGATCGCTACTCGTCTTGTTGAGGAAGGTAAACTGCGTCCTATTGTTGATCCTCGTCATTTTACTCTAGACCAAGCGATTGAGGCTCATGATGCTGTTCAAGATCGCTCTGCCAATATTAAGGTCGTGATTGATGTCATTTAACGCACTTCAGGCCAAGACTTGGCGCTTCAATAGTATTGGAGATACAGATGTTCTGACATTAGAAACACTTCCTGTGGCTTTACCAGCCGCAGGAGAAGTTCTAATCCAGATGAAAACGATCGGACTCAACCGGGCTGATGTAATGTTTCGGCGTGGTACTTATATTCAAAAGGCAGTATTCCCCTCTCGTCTGGGATATGAGGGAGCAGGCGTAGTTCTGGCGATAGGTGAAGGTGTACGCCAATTTTCTCCAGGAGATGCAGTATCGATTCTTCCAACTGACAATCTAGCCAAATATGGGACATATGCGGACAAGCTTCTGATTCCAGAAACTTTTTTAGTTCATAAACCCGATAGTTTAAGCTGGGAAGAAGCTTCTTCAATCTGGATGCAGTATTTGACGGCTTGGGGTGGTGTAATCCATGCTGGTGGAGTTTCGAAAGGAAAAACGATCTTGATCACAGCAGCTTCAAGCAGTGTAGGACTAGCTGCGATACAGATCGCTGAAGCAGCGGGTGCTAAGGTCATTGCAAGTACACAGACGATAGAGAAAAAGCAACGCTTATTAGATCTCGGTGTTAAAAATGTTATAGCCAGTGAAGATGAACCAGATTTGTATGAGGCGCTTGTTTCACGTTTGGGTGGAGAATATCTTGATGTCGCCTTCGATGCTGTAGGAGGGCCACATATTCAACAGATTGCAAAAGCGATGTCTGTGGGAGGAACTATGGTTATGCATGGTGCACTTAGCCCTGAGATCACACCATTTCCCCTTAAAGTTGCATTACGCAAGAGCTTAATCATGCGAGGTTTTTTGTTCCTTGAGGTTCTGCATGACCCTGTTCTAAGGGAGCAAGCCAGACGATTTATTCTTAGCAGTATAGGTGCAGGATATCTTCGTCCAGTGATCGACCGTTGCTTTAACTTTGAGGACATGCATGACGCTCAGCGCTATCTTGAATCAAATCAGCAAATAGGAAAAATTGTAGTTACTCTAGATACGTGATGGTATTATCTGATTCAGGTTTCTATACGGCCCAGCACTTCCGCTAAGTAATCAAACAATGCTCGGATTCGCAAAGGTGTCGGGCCCCGCTGTGGACGATATAAATACAGGCGCCAAACGGGAGAGGTTTCCTCATGAAGTATCTGAATGAGCTTACCACTCCTAAGCCACGGCAAAACTAGAAATCCAGGCATGTGTCCGAATCCAACTCCAGCGAGAATAGCTTGAAATTCAGCTTCTAGATCATCTGTAATAAAACGAGGCTTTGATGGCGTGAAGCTTCGACTTTCGGTGAATGTCCATGGCCAGTAACGCCCTGTTTTATGATCGAATAGTGCTGTTAGAGGGTATTTATCAAGGTCAATAATTTTTTTAGGCATTCCGACCTTATCAATTAACTCTGGCGTACCCACAGAATAAAAGTTCACTTTAGCCAATTCCCTTGCCACATATCGATTGTCCGGCAAAAATCCAAATCTGATCCCGATATCTATCCGCTCATCGATCACATCCGAGTGTGAATCTGTGAGCACACAATCCACGACAATATCTGGATAACGTGTGGCAAATTCTGCTAGTGCGGGTACTACCAATTTGCGCCCTAACACAGACGACACAGTAAGACGGACAGTCCCATGCATTTCATCTCGTTTTTCCTTGGTGTCTTTTACAAACAAAGCATCGATCGATCCCACCGCAAAACGTGCTTGCTTTGCCAGACGTTCACCATCAGCGGTAATTTTAATTTGTCGAGTACTCCTGTAAAACAGAATCTCTCCGCGCTGCTCTTCTAGTTCTTTTATTGCCCGTGTCACTGCCTGTGGGGAAATACCCAGCTGAGTTGCTGCCTCTTTAAAATTTCGAGACTCTGCTGCGACACAAAAGATACGCATCATTTCCAATTTGTTATGCATGTCCAATCCTGTGTTATGGCAATTATTCCGTAAATAGGAATTCTGAAAGATAATATTATTCATTTATTATACCTAACAAGGCTGTAATACTTAATCCATCAAATATGATTGACAGATAGGTTGAAGGGCACTTGTATGAATAATATAGAAAATAAAGTTATTGTTATCACTGGTGCAAGTAGTGGTTTAGGTGAAGCTACTGCTCGCTTACTTGCTAAAAAAGGTGCAAAGGTTGTCCTTGGTGCTAGACGTACTGAAAAATTAGAGGCTATTGTTCACGACATTCGTGCTGAAGGTGGTCAAGCTGAATTTATTGGTATGGATATAACCAAACCACAGGAAGTACAAGCACTTATTGAAAAGGCATTAAGCGCATTTGGTCAAATCGATGTATTGGTAAACAATGCTGGATTAATGTCTATTGCACCATTAAGTGAGCTAAAAGTTGATGAATGGGATCGTATGATCGACATTAATATTAAAGGTGTTCTTTATGGTATAGCAGCTACCCTACCTGTTTTCCAAAAACAAAACTTTGGACACTTTATTAATCTCGCATCTGTTGCAGGGATAAAAGTATTTAGTCCAGGAGGTACTGTTTATAGCGGTACTAAGTTTGCTGTAAGAGCCATCTCTGAAGGACTTCGTCATGAAGTTGGGGGCACAATTAGAACGACGACTATTGAGCCTGGTGCAGTTGAGTCAGAACTAAAATTCGGTTCTTCTCATAAAGAAAGTTCAGAGTTTGTTACTGATTTCTACAAACAAGCCATACCAGCTGACTCAGTCGCTCGAGCAATTGCTTATGCAATTGAACAGCCTGCGGATGTAGATATTAATGAAATTGTTTTACGCCCAACGAGCCAAAAGTTTTAACGATTGAATAACATAAAATGGGAGCACCTCGCTCCCATTTTTACTATATTTTTTTTAAAGCTAAGGACAAATTTATGAAAGCCGTATCGTATGTTATCAATAACCATGATGATTTTAAAAATTCATTGGTAGATATTGAAAAAGCAAAGCCTACGCTTAAGGAGCGTGATGTACTGGTAAAAGTTCAGGCAATCTCTGTGAATCCAGTTGATACCAAAGTGAGAAAAAATTCGTCTGAAGCAAATAATCGTATTTTAGGTTGGGATGCCGTTGGGGAAATTATTGAAGTTGGCTCAAAAGTTACCTCGTTTAAAGTAGGAGATTCTGTTTGGTATGCTGGTGATTTAACCCGAGATGGTAGTAATGCTGAGTTTCAAGCAGTCGATGAACGAATTATCAGTCTTAAACCAATTACAGTTTCTAATGCAGAAGCAGCAGCATTGCCATTAACTGCAATAACGGCATGGGAAATGCTGTTTGATCGGTTTCAAATTTCAGAAACAGAAGTTGGCAGTATTTTAATTATTGGTGGCGCAGGTGGTGTAGGATCAATCGCTATCCAACTCCTAAAAGCAAAAACAAATCTGACTGTTATAGCAACAGCTTCACGTGAAGAAACGAAATCTTGGGTGGAATCACTGGGTGCCGACCATGTCATCGACCATAGCAAAGATTTAAACGAACAAATCGAAGCACTAGGTATTGCAAAACCAAAATACGTATTCTCTACAAATCATACAGAAACATATATCAAGCAAATAGTTTCTCTGATTGCACCACAAGGCAAGCTTGGATTGATCGATGATCCACAAACATTTGATATTATGCCGTTTAAGACTAAATCTATTTCTATCCATTGGGAGTTGATGTTCACCCGTTCAATGTTTGAAACCGATGATATTGAAAAGCAAGGTGAACTGTTGCAACAGGTTGCTCAATTAGTTGACCAGCAAAAAATTAGAAGTACGCTTAACCAAAATCTAGGCAATATTAACGCTGCAAACTTGGAGAAGGCGCATAAGTTGCTTGAATCAGGCAAGTCAAAAGGCAAAATTGTACTAGAAAACTTCTAAAACAAATTAAAGGTGAAATAATGACTATTTCAGTAATTGCGAACATTAAGGCAAAATCAGATCAAAAAGAGACGTTAGAAGCGCTTTTAAATAGCGTAATAGAGCCTACGCTTCACGAAGAAGGGTGCTTGAAATATGAGCTTTATATTAGCGAAAATGACTCGAGTAGATATTTCTTCTTAGAAGAATGGCGTAGCAGAGAGGATTTAGATATCCATATAGCGTCTGATTATATTCAAAGTTTATTTGGTAATATCCAATCGCTCATTGAATCAAGTGATATTGTAGAAATCAAAAAAATATAGCTGTATTCGGACGTTATGATGAAGTATTCTTCAAATTAACATAGAGACTTAGAAAGTTAATATAAAAATGGGAGCTCTAAGCTCCTATTTTTTTGAGTGAACCGTACCGGGTTTGTCTGAGACTTTTTTTATTTAAGTTAAGCCACCTGACCTAACGGGTTAATCTTATCATAGTACATTGGGTAATCCCCCCCTAAAAATAATAGGGTCTAAGAAGAGGTTTTCGCTCTGTGGACTTTTGCCACAGTTGGAACGTACGTGTAGAAACATTGAAATGCTTTGCTGTTTTTCGCACAGACATTTTATTTCTAGTCAAAATCTCAATGACTTTGTCTTTAAAATCTTTTGAATATCCCATTTAGAACTTGGCTATAGTACTATATTGACGAGTAACTTACCATTTAGCCAATGGTCCAAATCCTTTGCGGATGATGTCACGTTGACCGCTGTGATGTTAGATCGGTTATTGCATCACTGTCATGTGGTACAAATATCGGGTGAGAGTTATCGCTTGAAGGGTAAAAAAAGAATAGGGATTCAGCCACAGGTTGAAACTTAATACGAGGTCAAAGGGGGCAATTTTAGAATGCTGTTGACAACCGAAGCAATTGAAAGGTCCGGTGCTTTACAAGCCTGAACGATCTGCTGTTTAAATTCAGCACTGTATGTTCTTCGTTTTTTCTCAAGAGATGCGATGGATGAACCGTACCGGGTTTGTCGGTGATCCTAGACATATACAGGGACAAGGCAATGTTTGAAATCATTGATGATTTAAAAAATAAATTAGATCAATATCATTCAGTTTATTAAAAGGGTAATACAATTTAATGACGAGTAGAGTCCGTAGTATGAAGGGCTTTTTAAGCGGTATCTGTGCATCTCTATATGCTCTCACAATAAGCCAACCATTCAGATTAAGAAATCATTGGCTTAAATGGGTTTAGGGTTATAGATCCTAGATATCGTTATTTTAGGCTGTTTATTACCAATATACGATGCATTAAAAATATTTTCTGTTACTTCCAATTTTTAAGCTTAGATGTCTGTCCAATACCGACATTAAAACTGTTGGTTGGATCAAGTTTTTCATAATGATTTTTCAGCGCAGGTTTAGCCACATATAAATGTCCAACATTATGCTCTGCTGGATACTCAGCGCCGCGGCTATCTAACAAACGCCACATTGCATGTTCCATAGCTAAAGGATCAACATCTTTTTTAACAATGTAATCTTGGTGGAATACATGACATAAAAAATGTCCATAATACAATTTATGTAAAATCTGCTCATCCATTTCTTTAGGTAAAGTTTCTACCCATTCACGATCATTACGGCGAAGTGCGATATCCAATGCAACAATATCTTCAACTTCTGATCGGTGCGTATCTCGATAACGAATTGCAGCACCTGCGACCGCAAAACGATGTAAAAATGCTTTTCGCCCTTCATCTTCATCACAAAGGAAATAATCACCAGTTTCGTGATGATCAAAGTAGCTTTCTAAAAATGCCTCTACCGCAGCAACATCTTGATCTTCAATACGTAGTACCAAATGATGCTCATATAAATTTCGAAATGCATTCATACGCTTCGGCAAGTGTGACGGTAGAAATTTTGTCAGCAATTGCAGAAATTTATCAGAAAGACCTCGCATTTTCATTTTTTCAAGATAACCATCTATTTTATCTTTCATCGCAAACGCAGCAGGCACTTTGGCTGTACCGAACTTCTCGATAAACATAAAAGTATCCTTACCATATTCAGCACCAATGTCATAAGCAACACGATGAATATACTCACCAGCAATAGGAATACGCGGCAAATCTTTCAGTAAAAAACGACGGATTTTGGTTAAATCTTCTTGGTGATTACTCCCCACATAAAACACTTGGCTTGAAATTCTCTCAAACGTATCTAAACGCACTGCAAACACACAGACTTTACCCGCTGAGCCCGATGCTTCGAATAAACGGGATGGATCAGCATTAAAACGTGCCGGCGTGTTTTCATCAATTTTCGCCACATCTTTAATATAACGATGGTCTGATGCACAGCACTGACTCTCATTTTCGATGTCGGCAATTTGATATTTTTGTTGTTCCAAATTCGATAAGATTTCCTCAGAAGAATGACCCAAATTCACACCTAAATGATTGACTAATTCAAGCGAGCCTTGATCATTCACTCTCGCATATAATGCAAGTTCTGTGTACGCAGGCCCACGACGCACCAATGCTCCACCAGAATTATTACATACGCCGCCTAAAACTGAAGCACCGATACAAGATGAACCAATGACTGAATGAGGTTCACGATTAAAAACTGCTAATTCTTTTTCTAAACGATCCAAAGTCGCACCTGGTAAACAAATGACTTGCTTACCTTCATTGATTACTTGAATGCCCCTTAGACGACGGGTACTCATTAATAATACTGGACGATCATAATCATCGCCAAATGGAGTTGAGCCACCTGTGAGTCCTGTATTAGCGGCTTGCATGATTACGATACAACCAGCATCTACCGCTATTTCAAGCACTTTCCATTGTTCGACCAATGTCCCAGGAACAACGACAGCTAAGACGTTTCCTGTACCGTAACGGCGGCCTTGGCGATACAAACGAGTATCTTTGTCATCAGTCAGCACATTGTTTTTACCAACAATATCTATTAGTTTTTGAATAGTCTGTCGAGAAGAGGATTGAGTGTTTATCATTTTTAAGTCTTCTATTGTATAAATGCCCAAATAATATAATTCTCTCTCCTAGGTATCTTTTAAAACACGGCTTTAAAATTCAGCACAAGTGAAGATTAGAAGAGATTCTTTCTAAACTATCGAAGCCCCTTTTTCAAAAGAAAGCTTTGTTTACCTAAATTATTCGGATAAGAATCTCTTTTTTCAAAGGAAAGTTGGCAGAAATTTACTAATGTGAGTAATTAAATCGCTTACTCTTTCTCTAACTTGACCAAGCAATCCGATGTAATATCTGCAATGGTTCTTGCACCAGTCAATGTCATTGCCACACGCATTTCTTTCTCAATCAAATCTAGTAAATTACTTACCCCAGCACCGCCGGCAGCACCAAGTGCGTATACAAATGCACGACCAAGCATGCAAATATCTGCACCCATAGCCAACATACGTACTACATCAAGACCGTTACGAATCCCTGAATCTGCTAAAATTTTGATGTCACCTTTGACCGCACTTGCAATTGAAGGAAGCGCACGAGCAGAAGACAAAACACCATCAAGCTGGCGACCACCGTGATTGGAGACCACAATTCCATCTGCGCCAAAACGTACTGCATCCTTGGCATCTTCAGGATCTAAAATCCCCTTAATAACCATGGGACCCTCCCAATAATCACGAATCCACTCAAGATCTTTCCAAGAAATTGAAGGGTCAAAGTTATTGCCCAGCCAACCGATATAATCCTCCAGACCTGTCGGCTTACCTAAATATTTCGAAATGTTACCTAAATCATGCGGACGACCCAATAAACCGACATTCCAAGCCCAGTGTGGATGCATACACGATTGCATATAACGACGCATTGCAGCATTTTTACCACTCATTCCTGAATGTGCATCACGGTAACGTGCACCTGGAACAGGCATATCGACTGTGAATACTAAGGTAGAACAGCCTGCGGCTTTAGCACGTTCCAAGGCATTTTTCATAAATCCACGGTCACGTAGTACATACAGTTGAAACCACATTGGACGTTGAATCGCAGGTGCCACTTCTTCAATCGGACAAACTGAAACTGTTGATAAGGTAAATGGAATGCCCTTTTTATCTGCGGCAACCGCGGCTTGAACTTCACCACGACGCGCATACATACCCGTTAGACCTACAGGTGACAATGCCACTGGCAACGCCAAATTTTCACCAAACAATTGCGTTTCTAAGCTCAGCTCAGACATGTCATTTAACACACGTTGACGTAAAGCGATTTTTGATAAATCTTCTACATTACGCTTTAAGGTATATTCCGCATAGGCGCCACCATCGATGTATTCAAATAAAAATGGCGGTAAACGACGTTTCGCAGCTTCACGATAGTCATTTGCAGAAGAAATAATCATAACTTATGTCCTATTTAATCGACTCGAACGTTGACGACGAGCTTCTTCTTCATCGATCATACGTACGCGTTGAACAACAAATTCAATATGCCCACAAGCTGCTTTACGTGCAGTCTCTGAGTCTTGACGTTCAATTGCGTCCATCACCTCAAAGTGCTGGTCATGCAATTGTTCAAAATGTTGTGGTGTAGTGTAGACTTTACGTCGCCCTAACATCACGTTGTCTTGCAATAAATCAAACAAACTACGCATCATTTGGATCAGTACTAAATTGTGGGATGCTTCTGCAATCGCTAGATGAAACTTCGCATCTGCTATTGCTGCGTGGGCATCATCACCTAAAGCCTGAAAATGGCTAATCTGCTCAAAACACTGACGAATATTGATCAAATCACTGGGTGTGGCACGTTGTGCGGCATACCATGCTGTACCACCTTCAAGCACCATACGAGCTTCTTGTACATCAAAACGATATTCAGGATCTTGATCTATCAAACCGGATAATGGCTCAACGATTTGATGCTGTGACCAATGTGCAGGCAACTGCTTTAAATAGGTGCCTGCACCCGCTTTGCTCTGAATAATCCCTGCGGTAACCAGCTGTTGAATCGCCTCACGTAAAGAGCTACGAGACACACCCAACTGTTCACAGAGTTGCCGTTCAGCAGGCAATCGCTCTCCGACTTGCACATTATTTTTTTCAATCAATAGACGTAAACGCTGTACCACTTTGTCGGAGACTTTCATTTTTTTCCTTGACCCGTTTATGGAATCATCCACGGGAAAACATAAGCTTGTAAGGTCACAATAATACCAATCATCACCGTAAAGATAATGCTGTGTTTTACTGTAAATCTAAATAAATCAGATTCTTTACCAACTAAACCCACTGCCGCACAAGCAATCGCAATTGATTGAGGGGAAATCATCTTACCTGTTACCCCACCACTGGTATTGGCAGCAACTAACAAGACTTCAGGCACACCGATTTGCTGTGCTGTAGTGGCTTGTAACGCTGAAAACAATGCGTTAGCTGAAGTATCTGAACCTGTAAGAAACACCCCAACCCAACCCAAGAATGGTGAGAAGAAGGTAAAAGCCTGACCGGTATGTGCCAGTGCTAAAGCAAGCGTTGCTGACAGACCTGAATAGTTTGCAATGAAGGCAAAAGCCAGCACCATACCAATCGAATAAATTGGTGTTTTTAGTTCATTCACGGTTTCAAAGAATGTCGAAACTGCCTCTTTAGGTTTCATTTTTAAATAAATGATCGTGATCAATGCCGCCAACATAATCGCCGTACCCGTTGCCGATAACCAATCAAACTTATAAATCGCATCATAATCTTTAATTTCAGGCACGACAGGCGGTAGCTTTTGAATCAATTGATGCAAATACGGCACTTTAATTAAAACTACTAAATCACTTAGTGCACCGTCCTTAACAAATAAATCTTTAAAAGGTTTGATGCTCCAGACCGTCACCATTGCTGTAAGTATCAGAAATGGAGACCAGGCTTTGGCTATCTGTGCCACACTATATTGTTTACGAGCTTGCTTGATAATAGTTTCATCTACTTGTAAATCTTTATCCTGAAAACGAAAAATATGTTTTGGCTTCCAGTACTTAAGTAAGATTGTCAAACTGACCAATGATGCAATTGCAGCAGTAATATCGGGTAATTCAGGACAGAGGTGGTCCCACATGTTTGAACAACTAAAAGCGTATTTATAAGTGATATTCCGCTCTAGTTAAGCCACCTTGTTTTGTTGGGGTAGCTGATCATAGTAAAACTCATTTGGTGTCATTTTGTCTAGACTCGAATGAGGTCGTTTCAGATTATAAAACTCAAAATATGCACTCAATTGCTTTTTCGCATCTGTGACACTGCTATAAGCTTTGAGATACACCTCTTCATATTTAACGCTCCGCCATAATCGTTCAACCATCACATTATCAACCCATCGACCTTTACCATCCATACTGATTTGAATGCCATTTGATTTCAATACATCAATAAATGCATCACTGGTAAACTGACTGCCTTGGTCTGTATTAAATATTTCAGGTCGACCATATTTTTCAATAGCTTCATTTAATGTTTCTATGCAAAATGTAACCTCCATACTAATCGATACTCTATGCGCTAGTACCTTGCGGCTATGCCAATCAATCACAGCACATAAATAAACAAAGCCTTTTGCCATAGGGATATACGTTATATCCGTAGACCACACTTGATTACTGCGCTGAATAGCCAATCCTTTGAGCAGATATGGATATTTGCGGTGAGCTTGATTAGCCTGGCTTAAATTTGGTTTGCAATATAACGCATTAATGCCCATTTTCTTCATTAAAGTACGTGTATGACGTCGTCCTATATGATGTCCTTGACGATTCAACAAATCACGCATCATACGGCTACCTGCAAAAGGGTATTGCATATGTAACTCATCCATACACCGCATCAGCTTCAGATCTGATGCACTCACAGGTTTTGGGCGATAGTAATAACAACCACGGGAGACTTTCAGCAGCTGAGCTTGCTTAGATACTGAAATCTGAAGTGAGTCATCGATTAACTTTTGTGGTTGAAGCGGCCCAGTTTCTTCAACACACCTTCTAAAAAATCAATTTCTAATGCCTGCTCACCGATTTTTGCATGTAGTTTTTTTAGATCGATGGGTGGTTCTGTTGGAGCTTTTGATTGATCGAAAGCTTGCGAGGAAGCTGAAATCAGTTGATTTTTCCAGTCGATAATTTGGTTTTGATGAACATCAAATTCAGCACTCAATTCAGCAAGTGTTTTTTCTGCTTTAATCGCAGCAAGTGCTACCTTAGCTTTAAAATCATTTGAATGATTTCTTCTTGGTCTACGTGCCATAAAATACTCCATATATTGATGTTTATAACATCATTTGGGGAGCAAAATATCACTTATAAGTGTTGTTCAAATTTCCTGATCCACCTCTGGACCAACAAAATTTGATGTTAAATATTGCGCTAAAGAAAAAGATAAGCTGGCGACTAAAATAGCAGGCCAAGTTTCTTTAACCCCACGCCAGCCATCCATAATTGCCATGATCCAGATCAATACAATTGGCACCATAAAGGGTAACTGACGACCCACCATTTGACTGATTTCCATAGTGTCAACACCTGAAACCTGCCCAGCGACAATGATCGGAATTCCCATTGCACCAAAAGCAACAGGTGCAGTGTTAACTATCAGGCATAGCCCAGCCGCATATAAAGGCTTAAAACCGAGTCCCACCAACAGTGCCGCAGTAATTGCGACTGGCGCACCAAAACCTGCCGCACCTTCTAAAAACGTACCAAAAGCAAACCCAACTAATAGCATTTGCAGACGCTGATCTTCTGTAATTGACAGAATAGAGGAGCGAATAATATCGAACTGTCCTGTTTTTACTGAAATCTTATATATAAAAACTGCACCGATAATAATCCATGCAATTGGCCACAGTCCGTAGAAGAATCCATAGACCATTGATGCCAATGCCATTCCGATTGGCATTTTGTATAAAAATAATGAGACCAGAAAGGCTAAAAAAACGGTAATTGTCGCGGCTACACTCCCCTTCATACGAAAAATAGCCAATGCCAAAAAAAAGAAAACAATGGGAACTAGCGCTATTGCACTCGAAATCCAAATATTGCCCATGGGATCATAAATTTGTTGCCACTGTTGAAGCATTGTCTACTCCTTGAAATGCTTAACTACTAGATTGAATAGTTTATTACACTTATACACTAAACTGGTATGACCAATTTAGTAATTAAGAGATAAAATGTACATTTTATATTAGAAATATTAGGGCTTGTTGAGAATTAACAAAGACTACTGATTAATTTATAATAGTACTATGGATAGATACATACTTACTGATGCCCAATGGGCAAAAATGGAACCTTTTTGCCTAGGTAAAGTGACCGATCGAGGTCGTAGTGGAAAAGATAATCGATTATTTTTAGAAGCAGTCCTATGGATTGCCCGTACAGGCAGTCCATGGCGTGATCTACCTGCTCATTTTGGTAAATGGAATACCGTCTTTAAAAGATACCGTGACTGGGTTAAAGCTGGTGTATTTGAAACTATTTTTGCATCTGTAAATGAAGATGTTGATTTGGAATACGCCATGATTGATGGAACGATTGTTAAAGTTCATCGACATGGGCAAGGTGCAAAAGGGGGACTTTCAAACAGTCTATAGGTAAATCTCGAGGTGGAATGACCTGTAAAATTCTTGCCTTAGTGGATAGTCTAGGCAACCTCATTAAGTTTCGATTAATGCCTGGTCAATATCACGATTTAGTAGAAACCAAACCTTTAATTGAAGATGTTGATTTTCAAGCATTACTAGCTGATAAAGCATTTGATGCAGATTGGCTCATCCAAGAACTCAATGAACGTAAAGTGAAAGTGGTGATCCCACCCAAATCTAATCGAAAAGTAATGAGAGCATTTGATACGACTATGTATAAATGGCGTCATCTCATTGAAAACTATTTCTGTAAGTTAAAAGAATTTAAACGTATAGCGATGCGTAGTTGTAAAACAGATACGAGTTTTGAAGCCATGATTCAATTGTGCGCGAGTGTAATTAACTCTCGGTAATTCTCAACAGACCCTAGCCGAAAAACGCAATAGACAAGCTTTAATTTATTTTTTTGGTGTGACCAATTTTAGAATCTATTAAAATCTTATACATTATTAAAAACTTAAGTAATACGTGGTTTTGTTGCACAAACCTATTCTTGAAAGCTTATTCAACAATATAATTCCCAAATGAATAAGCCTATACCTAAAATCTACCGGACAACGAAAGGCTAACCTACTACTTTTACAGTCAATACAAAATGTAATGATATATCACTACATTTCTGATATTTCTTTTTTCATGTATGATCGACTAAGACAAATTCAAGGATAAGGTTATGTTTGAAACTATTGATGATTTAAAGAAAAAATTAGATCAACATCGCCCTCTCTCTCCGTCAATTGTCAAAAATTTACAAGAAGATCTTATTGTCCGCTGGACCTATCATTCCAATGCAATTGAAGGTAATACCCTCACCCTGCTAGAAACAAAAGTAGTACTCGAAGGTATTACTGTTGGTGGAAAGGCATTAAGAGAACACTTCGAAGCGATCAACCATAGAAATGCAATTTACTATGTTGAAGATATCATTCGGAAAGAGGAGCCTTTTTCTGAATGGCAAATTCGTAATATCCATCAGCTTATCTTAAAGAATATTGATGATGATAATGCTGGCCGCTATCGCCAGCAAAACGTATTGATCTCTGGTGCTACATCTACCCCGCCTGATTACACGTTATTAAATGACAAGATGGCTCAATTAGTAGACTGGTATAATAGTGAAGCACATAAGCTACATCCAATTGAACGTGCAGCCAAAGTACATGCTGATTTTGTTGGCATTCATCCATTCATTGATGGCAATGGTCGCACGTCACGTCTTTTGATGAATCTTGAACTATTAAAAGCAGGCTATCCGCCTTGTGTGATTACAGTAGAAAATCGTTTGGCTTACTATGAGGCTCTTGATCAATGGATGGCATATGAAAAGACTGAAGCTTTTATTCAATTGGTTTCGGATGCAGTAATCGAAGGATTTAAACCGTATCAGGTGGTTTTAGGAATATAGTTATTCTATAGCTATTTATTTAATAGACCTCTTGCGAAAGTATCGTTTTACCTAATTTTTGAATTGGCTAAAACCTTATAAAATGTAGCTTTGGGCTGTTTAAATTTTGACTAACGCAAGAAGTCTAATGATAATAATATTATAACCCTCATGACTTAATAATGAATATGGGCTTAAAATTCTTCTAGTAAAGAAATTTATACTTTATCTCTAATTTTCGTAGAACTAATTATTTTAGGTTTTTCCTGCATATGCACTTGATTATACTAGGTTTTCGATATGAATAAGAAAGGCTCATCAATTACCAGAGTTTTAGATATTATTGAGGCGATCTCAACCGCAAAGCATCCTCCTACACCCTTGGACCTTTCTATTGAGCTAGATATTCCAAAACCAAGTATCCATCGTTTACTTCAAACTTTGGAGCAAGAAAAATTCATTAAATTAGATATTTACGGTGGTTATATTGTAGGTGATAGGACTTACAAGTTGCTAATGAGCGCTTGGGAGCAAGAACCTAAAAAAATAGAAAGACTAGCAATTCTGCAAAAACTATCAGATCAAACTAATGAAACTAGTGGAATTGAACCGTACCGGGTTTGTCGGAGACTTTTTATTTAAGTTAGGCCACCTGACCTAACGGGTTAATCTTATCATAGTACATTGCTTCAAACTCAAAAGGCGATACATAACCCAGTGCACTGTGTACACGCTTTTTGTTGAACCAATCTACCCAGTTTAGTGTCGCAAGCTGTACATCCGCTAAACCTTGCCAATCTGCTTTTAAATATTCAATCACCTCTGTTTTGTATAAGCCATTCACTGTTTCAGCCAAAGCATTATCGTATGAATCACCAGTCGTACCGACTGATGCTCTTAAATTTGCTGCTTCTAAACGATTGGTATAGCGAATAGAAAGATATTGCACACCTCTGTCGGAATGATGAATCACATTCTTTGGCATGCCTCGATCATGCAATGCTTGCTCCAATGCATCGAGCACCATATCTGTATTCATCCGTGTAGATACTTTCCATCCAACAATTGCTCGTGAGAACACATCAATAACAAATGCGGTATATACCCAGCCTGAATGAGTTTGAATATAGGTAAAGTCACCCACCCATAGTTGGTTTGGATGATCAGCATTAAAATTACGTTTCACTAAATCATCTGCCCGTTTTTGGTCATCTCGGTTACGGGTGGTTTGTTTATTCTTACCACGCCAAACATCTTGTATACCTAGCTTTTGCATCAATCGAGCAACTGTACAACGTGCAATAACATAACCCTCACGTTTTAATTTTTGCCAGACTTTACGTACACCATATCGACCTGAACTTTCCTTCCAAATTCGTTTAATTTGTTCAGCATGATGCTCATCATGTAGATCTCGTTTCGCTCGATGTTCTCTATCTAATAACTTTATCAAGAAATGGATGAAAAAAGAAAATCTAAAGCTCTGTGAACCCATTCTTCCAATTAGCTAATTACATTTACAGTATAGATAAATGATAGTTCATCTCAAATATAGAATGATTAACCGAACTAGCCAATAACAAAAAATGTGTTGGTGAAATGTTGGCATCCGCACTGATGAAACCAACGGACTATTAAACGGATGGACCTGATAATTGACCGAAAAAATTGATACCTAAGAATCTCAGGCATTAAAAAACCTTATAACTCAATAAGTTATAAGGTTGAATTTGGTGGGCCCACCGTGACTTGAACACGGGACCAACGGATTATGAGTCCGCTGCTCTAACCAACTGAGCTATAGGCCCTAAAACGTTAAAATGATTGAATACAACAATTTAACTTGTGGCAGATTCTACATAATTCAGTTTTGCAATGCAATAATTTTTATGCAGATGTTCAGCTCTATTGTACGTTAATGCATCGATTTACTTAGTTGCGTTCATATACTGGGAAATAGTTAAGGACTAAGTCTTAGAAATTATTTGTTCATTATTCAACCAAGCTCATTTCATAAAAACAAAATAAATAGGTACTTTAGTACATCATAAAATTATAAATTAATATATTTTATTTACTGGATTAAATTTATCATTTTAAAAATCCAATTTATTAAAAACTTTAAAACCAGTTTTATATAAATTCATATATTAATTTAAAATTTCCTTTATAATAAATTATGTCAATCTTATTTATAATTTAAAGATCGTTAAATAAAAAATCCAAAGCATTAGACTTCTTGCAAAAAACAAACAAAACGTTGATCGTTTTTTGATTTTTGCAAGAAGTCTATTCATTATCAAGAAATGCTTGACTACTTAACCAAGCATTTTTTTGCGCCATCATTTTAATCGTTGGTTCATCTATCAGTTGTGCATGCTCAATTACTTTAACACCACCTTTAAGTGCCGCTAGAATTGCTCGAGGTGTATAAGCATGAACTGAAACATATGTTCCCCAATTTTCAGCCGCATTTACCGCCGCTCTAAATTCTTCTTCTGAATATTGAGCTACATCAATTGGATCATACTGAGAAGATACACCACCTCCAGCAGCGAGTTTGATCTGAGTTGCACCGAGCATCAATTGTTCTCGGGCTCGTTTAGTCACTTCAGATGGCCCATCTGCGATAACGCCGCCACCAATTTGTTCACCACGGCTATGTGACGCACTTGATGATGGTATTTCATAAGTCATACGAAAGTCACCATGACCACCAGTTTGTGAAATCATTGCACCTGATGGCCAAATTCTTGGACCGTTAATAATATTTGAGTCAATCGCACGCTTCAAAGAGAATGTTGGTCCACTCATATCACGTACACTAGTAAAGCCTCGCATCAGCGTATTATTTGCTTCTGCTGCGGCACTAAAATTAAAGTCAGCTACTTCTGAAGTAAGTAATTTTGAAACTGGCATTGCTGCCATCATCGCATGCCAATGTGCATCAATTAATCCTGGCATGAGTACTTTTTGATTAGCTTCTATAACAATCGTGTCATTCGTGGTTTGGATTGGACTTCTAGATATTGATTGTATTTTATTCCCTCGAACTAAGACATTCATAGGTGCAGTTAGTTTATTGGATTTACCATCAAAAATTTGTACGTTTTTAAATAGGACTCCATCTGGTTCTTTGGTACTTGCCTGCGAAGTTTGTTAAATATCCGAATGCGCAAACGCAGTTGTAATTAAACTGAGAAAAAGCATTCCCGTTGTGTTAATTTTTGCAATCAACTTCATAAGTTGACAAAAATAACTAATGATGCGAAAAGGTTTTTTTAGTTAACAGATGTTCACACATGCCTAGAATTGTTTCTGTACCACTTAGTTTAGAACAGCGAGAACGACTCATTTTTCTGGTCAAGCATGCAAAACATTGGCGTGAAAGGCAACGTGCCCAAACTATTCTCTGGCTTTCCGAAGGTAAAAGTGTTGCGGAAGTTGCCACTCTACAAGAACGTATCCCAGAAACCATAAGGCTACAACGCCGACGTTGGGAATTGTATGAGCTTGAATCGATTAAAGAAGGTCATCGCTCAG
Organism: Acinetobacter sp. A22; assembly: GCF_030913345.1. Lineage (NCBI taxonomy): Bacteria > Pseudomonadati > Pseudomonadota > Gammaproteobacteria > Moraxellales > Moraxellaceae > Acinetobacter > Acinetobacter sp. A22. The sequence continues at coordinate 1,309,846 of NZ_CP133162.1, forward strand.
GTCGACCCAATACATTGATCTCAGACTATCAGGCGAAAATCCTAGATTGGGTCAATACAAGTCCACTCAATGCAGAACAAATCCGAGTCAAACTACATGAAGAATACGAAGTGTCCGTGTCTGTTGAAACCATTCGTAAGTTTTTACGTGATTCAGGTATGGTCTTCAAGCGTACCCGTCATAGCTTGAAAAAAAAGAGATCCGATTGCATTTGAACAAGCAACACAGCAGATTGAAGAATTACGAGAGCAAGCGGCACGTGGTGAAATTATATTAGGTTATGTTGATGAAACAGGATTTTCATCTACACCTGATAACCGCTATGCGTGGACAAAGATAGGTGATGTTCATGCGGTTGATGCAATAAGATTAAAACGAGTTAATGTCATGGGGTGTTTGCTTTCAACGGGGAAACTGGTGACAAGCTGTTTACAAGAGTCAGTGACAAGTACTTGGTTTTATGCCTATTTAACTGGAATAGCTCAACAAGTAAAACAGACATATAACCTTCCATTGGTTCTTATTGTTGATAATGCCTCGATTCATAGAAGTAAAAAGATGGCTGATTACAGAGAGCTACTTAAAACTAACTTTTCGACGAATCTGTATTTTATTCCAGCTTATAGCCCTGAGTTAAATCGAATCGAGATGGTATGGAAGCAGATGAAATATTATTGGCGAGATTTTCAAGTCATGACAGCTGACAAAATAGAGCAATGGGTGGAGAAAGTATCAAACCAATTCGGAAAAGAATACATGTTTACTTTTTAATGGATACTTATCACCGCTTCCTAAATTATAAAAATAATATAAAAATCTTATACTTGTATTTTTATAGCAAAAAGATTTCTTGTTAAATTATTTATCATTTCTAACTGAGTTTAAAGCAACTCTTGTTTGTTTTTCGTGAACATTACCTGTGAAAAAGGATTGACGTAATATTCAGTTTAACGATTTTATTATAAGCATGGAAAAAATTAATGATTCATGTAATTTTTAATCTAATCCATCTAACGATTGGACAAGCAAATATTGCAATTTTTTATTCTATAAAATCTACAATCATCTATTTAAGAGTGGGAAATTTCCTAGACTTTTACGATGATATTTGCACAAGCAATTGTATATGAATAATAAAAACACTCGTGTTTAAATATACTTTATTCAGAATAAGGACTAGAATTTGATAATGCTAAATGAGTTAAAACTATGAACATAATCAAAAATACTTGTCGAAATGCTTTATTCATTTTAGTTACTTCTTCAACACTTTTTAGCATAGGTTGTAGCTCAGCTCCTATCAAATTAAATGATGTAGATACGCCCAACTCCCCAAAAAAAACAAATTTCTCATACCCAACACCCGATCATTTTTTAGGTGAGAAGCTTCAAGACAACGAAGAGAAACTAGCTTATGAAATTTCTCAACATATTGAAGAAACTATTCGCAAACGATACGCGACAAAATTAGCACTACGAGACGCTCATCCTAAAGCCCATGGTTGTGTGAAAGCAGAATTCAAAGTTTTACCAAATTTAGCCGAAAAATTTGCACATGGCATTTTCATACCCAATAAAAATTATGATGCTTGGATCCGTTTTTCAAATGCATCTAGCGATGCTTCAAAAGCAGACTATGAAAAAGATGCTCGTGGCATGGCGATTAAAATTTTAGGCGTTAAAGGCAATAAAATTCTAGAAAATGAAAAAAATGCCACGACTCAAGATTTTATTATGATTAATCATCCTGTTTTCTTTGCAGATAATGCAAGTCGATATCTTAAATTTGTGGATGCAACCAGCAGTGATAGTATCTTAAAAAAACTAAAACTCCCTTTTACACTTGGTTTTAAAGGTACAAAAAATGCTTTTAGTGCCGCGAACTCAAAAATAACTAATCCAATAAATAGTCGTTATTGGTCGATGGTTCCCTATCAACTTGGATCAGGAGCTGATAGAAAAGCAGTAAAATACTCGGTTAAACCATGTACACAGACTTCCGAGTTTATAACTAAACAAACAAACCCTGATTATTTAAGAACAGCGCTTAGAAGCACCTTACAGGAAAAAAATGTTTGTATGGAATTTATGGTTCAACCAAGAACGTCATCTAACATGTCTGTCGAAGATTCAATGACCGAGTGGAAAGAGTCAATCGCCCCATTTTATACTGTTGCAATCATAAATATTCCTAAACAAGAGTTTGACACCCCAGAACAAAATCAGTTCTGTGAGAATCTTTCATTTACACCTTGGCATTCCTTGCCTGAACACAAACCTTTAGGCGCTATCAATCGTATGCGTAAAATCATTTACGAAAATATAAGTACTGTTCGCCATCAGATGAACGTTACCCAAAGAATTGGACCGTGAATAACACCTCAATTCTAGATACATTAATCTAATGTAAAATAATAACTTAAGAATATAGTGAATATACTTTTCTAGAAATAAAGATTTCTCTAAAACAAATAAATCTAAAATATGCTAGGCTGGTGAGTTTTTTAAACGAAACAGACTGCTATGAAAACCAACAAACATTATGAGGCAGGAAAGTTTCAGTGGGCTTTTTTACTGCCCAAATACTGGGGTATTTGGATTGCAATATCCTTACTTATGATCGGTGCAATATTACCTTGGTCTATTCAGCACAGAGTTGCAAATTGTTTAGCAAAATTTGCATGGAAATATCTTCATTCAAGAAGAAAAACTACACTTAAAAACTTAATGATATGTTTTCCCGAAAAAGATGCTGAATCATTATACAAAGATGGTCAAGAGGTCTTTTTCAATACCATGCTTGGGGTATTTGAAGCATTAAATGCATGGTATTGCCCTAAATGGTATGAAAATAGGATTCATATTCATGGTATCGAACACATTAAATCAGCAAAAGGACATGGAATATTACTATTAGGAAGTCATACCACGCTACTGGATGCTGGAGGATTTATCAGTAGTCGCTTCTTTGATCTAGATGTAGTTTATCGCCCTCAAAACAATCCTCTACTTGATATGATGATTACAAGATGCAGAGCATCTAGCTATAAACATCAAATCTCAAAAGATGATATGAAAGGGTTAATTAGCAGTCTAAAAGCTGGACGAGCTATCTGGTATAGTCCCGATCAAGATTTTGGACTGAAACAAGGTGTGATGGCCCCCTTTTTCGGTGTACAGGCAGCAACATTAACCGCACATAGGCGTCTAATTAAAATTGCAAATGCTGTAGCGATTCCTTTATTTTTCTATCGAACTGGTGATATTAAAAATCCTCAGTATCATATTTTATTAGAGAAGCAGCTTGAGAATTTTCCTACAAATGATGAAATTAATGATGCGACTCGTGTAAATTTAATATTAGAAAATCAAATTCGTACTCAACCAACACAATATATGTGGTTCCATCGCCGCTTTAAAACACGATTAGTAGGTCAAGATAAGATCTATTAATTATAGATAAAATCATGTTAAAACCTCAATAGAGGTTAAAAATACTTCAGATAGCATTTTTTATTGAAGATTTATTTGACCTTATCAATTATACCGCGTATAACGTCAACTCACTGGTGCGGGGTGGAGCAGTCTGGTAGCTCGTCGGGCTCATAACCCGAAGGTCGTTGGTTCAAATCCAACCCCCGCATCCAATTATTTAAGTTTTTTTAGAAAAATATTCTGTATTAATCTTATGTAATTCATAACATTAATATTGGTTCATTTTTTAATCTAAAAATAAAGATTGCTAATTCACATATAAAGCGTATAGTGAATATACACGATAAGAAAATATATTTTTGTCTCATTAAAATTCTCATTTTGCATGAATACTTCCCGCTTATTTGATATTTTAGTTTCAAGTTTATTATTTTAAAATCAGTCTTTTATAAATTTATTCTCATCAAGAGAAAGGATATTATTATGTCAAATGGTATGAATGGTACAGTTAAATGGTTTAACGAAACTAAAGGTTTTGGTTTTATTCAGTCAGATAATGGTCAAGATGTTTTCGCTCACTACAGCGAAATTGCAAACAACGGATTTAAAACACTTTTTGAAGGTCAACGCGTTAAATTTGACGTAATGCAAGGTAAAAAAGGTTTACAAGCAAGTAATATTTCTGTTCTTGCATTGAACTCTTAACTCCTTTTGCTAATTTAGTTAATTCCAGTCAAAAATATCAAAACTTATAGCTGAAAATACCATAAACTTTTCATCTTACGGTCTTAGAATATTACTAAATTTGCTCAGTAAGCCTACTTATAGAAGTGGGCTTATTTCTTATTAGATAAACCATTAAATAGAATATAAAATTAAAATCTCTCGAATAAAATTTTCATAGAATTTAAATATTGCATTTACATTACAAAGCTTATTTTTTATGTTAGGATAAGATCGAATCTAAGATTATCTTATAAATATGTGCAATATTAGTATATTAGAAGAATTAAACCAATCTATTGAGTACTATTTAAATAGAAATGGGCAATATCCAAGTCGAATTATTTTAGGTTATAAAACCTATACTGAACTTATGAATCAAAAGAAATTTTCAGACGAATTAAAAAATTCTGCTATAGAACCCAATAAGCGTAAGTACAGAAAAATTAAAATTAAGCTAACTCAAGATGATCACCAGTTAGAGTTACGATAGCTCTATTCGTTATTAGAAAGTCCCCCTTAACGTATTTACTGTTTCAATCTTAATTTATTGAATAGAATTCCAATAATTATTTTAGAAATAGTTCTTTTTCAGCATGTCGACGTCTCACTAATCCACGCATCACATTCCCTCCAGCCTTATTCCAAACCCCAAATTGTTCGGCTGCTGCTGAATATTCACCCATATTTAGATACTTTAATAATGTTGATGTTCTAAATGCATTTTCACCAATGTTATAAGTCAATGATACAAGGGCATCGAACTGATTTTGCTTTAATGAAACATTAACAAGGTGATTTACTGTACGCTGAAACCTTAATAAATCATGTTGAAAATAAGCTTTTGCTTCACTTTCAGTGCAGGTCTCACCTCTTTTAACTCTCACTCCATTTGGATAAATCGTTGTTCCATATCCAATAGTCCAAGTGCCTGCTCCATCATCATAAGATTTCAATCTCAGATCTTCAAACTCCATGATGAAGCGCATTCCAGCATGGCTTATTTGCATGGGCACTATGGCTTCAACTTCAGTTTCATCATATGCGGTTGCTATATTAGAGTTCGATGTCTCTGATCTAGAACTCACTTGGTATTGATTGATCATTTGTTTTAGCCACTTCTTAAATCTTTTCACCAAGTTTTTCTCGAATCTAAATTAAGTGAGTTCAGCATATTCATGCTGTGATTACGAGTTTGTTATGGTAACAACCTTACATATCACTGAATCAACAGATCAGAATTATTTGCTATTCCTTGAAAAATATTCAATTTGCCGAAATCATGAAGTTGTGGTTGTTAAGGATATATATTTTCACAATAAGTCATATTAAACTGCTGTGATTCTTTTGAACGATGAATGACTGCTATGAAAAAAATTATTGGAAAATCAATCTTTAAGGCAGCAGGCTGGACATATCAAGTTGATCCCGCAATTTTGGAACAGAAACAAGTAATTATTGGATTTGAACATACATCAAATCTAGACACTATTCTTTCACTCGCTTTGTTTGAAATCTTAGAACTTAAAGTTCATACATTGATTAAAAAGGAACTCTTCAAAGGTCCTCTTAAACCTATTTTAGAAAAGCTAGGTGGCATTCCTGTTGATCGTAAAGCAAATAAAGACATAGTGACGCAAATGGTCGACTTATTTAAGCGTAATGAGCGCTTTAATTTAGTCATAGCTCCAGAGGCAACACGCGCAAAAAATGGTGAAGATCGCAAACCAATTCGTACAGGATTTTGGCATATTGCTAAAGCAGCCAACGTACCTATTATTTTGATGTATGCCAATGCACGTACAAAACAAGGTGGTATTTTAGGAAAAATTTATCCTACAGATTTACAAAAAGATTTGGAACAAATCAAAGCTCTTTATGCTGAATACGACATTGACGTAAAGATTAACTAATTTTTGCATTCTTTCTGATCAATCTTTAATACATGATCAGGAATTTAAATTTTGAATGCTTAATGCGGTGGTTTTCAACAAAACTATCGCTATGCTAATATTCACGCACTTTTTTGAGTTTTAATTTTTTGGAGTTACTTCCATGGCGGGTCATTCTAAATGGGCCAATATTAAGCATCGTAAAGCTAAACAAGATGCAAGTCGCGGTAAAGTTTTTACTAAATACATCCGTGAAATCGTAACAGCTTCACGTTTAGGCGGGCCAGATGCAGCGAGTAACCCTCGTTTACGTGCCGTTGTTGAAAAAGCACTTTCGGTGAATATGACACGTGACACCATCAACCGTGCGATCCAACGTGGTGCTGGTGGCGAAGATAATGATGATTTAAAAGAAGTAACCTATGAAGGTTATGGTGTTGGTGGTGTTGCAGTTATCGTTGAAACCATGACTGATAACTTAAACCGTACTGTTCCAGATGTTCGTCATTGCTTTAGTAAAACCAATGGCAACTTGGGTACCAACGGTTCAGTAGCGTACCTATTCACTAAGCGCGGCGAAATTTCTTTTGATGATGTTTCATTAGAAGACAAAGTGATGGAAGTTGCCTTAGAAGCTGGTGCTGATGACATCGAGATCGATGAAGACAGTATCTTAGTTATCACTAGTCCAGAAAGTTTTGGTAATGTTCAAGATGCGCTTACAGCAGCAGGATTAAAATCTGACAATGCCGAAGTGGTCATGAGCCCATCGACTAAAGCTGAAATCAACGATATCGATCAAGCTAAACAGATCATGAAAATGATTGATATGCTTGAAGATCTTGATGATGTTCAAAACGTTTATACAAACGTGGAATTTACAGAAGAAGTTTTAGCTCAACTCGATGCTTAACTGATTCAAGTGAGTAAAAAATGCATCTTTTTAGATGCATTTTTTATAGCTTATTTAAAAGCTTATAACAGTTGAAAACATTATATTCTTTGATCACAAAACTCGAATGAAGTGCGACTACACTGTCGATCTTACCAATACGGCGTAATAAAATTTCACTGTAGTCATCCATATTTCTCGCTACCAGTTCTAAAATAAAATCTGCACTCTGCCCTGTTACCAGAAATGCATTGGTCACTTCTGGAATATCTTCAATTTCTTCTAAAAACTTATCAAAAGTTTCGCTGTCATGCTTACTAAGCGACACTTGCAAAAGAATGTGCAGACTAAAACCAAGCTTATTAAAGTTAATTTCTCGTTTAAGTTGCCCCATTACTTGGGATTCAATTAAATTTTTAATACGGCGATGCACTGAACTTACAGATAGATTAATACGCTCTGAAAGCTCATTTAGATTGACATCTTCATGGGTCAAAATTTCAAGAATTTGTTTATCAAAACGATCCAATTCCATTCTACAGTTCTCACTCTGAATTTATGCTTCTATCGGAACTGCTCACTCAGTAATTTTTAAGGGTCAAGGGAAAACATTCGTTTAACTTTTGACGATGCTGCATGGATAACGCAAACATGATTCCGATAAACTTTTGGTTTATCTTTGTCTCAAAGCCGAAACAAGACCTTTTGAGCAACTGTTCAACTCATCTCCCAATAGTGAACAACTCGTTTCGATCCCCATCACACCCTGAAACATAAGATAGCAAAGACTTTTTATAATTATTTCCCTCTTTTAACTTTTTTTAAAGTAAATTTGGCAATAATTTCTAATATTTTCTATTTAAAACGAATTTTCTTTTAATAATTAATTTTATTCACCGATAATTTTTTACTTTATTGACTATTTTGCTCTTTTCTTTCTCATAAAAAAGCCCCGATTATTTTCAATCAGGGCTTTATTCACCAACAAATCTTATAAACCGCGCCAATCAACCCGTGCATTACGTTCAGTCGCATAAATACGCTGTGCATATTGTCCAAGCGGTAAATCTAATAAATAGTCATGATATTCCTTCAATTCACCCGTGAATTGTTCAATATCATCATTTTCCAATTCCCACGGCGTACCTTTAATCACGAGTAAAGGCGCAAGAATCGAACAAACTGCTATATCAGCTAATCCCAAACGATCTCCAACCAAATAACGTCCTTGATTATCGATCAAACGCTGATTTAAATCTGCGATCAATTCCGTCATTCGTATTTTCGATTTTTCAACTTTTTCTGGATTCAGTTTGTAATTCGTTGAAACTAAACTCTTCAAAATTGGTTTAGAAATTTTTTCAAACTGGCGTAAATAGCCTTGCTCACCCATCATAATTTCGAGTGGATGATCGCCAACAGATAACGCTTGCGCCAATGACCAACGTCGGACATGCACACCCAGCTCACCCGATAATTTATCAATTTCTAAAGCTTGCTCACGTAACTGTTCATCACGTCTCAATAATGCATGTTCGGGATAAGTCGCATCAAGATAGAGGGCGATCTTGGTTGAATCTGCAACCCAGCGTTTGTCATCTTTCAACATTGGCAAAAAATATTGCCCTGATTTGAGATAGGTAAACGCTCGGTGAAAACCAGGAATTAAATTATGTGCAACATAGTCCAATTCCTTATGATCTAACAACCAGCGAGCTTTTTCACAATAGTGAGATAAAGGAAATTGGTATAAAACCCGCATAGACACTCCAAATTTATTTTTCTATTCGATCAAACATAAAGTTTTCCCTACTTTAGAAGTAAAAGTGAATGATTACAATGTCGTTTTTGCTCTATCTTTTTTAATTTTGGCTAAAGCTTGCTATACATTTTTTAGATGAAGTTATTCTATTTAGTGATAAAAAAACTGTTTTTGTAGCTTAAAGTTTACACCAAAAGTGATAAATAATTGTTTTCACTAAAATTTAAATATCATTTTTTATTTCATTTTTCTCATAAAAAATGCTTAACAATTATTGTGATATACAAGCCAAAACTGATGGTTTAGTGGAAAAGTAAAACTTTTGTAAAGTTCCTCTTATCTATTAGAGGTGTCTACATGTCCAGTAATCAATCAGTGATCCAAGCTCCAGTACAACTGATTTTAAATGATCAGCAGGCCATTAATGCTGCCTATCAAGTTGCTGACTTTGCATTAGAAGAACGAAATAAACGAGACCAAAATCGTATTTTGCCAACGGAACAAATCAATCAGTTTAGTCAAAAGGGTTTAGGCGGTATCCGTATTCCAAAACAATATGGTGGTGCTTTTGTCTCCAATAAAACTTTGGCCCATGTGTTTCGTATTTTGAGTAAAGCAGACGCCAATGTTGGGCAAATTCCACAAAACCAATTCGGTCTTTTAAATTTTATTAATATCACGGGTTCAGATGCACAAAAACAGTTTATCTACACTGAAATTCTTGCAGGTAAACGCATTGCAAATGGTGGACCTGAAAAAAATTCCAAAGATACCAAATCCATTCAAACCAAGTTAACGTTGGAAAATGAGCAATACTTTTTAAATGGAGAAAAGTTTTACTCGACTGGAACCAGCTTTGCAGACTGGTTAGCGATCCGCGCACTACATCCTGAAGGTTATACCGTATTGGTAATCATTGATCGTCATGCCGAAGGCGTGGAAGTGATTAATGACTGGAATGGCTTTGGTCAACGCACTACAGCCAGCGGAACGGTAAAACTACGTAATGTTGTCGTTGATCCTGCACTATTTTTTAATGAGCGCATTATTGCTGATACTCCAAATGTTCGCGGTGCCTATTCTCAGCTTCTACAAGTTGCCATTGATGTTGGCATCGCCGAAGCAGCTTTTGATGACACTTTATTCAGCATTTGTAAAGCACGTCCCATTATTGATGCAGGCGTAGAAAAAGCCAGTGAAGAACATTACACCTTACAAGAAGTTGGTAAGCTCAATATCCTGCTCGATGCAGCTATTTTATTACTAGATGAGGCAGCAGAATATCTAGATGAACTGGATCAACTCACTCAGATTTCTAGCGAGCAAGCCGCGCGCGCCTCTATTTTAGTGGCAGAAGCAAAGATATATGCAAATGATGCTGCCCTGCATATCTCAGAAAAATTACTCGAACTTGGTGGCAGTCGTGCCAGCCTGAGCCAACACAATCTTGATCAGCATTGGCGTAATGCCCGTGTGCATACCTTACATGATCCTGTGCGTTGGAAATTCCATGCCATCGGTGACTATTACCTCAATGGTACACAGCCTGCCCGCCATGCTTGGATTTAAGGAGCACATCATCATGACCTCTTATCAAGAACTACAAGGTTTTGCCAAAACCAATTTTAAAGCAGCGCATGTTATTCAGAGCGATAGCGAAGCACTGGAAATTGCAACTCAACTCAGTCAAATGTTTAAACAAACGGCAGTTGAACGTGATACCAATCGAAACTTGCCATTTAGAGAAATTGAAGCCTATAGCCAGTCAGGTTTATGGGCGATTACCGTACCTAAACAGTATGGCGGTGCAGAAGTTTCCAGCTTAACCGTAGCTAAAGTGATTGCCATGTTTAGCGGTGCGGATGGTTCAATCGGTCAGATTCCACAAAACCATTTTTATGCATTGGAAGTATTACGCAATACTGGTACGGAAGCGCAAAAGAAACGCCTCTATCAAGAAGTGTTACAAGGTGCGCGTTTTGGTAATGCACTGGCTGAATTTAAAACACGTACTTCTGCACATAAGCAAACCACATTGATTCAAAGCGAAAACGGTAATCTGATCCAAGGGGAAAAATTCTATTGCTCCGGTAGCCTATTCGCCCATCGTATTCCAACCTTAGTGGTGGATGAATCTGGACGCGAATTTTTGGCTTTTGTACAAAGAGACAGCCAAGGATTAGAACTGATTGATGACTGGTCTGGCTTTGGGCAACGGACTACTGGCAGCGGTACAGTCAAATTTCATCAGGTCTTTGTTGCCAAAGAGGATGTGATTCCTTTTGATACCGCCTTTAAGCAGCTATCTTTGGTAGGAGCATTTGCTCAAATCATGCATGCCGCGATTGAAGTCGGGATTGCTCGTGCTGCTTTTGAAGAAACCCTAGAACGTGTGCGTGTTGCCCGCCCTTGGATTGATGCCAATATTGATTCCGCCACTCAAGACCCCCTAACCCTATCTGAGCTGGGTCGTGTGGCAACCGATGTCAAAGCCAGCGAACTTTTACTAAAACAAGCAGCTCGCTCTGTAGATATTGCCAAACAAGATTTGAATGCGGAGACCTTAGCCAAAGCCTCAATTGATGTGGCAAAAGTACGTGCGCATAGTACTGAAACTGCATTAAAGGCATCATCGAAACTGATTGAATTAGCAGGTAGTCGTGGCAGTCAACGTGCTGATGGTCTTGATCGTCATTGGCGTAATGCACGTGTACACACCTTGCATGATGCTGCACGCTGGAAATATTACTTCATCGGTAATTATGTATTGAATGGCATTCTGCCTCCACGTCGGGGGACTTTGTAATGAGTCAAACGACTGCTAAAAAAATCTTGTTAAATGCCTTTGATATGAACTGTGTCGGTCATATCAATCATGGTTTATGGACGCATCCGCGTGATCAATCACATCGCTTTAATGAACTGAGTTATTGGACTGAACTGGCACAAACTTTAGAACAAGGTTTGTTTGATGGCTTATTCCTTGCAGATATTACAGGTGTTTATGATGTTTATCAAAATGGGATTGAGCTGACTTTAAAAGAATCAATTCAACTACCAAGTCATGATCCTTCCACCCTGATTTCGGCAATGGCTTTGGTGACACAGAATTTAAGTTTTGGTGTCACGGTCAATCTAAGCTATGAGCAGCCCTATCAACTTGCACGGCGATTTGCCAGTCTTGATCATTTAACCCAAGGTCGTTTGGGCTGGAATATTGTTACTGGCTATTTGGATAGTGCCGAACGGCTTATTGGGCAAAAAGGTTTAAAAGATCATGATGCGCGTTATGATCAAGCTGAGGAGTTTTTACAGCTTTGCTATCAATATTGGGAAGGCTCTTGGGAAAATGATGCCTTAAAGAAAGATAAGCAACAGCGTGTTTTTACTGATCCAAATAAAGTTCACTCGATCAATCATCAAGGTCAATATTACCAAAGCCAAGGTGTATTTCAGGTTGCACCTTCGGTGCAACGTACTCCAACATTATTCCAAGCTGGTGCATCCCCGAAAGGACTACAGTTTGCCACGCGCCATGCTGAATGTATTTTTATTGGTGGTGATCAACCAGAAAAGATTCGTCAACAGGTCAATAAAATACGACTACAAGCACAACAACAAGGTCGAGATGAAGATGCGATTAAAATCTTTGTCGGTATTACCGTTGTCGTCGCGGAAACACATGAACTTGCCCAGCAAAAACTGACTGAATACCGTCAATATGCCAGCCCTGAAGCAGGTCTAGCACATTATGCCAGTTCAGTCGGAATTGATCTTGCCAAGTTTGCAGATGATGAAACGATTCCTTATCAAAAGAGCAATAGCATTGCTTCTGTCAATGAAAAGTTTAAAGAACAAAGCATCAGCAAGAATGACTTAAAAGCACAACATATTCTGGGTGGACGTTATCCACTCATTGTCGGTAGTGGTACTGAAGTTGCTGAATATATCATTGAACTACTCGATCAAACGGGCATTGATGGTTTTAACCTGACTCGTACAGTTGCACCTGAATCACACCATGATTTTATTCGACTAGTGATCCCTGAGTTACAACAACGTGGACGTTATAAAACTGAATATGCCACAGGTTCACTGCGGAACAAACTGTTTGCCCAAGGCGATCATTTAGCTGCAAGCCATCCTGCTGATCAGTTCCGATGTAGATCGCATAACAACGCAGATGACCTAAAAATAATTGAAGAAATTAGTGCTTAACATTTAAGAAAAGAATTGGAGAAATATATGGCTCAAACAGCCTCAAAAAAATGGATTGGTATTGGCCTTGTTATCGTCGTTGCGATTATTGCCTTATTGATTTGGAATAAACAAAGACAGAACCATAGCAGTGAACTGGTGATCGGGATCAGTCCTTCTTTTGCTCATCCACTGCAAGTTGCAGCAGATGAAGCCAAACAACAAGGTTTGAATGTCAAATTGGTCGAGTTTTCAGACTGGAATACCCCAAACATCACTTTGAATCATGGCGATATTGATGCGAACTTTTTCCAGCATCAACCTTTTTTGGATAATGCCATTAAAGAAACTGGCTTTAAATTAAAGTCATTTGCTGCGGGTGCGGCTTCACATGTTGGACTGTATTCAAAAAAATATAAAAGTTTTGATGAACTTCCGAATGGTGCAACTGTTGCGATTCCGAATGATCCTGTCAATCAAGGGCGTGCTTTATTGCTATTGCAACAAGCCAAGCTGATTGAGCTGAAAGACAGCAATAATCACCTTTCTGCGCTGAAGGACATTACAGCGAATCCGAAGAACCTGAAATTTACCGAAGTTGAAGGCCCTCAAACTGCACGTGCGATTGATGATGTTGATCTCGCTTTTGGCTATCCACATTACTTACGTTTAGCCAAAACGGCTGATCCTGAAAGTGCCTTGTTGTTTGATGACAACACCAATAAACGTTATGCGATTTTATTTGTGGTGCGTGATGATTATCAGGACAAAGACAACAAACTACAGAAATTTGTCGAGATTTATCAAAACTCAGCAAAAGTTAAAACAGCCTTGGATAGCGATTTCGGTCCAACGTTGTGGTTCCCAGGTTGGAAATAAGGAGAACAATCATGGTGAGTTTTGGTTCACAGGTCGATTTTTCAGTTCCACATCTAAAAATACGTGGTTTAAATAAGTTTTATGATGTACAGGGCCAACGCTTACATGCCTTAAAAGACATTCATCTCGATATTCCCAAAGGACAGATTGTTGGGATTATTGGAAAAAGCGGTGCGGGTAAATCCTCCCTACTCCGCACCCTCAATGGACTGGAGTCGATTGATACTGGCAGCATCCTGATTCATCAACAAAATATTGCTGAACTCAAACATGCCGAGTTGATCAAGACCCGGCAGAAAATTGGCATGATTTTTCAGCATTTTAATTTAATGTCTGCCAAAACTGTGTGGGAAAACGTGGCTTTACCGCTACGTATTGGGGGTTATGACAAAGCTGAGATTGAACAACGCGTCAGTGAGGTACTTACGCTGGTTGGCTTAGAGGCAAAGCGAAATGATTACCCTGCTCAACTGTCTGGTGGACAAAAACAACGTGTGGGTATTGCTCGGGCCTTGGTTTCTCAGCCTGAAATCCTACTCTGTGATGAAGCCACCTCAGCACTGGACCCTGAAAGTACCGCCAATATTCTGTCCTTATTAAAACAGATCAATCAGGACCTTGGGTTAACCATTGTCTTGATCACTCATGAGATGCAAGTCATTCAAGAGATTTGTGATCAGGTGATCGTGATTGATCAAGGTGAAATTGTTGAGTCTGGACAAGTCTGGTCGGTATTTTCCAATCCACAACAACAGATCACGCAGGAATTACTCAATTTTGAGCAGGTAAATTTACCTTTTGAACTGAGCCCAACTATTCTGCCTGAGAGTACGCATCAGATTTTAAAACTGAAATATGTTAGTGAATCGAAATCAGTGCCTGATTTATATGAGCTATTGGATGGCTTTAATAGTCCAGTTCAAGTTTATCACAGTCAAATTGATAGCATTCAGCAGCGTACCATCGGCTCATTGATCATCGGGATTCGCAATCTCGAATTTGATCTAAACCACCCACAATCTGAAAAACATCCAGCAATAACACAACTTGAGGTGATCGGTTATGTACAATCAACTCATTGATCTATTACTCACAGGAACCACCGATACTTTAATCATGGTCGGTGTTTCTGCAATTCTCGCCTTTTTGATTGGTCTGCCCATTGCCTTAATTTTGGTGAGTACTGCTGATTTTGGCATTTATCCTTCCAAGAAAATCAATCAATCCTTAGGCTGGATCATTAACATCACTCGATCAGTCCCCTTCCTGATTTTGATGGTGGCTTTGATTCCATTTACCCGTTGGATCGTCGGCACCAGTTACGGCGTCTTGGCTGCAATTGTGCCCTTAACCATTGCTGCGATTCCGTTCTTCGCCCGTATTGCGGAGGTCAGTCTACGTGAAGTCGATCAAGGGTTGATTGAAGCAGCACAAGCAATGGGCTGTAACCGTAAGCAGATTCTTTGGCACGTGCTGCTTCCGGAAGCATTACCCGGAATTATTGCAGGTTTTACCGTGACTATTGTCACCATGATCAGCTCTTCTGCCATTGCGGGTGCGATTGGTGCAGGTGGGCTCGGTGATATTGCCTATCGTTATGGCTATCAGCGTTTTGATATGCAAGTCATGCTGGCGGTGATTTTGGTCCTAATTGTTTTGGTCATGTTGGTACAAACGATAGGTGATAATATTGCCAAACAACTCGATAAACGAAAAGTTTGATCCTGAATTATGAATCCTCACTAGCCATGACCTGACTTTGTCATGGCTTTCATGTAAAATCAGCGACAATTTTTAAATAACACATTTGTGAGTGGTTTCATGGGTTTTAATTGCGGTATTGTTGGTCTGCCAAACGTAGGTAAATCTACATTATTTAATGCATTAACAAAGGCAGCGATTGCTGCTGAAAACTTTCCGTTCTGTACCATTGAACCAAACACAGGCATTGTTCCTGTTCCAGATCCACGTTTAGACAAACTTACAGCAATTGTTAAACCACAACGTGTTATTCCAACTACGATGGAATTCGTTGATATCGCAGGTTTGGTTGCTGGTGCTTCAAAAGGTGAAGGTTTGGGTAACCAATTCCTTGCAAACATCCGTGAAACTGATGCAATCGCACACGTAGTACGTTGTTTTGAAGACGAAAACGTGATTCACGTAAATGGTAAAATTGACCCATTAGATGACATCGCAACCATCAATACTGAACTTGCACTTGCTGACCTTGATACTGTTGCAAAAGCATTACTACGCTTAACTAAAGCAGCTAAAAGTGGTGATAAAGATGCTATTGCCACTAAAGCAGCCTTAGAAAAAATCCAACCTTTACTCGATGAAGGTAAACCAGCACGTGCCGCTGATCTATCAGATGATGAACGTAAAGCTGTTCGTGGTTTTGGTTTAATGACACTTAAACCAACCATGTATATTGCCAACGTTGCAGAAGATGGTTTTGAAAACAACCCACATCTTGACGCAGTTAAAAAACTTGCTGCTGAAGAAAATGCAATCGTTGTACCACTTTGCAATCAGATCGAAGCCGAAATTTCATTACTTGAAGATGAAGACCGTGCTGAATTCTTAGAAGCAATGGGTATGGAAGAGCCAGGTCTAAACGTAGTGATTCGTGCAGGCTATAGCTTACTTGGTTTACAAACATACTTTACTGCAGGCGTACAAGAAGTTCGTGCTTGGACAGTTAAAGTGGGTGCGACTGCGCCACAAGCTGCTGGTGTGATTCACACTGATTTTGAAAAAGGTTTTATTCGTGCAGAATGTATTTCTTACGATGACTTTATTCAATACAACGGTGAAAACGGCGCGAAAGAAGCAGGAAAGTGGCGTCTAGAAGGTAAAACTTATGTCGTTCAAGACGGTGATGTCCTTCACTTCCGTTTCAACGTATAAATCAAAGTTTTGATTTCCAAACCGCCAATTTGACCTGATTGGCGGTTTTTTTATTTTTTAATTACCACTTAAATTTTAAAAACAACTTATAACAATAACTTTTTCAATTGTTGCGTTACATGCAATCTAGCCTTTTTCTGCTTAAAGATAGTTGGGATATGTAATAAAAAGAAAGAATGTCGATATTTTTTGTGGTCTCTTAGGTTTTCATTTAGATAATGATACAGATCCAAAGCAGCCTCACGATGAAACGCCCATAAAACTTGCTGTTTATACGTCACAGTGTAGTAAGCATCATTCGGCCAGTTTAAATGATGCTTTTGTTGACAATTACATGATTCGCAAACGACTCCTCCATGACTTAGTCTGGAATATCGTGCATGCCAAACTGTTGCATCATAGCCTTTAGGTAAGTCTTGAATTTGTTCAATCGGAATTGCTAGATTTGGATAATAAAATGCCGCATGCCAATAAGCTCCGCAACTATCCTGAAAGCGCTCATATTCAAAATCAGCATGTTGTTGGAAATACTCGACATCTTTCTTGAGTGTTATCTTGGCTATTCTGGCAAACTCGAAATTAGCTTTACCGACACAACATGGACATTTAATTTCTAATTTTTCAGGTAAGGACCAATATTCATAAATTCCTGTCATTTGCTTTTTAATAATAAATCATCAACCTAAACTGAAAATAAGCTTAGCAATTAGATCAAGCTTTTAGAATCAGTAAATGAAAAAGCCAAGTCGTTATGAGCTTGGCTTTTTAACTTGCAATAGATCAATTAAGACGCTGTTTGCGGTTTCATATCCATTTCTGCACGTTTCATTTGTGCTTCTTTTAAAATACGTTGATGTAATGGCCTACGGAATCCAAGTAGAAAAACGAACTCTGCTAATACAAATAGAGGTCCTATTGCTAAACCAATCAAATCATCAACAAATGCAGGTTTTTTCTTCTCGAAATAATGCCCTACAAATTGAAATACCCAACCTACTACAAAAATACCGATACTCGCTCCTAACCAGCTCCATATCGGTAATACTGCTATTTTTACTGCAAGTGGATATGCTGCGATGAATATAATCAACATTAGAATGCCAAATAACTTATCTAGTGATATATAGTAAATCGCACTCAATACAATCAGTATCGATGCCAAAGTCACTGAAACTCCTGATATTTCCACACCCGCATGCGCAGTTAAGCATAAAATTGAAAAAACAATCAGTGGAATGCCCACAAAATGGGTCACAATATTTTTCTGATCCAAATGATATGCAGCATACTGACTGAGTAGACGCTCCAAATTTGTCATTTTTAATTCCTCATATTATTTCTATATGTTATTAATCTATTACAAATCAGCAAATAAAATTGTCATGTAGCTGACAAATGGATATATTTTTTAAAAGGAAATAGAGTGTTAGATCCCCTTCATATACACCATTTACAGCAAAATTCGTGGTTTAGTCATCTTGCTGAGCCTTTCAAGCAGTTCATTTTGGATCATGGTAAGAAACTTTTAATTGAAAAAAATGCCGCTGTGTTTAATGCTCAAGATCAATTTGATGGTGTGTATGGTGTTCTCGATGGCTCAATTAGTTTGGGTTACATAGACGTTAACGGTAATGAAGCAATTGCTGCTATCGCTGAACCAATCATGTGGTTTGGCGAGATTTCTCTCATAGACAAACAACCACGCTCTCATGATGCTATTGCATTGAAAAAAAGTGTTGTGCTTCAAATCCCAGCTCAACCTCTGAACGAGTTTTTATCTAAAAACCCCTATTATTGGTATTTCTTTGCCCTACTGACCAGTCAAAAACTTCGCTATGTCTTTTTAGAGCAAATTGCAATTCAAACTCAAACGATCAGTCAGCGTCTTGCTCAACGCTTGTTATTTATATTAGAAGGTTACGGTAACCGCTCATCCATTCAAGATCTAAATATTCAAATCTCACAAGATCAACTTGCCAATATGCTGACAGTCTCTAGGCAGACTGTAAATCAAGAATTGAATGCTTTCGAAAAACAAGGAATCATTCAATTAGGCTTTAAAAAAATCATCGTTATAAATTTAGATGGGTTGAGACATTTAGCTGCGGTGAATAATCTGAATCATTAAAAGTAAAATGTTTGTTTGATATCCCAGATTTATTTTTCTAATAATTAGCAATCTAAGAACCTGAAAATAAAAAATTTGAAAAATAGAAGCTACATAAAACCTAAAGCGAAAATCGTATTCTCGCTTTAGGCGCAAATTTAAATTTACTTCGGTGAAGTATTACCTAATGCTGGATTGTCAATTGCATCCTTACACTGGGCTTTATCGCGCTCATAATCTGATTGCTTCTGACCTGAGTTATTTGCATTGTCTTTAACATCTCTAGCCCAACTATCTAGGCTTGTGAGCGCTTTACGGCATAAAGCATATTTACCTTCCGTCACAGAATCAGTCATTTTGACATTAATACGCCAATCTGTACTCAACTGACGGATAGGCTTTCTCACCTTCTCTTCGATATCAGTAACTTGCTTGTTGTATACAAGTACATCTATCTCATTAATTAACTTCCAAGCAGCATTTGCATATGTTGTAGCGTCATTCGTTAATTTTGGAGCTGGTTTGATTTCAACCTTTTTCTCGCTTTCACTGTTTGAGTTACCACATGCAGCTAAAAAAGGACAAATCATCAGTGCTGCTAAAAGATGAACTCTTGCATTTAACATATCAATTCGCCGATGAAAAATTTGGTCTTTATGCTAGTCAATTTAGTCATAATTCTCAACGGCTGTTGACACATTATCATGCAGCTATGACATTAATCGTTTTAGACACAATAAAATCATTTAATTTATATAAATAGTTGTCTTTCCATCTTGGATAAAGAAACTTAAAGCCATTATTTGTCTAACAAAAACCTAGTATTTTTGTTCCTCGCAAGCTTAATTCAACAAAAAGTTCTGCTATGCTTAAACACAAACTACTCAGGATAGGATTATGCGCATGAGCGTCACTCTTGGAACTCCACTTCAATCTTCTGCATTTAAGGTTTTACTGTTAGGTTCTGGAGAGCTAGGTAAAGAAGTTGTTATATCTTTACAACGTTTAGGTGTCGAAGTTCATGCTGCTGATCGTTACGACGATGCACCTGCTATGCAAGTTGCTCATTATTCATATACTTTGAATATGGCTGATCCTACCGAATTAAAACAACTGATTGAAACAATCAAACCTAACCTAATCGTCCCAGAAATTGAAGCAATTGCGACTGAAGTTCTCGTCGAAATCGAACAGTCTCAAACGGCAACGGTGATCCCATCAGCAAAAGCTGTAAACCTTACGATGAATCGTGAAGGTATTCGCCGTTTAGCTGCTGAAGAACTTGGTTTACCAACTTCTGCATATCGTTTCGCGAGTACTCTGGAAAGCTTCCGTGCTGCATGCGATGATATTGGTTATCCAAACTTTGTAAAACCTGTAATGTCATCTTCTGGCAAAGGTCAATCTCGAGTAAAAAACTTTGATGAAGTTGATGCAGCTTGGGATTATGCAATGCAAGGTGGTCGAGTTAATCAAGGCACGGTGATCATTGAGTCACAAATTGATTTTGATTTCGAAATTACCCTACTTACAGTTCGTGCTAAAAATCCTCAAACTGGTGAGATTGAAACACATTACTGTGATCCAATTGGGCATCGCCAAGACGCTGGTGATTACGTAGAAAGCTGGCAACCTCAAGCAATGACTGCTGCAGCTTTACAAGAAGCAAAACGAATTGCTAATAAAGTTACGACTGCTTTGGGTGGTTGTGGTATTTTCGGTGTAGAGTTATTTATTAAAGGCGATAAAGTTTGGTTTAGTGAGGTATCGCCTCGTCCTCATGATACTGGATTAGTTACCCTCGCTTCTCAGTTCCAAAGTGAATTTGAACTTCATGCACGTGCGATTCTAGGATTACCAGTCAATACTGAACGCCATAGTGTTGCTGCAAGCGCAGTGATTTATGCGGGTGTTGATGCAAAAAATCTTAACTTTTCTGGCTTGAATTTTGCTTTAGCAAACCCGAACACTGACTTGCGTTTGTTTGGTAAGCCTGAAGGTTTCAAACGCCGCCGTATGGGTGTTGCTACGGCACGTGCTGAAAATACAGACTTGGCTCGTGAACTGGCAAAACAAGCCGCAGATCAAGTGAATGTTCAAACCAACGTTTAACCTAAATTGAGTAGACCCATTTTCATGATCAATACATCTCCATTGCTGAACTATGTCACCAGTCATCATGATATTAAAGCTATTAACCAATGGCGAACCGATGTAGAAAAGCAATTACAAGAGAGTTATGAAAATGGGCAATCTATTCGTGAAGTTATTAAAGCTCGATCAAACTCTATTGATGAAGCATTGATTTTTTTATGGAATCATGCAGGTTTAGATCAAACGAATTTAGGGCTGTTCGCTGTAGGTGGATATGGTCGCCGTGAAATGCTGCCATATTCAGATACAGATATTATGATCTTGTCTGAGGATGAGATCAGTGAAGAACATGAAAAGCTTATTTCTTCTTTCATTTCCTCTTTATGGGATGTTGGTAATTTTAAACCAGGTACCAGTGTACGCACGATTCAAAACTGTGTTGATCAAGCATCAAATGATTTAACAGTCGCTACTACCTTGATTGAAGCACGCTTGATCACAGGCAATGAAAACTTAGCAAAATGGCCACGTCGAATTGTCGCACAGACATGGACGGATAAAACCTTCTATGATGCGAAAATGGAAGAGCAAGCTAAGCGTTATGCTCAACACAATAATACTGAAAGCAATCTCGAACCAGATATTAAAAATGCGCCTGGCGGTATCCGTGACATCAATCAAATTGGTTGGATTGCTAAACGCCATTTTCGTGTAAATCGTATTTATGATCTTGTGCATTTAGGCTTTATTACAGAATTTGAACTTGCAGTTTTAGAAGAAGCAGAGAGCTTCTTATGGGAAATTCGTAGCCATTTACATCGTTTAGCTAAACGTGATGAAAACAGACTTTTATTCGATCATCAAAGAGAAATAGCTGCTAAATTCGGCTATATTCGAGAAGAAGGTCAACCTGCCAATTATGGCGTTGAACAATTCATGAAACGTTACTATCGAACAGCACAGCAAGTTTCAACACTGAACGAAATGCTTTTAGCTTATTTTAACGAATCAGTGATTACACCTCGCCTACCAGACTATGAACGTCAAATCGAAGACATCAATGAACGTTTCAAAATCGTAGATGGCAAACTTGCTGTACAGCACCACAAAGTTTTCTCTGAAGAGCCAAGTGCAATATTAGAGTTATTCTATTTACTCGCCAATCGTCCTGAAATTAAAGGGATTCGTGCGCGTACATTACGACTACTTGTGCTCGCAGCTAAACGAATCGATCAACGCTTCCGCGATAATCCTGAGCATCAAGCACTCTTTATGTCGATCATTCGTTCACCCGATTTATATGACACTATGGTCGCGATGAAACGTTATGGTGTATTAGGTAATTACATCCCAGCTTTCGGTCAAATTACTGGGCTGATGCAATATGATCTTTTCCATATTTATACAGTCGATGCTCATACTTTATTATTGCTACGCAACCTAAGTCGTTTTAAAGAGCCTGAATTTGCGAAAGAGTTTCCTGTCGTGAGTTCAGTGTTCCAACGTATTTCACGTCACGACATCGTTTATCTTGCTGCAATCTTCCATGATATTGCCAAGGGTCGTGGCGGTGATCACAGTGAACTCGGTGCTTTGGATGCCATTGAATTCTGTCGCACACACGGATTTACTGAACGTGAATGTAAACTTGTGGCATGGTTAATCAACAATCACTTACTGATGTCACTCACTGCTCAGAAAAAAGATATTTCTGACCCTGATGAAGTGAAGGAATTCGCTGAAAAAGTTGGTGATATGGAGCATCTTGATTATCTATACACCCTTACGGTTGCAGATATCAATGCGACAAATCCAAAACTGTGGAATACATGGCGCGCTTCATTAATGCGCCAGTTGTATACCTATGCACGTGATGTGATTCGTTCAGGTCTAGGTCGACCAGTTGATTATCAAATGTTGATTGAAGATACCAAGTTCGCTGCAAGTGAATTATTAGTGAATGATTTTTCACTCGCTGAAGTAGAAAAGGTTTGGCAAGAACTTGGCGATGAATACTTTGTAAAAGAATCTGCAAATGAAATCGCTTGGCATACTCAAGCAATATTACAACACGGGGATAACCCTGCTCCGTTGGTATTGTTACGTGCTCACCGCAATGCTGCGCAAGATGCAGTACAAATTTTTATTTATACCCGTGATCAACCAAACTTATTTGCCACAACAGTAGCCGTACTAGATCGTATGAACCTTGATGTTCAAGACGCCCGAATTATTACGGCAAGTACTGCTTTTAGTTTAGACACATATTTAGTCTTAGATCGTTTTGGCACCTTACTGACTGACCCAGAACGGGAACGAAAAGTGAAATTGGCATTGGTTGAAGCACTCAGCCATCCTGACCAATATCCTGGTATCATGCAACGCCGTATACCAAGACATTTGCGTCATTTCGATGTTCAGAACACTGTCGATATCGCACTAAACCCTGCTTTACAACAGCATATGGTTGAAATATCCACACTTGACCAACCCGGTTTACTTGCACGTATTGGTGCTCTCTTCATGCTACAAGGTTTAGATATCCACTCAGCGAGGATTGCTACCCTAGGTGAACGTGCTGAAGATATTTTCTTTGTGACCAAAAAAAATGGTGTGTTGTTAACTGATGAAGAGGTCAAACTCTTTGCTGAGACACTAAAAGCGGCTCTTGATGAAGCATCAAACCAAATTTGTAATCCACCCTCTTAATTTTTATTGTTCGGTAACTGTTTAAATGAACTCTAGCTTGTCTTTATTGCATCCGTATCCTTTTGAAAAGTTAAATCAACTTTTTAAAAATGTGCAACCAGCCAATTTACCTTTGATTCCATTGTCTATTGGTGAACCGAAACATCCTGCACCTGAGTTCGTTAAACAAGCAATTATTGAAAACTTTGCACATTTATCAACCTATCCAAACAGTAAGGGCTTACCTGAGCTGCGCCAAAGTATTGCACAATGGCTTACAAATCGCTTTTCACTGAATCAAATCAGTGCAGAAGAACATATTTTGCCTGTTTCTGGCACACGTGAAGGAATCTTTTCTTTTGTACAAGCTTTAATTAAAAGAGAAGATGCACCTTATATTGTGATGCCAAACCCTTTTTATCAGATTTATGAGGGTGCTGCGTTACTTGCTGGTGCAAAACCATATTTCATCAACTGTACAGAAGAAAATGGTTATTTAGGCGATTTTGATGCTGTACCTGCAGAAGTTTGGGAAAAAACTGCTTTATTGTTTGTATGTACACCAGGAAATCCAACTGGAACCGTACTCTCAAAAGAACAATTTAAGAAGCTAATCGCACTGTCTGATCAATATGGTTTTGTTATTGCTTCTGATGAATGTTATTCAGAACTTTGGTTTGACCAAGCACCAATTGGCCTTTTAGAAGTCTGCGCTGAAATTGGACGTGATGACTATAAGAATTGCATCGTATTTCATTCACTATCAAAACGCTCAAACCTTCCGGGTATGCGCTCGGGTTTCGTTGCAGGCGACGCAGCATTATTAAAACCTTATTTACAGTATCGTACCTATCATGGCGCAGCAATGCCTGTTCAACATCAGCTTGCATCTATTTCAGCATGGAATGATGAAGCACACGTGGAAGAAAACCGCCAACAATACCGTGCGAAATTTGAATTATTCCAAAGCGAACTTGGTCATTTATTACCACTACAAAAGCCAGATGCTGGATTCTACTATTGGTTAAAAGTTGACAATGATGAAACTTTTGCTCAAATGTTAATGGAAAAAGCACATATCAAAGTTCTTCCAGGTCGCTATTTATCTCGTGATACTGAACAAGGTAATCCAGGCGAAGGTCACGTGCGCATGGCTTTAGTTGCTGATCTCGCTCAATGTGAAGAAGTTGTTAAACGCTTAAAAGCAATTCTTTAAATACAATGAGTTCGGAATCTGTAAGTGATTTTTATTACAGATTCCGAAATAAAACTTAAACCTGACTAATAATTAGAATTGTGGCTATCAAAACCATCAACGTACCTGAAATTCGACTTACCACCCTAACCGCATGGGGTCTGGTACTTAATAGTTTCTTTGCTGCCAATCCAACCAATACATAAACAATCGCGCAACTAATTAGATGAATAATGCCTAAAGAAAGGATCTGAGCTGTAGCTGAAAACTGCAAGTTTGGGTGAATAAATGGCGGCAATAATGCAAAAAAGAGCAATAAAACTTTTGGATTTAAACCACTAATTCCCACACCTTTAACGAACCAAGACTTTGCTGAATCAAACGCAGATGTCTGCTGTTCAGTACTTGAGATAGTAGCTGGTCGGATCAACAAGCTTATACCCATCCACAGTAAATAACATGCGCCAACAATCGTTAAAGATGTCAATAAAATTGGATAATGACTAACTAAAGTGCCAACACCAGCTGCAACACACAAAATCGCTAAAAAATGCCCCAGTACAAGCCCTGAAACTGCTGTAACAATAAACTTCCCTTTTATTCCCGCCAATATTGCATACGCCCAGTCAGCACCAGGTGTTAAAACAAACAAGATTGAAACACACCAAAAGGCAATAATTACATTTAAATCCATATCCATAACTCTATTTATTTCAATACACTACGATTGAAATGAATTTTTATTTCAACCATGTGTTGAAAAATATATTGGAGAGAATATGCTTAAATGGTTAAAATGTTTTCCTAATTAATTTCTTTTATTTCTATTTATTCAGGAGATTCTTCTAAATGGATCGCACAGATAAGAAAATTCTTGCTGAATTACAAAAAAATGGGCGACTATCTATCACAGAACTCGCTGAAAAAGTAGGTCTAAGCTTGTCTCCTTGCCATCGTAGAGTAAAGGCTCTGGAAGAATCAGGTGTAATCAAAGGCTATCATGCGGATTTGGAAGCATCTCAAATTGGATTTAATTTCTCAGCTATCATTTTTGTGACACTTAAAGATGGAGATAAAAGCGCACTATCTCAATTTGAAGAAAAAGTCAGTGAAATAGCCAACGTTATTCAAGCACAACGTCTGTTTGGTAATCCTGATTATCTTCTCCATGTGGTTGCCAAAGATCTAGCTAGTTTTCAGAAACTCTATGATGATAGTTTATCGGCATTACCAAATGTGCAACGACTCACATCAACAATTGTGATGAAAAATGTGGTGATCAACCGCTTATTACCTCTTTAAATATTCATAATATGTAGCCGCTTTCCATTCATTTGTCTCCCGACATATAGTGCATTTAAAAGCTATTCATCTGTCTATTAACTATTGACCATCTGTTGAAATGTTCGTCTATACTTAGGCATCAAAATTTGGTGACTATGGAAAGATGGCTCCTCAAACTTCACAAAATACAAAGAAAAAGGTTTGGTTGATTGCTGCAATCATTATTGTACTTATCACCGTTACATTTTTAATGTGGAAAACGAGTTCAAGTAAAAACTCAGATACAGATGATAAGCAAAAAAATGCTCAAACAAACACTCAAAAAGCTGCACTAACCGTAACAGTAGTTTCACCAGAACAACAAAACTGGAAACAAGTTTTTACTGCGAATGGAAATATTGCAGCTTGGCAAGAAGTTGTAATTAGTAGTGAGCTATCTGGACAGCGATTAACACGTGTGAATGTAAATGTCGGTGATGAAGTAAAACGTGGTCAGATTTTAGCTGAAATCAATAGTGAAACTATTCGTGCTGATTTAGCGGCAGCGAAAGCAAGCTATGCAGAAGCTCAAGCTGTTTTGGCGGATGCAATTACCAATAATAAGCGCATTCAGCAGCTCAAAAATACTGGTGCTATTTCAGCTCAAGAATCAACACAATATCAAACATCACAAGCAACAGCTCAAGCACGTTTAGATGCAGCAAAAGCACAAATTGAAAGCAATCAACTGCGATTAGCCCAAACACAAGTCATTTCTCCTGACAACGGTGTCATTTCTGCTAGAACTGCAACCGTTGGCTCTTTAGCACAAACAGGTCAAGAATTATTCCGCTTGATTAGAGATCATCGCTTGGAGTGGAGAGCTGAAGTTACAACAACAGATTTATACAAACTTCAACAAGGTATGACTGCTCACGTTATTTCACCTGATCCTTCACAACCCAAAGTGACAGGTCAAGTTAGAATGATTGCACCAGTAATTGATCCTCAAACACGTTATGGTTTGGTATATGTTGATTTGCCAACAACTCAAGCAATTCGTATGGGAATGTTTGTAAAGGGAGAGTTTGATCTAGGTGAAAAAACAGCGATCACTATTCCTCAGACCGCTCTACTGCTACGTGATGGATTTTCCTATGTTTTTGTACTTGATCAAAACAACCGTGTAACACAGAAAAAAGTAACAACAGGACGTCGACAAAATGATCGAGTTGAAATCTTAGACCTCCCGTTAAATGTAAAAGTGGTTTCTTCTGGTACAGGTTTCTTGACCGATGGTGATTTAGTGAATGTTGCGCAAGCAATTCCTGAAACACCACTTACTCAAAAACTAGTGAAATCGCAGGAGAAATAAAATGAATTTCTCAGCGTGGTCAATCCGAAATCCAATTCCAGGAATTCTTTTATTCATCATGCTTGGATTGGCAGGTCTGTTGTGTTTTCACTGGATGAAAATACAACAATTTCCCGATATTGAATTACCGATGGTGACTGTTTCCGCCGCATTACCAGGTGCAGCTCCACCACAGTTAGAAACAGAAGTTGCTCGAAAAATTGAAAACTCAATTGCAACGCTACAAGGTCTAAGAAATCAGTACACAAACATTCAAGATGGTGTTGTGACTGTCACCGCAGAATTTCAGCTAGAAAAGCCACTACAAGAAGCTGTTGATGACGTGCGTAATGCTGTTTCACAAGTACGTTCAGACCTACCTGCTGATTTAAGAGACCCGATTGTTAGTAAAATTAATCTATCTGGTTCACCTATCCTCACCTATACCATCCAATCCCCTAAAATGGATGAAGAAGCTCTTTCGTGGTTCGTGGATTACGATATTGCTCGTGCTATGTTACAGGTTAAAGGTGTGGGTGCTGTTGCACGTGTTGGTGGTGTCACCCGCCAAGTTGAAGTCGAACTCGATCCTGAAAAATTACTGGCACTCAATGCGTCTGCAACGGATATCACTCGCCAGCTTCGTTTGGTTCAACAAGATGCTTCAGGTGGGCAAACCAAGATTGGTGGCAGTGAACAATCCATTCGTACGATTGCAACTGTAAAAACAGCTGCTGAAATTGGTGCCATGGATATTGCTTTAAGTGATGGTCGACATATCAGACTTGATCAAGTGGCTACAATTCGAGATGGAATAGCGGAACGACGTTCTGCAGCATTACTGAATGGACAACCAGTAATCGGTTTTGAGATCACACGAAGCAAAGGTGCAAGTGAAGTTGATGTTGAAAAAGGCGTTATTGAGGCATTAGATAAGCTCAAGGCATCTCATCCTGATATCAAAATCACAGAAGCCTTTAACTTCGTTAAGCCTGTTGCTGACAACTATAAAGGTTCGATGTCACTACTTTATGAAGGTGCAATTCTTGCAATTTTAGTGGTTTGGCTGTTTCTGCGTGATTGGCGAGCTACGATTATTGCAGCAACCGCTTTACCACTCTCTATTTTGCCTGCCTTAATCGGCATGTACTATTTTGGATTTACCTTAAATACCGTAACACTACTCGCTATGTCACTCGTCGTGGGTATCTTGGTGGATGATGCAATTGTTGAAATTGAAAATATCATTCGGCATCTACGGATGGGTAAAACACCTTATGAAGCTGCTATGGAAGCAGCCGATGAGATTGGGCTAGCTGTTATAGCAACCACATTTACTTTGATTGCTGTATTCCTTCCCACCGCATTCATGAGCGGCATCGCAGGAAAATTCTTTGTTCAATTTGGTTGGACAGCAGCGCTAGCAATATTTGCCTCACTTTTAGTTGCTCGATTACTAACACCAATGATGTCAGCTTATATTCTGAAGCCTTGGATTGGCAAAGTTGAAAACACAGCAGAAAACTCAGATGCAGATAGATTAAATGATCAAGGGACATCCAAGCTTGCACGTGACCGAGAAAAAGATGGTCGTGTTATGCGTGGTTATATGCGTCTAGTCACGTGGTGTCTACATCACCGTTGGGTTACGCTTGGAGGTGCTATTCTGTTTTTCATCGGCTCAATTATGCTGATTCCGCTTCTACCTACAGGTTTTGTTCCACCACCTGACACAGGACAAACTCAAGTAAGATTAGAACTCACCCCAGGCTCACAATTCGCAGACACCTTAAAAACTGCCGAATACGCACGAAATCTTATTAAAGATCATCCAGAAATCAAAAGCATCTATACAACCATCGGCGGTGGTGCAGCAGGTTCAGATCCTTTTTCTGGTGGTGCATCCAGTGAACCTCGAAAAGCAACTCTAACAATCCAAACCTCAGAGCGCTCAGATCGTAGCTTAAGTTTGCAAGAAATCGAAAGTGAAATACGTCAGCGACTCGCTCCTTTACCTGGTGCTCGTATTCAAGTCGGTATCGCAGGGAACAATAGCCAATATCAACTCGCCTTATCAGGTGACGATCCTGAAGCTCTTATCTCAACAGCGCGTAAGCTGGAACGCGAATTACGCACAATTCCAAACATCGGCAGTATTACTTCCAGTGCAGCACTCATTCGTCCAGAGTTGGTTATTCGCCCAGATTTTGCTAAAGCAGCTGATCTTGGGGTTACAACTTTTGATATCGCAGAAACACTGAGGATTGCCACTGCAGGTGATTTCGACCAAAACCTAGCAAAATTAAATTTATCGCAACGACAAGTTCCTGTCGTGATCAAACTTCCGCTTTCTGCACGTCAAGATCAGGAATTGATTAAACGCTTAATGATTAAAGGAAGTCATGGTCCAGTGATGTTAGGCACAATTGCTGATGTCAATATTGAAAGCGGTCCATCACAAATCGATCGTTTCAATCGCCTGCGCAATATTAATTTTAATATTGAGTTGAATAACCAACCGCTTGGTGATGTAGCAGCAAAAGTTGATCAATTACCAACGATGAAAAACTTACCACCTACTGTGAAACGTACCAATATTGGTGATGCTGAGGTGATGCAGGAGCTTTTCTCAAGCTTTGGATTGGCAATGCTCACAGGGGTGCTATGTATCTATGTCGTTTTAGTGCTCTTATTCAAAGACTTCTTACAACCTATTACCATTTTGGTCGCATTACCATTGTCTTTGGGCGGTGCATTTGTATTGTTGCTTTTGGCAAAAAGCAGCTTTTCAATGCCAAGTTTGATTGGACTAATTATGCTGATGGGGATTGCAAGTAAGAACTCTATTCTTTTAGTCGATTACGCGATCATCGCAAGAAAAGAGAAAGATTATTCACGATTTAATGCTTTGCTTGATGCCTGTCATAAACGTGCGCGCCCGATTATTATGACAACCCTTGCTATGGGTGCAGGTATGCTACCTATCGCTTTGGGTATCGGAACAGATCCAAGCTTCCGTGCACCAATGGCAATTTCAGTAATTGGTGGTTTAATCACTAGCACTTTCTTATCTTTATTGGTTATTCCAGTGGTGTATACCTTTATTGATGATATTAATCGCAAGCTGCATAGCTTTAGAAAAACCAAAGATCAAGCGGTTGAACAGCTTTGATCTGTATGTGAAAAAGACGGTCTTATGACCGTCTTTTTTTAATACTTATGTTATTGTTACTTTTTCGCCAAAGCTTTCTCAATATCAGCTTCTAAAGCTTCAGGTTTAGTAGTCGGTGCATAACGCCCCAGAACTTCACCATTACGACCAACCAAGAACTTTGTGAAGTTCCATTTGATATTTTGACTACCCAAAATACCTTTTGCCTCACGTGTCAAAAATCTAAAAATAACGTGTGCTTCCGGCCCTTTCACATCAACCTTTGCAAACATTGGAAAAGTTACACCATAGTTCCTTTGACAAAAATTTCCAATTTCCTTATTTGTCCCTGGATCTTGCCCTCCAAATTGATTGCAAGGAAACCCTAAAATTTCTAATCCTTGAGATTTATATTTTTCGTAAAGCTTCTCAAGTCCTGCAAATTGCGGAGTGAAACCGCATTTACTTGCGGTGTTCACAATCAGCATGACCTTGCCTTTATAATCAGCGAGCGCCTTTGTTTCTCCCTCTAACAATTCAGCTTCAAACTGATAAATGTTACTCATGGATACGTTTCCTCGTCATTCTTTTCTTCTGTTTTAAGTTGTAATGATGCCGAATTCACGCAATAACGCAGTCCTGTCGGCTGTGGACCATCCTCAAACACATGGCCCAAATGTGCATCGCAATCATGGCAGACAATTTCTGTTCTGACCATACCATGTGATATGTCTTCGTGCTCTTCTATTGCACTATTATCAATCGGTCGATAGAAACTTGGCCAGCCCGAACCACTGTCGTATTTCGTTTCTGAAGAAAACAACTCAGCACCACAGCAACGACATACATAAATGCCATGTTGTTTGCTATTCCAATATTGACCTGTAAATGCGGGTTCTGTGCCTTTTTTACGAGTGATACGATATTCTTCTGGTGACAACTCTCTTTGCCATTCTCGATCTGTTTTATTCACTTTTCCCATAGCCAGCACCTATTATTTTGTTGTAAAAAATATCTTGATGATCATGCTTTATATTTACGCCATTCAAAAAAAAAACTCTAGTCTTTCAATGTGTAATTTATCGTAATTTAAGCACTTATATTAAAATAGCAAATAGTAAGCAAAATATTTTTACATAAGTAAGCAATTTTCATTTAAAACACCTTTCAAGTAAGCAGTCATAGTGGTATTCTTGTTCAGCGCGGTTGTATTGGACAAAAAATGTCACAGAAAAAAAGTGTGGTTTTTAAAAATCTATTACCAACCATCAGACAGTATCAACAATCTGGTTTTACGCATGAAAAAATTGTTGAATTACTGAAAGATCAACATGATCTTGATCTGGTTACAGTTGAAACATTTAAAAGTTATCTATATCGATATGCAAAAGTGAATCCCGCTATGCCTAAAAATACTGCTACACCCCACTCAGCTCAAACGCCTCGACAAATTAAAAAGTCTTCAAAGCTTGAGCATGTATGCTATGACATTCGTGGACCAGTATTACGCGCCGCCAATGAAATGGAGGAGCAAGGGCATAAAATTATTAAGCTAAATATTGGTAACCCTGCACCATTTGGTTTCGAAGCGCCACAAGAAATTATTAATGACGTAGCATTAAACCTACCGAATGCAATTGGATATACAGACTCAAAGGGGATTTTCCCTGCTCGTAAAGCCATTTGTCAGTACTATCAGCAAAAAGGCGTCTTTGACATGCATGTCAATGATGTCTATGTAGGTAATGGTGTTTCAGAATTAATCGTAATGGCAATGCAAGGTTTGCTAGATGATGGCGATGAAATGCTTGTTCCAATGCCAGACTATCCTTTATGGACAGCTGCGGTAAATCTGTCAGGCGGCACAGCGATCCACTATAAGTGTGATGAAGAAAATTATTGGTATCCAGATCTCGCAGATATTGAAAGTAAAATTACACCAAATACTCGTGGTATTGTTGTAATTAACCCAAACAACCCAACTGGTTCTGTTTACCCTAGACACGTTTTAGAACAGATCGTTGCTTTAGCGAAGAAATACGATCTCATTTTATTTGCAGATGAAATCTACGACAAAATCGTTTATGACGGAATTGAACACGTTGCTCTAGCAGCATTAGCTGGTGATCAATTGTGTATTTCATTTAATGGTTTGTCTAAAGCATACCGAATCGCAGGTTATCGTGCTGGGTGGATGGCGATTACAGGTGACAAGGCACGAGCTGCTGATTATATCGAAGGTTTAGATATGCTAGCGTCAATGCGCTTGTGTTCAAACCATCAAGCTCAGTATGCGATTCAAACAGCATTAGGCGGCTATCAATCAATTAATGATTTGATTCGTCCTGGTGGTCGTTTATATGAACAACGCAATATCGCATGGGAAATGTTAAATGAAATTCCAGGTGTAAGTTGTGTGAAACCTGATGGGGCGATGTATTGTTTCCCTAAACTTGATCCCGAGATTTATCCAGTTGAAGATGATGAAAAGCTCATGCTTGATTTACTGAAAGCTGAAAAGGTACTTTTAGTACAAGGCACAGGATTTAACTGGCCAACACCAGACCACTTCCGTGTTGTATTTTTACCAGCTGAAAATGAATTACGTGAAGCAATCAATCGTTTAAGCCGTTTCTTGGCAAAAATGCGCTAAGCATCTAAAAAAATCCCCCTATCTAAAGGGGGATTTTTTTATCAGTATTCTGAACTTTGAATTTCATCCCACTGAGCTTCGTATTCTTTAGATTTTTTTAGATCTTGTTTCAGACCAAAACCACCTTTCTCATAGATACGAGCTAAATCCAACAAACACTCATTCTCCCCCTGATCAACTGCAAGCTCGTAATATTCAGCCGCTTTTTTATAGTTTTTTGCGACGCCTTTGCCTTCTTCATATATATAAGCAATATTTGATGACCCCAAACCGTTATCTGCCTCAGAAG
Organism: Acinetobacter sp. A22; assembly: GCF_030913345.1. Lineage (NCBI taxonomy): Bacteria > Pseudomonadati > Pseudomonadota > Gammaproteobacteria > Moraxellales > Moraxellaceae > Acinetobacter > Acinetobacter sp. A22. The sequence continues at coordinate 1,343,333 of NZ_CP133162.1, forward strand.
CAAGGGTAAATAATCTTAGCGCTTCTTTATAATCCTGCTTTATACCACCCTTACCTTCTAGATAGAAAATCCCAAGATTATTGATCGCTGTTGGCTCATCTTGTTTTACCGCTAGCTGATAATAATGGAGAGCCTTTTTGAAATCCTGAGTGACTCCATCACTTCCATCATTATATAAGTGACCTAATTCAGCCTGAGCTAAATCTAATCCTCCATCAGCAGATTTAGTCATCCACTCCAAGCCTTTTTTACTATTCACCCCAACTCCTTCATCTCCATACAAATAGAGAAAACCAAGGTAGTATTGAGCATACAGTTGCCCCTTTTGTGCAGCTTGTGTGTACCACTTCAATGCAGTTAGATTATCTTCTTCTGTTCCCTCACCATAGTCGTACATGTAACCAACCGAAAAAAGTGCATCTGCATTTCCTTTCGCAGCTGACTTTTTGAACCACTCTAAAGCCTTACCAAAATCTTGATCAACATCACTTCCGTAGTAATAAGCATCACCTAAATTATTTTGTGCTTCAGCATTACCTGATTTTGCCTGCTCTACGAGTTCTTGGCTAAACGGAACATCTTCGGCATAAACAATACTCGGAATAGTGACACTGCTACTTAATAGTATTGAAAGAACAATATTCTTTAATTTCATTATAAATTTCTCATGGATAAATTTTTTATTGGTCTCTATTTTAACGTCAAAAACATCCAAGTAAACTTAAATTTAAATTTACCAATTAGATGAAATAAACCCATCTTTTAAAAGCTCACTACAATAACCGTAGCACTTTGAGCTGAATGATTCAGAACTAGTTGTTCACCACCCAATATCACATGAAAAATAAAATAATGGGAAATGGATAAATGTGTTTAAAAATATCAATGTTTGCTTTTTGCCATAGCACAAGTATTGAAAATTATGGTTCTTACAATACGACTAAAGCATAAAGTCCTCATATGAAAAATAAAAAATTGACCATTTGGTCATAAATACCTTATGAAATTCATGATTTTCACACCTTAAAATAGCAATTAAATATTATAAATTTAAAACCCAACTTCTCATTGCTTCGACATAAATTAGATGTAGTCGAAAAAAATATAATGCCAATGATTTTGATCCATAAAAATTTGAATAATATTCCAGTGTCATGTCGTGTGTAGACATAGCACATCTATGGAAAATTAAAATACAGGATTGTGATTAATGATTACTAAAACGGTTAAATCATTTGGATTAGCTTTAACACTGATTGCTTCATCAGTTGCGTTACATGCGAAAAACAATGTCGTAGTTGTAGCAACAGGTGGAACAATTGCTGGTGCGGGTGCAAGCTCAACGAACAGTGCCACATATACCGCAGCCAAAGTTCCAGTCGATGGTTTAATTAATGCTGTTCCTCAAATCAAAGATCTAGCAAATGTAAGTGGTATTCAAGCCCTTTAAATCGCTTCTGAAAATATCACTGACAAAGAGTTACTCTCCCTTGCCCGCCAAGTCAATGATTTAGTTAAAAAACCATCTGTAAATGGCGTTGTGATTACTCACGGTTCCGATACGCTAGAAGAAACGGCATTCTTTCTAAATCTAGTTATTCACACTGAAAAACCTATCGTTCTTGTTGGTTCTATGCGTCCATCAACTGCTCTTTCAGCAGATGGTCCACTCAATCTTTATAGTGCCGTTGCAATCGCTGCATCTGAAGAAGCCAAAAATAAAGGTGTTTTCATCGTGATGAATGATTCAATTTTTGCTGCGCGTGATGCAACCAAAGGGATTAACATTCATACCAATGCATTTATAAGCCAATGGGGCGCATTAGGTACAATCGTTGAGGGGAAACCTTATTGGTTCAGAAATAGTATCAAACGTCATACTAACAATTCCGAATTTAATATTGAAAACATCAAAGGTGATCAACTTCCGTTGGTTCAAATCACATATGGTTCAGGTTCAATGACACCAGAAGCTTATCTTGCTTATGCAAAAGCTGGAACGAAAGCGATTATTCATGCAGGAACAGGAAATGGTTCGGTAGCAAAATATCTTGTTCCGACATTGAAGCAACTACATGATGAACAAGGCATTCAAATTGTCCGTTCATCTCGCGTAGGTCAAGGTTTTGTATTACGAAATGCAGAACAACCTGATGATCAATACGGTTGGGTGGCTGGACATGATCTAAACCCACAAAAAGCTCGTATTTTGACTGCTTTAGCGCTGACTAAAACTAATGATGCAAAAGAAATTCAGCGAATCTTTTGGCAATACTAATTGCTAAGCTGAAATCCAAATCGATGTTAATCAGTTGATCTGATTAGCATCGTTTTTTATTTATTCTTGGTTAGATCATTCCGAACAGCATTCTATTGCAAAAATATTAGACAACTGTCCTAAACAGAGCGTGTTAGAATATTCTTCAATCGCGTTTAGGATAGATTTATGCAGTTTGTTCATCTTGGTATTCACACAGAGTTTTCGATTACAGAATCGATAGTTCGCATACCTGATTTGGTCAAAGCTGCTGTTGCTGAAGAAATGCCAGCTTTAGCAATTACTGATCTTTCTAACCTACATGCCGCTGTTAAATTCTATGGTGCGTGCTTAGGTAAAGGGATTAAGCCTATAATGGGCAGTGTTATTCGATTGAATGATGCTGAACATCGTGCAACTTTACTTGCGATGAGCAATACAGGTTGGCGAAATTTAACGGAAATCGTGTCTAGAGGATTCATCGAAGGTCAGCAACTTAGTGTTCCTTGTGTTCAAAAAGAATGGGTGCTTGAACAAGCAGAAGATTTAATCATTCTATTGGGGCAACACAGTGATGTAGGCAAAATGCTCTGCTCTTCCAACCCTCAGAAAGCAGAACCTCTTCTTGAAGACTGGATTAGTAAATTTGGAAATCGTGTCTATCTTAGTTTGACGCGCACAGATCGTGTTGGGGAAGAAGATTTTATTGTTGAGGCGGTAAAACTTGCTGCTAAGTACCAAATCGGTGTAGTGGCTCATAACGATATCCACTTTATCGAACAAGACGATTTTTATGCTCATGAAGCGCGTGTTTGTATCGCAGATGGATACGTATTAGGTGATGATAAGCGTCCTAAATCTTATAGTCCTGAACAATACTTTAAAACAGCAGAACAAATGTCTGAGTTATTCTCTGACATTCCTAGTGCGATTGAAAATACTTACCAAATTGCTAAACGTTGCAACGTTGCCTTGCAGCTTGGTACATATTTCTTGCCTGATTTCCCTATTCCTGATGGTTATACCATTGATACCTATTTCGAACATTTATCTCGAGAAGGTTTAGAAGAACGTTTAAATCATCTTTATCCAATTGATGAACGCGATGAAGATTGGCCTGATATTCGAAAGCCATATGATGAACGAATCAAATATGAAGTCGATATCATCCTCAAGATGGGATTCCCAGGTTACTTCCTTATCGTCATGGACTTTATCCAATGGGCAAAAAACAATGGTGTACCTGTAGGACCAGGGCGTGGTTCGGGTGCAGGTTCATTAGTTGCATATAGTTTAAAAATTACTGACCTTGATCCTTTACGATACGACCTATTATTTGAGCGCTTTCTAAATCCTGAACGTGTCTCAATGCCTGACTTTGATGTCGATTTCTGTATCGCAGGTCGTGACCGTGTTATTGAATATGTTGCACAAAATTACGGACGTGAAGCAGTTTCACAGATTGCAACTTTTGGAACAATGGCTGCAAAAGGTGCAATTCGTGACGTAGCACGTGTCTTAGGTAAATCTTATGGTTTAGCTGACCGTATCTCAAAAATGGTTCCAACAAAACCATTAGGTGTAGACTTAAAACAGGCCATAGAGCTTGAACCACAACTGAAAGATATCGTCACCAACCCTGCAAACCCTGATCATGATGATGCTGCTGAAATTTGGGAAATGGCGCTCAAATTAGAGGGCATTACACGTAACACAGGTAAGCATGCGGGTGGTGTTGTCATCGCACCTGGAAAAATTACAGATTACTCGGCCGTTATCTGTGATCCTGATGGCACAAACCGTGTAGCTCAATATGATAAAGATGATGTTGAAGCAGCAGGTTTAGTTAAATTCGACTTCTTAGGACTGCGAAATTTAACAGTAATTGAAGATGCTGTTCAAAATATTAATAAAAGAATTCAATCAGATGTCCCACTAAATATCGCTAATGTACCATTAGATGATAAAGATGCTTATCTCGTCTTTGCTGAGGCAAATACGACTGCGGTTTTCCAGTTTGAATCCGTCGGCATGAAAAAGATGTTGAAGGAAGCTAGACCAAGCAAATTCGAAGAGATTATTGCTTTCGTTTCCTTGTATCGTCCTGGTCCGATGGACCTCATTCCAGACTTTATCCATCGTATGCACGGTGGAGAATTCGAATATTTGCATCCTTTGCTTGAAAGTGTCTTAGAACCAACCTATGGGATTATGGTTTATCAAGAACAAGTAATGCAGGCAGCACAGTTCTGCGCTGGCTATACGCTTGGCGGAGCCGACTTATTACGCCGTGCAATGGGTAAGAAAAAACCTGAAGAAATGGTAAAACAACGCCAAATCTTTATTAAAGGTGCGGCAGAAAAAGATATTGATGAAGCAACAGCGAATCATATCTTCGATTACATGGAAAAATTTGCGGGTTACGGTTTTAACAAATCACATGCGGCCGCTTATGCTTTAGTTGCTTACCATACTGCATGGTTAAAGGCGCATTATCCAGCTGAATTTATGGCAGCGGTAATGTCATCGGAAATGCAGAATACGGATAGTGTCGTATTCTTAATTGATGACTGTCGTAATAACAAACTCGAAGTTCTTCCCCCTTCTGTAAATATGTCCTTGTATCATTTCCATGCTATTGATGAGCGTACAATCGTCTATGGTTTAGGTGCAATCAAAGGTGTTGGTGAGCAGGCAATGCAGTCTGTGATCGATTCACGTATTAAAGATGGACCATATAAAGATTTGTTTGATTTTTGCCATCGTATTGATCTGAAAAAAATTAACAAACGTACACTCGAAGCGCTTATTCGTGCTGGTGCACTCGACTGTTTAGGAATAGAACGTTCTAGTCTTATGGCTCAGCTTCCTGAAGCCGTTCAAGCTGCGGAACAAGCACGAAGCAATCGTGAAACAGGAATTATGGATTTATTTGGTGAAGTTGAAGAAGTTCAGCGTAAACCAGCTAAACCTGTTAAACCATGGTCAGATGAAGTTCGTTTAAAAGGTGAAAAAGATACACTTGGACTTTACTTAACAGGACATCCAATCGATGTCTATCGTTCAGAATTAAAAGCATTCATTCCTGCAAAACTGAATGAAGTTACCCCGACACGTCGTGGTGTAACCACCGTATTTGCTGGTTTGGTACTCGATGTAGCAAACTTTCCAAACCGTATCATGATCACTTTAGACGATGGTACTGCACGAATTGAAGTTAGTTGCAATCATGAACGTTTTCAACGATATAAAGATATTGTGCGCTTAGAACAAGTCGTCGTGATCGAAGGCGAGATTTATGAGCGTGAAGGCTTTGACCGCCCAATGGCACGTTTAAGTAAAGCATTTAGTTTGAATGAAATTCGTCAAAAACGTGCTCAATCCATTCAAATACGTATGCCACACGATCTTATGACTAAATCTTTAGCAAAAGATATACAAAACATTCTCTTACCATATTGCAATGTAGATATGTGTCAGCATATCGGTATACAGCTTTTTATCGATCAAAGTTTTGCGACAGCTGAGTTACATTTAGGTGCTCAGTGGAAAGTTGCTCCTTTAGATGAACTGCTCGGTAAATTACGTGACTACTTTGGCAAAGATGCGATATATATTGAATATCAAGTAAAATCCAAAGCAGCAAAAGTCATTGAAACACCCAAAGTAAGTGTGGTTCCTCCTCCACCTGCAAATATGTCTATAGATGATGCTTTAGATCTGTATCAAGCCGAAGTTTCTCAATATTCTTAAAAATTGGATCATTTATGAACCTGTTTGACCAAAATGACGTGTCCAAACAATTGGATCATGTTCGTATTGTTATGGTAAATACGACTCTCCCTGCCAATATCGGTAGTGCACTTCGTGCCATGAAAACGATGGGATTGTCTAAATTAGTATTGGTAGCACCTAAAACCTATCCTCATCCTGATATTGATGCTTTAGCCGCTGGCGCCCAAGATTTAATCGAAAAAATACAAATCGTTGATACTTTGGAACAAGCAATTGAAGACTGCCATCTGGTGTTTGGAACCAGTGCTCGCAGCCGTACTATTCCTTGGCCTCTGCTTGATGTTCGCCCTGCAGCTCAAGAAAGTTTAAAAGCAGCCAATTTAGATCAAAATATTGCAATCGTCTTTGGTCGCGAAGATCGTGGTCTAACCAATGAAGAGCTAGCATTAGCAAACTACCATTTAACTATTCCAGTCAATCCAAGTTATGGCGTTTTAAATGTAGCTCAGGCAATTCAAGTGGTATGCTATGAATTAAGGATGGCAGCACTTGAGCTCAATCAGCAAAACACTGATCAGAGTCACCCGCAAGAACATATGCAACTAAAGCAAAATCAAAGTATGCAATGGGACGAGCCATTAGTGACACAGAAACAAATGGAAGAGTTCTATCCTCATTTAGAAAAAATGCTAACTGAAATTGAATTCTTAGATCCAAATAATCCACGTTTATTGCCTTTGCGTTTGCGTCGTTTATTTGGAAGAATACAATTAGATCGTATGGAATATCATTTATTGCGCGGTATTTTCAGTCGAGTACAAGCTCTAGCCAATGGTTCATGGAAAAAAACACAGACGGAGGATCACTCTCATGATTAAACAGCTAAAAGAAGACATTGAAGCTGTATTTGCACGTGACCCTGCGGCTCGAAATACACTTGAGGTTTTAACCACTTATCCTGGTATTCATGCATTAATTATGCATCGTGTAGCACATGAACTCTGGAAAAAAGATCACAAAGGTACAGCTCGCCTGCTCTCGTCATTTAGTCGATTTGCAACTGGGATAGAAATCCATCCAGGTGCAAAAATTGGAAAACGTTTTTTTATTGATCACGGCATGGGCGTTGTGATTGGGGAAACAGCTGAAATTGGTGATGATGTCACCCTGTACCATGGCGTTACGCTTGGTGGTACTACTTGGAATAAAGGTAAACGTCACCCAACTCTAGAAGATGGTGTTGTTGTTGGCGCTGGAGCTAAGATATTAGGACCATTTACTGTACATAAAGGGGCGAAAGTTGGTTCAAATGCTGTTGTGACCAAAGAAGTTCCGGAAGGAGTTACCGCTGTAGGTAACCCAGCACGTTATATCTTTAAAGATAAAAATCAAGTTGAGCAAGATGAAGCAAACCGTCGCGACTATGCAGAAAGCATCGGTTTCCAACCTTATGCAACAACTCAAGATCAATCAGATCCTATTTTAGAAGGCATACGCGTGTTATTAGATCGTATGCAGAAAAATGAAAAGCGTATGAATATTCTATGTCAGCGTCTATCTGAGCTTGACCCAACATTCAAACCTCAAGGTGGTAAAAATCAACCATTGAGTAAAGAAGAACTTAAGATTATTGAAGAAGTTAGAAGAGAGTGTGAAGCACAAAGCAAAACATCAACAACATAATATAATTTATAAGAAATGTAACAAGCTTTTCATTTCAAGTTGGTTTTGCTTTTCCTAGACTGGTAAAACCAACGAACTACTTCTCATTTTACTAAAATTAATGGATGTAAAGCATGAATTTTAAGCCTTTGGCATTACTTGTAATTTCAACCACATTTTTAACCGCATGTGGTATTGCGCCGACCAAAAAAGAGAAGATTGTTGAACCATTTGTGTTCAAAGAACCAGATCCGACACCACCATTCTATGCTTTAAATCCAATCAAATATGATGCACCACCAAGCTTTGAAGTTGCCATCAAAGATGCCTCTACACAACCAGTGACAAAGATGGTTGTTTCTTTGCAAAATGACCCAACAAAATCTGCAACTTTAGATATTAATAAATTGATTGTCCCAACAATTGATAGCTCTGAAAGACGGATGAAATATGCGGTTCTTGCAGGCGAAAATGAAATTGATGTAACGGAAATTGATGACTTCTTACAACTAGTTGAAGGAAAAGCACGCCATTACCCTCCTCGATTTACTGAACGCCAAGAACGCAAAGGATATGAAGTAAAGTTAAAAGAAATCACACACAAACTAGATGCTCTCGCTGAGAAACCAAATGCATCTATGGATATTTTAACCCGTGCATTTAAAGCCAGTGTGATGGCTCGCAACCTTGACTTGGGTACAGCTTACACATCTAAGTCTTTAACTTATGCTCAACGAATTTTAGCGATTAACCCTAACGATCCTGAAACCAATTTTTGGTTCGGTTTTGGATTATCAGAAGGTGGTGGACAACGTGAAGCGATTCCATACCTAGATAAAGCGATCAAAGGTGGAGTGCAAGAGGCATATCTTTCTGCTGCAAACAATTTCTTATGGCTTGAACAGAAGAAAAATGCGCTTCAAACGCTCAAAAATTACAAAATTAATTATCCTGATGAAGCAGAAGTAGTTGACCGTTTGATTCAAGAAGTTGAATCAGGAAAACGTTGGAACATGTGGCAAGTTCTTAACTAAATTACTCTCTTTTTTGTAAAAATAGGCCGTTTTATACGGTCTATTTTTTTATGTTGATTGAAAATGCATCCTTTTTTCGTATTATAGCGGTAATCCTGCTCTCAATTTACTGAAACCCTAATGCGTGCATTTAATTCTTCACATCGCCTATTTGCAATAACGCTACTCAGTACAGTCGTCATGAGTGGTTGCCAAGTTGTAAGCCTAAAACAGCAAGCCATTGATGTCACAATTGCTAATGAGAGAAATAGTATCCTGACTCAAAAAAGACTCAGCGAAGCAAGTCTCAATGTTTTATCGATGTCAGGTAAAGAAGCAAAGTATTGCATGCAATCTGCTGATGAGTGCATTGCAGATTTACATAAGATTCCTCAAATCTTAGATGAACAGCTCTTATCGACTAGCAGTGAATTATTTCTAGCGAAATCCAAAGCCCTAGCGGACTCATCAGAATGCAAAATAAGTAAACTAAGCAAACACAAATCCGAGGAAGAACAAAAGAATATTCAGAAAAATTATGAGCAGTGCTTAGATCAACAATTAGAAGCTTTAGATAAAAGTATTCGCTATAGTTATGCTTATCTATTTAAAACCAGTCGCGCACCACAAGAACGACTTTTTGATAACCGCCAAGTACAAATTCGTGACTTTTACAACCAAGCATTAACTCAACTGGTCAATATTCATAGTCTAAGAAATCCATCCAAAGATCTCGCACCAACTATTAAAATTGGTAAAAGTACGTATACGATTGATATCCAAGCTTATCAACGTTTACAGAATATGAAGCTAGAAAAATTTGTCTCTAGCTATAACATGAACTTCTCAGGATTAAGAGCAATTAACCGACGCGATGGTTTTGGTTCTGATTTTGTAGCAGTATTCCCTGCTGACAATGCCAATAAGTTTGAGAATAAATATATTTTAGATCCTCTCAACTACAACTACCCTAGAGGTACAAATCCGAATATTCATAAAGCTCGTTATTTAGCTGCGACTATTATTGCTCAACCTAAACGCACCGCTGCAACAGCCGATGAAGTATTAAATAGCCCAGAATTTGAGATTAAAGTTTACGATCCATATAGCGTTGAAAAAGTTAATATCGCTGGAAAACCTTATTCATTAGCTGCAAATTTCTCTGCTCCATATGGTTTATGGTTGTCTGAAAATAATTTAGGCGCAGCAGCTTACTTAACTTTAATTGATCGTGATCAACACCTAACCATGCCACATTTATATATGCTGGAACCTTACAATCCTAATAAAAAAGTCATTGTATTGGTTCATGGTTTAGCTAGTAGTCCTGAAGCATGGATTGCGGTAACAAACGATATTATGGGTGATCCTGTACTTCGTGAACATTATCAAGTCTGGCAAGTTTTTTATTCAACCAATATGCCAATCTTAGAAAGTCGTTTTCAAATATATGCTCTACTTAAACAAGCATTTGGCTCGGTGAATATGCAAGATGCTGCAGCCAAAGATGCTGTTCTTATTGGACATAGTATGGGTGGTATTATCAGTCGTCTTTTAGTGAGCAATGCTGATATATCAAAAGAAGCATTAGTGATGATGAGTAGTCGTCAGCAAACTCGTTTACGCAAGCATCCCGTAATTGGTGAGCGACTAAAAATGCAACCTATATCTAATTTTGATCGTGCGATTTTTCTTGCAGCACCGCATAAAGGTACAGATTACGCTGATCGTTGGTTTACTCTCGCAGCACGGAAAATCATTAAACTACCGACCACATTTCTCACAACACTGGCAGATACTTTAACAAGTAATGATGTTGAGCTTAAAGATTTTGTAAAAACACTTACTAATGATGTTATTCAGAATGGTCCAAGTGATCTAAGTAAAAAATCCAAATTTATGGAGTTAACGGCTGATATTCCTCCACAAAAAGGTCTACTGTTTCATTCCATCATGGGAAATATCACAAAGAGCCAAGATCCTAACATCATGACAGATGGAATAGTTCCGTATAAAAGTGCTCACCTAGATGGAGCTGTTTCTGAAAAAATTATTCAAGGTGGTCATTCAATTCAAGAAACTCCCGAAGCAGTCCTCGAATTAAGACGAATTTTAAGACAACATCTTGTGGAACACGGTTTATATAAACCTCAAAACTAAACAAAAAGCCCAAAGTTAACTTTGGGCTTTTTTATTACTAGTTCTAATTAATTCGTAGAACGAATCATGTAATCAAAGGCAGATAATGCTGCTTTCGCACCTTCGCCTGTTGCGATGATGATTTGCTTGTATGGTACTGTCGTACAGTCACCTGCTGCAAATACACCCTGTACATTGGTTTCATTACGATCGTTAATCACAATCTCACCACGATTGCTGAGTTCAACTGCACTGTTCTTTAGGAAATCCGTATTTGGCAATAAACCAATTTGTACAAAGATTCCCGCAAGTTCTACTGTGTGTTCTACATCAGTCGCACGATCTTTATACTTCAATGCTGTCACTTGTGAACCATCACCAACCACTTCAGTACTTAAAGCATTGGTAATAACTGTGGTATTCGATAAGCTATTCAACTTATCCTGTAAGACTTGGTCAGCACGAAGTTTGGTATCAAACTCAACCAAAGTCACATGCTCAACAATCCCTGCTAGATCAATCGCAGCTTCTACACCCGAGTTACCTCCACCAATCACTGCAACTCGTTTACCTTTAAATAATGGACCATCACAGTGTGGGCAGTACGCAACACCACGTGTACGGTATTCAGCTTCACCTGGAACATTCATTTCTCTCCAACGAGCACCAGTTGAAAGAATGATGGTCTTAGACTCAAGCTTAGCACCATTTTCTAATTCAACTTCAACCAAGCCATTCGCCGTTTGGTCTGCACCTGTGATTTTGCTGACTCTTTGTAAGTTCATGATGTCCACGCCATATTCACGAACATGCGCTTCCATATCTTGAGCAAACTTAGGACCAACTGTTTTTTTGATCGTGGTAAAGTTTTCAATATCCATGGTATCCATGACTTGACCGCCAAAACGTTCAGCTACAATCCCTGTCTTGATCCCTTTACGCGCTGCATAGATCGCAGCTGTACCACCTGCAGGACCACCACCAATCACCAATACATCAAAAGCATCTTTCGCATTGAGAAGTGCTGCATCTTTTTCCGCTGAGTTACTATCTAACTTCGCGATGATTTCTTCCAAAGTCATACGACCCTGACCAATATGTTCATTGTCTTGGAACAACATTGGGACTGCTAATATTTTGCGTTCCTCAACTTCCTCTTGGAAGAAACCACCATCAATCATGGTCGCAGTTGCATCTGGGTTATAGATCGCAATCAGGTTCAACGCTTGAACTACATCTGGACAGTTGTGACAACTCAGCGATACAAACACATCAAAGTTTGATTTTAAGTTCAAACCTTTAATCTGATTTAACACCTCATCAGACACCTTCGGTGCATAACCTGAAACTTGTAACAATGCCAAGATCAAAGAGGTGAACTCATGTCCCATCGGTAGACCAGCGAAGAACACACGAGGTTGCTCACCTGCTTTAGCCACACCGAAGCTAGGACGGCGAGCGTTTGAACCGTCAAAACGCGCCGTAACTTGATCAGAAAGTTCAGCAATTTCGGTCACGAGTTCTTTGATTTTTGCAGCTTTATCGGATTCATCTAAAGCAGCCACTAACTCGATTGGACTTTCTAAACGTTCTAAGTAAGCTTTTAATTGAGTTTTAATATTTTGATCTAACATGTCTTTCTCCAAATTCTCAGCAATTCAATCAGCTAAATTCTTTCAATGGGGCTATAGTACGCAAATTATTTAAATAGGTAAAACAGGTTGTTTTCATAATATCAATCGAACAAACCGAACATAACAAACTTATAGATCAAGTTTCTGCGTAATTCGATATAGACGGTTTTTAAAATGCTTAGCTAGCATGTACAAAACCACACTCATTGCGAGATTGATAATTAGAAAGACCAACAAAAAGAAATTCACGTACTTTGAAATTTTTTCTGCTTGCTGCGCTTGGATATCTAGCGGTTGAGTAATCAAAGTAATACTTTTTCCATACAGCTGTTGTTGCATCACCCACAATTGTTCAGGCTTAAAATCATATTTACTAAATTCAGTGGGAACCTTTTTCTCAGCTTCGATCAATTGATTGACATAAATATTCGCAGTTTTGCGATCAATCGGATCATGTAACAAAGCAACCTGAGCTAAGACATAAGCTTTTTCTGTTTGAGAAATATTTATATCTTGTAAATCTTGAGCAATTTGGCTTTCGACAATATTTGTTTGATAACTCATCCAACGCCGATAAGCTTCATCTGTTTCGTTCTTCCAATCATATTGAATATAGCTTAATCCTGACCATAGCAATATAAACGAAATGATCCATGCCAAAAATCGCTGCGTCCAAGCTTGAAATCGCTGTTGGAAGAACTTAAATTTCTTCACCCAACGCACAATTAGAAATGCACCAACAAAGGAAACAAGGACTTTCAGAAACAGCCAACCAAACCAAGAAAGAAGATTGAAAAAATAATCCACAGGTTGTTTAAAAGGTACCAAATCTTGTACTTGATATGGTAAATCTAAACTCTGAACATGCAATGAAAGATCAAAAAACCGATAAATAAATTCTTTTTGTAGAAAGAATGCCGCAATAGTTAAAACCATCAAGACTATACTTGCAGCAAGCCCAATGACTATATTGCGTTGGCGTTTTTTCAACACCTGCAAACGCTGATCAATAGGTTCCACACTTAAATCATTTATGGGTGACAATGATCTTTCCTTTCATAATAAATTTTAAGATTTAGGCGTTTGCCCACTATTTTCCAGAACGAGATGATTAAGACTTTCTTGCAATGCACGCAAACGCGTTGTTGCTTCAGCTCTTTTTTGCATTCCCTCTTTCTGGATTTGGATTACATCATTTACTGTTTTAATGAGGGTGTTTTGAACATGTTCAAGTGTTTCAACATCAATCACTGAACGTTGATTCGCTTTTGCAGTATCAACTGAGTTTTGATGCAATAATTCCGCATTTCGACGAAGTAAATCATTGGTCGTGTCATCAATCGCTTTCGCTAATTGCACACTATTTTTCTGTTCTTGCAATGAAATCGCTAAGCTAATCTGATTCTTCCAAGCTGGCAATGTAATATTTTTTATTGCATAGAATTTATCAACCAACATCAAATTATTAGATTGAATAATACGAATCATGGGTAGAGTTTGCATTGCAGATTGTTGCAGTACCTGTAAATCACTCACCCTTTTTTCAAGATTATTCGCTAAATGATTGAGATCATAAATTTGTTGCGTGGTCTGCTGATCTTGCTCTTGATTAGCCAATGTCGCAATTTGCTGTTGAATATCTTGTTGCTTCAGTTGTCCTGCTGCGATATAAACACCCAACTGTTTATACTCTTCCTGCACAGCATCAAACATTTTGTCCAAAGTTCCAACACGTGCTTTCAAACCAGATTGTGAACTCTCAATTTCTTTGACTAAAGCATCAATCTGTTCTTTGGTCGTATTAAAATGCTGATCAAAACTTTGCTTTGCGCTTTTAAATTTACTAAGTAAACCACCAAAAAATCCTGAACTTTTAGACTTATTCAAAATACTCGAAGTATTTAATTGCTGAGCAACCTGAACGACCTGATTTAATTTTTGCCCTGTTGCATCTAAATCTTTATTTTGAACTAGATCAAGCAACTCGTCTGTATAAGTCGATGTTTTATTGGCAATATTTTTCCCATATTCAGCTACAACAGTTGTGCTTATCTCAGCGAGTTCCTTATGTGCATCCATCACCTCCGCAAAATCATGCGGTTGCAATCCTAGCTCTTTTAAATTCAATTGTTCAAAGCGTTCCTCTTGTTTTAATTCGACTTGAGTTGACGCTTGAGTCAATTCTGAACCTGACATACTTTTCCCCTCTTATTTCTCTAATGATTTTTTAAGATTTTGAATCAAATCTTCTCGACTTCTATCCAATTTTTCAAGAGTGATACTTGAATTTGAGTGACGACTTTGCTGTAAATGATATTGCCATGCTGGAATCAAAACTTGTTGAGCTTCTTTAAATCGATCTAATAAACTAAAAGATAAATGCTGAGATAACTGCATTTGTTTGATCGCAATATCATTACTCGTTTGTAAAGTTTGCAAAGTATTCACTTTCTTAGACAATCGCTCAAGAAAATGATCTAAAGTTTTTTGGCGACTAAACTCAGGATATTCATTCAAAAACTCTTGAGCTGCGCCAATATAGGCTGCCATTTGTTCGCGTAAGCCCAATACCTGCTGTATTCGTGATTGTGACTTCTGTATTTCTATTTGCAGTTTTTGACTTAAATGATTTGCTTCATCAATTAAGCGATCAAGGTCTTTTAAATATTTGACCTGACCTGCATCATACTCCACATCAATGCCGAGCCATTTTTGCAATGCATTGAATCGACGACCACGTAGATACTTTTTTGAAAGTGACAGCTGTTGAATAATCTGTGAGATAACTTCACTTAACTGTTGATTTAATTTAGGGTCAATACCATTCAGTAAAACACTTTGAGCTTGAACTAAATGATCGGCATAGGCATTCAAACGATGCGGATCATCCATCAAAGGCAATAGATCATTTCGCTTAATCGCTAAAAGTTGCTCGTGGTCAAGCGAAATCTGAGACAGAGGTATCAAGTCGAGTTCTATGGGCATATAAGTAAAAATGGTAAGAACAAATAAATTTGAACAAACTTAGTTTTAGCATGTTCTTACCAATTCTCATACTGAATTGTTGTTATGTTTTGCTGCTCTATTCGTTGTTATTTCTAAAATTTTTTATTGCTTTGGAATTGCATATGTACCGATAACATGAGCAACAGGTTCATCGTCTCCAACTGAATACAGCCATACCTCTCCAGTCACTAAAGTTTTGCCGACTTTAATCAATTTACAAACAGCTTTGATATTTTGCATTCCGTTTGGTTTGCGGAAAAAGTTAATCGTCATATTGGTTGTGACTGCCATAGCCACTAATCCCAAGTCACCTAAAATCGCAACATACAATGCAAAATCAGCTACAAGCATTAATGTTGGCCCAGACACAGTTTGTCCGGGACGTAAGTCACTTTGATCGACACGATATAATAGCTCTGCACCTTTTGGGGTAATCTCAACAATTGATGTTTTTTCCAGTGCTTGTGGAAACTCTTGGGCTAAAAAACTAATGATCTGTTCTTTTGCTAATAGCATATCTATTCTTCTATTCTTGAATTAATCAGCTTGGTTAGATAGTTCATGTAAAACTTGCCAATACGTTGGCGGTTCTTCTACATGTCCGCGCTCACGTAACATCTGATGCATTTTCGGTAATTTGAAATATGGAACAGCAGCCATAAGATGATGTTCTTTATGATAATTAACATGTATTGGCGCGACTAATGCGCGTGCTAAATATCCTGCTTTAGTTGTACGTGTATTTGTTAAAGCACTATTGCTCGTTGGCATTCCTGCATGTTCAGCCATTGAACGGACACGGAGAAACAAAGGAAATGGGGTGAGATATGCCAAGATCCACAATGCATACAATTTAGGATGACCTGAAGCCCACAATGCTCCGAAAATAGCTGCATTAGTGGCTATTGCTCCGCCACTGTTTTTTATAAATGTTTTTGCATAATCGCTCCAATGTCGCCCATCTTGAGGAATCCAACGGCGATCATTTGAAACTGTCCATTCCATCTTCTCAATATCCATCAACACTCGCCCAATCGCAAATTTAATTCCCGTTAAACCAGATAAATCCCGAATAAATTTGCGCATTAATGATTTTTTGGAAGTTGGAAAGCCCGAAACCAATGTTAGATCAGGGTCATCAACAGTAGAGGTTTTACTGTGATGACGGATATGATGAGCGCGATATTTATGTAAATCATTCCAAATCGGACGAGCGCATAACCAATCAGTTAATGTGTCATTCAACCACTTAGTTTTAAATAAACTTTGATGGGAAGCATCATGCATAAGAATAGCCAGCGCTAATTGCCTACCAGCAAGAATGATTAGAGCTGCAATACACAATAATAATTTTCCCCAAGCTGGCACATAGTCCCAAAAGCTAGCAACGGCAGCAAAGGTACCGCCAATCACAGCCCAAGTTGAAAAAACAGCCCAGCCCCCATGTAAATCTGATTTACTAGTTAGCTCACTGATTTCATCTCTTGTGAATAGATCACTGATAGCAACACGCGTATTCATATCCTTATCCCATATTTTTTTAATTTTAAAACTACACAACTTATATTTTTATTTTAAAACATGTAATATTTCTGTCAATAAAATACAATTGTATTTTTTGTAATATTTGAAACCAACTATTCATCTTGCTGTTCATAAAATCTTCGCCATAGTTCTAAACCTATTTGATCCAGCCTCTGAACACTTTGAGCAAATTGATCGCGTAATTTTACGTCAACAAAATCTTCTGGTAACAATGGATCATTCATTAATTGTGAAATTGTTTGCCGACCAAGTAATAAAGATTCTTTCGTTGCGATATCTAAATCCAACTCATTCGCTGTTTCTAACCATTGTTCAATCATTTGAGCGTATTTTTGATAATTTTGATTTAATGTCTTGGTGGACCATAGTTCAGTTATTATCTTTATAGTTTGAGCATCGAAAAACTGGATCGCACACACTTTTGCAGTTTGCTCCAGACCCGTAGCATGTAGTTCAGTAACAAGCTGCTCAAAAGATATTGCTAAATTGTCTGGGCGAATATAAATGCCTTGCTCTAACTCTTTGAATCCCAAATGTTTCAAAGCGCGTTCTCTTCTATGCAAAGCCGTTCGATCGACTCTTCCCAAAGCCCCTGTAAATACACCGATAAATTGCTGATTCCATGGTTTGGTTTGTTTAATACCATTTTTTCGATTTAACATCACATCAGCCCACTCACGTGACTGATTGGTAAACTGATAGACGCCGCGCTCAATCGCCTCAATGACTCCTTCACTCGATAATCGAGTCACAGCAACCCTGATGCTATTTTCACTAATCTCAAAAAGTCGAGCTGCAATGATGATCTGCTTGATTGAAATTTCTCGTCCTTGTAACCCCAACAGGAGATCAACAATCAAATCACGGGCATTCAGTTTTGCTATTGTCATAGTATGTTTTAACCGATACATCACTGGTGAATATAGAAAATACGATCCAAAAATTAGTAAAAAAGCCCCTTTTCTAATCAAAAAAAAGAGGCTGATTTATATTTATAAGAATACGAAAAGTAAAATTACACCCAAAACAATGCGGTACCAAGCAAACACACGCAAAGTATGACGTTCAACAAATTTAACTAAAGCACTAACCACTAACAATGCAGAAATAAACGCAGCAACAAAACCAACACCAATATTCAGCATATTGTCTTGTGTGAGAACATCAGCATTACGAATTAAATCAAATGTCGCAGCACCTAACATCGTTGGCATCGCCAAGAAGAAAGAAAACTCTGTTGCTGCTTTACGCGATAGGCCTGCAAACATACCACCAACAATGGTTGCACCTGAACGAGATGTTCCAGGAATCATCGCCACACATTGCGCACAACCCACTAATAACGCCTGTTTATAGGTGATTTTTGTCGCTTCAGTTGTTTTATGATCAAAATTCTTGGCTTCAACCCAGAAAATGATAAGACCACCAACGATTAGAGCAATCGCGACCACTAAAGGACTAAAAAGCACACTCTTAATGAAATCAACAGCGAAAACCCCAATAATCACAGCAGGGAAAAATGCAATCAAAACACTAAATGCAAAGTGTCGAGCCTCTGCGTCCCCACTAAAAAAACCTTTGAGTAAATTTAAGATTTTTTGGCGATATAACCAACATACTGCCAAAATTGCACCTAGCTGAATAACGACTTCAAATACTCGACCATCATCTGAATGGAAATCAATTAAATGACCGAATAGGATTAAATGTCCTGTACTTGAAATCGGTAGAAATTCGGTGAGACCCTCAATAAAACCTAGAAACAAAGCTTTTAAAATTTCAATATGTTCCATAACTTACTCAAAACACACAATACAAAATAAAAATAAATGGCAAGTTTACTCTGAAATCAGACCAAATTATGTGTTTGTCACGTAACCTTTGATCAAATAAATAGTCAATTTTTGATAGCAGCATCAAATAATCATCAAACTATTTTTCTTCAGCATCTGTTCAACTACATCCTGAGTATCAAAACCCAAGCGCCAATATAAAAGTTCCAAAACATCTAATTCATCTTGAGTGATGATACGATCACTCCATAAGCATCTTTCTGCAATTGCCAAAATATTGAGCCGATCTCGTAATAGCAAACCTGAAACATCATTTAGAATTTCCGCTAGGTCTAAAGGTTCGTCAGAAATATCCGCATAAATTTGCATTTCTTCAACTGTCAAAATTTGCTGTAAAATTCGTTCACGAACTTCTAATTGGTTTGGACTATTAATTTGCTGGACATGCAACAGCGCATCAATTAAATGAACAATTTGTGATTTTACATCTTCAAATGCTGTAGGCAGATGGGCTGGCATCAAATTCAATTCATGCTTCACTTTCTCTAGAAGCAATGCATCTAATAAACCAACCTCTCCATCTTCTTGAATAATACAAGCAAGCTTAGTGAGAAACTGACGTGCAATACTTGTCGGCATGTGCCCAATGTTTTTACAAGCATCGTGAAAAATCTGAACATGGATACGACCATCTAAATTGAGTAATGCATCTACGATTGCATGACTCACTGCCGCTTCTTGTGGAATAAATTCACGATATTGACGAATCATTAAAATTGCAACCATGACTTCTCTAGAACCCGTTGCTGTTTGCATCGCACGCTGAATCAGCTCAGGACGTTTTTTATTTTTTCGAAGCTCTGGATTGAGTGGTTTAATTGCATCATTTAAGGCAAAACTAATGGGTGACAATCTAAGTAAAGGTAAAGGCTGAGGTGAACTCCAAGGAACTGTCATATCTGTCAGCTCTTCTTCTAAAGAACGAAACAGACTAAATAAAGGACGATTACGCAATTTTCTCAGGTTTTCTAATTGTAGGTCTTGCAATAACGTTGGATTTAATTCAAAGATTCGATCTTTAATACTTGGATGAATATTCATCCAGCTTTGTGGACTTAATGAGTTTGCAAAACACATATGAGAAATTGATTCTGAATATGCACTATGAATTTGTGAACCTGAGTGATGAACATAAATACGCAACAATGTTTGAACGTTGGCATTATTATTCATTAGTTTCATGGTCTTCAGATCATTTCTAAATGTACGTCCACTTAGAGTTAAATATTTGATTAGACGGGTAATTAAAATACCTAAACTCCCAATCAACCAAATCACACCACCAATCGCGACAAAAATAGTTTCAAATTTATTTCTATATGATGTGGCATACGGGCTGTATCCCGCTTGAGCTAATTTACTGCCCCACTGACTAAATGTTGTTAGACCACTGTATAAGATTTTTAACTTCGTGTTTTCAACAGCTTCGCCTGATAGAATTTGATTAAACTCATAACTTAGCAATCCATATAGCTCAAGCTCATCCAAGTTCTGCAATGCACCCCATGTCAAAATAATTGCGATATCTTGCGACTTAAAACCAGCAGTTAGCGCATTTACGCCAATCTCATCTGGCAGCACATACACAGCAGGTGTATCTATCGAAAAACTTTTCGCAACTTGTTCAACGACTCTCAGAGCAGTATTTTCTTCAGGAGTACTTTCATCAAAAACCAATCGACGTGCTTTTAATTGCTTTGCTAGAGAGTGTCCACCCTCACGCAGGACATACAGCTCAGCACCAACTGACCATACTAATACTAAAAATAATAAACAAATAAAATAAGGGCTTAGAAAATGCCACCAAATCGGCTGAGTATAATCAAAGAAATGTACAACTAAACCCAAAATCCAATTGAGAATAAATAATGTAAGTAACATTGCAAGAATACAAAAGCTTACTGACCAAGCAATATTCTTATTTTCAATTAAATAATGGCTCATTTCTTTCAATGTAAATTTTCCTTATTACATTGTTTGGGTAAGAGGCTTTATGCCTTGAGTATCATAAAATAAAAAAGCGGGAAATTCCCGCTTTTCTCGATATTAAAGTAATTTTACTCTTCTCGAATACCAGTTAAATCCACTGAAGCAGCATCAATGTTCACATCGATATAGCCATCAGCTTTTTTCTTCGCACTATCATTACGTTTTTGTTCAAGATTAATCAAATAATCACTATCAATCCCGCCAGCAACGTATACACCATCAAATACAGAACAATCAAACTCTCTGAGATGCGGAACTTTACTTGTGCGAACTGCATTTTTCAAATCTTCCAAATCTTGGAAAATTAGACGATCAGCGCCAATAATCTCACGAATCTCTTCTACAGTACGATCTGAAGCAATCAATTCAGATTTTGCTGGCATATCAATACCATACACATTTGGATATTTGACCATAGGTGCAGCCGATGCAAAAAACACTTTTTTCGCACCAGAATCACGAGCCATTTGAATAATTTCATTACAGGTTGTACCACGAACAATCGAGTCATCAACAAGTAATACATTCTTATCTTTAAATTCTAGTTCAACAGGGTTCAACTTTTGACGAACTGATTTCTTACGTTGCTGTTGTCCTGGCATAATGAAGGTACGCCCGATATAACGGTTTTTCATAAAACCTTCACGGAACTTCACACCTAAAATATTAGCAAGTTCTAAAGCAGATGTACGGCTTGTATCTGGAATTGGAATAACTACATCAATATCGTGTTGCTCGCCCCATTCTTTTAAGATTTTATAGGCTAACTTCTCGCCCATTTTTAAACGAGACTTATAGACTGAAATCCCATCAATCGTTGCATCTGGTCGTGCAAAATAAACATATTCAAAAATACATGGACGGTATTCTGGATTTGCTGCACATTGTTTAGTAAACAATTGACCATCTGAGTTGATGAAGACCGCTTCACCAGGTGCAATATCACGCTCTACTTTAAAGCCAAGTGCGGTGATTGCAACTGACTCAGAGGCAATAATATATTCAACGCCTTGATCAGTTTCACGAGAACCATAAACTAAAGGACGAATACCATTTGGATCACGGAAACCAACTAATCCATGTCCAGTAATCATCGCTACAACGCCATAAGCACCTTTACAACGCTCATGTACACGAGTAACTGTATGAAAAATATCATCAGGCGTTGGATTTAAAGTACCAATTTTCTGTAATTCATGAGCAAATACGTTAAGTAAGACCTCTGAGTCAGAATCAGTATTCATATGACGTAGATCTGTTTTGAACAGGTCATCATGAATTTCTGCCGCATTGGTTAAGTTACCATTGTGAGCAAGGGTAATACCATATGGTGAATTTACATAAAATGGTTGAGCTTCTGCACTACTTGAAGAGCCTGCTGTAGGGTAACGAACATGCCCAATACCATAGTTGCCAAGTAAAGCTCGCATATGACGAGTATGGAATACATCACGCACCATACCATTATCTTTGCGGAGGAATAAACGCCCTTGATGACAAGTTACTATACCTGCTGCATCTTGTCCGCGATGTTGTAACATCGTCAAGGCATCAAATAACATTTGGTTCACTGGTGATTTACCGGCTATCCCAACAACTCCACACATAATAACCTCGCGACAAGCTTGGAATGGGGTTCAACCCCACTTAATAAAAAGGGTTTTTTGTCGAATGATCAGCAGCTTGCTCTGTGGAAGCACGCTCCGATTCGTCCATTTCTGAAGAAGGGCGATGTAACAAAGCACCTTCAGATGTCATTTCGTGTATCGCTTGATTTGCAGCATCTTTAGACAACTCTGTCGCTAAAGGAGCATATGGCAATAAGATTTGTACAAATTTTGATTGTTTCCAATGCGGAGAGCTGTCAACCCATGGCCCCACACCTTGCATAGCAATCAAAACAATAAGTAGACCTTTTAAAGAACCAAAAGCACCACCTGCTAAACGATTTAATGGGCCCAATTTCAAACTTTTCAAGAGACCATTTAAAAGTGCGGTAATAACCCATGTACAAACAACAATAATAAGCACAATAAATGCAAATGCTGCAATTTTTTGCACTACAGGGTCTTGGCTTAAACTGCTCATGGCAGGTGCCAGTATGACTGCGTATTTTGCCCCAATGATCAATGCAAATATCCATCCGATCAAGTTCGCAAAGGCTTTGATAAATCCTTGACGCAAACCGTTTAGCCCTCCAATGAGCAAAATGATCAGAATAATGATATCAAGCGTGTTCATTTCACACTGTCATCGCATCAACACAATCTTTAACAAGTGTTGGACCTGTATAAATCAATCCACTGTAGACTTGTATTAAGCTTGCGCCAGCTTGCTGTTTAATAACGGCTTGATCACCAGAAACGATTCCACCAACACCGATTAAAGGCATACGCCCATCTAGGATCTTAGAAAATTGGCGTAAACATTCAGTACTTTTTTCAAACACTGGTGCACCTGATAATCCACCAGCTTCATTTCCATTCGGGAGATTTTCAACACCGTCTCTTCCAAGCGTAGTGTTGGTTACAATTAAGCCATCAATTTTAAATTTCAGTAATTGTGTAGAAATAAAATTAATATCTTCAATCGTTAAATCTGGTGCAACTTTAAGAACCAAAGGAACATAATGATTATATTGTTCAGCAAGTTCTAGTTGTCTATCTTTCAATGTTTGTAACAACTCTGTTAATGCATCGCCACTTTGCAAACTGCGTAAGTTTTTTGTATTTGGAGATGAAATATTCACAGTGATGTATGATGCGTAGTTATAAACTTTTTCTAAACAAATTATATAATCTGATACTGCATCTTCGACAGGGGTATCCGCATTTTTACCGATATTAATGCCTAGAATACCTTTGAATTTTGAAGCTTTGACATTCTCAACAAGCTTGTCCACCCCATCATTATTAAATCCCATACGGTTAATAATTGCTTTGGCTTCTGGAATACGGAATAAACGTGGTTGAGGATTTCCTGCTTGAGGTCGTGGTGTGATTGTACCAATTTCAATAAAACCAAAACCTAGTGCTGCCAATGCATCAATGTGTGCACCATTCTTATCTAAACCAGCAGCTAAACCTACTGGATTTGGAAATTCAATTCCCATACAAGTTACAGGTTTATTTGCAACTTTTTGATGCATAAAACCTAGCTTATAAGCTTTGTCGAGCATAGAAAGTGTGAGTTCATGTGCACGCTCTGGTGCTAAAGTAAACAACAGAGGGCGGGCCAATGAATATAACATACCAATCACAGTCTACTGATTTTTCAAGTATGCGTATTATAGGCTTAGGCTAAACAAAACACCATGCTTGACAGGCGCTTATTTTGTAGAGTCGTTGCTTTAATGCGCCTTGAATCAATACTTAAAACAGTAATTGGAAAAATCTAGATTTAAAAATATGGCTGTACTTAATGTAAAAGCCTTTAAAAAAGCTAAATGCTGGCATATCTCAATTTTTAGTAAAAATAAATATCTAGAAATTAGAAATGATTTATTGCACCGTTGCCGTTAATTTGATCTGATTATTGGTAGAAATCATATCCATTTTTTGAATACTTAAACCCATTTGAGAGAGTTGCATCAAGAAATTCGCAAGTACTGCATAATTTTGATGTTCTGCAATCAATTGTATTTGATCGCCATTTTGCTGAGATGATACTGCTAAACCCTGTTGCTGAGCAGTACGCTGTATCTTATCTGCAGGAGAAAGATCCAGATCATTTGCTGGTTTCATTGTTGCTGCGTTACTTTGCATCCAAACCGTTAAATCTTTCAGCTCATTTAAACGATTTTGCTGCTGATCGGCAAGAGAATGCATTTTCCACAATGCAAAACCTATAATGACAACAGTTAAAAACACTGCTGTAAAAACAACCATGACTCGTTCACGAACCGATAGTCCTTGAAGATAGTGATTTAATCTTTCAATATTTTGATCAATACGGTTTTGTATATTATTCAATGCTTTCATTATTTAATCTTAACCAAGCCAATTGCGCCGACTGTATCAGCTTGAACATTACCAAGTTCAGCCTGAAATCCTTGTTGATTTAATTGTTGCGTTAAGCCCTGAAGATCATCCGCTGATTTTGCCTTGAGCGACATCGCTAACACAGATGCATCATAACTCACTTGCTGAGCCACAATTTGCTTTTGCATAAGAATAGGACCAACTCGACTCAATAAAGATAAAGCCTGTGTATCTCCAAGCTGACTCATTCTTAACTGGCTTTCAAACTGGCTTTTAATATTTTGCTCAGTTACTCGACTATTTTCACCAAACCAATATTTATATTGATCAATCGCCTGAACCGCAGTTTGATCAGCAACGCGTTTTAATTTAGACCAGCGTAAACCATCATAAACTAACTGAACAGAAATGACTGCAACCAATACACATGCAGCAGCTTTCCAGTAACCTGACCATTCAACTTCTTTATTTTTTGCTTTTGGTAAGACATTCAATGGATGTTGCTTAGGACGATTTAGGCTATGAAATTGATAACTAAATTCTGTTACTTGATCTTGTGTTGATGCTGCAGCTAAACAGTCCAATTGTGCAGGACTTAAATTTGCAAATTTGTATTCAGTAGCAGGATTTTGAAATTCTAAGAATAGTGCCAAATCATCTATTGAATTACCTGACCATTCATTTTCTCTTGCAAGTAGATTACCGTACAAATTTGCAATGATGATTTGATTCGGCTCAGGTTCTGGCAATATTAAAAAATCAGGTAAAAAAGCGATAATTTGTATTGGTAATAGGCTTAAAGCATGTTGCCAAGTTTCAATAGTAGATTGAGCAACACCGAGCACACTGAGCTGATCACTCTGAAAATGATGTACTATTTTCATTTGATCAATCGGAAGCGTAACAAACTCTTCAAGCAAAAACTTAACGCCTTCCTGACCTAATTGCTTGAAATGCAACTTCGTCATAGTTTGCTGCATTAATTGAGCATTTCGACTTGGAAAATAAACAACTGTTTCTTTTCCGTTGTGCTCATGTAAGTCTTGAATTAATTGTTCTAGGCTGTTGGCCTGTAACCAATTTTCTCCAGTCGACCAATACCATGTTCCATTGGTTTCAGGCATCCATAAATACAGCATCGGTGTTTAGTACCCTTTTTTATCCAAATATAGGATATAAGATTTTATATTGTTGGCGTAAAACTTTTTTTCTGTGTTGATAAGCCATTTGCAATCACAGCCTGATCATAAATTCGAGCTTCAGCTAATGCAAATGGATTAAAATTCTCATGCGTTAATTGCTCCGCAATATGCCCTACTACATTCATATGGCATACAACTGCAATTGATTCATATGATAATTTTGATAGCCATTCTATCGCATCTTTAGCATCATCATCTGGTTTAATTTTATCGCAAATTAAAACAGGAACACCCTCAAAATGCGCTTTGATATGTGCCAAAGTTTCTTGTGCACGTAGCAATGGACTAACTACAAAAATTTCTGGTTGAATAATATCTTTTAAGAAATTTCCTGTTTCTTCAGCTTGCTGATGTCCACGCTCTGTCAGAGGACGTTGCGTATCATCACCATTAATCGCAGGAGATGCTTCACCATGTCTTACTAATGTTAATTGCATATAAATACCTTATTATTAATGCTTGAGTTTAACCAAATATGATGACATTTTTTTGATTAGACTTCATGGTGAGGCAAAACAAATTCAACATCACTGCGATGACCATTTTTCATTAGAGAAAGCGCAATTGTCATCGGCGGTGCATTCTCAAAAATAACTTCATACAATGCATTGGTAATTGGCATGTATACATCTAATTCTTGAGCTTTGGCACGCACTTGTACAATCGTGTTAATCCCTTCAGCAGTCTGACCTAATGCTTTAGTTGCTTCATCAAGTGTTTTTCCAGAACCAAGTGCATAACCAATTTGATAATTACGGCTCAATGGACTATTGCAAGTTGCAAACAAATCTCCAACACCTGACAGTCCTAAGAACGTCAATGGATTAGCACCTTGCTTGACAGCAAAACGACTCATTTCTGCTAAAGCACGAGTTAAAATCATACTCTTAGTATTTTCACCAATATTATAAGCAGCCCCCATCCCCATTGCGACTGCGTAAATATTTTTCAATGCACCGCCCAGCTCAACACCATGTACATCATCGCTACCAAATACACGAAATAGCGCACTGTGTAATGCATGCTGAACCGCATATCGCACTAGTTCTGATTCGCTCGCAATCACCGTACCAGATGGCATACCAGCCATAATCTCTTTTGCCAAATTTGGCCCTGATAAAACCCCATAAGGTACTTCAGGCAACTCTGCGCGAATAATGTCACTCATGAAACTAAAAGTTTTTGCTTCAATTCCTTTAGTAAGCGAAACAACCGCTTGAGCTGTGATAAATGGTGCGATTTGCTTGAGCACATCTCGGAATGAATGACTTGGAATCGCGACTAAAATAATATCGCGATCTCGCACAGCCACTTCCAAATCAGAAACCGCACGCAAACCCGTTTCTAAGGTGTAATCAGGTAAATAACGTTTATTAATATGTGTTTGGTTGATCTCTTCAGCTGCAGCTGCATCACGAATCCAAATCATCGTGTCACAACCATTACGTACAGCCAAATTCGCCATTGCTGTACCAAAGCTGCCACCACCTAATACGGTAATTCTTAATGCTGTTGTTTGATCTACTGCAACTGGTTCAACTAAATCACTAAATTTTAACTCTGCCATTTTTTATCCTGAAATTCATTTATTCGTTTAGTTCATCATTCAATCTAAAAGTTAGCTTGCTTGCCAATTTTTTAAGAAATCTTCAGTAGCAATCTCTGCGCGTGGAGCAATCGCTTTAGCAGCAGTTCCAATATAAATAATACCTGAAATAAGATCTTGGTCGTTTAAACCCAATTGATGCTTGAGCCATTTAGACTCCACGATAGCACCAGATCGCCACATCGTAGCAAAACCTTGCGCTTGCAAAGAGAGTAAGAAGTTTTGAACAGCAGCTCCAGTACTAAGAATCTGTTCAAAATGCGGAACTTTTGGATGATCTTGGATAGTTGTTAATGCTAATACTAATAACGGTGCACGAAAAGGATGCTGCTTTACACGCTCTAACTGAGCTGAATCAGTTTCACCTAAATCAGCTAAAGCTTTAGCTAAATGCTCACCAAAAGCGGCACGTAATTCAGGTGTTACTACAACGAATCTAGTAGGCTTCAAACGATGATGGTCAGGAGCAGTAAGTGCAGCTTGCACTGCTTTTTCAAGTTGTTGTGTATTTGGTGCTGGCTCAATTAATTGCCCAATAGATTGACGTTGATGAATATTTTGATGAATTGTCTCTATATTTGAGTCCGTCATTTAAATGAATCTAACTAACACATGGATTTTGCTAGATTAGCATAATCTCACTATTTTCCACCACGTTTAATCCCTGCTTAATCATCAATTTGAGAAATTTAACAGAGCCTCACTACAAACTGTACATAACCTGCAAAAGCGTTCAAAAATTATATGTTCAAATAATACAATTATCTAACGACCTGAGAATAAGCAATGAATAAAGCATTAGTAATGAGTTTAATTGGCGGCTTGGCAATCGGTTTAACAGCTTGTGCATCTACCCCAACCAACACTTTGGCAATACAAAAAGAAAATAATCAATATGAAGTCACTGGGATTGGTAAAACCAACCTAATCTCTAAAAATAATGCGATTAGCGCAGCTCAAAAGACCTGTACGCGAAATACTAGCCCTGTTGTTGTGGACGAAAAAACAGCATATCAAGGTGTATTAAAAGATGTTGTGGATGAAGAAACTGGAAGATTAGTTGAAGCTGCTGCTGGCGTAATTGGTACGTTAACAGGTAAGAATGCCTCTTTAGCCAAAGATGATGATTATCAAACAACATTGACCTTCTACTGCAAAGCAAATACTTAAATAAAAAAAGCCGATGTTATCACATCGGCTTTCTTTATTAGCGAGGAGCTTATTGAACTTCGCTCGCTGCAACTTCTGATGCTGCACTTTCGACAACATCAGTATTTTTCTCATCTAAATTCGGTTTGTCGATTGCATCAATCGCAGCTTGTTGTTCTGGAGTAGTCTGTGTAGATACAGTTGAAGCTGCTTGTTCTTGCTGTTCAGCGTTGTTCGCTTCTTCTTTTTTTGAACATGCAGTTAACATGATTGGAGCAATAATTAAAGCGGCAAGAGTTAATTTAAATTTCATCACGGCTTTCCACAGTTACTTGGTTAAGTTGATGACAAGGATATTTCAAATATGTGACAGTTTTATGACTGATTTGTAATATAAAAGTAAAAGAGCCGATTTATATCGGCTCTTCTTTTATGTCTTTCTATATAAATCAAAAGATTAGTAACGACTATGCACGCTCAAGTAAAACGGCAACAGCTGGTAAAGTTTTACCTTCAACAAACTCTAAGAAAGCACCACCACCTGTCGAGATATAACCGATTTGATCTGCAACTTCGTATTTATCAATCGCAGCAAGTGTGTCACCACCGCCCGCAATTGAGAAACCTGCAGATTCAGCAATTGCTAATGAAAGCACTTTAGTTCCTTCACCAAACTGATCTACCTCAAACACACCTACTGGACCATTCCAAAGGATTGTTTTAGATGTTTTTAAGATCTCAGCAAATGCTTTCGCTGTTTCAGGACCAACATCTAAAATCATGTCAGTATCAGCAACATCTTCTACTTTTTTAACAATTGCTTGTGCATTTGCTAAAGAACCTAGGAAGTCACCAAAATCAATTTGACTTGCATCAGCAACAACAACATCCGTTGGTAATGGAACGCTTACTTTAGCAGCGATCTGTTTTGCAGTTTCTACCAAATCAGCTTCGTAAAGTGATTTACCTACATTGAAGCCCGCTGCTGCAAGGAAAGTATTCGCAATACCACCACCTACGATTAATTGATCGCAGATTGTAGAAAGTGAGTTCAATACATCTAATTTAGTTGAAACTTTAGAACCAGCAACAATTGCAACCATTGGTTTTTCTGGTGTTTGCATTGCACGACCTAAAGCGTCTAATTCAGCCGCTAATAAAGGTCCTGCTGCTGCGATTGGAGCAAAACGTGCTGCACCCTCAGTTGATGCTTCAGCACGGTGTGCCGTACCAAATGCATCCATAACAAATACATCACAAAGTGCTGCATATTTTTTTGCAAGCTCTTCGTTATTTTTCTTTTCACCATGGTTGAAACGCACGTTTTCAAGCAAAACGACTTGACCGGCAGCAACTTCCACACCATCTAAGTAATCGGTAAATAATTTTACTTCTTGACCTAAAGCTTTCGTTAAATACGCTGCTACAGGTGCAAGAGATTGTTCTGGTTTTGGCTCACCCTCTACAGGACGACCAAGATGAGAAAACACCATAACTGCTGCGCCTTTTTCTACAGCCGCTTTGATGGTTGGCAATGCAGCACGTAAACGTGCATCGCTGGTAATTTCCCCATTTTTTACAGGTACGTTTAAGTCTTCACGAATAAGAACACGTTTACCTGCTAAATCAAGATCAGTCATGCGCTGAAAATTCATGGATGGCTCTCTAGTTGATTTTAAAAACGGCACAATTTTAAATGATTCTCAAAAATAAAGGTGAGTTTTTTTGCAGAAAAGCTGGCGAAAGCGTCACTTTTGATTATGATAAACATCGTCATTAAATCTATATACATATTATGTCTATACATCCAGATCCTAAAATTAATCGTTTAAATGTACTTGGTGAGCCTTTAGCGAGTTGCTGTTACGATCCGATAACTGGATATTTTCGCAATGGTTTCTGCCACACAGCGATCACCGATCTAGGTCAACATACCATGTGTGCTCAAATGACCTCAGATTTTTTGAACTTCTCTCAAAAAGTTGGTAATGATTTAATTACACCATTACCTGAAGTAGGCTTTCCTGGGCTAAAACCTGGTGATTTTTGGTGTATATGTGTGACTCGTTGGGTTGAAGCTTATCAAGCTGGGCATGCTCCACCTATTAAGTTAAATGCCTGCCACAATGCCGTTCTACATTACGTACCACTGAATGTTTTAGTGGAATACGCAGTTTAATGAGCAATATTGAATTAATATTGGCATCAAGCAGCCAAACACGTAAAGATTTAATGGATCGTTTACGCTTGGATTATCGTTGCATTTCACCAGATATTGATGAATCGGCTAAAGATGAAATTCATGCTGATGATTTAGCAAAACGTTTAGCTTATGAAAAAGCAAAAGTTATTTCACAGCAACATCCCAATGCGATTGTGATTGGTTCTGATCAAGTCGCATGGCGTGAACATAACCCATCTGAGTTTATTGGCAAGCCGCTATCTATTGAAAAAGCAATTCAACAGCTCCAATTAAACTCAGGAAAAACTGTTTTTTTCAGTACGGCGCTTAGTGTTCAACACCTAAATTCAGGTTTTGAGACGACACTGGTTGAACATTATCAAGTTAAATTTCGAGAGCTCACATTAAACGAAATAAAACGGTATATTGAAATTGATCAGCCTTTAAATTGTGCTGGTAGTTTTAAATGTGAAAGCTTGGGTATCAGCCTATTTGAAAAAATGATTGGTGATGATCAAACCACTTTAATGGGACTACCAATGATTCAACTTTGTAAGATATTACGAGAGCTTAGAATCAATGTTCCTTAAGAGTTCCCTTATCCAAGCTTGCTTTGGATAAGGGTGATTGCTAATCATCAATTGCGATTACTTTCTTTGGCAATGTAAACAAAATAAAAATCGATAAAATCAAAAACAATAAAGCAGCGACATTCAATACTGAACGATGCGATTGACTGAATGCCTGCTTCGCAGCTGTAATTACATGATGAGCAATCGTGGAATCTAATTGCTTAGCAGCTTGAACTGCCTCACCAATCGAACTGCTCACCTGTTCAATCATGCTATGCGGTACATTAGTTGGTAGCATAATCGAGTTTGCGTAGAACCATGAAAGCATCAAGCCGAAAAAGGCAATTCCTAAACCTGCACCCAGTTCATAAGCCATACCCTCAATCGCTCATGCAGCTGTCGCTTTACTTGGTGGAACTGAAGACATAATCGCAGACGTTGAAGCAAGTAATGCAATTTCTACACTCAGACCTAAAACAACCATCCATACCCATACCTGTATTTTTGTTTGCATAAAATCAGTATTGGCTAAACCCCACAAACTTATTGCACTCATCAACATACCAATAGATGCAACTGAACGTAGACCGAAACGATTGACCAACATACTTGCGATTGGACCACCTAAACTAATCGCAATCATGAAGGGTAAAATAAATGCCCCTGCTGCCAACGGCGAAAGTTGATAAACAAATTGAAGTTCTTGAGAGATGAGCAACTCAAAACCAACCAATGCCATCATGGATACAATTGCCATAACTACGCCCGTTGCAATGACAGGGTGTTTAAACAACTCAATATCAATCATTGGGGATTCTGATCGCAACTGTTTTCGAACAAACCAAACCAAAAGACCCAATCCAATCGCAAAAATCAATACAGTCCAAATTGTAAATCCATACATGACCGATTTAACTGCATAGATCATACTCAGAATTGCAACCACCAAAATAATCGCTTGGAGTAAATTTAAGCTTTGTTTCGGCTGCCCTATCTGCTTCGGTATGATGAATACAGTGAAAATGAGGACGGTAAGCATAATTGGTAGATTGATCAGAAAAACCGAACCCCAATGAAAATGTTCTAATAAAAACCCACCTAATAGCGGTCCAAAAGCAGCTCCTCCACCACCAACAGTTGCCCAAATACCCAAGGCAATATTACGTTGTTTTTCATCAAGGAAAGTATTGCGTACTGCAGATAAAGTTGCAGGTAAAATCATTGCAGCCCCAACTGCAAGTAACCCACGTGAAACAATTAAGGCAAAAGCCGTCGAAGAATAAGCTGCCGCTAGTGAAGCAAGACCAAATAAAGTTCCACCAATCATCATTAGACGTTTATAACCTATTCGATCACCTAACGCCCCCATTGGCAAAATTAGACCAGCCATGACCAACGAATAGATATCAATGATCCACAATAACTCGTTGGAAGATAAAGATAGAGACTCGCTTAAAGTTGGAGTCGCTACATGTAAAACAGTTGCATCAATCGACACAGGAAGATAGATCAAAACAACGATTGCAAGAATTAACCACTTGCTGGACATAAACGCCTCCAAATTGGACATATGTTCAAATTTGAATAATTGTAGATTATTTTGAACACTTGTCCAAATTATAAATGTACGTTAATTTGTATGAGCTTGTGAAATCAACTCTAAGGTTTTGGAAATATGGCTTATTTAAATAAAGATCAACGTCGTGAAATGATTTTGCAAGCTGCAATGAACGTTGCTCTGAATGAAGGCTTTTCTGCGATGACTGTGCGTCGCATAGCTACTGAAGCTCAAACATCAACAGGTCAAGTACACCACCACTTTGCTTCGAACTCACATTTGAAAGCCGAAGCATTTGTTAAGCTAATGCAACAATTAGATGAAATCGAGACCCAAGTAATTACTACTAGCTATCTACAACGCGTCTCCTTACTACTCGGTTGTGAAAATATTGAACAAGTTCAACCCTATTTAAGATTATGGAACGAAGCCGAAGTTTTAATTGATCAAGATATTGAAATTAAAAATGCTTACAATATTGCGATGCAAGATTGGCATACTTCTATAGTCAACATGATTGAAGAAGGTAAAGCAGCTCATGAATTTTCCTTCACATCAAAAAGCCAAGACATAGCTTGGCGATTAATTGCTTTTGTGTGTGGTTTGGAAGGTATATATAAACTAGGTCTGAATGGTCTAAATGATTTAGACTTTAAACGACATACTGAAGCTATTTTGCAAGCTGAGTTATTCAATAAATGAATTTCGAATTACCAATATTACATAGCCCAAGAGTTAGCCTATTTGTATTTCAAATAAAAGACTTAGTAGATATTTACCCTTGTATAACTAAAACATTGACTCGTTATATGTCATGGGAACCTGCTGAGAATTTTGAAGCATTAGAACAAATTGGACAGCAATGGGTACTAGCAGAATCTAAAAATACAGATCATCACTTTGTTTTGCGTTGCAAAGAGACTCATACTTTTATTGGACTGATTGGCGTACATCGCGTTCATACAACTACACCTGAACTGGGTCTTTGGATACGAGAAGACCATCATGGTCAAGGATATGCAAAAGAGGCTCTTTTTGAAGTTTTTCGATGGGCTTCTCAAAAAATACAACCTGAATATTTCTTATATCCTGTTGCTATTGATAATCATGCGAGTCGAAAACTTGCGGAATTTTTGGGTGGAGTAGTAACGGGTAAAAAGAATGAGAAAAAATATCAAGCAGTGATTTATCATATTCCTCCCCATTCAAGCTAATTAAGTTAAAACTAACCACTACCTGTCCTTAGAAGGTTTTCAAAGAAGTAGACTTAAGAGTAATGAGTTAAGCAAGGTAATATGGTTAAGTTAATGATCATGCGCATGTAACTCCTCATCTTCTACCCCTTGATCCATACTTTGAACAACACCTTGGCCATTTTTTATTTCCGCAGTGTAATTGCCTTTATCGCTATATATTTGAATAATCGTATATTGATCTTTTTGACTCTGCGTAATCGTAAAATAATTTCTCTCAGGGCTTCCTTGATTAAATTGACCGCGCCAACGCAAAATATCATCATCTACTCTCTCAATTTCAACAATCTTGCCTTCTCGGTTAACACCATATTCAAGCATTTGAAATTTAACAGTATCACCAACATTTTTAGTTTCGATAATATTTTGATTATAGGAGATCATCATCCCTTTACCGCTTTTCGCTAGAGGTAATGCCTCACTATTCTTTAAATCTTGATCTTGAATCTCATGAAATAAAACCGTTTCAGTTTTCACTTTTGCTAAATCAGCAGATGACAGCTTCAAATCTTTGCGGGCATATTCACCATTCGCCACAGAGGTTTTTGAATAACTTTTATCAGGGTTTATATTTTGGGCAGATGCTGTTGCTTGGTCTGGCTTTAAGAAAAATACCAAACCCACAGCCACGACTAGCGTGACTGCAAGCAAAAGTAGAATATTTTTATTTTTCATTCAAAATAACCACTTAGTTGTATTGGGAAATACGGATAACATTTGTATTGATGACACTTACCGCATCTTTCACACCCTCTTCGCCTAGACGAACACCATATTTCGGATTATATAAATATGGACTAGAGTAGAAGTTTAGGTTATTTCCACCTAATGCCGTACTTCCCAATGGATGTGTAAATCCTGAACCAATATTAGTTGAGTCACCATGATAGATACCCAAGTTATGTCCAACATCGTGACGCATCGCAGCAACTGAACAATCTGCAACATCATTTGCACCAATCATATTGTAAGAACTAGCATTGATCCAAGCCCAACCACACCCACCAGCACCTGGTTCATTACCTTGATAATAAACCCCATCAGCTAATACACGTTTACGCTCTGACTGAACTGTTGTATCAGAACGCCCTACACTGATCGCATCTAGTAGAGATGCAGCAGGAATCTTATAAGTGATGTAGCCAACCTCACGTAGGTAGAACTTAGCAGATGAGTTTTCAGCTGTTAGATTGGTTAAATTTAAACCCTCGATCAAACGTAATTTGGCTGCACTTTCTCCTAAAATTGTTGTGACTTCAGGACTATTAACCAACAACATATCTACGACATAACTGTCAGCAACCCAACCTTGACTAGTATAACCAAAACGTCGGTTTTCACCATTTTTAATCGTTGCAGAAAGACCATTCGCTGCTACAATAAAACTATTCGAATCAGCCGTAGAGCTCACAATCACTTTATCACCTACCTGTGCATAGCTCGGCAGATTCAATGTTTGCTTCCAATTTGTATTAGAGATTTTTACCTTTAAAGTTGGCTCAGTCATACTAGGTAAAATTGAAGGAACAGTTGTATTTGCATCGATTGTTTTGATCGGAGATGACATTAATACCCAGTGTGCTCGATCACTCACGTACATAAATTCATACTGATCCCCTTTTTTCAAAGTTAAGGTAGCTGCAGTATTTACATGAGTATTTGCGATTTTTGCTGACCAAGTCGCTGAGGACTTAATGACTACACGATCTCGATCATTTGCAGTTGATGGTAGCGTGAAGTTTGGAACCCAATTTGCATCACCAAAACTTACTTCAGTTAATGGTGAGGTTACACTACTAAGCGAACTACCAATATTCTTCACATTTAATTTCAATGGCTTAATATATTCAGGCACCCATTTTTGTAATGCTGAATTGTACTTAAACCAATATTCAGTGCCTTTATTTAAGTTAAAACTGCTCGGGAAAAGTAAATTATCTTTTGCTAACTGTGATGGATAGCCAGCAGTTGAAGTAATTTGGACCAAAGTGCCATTATTTACGTTCGAAGGTAATGCAACTGTGCCTGCCCACTTACCATCAGCAATAAGCACATGCTGAATTTTTGCTGTTGAGAGTGCAACTTGCTCATATTGTGAACCACTTACTGGGCTAACTGTGGTGAGCTGGACTAACCACTTCTTTAAGTTTGCATCGTATACAAATTGAAAACTATCACCACTTTGGATTTCTAATACTTCAATCGGCAAATTGGTATTCGATGTATCTAAATAACTTTTATAAGCTGCACTTGATTGAATCGTCACTTTATCAAGATGGTTAGCAGTCGTCGGCAAATAAACATTTTTTACCCAATTTCCATTCGACAATACAAAAGTTAAGTCACTGTATCCGCTTGGGATATTACCTGTATTGTTAATCTGATTTGGAGATAAAATTGTTGATACATACACGGCAGAAGCAGCTATCATCCCAGCAAAACAGATGGCTTTTAATCCAAATTTCATATAATAATCCTTTTTGTGTTTTTTTTGCACGATCAACAATATCAAAAACCAACCACACCAATTAAGTTTATTTTTCACTATATAAACATATATATCATAAACTTATTTTGAATATATTTTTATATTTTTTGCATATACGTTCAAATTT
The DNA here is from genome assembly GCF_030913345.1 of Acinetobacter sp. A22. Classification (NCBI taxonomy): domain Bacteria; kingdom Pseudomonadati; phylum Pseudomonadota; class Gammaproteobacteria; order Moraxellales; family Moraxellaceae; genus Acinetobacter; species Acinetobacter sp. A22. The sequence continues at coordinate 1,380,283 of NZ_CP133162.1, forward strand.
ACTTCAAAAACCTACAATTAATGCAAGCTTAACTTGATTAATTAGGACTAAATCTAAAATCATAAAAACAATGTCTAATACCGCACACGATGCAGTTATTTATTAAGTTTTATTTAACAATTATTAATTATAAGCAGCCATACTTTATGATTGAAAATGAGTTGTTTTCTAAGAGAAACTAGAAGCAGCTTTATGTTCTAATAATAAAAAAAGGTGGTTAAAACCACCCTTTTCTTCCTTTAATCACTGCATCTGCACAGCGTAAAGCTTCTTGGCTTAGCCCCCACAAACGATAATCTCCAGTTGCGGAGGTAATATTAAAATTATGCGTATAAGCAAAACTAAGCTCTCGATCTGAATCACACCAAGCACCAGAACCATTAAAGCCGACATGTCCAAAGCCATGTGGTGCGCGTTTACCCATCGTCAAAATACGATGATAACCTAAACGCCAGTGCATCGGAATTGGCATAACACGATCTCGTGAAGTGGTTTGAACTGAACTTAACTGCTCAAATACACCTGGGCGAATCAGTTGCTGATTTTTCCATTGTCCTTTATTTGCAAGCATTGCATAGACTCTAGCAAGGCTATTCGCTGTGAATACGCCATTTGCTGCTGGAATAACAGCTTGCAATCCTTCATCACTATAAAAACTAAAATTCCGCATACCTTTTGGAATCATGGCATCCTGAAAATCTTGCGGGCTTTGACCAGATAATTCTAATAATTTTTCAGACAATGAGGCTTTACGTGGTTGCTTGTCTTTTTTGGAATGAGGTTTAGCTGATGTTGCAGGTTTCGGTCTTTCCAATAAGCGAGCCACTCGACTTAATTCACTAGTCGGAGTTCCAAAATAAGCACCATCTAATTCAAGAGGTTGGACTAGATAACGTTGCATCAACCAACTTAAAGGTTGCTTGGCTGCTTTCTCTATTACACCACCAAGAATCCATCCATAGGTTAATGGTTGATAAGCATAACTTTGTCCTGCTGCAAATCTCGGTGTCGCAGCAGCTACAACATCTAACATATGTTGCCAATCGAGCATTTCTATTGCGGTCTCGATGAGATTACGAATATCAAATAAACCAGTTTGATGCGAAAGGACATGACGTAAGGTAATATTTTCTTTTCCGTTTCGAGAAAACTCAGGCCAATATTTTGCAATTGGCTGATCATAGTCTAATAGACCTTCACTGACCAAAATATGTGCAAGAGTCGCTAGAATTCCTTTGCCCGTTGAATAACACATTGCTAAAGTATCAGCTTGCCAAGCTTCATTTTGTGATTTCTTACCAGTAAAAATATCAACAACTTTTTGACCTTGGAAATACACAACCAAAGCAGCTCCGCCTTCATGGCTTCGAGCATCTTGGAATCGGCTAAATTGAGTTGCTAAATCTTTGAATCGTTCATCAACAGTGCCATGGTAGTTTTCAGTATTGGCAAAAAGAAATTCTTTAATCAAAGCACACATCCTTATAATATTATTTTTAAGAAAATCTCTCCTGCGAACAGAAGAGATAGATCTCAATGAAAATTACATCTTAAATTGCTTTTACAGTCCCAGCGACATGAGGTTTTTTCGATTTCACGTTACGGATCAGGAAATCAGTTTGCTTAGCATCTGTAGCAGTTAAAAATTCAACTGTAGATGGTAAGAACATAGGCAATTTAAACCATACATCCGCTTCATAAGCATCTGGAAGTTGAACGTTCGCCAAAGCTTTTGCTTTACTCCACATCCCGTGTGCAATCGCTTGTTTAAAACCAAATGCTTTTGCTGTAACAGCATGGATATGGATCAAGTTAAAATCGCCAGAAATCATCGCATAACGACGACCTGTATTCTCAGAGATATTCCATTCAGCTTGAGGTTGATATGAAGGTTCTTGAGCTTCTTTAGATTTTTCAGCAGCTTTTTTCTCAACCTTTTGACGAGATAAATAAGTCGTTAAGCTTTCCATCACCACTTCGCTACCTACTTTTGCAGTCGTGATAAAATCAAACTGCAAACCTTTATCGTGTGGTTTAAGCTCACCAAATTTGCAAGAAAGCGTAATTTGCTCATTCACACCGATTTTACGAGTTTGTTTAATTTGGTTACGGATATGAACCAAACCCAAAATTGCAAATGGAAATGCTTCACTGGTCATCATATGCATTTGTAAGCTTTGAGATAACACAGCTAAGTAAATTGCTGGTACGAAACCATCATTTTTGAAACCACAAATTTCGTTATAGCTTTCTAAATGTTTCGTATCAATTTTAAGAGTATCAACCACGTATTCAACTTGTGGTAATACTTTTTCGCCTTTTGGCTTTTTAAAGATAAGACCTTGAATAACTTTTGGATAAGCTAAGTAAGGCTTTGGTAATTCACTAAAATGACGAGTATTCATAGTTAACCTTTTGATATTTTTCTATAAAAAAGGGATGCTATCGCACCCCTCTTCAAAACCCTAATGCTTAAGCACCTAGTAAGCTTTGACCACATACACGCACAACATTACCCGTTACGCCTGTTGAACCCGTTGAAGCAAACCATGCAATCGCTTCAGCTACATCGACTGGTTGACCACCTTGGTTCATTGAGTTCATACGACGACCCGCTTCACGAATCGCAAATGGAATCGCAGCTGTCATTTGAGTTTCAATGAAGCCTGGTGCTACAGCATTGATCGTAATACCGTTCTTCAAAGTTGGTGCAGTAAATTTAACCAAGCCAATTACACCTGCTTTAGAAACAGCGTAGTTTGTTTGACCTAGGTTACCAGCGATACCACTGATAGATGATACACAAACGATACGACCATTTGCATTTAAACCATCATTAGATAGTAAGTAATCATTAACACGCTCGATAGCAGATAAGTTAATGTTAATCACTAAATCCCAAAGCTCAGGCTTCATATTCGCCAAAGTTTTGTCACGTGTAATACCAGCATTGTGAACAATCACGTCCAAACCGCCCTGCTTCGCAGCAGCAGTTTTGATTTTTTCACCTGCATCAGCAGCAGTAATATCGATTGCTAATACTGAACCACCAATAGAACCAGCAACACGCTCTAAGTCAGCTTGTTGTTGTGGAACATCTAAACAAATTACATGCGCGCCGTCACGTGCCAATACATTTGCAATCGCTTCTCCGATACCACGGCTTGCACCAGTAACTAAAGCAGTTTTACCCGCTAAAGGTTTAGCCCAATCTAGGTCAACATTATCTGCTTTAGATACACGAATCACTTGACCAGAAACGTATGCTGAACGAGGAGAAATTAAGAAACGTAAAGTTGATTCAAGATTTGCTTCAGCGCCTTGATCAACATAAACCACTTGAGCAGTGATACCTTTTTTGAATTCTTTACCAACAGACTTGATAAAACCTTCAAGTGCACGTTGCGCAATTGCTTGTTTTACAGTCTTAGCTGTTTCAGGCGTTGTACCAATTACAATCACACGGCCAGAATTTGAGATTTGACGAGCGATTGGATTAAAGAAGTTGTACAACTCTTTTAATTGTTCTGAATTTTGGATACCAGAAGCGTCGAATACAACTGCTTTAAATTTAGACTCTTTATCATCTGCATTTAAAGGGCGAAGATTTAAACCAACTTTTGCAGCTGTTTGTTGTAATTCAACATTATTACCTACATAGCTGTCTGCATGGATATTGCTAAGAATTTGAGCAATAGAAGCAGAAATCGTGCTTGAAGGTGCTGCGCCAAGCAATACTGCACCATTTACAACTGGTTGCGCACTTTCAAAACGGTCTAGAGCAGCTGGCGATGGCAAACCTAAATTTTTTACAACAAATTTACCCAAAGGAGATTGTGTAAATGCTTGGTATTGATCAGTCATGATTATTATCTCTCATACAAATGAATTTTTTTCAAACATTTATGACGTGTTGACCTTAGAACACAAAATCAATGTCTGATTGACTCGTAGCAAATCATACTTGAGTTCATGTCATGATGTCTTGACCTGAATGTGGTCTAAAGCGTCATTCTAGTCAATACAGCAGTATTTGAAATATGCTAATGTTATAGTGAGAATATCGCAATTATGCTTGGAAAAGCCTTATGAGCAAAACAACTCAAGAAAATCCAGCAGTCGAAAATTCTGCTCAAGAGAATGTGTCAAATACATCAAAAGCAACTTCTACTACACGTAAAGCTGCTAACACAACTCCTAAAGCAGCTAATACGACAACTAAAACGACTCGTACTCGTTCTACCAGTCGTAGTTCCAAAAGCACTGCTTCTTCAACATCTACTAAAGCAGCTTCAGCTAAAACAACCAAACCTTCTGTTCAACAGGATAAAACCATGAGCCAAAACACCGTTCGTCGTGTAGCCATTATCGGCGGTAACCGTATTCCTTTCGCTCGCTCTAACGGCGCATATTTCACAGCTTCAAACATCGATATGTTTACAGCTGCGTTAAACGGTTTGGTTGAGCGTTTCAACCTACAAGGCCAACGCTTAGGTGAAGTTGTTGCAGGTGCAGTATTAAAGCACAGCCGTGACTTCAACATGACACGTGAGTGTGTGTTAAATACTCAACTTGCTCCTGAAACTCCAGCTTGTGATCTTCAACAAGCTTGTGGTACTGGTTTGCAAGCAGCATTCCAAGTAGCAAACAAAATTGCTTTAGGTCAAATCGAAGTAGGTATCGCTGGTGGTGTTGATACAACATCTGACGCTCCAATCGCTTTCGGTGATGGTTTACGTAAAGCATTGCTTGAACTTAACATTGCTAAAACTGGTAAAGATCGTTTAAAAGCTTTATCTAAAATCAATGTTAAAGATCTTATGGATGCACCTAAAAATGGTGAACCACGTACTGGTTTATCTATGGGTGATCACCAAGCAATTACTGCTCTTGAGTGGGGTATTGCTCGTGAAGATCAAGATGCTTTAGCTGCAGCTTCTCACCAAAAAATGGCAAAAGCATACGAAGAAGGTTTCTTCGATGACTTAATTACTCCATTCTTAGGTTTAAGCCGTGACAACAACTTACGTGCTGACTCTACTGCTGAGAAATTAGCAAAATTAAAACCAGTATTTGGTAAAGGCGAAGCTGCAACGATGACAGCGGGTAACTCTACCCCACTTACTGATGGTGCTTCATGTGTACTTTTAGCTTCTGAAGAATGGGCTAAAGCAAATGGTCACGAAGTTCTAGCTTACTTAACTTTCTCTGAAACAGCTGCAGTTGATTTCGTTGGCAAGAAAGAAGGCTTATTGATGGCGCCTGCTTATGCAGTTCCACGTATGCTTGAGCGTGCTGGCCTTAAACTTCAAGATTTCGATTACTATGAAATCCATGAAGCATTTGCATCACAAGTTCTTTCTACTTTGAAAGCTTGGGAAGATGAGAAATTTTGTAAAGAGCGTTTAGGTTTAGATGCACCTTTAGGTTCAATTGATCGTAGCAAGTTAAACGTTAAAGGTTCTTCTTTAGCTGCTGGTCACCCATTCGCTGCTACTGGTGGTCGTATCATCGCGACTGCTGCGAAAATCTTAAACCAAAAAGGTTCAGGTCGTATCTTAGTTTCGATCTGTGCTGCTGGTGGTCAAGGTGTAACTGCTATTATTGAAAAATAATTGCTAGATTACCCACAAAAAAGCTGAATCATCTGATTCAGCTTTTTTTATACTACTATTCATAAGGACATATTGGCTTATCTTGGTCTTTGAAATTTCACATAATAATCATTCAAAATTTTGATCATTTCTTTGAACTCTTTGAGATTTTCTTCTGTATTCCCCAAACGTTCTACAAAACGTTGCGAATGAATTTCTAAATCAATTTTTTCATTTATCTGTGGACTGATTTCAAACAACTTTGCCAAATCATCAAAGTGATCTAATTTTCGATTTGAAAAATACTCCAGACGAAAACACAGTTCATTCAGTTTTACACCCTTCAATATAGCACCACACTCCTTATCAAAGGTTAAAGCATGCTCTTTCAAAAACAATTGTTCTGGTGTCTCTTTTGAGCTTTTGAATAAACTAGATAACTGACTGAACATTAGTTGATCACATCACAATATTAACCAAAGTATTTAACCTGTAAAACAATCATGAGTGCAACAACCAAATGATAAAAAAAGCACCTTCTTGAAGGTGCTTTTTCAATATTTATTGTCCGTACTGTTTCTTTAGATACTCAACAATTTTAGCTGATTCAAACATTTTCACACCCGTGTTCGGATCAACCAAATATGGAACCTGAATATCACGCCCCATGATTTCAACAGTCTTTTCACGCTTACCATTTGGTAGTGGAATATATTTCCCCGGTTTTAAACGCAAAATCGCAGGACCCATATCTTGCCAACGCTCTTTCGGCACATTGTGCAACACATAAGGCAATTCTAATTCACATAATACTTCACGTACTAAACGCGTATACGGACTAGCTTCAAAACTCCATAACTCTAAAAGCTCTGTTGGCGCTGGGCGATTAATAATTTTCTTATTAATCCAAACACCACGAGCTGCATTTGCAACAGTAGCCAAAGTCGATACATACGGCAATTTAGGATAATGACTATATTTTTTTGGAGTTTGTCCCGTTTTTCCATAATGCTTAAATAAATGATGAATAATGTCTTGTGATTCGTATAACTGATCACCTGTATTTTCATCAATTAAAAATGGAAACTGCTTTTTCCCACCTTTTTGCTTTACGATTTGACGGTATTTTTCACCACCTTTCGGACATGGATAGATTTCAACATCCAAATTCAGAAGCGTAATAACTTCACGAACACGTCGGCAAAATGGTGAACCTTCAAATTCATATAGCTTGATTGGTTTTTCAGGCTGATTCGGAAATGGTGTTCCTGACACACCACGCCCACCTTCGATAAGTGTTGCAGCTACTGATTGTAAAACTTTAAACTGATGGCTTACCATTTTAAGCATACTGTTATCCTTTTAGCAGTCGACTAGTTTTTCTTTGGCAATCACAATTCCGTTATTATCTGCATAGATATAATCCCCAGAATTAATGGTCACACCACCAAAATACAATGTGATGTCTACTTCACCTATGCCCTTACGATTACTTTTTTGCGGTATTGCAGCCAATGCATGCACACCCAGGTCTAATTCCGCAATTGCATCGACATCACGTACACAACCGTAAATTACCACCCCATTCCAATGGTTTTTTACAGCCGAATCAGCAATTAAGTCCCCCATCAAAGCACAACGCATTGATGCACCCCCATCAACAACCAAGACTTTACCCGTACCATCGGTCGCTAAAAGTTCTTTAACACGAGAGTTATCTTCATAACATTTAACGGTAACGATCTGACCGCCAAACGTCTTACGTGCGCCGTAGCTCTTAAAAAATTTACCATCCATGCAAGGTGTTACAACTTGCAACTCTTTATCTGGATTATCATCTAATAAGTCACAGGTAACGAAAGATACTGTTGTCACAAAAGTTCTCCTTTATTGGGTCTGCTGAATCGCTAAATTATCATATAGTTTAAATGCTGCTGTTTGTGTTTGAGCCGCAATCACCATAGTATGCGCCAATTGTTCTGCACTGATAGGCTTATATTTAAACGGCTTAGTCCACGTTTTTTCTACAAGCTTAAACAGTGTTTGCGCTGTATCTTCCAATAAACGAACTTCGCTACGTTTTCCAATCAACAAAGAAGGCTGAAAGATCGATAACTTATAAATTGACAATTTTTTTAAATAATCTTCTAACTGACCTTTTACCTTATTGTAAAAAATCGGCGAATTAGCATTCGCTCCAAGCGCACTAACAATTAACAGATGAATGTTTTTATCTTGAATTAAATCTGCAAAATGCGCATTAATTTCATAATCAATTGCATAAAATTTATCTTTAGAACCAGCCTGTTTGATCGTACTTCCCAAACAGCTAAAAGCATGGGTAAAACCATTTACATCTTCGTCATTAAGTAATAAAAAATCTTCAAGAACGAACTGCGTCACTTTAGTATAAGCATCTAATTTATCAGTTTTTTTACGAACAACCACCGTGATTGATTCAAAGTCATCAGACGATTGTAATTGTTCAATCAAAGCCAAACCGACTAAACCTGTCGCACCAATAATAATTGCCTTCTTCGCACCTATTTTCATTTTTATTTCGCTCAAGTTATCACTTGGACTAATGTAACGTTTTCTTGCAAGATAATCACCTGTTAAATGTACTTAAAAGTATCACAAGGCTTGACTTCGGGGCTTAGTTTCCTCAAAATATGGCACTTGTTTACGGGCTGGTGAATGTTGCTAATATTTTATTGGTTTTAACTTCAGCCCGCCCAGACCAACTTATTTTCAAGGAGTGCACGAGTGGCAAACTCTGCTCAAGCTAAAAAACGTGCTCGTCAAAACGTTAAAGCACGTAAACACAACGCAAGCTTGCGTTCTATGGTTCGTACTTACATCAAACGTACTGTAAATGCGATCGCTGCTGGTGATTATGCTGTAGCTTCTGAAGCTTACAAAACAGCTGTACCTGTAATCGACCGTATGGCTGACAAAGGCATCATCCACAAAAATAAAGCTGCTCGTCACAAGAGCCGCTTAAACGCTCAAATTAAAGCATTAGCTAACTAATTTGTTGCACATAAAAAAGCCCGATTTTCGGGCTTTTTTATTGTCTCTTGATTTTCAAATTTTATCAAAACAGAAAGAGGCAGATCTACCACCCCTTTCTTTTGTGTAAGCTATTCGTTTAATCCAAATACTTTTGTCGTTAATACTAAATTCTTAGCCGTTAGACCTGAAAGAATCAAACTATTATTAGCAGTTGGAATCGTCCATTTCTGGTTAGCTCCTCCTGTACAACGATAACGAATTAAACGTGCGCGATTATTCGTCAGATAGCCACCTTCCAAATCGAAGCATTGATTAGCCTGCTTAATCGCTTGAGCACTCATATCAGTAGTCCAAACTTGATTAGCTTGGTTGTTACTGCAAGGCTGTAAATTAATCACATTACCCGAAGTAGTTGCTAAGCATTGATCTATATATTTTTTGCTGTGAATTTTTCCTAATGCATCGTAAACCCATTTTTCTGAGTCATCGCCTATACAACCCGAAGCACCACTAATAAATGCATTGAATTGACCATTTTCAAGTTTTTCAGCTTTCAAACAATTTGTTCGATTCATTAAACTCATCGCAGAGCCTAAATTAAAATCACTTTTCAGTTCTAGCTTATCTAGGAAAACATGAAAAGCGTTAACTGCATCAGAATTTAGATTCACTAAATCAGAGCGATATACATTCATCCAGCGATTCAAACGATACAGCGTGTTTTGCTGTTGGGTATAACGATTCATTTCGCTTTGCGCTGCAATCGAAAGCTGATCTTTGAATTTTTGATATGAATCGAACAACAATTTATTATCAGCTGACAAATTCACCACGGGTGTTGTAGCATTTTCCAAAAGGGCTTGCTCAAGTACTGGAAGTTCAATTTGTTTTAATGCTGAATACCCAACATTTTTACCAATTTCTGCATAAGGTGAAATTTGTACATTGTTTGCTGGAATCATTATTGTTGAAAGTAAAACTGCTTTTTGATTGGCTTTTCTACAATACAAATTTACTTGCTGTGGTGATTCACTTTGAGCCACATTGATATGGAACTTATTGGCATTACTATTCGTATTCATACGTTGAGGTGCTAGAGCAATATTTTGCTCATTTGATGCGAATCGAATATTTAACCAACAGCTTGCCGTAGAATCATTTGGATTGATTTGAGACAAGTTAAACACATTACCCCAATTCCCTCTTGCTGCTGGATAAATTAAACCCACTTGATTCACAGGATCATATCCACCCAGAATCGTATAAACAGGAACACCGAATAATCTTGGCTTTAAGTAATTCCCATCAGCTGTGTTGTACCAAACATTTCCAGAGTTCGGTATGAACCGTACCGGGTTTGTCGGAGACCACTTTTCTTGAGAGAATGTCCCGATGAAAAAAGTAAAATACACCCCTGAAATCAGAGATAGAGCGGTTCAATTATTGATTGAATCTGAAAAAGATTATCCTTCTACTTGGGCTGCAATCACCGCTATTGCTCCCAAGATAGGTTGTACTCCTGAAACTCTACGTGTTTGGTATCAAAAATATTTAGATAAACAAAACCCAATTAAAGTACAGCAACTTTCAGATCAAGAACGTATTAAACAACTCGAACGTGAAAATAAAGAACTGCAACGTGCTAACGAAATTCTACGTAAAGCAGCCGCTTTTTTCGCCCAGGCGGAGCTCGACCGCCCACACAAATAATGGTGGATTTTATCCAGAACAATAAAGATCGATATGGTGTTGAAGCGATTTGTAGAATTTTACCGATTGCAGCTTCGACCTATTATCGGGCTTTAGATCTCGTTGATAACCCAGAACATCGAGCGAAACGTGCTCTGCATGATTTACATCATGCAGAGCAAATCAAACGTATTTGGAAAGAAAGTTTAGGTCGATATGGTGTGCGTAAGGTCTGGCAACAATTGAAACGTGAAGGTTATGTTATCGCACGTTGTACAGTTGCTCGATTGATGCAGAAGCTAGGTATACAAGGTGTTTGGCGTGGTAAGAATAAACAAACCACCCGTAGCCGAGATGATCAAAAACGAGCAGATGACTTAGTAAAACGCAATTTTAATGCAGATCATCCTGACCAGCTGTGGGTCGCTGACTTCACGTATATTCAAACTCATTCAGGCTGGGTCTATACCGCCTTTATTATTGATGTGTTCTCGCGAGCAATTGTTGGATGGAAAGTATCAACACGTATGAATACAGATATGGTGCTCGATGCACTGGAGCAAGCATTGCATGATCGAGGCATGCCAAAGAACGTGATTCATCATAGTGACAGAGGCGTGCAATATCTTTCCATTCGTTATACCAATCGTTTAGAAGCAGCAAATTTACGAGCATCAGTCGGTACGACCGGTGATTCATACGATAATGCTTTGGCTGAAACGGTGAATGGCTTATACAAAACAGAGGTGATTGAATATTTAAAAGCGGATTGGCAAGGTTTAGCGGATGTACAACTTGCGACACTAAACTGGGTAGATTGGTTCAATAAAGAGCGTGTACACAGTGCACTGGGTTATGTATCACCTTTTGAGTTTGAAGCAATGTACTATGATAAGATTAACCCGTTAGGTCAGGTGGCCTAACTTAAATAAAAAAGTCTCCGACAAACCCGGTACGGTTCAGTACTTTGGGCTGTGCAACTTCCATAGCTCGTGTTGTAGCATTCCACTTTTTATAACCAGTTAGTGAGTTTTTATCCCAGACATATCGATCAAAGGCAGGTTGAATCTTGAGATACGTACTATAGCCTGTGTAATGTGTATATTTCGAAATCGAACTCGCAGTCGAACCGCCAGACATCGCATCCCAACCATAAGCATACTTATTTAAAAAGTTTGGAACGCCATTACTACTATCTCCAAGATTTGTCGATGTCCAATTGAGATTACCACGCATTTTATTTCTAAAGGCGATATATCCCCAGCCACTATCTGCATGATGTGCAGCCCAAAACATATTATTATTCACGGAACCGGGATAATGCCCCAAACCATAGTGATGTCCAATCTCATGACTAAACTCATTACCTACAGAGTCAATCAGTGTTAGCATTCCATTACCACCACTCAAACCATGCGTGACGTCACCATTACTGTATTTACCGCGAGCATGATGTGTAACTACACTTTGTGTCAGTTGAGGCTGTTCTTGACTCGCCATAGAGGCACTGGTAATTCCCCAATTTGCTAGATTAATACCTACCCCAAAAGTTGACTTTGCCGTGTTTTCTCGCATATCACCACTATAGACATCACCAGTCGTTACACTGGCAGCATCATAAATTACCCCACTAGCAACCATGACTTTATCGAGTTTTAAATCGTCATATTTGGTGACAATCATTCGAGCAGCTGGAATAGTCTGAAAATAATCTGTTCCTGCTTTTGCTGGTTCTAACAGCATATAGTGACCGTTAGACTGAGGTGGATCGGTAAGTAATCCCAAACGAATATTTTGCACAACTAACTCACCTGGAGCGGCAAAATCAATATCTATCTCTGCTAAGTTACCACTACGATTAGTTAAGGGATCAATAATTCGAATATGCAAACCAACTTTAACTTCATTCCAATTCAAAGCAGTGCTCCAAGCACGTTTTGAATAGTTCACCTGTGGTCGTCCATCATTATTTGATTGATCAGATGCAGCCAAACGAGATGGCTCATCTAAATCTACCGTTCTCAGTAATTGATTGCCCTGATAAATTTCAGCTTTTAAAGATTGAATATTCCCCATCTCGATTAATGGTGTCACCAATAAAAGAGCCTCTTTCTCAGAGGTTAAACGAGGCATGTAATCTTTTTCATTATTTTTTGGATTAACCACATGACTTTGAGCAAATTGAATCATAGCTGAAAAGCTTCCATTCAAATCATTCCTCAAAGTACGAGCTAAACCTAATTTATCGTAATCATAAAAACCAAGAACCGTATCATCGATAACATCTTTTGTTGGCTCAGGGTATTTTACAGAAAAAGATGGATGAGAATCACCCAAACTTCCTGACCCCATATTACTTTCTGTTGATGAAGTACCACCACTTCCGCCGCCACAAGCACTCGCCGCCACAAGCACTTAACATTGCTGCAAGAACAGATAATGACAAATATTTAAGTTTTAAATACATCACATTTCCCCCAATAAACCGTAATAAATTATCAATAAAGATAAGTTTATGATTATTAGTTAATATTAATAAAATCATGCATTTAAAAATAATATCATCTTTACTAAAAGATAAAAAATATGAATTTAGGATATCTTAAAATATCTAAAAGATTTAGTTATCGTGATCTAGTCAGCTCTAAGGGTTAGTTATTTTTCTTTAAAATCTTTAATTAATAATTCTTGTTTTTGACCACGCCAAATCCATTTTAACTTGCTATTTGCAAAATCCTCACCCTCAAACCAAACAAATAATCCCTCCATCATATCTGGCCAGTCTGATTGTTGAATTTCTGTTTGACCTGAAATGACAGCTACAATTGCAGCCAAAATAGTGTCATGACTAACAGCAATACTTAAACCATTTTGATGTGTTGGATGTGTGTGATAAAGCAACTCAAGTACATCAAATACACCTGTAATAGGGTGTTTCATGCCAGGCAAAACATTATTCACAAAACTATTGATAAACCCCAATGCACCCTGTTTACGAAAATATGGTGCAGCTTGTTGAATGTCTAATACAAAACTACCTGGCTCAACCAATAATCGCTGTTCAACAATCTCTATCGTATGAGTGTTTTCACCCTTACGTAACTGATCAGCACCTTCAATCATTAAAGCCGCCGTATCAACACATCGTTGGATAGGACTAGAAATACAGTGATGTATAGCTCGATCAGTATTTTGTATGAGATATTGCCCCCAAGCATATGCAAGCTCTCGCCCTTGCTCAGTCAACTGCAAATCATAACCAGCAAAACCCTGTCCATTGACAAGTTCTCGCAATGAATGACGTGTAAATAAGGTGACTGGCGTTGAAGTGTCTGGCAATAAATCCACAGCTTCAAACATACTTTTAGGCAATAAATGTAGCGCCATAATATTTATGTAATATAAAAATTTAACCCACTATAACATGGGTAATATAACTCTCAATCTAAAATCCCAGAATGCTGTAATGCTTCATATGCAATTTTTTTGCAGTACTGATCTTTAAATGCGATAAAGCCACCATTAAGAACAGTATCTCGCTGATTATACAAAAATGGCTTAGCTTCTAGAGTCAGTAGGCCACCGCCAATACTTTCTAATAATGATTGACCTGAACTCGTATCCCATTCCGATGTTGGATGAAACCGTGGATAAATATCAATATCACCTTCAAGCATCATACAAAACTTATAGGCACTACCAGCTTCACGTCGCTCAACAGCACGATGTTTGAGTAATGGTTGAATAAAATTTTGATATTTAGGATTTTTACTGTTGTGACTTAATCCAATTTGGAGAGGCGTACTTAAGTCATGTTCTTCTATTTTGTATTGAAACCATTCATTACGGCTAAAACTGTATTTATAAGGAAGTTGATTGCGATAACCGATATACATGACCTGTTCACAAGGCACTGCAATAATCGCAAAAGTTGTCTGATGGTCTTCGATCAAACTTAAATTAGTCGTAAATTCATCACGCTCATGTATAAACTCTTTCGTTCCATCTAGTGGATCAAGCATCCAACATTTTTTCCATGACTTCCGCTCAGAATAATCACTCTCTTCCGATAAGACAGGTAATTGCGGCGTTATTGTTGCCAAATGCTTGAGTAGAAAATGATTTACCTTTAAATCAGCTTGAGTCACTGGAGAATCATCACTTTTTTCCTGAATATTAAACTCGCAACCAGCACAATAACTTTGGTATTCTTCCAACAATATTTGACTAGCCTGCGCCATAATTGGAACAAGTTGCATAATCAAGTCATCTTGTGGAGCGAGCGTTTTTATAAACATAGACCAACCTTATGTCATATTCAGATTTACAGCAAAAGCCTATTGCCATGTTCGACATGGATGGCACATTACTCGATTTAGCCTTTGATGATTTTATTTGGAATGAGTGTCTACCTGAACACCATGCTCAAGTACATCAATGCACTCTAGAACAGAGCAAACAGACACTATTTCAATTTTACCAACAACATAAGCATACACTATCTTGGTATTCTTCTGCGTACTGGACTACAAAAGTTGGAGTCGATGTTTTGCAACTCCAATACGAGCATCGAGAAAAAATCAAAGCGCGTTCCGGTTGCTTTGAATTATTAGAACAACTCAAACAAAAAGGCTATCGTTGTTGGTTACTTACTAACGCGGATAAAGCAGGATTACAGATAAAACTTGAGAATGTTGCACTGAGCCCTTACTTTGAACTTATGATTAGTAGTGAAGAATTAGGATACGCAAAAGAAGATGTTTCTTTTTGGCGTGAACTTCAGCAATTGCATCCATTTGATCCAACGAAAGCAATTTTTATTGATGATACAGTTGCCGTATTGAAAGGTGCAGAAAGTTTTGGAATTTCAAAACTATTTAGCATAGTACAACCATCAAGTAGCAAAGCTGCAAGGAATTCCAATGAACTTCCTTACCCCGCACTTGATGAACTCACTGATTTATTTGATTGTCTAGAAACCCATTTACAGGTAACAGATGCCAAAACAGCATGAACCAGAAAGCATGGAAGCCATGCGAATTGATAAATGGCTTTGGGCTGCTCGTTTCTTCAAAACACGCTCCATCGCAAAAGCAGCCATTGAAGGTGGTAAAGTTCATCACAATAATGAACGCGTCAAAGTATCCAAAGATGTTCGGGTTGGAATGGAACTGACCATTCAACAAGGATTTGACAAGAAAACTGTCATCGTAAAAGCCCTATCGTCTATACGTGGCGGCGCTCCTATGGCTCAGTTACTCTATGAAGAAACAACCGAAAGTATTGAGCGTAGAGAGTTGCATGCATCACAACGAAAATTGCATAATCTAGCCCGACCTGATCATCGACCAAGCAAAAAAGATCGTCGTGATATTAATCGTTTTAAACAAGAAAATGTTCAATCATGGTCTTATCATGATGAGTAATTTTTCTAATTTAAGGTGCGTCATCTTGTGTCGTATTGACGCAGGTCAGATGTAGAATAAACAACTAGAATCTGCCACTATACTCAAGTCCCAACAAGTTGAGATTCAATACATCCACTTGGGTTAGTCGTTAAGAATATAAAGTTTTGAGGTTTTGAGATGGATGATAATAAAAGTAAAGCGTTACAAGCTGCGTTAAGCCAGATTGAAAAACAATTTGGCAAAAACACTGTGATGCGCTTAGGTGACAATACTGTACAAGCAGTTGAAGCTGTATCTACAGGGTCATTAACACTAGATATCGCTTTAGGTATTGGTGGATTACCGAAAGGTCGTATTATTGAGATTTATGGTCCTGAATCATCTGGTAAAACAACAATGACATTGCAAGCAATTGCTCAATGTCAAAAAAATGGTGGTACTTGTGCATTCATCGATGCTGAACATGCGCTTGACCCACAATATGCACGCAAATTAGGCGTTGATATTGACAACCTACTAGTCTCTCAACCCGACAATGGTGAACAAGCGCTTGAAATCGCAGATATGCTCGTTCGTTCAGGTGCAATTGATTTAATCGTTGTCGACTCAGTTGCAGCATTAACACCAAAAGCTGAAATTGAAGGCGAAATGGGTGACTCTCATATGGGCTTACAAGCTCGTTTGATGAGCCAAGCATTGCGTAAAATCACTGGTAACGCAAAACGCTCTAACTGTATGGTGATCTTCATCAACCAAATTCGTATGAAAATTGGTGTGATGTTTGGTAGTCCAGAAACAACCACAGGTGGTAATGCACTTAAATTCTATGCGTCAGTGCGCTTAGATATCCGTCGTATTGGACAAGTTAAAGAAGGCGATGAAATCGTTGGTTCTGAAACTAAAGTCAAAGTTGTAAAAAACAAAATGGCTCCTCCTTTCCGCGAAGCAGTATTCCAAATCATGTACGGTAAAGGAACTAATCAACTAGGTGAATTAGTTGACCTCGCCGTACAACAAGATATTGTTCAAAAAGCGGGTGCATGGTACTCATACCAAGGCAACAAAATCGGACAAGGTAAAAACAACGTAATTCGTTATTTTGAAGAGAATTCGAAAATCGCTGCTGAAATTGAGAAGGTTGTTCGCGAGCAATTACTCACCAAAAACAATCCTGAAGCAGCACCTACAGAAGATGTAGAAGAACCAGATTTTTTAGAAAGTTAAACTGAAACGCCCTTCGGGGCGTTTTTCTTTCATGAGGATATAAAACTTGTTTAATTCTGAGAAAACAGAAAAACCTAAAACACTCACAGGTCAAAGACTTCGCTCTTATGCATTTGCCTTACTGACTCGTCGCGATTATTCACAAGCTGAACTTATAGCAAAACTAAATCAATATGCGATTAATCCTGATGAAGTTGCAAAACTCGTCGAAGAGCTAGCATCAAATAACTATCAAAGCGATCAACGTGTTGCTGAGCAAACCTTAGCAAGTCAAATACGCAAAGGAAAAGGTCTACAACGCATAAAACAAGCTTTGAAAGCAAAACAATTAGATGAAGAGCTTATTACAGAAGAGTTAAAAGAAGTTGATTGGTTAGAACAAGCATATCAACTAAAAGTCAAAAAATTTGGTACTGAGGTTTCAAAAGATCAGAAGATCAAGGCAAAACAAATTCGATTTTTGCAGTATAGAGGATTTGATATGAGTGTAATTATGAAAGCGATTGCTCGAACGAGCGATGAAGAATAATTGGTGGCAACCCTACCAGCAAGACTCCGGCACATCATAGATCTACTACCGTTGCTACCTTCCGGTCCTGGCGGGGTTCATAGAGTACAATTGCGAAGCTACCAGCAGGGCTACCATTGCCTGACAAAGTATAGAGATTTTTATTGGAGTTGCAAGGCTTGTCTCTATTTTTAATTCAGTTTTTGATTCAACTGCTTAAATCAACACCAACTATGTTTTTGTCTCGTTGAGAACATTATAATTTGTTTAATGTTTATACAAAACAAAACGTATTTTCTCCAAAAGTGCTTGAAGATTGTAAACACGTATTGCATTTAAATGTGTTGCTGTTTTAATGGCTAAATCTAAAAATGTTTGTTTGGTGTGTCTCAAGTAAAAAACAAAGCTTATTCACCCCACAGCTTTATTTTCAACTTTATGGATGAATTTTCATGCTAAAAAAGCATTCTGCAATTTTTATTGCACTACTTAGCAGTACACATTTGTATGCAAATATTCCTATTGAATCTCGTGCGTTAAGCCAACAATTTAATGACAACACAACTTCAGCACCCGTAAGCACAAATCTAAACTGGGATTTGATTCAGAAAAATCAGAAGCTCGAAGAAGAAGTTCGTAGATTACGTGGTCAATTGGAAGAGCATGAAAACTCTATTGAACTATTAAAGAAAGAATTAGCTAATCGATATACAGACTTAGATCAACGCTTAGAACTTTTATCACAAAAAATTGATCCACCTGAAGAAACAACGGAAGCTACAACAGAGTCAACAGCAGAAGCTGCAGCAGCACCAAAATCAGAACCGCCTTCCCCAGCCAATACAATACAACCAGATTCCCCTAAAAATACCTCTAATTCAACATCTACACCTGTGGTACAGGCAACACAAAATACTGCAACCACGAATACGACAAACGCTCAAATCGAATTAGAAAAAGCCGCATATACCGTTGCTTTAGATGCTTACAAACAAGGTGGAGCAAAAAAAGCGATCCAACCGATGCAAAACTTTATTAAAAATCATCCGAATGGTATTTATGTTGGAAATGCATATTTTTGGTTAGCTGAATTTTATCTAGCTGTAGAGCCTGTTGACTATAAAGCTGCAAAACAGAATTACAATATCGTGGCTACACGTTACCCAAACTCGGCTAAGGCACCAAGAGCGATTTACCAACTGTATAGCATTGCTAAAGAAGTGGACAAAAACACAGCTCTAGCAAATCAGTATAAAAACAAGCTGATAAGCCAATACCCACAAACAGAAGAAGCAAAATTTATTCAGAAAAAGTAATTTAAAACTTTTACCTATAAAAAAACCAGTTCATTTGAACTGGTTTTTTTGCTTAAGTCTTACTTAATCTTTGCTTGTGATTTTAGATACTCAGTATAGTCCTCTAAAATCTGCTGACCACGGAACTGCTGATATAACTTGGTTAACTCATTCAACTGTTCTGGTTGTAAAGCACTTGCGGCATTTGTATTGACCGTAGAGACCGCCACAATTACCAACTCATTAGGTAGTTGAGTCGTTGTAACTGACCACATACCTTCTTTAGTTGGCGCAGGGATACTAAATGCTGCGCGCTCGATAGCACGCTTTAAACCTTGTGAACGAGCAAAAGTACCTGCATCCTCAAAAATAATTTTTGAGTTTGCAACAACTTGTGCAGCAGGTTGAGTCTTAAATTCAGCTAAAATTGATGCGATTTTCGCTTGGGCAGCCTTATATGCTTTTTCCTCAATCACCTTAGCTTTGACTTCAGCAGTTGCTTGAGCAAGTGTCTTGAATCCAGCAGCACGATAATCACGCACCTTGATCCAGATCGTATCACCATTTGCTAATTGAATACTTGATGATGCATTGCGATCACCATTTTTTACATCATCATTAAACAATTTTGCTTTTACATTTAAATCGCTTAAATAAGGATTTTGCGTTGTTAAAGTAACACCTTTAGCAGATTCAACACGAACGCCTTTAACTTCTTGAGCCACGGCATCTAATGAATCATTCCCCACAACCATTTCATTTAGACTATTCACTGTATCGCTAAATAAATTGGCTTGTTTTGTTTTCTGCACTTCAGCAATTAAGCGCGGTTTTTCAGCTTCATACGATGGGATATCAATTGCAGGAGCGTTTGCAGCGATAATATGATAACCGTACTGTGTCTTAACTGGTTTAGAAATCTGACCATTCTTCAAAGAATTAACAGCGTTATCAAAGTCTGCTGAAAACACACCAGGAGCATAAGCTTCAACTAAACCACCTTGTGTTTTAGAAGAAGGGTCTTCTGAAAATTGCGCCGCAGCATCAGCAAATGACATGCCTGACTGAATTTTAGCGTATACATCATTTGCCAATTTCTGAGCTGTCGCTGCATCTCTTGAATCCGTTGTAATCAGAATATGTTTAACTTCTCGCTTCACATCTTTCTGTTGTTTATCAACGAATGCTTTATATGCCTGCTGTAACTCAGCTTCAGAAGGAGCTACATTTGCTTGTGGCAATAATGCTGGTGTTAAAACCACATAATCAACATCAACATTAGCAACCTGTTTAAATTGGTTTTTATGTTTGTTGTAATAATCTGCAATTTCTTGATTAGAAACAGTAATACCCTTTTTGTAATCATCTAACTTAATGCTAGCTAAATGCAAAGTACGCTGTTCTGTTTGTAAATTAGCAAGTTGCTGTAAATCAGATTTGCTTACCAAAGCATAATCCATCAATGTCGATGAAATCATTTTTAAAGCATGGTCTTGACGCAGACTAGCAACCAAGCCTTGATTGGTCATACCAACAGAGCGTAGATAATTTTCATAGAGCTTTTGTGAAAATTGTCCGTTTTCTTGAAAGCTAGGTTGTTGAGCCAACATTTGCTCAAGTTGCGTATCACTTAGGGAAATCCCTAGTTTTTCTGCTTGTTGTTGTAACAAGCTACGAGCAATCAGTGCATCTAATGCTTTTTCTTGAATAAGAGAGAGGTTCAAAAGAGACTCATCACCCTTTACTAAGGATAAATATTGATCTTTATAATTTTTAGTTGCTGTTTCTAATTCTTTATTAGAAATATCTTGGCCATTTACAGATTTTGCAACATCTGCTTTATTGCCTCCACTAAAATATCCTTCAATACCTACAAGCGCTAAAGGGGTCAAAAACAAAACTAGAAGGACTTTGCCAAGCCAACCCTTAATGAGTGTACGAAAAGATTCCATGAGAATTCCAATATTTTATTTCGGGGCAATTTTAACTGAAAAATAAAAGCGAATGAATGCAGAATAAAGCTCAAATCAACTTTTTCATTCGATAAATAAAAAACGCACCCGAGATGGTGCGTTTATTGATTTAAAAAGATTACGCAACTGAATCTTTCAAACCTTTACCTGGTTTAAAACTTGGTACTTTGCTAGCTTTAATTTGTAGCTCTTCACCAGTTTTAGGATTACGACCAGTACGAGCAGCACGCTCTTTGACACTAAAAGTACCAAAACCGACTAAAGTAACCGTATCACCCTTTTTTAGTGCTTCGGTGATCGATGCAATTGTTGCGTCAAGTGCCTTACCAGCATCCGACTTAGATACTCCCCCTTTTTCAGCAATCGCATCAATTAATTCTGATTTATTCATGATAAAAAATATCCTCTTAATATCGTTTGTTAAGATCCAAGGCTATAGTTTAAAAGGCCATGCCGCCTTTATAGCAATGCTTTAGGGGAGAACGCAATACTAGAAAGGCGTTTTAACCAAAATAAATACTGAAATACGACATAAACGGACGAGCGTCAGGAGTTTTTTTACTTTTTATTCAATTTGGCCTTTAATTGGTTATTTTCTTCAATTAAAGCATCAACTTTGATATGAAGCTGCACCAAAAGCTGTTCAATATGCTGTAGATCTTTAGGAGTAACCAAACCGATTCGATTTAAAGAGTGATTTACACCTGTATCTAAAATTTTTTCTACTTTGTCTTTAGTGTCAGTCACAGACTCTTTTGCCTTTTCAGTGACTTTCCCAACGGTGTTATCTGCAAAATCAACAGTTTTTGACTCAAGCTCTTCACCAACTTTTACAAGCGAGTCAAATAATTTATTTCCTTCTTCTTCAGCTCGTGAAAATGCACCTAAACCTGCCAGCCAAATTTGTTGTGTATATTTTTTGAAATCCAAAGCAGATTTTTTAGAACTCTTTGATTTTAATTTGGTTTTCACCTCAGCTTCTTCACCTGAATTTTCAAGGTTAGTGTTATCCATAGACCAATGCTCCTAAGCACTTTACAAACAGTATGTCGTATTTAACCATAAAAATGTTTTTATAATATCAAAGTTAAGACTTGATCGTTTTAAAAAACTGTTCTACAAAGCTACAAAGTCATGTAAATTAATATTAATCATTGAGCAAGGATGCTCAAGTTTATATGCTTTATGGTTATATCTATTGACTGGTAAGGAAAAAGAGACTCATGAGTGAAACGCAACAAAGACATAGGCATCCTCATTTGTTGCTAAACTTTGTTATCATTGTTTTAGAAACTTTTTTTTCATTTATCCTGACTCATGATTCAGCACTTCGTCTACAGGCGAAACGATTTATTGACCAGCGTGTAACTTTACGCATCAATAGCTATATCCCTTTCTTTGATTTTTATATTCAGTTCACAGACAAAGGATTGCTATTTGATATGCAGTCTTTAGATCGAAAAATTGATCTTGAAATCAATAGTACGCTGATCGATCTTACTAAAATATTTGTGTTTAATAATCAGCGCAGCATTCACAACATGCGACTTTTAGGTGAAACCTCACTTGCCGAAGAGTTTTTAGATTTAGCACCGCATTTGACACTCCCAAGCATATTTGCTAACTGGAAACAGTGGTTTAGTGCATTCAATGATGATGCTGAAACCTTAGCCTCACAGCAAAGAATTGCGCCTTTGCTAGATAAAATTGATCAACAACGCTCAGAAATAAACTCATTACTCGTGGAAGTAAAACAATATCAAAATCGAATCCATAGACTCCAAAAGCGCCAACGCTTGATCAATATCAGCTTTGCTGTATTTAGCTTTATTTTGATTGGTTTTTTTGTGTATAATATGTGGATACAATAAAAACTTTATATTTCACTTTTCACACACATATTGGCGATTAAAAAACTTGACTATTTTAGTCGGAATTCATAAAATTTAGACATCTAGTCTAACCATGTGTACCGAATCATGCGTCTTACAACTCGCGGTCGTTACGCAGTGACTGCTCTACTTGATTTAGCTTTGCAGCCAACTGAACAAACGATCACGCTTGCGGAAATAGCAGCACGCCAATCCATCTCTGTCGCTTATCTCGAACAATTATTCGCAAAGCTTAAGCGCCATGGGTTAGTTTCAAGCGTTCGTGGTGCAAATGGCGGATATCATCTTGCGCGTATTGCAAGTGAGATCACAGTGCTAGAAATCATCGAAGCTGTAAATGAAACTGTTGATGCGACTCGTTGCGACCATAAAGGAAACTGCCAAAATGGTGCAATGTGTTTAACGCATGACTTATGGCAAGAACTCTCCCATCATATTGCCGATTATCTCGCCAAAATCACACTTGCAGATTTAATTGCACGCGACAATGTACAAACTGTCGCCCTGCGCCAAAACTCTACAAGCTTTGACTCAGCTCTTTTATCGGTTACAGGTATTTGACATGAAACGTCCAATTTATCTTGATTACGCAGCAACCACTCCTGTCCTTCCTGAAGTTGCAGAACGTATGATGGAATGCTTAACCTTCGAAGGGACTTTTGGTAATCCTGCTTCCCGCTCGCATGCTTATGGTTGGCAAGCCGAAGAAAAAGTTGAATACGCGCGTGAACAAGTCGCTAATCTTATCAAAGCTGATCCACGTGAAATTGTGTGGACTTCTGGTGCGACTGAATCTGATAACTTAGCACTCAAAGGTATCGCTCAGTTTTATGGTTCAAAAGGCAAGCACATTATTACAAGTAAAATTGAACATAAAGCTGTTTTAGACCCATGTCGTGAGCTTGAGGAAGAAGGCTTTGAAATCACCTATCTCGAGCCAGAACCACGTACAGGTCTAATTACACCTGAAATGGTAAAAGCTGCTTTACGTCCAGATACAATCCTTGTTTCACTTATGATGGTGAATAATGAGATTGGTACAATTACTGACGTTGCTGCAATCGGTGAATTAACACGTGAGAATAAAACATTCTTCCACGTAGATGCCGCTCAAGCTGCTGGAAAAGTTGATATCGATCTTTCAACTATGAAAATCGATTTAATGAGTTTCTCTGGTCATAAAATTTATGGTCCTAAAGGTATCGGTGCATTATATGTTCGTCGTAATCCACGCGTTCGCTTAAAAGCGCAAATGCATGGTGGTGGTCATGAACGTGGTATGCGCTCTGGTACCTTACCAACACATCAAATCGTTGGTTTAGGTGAAGCGTTCGAAATTGCTGGTAAAACCATGCATGCTGAACAAGAACGTCTACGCAAATTACGCGACAAACTTTGGAATGGCTTACAAGACTTAGAACAAGTTTTCTTAAATGGCCACCCTACTCAAAACGTTGCAAATTATTTAAATGTCAGCTTCAACTTTGTTGAAGGTGAATCTTTAATGATGGCATTGAAAGATGCAGCCGTTTCAAGTGGTTCTGCATGTACTTCTGCAACACTAGAACCATCATATGTATTACGTGCTCTAGGTTTATCTGATGAATTGGCACATAGTTCAATTCGCTTTAGCTTTGGTAAGTACACCACTGAAGCTGATATCGATCACGTATTGACAATTACCAAAGCTGCTGTTGAGAAACTTCGTGAACTTTCTCCGCTTTGGGATATGTACAAAGAAGGTATCGACCTTTCAACAGTTGAATGGGCTGAACACTAATTCATTGAACTTGAATTGAAAAACGTGTTTTAACCCTCATATTAATATTAGGCTGACCCCGAGGTTTGGAGAAGCGAAATGGCTTATAGTGAAAAGGTAATTGATCATTACGAAAATCCTCGTAATGTGGGTGTTTTGGATAAAAATGCTGAAAACGTTGGCACAGGCATGGTCGGTGCACCAGCTTGTGGTGATGTAATGCGCTTACAAATCCAAGTCGATGATAATGGCGTAATTGAAGAAGCTCGCTTCAAAACTTATGGTTGCGGTTCTGCAATCGCATCAAGCTCCCTTGTAACTGAATGGTTAAAAGGTAAAACTCTTGATGAAGCTCAAGCAATCAAAAACATTGATATTGCAACAGAGCTTGCCCTTCCACCAGTAAAAGTACACTGCTCTGTATTGGCTGAAGATGCGATTAAAGCTGCGATTGAAGATTATCGTGGCAAAAAAGCGAAAGCTTAATAGTTTAACGACGTAACACATTGGAGTTTTCATGATCCATTTAACTGAAAATGCTGCGACTCACATCAGCAATTACCTACAGAATCGTGGTAAGGGTGAAGGCATTCGTGTTGGTGTGAAAACTTCGGGTTGCTCTGGATTAGCTTATGTACTTGAGTTTGTTGACGATGTTGACACACATGATCAAGTATTTGAGCAGTTCGGTGTTAAAGTTTTTGTGGATCCTAAAAGCTTAGTTTATCTCGAAGGTTTAGAGATGGACTATGTTAAAAATGGTCTCAATGAAGGCTTTGAGTTCAACAACCCAAATCAAAAAGGTGAATGTGGCTGTGGTGAATCATTTACAGTCTAAAATCATATCACCCTCTTTTTTATTCATTAAAACAGTGTGTTCCGCACTGTTTTAATGTATTTATCAATAGCGGAATTCATCTCCCATGAATCATTTTGAGTTGTTCCAATTACCCGAAGCACTCGATATAGATTTGGCAGCTTTAAAAAAACAGTTTTTGAATTTGCAACAGCAATATCATCCAGATAAAGCTGCTGACAAAGATCAGGCGTTAATTAAGTCAAGTGAAATCAATCAAGCGTTTAAAGTACTTTCACAAGTTGATAGTCGTGCTGCATATTTACTTGCCTTAAAAAAGCAAGATCATCATCTTGATCAATCCATCAGTGATTTTGAATTTCTACAATCAGCACTTGAGATGCGCGAGCAACTTGATGAGGCTAGATCAACAGATCAATTACGTACATTAAAAGTAGACGTTCAACAATGGATTGATGGATTAGTTCGCGAATTCAAAATTGATTATGCTGACGAAGATTGGGCTGAAGCTCGTGATACGGTACGTAAATTACGCTTTTTCCAACGCGTAATGAACGATATTGATAAAGCCGAAGATCGCATGTTAGATGAAGAAGATAGCTTCGACCTAGATGATGATTTTTAGTCTGCCGTTACCAATTATTTTCAAGGGATACCTCACGCATGGCACTTTTGCAAATTGCTGAACCTGGTCAATCTACTGCGCCGCACGAACATCGAATTGCGATCGGTATAGACTTAGGAACAACCCACTCTTTAGTGGCGACAGTGCTATCGGGAAAACCGAAAGTTCTACAAGACGATAAAGACCGAGTTTTACTCCCTTCTATCGTTCATTATGCAAAGGATACAACTACATTCGGCTATGAAGCTAAGCCGTACATGTTAACTGATCCTAAAAATACAATTGTTTCTGTTAAGCGTTTCATGGGACGTTCTCAAGCAGATATTAAATTCCAACATCCTTATGTACTTGTTGGTGCTGAAAATGAAATGCCAGCATTTGAAACTGCTGCAGGTCGAAAAACACCTGTTGAGATTTCTGCTGAAATTTTAAAAGAATTAAAAGAACGTGCAGAAGCAAGCTTAAAAAATCCAGTTAATGGTGCAGTTATTACCGTTCCTGCATATTTTGATGAAGCACAACGTCAAGCGACTCGTGATGCTGCTCAATTAGCTGGTTTAAATGTACTACGCTTACTCAACGAACCAACGGCTGCTGCTGTTGCTTATGGTTTAGATCAGGATACCAATCTCAGTACAGATCGTAATTATGTAATTTATGATCTAGGTGGTGGTACGTTTGACGTATCTATCTTGCGCTTCTCACAAGGTGTGTTTGAAGTATTAGCCACAGGTGGTCATACTGCATTAGGTGGTGATGACCTCGACCGCTTAATCGTGAAGTGGGCAAAAAAACAGCTTAGCATTGAAACTCTAAGTGATGAAGAGTACGCAGTTTTTGTCGTTGCTGCACGCCAAGCTAAAGAACAACTCACTGATCATGAATCTGCTGAATTAAAATTATTCGATGATCGTCTAGTTTTGGATCGTCCAACATTTGAATCAATCATTCAGGTCGCACTCGATAAAACAATCAGTGTATGTAAACGCGTATTACGCGATGCAAAACTTGAATTAGATGAAATTGAACATGTTGTTTTAGTTGGTGGTTCTACTCGTTCTTATGCAGTACAAAAAGCAGTTCGCGATATATTTAAACGTGAACCTTTATGTACAATTAATCCAGATGAAGTAGTTGCAATTGGTGCATCAATCACAGCAAATCAGCTCATCGGTAACAGCCAAGATGGCTCTTTATTGCTTGATGTTACTCCACTCTCATTAGGTTTAGAAACTATGGGCGGTCTGGTAGAGCGTTTGATTTCGCGCAATACAGCAATTCCTGTAGCTCGCCGTCAAGAATTCACGACTTATCAAGATGGACAAACTGCCATGCTGATTCATGTCGTACAAGGTGAACGAGATTTAGTTGAACATTGTCGTTCACTAGGTCGCTTTGTTTTGCATGGCATTCCACCGATGACAGCTGGTCAAGCGCGTATTGAAGTTACATTCCAAGTTGATGCTGATGGTTTACTAACAGTATCTGCAAAAGAAACAACTTCTGGTGTTCAAGCACAAATTGATATCAAACCTTCTTATGGTTTATCAGCTGCAGATACGGAACGTCTATTAATTGAAGGTTTCCGGCATGCTGAAGAAGATAAACAACTTCGCCATTTGCAAGAAACAAAAGTTGAAGCAGAACGTGAATTAGAAGCTCTAGAACAAGCTTTAAAAGCTGATAAAGATTTACTTTCCCAGCAACAAGCTCGTGATTTAATTCTTGCTGCTGAAGCACTTAAAGCTCGCTTAAAAACTAATGAGTTAGAAGCAATTGAAAATGCTGTTCAACAACTTAAAACTCACAGCGATGCGTTTGCAGCACTTCGTATGAATCGACATATTGACCATGCCTTAAAGGGTACAAAACTCGAAGATTGGTCAAACTCAAACTAAAGGTATAGGTGATCAATATGCCACGTATTAAAGTTCTCCCTCATGCTCAATTCTGTCCTGAAGGTGCAGAATTCGAAGTGGAACAAAATGCAAATTTATGCCAAAGCTTACTTAAGCAAGGCATCAAAATTGAACATGCATGCGATATGTCATGCGCATGTACCACATGTCACGTCATTGTCCGTAAAGGTTTTGACAGCCTCGAAGAAATGAATGACGTGGAAGCCGATTTACTTGACCGTGCATGGGGTTTGGAGCCAGACTCTCGCCTTTCGTGTCAAGTTGAAATTGTTGATGAAGATTTAGAAATTGAAATTCCTAAATACACAATCAACCATGCTTCAGAAAATCACTAAATTTTTCAAAATTAGTGACATAAAAAACTCCTCTAAATGAGGAGTTTTTTATGTGATAGAGTTTTGTAATACAGAAGAAAAAAACAATCTATTGTTTAACCTCATCATCGAGATTTAAACGTGGAATGCCTTGTGCATTAGTAATTTTTTGCTGTGTTTTGATTCTCTGAATCATTTTCTCTAGAATTTCTACCAGCTCAGGGTATTCATAATTTTGTACTTCTTCAAAATTCAGCACCAAATGAAAACCTTTATATTCAAAATCAAACCATTTTTGTGTATCTGATTTTTTGCCTGTGAATTTCTCCATGACTTGCCATGTTTTCACAGGACCTTGAATCCCTTTCAAATAAATCGGCACTTTAGGAACACACAGAAATTCATTTTTAATTAACTGATGTGTATCATCAGCAATCAAAATTTCATCAACTTCAGCAGCTGATTGCAAACGGGCTGCCAGATTTACATCACGACCTACAATCGTATATGCCATACGATGTGAAGCACCATAATTCCCAACGTGACAATATCCTGTACTTATTCCCATGCGAATATGTAATGCTGGATAACCCATTTTTTTCCAGCGCTCACGTAGCAATTTCATCTGTTGGCGCATTGCGATAGCCATTTCAACACAAGACTTCGCATCTTGTTCTACGCCTTGAGAGTTTGGATCACCAAAGAAAATCAGGATCGCATCACCCATAAACTTATCGACGGTTGCTTCATACTGTTTTGCAATTTCCGTCATATGACTTAAATAATCATTTAATAAGAAAGCTAAATCATCTGGAATTAAGCTTTCAGAAAGCTCTGTAAAACCTTGAATATCTGAGAAGAAGATCGTTAATTTTTTACGTTTATATTCAATTTTAGCTTCAGCCTCGCCACGCATAATCGACTGCCACAACTGTAATGGAGCATAACGACTTAGTTGATTTGCAAAGGCAATATAACGAGTCATTTGATTATGATAATGCTGACGTTGCTGACCTAGAATATTCAAACGACGATGTTGATAGTAGTTACCAATCACAATGAACATCATCAATCCAAGTAAACTCACCACTGTAAGTTCAGGATTAGTCGGTTCAAAATATTCTTCCGCACCAAATATAAAAAATGTTGAAAAATAAAAGGTCAGCACACCAATCAAAATAATTAATGATGCTACTGGCAAAGTAATTTTATTGTTTAAACCTACATAAAGTAGTGCAAATAGGATTGTAAATGTAGGTACTAGGCTTAAATGTAATCCAGCTAAAACAATGGCAACGATAACAGCCTCTATGCCAAATAAAACGTTCTTCTCTGTATCACGATCAAATTTGTATTGAAGCCATTTTTCAAGCTTAGGAGACAGTAAAAAGAAAACTAATAAAATTGGAAGAATATAGAGTTGGTGATTAGCGCTAGAAGAAGTAAAAGTATAAATAACCAAAATTAATGACAAAATCGAATATCCCATCAAACGATGGAAATAAGCGAACTGTCTAGGTTCTTTATCGATTAACCTATCTAGTGGCACCCTCTACTCCTTCCTTATCTAAGAAGACCTACAATCCTCTTGACTAAATCAGTCCATGCGCCAATCAAAAGGCATATCACCCTGACCACGTAATGCAAGCATAAGGGTTTGACGCATATGAGCAAGAACATCGCTGCTGTATGGTACAGCTGGAGTACCCCAAACTGGTTTAGGCCACGCAACATCATTTTGATAACGTACAACATGATGAAAATGAAGCTGTGGTACAACATTACCAAGTGCCGCTACATTCATCTTGTCAGCACGGAATACGCGAGAAAGCTGACTAGACAACCAACTCGATTCACGTAAAAATTGTTCCTGATCGGCTTGACTGAGTTCATATAACTCAGTGATTCCAGGAACACGTGGTATAAGAATTAGCCAAGGAAATTGCATATCATTCATTAAACGACATGTTGAAAGCGGAAAGTCGCCTACAAAAAATGTATCTTGAGCAAGTTGTGGATGCAAACTAAACATATCTTTATAAATGATGCAAAATAATAATCGTCAATACTATCACATCAGTTGTGATGTGAATATTATTAGTAACCTGTTTGATTACAAATAACAATGATTTTCCTCAGTTATTGACGCATCATCCGACCAAAAAATGATTCTGTATCGAATGATACTTCTCCCCTCAAATCTGATTTTCTAATTAGCCATTCAACTCACTTAATAACTTGTTTAACAAGGTCACAATAAACTGGATACGCTCTTCGTATTCTGACAAGTGAACTGTCAATTTCAATCGCTGACCACCTTCCATACGATAGTGAGTTGGGTTCTTCTGCATCAACTGAATGATACTGATTGCTTGTACAGGTGTATCAGGAGAAAACTCGATATACCCACCGTTTGTATTCACATCGACTTTTGTAATTCCAAGTTGTTCCGCTTTAAGACGCACTTGATGAACGCTGAACAACTGTTTAACTGCTTGAGGTGGAATACCAAAACGGTCAATCAACTCCATTCGGATATTATCCAGTTTCTCTTGTGTGTCTGTATTACTAATACGCTTGTAGAACAATAAGCGTTGATGAACATCGCCCAAATAATCATCTGGAATCAATGCTGGCATATGTAAGTTAATTTCAGCAGTAAGTGAAAGCGGAGCATCGAAATTAGGAGTTTTACCTTTTTGAATCGCCTTAGTTGCCTTTTCAAGCATCTCCATATACAAGCTGTAGCCAATTGCTTGCATTGAACCACTTTGCTGCTCACCTAAGAGTTCACCAGCACCGCGAATCTCTAAATCTTCTGTCGCCAGCATAAAACCAGCACCAAGTGTTGAAGCTCTTTGAATTGCATCTAAACGTTTTTCAGCGTCACCTTTCAAATGTTTGAGTGATGGCACGAGCAAATAAGCATAGGCTTGGTGATGTGAACGCCCAACACGACCGCGAAGTTGATGCAACTGAGCTAAACCTAGTTTATCGGCACGTTCTATAATGATTGTATTGGCATTCGGTACATCAATACCCGTTTCTATGATCGTAGAGCAAACGAGTACGTTATATTCTTTGTGGTAGAACTGCTGCATGACTTGTTCTAGTTCACGCTCACGCATTTGTCCATGAGCAACTGCTACACGAGCTTCTGGAACCAAAGTTCGAATACTTTCTGCAGCTCGTTCGATTGTATCGACTTCATTATGTAAGAAGTAGACTTGTCCACCACGCAATAATTCACGCAGAATTGCCTCTTTCACAGAGTCATCCGTATGCTCTTGAACAAAAGTTTTTACGGCTAAACGGCGTGCTGGTGGCGTCGCAATAATAGATAAATCACGCATTCCAGAGAATGCCATATTCAAGGTACGAGGAATTGGGGTTGCTGTGAGCGTAAGCATATCCACATCGGCACGAAGTGCTTTGATACGCTCTTTATCACGCACACCAAAGCGATGTTCTTCATCGACGATCATTAAACCTAAATTTTTAAACTGTACATTTTCTTGCAGAATTTTATGGGTTCCGACCACGATATCAACTTTGCCATCAGCCAAATCTTCAATGATTTTTAGATGCGTTTTGTTGCTTCCGAAACGTGATAAAACTTCGATACGAACTGCTGTATCCGCAAAGCGATCTTTGAATGACTCATAATGCTGTTGTGCAAGTAAAGTCGTCGGCACCAAAACTGCGACTTGTTTATTGTTTTGTACTGCTACAAAGGCTGCTCGCATCGCAACTTCAGTTTTTCCAAAACCAACATCACCACAAACCAAACGATCCATAGGTTTCGCAAGTTGCATGTCATGAAGAGTTGATTCAATCGCATTGGCTTGGTCTAGTGTCTCCTCATAAGCGAAGCCACTTGCGAATTGCATATATGCCGTGTGATCTAGCTCAAACGCAAAACCTGGTTTTGATTGTCGACGAGCTTGTATATGCAATAACTCAGCCGCTACATCATGAATTTGCTCTAAGGCTTTGCGCTTAGCTTTACTCCATGTATCTGTACCCAACTTGTGCAAAGGCGCAAGATCAGGATCTCCACCACTATAGCGACTGATCAAATGCAAATTGGTGACAGGAACATAGACCTTAGCCCCATCAGCATAATCAAGTTGTAAAAACTCATGATCTTGCTGATCAATCTCTAAGGTAACTAATCCCGCATAACGTCCAACACCATGATCAATATGTACGACAGGCGCACCTATACTCAGTTCGGTTAGACTCCGAATTAAAAACTCTTCGGAGACTTCTTGCTGGCGTTTTCGTCTACGTTGAACAACTCTGTGTTCGTAAAGTTGATTTTCAGATATAACTGATAATTGATCTGTGAGAAGTAAACCACGGTCTAAAGGAGCACTGGTAATCGCAACTTTTAGCTTATCCTTTTGGAATTGAGCAAAGCTATCGACTGTTTGAATTTCTCCTAAAACTGAGCGCAGCGCATCTTTTAAAGTTTCGCGTCGTCCTGCACTTTCAGCGACTAAAAGCACAGGAAATTCAATTTGATCGATATAATTTTTAACAGCTTGAAAAGGCTGCTCTTTTTTAGGATCTACAGCGAGTTTTGGAGGTTGCTCTGCTGATAAATTTAGAACACCAGCTTTCTCGTCGAAAGTATCTGCCGAAGCAAGAATTCTTGGAAATTGATTTAATGCCTGTAAAACATGATTAGGCATTAAAAATAGATCTTCAGGAGGAAGGATCGGTTGATCAATATTGTGACGACGATCTTCGTAACGACGAACGACTTCCTTCCAAAAACTAATTAATTCATCTTCAACTTCATTATTTGTAATTACAACGCAATTCTTTGGTAAGTATGTCGTTAACATACTTTGCGCTTCCATTAACTTTTTATCAAAAAATAAAGGAAAATAAAACTCTAACCCTGGTGTTGCTATACCTTCGAGTACATCTTGATAGATAGGATTTTTCTTGGGATTTGCGGTAGGGAAACTTTCCGCATAGCGATCTCGGAATGTTGATCTACCTTCTTTGAGAGGAAACTCTTTAGCAGGTAATACAGTAAAATTTTTTAATGATTCAGTTGTTCTTTGCGTTTCAGGATCGAAGAACTTCAGGCTTTCAATTTCATCATCAAATAAGTCGATACGAATAGGTTGATCTTGTCCTGATGCATATATGTCCATAATGCTGCCACGAACTGCAAACTCACCATGATCATAAACAGTATCAACTAAGCGATAACCAGCTTGGACTAATTGTTTTTTCTGTGCTTCTAAATCAAGTTTTTGACCAACTTTAATATCAAAATGCTCACCAACAACCCATGAGTAAGGTGCAACACGTTGAGCCAAAGTACTAGCAGAAATTAATAAAATCCCCTTTTGTGGCATATTAGATAAAATAGCCAAACGCTCGGAGACAATATCTTGGTGCGGAGATAAGCGATCATATGGCAATATTTCCCAGTCAGGAAAGATTGTTGGTTTTATGCCATAAAATTCAAGCTCACTTTCAAGCTGTGCAAGATGTTGATTATTTCGTGCAACAATTACATATAAATTAGAATTCTGAGTGGCAATTTCTTTGAATAGTAGTGCAGCAGATGACCCAAGTAGCGAACCAATCCAGCGTTTTTCGCCAGCTTTGAATTGTTGTAAGTTTAATTGAGAGATTTCTTGTTGAAACATAGAGAAAATCGTGCAATTTAAAGGACAATTGGCTTAGTTTAGCATGATGTTTTTTAGATAAATAAGAAATTCTATATTTGATAATTATCATTGAATTTTACTTAGGCTATTTTTGAAGATTAATAAAAAGATCGCATTTTGATAGTTCAATTTTAAAATCTAAATTTATAATCCAAGCTTTATGCTCACTAAATTGAATCTCTTTGCATAAAAAAAGCACTCTTCAACTCACTCAGAAAAGTGCTTTTTATAAACTCATTTACTTTTAAGATGCAAATTTTGCATTTGGAAAGAAACGGTTTTCAATCGTGTCATAACACCATTGGAAAATGAATGTATAAACCAGAATACACATGGTCAAACCAAAATCTAGAATCAATGCTTCGATAAATGACATATTCATCATATAAGCAATAATTGGAATAGTTGCGAGCATCAAACCGCCCTCAAACCCAATAGCATGCATAATACGAACAGGTATCGTTCTTTCCCACTGATATTTAAACTCAACTTTCTCGAAATAGTGATTAAAGATCATATTCCAGATCACTGAAATAACAGCCATGATCACACCTAAAACACCTGTGACTTCAAGTGGCATACTAAAAATAAAACTTAACGCGATAGCGATGATGACCAATAAAATCACTTCATAACTGATCGCATGAATGAGCCTTCTTTTGGAAATCAACATTTTTAAAACACTCTTTTGTTTGGATATGGCTCATTTTATTTTTATAATTTTGATCAATCCAATCAGATTCTTTCAGTTTTATTGACAGATGAATATAAATCAAGAACAACTACTCATGTTCCAAACCGTCATGGAAACAGGTTCATTCTCAGCAGCAGCACGAAAGTTAGGTAAAGTCCCTTCTGCGGTAAGCATGTCAATTGCAAACTTAGAAATTGATTTAAACCTCAATTTATTTGACCGTATCGGACGTGAACCTATTCCTACTGATGCGGCAAAAGTGCTGTATGAAAAAACTCAATTGCTTTTGATTGAAATGAATCAATGGAAGCAGCATGCGCACGCGTTGAGTAACGGTCTGGAATCCACATTAAATATTGTCGTGGTATCAGAACTATTGCACACCAATTGGACAGATTACATCACATTGCTCGAACAAAACTTTCCGAGTTTAGCTATCAATATCGTCTCTGCTCCACAGGAAGATGCTTTACAAATGTTGCTCGATCAATCTGCTCAGCTGGCTTTAATGTTTGAACGTGAACAATTGGATAGCCGCGAACAATTTGTTGAGTTAAAAAGAGAAGCTTTAATTCCTGTCATCTCAATAAATCATCCCATCGCACAGTTGAATAAAGTTTCATTTGAGCAAATGGTGCAAACACGCCAAATTGTTGTCGCAAGTCGGGACAATACCATCAAGCCAGAACTCCTATTTTCTAAAGAGTACTGGCGTACTGATAACCATCATTCAGCATGCATGATGATTGTGAGAAATCTGGGTTGGGGTGTATTGCCATTAGAAATGTTCAATGAGAACCCAGAACTGAAGAAAAAATTAAAGGTTTTAGAGATCTACGACTTCACACCTAAATTTGAATATTATGTTGATTTGGTATGGAGCAGAGAAAGTAATTTAGGAGCTGCTGCCCAATTTTTAATTGAGCACATACGTAAACAACGTAAAGATCAAATATAAAATAGTAATTCGCTATTTAAATCCAGTGAACGGTGCTTTGCTTTCTTTTAGTTTGTGCTATAAAGAAGTTACCTATAATTTTGTTTATTAAGAACGTTATATCAATGACTCAAAATGCATTAGTCCAATTAAAGAATTTAACAACCGTTGTAGCTGATAGTAGTGATTTAGAAGCAATTGAAAAATTCCGTCCTCTTGATGCAACAACAAATCCATCATTGATTACTGCTGCAGCAGAACAGCCTGAAAGCAAAGAACTAATCGAAGATGCTTATTATCAAGCAAAAGAAGAAGGCTATCAAAGTGATGCATTAATTGAGCGTACGATTGATATTTTGACCGTCAAATTTGGTGTTGAAATTTTAAAATTGATTGATGGTCGTGTTTCAACTGAAGTGGATGCATCTCTTTCTTATGATACTGAAGCAACGATTGCTAAGGCGCGTGAACTTTCACAACTATATAAAGGATATGGTATAGATCAATCACGTATCTTGATCAAGATTGCATCGACATGGGAAGGTATTCAAGCTGCAAAAGTTTTAGAAGCTGAAGGTATTCCATGTAATCTCACCTTACTGTTTGGTTTGCATCAAGCTCAGGCATGCGCAGATGCGAAAATTACGCTGATCTCTCCGTTTGTTGGTCGTATCCTAGACTGGTATAAAAAAGCTGAAGGTGTAGACCAATACCCGATTGAAAAAGATCCAGGGGTATTATCAGTGAAAAAGATTTATAACTACTACAAGCAACAAGGCATTCCAACTCAAGTGATGGGTGCAAGTTTCCGCAGTACAGCACAAGTACTTGGTTTAGCAGGTTGTGATTTACTAACGATTGCTCCAAATCTTTTGGCTCAACTAGAGCAAGACCAGCAAATTGTTGAACCACAATTAAGCGAAGCAACAGCAAAACTAGCTGAGAAAATCGAGCGTAATACACAAACCAAAGAAAGCTTTAAGACTGAATTAGAGCAAGATTTGATGGCGTTTCAATTACTACAAGGCGGTATTGATGGCTTTATCAAAGCACGTGATCAGTTAAGTTTACTACTACGTCAGTCTTTTGGTATTGATGCTGAAATCAAAGCTTAATTAGTCGATTTTTCACCTATAAAAACTGATTTTTGTTATATTAACGAAAATCAGTTTTTTTATGAGTTCATCGTGTTTGGTATAACAGATTTAACCACTTATATTATTGGTACAATCTTAATTGTGTTATTACCTGGTCCGAACTCTTTATACGTAATGTCTGTTGCTTCTCGCTATGGTATTCGAACTGGTTATTTAGCTGCATGTGGCGTTTTTACAGGTGATTTCGTATTAATTCTTTGTACGGTACTTGGCGCAGCATCTTTACTTAAAGCATTTCCAATCCTATTTATTATTTTGAAATTAACAGGTGCATGTTATCTCGCATACTTAGGTTTTAAATTACTACAAGGTGCTTATCAAACTTGGAAAAAACCACCAATCAATGCTGAACTGGCTGATTTACCTCAACTTGATAAGGTACATCCCTATCGTACTGCATTGAGCATTAGCCTCCTCAATCCTAAAGCCATCCTTTTTTTCTTATCTTTTTTCGTGCAATTTGTAGAACCCAATTATGCATATCCTGCATTAAGTTTTTTGATCTTAGCGATCATTTTGCAAATCATTAGTTTTAGTTATTTAACAGCACTCATTTTTTCAGGTGTAAAATTGGCAGGCTTTTTTAAAGATAATTATAAACTAGCGGCAAGCGGGATATTTATTGTCGGCATTTTATTCTTTGGTTTCGGTTTGCGTTTGGCTACTTCTACTATTTCTTAATACATATTTGAACAACTAATCAATTTATTCAATCATCTTTTAGCTACGATTTAGAGAACATTAACGCTATACTTTTCAATAAATTTTAATCAATTAAAGATGCATAGATGCAACGTGTAATCCAAGATTTTTCTATCCCAGCCGTTTTTGCGGGTTTTATTACCTTTCTGATTGGTATCAGTGTATCTGCAATATTAGTTATTCAAGGCGCTCAATCTCTAGGTGCAAATACAGCACAAATTAGCTCTTGGTTCTGGGCACTTGGGCTTGCAATCGGTTTATCTGGATTAATCCTCTCTTGGAAGTATAAATATCCCGTTGCTACTGCATGGTCTACACCCGGCATTGCATTGATTATTGCCTCTACAGGACATTACGATTTATACGAGGCTATTGGTGCGTTTCTTGTCTGTGGGATTGCAATCGCACTTGTTGGATTTTCAGGTATTTTCCAAAAGTTATTAGCACATATTCCTCAAAGTCTAACTTGTGCCATGTTGGCAGGAATTTTATTAAAATTTGGAATTCAGATATTTAGTAGCTTAGAAACTCACCTTGGTTTCATTCTTAGCATGCTCATTATTTATCTGGTTTCAAAACGCTTATTTCCTCGATATAGCATCGTACTTACCGTAATCTTAGGTGCAGCAATTTGCCCACTGTTTATTGATTTTAAACTTCAAGCAATTTCTTGGTCACTCACTCAACCGATTTGGATGCAGCCGTCATTTTCTTGGTCCGCAATTCTTGGTTTAGCATTACCCTTGTTTGTAATTAATATGACTTCACAAAACTTGCCTGGGATTGCGATGATTAAAAGTTATGGTTATCACCCTCATGTCAATCAACTGGTAGGTTGGACAGGTGTTGCCCATACGATTTTTGCACCATTTGGCTGCTTTTCAGTAAATCTTGCTGCGATCAGCGCTGCTGTAAGTTTAGATGACCAAGTTCATCCTGATCCGAGTAAACGTTATATTGCAGGAATCAGTTGCGGTATTTTTTATATTTTAATGGGACTTTTTGCTGCAACTCTCGTCAGTTTACTGATGTCATTTCCGCAGATCTTTATTGTCGCACTCGCAGGTATCGCACTGTTTGCAACAATTAGCCATAATATTGCAGTTGCATTCTCAAATGTAGAAGAACGTGAAGCTGCTTTATTAACTTTTTTGTGCAGTGCTTCAGGTATTCAATTTTGGGGTATAGGTTCAGCATTTTGGGGATTAATTTTAGGTATTTTCATTTTAATTTTGTTTAAATTTAAGTTAAAAAATAAGCCTTAGAATGACTAAGGCTTTATTTCTAGCTAATAAAATAATGAAAACTTACTTTTCATCTAAATCCTTTAAAGTCTCTTCGTCATTTAAAATTCGAGCAGCTTTTTTAGGTTGAATCAATGGAGCTGTTGGTCTTGGATGGCGATGTGAATATTGTAATCCTACGCCTGCATACACATCATCTGCCGCGATTTCAGTTTCAAAACGCTCTTCATCACGTTCACGTATTTCATGCGTAATGCGTTTTACTTCTTCCTGTTCAACGCCCAACTGCTGCAAAATAACGCCACCAAATTTGATTGCAGATTCAAAAGTTTCACGAATCATATAATCAACATTATGTTTCACCAAATGTAATGAATGCTCTCGGTCATAAGAACGGACTAAAAGCTTAGCAAGAGGAAACTGGTGCTTCACCAGTTCTACAATTTTGTTGGTGGTTTCTTTACTATCCACACAGACCACAACCGCTTGCGCTGTTGCGGCTCCAGATGCATGTAAAATATCGAGTCGTGATCCATCACCATAATAGATTTTGAAGCCAAACTTTTCTGCATTTTGAATCATGTCAATATCAGTATCGATAATCGTGACATCAACACCTCTGGCTAATAACAATTGACTGGTAACCTGACCGAATCGACCGAATCCAATCATCAAAACACTTCCTGTTAATCCATCAGCAATACTTACATTTTCAAGAGATAGCTTTTGTTTCGATACGGTGTAGCGTTTAAAAATAATCCCAAGAATTGGCGTTAGCACCATAGATAAAACGACGATAGCCGTAAGATTTGATTTAACAGTATTATCGATGACTTGCGCACTTACTGCGGCTGCGAATAAGACAAATGCAAACTCACCACCTTGAGCCATGAGTAAAGCCCGATCTAAAGCTTCGGTATGCGAACTTTTAGTTACGCGAGCAACAATATAAATCATCAATGCCTTTGCAAACATCATTGCAATCACACCACTGACGATCAATTGCCAATTCTGTTTCACTACGGATAGGTCTAGAGACATCCCTACACCTAAGAAAAACAGCCCAAGTAAAATCCCTCTAAATGGTTCGATATCTGCTTCAATTTGATGTCTAAATGTGGATTCAGATAATAAGACCCCTGCGAGAAAAGCTCCCATTGCCATCGATAAACCACTAACTTGCATTAACAGTGCTGCACCTAACACAACGAGTAATGCAGCAGCCGTCATCACTTCTCTAGCCTTAGCTGCCGCTAATAATCTAAACAATGGATTCAGTAACCAATATCCCGCTGCAATCAAACCTGCAATTGCAATTAATCCAAGACCGATGCTTTCTAAACGAGTTGAGGTACTTTCCACGACGTGGTTCGGTGCCATGAAGGCTACAATGGCAAGTAAAGGTACGATCAGCAAATCTTCAAACAATAAAATTGAGACAATTTTTTGCCCATGAGGTTGAGTAATGTCTCCTCGATCACCAAGCAGTTGCATTACGATGGCTGTTGAAGTCAATACAAAACCAGCCGCACCAATAAAAGCAACTTGCCATGTGAATCCAAATAATAGCCCAACACCTGTTAACGCCAAAGCACAGACGATTATTTGTAAGGTGCCTAATCCAAAGATTTGCCGTCTTAAACTCCATAGATGTGATGGTTGCATTTCTAAACCGATCACGAATAAATACATGACGATTCCAAGTTCGGCTACATGCAGAATTGCGGCAGAATCATGAAAAAAGGCAAACCCAAATGGACCAATTACCAAGCCAGCAATCAAATATCCTAAGACCGAACCTAATCCTATACGTTTAAAGATTGGTACCGCGATTACGGCTGCCGCCAGTAAAACTACTGGTGCAATTAAACTCATCGAATGTGCCTCTGAACTCATATCGTTCTCATTTTTATCAATTCTCGATTATTCTATGTGAATCTATTCGAGACTTATACAACATTGGTGGGATGATCTTTCCTAATGTTCTGAATTTTGATACTTAAATATAAAAAAATCGCCATATACGGCGATTTTTACGAAGATAATATTGGCAACAGTCAGCCTTATTTTTACAACTCTCTCACAACAACTGTTTTTGCCATTTTGTCATGCCAACCTTGCTTTTTTGAATCAAATGCAACCCAAATAAGTCCAATAAACAAAACAAGCGTGGCAGGTATGTAGCCGATATAACGGATAATCCCTTGCCCAACAGTGACATGATTTCCAGTTTTTTCATCTAAAACTTTTAAGCGTAATAGACGTTTACCCGGTGTACCTGCAAATTTAACCCAACAAAAAATATAGAACACTGCCATCAAAATTTGCCAAAACCAATCTGATGCTGTAGTCATTTGAAATGAATAGCTCGTTGCTTCCCTACCAAATAAAAGCGTAATTGGTAGCAAAGCAACAACGACAATGATTGAGTCGATAATGGAAGCAACTAAACGAATCCAAAAACCAGCATATTCGTATTTATAAGACATTTACCCCCCTCCTTTTTCTTTGTAAATATTCATAAACATTGAAGAATAATAAACTTCTCTTAATTTTATTTATATTGAATTTTGTTTTAGTTCTCTTTCAAAGAAATCTAAGGTTCGCTGCCAAACGACTTTCGCCTCGGGTAAACCTCGACTCACACTGCGGAAACCATGCGGCATATTATAAGTATAAGCTTCTACACGATCACCTAACTGATTGATGAGTTTGTTACGTTTCGTTGCTGGGCAAAATGGGTCTACAGTTGACCAATGACCTTGTAGAATTCGGATATCATCCAAGGATTCTTTTTTCGGTACACCTGCACCCTGAATACCCAAAGAATGATGATAGACCACAGGTGCAAGCATATCCTCACGTTTTGCCATTTGGATAACGTAACCACCTGTTAAGCATTGACCAAGCATACCAAGTCGACCATTTGAGCGTGGGTCAGCCTTTAATGCATCAAGTAATACATGAATCTCTTGATTAACATCACTATCAGTGGCATTGATACGCCCAGCCTTACTGACCATTGCACGAATACAGTATTTAACTGCACCTCCACTAAATAAATTGGGTACATAAACCAAATAGCCGCGGTCTGCTAAATCTTGAGCATCTTCACGATAGACATCAAGTACGCCAAACAACTCATGTAGCAATAAAATAGCAGGTACTTTTTCTGATTTTTCAGCAGGTGCATAAACTTCTACTTCTATGTCACGTGTGGGTAATGTGATTGTTTTTATTTCCATGTAAATGATCCATCTTGTTTTAAAATTAATCACATACTATTTATGACAATACTAATTGTCAAATAAAAAGGATGCTATAAACACCCTTTCTATGAGATTTCCAATTTCTGTTTTTCAATCATTTAAATAATGCTTAACACTCTATCGAATTTACAGCTAAACCTCCTTTCGAGGTTTCTTTATATTTATCGGACATGTCTTTGCCTGTCTCTTTCATGGTTTGAATGACTTTATCCAAAGAAACATAATGCTCACCATCACCATTGAGCGCCATCTGTGCTGCGTTAATGGCTTTTACAGCAGCAATAGCATTACGTTCGATACATGGAATTTGTACTAAGCCCCCCACAGGATCACAAGTCAGTCCTAGATTATGTTCCAATCCAATTTCGGCAGCATGTTCAACTTGTTCAGGTGTTCCATTTAGAATTTCAGCTAAACCAGCTGAGGCCATTGCACATGCTGAACCGACCTCACCCTGACAGCCAACCTCAGCACCAGAAATAGAAGCATTCAATTTACATAAAATCCCAACTGCTGCGGCACTTAAAAAGAATTTTACAATCGTATCCTCAGATTCATCTTCGGAAAAATTCACGTAATAAGATAAAACTGCGGGGATAATGCCAGCCGCACCATTGGTCGGTGCAGTCACGACTCGACCACCTGCTGCATTTTCCTCATTTACTGCAAGTGCAAATAAATTCACCCATTCCATTGCATTAAAAGTGGTCGCGATCAGATTGCTATGTTCTTTTCTTAATAAACGTTGGTGAATACTTTTCGCGCGACGTTTTACATTTAATCCACCTGCCAAAATGCCATCATGCTGTAAACCACTTTGAATACAAGATTGCATCACATGCCAAATTGCCATGATTTTTTCACGTATCTCAGTTTCAGTTCGCCAGCTTTTTTCATTTTCTAGCATCAAATAACTAATGCTGCACTGATACTTTTTGCAAAGTGCTAAAAGTTCCTTTGCGCTTTGAAATGGATAAGGAATCCGAGTTTTATCTTCAATAAAACTTCCTTGGTCTATATGACTCTCATCTAAGATAAAACCGCCCCCTATCGAATAATAAGTATTGGCATAGACTTCATTGTTTTGCTGATCAAATGCAATAATTTTCATTGCATTCGGGTGATAAGGCAAAGCTTCATCTATAAAGAGGATATCTTGATTCGCATCAAATGGAATGGAGTGAGTCCCTGCAATTTTTAAAATTTTAGAGTTTAAATCGTGTTCTAGAGTTAAATGACTTTCTAAAATATTGATTGTTTCAGGATCATTACCCATTAGCCCCAGTAAAGTTGCTTTGTCTGTAGCATGACCAATTCCTGTTGAAGATAATGAACCGTATAAGTAAATTTTAATCTGTTTGACCTTTTCTAAATCACGGCGTTGTTGCAATACCTCGACAAAACGATATGCTGCTCGCATCGGTGCGACAGTATGTGAACTTGAAGGACAGAGGTGGATCAGGAAATTTGAACAACACTTATAAGTGATATTTTGCTCCCCAAATGATGTTATAAACATCAATATATGGAGTATTTTA
This sequence comes from Acinetobacter sp. A22, assembly GCF_030913345.1. Lineage (NCBI taxonomy): Bacteria > Pseudomonadati > Pseudomonadota > Gammaproteobacteria > Moraxellales > Moraxellaceae > Acinetobacter > Acinetobacter sp. A22. The sequence continues at coordinate 1,423,552 of NZ_CP133162.1, forward strand.
TGGCACGTAGACCAAGAAGAAATCATTCAAATGATTTTAAAGCTAAGGTAGCACTTGCTGCGATTAAAGCAGAAAAAACACTTGCTGAATTGAGTGCTGAATTTGATGTTCATCAAAACCAAATTATCGACTGGAAAAATCAACTGATTTCAGCTTCCTCGCAAGCTTTCGATCAATCAAAAGCTCCAACAGAACCACCCATCGATCTAAAAAAACTACATGCAAAAATCGGTGAGCAGGCATTAGAAATTGATTTTTTAGAAGGTGTGTTGAAGAAACTGGGCCGCTTCAACCACAAAAGTTAATCGATGACTCACTTCAGATTTCAGTATCTAAGCAAGCTCAGCTGCTGAAAGTCTCCCGTGGTTGTTATTACTATCGCCCAAAACCTGTGAGTGCATCAGATCTGAAGCTGATGCGGTGTATGGATGAGTTACATATGCAATACCCTTTTGCAGGTAGCCGTATGATGCGTGATTTGTTGAATCGTCAAGGACATCATATAGGACGACGTCATACACGTACTTTAATGAAGAAAATGGGCATTAATGCGTTATATTGCAAACCAAATTTAAGCCAGGCTAATCAAGCTCACCGCAAATATCCATATCTGCTCAAAGGATTGGCTATTCAGCGCAGTAATCAAGTGTGGTCTACGGATATAACGTATATCCCTATGGCAAAAGGCTTTGTTTATTTATGTGCTGTGATTGATTGGCATAGCCGCAAGGTACTTGCGCATAGAGTATCGATTAGTATGGAGGTTACATTTTGCATAGAAACATTAAATGAAGCTATTGAAAAATATGGTCGACCTGAAATATTTAATACAGACCAAGGCAGTCAGTTTACCAGTGATGCATTTATTGATGTATTGAAATCAAATGGCATTCAAATCAGTATGGATGGTAAAGGTCGATGGGTTGATAATGTGATGGTTGAACGATTATGGCGGAGCGTTAAATATGAAGAGGTGTATCTCAAAGCCTACAGCAATGTTTTGGATGCGAAGAAGCAATTAAACGCATATTTTGAATTTTATAATTTGAAACGACCTCATTCGAGTCTGGACAAAATGACTCCAGATGAGTTTTACTATGACCAGCTACCACAACAAAATAAGGTAGCTTAACTAGAGCAGAGTATCACTTATAAATAAGCTTTTAGTTGTTCAAACATGTGGGACCACCTCTAACCTACACCGATTTTAAAAAGATCAAATACACTCAAAGCCATGTGTGATTATTCCTATAATGCTCCCATTTCTATTTTTTATAATTTTTTAATTGAGGGAAATTCTATAAATGATAAAAACAATAACCACAACCGTAAACGATTGTGGTTAAAGGTAAAACTTACTTTAGATTAAATACTGAGTAAAGAATTTAGTGTTTCAGAAACATTCTTAGATTTAACTTTCGGCTGCATTGCTTTAAGTGCTTGCTGTACCTGAGAACGCTGAGGTTCGGCTAAGGTGTACCAACGTGACAACACTTGTAATAAACGAGAACCTAAAATTGGATTTTTCTCATCTAGATAAGTCGCAAGATTAATGAAATGTTCAACGCCAAAACTCCATGTATTCACGGGACTATTAGATAATCCACCACTCACAGAGCGAATACGATTCGGTGTAGCTAGATCATAATCAGGATGCTTAGTGAGGTATTCTATGGTTTCTGCAGTCGCATTAGGGTTAGATGACTGAATCGTAAACCATTGATCTAAAGATAAAGCTTCATCTTTGAAACGATTATAGAAATCATCCAATACCGACTGGGCTTGAGGTGCATCATTCCAAACAAGAACCCGCAAAGCACCTAAACGCTCAGACATATTTCCTGTTTGCTGATACTGCTGATAAGCCAAATCGAAAGCAGATTCATCACCTTGACGTGCCAACATATTTAACATGATGTTTTTCAGTGCACGTACACCCATTGCCAAAGAAAATTCTTTCTGCAAGTCAGGATCAAGCGCTAAATAGGTTTCTTTCCAGAATGAACCAAGTTCACGCGCCAAACGATTTATAACTGCTTCACGTTTTTCACGTACTAATTCTGGTTCATAATCTTGATCGATACGGCTACCTAAATAACTTTCACTTGGAACGTCAAACAACCGTGATGCTAGTAAAGGATCTTTATTGACCAAATCAGGCAGCGTATTTTTAATTGCTTGGATGTAGGTATCTGCTTGATGATCTTCTAACAAAATACGTTCTAGCAACGTTTGTGTCGCTTGCCATTGGTTAAAACCATTGATTTCATGTTGAATCAAGAAAGCTAGATCATCATTTGAATAATCAAAGCTTAAATTCACTGGTGCAGAGAAATTGCGTAGTAATGAAGCGATTGGTTGTTCGGTCACATCTGTGAATTCAATAGTAGCTTCATCTTGATCAAATAGGTAAACGCCATCTTTTACATCATTTACAAACAGATCAGCACTATGCAAAGTGTACTGCTCACCTGTTTTTGCATTGAACAATGCTAAAGCAACTGGGATTGGCACAGCTTTCAAGTTTGGATATTTAGGGTGTGCTTTTAGACTTTGTTTCAAGTTCAAATGATAGGTCTTTGCAGCCACATCGTATTCACCTTTTGCTTCTAGCTTAGGTGTACCTGGTTGGTTATACCACGTAAGGAAATTTGATAAATCTACACCTGAGCCTGCACTGAGTGCCGCAACCCAATCTTCAACAGTAACCGCTTGACCATCATGACGAAGGAAATATTCATCTGTGCCTTTACGATATTTTTCTTTACCTAAAAGTGTTGCCATCATGCGGTTAATTTCCGCACCTTTTTCATAAACTGTCGCTGTGTAGAAATTATTGATTTCCACAAAATGATCTGGACGAGGAGGATGAGATAAAGGACCTGCATCTTCAGGGAATTGATGTGCTTTTAATACAGCAACATCATCGATACGCTGTACTGCTGCCGACTGTAAATCCTCAGAGAAAGACTGATCTCTAAATACAGTTAAGCCTTCTTTTAAGCAAAGCTGAAACCAATCACGACAAGTAATACGGTTACCAGTCCAGTTATGGAAATATTCATGTGCAATCACCGATTGAACACGCATGATTGCTGCATCAGTCGTAAATTCTTCATCAGCGAGTACACAAGAGGTATTAAAGATATTTAAGCCTTTATTCTCCATCGCACCCATATTGAATTGGCTGACTGCCACAATCATATAGTTGTCTAGATCATAAGGACGACCATAATGTTCCTCATCCCAACGCATCGAATGCTTTAATGCTTCCATCGCAATATGACATTTTGGAATATCTTTCTCGATCGCGTAAATTTCTAAGGCAACATCACGACCTTCAGAAGTTGTATAACGATCTCTCAATACCGCTAAATCTCCAATCACACAGGCGAATAAGTAACTTGGTTTCTTGGTTGGATCTTGCCAAATTGCAAAATGACGATCTTCACCTGCCTCACCCGTTTCCAGTAAGTTACCGTTTGCCAATAGCACAGGATATTTTTTGTCTGCTTCTACACGCGTTGTGAAGACAGACAATACATCAGGACGATCTGGATAAAAGGTAATTTTGCGGAAACCTTCAGGTTCATTTTGGGTAACGAATAAATCACCCGCCTTATATAAACCTTCCAGTTGGGTATTAGACTCTGGATGAATGATTACCTGAGTTTGAATAATGACCTCATCTGGTGCATCGGTGATCGTTAATTGCTCTGTATCTAACTCATATTGATCGGCAGTTAATAATTCACCGTTGAGTCGAATGGATTTAAGTTCTAAATCGCGTCCTAATAAAACTAAAGCACCTGTCGCTTGTCTCTTCATCACTAATGTTGAATCAACAATCGTATGATCATCATAGACTTGTATATCTAAGTTGATTGATTCAACTAAAAAAGATGGTTTTTGATAGTCTTTCAAATAAATGGTTTGATCTGCTTGTACAGGAGGTTGCGCCGCAATATTCATCAGTAATCCTTAATCTTTCATCATGTCGTTAGATGGTCTTGTTGGCAAGACTTCTTGATTTGCAAATCATACGCCAACTTATAAATCCTGTCTTTAGAACCACAGTATCACTTTGATTAGTTTTATTGGGTTTGTATAAACGAATTTCAAATTTAAACGTTGAATCAACTTATCGTTTAGACAAAATTACAACACTGTTTTCCATTCTTAAATCAAAAATACAAAAGCAAATGTCACTCATCGACTAACTTACATTTTTTCGCCGTGTTTAACATTTTGTGCACGGTTATTGCTTAATCATATATGCCAAAGTAGGTATGTAAAAATAACAAGTGAGGGTTTTATTATGGAATTAAAAGCGCATCTATATCGTTTAGAAAACATTAAAGCAATTCACGATCTCGCAACGGCTGGAATTGATCATCAAGTTATTTCAGTCTTTTTATCAGCAGAAGGCATTTGTATTACACCAATTGAAGTAACAAATATTGTGAATATTTACGATGCCTTAGGTAAAGAAAAAGTCCCAACCAAAAAGGTACAAGCCTTACTCGCTGCTAAAAAAATCTGTCAGGAGGACGAAAATTTACCATGCCCTGTTTAATTAAATTCAACCCAACAAAAAACCTCGAATTAATCGAGGTTTTTTTATTCATTTAGAAGTTATGGATTAGCACTATCCGTTCTTAGCCAAACAACCGTTCTCCCAAGTGCAGAAACACCCATATAACCACGCATACGAAGACGCTTTCCTTCGCCAGTCACAACCCCCTTGCCTTTATAGATGCGACCCGACGTCGGTTCCAACACACGACCATCAATATATGAGTCAGGTTTATTTGGATCTTCTCTAAATCCTGAAAGAATTTGCAGTCCCAATATCGGCTTATTGGTAAAAGGTGCAGGACATTTTGAACAGTTTGTTAAGGCAATACCATGTGAATTTGGATAACGATAGACAATTTTCCCGTGATAACGCCCATCATTTCCTTTACGGATCTCAACAATTGAAAGCTGCTCACCTGTACGCTCTTCTATACTTTTCCAGTAACCTTCGATAGACGCAGAAAAACCTAACGCACTCACAAACGATAAACTTAGCCCCATGATTCCTTTCATGAGCATTTGATTCAACATATTAACCCCGTCATTTTAAAAAACTAAATTATTCATCTTTATAGATTTAATGCGCGAAAACTAACATAGTTTTAAACAATTTACACTGTACGCATGAGTTCTTTTGACTATAAAAGCAACATGATTAATCGTTATTGTTCACATAATTTCAATGTTTTATTCAAATAAAAAAAGCTTGACATTCTTGTTCAGGCTTTCCTAATAAGTATAAATTATGGATTTGCGCTATCAGTACGAATCCATACCTGCGTACGACCTAGTGCAGAGATGCCCATATAGCCTCGCATACGCATACGCTTACCATCTGCACTTAACTGAGCTTTACCTTTGTAAATATTACCAGTTTTAGGCTCTAAGACCCGACCATCAATATACTGATTCGGTTTCTTAGGATCTTCTTTCAAACCCCAAGCGATTTGCAGTCCTAAAATTGGTTTATTTTTAAAAGGTTCAGGACATTTAACACAGTTCGTCAATACTGCTCCACCTGGCACTGGATAGCGATACACAATCGTTCCAGTATATGTATTATCAGGTTTCTTTTTTATTTCGATAATTGAAAGTTGTTCACCAGTTCGATCATCAATACTTTTCCAAAAACCTTCAGGTGTAGCTGGAAAAGTCATCAAACTGCATAAAGCTAATGACATGCCCATGAGTCCTTTCATGAGTGAGTTTTTTTGCATAAATCGCTCCGTAATGCAAAATAGATCCATCTGAGATACATATTTATTATAATGCTGAGTAACAGTCAATCAGACTTAAGCATATTTAATTGCTTAAAATTAGAAGATTTTTCAATAAAATCACATATTGATAAACTAATAAGAACCGATTCACACTTTAATATTGTTCAACAACAGCATTTGAGATTTTATCCAATCGGAATATCTTCAATTTCAAATCAAGACAATTGCCACATATCCAACTCATCTCATCGTTGTAAATCTATTTTAATCTTTACATCATAGAATATGCTCTACATGTATAATTACCGTTTTGAGGTTCAGAGGTAATAATTCAATGGAATTACAGATTCTACAAAAACAGTTAGATGAAAGTAGCCATTGCCCTTTATGCCACGCTTCAATGTATTGGGTTGAAGCTGAACAATATTCACAAGAAATTCAATTTCACGAATGTAGCCATTGCCAACATCGAGTCTTTACAAGTAGCAGTAAGTTAAATTGCCATTGTGACCAATGTACAGCTCAGCGTAAGAAACAAACACAACAAACAAAAATTCAAGAACAGCGTAAATACAAAGTCAAAGACGAAGTCATCTACAGCTTGAATCAGCTCAGCTTTATTCATAAGTTGTTCTTATTAAGTCTACTTGATGGATATGCCCGTGAAGATGTTCAACATGATGAACTCATTCATTGGAAAAATATTAAGTACCATGAGATTACTCCAAACTATTTATTTCAAAATCAAATTGTTAAAGAGCTATTAAATAGTGGAATCTTAAAATCTCCAGATTCAAGTATCGAGACAGAAAGTTTTTACTTAAATATAAGACTTGATGGCTATTCTGATCCAAGTTTATTCAGTGTTGCTCAGCAGCTTCGATATTGGTTTTACGAAAATTTAAGTTTAGGTATTCCATTTAAAACAGTAGATGAAGTAAAAGATGCACTTTATCTTGTTTTATATCAAGAAATTGTCCAGTTTATGCAATTTTACTGTCGTACGTGGGGTATCCAAATTGCAGGTAATCGCTCTTTTCAAAGCTTTTGCTATCGATTAATGGAAAATCTAGCTGTTGGTCAACTCTTTTATTTGATTCAAACTGCATTGGAATATTTGTATAAGCAAAAAGCGCTACAAGTTAAAAATGAAAAGTTTATTAACACCAATCTTTTGAAAAAAACCTTAGAGCAGTATCGAGAACGAGCAACAACTGAGCGTTGGGAAACAAGCACTTTACCAAGGCCTCATAACATTCCGTTGAGTAAAATGAGTGAAGTCTTGTTATTTAAATTTCTTGGTTATGATGAAAGTATTTTTTTCCAACCAATTTGGAAGTCATGGCGTAAGATTGAACCACGTTTAAATTTTTATTCAGTAAAGCGTTGTATGTATTGTGGTTCGAATGATCTTGCGGTTGATTATGATGCAAAAGATTATGTTTCGTTGATTTGTCGCCAGTGTAAACATCAAGACCACTATTTTACACGCTAAAATTTAGCAACTAGTTTCATAAAGTAAGGATTCGATATGTCTTTAAAACAACAGCTTATTGATCAAGTGATTGAGGCTTGGCATTCCTTACAAGACAAAGCCCCACTTGTTCAATGTATCACCAATAGCGTTGCAACGAATTACACTGCGAATATCTTGCTTGCTGCCGGTGCTTCTCCAGCCATGATCGACAATCCTTTTGAAGCTGAAGCATTCACTAAAATTAGTTCCGCGCTTAGTATCAATACTGGGACCCCCACGACGGAACAAACGCAAGCGATGCTCATTTCTGCACGGACAGCACAGCAGCAGCAAACGCCTTGGGTACTTGATCCAGTAGGTTATGGAGCAGTTTTGCGATGGCGTAGCGAGACAGTAGACCAGTTATTAAACTTTAAACCCAATATTATTCGGGCAAATGCTTCTGAAATTAGCACCCTAGCTGGTAATCAAACAGTATCGAAAGGTGTAGACAGCACATTAAACAGCCAAGATGTTTATGAACAATCAAAGAGTTTATTGCAATATTCAGAGTGTATTGCGATTTCTGGTGAATCCGATTTCATCATTTCCAAACAACTAAATACAGTGATTCAAGTGAATGGTGGCTGCTATCTTCAACCTAAAATAACGGCAACAGGATGCGCATTAGGTGCATTGACTGCTGCGTATCACGCTGTTAGCACGCCTATAATTGCTGCACTTGCTTCACATATACATTTTGCTATAGCTGGAAAATTGGCGTATGAACATGCTCAAACTGTGGGTAGTTTCAATGTCGCATTTTTAGATTATGTACATATGTTGGATGATAATTTGATTCGGCAATATGTCGATATTGAACTTCTAAATTAGAATAACGTTATCTATGATGTCATTTGAAAACCAGCTTCAAATGATATCTTTAAAATAGTTATCTTTATCTATATCAATAACTTCAACACAAATTTGTGTTTTAAAATCTGATTCAGATTGTAAATATTTTTTTATTTTAAGTGCCTGTAAAAGTGCTTCACCAAGTTGCTTTTTCTGTTCTGCAGTTCGCCCACTTAACAGATATAACTTGAGATGAATATATGCTTCTAAAGGCAGATTTATTCCAATTAAAAAACTCTGATCTTTGAAAATTCGTGACTTAATGTCCTGTTCGACAAATTGCTTCGAGTCAAGCAATGTTGAATTAATTTGCTCTAATAATTGAAGTTCATCTAAATCAATCAAGTTAGCTGAATAGTTCACTATGATATGAGGCATATGGTCGTCCTATTCTATAAATAACAATGCCAAACGCACCTGATCATAAGCCATTCTCGGACTAGTGGCTTCAACAATCGGGCGTAATTTAATAGAGCCATCATCCGTAAAATGTTCTGGATTTTTACGCTTGCTCAATCGTTTATAGATTTTTCGAACTTCCTCAACAACTTCATCACCAGGATGTGCAACTGAAATATCCAAACCTTGCTCTTTGTGAAGGCGCGATAAATGATTGATGATGGTAGCTGGAGTCAAACCTCTCTCCTGAGCAATATCTTCAATTTCATAACCACCCTCAAACAATGCCTTCGTTTCATCCAAAGTAGCAGCCGCATAACTTTGCTTAGCTCCTTTGCTTAATTTTTTCTCATTTCGACTAATTTCAGTCGGGTTCAAAGTCCCCCCACAGTGTCGAATAAAGGCATTATGTTGAGTTGTCAAATCCATTTGTTCAAAGTTGATTTCCGCCTCACTCGAAAGCTCTTGAAAACGGCGATCAGCTTTTATTGCTAAACTATCCAACTCTAAAGCTTGCTCATTAAATCCAAGAAGTTTTAGACCTGTTAGTGATTTTAAACGCGAAAGCGCGACATACCCCTGACCTTTTTCAAAAGTATGGGTAAGATTGATTTCAGCAGCTTCTAAAGTCATTCCTTGGCTTTTATGAATCGTAATCGCCCATGCTAGACGCAATGGAATTTGTTGAAAGCTTGCAATCACTTTGCCTGCTTCATTTTCAATTGACCATGTTTCTGGCTCAACCAATAATGTTGTTCCATCCGTCAATTTAACTTTTGGCAAGATCCCTTGTGTATCATCTTCCTCGAAGCCAATCACCTCTCCCAAGCTTCCATTGATATATCCCATATCAAAATTGTTTTTTACAAACATAACTTTGGCATGCTTTTTCAAGGTAAGTTCTTCTGGAGCGCGAACAGATGATTTCAAGGTTTCAATCAGTTTTTCATTTCCATCAACAACCGCATTGAATTGATGGCTCTCGTTATCAATTTCATTCAAATGCTGATAATTAATGTTATCAACATCCATATTATGTGTATAAAGTCGTGTAAACGTCTCACCTATATCGTGATGTTTAGACTGCTGCAATGCTGAGATATGGTGATTTTGAATACTTTGAGCACGAATAGCGTTTAAAATTTGGTTAAGAATTTCATCGTCTTGACGATGTTGTTCGGTTAAATAGCAAACTCGAAATTTAGCTTCAACCCATGCATCAGACATAAAGCAAAATTTATCACGGTTGGCTTCACCGTTTCGACCTACGGGTGGTAACTGGAAAAAATCTCCCGCAACAATCACTTGTATGCCACCAAAAGCCTCATCGCTTTCTTTAAAATATTTTAAGACTTGATTAACAAGATTTAGCTGCTTAGCGTGCAGCATTGAAATTTCATCTATGATAAGAACCTGAGCATTTTCTAAATGTTCTTTTAAATACTTACGCTCTTTCATACGCTTAAGATCATCATCACTCAAGCTATCTTTAATTCCAATCCCTGCCCAAGTATGAATAGTCATACCATTCATATGCGTCGCGGCAATTCCAGTAGATGCAGTGATCGCTACTGGAACTTTACGCGCCTTGAGGTACATGATGTATTGATTGAGCGTATAGGTTTTACCTGCACCAGCTGAACCTGTTAGGAAAACATTTTCCCCAGCTTTGAGTATATTCAGTGCAGTTTCTTGTTTCATAATTTCGTCAGTCAAAAACAACAGCACATAGCTTAACGATTTTTTAATAAAAATAAAAATCTAGCTGTTTAGAGAACTGCCAATGTCGCAGATTTGGATTGACAACTTATAGTTTTCATTTAATGTGTTTGCTAATGAATTTTGACTCGATCTATAACAATGAATACTTCAAACCTTCATACATATCAAACAGATATATTAGGTGAGGATTATCAGCAACTGACTTTAAATTTTGCTGATGATTACGATGGCAAAGTCGTGGCAACATTAATTCGAAAAAAAGCCCACAACCCAACAAAAAAAGCTGTTTTGTATATTCATGGTTTTGCTGATTATTTTTTTCAAACCGAAATGGCTGAAAAATTTAATCAACATGGTTATGACTTTTATGCGCTCGACCTAAGAAAATATGGTCGTTCGAAGCTTCCGCATCAGAAATTGTATTATGTACTTGATTTAAGAGAATATGATGCTGAAATCAGTAAAGCACTCGAGATGATCGCTAAAGAAAATCATAATCAAGTTCTATTGGCAGGACATTCAACGGGTGGACTCATCTCAACCTTATATGCTGCGCATTATCCTGATCATCGTTTAATTAAAGCATTATGGGCAAATAGCCCATTTTATGACTTTTATAAAAGTGTGATTGAGAAAAAAGTCGGTATTCCTCTATTAAGTGAAGCAGGTAAACATTTACCCAATGCCAAATTTCCAAGTGGGCTAAACCCTTGGTATACCCCAAGTTTGCATAAAGACTTTTATGGAGAGTGGGATTTCAATTTAGATTGGAAACCTAAATCTATGCCATTTGTACATTTGTGTTTCGTTCACGCGATTCATGAAGCGCAAAAAGAAATTCATCGTGGTGTAAGTTTGAAAATTCCAACGCTGATCATGCATTCCCATCAATCTAAATATCCTAAAAAATGGGGTATAGATGCGCAGCAAAGTGATGTGATTCTTGATGTGAAAGATATGATTCACAATGCTAAGAAAATGAAAGGTGATGTACAAACTTTAGCAATTCATAATGGTTTACATGATCTTGTTCTGTCGGCGCCACCTGTTCGTGAAAACGTTTACCAACAATTGTTCCAATGGTTAGAACAAAAAATTCAATAATCATATTTATATTTGGCTGATTGAATCAGAGCAGTTATGAACTAGTTCTGATTTGGTCAGCTTCAATTTAAAAATGCACCAAATTTTAGCATTTTCTAAAAAAAGCCAAGCCATCAGCGCTAAAAACAAACAAATTCAGCGTATAAAAAATAGCCATAAATTTATAAAAACCCCAAATATTTTACCAAATGGAATAAAAAACACTCTTCTAACCCATCTAACGACATTTTAGGCATCAGTTTTGCACTTCATAAGATGAATAAATCTTCTTGGAGTGTTTTATGAATCACTCAAAATCTCCCTCATTTACTGCAAATGATACGTCTATTAACTCAGATGAATACTTTTCACAACGCCAACTTAAACAAGGATCTGTTGGTTGGGTGTTATTGATTGGGCTCGGTGTAGCTTATGTTATTTCAGGGGATTTCGCTGCTTGGAATTTTGGACTAGCTCAAGGTGGTTGGGGCGGAATGTTTATTGCCACCATTTTAGTTGCGATTATGTATTTGTGCTTATGCCTATCAATGTCAGAAATGTCGACTATGATGCCAACTGCAGGTGGCGGATATAGTTTTGCACGTTTAGCATTTTGACCTTTCGGCGGATACCTGACAGGCACAGCGATATTGATTGAATATGCAATCGCTCCTGCTGCAATTGCTGTGTTTATTGGCGCTTATTGTGAATCATTATTTGGTATCAATGGGTGGATGATTTATCTAGCCTGTTATCTCATTTTTATGGGGATTCATTTAAAGGGTGCTGGTGAAGCGCTAAGTATTATTTTTGCAATCACTTCGATTGCAGTTCTAGCATTGATTGTTTTTATTGCAGCAATGCTGCCACATTTCCAATTTTCTAATCTTTTTAATATATCTACCACTTCAGCAGCAGGTGCAAACGCCTTCTTACCGAATGGCTATATAGGCATATGGGCAGCAGTACCTTTTGCCATCTGGTTTTTTCTCGCCGTTGAAGGTGTCCCTCTAGCAGCTGAAGAAGCAAAAGAACCTCAGAAATCTCTCCCTCGTGGACTAATTGGTGCAATGTTGATCCTGACGACTTTCGCATTACTGATTTTGATCTTAGGTGTTGGTGCCGCAGGTGCAGATACATTAAAAAATTCTGGAGCCCCTTTAGTTGATGCACTCATTACTGTGTATGGTAAGGATTCTTGGTTAGCAACTTTTGTTAATTTCGTTGGTTTAGCTGGACTGATTGCAAGCTTCTTTTCCATTATTTATGCTTATTCTCGCCAATTTTTTGCATTATCACGCGCTGGTTATCTTCCTACATCCTTATCATTGACCAATAAAAACAAAGCGCCTTATTTGGCAATTATTATCCCAGGTATCATCGGTTTCTTCCTGTCATTGACCAAACAAGGTGATACACTGATTTTAAAGGTTGTCTTAGAGAAGGTGGTTATTGGTCACATCAGTTTCATGATTTGCTACAATACAGCTTACTGCGTTCCGATTGGTGTACCAGTTAATATCACAAGCTCAGCTTGTTGAATAAAAATTCAATCAAAATTAATAAAAGAGTTTAATCAAATTTATGAATCTTCAAACTTCATTTCCAAAGACAATTTATGCAATTCAACATCTTGCGTTTGAAGACCTCGGCTCTCTTGAAGATGTATTCTATCAATTAGGTTTTAGAGTAAGGTATTTTGAGGCTGGTGTAGATGATCTAACTCAAGCACTAAACTATGAAGGATTAACGATTATCCTGGGTGGTCCAATTGGCGTATATGAATCAGAAGATTATCCATTTTTAATTCATGAAATCGAAGGACTAAAACAACGCTTAAAAGACAACAAACCTACTATAGGGATTTGTTTAGGCGCGCAATTGATTGCTTATGCTCTAGGTGCAAAAGTTTATGCTGGTCATACTAAAGAGATCGGTTGGGATAAATTAAAAATAAATCAGAAAGAGAATAATCTTTTAAATCCTCTTGAAAATATTCATGTTTTACATTGGCATGGAGATACTTTTGATTTGCCAGACGAAGCTACGCTACTCGCAAGCTCTGAACTTTACCCAAATCAAGCATTCCAAATTGGAAAGAATATTTTGGGATTACAATTTCATATCGAAATTAATAAAGATAATTTCGAACGATGGTTAATCGGTCATACTTGTGAAATAAGACAAACAGGCGTTTCGATTTCACAACTAAGAACAGATAATCAATTATATGCTGATAAGTTAGAACAAAGTTGCTCTATGGTTATTCAGCAATATTTATGTCAAATTTGCTAAATCATGATTACGTTGTGTATTGATTAGATATTAATTTTATCTAACAAATAAGAACTATTATTAATATTAACAATTTAATACACGTAATTATTTAATTCTCATGACAACGATTATTGAAAAATAATTAGTTAGAGTTACAATGATAATTGAAATGTATATTAAAAATTACATTTTTGTCTTATTTTTGTTGTGGTATAGAAATGAACATCCTAAAATTTATTAAAAGCTTTCATACAGTTAACACCTACCTAGCACTTGCTGTGTTTTTATTAGTAACTTTAATAGTTTACTTTTACCACATAAATCCAGGAAATTAAGATTGATTGATATTTTAAGATAGACAACTATCTAGGATATAAAAAAAGGGGGATATTCCCCACTGCTGTCCCACAAATATCACAAGAAGAACCTCAATTGAGGTTCTTCTTGTTTTCGCCATTTTTTATCAGGCACAAAGAGTGACCTTAAAAGTTTCCTTTCAAATAAATTGACCTGAATAATTCTCAGTAAACGCTGAACACTCCATCCTTCTTGTGCCATGTGTTTAGCGAAGTTCACCAGCAAATAGGCAATTAATGCAATCCATATTTGCGTTTGTATCGCATTGCGGCTTCGACCTAGAAATGACTTCAGTTTTAAATTCTGCTTGATGGCTTTAAAGAATAACTCAATCTTCCAGCGGTCTTTATAAATTGCAGCAATGGTGGATGCTGCCAGATGAAAGTTGTTGCTCAGAAATTCGAATGTTCTTTTCTTATCTGTATCATAAAACTCTATACGTCTTAATAATTCAGGTGCGCCTCTTTTCTTGGCATGCGCACTGCTCAATTCAATACATTCATCCGCAATAATCCCTTTAGTCGCTAATACGCTGCGGCTTGATTTAACTTGATAAACTGTCTTTGGGCGTAGCCGGGTTACAAAGCTGACGTTCTGAAGTGTCAACTGAGCAAACCATTGATAATCAACATATCCTTTATCAAAGACGATAATGCTGCCAGCAGGAAATTTAAATGCTCTGCCTTGCACCATATCATTTTCAATACCATCGGAATGGTATTGCTGTGATTTAAGCCAACACTGAGTTTAATACTGGCTTTGGATTCATGTACTTTTGCCCATGCGCACAATGACAGTGAAAGATCAATATGACTGGCATCTAGTGAATACAGTGGATTTTTGAATCTAAATTTATGTGCAGTTTTAGAGTTTTCACAGCGCTGAAGCAGCTGTGTGAACAATTGCTGATACAGGCTGCGGGCTGTTCTTCGTTGAGTCTTGCTAAGGTGCTTCGCGCAATTCTCTTCGCGCCAAGATGATAGAGCTTTTCCTGCTGGGATTCGAGATTGGATTGAATGTCTCTTAAGCTTTGCCGACAAGAAAGTTGGGACATCAATATGGCAACAAACTGATCCCAGCGGGTGGCTGATCTTAATTTTTGCCCAGAGTGGTGCAGTTTAGCCAGACGTTCAAAATCTTGTCTTAGAATGGGTTTGAGTAATTGATGAAATACGGTATTCTGGTGTGACAAAACCTGAGTCCTTTATAGTTAAAGTGTTTGTTTGCACTCATATTTTAACTATTTAGACTCAGGTTTTTTTATTTAAAGCAAACTATGGGACAGCAGTGGGATATTCCCCCTTTTTGCTGTCTTATTTCTTATCGACTTTAAAACTATCTTTCAAATCAAGAATGCGGTTGAATACAGGTTTATCAGCATTATGATCATGCTGATCCGCAACAAAATACCCTTCTCGTTCAAATTGGAAACGATCTTCAGGCTTTGCTTGAGCTAAAGCAGGTTCAATAACAGCTTGCACAACTTTTAATGATTCAGGATTAAGATTTGCTAAGAAGTCATCATCTGCATCAGGTGCCGCTTCAGTAAACAAACGATCATAGATTCGAACTTCTGCAGGTACGCCTTTAGTTGCTGATACCCAATGAATAACCCCCTTAACTTTACGCCCCTCAGGGTTTTTACCTAAAGTTTCAGGATCAATTGAACATTTAAGTTCAATAACTTCACCGTTCGCATCCTTAATCACTTCATCACATTTGATCACATAAGCATGACGTAAGCGTACTTCGCCATCAGGAATTAAACGTTTAAAACCTTTAGGTGGGACTTCTTCAAAATCCTTACGATCAATATAGATTTCACGAGTTAAAGGGATAATTCGCTCACCCATATCTACGTTTGGATGGCGGGCATGCGTTAGATCTAACTCTTCAGCTAAATTCGTCAGAGTCACTTTAAGTGGATTTAGTACAGCCATTCCACGTGCTGCGGTATTTTCTAATGACTGACGAATACAGAATTCAAGCATTGCTACATCAACAATACCATCCGTTTTAGACACACCTACACGCTTACAGAAATCACGTAAACCTTCTGGAGTAAAACCACGACGACGCATACCAACAACAGTAGGCATACGTGGGTCGTCCCACCCATTCACATAACCACCCTCAACCAATTTACGTAGTTTACGTTTAGAGGTGATCGTATAATCCACATTTAGACGCGAAGACTCATACTGACGAGGAACTGCATCAGAGTGAACTTTTTCGATAATCCAGTCATAGAATGGACGATGATCTTGGAACTCTAATGTACATAAAGAATGCGTAATCCCTTCGATAGCATCAGATAATGGATGAGCGTAATCATACATTGGATAAATTTTCCATTTATCCCCTGTTTGATGATGTTCTGAATGTAATACACGGTAAAGGATCGGATCACGCATGTGAACATTTGGGCTAGCCATATCAATTTTGGCACGTAAAACAGCACCACCTTCCTGAATTTCACCGTTACGCATTTGTTCAAAACGCGCTAAGTTTTCTTCTACGGTCGCATCACGATAAGGTGAGTTCTTACCTGGCTCTACAAAGTTACCGCGATTAAGTCTAATTTCTTCAGGTGTTTGCAGATCGACATAAGCATCGCCTTGCTTAATGAACTGAACCGCCCATGTATAAAGTTGATCAAAATAGCCAGAAGCATAACGAGGTTCACCATTCCAGTCGAAACCGAGCCATTTCACATCATTGGCGATACCATCTACATACTCTTGATCTTCGGCATCAGGATTTGTATCGTCAAAACGCAGATTACATAAGCCGTCAAATTCCTCGGCAATACCGAAATTTAGACAAATCGCTTTCACGTGACCGATGTGTAAATAACCATTTGGTTCAGGTGGAAAACGTGTCACAACTTTCTGAGTACGACCTTCTTTTAAATCATCCGTGATTACTTGGCGAATGAAATCTAAGCCTGCCTGTTGTTCTTGCTGCGCAGCATCGACAGAGGCATGAGTATTCGTCGGGGTCTTTGGCAGTTCTGAAACAACATCATTTGGCTTCATAAGGTGTAAATCACTTCTTGCTTGTTAAAAAATAGAAAATTAAAACGCAAACTTTGGTTTTTATCAAAGATTTTAACGTTTTTTACTTGCCTTGTAGTTTACAGTTTGCTTATGCTTCTCTCAACCAAAAACCCATGGTCAATTTGCCCATGTTTAGGAGATTAATGTAATGAGTTTTCCTCAAGTCGAATTAAACACCAACAAAGGTCGTATTGTTCTTGAGCTTAACGCTGAAAAAGCACCAAAAACGGTTGCAAATTTCTTAGAATATGTACGTGACGGTTTCTATGACGGCGTAATTTTCCACCGTGTGATTGATGGTTTCATGATCCAAGGCGGTGGCATGGACGAAAACTTCAAAGAAAAAGCTACTCGTGATTCTATCGAAAATGAAGCTGACAACGGCTTAAGCAACGATGAAGGCACAATTGCTATGGCACGTACGCAAGCTCCTCATTCTGCGTCAGCTCAATTCTTTATCAACGTAAAAAATAACTCTTTCTTAAACCACACTGGTAAAACAGCACAAGGTTGGGGTTACGCAGTATTTGGTAAAGTTGTAGAAGGTATGGATGTTGTAGCTACAATTAAAGGTGTGCGTACTGGTAACCGTGGTTACCATGCTGATGTTCCTTTAGAGAATGTAGTTATCGAATCTGCTAAAATTATCTCTGAATAATTTTATCCAACAGGATTCTTTGTGACTTATCTGTTTATTTCAGATTTACACTTGTCACCTGATCACCCTCGACTCGTTCGAGGGTTTTTGGCTTTATTAAAAGAATATAAAAATAAAAACACTCAACTCTATATTTTAGGTGATTGGTTTAATGCTTGGATTGGTGATGATTATAGTGCCCCATGGCTAGATGAAATTATTACAGCCTTACAAGAATTTACAGCTGCGAATAATCATGTTTATTTCCAAGTTGGAAATCGAGATTTTGTTTTGGGTAAGAAGTTTTTAGCATTATTTAATGCTACGCTTTTACCTGATGTTTATATTCTAGAAATTAATCATAGGAAGTTTCGCCTCGAACATGGCGATGCTTTATGTACCGATGATGTTGCTTATCAACGTTTTCGCAAAGTGATACGTAATCCAGTCTTATTGGGCATTCTAAAACGCACACCTTTAAATTTTAGACAAAAACTTGCCAATGGTTTTCGTAAAAAAAGTAGTGAAACTAAACAACTAAAAAATTATGACATTATGGATGTGAATCTACATGCCGTTGAAAATGCAATTCATCAAGTAGATTTCTTAATCCACGGTCATACCCATCGCCCTGAAATTCACGAAGTTTTCAATAAAAAGCGTATTGTCCTTGGTGATTGGCGTGAAGATACGGCTTGGATACTTGAGATAAATGAGCAAGAAAACTTTAAGCTCGATTTCAAAAAATGGTCATATTAATCGAGTAAATACGTAGAATATTTTTGACTAACTTATTCACCGTTCGTAAAACTTAAATCTCTATAAAAAATCACATTTAGCTACTTTCGATGTAATTAATATCAAGTAAAATCATTAAAATTTCTAATTGAGTGAAAGACGGATGGATGTTCTAGTTACTGCCAAAACACGCTATGCAACAAAGGCATATGATGCAGAGAAAAAAATTCCACAACAACAATTTGAAAAACTACTCGAAGTTCTACGTTTCAGCCCTTCTTCAGTAAATATTCAGCCTTGGCACTTTTTAATTGCTGAAACCGATGAGGCAAAACAAAGAATTGCGAAGGCCCTAACTGGTAATTACATTTATAATTCAGCAAAAGTTTTAAATTCTTCGCATACTCTTGTATTTTGTACCCGTACTGATATCAGCGCTGAATACTTAGAACAATTACTACAACAAGATGAACTAAATGGTCGCTTCAAAGATGAAACCGCAAAACAAGGGCAACGAGATACTCGTAAAGGCTATGTTGAGTTTTATCGCAATGAACTTAAAAATCTCTCTGCTTGGATGGAAAATCAAACTTATCTTGCACTTGGGCAACTACTATTCGCTGCAGGATTAGAAGGAATTGATGCAACCCCAATGGAAGGCTTTGATCGAGATACTATCAATCAAGAATTTGGATTAGCTGAAAAAGGTTTAAAGGCATCCGTTGTTGTTTCTCTAGGTTATCGTAGTGAAAATGACTTTAATGCAAAATTGCCTAAATCTCGACTGCCAGATCAAGTCGTATTCACTCGCTTATAATTTTTATTTAAGGGAGTCAAAGCTCCCTTAATTCATCATTGATTTAGCTAAACACAGCACTGCAAATATTCCAGCAAATAAACCAATCCATGTGTAAGTAGTTAGTTTTTCTTTAAAGAACACTACGCCACTAACTACACCTAACATTACGACAAGAATATTCATTCCAG
The DNA here is from genome assembly GCF_030913345.1 of Acinetobacter sp. A22. Lineage (NCBI taxonomy): Bacteria > Pseudomonadati > Pseudomonadota > Gammaproteobacteria > Moraxellales > Moraxellaceae > Acinetobacter > Acinetobacter sp. A22. Next base: position 1,442,980 of record NZ_CP133162.1, read on the forward strand.
CAAATACGATTGCAGGTGACTCTTTAAAAATCATATGTGCTTTTACATACAAGGCAATATTCGCGAAATTTATCCCACCAAGAAGTAGACCCATAAATATATTTTTAGGTTGCCAATTTGGTTGCGCAAATGCGAGATAGCCTATTGATAAAATAAATGCAGCTATAAATGTTAAATTTAATGTCACTGCAAACTGCAGTCCTAAAGTACTGCTATATTTAAGCAATACATCAATTGCAGCATATCCAGCCCAAACACTTAACAGGAAAAGCGCTGATCTAACACTGGTGCCTTTAAGCGATTTCTCAGTCGCCTGTCCAAGAACAATAGCGAAGACTGCGATTATTCCAACACCGACACCAATTAATTTTAACTGGCTAAATTGTTCTGAAAATATAAAGTAGGCCGCAAGTAAAGAAAGTACAACTGATAATCTTTGGGCTATTTCAGTTTTAAGAATTCCAGCAAATTGCAATGATTTAGCTAAGCATAAGAAAATGCTAGGGAGTAAAATAGCTAAAAGAAAAATAAGCCACCAAGGAGTATTCTGAATTGAGATATGCGTGATGTCAGTTTTAAACCAATAAAAACACAAGATGCTTGCACTCAAATAGTTCCATGCGATCATTTGAAAGACATCAAACCCTTTTGTTTTTAAAAACTTTAATAAAATCGATACCAGTACACTGCAACACGCAGCAGCAATAATCATTTCCATAATATTTATTCTGACTTTTTAAACACAAAAAAATACCAGTCTGAAATTAGACTGGCATTTTCTTAACGATCATTATCAATTAACGATTATTTTCGTCTTCTTGACCATCTTCGAATTTAGTTTCGCTGTCGAAGCCACCTTGATGACCACCGAACCCACCTTGACTACCAAAGCCGCCTTGACCACCAAAGCCGCCTTGACCACCGAAGCCACCTTGACCACCGAAGCCACCTTGACCGCCGAAGCCGCCACCTTGACCACCGAAGCCACCTTGACCGCCGAAGCCGCCACCTTGACCACCGAAGCCACCAGCAGCACCTTGACCACCGAAGCCACCAGCAGCACCTTGAGCTGGGAAGCCACCAGTACCTTGAGCACCAGCTGGACGAGGGTTACGCGCAGGAACAACTGTAGAAATAGCGTGTTTGTAAACCATTTGGCTTACAGTGTTCTTTAACAAAACAACATATTGGTCAAAAGACTCAATATGCCCCTGCAATTTAATACCGTTCACAAGGAAAATAGAAACTGGAATACGTTCTTTACGGAGAGAATTTAAGAACGGATCTTGTAAAGTTTGACCTTTAGACATTTTTAACTCCAAAAAAAATTTTAAATCAGCGCAAAAAAACTATCTTTATTTTTCAACTAAAAATTATAAAAAGACAGCCTGCGAATTTTGCTTTATCCAAAGAAGTTTCGCAAGTCTTCTTTCGCCTGCTTTATCGTCGCGTAAGTTTTAAAATCGTGTATTTCTTGCAAAGAACGTAACCAAGTGTATTGACGTTTGGCAAGTTGCCGTGTCGCAAATAGCGCTTTGTTCTCCATTTCTACTTTATTTTTGAGACTTAAGTCACTTTTTAATAAAAAATCTAAAGCTTGACGATAACCAACAGACCGCATGGATGGTAAATTGTCATTTAAATCGTATTTAACAATTAGCTCCTCCACTTCATTCAAAAAACCAATATCCCACATTTTGCTCAATCTTTGCTCAATGCGTTTATGTAATTCTAACCGATCAGGCATCAAAGCGTAGTTATGAAAAGTGTAACGGTATGGTTGATTTTTAGGTTGTTCTGCTTGTAGTTTTGTTATCGGCTCGCCAGTTAATCTATACACCTCGAGCGCACGAATAATGCGTTGTTTATCCGAGACTTTAAATTTCTGCCCTGCAATTGGATCAACCGCTACTAATTCATCATAAACTGCTTGCCAACCTTCTTGTTCTGCTTTTGCTACGATTTCTTCCCGCGTTTTCGCATCTGCATTAGGTAAGTTATCTGCAAGCCCTTCTAGCAATGCTTTGAAATAAAGCATTGTGCCCCCCACTAAAATCGGGGTCTTGCCTCTCGTATGCATATCATCAATCAGCGGACATACATCCTCGACGAATTGCGCTGCAGAATAAACTTCTAATGGTGTAATAATATCAACTAAATGATGAGGATATTGTTGCTGCTCTTCTTTAGTTGGTTTTGCAGTACCAATATCCATGTCTTTATAAACTAAAGCTGAATCGACTGAAATAAGTTCAAAATTTCCACGCTCATAAAGTTCACATGCCAATGCTGTTTTACCACTTGCGGTAGGCCCCATTAAATTGATGACGGGCAATTGATTTGACATGTAGAACTACTCTCCTCGAGCAAATAATTTATCTAGTTGGTGAAGTGGGAATGCACGCCACGTTGGACGGCCATGGTTGCATTGACTCGCAAATTCAGTTAGTTCCATTTGACGTAATAAGGCATTCATCTCTGATAAACTCAATTGACGATGTGCACGAACAGCACCATGACATGCCATTCCTGCTAAAAGTTCATCACGTTTTTGCAATAAGCCTCTTGCTTCATCATTTGGATCAAGATCATTTAACAGCTCTGGAATCAGACGATCAAAGTCAGCTTTTTGTAAAATGGCAGGTACACCACGCACAATTACTTGCTCATCACCATATTGGTTGATTTCTAAACCCAAACGCTGTAATTGAGGTTGTAATTCTTCAATTCGCACGGCTTGCATACGGGTTATAGAAACAACTTTTGGAATTAAGAGTTGCTGTGATGTCCAAAATTCAGGTTTATCCCATGCTGATTTCATTTGTTGCAGCAAAATACGTTCATGCGCGGCATGCATATCAACAATAATTAAACCCTCAGTATTCTGAGCTAATATATAGATTCCATGAAGCTGTGCAATTGCGATACCGAGTGGAAATTCGTCTACTCGAGTTTTAAATCCCTCTAGGTCACCATTTTTCACAGATGAAGTATCTTCATGCTCAAATGATGTTTTCTCATCTCGTAAAGGAGCGAGATAAGTTTTTAGTGCATTATTGAGTTGAACTGAGCCATTGTAACGAGGTTCTTGCGGTACTGAATTATATTGCACAGCTTGTGGACGACTTTGATTAAACTCTGTAAGTAAATCAGTTGAAATCTGATTTTGATCATTTATTGAGGATTCAGTTTCAACATGATTACGATGTAAATTAAATTGTTCTTGGTACTTAGGTTGCGATTGATAATTAAAATTTGTTGTGGATTCTTCCACTTTCATCGCTTGGGCTAAATCAGCACTTGCAGTTTGAAATTGTGACAAGGTTTCTTTTGCATAGTGTCGCACAAACTCGTGAACTTCACGCTGATTCAAAAACCGTATTTCGTGCTTCGTTGGATGTACATTTACATCAATATTTTCTGGATCAACTTCTAAAAAAAGTAAGTACGAAGAATGCTGATGACCATGCAAAATCCCGTCATAAGCCATTCTTAAAGCATGTGAAATTGTTTTATCTTTTACAATACGACCATTTACATACACATATTGCAAGTCTGCTTGAGCACGTGCATCAGATGGATGACCTAACCAACCTGACAAACGCATATTGATACTTTCAGCATCTATCCAATACGCATTTTGAATGAATTGTTGACCTAATAGTTGTTGAACACGTTGATAGCGTAACTCTCCACTATCTGCGACGGGTAAATTCAGGCGAATATTGTCGTTGTGTTCTAAAACAAAACGAATATCAAAATGAGTCAAAGCCAAACGGCGAACTATTTCTTCAATATGACCAAATTCAGTACTAGGTTTCTTTAAAAACTTACGGCGCGCAGGTACATTAAAAAATAAATCTTGCACACGAATATGTGTTCCTTTCTGTGCAGCGACAGCTTGAACTTGTTGATGATCAAACGCAGTGCCATTCACTTCGACCTGATAGCCAATTCCTTGATCATCTTGACTACTGGTTAATGTTAAACGTGACACCGCAGCAATCGATGCGAGCGCCTCCCCGCGAAAACCTAAACTGACAATTGCATGAAGATCTTCAGAAGTTTTAATTTTACTCGTAGCATGGCGCATTACAGCCAAAGGTAAATCATCTGAATGAATACCATGACCATTATCTATGATTTCTATCAGTGTTGAACCACCTTGAGCTACGCGAATAATCAACTCATTCGCACCAGCATCAATTGAGTTTTCTAATAATTCTTTTACTACAGATGAAGGACGCTCAATTACCTCACCTGCCGCAATTTGGTTCGCTAGTGCGGCATCAAGAGTATGAATACGACGTATTGAATCATGCACCATGCAATTGTTCCTGCAAAGTATCGGCTAGCTGCTGTGAATTTACATCTAATGTCACAAAACGAGTTAACTCATCATCTGATTTTTGTATATCAATAACAACATCAGCTTGTGGAATTTCATCACCACCTTTTGATGGCCATTCAAATAAAAATAATCCATTTGGCGTTTCAAGATAATCTCTAATACCCATTAACTCCAATTCATATGGATCATCTAATCGGTATAAATCAAAATGGAAAACTTCTTGACCATTGATGGTATAAGGCTCAACCAATGTATATGTCGGACTTTTTACAGAACCTTGATGCCCCAAACTCTGAAGAAAATAGCGTGTGAAAGTCGTTTTACCAGCACCTAAATCACCAATCAAATAAATAATGCCTGAACGAATCTGCTGAGATAAGACTTGTGCAAAACGTTGAGTGTCTTGTTCATGATTTAGGGTAAATTTCACTGAATACGACATGGCAAATAAAACAAAATTGGGATGGTAGCTATGATAACATTGCCCTGCTTTAAAGCCTAATCCGTAAAGAAAAGCTGCTACATTTTAATGCAATTATGATCTCAAAAATTAAAGGATCAATATGTCTTCTGAAGCTTTATTAATTGACTGTGCATGCCACGGTCAAAACTATGCTGCTGTCATATGTGGGCATTTAGTTCAAAATCATGGACATCCATTAGGATTTATTGAAAACGTTTCAGATCGAACCAATCCTCAAGGTTGGTGTTTAGCATGTGAATATGTTTTTACACAAGAACAAGAAATGACTGATGTATTTCGTAATTTCAACCAAATGGCAGTAGTGTGTATTGAATGCTATGACAGCATTAAAAATAAACACAATATCTACCCATATCCTTCAGTTTAAATTACCTACTTTAATATCTTATGATGAAAGCAGCAAAATCACTATTTACTCCTCCGTTAATAAATGGTGTTAGTGCCAGTAAAGTCTTTCTACCCAATGATGTCTCTGAATTGACTATTTTTGAATACTTATGTGTTCAATTCCCTCATATACAAGCAATAGAGTGGCAACAACGCTTTGAGGATGGATTAATTTATGCCTCAGACGGTATGAAATTAAGTATTCGAGATAGGTATACGCCCAATACTTTTATTTTCTATTATCGTTTTCTGGCGCATGAAATACATGTGCCATTTGAGCATCAAATTCTATTTGAAGATGAACATTTGCTTGTCGTAGATAAACCACATTTCCTGACGATGTCTCCAACAGGTCAATACGTTCAAGAAACATTATTGGTAAGACTAAAAAAACAAACGGGATATGCTGAACTAACACCAATACATCGACTTGATCGTGAAACTGCAGGCGTAGTGCTTTTCTGTAAGAAAGCAGAATCACGCGGAATCTATCAGCAACTTTTTGCCGAACGAAAAGTACAAAAAACTTATCATGCTATCGCTGCATATCGACCAGAAATCAAATTTCCAATGTCTTTGGAATTACACATGGAAAAAGGTCATCCCTTCTATACCATGCGAGTGAACTATGACAAAACAGCAAATACTGAAACATTTATAGAATTACTTGAACACAATTTCCAACATGCTAAATATCAACTTTCACCCAAAACTGGAAAACAACACCAACTTCGGGTGCATCTCAACCATCTAAATATTCCTATTCTAAATGATCCTTTTTATCCAACCGTGCTACACAAAGCAGACGATGACTTTAATCATCCACTTCAACTGTTAGCAAAAGAAATTAGTTTTATTGATCCGATCAGTAATTTACAAAGAATTTTTAGATCCAACCATGAATTGACATTGTAAGTATGACGTAATGACAAAAAAAGCATTATTTCAACTCAAAACGATTGAAATTAGCTTTTGATCGTTTAAAATACCTAGCGATAATTAAAAAATATTTGGTCATATTTTTCATGAGAAAAACAGAAGTTTATCAGGTTCGTCTTGATTCACAGGAAAAGAAACAAGCTTTTGCTGTTTTTAAGCAGTTAGGTATCTCCCCTGCTCAAGCAGTTCGACTTTTCTTCAAACAAGTAGTTTTGACAAAATCTATCCCGTTTGCGATTGAAAACCAAAACATCAACATGGAACAGTTACTGAAATTAAGAAAATCAAAAAATGCTACAACCGCTGATCATTCAACATCTACAGACATAGAAGATGACCATGAAGATTTGTTTGAAGAACTAAATGCTTTGCTTGGTGAAAGTGACAAAAGTTAACAATGTTGCATTTTTAAACAAGTTTTTAATTTTTAAGCTGAATCTTTTTAGATATTCTGACAATCCAAATAAAATTATAACTCATGGATTTAGGAATGATTGTCAAGAGAGCAACACGTGAAGACCTAGAGCAACTTGCTGTTTTATTTGATGAATATCGTCAATTTTATGGTGCCTCTGCAAACATTAAGCAATCCTACCAATTTTTGAAGCACCGATTTGACAATAAGGAAAGTGTTATCTTTATTCACGTAAAAGATAATGTCTTTACAGGATTTGTCTTACTTTATCTTGCGTTCTCATCAGTTGCTTGTGAAACCTACTATATTTTGGATGATGTCTATGTAACCCCATCCTACCGTAAACAAGGTTCAGCAAAACAACTCATCGACACCGCTATTTTATTTGCAAGACACGAAAATGCTTTACGCATTAGTTTAGAAACCCAAAAAAACAATATTGAATCTCATCGACTTTATGAGCAAATGGGTTTTATGCGGGATGATGAATTCAATACCTTTCATTGCTTCCTCAAATAATTACTTTTCCAGTGCAATATTATGACTAAGCTGTTTTTGTGTAGCAGATAAATACAGCCACTCACCCTCTGGAATTTTTGGCAATTCTAATAAACCAACTTGATGACGATGTAAATCTTCCACCTTATTCCCAACTGCAGCTAACATTCGCTTAACTTGATGATAGACGCCTTGGTGAATCGTCATAGAAAGCTGATGTTCAGAAAATAAATGAACATCCGTAGCAGCGTAAATTCCTTTTTCATTTCTCAGCTCAACACCTTGTTCTAAAGCCTGTTTTTGCTCTTGTGTAATAGGGTCTGCTGTTGTGACATGATAAACTTTTGGAACATGTTTACGCGGATTGGTCAAAGCTTGCAAATATTGACCATCATCAGTTAATAATAATAATCCTGTTGTATCCTGATCTAACCGCCCAACACATTGAATACCACGATGTAGAAGAATTTCGGGAAATAAACTGAATACGCTTTTATGATGCGTTGCTTGGTGAGAACACTCATAACCTTTAGGTTTATTTAACACGATATAAACATTCTCGCGAAATAAATACTCTTCGCCAAAAACTTCAAAACTTAAATGTTCTGTTGGGAAATTTTGCTTCGGATTATCACAAATTTGGTTTTCAATCGTCACTGAACCATTTTTGATAATTTGTTGACAGTATTTTCGAGAACCAAACCCTTGCGATTGCAAAATTTTTTCCAACAACATCTTTTAAATCCGATCAAAAACTCCGTTTATTGTACTCTATTCCTTAACCATACTGCTGTATGTTGAACTGTATGTATATCCAATATAGGCAATCTTCACAATTTCTCCATTTGTAATACAAGCAATACAAAACCCTTCTAAAAGAATCAAACTTTGAGGCTTGCACTCCATATTTTGGCTCAAAATTCTTGTTACATTTGTTTCAAGCAAAAAATATTGTCCAAAAAAATGGACAAGGAGTTTCAATATGAAATCTAAAATTTGGTTATACAGTACTATTATTGCAACCTCATCTATGCTGTCTGTTGCTCATGCGGATAATTCAACTCGTGTTGCCGCGACTTCAGCATTGGGTAGTGTTGTTGGAACTGCAATCGGTCAACAACTCGGTGGTAATACTGGAGCTATGATTGGTTCAGCGATTGGTGGTGCAGGTGGTGCAGCCGCGTCAAGTAATAAACGCGATCGAACTGAAGCTGCTATTGGTGGAGGATTAGGTGGTGTCGGTGGTTATACTGTAGGACGTAATGTAGCAGGAACCAATGGCGGTTATGTAGGTGCTGCTCTGGGTGCTGCAGGTGGTGCTGTTTTAGGTCAAAAAGTAGGTCAAGATCGTGATCTAGACAATCGAAGATATGATGACCGCTATGAAAATCGTCGCTCATACGATGATAGACGTTATTACAACTCTCGTTACAAATACCGTCACGACAATGGTTTACATCGTGGTTGGTACAAAAATCGTTGATTTTAAATATTTAATATGAGCACCTTCGGGTGCTTTTTTTATTATTGAGGCAATATATCGAAAAATTTCGATATACATCAAAAACAATATATCGCATTATTTCGATATATTGTTTTAGGTTATATCGATGAAATCATTACAAGAGATAAAGTTTTCAGTTTTGGAGCTGGCACCTATTCGCGAAGATAAAAGTATTGAGTTTTCACTTCATCATGCACTTGAACTCGCACAACATGTAGAGCAACTAAATTATGAACGTTTTTGGCTAGCTGAACACCATAATATGGATGGTATCGCAAGTTCGGCTACTGCTGTTCTTTTAGGTTTTATCGCCGCACACACGCAACATATTCGTTTAGGCTCTGGTGGCATTATGCTGCCTAATCATGCACCACTCGTTGTAGCTGAACAGTTTGGTACCCTAGCAACTCTTTACCCCAATCGATTTGATTTAGGCTTAGGTCGTGCGCCTGGCACAGACCCTTTAACTATGCGAGCACTTCGACGTGGTCGCCAAGAGACTGAAGATCAATTCCCTCAGGATGTATTAGAAATACTGCAATATTTCAAAGCGCCTCAACCCAATCAAAAAATTATTGCCACACCTGGACAAAATACTCATGTACCCGTTTGGCTATTGGGTTCGAGTCTGTTTAGTGCTCAGTTAGCAGCGAAACTTGGGCTTCCTTATTCTTTTGCATCACATTTTGCTCCACGCATGCTAGGACAAGCTATTCAACTTTATCGCGACAATTTCCAAGCTTCTGAATATCTTGATCAACCGTATGTATCAATGGGTATTCCAACTGTTGTTGCATCTACGGATGAGGAGGCTCAATATTTAGCAACTAGTTCTTATCAACGTATTTTAAACTTGATTCGTGGTGATAGTTTAAAACTTAAACCTCCTGTTAAATCGACTGAAGGTCTTGCAAGTAGCGCTGAACAACTAGCTATACAAAACTTTTATGCGATGGCTCAAATTGGTTCGAAAGATACTGTTCAAGTAGGCTTAAGTAAAATTATCCAACAATATGATGTTGATGAGTTTATTTTCACGTGTGATATATACGATACCCAAAAACGTTTAGACAACTTTAGCCTACTGATGGAAATTAAACACAGTTAGGTACTCTAAATTATGAAGTAAGTATGACTTAGAAAATACTTACTTCACTGTACCCAAATATTGATAAGCTGCATCTTTTTTGACATATCTTAAATACTTATTTAGTGGTTTGAAATTTTGGTTTAATAAAAGAATATCTATGGTACTCAAATCTTTACTGATACGAATATATTCAGGTGTGTCACTGCTGCCCATATGATGATTACAATCATAATCAACTGTAATTTGATCCAACAACGATTTCTTGGTTTGAAAAATCTTTGTAACCTCCACCTCCCCTGATGCTAATAATTTAAAGCCTTGAATAGCATAGGTTCCAACACAACTGCTTCCTTTATAATAACTTTCAATCAAATATATTGGCTGTTTGTTCAACAAACTTTGTTTAACATCCAAAATGAAACCAGTCTCAATGGGAGTAACTACATTCTTTCCGTAAATAAGTGTTTGTGAATAAGAAGAGAACTCTCCCATTGTTCCTCCTCCACCGATATCGAAGGTATAAAATTTTATTTTTTTGTCAGGAGAATAATGAGTTCTCAAATTATAGTGATCTTGAAATACAGGAAAAGAGTAACTAAAGCTTGATTTATCATTTTGGATTTTAGCCACTATCTCAGTCTCTATTGACTGATTCACATCATAAAAAGATTTGTCTTTATAATTTTTAACTACCCTACTTTCAAACTGGGCTAAAGTCTCGGCATGAATAATTGAGCTAAATATTAATGCAATAAAAATGAAGATGTTTTTCATTTTATCTGTCCGTTTTTCTTATTAGAAATTTGAGTATAGATTTTTTATCTATACTCAATAAACATTCATCTTATCCAATACGACGTTTTAAACCCGTCATCTGTAAAACACGCGTTGAAATTTCCTCAATCGACATTTCAGTCACATTTAAGTATTTAATCCCTTCAGAAATATAAATACCTTCGATCGCACGCAACTCCATTTGGCATTGACTAAAACTCGAATAACGACTATTCGCTTTACGTTCATTGCGAATCGCAACCAAACGCTCAGCATCGATCATTAAGCCAAACAATTTATTCTTATGTTCTTTGAGAATTTTAGGCAAACGATTGTCATCCAAATCTTCTTCTGTGAGAGGATAATTCGCAACACGAATACCAAATTGCAGAGAAAGGTAAATTGAAGTCGGTGTTTTCCCTGAACGCGATACTCCGATCAAAATAATATCTGCTTTATCATAATGTCGAGTTCTTGCACCATCATCATTGTCTAGCGCAAAGTGAACCGCATCAATACGAGCCTTATAATATTCAGAATCCGTTACTGCATGTGTTTGACCAACTAAAGTCGTTGGTGGTGTCCCAAGCTCATCAGATAATTTACTGATTAAGCCTTCAAAAACATCCAAATTAACAGCTTTTGCTGTGTTGATGATTTCACGAACATGTGGATCAACCAAAGTGTCAAAAACAAGGGGTAAAGAACCGTCTCTATTTTGACAAGCATTGATCTCAGCAACAACGTTCATCGCGGCTTCTTCAGTGGTGATATAAGGCATAATATGAATGTCAAAATCAACGTTCGGAAATTGAGCAAGTAGTGAATGCCCAAGGGTTTCAGCCGTAATCGCTGTACCGTCTGAAATAAAATATACGCTCCGTTTAATTTCTTTACTTACGGGCATCAAAATTCTCCTTAAACATTTGTCTTAGTGCTCTATAATCTTTATAGTAAACTCATCTAACATGACTGTCGCTTAGTAAAACGGTTAATCTAGGCACTTTCGTATAATTTCATACCAATGATGGTCATTCATACTGCAAAAAAAGTGGAGTAAATACTTTGGAAGCGCGCGTAATCGGTCTGGAAAAATTAGGGAAACACGATGTCGAACTCGTAGGTGGGAAAAACTCATCTTTGGGTGAAATGATCAGCCATTTATCCAATGCTGGTGTATCGGTACCTGGTGGCTTCGCAACAACTGCTGCTGCCTATCGTGAGTTCTTGGATCAAAGCGGTTTAAACGCTCGTATTCAGGCTGAACTTGCACAACTTAATGTAGATGATGTAATCGCACTTGCTGAGACTGGTGCAAAAATCCGTAAATGGATTGTTGATACTCCACTGACCGCCGCATTAGAAAAAGAAATCCGCGAGGCATTTGCAGTACTTTCAAACGGTAATCCAGACATCGCTGTAGCTGTACGCTCTTCTGCAACTGCAGAAGATTTACCTGACGCATCATTTGCAGGTCAACAAGAAACTTTCTTAAATATTCGTGGTATCGATAATATCCTGATCGCGATTAAAGAAGTTTTTGCATCTTTATATAACGATCGTGCGATTGCATATCGTGTACACCAAGGCTTTGAACACAGTGTTGTTGCGCTTTCAGCTGGTGTTCAACGTATGGTTCGTTCTGAAACTGGTGCTGCAGGTGTTATGTTTACACTTGATACAGAATCTGGTTTCCGTGATGTTGTATTCATTACAGCCTCTTATGGTTTGGGTGAAATGGTTGTACAGGGTGCAGTTAACCCTGACGAGTTCTACTTATCTAAGCCACTTTTAAACAATGGCAAACATGCAGTATTACGTCGTAATCTTGGTTCTAAACACCAAAAAATGATTTATGGTGAAGAAGGTTCTGCGGGTAAATCTGTTGTTGTGGTTGATGTAGAAAAACCTGAACGCCAACAATTCGCATTAAATGATCATGAGCTTCATGAACTTGCAAAACAAGCATTAATCATTGAACAACACTACGGTTCACCGATGGATATCGAGTGGGCAAAAGATGGTGATGATGGTCAAATCTACATCGTTCAAGCACGTCCAGAAACCGTAAAAAGTCGCCAAAATGTCGGCACAATGGAACGTTACCTGTTAAAGCAACGCGGTACAGTTATCTGTGAAGGACGTTCTATTGGTCAACGCATCGGTTCAGGTAAAGTTCGCGTCGTAACTTCGATTAAAGAAATGGATAAAGTACAAGACGGTGATGTACTTGTATCTGACATGACTGACCCAGACTGGGAACCAGTAATGAAACGTGCTGCTGCGATTGTAACTAACCGTGGTGGTCGTACATGTCACGCAGCCATTATTGCTCGTGAACTTGGTGTACCTGCAATTGTTGGATGTGGTAATGCAACTGAAGTATTAACTGATGGTCAAGAAGTCACTGTTTCTTGTGCTGAAGGTGATACAGGCTTTATTTATGAAGGTGCGTTAGACTTTGAAGTTCAACGTAACTCAATTCATTCTATGCCAAAACTACCGTTCAAAATTATGATGAACGTTGGTAATCCAGACCGTGCATTTGACTTTGCACAAATTCCAAATGAAGGTATCGGTCTTGCACGTCTTGAGTTCATTATTAACCGAATGATTGGCGTCCACCCTAAAGCTTTATTAAATATTGAAAGTTTGCCACGCGAAACACGTGCAGCAGTGATGACACGAACTGCTGGCTACACCTCTCCGATTGAGTTCTATGTTGAAAAATTAGTTGAGGGTATTTCGACTCTTGCTGCTGCATTTGCGGAAAAACCAGTCATTGTTCGTATGTCTGATTTCAAATCAAATGAATACGCAAACTTAATTGGTGGTAAATTATACGAACCAGAGGAAGAAAACCCGATGTTGGGCTTCCGTGGTGCAAGTCGTTATGTATCAGATAACTTCCGTGATTGTTTCGAGCTTGAATGCCGCGCATTGAAAAAAGTGCGTGATGAAATGGGCTTAACTAACGTACAAATCATGATTCCATTTGTTCGTACAGTTTCTGAAGCAAAACGTGTTATCGAACTACTTGCTCAAAACGGCTTAAAACGTGGTGAGAATGGTTTAAAAATCATCATGATGTGTGAATTACCAACCAATGCGTTATTGGCTGAACAATTCCTTGAGCATTTCGATGGTTTCTCTATCGGTTCAAACGATTTAACGCAGTTAACACTAGGTTTAGATCGTGATTCGGGTATTGTTTCTCACTTGTTTGATGAACGTGATGCAGCAGTTAAAGCGCTTCTTTCAATGGCAATTCATGCTTGTCGCAAAGCAGGCAAATACGTTGGTATTTGTGGTCAAGGTCCATCTGACCATCCTGATCTTGCTAAATGGCTAATGGAACAAGGTATTGAATCTGTGTCATTGAACCCAGACTCAGTCCTTGATACATGGTTCTTCCTTGCAGAAGAGCAGATCAAAAAGGCTTAATCTTTATTAGAAAAAGACCCTCTTTCGTAGGGTCTTTTTTCATCTTTAGTTCTTGAGATTTTAAAATTATGCAAATTTACTTGGCTCGTAACAATCAACAAGCTGGACCTTACAGTTTAGAACAAGTAAACCAAATGCTCGCAAGTCAACAAGTTTTACTTACTGACTTAGCATGGCATGAAGGTATGACTGAATGGAAAACTCTTGGAGAATTAACTCAAGGCAAACTTGTATACGAACCTGTAGGTTATTCAACTTTTAATACACCAATTAAAAATGAAGCTGAAAATTCAAGCTTCAAAATTAAAGTTGAAACGAAGTCTGATAATTTTGAACTGGCGTCATTTGCGTCGCGTGCGTTGGCAAAAATATTTGATCTAATGCTATGGCTACCGATGGCAGCAATTCCCTCTTTCTTTTTTGATCAAAGCCAATACACTCAATTGTTTGAAATTCAAAAACAATTACAGGCTACAGACGTAGCATCTAGTAAAGCTGTTGAACTGCAACAACAACTTATTCAATTAATTCCAAATGAAGCATGGATCAGTATTTTTGCATATCTTATTATCATGTTGATGTTACAAGCATTCATGATTGCAAAATCAGGTCAAAGTCTTGGAAAGAAAATTGCCAAAATCAAAATCGTAGATGCTGAGACAACCACAAATGTAAATACAATTCGTGCTTTCTGGGTGAGAAGCATACTTTTCATCATTCTGAATCTACTATTTATGCCTTTTATCACAATTATTGATTATGGATTCTTCATGTTGAACAAAAAACGTCAAACTTTGCATGATAAATTAGCCAAAACGAAAGTCGTAAAGCAATAAATAAGTGAAGATATAAAAAAGAGGATTTACTCCTCTTTTTTTATATATTAAATTGATATCTATAGAGAAAAATAACAACTGAACCCGAATCCCTACAAGATAAATCGGGTTTGAAAACAAACATTTCAGCGTACTTTATCAGTAGCTTAGTTTTTCAATATGAGGCATAATGCCCTACAACGTAGCGGTGTCGGATAATTGACAAGCATTTCACAAAAAATTCTTATCAATCATGCGACACTTTAATCGCTATCCCATAATTTAATTAGGGAATGGGACTCTTCACCGAGGTTGTAAAATGAGACAAACGATTTTAGCTGTATTGTCTTTATCAACGATGGCTGCACTCTTGACTGGGTGTGGCGGTGATATGGTACTACTAAACAATAAAGGTCCAGTTGGTCAAGGTCAAAGTGACCTCATGATGACTGCGATCTATCTAATGCTTTTGGTGGTAATTCCATCAATTATCATGGCATTATGGTTTGGTTGGCAATATCGCGCATCGAATAAAGATGCAGACTATAAACCTACTTGGGCACACTCTACGACAATTGAGATCGTTGTTTGGGGTGTTCCTGTCATTATTATTGGTATTTTAGCTTGGTTAACTTGGTGGGGTTCCCACAAGTACGACCCTTACCGTCCGTTAGAGTCAGATAAAGCGCCTTTAACTGTTCAAGCCATTGCTGAACAATTCAAATGGATTTTTATCTATCCTGAGCAAAATATTGCAACGGTAAACGAAGTACGCTTCCCAGAAAAAACGCCTGTAAGCTTTAAGATTACTTCTAACTTTACGATGAACTCGTTCTTCATCCCACAGTTAGGTGGTCAGATCTATGCAATGGCGGGTATGCAGACTCATCTTCACCTTTTAGCAGACGAACCAGGTGTATTCCGTGGTTTCTCAGCTAACTATTCAGGTTATGGTTTCTCACAAATGCGCTTCAAGGCACATAGTGTAACTGAACCAGAGTTTGCACAGTGGGTAGAAGCTGTTAAAGCGGGTAATGGTACAAGTATCAATGCTGAAGCAATTCAAAAAGGTACACTTGACCAAGCTGAATTAGCGACTCTTAAAGATGGCAATCGTTCTAAATATCAGATCGAAGCACTTGTAGCAAAAGCAAAGACTCCAGAAGAAAAGCAAGAGGCTGAAGAAATGAAGCCTTACCCTACAGAGCCACATCCTGTGACTTATTATTCTTCAGTTGAGCCTAAATTATTCGAATCTGTTATCAATCATTATATGAGCAACTATCATGGTGCAGACCACTCAGCTCCTGCTGAGCATGCAACTGAAGCAACTCATACCAATGATGAACATGCCACAGCTTCTGCAGAGGAATAAGACATGTTTGGAAAGTTAGGACATGATGCAATTCCGCACGATCCGATCGTGTTGGTCACAGTTGCAATGATGGTTTTAGGTGGTATCGCGCTTGTTGCTGGTATTACTTATTTCAAAAAATGGGGCTATCTGTGGAACGAATGGTTCACATCAGTAGACCATAAAAAAATCGGTATTATGTATATCATTGTATCTGTAATCATGCTATTGCGTGGTTTCGCTGATGCAATCATGATGCGTTTACAACTTTTCCTCGCTAAAGGCGGTGGTGAAGGTTACCTACACCCAGAACACTACGATCAGATTTTTACCGCACATGGTGTAATCATGATCTTCTTCGTGGCAATGGGTCTAGTTGTAGGTATGATGAACATCTCAGTACCGCTACAAATTGGTGCTCGTGACGTTGCATTCCCATTATTGAACTCACTAAGTTTCTGGTTATTTGCTGGTGCTACTGGGTTGATGATGGCTTCACTAGCGTTAGGTGAATTCGCTGCGACAGGTTGGATGGCTTATCCACCTCTATCTGGCATCCAATATTCTCCTGGTGTAGGTGTTGACTACTACATTTGGGCACTGCAAGTTTCAGGTTTAGGTACGCTTTTATCTGGTGTTAACTTCTTCGTTACCATTATTAAAATGCGTGCACCTGGCATGAAATTAATGGACATGCCTATTTTCACTTGGACATCACTCTGCACAGCTGTGTTAATCATTGCATCTTTCCCTGTATTAACAGGTACGCTTGCAATGTTGACATTAGACCGTTACTTCGGTTTCCACTTCTTCACAAATGAGCTTGGCGGTAGCCCAATGCTTTATGTGAACTTGATTTGGACTTGGGGTCACCCAGAAGTTTACATCTTAGTATTACCAGCATTTGGTCTATACTCAGAAATCGTTGCAACTTTCTCTCGTAAGACGTTGTTCGGTTACAAATCAATGGTATATGCAACTATCGCAATTACTGTACTTGCGTTCGTTGTATGGCTTCACCACTTCTTTACCATGGGTGCGGGTGCAAACGTTAACGCATTCTTCGGTATTATGACGATGGTTATTGCGATTCCTACAGGTGTGAAAATCTTCTCTTGGTTATTCACAATGTATAAGGGACGCATTACTTATACTACCCCGATGCTTTGGACACTTGGCTTCCTTGTGACTTTTGGTATCGGTGGTTTAACTGGTGTACTTATGGCTGTTCCACCTGCGGACTTCCTTGTACACAACTCACTCTTCTTGATTGCTCACTTCCATAACGTAATTATCGGTGGTGTGGTGTTTGGTATGTTTGCCGGCATCATCTTCTACTGGCCGAAAATGTTTGGTTGGAAACTCAATGAAGCTTGGGGTAAAGCTGCGTTCTGGTTCTGGTTTATTGGTTTCTACTTTGCATTCATGCCTCTTTATATCCTTGGCTTCATGGGTATGACACGTCGTTTGAATACATATGACAACCCTGAATGGGATCCATACTTAGCAATTGCATTGTTCGGTGCAGTATTGATTGCTATCGGTATTGCTTGTTTCCTTATGCAGATTATCGTTGGTTTCTTACAACGTCATCAAAATATGGACTACACAGGCGATCCATGGGATGGTCGTACATTTGAATGGGCTACCTCATCTCCTGCTCCATTCTATAACTTTGCACATCTACCAGCAGCTGACGGTATCGACCGCTTCTGGACAGATAAAGAAAATGGTGTAGCTTACGCTCGCGATACTAAATATGAAGATATCCATATGCCGACTAATCGTGCAGCTGGTTTCATCATTGCAATGTTCATTACTGTTCTTGGTTTTGCATTGATCTGGCATATTTGGTGGCTTGTAGTTGTTTCTTTCGTTGCTTCAGTTGTTAGCTTGATCGTAAGCTCATTCACTAAGAATGTTGATTACTACGTACCTGCTGCAGAAGTTGAACGTATTGAAAATGAACGCTATGCGTTACTTGAAAAACACTTGAAGAAGGACTAAGGAAATGGCTGAAGTACTTCATCACGACAACCACGGTCATGACGGTCATCACGAACACGATGACACAGACTTAACGGTCTTTGGTTTCTGGACATATTTGATGAGTGACTTGATTCTTTTCGGATCACTCTTCATTGCGTTCGCTGTATTAAGCAGTCATATTCCGCCTGGTACTCCAAGTGCGAAAGATCTTTTTGGTGATTCTTTAGGTTTTGTTTTAACTGAGACCTTTGCCCTTTTGATCTCTTCGGTAACATTTGGATTCGCTGTTCTTGCATCTTATAAAAAGAACGTTAATCAAGTGATTGCTTGGTTGTTTGTTACTTTCTTATTTGGTGCAACGTTCATTGGGATGGAAATTTATGAATTCCAGCACCTTGTACATGCTGGCCATGGTCCAACTCATAGTGCGTTCTTATCAGCATTCTTTACTTTAGTTGGTACACACGGTATCCACGTAACTTCTGGTTTAGTTTGGATGCTGGTACTTATGTATCAAATTAAAAAGAATGGTTTGACACTACCGAATACACGTCGTCTTGCTTGCTTAAGCTTGTTCTGGCACTTCCTTGACATCGTTTGGATCTGTGTATTCAGCGTCGTTTACTTAATGGGAGTTCTCTAATGAGTGGTCATGACCATAATGCTGCAGGTGCATCACACGGTAACTTCAAACAGTACACGGTTGGTTTCATCCTGTCTGTTGTCCTCACCATCATTCCTTTTGGAATGGTGATGGCGGGTGGTTTTAGTCGTGGTATTTTAATGACTGTAATCGCAATTACAGCGGTTGCTCAGGTGCTTGTACAGCTTGTGTATTTCCTACACATGAATACATCATCAGAACAACGCTGGAACTTGATTGCATTCATCTACACAATCCTATGTATCGCTGTTCTTCTTGTTGGTTCAGTATGGATTATGAATTACCTACACTACAACATGATGATCTAAACTGATTATCATGTGGAAAAAGTATTTATTCCTGACTAAACCAGGAATTCTCTTCGGTAATTTTATTACCACCTTGGGCGGCTTCTTTTTAGCCGCCCAAGGCGCTATAGATATCCTCTTATTATTATTGACCTTACTAGGGACAACTTTTGTAGTTGCTTCTGGTTGTGTCGTGAATAATGTGATTGACCAAGATATCGATCAAAAAATGCAGCGTACGATGAATCGTGCTCTTGTTAAAAAGACAATCTCTCCAACAATTGCAATGCTCTATGCATTGGTCTTAGGAGCAATTGGATTTGGCATTTTATGGTTCTTTGTAAATGCATATGCATTCTTGTTTGCTGTCATTGGTTTTGTTGTCTATGTCGGTTTTTATAGTTTGTGGACTAAACGTACTACAATCCATCAAACTGTAATTGGTAGTATTTCTGGAGCGAGTCCTCCTGTTATTGGTTATACGGCTGTAACTCAACAATTTGATATGGCTGCCCTATTAATTTTTGTTGCATATGCTTTATGGCAAATGCCACATTCTTGGGCGATTGCTATCTATCGTTTTGATGATTATAAAAACGCAGGAGTACCAATTTTACCTGTAGCACGCTCTATTCTACGCACGAAAATAGAATCCTTAATTTATGTGATTTTATTTACTATTGCGATGAATGCTTTATATGCCTATGGATATACCAATATTGTATTCTTGGTGATTTGTAATTTACTGTGTGCATACTGGTTCTACATTGGTATTTTAGGTTTTAAAGCTGAAAATGACCAACTTTGGGCAAAACGCTTTTTCTTATTTTCAGTGATTTTGATTACTGTAATTAGTTTAAGTTTCAGTTTTACTTTTAATAGTCCTGCACCCACCTTCCCTATTTTCTAAAAAGATAGAGGAACCTCTATCTTTTTATTCTCTGCTTCAATTGTTATCATTTCGTGCAATAAAAACATTCATACTTTATTGCCTAAATGAAACTTCAAAATATATCGATTTTAAAACCCATTTTTTATACTTTTATCACAGCAATTTCTATTCAAGCTCAAAGTATTTATGCTGGAGCTGAAAATATCTGTGAACCAAATCTACACTTAGATGATCGCGATCTAAATGGTTGCAGTAATTTACCTGTTCTATATCCTTCAAACGATAGTCAAACTAATACTGCCTTATTACTAAGTGATTTGGGTCTAGCTGAAATCGAACCAATGCAGATAGATCAAAACTTATGGGATGCGACTTTTGGTTATGTGCCATTTGATGCTGCAAATGTATCGTTGGCAACGAAGAATAAAATTCAGAATCAGAGAAATGAATTAGCAGTAAAAGACGAAATCATATTTGATGAACGTTGTTACAGTTTTAATTCAGGCAACAATGCTTTTATTGATCAAGTTAAAACCCATAAACTAATTCCAGCAAATGAAAAGCTGGTTCTGATCAATGAACGCAAGAAGATGAATCAATGTGACAATAAAATTGCATTGATCTCTATCGATCCAAATTGGTCAACAACCACGCGTCAATACGCATCTTATTTAAATGCGAGTATTTTGTTTTATAACGCTAACTATTCATCTTCTACGAAAATTTTTACGGTATTAACTTCGGTTGAAGATGCATGGTTGAAAGAAACAGCTCAATATATGTTGATTCGGACGACACTTAATTCAGCTTATGCAACAGGTGTTGATCAATACGGTGATGTATACCTTGATAATATTAATCAAAATTTACTAAAACAGTTCTTAGGTCATATCACGAACTATCTAAATACATACCCTAATGGTCGTTATGTAGCAAGTGCACGTGGATTTTTACGTCGTGGTTTTTGGTTATCTAAACGCCAAGATCTTTTAGTCAATGAGATCGTATGGCAAATTCAAAATCCTAAATCTAAATTTTACAATTTAGATATGGGACAACTTCCTGCGGAAATTGACAGACGCATTTTTAGTAGCAATTCATTTGAACTCAAAAATCTCAAGGACCCTTTTTTCTTGACGATATATAATTTAATGAATATGCGTGACTACAAAACTGAACATTACCAACCTATTACGTGGTCTCAACTTAATGCACAAAAAGATTTCTTTAAAACTCAACCTGAATTATTTAACTATTTAAGAGCGATTCATTTATTTTTTATTCAGAATAAACCCCAAGATGCTTTAAATTATTTACCAAAGTCAAATATTAAAAATACTAATTATTTACAACTAAGCCAAACTTTTTTAAAAGGTCAAATATTGGAAAAACTCGGTCAAAATCAAACTGCTGAAGAATACTGGACTAATCTGCTTGCTCAAGCACGTACACTTTATCAGAAAGGCTTATTTGAAACCGCATTATCTAAACATTTGAATATCAAACAAGATTATTCAGCTTTTATAGGAAAGCAGGCGAAAATAAGCCAACCAAATCTACAAAAACAATTTATAACTCAACAAGCAAATATAGATAGTTTAGACAAGATTAAGAGGTGGATCAGGAAATTTGAACAACACTTATAAGTGATATTTTGCTCCCCAAATGATGTTATAAACATCAATATATGGAGTATTTTATGGCACGTAGACCAAGAAGAAATCATTCAAATGATTTTAAAGCTAAGGTAGCACTTGCTGCGATTAAAGCAGAAAAAACACTTGCTGAATTGAGTGCTGAATTTGATGTTCATCAAAACCAAATTATCGACTGGAAAAATCAACTGATTTCAGCTTCCTCGCAAGCTTTCGATCAATCAAAAGCTCCAACAGAACCACCCATCGATCTAAAAAAACTACATGCAAAAATCGGTGAGCAGGCATTAGAAATTGATTTTTTAGAAGGTGTGTTGAAGAAACTGGGCCGCTTCAACCACAAAAGTTAATCGATGACTCACTTCAGATTTCAGTATCTAAGCAAGCTCAGCTGCTGAAAGTCTCCCGTGGTTGTTATTACTATCGCCCAAAACCTGTGAGTGCATCAGATCTGAAGCTGATGCGCTGTATTGATGAATTACATATGCAATACCCTTTTGCAGGTAGCCGTATGATGCGTGATTTGTTGAATCGTCAAGGACATCATATAGGACGACGTCATACACGTACTTTAATGAAGAAAATGGGCATTAATGCGTTATATTGCAAACCAAATTTAAGCCAGGCTAATCAAGCTCACCGCAAATATCCATATCTGCTCAAAGGATTGGCTATTCAGCGCAGTAATCAAGTGTGGTCTACGGATATAACGTATATCCCTATGGCAAAAGGCTTTGTTTATTTATGTGCTGTGATTGATTGGCATAGCCGCAAGGTACTTGCGCATAGAGTATCGATTAGTATGGAGGTTACATTTTGCATAGAAACATTAAATGAAGCTATTGAAAAATATGGTCGACCTGAAATATTTAATACAGACCAAGGCAGTCAGTTTACCAGTGATGCATTTATTGATGTATTGAAATCAAATGACATCCAAATCAGCATGGATGGTAAAGGTCGATGGGTTGATAATGTGATGGTTGAACGATTATGGCGGAGCGTTAAATATGAAGAGGTGTATCTCAAAGCCTACAGCAATGTTTTGGATGCGAAGAAGCAATTAAACGCATATTTTGAATTTTATAATTTGAAACGACCTCATTCGAGTCTGGACAAAATGACTCCAGATGAGTTTTACTATGACCAGCTACCACAACAAAATAAGGTAGCTTAACTAGAGCAGAGTATCACTTATAAATAAGCTTTTAGTTGTTCAAACATGTGGGACCACCTCTATTATTCAATCAAATCAAAGCACAGTCGATCAAAAGCAAGCTGCTATTCATACCTTATTAAGCAAAAGTTTAGTTCACCAGAGATTCGATTTATTTCAACAAAAATATTCATATTTGCCTAAAAATGCGAGTGAATACAAAGGATATTCAAGTGCAAAAGAACACTTAAAAAACAAACCTGAGTTTGCTAATTTTATTTGGAATGGATCAAACATCACGGCTCAACTCAAATGCGACAATCTCTTAACATTGACCCAACAACTCAGTAAATTGTCAAATGATCCCCTACTCAACATTTGTTTGGGAGAGTTTATGCGCAGTGAACAAGGTTATAGCCTGCAACAACTCAGCTATGACGAGCAACAAAAACCAACTATAAGTGGGAAAATTTTTGCTCGCGGTGAAATTTATAAAGACATTATCAAATCTTCTCGAAAAGATGATTTACATGCTTATGCACTTTATAGGGCAATTCAATGTTATGCGCCGAGTGGAATAAATGATTGCGGGGGTATCGAAGTGACTAAAAACACACGTAAGCAATGGTACGATCAAATCAAAAGAGATTATCCAACAAGTACATGGGCTAAATCACTAAAATATTATTGGTAGGTTTATCCTTTGATGTGGTTAAGGTGTATTCTTTTTAGTGTGTTGCTGTTGATATTAGGACTAAACCAACCGAGTCGACCAGCAACTCCAACTATCGATGCCAATCAATTTCAATCCTTTTGGATTTGGGGTGAGATAAAATCTGCCCCCTATCTTTCAAAGGCTAAAGAGCTTTATATTCTGCAAGGTGAAATCCGTTATTCAAAACAAAAACAGACTTCAATTTTGATACCACAAGGTATTGGTACTTTAAAACTACCCAATCAAAAAATTTGGCTCGTTTTTAGAACCCACCACTTAGATTGGAGTTCACAAAATTACCAAACCATCTTAACTCGCTTAAACCATTGGAAAAATCTAGGCAATCAGATTGAAGGGATTCAAATTGATTTTGACAGTAAAACCCGCAATCTAAATGAATACGCATATTTTTTAAGTCAATTCAGAAGTCAACTTCCCGCTCAATATAAACTAAGTATTACAGGATTACTTGATTGGACAAATTTTAAAGAGCAAGGCACCCTAAAACTTCTTAGACAAAATATTGATGAACTAGTGATCCAAACCTATCAAGGCACCACCTCCATTCCCAATTATCCTGAATATTTAAAACGTATAGCAAGTCTTAAACTGCCTTATAAAATTGGTTTTGTGCAATATGGAAAATTATATAGTGACTTAAAGACAGTTTATGATCCGCATTTTAAAGGCTATGTGATCTTTTTACTGCGTGAAAAACCGTGAATTTACTTGCGATTTGGGTGAAAGGTGTCTAAAATCGCAGCTTCGCAATTTGCGACATAACTTTTTAAGTTATGACTCCTTGCTTCTGACTCATTTTAAGTTAGGGGCTGCTTAAACCGTAAGGAGCTGACAATGCGTCACTACGAAATCGTACTATTGGTACACCCAGACCAAAGCGATCAAGTTGTAGGTATGGTTGAACGCTATATCTCTCAGATCAAAGAAGCTGATGGTCAAATTCACCGTTTAGAAGATTGGGGCCGCCGCCAATTGGCTTACCCGATTAACAAGATTCACAAAGCACACTACATTCTTATGAATGTTGAATGTGGTCAAACGACTCTTGATGAATTAGAAGAATTGTTCCGTTATAACGATGCAATCATTCGTAACATCATCATCCGTCGTGAACACGCAATTACTGAAGAATCTTTACTTGCTAAGAGTGCTGAAGAAAAACGTGCGCGTAAAGCTCAACGTGAAGAAGCACAACAAGCAATTCAAGAAGCTGAATAAGGAGAACATCAATGGCACGTTTTTACCGTCGTCGCAAGTTCTGCCGCTTTACAGCTGAGAATGTTGCGTACATCGACTACAAAGATATCGACACTTTAAAACAGTACATCACTGAAAACGGCAAGATTGTTCCTAGCCGTATTACAGGTACTAAAGCTCGTTATCAACGTCAATTAGCGTTAGCTATTAAACAAGCTCGCTATTTGTCTTTGATTCCGTACACTGACAACCATAAGTAAGTGAGGTGAGCTGTGGACGTTATCTTATTACAACGCATTAAGAACCTTGGTAAATTAGGCGACAAAGTATCAGTAAAAGCTGGTTACGGTCGTAACTTCTTGATCCCTCAAGGTAAAGCTGTAGCTGCAACTGAAGCAAACACTGCTGCATTTGAAGCTCGTCGTGCTGAACTTGAGAAACAAGAAGCTGCTATTTTAGCTGCTGCGAATGCACGTGCTGAACAATTGAACGAAGTAAATATCGTTATCACTGCTAAAGCTGGTGATGAAGGTAAACTTTTCGGTTCTATCGGTACTCGTGACATCGCTGACGCTTTAACGAACGCTGGTCTAGCAGTAGATCGTGCAGAAGTTCGTTTACCAAACGGTGCGCTTCGTCACACTGGTGAATTCAACATCGCAATCCAATTGCATCATGATGTTGTTGCTGAAGTTCTCGTTACTATCGTATCTGAGTAATTTCTCCAAAAAAAGAGCATGTTTTTACATGCTCTTTTTTTATGTCCATAATTTAGATTTAAGCTTTGATTCTACTTTTTCATCACTTAAACAATTTTCTTTAATAAACTTATCCTGTTGGTATCCATTTGGATTAAGATAGTCATTCATTCACGGTTTCAACTTTTTATTAGGTCTTGTTATGTCACAGGCAAATGCCAATTTTGCAAAAAATACTCCCAACGCTGAGAGTAAAGTGAATGACTCAAGTCAACTAAAAGAGTTTAGAACGCCTCCTCATAATCTTGCGATTGAGCAAGCTGTTTTAGCTGCATTAATGACGGTAGCAGAATCATTTGAACAAGTGGGTGACTTACTCAAGGAAAATGATTTTTACGCAACTCGACATAAGTATATTTATCGAGCTATTGAAAAATTAGCGCAAGAAAACTCACCTTATGATGCAGTTTTAGTCAATGACTGGTTACTTAAGCAGAATCTACTCGATGCGATTGGCGGTGAAGAATACTTAATGCAATTGATGGCGGATTCACCATCAAGCTTCTATAACCTTGAGATCTATGCCAGCAAAATTAAGGAATTTTCAACCTTACGCAGTATGATCAAAGTCAGTACTGATATTTTACAAAATGCTTACGATACCAAAGGTCGCCCTGTTAGTGAAATTCTAGACTTAGCCGAAACTAATATTTTCTCTTTAGCGGAACAGCACAACAACAATAAAAAAGATTCAGGTCCAAAGTCGATCAGCTCAGTAACAGCTGATGTAATTAGCAAATTAGATGAGCTTTCCAAAATGGATGGCAACATCACAGGACTTTCTACAGGTTTTCTTGAATTAGACAATAAAACCTATGGTATGCAGGCGGGCGATTTAATTATTGTTGCTGCACGTCCTTCGATGGGTAAAACCACGTTTGCCATGAATTTAGTCGAGAGTGTACTGTTTAATTGCAACCTCCCTGCTCTTGTTTACTCTATGGAAATGCCAGCAGATTCAATCGCAATGCGTTTGATTTCCTCTTATGGGAAGGTTCATCAAGGGCATCTACGTTCAGGTAAATTGGACGGCGACGAATGGTCAAAAGTAACTGGTACTATTCTACAATTACAGGAAAAACATCTTTATATTGATGATTCTTCTGCATTACCTCCAACTGAAGTTCGTGCACGTGCAAGGCGTATTGCCAAAATGCATGATGGAAAAATCGGTTGCATCATGGTCGACTATTTACAGTTGATGAAAGTTCCAGGTATGGGTGATAACCGTGTTGGTGAGATTTCTGAAATTTCGCGAAGCTTAAAAGCATTAGCAAAAGAAATGAACTGCCCTGTAATTGCATTATCTCAGCTTAACCGAAGCCTGGAAAATCGCCCAAATAAACGGCCAGTAATGTCTGACTTGCGTGAGTCTGGAGCGATCGAGCAAGATGCCGACTTGATCATGTTTATTTACCGTGATGAGGTTTATAACAAAGAATCTAAAGAGGCTGGAACAGCAGAAATCATCATTGGTAAACAGCGTAATGGACCTATTGGTACTGTCCGTCTCGCCTTTGAAGGACAATATACTCGCTTTAGTAATCTTTCACCTGAATTCTATGCACAATTTGATGATGAAGAATAACGCATAATATTTTGTAATCTGACTTATTTTCTAGCCGTCCCAAAGGAGTACTCAGGGTGCGCCAAGCAACAATTTATATTGATAGTGAAGCACTACAATATAATTTAAACCGTGTTAAACAACTTGCACCACATTCCCAAATTGTAAGTATGGTGAAAGCCAATGCATATGGGCATGGAGTACAGGATTGTTTAGCCGCCTTAAATGCAACGGATGCTTTTGGTGTAGCTTGTTTGGAAGAAGCTTTAGAGATTAGGCGACTAGGGTATACGCAACCGATCACCTTAATTGAAGGTGTATTTACTGAAGATGAGATGGAAGATGTTATTCAACAGAAACTTGAATGCGTTGTACATCGACATGAGCAAGTAGAATGGTTAATCCAAAATAAAGAAGCCTATAATGCCTTAGGACTTAAGGTTTGGGTAAAACTAAATAGCGGGATGAATCGCTTAGGTTTTAAGAGTAATGAAATTATAGCCGTTATTCATCAACTAAAATCATTGAATTTTAACTGTGTACTCACTATGCATTTTGCAAATGCGGATGTAGATCACCCGTTAAATGAGCAACAGATTCAACAATTTTTAGACGTAAAAAATGCATGCGAACCAATATTAGCCTCTTGTTGTAATTCTGCTGCTATCTATAAATATCCAAACTTACATTTTGATTATGTACGTCCTGGAATTATGCTTTATGGTGCAACACCTTTTGCAGATAAAGATGTTAATGAACTTGATTTAAAACCTGTAATGAGTTTTGAAGCAGAAATTATTGCATTAAATCAAATACAAGCAGGCGAAAGCGTAGGTTATGGTTCTACTTTTACAGCAACGAATAGTATGCAAATTGCAATTGTTTCTATTGGCTATGGTGATGGCTATCCACGTGCATATATAAAACCTAATTACGTAGCGATTGATAAGCAACTGACTCCTGTTATTGGTCGAGTAAGTATGGACATGATTGCGATCGACACAACTAATCTTCAAGTTAAAGTCGGCACCAAAGTTGAACTTTGGGGTAAAACACGATTGGTTGATGATGTCGCAAATGCAAATGGTACGATCGGTTATGAACTTTTATGCCGACTAAGTAATAGACCACAAAGACAACGTATCTAATCAATAAAAATCCAAGCAAAAGCTTGGATTTTTTCTTATAAGCCGTAATCCGCTGTAGGTTTTGGCAACTCTTGTAAACCTCGACGTAGCGTCTCTGACCACTGTTTACTAATTTGAGTAAAATATGGATCTTCCTCACTAATTCGTTTACCTTCAGGAATAACGAAACTATCTTTGTGGTATACCAAAGCGTCCAAAGGTAAACCTACAGATACATTTGAGCGTAGCGTTGAATCAAATGAAATCAAAGAACAGCGCAAAGCATCATCAAGTGGCATCGTATAGTGCAAAGCTCGATCTAGTATAGGTTTACCGTACTTGCTTTCACCAATCTGAAAATAAGGTGTATCCGTAGTCGCGCAAATAAAGTTTCCTTGAGGGTAAACATTATAAAGCTGCATTTCCTCACCTTTAATCTGTCCACCCACCAAGATACTACATGAATAATTCATCTGTTCTTGCGTATTACTTGTGATGTCTTCTAAAACTCTGCGCAAAGTTTTACCAACAAGTTCAGCTACCTCAAACATTGTATTTACAGTGTATAGATTTGGCTCTTGATGCAGTGTTAAAGAATTTTGTAGATGCCCTAAAACTGCTTGTGTTGTCGCTAAATTACCTGCGGTCTGAAGTGCGATGAAACGCTCACCCTCAATACCAAAAGTATGTAATTTACGAAATACTGAAATATGATCGACCCCTGCATTTGTTCTAGTATCACTGATGAGTACTAAACCTTGCTCCAATCTTAATGCACAACAATAGGTCATCTTGCTCTCTTTTCTTCAACACGCTAAAACCTGAACAACCGACATCATACTCTCCACACCACCCTGTTCACGAACCCCACGAATAGGAGCAACATCAAGATAATCTCGACCAACTGCAACATAGATGTGATTTTGAGGGCTAAATATCTGGTTACTAACATCGAAACAATACCATTGATTGTCAACAAATACTTCTGCCCATGCATGACTGGCAAGGTGCGGTTGATTCTGATCATACAAATAACCAGAAACATAACGTGCAGGTAAATGTAATGCTTTACACATTGCAATCATGACATGTGCATGGTCTTGGCAAACACCTTTAGCAGCATAAAATGCATCTGTAGCCAATGTTGTGACAGATGTGCTCTCAGGTTGGTATGGCATTTTTTCTAATATCTTCTCAGATAAAAGAATTAAATGCTGTCGATCTTTGGTGCGAACGATATCTTGTGCGAAATATAACATCTCTTGATCACAATGAGTCAGACTGGTTCTTTGCAGAAAAATATAAGGCGAAATTTCATTTTCGAAATGCCCGATTTCAGTGTCAAATAGGTCTACAATTCCTTGAGCCATGATCGTCAAATATCGGTAATCATGACGCTGTGTTGCAGTTAACCAGAGATTATTAAAGGCATCGCGTTGGCAACGATATTCGCCTGGTACACTGATATGCCAATTCTCAATAATCTGATGCTTAGAACTTTGCGGCATCATCTTAATTGACTGCACGCTATTACGTGCATTTTGTGTATATCGATAGTGTGTTTGATGATTTACCATAAGTTTCATGCATACACCTCAAATTGATTTTCCAATTTATAAGTAAATTCATAAAACTGATTCAGATATGGTTGTTCTTTCAATCCATTCCAGCTGTGTTGAAGATCACTCCAACCCAAATTAGAAAGCTGAACTATCATCGGATCAATTGAATCAAGAACAGAATGTATATTTTTATGGAATCTAAAATGTGTGTCGATTTGTTCAACTGACTGACCTAGATGAAAAAATAGAAAAATCTCCTCTTTCTCATTTTTTAAAATCTCTCGACAATCTTGAACTAGCTCTAAAATCATGTCAGGTGTATTGGTCGCATTTTTTATCAACGTGTTTAATTCAGCATATGCAGTTGCTGAAAACAAAGCTCTAAGTTCTTGGATATTATTACGAGCAATTTCGAGTTGATTAATTAATGAGTAAGGTTGTTTCTCATCTAGCATAAATTGATTCAAATTTTCTGCATCTTCAATACGCAAACACAAACCTTGAGCAAACACTTCTGCTTTTTGATCATCCACAAAAGGGAGTTGCTCCGCAACATAACCGATTCTAAATAAATAACGACCCAACCAATATACATGTTGAGCACTTGAACTGAGTAACGTCATAGATATCCTCCTTTATTTTTAAAATTTTCAAATCACTCATTCAAGTCAATTAAATGAGTGAGTCGATTGAACAATGAGAAGGAAATTAGGAACGTAACGTTTCTACCACCCAAGTATCTTTAATACCCCCACCCTGTGAGGAATTTACAACAAGCGAACCTGCTTGCATCGCAACTCGCGTTAATCCTCCCGGTACTATTTCAGTACGATAAGGAGAACTCAATACAAATGGTCGTAAATCAATATGTCGTTCAGCTAGCCCATCGGCAGTTAGTGTTGGCGCCACAGACAACGCTAAAGTAGGCTGAGCAATATATAAATGTGGCGTCGCCATAATCTTTAATTTAAATGCTTCTATCTGTGCCTGATCTGCTTGTGGTCCGATCAGCATTCCATATCCACCAGAGCCTTGGGCCTCTTTTACCACTAATTTTTCTAAATGATTTAATACATAATCTAATTGATCATCTTCACGACATTGATATGTTGGTACGTTATTTAGAATTGGTTTTTCACCCAGATAATATTCAATCATTTGAGCAACATAGGGATAAACCGATTTATCATCAGCAACACCTGTACCTGGTGCATTTGCAATCACAACATTATGTTGCAAATATGCTGACATTAATCCTGCAACACCCAAAGTACTATCAGGTCTAAAGACTAAAGGATCTAAGAAATCATCATCAACACGACGATAAATTACATCCACTTGTTGACGTCCACGAATTGTTTTTACGAATACTTTATCATTCTCAACAAATAGGTCTCGACTCGTAACCAAGGGTACATCCATTTCCCGTGCCAAAAATGCATGTTCATAATAAGCACTATTAAAACGCCCTGGTGTTAACACCACGATTAAAGGTTGATCCACATAAGCATTCTCCGTCAGCATTGCTTCAACAGACTCGGATAGTGTTCGATACCTTGTAAATTATTACTCACACATAAATCAGGCATCAATTTTTGGCTAATTTTTCTACTCTCAAGCATATATGACACACCTGAAGGTGTTCTCAAATTATCCTCAAGTACAAAAAAATCACCCTGATCATCTCTGATAATATCGATACCACTAATTTGTGAATATATCTTTCCTTTGAGGTGGTGCTTCAGCATATGAGGCTGAAAAGCTTCATGAGTCATAATTTGTTGCGCAGGAATAATGCCTTCTTTTAGGATATTTTGACCGTGATAAATATCATCCAAGAAGTAATTCAAAGCTTTAACACGCTGCTCACAGCCTGAAGAAATTTTTTCCCATTGTTTTTTTTCAATAACACGTGGAATCAAATCAAAAGGAATGGTACGTTCAGTGCCCTCTTGATCTCCATAAACATTAAACGTAATCCCTTCATATAGAAAATGCTGTTTAGCGGCTGCACCTAGATTTTTTAATTCATCAAGACTACGCTGACTTAACCATTCCTCGATCTTCTTAGAAGCTTCACCGTTAAAACTTTTATCATCTAGCATCTCATTAAAGAATTTTGATTTAAGCTGCTCAAACAAATTTGTATTAACTTTGAGCTGTGAAATAAATGTAGACGATTGTAAATTTACTGCTGTTGTTTGCTCCGTCGCATAGTAATCAGTCGTGATAAATAGATCGTGTTCTTGTTCTGACATAGAAACCTCGTCTCATCATTTATTTATATCTCTAATAAGCAATTTCAATGCCACTTATAATATATGTATATTTTTTAACCAATACTTATATACTCTATTAAACTTAGCCATGTTTCACTCGTAAATGCGTAATCTCTGTGTTATGAACTTGCTAAATCAAGTGAGTTTTTTTATTGTGTACACTTTAGAGCATTGAGTTAAATTCAGAACTTATGTCATCCATACAAGAAAAAGAAACTTCAAATAGCCTTTATCGCCAATGGCAAATTTTGTCTCGCCTATCTACTGGTAAATGGATGGGTACACGTGAACTACAAGAAATATTGGAACGTGAAGGCATTGATATAAGTTTGCGTACCATTCAAAGAGATTTAAATCAAATTGCACAACGCTTCCCGATTGAGAGCAACAAAACCGTACCACAAGGTTGGCGCTGGCGTTCAGATGCACCGATCCAAAGCTTACCGCATATGACTAGTTCCCAAGCGGTAACTTTTATGATGGTAGAAGAACACCTACGCCATTTACTACCGCCGAGTCTACTCGAAGAGATGACGCCTTGGTTTGATTTAGCGAAACGTAGTCTTTCAACACAAAATAACGTGCGCCAATGGATTAATCGAGTTCGTATCGTGCCAGCGAACCAACCTTTAATACCACCAATGGTCGATAAAAATGCGCAACAAGCCATCTATGAAGGCTTATTGCAAGATAAACAAATCGAATGTGTTTATCGTGCCAGAATTAATCAAGGCGAAGATAAAACCTATATCTTAAATCCCCTAGCATTGGTTCAAAAAGGTGCTGTAATTTATCTTATTTGTACACGTAATGATAAAACAGAAGTTCAAACATTTGCCTTGCACCGTTTTAAAGCAGCGACTGTTCTTGAAAGTCGTGCTCTACATCCCGTTAACTTTGATATTGATCACTATATTGATTCGGGTGCTCTTGGTTTTAGAGTGGACTACAGCAAACCAACCGAACAAATTGAGCTAAAACTCACAATGAGCGAAAGCACAGCTCAAAGCTTTTATGAAAGCCAACTTAGCAAAGATCAAACGATTACATCTCTAGAAGAAAATATTGTAGAAGTTGTGGCAACAGTTCCATTTACATCACAACTCGTTTGGTGGCTGAGAAGTTTTGGTAAAAAATTACTCAATATCGAACCTGCGGCTGTTTATAATGCAGTGAGAGAGATTGAAAATAATGAATAAAAAAGAGAACCATTTGGTTCTCTTAGACTTATTAAAATTTTTATATTTAAAGATAAGGTTTTTATTTTTATACATATTGTATAGGACTTATTTTTTCACCCGCCAGATCAAAATAAGTCCCACCAACGATGAAAAGCTGATAATGAATTAACATCGGCATGCAAGTTCATATCCATTATAGCGAATCGTCTTTTTCGTCATAGTTAAAGCCCTCTTTGTTTGAACGTACAATCAATATAATCAAGATTTTTCAAGCTGTGAAATAACAAAGATCGCAATGAAAATCTAATTATCTGCTAGGGATTTTAAATATATAAAGCTTTAAAAATAAAAAAGCTCCCTATAAGGGAGCTTTTAATCATTCACTCAGCTTAAGCTGAAAATGGATGACGTAAAATAATTGTTTCCGCACGATCAGGACCAGTTGAAATAATATCAATTGGACATTCGATCAACTGCTCAAGGCGTTTGACATATGCCAAAGCGTTTGCAGGAAGTTGATCAACCTGAGTTAAACCTACTGTAGATTCGCTCCAACCTGGCATAGTTTCATAGATAGGCTTCAAGCTTTCAAATGAAATCGCGTCAGAAGAACCTGCACAGCCTGAATCAACATCTTCATAGCCTACACAGATTTTAATTTCTTCTAAGCCATCAAGTACATCTAGCTTAGTTAAGCAAATACCAGATAAAGAGTTCACTTCAACAGAACGGCGAAGAATTTCGGCATCAAACCAACCACAACGACGTTGACGTCCAGTAGAAGCACCAAACTCATGCCCCACTGTACCTAAATGACGACCAATTGCATCACCTGTATCTGTTGCTGCATCATAGTGCAACTCTGTAGGGAATGGACCTGCACCTACACGTGTTGTGTATGCTTTAGTAATCCCGAGTACATAATCTAAATGTAATGGACCCATACCCGAACCAGAACTCACACCACCAGCAGTTGTGTTCGAACTAGTTACATAAGGATAAGTACCATGATCGATATCAAGTAATGAACCTTGTGCACCTTCGAACATGATTGCTTTGCCTTCTTTACGATAATCATGTAACACTTTAGTTACATCGATCACTAATGGCGCAAGAACCTCACGCCATTCATTACAAAGTGCAATCACATCTTCAAACTTAACTTCTTCAACACCATAGAATTGAGAAAGTTGGAAGTTGTGAAGCTCAAGCATTTCCTTGAGTTTTTCTTCAAGTACTGCACCACCACGAACAAGATCAGCTACGCGTACAGCACGACGAGCAACTTTATCTTCATAAGCAGGGCCAATACCACGACCAGTCGTACCAATCTTAGCATTGCCACGCTTTTTCTCACGTGCTTGGTCAAGTGCAATATGATTTGGCAAAATCAATGGGCAGTTTGGAGAAATACGAAGACGCTCTTTAACAGGTACGCCTTCAGCTTCCAAAATCGCCATTTCTTTGATTAATGCTTCAGGTGAAAGCACAACACCATTACCAATTAAGCACAATACGTTTTCACGTAAAATACCAGATGGAATGAGGTGTAATACAGTCTTTTTACCACCGACCACTAGAGTATGACCCGCGTTATGTCCACCTTGATAGCGAACTACCGCAGCCGCTTGGTCTGTGAGCAGGTCGACGATTTTACCTTTACCTTCGTCGCCCCATTGGGTACCAAGTACCACAACATTTTTGCCCATAATAGCCTCATTACATCATGCTGTTAAAATTGGAAACTAAGTCAAAACTTAGCAATTAAATTTTTTCAATTACCCATTGCCCATTCTGTGACACCATTTGATGCGTCGCATAAGGAACAGAGTTTAAATCATCTTTACCTAACAGTTGCACTACACGCATACCTTGATGACGTGCATCTGCAATTGCTTTCAATAAATTTTGATCATTTCCACGAGGAGCTACTATCGTTTCAATTTCAGTAAACTGAGTAGATCCTAATGCATATAAATCACAGCTAAAACCAGTCGCTGGACGTGAACGACCAAAGTGTTCACCAATTCCGTCATAACGACCACCTTGAGCTAGTGGTGCTGCGCGATTTGGCGCGTAAATGGCGTACATTAAACCAGTATGATAGTGATAACTACGAAGCTCAATCACATCAATACCGATGTTTAAATTCGACCATTTAGATTGAATTTGTGTAAATGTGCTTTCTAAAGCCTCAAATGCAGCTTTGAAGTCAGCGTCATTTAAAATATCTTGGCTAAGATTCGCTTTTAATGCACCCAAATCACTTGCGTAACGACCTAATGCATAAAAATCAGAGCCCATTGGTAAGTCTTGGGTAAAATCAGCTAATTCTGGTAAAGCTTTACGCTGATAAAGATCAGAAAGTTGATTCTCTGTATTTTTATTTAAACCAGCACGCTTAACTAAGCTACGGAATAAACCTACATGACCTAAGTCTAAATGAGCGCCTTCTAAAGTATGCGCTTGTTCAATTAAACCCAACATCACATCAATCATTTCAACATCAGCTTCGATGCTATCATGACCATATAGCTCAGCACCCAACTGTAAAGGCGCACGCGTTGCATTGAAATTCTGTGGTTTAGTATGAAGGACTGTGCCTGCGTAGCAATAACGAGCGACGCCTTCAATTGGTCGTACATGTGCATCAATACGCGCTACTTGAGGTGTCATATCAGCACGAACACCTAACAAGCGACCAGAAAGTTGATCTATAACTTTGAAAGTAACTAAATCTAAATCTTGATTTGATTCTGAAAGTGAAGACAACGATTCGATGTATTCAATAAATGGCGTATACACCAATTGATAACCTCGAACTGCGAGGAA
This sequence comes from Acinetobacter sp. A22, assembly GCF_030913345.1. NCBI lineage: Bacteria > Pseudomonadati > Pseudomonadota > Gammaproteobacteria > Moraxellales > Moraxellaceae > Acinetobacter > Acinetobacter sp. A22. Next base: position 1,478,917 of record NZ_CP133162.1, read on the forward strand.
ATCTAGAGCTTCTCGGCGCAATGTTTCGACAACTTGCGCTTGTTCGGGTAATACATCTGCCACCCCGTCAGGGAGCAACCATGTCTCTGAAATGGTCATGTTCCAAACCTAAAATCTGTTTAACGTGGAGGCATCCACATAAAAAGCAACCACATAAAAAAATCGGGTGAATGCCCGATTCAGCGTAGTGTAGCATGAAGATTTATGTGATGCACCTTCGAATTTGAATAATTCTTTACCATTTAACTAGCAAACCACCAACTTGTTATTTTAAATTTAACAAATAGATTCAATATATTAAGATCACTCATCAATACAAACAACACTTATGTTTCATGAAAAGAAGTGCCCAGCATCTATACTATTGAACTGTTCTCGATTGGTGAGATATTACTTTTTGATGGCGAATGTTACTTAAACAATTAAAGCAAAATATGCTTATAGTATTTTTCCAAATAAGAAACTGCTTGACTAAGTAGTAGATTTATAAAACAACTCAAATAAACAAATGAACTTAGCTTTTGCCTTTTGTGCCCTTTACCACGATTTCTAGAACCCCCACCAATTCAGCATTCTGCTTTTCTAAAGCAGCAACATTCGCAATCGTCTTATCTAATACTTCTTGTTGGACATGCATTTTTTTTGCCATATCTTGCATAATTTCAAGACCTTTTTTGAGGTGCAGCTCTAAATGCAAGACTTTTTCCTCTAGCCTAACGATATCTTTTGCAGCATCAGTAGGTTGATTACTTTTAAACAAGAACCAAAACAAAAATAAAACTGCCAATAGCAATAATCCAATAAATCCCCAAACCATCATTAAGCCCATTACATTCCCCAATAAATTGTTTTTTATTATTTAAATATTAAAAAGATTCACACAAATCTAATAAGCGATTCGCATAACCCCACTCATTATCATACCATGCAAAAACTTTTGCTTGATGCCCCACGACCATCGTTTGCGTCAGGTCAACAATTAATGAATATGGCGAATGATTAAAATCGCTTGATACCAAATCTTCATCGGTCACTTGCATAATTTGAGCATAGTCAAACTTAGCAGCTTTACTTAGAACTTCATTAATTTTATGAACTGTGATCGGTGAATGTGAAACAAATGAAAGATCTATCGCTGCAACATTGATAGTAGGTACACGAATAGAGTACCCATCTATACGACCATCCATTTTTGGCATCACGCGTTTTAATGCGCCCAATGCACTTGAAGTGGTAGGAATAATATTTTGTCCAGACGCTCTGGCTCTTCGTAAATCACGATGAGCATGATCCAAAACTGATTGATCTGCAGTCACTGCATGGATCTCGGTCATGAGAGCAGTATCAATGCCAAAAGCGTCATCAATAATCTTGACTAAAGGCACTAAGGCCTGTGTCGTACAAGAAACGCTAGAAATAATTTGATCAGTAGGTTTGACATCAGCATGGTTAACACCATAGACGATAGCTGCATCAACAGAATCAAATGGTGCTGCACCAATAATTACTCGCTTTGCTCCTGCATCTATATGACGTGTTGCATCAGCTCTCGATCGAAATAAACCTGTACATTCGAGCACAACATCTACAACTAAACCAGCCCAAGGTAATAGTTCAGGCTGCGCTTGTTTAAATACTTGCAGCCTTAGTTGTCTTTGATTTGAATGAATATTTAAAAAAATTTGTTCGTTCTCAATCTCAATATCGACTTGACCAGCAAAACGACCATGCGTTGTGTCATATTTAAAGAGATGAACTAATGTTTGAACATCAGCAATATCATTAATCGCTACAATATCAAATTGAAATTGCTTAGGGCTTTCAAACCATGCTCGTAATACATTTCGACCAATTCGACCAAATCCATTGATAGCGACACGTTGCATGCAAAGCCCTTATATTCATCAAAACATCATATTTTCTTGCTATATGGTAAAACATGATCAGCCTTGTTGAATATAGATTTTTAGCTGAAACACAGTTTTATATGATATTGCTTGCAAAATCGTTGGTCGGGCACACATTTTCCGTTATAATTTAGCACTTTTAAAATCTACGCCATGTAAATGCGCTTTGTTTGCAAAAATTCAAAAACAACTCGCCTATTTTACATATAGCCAAATTCAAAATTATGGAGTGTCTTGGTTGTGAGTACTCGTTTTATGACATCAGCTGAAATTCGTGAAGCATTTTTGCGTTACTTTGAATCGCAAGGGCATACACGTGTCGCTTCGAGTTCACTCGTTCCCGCCAACGACCCTACTTTATTATTCACAAATGCTGGTATGAACCAGTTTAAAGATTGTTTTCTTGGGTTAGAAAAGCGTGACTATGTACGTGCTGTTTCTTCTCAAAAATGTGTGCGTGCAGGTGGTAAACATAATGACCTAGACAATGTAGGTTACACAGCACGTCACCATACTTTCTTTGAAATGTTAGGTAACTTCTCATTTGGTGATTACTTCAAACGTGATGCATTAAAATTTGCTTGGGATTTTTTAACGAACGAGCAATGGCTAGCATTACCTAAAGATCGTTTATATGTCACTGTTTACCATACTGATGATGAAGCATTTGATATTTGGAACAAAGAAATTGGTTTAGATGCAAGCCGTATCATTCGTATCGGTGACAACAAAGGTGGTCAGTACGCATCAGATAATTTCTGGGCTATGGGTGATACTGGTCCGTGTGGTCCTTGTTCTGAAATTTTCTATGATCATGGTGATCACATTTGGGGTGGATTACCTGGTTCTCCAGAAGAAGATGGCGATCGCTTTATCGAGATCTGGAACAACGTATTTATGCAGTTCAATCGTACTGCTGATGGTGTGATGCATCCTCTCCCAGCTCCATCTGTAGACACAGGTATGGGCTTGGAACGTATTTCTGCTGTTCTACAACATGTTAATTCCAACTACGAAATCGACTTGTTCCAACATTTATTAAAAGCTGCTGCAAATATCATCGGCATTCAAGATGAGGGACAACCATCATTACGTGTACTGGCTGACCATGCTCGTTCTTGCTGCTTCTTGATTGCTGATGGCGTAAACCCATCAAATGAAGGTCGTGGTTATGTTCTACGTCGTATTATCCGTCGTGCAGTACGTCATGGTAATAAGCTAGGCGCTACAGGTACATTCTTCTACAAGATGCTACAACCATTAGTCGAAGTTATGGGTGAAGCTTATCCAGAGCTTGCATCACGAAAAGATGTGATTGAAGCGACTTTACTACGTGAAGAAGAACAATTTGCAAAAACACTTGAGCAAGGTTTGAAGCTTTTAGAAGCTGAGCTTGCACAGTTGAAAGATACTGTGATTCCAGGTGCAACTGTATTTAAACTTTACGACACTTATGGCTTCCCAACTGACTTAACTGCTGATATTGCACGTGAACGTGGTTTTACCATCGACGAAGCTGGCTTTGAAGTTGAAATGGCTGCACAACGTCAACGTGCACGTGACGCAGGTAAATTCGCAGTTGACTACAATAGTATTGTCAAAGTCGAAGGTGAAACTCAATTTGATGGCTACGATGCAACTCAAGGTCAAGGTCAAATCGTTGCAATCTACAAAGACGGTACTCAAGTTGATGAAATCAATGAGGGCGATGAAGCGCTTATCGTTTTAAACCAAACACCTTTCTATGCAGAAAGCGGTGGTCAAATCGGCGATACAGGTATATTCAAAAACGATACAGGTATTTTCGAAGTACAAGATACTAAGAAATCTGGTGGTGCTTTTGTGCATCAAGGTATCGTGACGATGGGTAGCTTAAAAGCAACTCAAAATGTTGAAGCAACAGTTAAAGCAGATATTCGTGCTGCAACAGCGCGTAATCACTCTGCCACTCACCTTCTACATGCAGCTTTACGTCAAATCTTAGGTGATCATGTTCAGCAAAAAGGCTCATTGGTTGCTAGCGATATTTTACGTTTCGATTTTGCTAACGACCAGCCAGTGACATTTGAACAGCTTCAACAAATCGAACGTCTAGTGAATGCTGAAGTTATTGCAAACACTCCTGTGACAACTGAATTGCTTGACATCGAGTCTGCTAAAGCCAAAGGTGCGATGATGCTGTTTGGTGAGAAGTATGGCGAAGAAGTTCGCGTTCTGTCGATGGGTTCAATTATCGAAGAGAAAAACTTCTCAATCGAACTTTGCGGTGGTATCCACGTTAAACGTACAGGTGATATCGGCTTATTCAAGATCACTTCTGAAGGTGGTGTAGCAGCTGGCGTTCGTCGTATTGAAGCTGTAACAGGAACTAAAGCTTTAGAAGCCGTTCAAAAAGCTGACAACGATATCCAAACAATTAATGGTTTATTGAAAGCTCAGAAAGACCAAACTGTAGAAAAAGTTGAAGCAATTGTTGAGACTACATCAAGTTTGCAAAAACAAATTGAACAGCTAAATCAAAAATTAGCAAGTTTCCAAGCTGCTGATTTATTAGACCAAGTTAAAGAAATCGCTGGTCGTCAAACGTTAATCACAACCGTAAAAGGTTTAGATGCAAAGTCATTACGCAATTTGCATGACAGCGTAAAATCAAAATTGGAAGATGCAGTCATTATTTTAGCTGGCGTTGAAGGCGATAAAGTGAGTTTAATCGCGTCCGTCGCTAAACAATATGCTGCAAATCTAAAAGCGGGTGACATCATCAAACACTTGGCTCAAGAGCTAGGTGGTAAAGGTGGTGGTAAACCTGACTTAGCACAAGGTGGCGCGCCACTAAACGAGAAGTTTGATCAAGTTTTTGCAGCATTGCCTGCTTGGCTTGAGCAATAAGAACTTCACTTTTGTGTAACTGACCCTGATGCCTCTCAGGGTCATGGCTTATATGGAACAACTATGGCATTAATCGTTCAAAAATATGGCGGTACTTCTATGGGTACTCCTGAGCGCATTTTAAATGTTGCTCGTCGTGTCAAGCGCTGGCATGATCACGGTCACAAAGTGGTCGTTGTTGTGTCTGCAATGAGTGGTGAAACGAACCGCTTACTTGCGCTTGCAAAAGCCATTACCAACACCCCTGACCCACGTGAATTAGATCAAATGGTGTCAACGGGTGAACAAGTAACGATTTCCATGTTAGCTATGGCACTGAATTCAATTGGTGTAGAAGCTAAGTCATATACTGGTCGTCAAGTTGGTATCAAAACGGACAGTGCTTTTACCAAAGCGCGTATTGAATCTATTGATACTGATGTCATGACCAAAGATTTAGATGCAGGTCGTGTTCTCGTTGTTGCAGGTTTCCAAGGCTTTGATGCCGAAGGAAATACCACAACTTTAGGTCGTGGTGGTTCTGATACCTCTGGTGTTGCAATTGCAGCTGCATTAAAAGCTGATGAATGTCAGATTTACACTGATGTTGATGGCGTTTATACAACTGATCCACGTGTCGCACCTAAAGCGAAAAAGGTTGATCGTATTTCTTTTGAAGAAATGCTAGAAATGGCATCTTTGGGTTCAAAAGTTTTACAAATTCGCTCTGTTGAATTCGCAGGTAAATATCAAGTTCCATTACGTGTATTATCAAGTTTTGATAATGACGATGACGGCGCATTCGATGAAGAATTCAAACAAAATGTAGGCACACTAATTACGACTGAGGCTGAAGACGATATGGAACAACCAATCATCGCAGGTATTGCATTTAACCGTGACGAAGCAAAATTAACGATCTTAGGTGTTCCTGATGAACCAGGTATTGCATCTAAAATCTTGTCACCTATCAGCAATGCCAACATCGAAGTGGATATGATTATCCAAAACGTTGAAGAAGATGGTACAACTGATTTCACATTCACTGTAAATCGCAATGATTTAGCAAAAGCTAAGGCGATTTTAGAGCAAACAGCAAGCAGCATTGAAGGATGTGAAGTTGTTACTCGTGATGATATCGTTAAAGTATCAATCGTAGGTGTGGGTATGCGTTCACATGCAGGTGTTGCAAGCAAAATGTTTACTGCATTAGCTGATGAAAGCATTAATATTTTGATGATTTCAACATCAGAAATCAAAATTTCTGTACTTATCGAAGAAAACTATTTAGAACTTGCCGTACGTTGTTTACACACAGCTTTTGGTCTAGATCGTGAACACGGCGAAAGCAGTGCACGTGCTTAATTAATAGCTTGTTAAACATATTTACTTTCAAGTAAATAGCAAAAAAAACAGAGCCACTATAGTTTTTACTACAGTGGCTCTGTTATATTAACCTTAGAGGTTTTTCAGTGATTCTCAACAGAACGTACGAAAAATAATGTTTTTTACATATTTCTGTTGGAATTTTCTGTATATTAAGGCTGTGCTTTCGAACAATGAATTCCCTGTCGCAAGTTTAAGCGTTTAGCAAGGAGATAAACATGCTGATTCTGACCCGTCGTGTCGGAGAAACATTAATGATTGGGGATCAAGTCAGTGTTACTGTGCTTGGCGTAAAAGGCAATCAGGTGCGTATTGGTGTTAATGCTCCAAAAGAAGTTTCTGTGCATCGTGAGGAAATTTACCAACGTATCCAACATGAACGTGCCATGCATGAGCATTTACAACATCTTGATCAGGATTATCAACTTTCGTATGAAGAAGATAATAGCGATTTTCCGCGACATAATAACTTTAATCGTTAATTTTCAGAATTCTCCCCACATAATTAAAGCGACACAAGATGGTCGCTTTAATTGTATTTAAAACCTCAATTTATAAGAAATTATAAACCTAAAGCTTTTTTTACAGGCGCGTAACTACGACGATGTTGATCAATTACGCCGTGTGCTGCAATAGCTTCAAAATGCGCTTTTGTAGGATAACCTTTGTGCTTTGCGAACCCATAATCAGGATATAATTCATCTAAGGTCTTCATTTGATGATCACGTGTAACTTTAGCTAAAATACTGGCTGCACTAATCTCAGCATGAGTCGCATCACCTCCCACAATTGCTTCACATGCAATCTCAATCCCTTTTGGAATTTGATTACCATCTACAATTACTTTGTGTGGCGTGGTTTTTAAATTTTCGACCGCACGGCGCATTGCAAGAAATGTGGCTTGCAGAATATTCATTTCATCAATTTCAGTATGTGTAGCTTCAGCAATTGACCAAGCTAATGCCTTTTCTTTAATCTCTATAAACAACTTTTCGCGTTTCTTTTCAGTTAATTTCTTAGAATCATTTAATCCTTCGATTGGATTATTAGGATCTAGGATCACCGCAGCTGCAACAACTGAACCCACTAGAGGACCGCGCCCTGCTTCATCTACACCAGCAACAAACATAATTTACTCGCAAAAAATTGGCTGCATTTTAGCAGCCAATCAAAGTCAATTGAATACAGAACTATTTTACCACTTCTGATACGCAAGCATTCATAGTTTTAGCTACTGCTACACCTGTTAAAGTTGTTCGCGCTTTAGAATCCACTGCAGCAAGTGCCAATTCTGAAGGTGATAAAACAGTAGGTGCATTTTTGCCAACGCATTTACAAATTTGGGTTTTCTTCTCTTTCTTCTGGGTCTTTGTCATTAATTTACTTGCAATTTTCCAAGCTGCAAAATCATCAATATCATGATTACACTTAGTCTGTGCAGCAAACTGAATTGCAGATGTTCCTAATTTTAAATTACTTTGCTCGCCACTTTGCACAGTAGTACAAGCCGCCAAAGCAAAGACCATTGAAATTGCCAAAACAAATTTATTTTTATACATGTAATTACCATTTTAGTTGAATAATATCATGATTAATTTAAGGTTTTAAGCATCTGAAAACGATCTAAAATTACAAGAAAATATAAAATTATTTTGCTAAGAAACAAAGCTGAAAATCATTCAGCTTTGCTTATATATCTTACTTTTATTTCTTCAATGCTTCAGACACGCAGGCATTAACAGTTTCAGCAACCACTTGATTGACAATTGTTGCTCTTGCAGTTGGATCAATTGCAGCTGTAGCCAACTCTAAAGTCGTTACACTATTGGGCGCTTTTTCACTTACACACCCACAAACATCCATCTGAATATTTTCACGCTGTTCAGTGGTCATCAAACGTGTTGCTGTTTTCCATGCAGGTAATGTATTGATTTCACTCATGCATTTAGCATTAACCGCAACCTTTAATGCCGTTACACCTAACTGTTGAGATGTAGATGGGGTTGTAGAAGTATTTGTATTTGGTGCAACACATCCATTTAAAACAAATAATACCGGCAGAACCAACAATAATTTTTTCACAACTTTTAACCTTATAGCGACTTAATTGCAGGCGTATTTTGCACAAAGCTTTTTATTAAGCAATTGACCGTGCAGACTTATTACATATTTAAACATATCGATTTCGATTAATAATCGTTGCAAGGACAAGACGCTCTGTTACATATACACCGTATGAGGAATAAATAACGCTATTTAAAATCTACAAAATCATATCACAGCTAGGATGTTGCGATGTCAACCTCAGCACAGTACTACACTCGCACAGCACAAGTATTACATTGGCTCATGGCCGTTATTTTTATCGTTGCATGGCTTATTGGATTTTACAGTGGAAATTTTTTAAGTTATGAAGTTGATGGAACGTTTAAAGGCACTGTTATTACACTTCATAAGAATATTGCAACAACCATTATTTTTTTAGTCGTTATAAGAATTTTTTGGCGTTATACGCATCCAGCTCCACAACTACCAAATACCATGTCACCAATGATGAAAACCTTGGCACATATTGGTCATTTTCTATTATATTTAATGTTATTAGCTCTACCAATTACAGGCTGTTTATTTAGTTGGAGCGCTGGTCATCCTGCCCCTGTTTTATACTTATTTGAAATTCCCCGTCTAGTTCAAGACAATCCAGATTTATTAGCAATCGTTAAACCCCTACACATTTATATATCGTGGTTTGCGGGCTTACTCATTGCAGGTCATATTCTCGCAGCGATTAAACATCATCTCATCGACAAAGATAATGTATTGCTCAGCATGCTAAGACAACCCAAATAAAAATTGATATAAAAAAACCGCTTATCGCGGTTTTTTTATGCATTAGATTTTTCTAACTTCGGTAATCCATTTCTGCTTATCATCATCAGAAATAAACGAAGCTTCAAAAGAGTTAATCGCAAGCTGCTTTAATTCTTCATTTGATAACTTCAAAGCTTGTTGAATCGCAATAAAATTATCATTCATGTATCCACCGAAATATGAAGGATCATCCGAGTTTACAGTGACATGCACACCTTTTTGTAGCAAACGACGAATGTTATGCTCAGCCATATCTTTCACGACACAGAGCTTTAAGTTACTTAACGGGCACACTGTTAATGGCATTTTCTCTGCAATCAGGCGCGTCATCAGTTGCTCGTCTTCTTCTGAACGAACACCATGATCAATACGATTCACCTTAAGTAAATCTAAAGCTTCCCATATATACTCAGGAGGACCTTCTTCTCCAGCATGTGCGACGATCAAGAAACCAGCTTCGCGTGCTTTGGCAAAAACACGTTCAAATTTTGATGGTGGGTGCCCGACTTCACTCGAATCCAAACCTATCGCAATAATGTCATCTTTGAATGGCAAGGCTTGTTCTAACGTTTCAAACGCTTTTTCTTCACTTAAATGGCGTAAGAAACACATAATCAATTGAGAGCTAATACCCAACTTTTCTTTTGCATCGGTGCATGCACGCTTTAAACCATTTAAAACGGTAACAAACTTAACACCACGCTCAGTGTGTGTTTGTGGATCAAAGAACATTTCTGTATGTACCACTCGATCTTCTGCGCATTTTTCAAAGTATGCCCAAGCCAAATCGTAGAAGTCTTGCTCATGCACTAACACATTGGCGCCAGCATAATAAATATCTAAAAACGATTGAAGGTTATGAAAGTTATAAGCCTGTTTCACTTCTTCAACAGATTGATAAGGAATCTGAATCTGATTACGCTGTGCAATAGCGAACATCAACTCTGGCTCAAATGTCCCTTCAATATGCACATGTAATTCGGCTTTGGGCAAAGCGCGAATCAGCTCGATTTGATCCATATAAACTCCACGTCTAAATAAAAAAGGGTGCTGCCTAACACGGTACACCCTTTTAAGGTTTTATCACTTAGTTTTAAGTGGCTTAGCCACCAAATGCAACAAATTTAAATACCCAAAGTGCAGCAATAATCCACACCATATAAGGTACTGTTTTTGCCTTACCCGTAAACAGCTTAACCAATGCATAACTAATGAAACCCATTGCAATACCATCGGCAATTGAATAGGTAAATGGCATAAATACGATCGTTAAAAATGCAGGTACAGCTTCAGTAATATCATCCCAATCAATGTGCGTAATTCCTTGAATCATTAACACACCGATAAATAATAGTGCTGGTGCAGTTGCAAAACCTGGTACGGATTGTGCCAAAGGAGCCAAGAATAAGCAGCCGATGAAAAGTAAAGCAACCACAACCGCAGTTAAACCTGTGCGACCACCAGCTGCTACACCAGAAGCTGATTCAATATACGGGGTGGTAGATGATGTACCCAATGCAGCTCCCGCTACAATTGCAGTTGAGTCAGCAAATAGGGCTTTCTTTAATCGTGGTAATTTACCATCTTGAAGCAACCCGGCACGATGTGAAACACCAACCAAAGTCCCGGTACTATCAAACAAGTCAACGATAAAGAATACAAAAATAACCCCGACCATACTTGCAGTAAATAGACCTTCAAAATCCATTTGCATAAAAGTAGGTGCGATTGATGGGATATGTCCTACAACACCTTTGAATTCATTCAACCCCAGAACAGTCGCTATTGCAGTGACAACTAAAATACTGATGATGATTGCACCACGAACTTTTAATTGATGCAAAACAACAATCATTAAAAATCCGAATAATGCTAACAATACTGTTGGCTGTTTAATATCACCCAATCCAACCAATGTCGCTGGATTATCTACAATAATTCCTGCATTTTTAAGCGCAATCAATGCAAGGAAAAGACCAATTCCCCCACCAATCGCAAACTTTAAAGACATCGGAATTGCATTGACGATTGCCTCACGAATTTTAAAGAAACTGATAGCAAGGAAAACAAGACCTGAGACAAATACCGCTGCTAGAGCAGTTTGCCAAGGCACCCCCATGCCCAAACACACAGAATAGGTAAAATATGCATTTAAACCCATACCTGGTGCGAGTGCGATCGGATAATTCGCCACAATCCCCATGACCAAACACCCGATTGCAGCAGCCAAACAGGTTGCAACAAACACAGCACCATGATCCATTCCGGTTTCAGAAAGAATGAGTGGATTTACAATGATGATGTAACACATGGTCAAAAATGTGGTTACACCTGCTAGAACTTCTGTTCTAAAGTTGGTTTTGTTATCACTTAATTTAAATAAGCGTTCTAACAGTCCAACTGAAGCATTAGGCGTTGTCATATAGCACCTGTTAAAATCTAAGATCGTAGAATATGAAATCTATACGCTTGTGTTTCAAATAATTTTTTGAATGTACACAAAATGGTATACAAGGCTAAAAGCAATCTACATGCCAGTTTCACGCTTGCTATACAGAGGAGATGTATAAATTTGGTTCCGATTTCAAAATGTAAAAAGCCGCATAACAAGATGCAGCTTTTTTATTTAATGGTAAATATTTTAACAGATTCTAATAAAAACTTGGACACAACCCGATAAAAAAAGCTATGAACCGTACCGGGTTTGTCGGAGACTTTTTTATTTAAGTTAGGCCACCTGACCTAACGGGTTAATCTTATCATAGTACATTGCTTCAAACTCAAAAGGTGATACATAACCCAGTGCACTGTGTACACGCTCTTTATTGAACCAATCTACCCAGTTTAGTGTCGCAAGTTGTACATCCGCTAAACCTTGCCAATCCGCTTTTAAATATTCAATCACCTCTGTTTTGTATAAGCCATTCACCGTTTCAGCCAAAGCATTATCGTATGAATCACCGGTCGTACCGACTGATGCTCGTAAATTTGCTGCTTCTAAACGATTGGTATAACGAATGGAAAGATATTGCACGCCTCTGTCACTATGATGAATCACGTTCTTTGGCATGCCTCGATCATGCAATGCTTGCTCCAGTGCATCGAGCACCATATCTGTATTCATACGTGTTGATACTTTCCATCCAACAATTGCTCGCGAGAACACATCAATAATAAAGGCGGTATAGACCCAGCCTGAATGAGTTTGAATATACGTGAAGTCAGCGACCCACAGCTGGTCAGGATGATCTGCATTAAAATTGCGTTTTACTAAGTCATCTGCTCGTTTTTGATCATCTCGGCTACGGGTGGTTTGTTTATTCTTACCACGCCAAACACCTTGTATACCTAGCTTCTGCATCAATCGAGCAACTGTACAACGTGCGATAACATAACCTTCACGTTTCAATTGTTGCCAGACCTTACGCACACCATATCGACCTAAACTTTCTTTCCAAATACGTTTGATTTGCTCTGCATGATGTAAATCATGCAGAGCACGTTTCGCTCGATGTTCTGGGTTATCAACGAGATCTAAAGCCCGATAATAGGTCGAAGCTGCAATCGGTAAAATTCTACAAATCGCTTCAACACCATATCGATCTTTATTGTTCTGGATAAAATCCACCATTATTTGTGTGGGCGGTCGAGCTCCGCCTGGGCGAAAAAAGCGGCTGCTTTACGTAGAATTTCGTTAGCACGTTGCAGTTCTTTATTTTCACGTTCGAGTTGTTTAATACGTTCTTGATCTGAAAGTTGCTGTACTTTAATTGGGTTTTGTTTATCTAAATATTTTTGATACCAAACACGTAGAGTTTCAGGAGTACAACCTATCTTGGGAGCAATAGCGGTGATTGCAGCCCAAGTAGAAGGATAATCTTTTTCAGATTCAATCAATAATTGAACCGCTCTATCTCTGATTTCAGGGGTGTATTTTACTTTTTTCATCGGGACATTCTCTCAAGAAAAGTGGTCTCCGACAAACCCGGTACGGTTCACTATGAACCTGTGACATTTAACCTGAGAACTTAATTATTCGCTTCGGTAGGTCGCTAATCGAGAATGCTTCAGATAATTTGGATTGTGTTGAATCGAATTTAGGCTATGTTCTGCATCGTTCACAATCTTTATCAGCTCTTGTCTTTTTTTGTTCTGCGAATCAACATAAACCGCATAACCCAAAATAAAAACAGAACAGAGAATAAGTATTGAAAGTACTATCTTCATTATTATTATCTCTAATGTATGCTTTTCTTAAATACTAACAAATGTGTACAAAAATGTTATCAATTAACACTTTTAAATCAAAAACAAATGTAATGTCACAATAATTTTTTCCGATAAAAGCTGAATTTGAACATTTTTTACACACTTAAATACTAGAATAATAAAGTATTTTAATCAACAACTTTTGCATAAATTCAATTAGATAATTTTAATATTTTACCAATTGATTAATTAATATTTATTAAATCAGTAATAATTTAAGCTTAAAAAGTACCTTTATCGCTTAAAGGTTCTATTTGATATTGCTAAAAATCGCTTTTAGAACTGATAGTTAACTCTTACTAAGAAGTTACGTGGTGTTCCAGGCATAGAGTCCGAACGCCAATATTCTTTGTTGGTTAAATTATTCACGGCAAGCGTAATATTCCAAGGATTTGCACTATAACCAATCGCAGCATCAAGTCTTGTAAAACCTTTTAAATCAGTGGATGTACTATTGAGATTACCATTTGGATGAACTTTTGTATCACCCACATATGTAGCACCTAGCTCAGTATAGATTTGATCTGTTGGCAGATATCGAATAAACAAATTTCCTGATGGATGGAAAACAGGGTCAATAAATTAGCTCGTCGTTTATTACCAAAAGCTTATGCGGAAATTGATACAAATACTCAATTTGATAGGAAAAATCTGCGTCTAGGTATCGAAGTTACTTTATAAAAATGATTAAACATTAAATTAAAACCGAACGCTTCGTTCTGTTTTAATTATTATTCGGAAATAAATCAATGCGGACTAGATTTTGATAAAAGGTTTAGAATCAACACACCACACATAATTAATGCTATGCCGATAATTCCCCATAGATCCAATTTTTGATCATAGAAAAACCAAGCAAAGGTCGTGATCAATACAATTCCTACCCCAGACCATATCGCATAAGCAATACCAACTGGAATTGTTTTCAGTGTCATAGATAAGCAATAAAATGCAATGATGTAACCTAAAATCACAACAATTGAAGCAAATGGCTTTGTAAACCCTTCGCTACTTTTCAGTGCAGATGTCGCAATCACTTCTGCTGTGATCGCTACAAATAAAAATATCCAACTTTTCATTTACCACACCTGCTCTATCCAAACAAACATTTCACATCTATTAATTCAATCATAAAAAAACACCCTTTAATAAAAAGGGTGTTTTCTAGTTCTAAGATCAAGAATCTATTAATAATATTTAAGCAGATTTCTTCGCCATATTATTTTTACGAATCGTAATCATCACCAACTGAACTGCTGCAGGAGTGACACCTGGGATACGGCTTGCTTGCGCTAAAGTTTCAGGGCGAACTGTTTTAAGCTTTTGAGTGATCTCGCGAGATAAACCTGAAACACCATCATATTCAAAGTCAGCTGGAATCTTCGTTTCTTCAAGGCGTTTCATCTGAGCAACATCATCATGTTGACGGTTGATATAACCTTCATATTTCACAGCAATTTCAATTTGCTCACCGACCTGTTCAGAAACCTCTGAGCCTGTAAGTTCAGCAATTTGACCAAAATTAATATTTGGACGTTTCAATAAATCAATCGCGCTGCACTCTTTGCTTAGGTCTGCACCAGTCATTTCAACAAACTTTTTACCCATCGGGTTATTCGGTGCTGCCCATAAGTGTTGTAAACGTGATGTCTCGCGCTCAACAGCTTCCATTTTTTCGCTATATGCAGCCCAACGTTCGTCATCAACTAAACCGAGTTCACGACCAATTGGAGTTAAACGTTGATCTGCATTATCTTCACGAAGCATCAAACGATATTCTGCACGTGAGGTAAACATACGATATGGTTCTTTAGTCCCTAATGTAATCAAGTCATCTACCAGTACGCCCATATATGCTTGATCACGTTTTGGTGTCCACTCTTCTTGTTCCCAAGCACGACGTGCTGCATTCAAACCAGCAAGTAAACCTTGAGCACCTGCTTCTTCATAACCAGTGGTACCATTAATCTGACCAGCAAAATACAAGTTTTGAATTGCTTTAGTTTCAAGCGTAAATTTCAATGCTTGCGGATTGAAATAGTCATATTCAATTGCATAACCTGGACGCAAGATATGAGCATTTTCCATACCGCGAATCGAACGTACAAGATTGAACTGAACGTCAAATGGCAATGAGGTTGAGATACCATTTGGATAAAGCTCATGCGTATCTAAACCTTCAGGCTCAAGAAACACCTGATGCGAATCTTTATCAGCAAAACGATGAATTTTATCTTCAATCGAAGGACAGTAACGAGGACCTACCCCTTCAATCACACCTGTATACATAGGTGAACGATCTAAACCACCACGAATAATCTCATGTGTTTTTTCACTGGTATGAGTGATGTAGCAGTTCACTTGTTCAGGGTGCATCGATACATCACCCATAAATGACATCACTGGAGATGGGAAATCACCCGGTTGTGGTGTCATCACAGAGAAATCAACGGTACGCGCGTCAATACGCGGTGGTGTACCCGTTTTTAAACGACCTACTGGAAGTTTTAACTCACGTAAACGATGCGCCAAAGCAATTGAAGGAGGATCACCTGCACGACCACCACTCGAATTTTGCAACCCGATATGAATGACACCACCTAAGAAAGTACCCGTGGTGAGTACAACGGTTTTGGTATCAAAACGAATACCCATTTGGGTCACAACACCTTTCACGGTATCGCCTTCAACAATTAAATCGTCAGCAGCTTGTTGGAAAATATCCAAATTCGCTTGGTTTTCTAAAGTATGACGAATCGCAGCTTTATAACGAACACGATCTGCTTGAGCACGCGTCGCACGCACAGCAGCACCTTTGCGCGAGTTTAAAATACGGAATTGAATACCGCCCTTATCAGCAGCAAGCGCCATTGCACCGCCAAGCGCATCTATCTCACGAACTAAGTGCGATTTACCAATACCACCAATCGCTGGGTTACAGCTCATCTGCCCCAAAGTCTCAATATTATGCGTCAACAATAATGTTTGTCTTCCCATACGAGCCGCCGCAAGCGCAGCTTCCGTACCAGCGTGACCGCCACCAATTACGATAACGTCGTAAACTTTAGGATAGTGCATAGTGGTAATGTGTATTTAAAAAATGACAGAGTATTATACAGAAGTTTTCTATTAAGTTGACAAAATCCGTCAATATTCTTGTAATCCCCATCTGCTTAGCTTGATTTAAATATATACAAAATAAAACTTAATGTTGCACTTTTCATGCATTGTTAACACATGGGCTTATAACTATTAACCTGATATCCACTGTTCCAATTTAAAAAATTCTTATCATTGTTAGTGCACAACAAATACTTTAGGAAAATGATATGAACGCTAAGCTTTTATTTTCGACGCTTATTTGTAGCCTGTGTTTTGCTGTAACAGCACAAACCAATGCAAAAACCACAGTTGATGCACAAACTCAAAAGTATCAACAAGTATGTAAGGGCAAAAAACAAGGTGATATGATTTCATTTGCCTACAAAGGTGTTGTCTTTAATGGCACATGTGAGCCAAATGAAGCTGGTAAATTAGCATTCCAACCTCCAATGCCTGCAAATAATGCAACGCCTGAAACTCAAACGAAAATTTCTGAAACACAATCAGAGCCTCGACCAGTGAGTGCGCCTGTTCAGCCTATGGAAATGACACCTCCTCCAATGGAACAATCAGCTCCACAAATTGAACAAACAGCTCCATAAGAAATTGGACACCTATATATAGTTATTTAAGGATGCTGTTCAGCATCCTTATTTTTTGTTCAGGCTATATCAAAGAATTATGTTTGAAAAAACATCTTAAAATTGTAATCAGTCTATTTTATAATCCCTCTGCATGGTCTGAATCTATTACAATAACCAAAATACATTAACTTAGGTTTTCCTGTGAACTGGCTACAAATTCATATTACTGTCGATCAAGAACAAGTTGAACTAACTGAAACTTTGCTCCTTTCTTTGGGTGCTGTCAGCGTTACGCTAGATGATGCCGAAGATCAAGCACTGCTTGAGCCATTACCAGGTGAAACCCCTCTTTGGAATAAAGTCATTGTAACGGGTATTTATCAACAAGAAGAAGATGACCCAATTGATGTTGATACTTTAGAAGCTTTTTTAAAAGCACAACTCCCTGATGTTCCAATGCGCCATGAGTATTTAGAAAACCAAGTTTGGGAACGCGCATGGATGGATTATTACGAACCAATTCAAATTGGTGAAAAATATTGGATCGTACCAGAATGGTTAGAGCCACCTGAAGCAGATGCAACCAACATTAAACTGGATCCAGGCTTAGCATTCGGTACAGGTAACCATGCCAGTACATTCCTATGCTTACAATGGCTAGGTAAGACTGATGTAAAAGATAAAATCGTGATTGATTACGGCTGTGGGTCAGGCATCTTGGGTGTTGCTGCCCTTCTATTAGGTGCTAAAAAAGTATATGCCACAGACATTGATCCACAGGCTGTTCTAGCAACAAAACAAAATGCAGAGTTGAATGGTGTACTTGAGCGTCTGTACGTTGGCTTACCAGAAGAATTCAATAACGAGTTTAAAGGTCAACAATCGGACATACTAGTTGCAAATATTCTAGCTGCACCTCTAATGGCTTTAGCGCCTGAATTCTCAACTTTAATTAAAAATGAGGGAGAGTTCGCACTTGCTGGTGTAATAGAAGAGCAAGTTGCTGATGTTTCTAGTGTTTACTCTGAGTTTTTTGATATATTAGAGATCGAAAAGCGCGAAGAGAACTGGTGTCGCATTTCAGGAAAACGCAAAACAACAATTTGAGAATATTGTTCCTCATGAGTGAAAAACAAACCCGCTGCCCTAAATGCTCAACCGTGTATAAAGTGACCCCTTCACAACTCAGTGTTGCTCAGGGCATGGTTTGTTGTCCCAAGTGCGTTATTAACTTTAATGCACTGACCAATCTTTTAAATACAGAGACAAACGAAACGATTCCTACACAAACCAATCGTTCACTATTCTCCTCTATCCAACCTGATAGCAGCTTTGCTGAAAAGCAAATGCAAATTTTAAGTATTTTCGATCAAAAAATTGAAAACTCAAATATCGATCTTTTGACCTATCTAAACAATTTAAATTATTTTAATACTGAGCCAGTCACGGCTTTACCAAATTTAAATTTATCCGAAGATGCTTTATTGGTTGATCATGAACCAACATCGAAACAACACGGTTGGCTATATTACAGTCTTTGGGGAATCGGTAATATTGTCCTCATTTTGGTTTTCGCTTTTCAAATCTTATGGTTTAACCCAAAGCTTATGCATGAAAGCCCTGCTTTAAACCGTATCTTTAACTATGCATGTAGTGTTTTGACTTGCAAAACACTTGATGAACAATATAAATATCTAAGTTTTGAGAAAGTTAAAGTTAAACGCTACAGTAAAAACGAAACAATGTTTTCGGGTGTGTTGATCAATCATCATAAAGATAGTGTCTTGATTCCTTCGATTAGACTCATCCTTAAAGACAAAGGTGAGACAGTTACGGATATCACACTCAAACCCCAAGACTATTTAGTAGACAGTCTAAAACCGATTCAACGCATCCCTTCAAACAGCCCATTTAAATTCGAATTTACCGTTGAAAAAAGCAAAAATAGCTTCGACAACTATAGTTTAGAAATTGTACAGCCCTAAAAGCATAAAAAAGTGACAAAAAAATAAAAAAAAGTGCAGTTAATTTGCTCACTTTTTCGCAGACAGTGGTATGATACGCGCCACGAATGCTTTGACCTACTTACTCCTCGTTATTTATAAACAATAAAATCGTTAAACGAACTGTGCTTTAATCCTATAAGCGCATTGTTGTTTTTTTTGTTTTTGAAAGTAGGCTGTAACAAATATTTAACTATTGTTACGCTTATTTTTTACACAATTCGAGGATTTGTGGCAAGCTAATAGTCCTTTTGTTTTAGAGTCACTGTTTTAGGATCTAAAACAGGGCTCAGTAATTTAGACCACATTTATATATCACTTTACCCAAGTGATATTTGATTTTTCGGATTAACACGCATGAATAGCAAATCTCCTATTTTTACGGCTCAATCTGATGTCGCTCTTCGCATCCATGTAGATCGCGCAGTTCGTCATTATTTTGCACAGTTGCAAGGTGAGCAACCATCTCAAGTATATGACATGGTTTTAGCAGAAATGGAGAAACCTCTTTTATCTGTGGTCTTAGAATATACTCGTGGCAATCAAACTCGTGCTGCCGAGATTTTAGGCCTTAACCGTGGTACTTTGCGTAAAAAGTTAAAAGCTCACGGCTTAATGAGTGAATAATTGATAAAATGCTCACGTTCTCGTGGGCATTTTTTTATGCTTAATTGTTTTAATCTGTAGACTTCAAACTGTTGACCAAAATCATGACTATCAAACGTGCTTTAATCTCTGTTTCCGACAAAACTGGAATCGTTGAATTCGCTCAAAACCTTGCTGCTCTAGGGGTAGAGATCTTATCTACTGGCGGTACTTATAAGTTGCTGAAAGACAACAACATCGCTGTCGTAGAAGTTTCTGAGCATACAGGTTTCCCTGAAATGATGGATGGTCGTGTAAAAACACTACATCCTAAAATTCATGGTGGTATTTTAGCTCGTCGTGGTCTGGACGAAGCTGTAATGCAAGAACACAACATCGATCCGATTGATTTGGTGATTGTAAACCTTTATCCATTTGCAGCTACAGTTGCAAAACCAAACTGCTCACTTGCAGATGCGATTGAAAATATCGATATCGGCGGTCCAACTATGGTTCGCGCCGCTGCGAAAAACCATGCTTCAGTTGGTATCATTGTGAATGCATCTGACTATGATGCTGTAATTGCAGAGTTAAAGACAAATGGAGCTCTTTCTTACGAGACTCGTTTTGATTTAGCAGTTAAAGCATTTGAACATACTGCTCAATATGATGGCATGATCGCATCCTATTTAGGAGCACGTGTTGGTAAAGCTGAGGGTGAAGCAGATTTATTCCCTCGCACGTTCAATACGCAGTTAAATAAAGCACAAGATTTACGTTATGGTGAAAATCCACACCAAAATGCAGCGTTCTATGTTGAAGCAAATGCTAAAGAAGCATCTGTTTCAACTGCAAAGCAATTACAAGGTAAAGAACTTTCTTATAACAACATCGCTGATACTGATGCTGCACTTGAATGCGTAAAATCATTCGCTAAACCAGCTTGTGTCATCGTTAAACATGCCAACCCATGTGGTGTTGCTGTTTCTTTAGATGGCATTAAGGCAGCTTATGATCTTGCATATGCTACAGATCCAGAATCAGCATTCGGTGGCATCATCGCATTTAACCGTGAATTAGATGTAGAGACTGCTCAAGCGATTGTTGATCGTCAGTTCGTTGAAGTGATTATTGCTCCAAGCATCGCAGAAGGTGTACTTGAAGTCACTGGTGCCAAGAAAAATGTCCGTGTCATGGTTTGCGGTGAGCTTCCAGCGATTGATGCACGTGCGCCGCAACTTGATTATAAACGTGTCAATGGTGGTTTGTTAGTTCAAGATCAAGACTTAGGCATGATCACTAAAGATGATCTTAAAGTTGTGACTAAACGAGCGCCAACTGAACAAGAAATTGATGACATGATTTTTGCTTGGAAAGTTGCAAAATATGTGAAATCAAACGCAATTGTTTATGCCAAAAACCGTCAAACCATTGGTGTAGGTGCAGGTCAAATGAGCCGCGTGAACTCTGCTCGTATTGCTGCGATCAAAGCTGAACATGCAGGTTTAATTGTTGAAGGTGCAGTTATGGCATCAGATGCATTCTTCCCATTCCGTGATGGTATTGATAACGCTGCAAAAGCTGGTATCAAATGTATCATCCAACCTGGTGGTTCTATGCGCGACGAAGAAACGATTGCTGCAGCAGATGAAGCTGGTATTGCAATGGTCTTCACTGGTATGCGCCACTTCCGTCACTAATAGATTTAAAAAATCCCTCTTGCGATGTTTTAGTTGCATCTCAAGGGGGAATTTTCTATTTTTAGTGGATGTACTTGAGATACTTAAAAAGGAAATAAATTAATAATGAATATTTTAGTTTTGGGTAGCGGTGGCCGTGAACATGCACTTGCATGGAAAATCGCACAAGATGCACAAGTGACTAAAGTTTTTGTTGCGCCAGGCAATGCTGGTACTGCAACTGAAGACAAATGTGAAAACGTTGAACTTGATATTTTAGATAATCCAGCAATTATTGCTTTTGCCAAAGCAAATGATGTTGCTTTAGTGATCGTAGGACCTGAAGCTCCATTAGTAAACGGTGTTGTGGATGCAGCACGCGAAGCTGGTCTAAAAATTTGGGGTCCAACTCAATACGCAGCTCAGCTTGAAGGTTCAAAAGCATTCGCTAAACATTTCTTAAAACGTCATAACATTCCAACTGCTTTTTATGATGTATTTACTGAAGTGGATGCTGCTAAGGCTTATGTCGAGCAGAATGGCGCCCCTATTGTAATTAAAGCTGATGGTTTAGCCGCTGGTAAAGGCGTTATCGTTGCGATGACAAACCAAGAAGCATTTGATGCCATTGATGATATGTTAGCGGGCAACAAATTCGGTGATGCTGGATCACGTGTTGTGATTGAACAATTCCTCGAAGGTGAAGAAGCAAGCTTCATTTGCATGATCGACGGTAAAAACATTTTACCGATGGCAACTTCACAAGACCATAAGCGTATTTTTGAAGGTGACCAAGGTCCAAATACGGGTGGTATGGGTGCGTACTCTCCTGCTCCAGTTGTTACACCGGAAGTATTTGAACGCGTAATGAACGAAGTTATGCGTCCTACTGTTGATGGTATGGCAGCAGATGGTCATGTTTATACTGGTTTCTTGTATGCTGGTTTGATGATTGATGAACAAGGTCAACCACGTGTGATCGAGTTTAACTGTCGTTTTGGTGATCCTGAAACTCAACCAATCATGATGCGTTTAAAATCATCTTTAGTTGATTTAGTAGAAGCTGGTATTGCTGGTAACTTGCCAAGTGAAGCCGAATGGGATGATCGCAAATCAATCGGCATTGTACTTGCAGCTGAAGGATATCCTGAAACTATACGCAAAGGTGATGTGATATCAGGTATTGGTCAATCTCCAGAAGATACAAAAATTTTCCATGCAGGTACTGCAACGACTGAAGATGGTCATGTGATTACTGCAGGCGGTCGCGTGCTTTGCGTGACTGCGCTTGGAGACACCGTTCTAGAAGCTCAAATCAATGCACTAGAAGTATGTGGTCAAGTGACATTTACAGGTATGCAGTATCGTAGTGATATTGGTTATCGCGCAATAGCACGTGAAAAAGCAGAATAAGCTTTGGTTAATTAACAAAAGCCTTCTTCGGAAGGCTTTTTTATTCTTTAATTAGCATAAAAATCATTTCCTTATTCATTATTTAAATATTAAATTCAGAAAAATATATATCACTAATTTAATAAAATCTGACATTTCCACCATTAGAAAAAACTATAAAAGTATCATTTATTTACTTTTACCAAAATTAAACTATTTTTCTAATAATCATATATTTATACCCATAAGTAGAAAATAGAACACTATAACAGAACCCAAATTATTGTTATGATTGCCAAAATTTTCGGCGAGTACTTTTAGTTATATACATATTTTTTTATATATGAATAAGAATATGAAATTTAACTCGAAAAGGGCTTTGTTGCACAAACCTATCTGTAAAGGCTTTTTCAGCGATATAATTTTCAAATGAAGAAGCCTACACACAAAATCTACCGCACAACCAATTGGCCCGCATATAACCGAGCACTCATTAATCGCGGAAATATTGCCCTTTGGTTTGATCCTGCTACGCAATGGTATGCTCCATCAAAAGGCAAACAAGGGCGAAATCAAACCTACTCCGACGCAGCCATCCAATGCTGCTTAATGATTAAATCCTTATTCCGTCTATCTTTACGTATGGTCACTGGCTTTGTGCAAAGTCTGATTAAACTTTGCGGATTAAATTGGACCGCACCAGATTACAGTACGCTTTGTAGAAGACAAAAGCATATTGATATTGCAATCAGCTACCAAAAAAGTAGCGATGGGCTGCATCTACTCGTAGACTCTACAGGGATGAAGTTTCTAGGTGAGGGCGAATGGAAACGCAAGAAACATGGAGCTGAATATCGTCGCCAATGGCGTAAACTACATATTGGTATAGATGCCAAAACCCTACAAATACGCGCTATTCAGCTCACAACCAATAATGTCTGTGATTCACAGGTGCTTGGTGATTTACTTAATCAGATTCCACAAGATGAGCAGATTGACTCTGTTTATACCGATGGAGCTTATGACACCAAGCAATGCCGTCAGGTCATTGCAGATCGGCAAGCACATGCGGTGATTCCACCTAGAAAAAATGCGAAACCATGGAAAGATACAAAGAGTAGCTCGCTAGAGCGAAATGAATTACTTCGAACAATTAAACGTTTAGGTAGGACACTATGGAAAAAATGGTCAGGCTATCATCGCCGAAGTTTGGTTGAGACTAAAATGCACTGCATCAAATTATTAGGAGATAAACTCAGTGCAAGGAGCTTTGATAGCCAAGTCAATGAGGTTCATGCACGTGTAGCAGTCCTCAACAGATTTACGGAATTAGGTCGACCACTTACCCAAGTTACGCCTTAAATTTGGCTCAATTAGGGGCGCTTTGCCTTTCAAATCTTTGTGCAACAAAGCCCTCGAAAAGTATCAGCTAATCTCGATTTGATATGAAAATTATTGAACTAATGTGCTTAAGTCAAATTCTTAAGATCAACGTTCTTAATTTTCTGTTGTTGCAAATAATTCGATCAGTCGCCTGTTCATAACACTAAATTTTGAACCGACTCACCTCTTTGTAACAAGAACCCTATAGCTCTTAAGTAATGCATTAGCGAATTATTTACTAAGCATTATTCCGATTAGGATTTACACATGAAAAAGCTAATTAGTCTTTTTTTAAGTGTGTCTGTGTTATTACTTGCAGCGTGCAGTAAACAACCTGACACCAAAGCAGAACAAAAAAATGAAGCGGGTGGATTACAAACCGTTGTAATGGCATCAACAGGTTCAGATGCTGATATTTGGCGTTTTATTGCGACCTTGCCAGAAACTAAAGCTGCTGGTATCAAGCTTGAAGTGAAAAACTTTACAGACTATGTAGCAATGAATACAGCTGTAGCAAATAAAGAAGTTGATGTGAATGCATTCCAATCATATGCTTACCTTGTTGCTTTTAATACTTCAAATCAAGATAAGATTGCACCAGTTTCAACGACGTACTTAGAGCCTATGGGCATCTACTCAAGCAAAGTCAAAAAGGTCGAAGAGTTTGCTGAAGGTGCTTCTATCGCGATTCCAAACGATGCAGCAAACGAAGCTCGTGCGTTATTGTTATTGCAAAGTGCTGGTTTGATCAAATTAAAGGCTGACTTTGATCCAGCAAAAGGCACACCAAGCGATATTATCGAAAATACGAAAAAACTCGATATTAAACCAATTCAAATGGCAACTGCTGTACGTGTTAAAGATGAAGTTGATGCGATTGTATTGGGGAATACCCTTGCAATGGAAGGCGGCTTAAATGTTCTAAAAGATTCTATCTTTTATGAACCAATTGACCAAAGCACGAAGCTGAATGTCAACATTTTAGCTGTAGCTGATTCAAGAAAAAATGATCCTGTATTACAAAAGCTTGGTACTCTTTATCACACTGAAGCGGTGAAAAAATATGTTCAAGAACATTTTGCTGGTACGAAAGTTGACGTGAATAAACCTGTTAGTTATCTCACAGAAACAAATTCGTAATATAATCTGTATAGGAAACAGGCAAATCACTTTGCCTGTTTTTTTCATTTTTGCTTAGTATTGACGATATGATCCAATTTAAAAATATTTCAAAGCATTACCAGCTAAAAGGTCAAACGATCAACGCTCTGGATCAAATTAATTTAGAGATTCCAGAAGGCAGTATATTTGGCATTATTGGGTATAGTGGTGCGGGGAAAAGTACGCTAATACGTTTGATTAATCTGCTTGAACGCCCTACTCAAGGTCAAGTCATTATCAATCAGACTGATTTTACGGCTTTAGATGCCCGTAGCCTTCGTCAAGAACGTGCAAATATTGGCATGATCTTCCAGCATTTCAATTTATTACAGACCAAGACGGTATCTGAAAATATCGAGATGCCACTAAAATTACTAGGTCATAGCAAAGTTGAACGTGAAAAGCGTTTGAATGAGCTGTTAGACTTTATTGATCTAAAACATAAGAAAGATGCATATCCAGATGAGTTGTCTGGCGGTCAAAAGCAACGCGTGGGTATCGCACGTGCACTGGCCAATCATCCTAAAATCCTGCTTTGTGATGAGGCAACTTCCGCTCTAGATCCACAAACCACAAAATCAGTATTAGCATTATTAAAGAAGATTAATAAAGAGCAGAATATTACGATTGTTATGGTGACCCATGAAATGGATGTAATTGAATCTGTTTGCGATTTTGTTGCGGTCATGGAAGCGGGCAAAGTGATTGAAACTGGTCCAACTTTAGATATTTTCAGTCAGCCTCAACATCCAACAACCAAAACCTTTATTCAAACTGTTTTACAACAGCAATTGCCGATTAATATTTTAGATAATTTAGAACACCAAAATCACAATAGTATCTATAGCTTGCAATTTCTCGGCACGTCAGCCCAAGAAACTGTTATTCAAGCCGTCATTAAAAAATTTGATATCAGCTTAAATATTCTTTTTGCAAACATGACTGAAATTAATGGCACTGTAATCGGACAAATGTTTATTCAACTTTTGGGCGATCAACTCATCATTCAGGAAGCAATCAAATTTCTTGAGGGTCAAGGTGTAAAAGTTGAGCAATCAGGAGTCAGTCAATGAGAGATTTAATTGTACAGTGGCTCACTGAAGTGACAGCTCCTTTTTGGAAAAGTGCTTTAACAATCGACCAGTTTGTTACAGCATTGCAAGAAACATTTCAAATGGTTTTCTTCGCCTTATTGTTCGGTTGCATTTGGGGATTCATTCAAGGCATAACTTTAGTTGTTACGCGTACAGGTGGTATTTTACAGAATAAAGCAATTTACTATGCCATAAACCCCATCGTAAACGCACTCCGCTCTTTGCCCTTTATTATTTTACTGATTGCTGTTATCCCATTGACTAAACTGTTAGTCGGTACATCAATTGGGACATGGGCTGCGATTGTACCTCTAACGATCTATGTAGGACCATATTTAGGTCGTCTCATCGAAACATCTTTACTTGAAGTTAACGAAGGGATTGTTGAATCTGCACAAGCAATGGGAGCTTCGCCTTGGCAAATTATTTTCAAGTTTATCATTCCTGAAGCACGTAGCTCTCTTATCCTAAACTTAACCACTGGCACAATTTCTTTAATTGGCGCAACGGCGATGGCTGGTGCAGTTGGTGCAGGCGGTATTGGTGATTTAGCGATTTCATACGGTTATCAACGCTTTGATACTAGTGTGGTCATCTTAACCGTGATCGTGCTATTGCTTTTAGTTCAATTCGTTCAATCTTTTGGTGACTGGTTAGCTAAACTTCGATAAGTTAAAACATCAAAAAAACTCTCAAAATAATCTTAGTTTATTTTGAGAGTTTTTTATTTACATAGGATAGTAAATCTCATTTGCAGCCTTGAAAGTATTTACATGTAATGGTACCAAATCCTCTAATTGTTGATATCCACCAGCCAAAACGAACAAAATTGGGATTTTCATTTTTTTTGCCATATCAAAAACCAAATAGTCTCGAGCATATAACAATTCTGTCGTAAACCATTTAGACCCATACTTATCATGTTGATGACAATCCATCCCTGCTTGATAAATAATTAAGTCTGCTTCCCAACGAGAAGCGTATTGAAATGCCTCATATACAGCTTCACGATATAAATCAAAATTCCCTTGTTTAGGATGTATATAGCGCGTCAGACTACGCTCACCAGCTTTACAACCAAATCGAATCCCAAAAATTCCAAAATTCACAAGATTACTCAGGCGGTTAGTAAAAATGGCAGTACCATCACCACCGTGTTGGTCACAATCCAAAATAAAAATGCGCTTTTCTGGATATTGTTTTGCCACCAATGCTAGACCATTAAAAGTACAATATGCAGCACCCGACTCATAACTAGCATGATGAAAACCTTGGGCGATATTGGCTGCCACACCCTCTTTAAAAGCGATCTCAGCAGCAACCAACTGTCCTGCTTGTACTGACAAAATTGCATCACGCAATTGTTCATTCCACGGTTTAAATCCTTGGATAGTTGCGAAAGAACTTTCACCTGTTACAAAGGCGTCAACAAACTGAGGGTTGTGTAACTTTTTTAAAATCTCAACATCTATTATTCCAGGATCAACAAATTCTACCATTTGTTGGTGGTGCAAGACCTCCGCCACAGCTGAAAGCTTCTCCATACTGTTGGTATGTGTCTTTGCGTAATATCGAGGTGAATAACAAGCTTTTAGCATGGATGCTCTACGCATAACTGATCTCGAGCAATTTCCATCAATTGACTCAATTCAGTTGAATCAGGTCTAAATAGCCCGTTATCGACTTGTTGCTTGAAATGATAACCAAAAGCACGCGCTCGATTTTGAGGAGATACAGCGATTGTCGTCAGTCTTAAAAACCAAAAACCATTCATCTGAGAAATCGGAATCACATAACCTTTATATTGTTTATTTTTTGATTTCTCTAAGTTCTCTATCTCATATTGCGCAGAAAACAGACTCCCTGCTGGTAACCGTACACCATTCATGATCAAAGGAACTAAACTGATACAGGAATGATTATCACCCATATTCATTTTTTCCATCATTATCGGTTGATCATGTTCATCTACAAAAATATTTATCTCGCCTTGTCTAAGAAGTCGATGATGTGCAATTCTTAAAAAGAACTTCTCCGCCATAGGACAGGAACCTACTTTAGGCTTCTCGGTCAGCGCAAGACATTCAATCATATCTAAGGCTGTTGAATCTTGTGGAAGAATAATATCTGCAAGTAACTGACATATCAGTATACTTTCTTCTAACTCTGCATATTGATGTAGTGTTCTTAATTTCGATTGAAAATCATATTCTTGTTGTAGGTTTTGGGTAAATGTTTCTTGGGGATTCAAACGAGTTAAACTCTCAATCACTTGTGGATTTTGATCCAAATTGCGCCATGTAGATAACTCCAAACCATATGACGAAGATTGATTTAAAATATTTCTTAGTGCTTTGGTATCGTAGTCATCAAAAATGCGTAAGTCTTGAAAGCCAATTAAATCACGTGGTTGTGAAACAAACTCCGCTATTACCCGTGTGGCTTGTGTATAACCACATCCCCGTCTTTCAGTTTGATGGCTGAAATGTTCATTCAACATTTCAGTGAGTTTTGCTGATAAGGGATGCAAATATTTTTTAAAAATAGTGACAACTTCATGATCAACTAATTCAGACATAATCCCTCCTCATTCTTCTTATATCCCACAAGCACCACTTCATCCCTTTCATTTATTCATAATTATTTATTTAGATATATCAGCTCGAGTTTATTATTCAAATATCGAGTTTCCGTTCTTTGTCAAAGCCCCATAAAAATCATGATCTTATAAAGACTTCTGATCTCATATTCATGCAATTTACTACACTTGTCAACCTTAAATTCAACCCTAGATTAGATAGGTCATATAATGACGTGAAAGGTCAATAACTCACCTGATAAGATGTTCATGCTTTTGCACTTGTCACAATTTGGACTTACACTGTTAAGTAATGATTTTCTGATTGATCTACAAAAGTTATTTTAATAACTGTTTAGGGATGGTTTATGCAATACAAAATCCACGTTATCGATGTTAAAAACAACCTAAAAAATTACATTTGGTTGTTAGAAGATACACGTACAAATGAAGTGATTGTTGTAGATCCAACAGAAGCGAAACTAGTCACGGATTTTTGTGAAACACATCAATTACACCTTAAACAAATTTGGCTGACGCATTGGCATCCTGATCATACAAATGGCGTAGAAGGCTTGTTGGCTGAGCAAAACATATTGGTTTATGGTCCGCGTGATGAACTCAGCAAAATTCCCTACCTTTCAAACCCTTTACAGCATGATTATCATTTTTTCTTTAATGATTTAAAAATTGAAGTGATTGCAACTCCTGGACATACTTTAGGTCATATCACTTATTTTATTGAAGAAATAGATTCTTTGTTTTGTGGAGATACTTTGTTTGCAATGGGATGCGGTCGCTTATTTGAAGGTACTGCTGAGCAAATGTATCATTCATTGAATAGATTGGCAGCTTTACCTATTCAGACAAAAGTATATTGTACTCATGAATATACACTTTCGAATGCTGAATTTGCGTTAACCATAGAACCTCACAATGTTGTTCTTCAAGAACGTTTCGAGCAAGTAAAAATGCTAAGAGAATCAGATCAAATCACCCTACCCTCTACGATAGAACTTGAGCTAGAAACCAATCCATTTTTACGCACAGAAAATGCTGAAGAGTTTGCTCGCATTCGCAGTCTGAAAGATCAATTTTAAAATTTTAGGTTAATCAATAATTTCATTTTCCAACCTAACAACATTATGGAAAATGAAATTATTTTTTACATATATTTTCCCAGATTTATTGCTTTTCAGCTTATCAAATATCACTTTAATAATTTATTTTTCAATATAATACAATTATTTATTTTTTAATTCTCAAAAATTAGTATTAAAAATTTACTCTAGTTTTACATTATTTACATCTAGAAAAATAAATATATGCAATCCCCCTTTAAAAAAAATTCATCAACCCCTATTAATGAATAATGATTCACAAGGAGTACTGGTTATGAAAAACAGAGTTGTTAAAGCAAAAAATTTATTGGCTTTCCGTATTTGGTTAGAAAAATTAGGTTATTCGGTGAAAAATTTAGCAGACAATCGCGGGTTCACTTTCAGTTTTAAAAAAGAATACGGCTTGGTTACAGGTGACTTATCAGGAAATGCTTTAGCAATGCAACTCGGTGAAGAATTTGAAGACCATTTAAAAGCATAATGTTCATGCTAATTATTTAGGGTTTCAAACGGACATGAAGCCCTAAAGCATAAAAGAGACCTAATCAAACTTTGCTTTTTTAATTTCAATCTCTCACTTTATAACCATCTCTCGAAAAAATAACATTGGAACAAAACAGTTTTCCAAGTATTATAATGTCCTAGTCGAGGGATGCTGCGACATTTGATTTATGACTATAAATCACATGCTAGGCTCGACGATCGGTTAAACATTCGTTTTAACCAACAACGGCATCCGCGAACTGAATGATCAATACTATTTTTTCTAGGAGATCCTGATGAACGCGGTGAATGCTTCATTTACAGATTATAAAGTTGCTGATATTTCCCTTGCTGACTACGGTCGTAAAGAGATCAAACTTGCTGAAGCAGAAATGCCAGCTTTGATCGGCTTACGTAAGCGTTATGCAGCTGCTAAACCACTTGCTGGCGCTAAAATTTTGGGTTGTATTCATATGACAATCCAAACAGCAGTTCTTATTGAAACTTTGATTGAACTCGGTGCAGAAGTTCGTTGGACTTCATGTAACATCTTCTCAACACAAGACCATGCTGCTGCTGCAATTGCTGCTCGTGGTATTCCTGTTTTTGCTTGGAAAGGCGAAACTGAAGAAGAATATGTATGGTGCTTAGAACAACAAATCAATGTGAACGGCAAACCTTGGGATGCCAACATGATTTTGGACGATGGCGGTGACTTGACTGCACTTGTTCATGACAAATACCCTGCTCTTTTAGAGCGCATCCACGGTATTACTGAAGAGACCACAACAGGTGTACAACGTTTGTTGGAAATGTGGAAAGATGGTTCTCTTAAAGTTCCTGCAATCAACGTTAATGACTCGATTACTAAGTCTAAAAACGACAACAAATATGGTTGCCGTCACTCATTAAATGATGCAATCAAACGTGCAACTGATATGTTACTTTCTGGTCGCCGCGCTTTAGTGATTGGTTATGGCGATGTAGGTAAAGGTTCAGCTCAGTCTTTACGTCAAGAAGGCATGATTGTTCGTGTGACAGAAGTGGATCCAATCTGTGCAATGCAAGCATGTATGGATGGTTACGAGGTTGTTTCTCCATATAAAAATGGCGTTCAATCTGGCAAGAAAGAAGACATTAACCAAGACTTGTTATCAAATACTGACCTTGTTGTCACAACTACTGGTAACTACCACGTATGTGATTCAGCGATGTTAGACAGTTTAAAAGCTGGTGCTGTGGTATGTAATATTGGTCACTTTGATACTGAAATCGACACGGCATACTTACGTGGTTATAAATGGGTTGAAGTGAAGCCTCAAGTTCACCAAGTGTACCGCTCAGAAGATGAAAATAACTATCTCATCCTTTTATCTGAAGGTCGTTTAGTGAACCTTGGAAATGCAACAGGTCACCCATCACGTGTTATGGATGGTTCTTTTGCAAACCAAGTGCTCGCACAAATGCATCTTTTCGCTGAGAAATTTGCAGATTTACCAGCTGATCAAAAGCAAGCGGCGATTCGTGTTGAAGTTCTTCCTAAGAAATTAGACGAAGAAGTTGCAGCGGCAATGGTTGCAGGCTTTGGTGGTGTAGTAACTCAATTAACTCAAGTTCAAGCTGATTATCTAGGTGTACCTGTTGAAGGCCCATTCAAATCTGACGCTTATAAATACTAAGACAATTAGGGCAGACGTTTCACGGACTGCCCTTTTTTATAAAATCTTCTCAGTAATTTATAAAAGGATTTGAAATGACGAAACGAGTGCCTATTTCTTTCGAGTTTTTCCCACCGAAAACTGATGCTGGTGCAGAAAAATTACGTGTTGTTCATCAAGAGTTACAACTTCTCAACCCTGAGTTTTTTTCTATTACTTATGGTGCTGGTGGCTCAACCCGTGAACGCACTTTGGCAGCGATTAATGATTTTAATGGTAAGGGCACACCAGTTGCACCTCACCTTTCATGTATTGGTGACGACAAAGCACGTATTGCTGAACTTCTTGATCTTTACAAATCACAAGGAATTGACCGCATCGTTGCACTAAGAGGTGACTTGCCTTCTGGTCAGGTTGGCTTAGGTGAACTTCCGTATGCTCAAGACTTAGTTCGATTCATACGCGAACATTCAGGTGATCATTTCCATATCGAAGTTGCTGCGTATCCTGAAATGCATCCACAAGCTGAAAGTTTTGATGCAGACATCCAACGGTTCGTCGAAAAAGTACAAGCTGGCGCAAATGCAGGAATTACCCAATTCTTCTTTAATCCTGATGCATATTTCTATTTCATCGAACGCTTAGCGAAATCAGGAATTAATATTCCTATCGCACCGGGTATTATGCCGATCACAAATGCAAGCAACTTGATTCGTTTTGCGGATGGTACAGGTGCAGAAATCCCACGTTGGATTCGCAAGCAACTTGCAGCTTATGGTGATGACAGCGCAAGCATTAAAGCATTTGGTCACGAAGTCATCGTTAACCTTTGTGAACGCTTAATTGCTGGTGGAGCACCTACGCTACATTTTTACTCAATGAACCAAACTGAACCAACCCGACAACTTGTTGTTGATTTAGGTTTAAACTAATTTCTACGAGCACGACCCAAGCATGAATCGTTTTTATATCGAAACTAAATTAAATACTGGCAACACGATTGAATTAACCGAGTCAGTATTTCATCATTGGGTTCGTGTACTTCGTGCGAAAGTACAAGAAAAAGCCATCTTTTTTAATGGAAAAGGTGGTGAATATCGTGTAACGCTAACTGAAATTAACAAGAAAAATGCTTTCGTATCTGTTGATCATTTTGAAGAAATCGATCGAACTGCACCATTCAAGGTGATTTTGGGTCAAGTGATGAGCAAAGGTGATCGCATGGATTATGCGATTCAAAAAGCAACTGAACTTGGTGTGACAACGATTCAATTATTAACCAGTGATCGTTGTGAAATGCGTCTTAAATATGACCGTGATCAAAAGAAATTAGACCATTGGCAATCAGTTGCAGTCGCAGCTTGTGAACAATGTGGGATGAATATTGTGCCCAAAGTTTTAGCTCCAATTTCAATCGAAGAATGGATTCAAACAGATCTGCCAATATCGCGTTTTGTAATGGCGCCGAACAAAGATCAGAAAAATGTATTACTAGATGCACAACCAGAACTCGCTTTATTGATTGGCCCAGAAGGTGGTCTGAGTGAATCAGAAATTGGGCTATCGAATCAACATGGATTTGTAAATTGGTGTATCGGAGATCGTGTTCTAAGGACAGAAACAGCTCCAGTCGTGGCTTTATCAATTTTAAATTATCACTTTGCTAGCAATTGATGCATTTCATTTGCTTTCAGTTGTCTTTAGCGTTAATTTAAAACAAAACTCTATAGTGTTTACAAAAAAATAAAGACTGTGAACACTGATAAAAAACGAAAAGGATTATTCTTTATATGTCAGGGGTTCTGGAAAAAAATTTGCCACAATTTATATATACGGATCAGATTAATTATCCTAATCATATACGTCTATTTGTTGTAAGCGTAATCTTCATTATTTTAATCGATTATTTTTTATTCGGTTTTTTCTATTCATTTGATTTAAACATCTTCTCTATTTGGACAATAAGTTCACTAATTGTATTAAGTATTTTTTTAATTATCTGCAACTTCTCGCTTAAACATTACACATCCGTTCGTCATGCTAAAAAAACCAATCTGACTTTTCAACTGATTTGTCTTTGTATAGGTAGCTTAATGGGTGTAGGCACTGTGGTTATTAGCCAACTGCTTATTAAAGATGTTCCCCATCTCTCACACTCTCATATTCTCACATTAACTGCACTACTCCTCACATCATCACACATTATTTCGCTGACCTTTTTAACACAGCATATTCGCTATTTTTTCTTGTTTTTTATTCCTAGTGTTCTCCCTCTTGTTCTTTCTCAAATTATAAATAGAGACCAAGAACATACTTTGTTTTATGTAGCCTATTATTTTTCTTTTGTTGCAACTTTATTATGTGCACATGCAACATTCAAAATTCATAAACGTTTCTTTCAAGTCCTTGAAAAAAATAAGCAACTGATAGATGTTGCAGAACAACATAACCAATGGACTGAAGAGCTATGCCAACAATTGCAGCGAGAAGTAAATAAATCTAAAGATATCGAGGCACAACTGCAATTCAACAACCATTTATTGGAACAGAAAGTACGTGAACGGACATACGATCTTACTAAGATGAATGAGCGACTCGAAGAGCATCGTCAAAATTTAGCATTTGCGCATGAAACTGCTGGAATCCGTCCATGGGAATGGAATCTTGAAGAGAATACGGTTGGTGTAACAAATTCTCACCAAAAAGAAGTGACACGCAATTCAGAGAATCATTACGAACTATTGAGTAAAATCGTTCATCCTGATGATGCTGAACGTGTAAAAAATACGATACATAGTCATTTGTGTGGTCAAACCAAACGTTATGAAGAAACCTTCAGAATAAAACGTTCGAATGGTGATTGGAGTTGGATTCATGATGTTGGTCAGGTGATTCAGCGAAATCCAAAAGACGGTACACCACTTAGAATGGTTGGTATTCATCGAGACATTAATCAAGAAAAGAAAGATCAAGAACGACTAAAATTAGCCGCAAGTGTTTTTGAACAAGCATCTGAAGGTATTTTTATTCTAGATGAAAACTTTAACTATCTTGAAGTCAATCCAAAATATGAACAACTTACTGGTTTAGACAAACAATATATTTTGAATAAACATTTATTCGAAATCACAAAACAGACTAAACAACATCACTTAAATTTTCATCTCTCTATTCTCGATACTTTACATGAAGAATTTGAATATGAAGGAGAGTTCCAAGAAACCTATCTATCTGAAAAATCTTGTTTTCTTTGGATACATATCAATGCAGTTAAAGATGAGTCTGATCGAGTATTAAATTATATCGGTATCGTTTCAGATCAAAGTGAACGTAAACACCAAGAACAACGCTTATCATATTTAACCAATTATGACACTTTAACTGATCTACCAAATCGCTTTTATTACCATCAACAACTCCATCAATACTTGGTAAATGAAGCATCGATTCAGCATCTAGCCGTCATTCGCTTAAATATAGATCGATTCCGTGCATTAAATGAATTATTAAGTAATCAAGCTGGTAATGAGCTTTTAAAACAAGTTGCACAACGCCTACGAATCAGCAATATAGATGCATTATTGGTCGCTCATTTAAGTGCTGATGATTTTGCAATCATCTATGAAATGTCCCCTTTGCACCCTCCAATTCATCAAATTTGCAATAATATCGTGGAAGCCTTTAGCAAACCTTTCTACATTGCAGATCAAGAACATGTGGTTAGTATCTCGATTGGTGTTGCAATTTACCCTGAGCATGGACGTCAAGTAGATAATTTAAATACTCACGCAGAACAAGCACTCACAGAAGCCAAACGTTTAGGTGGAAATACCATCCGTTATTACTCAAGCGAACGCACAAACTTTGTGGCTAAGCATACGGATTTAGAGCTTGATCTAAGAAAAGCAATTCAAAATAAAGAACTTGTGGTGTATTACCAACCAAAGATAAATACTCAAAATTCCAATATTACAGGTTTTGAAGCTCTGATTCGTTGGAAGCATCCAACAAAAGGCTTAATCATGCCTGACATCTTTATTCCAGTTGCTGAAAGTACAAGTCTAATTTCTGATATTGGTCGTTTTGTACTTTATGAGGCAGCTCGTCAACTTCAAGTTTGGCAAAAACTTGGCTTTGTCCACATACACGTTGCTGTGAACATTGTTGCTCAACAAATCTTGCGGGGACAATTGCTTCAAGATATTGATGCTGTGTTAGATCAATACTCAATTGGTGGGGAAAATCTTGAATTAGAAATCACTGAATCTGCGTTTTTAGAAAATACTGAAAACGTAAAAATGGTGCTTTGTGCACTCAAAGAACGTAATATTTCAATTGCATTAGATGACTTCGGGACTGGTTATTCTTCACTCGCCTACCTAACCGAATATCCAATTGACATTTTAAAAATTGACCGTGCATTCATTTCAAAAATTGGTGATCCAAAGCAAGATGCGATAGTTAATGCCATGATTGCAATGGGTAAAACCATTGGCTTAAAAGTTGTTGCTGAAGGTGTAGAAACTGAACAGCAACGTGACTACTTGAAGCGACAAAATTGTGACATATTACAGGGTTACTTATTTGCGAAACCTTTAACTGCTTCGGATGCTACAGACTACTTGCAACAACACATGAGAATGTCAACCGCGAGATATTCCATATAACGTTACAATTCGAGCTTTTTGAATGTTTATTTTGATCAAAAAATAAATTGTCAATAAGCATATACGTTCAGTGAAAATAAGCTATTTTGACTGGGCGAATGCGTGAACTAGTGCTATATTCTTGTGCACTTATCTTAATATAATAATCAGACATATATCCTGATTATTATCGGAACAATCGAGACTCAGATGGACGATCAATCTTTAAAACAAGCCGCTTTGTATTACCATGAATTTCCAACCCCAGGAAAAATCAGTGTGACACCTAGCAAGCAACTCGTTAACCAACGAGATTTAGCGCTTGCATATTCTCCTGGTGTTGCTGCTCCATGTTTGGAAATCGAACGTGACCCTTCTGCTGCTGCGAAATACACAGCTCGCGGAAACCTAGTCGCAGTCGTGAGTAATGGTACCGCCGTGCTTGGTTTAGGTAATATTGGTCCTCTTGCCTCTAAACCTGTAATGGAAGGTAAAGGCGTTTTATTCAAGAAGTTTGCTGGCGTTGATGTTTTCGACATCGAAATCGCTGAAAATGATCCGGATAAAATCGTCGATATCGTGGCATCTCTTGAACCAACATTTGGTGGTATCAATCTAGAAGATATCAAAGCACCTGAATGTTTCTATATCGAGAAAAAATTACGCGAACGCATGAAAATTCCTGTGTTCCATGATGACCAACACGGTACAAGTATTATTGTTGGTTCTGCACTTCTAAATGCATTGCAAATCGTAAATAAAAAAATCGAAGATATTAAAATTGTCGCTTCAGGTGCGGGTGCAGCTGCCATCTCTTGTTTAGATTTATTGTGTGCACTCGGTGTAAATAAACAAAATATCACCGTAGCTGACTCTCGTGGTTTGCTTACAACTTCACGTGATGGTCTAGATGAATCAAAGAAACGTTATGTACAAGACATTCAAGCAACGCAATTACATGAAGTAATGGCTGGCGCTGACATGTTCTTAGGTCTTTCAGCAGCTGGCATTTTAACCAAAGAAATGGTTAAAGAAATGGCTGAAAACCCAATTATCTTTGCATTAGCTAACCCAGATCCGGAAATTTTGCCTGAACACGCACATGAAGTTCGCCCTGATGTCATTATGGCAACTGGTCGTTCAGACTATCCTAACCAAGTAAACAACGCGCTTTGTTTCCCATATATCTTCCGTGGTGCACTAGACGTCGGTGCAACTACAATTAATGAGGAAATGAAGATCGCATGTGTACATGCAATCGCTCGCATGGCCCATGTTGAAGCGGATGCTGCAACGTATGGTGAGAAATCAGCATCTTTTGGTCGTAATTATTTAATTCCTCGCCCACTTGATCAACGCTTGATTCTTGAAATTGCGCCAGCGGTAGCTAAAGCAGCGATGGATTCAGGTGTAGCGACTCGTCCTATCGAAGATTTTTCTGCTTACCGTCAGCGTCTTTCTGAGTTTGTATACAACTCAGCATTCTTGATGAAGCCTATTTTCTCTCAAGCTAAATCTGATCCTAAACGCATTGCTTATGCTGAAGGCGAAGACGAACGCGTATTACGTGCAGTACAAATCGTTGTTGATGAAGGTCTTGCTAAACCAATCCTGATTGGTCGTACAACTGTGATCGAAGCGAATATCAAGAAATTAGGCTTACGCTTACAACATGGCGTAAACATTGAAATCGCTGATCAGGAACAAAACCCTTTATATGAAGAGTTCTGGAAAGACTATTATCAAACGATGCAGCGCAAAGGCGTAACAGTTGAGTATGCTCAGCGTGAAGCACGTCGTCGCTCAACACTAATCGCTGCTTTGATGGTGAAGTTTGGCAAAGCAGATGGTATGTTGTGCGGTACTTATTCAAGCTACGATATCCATTTAGATTTCGTTAAAAATGTCATTGGACTAAAAGAAGGTCGCAGTACATTCTTTACTTTAAATGCGCTGATGCTTGAAGATCGCAACTTATTTATTGCTGATACCTATGTAAATACTAACCCTACTGCTGAACAGCTTGCTGAAATGACAATTTTAGCTGCTGAAGAAGTTCGTCGCTTTGGTATGACACCTCGTGTTGCTCTGCTTTCTCACTCTAGTTTTGGTAGTGATCAGTTTGACCCAAGTGCTCAAAAGATGCGTGAAGTCTTCCGTTTACTTTCAGAACAAGCTCCTGAGCTTGAAGTTGAAGGTGAAATGCATGGTGATGCAGCATTAGACGACAATATTCGTCATTTTGCATTCCCGAACTCACGTTTTAAAGGTTCAGCAAATCTTTTGATCATGCCTAATCTTGATGCAGCGAATATTTCATTTAACCTCTTAAAAGCAACTTCTGGTAACAACGTTACTATTGGTCCTATTTTATTAGGTGCTGCTAAGCCAGTTCATATCTTAACCCCAACGGCAACAACACGTCGTTTAGTTAATATGACAGCATTGACGGTTGCAGAAATTCAACAAAGTCAAAACTAATTATCTTAAGCAGAGCTTTTCGAGAAAAGCTTCGCTTAATGCTTGAGAAAACCTCTATTCTGTTGCATGATTGTGTGAAGAATAGAGGTTTTTTATGCAAGTTTATTTAGTAGGCGGTGCTGTCAGAGATCATTTACTTGGGCACCCCTATCACGAAAAAGATTACGTGGTGGTCGGAGCAACACCCGAACAATTACTCGCAGATGGATTTCAACCTGTAGGTAAAGACTTCCCTGTATTTCTTCATCCAAAAACAAAAGAAGAATATGCTCTCGCGCGTACAGAACGTAAGTCTGGCGTGGGATATCATGGATTTCAATTTCATACCGATAAAACAGTCAAATTAGAAGAAGACTTAATACGTCGTGATCTCACCATCAATGCAATGGCAATGGATGAAAATGGAAACATTTATGATCCCTATGGTGGTCAAGATGATCTTAACCAAAAAATTCTTCGTCATGTCTCGGATGCTTTTATTGAAGATCCACTCCGTGTTTTACGCGTTGCAAGATTTGCTGCACGTTATACAGCTTACGGATTTAAGATTGCTGAAGAAACATTAAACCTAATGAGTGAAATCGCAAGTTCTGGTGAATTAGATGCACTAACACCTGAACGGGTTTGGAAAGAAACCTCTCGTGCATTGATGGAAGATCATGCCGATGTGTACTTTCAAACACTCAAAGACTGTAATGCTCTCAAAGTTTTGTTTCCTGAGATAGATGCATTATTTGGTGTCCCACAACGCCCCGAATTCCACCCAGAAATTGACTGTGGTATTCATACATTAATGTCATTACGACAAGCTTGTTTAGCAAATTACGCCCTAGACGTTCGTTATGCAGTACTTGTACATGATTTAGGGAAGGCGCTCACACCTGCTGAGGAATTACCCAAGCATATTATGCATGAAGAAAGAGGTTTAAAACCTGTTGGTGATATTTCTGATCGCTTAAAAGTTCCTACACAGCTCAAGAACTTGGCGCTTATCGTTTGTAAAGAACATTTAAAATGTCACCAAGCCAAAAACCTTAAACCTGGCACGCTATGGCGCTTATTACAACGTTTAGATGTATTACGCAAACCTGAGAAAGTTCAGGCATTTGTTCAGGCATGTGAATGTGATGCCAAAGGTCGTTTAGGTTTAGAGAATCGCCCCTATCCACAAGCACAATACATCTTAGATGCGATGGAAATTGTGAGAAAAATACGCGCTCAAGATTTACCGCCAGATATTCAAGGTGTTGAAATAGGTGAAATGTTGATTCAATATCGCATTGATGCTTTGGCTAAATTTAAAGAACAGCATGATGAGCCATCATCTGCATCATAATTTTGCATAAAAAAAACCCAGTCAAAATGACTGGGTTTTTTTATTTTACTGATTCAATAAAAATTATTGAGCAGCAGCAGCTTGAGCAGCAGCAACTTCATCAGCAAAGCTCATTTCAGCTTTCTTCTCAATACCTTCGCCTACTTCGAAACGAACGAATTGAGCTACAACTGTACCAGTTGCTTTTAATACATCAGCAACTTTCTTGTCGTTGTCGATAACATACATTTGACGATCAAGAGCAACTTCGTTCAAGTATTTTTCTACTGAACCAGTTACCATTTTCTCAACGATGTTTGCTGGCTTGCCAGATTCTAACGCTTTCGCTTCAGCAATTTCTTTCTCTTTAGCGATTAAGTCAGCTGGAACAGCTTCAGCATTAACTGCAACTGGGTTGAACGCAGCAACGTGCATTGCAATACCTTTACCAGTGTCTGCATCACCTGTATAAGAAACAACAACACCGATTTTTAAACCGTGCTTGTAAACAGCTAAGTTTTCGCCTTCAACGATTTGTGCACGACGAACTTGGATGTTTTCACCGATTTTTTGAACAAGCGCAACACGAGCTTCTTCTACAGTAGCACCGTCTTCAAGCTTAAGTTCAGCAATTTTTGCTGCATCAGTTTCGCCAGCAGCAAGAGCAGCTGTAGCAACTTTGTCAGAGAAGTTTTTGAAGTTGTCGTCTTTAGCAACGAAGTCAGTTTGACAGTTAACTTCAACAAGAATCGCTTTGTTACCGTTTTGAATGATCGTGATCGCACCATCAGCAGCAATGTTACCAGCTTTTTTAGCTGCTTTTGCTTGACCTGATTTACGAAGGTTATCAATTGCAAGTTCGATGTCGCCGTTTGCTTCTGTTAATGCTTTTTTGCATTCCATCATTGCAAGACCAGTACGGTCACGTAATTCTTTTACCATGCTTGCAGTAATTGCAGTCATGTTGATCTCCTAAATCGGTAGAAAATAAATCTGTTCAACAAAAACGGCCCAAAGAAACTCTGGACCGTTTGCAATCTCGACGCTTTAATTTGCCACCATTACATGTCGCAAAAATGACAAGCTTGCGTCAAAACGCATTAAGCCTCAGAAGCGTCTTTCGCAGCGTCATCGCCTTTTGCTTGAGCGTTCGCTTGTGATTGAGCGTATTCTTTACCAGCAATGATAGCGTCAGCCATAGCTGAAGCGTATAACGTTACTGCACGGATCGCATCATCGTTACCAGGAATAACGTAATCTACGTTATCTGGGTTTGAGTTTGTATCAACGATACCGATTACAGGAATACCTAAGTTTTTAGCTTCTTTGATTGCAATCGCTTCGTGGTCAACATCGATTACAAATAATGCGTCAGGTAAACCACCCATGTTCTTAACGCCGCCTAAAGCACGTTCAAGCTTGTCCATCTCACGAGTACGCTCTAAAGCTTCACGTTTAGTAAGCTTAGCAAAAGTACCATCTTGAGATTGAGTTTGAAGATCTTTTAAACGGTTGATAGATTGGCGAAGAGTTTTCCAGTTCGTCAACATACCACCTAACCAACGGTGATCTACATATGGTTGACCAGCACGTTGAGCTTGTTCACGGATGATGTTAGAAGCAGCACGTTTCGTACCAACGAATAATACTTTGTTCTTTTTGCTCGCCAAGTTGTTAACGAAGTTCAATGCATCATTTAACGCAGGAACAGTGTGCTCAAGGTTGATGATGTGAATTTTGTTACGCGCGCCAAAAATGTATTGACGCATTTTTGGGTTCCAGAAACGAGTTTGGTGACCAAAGTGTGCGCCTGCTTGAAGAAGGTCGCGCATGCTTACGTTGTAATCTGCCATTTTCTTTACCTTAAAGTTTGGGTTAGGCCTCCATATATCCGCATTCTCCACCTATTGCTAGGCACCCAGAGTAATGTGACGATATATGTGCGGATTTTGTATAACTACTTATCAATTTTTCGAACCACTTCTTATTTAGAAAATAGTCACGAAAAGCATTTGATAAAATAGGCGGCTATTTATACCATAGACGCTTGCGAATTACCAAAAGTTTTTAGAGATCATGAACACGACTTATACAGCTCCTCGTCGATTAATCAAAACTCCCGATGAAATTGAAAAAATGCGCATCGCGGGGAAATTGGCGGCTGAAGTTTTAGACATGATTAAACCGCATATTAAAGCGGGAGTGAGTACTTTAGAACTCGATACAATCTGTCGCAATCATATTGAAAATGTACAAGAAGCTATTCCTGCTTGTGTAGGTTATGGTGCAGCTCCAGGTCGACCTGCATTTCAACATTCGATTTGCACATCTGTTAACCATGTCGTTTGTCATGGTATTCCATCTGAAAATAAAATTTTAAAAAACGGCGATATTCTAAATATTGATGTCACAGTAATCAAAGACGGTTATCACGGCGATACCAATATGATGTATATCGTAGGTGGTGAGACGTCTATTTTGGCAAACCGTTTGTGTCAGGTTGCACAAGAAGCTATGTATCGTGGTATGGCGACTGTACGTGATGGTTCTTATTTAGGTGATATCGGACATGCTATTCAACAATATGTTGAGTCTGAGCGTTTTAGCGTAGTTCGAGAATATTGTGGTCATGGTATTGGAAATGTGTTCCATGATGAACCACAAGTTCTACACTACGGCCAAAAAGGTACAGGAATGCGTTTAGAGGCTGGCATGACCTTTACTATTGAACCAATGGTGAACGCTGGCGTTTGGCAAACAAAATTATTAGGTGATAAATGGACTGTTGTCACAAAAGATCATAAGTTGTCCGCACAATATGAACATACTATTTTAGTAACTCAAACTGGTATTGAAGTCCTTACCGCTCGTCCAGAAGAAGATTTATCTCGCTTCATGTAAGCGATTTCTTTGTTTCATTTAAGCTACTTCGGTAGCTTTTTTTATGCTTTTAAAAAAGTTATTAGTTAATTAAATTAAACAAAAACATTCATAAGAATAACAATTATAAATTCTATCTATACAAATTCTGCATAAAAAAACGTTATGGTGAGCGCAAGAAAAATCCTTACAAACTTTAGGACATGGAGTCCCAAGATGATGAAGAAGTCATTTGCATGCCTGATTACAACAGGTTTATGTGCCCTTCCTACACTTACTTTTGCAGATTCACCATATTTTAGCCTCAAAGATGGAGATGGGTTTAAGCGCTTCTCTATTTCAGCTGGTCCCCTATATGTAAAACCAACGGGTAAAGGACAACCTATACGTGTAAATACCTCTGTTGCAGAGGGAACCAAAACCAAAGTTGGAGATGTCAAAGGCGATTCTGTATTAGACGCGATTGATGAATCACAACCAGAAGCTACAGCTAAAAAAGCTATATTAAAAGGCGTTCTTGATCTAGAAAGAAATACACTCCTTAATTTGGGTAAAGAAGGTATTGTCTCTTATAAAGGTGATGATGGAGCACAGTACCTCAGAGCGAGCACTGCAGGTACAGCAGAAATCAATGGTTTATCTTCATGGGAAAATCAAGGTACAGGTCTTGAAGCCGATGATGTTCTAACCTTAGGGATCATGACAAGTTATCATTTTACAGATAATCTGTCGTTGGAAGTTAAAGCTGGTATCCCTCCTAAAGTAGATATTCAAGGTAAAGGAAAAATTTATGCACCTTTAACAGGGATCGCTACTCCAGAAGGATTAGGTGTAGTAGTTGGTGATCTTCCATTAAAGAAAGATATTTTCATTACGGACTTAGAAGCCCATAAAAAGACATCTTCCGCACGTGCTTGGACACCTGCATTCGAACTCCAATACCGCTTTGGAAAAACCGGTATAAATAAATTTAGACCATATGTTGGTTTAGGGCTCATGTATGCTTACTTCAGTGAACTAGAAATGAACCCAGACTTGGAAAAAGATCTTGTCAATGCTGGTCATATGATTGTCAATATTAAAGAC
This sequence comes from Acinetobacter sp. A22, assembly GCF_030913345.1. NCBI lineage: Bacteria > Pseudomonadati > Pseudomonadota > Gammaproteobacteria > Moraxellales > Moraxellaceae > Acinetobacter > Acinetobacter sp. A22. Next base: position 1,523,449 of record NZ_CP133162.1, read on the forward strand.
GGTAAAGCTGGCGCAGCTCTAGACCAGAAAAAAAGCTCAGGAAATCCAAAAGTTAAGTTAGATGCTTCAGATACTTTTGCTCCTGTAGCAACGGTTGGTTTTACCTATGATTTTAATGAAAAATGGTACGCTGTAGGCTCTGTATCTTATGCTCACTTAAGTACTGATGCTACTATTACTGTGAATGATTCAAAATATGGGGAATTAATTAAAGCCAAAGCAGATATCGAAATTAATCCTATTTTAGGTTATGCAGGTATCGGCTACCGTTTCTAATCTTTTCTTTTTATCAAAGCAGCTTCGGCTGCTTTTTTTCGATCGCTATGTTTTTAATCAAACTGTATAAAAATGATGCACCATTTAAAAACAACTCATTCAATATTGCCTTACAGTTGCTATCACATTTCCTGTTTTTAAAATTTAAGCAACTGCCCACTCGGAATCTATAACAATAGAATAATTAATTTTCGCGATTTAAATTAGAATTTTAAATTGTTCTTTTGGTTAAATATTTTTATTGGCACATCCCTTGCATACTTCATAACATACAGAATCAATGTCGATTCAAAAAAATTTGTTGACGGCCAACGATGTCCGTTCTGTTCGATGTGCTCTCGCAAATATTGCGAAGCAAAAATTAATAACGTTCAGTTCAGGAGAAGGCTATGTCTTCAAATATGAATTTAGATGCAAAAAAAGCGACTGAAATAAAATTATTCAGCTTTTCCACTCCTGCGATGCGCGCCTTCCATATGACATGGCTTGCATTTTTCGTGTGTTTCTTCGCATGGTTTGCATGTGCGCCATTAATGCCAGTCATTAAAGGGGAATTTAATTTAACCAAAGATCAGATTGCAAATATCAATATTGCGGCTGTTGCCATCACTATTCTGATTCGCCTAATCGTTGGTCCACTTTGCGATAAGTACGGACCTCGTAAAACATACACTGCATTATTAATCTTGGGGAGTATCCCAGTATTCGGTGTTGCAGCAGCAAATACCTATGAGTCGTTCCTTTTCTTCCGCCTTTTAATTGGTGCAATTGGTGCGAGCTTCGTTATTACTCAATACCATACCAGCGTTATGTTTGCGCCTAACGTTGTCGGTACAGCAAATGCAGCATCTGCGGGTTGGGGAAATGCAGGTGGTGGTGCAACACAAGCAATCATGCCGTTAATTCTCGGTGCAATTGTGATGTTTGGTGTAGAACAAGCAATGGGCTGGAGAATTGCACTGCTTGTACCTGGCATTATGATGGTAATTGTTGGTGTACTTTATTGGAAACTTACTCAAGACTGTCCACAAGGTGATTTCAAAGAATTACGTGCGAACGGTGTCGAAGTTGGTAGCGGTAAAAAAGGTGGAATCGCGATTTTAATGCAGGCAGCACGTAACTACCGCGTATGGATCCTATTTGTCTCTTATGCAGCATGTTTCGGTATCGAAATCTTCATTCATAATATTGCAGCAATGTACTACGTCGACCACTTCAACATGGGTTTAAAAGAAGCAGGTTTAACTGCGGGTATCTTTGGTCTTCTCGCACTATTCGCTCGCGCACTTGGTGGTATCGTATCGGATAAAGTGGCACTTACTAAAGGATTAGATGGTCGTACAAAAGTTTTATTCATCCTGATTTTACTTGAAGGCTTATTCCTCATTTTATTCTCTCAAATGAATACAATTGGTTTGGCGATCATCACGATGACCGTGTTTGCATTATTTACACACATGTCATGCGGTGCGACATATGCATTAGTACCATTTATTGATCGTAATGCACTTGGTGGCGTAGCAGGTATTATTGGTGCAGGCGGAAATGTGGGTGCAGTCGCAGCAGGTTTCTTATTAAAAGGCTTACTTGATGTTCAAACTTGTTTGATGATTTTGGGATGCCTTGTGACTGTAGCTGCATTCACTGTCGTTCTCATTCGCTTCTCAGTTGAACACAAAGACAAAGAAAAAGAATTATATGAACAAGCTTTGCTTGAGCGTAATTTAACAACCTAAATGCATACTTTTAGAGGATGAGGCTTTCTCATCCTCCCTCTCTCCAAATTCAAATACTTTATTAAGGATACTGCGATGAATAAATTTTCGTATTCATTAATCTCGCTTGCATGTTTATCTACCCTTACTTCAGCATCAGATGATTTTTTCTCTCAAACAAAACTTAGCTTAGATACTCGCTTACGTTACGAGCTTGTTGATCAAGATAATACTCTCAAAAATGCTGATGCATGGACATTACGTATTCGTCCTGCCATCCAAACGGGTTCATGGTACGGTCTAAGTGCATTCGTTCAAGGTGAAGGTACAGTCGAGATTAATGATGAATTTAATAGCACTCGAAATAGTCAAACTCAATACAGCACTGTTCCTGATGCTGAAAACTTGCAACTCAATCAAGCGTATTTAAAATATGTTTACAACCCTAATTTTGATTTAACCGTAGGTCGTCAAACAATTAATTTAGATAATCAACGTTTTGTAGGTACAGTTGCTTGGAGACAGAATGACCAAACCTTTGACGCTGTAAGTTTGAACTATAAACCTTGCAAAGAATTTGGATTATTTTATTCATATATTGATCAAGTCAATACAATTTTTGGTAGTGAAGAACCTGAGCCTAAGTTCATTCAAGCCCAAGCGAGTAAACAAGAAAGTAAAATTCATTTGATTCAAGCCAAAATGAATTACAACCCTCTTTTAAATGCTGTGGTTTATGGTTATTTGATGGACTTTGAAGATCTTGCTGCATGGTCAAATCAAACCTATGGTTTGAGAGTGACAGGTAAGAAAAATGACTTCAAATATTCAGCAGAATATGCAAATCAAACAGAATATGCAGACCAACCAACAGATTATGATGCTGGCTATTATGCTCTTGAGCTGGGTTACAATATATCGAGTCAATCAACAACTATTGGGGACATTTCGATTGGTTATGAAGTTCTTGGTAGTGATGATGGAAAAATTGCATTCCAAACACCATTAGCAACCAAACATAAATTTAATGGTTGGACGGATATGTTCTTAACGACACCTGCCAATGGTTTGAAAGACTTGTACATCACATCTAACTTTAATATTTTCAGCAAAGGAAAACTGGGTACGGAATTACATCAATATCGAAGCGAGGAAAAGAATATAGATTACGGTCAAGAATATTCAATTTCTTATAGCCATACCCTACCAATCAAAGGTTTATCTGCTCTAGCAAAATATTCAGACTATCAAGCAAATGATTTTGGTGCTGATACACAAAAATTATGGTTACAGGTCGATTATAAATATTGATCAACAACCATTCACTTTAATCCAGTGAAATTGAATGCACTTAATCATTTCATTTGATTCACTTTATTAACCAAGTTGCAGAAATTGAAAAGGTTAAGTTGCGATGAAATGTCATCAAAGCATCAAAAAACTGTCATCAAAACATAAGAATTGACTGGTTAAATGAAAAATAAAAAAGCTTAAAAAAAACTAAAAAGCTTGCTGATTGACCTTCAGCAAGCTTTTTTCTTTGATTAACGTTTTGGTAATGGTATGTACTGTGACTGAGCATTTTGTTGAACTTTTCGCTCACCAACTTTCACTTGCAGTGTTTGTTGTTTTCCATCACGCTCAACGATCACATTAATGATGCTTTCAGGTGCTTGTAATGCTACATAATTAATTAAGTGAGATGCAGATGTAATCTGCTCATTATTCACTTGAATAATTTTATCATTACGCTTCACCCCTGCTTCATCCGCAGGTCCACCACGTAAAACATCGGCAACAACAACACCTACAGATTTGGCTGCTAATACATCTTGCTCAACAGTGTTCGGAATTAAGCTAATACCTAACCAACCACGCACAACACGTCCATCTTTCAAAATTGAATTTAGAACTTGTTGGCATACATTTGCAGGAATCGCAAAACCAATTCCAAGTGATCCACCTGATTGCGAGAAAATAGCGGTATTTACACCGATCAAGTTACCAGCGACATCAATTAATGCACCGCCTGAGTTACCTGGGTTAATTGCAGCATCTGTTTGAATAAAGTCTTCGTAAGTATTAATACCAAGATCTGAACGACCAGTGGCAGAGATAATCCCTTGAGTCACGGTTTGCCCTACACCAAATGGATTGCCAATTGCGAGAACGACATCACCGACTTCATTACCACTCAATTTGAATGGCAATACAGGAAGCTTATCCAACTCAATCTTGATCACAGCTAGATCTGTATCAGGGTCAGTGCCGATCACTTTCGCTTCTGCACGACGACCATCATGCAAAGCAACCACAATATGTTCAGCCTGAGCGATTACATGATTATTCGTTAGAATATAACCGTCCGCACGAACAATTACTCCAGAACCTAAACTATTTTCATTCTGTGGTTGTTGTGGCATTTGATTACCAAAAAACTCACGAAATACAGGATCATTAAGCAATGGATGATTCAACTGTTTCACTTTTTGTGTAGTAAAAATATTGACTACAGCAGGTGCAGCAACTTTAACTGCAGCACTATATGAAACAACGCCACCAGCTCGTGTAGTATCAATCAGAGGTTCAACTTTTTCAGCAGGCATTTTTACACCATCAGCTGCAACTGTTGGTTTAGGTTGATGAAATCTCTGCCAAGCCAGAAAACTAAATATAACAAGAATGAGTAATACCCAAGGTAACCATGTAAATGCACGGCGCACGTCTATTATCCTCTAGGCGAAATTAGTTTATGAGTAAGTAAAATATTGATGAACTAGAAATTTCTATCATTGTAAAGTAAATACCTTAAAATCAATGCAAAAGTTAAAAAAGTTTTGTCTAGCTTTAGTTACATTTAAAAATATGTTTTTATTATTCACAATGAAAATGTTAACAATCTGAGGATAAGCATGGCTAATTTGCATGAAATTGTGCAATGGTGTAATCAAACTTTAAAAACCAACGAATTTAAAGACTATGCTCCTAACGGCTTACAAATTGAAGGTCGAACTGAAGTTAATAAAATTCTTTGCGCTGTCACAGCATCTGAAGACGCAATTGATGCAGCAATTGAGCAAAATGCAGATGTTTTGCTCGTACATCATGGTTACTTTTGGAAGGGCGAACCATATCCAATCACAGGAATGCGCGGTAATCGAATTAAGAAATTAATCCAAAATGATATCTCTCTAGTGGCTTACCATTTACCTTTGGATTCACATCCCACGCTTGGTAATAATGCCGCAATTGCAGATTTAATTGGTTTAAACCATTTGGAAGCTTTGGATCCATTTGAAAAGCATCCAATTGGCAATATTGGCTACCTAGAAAGTCCATTAAGCCCTGAACAGTTCAAAGAAAAGTTAAAAAATATTTTTGATTTTAATATTCTCCATTTACCTTGCAGCAAGAACACTATTCACAAGGTAGGTTTTTGTACTGGAGGCGCTCAAGACTTCATTGCAAAAGCAGCTGAAGCCAATTGTGATGCATACATATCTGGTGAAGTCAGCGAACGCACTTTCTACGAAGCAAAAGAGCAAAACGTCCATTATTTTGCATGTGGTCACCATGCAACAGAACGTTATGGCGTTCAACGTTTAGCTAAGGCAATCGCAACACAATTTTCAGTAGAAACACATTATTTTGAGTTGAACAACCCGATTTAATTAAATTGAATAATCCGATTTCATTTATCGTTTTTAATTGAACCTTTATTGTATATCGTTCTTTAAAAGACTGCCCTATTGTGTTTGGAATCATTTACAATAGAGCCACTTAACGTAAAACCCAGCAATTGCAAGGATTGGAACATGACAACCATTACTTTACCTGCACTTCCATATGGCTATGATGATTTAGCTCCGCATATTACTCGCGAAACTTTAGAATACCATCACGATAAACATCACAATACTTATGTTGTTAACTTAAACAACTTGATCAAAGGCACAGACCTTGAAGGTAAATCTTTAGAAGAGATCATCAAAGCATCTGCTGGTGATGCTTCTAAAGCAGGTATCTTCAACAATGCTGCTCAAGTATGGAACCATACATTCTACTGGAACAGCATGAAACCAAACGGTGGTGGTAAACCAACTGGCGCGATCGCTGCAAAAATCGAAGAAGCTTTTGGTAGCTATGAAAAATTTGCAGAAGAATTCACTGCTGCTGCAACAACTCAATTCGGTTCAGGTTGGGCTTGGTTAGTTGCTGATGAAGTTAACGGTAAATTATCAATTACTAAAACTTCAAACGCAGATACTCCACTTGCACACGGTCAAGTTGCAGTATTAACAATTGACGTATGGGAACATGCTTACTACATCGATTTCCGTAACCTACGTCCAAAATACATCGCTACTTTCTTAGAAAGCTTAGTGAACTGGGACTACGCTAACGCTAAATTAGCTGGTCAGCCAGCTGGTGTAGAGAAATAATTTTTAATTCTTGCATAAAAACTGCCCATCTCGGGCAGTTTTTTTATTTATCCAATCATAAAAGAATAATTATCAAGCAAACAATTCATTTTCTTTACTATTCTTGTTGACGCATCTGAAATTCATCCCTAAAATGCGCATCAGATTCTCCAATAGCTCAGTCGGTAGAGCGACGGACTGTTAATCCGCAGGTCCCTGGTTCGAGCCCAGGTTGGAGAGCCATCTACTATTCTCCCATAGCTCAGTCGGTAGAGCGACGGACTGTTAATCCGCAGGTCCCTGGTTCGAGCCCAGGTGGGAGAGCCAAGATTCAAAAAAGCCTATATCATTGATGTAGGCTTTTTTATTTCCCCCAATTCTGTCAAATAAAATCAGTTTTCATTTCCTTATCTCTAAAATCTAGAAAATGATGATAAAAAATACAATTAAATCAATATTTAAATTTTTTAGCTTAAACTCACTTGACCTACATCTGCTTCATGCATAGAATGCCTACCTAGATTCTCCCATAGCTCAGTCGGTAGAGCGACGGACTGTTAATCCGCAGGTCCCTGGTTCGAGCCCAGGTGGGAGAGCCAAATTCTAAAAACCCGCTCACTTTGAGTGGGTTTTTTATTAACTATTTGATTTGAATATGCTGGACTTTCTTCAAACTATTTTCCTAGTTATTGGATGCATAAGTAGTATTATTCTTCTTGTTAGCTTTATTCCTTTTTTTCTACCTAAACAAAAATTCTTTCCTCGATCGGTAATTAGCTCATTTGAAACTGAAATGTTCCTTCGATTAAAACAATCCTTCCCCCACTACCACGTTCTGACTCAAGTGGCTTTTAGTGCATTAATTACGAGTGATCATTATAAAATTCGAAGCAAATTTAATCGTAAAGTTACCGACTTCGTGCTACTCAATAAAGATATGAAAGTTGTTGTGATTATTGAATTAGATGATCCGAGTCATCTCGGAAAAGAGCAGGAAGACAAACAAAGAGATCAAATGTTACAAGAGGCAGGCTATGATGTCATTCGCTATACTGAAATTCCATCCATAAAACAATTACAGATGGATATTCGTTCTTAAAAACAATGCTATAAGCATTTATTCAGCATTCTTAGCTTGTTCAGCATTTTTTTGATCTTCAAACTTCTTTGCAATCTCAGCACGTTGTTGATCATATTTACGTTTTGTTTCTGCATCACTTCTTGCTGCAATAAAAGCCATACCAACAATAAATATTGGTATCAATAAACCCAAAGCCATTAAACCCCATGGTATTTGCTTTTTTTCAACTGAATTCTGACTCATAGTATTCAAAATGCGCTATCAAAATCGATGCAACAATATAACAAAAAAGAGCCCCACTGATGAGACTCTTTTTTGATTTACAAGTTCTAAAATCTAATCATAATATCGTTGAATAATTAAGAACTCACGCCTGTACACTGCGGGTCTTTGCTTGCATCAATTTTTGCAGGATCAATCACCACATTTGTCTTAGCAGGCATTTTCGCTTGAATAAAGTTATAAATATCTAAGTTTTTACATACAATCGCTTGGGTATGTGTTGCATTAAGCACAGGTTTTAATTCCACCTCATCAGAACCTAATGCCTGTAAATTAGCTACCAATGCCTGAGTCACTGGGAAAGGAACGTTAGTGTCAGCTGTACCTTGTACAACTAAGACCGGCTTATCAATTCGCTTAGTTCCAGGCTGATTATCTACCAAAAACTTCTGAACGGTTGGATTGGTTTTAAAATTGTTTGTATCTAATCCAGGGTAATCCATCACTTTTTTATCTGGATTATCCGTCATAAATTTGATGATATCTGCTTTAAACTTCTCGATGAGGCTTGCACTTGGGTCACTTTCATTATCAAGACATAAACCATTTTCACCAGTTGTACCTTCAGCAAACTCTGCTAATGATTTAGCACGATCTTGGAAAATATCTCGATAATCAAACCTTGGTTCATATGCTTTGATACCAACACCCGTTAAAGCAGCGTATGCCAGTAGCGTTGCGTAAGAATCTACAGACACACGATTTACTAATGGAACATTATTGGCTACTTCTGCCTGCTCGATGTTTGCCAATGCAGCTGGAGCGACTTCAAGAATAATCTTACCTAAACTTGAAGCTGGTGCTCCAGCAACCGCCCCTTTATAAGATATATCAGCATTTGCATATTCAGCCGTACCAATAGAAGCTTGCCCACCTTGAGACTGCCCTACTGACATCCATGCACCATTTAATTGGGTGCCATAACGATCTTTAACCGCTTGCATCGCTGAGATAGCAGATTTTGCTTCACTTGCTAAATTAAGATAAGGATGGATACCAGCCGTTCCCAAACCCTCGTAGTCAGGTGCAACCACCACATAACCAGCGGCAAGTAGGGTTTCAGCTAAAATTCTAAAACGCGGATTAAGCACATTATTACTAGGAGCACAGCTATCTGCTACTCCCACTGTTCCATGTTCCCATACCACTACACGATAACCATCGCTTGGTGCAGCAACCTTAGGAAACATAACCATCGCAGTCGCTTTTGCTGTTTTACCCTGAACATTAGTCATGTTATAGGTCATAACTTTGATCGATGCTGCAAAAGTCAAATTATCTTTTGAATAGCTACTTTCTGAAATATATGTTTTATCTTTATTGCTGCTTGAATAACCATCATTACTGTCATTACACGCAGATAGAAATAAAGCAGAGATTGAAAAGCTAATTGCTAATCCAATTTTAGACCGTTTCATAAAATTTCCTTTTAGTCTTGTTTTTGTGTGCACGAAACTACATGCGACTTTATTAAGGCATAAAAAAGTGCTCTGCATAGAACACTTTTCAACTAATTGGTCATTTTAAACCACTAATTGTAAAAAGATTCCTAGAAAAATTATCATTCCAACCCATCTATTGTGACGAAATGCCCAAAAACAAAGTTGCGGATCCCTATCTTGAGTCTTAAATGTTTGATAAATAAAATCTACAGCAACGACAATCAATCCAGCTATTCCAAAAGGTACAAGCAAACTTTCGATATACAATGCAATGCCGATCAATACCAAACTCACAAGCTGTAACACACCAATAATTTGTATATCGTAGCGACCAAATAGAATAGCCGTCGATTTGACCCCAATTTTTAAATCATATTCACGATCTGTGATCGCGTACTGGGTGTCATATGCTACAGTCCATGCCAAATTGCCAAAATAAAGCAACCAACAAGTCAAATCTGGGGTTTGTCCAACAGCGGCATATGCCATTGGAATTGACCAAGAAAATGCAGCACCGAGAAAAACTTGTGGTAGATGCGTATAACGTTTCATAAATGGATATATGAACGCTAACAATAACGCTCCAAATGACCAATAAAATGCTTCTATAGGCAAGAACAACAACAAACTTGCACTAAGCACTACCAAGGCTAAAAAAACAAACACTGCTTCCTTGGCTTTGATCACACCTGTGGCTAAAGGACGATTTTTCGTTCGTTCTACATGTGCATCTACTTTACGATCAGCAAAATCATTAATTGCACAACCTGCAGCACGCATAAATAAGCATCCCAAAGCCATGATTAGCAATATCTTAAGATCAGGTATGCCCTTAGATGCAATCCATAACGCCCACATGGTTGGCCAAAAAACCAATTCCGTACCAATCGGTTTATCAAATCTACATAGATAATAATAGGCTTCTAAACGTTGTCGCCATGTTATATGTTGCACTGTTTCCATGAATAATCCTGAGAGTCAATGCTGTCGAATAAACTGTTCAAAAGCAGGCAAAAAAGTTTCCTGCACAATAAATTTACACCCATGCCATGTATAACAACTTTGCCTAGTCCAGCCCTCATCAAGTTGAATAACACGTCGCTCACACTGAGGATCAGTTCTTTGAAATAAGAACCAACCGATTGGCTTATTGCGTATATATTTAAATATTCTTGCTTTTTTTTGTAGACTAAGAATCGGGAAAATACTTTTTGCCTTCACCCAAGGCTCTCGCTCGCTACCATATAAATGAGTTTCACGTACCCAAGCAACATGATGGTAAGGCATTAACATCCATTTACTGTCAGCAAATGTTAAACGTTGATAATGCTCTCTAATCCGCTCAACATGGAAATCACCACTAGCAAGATCAGTAAGTTGTTGAGTTAATGAACCTGATGCGTACAACCATTTTTTTAATTCTTTAGGAATCTGCTTTGAATTTATTGTGTTTGGTCGTAAATTTCGCATGCTTGGCTCACTAAAAACATCGCATCTAGTTTACATGAATTTTTTGATAAAAAGCGTATGACTTTCAATTGAATCAAAAGCATAAAAAAAGCTCGCCTAAGCGAGCTTTTTTATTTGGGATGTATTACAAGCTATAGTACATATCAAATTCAACTGGGTGAGTAGTCGTGTTAAGACGACGTACATCTTCAGTTTTAAGTTCGATGTAAGCATCTAACATTTCTTTAGTGAATACACCGCCTTTTAATAAGAACTCGTGATCCGCTTTAAGAGCATCAATCGCCATTTCTAAGTTGTGAGCAACTGTAGGGATTTTTGCTTCTTCTTCAGGAGGAAGGTCATACAAGTTCTTGTCAGCAGCTTCACCTGGGTGAATCTTGTTTTGAATACCATCAAGACCAGCCATTAACAATGCCGCAAAACCTAAGTATGGGTTCATTAAAGGATCTGGGAAACGTGCTTCGATACGTTTGCCTTTAGGGCTAGAAACGTAAGGAATACGGATAGAAGCAGAACGGTTACGTGCTGAGTAAGCAAGCATAATCGGAGCTTCATAGTGAGGAACTAAACGCTTGTACGAGTTTGTACCAGGGTTAGTAATTGCGTTCAAAGCACGAGCGTGTTTGATTACACCACCGATGAAGAACAATGCCATTTCTGATAAACCAGCATATTCATCACCAGCAAATAAGTTCTTGCCATCTTTAGAGATAGACATGTGAACGTGCATACCAGAACCGTTATCACCTACCATTGGCTTAGGCATGAAAGTCGCTGTTTTGCCATATTGGTGAGCAACGTTCCAAACTGCATATTTGAATTGTTGAACTTCGTCCGCTTTACGAACTAATGTATTGAAGCTCACACCAATTTCTAATTGGCAAGAAGCAACTTCGTGGTGATGTACTTCTACACGACCTGGACCCATGATGTCTTCAATACGTGCACACATTTCAGCACGCATGTCTTGATGTGAGTCAACTGGAGGAACTGGGAAGTAACCACCTTTCACACGTGGGCGGTGACCAGAGTTACCAGCTTCGTAATCTTTACCAGTAGACCATGCAGCTTCTTCAGCGATTAGTGTATGGCGAGCGCCAGACATATCGATATCCCATTTAACTTCGTCGAAAACGAAGAATTCTGGTTCTGGACCAAAGAATGCTGTATCACCGATACCTGTAGATTTTAAATATTCTTCAGCACGACGAGCAATCGAACGTGGGTCACGCTCGTAACCTTGACCAGTAGATGGCTCAATAACGTCACAAGTCACAACAACAGTTGGCTCAGCAAAGAACGGGTCAAGAAAACCTGTTTCAGCATCTGGACGTAAGATCATGTCAGAAGCTTCAATGCCTTTCCAACCAGCGATTGAAGAACCATCGAACATTTTACCATCTTCAAATGTATCTTCATCAATCGTGTCAGCTGGGTAAGTTACGTGTTGCTCTTTACCCTTAGTATCAGTAAAGCGAAAATCGACCCATTTTGCGCCACTTTCTTTGATGAGTTGAAGGACCTTGTTCGCCATGCTCATTTGCTCCAATGAAATTTATATGCACTTGTTAAGTGCGTGTTAGTTGTTGGTGTACAATTAGCAATTATCATACCAACAATTTTAAAGCATACCTAAAACATTGAAATTCTTTACAGAAAAAATGCTTTAAGCTCCATGTCCTATGTCTTCTATAATGTTTGCAATCGCAAATGCACCATATTCACACATTTCCATTTCAGCCCGTCCCCAAAAAAGACATAATGAACCAAAATAGTGCAGTATATGCAACAAAGAACTATTGTAGTGCTAAATTACGCCGTCATTTATTAGCATAAATTGGCTTTTTATATCATTCTTTTGGAGTACATTCCAATCAATTCCACTGGACTTTCGATTCACCAACATGTTTTTTTATCAAACCTATAAATTTTAAAATAATATTGATAATTATTTGTGTGTCAAAAGCTCATTTTAAACTGACGACTTACTCGACCAAATTAGAAATATTGAACATTGAGCTTCTGTTTTTGCTATGATTATTTACCCTAACGATCTTGAACATATTTTTATATATTCTTAGTAACGGATATTGAATTGTTTTGGTCGGTCAATTGAATCCAAAAAAGCACAATAAAGTGCATATTTTCAAAAGGTTATAATCATGCTTCTAATGATTGACAATTATGACAGTTTTACTTACAACATCGTTCAATACTTTGGCGAGTTGAATCAAGAAGTAAAAGTTGTTCGTAATGATCAAGTGACATTAGAGGACATCGAACGATGGCAGCCTAAATACCTAGTGATTGGCCCTGGTCCTTGTTCACCGACTGAAGCTGGGATTTCGATACCTGCGATCAATCATTTTGCTGGAAAAATTCCATTACTAGGCGTTTGTTTAGGGCATCAAGCGATTGGACAAGCTTTTGGTGGCAATATTATCCGTGCTAAAACAGTCATGCATGGTCGTTTATCTGATATGCACCATAGTGATAAAGGAATTTTTAGTAATTTACCCTCTCCTTTTGCTGCTACTCGCTACCACTCTCTAGTGATTGAACAAGAAACACTGCCTGATTGCTTAGAAGTTACCTGCTGGACTAATCAACCAGATGGCACGATTGAAGAAATTATGGGTGTGAAGCATAAAACCTTACCTGTTGAAGGCGTCCAATTCCATCCTGAATCAATTTTAAGCGAACATGGGCATCAGATTTTTAAAAACTTCTTGGATATTTATGCATAATCGCAAGAATTAACAAATTCTCATTCTTTAAACAGCCTATTTTATGAATAGGCTGTTTTTATTTTGAACATATAAAATCAATATATAACTTATACACACTGGTTAAATTTTCAGCATTAAAATCAAACAAGAAACATTTATTTAGAACAATTCATTCTTTTTCAATAATTAATCAGGGGCTTAGGAAGTTAAGCATATAAAAAAGTATGGTAACTTCCTTATATGAAAGCAAAAAATAGATACTATTCCCGTTCAAGAATCACAGAGGCAAAATTCAGACAGATCATTCGCTTTTTTGCCATGGATTTAACTGCTTCAGATACAGCTAAACTCACCAATATTTCTGTACGTTCCATCAATACAATTTACATCAGGTTGCGTAAAAAGATTGCGGCTCAATGTGAGGAAATATCTCCTTTCAACGGTATCGTTGAACTTGATGAATCCTACTTTGGTGCTCGTCGTATTCGAGGAAAACGTGGACGTGGTGCATCAGGAAAAACCATTGTATTTGGACTACTCAAAAGAGATGGAAACGTATACACAGAAATTGTGCCTGATTGCTCCAAAGCTACGCTACAGGGTATTATTCGGGGGCATATAGAGCTTGATTCTGTGATCAATACAGATGGATGGAGAGGCTATGATGGTTTAGTTGATATTGGTTTTGACAAACATTTAAGAGTGAATCATGGGGACAACGAATTTGCATGCGGGGAGCGTCATATTAACGGCATAGAATCATTCTGGGGATATGCTAAAAAGCGACTCGTCAAGTTTAATGGAATTGACAAAAAGATGTTTTATTTGCATCTTAAAGAAACGGAGTATCGCTTCAATCATCGGAACGGTAATTTATATCTCGATTTGCTTAAATTACTCCGTAACAATCCTCTTTAACTTCCTAAGCCCCTATTTTTTTAATCTAATCATTTCTATTAGAGAATTTTAACCTCTTCTCCAACTCGAATAATACCTTCTCCACGATGTAATGCATTTTGCCCCATCATCACCTTATTACCTTGTTTTCGATAAACCAACATCGCCTGCATGACTTCAGGTTGCTTTTGACTAGTATTAAGATCAATCGTTGGAATGACACAGCGTGAGCATGGTTTAACTAGATCAAATACAATTTGACCAATTTGTATCTGCTGCCATGTGTCTTCTGCAAAAGCCTCACAACCAGAGATGACAATATTAGGTCTAAAACGTCGTACATCCAATGAATATCCAACTTTTTCGGAAAGAAATTGGACAGATGCCTCACTTAAAATCAAAAAGGGAAAACCATCTGCAAAACCTACACGATCTCCTAATTGTGCGTATTCAAGATCGACTTGGCGAATCGCTTCCTGTGGCATATAAACCAACTGTACTTTCTTGCCTAATTTATCACTGATCCAATCGTTCACAGGATGATCAATACGATTTCCTTTTACCTGATCTTGCCACACAGTTACAAGGCGTTCGTCTTTATACCCCTGAGCCTCAATTAAACTGAGTTCCATATGTTCAGAGTGATAATCAAAGCGAATGATGTCTGATGAAACAGTAACTCCTATTTGCCCCATTTCAGCAATTTGTCGCTGAGTCACAAAACGACCATCGCCATCAACTAGCATCCACCTACGATCCCACTTTGGTCCAAAACTATCAATCTCCATTTCAGATAGTTGATTTCCTTTACAAGATTTCACTGGATAATTTAAAAGTTGACTGACGTACATATCGACATTCTCATCAAAATATTAATTAATTCAATTTTTATTAACCAAGTATAATAGTGGAAAATTATAGCAATATGTCTAAATTTAGAGCACATCAGCTTTTTATTCAAAGCATATAAAATCCACTTTATTTTCTGATAACATAACTCTCTAGCTTTTAGCTCAAGTATTACTCTTTCGTCATACCGAACCAATTGCGACCAAATCAGGTTATTTTCAAATTTTAATCAATCCTAATGCTGTAACTCATGACTATGAATATCCAACAGGCACTGAATCACATTACTAAAAATATTCATCTTACCCAGCCTCAAATGGAAGATGTAATGCGCAGTATCATGCAAGGTGAAGCAACTGATGCACAAATTGGCGCATTGATGATGGGCTTGCGTATGAAGGGTGAAAGTATTGATGAAATAACTGCGGCTGCGCGTATCATGCGTGAGTTTGCGATTAAAATTGATGTCAGTGATATTCCACATTTGGTTGATATTGTTGGTACAGGTGGCGATGGTCAAAATTTATTTAACGTCTCTACAGCATCTAGTTTTGTAATTGCTGCCGCTGGTGCAACCATTGCGAAACATGGCAATCGTGGTGTATCGAGTAAATCTGGTTCCTCTGATGTACTTGAACAGATGGGTATCCAACTTGATTTGGATATGCAACAAACCGAACGTTGCATCCGTGAAATTGGTGTAGGTTTTCTATTTGCGCCGAATCATCATAAAGCAATGCGTTATGCGGTTGCTCCACGTCGTGAGCTAGGTATTCGCAGTATTTTTAATTTACTCGGCCCTCTTACCAATCCAGCTGGTGTCAATCGTTTCGTCATAGGTGTGTTCTCAGATGAACTTTGCCGACCAATCGCAGAGGTTTTAAAACAACTCGGTGCTGTGCACGTAATGGTTGTACATTCTAAAGATGGTTTAGATGAAATCAGTCTTGCTGCGCCAACTACTGTGGCTGAACTTAAAGATGGTGAAATCACTGAATGGACACTTACACCTGATGAAGTAGGTATCCCATCGCAAACCCTTACAGGTTTAGTGGTGAATAGCTCAGAAGAAAGTTTAAAGTTGATCAAGGATGCTTTGAGTCGAGATAAGTCTGAAATTGGTGAAAAAGCAGCAAATATGATTGCTTTGAACGCTGGTGCTGGTATTTACGTGGCTGGCATGACTAAAACATATAAACAAGCAGTTGAACTCGCTCAAGATATTCTTTATGGCGGTCAAGCCTTGGAAAAAATGAGTATCTTGGCTGAATTTACTAAAACATTGAAACAATATCAGGCTGACTAAGGACTTCTCATGATCGATATTCAAAATACCATTTTAGGTAAAATTGTTGACCGCAAACATGAGGAGCTTACTGCACGTTTAAAACAACGTAGTTTGCATGATGTAGAACAGTGGGCAAAAGAAGCAACACCTGTTCGAGGTTTTGCGAATGCTTTACAACACAAACGCCCCGCTGTAATCGCTGAAATCAAGAAAGCATCACCGTCAAAGGGCGTGATTCGTGCAGATTTTAATCCCGCTGAAATTGCTCAACAATATGAACAAGCTGGCGCAGCCTGTCTATCTGTTCTGACCGATGTAGACTTTTTCCAAGGTGCTGATGAGAATATTGCAATTGCGCGTCAGCATTGTGCCCTTCCAGCGCTACGTAAAGATTTCTTGATTGATCCTTATAATGTTGTTGAAGCACGTGCCTTACATGCAGATTGTATTTTGTTAATCGTGGCATGTTTATCTGATCAACAACTTGAAGAAATGTCAAAGACCGCATTTGAACATCAGCTTGATGTACTGGTCGAAGTACATGATGAACATGAGTTAGAGCGTGCATTAAAACTCTCTGAACAATGCATTTTAGGTGTGAACAATCGCAACCTTAAAACCTTTGATGTAGATTTGAATACATCTATCCGTTTGAAGAAGTTGTTACCTGCTTCTCGTGTTTTAGTCACTGAAAGTGGTATCGCCACTCCTGCTGATGTCCAAATGATGCAGGAAAATGATATTCATACTTTCCTAGTTGGTGAGAGCTTTATGAAACAGCCTAAACCAGATCAAGCATTTGCAGCATTGTTTGGAAAACCTGAGCAAATTTAAATTTATAGCTCAATGCAAAGCCCAATTATTATGATTGGGCTTTTTTTCATATCTCAATCTTATTTTGAAAAAGAATAATTATGAATAATCATTTAAATTTTATAATAAAGAACCATTCATATTTTTAGGAATAAACATTGAATATTGAGTTTTGTCATCTAAGTAATATTGAAATCGCTGACATTATTTTGTTACTAACTAACGACCGAGTGCTCAAACATATGCCTTTGGCTAAAGATAGCCTATTTGATGAAAAACAATGTCTCGATTGGGTTAAAGAAAAAGAAAAACAATGGCAAGACCATGGTTATGGTCCTTGGGCATTTCTAGTTGACAATAAATTTTCAGGTTGGGGTGGCTTACAATATGAAAATGGAGATGCTGATTTAGCACTAGTGTTACATCCTCAATACTGGGGATTCGGCAAGAAAATCTTTAATGAAATTATAAGAAGAGCATTTAATGAAATGGGAATGGAATCAATCACGATCTTATTCCCCCGCTACAAGAAATAAATTTAAAGGGGTTTATTTATTAGGATTTGAGCTGGAAAGTGAAATTATGCTTAGTGGTGAACTTTTTATAAAATATAGGCTATATAAACCATCAATATGAAATAAGATGATTTAGATAATCAATCATTGTTTTTAGAATAGACCACTACCAAGCTTTCATTGATCAAAAAAATTATGTGAATCTGATTCAGTTCAAATCAACACGGTTTCAGACTATAATTTTACATCCCTCTCGTATCTTACATATTTTCTTAAAATTATGAGTAAAAATGATTCTTCGCTTTCTAAAGATCAGTTTAATTTACTGAAAGCTTTTAAAAAGCAAATCTCAAATCCTCAATCCAGCAATCTTGTTAAACAAGCAGAGATGAAAAAATCTCAAGCTGTTGAAGAAGAAATGGAAGATACTGAGCTTTTTAAAAAAGCCTTAACAGGCGTAAAGCCAATTGATAACGGTAACATTGCACAAATCAAACCAAAACGCGTAAAAAAAATTGATGCGCAAACCCTTGCAAAACGTGCAGCAGCTGAAGGTAGCGCTGAACAGGAACTCACTGAGATTTCAGATACTCAAGCGATTTTAAATCCTGTGGCAAGCCAAGCTGCATTAAGCTATCGAATTGCAACTTTACAGCACAAAGTATTTGAAGACTTAAAAGCAGGTAAAATTCGCTGGTTTGAAGCTGTAGATTTACATGGTTGTACTGTCGAGCAAGCACGTGCCGCAGTTTTACAAATCATTCAGATGGCTAAAGACGAAAATCAAAATGTCATCAAAATTGTTCATGGTAAAGGTCCAGAAGCGATTTTAAAAACCTATGTAAATGGCTGGCTTAGACAACATCGTGATGTACTTGCCTTTGTCAGTGCACCTGAAAATCAAGGTGGTACGGGTGCTGTTCTCGTGCTACTAAAACGTGCAGAAAAGAATCCAAAGTACAAACAATAATCGGCATTTGACTCAAAATTAAGTTTTTGAATCGTTTTCTGATACAATTCCCGTTTTGTTCAACCCACCTAAGTGAACATTGTTATGTCTATGCAGCAATCGTACGCAAATATCTTAACTGCCGTTGGCGAAGATTTGAATCGTCCTGGCCTCAAAGATACGCCTATGCGTGCGGCTAAAGCTTTTTCTTTTTTAACTTCTGGTTATAGTAAAACACTTGAAGAAGTTACAAATAGTGCGGTTTTTCCATCCGATAACCATGAAATGGTATTGGTTAAAAATATTGAATTTTATTCACTTTGTGAACATCACCTACTCCCTTTTTACGGTCGTGTCCACATTGCATATTTGCCTGAAGGTCAGGTTTTAGGTTTATCTAAGTTTGCACGTATTACAGAAATGTTTGCGCGCCGTTTGCAAATTCAAGAAAACTTGACTCAACAAATTGCTGAAGCTGTTGCTGAGGTAACTCAAGCACGTGGTGTGGCTGTAGTGATCGATTCTGCACATATGTGTATGATGATGCGCGGTGTTGGTAAGCAAGAATCTACCACTCGTACTGTTTCTTTTGTGGGTGATTTTAAAACGGACAAAGATGCACGTCGTGAGTTTTTAAGCGCTGTCCCTGAAAGTTATTAATCAGAGCATTGTCATGTCTTCAATCCAATTAGCAGGCTTTGGTGAGTTAATTCAATCTGAAGCCAGCATTGATTATCCTCGGCCTGACCGTTTGGTTAAGGGCAATCCACAACGTCTTACCTATGACTTATATACACACCCACATATGGGATGTGGAATTTGGCAATGTGAAGTGGGTGCTTGGAACATTCAGTTTGCAGACAATAAACAAGAGTTCTTTCAAGTCATTGAAGGTGTTGTTCGTATTCATGATCCCAAAACAGATTCATATATTGAAGTTTCTGCGGGCCATGCAGGTATTATCCCACCTGCATTTGTGGGTACATTTGAAGTAATTGAAGCTGTAAAAAAATACTTTGTTATTGTTGAAGTTTGATAGGTTTTTATCTATCAAACTCTTTAAAATTTAATCCTAGAAGAACCAAACATAACCCAAACCGACTTTACTCCAGTCTTTATGATCTTGCTGTTCGAAGTCCCAATTCAACCTTAAAGCATTATTTGAATTTAAACTATATTGGAGTTGAGAACCTACTCTTAGATTCCACTGACTTTGATCTTCCCAGTAAGGCAATTCAATTTGCACAACACTATTAATATTGTCCGTCCATTTGTTCATACAACCAACCGTTGGTCCTAAACCAACTCGCCAACCTTTATCCAGCGAACGACCACCTTGAAAATGACTTTGCATTTGGGCATAACACAAATGTCGACGATCATAATCAGCTAAGCTGTAGCCGACCTGCATATTTAGGTTCATAACACCATGCTGCTGATCATCACTAAAATTTCCTTGATCTAGAGCTTCTTGTTTCCAACCTAAATTAAATCCCCAAGTAATGGGTGATTTAAATGGCTGAATAGGGTTATAGGAATTCACGGTCAATAAATCTAAATGTTCGAGCTTGAGTTGATCATCACGATATTGAATATTACCGTCTAGAAACAATAATTGAGTACCTAAACGATAACCACCTTGAGGATCAATCAGATCATGGTAAGCCTGACGATGTCCTAACTCGATAAACTTCTGTGCTTGTAGTTCACCGACATTTACAGATAGATTTCGCGCATGGTGTCCTTCAACAGGTTGCTTTTTAGGACGCTCAGGCTCTTGACGTTGCTTTTCAACATCAATTTGGCTTCTCTCAGCAAGAAGTTGTCTTAGCTGCGGCTGTGCAAAGTCTGCATCAACCTGACGACTGATATATTGCAGATACAAATCGTCATATGCCATTTCTAAGATTTTTGCTTGATCGTGTTGATTAAATTTCTCTAATAAAGGTTGAGCTTTTTCCACATCTTGAAATGCAATTTGATGGGCAACTTTAGCCAGTGGTGTACCATGTTGTTTTGCTTGTGATAATAATTGAGTTTCCAAGGCTGGACGATAGACCACCTCTTTGACTAAGTCTTGTTGATCAACTGCTTTTAACGTTTCAATCGGAATTGCAGCATAATTAAATTGTTTTTTTAAGTCTAAGTTCGGACGAACTAAATCAATTAATCCAAGCAAACGATATGCACAATTATCACTTACGAAATAATAAGGAAAACTCACATGTTGCATTTCCCAAATATGTTCGACTAAGAAACGAGTCTCTTCAGGCGTTAAATTGAGCTCATACTCCCACAAATCACGGCTTTCAAAGTCACCATACTCTTTTACTTTACGATAGTAAGGCATTAAAGAATATTCACCAGGATACTGCCCTGTTAAACCTTTCCAAGCATATGACCAATTATCTTCACCACTGACTGTCGCTGCATAGTTTACTGCGTATGAAACTAAGTTCAGTTGTTTCTGATCTTTAGGATCTAAACGTAGTAAGGTATGCCCAAACATCGAACTAGGATTCCCCATAAAGTCAGTTGCATAAATCAACGTGGCTTTATAAGGTTTAATTTGATTAATCCATTGATCAAACTCAGAACACTTCACGATTGGAAGCTTTTCGATATCAATATTGAGTTGTTGGATCAACCAACGGCTACGAGCAGGAAATTTACAACGAATCGATTGATTCTCAGCTGAATTAATAAATAAAGCTTTTACATCAGCTTGTAATTCATTTTTTAAATTATTTTTTCCATCTTTTGCATAAAAATATCCATCATATGCAACCTCACTTTTTTGCGATTGATCAGCATACATTAGGCGTTGCCATGTGATGTCTTGGTGCAGTTGTTTCTGCTCAGCAATCTTCAAATAATTTTGTATATCGGTTTCAACTGAAGCATGTGCAAAATGGCACATCAAAGTAGTAATGGTGCAAGTTATTAATTTCATTCAGTCGCAAATTTTAAGATTATTAAGAATAAATTATCTATAAGAAAACCCTGCCATTAAGACAGGGTTTTATGTTCAAACGTATTAAACGTAAGCTTTGAGTACAGCGTCTTTCGCCATTACACTTTGTAAAGAATCTAAAACTTGAAGCGTATTTTTATTTTTGCTTGAGTAAATTTCAGCAAAATTTGCTTTAGAAACAGCAAAGAAACGCGCTTTATCTGTTGCTTTGATCTGCATAAGTTCAGCAAGTACGTTTAAGCTTTCACCTTGACCTACTGCCATATCACGCGCTAAAGATTCAGCATTTTCATTTGTAAATGTAACGACTTGAGCCGTAACAGTTCCACCTTGACGGCATCCTAAAGTACCGAAAGTAATACCTAATAACTGGTTAGTAAAAATACCATTTGTAGTTGCAGCAAGGATTTTAGGTGCAATACCTTTTTGTCCTGCCCAAATTTGTGTACCAGCACCACAACCAACATCATTGTCTGCCATAGCTACACTTGAACCAGCTGCTAACAAAGCTGCTAATGCAATTTTTTTTAACATAGGAAAGATCTCCAGTATCAATTATTTATTGGTATTTGTTATCACTATCGTGCTTAGCATTAAATCTATACGCACGTGAATTAAAATAACGAGGTTAGCTTTTTTTAGCAAATAAAATTCGAAATAAAGTTGAAATATTTATATAGAAGTTAATAATCACTTCATTTTAAACTTAACTCTTGAGCTAGTTTAACTGCCAAGTACCTTTTTTATCTCTTTTTCCTAAGATTTTTAATACCAAAACCAAACTTAAGAGTAATAATAAATACCAAGACCCCAATTTCCCCCATCCCACCATATGCCAAGCATCGACTTGGCTTGGATACAGCCAAATTTTATAAAATGTACTAATGTTTTCAGCAATCCAAATCAAAAATGCAAGTAAAAGTAAGATTGGAAGCATCGGCACTTTGAACCGTGAATCGCTTAACTGAAAATATAATTTTGTTTTCCAGAAAATAATGATACTCCATGCAAATAGAACCAACCGATAATCTGGAATAAAAAACTTAGTCATAAAGTTTAAATAGGATAAAACTGCCAAACACAACATATTTGCAAATCTTGGCAAGTTCTCAAAAGAAACTTTGTATAATCTCAATGAACGAGCAAAAAAACTACCTACAGCTGAATACATAAAACCCGCAAATAGAGGCACAGTTAATAGTTTGAATACTGCAGGTTGTGGATATTGCCAAGAAGCAATTGCTGGATGGGTTAGGAAAATTTCCATCCCCATCGCCATGATATGAAACAAAGCAATCACTTTTGCCTCTGCCCAAGATTCTAACTTTAAATAGATTAGGCAGACTTGAATGCTCAATGCATAAAACAACAGATAATCATAACGGAAGAAACCATAATATTCTTGGCTTCCCATCGGTGCTGTTACTGCAAAAGCGATTAAAAGTAACAATCCAAATAAGGCAGCCGAAGCTGCCTTAGTTCCAAAATTTAAAGCTAATCCAATCAAATGCACGAAATGATCCTAATCAATTTAATCATGAAAAATTCGAAGGGATTAACCTAAATATTTCTGGCTGTATGCATGGACAGTATCTACAAAGATCTTCGGCTGAGCTGGATCAACCCATTGAGTAATACCATGACCAAGATTTGCAATATATCCTGTTTTTTCACCATTTTTATAAGCGTCATCGAGCATCGCTTTTACAGATTTTTCAATTGATGCTGCTGATCCATAAAGTACCGCTGGATCTAGATTTCCTTGTAATGCTGCACGACCATTTACAACTTCGCGTGCAGTATAAAGAGGAGTCGTCCAATCTAAGCCAAATGCATCTGCACCTGTAGTTAACATCGTCTCTAACCATTGTCCACCACCTTTGGTAAAGACAATAATCGGAATTCGGCGACCATCTTTTTCTCGTTGAAGCCCTGCAATAATCTTTGTCATATAATTCAATGAGAATTCCACATATTCTCGATGTGCAAGTGCTCCGCCCCAACTATCAAAGATTTGAATCGCTTGCGCACCTGCATCGATCTGTGCGTTCAAATAATCAATTACTGAATCTGCAAGATGATCAAGTAATGCATGTAACACTTCTGGTTGAGCGTACATCATATTTTTAGTGAAACGAAACTCTTTACTTGAGCCACCTTCAACCATATAAGTTGCTAAAGTCCAAGGACTTCCAGAGAACCCAATTAAAGGGACCTGACCACCTAATGCAGATCGAATCGTGGACACAGCATTCATCACATAGGCTAAATCAGACTTTGAATTTAATTTCGGCAAGTTAGCAACATCTTGCTCTGTCCGTACTGTTTTATGAAACTTTGGGCCTTCACCTGTTTCAAAATACAACCCTAATCCAAGCGCATCTGGAACCGTCAAAATATCAGAAAATAAAATCGCAGCATCCAACTCATAGCGGCGCAACGGTTGCAAAGTAACTTCACAAGCAAATTCAGTGTTTTTACAAAGAGATAAGAAATCACCCGCTTGTGAACGAGTTGCTCTATATTCTGGTAAATAACGCCCTGCTTGACGCATCATCCACACTGGTGTGGTGTCTACAGGCTCACGTAGCAAAGCTCGTAAAAAACGATCATTTTTCAACGTTGTCATTACCAATCTCTAAATTTTTTCATGTGAAACGCATGATAACAAAGTTAACCCAATTTTTATAATTCCAAATCCATACAAAAATTCAGACTTCCTACATTATTTTTTTACTTAGACACAAAACTGCTACTGCAAGCTCACTGATTTTCTGTAATACTTGCAACATCTTATATCTCAATATGAATAATTCTTAAGGTTGAATTACATGTTCGTTCGCTCATTACTCGCTATGAGTTTAAGTTGTATTATTGCCAATGTTGCTTTTGCTGCCCCAACAACTGAGCAACCTTTAAATCCAAAAAAAATCTCGGCACCTGTTCAAGATCCGATTGATCCTTTAGCAGTAGAACGTTCAGCTGCTTCAAGCGTTGTTGCTCAACCAGCATCTAGTGTCGCTGATAATGCAGTTTCTGATCCTCAAGTAAACACAGGTGTTGCTTCAGCAGTTTCTTCAAAACTAGAAAATACTCCTGATACAACCAATACAACTCCAGCACCAAAAGTTACTTGGACTTTAGACAGTCTGAACAATTCAGAATGGTATGAGAATATTGGTAAGGGTCAATTTCCGGTATATGCGCGTGCTCATGTAATGCTAAACAATGCACATGCTTCACCTGGTGCAATTGATGGCTCAAATGGTAAAAACACTTTAAAAGCAATTGCATCTTTCCAACAGATGAATGGTTTAACACCGACAGGTGAACTTACCAAGGAAACTTGGGATGCATTAGTTGCGAAACAAACTAAACCAGCTTATGTAGAATACACAATTACAGAAGCAGATTTGAAAGGTCCATATGCCGAATCAATTCCTTCTGATTATGCTTTACAAGCAAAAATGAAAGGTTTGTATTACACACGTGTAACAGAAATGTTGGGTGAGAAGTTTCATATGGATGAAAACTTCTTGAAAAAGATCAACCCAACAACAACTTTCAAAAAAGC
Source organism: Acinetobacter sp. A22 (assembly GCF_030913345.1). Taxonomy (NCBI): domain Bacteria; kingdom Pseudomonadati; phylum Pseudomonadota; class Gammaproteobacteria; order Moraxellales; family Moraxellaceae; genus Acinetobacter; species Acinetobacter sp. A22. The sequence continues at coordinate 1,548,724 of NZ_CP133162.1, forward strand.
TGGTGAAAAAATTATTGTTGCCAATGTGCGTAATGATTTACCAGAAGATATTCACTTGATCGTTGCACATAAAGGTGCTCGTCAGCTTTATCTTTTCAACAGTCGCAACCAAATGATTGCTTCATTTCCTGCAACAATTGGTAGTACTGACACGCCTTCTCCGACTGGTACGTATAAAGTAGTCGGCGTTGCAAAAAATCCTTGGTATAGCTATTCACCGTCTAACTTTGTTCAAGGTAATAACCTTAAACCTCTTTCTTTACCACCAGGTCCTAACGCGCCAGTGGGTAATATTTGGATTGGTTTAAGTAAAAAATCATTTGGTATTCACGGTACTCCAAGTCCTTCATTAATCTCTAAAACAGCTTCACATGGCTGTATTCGTTTAACGAACTGGGATGCAAATGATTTGGGTAACAAAGTTCGCTCAGGTGTGACTGTAAAATTCCTTGAATAATTCCAATCATTTCATAATTGAAAAAGCCGAATTTTATGATTCGGCTTTTTTTAATTCTATAATTATTCAACAACAGGCAGTGGCTGATAATAGATTTGATTTCGACCTAATTGTTTGGCTCTATAAAGTGCTTTATCAGCAGTATGAATCAATAATTCTTGGCTAATTTTAGGATTACCATTAAATACCGTAATTCCTAAGCTGATCGTGACATGATTTGAAACTAATGATTTTTCATGAGGAATCATTTGCCGATCAATTGCTTTATAAATATTCGTTGCGACGGCATAAGCACCTTGAGCCGATGTTTCAGGAAGTAATACAACAAATTCCTCCCCCCCATAGCGCGCGATAAAGTCCATGTGCCGAATTGAACTTTTAATGGTCTTCGCTATAGACGAAATAACCTGATCTCCCATTTGGTGGCCATAAAAGTCATTATAATTTTTAAAATAATCAATATCGATAAACAGAACTGACATCGACTTATTTTCTTTACAAGCCATGTCATAGTAATAACTAAACATTTCCTCAAAAGTTCGTCGATTGGAAACCTTTGTTAATTCATCATGCTGGCTTAAATGTAAAAGTTCTGATGCTTGTAAACGGAGAATTCTCTCATTTATTTCCGAAATTTTAGTTTTTAAAAATAGTTTTCTTTCTTTTGAGGTCAACATGATGCTGATAGAAAAACCTAAGAGCAAGCTTCCTATAAAAGTGCGCCCAAGCATCAAAAAATCACACGGTATATTAAAATAATAGAGGGATAATAAAATACATACTGCAGCCAGTGTTCCAATCCACAGCATATGATTGGGTTTTATTCCACTCAGAATAAAGCCTAACATATACAAAAATGCAATCAGTACCATTGCCTGATTCTGTAATACAACGTTAGACACACTCATCATCAATAAAGATGGAAAGAAAATTGTGCAAAAGCCAATAACGCAAGCAACTGGATAAAAAAGTCGGCTCAATTTTCTAAATCTAGAAAAAGTCCAAAATAAAAATAATGCTGCACCAACGATGAGTAAACTTAAAATGCTATAAACAAAATCAACAATAAAATGAGGACTGGAACGAATAACCAAATAGTTAGAAGGTAAGATTAATAAGACAAAAATCGTGTAAGTAATGACACCTTGTCCAAAAAACTGAATCGCATTAATACGTGTGCGATCAATGTTAAATTTCCAGAAATCTTCTTCTAGTTTTGCTGGTAAAGTTTTTTGTGTTTTTTGACCTTTATAGTGTCGAGCAACAAGCTGCTCTAGATCCTCTTTAGACCTCTGTAATTCATCAAGATCATATTGATTTTCCATCCTTTTTACTCTTCTTATGGTGATGTATTTTTGTGCTGGATAAAAATAACACAATTTCTCATTTTGTCATGCACTTTGCTTAACCACTTATCCGTAATTGTAGTTACCATTTTCACACTTTATGCATTATTATTTGTATTATTTTTAAGTTTGAAGTTCACCTTGAATACTATTACGCTTTTACAACCCGATGATTGGCATGCTCATTTACGTGATGGCTTAGCATTAAAACGCACAGTACCCGATTTGGCTAAACAATTCGCACGTGCGATTTGTATGCCGAACCTTGTTCCACCCGTCAAAACTGTAGAAGAAGCTGTAGCGTATCGTGAACGTATTCTTGCTCATGTACCTGAAGGCTTAAATTTTGATCCTCGCATGGTGCTTTATTTTACTGACTTTACATCGCCTGATGAAGTTAGAAAAATCAAAGAATCAGAATTTGTAAATGCAATCAAGCTTTACCCTGCTGGTGCAACGACAAACTCTGATAATGGTGTTAGTGATATTCGCAAAGTTTATGCTGTCATTGAACAACTTGAAGAACATCAAGTCCCTTTATTACTTCACGGTGAAGTAACTCATAACCATGTAGATATTTTCGACCGCGAGAAACGTTTCTTGGATGAAATTCTTTCTCCATTATTGAAACAGTTCCCTAAGCTCAAAGTCGTACTTGAACATATCACGACCAGTGATGCAGCAAATTTTGTTCTTGAACAAGATCGTAATGTAGCTGCAACAATTACACCTCAACATTTACTTTTTAATCGAAATGATATGTTGGTTGGTGGTGTGAAGCCTCATTTCTATTGCTTGCCGATTTTAAAACGTCAAACACACCAAACAACTTTATTAGAAGTGGCAACAAGCGGTAGTCCAAAATTCTTCTTAGGTACTGATAGTGCGCCACACGCTCAAAATGCCAAGGAAAATGCTTGTGGTTGTGCAGGCTGCTATAGTGCACCAAATGCGATTGAGCTTTACGCACAAGCATTTGATCAAGTTGGCAAGTTAGAGCGCTTGGAAGGTTTTGCAAGTATGTTCGGTGCTGATTTCTATGGCTTGCCAAGAAATACATCAACCATTACGTTGGTGAAAGAAGAAAATACCGTTGCAGAATCATTTGATTATCTTGATGGTCAAAAAATTATCCCACTTCATGCAGGTAAGACACTGCAATGGAGAAAAGTGTGACACACGAAGAAAACCAAGCTCCTGTCATTGGTCAACGTTTCCGTGGATTCTTACCTGTTGTAGTCGATGTTGAGACAGCAGGTTTTAACTCACAAACGGATGCTTTGCTTGAAATAGCATGTATCCCAATTGTCTATGATCAACAGGGACAATTTATACCTGGTCCTGCTTTTCATGCACACATTAATCCATTTGAAGGTGCTAATCTCGATCGTCGTTCTTTAGACTTTATTGGAATTGATCCTTTCAATCCTATGCGTGTTGCAATGGCTGAAGATGAACGCGGTGCTTTACGCCGTATTTTTAAATCATTGAATGAAGTCCGAAAAGCACAGCATTGCACACATGCTGTACTGGTTGGACACAATGCACACTTTGATTTAGGTTTTTTACAAGCTGCTATCGCACGTTCAGGAACTAAAAACCAAAATCCTTTTCATAGTTTTTCAGTTTTTGACACGGTCACGCTTAGCGCGGTGATGTTTGGACAAACTGTATTGGCAAGAGCATGTATTCAAGCTGGAATTGAGTTTGATGGTAAAGAAGCTCACTCTGCTTTATACGATACGCAAAAGACAGCAGAACTGTTTTGCTATATTTTGAACAAACTATCACCCCACCTTCTTGACAGTTTGGTGACAGAGCCCTAATATACACCCACCTCAAGAAGTCCCTATCGTCTAGAGGCCTAGGACATCGCCCTTTCACGGCGGTAACCGGGGTTCGAATCCCCGTAGGGACGCCAAATTCAAAAAAGCCACTGCATCATCTTTAAGACAGTGGCTTTTTTATATTAAAAAATTTGTGCTGTCTTTATGCAGATTCGCATCAACTCTAAAAATAAATTCCTCTCGATCAGAGTTTTTTAATATTTAAACAACATATCATCAAGTTCAAGAATCGTGACCACATTGAATTGTTTATCTAACAAAAGCGATTGTCTTAACCTTATTATTGAATAAATTGCATGTTCTTATGATCATTTCGGCAAATATTTTTTTGGGTTGCATCATTTTTGATTGGAATTAAAAAGGACGCCGAAGCGTCCTTAAAATATTATGCTGACTTACGCGAATTCACTCGACCTTTAACAACCGCTTTAATATTGCCTTTAGCATAATTCAAGAAAACAAGTAATGGTGATAATTTAGGATTTGGTTTTTTACCCTGACCAATTGCTTTAAATTGTGCCGCATACCAAATGATTTCCATAATTGCCATTTTATCAACAAAAGGAATGCCTGTTTTAATTTGGTTTACAGCATAACGCACATCATTACCTGCAATTAGGCTATCTGTTAAATCTGTTTCAACCGCTAATGGTCGTGCAATCCCGATAAAATCACATGCACCACTTTCCAGTGCAGCATTCATACCTGCGACTGTACGGAAACCACCTGTCACCATTAACTTACATGTGACATGCTGACGAATCTTTTCAGCGAACTCTAAGAAATATGCTTCACGTGCAATAGTACTTGCTTTGCGTGATTCTGCTTTTGCACCAGCCATTGCAGGTGCTTCATAAGTACCACCAGAAATCTCGATGATATCAATTCCTGCAGCATCAATTGCTTTAAATACTGCAATCACATCTTCTTCAGTAATACCACCACGTTGGAAATCAGCTGAATTGAGTTTTACCGAAATAATAAAGTTTTCTGAAGTCGCAGCACGAACGGCTTTATAAATTTCAATTAAGAAACGCATACGGTTCTCAATTGAACCACCCCATTCATCAGTACGCTTATTGGTTAGTGGTGATAAAAATTGGCTAATCAAATAACCATGAGCACCATGTAACTGTACACCTTCAAATCCAGCCTTCTCACAGACTGCTGCAGCTGTAGCGAAACGTTGGATGATATCTAGAATTTCTTCATGTCGTAACTCACGTGGGGTACCAAACATCGTTGCTAACATCGGGCTAAAAGGTACAGCAGACGGTGCTACTGTTTCTTTGTTTAATCCTTTTGGACATTGACGACCCGGATGTGACAACTGAATTAATTGTACCATACCGTATTTTTTGCCTACCGCAGCCCATTGTTGCAACTTCGCCAAATCACGTTCAGTTTCGATCGCAACGACACCTGGCTCATTTTTAGCCGCAATGTTAACCATTACATTTCCTGTAATTGCACACCCCAAGCCACCTTTAGCCCAAGCTTCATACAATCCAATATGTAAATCATTCGGCTGACCTTCGTTATTAGCTAAAGCTTCACTCATAGCACCTTTGATAATACGATTTTTGAATGTTGTGTTGCGAATTTGGATACTGTCTGCAATCTGACTCATGGTCATCCTCTGCTACAAATTAGAGTAATTACTCTAATTTAATCTGATTATTGTTGATGTCAAGATATCTTCCGATAAGTTGACAATAACATATGTCAGTTTAATTACAATGCTATATACAACTCGCCTCAATCAATAATTCTGTGTATTCATTTTGAGGATCACGAAATAAATCTTGTGAAGCTTGATATTCCAAAGCTTTACCTTCATGCATCACCAAAACATTTTGGCAGAGGGATTTTATGACTTGTAAGTCATGACTGATCACTAAATAGCTGATCTGCTCTTGGTGTTGCAACCGTCGCAGCAGCAAAATAATTGCTTGTTGTGTAATCCGGTCAAGAGCTGATGTCGGTTCATCTAAGATCAACAACTTTGGTTTCAAAACCAAGGCTCTAGCCAGGGCGACTCGTTGCCTTTGCCCACCAGAAAGCTCATGTGGGTATTTAAATTTTTCAGAAGGAGTTAATTCAACTTTTATTAACACCTCATCGATCATATTTTCGATCAGGTTTGATTTTACTGCACTCAGTTCAAGCCCTTCTGCGATAATTTGAAAAACTGATAATCGAGGATTCAAACTGCTTAGAGGATCTTGAAAGACAATTTGAAATTGCTGACGCAAAGGTCTTAACTGTTTTTGATTTAGTTGATTTAAATTCTGAGTCTCAAAATTTATTTCTCCCTCACTAGGAATAAGTCGAGCAATTGCTAGTGCTAGCGATGTTTTACCTGAGGCACTTTGCCCCACAATACCTAACGCCTCACCTGACATTAATGAGAAACTAATATTACTAACAGCTGTTTTATATTGTTTTATTTGATTGAATAATCCTTTTCGAATCGGATAACGTACTGACAGATTTTGAATTTCAAGCAATGTTTTTCCACTATTTTGTTCTAGTGCAATCCCAAAATCATGGTGCAACAGGCTTTTGGTATATTCAGTTTTGGGATGTTGAAAAATTTCATTTATACCACCCTGTTGTTCAATTCGTCCTTGATTAACAACTAAAACTTCATCTGCATATTGTTTAACAACACTTAAATCATGACTAATTAAGAGAATTGCCATTTTATGATGGTGTTGTAATTGTTTGAGCAAATCAAGAATTTGTCTTTGTAAAACAACATCCAAAGCTGTAGTCGGTTCATCAGCGATTAAAATTTCAGGTTCCAATGCCAATGCCATAGCAATCATGACTCTCTGCCGTTGACCACCAGAAAGCTCGTGTGGAAATCGTTTCAAGAGATGAGTTGCATCTTCTAAACCTACTTCATTTAATAAGTCGAGGGTCTTTTCTTTGACTTTAGATTTAGACAATCCTTGCAACAACAAATTCTCTCCAACGATTTTTTCGACACGATGCAATGGATTAAGTGCTGTCATCGGCTCCTGAAAAATCATCCCAATTTTTTTTCCACGAATTTGCTGCCATTGATGCTGATTCATTTTAAGCAAATCCACACCATCAAACAGGATCTCACCTTTTACTTTAAGGCTATCAGATAACAATCCTAATATTGCAAGGCAAGTTATTGATTTTCCTGCACCACTTTCACCAACGATCGCCAAAGTCTGTGAATGATGAAGTTCAAAGTTGAAATTATCAACAAGCTTAGTACCTAATTGGTTTTCAATACTTAATTTCTGAACTTTCAATAAGGCAGTATTATTGTTTTGGGTCAAATGCTTCACGAGCAGCCTCCCCAATAAAGATCAAAAGTGAAAGCACAATTGCCAAAGTAAAAAAGCCAGACAATACTAACCATGGTGCATCTAAATTATTTTTCCCTTGCAACAACAGCTCGCCTAACGATGCTGCATCCGCAGGTAATCCGTAACCAAGAAAATCTAATGCCGTTAAAGCAATAATATTTGCTGTAAGCATAAATGGTATTTGCGACAAACTTGAACTGATTGCATTTGGTAAAATATGTTTAAAAATAATATTATGGTCTTTGACACCTAAAGCCTGAGCAGCGCGTACATAATCTAAATTTCGTGCTCTCAAAAACTCAGCTCTTACTAATCCTACTAATTCAGTCCATCCAAATAACAACATAATTAAAAAGAGCCAATATACATTTGGGCTAAACATACTGACCAATATCATCACAATAAACAGCATGGGTAAGCCCCCCCATACCTCAAAAAGTCGCTGTCCGATTAGATCAATCCAACCACCATAATACCCTTGTACTGCACCTACAACTATTCCGATGCAAGCTGCCGCTATAGTTAGCCCGATTCCAAATAAAAGTGAAACCCTTAGACCATACAAGATGCGAGCAAATACGTCACGACCTTGATCATCTGTCCCTAACCAATTTTGTAATGTCGGCTGAGATGGTACAGGAACAGTGAGAGATAAATTTGGAGTTTGATATGAAAAAGCTACAGTTGGTGAAATCATCCAGCCATGCTGTTGGATCAATTGTTTTACAGCAGGATCCTGATAATCAGTCGATGTTTCAAATACGCCACCAAATGTTGTTTCAGGATAATCTTTGAATAATGGAAAATAGAGTGACTGCTTATAACTAACAAGCAGAGGTTTATCATTTGCTATAAACTCAGCGCAGATAGAAAGACTAAAAATAATCAAAAATAAGATTAAACTGAAAAATCCTAATTTATTTTGCTTAAAACGATATAGTCGATTTCTCATTAAAGGTGACATCAACGCCCACCTCGTGATTCAAAATCAATGCGAGGGTCTATCCAGTGATAAAGTACGTCCCCTATAAGGCGAAGAATTAAACCGAAGAATGTAAATAGAAATAAAGTACCAAAAATCACAGGATAATCACGTTGCGTAATCGCTTCAAAACCCAATAATCCTACGCCATCCAAATTAAAAATGATTTCGATAAATAAATTACCAACAAAGAAAATACCAACCAAGGTTTCAGGTAAAGCAGCAACAACAATCAATATCGCATTGCGGAATACATGTCGAAAAAGTACCTGATTTTCATTCAATCCCTTTGATCTTGCTGTCAGCACATAAGGCTTATTAAGTTCTTCAACAAAAGAATATTTCGTCAAATACGTCAACGCAGCAAAACTTCCCAATACCATACTGATAATCGGCAAGCACATATGCCAAAGATAATCTTTAACTTTTCCTATAAAGCTTAAATGCTCGAAATTTTCCGACACTAATCCTTGTAAAGGAAACCACTGCCAATAACTTCCACCTGCAAAAAAAACCACAAGTACAATAGCAAATACAAATGATGGGACGGCGTAACTGATTGCCAATAACAATGAGGTCGCACGGTCAAAAAGCAAACCATTCTTTTTGGCTTTGCTGATCCCTAGCGAAATTGCAATCATATAGATCAGGAAAGTACTCCATATACCTAAGGACAAGGTAACAGGAAGTTTTTCATACAGTAATTGTACAACTGTTTTATCCTTGAAAAAGCTTGTTCCAAAATCAAGGGTTAAATATCCTTTGAGCATGATCCAAAACCGTTCATAAGCAGGCTGATCAAACCCATATTGCGCTTTAATTTTTTCGATCATCTCAGGGCTTAAGCCGCGAGCGCCTTCATACTGAGCCAATTCACCCAGCGTATTTGAATTATTTGGGTTTACACCCAATCCTTGAGCATTTTGTATTTGTTGTATGGCTTGCTCAACTGGGCCGCCAGGTGCGATTTGTACGATGATAAAATTGATTAACAGAATTAAAAATAATGTCGGAATCATCAAAATCATTCTTTTCAGAATATAGTGAAGCATAAACTTAATCCTTCATTATTTGATTTAATGTTTAATCGAAGATTGATTGAGCATCTTGGCTTTCTTTGCATCAACCCACCAATATTCCCACCCGACAGAAAGTTTTGGTTTAGTTTTTGGTTGCTGATAAATATCCCAATAAGCGAACCAACGATCTGGTTTACCATATGTCAAAATATGGTAATAGCCCGCACGCAGTAAGCGATCTAGAATTCGAGTATAGAGTACAACTTCATCTCGACTTTTAGCTGCAATTATTTTTCCAATAATTTGATCAATTACAGGAGATTGTATTCCTGCATAGTTATAATTATTTGCTTCATTTGCAGCCTTACTTCCCCAAAATTGTGCCTGCTCTTTTCCAGGGGTCAAAGTCTGCGGCATTTTAAAAACCATCATATCGAAATCTTGACGACGTATCCGCTCCATATACTGCGGGGCATCCACTTGACGCAAATTGACCTGTATTCCAAGTCGCTTTAAATTACGCACGAATGGCATCAGCTCACGTTGTGGATTCTCTTGTTGAAGTAATAATTCTATTTGAATCAATCGACCTCGCGGATCATGCAATTTACCATTAACGATCTTATATCCTGCTTGTTTAAGGATTGTTTGTGCTTGTAGTAAGTTATTACGATTAAATCCACTGGCATCTGACTTAGGATAACGCCAATCTGCGACTACACCTTGTTGGATGATCGGGTGCAGCTTCGCTAGATAAGGTTTTAAAATCTTCAGCTCAGCAGAACTCGGTTTAGAAACTGCGGCTAAGTCAGTATTATCAAAAAAACTCTGTAGTCGTCTATTTTGATTAAAAAAAAGTGCTTTATTTTGCCATTCAAAATCATAGGCATAAGTTAATGCCTGTCTGAAATAAATATCTTGAAATGGTGATCGTCGTGTATTAAATACTAAACTTTGTATATCCAGTGGGGTGCTTAATTGAGCCTTATACTTTTTAACCCAACCTGATCGGTAAGATGGAAAATTATACCCCATCACCCAATTACGGATATTTTTTTCTTCATAGAAATAAAATTGTTGAGATTTAAATCCCTCGAAACTCACTTCTAAGTTTCGATAATACACATATTTTAGTCGATCAAAATTATAACGCCCTCGGTTAACAGCGAGGTCTTTTGCCCAGTAATTTGGATTGCGTTTATAAGTAATACTCCGACCCGCATCGATACGATCAACTATATAAGGCCCTGATCCAATAATAGGTTGCAGCGTAGTGCGAGTAAAATCTCTGTTTTTCCAATCTGCTTTTGAATAAATTGGAAGACTCGCCACAATTAATGGCATTTCAACATTTTTGTTGGATTTAAATATAAATTTGATTTGGTGCTTTGATAGAATTTCGGTTTTTGCCAAATCTGATAAATACATCTGCAAACCAAAATTTGCTTTGGTTTGATATGTATCAAAAGTAAATTTCACATCATCCGATGTTAATGCCTGCCCGTTATTAAATCGTGCTTGAGGATTCAGGTGAAAAATTACGGACTTCAGATTGTCAGAATCGTAAGTTACTTTTTCGGCAAGTAGTGGATACATCACTCGTGGCTCATCCAAAGAGCGATCCATTAAACTATCAAAAAGATAGTTCACGCCCTCTGTTGCACTCCCTTTTCCATTCATACTATTTAAATTATCGAAAGTGCCTAATGTGGATTGGCTAAATAAACCACCTTTAGGTGCTTTAACATCCGCATATGGCATGACTGAAAAATTGGCATATTTAGGCTGCACATGCATCGCTAAGTATGGTGTCGTTTGAAGGGCTGCAAATGTGGTTTGAGCAAAAAAGCTTAGCCCGAACAGACTAAGCTTTTGAGTTGTAGATAATGAAAGCATCAGTACTTACAGGTTTGGCACTTTAATAACATCACCTATACGCAATTGTGTACTTGGCGTTAAATCATTCATCTCAGCCAAAGCGCTAGTTTCCATACCATATTTACTTGCTAAACCAATTAAGGTATCACCACGCTTCACCTTGTATTCAGTTACAACTTTAGGAACAGAAATTGTTTGACCTCGCTGCAACCCTGCATTTGCTTTCAAGTCATTAAGATCAGCTAACTCACGACTCGACATACCAAAACGATTTGCAATACTGTTGAGGGATTCACCTGCTTTTACAGTATATTTTTCCGTATTTTTACTAGAAACAGATCTTGAGCTCGTTTTACTTGACTCAACTTTTGCTGTTTCTGTTTTTGGTACATCACCAGAAAGTTTGAGCTTCTGACCAATCCGAACAGTACTGTTACGTGACAAACCATTTAATGCAGCTACATAATCGAGCTGTAGATAATAACGACTAGCGATATTACTTAAAGTATCTCCTGATTTTACGGTGTAAATATCAGGTGCCGTTTCATCTTTATCTTTGACTTTTGTCGCTGTGACATTTGATGACTTGGAAGGTGCATCTCCAGCAAGTTTTAAACGTTGTCCTACACGTAATCCAGCAGTACGCTCCAATCCATTCAAATCAGCAATATAATTTACACTTAAATCATATTTACCTGCGATTGCATTTAAACTATCACCTGATTGAACGACGTACTGCTCTGGAACAGATGAACCTGCTGGTATCTTCAAGGTTTGGCCTAAACGCACACCACTGTTGGACTTCAAGTTATTTAGATCAGCCAGTTCACTCAATGTTATTTTCGATTTACTAGCAATACTGGATAAGGTATCACCACGTTGAACAGTATAATTTTCAGTTTTATAACTTGTTGAAGCTGTCACATTGCTATAGTTAACCTTAGCATTTGATTCAGTAGGCTCATCTACTTTAGATACCTCATGTAGAGGTACATTGATTTTTTGACCAACCATCAAATCGCTCGTAGCCGTCAAACCTGAAGTTAGGTCAGCCAACTCTTGATTTGATAATGCATAACGATCAGCAATTAATTTGAGATATTCACCGCGTTTCACAGTATATGATTTTGTTGCCACTTTTTTATTAGTGGAAACTTTATCAATCACACGACTACTTTGTTGAGAACTACGTATTGAATTTTTTGGCTCTTTTAAGCTCAGTTTTTGCCCTACAAATAATCCATCAGTAACTGATAAATTATTAAAATCGGCTAGTTGTTTGATAGTCAAATCAAAACGAGCAGCAAGATTGGTAAGACTATCACCTGATTGTACGACATAGCTATCAGGCTTATTCTCTGTTGCTTTCACAACTTCAGCTTGTGGTTTTGCATCATAGAGATACAAGCTAGTACCTACAAATAATGTTCCATTTGGATCAATTTGGTTCCACTGCGCGATATCACGCCAGTTCACTCCATTTTTCTGTGCAATCATAGCCAATGTGTCACCAGGTAATACGACATAAGTACTACGTTTGCCTTTTGGTGCTACAACAACAACATCGGTGTCCGTTTTAATATAAGGTTTACCTTGGTTTCGTTTAGCATCATCACTGTTCGCAGTCGTTTCGTCTTCAACCAAGTTTTTTGGATAAGCGAATCCTTTAGTGACTTCTTGACCTTTTTCATCAGCAACTGATTGGCTAGTTTGGATCGCAGTGAGCTTAATCTTGCCATCAAAAGGATCAACAATTTCAGTTCCTTTCGGTGCAATTGCTTTAATTTCAGCAACAACTTGGTCTTTTTCAGCCTGCGTAGGTTGAGGCTCTAAAACTTGAGCAACAGTTTTCTTCTCACCTTCGTCTTTTACCGCTGCAACGATTTGCTCACGCTCTTTTAGTGAAATTGGTGGTTCAATATTCACAGGTTTGACATTAGGCGCAGGTGTAATCGCCACTGGAATACGAGGTGCACTTGGTACATCAGCAGCAGCAGCAAAAGATGCCAATGCATCAGCACCTTTAGGCGTACTCATCTTAGTCGTTGTGGTAGATGTTGGACGCGTTGTAGTGCTTGCCGTTAATGGCGGAGGTGTTTTTGTCGAAGGTCTAATTGCCTGTCCAGTACTTGTGCGCGTTGTCGTTGAAGTACTCAATGTATTATTCATAGCAGGCGGAGTCTGATTGCTCGCCCAGAAGCCACCAGAATTTGATTTACCCGAACGAAGTTTTGCATCGATCGATGGACTCAAATCTGCAGGAATCAAAATACGCATCGGACTTGTTGGATCAACCGTTTCACCACGATATGCAGGGTTGAGCGCATATAACTCTGCACGGCTTAGACCTGTAATAGATGAAATTTGATTCAGATCTAAAGGTGCTGACAAACTGACTTCACGGAAGTGAGGACGATTGGCAATTGGAGGTAAAGCCACGCCATAAGCACTTGGATTTTTGATAATTTGAGCAACTGCTAAGAAACGAGGTACATAGTTCATTGTTTCTTGTGGCAATTTCAATGACCAATAATCAGTTGGCAAGCCAGCTGCCTTATTACGGTTAATCGCTTGTTGAATACGCCCAGGACCTGCGTTGTAAGCAGCTAATGCTAACTCCCATGATCCAAACTGATTGTACAAGCTGCCTAAAAACTCATATGCAGCACGCGTAGATTCAACTACGTCACGTCGACCATCATACAGGCTGGTTTGCTGTAAACCATAAATACGTCCAGTACTTGGAATAAATTGCCATAATCCTGCTGCTGCTGCACTACTCGTTGCTGCTGGATCGTATGAACTTTCGATAACTGGCAGTAAAGCCAATTCCGTTGGCATACCACGGCGTTCAGCTTCTTTAACAGTGTGATAAAGATATCGACTGGCACGCGCACTCAAACGATCTAAATAAGGTTGACGAGAAATAAACCAACCACGCTGTGCTTCGATACGTGAATCCCAATGGTTTAAATCCATTTTGAATCCAACAGTCATACGTTTCCACACATCACCATGTTTTAAAACCAGTAATCGATCACCCTCTACTGCACGCATGTCGGTTGCTGATAGTAAATCCTCAAGCGAATCCAAACTACTAGCATCCAAATAGCCAGAACCTAATTGTTTTGATGATGAGACTTTAGAAGACTGAGGTGTAGTTGAACACCCTGTCGTGATTCCTAGCGCAGCTAAAGCAGAAGTCAGTACAGTAATTTTAAATAATGATGTTGCAGATTGTTGCCACACCAATGTGGTCGATTTATACATAAAAACTTCCAGTCAACTCACGCTAGTTTATTTCTTCGATTTGCCATTGTAGTAAAGCATGTCACTTAGACAAGGCAATAATTTAACGTGATTCGCATCGAAATGTTACAAGAAATTAAAAAAGATGAGTTTTGTAACGTTCATCAATGCAATTTAGCTTTACAATACCGCCCGTAATCAAGGGGTGATACACTGTTTTCGCTTGTACTTTTTAAAAAGTACTCTGCTTATTTTGATGATGATCCGCTCTACCATTCTCGATTAAACTTTTAGGTTCAACTATGTCTCAAACAATCACACTTTATGTAGATGGCGCATGTAAAGGCAATCCAGGATTAGGTGGTTGGGGGGCTTATATCATTACAGAAACCGAAGAGCATAAAATTTATGGTGGTGAGCTAGAAACGACCAATAATCGAATGGAATTAACTGCAGCGATAGAAGGTGTTTCTTTTTGTCCAGTCGATGCTCACCTCATTATCTGGACAGATTCAAACTATGTAAAACAAGGTATCACTGAATGGATACATGGTTGGAAAAAGAAAAATTGGAAAGATGTTAAAAACCCTGATTTGTGGAAAAAATTAGACGCCGTGTGCGCAAATAGAAATATTGAGTGGAACTGGATCAAAGGTCATGCGGGTCATCCAGGAAATGAAATGGCTGATCAACTAGCAAACATGGGTGCTGAACAAACTGCTAAACAAAACTTAAAAATGACGCAGGCTAACGCTGATACAAAAAAGCCTGAATCTGATTGGCTACTCGATGATCCCTTTGGTTTAGACCTCGATGCAGAAGCAGATGAGTTGATTGAAGAGATTGAAATTGATTTACAAGTCACAGAGCAAATCGAAGAAATTATAGAGGTTAAATCTGTAAATGAATCTTCAAACCCATACATTGTAATTACAGATGCAAAATTAAATCTACAAGGCCCTCGCCAATTGATTCTAGATACAGAAACGACAGGTTTCTATCATCAAGACAACGATCGAATCATTGAGGTGGGTGCAATCGAAATGATTAATCGTAAGCTTACTGGTAGTTCTATTCATATTTATATTAACCCAGAAAAACCAGTTGGCGACTCAGTCGATGTACACGGTATCACTGATGAATTCTTAGCGGACAAACCTAAATATGCTGAAATCGCAGATGTACTTTTCGAATTTTTAAAAGGTGCTGAAATTATTGCACATAATGCGACCTTCGATATGAACTTCTTAGATATGGAGTTTAAACGCGCGGGGCTTCCAGCATTATCAGAAGTTTGTGAAGTTACGGATACACTCGCCCTTGCTAAAAACAAGCATCCTGGTCAAAAAAATTCACTTGATGCCTTAGTCCGTCGTTATGAAATTCCTGCTCGCGATCGTACCTTCCACGGTGCATTACTCGATGCTGAAATTTTGGCTGATGTTTACTTGGCGATGACAGGTGGACAAGTCTCATTTGATATGGATGCCCTATCCCAAACCGAACAACAACAGAATAAAACCACTCGCCAACGCGTACAAATTGATTTGCCAATTATTTACCCGACTGATGATGAACTTCAGCAACATGAGACTTGGGTCAAACAATTCGAAGAAAAACATGGAAAACCATGCTTTTTTGCAAAATAAATTTGCTTATAAGTTCAGGTTTTTTTGTTTCAAGCTTTCAAAGTTAAGTTATATTAACTCTTAAAGATTTAAACCCTCTCCATAGAGGGTTCATGGATATAACAACTTAGGAAAGGTGTAGGTCATATGTCTTACCAAACCTCGATTCATTTCGACCCAACGGCATTATTAATAATAAAAAATGAGATCGATAATTCGATTAAATTGGTAGAGACTGCAGTCAATACTCTTGCCGAAGAACAAGCCTTGCCATTTGGGATTGATGATGCTCTCAATCAGTTTGAACAATGCACGAATGTTCTAGCCTTGATTGATATCCCACACCTATCGCAGATTACGCAATACTCTGCTGAGCTTATGCGTAAAATCATGGCTCAACCTGAACAAATTAAAACTAGTGATGTTGTGGCTTTGAGCGAAGGCACAACCATGCTGAAACGTTATATCGAATTCATTTGTTTACGTGAAGTTAAAGTTCCACAGTTCCTATTAGATACACTCAATCGTTTAGAAAAAGCATTAGGCAAGCCAATCACTAAAGAAGGTCAAACGATTCAACCTTTATTGGATTGCTTTACGCCAAATTTTGATTTGCCAAAGGCCCCTGATTTAGAAAAATCACAGTACGTCCATCAGTTATATAAATTGTGCTTAAACAAACTGATTAAACAAGCAGAAACACCTTTGGATTTACAAGGCTTAAAACTTGTTGCGGTTTATATGGCTGGTTTAGCATCGGGTTTGCCAAGTCAACAATATTGGCAACTTGTGAATGTAGGTTTAGGACATATTGAAGCTCTACTGATTACTGAAGCACGCTTACGTACATTTATTAAGATTGAAACCAATATTGGTCAATTTCTTGCTAATCCAAATGCATTTCAAACTGACTTAAATGATTTAGCAGATATCTTGAGTATTTGTATCAGTCAAGAAGATGATCTTTCTCATCATATTCGTGAACAACTTAATATTGGTGATGAATTACTCAGTGATACTCAGTTACAAGTTTTGAGTCGCCATTTGTACGGACCAGACTACGAAACCATTCATACCATTAGCCAACTAATGACGGATGAGATGGCTCAAATCCGCAACGAGATTGAATATAACCATGAAAATATGTCTGCTGAAAAAACTCAAGAACTTCAGCAAAAACTTCATCAGCTCTCAAATGTATTTAAAATTCTCAATCTAAATGAAGCGGCAAAAGAACTGACGCAGCAAGCAGAAAAACTCAGCCAAACAAATACATTGACTGATGCAGCATCAGTACAACATTTAATGAATAGTATCTTAGCTTCGATGAATTCTATTGGGATTCTTGAACGTAACTATACTTCAAGTCGTTTACAATTACGTGTGAATAACATGCAAATCTCTTTGGATCGTTTAGATGAAGCTCACAAAGCTTTATTAAGCGAAACCAAAACTCTCATTGAAACGCTTACCCAAACACTTAGTCTTTACGCTCAAGACTCTACAGCACACAATTTAGAGTCTCTGCCTATTTATCTCAAAGAACTATCAGGTGCTGCCCTATTCTTGGGAAGTACTGCACAACAAACCGCTTTGTTAGGTGCAGTTCAATTTGCAGAACATCGACTTGCTCAAAATGAAACTTTTGAGGCTGAACACATTAACTGTATTTTAAATGTTGTCGCAGGACTTGATCTATTAGTTGATAACTTAAAGAACAAACAACCTGTGTTGCAATCTATGTTTGATGTGGCATTATCAAACAGTCAACAGTTACAAAGCGCAGCGGCATAATGACCCAACTATCACTTGCTTATATTTTTCAACATCAAAAGCTCTTAGTAGATGAAAATTTACAGTTACCTCAAGTTGAAAAGTTAGCAAGTGATTTGCCTATTCATCACGATGACCAAGTAATTGCGCGTGATCTTCTTGATGATGAGCCAATTCCAGAGGGCTATCAATTAGTTCCGATCAGAGAACTCATACAATCATGGGATACTTCGGATTTCTTACAAGCAAGCCGTGCTGTCCAATTACTTGAGTGGCGTCGTAACCATAAATTCTGTAGTCATTGTGGTCATATGACCGAGGTGCATTCGAGAGAATATGCGATGGTTTGCCCTGCTTGTGGGTACCACCAATATCCTCGAGTTCAACCTTGTATTATCACAGTGATCACAAAAGGGACTGACGAGATTCTTCTAGCAAAATCCGCTCATAACAAATCAAATATGTATGGTTTGATTGCAGGTTTTGTTGAAGTTGGCGAAACTCTTGAAGAGGCTGTACAACGTGAAACACTTGAAGAAGTTGGCTTAAAGCTCAAAAATATTCGTTACATGTCTAGCCAACCTTGGCCATTCCCTAGTAACTTAATGATAGCGTTTCATGCTGAATACGAATCGGGTGACATTGAATTGCAAGTAGAAGAAATTAGTGACGCTCAGTTCTTCAAGTTTAATGAATTACCTGAAATCCCATTCAAAGGCAGTATTGCCCACAGTATGATTACTCAAATCATAGGTCAAAAAAAAGCATCTTAATTAAGATGCTTTTTTATTTAGTCTTCTAAAGCCTCTTCCAAGAAATGCATAATGGTGCGTTTCGTTTTGAAGTAGTGACTGACAAAACTTGCAAGTGTTGCCACGATGGTAATATGTCCTGTTTTTGGAATCACCATCACATGACTATGATTGCCTTTTTCTCTTAGTGCTTTATCCAGATCAAATGTATTATGACTACCTACTAACTGATCGTTTTCCGCCATCAACAAATAGTGCTTAATCTTGTTCGGATTGACAAAATAATATGGCATCACTTGCTTATACGGTACATGCTGATCAAAGGCATGTTCAGAAAGAGGATCATCTTTATAATCAAAATGATATGGACCAGCCATTCCCACGATTGCTTTGATCTTATCAGTATATTTGAAGTTCTGAGCGTACGGAGAATAAACCACTGACATTACATTAAAAGCACCCGCGGAATGCCCCATTAATATAATGTTTTCAGTAGAAATATTAAGTTTTGCTTGGTTTTGATTTAGATAATGAATTGCTTGAGCAAGATCATCAACAAATGCAGGAAAAATTTGTTCTGGGGCAAGTTGATAATTAATAACAGCAACATCAAAACCTTCTCGAGCAAAACTTTCACCTACGAAAAGATAATCACGTTTATTACCATGTTGCCATGAACCACCATGCACGAACACAATCAATGGTCGCTGCTTTTTAGGATTTTTAGTTCGATAAAGGTCTAAACGATGTCTTGCCTTTAAACCATAGGCAAGATGCTCTTCCTTTTCAAAGGTATCCTTTGGTGTCAGATAATTGATTGAGTAACTGGCTAGATCATACAGACGAAACTCTTGATAAAAGCTTTTCGCCCGTGTCACATTTTCTTGAACTTGTTGAATAAGTTGCTTCATAAATTAGGGTACAGTCGGTGTAGAAGTCGCAGGTTCTGCCTGATCGGGATCAATTGCTACTGGAGTTTCAACGAGAGGTTGTGTCGTCACTGTACCCACCATAGGAGTTGCTGTGGTTGAACTCGCCATCGTTCCAGATGATTGGTCAATATTATCAATCAGAGTAACAATTTTACTCACATTACCAACTTTTTGTAAGACGTCATCCAAATCTCTTATTTCCGCAGTATTTAGACGTCCCATGACATAAAGAACACCATTTTCAGTGTGTACCAACACTTTACTATCTGAAACTACAGGTGCTTTCATCAGTAAACCACGAGTATTTGCGGTTACTGTTGCATCTTGCATAATCGTGTTGTAGCCAACTTTATCACCAACAGTAATGTAGTTATGTACAGCTTTGACATCACTCATTGCTCGAAGATTATCTTCAGCTAATTGCTTCAAATATGGATCAGGTACTTGCCCCGTTAACAACACATTACTATGAAAACTTTCAATATTGATGCGGGACTGTTTAAAACGGTGATCTAATTTATACAAATTAATATTGGCTGTACGCTTGATAGACGAATCAATAAATACTTGTCCGAGACTACGTTCCCCACTATCTGTGCCGACAGGTGAAGTTCCTGTTCCACCCGAAATAAAACTCGCACATCCTGATAAACTTGCAGCGCAAAGTAACGTAATCGTTAAACGTTTTAACACTTGGCAAGACTCCCTATCTACAAACTTGTTCAATCTTAGGTATTTATCTCAAAATGACCAAATTAATGCTCAATCTAAAGTAAATGCATGTTCAATCCACTGCTGATCATACTGCAATTTTGAAAAGTCTGGTTGTACTGTTTTTGCAATTTTCTGTGGAAAATCAAAACAAATCACATCAAAACGACAATCAAAATCCTCATAATCAGGATTTTTCTGTAAAAACTGCTGCGCGGTCTTTATTATTTTTCGTTGTTGCGAGCGTGTAATCACTTCACATGACTCCGCATAGCTCCCTGCCGATCGTGCCTTTATCTCAACAAAAATCAACTCATTCTGTCGTTTTACAATTAAATCGATTTCTCCATAACGTGAATGGTAATTTTGAGCGACACATTCATATTGAAATTGTTGAAGATAGATTAATGCTTGTTGCTCAGCCCAATGTCCGAGTTCATTTGCGTTTTCTGTCATGACATTTATTTCTTATTTTAAGATTTGGATTCCGTGCTCTTGTTGCTGGTAGCAAGTTGGTTGTCTGAAAATTTTATTGTCTTTAAAACTTATTGCACCAGTTCGCCCCATAAATGAAGTTTCTTGCTGATTCTGATTACTCAATAAATATTGAGTGATTGTCCATGCATCACCACCAAATGCAAGTAAGCGTTGAAATGCCATATTTTCGGGCTGCTCTTTATACGCTTCAATAAGATCTACCCATTGTCCATTATACAATGCAGGCGTATCACAAAAGCTAAGTCCTACAGGGATAGTCTGTCCCTGCTCGATACTTAATGGTGTTGCATAGACTTTCTTTTCAGGTAGCTCACCTAGTTGTTGAATCCATTGATGATGCCCCAGCAGTAACAACCCTTCCTTTCTTGAGATTTTTTTAGGCAGAGTGTCTATAACTTGTATTTCTGAACCGAATTCTACCGAAAGAGCCTGCATAAATAATTCTGTGGCTGCTTCAGTACCAGTCTCACGCAGAACCCATAATTTTTTTACGCGATCGTTTTTTAATAATTGGGTCAAGGCAGCTGCATCATGTTGTTTCGACAAACTAAATTGCCACACATTTTCAGCATGTTGATTCACATCATTTAGTGCCAGTACAGGAAGCTTAGGCTCCAGTTGTATGACAGCATCAATATCAGTTCTAGCCAAAGGACCAACGACCAATTTAATTTTGTTATTCACCTTCTTCTTAAAGATGTAATCCATACTGTTTTTAGTTGAATCGGCAAAAATTATTTTTTCTTGGCTGCCAGATGCTGCATAAGCACTCAAGAAACCACGTTTAATGTTTTCACTCGCTCGCGCCATAGCACCAGATTCAGGTAGAATCACCAAGATGTCCGCATAAGCTGGGCTCACGAATGCTGCAAAAAAAAGTGGCAGCCAATATTTTTTTATATACATTAGGGAGTTACCTTTTATGAGTGCTCAATTATTTGTTGTAGCAACCCCGATTGGGCACTTAGATGACATTACCTATCGTGCAATTGATATTTTAAAGTCTGTATCGGTAGTTGCGGCAGAAGACACTCGTCAATCTGCACAGTTATTTAAACACTATAATATCTCAACTCAATTAACTGCGTGTCATGATCACAATGAAAGTAACAAAATTGATCAACTTCTCCAAAAAATGTTAAATGGTGAAGATGTCGCGCTAATCAGTGATGCTGGAACACCTTTAATTAGTGACCCTGGTTTCAAACTGGTTCGTGCTGCTCAAGAACATGGAATACGTGTTATTCCTGTGCCTGGTGCATGCGCAGCGATCGCAGCATTAAGTGCTGTTGGTTTGCCTAGCGATCGTTTTAGTTTCGAAGGATTTCTTCCATCCAAAGCATCTCAACGCATTAGCCAACTTGAAAAGCTTAAAGATGAAACACAAACATTAATTTTCTACGAAGCACCTCATCGAATTTTGGCATGTATCCAAGACATGGTTCAGGTCTTTGGTGAAGATCGACCTGTAGGTTTTGCTCGCGAAATTACCAAAACTTTCGAAACGATCAAAAAAATGACGTTAAAAGAACTCGTAACGTTTATCCAAAATGATCATAACCAAGAAAAAGGTGAAATCGTTGTTGTCGTTGGTGGTGCTACGACTGAAAAAGATATGGAACAAGATAAGCTAGATGACTTATTAAAACGATTACTACAAGATCTCTCCGTCAAAGCAGCTTCACAATTGGCAGCTGATTTAACAGGCATCAAAAAGAAAGTTGCCTACCAACGTGCTTTAGAACTTACACAACAAGATTAAAATAGTATGGATGTAGATTACTGAAAATATCTACATCCATTTTTTAAAAAGATTATCAACTTAGCATTTTTTTTAAATTCGACTTTGATCCATTTTTCGCTCTGATCTCGCCTGTTGAATTACGCTCAATCCTGAACTCACACCGAGATAAGCAATAATAAAAGCGACCAATAAATCTGGATAGACGGTTCCTGTTCCCCAAACACTTGCTGCAGCGAAAATTACCGCAATATTTGCGATCGCATCATTACGGCTACACAACCATACGGAACGCATATTGGCATCACCATCTCGAAATGTATAAAGCATGATGGCAACAAACACATTAACCAGTAATGCCAATACCCCAATAGCTCCCATTAGCATAGGTTCAGGTATCACACCTATCCACCATGACCAAATCACTTTAATGATCACAAAGATACCAAAAGCAGCCATTGTGATTCCTTTCAGTAAAGCTGCCGTTGCTCGCCAATACAAACTCATAGAAAGCACAATTAATGAAATAGCATAGTTTGCAGCATCTCCTGCAAAATCTAGTGCATCAGCCCATAAAGACACAGATTGTGCATGCGCTCCTCCGATGATTTCTACAAAAAACATAAGTGCATTTAAAATTAATGCGATCCATAATGCCTTTCTAAACTTAGGACTCATTGTTTTTGCTGGGGAACACGCTGTATTACAACCACATCCTGCCATGACTTTTCTCTAAGAATCTTTTATAGTGATTAAAAACCCTTGAGTAGCTCTAGAGTCAAGCATAATGAATTTTACAATTGGGCAATTATCTAAAAAGTCAGGTGTTTCAATAGATACCATTCGTTATTATGAAAAGATTGGATTACTTGAAAAAGCAAAACGTACAGCAGGAAATTATCGACATTATTCTGAAGAGATACTTTCAGAACTTTTATTTTTAAAACATTGCCGCGAATTGGGCATAACCCTGCAAGATATTCAAAAGTTGAAAGAGTTATCAACTCATCCCAACCAAACCTGTATCGAAGTTGATCACTTGATTGATCAATACCTTAATGAAGTTTCTCAAAAGATTCAAAATTTAGAGCACCTCAAGCAAGACTTTATTCAACTGAAACAACAATGCTCTCAACACCGCACGATAGAACAATGCGGAATTTTAAAAGGATTACATCAGCCACTAGAATGCGATCTCACATTACATCAACATAAAAAAGCATCACAATCGTGATGCCTTTCAAATGCTTTAAATTCAGTCGTGATGTTCACCAGGAGGAACTTCAGTAATTCTGCCACCACGAGCGAGGAACGCAGCCACTTCGTCTTCCAAAGCCTGACGCTGCTTCTGTTTAGCAGTCACTGTTAGCGTTTCAGCTTCAGCTAGATCAGCATCATCAATCGTTGCTTCTTCGCTATCTGCACCGCTTTCTGCTGCTTTCGCCTCTTCATCGTCTACAGCAGAGTCTTCAGTATTTTCATCGTAATCATTAATTTCCGTCATATTACTCTCCCCACAATGACTAAATCTTCATCATCGTTATTTGGTCATCAGAACTTTGTGAAATGTAACAAGCTCTTCTCATTTATCAAAGTAGAATGTTTAACAAATTGTACTTTTAACGACCAAATTCACTCTGATTTATAAATGATTGTATAAAAAATATCTACTATTTTTTAGCAAGCGTAGCGTGTGTGTTGCAATGCACCCAATCCATTCGCTTGTTGCATAAAGCGATCCTTGAGTACTTCAAATTGTTCAACTTGCTTTAATCCAAAGTTCCTTGCCCAAACAAAGGGAAATAGCTCTGAACTTTCTAACCACCCGATTGCTGACATACTGTGCATCATGGCATCGTTTTGACCTTTACGTTGATGTTCATAGCGAAGCAAAGTTTGCTCATTTGCCCATACACCACGTTTTAAATCATGCAATAAAACATCACATAAAACTGCTGCGTCTAAGCAACCGATATTTACGCCCTGACCTGCCAAAGGATGGATGACATGTGCAGCATCTCCAATCAAAGCTAAACCAGATTTGATATAACGCTGAGCTGCTCTTGCTTTAAGTGGGAATTGTGCTCTTGATCTTACATCGACCACTTCACCCAACATTTGCAAACTTTCACGTGTCAGTAATTGCATAAACTCCTGATCTGATAACTTCGAATATTCATCTGCATAATCATCTGGTAGAGTCCATACAATTGATTGCCAGTAGCCATTTTCTTGTTGATCTAAGCTTGCCATAGGTAGAAATGCAAGTGGACCAGTAGGTAAAAAAATTTGGCGTGCGACATATTGATTCGGTTGTGTCGTTTTAATCGCACAACTGATTGCGGCTTGTTTGTAGTCTAAAATATCTAAATCAATATAAGCTTGCTCACGTACAAATGAGTTTGCACCATCAGCACCGATCAATAACTTAGTTTTGAGGATCGTGCCATCGGCGAGTTGAATCGACCAACCTTTTGCAATTTGCTCAATGCGAATAACTTTTACTTGGGTACGGTAATCTTTGAGCTGCTGTAACATTTTTTGCTGTATCGCAATATTCAAAACACTTGGCTCAACCATTGAACCTAAAGCTTGATCTGCACGAGGTTGCTCTTCGGAAGCATGCCCAAAATTTATTTCACCATAACCATTTTTATTCCAAACTTGCATACCTGAATATGGCATTCGGCGTGCTAAATCATTCCAAACGTCAACTGTCTTTAGTAGATGAATCGTTGCTTGACTTAAAGCCAACACACGTGGATTCATCACGGCTAAAGTTTTGTCTTGATCAAGTACTGGTGCAGCATCCAATACTGTTGCTTGCACGCCACCTTGTGATAGCAACAACGCTGTTAAACCACCGACTAATCCACCACCAACAATGACGACATCTAACATTTCACTCATGCTTTTAGCCCCATCGCGTAGTTCGCAACCAAAGGCTTAATGCCAGGAATCACATCAAATGCAATCAATCCTGTATTTCTTATTAATTTAAGAAGCGGATTTTGATTACTAAAACCACGCACCACTGAATCACAGAACTTAATCACACGCTGCTGATCTGTTAAACGTGCTTGCTCATAAGCCAATAAATTATCAGGATGACCAATATCATCAGACTTCGCTAACTGCTCTAGTAAATAGCGAACCAATACATCGGCATCTCGCAAACAAAGGTTAAAGCCTTGCCCTGCAACAGGATGAATTGTGTGCGCTGCATTACCCATGAGAACTACACGACCAACCGCCTGCTTGTGAGCCAGAACTTGTGACAATGGATAACTAAAACGTTTACCCGTTTTTTCAAATTTACCCGCACGATCGCCATAAGTTTCTTGTAGAGCATCTAAGAAGTGTTGATCATTTTCTTCACCCAACCATTCAGCTTCAGTACCTTTTTTAACTGGCCAAACGACAGAACGACGATATTCACCAGGTAAAGGTAATAATGCCAATGGTCCTAATGCGCTAAAACGCTCAAAACCAACCTGTTGATGAGGTTTAGAGGTTTGAACCGTTGTGACAATCGCAATTTGATCATAATCATGTTCATCCACGCCCACACCAATTGCTTGACGACAGAAAGAATCACGACCATCTGCTGCGATCACTAACTTTGATTTGAGCGAGTGTATATATTCACCATTACGCATGACTTCAATGTGAACCTCATCTGCATCTTGTGTCAGTGACGTCACTTGCACCCCATCAATTAATTCAATCAGAGGCTGCTGACGAACTTGGGTGAGTAATACTCGACCTAACCACGCATTTTCAATTACTTGCCCAAAGCTTTCTACTTTCTCTTGTTCTGCTACTAGTCGTGCTTTACCAAAGCTACCCTGCTCTGTGATATGCACTTGTAAAATTGGGGTCGCATGTTGTTGTAATGCATCCCACAATCCTAACTTTTGATAAATTTGCACGCTACGGCGTGACAAAGCGGTGTTACGAGCATCAAAACTTGAGTGATATGGAGCTAGATTTTCGTCATCGTAATTTGGATATTTCACAGCTTCTAATAGCTTTACGGCAATATTAGATTTTGCCAACATTAAAGCAAGGCTGAGTCCAACCATACCCCCACCGACAATGATGACTTGTTGCTGCATAATATTATTCCTTATCAGTTTTTCATGACTTGATGTTAAGGGTCTGTTGATATTTCATCTATGGTTGCGTTATAGGCTAAAACAACTTAAACGAGGCATGAAACGTAGGCAATGGCAACTCCTTGTCAAGTTTCATAACAAAGTTTAAGGAAGTTTTAGCCATAACCCTGTGGGACAGGGATATTTTTTGTCGCTACTGCGTTATGGCTTATTTATTTAGAATGACTAAATTTCATAAGCCATGCCTTGTATCACCTAAAAAATATCCACTGTCGCAAGCATTTATGAAATATCTACAGACCCTAGCCTATCTTACTCTAACTCAAATTGGGATTGGAATTTGTACTTTGTTTGGTCTGTGTTTTATTTTAATTCGACAAATAAAAAAGGCTTATCCTAGAATAAGCCTTTAGATCAATATTTCTGACTTAACTAGCCATTAATTGCTCAATTTCTTCAACAGTTTTCACTACATTCTTAGTCAAAACCAACGGTCCATTTTCAGTGACTACAATATCATCTTCGATACGAATCCCAATACCACGCCATTTCGCATCAACGGTTTCATCATCGGGTGCGACGTATAAACCAGGCTCAACGGTGACTACCATACCTGCTTCATAAGCACGCCAGTCTTCGCCATGCTTATAAGCACCAACATCATGCACATCCATACCTAGCCAGTGACCTGTACCATGCATGAAAAATTGACGGAATGCTTCATTTTCAACCAACTCAGCTACATTACCGCTAAGTAAGCCAAGATCAACCAAACCTTGAGTTAAAATTTTTACAGCGACTTCATGTGGATATTTGTAGTGATTGCCGATACGTGTTGCATCAATCGCAGCTAGTTGTGCATCTAATACAATATTGTAAAGTGCTTTTTGCTCAGGACTGAACTTACCATTGACTGGGAAAGTGCGAGTGATATCAGATGCATAGAATTCATATTCACAAGCAGCATCTATTAAAACCAAATCACCATCTTTTAATGGTTTATTGTTTTCTACGTAATGTAAAATGCATGCATTCTCACCACCACCGACAATACTATTGTAGGCTGGTACACAACCATTCTTACCAAAAATATAATTGAGTTCTGCTTCAAGTGCATACTCCATCATTTCTGGTTTCACTGATTGCATAGCACGTGTATGTGCATCTGCACTGATATTTGATGCGATTTGTATTAGCTCGATTTCTTGCGCTGATTTTTTCAGACGCATCTCATCTATAAGTCGATCAAGCTGAATGACCTCTGCTGGAGAGGTTGATCCACGACGTTGTTGAGCATCAGCTTTTTGAATCCATTGACTTACTCTGGCATCAAACTCAGCTTGATGACCAATTCGAAAATACAGACGATCTTTATTTAAAAGCTTTGCAATGATTTCCTGATCCAATAAATCTATTGCAAATGCTTCATCTGCACCATAGATTTCAACAGCCCCTTCCACACCAGCACGGTATCCATTCCAAATCTCCATTTCGCGATTACGCTCTCGGCAAAATAAGGAATAACGATACGTTTCACCTTCAGCGAAGGTTTCCAAAACCGCAACTGCTTCAGGTTCAGCAAAACCAGTTAAATAATAAAAACTACTGTCAGCTCGATATTTATAGTCTGCATCGCGATTGCGGTACATTTCTGCACGTGTCGCAATAATAGCAACACTATTTGCACCCATTTTCTGAGCTAAATGATCACGGCGTTGTTTAAAATCAGCTTGAGTTAGTTTCATATTATCCTACAGCTTGAAAGTCCCTCTAAAAAGTAAGAGGGATTTATTAGGGAGATTTAAAACCGCATTAGCTCGGACGATGCGGTGTAAACATTTCTACGATAGTTTGTGGATCAGCTGTGCTTTCTTGATTTCTGCTTTTGGCATGAAAGTTTTTTAAGAGTGAGCTTTCACTAACAGAAATCTTTTTTCGACCAATCGATAAGCTCACTGGAATTAAACGAACAAACTCGTATAACTCTTCATAACTTGCTTCACCTTCGTCATCATTATCTGAATCTTCAAACTCTACTGCTGCAACATCTTGTAAGTGTTCAATGAGTTCTTGTTCATCAGCACGAATATGTCCTGATGCTAAACCGAAGCCTAGAACCACACCAGCACACCAATCTGCCAAAGCTTGAACTCGATCAACAAGTAGATGACTATCATCTGGCAACATCGGCAAATAATCTAACTCATCGTCAGACAAGGCATGAGAAACATCTTCGCTTTCGTCAGTTAAGCTTTCTAATGCCTCTTCCGATAATGCAGGAACATTTAAAGTATTTAAAATTTGTGACCATTCGTCTTTGGTTGGTGCTTGTGTGACACAAACTATACCTGTGAGTAATCCATGTAACTCACTTGGACTTGAAATCTCTTCAATCCCATCAAAATGGGCATTCCAATCCGTCCAACCTGAAATATCGTCTTGCATTCGTTTATCCAATCTCTATACTGCTGTATATATTACCTTTGATTGCAACTCTGTGCGACCTCGTTATGTTAGAACAATTACAGCGTCTACAAGCGCATATTGGTGTTTTAAAAACACGTTTACATCATTTAGAGCGCGAAAACACTTCGCTCACTGAAGCTAAAGCTTTAGCTGAAACAGACCATCATGCACAAATCGTGCAAAAAAATAGCATCATCACGCAAAAGCAGGACGAAGTTGATAACTTAACTGAACAATTAACTCAGTTACAAGATCAATTTAAACAGCTCAATCAAGATGCGACAACACTTGCTGAACGCTATAGCCGCTTGGAAAAAAGTACGACTGACTTAAAAAATCGCTTTCAAGAGATTTTGGCAGAGCGTAATGATTTACGTGTGACTAAAGAGAAGCTCCAAGCGCAACAACGTCATAGCCAGCAAGAAATCCAAGATCTTCAGCAAGATCGTGATCGTTTATTGCAAAAAAATGAGCTTGCAAAATCAAAAGTTGAAGCAATTATTCAACGTCTTGCCATCCTAGGTACTGCGCAAGATCATCATGCACAAGAAATTCAGCAACTTGCTCACCCGAATGCTGAACTACAAGAGGAAAACTGATCATGAGTGAACAAGTGACAGTAGAACTTCGTTTAATTGAACAGACTTTTCGCTTAAATACCACTGAAGACAAACGTGAAGAATTAGAGCGTGCAGCTGAACTACTGAATCAAAAGTTTCAGGATATGCGACGTAATGCTCCTCGTGTAGAACACAATAAATTAGTCATTATGGTTGCCTTACAGATGGCACAAGATGTGTTTAGTTTGAATAAATCTTTGCAGGAATATGCTCACTGTGAGCGCCTACTTCAAACCATCTTGGAAGATGTCGAACAAACTGTTGAGTAAAATTGCACAAAGCCCCATCAATTAGTAAGTATCTTTACAGATATGTGATCTGCAAGGATTGTCATCGTGTAAAGATCAGTTATACTAAAACTGTCTCTAGGGTGTTCGCCAGTACGTCTAGTCCCCTGCCGATACTTAAATTTATGGATGTGTCCTGTACATTTTGAGTGTATGCCTGCCTCGAGTAGGAAACCCAGTAAGTGTACGTCACCTCCACCTTGAACTCATCGGGTTCAGGGTAACGACCATGCAGCGGCACTTCTGGAGCATTACTTTTCTAATGGTTCTCACCAAAAGAAAATTCAATTTATAATCCCCCTCTCAATCAAAACGTTTTTTATTTTTATAACCTTCAAAACTCTTCTTATTTTTAGTACATTTCAAATTAAAAAAACCATAGCACATGCGATATGTACTATGGCGTTATCAGTTCAAAATTTTAAGATCTATTCATCGTTCAAGGCACATTCATAGTGACTTGGCGCTTGTGAACAACGAACCTGTTTCAGCAACTTCATCATATCTGGATCGTAATAGCCTTCTTTAGTCATTTGGATACGTGCTTCACGCATGAGACGAACATAACCAGGCTTATCACTTTCATTTAGTGTTAACCAATATTTACTTGGAATTTTAGCTTCCAATTTATCGACAAATTCAAATGCTGGATTGAGCTGTTTAGAAATGACCTCACGCGCAATTGATCCCATTCCTGCTGGGAATTTATTGCGATGCATGATCAATGTGCCTGTCACTTGAATGACAGGGAACTTGATAATCCCACCAACAACTTTGCCAGACTTATCACTCATCCCTTTATGTAACTCAAGTGGTTCAAACAATATCGCAGGTCCAGCCATAATATCGACTTCTTTATTGTTGAATTTACCACCGACACTCACTAAATCTACCGAAATAGGTTGAGCACCTACATTTTGAACTAATTTCTTTTGGGTTTCATCGAATTGGAATACGGCAATCTTTTTACCTGCAGCTTTAGCTAGAGTATTAATATTTCGATCGTTGACCATAATATAAGCAGCACCTAATGGTACTACCCCGACAACCTCATAGTCTTTGTTCACCATCTTTTCATCAAACTTTGGATTTGCTAAAACTTGGATCACTGCGCTCAATTGTTTGTATGTTTGTAGTGCACCAATTGCATCAATACTTCCAACAAATTTATTAAATTGTTTCGCTCGTAGATTACTAATACCTGCACCATCACAGCGTTTACTACGAAAATCTTCGGTTAAAACAGCTTCATTGGTATAAACCTTTAGGTTCACCAATGTAGATGCTGTTTTTTTAAGTTTAGGATAATCAAAATCCAGTTTAAATTGTAAATGCGAAGGGCGAGCAACTTTCATATTGACACCAAACTGCTTGGCGACGTTTACCATTCTTGGAATTTCAGTGATATAGCTAGTTGCTTGTTCAAATGCTTCACTATGCTCACCATTCGGCGAATACACACATAAAGTGACCTGTTTAGGAATCTGCTGCCAAGTTTTAGGGTCATTGAGTAGTTTTTTAACTTTATTCTGCGAATGAGTTGAAAGCGTTAGATCCAACTTCCCTTCAGGTGCAGCATAGGTTGGACTCATCATGGCGAATGACGAGACCAACATTCCTGAGATAAGAATTGATTTAATTGACATCCTGCACTTATTTTTTTGGATTAAACGGTCCATTTTTAGCTATTTCCCAATAATTTTTATTGAAGTTAAGGTCATTAAATCAAAATAGAATTGACTGCTTTTACTTAGATGATGTCAATTAAGTTAAGAAAAGTATAAAAACTCTCGTTATTTGATAATAGTCTATATTTTATCGAAGTTTATAGAATACGAGAGACGATATTTATCCGACTAAAACAATCTAAAACCAGCTTCTATACCTTAGTAAAACCCCAAATCGGCTTTTCCAAACAACATAAAGTATGAAAAATCTAGAATTAATCCAACGAGTTTTCTTTAACTAAAAATCAAATATCAAACATATTACAAGTTTTAATTGAGTTGAATTGGTAACTCCACTTGCATTCGTAGAATTAAATCACAGAGATAAATAAGCCGTAAAATTGACTCAACATTGATTTTAGATTCGGCTAAAAGTGATGTGATTTGCTTTGTAAGTATGTTCATTCCTGCATCTAATGCCAACTGACGTTGTTGTTGCAATGTTTCGATCTGTGATGAACTCAGCATCATACGCCCAGAGCAACTCAGACTAAGTAATACATCAAAAATTGGTTCACACACTTTTTGACTTAAACTCATTTGAATAGATGAAAATTTTGCTCTCTGTTGTTGTTTTTTCATTAAGAGTTGTTCAATCCGTCCAACGATACTTTCTTTCAAAGTCTTTTTTGATTCAGTGAATTGATCAAAATCTAGGTTAAACAAGCGAGTTTTTTCATTTTGCGTGATCAATAAACTCATTGGCGATAACACCAACGCATGTCCTTTAATCTGGCAATACACAAAAACAGAGTTGATTTGAGTTTTTTGATTACACAAGCGTTCGAGCTGACGAATTTTTTCTATTTCTGACGTTTTCCAATCTAAACGTAAATGTATCGCTGATTTCTTCTGATCATAGACCGTCCACCACAAACATTGCTCAATTTCATCAACTTGAGGATTGTCATAGCTAGAAATATTAAGCATTACTGTTTGATCAACACCTTCAATACTTTGTAATTGTTGCTGCCAAAGTTGCTGTAGTTTGTGCCAATTATCAAATCCGATGTGTTGATAAATACTAAAATCCTGAAGATCCTTTAAGCTATTAAGTGGTAAGGCTCGACTTTGTCCTGAAGCAGATAAACGATCATCCTCAGAAAATCTTGGCTGTTGTAATCGTACTTTTTTTTGCATGAGTTGTTGAGCTGTCATCATCCAAATGCTTTGCTGAGACCATGCATTGTAACGATTAAAGTTCGGGTCATTATTTTCAGTACGCGCTAGTGTAACCTCAAAAATTTGAGGGTTTTCTTGCTCTGAGAAATATAAAGTTATTCCTCTAGCACCACCCAATGTTCGCCACCAACGTGTGCCTAAAGGTAAAAGTTCTAAGTCTATTTGTTCTTGACCTACTTCATATTGACGACGTGACTTCCCTCTTAAGCGAACTAAAGCCTCACCCTCAGCATGTTCTAACTGGTAAAGATACGCATTGATTTGAGCTAAATATAATAATGTTTCGTGTTCAGAACTATGTTCGTCACGATTTAAAAGTCTACTGACCTGACCGCTCAGTTGCCTTAACATTGCAGCCAAACGAGGTAATGACTCACTTCTAGCAGACATATTCAGTAGATGTAATTGTCGTGCAGTCATTTCATTTACATGCGATAAACCAAACTCAATCAACTGAGCAAGATCATCTTTTAATTCAATAATAAATTGACCTTCACTCTCACTCAGAACCGCGGGATTCTCTGTCTCATTGAGTTCCAACTCAGTCCAGAATTTTCCTTGAAGTCGCTGTACTTCACTTAAAGCTGCTAGATAATATGCAGACTGATCCTTTTCTAAATTGGACAGCATTCCAGCAAAACCAGCCCCTGCCACATAAATAATGTCTTCAGCCAGACTCTTGATACGAATTTTTAAACTGTATTCTTCTTCAAATAATTCTGTTTGTTGTTCTTTTTGCCAAAGCCGAGCGAGTTTGATGGCTTTTTGAGTTTGAGCTTTACCTATTTTCTTTGCGATTTGGTTGAGATCAACTCTCAATATTTCTTCGATCAGATTGGGTTGGAAATTATTTTCAAGTTGTTCAACCAATTCAACAGTCGTACTTTGAATATCCTCAGCTGAGTCTGTTGTTAGATTTACGATCGGTTGCTGAACAGGGCTTTGTAAATGTTGTTGCAGATACAAAACGGCTGCAACAATATGCTTACAAGCACCTGTTGCTGGGCAGGTACATGATGCATTGACTAAACCTGTCGATGATAAACTGACCTGTTGACCATCACTCTCAATGGTGATGTGTTCAGATTGCTCGGTTTGTAAAATAACCTTTCCTGCCTCAATATCTTTTAAGGCACGGCGAACTAAACCTGTATTTGCATAAGTGGAAAGGCTGTCTTGATCATAAGCCAAATATTGGTGTTGCCAGCTCATTGCATCACCTCCGCCATCCATTCAGCAAAATGTTCAGGGGTGAGCGCTGCAACAGACATGCCCCTCTCATTCAGTTTTTGTGCCATTTGAATATCATAGACAGGGTTAGCTTGTTCATCTAAAGCAGCTAAGCCCAATAACTTTACGTGTTGACTTTGCAAGCGACTAATCGCATTGAGTAAATGTGCTACAGAACCACCTTCTTCAAAATCACTTATTAACGTAAAAATCGTGCGATTTGGTTGAGTGATAAAACGTTCGCAATAATTCACCGCTTTAGCAATGTCTGTGCCACCACCAAGCTGAACAGTCAATAGCACTTCAACGGGGTCATGTGCCATATGAGATAAATCAACAATATTGGTATCAAATAATACGAGATGTACTTTCACAGCAGGTAAACTGGCGAGGATGCTGGCACAAATCGCACTGTACATGACAGAGTTCATCATTGAACCACTTTGGTCCACGCACAACACGACAGTCCAAGGTAAATGACGTTGTACCCGCGCATTGAAGAATGGTTGTTGAATAATGAGCTTATTTAAATCAGCGTTATAGTGTTTTAGATTTTCTCGAATCGTTCGTCGCCAGTCAAAGTTCTGACTATTTGCGATCAAAGAACGGCGAAAACGATTGCGTCGACCATGAATCGTATTGATAAAGTTAGGTTTTAATCGTGCAACGATTTGCTCTACTACGGTTTGAATAATCTCTCGGACAGCATCTCGAGTTTGCGCATTCATTCGCCCACGCATCGTCAATAAGGCTTTAGCAAGTTGAGGTGTAGGTTCTAAACTTTTTAAGCTTTGCGGATCTTTGAGTAATGCATCTAATTGGTAGCGTTCAACTGCTTGAGTTTGAATACGTTCAAAAGTACTTTGCGGAAATAATTTTCGCGCTTGATTGAGCCAATTAATTGCAGTGAGCTGTGAGTCATCTAATGAGCCATGACGAGACTCCCCTGCAAGATGACCACGTTGTTCATACTCACGGTTGTATAAATAATCGAGAGTACGTTCCAAACGTAATTGTTCTCCATCAAGCTGTACCTGATCCAAAGCTCGATCACTATAGCGACCCAGAATCAACCGCCAACGTGCTGCAAGGTTATTAGAGTTTGAATCATTCATTATACTAACCAACCTTGTAAATTTCGCTCGATCAAAAATTCTTGTAGTTGTTGATTTAATTGAACACCTTGTAGCATTTCAGCTTGCGAAACCTCACTGATATATTTAGAGATATCCAAACTTGAAACATCATTCAACTGCGCAATCTGCTCAGCAAAAGCTGCCGTTTCCTTCGGTTTAAAATGAGTAAATGCTTGGCGTAAATCAGGTAGAATCGCCACAAAGGCAGCCTCATCCCATTTTAATAACAGTTGATTCAGTAGTTGTGCCATTGCAGGATAACGCAATAATAATTCAGGTGCGCTTTGCATCATTCCAGATAGATAAGCGACCGCATGTTCAGGGTTAGCACCCAAACCAAAATGTCGCTGAACTGATTGCTGTAAATCCTGTTCAGTCAAATCACCATCAATAAAACGTAAGGCATCAACCGCACCCGCCAACACATCTAGCTTTTGCCAGTCCGTATTTAATCGTGCTAAAGCATTATAAAATTGTGCTAAGAAATTTTGCTCACCACCTAGTACACGATTTATCTGCTTAGACAAATTGCGTAATTGCAAAACTTGATTAAGAATTTGCTGTTGTTGGTCTGCTGGTGGCGTTGCCAACTGAGACAGTAAAAATAATGCTGTGGGAATGACTTGCTGCATCAGTGCTTTAAGTTCAGGTTGTTGCTGAAAAGCTAAGAAATCTTTGCCTGTCCATAAATTTAATAATTTTTGTCCACATTGAATCACCGAATCCAAATCAGGATCAGTGGGTAAGAATTGTTGAACTTCAGCAAACAGAATTGGAATTTGTTTGTGCAATCCCATCAATGCTGCTCGAATTAAAAGCTGTACTGCAAGATGTGATGATCTTCCTTGTCCTGCCTGAGAAAAAGTCTGTTTGATATGCAAGAGTTTTTGTACTGCAACAGTATTTAATTCACTTCCTAACTCTGATAATTCAATCAACTGAGCTTCAACATGGGGTGTCCATGCATAATCCCATTCTTCAAATAATAAATGTAAGCGCCCACCACCTAAGAAATCGGGGCCACTCACTGACTTGGCAAATCCCACTTGCAAGAAATCAAGTAAATGTAGAAAACGACTGCGCAAACGATGTTTTTGATTACGAAAGACATCCAGTTTTGCGCGTTTGGTCGTCGTTTCATCCAATTTAAAACGATGAACTTTTGCTAGATCATAGACTTGAGCTAACAATGGTGGTGTCTGTGTGGATTGCACCACTTGTCCTAGACGTGCACCACCCAGAATTTGCTTCAATAGGCTTTGAAATGCTTGTTGTCCCTCATCTAAACTGCCTTTGACAAAACTACTTTGACAGGCATCAATCAAATCAAAACGACTAATTAAATGATGTCCTCTTAAAGTCGCTAATCTAATCGCCTGTTCAGTCGCATTTTTAACCGTAATAAAACTGCTTTCTAAAATCTGCTGTTCGCGTAATTGCGTAGAAAAATCAGACAGTGACTCAACGATTAAGGCTTGTCGCTGTTGAGCATCATCAAAGGGTTTCTCCATCATATGTTGCCAGCAACGTTGATAAAATGCAGGTGATGGCATACCAGAAGCATAACCATTTAAAGCATCAAGACGATCAAAACTATAACGAATCAACCACGCTTGGTCATCCTGATCGGCTGACTTCATTTTTTTAATTTTCTTAGGTTTCTCAACCAGTAAATATGCTGCCAATTGCTCAATTAAGGCTAAGGTATGAAAACCACCTGTGAGGATACAGATTGTACCCTTTTTATTTGCATAACATTCTAAGATGGTTTGCAGCATGCATTGTTCTCGGATTAAAGAAGCATCAGCTTCTAAAACGCTATCCTCATAATCTAAACGAGACATAGCACACCAAACGAGCACCTCATGGAAAAAGCTTTGCCAATCATGCATCTCCAGCTTTGGCTTTAACTCAAATAAGTGATCCCAAAGTTCATCATGATTTCGACAGTGCAACTTCTGTGCTAGGGTTTGTAAATACTGACTATGAGCCAAATAGCGCTCTTGCTGTAAGCTTCGACTTTGCCAAGTTTGTTTGGTGATCGTCTTTAATTCATGATCAATCTGACTTGTCCATGCTAAATCAATAAACTCAACCTCAGCATCAATTTCTGGCGCATATCGCAGCGCAACCCATTCAGGTGAATAATCGCAAAATGGATAATAAGCAGTACGGGTTTGTTTCTGTTCCGTCTTTTCATCAGTAGCAGCATTACTCTTTGCTTCGATGATTTCGGTTTGACACAGCACAGCCAGTGGTGGCTGACTATCTGGATGCTGTAAATCTGCAATTAAGCGATTAAATGAACGTGGTGCTTCAATCAATACATGCTTAGGCTGCAATTGCTGCAACGATTGTAAAACCGCATAAGCACACGCTGGGCTATGATGGCGAATCGGTAAAAAATGAATACCTTTATCTGCCAAAGCCTTTTGCTGTTGTAATGCTTGTTGTAAGCGTTGTGGTATCGTCATATTCTTTATTTCAATAAATTTTCACTTTTTATATAAACTACATACAACATCTGATACTCGGAACGTCATTCACAGCCTGCGTGGTATCTGTCAAATGTTGTTTCTGCGACTCGATTAACTAAATGTAAGAAGTCAACAGGTTCTGTGAATGACAAATGGTTTTACCTACTTTTGTCGAAACAAAAGTAGGTCGAGCCGAAGGCTTATCCTCAAATAAGATGAGAACTCGGCACGACCTAGTTAAGACTCAAAAAATCTATTGCCAAAACGTTTTTCCTGCATCAAAAAAAGCCTTCCAAGTTACATCCTGTTTGGCACGTTCACGGGCAACATTATCCATATAAAAACGCATCCGCTTGGCATCGTCAGCATTATCTTTTAACACTACACCAATCAACTGACGTGCAATCGCAGCACCACTCAAAGATTGATCACCTAAATAATAACCTTCTAAAGCAGCTGCATAAGCGATATTGACCGCTTCAGCAGTCGACATCACCGCATCAGGTGTTTTAATTGAGGTACCGTCTTTGGTTGTGCCTTGGCGTAACTCTTGAAAAACTGTGACCAGTAGATCAACCACAGATTCAGACATTTGAATCTGATCAGATAACTCTCCTAACTCGCGTTTCAACTGAGTCAGTACAAGCTCACGTTCAAAAACAGGATCAGCAATCGGTCGTACAGTTTCAAAATTAAAACGACGTTTCAATGCCGATGACATCTCATGCACACCGCGATCTCTTAAATTTGCGGTAGCAATAATATTAAATCCTGCTTTGGCATAAACACGACCTTGATCCCCAAGCTCAGGAATCATCATGGTCTTTTCAGACATTAATGAAACTAAGACATCCTGAATTTCAGGTGGACAACGCGTGATTTCCTCGAAACGAATGATCTTGCCATGCTGCATCGCTTGGTAAACAGGTGATGCAACTAAAGACTTCTCATTAGGACCTTCAGCAAGTAATAAAGCATAGTTCCATGAATATTTAAGATGATCTTCAGTTGTGCCTGCTGTTCCTTGAATGGTTAATCCTGAATCACCACTAATCGCTGCTGCTAATAATTCGGACAGCATAGATTTTGCTGTACCTGGTTCACCTACTAACATGAGACCTTGTTTACCCAGTAAAGTCACAATTGCTCTGTCGACTAAAGCATCATCACCATAAAATTTACGGCTAATCGCTAATTTCTCATCACCGAGAATAAATTGGCGTACCGCACGTGGTGAACGTAACCAACCTTGTGGTTTAGGCGCATGGTCATGCTCACTGATTATTGCAAGTTCTTCTGCAAAACGTTGTTCAGCACTTAATTTAATAATGTCTTGTGGATTCATATCTTTACCATTTTACCAAGGTGTTTTCTTCTGCCATTCAGGATCAAAACCAGAACATGCCTCAGCAACTTTTAAATAATCAGCATAAGTTTCAGCTAATAACACTGGCGGTACATCTGCTAAATTCATTCCACTGTCACGCCAAGAACGTACATTCTTTTTCTCAAAACTGAGGTCGTACAATACAGCTGCAAGATTTTCCTCAGGCACATAACTGCCACTAAAACGAATCACCGCAGATAAACCAATTTGGCTAAATGGTTTAAAGTAACTATCAAAAGAGCCACCATCTTCAATTGAAGCACGTTGATAGCCAAGCTTGGTAATCACTCCACGTAAAGTAAATGTATCGGTTAACCAGCCTTTACGATCCTCAATGATTTCCGCATGTGCTTCAAAAACAGGAAGCTGGTGTGTCATCTGCTCAAATAGGAACTTCACTTTATAATCTTTAAAATGTGCTTGCCATGCTTCTGCATCTTCAGCACTGATCAAAACACCATGTGCAACTTTGATTTGGCTATTTTGTGCTAATTCAATTTCATCATCTTCAAGATTTAATAAACTGCCGTCATCACTAGGACGGAAACTTTGTAAAATAGTACCTTCTGAAGAA
This sequence comes from Acinetobacter sp. A22, assembly GCF_030913345.1. Taxonomy (NCBI): domain Bacteria; kingdom Pseudomonadati; phylum Pseudomonadota; class Gammaproteobacteria; order Moraxellales; family Moraxellaceae; genus Acinetobacter; species Acinetobacter sp. A22. The sequence continues at coordinate 1,588,091 of NZ_CP133162.1, forward strand.
ACTTCTAACCAAACTAAACGTTGAATCAAACGTTTCATAATTGGGTGTGCAAACAGGTATTCTTGCCAATCCGTACTGCTCCAAGCTCGCTCACTACACATCGCTTCATATAAGCGTTGTGTTTGTAGATCAATCACTTGTTTAAATTCTTTCTTACTACTGCTGAATAATGATTTAGCTTCTTTAATTAAGCCTTCGTCATCACCTTGTCGTGCAGCAGGCAACGCTTTAATTATTTTTCCATCTTCGTTTTTAAGTACGAACTTATCTTTATCATCTACATAGGCAGTTAAGACTCGAGAACCATACTCTAGACTCAGTACACCTGCATCATCTAAGCCTGCGGTCGGAATTGTGCGATCTGCCAATTCATCACTACTCCATTGATTGCGCTCTGCGATTTGTTCAACCAATTGTTTCGCTAGATTCTGAACAGATGCAGTGCGGTAACGACGTGACAAACTCAGAAGTAATTGAATAATCAATGGATCATCACTGATTGAAAAACTACTCAACATCGCTTCGATTTGTGCACGACGTTGGTAATGTAGCTTCATATAATCTTGCAACAATTTCACCGCAACACTACCTTGCGTTTTAAAAGTAAGTGCCAACATTCCTTTACTTTTAATTGCAGAACCTAAATAAATTGCTAAACGCTCACGTTTAATTTCTTCAACCACTTCTTCCAATGTGATGTGTTCATAACGTCCATAATATTCAGGGTACTTTTGTCCCCAGCGTTTAAATGAATCTTGATAAGATGCTAAACGACTCGGTGCTTCTTTCGTTGCAACCTCCATCGCCTCTTCTAAAGTTGGATTACGAGTGTCTTGATATATAAAGCTTTGCAGTAAATACAATGCAAGCGTTTGTTGGCTTTTATCATTTAACAGTCCCATATAACGCTGTAACAATGCATTGGGCACAGGGTCTTTCAATTTGTCTGCTAAAACGACCCACCATTGAATAATTTGAGGATCAACTGTTGTACCATCTTGCCACTGCGCTTGAGGTAAATGCTGTAAATCAAACCAAGTAAAACTACTAGCAATCTTAGCTTTCAAACCCTTTTCAGCATCTTTGAGCAATGCTTTTGGCGAAAGATAAATATTAATATCTTCACCTAACTGCTCTAAAGCCGTCAGAATTGCAGCAATAACAACTTCTTTTTTCTCTTTTTTTAATAAATCATAAAGCGCTGTGACCGCAGAAGGATGTTGTAAACGCGCTAACCATTCGACTGCTGTAATACGAATTTCTTGTTTACCATTTTCTAAAGCTTCAATCGCTCTTAAATGAATATCAGGGAGTTTTTTTAATACTTCCTGAGCGTCAAAACGTAAACGTTTTCCATCACCCAAAGCGAACTCAAGTAATCGAGGAATAAACTGTTTAGGTACTTGTGGGAAACGTTGTAATAGAGCTAATGCCTTGATCGGATCATAATAGCGCCATGAATTTTGATTTTTACTTGGTAGTAATCCCAAAGCTTCAGCAATTAAATCAATGTTCTCAACAAAAAAAGGAATGACTTTTTCATCATCAGCAATTCGAGTGTTTAGTTCATCACCGCTATAGTTTTCTAGGTATTCATTTGCAATACAACGTTTACTACTCTCTTCTGAAATACCGACTTGTTGCAAAACTTGGGCTAACTGACGTAACTCAATTGTTTCCCAACTCTTAGTCTCTAAAAACTGGAAAAACTGATACCAGTTGATCCAATCATTGTTTCGATGCCCTAGCACCAAACGCGCTGCATGAATCAAACTAAACTCAGGTAACTGCTGTAATTTTTTTTGATAATTGGCAATTTCTTCAATATAGGAACGATAGTTTTTTTGACCATTTAGATGACCAAGAATTAATTGCCCAACATTTTCAACTTTGTCATATGATTTGCAGAAGTCTCGGTAGTTATTCTGTCTCCAATGGCTTTTGTATCCACCTTTCTCAACAGCTTTATTATCTTCAACTTCCTGTTCTGCAGCTTGACGATATTTTTCTTTTACTGCCAAATAATTATCCTGTAGAACCTGAACAAAACTTTCAGGAATGTCTTGAGCCTCAATCACTTCAATATCAGGTAAGGTATATTCAAGCTCGACCACTTGACCCAAAGATTCGAGTCGTTGTAAAGCAGAAAGGATATTTGCCTGAACTGATTTTAATTTTTCATTTTCTGCTGCTTGCTGCAAGATTTCCCGATTTTGCTCTCCTAAACGTGCTAGCAAATCGGCAGCGAAACTACGTTGTTTGCTTTCGCCATTGATCAAGAAATTTTGCAAATGTTGCTGGCTTTGAGCATCGTCAAGATGTGTGAGTAAAACAGTCGCTTGCTCGCGAACACCTTTGCTCGAACTTAATGCGAGCATGATGATAAGTTCAGTTTGCTGTTGTAATAAGTCGTGATGCTGAGCAATAAACTCTAGGAAAATCCCCTGCGCTGCGGCAGAAAGTTTAGGTAAAGTCTCACGAATTTCTTGTGCATAATCAGTGAAGAACTGGACACTATCCGAAAGCTTAAACAAGAAATTTAATTGATCGTAGTGATAACTATTTACGCCATTACGCTCAAATAAAGTCGTAATAAACCCTTCAATATTATTTTCAGGTTCAAATAAATAAAGTTGCTTTAATGCTGTAAGTGACCAAAGATCACGATGTGATTTTTTCTGACGATCATCAAAACTTTGATGATTAAAACTTGTTAATAATCCATCTATCAGTACATAGCTAAACCAAACTGGAGTTTGTTTAGAAAGTTGAGAATAATTACGTTGCTGAGTTGCGGCTTCTAAGAATTTTCCATAGCGAATAATCTGATCGCTACTCAGTTTTGAAAAGATATTGATATATAGTTTATAGCGCGCATTTTGTGAGGCTTTACATAGTTTTTCTTGTGCTTTAGTAAGCTCAGTTGATGGCCAATACCATCCATAAGTTCCAGGGCTACCTAGTAAGGCGCATACTTTATCTGTCGCTTGCTGCTGTAATGTCAATAAAACCTCTGGTTTTTGACCATTCACGATAAAGTTTAAAACTTGATTTGGTAACGTCGCCTCTACTTCAGATAAAGGTTCAACAATGGTACTGAGTAACGCCAAACTTTCAGAATCTAGTGAGTTTTGACTCTGCGGATTGATGAATTCAGCGACTTTATTCTTAATACTTTCAAACATAAAATAACCTCTTATTTTCCCCAATTTTTTAATTACTTTTGATTTTTTGGTTTAAAAATCAATATAAGATTTCTTTTAATTCCAAGATTCTATAACAATTCATCTTCATCCAACGACTATTTTCTGATGTTTTGATTATAAAGAAATATTACTGAGAGTTAATCGCAGGATGAGGCATGAACGACATTTATTGTCGCACCAGTTTTTTGATAAAAAAATGGCTACGTCAAAGTAGCCATTCTGCATTTAAACTCAATTAGAAGCAGCAAATTTACGAGCATCAGTCGGTGCAACGGGTGATTCATACGATAATGCTTTGGCTGAAACGGTGAATGGCTTATACAAAACAGAGGTGATTGAATATTTAAAAGCAGATTGGCAAGGTTTAGCAGATGTACAACTTGCGACACTAAACTGGGTAGATTGGTTCAATAAAAAGCGTGTACACAGTGCACTGGGTTATGTGTCGCCTTTTGAGTTTGAAGCAATGTACTATGATAAAATTAATCTGTTAGGTCAGGTGGCCTAACTTAAATAAAAAGTCTCCGACAAACCCGGTACGGTTCACATGTTCAAAAAAGCATTGTTCTTATTCAATATTTTCATAAAGAAATAAGAATTTATGCATTAGCTTAATTTAGACTACTCAGTAAACACTAAATAAAATGTTTACCAAAAAAATTTATAGCGCGACTCAAGACCTCTTGAGGAGCGCTTTAAAAAAATGCGTGGAAGCTTTTCCGGTCATAAAAAATATTTAGATGAGCAATCTGATTAAATATAGGGATTAAATCAAGTAAGATTTACAGTAATTAAAATTGTTGTGGCATCTATGAAAGATCATCTGAAATCTCTGCGCAGTGACATTCGTCGAAAACGTAAAAATGTCAGTATTTCACAACATAAAAAAAACGAACATCAGATCTTAAACAGACTTAAAAACACCCCACAATTTAAAACGTCTCAAAAAATTGGTCTGTACCTAGATGCATTTGGGGAAATACGTACTCAAAAAATTATTCAACTTTGTTTTCAACATCACAAAGATGTTTATTTACCCATGATTTGCAACATGAATCAGAATTTAGTCTGGGTAAAAATCAATCTCCAACAATATAAAAACAAACGCTTTTCCCATCATCCTTTGGGTATGAAAGAACCAATGGCTAGTCGTGGACATCATGTTTCAAAGTTGGATCTTTTGATCATGCCCCTACTCGCTTGTGATCATCATGGTACTCGAATTGGTATGGGTGGCGGATTCTATGACCGTACTCTTGCATCAGCCCGCCATTTTCCCTTTCGTTTAGGGATAGCACATGATTTTCAATATATTGAAGAAACTTTACACCGCAACATCTGGGACCAACCACTTGATGCACTCATCACACCATCTCACAAACATTATTTTTAGAGTTATTTGAATATTAAAACCAACTAATTTTGTCTTTTTTTATATTTTCTACTCTAAAACCCTTGTAATTTTTGAAATGCACATCACTATAAAAACATGGCAACACCGTTGTCACTCATTAGGAGTGCCCATGTCTGAATATATTTTAAATAATGAAACAAGCTTAGAGCCACAGGTTCCAAGTGTATTACCACTATTAGCATTGCGTGATGTTGTGGTCTATCCACACATGCAAATTGCGCTATTCGTGGGTCGTGAAAAATCGATCAATGCAGTGGATGTGGCTCGTAACGGTGACAATTTAGTATTTGTAGTTGCGCAAAAAGATTCGCTTACAGAAGAAATTGATCACGATAATCTGTATCAGTACGGAACTGTGGCTAAAATCGTTCAAGTGGTCAATCATGAGAATGATGAAAACTGCATTAAAGTATTGATTGAAGGACTACATCGTTCGAAGCTAGAGCGTATCATTGATGGTGAAGAGTATCTGACTGCTGAACATCATTTAAGCCCAATGACAGTGGAATTGGATCAAGAAAGTAAAGAAACTCGCTTAAATGAATTACGTACACTCTTTGCTCAGTATGCCGAAGCTAAACTTCGTAATGCACGAGAACTTATTGCGGCAGCAAACAAAATTGAAGACCTTCTGCAATTGATGTTCTTCGTTGCAACTCGTGTGCCTTTAAATATCGAAGTCAAACAGAAATTTTTAGAACACGATGAGTTCGAGGCACATTTACAAGAGTTGATGGGTTATTTGATGAATCAATCTGCTGAACAGCAAATTGAACAAACCCTACACGACAGCGTTAAACGTCAGATGGAAAAAAACCAACGTGAATACTTTCTAAATGAAAAAATGAAAGTCATTCAACGTGAACTGTCTGATATGAACGGCGGTGCTGAGGATGATGTTGCTGAGATTGAGAAGCGTCTTGCTGAAGCTGACTTACCTGAACATGTACGTAAAAAAGCTGAAGCTGAGTTTCGTAAACTCAAAGCAATGCAACCTGCTTCAAGTGAAGCGGCAGTTGTTCGCAACTATTTAGAAGTGATTCTAGATACACCTTGGAACAAGGCAAGCAAAGTCAGCATTAACTTGGCAAAAGCACAAGAAATTCTGGATGCAGATCATTACGGTCTTGATGACGTTAAAGATCGCATTGTTGAATACCTTGCTGTTCAATCACGTGTGAAAAAACTCCGTGGTCCTATTCTTTGTCTAGTTGGTCCTCCGGGTGTAGGTAAAACCTCACTAGGTGAATCGGTTGCTAAAGCAACAGGTCGTGAGTTTATACGTATGGCGCTAGGTGGCGTGCGTGATGAAGCTGAGATTCGTGGTCATCGTCGTACTTACATCGGTGCGATGCCAGGTAAAATTGTGCAGTCTTTAACAAAAGTCGGCGTGAAGAATCCATTATTCTTGCTCGACGAAATTGACAAGATGGCACAAGACTATCGTGGCGATCCTGCTTCTGCATTGCTTGAAGTATTAGACCCATCACAAAATAGCAAGTTCAACGATCATTATTTAGACCTTGATCTTGATCTTTCAGAAGTAATGTTCATCTGTACAGCTAACAGCATGAATATTCCTGAAGCTTTGCTGGATCGTATGGAAGTCATTCGTCTACCGGGTTATACCGAAGATGAAAAAGTAAATATTGCTGAACGCTACCTTGTTCCGAAAGCAATCAAGAACAACGGTTTACGTGCAAAAGAATTAACAATTCATGAAGAAGCGATTCGTGACATCGTGCAACGTTATACACGTGAAGCTGGTGTACGTAGTCTAGAACGTGAAGTGTCTAAAATTGCACGTAAAGTTGTTAAAGAAGCAGTCAGCAAAAAATCTAAAAACTTACAGCTTGATGTGACATCGGCAAATCTTCCTGAATACTTAGGTCCACATAAGTTCGACTTTGGCATCGCAGAAGATGAAGCCCAAGTAGGTCGTGTAAATGGCTTGGCTTGGACATCTGTTGGTGGTGAGTTATTGACTATTGAAGTCGCAGCTGTAAAAGGTAAAGGGAAATTCATTACTACGGGTTCGCTCGGTGATGTAATGAAAGAGTCAATTACCACTGCGATGACAGTTGTTCGTACTCGTGCTGATGAATTGGGTATTGAAGCATCACGTTTCGATGAAACTGATGTCCATGTCCACTTACCAGAAGGTGCGACACCGAAAGATGGTCCATCGGCAGGTTTAGCTTTGACTACAGCGCTAGTGTCAGCGTTTACTGGTATCGCAATTCGCCCAGATATTGCGATGACAGGTGAAACTAGCTTAGGCGGTCGCGCATTACGTATTGGCGGCTTAAAAGAAAAACTTTTAGCAGCTCACCGTGGTGGAATCAAACTTGTATTTATTCCACAAGACAATGTCCGTGACTTGGCTGAAATACCTAATAACGTAAAAGAAGGTTTAGAAATCAAAGCTGTGAAAAGCATTGATGAAATCTTACCTTTGGCGTTGACAGATACACCAAAGCCATTGCCTAAGACACCAATTGTTAAACCAGTTGAAGATACAAAAGCTGCACGTCATTGATGTAAAGATCATGATTAAAGAGAGAGCTTCGGCTCTCTTTTTTTGTTACACAATTTGATTGAAAAACAACCAATTTATTGCATAATAAAATAGAGTCGATAAAAATAAAGGCTAAAATTGACTCTGAAACTAATTTTTAGTGCCCTCTGAACTCCAGACGGAAGGCACTTTGATCGCAGCTCATACACATTTTGAGCTGCGTTTTTTATGGTGAGTATAAATTTTCTTTTTTTAGTTTTTATTACAGCTATTACTTAGATCTAAATTACCTAGCAACTTCGACTCAGTTTATAATCCGCATAAATTATTTTTACCTTTAAATTTTATGAAGATTCGTATTCTGACTATTGGGCAAAAAATGCCTGCATGGGTTCTCACTGGGTTTGAGGATTATTTCAAACGAATTCAGCCTTTCGTTCAAACCCAAGTCATTGAATTACCTATGGCTAAACGTGGTAAAAATGATTCAGAAGCAGATATTTTAAAATATTGTCAAATCGAAGGTGAGAGTATCTTAAATGCGCTCAAACCTAATGAAACCCTAATTGCACTGGAAGTCGGTGGCAGAGAACTCAGTACAGAAAAGCTTGCCGATACCATGAAACAATGGATGCTTGATGGTAACGATATTGCACTCGCAATTGGAGGACCTGACGGACATTCTGATGCAGTACGCAAAGCAGCAGCATGGCATTGGTCTTTATCTAAATTAACGATGCCTCACCCAATGGTTCGAATCTTATTAATTGAACAATTGTATAGAGCCATGAGCATTAATCATAATCATCCCTACCATCGTGCTTAACGTTGAATGTGGTTGTTCTGATTATAGAACAATCTGTTGAGTTTAATCCGCTATCATTGTCTTGATGTTTTTGTCAGGATAAATAGGTAATTTCGATCAGGTGCCCGATTATGAATGTGCAAACTTTACCAGGCTTATTTATCTCCCACGGTTCGCCTATGCTTGCACTAGATCCAGAGCAGGTTGGTCCTGCACTACATCGCTTGAGTATCAACTTACCTGAGCCACAAGCGATTGTTGTCATGTCTGCACACTGGGAAAGTCAAGTTCTTGAAGTCAATATTGCCACTCGACCAAATACTTGGCATGACTTTAGAGGTTTTCCTAAAGAGCTTTATGAAATTCGCTATCCAGCACCAGGATCACCAACAATTGCTGAAAAAATATTATCCATGTTTGCAGAAGCTGGTATTCAGGCACATGCCAATAGCACACGTCCTCGTGATCACGGTGTATGGATGCCTTTATTACATATGTATCCAGATGCAGATATTCCAGTGATAGAAATTTCACTGCCAACAAAAATGAATGCAGAAGAAATTTACAAGATTGGACAAGCTTTATCTCCCCTGCGTGAACAACAGATTTTATTAATCGGATCAGGAAGCATAACGCACAATTTGGCTGAGTTGTCATGGCATGCAGATGCACAAGTTCCCACTTGGGCTAGTACTTTTAGAAATACTGTCGTCAATCGACTCCAACATCAAAATTTTGATGCTGTCCTTGATTGGCCTTCATTGCCATTTATAGAACGTAACCACCCTACGCTTGAGCATTTTGCCCCACTTTTTTTCGCTATGGGCACAGGTCATCGATTTAATATCGTGCACAGTAGTTTCTCGATGGGCTCACTTGGCATGGATATCTATCGTTTCGACTAAAGATGATTATTTACCAAATATTTAAATCGAGGTTTAACAATTGTGTTTAAACCTCAGTATCTATTATGCTTTTCTAAAAATTACAATCAGATACATTTAACAAACTTAACCGCTAACTGGATTACATTTTCTTTTTTAAGAATACTTTAGGCTTAGGGCTGTGATTTATTAACTGTTGTTTTAACGATGAAAATTAAATATTTAGTTCTTGCTCTACTTCCCCTTTCTTTGATGGCTTGTCAAACAGTACAAAATGTAACTGACGGTGTAGTTTCTCAAATCAACTCAAATGCTGAAAAAAATCTAACTGAATATAATTGGACTTATCAAGGTTCTACAGCTTCAAAACCAATAGTGCTTTCATTTAACGCTGATCAAAGAGTAACAATTCAAACAGGTTGTAATAATCAAGGTGGAACTTGGAAAGTTGAAGGCAACAAAATTGTCACCTCACCTCTTGTTTCAACCATGATGGCGTGTGCTGATGATTTAATGCAACAAGAGCGTTTGTCATCTGATATTTTTAGCGAAAAGAAAGTACCTTTTTCACTTAGTACAAGCAATGATCAAGCAATCCTGACTGTAACAGACAGCAAAGGGCAAAAACATGTATTTACAGGAACTAAAATTGTGAATGCAAATGTATTAAGCAATTACACATGGTCGTACCAGCCGACAAATACACAAAAACCTATCGTTTTAACATTCTTAAATAATGATCGCTTATCAGTAGATACAGGCTGTAACCGCTTAAATACATCTTGGAAAGTCGAGAATGGTTTGATCGTGACAGGTGATGGCGCATCAACGATGATGGCATGTGAACCAGCACTGATGCAGCAAGAGAAGTTTGCAGGTGAATTATTACAAAAACGTCAAATCTCTTTTGAAGTGAATACTACAAACTTACACGAACCGACTTTGACGCTTACAGATGCTAAAGGTCAAAAATATAATTTCATCGGTAAAATGACACCTGAAACTAAATATCAATCAGAGCCTAAAACCGTATTTTTAGAAATCTCACCTGAAACTAAATCATGTACAGGCGTTGCACCACAAACTTGTATGCAAGTACGTGAAGTTAAATACGACGAAAAAGGTATCAAAACATATACTGATAAAAACTGGTCTTTATACTACGGTCAAATTGAAGGGTTTGAACACAATCCTAAGCAACGCGTGATCGTACGTGTAAAACGTTTTGAGATAAAAAATCCGGCCGCAGATCAGTCAAGTCTTGCTGATGTATTAGATATGGTTATTGAACAAGAAATCGTTAAATAATCATAATTTCAGTCAAAAAATCCGATGCAGATGCATCGGATTTTTTTGTTCAAAGATTAATAAATCCCTTGTGCCAGAATTGCATCTGCTACTTTGACAAAACCAGCGATATTTGCACCATCGACATAGTTCACAGTTCCATCTTCTTGAGTACCATATCGTAAGCAGTTTGCGTGAATGTCTTTCATAATCGCATGAAGTCTTTCATCAACCTCACCATGTGTCCAACCAAAACGTAATGCATTTTGTGACATCTCAAGTCCTGATGTCGCAACTCCACCAGCATTTGAGGCTTTACCAGGAGCATAAAGAATTTTCGCCGCAATAAATTTTTCTACGGCTTCTAAGGTAGAAGGCATGTTTGCACCTTCAGCTACACAGATGACGCCATTCGCTAATAAATTATCAGCATCAGCACCCGTTAATTCATTTTGTGTGGCACACGGTAGAGCAATATCAACAGCAATATGCCAAGGTGTCTGACCTTCAAAATACTCAAAACCATGTTTTGAAGCAAACTCAGAAATACGTCCACGTTGAACATTTTTGAGTTCCATAACTTCTGCAAGTAACTCATCTGTAAAACCATTCTTGAGATAAACAGTTCCATTTGAATCCGATAAAGTTACGACTTTTGCACCGAGGAACATGGCTTTTTCAGCAGCATATTGAGCAACGTTACCGGAACCTGAAATTGATACCGTTTTGCCATCAAAACTTTCGCCACGTGTTTTCAACATTTCTTCAGCAAAGTAAACCGTTCCATAGCCTGTTGCTTCAGGACGCATAAGACTACCGCCAAAGGAAATTCCCTTCCCAGTAAAAACACATGCAGTATCGTTACTCAACTTTTTCATCATGCCAGTCATGTAACCGACCTCTCGCCCGCCTACACCGATATCCCCCGCAGGAACATCTGTATTTGCACCTAAATGTCGATATAACTCAATCATCAAGGCTTGGCAAAAGCGCATCACTTCGGCTTCAGATTTTCCTTTTGGATCAAAATCTGAACCACCTTTACCACCACCCATCGGTAAAGTTGTAAGTGCATTTTTGAAAGTTTGCTCAAATCCCAAAAACTTTAAAATCGATAAATTAACTGAAGGATGAAATCTCATCCCACCTTTAAAAGGACCAATCGCTGAATTATATTGAACTCGAAAAGCACGATTTACATGAGTTTGACCTTGGTCATCCATCCAAGAAACACGAAATTGAATCACGCGTTCAGGTTCAATCAGTCGTTCAAGTAAACCGTATTGTGCATACTTAGGGTTTTTCTGGATAAATGGCCACAGGCTCATCATCACTTCTTCTACAGCTTGTAGAAATTCTGGTTGATGAGGATCTCTGCGTTTCACGTAATCCAAGAATTCATTTAAGCTACCGTATTTCAACACTCACCCCCGAGTCTATGATTCAAATTAGTGCCATTTTTGCACCAAAGTAGAATATCTCATAAAACAACTATAAATTACTATCAGACAAGCAAAGCACTTCCTCTACAAAATAAAATTAAATATAATTTTCAAAGACTTAATCCAATAAATATTCATTATTTATTTTATAAATGCTGAGAAATATACATGAATAATTAACAAAAAAGTGAAAATAACTAATTTTTAAAAATAAAATCGCACCAAAATAAAACCAATGAAGCACCATTTTAATTCAGATAAAAATGCTACTTATTGTTTAAATAAATCCACAGTCTCTAAATAAAGGATTATTTGTTATAATTCAGTTCTGCTCTTACTTTCACCTCACTGCTTCTATGTTACTTTCTGATCAGCAAGTCTCTCTTATCGTTCAAATAGACCAATTACTGCCTCAAACACAATGTGGTTTATGTGGACACCGTGATGGGTGTTTGCCATATGCAAAGTCGATTAGCGAGGGTGAAGCAGCAAACAAATGTGTACCTGGCGGGCAACCTGTAGCAGATGCACTCGCTCAATTACTTGATCGACCGCGTTTAATAGCTGAATCGAGTGTTTGGGATATCCAAGCTGATGGTCGCCCACAACAAATGAAAGCCATTATTCGCGAAGATGAATGCATTGGTTGTACCAAGTGCATTAGTGCTTGTCCTGTTGATGCAATTATCGGAAGTGGTAAGCTCATGCACACGATTCTGACAGATTTGTGCACAGGCTGTGAGCTCTGTATCCCTCCTTGCCCTGTTGATTGTATTGACCTCGTTCCTGATAACAATCCCATCCCCACTGAGGATCAACGTATTAACGAGCAGGACAATCTTCGTCAGCGTTACTACGCACATATTCAACGTGAAGAAAAACGTCGTATCGACCGCAAAGGTCCTGTAGTTAGAGCCGAAATTGACACTGAATTTTTCGCACAATTTTCACAGGCTTTGAAAAATGTTCCGACTATAACATTAGCTGAAAAAGCAAAAGACCATAGCGCACAAGATGCTAAAACTACTATTGAGCTCGCCAAAATACGAACTCAAATCAAAAAACTGGAAAAACAATTAAGTGTTCGACTTGATCCGCGAAAGCAAGCACAACTTGATGCCCTACAAACACAATTAAAAGAATTACAGGAGGTCTAAATGTCGAGTAAAAATATGACTAAGAAGCAAGTTCAGACTTTCTTCGAGCGCTTACGAGAACAAAGACCGACCCCACAAACTGAACTCAATTACTCATCTCCTTTTGAACTATTGATTGCAGTTATGCTTTCAGCCCAAGCCACTGATGTGAGTGTCAATAAAGCAACTGATAAACTTTATCCTATTGCCAATACAGCACAATCCATTCTAAATCTCGGTGTTGAAGGATTAAAGAGTTATATTAAAACCATCGGACTCTATAACTCTAAAGCTGAAAACGTCATTAAAACCTGTCAAATTTTAGTTGATCAATATCAAGGAAATATTCCAGAAACACGTAAAGAACTCGAAGCACTTCCTGGTGTGGGTCGAAAAACAGCGAATGTTGTTTTGAATACAGCTTTCGGGCATCCGACTATGGCGGTCGATACGCATATCTTTCGTGTCGGTAATCGCACTGGACTTGCGATAGGAAAAAATGTTCTAGAAGTAGAACATCGACTCATCAAAGTTATTCCAAAAGAATTCATTGTTGATGCACATCATTGGCTTATTTTACATGGTCGTTACTGTTGCATCGCACGTAAACCGAAATGTGGTGAATGTATCGTAGCCGATGTCTGTAATTGGAAAGATCGTTTTGAGTTTGGAGCGACAAAGCCCATCAAACTCAAAGAAATACATTAATCCTGATCTTTTTTAGTCTGCTGTAATTTTGGGTGTAACTGGCGTGGCTTGCCATATTTTTTATTTTCAATCGCCTGCTGTTTCTGCACATGACGTAGCATTTTTTGACTTTGGTATAATAGAAAAAGTAACAGTAAAGCACTTAAAATAACGACAAGGATAAGAACAAACTTCAACATTTACCTCTCCAAAATAAAAAGAGCCCTATTTAAAGAGCTCTTTTAAATTTGCTGTTTAGATTATTTATCCAAAATAGCAAAAAGATCTTTTTGAACTTCATCAATCGCACGCAAGCCATTCAACTTATCGTAAGTCGGTGCATTTTCGCCTGAAGCAGCACGACCTTGATAGAAGCCAACCAATTGCTCAGTTTCACTATGGTAAGAAGCTAAACGCTTACGGATTGTTTCTTCTTGATCATCAGGACGTTGTACTAGGTCTTCGCCAGTTTCATCATCCTTACCTTCCACTTTAGGTGGATTATAAACTAAGTGATATACGCGGCCAGATGCTGGGTGCTGACGACGACCAGAAAGTCGTTGAACAATTTCCTCATCAGGAACATCAATTTCAATCACGTGATCAATAGAGATTCCTGCTGTTTCTAATGCCTCAGCTTGTGGAATCGTACGTGGAAAACCGTCAAAAATACAACCGTTAGCGCAATCAGGTTGAGCAATACGCTCTTTCACCAGACCAATGATCAATTCATCGGATACTAAACCACCTGACTCCATAACGCTTTTCGCTTTTAAGCCAAGTTCAGTACCTTCACGAATTGCAGCACGGAGCATATCACCGGTTGAAATTTGTGGGATATTGTAGCGCTTACAGATCAACTGAGCTTGAGTACCTTTTCCTGCCCCAGGTGGTCCGAGTAAAATAATGCGCATAAAGAACATCCTCATTTAAAAACAATAAATCTTAAATTGAGCAATATCATACAGACTTATTGCTCAACCAACATCAAATTAATTATAAGAAAGCAACAAATAAATGGATTAAACCTGCTAAAAAACCAGTCACACCACCCAACACAATTAAAATCCACTCATCTTCCTGAAACGCAGGACGCAATAAGTTTTGGAACTCTTTCGGTGTTAGCTCACGAATACGATCTCTAAACATTTGAAAGATTTTCTGTGCACGGCTTGCATTTAATGCAGGATCACATACTGGCCCCATGGTAATTTCAATTGAGCGATCAATCAAGTCGGTCTTGAGTCTAGCATATTCTCTTGGACCTAATGATAACTGTAATGATGTTCTGACTAATGGGGTTTCCATGATTTCATTGATATGACGCTTGACAATTCGACGAGTTTTATCTTTCTTCGCCCCATACATCATTTCTGTCATGATCGATTTAAGCGTAATAAGGTCTTCCGTAACCACACTAGCAAACACATCAGAAACTTCTTCTTGACGTTTCATAAATGCACCTTGAACGTTATATGTACCGATTTTCAAGACTGGGACAATCCAAGGGAATTTACGATCTTTAGTCAGACGGAAAATCTGAGGATATCGAATATAGTGAGGTTCTATAGGATTGAAAACCATCCAAATTGCAATCCAGTTGGTTAGGAAACCCCATATTGCAGCCCAAAAAGGTACAGTCCAATGCCATGGCACCACAAACCAAACGATCATTTGGAAAATACCAAAGAACATACCAATCAATGCGCTGATATGCCAAATAAAATTGATTTCTTTTTGACCAACCTTTAAGAACATTCGTACCATCAAACGGCGATCACCTTCCATTTGGCGAACAACCATTTCTCGCATATCAACAAGTGACTCGACGTTCATGGTCAGCTCAGTCACAAGTTCTTTTAAGGTATTTGGTAATTGTTTATGTGCTTGAGCATAAATACGACGTTTAATCGAATAAGGTAGGTTTTCCCATAAAACAGCATTACGATCAATCATGACTTCGTCAATGAGGTGTTCAAGCTCGAAACCGACTTGCTCACCAATGATCATCGCCATGTCTTCGGGGTCCATTGCCTCTAAAAACTCTCGCAATGAGCCTAACTTAGATAATGTATTGTCAGTAATGATGCCTGAAATACGCCCTGCTTTACGAGGTACAATTCCTTGCCAGCCTACGGGTAATGGACCTAAATGGAATCCCCAAAAAGTAATTGGGTAAAATACCATTTTTAAAGCCATCCACACATGCGCCCATGTCACAAAAGCAGTTACTGGAATAATACTCAGAACTGCCCAAAAATCTGGGCGAGCGAGGAAAATCTGCCACAATTCATTGACGTAATCAAACATGCATGACTCTCAAAATTATTAGTAGATTATGGCTTGTGGGCTAAACAATCAGTACAGCACTTACAAACCAAAACTTAATGTATAAGAGAATTGAATCGTTGGTTCAGTTTTTTCAATTACTTCTCCACGACCATTTTTCATTCTCTCACCAGCACCAATTCCTACACTAAATGTGCTGATGCGTTCAGGGTTTAGCCAAACATAGGCTAAATCTACGCCTGCACCGAGACGTGCTTTTTCTTTTCCATTAATTTGTTTGCTTTCAATGTGCCCTGCATAAGCACCAATGTAATATCCGTTTTTATCTGTACCAGTTAAATGATATGGATAACGAAATCCAACCTGACCACCTGCAGGATTGTCATCATTCAAAAACACACCTGCTTTGGCATAAGCAATCCCATATGGATTAACCCATTCAACATTGCCATGTAGTAACTTTTTAGTGAAACCTGCACCAACATTCCATGTTGAAACTTTAGCGTCTTTTAATTTTGGCTCAGGTAAATAAGGATTTTCGTCTGCGTAAACAACAGTGTTCAACGACATAACCGCTAATAAAAGATAAAGTTTTTTCATTATTTTCTCCATTTTCCCTAAGAGTGTGTCTTAGACATTCCTATTTCAAACAGTTTCAGACTTTAACAGAATTATTTTGCTTCTAATATACAAGACCCTACAATTTTCATGTCTGCAAAGTCAAAAACTGTCGCACCATCATTTATATGATCAGTTGAAAAATCTACAGTAAGATCGTTCAACTTACGTTAAAATAGTCCACTTTCGTTCTCTGCCATCCTGCAATTTAAGTCGATACCCTATGAAACAGCACTTTCCTTTAAAAAATATGCAACAAGAGAAGCGCATTTATAAGGGTCGAATTTTTTTTGCGATTTCAGTCGTCGTTGTTTTCCTACTTTTATTGATTTGTCGTTATGCATATTTACAGATTATTCATTACGATGACTTTACAACGGCTTCTGACAAAAACCGTATTCGCTTGCAGCCCCTCCCTCCAGCACGTGGTTATATCTACGATCGTAATGGTGTATTGCTCGCAGACAATTATCCAGTATTCAGTGCCACATTAAGTAAAACTGATGTTAGCGACATAGACGGAACCCTAGCACGTCTTATTCCAATTTTGAGTCTCACTGAAGAAGATATTGAGCGTTTTAAAAGCCGCGTCAAAACTGCTCGAAAAACAGAACGAATCGCGATTAAGTTAAATCTCACAGAAGCAGATATTGCCAAATTTAGTGAAGTTAAATACGCATTTCCTGGTGTAAAAATTGAGACTCAAATGACTCGCTACTATCCACATGGCGAGTTGTTTGCTCATGTGATTGGATACGTTGGACGAATCAACGACAAAGAACTCAAATCGATTGATAAAGATTTATATGCTGGAACCAACCTGATCGGGAAAATTGGTGCCGAGAAAAGTTACGAAGAATTATTACATGGCACTCCAGGTTATGAATCTGTAGAAGCTGATGCACACGGTAACGTTCTTAGACATCTTGGTCGACAAGACCCTGTACGTGGAAATGACCTTTATTTGTCTATTGATTATGGTTTACAGACCATTGCAGCACAACAGTTAGTTGATCGCCGTGGTGCAATCGTTGCAATGGACCCTCGTACAGGAGAAATTTTAGCATTAGTTTCAAGTCCAAGTTTTAATCCAAACTTATTCGTTACAGGGATCAGTACTAAAGACTATAGTGGTTTACGGGATAATCCTGATCAACCTCTTTACAATCGTGCTGTTCAAGGTGCTTATCCTCCAGGATCAACGATCAAGCCAATGTTTGGTCTAGGTGGGATTCATTACGGATTAGTCGATTGGAGTACCGCAATCTCAGACCCAGGTTACTTCTCTTTACCAGGTGATAGCCATCGCTTCCGTGACCATAAAAAAAGTGGGCATGGTGCAGTAAATTTACATAAAGCCCAAGTGGTTTCTTGTGATACCTACTTTTATATTTTGTCGTATCGTATGGGAATCGACAAAATGAATACTTGGATGCGCCAATTCGGTTTTGGTGAGAAAACTGGTGTTGATTTACCAAGTGAAAGCTCAGGCTTATATCCAAGTCCAGAATGGAAAATGCGAACTCGAAATACGAAATGGTTAAAAGGTGAAACCATTTCAGTCAGTATCGGTCAGGGCGCATTTACAGCGACACCATTACAGCTCGCTATGGCAACGGCAATTACAGCCAACAAAGGCTCACATGTCACACCACATGTTTTGAGAGATCATAAAGGCGCCAAGAAGCTTCCTGTTCACAATGCTCCTGATGGAAAAATTCAGTTTAATGGGACAGATGAAGATTGGATCAATATGCACGCTGCCATGATTGATGTCATTCAATCTGGTACAGGTCGCGGGATCAAAGGCGGTCTGCGTTATTCTATTGCAGGTAAAACAGGTACAGCACAAGTAAAAAGTATTGCTCAGGGCAAAAGATATAACGAAGCAGCATTGTCCTCTAGACAGTGGGATCATGGTCTATTTGTCGGATTTGCACCTGCAGAAAATCCAGAAATTGCGATCGCCGTAGTTTGGGAAAATGGTAAGCATGGTGGTTCCGCCGCTCAACTTGCGCGTCCAGTATTTGATTATTGGTTGGTTAATCGTAAGAAAAATCCAATTCGTCCTTTGAACCATCAAGTCAGTGGTGGGTTAATGACAGCTGGCATCAAACCTGCAGAACTTCCAAGCGGTAGTGGTACATTTAGTTCAACAAATGCTCCTGCTTCAACTCCTGCTGTAAGCTCAACAGCACATGCCGATGGAGTATCTGAATAATGAAAAATCAGTTACGCATTATCGGAGGAGAATGGAAACGTCGAACATTACCGTTCGCATCTATTGAAGGATTAAGACCAACACCTGATCGTGTACGCGAAACATTATTCAATTGGTTAATGTGGGATATCCAAAATAGTAAGGTATTAGATTTATGCAGTGGTTCAGGAGCTTTAGCTTTTGAAGCGCTTTCTCGTGGCGCAGCTGAAGTTATCATGATTGAACCCGATGTCACTCAATCTGGATTTCTAAAACAAAATATTCAGCTATTAAAAACCAATAAATGTCAGCTCTACGTGACCACAGCACAGAAAGCTTTACATAAAATTAACCAACAATTTGATCTTGTTTTTCTTGATCCGCCCTATGGCTTGAATTTATGGCAAGAGTTAGCTGAGTCTGTGGATACAAAGATCTTAGCGAATGGTTTTATTTATGTAGAAGCTGATCGTGAGTTATCTGAACTAAAACTGCCTGCTTCTTGGAAAAAGGTTAAAGAAACCAAAGCAGGAATAGTAAAAGCAGGTTTATATCAGAAAATGCCTTAAAGGACTCTTAACCAAAACAATCGAACCATTTGTCCTCGATCAAACGGAAAACTCGACAAATATTCATATCCTATTCGATTGTCTTGGTTAATCTGATAAACGATGCCATAGCCAAGTGAAATGGATAAATCATTGAGACCAAAACTCATCGTGTCTCCCGTCCACACTTTTTGGTTCAGCTGGTCAGTTTGATAAGCCGTATAGTTATAAATTCTTAGACGTTCATCATGATAAAATTGATTGTGTAAAATTGAATAGTCCGTTTTAATTTCTGGATAAGCAGATTCAAACATCTCTTCAGTATGTTGATCCTCAAATCCAGCAAAAAAGTCGTATTGCTGTGCTGCTAAAAATTGTAAAGGCATCAAAAGACAAGTAAGTAAACATAGACGTCTAGCTAACATAGCATTCAATAAAAGTTTCTTGAGCATAAGCAACATAGAGTTTAAAAGTATGTGATAGTAATCAACGGATTTGGCAAATAACAATTCAACAAGTCCTCAAACCCAATTTTATAGAATCAAGTATACGTCTAAGTGAATTTCGGAATGTAGAAATTGCTAATGATGTCCAAAAAGATTATTTAATTTCATTTGTGTCTGACATAAACTATTAATTTATAGATTGAATTCTATATACAATACCCCCAATCTCATCATCTAATTCAACTCCAAAAAATTATGAAACGTTTTATCTTGTTAACGATAATCTTGAATTTAACAGGTTGTATCTTTGGTCAATCCAATGAAGTGAAACGTGCAGAAAAAGTTTTGCAGAGTTTTGAATGTAATAATATTGAAACCAACCAAATTGCAACCTCATCAATTACCAATTTTCATCAGCAAACTTTGGCTGCAAACAAGTCAAAAGCATCAACATATGTTGAGCAATACAAAAATGGCGAAGATCTCTTTGACATACCACTCGATGAAGTAGTACAACAAAAATATCAACTTTATAAACAAGCATGTCAAGCACTTGGTGGTGTTGCACCTAGAACTGAGCCTGTAATAGTAACCAATAATCATGAGGATACTAGCGGGGCTTGATAGCGAATTGGATCGCTTCGCATGATAGAACAACAAATAACTTTAAAACATTATATTGCCTTCGGTTTTATATGCCTCGCAGTCATCATCGCTAGTATTCGCCCACTTGAGTTTGAATCGTATCTGTTGCATCAAGCTGGCACGGTACTCATGTTGATTGCATTAATTATTGCAATTAAGAAAATTGGTATCGATTTCTATAGTTTTTGCTTATACCTTGCTTTTTTATTCATTCATATTGTTGGTGCACACTATTTATATTCATACGTACCTTACAATGAGTGGTTTCAAACGCTATTCCATATTGATTTGAATCAAACAATGGGATGGTCGAGAAACATGTATGATCGTTTTGTACATTTCGCTTATGGGCTACTACTCTACCCATTCTTCTACCGCTGTTTTGAGTTCTTCTTTCCCAAATCTAAACCCGTTGCAATATTTTTATTAGTTGTCCAATTTGTCATGGCATCGAGTTTAGTCTATGAGTTGATTGAATGGTGGATCGCAATCGGTTTATCGCCAGAAGATGCCGAAAATTACAATGGGCAACAAGGAGATATTTGGGATGCACATAAAGATATGTTTCTAGCAACTCTTGGTTCGATTTTGATTGGTTTACTATATCTATATAAAGAAAAAACTCTTATTCAGAACAAATAAGAGTTTTCCCCATGTTTAGAACATCCAATTTGAAGAGACATCTAAATCATTGAATAATTCTTTGAAAGATGTCTCAGCTAAGTCAGTTTGCACAGAAATCGTCTCCACAGTGCCTAATAGCGAGTTTTGACTCACAAGATTCTGATCAAACTCATTTAATAATTGATCTATCACATCTGTTTCCAACTTTTCTGCACTTAATAAATGCTCTAGCGGAATTGATAATTGTTCCTCATCTACAAAGCTATCCGATATGTTTGGAGCTCTTAAAAGACGATCTAAATTAACAGAGTCCACAAAAGAAGTTTGAACCTCCTCAATGATTAAGGAATCACTCAACATCAGCGCACTAGGTTGAGCTGGAGCTACAATTGTGAAATTAAAGGCATCACTGAGTTCACTGGTATTACCAGCTACATCTGTTTGAGTTAAAGTAATTTTGTGTGAGCCTAAAACTAAATCATTCGTTACGGTGTAACTCCATTTACCATTATCTCCAACTGTAACAGTCCCAATCGGATAGCCATTATCAAATATTGTGAGTACTGCTTTTGCTTCACCAATTCCTGATAATGTTGGCTTGGTATCATCGGTACTTCCACCTGAACTAACAGCGCCTTTAACTGCGCCAATATCATCCATTACCGTTTGTAGCAGAGGCTTAGTCGGTGCAATTGTATCTTTAGCACCAAATATATCTGTAGGTTCAGAACGATTTCCTGAAGAATCGATAATATAAATTTTGGCAATATTTTTATCTGTTAAAGCAGGTGACAAACTCAGACTGAACTTACCATCCGCACCAACTGTTCCAGAGCCAATAGTTGTTTGACCATCTGCACTTTTAACTTCTATTTTTGCATTTGCTTCAGCTTTGCCTGTCACAATAGTGCCATCTTGATTAAGCTGTGCCAAAGGTGAATCAGGTGCAATTGTATCTTTAGTTCCAGTCACAACTGTTGATTTCGAAACATTACCAGCACTATCAATTGCAGAGACAGCCACTTTGCTTCCATTCACTAAAGGTTCGTTTAGTTTTACTGTATAGTTTCCATCCTGATCCGCTAGACCAGTGGCAATGACTTTTCCTGTTGAGTCTTTAATCTCAATTTTTGCTTTGGCTTCAGTTTTACCTGTAATCGTTTGTGTATCCGAACTGAGTACTGCCGTTGGTGTTATCGGAGCAATCATATCCGTCGAATCATTTTTATCATTATTATTGTCGTCATCATCATTCACTGCCAACAAATAAAGACCTTCAGCAGCCAGAGCTATCAGTCCGCCTTTAATCAATTGCGATTTAGTGATCCCAAGATCATCTGCGGGTTCTGATACTGAAGAGACTTGTGTAGGTAACTCTGTCGAAACTTGAGGTACAGCTTGACTTGATGATGTGTAACGAACAAATTTGCCCGAATCATCAAATTCGGCAATCGAGTAGCTACCATCATCATTGCTAAGCGCCAATGTATGCTCACTGGCATTCATTTCATTGTAAAAATCACGAATGATTATTTTCTCGCCATTTTTTAAAGTAATGACTAAATCATCGCCTTGCTTGATGATGGATTTTATACTCTCTTGGTTGATACCTAATTGAATAATAGATGGCTGACTTAATATGACATCCTTGATTTGTCCATCTTGTAAAATGTTTAGGCTCGTCTTTGAAGAAACGATAACTCTTGTCATTATTATACCCACTGATCAATTTTATTTTAAAAACTTTAGATTAATGAATAATTAAGCACTTAATCTGTTCGTTAAAATATCAAATGCAATCATTTAGAATAATCTATTCAAAGCTGAGTTTTGTCATTTTATTTAATTGACCATCAATTAAAATCAGATGTCATAAAACAAAAAACCAGCCGAAGCTGGTTTAAAGATTTCTTTGTTAACTTAGAATTTAGGATCGCGCATTTGAACGAGCGTATTGTTTGCTTTTACTAGAGTATCAGTCATTTTCCCAAGTACTGCTGGAATTAAACTTTCTGCCATTTGCGCTGCTTGTAATCCAAGTTTCTCACCAAATGTCGGGCGTTTGCGAGTATTGATCACGTATACATCATGTTTTGGTAACAAGCTAAGTAAATACTCATCCGAAGTCTGTAACTTATCCACCAAATTTAATGCGAGAGCATCTTCACCATACCAATGCTCACCTGTTGCCACTTTTGAAATATCTAATTGAGGACGATATTTTTCAACAAAGTGCTTGAATAAAGAATGCGTTTGTTGCAATTCTTCTTCAAATTTCGCCTTGCCTTCAGGTGTATTTTCTCCGAACATTGTCACAGTACGTTTATACTCACCAGCCGTATACAATTCAAAATCAACGTTATGTTGTTTTAAAAGACGGTTGAAGTTTGGAACCTGTGCAACCACACCAATTGAACCGACCACAGCAAATGGTGCTGTAATGATTTCATTGGCAATACAAGCCATCATATAGCCACCGCTTGCAGCTACTTTGTCTACACAGATCGTCACATTAAAACCCGCATCACGTAAACGAACTAACTGAGCAGCAGCCAAACCATAACCGTGTACCATTCCACCAGGACTTTCTAAACGAACTACAACGCGGTCGTGCCCTGCTTTTGCGGTTGCTAGAATAAGGGTAATTTCCTCACGAATCGTATCTACAGCAGAGGCTTGTACATCACCTTTGAAATCGAGCACATAAATTTTCTGATCATTTTTTTTACGAATTTTCGCTTCTTTTGCAAGCTGTTGCACCAGTTGTAAAAGTTCCAAACGAGATGCTGTTGTTTGCGCAATTCTTTTTCTTTGCTCATTCACGCGCGCATTTAAATGACTTATACGAATCTCAGCAGGAAATTTAGGTAAATGGAATAACATAAAATAAGTGCTCTTAAGTTCGGCTTTTATCCGTCTAAGATGTGGTCAGTTGAGTTAAAATTCAATAGTGATTTTGAAAAATAGATTCTTTTTCATCTGCCTATACAAAAAAAGAGCCCGAAGGCTCTTCTTTTCACTGTAAAAATATCAACCGAAACGACCTGTAATATATGCTTCAGTTAATTGATGATCTGGCTGAGTAAATACTTTCTCAGTTGAGTTCACTTCGATCAAATCACCTAAATGGAAGTAAGCAGTACGATCAGATACACGAGCTGCTTGTTGCATTGAGTGCGTTACAATGGCAATCGTATATTGTTCTGAAAGTTCAGAAATTAATTCTTCTATCTTCGCTGTTGCAATTGGATCAAGCGCTGAACATGGCTCATCCATTAAAATCACTTCAGGGCTTACTGCGATTGTACGTGCAATACATAAGCGTTGTTGCTGACCACCTGACAAACCTGTTCCTGGCTGACTCAAACGATCTTTCACTTCTTCCCACAGACCAGCTTTACGTAAACTGTTTTCAACGATTTCTTCCAAATCGTATTTATCGCGAGCTAAGCCATGTAGCTTAGGACCATAAGCTACGTTATCGAAAATTGATTTAGGAAATGGATTCGGTTTTTGGAATACCATACCAACTTGCGCACGTAGTAGAACCACATCAAGATTTGGATCATAAATATCTTGGTTATCTAGAGTGACTTTACCTGTTACGCGACAAGTATCAATCGTATCATTCATGCGATTCAAAGTACGCAAGAAAGTCGATTTACCACACCCTGATGGACCAATAAAAGCAATCACTTCATTTTGATAGATATCAAGATCAATACCTTTAATCGCTTCAGTTTCACCATAGTAAACATGAACATCTTTGGTCGTGATTTTTACTTCATTGCTTTTAGGCTTTTTATTTGATGAAGCCGTTTCAAACTGAGAAACAAAAGCAGTATTAGATTGCTGAACTTGTGCTTCAGATGAATTCGATTCTGTTTGCTGTGGATTCACTGACTTATCCTTTTCTAATGCGTTCATAATTTCAATCGTATTCATTGTACTCTCCTCAATTACCAACGCACTTCAAATTTCTTACGTAGCCAAATAGCAAGGCTGTTTAAACCAATCATCAATGCCAAAAGCACAATAATCGCTGCTGCTGTACGTCCTTCAAAGAAGTTACGTAGTTCATTACCTTGCCACAAATATACTTGTACAGGCAATGCTGTTGCTTGATCAAGAGGCGTTGTCGGAACACTCGCTACAAAGGCACTCATACCAATTAAAAGTAATGGCGCTGTTTCACCTAAAGCATGTGCTACACCAATAATCGAACCCGTCATAATGCCAGGAAGCGCGAGTGGCAATACATGATGGAAGACCGTTTGTACTTTCGATGCGCCTAAACCTAATGCAGCTTGACGGATAGATGGTGGTACTGCCTTCAATGATGCACGTGTAGTAATGATTACAGTTGGTAATGTCATTAGACTTAAAACCAAACCACCCACCAACGGAGCTGAAAGTGGCAGTTGCATCCATCCGATAAAGATAGCAGCACCTAACAAACCAAACACAATCGAAGGAACAGCAGCCAAGTTATTAATATTTACTTCGATGATGTCTGTCATCATATTCTTCGGCGCAAATTCTTCCAAGTAAATGGCACTTGCAACCCCAATTGGAATAGAGATCACGATCACGATGAGCATCATGAACAATGAACCCATGAATGCACCAGCCAAACCACTGATTGCAGGAGAACTACGAGAGTCAGGGCTAACAAATAAGTTGGTATTAAACGTACTTTCAATGATCCCTTTTGCTTCTAACTGATCAGCGAGTTGACGTACTTCTGGATCAAGTTGTTGCTGATCATCAGGCAATGAACGATCAATATTTCCAGATAACCATACATCGACATTGGCATCTGCCAAGAATTTAAGTTCTTGCTTAGTGCCAATTAATGCTGGATTTGCAAGAACCATATCACGTAAACGGTATGCTTCAGAGCTAGTATACATACCAGTCAAATAATCACGTTGCGACTCAAGTGCTGGGTCTTTAGCAACAATACCATTTACGATCAATGCATCCCAATCCACCATACCCATTTCAGTTTGCCAAGCAACAAAGCGCTCTTCAAAATGAGCTGGCGATTCACCCGCAGTTGGTTTTGGTTTCGGTCCTGCATTAATGATCGTAGGATCAAAATAAACAGGAACAGTCATACTACTCTGCCAGAAAGCTGGTAAGCCTCTCGCTAAAATACTTCCGAATAGTAAAGCAACAAATGCCAAACCAATCACGACTGCAGAAAAACCTCCCAGACGGAACATTTTTTCTTTGCGATGACGTTTTGCCAACGAGCTTTGGATAACTTTTTTGCGCTGTTCACGTTGTTCAGCAGCCACTTGAGGATCAAACGCATTTGGATCCAAAGGAGATGTCTTTGATGAACTCATTCGTATTGCTCACGATATTTGCGCACGATATACAGTGCAATAATGTTTAGACCCAAAGTAATCACAAACAACGTTAAACCTAGGGCAAATGCAACCAATGCTTGTGGACTTGCGAAATCTGTATCGCCAGTTAACTGTTTTACAATCGTTACCGTCACTGTTGAAACCGCTTCTAATGGGTTTGCATGCAGTAATGGACTATTCCCTGCTGCGAGTACCACAATCATGGTCTCACCAACAGCACGAGAAACAGCAAGTAAAAATGCGCCTGTAATACCAGGAAGTGCAGCAGGTAAAACAACTTGTCTAATCGTTTCAGATTTTGTAGCACCCAAACCTAAAGAACCATCACGGAGTGAACGTGGAACTTGAGTAATGATGTCATCTGATAATGATGATACGAATGGGATAATCATAATTCCCATAACAAAGCCAGCAGTCAAAGCACTTGTCGCATTGATATTGATACCAACACTTTCACCTACCATTTTAAAGAATGGTCCGATGACCATAAGTGCAAATACACCGTAAACAATAGTAGGAATACCTGCTAATACTTCTATAATTGGTTTTGCCCAAGCACGCAGCTTTGGAGATGCATATTCTGCCAAGTAAATTGCAATCATTAAGCCAATCGGAACCGCAACAAGTAATGCGATACCACTGACCATTAATGTCCCCCAAAGTAATGGCAAAATACCATAACTGCCTTCAGCATTTCCTGTTGTGCTGAAACCTGGGTTCCATTCTGTACCGAAGAAGAAATCAGTAGGACTGACAAATTTAAAGAAATGTAATGCTTCTGTCAGCATCGAAAGAACGATACCAATAGTTGTTAAAATCGCAACACCAGAACATAGAATCAAGGCAACGTTAATTGTTTTTTCAACCTGATTTCGTGCACGATATTGCTCACTAACTTTACGCTTTGCCCAAACTAAACCAGCTAACGCGACACTGATAACTACAGCTAACTTAGCAAAAGTCCCAATCGTTTGAAATTTTGCTAATTGTTGTGCAGCAGCAACTTCATAAGCCGCAGCTTGATCCGTGACACCAAAACCTGAAGCAATGGCTTGAACACGATCAATTAATACATCACGCCCTGCTTCATCTAAAGTTGCACTGACGGATGCTGGGATATTATTAAAAATAATATGTTGTAAAACACTCGGTTCAACCAAGTTCCAAATTATCAAAATTAAAAAAGCAGGAATACCACACCACAAGGCAACCAAAGCCCCGTAATACACAGGACGAGAATGTAGTGCTACTGAGTTATTCCCCTTACCTGCTAGGTTACGGCTTTTGCTCAGCCCGATTTGATATGCGATTGCCACAAGGGCTAATAACACACCGATAAGTAGCAGATTCATGTAATCTCCACTGTTTTCTCAATTTTCATCATTTGAAAAAACTTAGCTAGACAAAAAGGCCGATGAACCTAAGTCTCACCAGCCTCCGTTATTAAGTAAACTTATTTAACTGTTTTACCAGCTTTAAAATCAGCAAGGATTTTTGCACGTTCTTTGTCACTCAAAGCGATCAAACCAGCTTTTTCTAACTTAGAGCCTTTACCAGATACTTTCTTGTTTAAGAAGTATTCTACGTATTGTGGTAAACCTTTGATTGACTTCAAGTGTTCGCCTTTCACATAGAAGAACAATGGGCGAGAAACTGGGTACTGACCACTTAAAATTGTCTTCTCAGAAGGAACAACGTTGTTTACAGTTGCAACACGTAACTTGTCACGGTTCAAGTCATAGAAGCCAAGACCAAATACACCTACAGCGCTTGGTGAAGTCTTTAAGCGAGCAAGAGTTTCTGTATAGTCACCAGCGATTTCGATTACGCGACCATCTTTACGGAATGTAGAGCACGCTTTTTTCTGAGCTTCTTTGTCTAAGTTTTTGAAGTAATCATAAGCTTCACAACCTGCTTCAACCATTTTCTCTTGGAATACTTCACGAGTACCGTGGTTAGATGCAGGAATAACTAAAGTAATCGGCTCATTTGGTAAAGATTTATCAATTTGGTTCCAAGTTGTATATGGGTTTGGAACTAATTTACCATTTGAAGGTAATTGAGCAGATAATGCTGTGAATACGTGATAAGGTTTTAATTTATACGCAGCTTTTTTTACATTTGATGCAAATACGATACCGTCATAACCAATTTTGATTTCTTGGATTTGGTTTACGCCAGCTTTTTTACATGCAGCGATTTCAGTATCTTTGATAGCACGTGAAGAGTTCGCGATATCAATTGTGTTGTCGCCAACACCTTGACAGAATTGTTTCAAACCACCTGAAGAACCGCCTGAACCAACAACTGGTGCTTTGAATTGTGGGAAAGTATTACCAAATTCTTCTGCAACAATACTTGCATAAGGTAATACAGTTGATGAACCAGCAATTTGAATCGTATCACGAGCTGCGTTAGCAGTTCCTGCTACAGTTGCCCCAGATACAGCTAATGCAAGTGCGATATAACGTGGATTTAAGCGCATTCTGTCTTCTCTCATTTATACAATTTGATTTACAACTCTTTTAACTTCAAGTGTTGTACTTTGGTTAACTGCATTTTGATCAGATAATATGACAAATAGGTTACAACTTTGTGACGCTTTGATGATAATTGATGTGATGTGTGATAATTAATTAAATATTTATCAATATCAATTATATAAACGAATAATTTTATTGTTAAAAAATTGCTATTTTCAGCAGAGCTGCAATATTTCATTGAATTATTACACCCTCTGCTCGATTTTTAAAGGAAATATGCATCCATTAATTGAAAAAATATTGCGACTAAGATTTAAAGCATTTTTCCCACTCTAAAATAGTATGACAATTTTATTAATTCAAATATGGTCTAAAAACCAAACAATTCCAACATTTTTGAATTTAAAAGTATGTTTTTAGATTTCTTTAAACTCATCGAATGATCAAAAAATAGTACATTTAAATAAAGACTGTGTTCTAAAAAAATCAACAATCTATTCAGTTTATTGAAATTTCTTAGAACGGTGTATTGATCTATATTCATTTTAAATGAATAGAAAACTGAGATCATGAATACCAAAGCCATTGCGACATTTAACCCAGATTTACCGATCCATATGACCTTTCCTGAGCATGACTGGCACTTGCTTTCCCAACACTGGTATCCGATTGCCTTAGCACGTGATATTACAGAACAGCCAACTGCTACAATGCTATTGGATATGCCATTAGTAATTTATAAAATAGCCGATCAAGTTATTGTTGCAAAGGATGCTTGTCCTCACCGTGGTGTTCCTCTAAGTCTAGGGCGTAATGATGGTCTTGGAGTAGTTTGTCGCTATCATGGTTTACGTTTTGGCGAAGATGGAAAATGCAATCGAATTCCTACGTACCCAGAGCATAAAATATCTGATCGCTTCCATTTAAAAACATATGCTGCTGCTGAAAAATATGGGTTGATCTGGTGTTGCTTAACCGCTCCATTAAATGAAAAACCCAATATTCCACATATGCCCTATTGGGATGATTCAAATTTTCAACAACTGGTTTGTCCATTTGTAGATTTAAATTGTTTTGCTGGTCGTCAGCTAGAAGGCTTCATTGATGTGGCTCATTTTGCTTGGGTACATCCTGATACTTTTGGTGATCCTGACAATGTTGAAGTTCCTGATTACATAACAACCGAGACCAATTATGGTTTTGATGCAGACTATCTCAGCAGTGTTGGTCGTTATCCAATTGGGATTGACCAACGTGGCAAAGAAGGTTTTCAATGGCTAAGACATTTCGAAATCAGTCTTCCTTTCACTGCAACACTAACGATCCATTTTCCCCACAATAGTAAGCAAGTAATTATGAATGCAGCGAGTCCTGTATCTGCTCGTCAAACGCGCTTATTTGCTCCAATCTGTCGGAATTATGATAAATATCTCCCTGTTGAAGATGCTTATAAATTTAACTTAGCTATATTTGAAGAAGACAGACTAATTGTCGAGACGCAAAAACCTAAATATCTTCCATTAGATCTTTCTATGGAAGCTCATTTTCCAGCCGATCGCAGTTCAAGCATGTATCGAAAACTATTGCGAAAAATGGGATTCAGTCCAATTTTTGCGTAAGCGTCCGCTGAACCCCATGCCTATTTTTTAATTTGAGTTGGATTTCCAGCGATGTGGCAGTAATTCTTCTATTTGGGTCGCTTTATGCGTCGGCAGCCTTTTCAGCACATCACTGAGATAGGCATACGGATCCAACCCATTCAGCTTTGCTGACTGGATTAAAGTCATGATATTTGCCGCTCGCTGTCCACTGCGCAGCGAACCTGCAAACAACCAGTTCTTACGGCCCAATGCCCAGGGGCGCATTGAGTTCTCTGCCCAGTTATTGTCAATGGGTAGATTGCCATCATCCAGATAGCGGCTTAAGGCTGGCCAACGCTTCAGACTGTAATTGATGGCCTTGGCGGTTGGAGAACTCGATGGCACCGTCAGATAATGTTGGTTGAGCCATTCATACAGTTGTTGCATCACCGGTTGGCTGTGCTGTTGTCGGTATTCGCGGCGGTGTTCTGCTGTACTATCGGTCTTTTTCCTGAGTTCGGCTTCTATCGCATACAGTTTCTGAATCATCAGTAATGCCTGTTCAGCGATCTGACTTTTCCCAGTCACATGTAGCTCATGGAATTTACGACGTGCATGCGCCATGCAGCCCACCTCAATGACATCGCCTGATTTAAAGCGTGCTTTATAACCACTGTAATCATCACAGACCAGATAACCCTGCCAGCCATTCAAGAACTCTGCAGCATGCTGACCTGAACGGCTATCCTGAAAGTCATAGATCACCGCTTGAACTGGATTGTACTGTGTAGTGGCATAGGCCCAGACATAACCTTTCTTCGGTTTTTTCTCATCATCACCCATCCGCATAATGGTGACTGGTGTTTCATCTGCATGGATCACCCGCTGTTGCAGCACCACCTGTTTTAAGGCATTGGCCAGAGGTTCCAGTTCCACACCGCAGCGACCTATCCAGTCAGATAAAGTAGATCTGGACAGATCAATGCCCGCCCGCTGATAGATCAGGCGCTGACGGTACAGCGGCAAATGATCGGCATACTTCGATACCAGCACATGGCTGAGCAGTTCAGGTGAAGCAATGCCTTTATCAATCACATAGGCGGGCATCGCTTGCTGAGTCAGGGTGTCACACTGATCACAGACCCATTTGCCACGCACATGCTGTTCCTTATAGAACTGTGCCGGTCTGAAATGCAGTTTTTCACTGATATCTTCGCCGATACGACGGAGTTGGCAGCCACAAGCACATTGGGTTGATGCAGGTTCATGCTCAATACGGATGGTGTGTAGATGATCTGGCAGTGGTCGACGTTTAGGTTTATTGACTGTGGCTTTGTGTGTCGCTGCATTGGTTTTATCTGCATTTAGCCGTTCCAGTTCTAGATCAACCGCGGCAATATCTTCTTCAACCGCTTCATCCCACAGATGGATTTGTTTTGCCGTTAAGTGTTCATTCTTTTGAGCGAATTTGTGCTTTTTAAACAGCGCCAGTTCATGCTCGTATTTTTGATTGAGAATAGAAAGATGTTGAACTTTAGAATCTAATTGCTGGTTTGATTTTTCTAATTCTTGATTTGATTGTGCCAGAGACTGATGCTGCATTGCCAACTGTCTGGTGAATTCCAGCAGTTGTTCATGGGTCAGTTGGCTTAAGTCAGGCAGCGTATTCATGACCGCAGTATGCCTGAGGTCATGACGCAGAGGAAATAGAACGTTTGGAGAATAGCAGAATGCACCAACCTGGTTTAGAGCATCGTCACTACCTGCTGTCGTCCAATGCGCTGCCAGGGCAAACCCTGGATCAGTGCCTGTAACTGTTCCGGGCTGAGGGCCACGGTTTCACCTTGGTGAACTTGAGCCCAGTGAAATTTACCCTGTTCCAAACGCCGGGCACACAGCCAGATGCCCAGTCCATCATGTACCAACACTTTCATACGATGACCACGTTTATTACAGAACAGGTAGGCGCAATGCGGTTTGATGTAGCCAAAGGCTCTCACCACCTGAGCCATGGTCGTATCCATACCTGCACGCATGTCCATGGGCTGAGTAGACAACCAGATTTCATCAATGCGGATCATGTTGCAAGTGCCTTGAGTAATTCTGCCAAGGCAGGTATTTCTGATACTTGCCATTTCAAGCCAATTTCTGCTTTTGAGTGGGGTAAAGTAATTTGAACCTTTAACATGTCAGTAGGAGTAGGATCTAATGGTGCAGAGCAAGATAAGGCAATAAATGCAGGTTTATTCGGTAGTGGTGAGCGATCATTCCCTGGCTTACCATCAATTAAGCGAATCCATTTGGATACAAGATTTGTATTCAATCCATGTTGCAAAGCGACCGAAGCAATTGAAACGTCCGGTGCTTTACAAGCCTGAACGATCTGCTGTTTAAATTCAGCACTGTATGTTCTTCGTTTTTTCGCAAGAGATGCGATGGATGTCTGGTGATTTGTAGTCATAAATTTTAGTCCCCACTTGTTTTTAAGTGGGGACTAAATTAAGGCTTATAGGATGAATTCATAAGGTGTGTTCAGCGGACGCTTACATTTTTGCAGCTTAATATTACTTTATATAAATTTATAAATAAAAAAGAGGTCTTTCAAAGACCTCTTTTTTATTGGCATATCAAATTAAATTGCAATTAATCGATCGCAGGAACATAAGTACCAGCAACGATTGCATCTTTAATACGATCAGCTTCTGCAAGCACAAGCGCAAGAAGATTTTGAACGTTTTCAAGCGTTGCAACTGGACTTAAAGTTGTCATTTTCAATGATTGAACCTGACCAACTTTAGTCACACCAATATTCGCCTCACCACGTGCAAATAATTCATCTGCAACATTTTGGTTCAAACTATCGATAAACTCAGTTGGATAGCCTTCTGGAACAACACGGAACAGAACAGAAGCAAATTGTGGTTCAACCAACAATTCTAGACCTGCGGTTGCTTTGATATAGTCTGCAACTTCACGTGTTAATTTCACACCATGGTCGATCATTGAACCATAAAGCTCTTCACCTAATGCTTCAACCGTCATCCACAATTTCAATGCATCAAAACGACGAGTCGTTTGCAATGATTTAGACACAAGGTTAGGTACACCATGCTCTTCATCATAAGCAGAGTTTAAATACTCAGCTTCATAATGCATAAAGCGATAGTTAGCCTCGTCTTTCAACAAGAAAGCGCCACAACTAATGCTTTGGAAATAATGCTTATGGAAATCAAGTGTGATTGAGTCTGACAATTCAATTCCATCAAGCATTGCACGATGATCATTAGAAAGAATCAGCGCACCACCCCAAGCAGCATCAATATGCATCCAAGAACCAAATTTATTGGTAATTTCACGGATTTTCTTGAGTGGATCGATTGCACCAGCATCTGTCGTACCCGCTGTAGCAACAACACAAGCAACAATTTTGCCTTCAGACTGAAGATGTGCCATGGTTTTTTCGAGTGCATCGACATCCATTTGCGCATTTTCATTGACAGGAACAGTCACGACCGACTGGAAGCCCATCCCCATCATTGCCATATTCTTTTGCACAGAGAAGTGTGCATTTTCAGAACAAATGACTTTGACGTTTTTCATTGCTTCTGCAGGAATACCATCACGCTGAACAGACCATGGATTACCATTTTCATCTTTCCAGTTTTTCGAGATACACCAGTCACGTGCAAGCAATACACCCATCAAGTTAGACTGTGTTCCACCCGAAGTGAATACACCTGCTTGACCTGCGCCATAGCCCACTTTTTGGCGTAACCAATCAATAAGCTGAACTTCCATCAATGAACCCGCTGGGCTTTGATCCCATGAATCCATAGATTGGTTCGTTGCATTGATTAACACTTCCGCAATTTGGCTCATCACCATCGTTGGGCAATGCAAATGTGCAAGTGAGTGTGGATGATGTACTTTTAAACTTTTGTTGAGGAAAAGCTCAACCATACGTTGTAATGATTGTTGTACACCTAAACCTTCTTTTGATGGATTAAAAGAAATTGCTGCTCGCAAATCTTTAATGCTTCCACCTGTGTACATTTTATCATTTTGCAACCATGCTGAAACGGCTTTAACCGCTTCGCCCATTGCTGACTGATAGTCAGCAATGGATTGTGCATCATTGCAGAGTAACGCTTTACGATGTTCTGCAAAATCAACCATGGATTAGCCTCGTACTGCTTTTAAAGCTTCTGCAATCGCTTTTTTGAAGCGTGCAACTACTTCAACACATTCGTCTTGATTGATGATAAGTGGGCAAAGTAAACGAATTACAGTACCGTTACGACCACCTTTCTCTAGTAAAAGTTTATTGTTGAAACAAGCGGTTTGAATTGCCGCAGCTAATTGTGCATCAGCAGGAAGTGAACCCATATGATCAGCTGGTTTACGCTCATCAACGATTTCAACGCCGATCATCAAACCACGACCACGGACATTACCAATACATGGGAACTCTTGAGCTAACTTTTTGAATTCAGCTTGTAAGAAGTCACCACGCTGTTGCGCATTTTGAGCAAGGTTTTGTTCAGAAATAGTTTTTAGAACCATTAAACCTGTACCCATTGCCAACTGGTTGCCACGGAAAGTACCCGTGTGACCTGCTGGCTGCCAAGCATCAAACTTACGCTTAATACCAAGCACGGCTAATGGTAAACCACCACCTACAGCTTTTGACATCACCACAACATCAGGCTCGATACCGGCATGTTCAAAGGCAAACATTTTACCTGAACGTGCAAAACCAGCTTGAACTTCGTCCAAAATTAAAACGATGTTGTGCTTTTCAGTCACTTCACGAATTTTTTGTAACCACTTAACAGGTGCAGTTACGACACCGCCTTCACCTTGAATTGCTTCAAGAATCACAGCAGCAGGTTTCGTTACACCACTTTCAACGTCTTCGATGAAATTTTCAAAGAAGTAAGTCAAAGCATCAACACCCGCTTCACCACCTAAACCAAGTGGGCAACGATATTCATGTGGATATGGCATAAACTGAACGCCAGGCATAAGACCATTCACGGCATTTTTAGCACTCAAGTTACCTGTCATCGACAGTGAACCATGAGTCATACCGTGGTATCCACCTGAAAAACTGATCACAGAACTACGACCAGTATATGTTTTAGCAAGTTTAATCGCCGCTTCTGTAGCATCTGCACCAGATGGTCCACAGAACTGTAAGCAATATTCTTCTTTACCGCCTGGCAAGTAAGCCAAAAGTGCTTCAGTAAAAGCATCTTTTAAAGGAGTCGTTAAGTCTAAAGTATGCAAAGGCAAGCCACTTGCCAATGTATCTTGAATACTTTGAATCACCGCAGGATGATTATGACCTAAAGCCAATGTTCCTGCCCCAGCTAAACAGTCGAGGTATTGAGTACCCTCAACATCTGTAACCCAGCAGCCCTGTGCTTTCGCTATCGCTAACGGTAATTTACGTGGATAACTACGAACATTTGATTCCATCTGACTTTGGCGAGTCAAATAATATTCGTTGGATGCATTAGCGGCAGGGTTTACGGAAGTAACGCTCATATCGAATTACCATCTCTGATATGGGTAAAAGAAATAAGTCTGGTGACTTGCGGTCGTTTGACTCGGTGCTTTTTAGAATCTAGTGCAGACAAAATGTTTTATATCTTTCAACTAGGTGCGAGATGATACCTAATTTTGAAATAAAATAAACTCTTTTTATGCCTGACATTCATCTAATATTATTGAAAAAATGTTTCTTTCAATTAACTATGATGAATTATCATCATACTATGTGACAAGCGAAAGAAAGTATGCTTTTTTTATCTACATATTAATTTTTAGATAAATGGGGCTTTGTTGCACAAAGATTTGAAATGCAAAGCGCCCCTAATTGAGCCAAATTTAAGGCGTAACTTGGGTAAGTGGTCGACCTAATTCCGTAAATCTGTTAAGGACTGCTACACGTGCATGGATCTCATTCACTTGGCTATCAAAACTCCTTGCACTGAGTTTATCTCCTAATAATTTGATGCAATGCATCTTAGTTTCAACCAAACTTCGCCGATGATAGCCTGACCATTTTTTCCATAGTGTCCTGCCTAAACGCTTAACTGTTCGAAGTAATTCATTTCGCTCTAGCGAGCTACTCTTTGTATCTTTCCATGGTTTCGCATTTTTTCTAAGTGGAATCACCGCATGCCCTTGCCGATCTGCAATGACCTGACGGCATTGCTTGGTGTCATAAGCTCCATCGGTATAAACAGAGTCAATCTGCTCATCTTGTGGAATCTGATTAAGTAAATCACCAAGCACCTGTGAATCACTGACATTATTGGTTGTAAGCTGAACTGCTCGTATTTGTAGGGTTTTAGCATCTATACCAATATGAAGTTTACGCCATTGGCGACGATATTCAGGTCCATGTTTCTTGCGCTTCCATTCGCCCTCACCTAGAAACTTCATGCCTGTAGAGTCCATGAGTAGATGCAGCCCATCGCTACTTTTTTGGTAGCTGATTACAATATCAATATGCTTTTGTCTTCTACAAAGCGTGGTGTAATCTGGAGCTATCCAATTTAATCCGCAAAGTTTAATCAGACTTTGCACAAAGCCAGTAACCATACG
This sequence comes from Acinetobacter sp. A22, assembly GCF_030913345.1. Classification (NCBI taxonomy): domain Bacteria; kingdom Pseudomonadati; phylum Pseudomonadota; class Gammaproteobacteria; order Moraxellales; family Moraxellaceae; genus Acinetobacter; species Acinetobacter sp. A22. Next base: position 1,624,896 of record NZ_CP133162.1, read on the forward strand.
TAAAGACAGACGGAATAAGGATTTAATCATTAAGCAGCATTGGATGGCTGCGTCGGAGTAGGTTTGATTTCGCCCTTGTTTGCCTTTTGATGGAGCATACCATTGCGTAGCCGGATCAAACCAAATGGCAATATTTCCGCGACTCATAAGTGCTCGGTTATATGCGGGCCAATTGGTTGTGCGGTAGATTTTGTGTGTAGGCTTCTTCATTTGAAAATTATATCGCTGAAAAAGCCTTTACAGATAGGTTTGTGCAACAAAGCCGATAAATGGTCAAAACCATCATCATAACTATTTATTATTTAAATATTTTTATTTTATTTTCTCATTGCAAAACATCTCAAATTTATTACAAAGACACCACAAAATCTGCAGAAGTTCAACATCAGTTCTTTTTAATATGAAAGTTGTAAAAATAATTTGTTAATCGTCACTTTAAGGAAAAATTTATGCGTACTTTAGCACTCGCTTCGATGATGTTAGGTGCAGCTCTCAGTTCAAGCGCATTTGCCCAAGATTCCAACCAATTAAACTATAATATCGTCAATATCCAAGCAGATGCATCACGCCAAGTTGCCAATGATCAAATGCAGGCAGTTCTGTACATCGAAAAGAGTCATAAGCAACCTGCAGAACTCTCAAATCAAATCAATCAACTGATGAATCAAGCTCAAGCTCTTTCTCGAAAATATCCTCAAGTCAAAGTCGAAACGGGTGCTCAAAGCACTTATCCTATTTATGACAATGACAACAATAAATTAAAAGAATGGCGTGCACGTGCAGAAATCCAGTTAGAAAGTAAGGACTTCAAGGCGGCAAGTCAGCTAATCAGTGAACTGCAACAAAATTTTCAAACTCAATCTATTAACTTTACCGTATCTGATGAGCAACGAAAGAAAGTTGAAAATGAGTTAATGATTGAGGCTTCTAAAAACTTTCAACAGCGTGCTCTATCAATCACGCAAGCGTGGAACAAAGCACAATATAATCTTGTCAGTTTAAATTTAAATACGAGCAATTACTTCCCTCAACCCATGATGCGTGGTGGCGTTGCAAAATTTGCAATGGCAGAAGCTGCTCCTGCTCAAGATATGGCTGCGGGTGAGTCAAAAATTATCGTAAATGCTAATGGTTCGATTCAATTCAAATAATTTTTGAATGGGCATAAATACAAGAAAAGGCATGTAATATGCCTTTTCTTCACTCTATCTCAGCTAAGTTTTGTAAAGAATCCCATGCAGCTTTAGCCAACATTTCCCGATAAATTTTCGGATTAGTATCAACCTTTTCAAATAACCAAGCACGGCAATAGTTTTCTGTTGCACCAATCACTAAAGACATCATTAACTCTGCTGGAGCTGATTTCAATAAAGATGCTTCAGAATACTGTGAAATGTAGTTGCGTAGCGTTTTATTTCTGAGCTTATTCTTTTCAATTAGAACCGAACGGTGTTCACCTTTCATCACACTGTAATGTGCAAGTAATAAAAATTTAGCGAACTCTGGCTGATCAGCAACCCAATCAACATAACTATAAATCAAGCTATAGATCAGTTCTTTTAAAGATTGCGTCTGCTCTAAGTATTGATCTCTTAATCTTGATTGATCATCTAAAGCTGCAAACATTAAAGCGGCAATTACACCCTCTTTATTTTTGAAATGATGATAGATCCCTCCTACACTGCTGTCTGAACGTTCTCTAATCATCTCAATGCTAGTGGCATCTAATCCAAACTCTAAAAAACACGATAACGCATCAAATAATATTTGACGCTTTAATAAAGATCTTCGTTGAGGATACAACCTTTCTAATAATTGTTGAGCCGTTTGCATATTCAATTTGAGTTCACCGATTGTCGGAACTATTGTGAATGACTTGACCATAACTTGTAAACAGAATTATATTCTGTAAAAGAATTAAATTCTGTTTTCATCAAGGTAATTTAACATGGCTTCAACTCTAGAATTGTGGAACAAAGCTTCTGCTTTACCCGCAGGCAAATGGACATTTACACGCATGCTTTGCCTAAAAGCACCATATTTCAGTAGTATTTCTCCGCTATTTGAAGAACTAAAGCCGAATTCGTGCAAAATTTCGATTAAGAAAAAACGTTCAGTGCTCAACCATATAGGAACTGTACACGCGATCGCGATGTGTAATATGGCTGAACTTGCTGGAGGAACAATGACAGAAGTTACCGTTCCTGCAACACATCGTTGGATTCCTAAAGGAATGACTGTTGAATATTTGAAAAAAGCAGAAACTGATTTGATCGCAATTGCCTCACCTGTTGAACAAAATTATGATTGGGATAAAGCAGGTGAATATCTTGTCAATGTCGATGTTTTCGACAAAGCCAATGAAAAAGTTTTCCACGCAAAAATTACAATGTGGATTTCTAAAAAGAAATAAAAAAAGCCCCGATATAAAAACATATCGGGGCTTTTTTTGAATCAGAGATTACTTTTTAAAAGGTAATGCATATTTGAAGATACGTCCCACAACTTCGCCGAATTGCTTTACAAAGCTTGCGTTGTTGTAATTCAAACCATATTTTTTACATACCGCTTCAACTTTAGGTGCGATTTCACGGTAACGGCGTGCTGGAATATCAGGAAATAAGTGGTGCTCAATTTGATGACTCAAATGACCCGTCAAAATATGAAAAGCCTCCGATCCTGTTAAATTTGACGAACCGCGTATTTGTCGCATATACCAATGACCGCGGCTTTCATTTTGTAAAACTGCTTTAGGGAAAACTTCTGCATCCTTAGTAAAATGTCCGCAGAAAATAATACTGAATGTCCAGATATTACGAAGACCATTGGCAACAAGATTACCCGTGAAAACAGGAATCGCCGATGGACCCGCGATCAATGGAAAGAAAACATAATCTTTAAACAGTTGCTTCGCGATTTTCTTTTGCACAGGTTTCCATTCCTGCTTAAACTCGTCCATGGTCTTACGCTTGTAGACAACTTTACCTAATTCAAGATTTTGAATCGCAACACCCCATTGGAACAATAGGCTAAATGGCACGATATAAATTGGTTGAATTAAAGTAAATTTAGTCCAACGTTGTTCTGGAAATAAACGAAATACCCCATAACCCACATCATCATCCATTCCCTTAACATTGGTATAAGTATGATGCTTATAATTATGAGTTTGACGCCAGTTATCCGACGTCCCAACTGTATCCCACTCGTAGGTTTGACCGTTAAATTTTGGATCATTCATCCAGTCATATTGTCCATGCATCACATTATGACCTAATTCCATATTTTCCATGATTTTGGCATAGCCCAATAAGCCAGTACCTAATAGCCAAGCTGGTGGAAACCATCCAGCAAAGAGTAATGCACGACCTAAGAAACTACTATATCGAATAGACGCATAAACTCGACGAATATACTTCGCGTCTTTCTCGCCTAAATCATTCAGTACTTCTTGTTTGATTTGGTCTAATTCACGGGCAAAAGCATCTAACTCAGCAGCAGTTAAATCACGGTTTTTTGGATTTTTAAAATATTGAACTTTAACAGACATGTTCATAATCTTTATCTCTCTTATAGATCAATCACAAGATCTGATTGAGCTGAATTCACACAAATTTTTAATAACTGAGTCGGTTCTTGATTTGCAGCACCATTCAGCAAGTTCTTTGTCGCACCTTGGGCTTTAGTACAAGCACATTTGTTGCAAATTCCCATACGACAACCATGATTTGGCTTGATACCTTGCTGTTCTAAGCTCGATAAAATCGACTGACCTTTAGGAATGGCGACTGTTTTATTGGACTTAGTCAACGTGACATTAATGAAGCCAATATCTGTTTGCTCAGCACTAAATTGACTTAAGCTAAAAGCCTCAGTCTGTACGACGGCAGCCTCAACAAATAAAGATTCTGCTGTTGAAGCAAATCCTGAGGGACCACATGCGTAAACGGTAATTTCATTTAACGCACCCAAAGTTTCGACATGATTTTGGTTTAGGCGTTGATCTTGTTCTTGGGTATAGAAAATCTGATAACTGAAATTTGGAAAGTTTTCTGCGATCTCTTTTAAATAATCTGTGTATGCAGCGTCCTGATGAGTTTTGACCCAGTACATAAGTTGTACAGGTGTTTTGTTCAATTGCTTGGTCTGACTCAAACTTTCGATCAAGCTCAACATCGGTGTAATACCACTGCCCGCAGCGAGTAAAAGTAACTTTGGTGTCTGAATACTCTGTTGCATATCACCATATGGTTGTCCCAAACGGAGGATATCTCCAACTTGGCTTTTTTCGACCAACCATGAACTGACCAAACCTTGATCAACTTTTTTGACTGTTAAGCACAGATGATCAGCATCTAACTGCATCAGACTATATGTCCGTTCGTAATGACGACCTGCAATTTCAACCGTCACAGGATGGTGTTGCCCTGCAAGTCCACGTGCTACATGACGATTACATTCTAAAATAAGGCTAACTGTATCTTTTGCTACAACTTGTTTTTTTACGACTCGTGCTAGGGACTGATTGATTGACCATAAAGGATTAACTTTTTGCAACCAAAAATCAGCATCGTGATGTGCTATTACGCTTTGAACCAATGAATTAAATAATGAAGTTCTCTTTTGGAGTGCTTGCATGATCGGGAACTCTGATCGTTTTTTAATTATTATACATGTGTATATATATTTGTATATACACTCGTATAAAAATTTACATTTCACAAGTCTTTGTACAACAGCTATAATCCTGACTAGCTCACTTATATTTTGAAAACAATGGTTCATTCTTCTTTTTTACCGCTTGGCAATGACACAGTAAATGAACAAGATGTCATCCAAATGAAATCTCAAGTACGTTCGGTTGGTAGAAAAGCAACGATTACGCGTGAGGAATTGTTCCAAGCCACCTTAAACTTGATCGGTCCTCAAAAAAGTATCGCTTCTCTTAGTCTGCGTGAGATAGCCCGTGAAGCAGGGATTGCACCAAATAGCTTTTATCGTCATTTCAAAGACATTGATGAACTTGCGATTGCATTGATAGACCGCTCTGGTTTGGTATTGCGCCGTATCATTCGTGAAGCTCGACTGCAAGCCTCTAAACAACAAAGTATTATTCGCAGTTCTGTTGAAGTCTTTATCCAGCAATTGGATGCAGATGAAGGCAACTTAAGTTTATTGTTGCGTGAAGGCTATACAGGTTCAACCTCCTACAAAGCTGCTGTTGATCGCCAACTCAATTTTTTCCAACAAGAACTCCAAGAAGATTTAATCCGCTTAGAACAAATGAATAATGGCAAAATTAGTCATGCTGATATTGCCGCGAAAGCGATTACACAACTCGTATTTAATATGGGTGCAAAAGTTATTGAGATACCTGCTGAACAGCGCACCGAAGTTGCTGAACAAACCATGATTATGATTCGTATGATCTTGGAAGGTGCACGTCATTTAGATGAATCAAGTATTCGATAATACTTGTTCATCACTGCACGACAAGCCGCTTCGCCTCATCGGGTGAAATCTCAGTATTAAAGCGAATTTGCTCTTCAATAATTTCTACAGGAATAAATCGAACCTGCACGACAGTCGGATTACTTCGATCATCTGCTGCCATCATCTGATTCAGTTGCTTGATTTGACTGAGCGTAGGTACCGTATCCCCTCGCACGACAACTCGAATTAAGGTGTATTGCTTTTGCTGCTCGAACTGAATAGTGTCAATAATATTATTTTTTTGATTTAGTAATTGCTCAATCGCAGTTTTAGATTTAGTTTCATACATTTGTTTTTGCAACATATGTATGAAATTAGCAGATAAATAAATTGCGAGTATCAAAAGGAAAATTAAGCTGATTGCATTTCTTTTGATAAATTCCAAAACATTACTTTGTACTTGTTCATTTGAACCACGTCTGAAACCTGCAATCCACAACACGAGTGAAGAACTAATCTGAATAGCAACCATATTGGTTAAAGCCAATAAAAATGCATTTGCTGAATGACGTAATTCCGCATGGGCTAACAATATGCCACTTGCCACTAATGGTGGAACCAATGCAGTCGCCACAGCAACACCAACCACCGCTACAGACAATCTTGGTGAAATTGAAGCAAACGCCCCTGCTGCACCGCCTGCTAAGGCAATCATCAAATCAATTACTGTCGGCTGAGTTCGAGATAAAATTTCACTGGTTAAAGGCATATTGAAGTTAATCAAACCCAATACGACACCAATACTAAAAATCATCACCACGCCCAGTGCTAGGGTTTTCAGAGCGGTTTGTAATAGAATCCACCGATTATCAATAAATGCTAGTGCAATGCCTGAAATGGGTCCCAACATCATTGCAACCAGCATTGCTCCTATTACAACTGCGGCTGAGTCTGCCAACAATCCATAACCAGCAATCACTGCAGCTAAGGCATTCATAATAAAATACGTTTTGGTTGGTAAAGCATCTGCCTGAATATTTAGTCGTACATGCTTGTGATCAATTTTCCTAGAATTTTCTCTTAAGGCTTGTTTATATCTAAGCTTTTCCTTTAAACGTTCTATATGAGCCTGTTCAGGATGATCATTAATGACGATTGTAGGTCTATCTTTTTCATTTTCCATTGTTTTTATACTCATCTCATAAACAGAAGTTTCATGCAAAGTCCTAATTTACTTTTTGGTTGATTATTTAAATCATGCTTAGTTCAACCTTACTCTAACACCATGTAATTACAATAGAAAAAATATTTAAACTCACCATAATTTACAAAAGGGTTAAGAATTAAAACACTCCTTCTGCACAGCGCGGGTTAAGCTGAAACTTGAAATAGATCATTCGTTTAATTCATCAAATTTCACATACAATAATTGAATGAGGTAACTATGAATTCTTCAGCAGCTCTAAAAGTATATACACGTAATAATTTAGATGATTCTATTAAAGAAGCAACGGTCAAAATTCTAAATCAAATTCTTGCGAATCTGATTGATTTATCACTACTTACTAAACAAGCACATTGGAATATGCGTGGTAGTAATTTTATTGCAGTCCATGAAATGTTAGATATGTTCCGCACCTCAATCATTACCCATCTAGACAATGTCGCTGAGCGTGCTGTGCAAATTGGTGGAACAGCTTTCGGTACAACCCAAACAGTTGCTGAAAGTTCACATCTTAAACCGTATCCTGTCGCGATTCATGCTGTACAAGACCATTTGAAAGAATTGGCAGATCGTTATGGTGTAGTCGCAAATCACCTTCGTGATACGATCGAAGATATTAAAGACCCAATTTCTGAAGATATTATTCATGCAGCTTTAGAAGACTTAGATCAGTATTTATGGTTCTTAGAAGCCAATATTGACCAAAACTAAGTTTAGTTTATTCAAGACGAAAAAAGAGGACAATTCAGTCCTCTTTTTTATTAGCGCTAATTATGGTTTAACCACAACCAGTACCTGAATCGCTTCTGGGGTAACAGAAAGTCCATCAAGTAGTCCTAAACCTTCTTTTTGGAATTTTTGTAAGCGCTCAATTTCATCTTGGCGAATACTTGGATTGAATTGCTTCAGATAAGTTAAACGGTCAATTTCATATTGCCATTTACTACTGTAATGCTCTTTCGCTTGCTGCATCAATTCAGGTAACGATGTTTTAGCAATATCCAAAGCTTGAGCATAACGTGTCTCAATCACATCACGGCGCGCTTTCACCACCTGACGGCAGCTATTACCATCTAAATGGTGCAAGTATGGACGTAAAATACTTGGATCAATCTTGGCAGATAAATCTTGACCATTTTCGCTCAATAAAACACGGATCAACTGCTTTGGAAGGCTTGATGGTAAGTTCAGGGCTTTTGGTGCAACCACATCCACCTTAAACCAAACTTCCAACAGAACTGAACCTTGTTTTAATGCATTTGATTTTAACAACGCAACATTGGTACTACCAAATGATTGTGTGCGGATCATTTCCATCACACTTTCAATAAATGGATGCTCAAGTGTCAAATACTGCGCATCTTCACGAATCTGAGCCTGATCACGGTAGAAAGTCGCTGTCATACCTTCTTCGTCTAAGGTCAAACCTTGAACTTGCATTTGATCAGTAGGCTTGATGATTACAGTACCATTGCTTTGCTCATCAAAATCGATATTGGTAGATGACATAAAACGTTTAACAAACATCGGCAAAGTCGTATTGTCATCATAATCTTCGAGTGCTTGTACAATACCTTGTGCAACCACTGGACGACATGAATTGTATTCTAGCAATCTGTCGCGACCAGCTTGTAATTCAGCTTCCAAAGCTTGACGTTGTACATTCACCTCTTCAAGTAAATCTTCAAAAGTCTGACCTTGATCAGCAAGCAAACAATCTTTCAACTCAACAATAAAGTTCTCTTGCAAGGTTTGCGCAGTTGGAGAGATATTGCTGAAAATATTAAGTGCTTCGTTGTACCAACGGAACATACGCTCTTGAGCGGTGCCTACCAAATATGGCACATGAATTTGGATACGGTTTTCTTGACCAATACGATCTAGTCGACCAATACGCTGTTCGAGCACATCAGGGTTTGCAGGCAAATCAAATAAAATTAAATCACTGGCAAACTGGAAGTTACGCCCTTCTGAACCAATTTCAGAGCACAGTAAAATCTGAGCACCATAACTATCTTCAGCAAAATATGCGGCGGCTTGGTCACGCTCTAATAAGCTCATGCCCTCATGGAACATTGCTGTACGAATACCTGCATGTAAACGTAGGGCATTTTCTAAAGCTTCAACTACAGGTCCACTACGTGCGATCAACAATACTTTTTTGTGCTTGAGATCTTTACGCAGTACTTCCATCAACCACGGCACACGAGGATCGGTTTCCATCCAAGAACCATCGAGCTGTCCCTCTTCAGGCCACATTTGTTCTCGCATTTTGCCGTCAAAAGACCAGTCTTCTGGTGCAGGCAATGGTGCAGGTTGACAGTCACGACCTGGGAAACCTTGAATCGCTTCACGCGTGTTACGGAATAAAATACGACCTGTACCATGACGGTCTAATAACTCATGGATCGCTCGCATACGCTGTTCTGGCTGATCATCAATACGATGACCCAATAGGCCATCTAGTACGACCAAATGCTCTTCAGTCAATGCCTCATCAGACATCAATACTTCTGCTATTTTCGCAGTATGCTGATATTGTTCTTCTTCGTCGAGGAAGCGATCTAAACTGCTAAAACGTTGTGGATCCAGTAAACGAAGTCGCGCAAAGTGACTTTCTACACCTAGTTGCTCTGGTGTGGCAGTAAGCAAAAGCACACCTGCTGTTTGTTCAGCGAGTTCTTCTACTAAATCATACCGATCATTACCGCCGTCTTCTTCACTCCACATTAAGTGATGTGCTTCATCTACGACGAGTAAGTCAAAGCCAGCTTCTACGGCTTGCTCACGTAAGTCTTCATGGTCAACCATCAAATCAACACTGGCAATAATACATTGCTCAGTTAAAAATGGATTGAGATCAGGATCGTGTTCTTTGATCGAAGCAGTACGTGTTAAATCGAAAAGTGAAAATTGCAAATTGAAACGACGGCGCATTTCAATCATCCATTGATACTGCAATGAATCAGGAACCAAAATCAGAATACGTTCTGAGCGACCCGTTTTTAATTGTTGATGGATGATTAAACCAGCTTCAATGGTTTTACCTAGCCCCACTTCATCTGCTAACAAAACACGTGGGGCAAAACGCTTACCGACTTCGTGAGCGATATAAAGTTGATGTGGAATCAATCCAACACGAGCACCAAGGAAACCACGTAAAGGACTAGTATGCATTTGCGCTTGTAATAGCATCGCTTCGATACGAAGGTCATACCATTCTTTATAATCAATTTGACTAGCAAGCAAACGCTCTAAAGGTTTTGAAAGCTGAATTTGCGCACCAATACGTGTTTCATTCAATGATTTTCGTTCTTGCTCGCCATTTTCTAAAGTACGAACAACATCATAACGAAGCACTCCATGACGATCTTCGATTGCTTCAACAATCCATTTTGAGCCTTCTTGATCTTGCACTTCATCGTTTACATTGAAAATGATACGAGATAAAGGTGCATTGTTACGTGCATACACACGTGTTTCATCACTTTTGGGGAATAAAATGCTGATAGAACGTTCATCCACATCAATAAGAACGCCTAAACCTAGTTCAGTTTCTGTATCTGATAACCAACGTTGACCAATAGCAAACTGCTGCAATTTTTCCACCTTTATCTCAAGTTAGCCTACATATTGTAGTGCCTAATTCAACGAAGAATTAATGCATTTTATGTAGTTTTCAACGATATGTATTTTGACACAAAGCGCGTTCAGATAGCGCGCATCACATCATGTTTCATAAAAAAGTTTTGGGCTAAAACGGTACAGGACAATTGAATGTCAACTGCTGAGCTGTTTTAGGATGAGTGAAGCTTAGTTCTGTCGCATGTAAACACAAACGATCATAAAGCTGTTGTTGTTCTGGCGTAGCGTACAAAGTATCACCTAAGATCGGGTGACCTAAATACTGCATATGCACACGAAGCTGATGCGAACGACCTGTAATCGGAACGAGTTGAACTCGGGTTACAGGATGTCCTTTAATTTCTAAATGTTCGATGACTTGCCATTCTGTTAATGCTGGTTTGTGATGCGATGCATCAACGATATGCAATGGCGGACGGCTTGGATCATAAATCACGGGTATATCGACGATGCCTTCATCTTCGAGATGTCCAGCAACCAAAGCTTGGTAAATTTTTGAGGTTTGACGATCTTGGAATTGGCGAGAAATATGACTCTGCCCAAATTTAGATAAACCAAAAACGAGTATTCCTGAAGTATCCCGATCTAAACGGTGAATCAGTAAAGTTTTTGGCTCTAGTTTTAATAAGCGATTGATTAAACAATCTTGCAAATCAGGTGTTTTTCCAGGTACGGTGAGTAGCCCTGCGGGTTTATGGATGACCATAAAATCTTCATCACGATGAATCAAATGTTCACTTAGAAAATCACTCAAGATAGCCTTCCAACGACTCGATGAAAACAAGCGGGCAATCATAAAAAGCTTAGACTAGAAATACAATGAAAAAATCGATTTAATTCTAATTTTTTATTCCATATCTAAAAAAACACCACAACAATAGTCATGGTGTTTCCTGATATCTGAAATTAAGCAGAAGCTTTCATTTCAGCAAATGTTTCTTTTGCTGCTTGAATGGTCTCTGCAATATCTTGATCAGAGTGTACTGAAGAAATAAAACCAGCCTCAAATGCTGAAGGTGCAAGGTAAACACCGCGTTTAAGCATACCATGGAAGAATTTCTTAAACGCACCCACATCACAGGCTAACATCGAATCAAAACTTGTGATGTCATCTTGATCTGTGAAGTACAAACCAAACATTCCTCCCACTTGCTGAGTTTTGAATGGAATACCAGCTTCATCTGCTGCAACTTGTAAACCAGCAAGCAGTTTTTCTAATTGGGCAGCTAATTTGTCATAGAATTCAGGTTCACGTAGATGCTTAAACATCGCAATACCCGCACGCATTGCCAAAGGATTTCCTGACAATGTCCCTGCCTGATACACGCCGCCTAGCGGTGCGATACACTCCATGATTTCACGTTTACCACCAAAAGCACCCACTGGTAATCCTGCACCAATGATTTTACCTAAAGTCGTTAAATCTGGTTTTACCTTATAGACTGATTGCGCTCCACCAAGAGCAACACGAAAACCTGTCATTACTTCATCAATAATGAAGACTGATTGATATTCATCACAAACATCACGAATGGCTTGCAAGAATCCTTCAATCGGCGTTACTAAATTCATGTTGCCTGCTACAGGTTCAATGATTACGCCTGCAATCTCATGACCAAACTTACTAAAACATTCTTTTAATGCTTCAATATTGTTATATGGCAAAGTTAAAGTATGTTTTGCAAAATCAACAGGTACTCCTTTAGAAGTCGGCTCCCCCTCACCCAAAGTAAGTAAACCTGAACCTGCTTTAACTAATAATGAATCAGAGTGACCATGATAACAGCCCTCAAATTTCACAATCTTGTCACGTCCTGTATAACCACGTGCCAAGCGAATTGCAGTCATCGTCGCTTCAGTTCCTGAACTGGTCATACGAACCATTTCGATCGAAGGCATAATTTCGCAAATCGTGTCTGCCAAAGTGGTTTCATGCACGGTTGGCGCACCAAAACTTAAGCCATCCTCAGCTGCGATTTGCACCGCTTTAATAATATCAGGATGTGCATGACCTAAGATCATCGGTCCCCATGAACCTACATAGTCAATATATCGTTTGCCATCAACATCCCACAGGTACGCACCTTTCGCTTTCTCAATAAAAACTGGCGTACCACCTACACCGTTAAATGCACGTACAGGTGAATTTACGCCACCTGGAATATGTTTATTCGCCTGTTTAAATAACTGTTCTTGCTTTGGAGATAAACTCATATGAGGCTCAACCTAAATCGAAATAATGGGGAGTGACTAAAGTCCCAACTTGTGAACACACAGAATTATGCAAATAATTTCGCCCATGCGCTGACACGAGCAGGAATTTCGGCTGTTGATCGTCCTAATATATCACTAATTACTGCACAAAGGCTTGCTCCAGCCTCTATCACGACTTGAGAATTTTCAACAGTTAAACCTCCAATCGCACAAATTGGCACATCATATTTTTGTTGAGCCTGTTTGATGACTTCGATTCCCACATTGCCCGCTTCTGGTTTAGTTGATGTCGCATAGACAGCACCAAATGCTACATAAGTCGCGCCTTCGGAAATTGCTTTTGCTGCCAAGTCTAAAGAGTTTAAGCAAGTACGTCCGATAATTACTCCTTGGGGTAAACGCTTAATCGCATCAGTAATTTCACCATCGGACTGCCCTAGATGCACACCTAAACCAAATTGTTCTGCTAACGCCAAATCATCATTAATGACAAAAGGGACTTGATATTTTTCACACAGGACTTTGATCAACTCCACTTCAGATGGTTGATTTATTTTTTCTATTTTTTTTCGACGATATTGCAAAATAGCTATATGACCAGTAGCTAGTGCAGTCTCTAACTTTTCTAAAAGAAGTTGAATGGGATCATCATTGGTGATGAGGTATAAACCGCGCATGAAAATTTCACTAAAAAAACGTTGGTTTCAGGGTATATTTTCTTATTTAAAAATTAAAGAGAGTGTGCACATTTACATTACTAAAAATAAACCTTAGAACAAAAAAGCTGCTATGACGCAGCTTTAGACATTTCTAATTTTAATATCTTGTTTAAGACTCAATCTTGTCAAACTTGCGATCAATTAAACTGAGACGACCACGTACAACATCAGACAACATACGCCAATCTGAAATAAAACTATAAAGCGGTTGTTTAAAACTCGCTGGTTTATTGTGTTCAAAGAAAAAGTGTCCAACCCATGCACACGCATATCCAGACAATAAACCATAAGCTAAATACTTTGCTTTACGCTGGCTAATTGCTTTACTCCAAAAATACAAACCCAGTGTACTACCTGCTACATGCAAACGTCGGCTCGCAATACTACGATGTTCAGTTAAATAAAAGCGGTAAAATTCATTATAGTCTTTAATTGGCAATGTGAATTCTACTGGCTTGTCGATCTTCGCTGGTGCATTCATGTGGATCATCCTAATCTTTAAACTCCCCACAACTTAAAGTATTTTTTGCTCAAAATAAAGTCATTGTGAGCCATCCTCAACGAGACTTAAAAGATCTTTACAATAATTTTTGAGATCAACACGTTATACTAAATTTTAGAATATTTATCAAAAATGGTCAGGAGTTATAACATCATGGAAATAGAGCTTAAATTTCAGCTACCTGAATCTAAGAAAAAAAGTGTCCTGCAATTTTTAAATAAACAATCGGCTCAGAAAATTCGTTTGCAAGCAAAATACTATGATACTGCTGATCGTCTATTAGCAAAAAATTATGTGGCTATTCGTCTGCGTCAAGAGGGTGATCATTGGGTACAAACCTTTAAAGCTGCGACTAAAAATCATTTGCAACGTATTGAAGAAGACATCTATTTAGGTAAATGTGAACAAGAACCTGAATTGGACCTTACACTTTATAAACATAATCAAACCGTTCAAAGTGTACTACGTGATGTATTAGGTGACTCGCCTACTGAACTACTACTTCAGTTCCAAACAGATGTGCAACGTACATTTCATGTTTTTGAATTTGAAAATTCGCTAATTGAAGTTTGTTTAGATGATGGTGAAATTCGTACACCTAACGATCAAGCCCAAATATGTGAAGTTGAATTTGAACTGAAACAAGGCTCACCCCAAGACCTAATTACATTCGCACATACATGGGTGAAGAAATATCAATTATGGCTAGATGTTCGCAGTAAGGCTGAACGTGGTAATTTGCTTGCCGTAACTAAACGTGTCTCTCCTGCTACTAAAGCAAAAACGCTCAAATTAGAATCTGATATTAGTGCTGATCAAGCAATCAAACAAATTGTCGAAAATACGTTAAATCATATTTTACCTAATGCAGCAGCGATTGCTGATGGTGTTGCAGAAGCGGATCATATTCACCAAGCACGTGTGGGAATAAGACGTTTGCGTTCTGCCTTAAAACATTTTTCAAACTGGTCAACTCAAGTTGATGAGTCTTGGGAAAGTCAGTTAGCTGAAATTTTTAGAGCTTTGGGTAAATCGCGTGACAATGATGCAATCCAAGATTCGGTCATTCCTTTAATTCAGAAAGTGTGTGATTTTGAATTTAAGCTTACAGCCTCTGACGCAACTAATATTGCTCAGATTTTCAGTCGGACTCAAACTACTGAGCTATTTTTATCACTACTCAACTTTAGCTATCGTGAATCTGAATCAAAGCCTAAAGTCACTAAACAAGCTGCAAAAAGTTTAACCAAGCTCTATCAAAAAATCCTCAAGGATGCAGAACATTTTTCATCACTTGCTGTAGAAGAACAGCATCGAACCCGCAAACGAGTAAAACAATTGCGTTATTGCATCGACTTTATTTCTGATCTTTATCCTGAGAAAGATGTTCAACAATTCCTAGATAAATTACAGCCAATTCAGGAATATTTAGGTTTTTATAATGATTTGTTTGTCGCTGAACATATTTTCGAGGAACAAGCTACAGAGCACCCACAATTTTTATTTGCTTTAGGTTGGGTAAAAGCACAACAACCACATGTTGCTAAGAAGGCTGCAAAGAAACTAGAGGATTTATCGATCAAAGACATTTTTTGGGATGAGGAGTGATTGCTCTGCAAGGGAAAATCACCTCACTCTGTTATCGTGCTGGTGGCATGGATGCCGCCACAAATAATCTAAATCTTAACAAAAAAAGCGGATACTCTGAAACGTCATCAGCAACCTGCGTGATATAAGCAAAGTAATGTTTCTGCGATGCATTTTAATAAATCCAAGAAATAAACAGGTTTTGCTGATGACAATGGCTTTGCCTACTTTGTCCGAAAACAAAGTAGGAAATCGTCTGCGCGAAAACATCCAAACTTTATATAGCACTTGTGGCTGTGCTATTATTTTTTAATGAAAATTAGAGTGTTAAACTATTTATTCCACTTAAATCATTTACCGATACTTCCCAAAAATCTTCCATGTTCCATTATCTGCAATCGGATCACTATAACTATCATTACGTTGCTTACGTAGTTTATCCCGTGCATCCACCAATTTAAAATGTGGTTCGACGCTTAAAATTACACCATTCATATAAAAACGGGTTCGTGTATATTCACTTTGCCCATGCTGAAAGACGTAAGTACGTAAATCTATAAACTCACGATGAGCCACCAAAGCAGCAGTGTCATCACTCCCTAACCATTCTTGCATCGCAAAAATCTGATCTGTGTCAAATTGCCCACACTTTTCGATCAATGCCGCAACACCACGAAAAGTTTTAGACTCTTTAGCGCGAGTTTTATTGATTCGAATACGATCGACGTGAAAGAAAAACAATGGCAGATTCAGATGGCTGGGTAAATGAATCGCATCCACAGGCTCATCTTCCATAAAAGGCTGACAAAGTTCCTGCGCCCTTTCAATCAATGGTTGCCATTGACGATAATACTCATCGACCTGATCTTTTAGACCATAATAAATCGGTAAACCTTCAACATGTTCCAAATATTGAGGTGGATAAATATGTTGACGAAGTAAAGCGATATCTGTTTTTAAGCTTTGAATGGCGATAGCATCTTGCATGATGATAATTCGATTTGCTTAGGCTATTTTAGATTAAGGCAAAGGTTTAGTTTCGACAAGGCTTTGACTATAATAAGACGTCTTATTTTTGTTGGAAAATGATCATGTCTCAAAAAATCAACGCCACCGATGTGACGGAAGAAGAAGCGTTAAATGCGGTGTTTTTTGAGCGTGCAGATGAATTCATCAAACTCGCCAATGAGTATTGCCGCCCACCGAAAGGTCAACCAGCAAAACCAGAGGAATTACGCGGACAAGTGAGCGCTGCTATGCTATTTGCGACTGCTCGTTTTAATACATGGGTTGCTGCAAATAACTTTAAAGATGGCAATGAAATGCGCGACGCTAAAGAGCAAGTGATGACTTATTTGCTTCAACAATTTCAAATGATGCTCGAAGATAATTTTGACGAATATTGCGAGCAGTTTGAAAACTATTTACGCTTCCGTAAAAATGAAGATTTTCATGCTCATAAACATGATCATTGACGAGTAAATTAGTCTTTAGAGATTAAATATTTATCTTCATCAGAACAAGGCATTCATTAGTTTAATGCCTTGTTCTGATTCAATAAATTAAAAAGCTGTATTAATTAGATAAGCTGTATAAGCGATAAAACTGAATAACCAAGTTCCACCTTTTAAACGCCCGATACGTCCATGCCCTTTCAAGCTGATAGTGAAAAAAAGTAGACTCAAGGTGAGTATACCCATTACCACCATATCACGCTGTAAAACCTCATGGGGTACTGTAGTAGGATGAATCATTCCAGCAAGTCCAACCACTGCCAAAGTATTGAACATATTTGAACCAATTACATTTCCTATCGCGATATCAAGTTCACCCTTTCTAGCAGCAGCGATGGATGAGGCTAACTCTGGTAATGAAGTTCCAATAGCTACAACAGTTAAACCAATAATTAATTCACTTACACCAAAGGATTGAGCAATCTCAACAGCTCCCCACACCAATAGACGTGAGCTTATAACTAATACAATTAACCCAAATATTAGTAGTGGAATAGCCTTTTTAAGAGGCATTTGATGTGTTTGTAATTCAAAATCAAATTCATGGCTTAAAACATCACTTTTACTGCGCATACCTTGCCAAATTGTCCATCCCATATAAACAAATAAAAGCAAGAACAGTAACAATGCATCATTCCGACTCAGTTCGCCATCCATGATTTGCATAATCGCTACCACTGTCACGGCTAATAAAAGAGGTAGCTCCTTACGAACTATTGTTGAATGCACCACGATGGGGTGAATGATAGCCGTCAGCCCTAGTATTAATGCAATATTAACAATGTTTGAACCATAAGCATTACCTAACGCAATACCAGGATTACCATCTAGTGCAGCCATGACCGAGACAACAAGTTCAGGAGCAGACGTACCAAATCCGACAACGATCATGCCAACCAATAATGAAGGCATTCCTAGATGATGAGCAGTTGCAGAAGCACCATCAATAAACTTGTCAGCACTCCACACTAATAAAACAATTCCAGCAAGAACAGCGATTAAAGCTAAAAGCATATTATTCCCCGCACTTTAGTTTGAAATGAGGTTTATGAATCATAAAATCTCATTTCATGCAAAAAAAATAAAGCACTTAAGTATTATTTTATTGATGACTAAAAATTAGCTTAGTCCGAAACTATTGATGCCAATTATTGTTGCGCTTTTCCATACTGATCTGCCATAACCTCAACAAACTGATCAAGCTTAATATATTTCTTAATCACAGTATCAATGTCAGATTTCGTTAGTTTAGCAATTTCCTGATCACGTTTTGCTCGATCCAGCAGTGTTTTATTGCGCTCAAGTTGACCCGTCAACATGCCATGAATCGAACGTTCATCTTCTAATGAAGTCACACGTTTCTTCATAATGTCAGCTTTTGCAGCTTCAACTTCTTGCTGAGTTACACCTTTATCAAGTAAGTCATTCAATACTTTATGCACAGACTGTGAGACTTGATCTGAGCGGCCAGCTGTATAATTTGCTGAAATACTCAGTGAACCACTTTCTGTATCTGAATCTAAATCTACACTACTACCAAATCCATAAACCAATGCATTTTTCTCTCTTAGCTCTTGTGCTAAACGAGACGAAAGCTGAGAGTTCCCCATAATGTGACTTAAAATCATCAATGCAGCAGCATCTGGATGATAAGCACCTACTGGAATTGTGAGCACACTTTGATAACTTCCAAACTCACGTTGCTCAGATAAGGCATGAACTTTTTGAGCTTTAAATGCTACAAATGGAGTGACTATCTTTTGATATGGCTGTTTCGTCTTCCATTTTCCAAATGCATTTTCTAGAGTTTTCTGTATTTTTATAGCATCAAAATCACCAGTCACTGCAATTTGCGCATGATTGGTCATGAAGAATTGATCATAAAATTGCTTAACCTGTGACTGAGTGGCATCTTTAAGCTGTTGTTTAGTCAACTCAGGTTCAAAATGATAACGCAAGTCACCTGGTTGATAGGTTTCAAGTAGCCTTGCTAAAGTCATTGATGATACGATCGCTGGTTCTGTATAAGGACGATCTAAAGCAGATAAACTCTGATTTTTAGCCAAATCGAATTCAGACTGAGAAAACTTAGGTTGTTTAATGACATCAATGATAAAACTTAAAAAGTCTTCAAATTTGTCTTTTTTAGCCTGAACCACAATGGTCATTCCATTACCATTCGAACTCACCGATGCTCCCCCACTTGCAGCAATCGCCTTATCGGTAATTTCTTGTAAAGTATGTTTTTCTGAACCACGTAGCATCAAATAACTGGTTAAATCTAAAATAACACCTTTACCGAATAAAGATTTCTCATTACCAAAATCTAAACTAATCGTGGCATAGGTTTTATCATCACGAGTTGGGGTTGGGAATAAAGCATAACGAATGCCATTCTTTAATTCGCCTCGTTGAATCTTCTTTTCATTCTTTTGTAACTGCTGGGCAGATTGTTCGATGAACTGTTTGACCTCTTGCTGATAAACACTTGGATCTTTCAGCGGTTCAGCTTGCTCAGTATTTTGATCTAAGGTTTTTGGTTTATCTTCAGCTTTTAAAGTCATCGCTTTTTTCTGATCTTCTGGAGTAGGCAAAATGTCCCCAGAAATTCGATGTGAAGCGACTAAAAATTGTTTTAAAGTTTGATTAGCATCTTCAAGTTTTAGGTTCTGAATCGCCTCTAAGTCTCTAAAGTATTCATCCCACTGACCGTGTGAAGACACAGCATAATCACTCAAACGTGAGCCTAAAGCGACTGCATCATTTGCAATCGTATCGGCTGTATTTTGAGTAATATTTTTTATACGTTGTAATTCTGCATCAGTAAAAGTTTTACTATTTTCAACCCCATCAACTAGAGCATCACCCACTTTTTTCGCATCATGATTAGGTGCGTAAATCGCCCCCATAAATACGACATTAAAGTCTTGATCTAACCAAGTGGTTGATTGGACTGCTGTACTAATTCCTGTTTCAACCATACTTTTATATAAAGTTCCACTCGGTTGCATCGTAAATAATGCTGGAGCGAGCGCTAAAGCTGGCTGTAATTTTTCATTCTTGCCATTCATATAAATATTAAACTTGGCAAGATCACTTCCCTTTTGTACCGTAAACTGGCGTTGTTCAATTTTACTTGAATCTAAAACAGGGACTTGTACTGGGTTTGGAATTTTACGTGCTGGAATAGGGCTAAAATACTGATCAATTTTCTGTAAAACTTCTGTTTTATCGAATTTACCAGAGATCACCATGACCGCATTATTAGGTGCATACCAAGTTTTATAAAACTGGTTCAGCTCATTCATTTTGATCGATTTCAATTCAGGTAGATCACCAATCGGCAAACGCCCTAAATATTGATTTCCGTAGGCAGCTTTCCACATTTGATCCATCAATACCGCAAATGGCTGATCCATACGGATTTCACGTTCACGTTTCACAATTTCAATTTCTGATGGAACAAATTTCTCCTGAAGCACCAATTTATCCATGCGTTCAGATTCTAAATACAGAATCTCATTGAGCGCATTTTTCTCTGGACGAACAATATTCAAATACTTAGTTGAATAATAATCCGTGCTTGCATTTGTCATTAAGGTATATTGATCAAGGCGACGTTGAAATTCCTCACCTTTTACATTTTGTGTTCCTTTAAAAGCCAAATGTTCAAGCAGGTGAGCCAAACCACCTTTGCCCTTTGGATCATTCAAAGAACCTGTCATATAAACTGTATTTACAAAGACTTTATTTTCTTTTTCATTTGGGGCGAGAATAACTCTAAAGCCGTTGTCTAATTTATATTCTTCGATATTTTTTTCAGTTTTTACGAGTACAGCCTGAGACCATGAAGCTGCGCTCACCCCAAGTAAACAAAGAGAGAGTGTAAGTTGCTTAAACCGCATTAACATAGATTATCCGAATATTTTTGATGATTTAAATAAATACAAGTGTCCATACTAGTAAACAGCATAGTTTTTTAATAGTTATATTTTGAAAAAAGCTGTTCACTTAAACAGCTTTTTTCATTGTTTTTATTCGTTTTTTGTTACAAGCTAAATAGATAGTTCAGCCTGCATATATAACTTTGCATATCCCGAAATTTCAATACGCTCTGCTGACTCAATGAAGCATTCCAAAATGCCACCACGTGCTGATGCTTGATATGCAACTAATCGTTGTTTGTTCAGTTTTTCTGCCCAAAGTGGAACAATTGCCGTATGAATCGAACCTGTTACAGGATCTTCATCTATCCCAATCGCAGGAGCAAAATAACGTGACACGCAATCGAACTTTCCATCCTCACCCTTTGCAGTTATTGCAATATCAGGTTGAGATGCAGTAATTGCTGTACGTACCTGTCCTAATTGTTTTAATTTCTCTAGGTTCGGTTGCTCATCCAATACATCTTGGACAGACTCATATTCAACAATATAGGCTTGAGCATTTAAATAAACTGCCTTAAATGGCTTGGTTAAGCCATCACGTAAAGCTTGTGGATAATCAGAAACCTGTTCAGCTTTACGAATCGGAAAATTCATTTTGATTTTCCCATCAGCATCTTGAGTAACTACAAAAATTCCAAGTTGACGGACATGAAACTGTATGGTCTTCGCTTCTGTAAAATCTTTAAATAAAACATAAGCACTAGCTAAAGTTGCATGTCCACAAAAGGCAACCTCATCTGTCGGTGAAAACCAGCGTATTTCGTAATTAGCATCATCTATTTTTCGGACAAAAGCTGTTTCTGATAGATTATTTTCTAATGCGATATTTTGCATTAAATGCTCATCTAACCAATTATCCAAAACTATAACCGCTGCAGGATTGCCCTTGAATAATTCTTTGGTGAAAGCATCAACTTGATACATTTTCATAACAGCAAACTCTTCATAATTTTCAGCATATTTTGAACAAATGATCTAAAAATACTAGATACAGTTTTTTTAAAATTTACGATACAACTAAAAAGGTCAACACAGAATTAATATGAAATATATAGAACAAAAAAAGAGCGGTTTAACCGCTCTTTTAAAATCATGAATAGATTAATCACCCATATGTTCAATAATTGCTTGACCAAATTCAGAGCAACGTACCAAGGTTGCACCAGGCATTAAACGCTCGAAATCATAGGTCACTGTTTTTGCTTCAATCGCACCTGATACACCTTTAATAATCAGATCAGCAGCTTCAATCCATCCCATATCACGCAGCATCATCTCAGCAGAAAGGATAATCGAACCTGGATTTACCTTATCTTGTCCCGCATATTTTGGTGCTGTACCATGTGTCGCTTCATACACCGCAATCGCACCACCAATATTTGCACCTGGCGCAATACCAATACCACCAACTTCTGCTGCAAGCGCATCAGAAATATAGTCACCATTTAAATTAAGCGTGGCAATAACTGAATAATCCGCTGGACGCATAAGAATTTGCTGTAAAAATGCATCTGCAATCACATCTTTAATAATGATGTCTTTGCCTGTTTTTGGATTTTTAATTTTAACCCAAGGACCACCATCTAATAGTTCTCCGCCAAAACGCTCCATCGCTAGCTCATAGCCCCACTCTTTGAAGGCACCTTCGGTGTACTTCATGATATTGCCTTTATGGACAAGCGTCACTGAAGGTTTATCATTATCAATTGCAAACTGAATGGCTTTACGGACAAGACGTTGAGTACCCTCTTTTGAAACAGGTTTAATCCCAATACCACAACCTTCATCAAAACGGATTTTTGTTACGCCCATTTCTTCTTTTAGAAATTTGATAACTTTTTTAGCTTCATCCGAATCTGCTTTCCATTCAATCCCTGCATAAATATCTTCAGAGTTCTCACGAAAAATAACCATGTCTGTTAACTCAGGATGTTGCACAGGTGATGGTACACCTTCAAACCAACGCACTGGTCTAACACAGACATACAAATCAAGTTCTTGTCTGAGCGCAACATTTAATGAACGGATACCACCACCAACAGGAGTGGTTAAAGGACCTTTGATTGAAACAATAAATTCACGTAATGCTTCGAAAGTCTCTTCTGGCATATAAGTGCCATATATTTTATCTGCTTTTTCGCCGCAATATACTTCCATCCACTCAATTGAACGTTTACCACCATACGCTTTTAGAACAGCAGCATCTACTACTGCCTTCATAGCTGGTGTAATATCCACACCAATACCATCACCTTCTATAAAAGGAATGATTGGATGATTTGGAACATTCAGTGACAGGTCTGCGTTTACTGTGATTTTGTCACCGTCAGCAGGAACCACGATCTTCTGATAACCCATTTTACAGGTTCTCCCTCATGTGTATCTTGCGAGTAAATGTATGCCTTCTATGGCATACTTTCGTTGTTATTACATGAAACAGTTTAATCCATAAGCAAGGTTTTTGAGATTTATAGGAGAAATACAAACATTTCTCTCTTAAATAAAAAGCTTTATGTCATGGTGCCACTTAAAGCCAAAGTAGTATATTCATATGAAAATAGTTGTATTTAATAAACCTTTTGACGTGTTGTCACAGTTTCGTGAGGATGAGGCGCATTTAACGCTGTCACATTTTATCCACGATCCTGATTTACGTCTTGCGGGTCGCCTTGACCTCGATTCTGAAGGCCTCATGTTCCTGACTGATCACGGCGGTTTAAACCAGTACATCACCAATCCAACCAATAAAAAATTTAAAACTTATCTCGCACAAGTTGATGGTGATGTCACAGAAGAAGCGCTAGAACAGCTACGTAAAGGTGTTGAGCTTGCTGATGGTATGACACTCCCTGCAAAAGCAATTAAGGTTGATCAACCTGAGTGGTTGTGGGATCGTGATCCACCTGTTCGCTTCCGTGCCAACATCCCAACGAGTTGGATTGAACTTCAGATTTGTGAAGGTCGTAACCGTCAAGTTCGTCGTATGACAGCTGCTGTTGGTTTTCCGACATTACGTTTAATTCGTACTAAGATTGGTGCCATCGACCTTGTACGTTTAGGTTTACAACCTGGTGAACAAAAAGAGATCGAACCTTTACTTTATCCTGATTTTAAAGATCTTCCTGAAGATAAGCCTTATCGTTCTCGCTCATACGTGAAAAAACCAGGCGGCACTGGTGGTAAACCAATGCATCAGAAAAAGAAAGAAGGCGATAAAAAAGACCCAAATAAGAAGAAGTCTGGTACTAAGCGTATTTGGCAAATGGATGAAAGTGAGAAACCACGTCGCAAGACTAATGGCACAACACGACCAAATACCAAAGCTCCACGCGGACGTAGCCGAAATAGTCGTTAGAATTTAGATGTTTTAAAGCCCACGGAAGTGGGCTTTTTAAATTTGTATAGTTTGTATTTTCTATAAATCAGCTTTCTTCAAAAAGAGATTTACACCATAAAATGGATGGTTGGTTTGATATACATGAATAAGTAATTCATATTTTACTGAACGCCCATTTATACTTTCATAAAAAAAATCTAATGAATCTTCCAATTCTTTTTTTTGATTTAATTGATCTATTTGAAATTGTGCCAATTCAAATCTAATTTCCTCTGATGTAGATGCTTTTACGGTACTAAGTTTTTTTAAAATCTCCTTACTCTTCGGGTGTGTTATTCTCAAATTAAAAGCATCTCCTCCCAAATTTTCTAGAGTGTAATTGATCACAAGAAATACTATATTATGGTTAATATCTATCTTAGGATCTGTGCTACTGCCATAAACGGGAGAATTTACTTTAGATTGAGAAATAATAAATCTTGGTTCGAGCATCTTATGCTGTTCATCGAGTTGTTGTCTTTGAAGTTGCACTAATTCAACTTGCTGTTTTATCCCTTCTCTCATCTCATCAATCTGAAGTTGAAGCGCTCTTTCTTGTTGCTCTAAAGCTTTGGTATTTTGTTCTAATTGTTTGCCCTGCTGCATATACCCTAAAATCAACCAAAAGAAAGCAACGGGTGCAAAAACACCAGCTAAGAAATCTCCAAACTCATTCAAAGACTTCGGATGTTCTAAGCCTGTAAAAAGATAAATAAATACAATAATTGCAATCCAAATTACTGTAACAAGAATTCCAATAGTTAAACTTCTCTTATTCATAGATTTTAAAGAAATGAATTATAAATTTATGTTTTATTTAAATTTAAATAGATTATTAATAAACAGTCAAATTTAAAAATATCTTATTTATCAAATAAAAAACCGATGCTTTCGCATCGGTATTTTTACATTACCAACAGGTTTGTTAGTTCTGCATTAAAACTTAAATCGTTTCAAGCGTAGCATTAAAAGTTGAACTTGGACGCATTACTGCATTTACTTTTACTGGATCCACAGCGTAGTAACCACCAATATCAGCTGCTTTACCCTGTACTTCACTCAATTCAGCAAGAATTTTTTGCTCATTTTCAACTAAAGCTTTTGCAAGAGGAGCAAACTTCGCTTTTAACTCAGCATCTTCGTCTTGAGCAGCAAGTGCTTCAGCCCAATACATTGCTAAATAGAAATGACTACCACGGTTATCTAGCTCACCAGTACGACGTGATGGAGACTTATCGTTATCGAGCAGTTTACCCGTAGCTTGATCAAGTGTTTTCGCTAGTAATTTAGCACGTGGATTATCTTCTTTAAGACCTAGCTCTTCTAAAGATACTGCAAGCGCAAGGAATTCACCTAGCGAATCCCAACGTAAGTGGTTTTCTTCAACTAACTGTTGAACATGCTTCGGCGCTGAACCACCTGCACCTGTTTCATACATGCCACCGCCCGCCATTAACGGAACGATAGATAACATTTTCGCTGAAGTACCCAACTCCATGATTGGGAACAAGTCAGTTAAATAGTCACGTAAAATGTTACCAGTTACAGAAATAGTATCTAAACCACGAGCTACACGTTCAAGCGTATAACGCATTGCACGTACTTGTGACATGATCTGAATGTCTAAACCTTCAGTGTCATGCTCTTTTAAGTACTTCTCAACTTTCTTGATCAACTCATTTTCGTGTGGACGATATGGGTCAAGCCAGAAAATTGCAGGCATACCAGAGTTACGCGCACGACTTACTGCAAGTTTTACCCAATCGCGAATCGGTGCATCTTTCACCTGACACATACGCCAGATATCGCCTTCTTCTACATTTTGAGACATCAGTACTTCACCCGTGTCTAAATCTGTAATGTTCGCAATACCAGCTTCAGGAATTTCAAATGTTTTATCGTGTGAACCGTATTCTTCTGCTTTTTGAGCCATCAAACCAACGTTAGGTACAGTACCCATCGTTTTCGGATCAAAATTACCATTCCACTTACAGAAATTGATCATTTCTTGGTAGATACGTGCGAAGGTCGATTCTGGCATTACCGCTTTACAATCGTAAGGTTTACCATCTGCACCCCACATTTTACCGCCACCACGAATCATTGCAGGCATTGAAGCATCTACAATTACATCGTTTGGTGAATGGAAGTTGTCGATGCCTTTTGCTGAGTCAACCATTGCTAATGCAGGGCGATGTTCTTGGCAAGCATGTAAATCTTCAATGATTTCTTCACGAAGTGAGGTTGGTAAAGTAGCGATCTTTTCATAAAGACCAGCCATACCGTTATTGACGTTAATACCTAACTGATCAAATAACTTACCGTGTTTCTCAAATGCTTCTTTGTAGTAAATTTTCACACAGTGACCAAAAACGATCGGGTGTGAAACTTTCATCATTGTGGCTTTTACGTGTAACGAGAATAAAATACCTGCTTCACGGCAATCATCGAGTTGCTTCTCATAGAAGTCACACAATGCTTTTTTGCTCATGAACATTGAATCAATTACTTCGCCATCTTGAAGTGCTACTTTCGGTTTCAGAACAATCGTTTCACCACGCTTAGTAATCAATTCCATCTTCACGTTACGTGCACGATCAAGCGTCATTGATTTTTCACCATGATAGAAGTCACCTTCTTCCATGTGTGATACGTGGGTTTGAGACCACTGTTTCCATTCAGTCATCGAATGTGGATGCTTCTTCGCATAGTTTTTAACAGCAGCAGGCGCACGACGATCTGAGTTACCTTCACGCAATACAGGGTTTACAGCAGAACCAAGACATTTACCGTAACGAGTCTTGATTTCTTTCTCTTCATCCGTAGTAGGGTTTTCTGGATAATCAGGAATTGCATATCCTTTGGACTGTAACTCTTTGATACATGCTGTCAATTGAGCAACAGACGCACTGATATTCGGCAGTTTGATGATATTCGTATCTGGATCTTGAGTAAGGCGACCAAGCTCTGCAAGGTTATTAGCCACCTTCTGCTCATCACTTAAGTAGTCCGAAAATTCTGCAAGCACACGCGCTGCAACAGAAATGTCACTCTTGACAATTTCTATGCCAGCTGGCTTAGTAAAGGTCTCAATGATCGGCAGTAGCGAGTAGGTCGCCAATAACGGCGCCTCATCAGTCAGTGTATAAATGATTTTTGACTTTCCACCAGCCATATATAGCCCCTTGTGTTAAATTGAGTTTTTAGAAGCGAGCTTTTGGCCCAGCCTCTGCGAACCGGTTTGCTTGATTTAGGCCTGAGAGTATCAGTCTTGATCGCATCTCAGTCAACGCAATATCCTGTGATAACGACATTTCGCTACGAAATAGTAGTTGTGAGCTTAGGCATTTAGCCCTGCGAACCGGTTAGCTTAAATAAAACATGAGATTATCAGGATTCACACTAAGCCAGTCAATGTCATATCCTGTGATAACGACATTTCTTTAAGAAATACTACAAAACATATACTCTTCGTTATTTTAGAATTTGAAATGAATTTACAAATTATTATTTATTTCAATAATTTAATAGAAACAAAAACAAACACCGCTCAAGACTGTCATCTTGAGCGGTGTTTCTTTGAAAGCTTGGATAAGACTAAAGTTTTAGCCATGCATCCAGTTTGTTTTGATCTTCAATATTGAGTTCAACAGTCGCTAAGGTGTTTTCCCCTGCTATGAGTTCAAATTGCAATAACTCATCTCTACGAAATGCGTATGCATTATATGTCCCTGGCTGTTTAGCATACTTAGATAGTAGTTTTTCGGAAGCTTTTAAGCCATCGATTGCAATGATCACATCATTTGCAGATAAGCCTGCTTTTGCTGCAGAACTTTCTCGACGAACATTTTGAATAACAACACCTTCAGCTTTGTCAGTAACTTTTAAGCCGAATGGTAATGCTTTGTCATTTTTAAGCGTATAGCTCAAACCAAACTCAGGTAAAAGTTGATCTAGTGGTAATTCATCAGTGGTATTGATCAAATGATTAATCTGTTCAATCCAATTATCGCCAGTCAATTCATTACATAACTCAAAAATCGTGCGATCATTAACTTGTATGCCATTTTGAGTGTTTTCATACAAACGACGCATAAGTGCATCAAGATTTGAACCACGTAAACGTAAACCCAAATCTAAACACAATGCGACTAGACTACCTTTGTTGTAGTAACTCGTTCCTGCATTATTTGAGTTTTCATCCTGACGATAGAATTTAATCCATGCATCAAAACTTGACTCAGAAACAGATTGAATAAAACGTCCAGGATTCTGTAGATAACGGTCAATTTGAGCTTTTAATAAATCAAGATAAGACTTTTGTGAAATGACGCCACTACGCAACAAAATTAAATCATCGTAATACGAAGTAAATCCTTCAAAGATCCACAACAAACTGGTGTATGACTCTTTGTGTAGATCGTAATTTGCGAAATTCTCTGGACGAATAAATTTAACTAACCATGAATGGAAATACTCATGGCTACACAAACCCAAAAAGCGCTGATAGTCTTTTGATGGTTCTTCTGGTTCATTTGCTTTAGGCAAATCATCACGAGGTGTAATTAAGCTTGTGCTATTACAGTGCTCTAAACCACCATAACTATTGCCTGTTGCCATCGTCATAAAGGTATAGTTTTTAAAAGGTGCTGAACCAAACATATCTATTTCAGTACGGCATATTTTTTCAATATCTGCCTGAAGACGATTTAAATTAGTCGCGTGTTTGCCTGAAATCACAAACTCATGTGGGATACCATTTGCATCAAAGCTAAAACGGCTTTGCTCGGCTAACTCAAATGGACTATCGATTAGCTGATCGTAACTCTCTGCTTTTAAAGTAAAACGCCCCTTAACAAGACTCTTTGAAACTAGTCCTGTTGCCAGTTGGAAATGCTTTAATTCGCTTGGTAGAAATAGTTCTACTTCACATGGCGCATGTTCCTGATCTTGGAGACCTAGACAAACACACGCTGGGTTTACGTATAGTCGTGTTTGATCAACATAAGCACCACGTACGGATAAATCATATGCGTAGACATCATATTCAACAGTAATAAGCTCATGATCGGTATTAAACAAACGCCAGCGATTTTTCTCTGTTTTTTTAATTTTTAATAAGCGCCCAGCTTCGTCAGAAGCTTTTACCGATTCGATATGCTTAGAAAACTCACGAATTAAATAACTACCAGGAATCCAAGTCGGTAACCATAATTCTTGATTAGGGTTAGCCAGAAAACGAAGGGTGACGTGAATCAGATGTTGGCGATAATCGTCGAACTCAATTTGATAGTGCAACATAATTTAAGATCATAAAAATAAGAACGGTTTCACACAGCTTAGCATTTTTTTACAAAGTCATGCGTAGATGTCGTAATTGTCAGCAAAAGTGGCTGGATTCTCCACTAAAAAAGTCATAGGATGCTTTTTTCGCATTCCATGCCCATGGATCGGCTGCTCAAGGTGTACTCGTGAAATTCATCCTCTCCCTCTTTACGTTCTTTAGCCTATTGTGTGTAAATCTTGCACATGCAAGCTTACTCAAAATAGCGCCTGAAACGGTCGAAGCACAAGCATGGTCTATTGTCGATGCGCAGTCTGGACAAATTATTGCCGAGCACAATAGCCACGTTCAACGTGCCCCTGCTTCACTCACTAAGATGATGGTTGCTTATATCGCATTAAAAGAAATTGAGGCAGGAAAATTACGTAAAGAAGATATCTTAACGGCTACACCCGTTGTAAATACGGTCATGTGGGATGAGTCCCAAATGTATTTAAAAACGGGCGAAAAAATTTCAGTTGACCAACTACTGGCAGGACTCATTGTCATGTCTGCAAATGATGCAGCTGTTACACTAGCCGAGAAAATCTCAGGTAGCGTCCCTCAATTTGTTGCTCGTATGAATCAAGAAGCACAAGCTCTTGGGATGAAAGATACACATTTTAGTAATCCTGCTGGAATTACAATGCCTGATCACTATTCGACAGCAGCAGATTTAGGTTTATTAGCCAAAGCCATCGTTCAAGATACGCCTGAATATTTATATTATTCAAAAATGCCTAGCTTCAGTTATAACCAAAGATTCCATCATGCAACTAACCTCGCACTCAAAATGGATCCGACCGCAGATGGTCTCAAAACAGGTTATACCAAAGCTGCTGGTTATAATTTGGCACTAACAGCAGAGCGTCCAACATTCAATCCTGATGTCGAGAAACGCCGTTTAATCGTTGTGGTTTTAGGGACACCTAGTGCTGTAAAACGTGCTGAAGTCGCACACAAGTTAATGAATCTCGCATTTACTTATACACGGGTTGAAGTTGTAATCCCTAAGCACCGTTTAATTGCAGAACTTCCTGTAATTCGTTCAACGCTAAAAATGTTCAGAGTAGAAACACAACAACCTACTATTGTGACAACTTCTCTTTATGATCGACCAATGCCTATTGATCTGAATACATTTAATCTTTTAACTCAGCGCATCCACCTAGTTGACGCAAATCAATTGGTCACTACAGTTGAACCGCTCCAAAGTACCAATACACATATCAATATTGAATTGAATGAACAGCATTTGACAGCGCCGCTGATGCAAGTCATGAACTTAGCGACAGTTTCGGTTTATCAGAATAATCAATTGATCCGAAGTCTCCAGATTGAAAATGATGTACAAATTGAAGAAGCTAATATTTTTCAAAAAATTATGATCTGGTTTTCTAATTTATTTTCATTTTTTTCAACAAATGACAGTCAGAGTGCCAAACTCTACCCATTAAATCAAGGGTAGAAACTCGACTATTTTTCTCAAGATTAACCACAGAATCCAGTGAAAAGGATGGCATAATCGGACCATCCTTTCACAAAAATAATTAGGTTGATCATGAGCAAAACCTTACATCATATCGTGATTGTGGGTGGTGGCGCAGGTGGTTTAGAACTTGCAACACAGTTAGGTGAACGTTTTGGCAGACGAAAGAAAGCTAAAATTACCCTAGTTGACCAAAACCTCACCCATATTTGGAAACCTCTACTACACGAAATTGCCGCTGGCTCGCTTAACCCCCACGAAGAACAAACCAATTATTTTGCACATGCAGAAAAACATCACTTTGAGTTTGTACTCGGTAGCCTCGTCGCAGTTGATAAAGATCAAAAACAAATCACGCTTTCCCCTCCTCAGCTTTCTAAAGAACACACCCCTGTCATTCAAGATCTCAATTATGACACCTTAGTTCTCGCCGTGGGATCTGTGTCGAATGACTTTGGAACTGAAGGTGTACGTGAATATTGTCACTTCTTGGATAGCCGACAACAAGCAGATGTATTCCAACAAGATTTATTCCACCTTTATATCGAAGCTCAAAATCAGTCAACTGAACGTGCTTTAAATATCGGTATTGTTGGTGCTGGCGCTACAGGTGTTGAACTTGCTGCCGAATTGATTGAAACAACGAAAAACTTTTATCGTTACGGCTTGAAAAAAATCGACCCTAAACAAGTCAAGATCACTTTAATCGAAGCCTCAGATCGCATCTTACCCGCATTGAATGAGAAGACGGCTGCACACAGCGCCAAGCAACTCAAGAAAATGGGTATTGATGTTTTGACTGAACATAAAGTTCAAAAAGTAGATGAGTCAAACGTTTATTTTAGTAATGGTGAAGTTTTACATTCAGACATTACCGTTTGGGCTGCTGGGGTTAAAGCACCTAAAATCTTAGAAACACTTCATGACTTTAAGCGTGACAAGATTAATCGTTTGATGGTTTATGCAACACTACAAACGCAGACTGATCCAAATGTATTCGCTTTTGGTGATTGTGCAAACTGTCAGCTAGATGCTCGTCAACCACCACTCGGACCTCGTGCTCAAGTCGCTAGTCAACAAGCAACTTTTTTAGTTGACGCTATGGCAGCGCGTATTGCAAGCACACCACAACCGATGTTCAGCTTTAATGACAAAGGTTCATTGGTTTCCTTAAGTCGTAATCAGGCTGTGGGTGAACTACTCGGCGATGTTAGCGTACAAGGGTTTATTGCAAAAACCATGTACGTTTCCCTTTATCGACTACATCAAGCCAACATTCACGGCTACACACAAGCAGGCATGCTGACGATGAAAGATTTTCTAACTCGTCGTGTACGTCCAAAAATTAAGCTTTATTGAGTTGAAATCTTAAATTTCGTTCCCATTTATAACGAAATAGTTTCAAAAAGTGGAAAATAGTCAACAAAATCTATTTTTCACTTTATGATATACATCTAAATTGATTGAATGGATCAAACAACATGACTGCTATTGCAAATAACCACGTGGTTTCATTCCACTACACTTTAACAAACGCTGAGGGTGAAACACTTGATCAATCTCAAGGTGAACCACTTGCATATTTGCACGGCGCAGGCAACATCATCCCTGGTCTAGAAAATGCTCTTACAGGTAAAACTGTTGGTGAAAAATTCACTGTAAACGTACCTGCTGCTGAAGGCTACGGTGAATATAACCCTGATCTAGTTCAAGAAGTTCCAGCTCAAATGTTCCAAGGCGTGGATAACATCCAAGCGGGCATGCAGTTCCAAGCTCAAACTGATGATGGCGTTCAAATCGTAACTGTTAAAGCTGTTGAAGGTGACAACATTATCGTTGATGCGAACTTCCCATTAGCTGGTCAAGATCTTACTTTCGAAGTTGAAATCGTTGAAATTCGTGATGCGACTCAAGAAGAGTTAGATCACGGTCACGTACACGGTGTAGGTGGTCACCACCACTAATTCCTCTGTGAATTAGAACATCTCAAAAAGCAAAGCCTCGGCTTTGCTTTTTCTTCACATAAGCACTTATAAAATATAAATAATAATTTTTAAAGAAATTTATAGAATTGCTATGTCAAATACTTATCAATTAATCTGGTTCCGCCAAGACCTCCGCGTCCGTGATCAGGCTGCTTTATGGCATGCCCGTCAGAATGGTCCATGTATAGCGATTTGTATTCTGTCACCTGAACAATGGCAACGTCATGACGATGCGGATATTAAAATTGATTTTTATTTGCGCCAACTTTTAGAGCTAAAAACAGAACTTTCCAAACTACAGATCCCTTTACTCATATTTACTGTGCCTCTTTGGGATGACATTGCGGAGTTTTTTGTTGATCTCGCAGAAAAATTACCATTTGAAAATGTGTATGCCAATATTGAATTTGGCTTCAATGAACTCAAACGCGATAATGAAGTACAACAAAGTTTAAATCGTCAAAAAAAACAACTGATACTGTTTCAAGATCGAACGCTGTTTCCAGTTGCAAGTATTCGAACTCAATCGAATCTACCCTATCAAGTTTTTGGTGCTTTCAAAAAAAGTTGCTATCAACGCTTAGAACTCGGTTTACCTCAGTGTTATCCAATCCCAGAAACCCAAGCACCCATAGAGTTTGATTTTTGTCAACTACACCAAACAGATTTACAGCACATCCAAAATCACTATGCTGACAAAATTAAAGACAAAAATGCGAGTGAATGGCGAGTGGGTGAAAAACATGCGAGAAACCTACTCAATCAGTTTGTTGAAAAACGAATTATTCAATATAACGCTTTACGGGACTACCCTTCGGTTAAAGGAACTAGTCAACTTTCTGCTTATTTAAATATTGGAATTATTTCAATTCGTCAGTGCATTCAAGCAGCATTTAGACATCAACAAGGTGATTTTGTTATCCAGTCCGAAGGACAACAAACGTGGTTAAATGAATTATTATGGCGTGAGTTTTATCAACATATATTATTTGATTTTCCACAAGTTTCTAAGCACTTGCCTTTTAAAGCTGCAACACAGAATGTTCAATGGCGTGATGATAGCGAAGGTTTTGAAAAATGGAAACGAGGACAAACAGGTATTCCAATTGTTGATGCGGGTATTCGTCAACTTCTTTCTACAGGTTGGATGCACAACCGAGTTCGCATGATTTGTGCCATGTTCCTAACTAAAAATCTATTAATTGATTGGCGTAAAGGTGAACAATGGTTCATGCAAAACCTGATTGATGGCGATCTAGCTGCAAATAATGGCGGTTGGCAATGGTGTGCATCCACTGGAACTGATGCAGCTCCCTATTTCCGAATTTTTAATCCAATTAGCCAATCGCAAAAGTTCGATGAAAATGGCGTTTATATTCGACGTTGGGTACCAGAACTAACTCAACTAGATGCCAAACGCATTCATGAGCCTTATGCCCAAAATACCGCATTGAAATTAGATTATCCCCATCCAATTGTTGACTTAAAAACCAGTCGAGAACGTGCTATTCAAGCTTTCCAAGCATTATCATAAAACAGCACAATAGCCTTCTTACACTAAAGTTAAATAATGTGTGTATGAAGGTTTATTTTCAAATAATTATGGTTCACAACGAAAACTTCAAAGAAGAATCAAAGCATTAAAATGTCAAATTATTCACATATTATAACCAAGAGATCATCACGGTATCGTTAAAATAAGTTATTTTATAAGTATGATAAGTTGATGAATCATTGAAAAATTTAGCAATAATCACAGATAAATGACTTTAATATTTTTAACAATATTGATTAATTAAGAGTAAGCCTATGTCACATTCACATCATTCAGAACTTCATGTTATGCAACGTTCAGGGTGGCTCCGTGCCGCAGTTCTTGGGGCGAATGATGGAATCATCTCCGTCACGAGTTTAGTTATGGGGGTGGCTGCAAGCGGTGTTAGTTCTCATACTTTATTGATTACCTGTATCGCAGGATTAATCTCAGGTGCTACATCTATGGCTGCAGGAGAATATATTTCGGTTAAGTCACAAGAAGATATAGAAACATCTGATCTTCGAAGAGAAGCTAAAGAACTTGAGAAAAACCCTCATGCTGAATTAAAAGAACTGACTGAAATCTATATCTCACGGGGTTTAAATCCTGAACTTGCACATGAGGTTGCAACTCAATTAACTGCACATGATGCACTTGGCGCACATGCTCGCGATGAAATTGGAATTCACGAAAATACAGCAGCAAATCCCATTCAAGCAGCATTATCTTCCGCCGCATCATTTTCATGTGGTGCAGCACTCCCCATGCTCGCTATTTTATTAAGTTCAAATGAATGGGTATCAAAAACTGTTTTAATTACGGGTGTTCTGTCTTTGGCAGTTCTAGGTGCTTTATCTAGTTATTTTGCACGCACATCGATGCTTAAAGGAAGCCTAAGAATAGTGATTTGGGGCGTGATCGCAATGGCATTTTCAAGTTGGGTAGGCTCATTATTTAATCTGCAACCCTTGTAAGATAACCATTTTATTTTGACCAATCAATCAAACTACAAATTAATAATATATCCCAAGCATCATTAAGATTTTTTTCAAAATTAGGTGTATGATGACATATAACACAAAGCCTAGTTTGATGGTCTGAATTAACCAAAGACTAACTTTCTGGTTTGAAATGTCCAATGTAGAGAAGTGTCTTGATACATCGACTTGGGATATTGTTGGCTTTTGCAACAATTGCATTACAGATCGCTGTTTTTTTACAGCCTTTATTGCCAGAGGAATATCAAATTTCCCCTGCATGCGAGACTGTTTTGCTTCTGTCTACCCAAATAAAACAAAAATTACATCTACATTCGGAACAAGTTTTACATACTGATCACCACAGTTTGCATCTAGATCAGCCTCAAGCAGATTCTCATTCTGAGCAGCACCATCACGATCTTAATCACCAATGTCCTTTTTGTTTCTTTTATGGACACTTAGTTGCACCACCCACACTTGGGATTAAAGAAGTATTCGTGCGTGTACAAGTCCGATACTTGCATTTGTATCAAGTATTTATTGGTTTCTTCTTTTCACTACAACGTCTATTTCTCATCCCTCAAGGTCGAGCCCCGCCCTCTAAGTTCTCAATGTATTCATTTATTTAATCAATTATTGAGAATGTGAGTTTATCTATGCTTAATCATTTTTCTTTTGCTGATTTTCAGCAAGAGCGTGTTACACACACCCTTAAAAAAGCACTCTTTCACTCTGTTAATCAAAATATTTTGATCAGAGAAATGGAGGATTCATCATGGATTTAGGCTTAACGGTGATCCTAGACAGAATTGTGAACAATCGATCCCTCTAAATTCTTAAAATATTTCTGTTCAAAGGCTTCTGGACTTAACCAACCATTGGCAGAATGTCGCCTCATTCGATTGTAGTAAATCTCAATATATTCAAACAAGACAGCATTGGCTTCTTTTCTAGTAGTAAACACACTACCGTGTACCACATGACCTTTCAATGTATGAAAGAAGCTTTCTGTAACAGCATTATCCCAACAGTTCCCCTTGCGAGACATGCTTTGAATACACCCATTCGTCAATAGTATCGCTCTAAAATCACGACTACAGTACTGTGATCCTTGATCTGAGTGAACCATCACCCCCTTTGGATAACCCTGACGTGCCATTGCATAATTAAATGCGTCACACACCAATTGACGGTCTATTCGATAGCTGGTTTGCCAACCCACAATACGACGGCTAAACAAATCTAACATCACGCATAAATATAACCAGCCTTCTTTGGTTCGAATGTATGTAATGTCTGTCGTCCATACCCGATTCGGCTTTGTGACGGTAAATTGGCGATCCAATAGATTGGGAGCTGTAGGCAAACGATGATTTGAATCTGTCGTATGTTTATATTTACGGGAAATTTTACTGCGTAACCCGAGATGCTTGAGCATTCTTCCTACCGTACGTTCGCTCAGGTTATAACCCAAATCATGCATATCATGAACTAGTGATGGGGCACCTAAGCGAGCATGATGGTACCAATACACTGCTTTTAAATCCTTATATTTCTGAGCAGTATCAACTCGTCGCTTACGCCAAGCATAATAACCAGAAGGGCTGACGGCTAAGTATTTACAGGCGGAAGATATAGTGACTGCCTTTTTCATCGTTAAATCCGCTATTACCGTGTACTTTTCTTGGTTTGATCGGCGGTCAGAAAGTACACATGCGCCTTTTTTAGAATATCATTGGCTTCCTTGAGTTGTCTGTTTTCCTTCTCAAGTTCAACAATACGTTGTTGTTCTGGTGTAAGTTGTCGTTTACTGGTTCCAGCCAGATTCATTGCACGTACCCATTTATCTAGTGTTGAATAACCCACACCTAACTTCCTGGCTATGACAGCTAATGGTTCATGTGTGTTTGCTAGTGCGTACTCTATCGATTGTTGTTTAAATTCAGGACTAAAGCGTTTCGCCATTTCTTGTATCTCCAAAGTTAACTTTACGTTAGCTTTAGAGGGACTATCTGTCCATTATTTTGGCTAGGATCACCATTATTATTTGCCATTTTTTAAGCATTTAAGCTATGTTGAATAAAAATGATGTAGGTATAGAATATGACTATTTTAGAATTATTAGAAATTAAACATCCCATTTTTATTTCACCGATGGCTGGTGTTTCCACACCTGAACTTGCAGCGGAGGTATCTAACCAAGGCGCTCTTGGTGCTCTTGGGTTGGGTGCAAACACACCTGAAGCAGCTAAAGAACAGATTATTAAAACTCAATCATTAACTGATAAACCTTTTCAGGTGAACTTCTTTTGTCATCAATCTGAACAGCTTGATCAAGATGTAGCACAACAATGGATCAACTACCTACGCCCTCATTTTGAGAAATTTGATGCACAACCACCCCAACAACTGAATTGTATATATCCTAGCTTTTTAGACAGCGATGATTATTTGGATATTGTTTTACAAACCCAACCCAAAGCTGTCAGTTTCCATTTCGGCATTCCCAAAGCTCATCAAATTTCTGCACTAAAACAAGCAGGAATTATCACCATGGTTTCTGCAACAAATTTAATTGAAGCCCAAGCCATTGAAGCTGCTGGTATAGATTTGATCATCGCTCAAGGTATAGAAGCTGGAGGACATCGCGGTATTTTTAATCAAGAATTTGATGCAGCTATCAAAACTTTAGATTTGGTGAGCTTAATTTCAAAACATTGCAAAATACCTGTGATTGCTGCAGGCGGTATTATGAATGGTGATCAAGTTAAACAGATGATGAAAGCGGGAGCTGTAGCTGTTCAACTTGGAACAGCATTTGTTCAATGTAAAAGTTCAAGTGCAAATGCAGCTTATCGAAAAGCATTGTTTAGTCAAAAAATCACCCAGATCAGTGCGAGTTTATCTGGTCGCCCTGCACGTGGCTTATTGGGCACATGGCATACAGAAATTGACTCACCACAGCGACCAAAAGTTCCAGCCTACCCATACACTTATGATCTAACCAAACAACTGATGGCTATTGCCAACAAACAACAAGAATTTGGCTACAATGCATTTTGGGCAGGTAGTAATGTTGCACAAATTCGTGAACTTGAAGCAGCTGATCTCATTAACCAATTGGTTTTAGAAATGAAATCATATTAAGCACTGATCAAGGCAGAATTAAAAAACCGATCTATTGAAGATCGGTTTTTTAGTGCTTATTTAATCAAGTCTAACAAGGTGTGCTGAGCATTATGTAGCTCCTCACCTTCCGCAGGTTTAGCACGCTCCCAAACACCATCACCTTGCAATAACCATGCTTGCTGATTATCTTTCAGATAGTTAAGCAGACCTTGTTGATAAATACGTTTTTTCAATGCAGGGTCTTCAATTGGGAAACAAGCTTCAACACGGTTGAATAAATTACGATCCATCCAGTCTGCACTCGAACAATAAATACGTGGATTTCCATTATTGCTAAAGTAATAAACACGGGTATGTTCTAAGAAACGCCCAACGATCGAACGGACGCGAATATTTTCTGACAGGTTCGGTAAACCAGGACGTAAACAGCAAATTGAACGAATAATTAAATCAATCTGAACACCCGCTTGAGATGCCTCATACAATTTATTGATCAATTGAACTTCAGTTAAAGCATTTACTTTGACAATGATTTGAGCTGGCTTACCTGCTTTTGCATTAGCAATTTCATCATCAATATAGTTAATCAATTGAGCATGTAAAGTAAATGGTGCATGCAAGAGCTTCTTCGGCTTCGCCATTTTGCCCATGCCAGTTAACTCTTGGAATATGCGATGTACGTCTTCACATAAATCTTTGTCTGTCGTCATCAAACCATAGTCCGTATAGATACGGGCATTGGTTGCATGATAATTACCTGTCCCTAAATGAACATAACGGACTAGTTTATTATTCTCACGACGCACAACTAAGATCATTTTGGCGTGTGTTTTATAGCCTACGATGCCGTATACAACGACCGCACCTGCTTCTTGCAAAACGTTTGCAACCTCGATGTTTGACTCTTCATCAAAACGAGCCCGCAATTCAATTACTGCTGTGACTTCTTTGCCATTACGTGCAGCTTCAGCAAGTACCTGAACAATTTCAGAATCAGCACCACTTCGATATAAAGTCTGCTTAATTGCAAGCACTTGTGGATCACGTGCTGCTTCACGTAATAATTGAATTACAGGTGCAAAAGATTCGAATGGATGATGCAGCAAAATATCTTGCTTTTGCATCGCAGAAAACACACTTTCAGATTTCTTGAATGCTTTTGGAATAATTGGTGTGTGGGAATCATATCGTAAATGTGGACGTTTAAAATTGGACAACAAACGCGCCAAATTTACAGGACCGTCTACACGATAAAGTTGTTCTTCATTTAGATCAAATTCATCTAACAAATATTCATAGATGTGTTTTGGACAATTATGAGTTACTTCTAAACGTACAGCACGACCAAAACGACGAGAACTTAACTCACCTTTTAAGGCTTTCGCTAAGTCTTCAACATCTTCGTTAAGAGCTAAATCGGCATTACGTGTTACACGAAACTGATAACAACCCGTCGCTGTCATACCAGGGAATAAATCAGATACATGCTCATGAATAATCGCAGATAGCATGACATGATGTTCTTTTCCACCTGTCAGCTCATCTGGTAAACGAACCACACGCGGTAATGAGCGCGGTGCAGGGACGACAGCTAGATCAATTTGACGACCAAAAGCATCTTTACCTTCCAAGGTCACGATAAAGTTTAGACTTTTATTCACTAAACGAGGAAATGGATGCGCTGGATCAAGACTAATTGGCGTTAACACAGGAGCGACTTGCTCTTGAAAATACTTTTTAATCCATGCTGACTGTGCAGGTGTCAACTCACCACGGCGTAGGAAACAAATGTCTTCTTCACGCAACTTAGGTAAGATCTGCTCGTTTAGAATTCGATATTGTCGTTCAATTGCAGCATGAGCAGTAACAGAGATTTGATCTAAAACTTGCTTTGGAGTTAAGCCATCTGGTGTGCGACTTTCATTGCCCAGAGTTAGTTGCTCCATCATCCCTGCAACACGGATTTCAAAAAACTCATCTAAATTGCGGGAAAAGATCAGTAAGAAATTCATACGCTCCAATAACGGATGAAGTGGGTCGACAGCCTGTTCCAAGACACGTAAATGGAAATCGAGGATGGATAATTCGCGATTAATATAACGATCGTTGTAACTATATTCTATTGGCGTTGTTGTCGTCACTGCCGTATTCATACTGAACCTTGTTATTTATGCATTCATCTACTGATAATTTAAGTATGCTGCAAATTTATGTCAATTTGGTAAAAAAGCCCAAAAATATTGAGCTTTTTTAATCGATCGGATTATTCTGGAAGCTGTGTTCCGTTCATATATCTCAATATGACGCGTTTGCGATATTGCAACTTACGGTCATTACGATGATCTTGATAATACTTAGGATTTGGTAACAACGCTGCTAAAAATGCGGCTTGTTCACGTGTTAAGCTTTTTGAACTTTTCCCATAATAATATTGTGTTGCAGCTTCAACCCCATAAATATTTTCACCAAATTCTACAGAGTTCATATATACCTCTAAAATTCGGCGCTTTGACCACATCCGCTCCATCATCCAAGTTGCAACTGCTTCTTGTCCTTTGCGAATAAACGAACGTTGGTTGTATAAAAATAGGTTTTTTGCCAATTGTTGCGAAATTGTTGATCCACCTGCAACCACTTCACCCTTCTCATTATTACGTTCTAAAGCATGTTGGATACCTGCCCAATCGAATCCATGATGATGGACAAACTTCGCATCTTCGGCTGCAAGAATTGCGTGCTTAAAGTTGTCACTAATCTCATCATAATCTCGCCAATCTTGCTGAATTGGCTTCATATCAGACCAATAGTCCAACCGCATAAACATTGTAGTTTCAACTGGATTGGTTCTCCACCAAACTAAACTTGCAAAGATCCAAAGTTGGATGAGGAGTATCACTCCAATAATCAACATTACTGCACGTGCTAAAAAGGCTTTCATTAAAGTGCATCACTCCTAGGGCAACGAATTCATGCTAAGCTGTTTTTTATATTGATGACTAGCTTAAACACATATGACTGACATGACACCACCACAAATCAATCAAAAGTTGAGAATCCATACATGGTGGTTTACCGCATTACTTATTGCCGTCAATGTCAGTTTATTTGGTTGGCAAGTTCTTTCAGGTGTGAATATTACCGACCCTTCACCTCTAGATGCAATTGCTTGGGGTGCAGATTTTACACCACTTACATTCTTATCTCAGCCTGAGCGCCTATTCACTAGCATGTTTTTCCATTTTGGACTCATCCATCTGATGCTAAATATGTGGGCGCTTTATATTTTTGGCAGTGTAGCTGAACAACTATTTGGTCGTCCCTATTATATAGGTATGTATTTTCTTGCTGGTTTAATGGGAAGTGTATTATCGAGTTATCTCTCGATTCGAGATACATATGATTTGCTACAAAACTTTGATCCTGCTTTATTACCTCGTATTAGCGCAGGTGCATCAGGTGCGGTTATGGGACTCGGTGCTGCATTGACCGTAATTTCATTATTGCCTCAACTCGCAAATCAACGTTTTATTCTAGATAAAAAATCATTACTGATGATTATGGCAATCAACCTTGTATTTGGTTTCACCGTATCTGGCATCAACAATGCCGCACATATCGGTGGCATGCTGATGGGTGGTTTGTTGGCGGGCTTATGGTACCTGTCTCAAAAAACACAACGAACGGGTGTATTCCAATTTATAGCACTGCTTGTTGCAGTCTCTACTTTAAGTATCTTTTATTGGTATTGCACCCGACTCAGCACAGAACTCACTCCTTTGTGGACTGAGATTCTGCGCCAAAATCAGATCAGTTTTTAAGACTGATTAATTTCTCTTAAACTTTGCAAAGGTGGTATATCACAAAGATAGCTTAAGCGATAACGACCTATCAATGTACATACCACCATCATTGTCAAAGGAAGAATAATCCAGATTTCTGGATGCCATTGAATAGACATTTGCATTTTATAGCTAGCGATAGCACTGATCACCTCAGCAAAAAAACACGCCACAACACCTGAGACTAATCCAATAAAACCGATTTCTAAACTCAACATGCGTTTTAATCGATTCTTAGCGATTCCAAATGATCTTAACAGTGCCACTTCTCGACGACGTTCATCCATCAATACATTTAAGCACGCAATCAAGACTAAGATACCTGACAAACCAACCAATATTGCAAGTACTGTCACGATCTGAACCAACACAGTCATCAAACGTTTCACTTCATCTAGAACACGTCCAACATCAATAAAAACAGTATTTGAAAATTGCTGAATCAACTCAACCATTTTTGCCTGATCAGTTGGCGGAACATAAAAACTACCTAAATAACTTCCAGCATTTTCATCCATCGTTTTAGGTGAAAAAATGAAAAAGAAATTGGGGCTAAAACTTTCCCATTCTACGGAGCGTAAATTAATCACGGTTGCATTCAAGC
Organism: Acinetobacter sp. A22; assembly: GCF_030913345.1. Taxonomy (NCBI): domain Bacteria; kingdom Pseudomonadati; phylum Pseudomonadota; class Gammaproteobacteria; order Moraxellales; family Moraxellaceae; genus Acinetobacter; species Acinetobacter sp. A22. Next base: position 1,667,944 of record NZ_CP133162.1, read on the forward strand.
TTCCTTCAGGCAGACTAAAGCTCAGTTGATCGCCAATTTTGATTCCAAGTTCACTCGCCAATTTTTCTTCAACAGAAACTTGCCCAGTTTGAGTAAATGTTGAACGTCCTTGAATAATCACATTATCTTTAGGGTACACAGAGGACTGCGTAAGATTTAATTCACGACGTAATGAGTTATTTTCTTTGATCAATTCTGGAGAGAAAGCTTCACCATTTTTTGAAATCAATCGACCTCGAATATTTGGATACAACGGCGTTGAACTCCAATGATTCTGTTCCAACGATTGTTTCAACAAAGGCATGTCAAATGGAGGCAGACCATACACAAATTGATTAGGTGTTCCCTCAGGAAGTTGTTGTTGCCAGCGCTCAAGTAAGTCTGTTCTCAATACACTAAGTACCGTAATTAAACTTAATCCCAGTGCAAGTGCCGTAATTTGCAATGCAGTTTGATGCGGTATCCGAACATAGGCAGATAATGGGTGCTTTAATTGTTTGATCAGTTTGAGAAGCAACCAAATAACAGCATATAAGACTCCACAAAGCACAAGAATTGCAGCGAGAACCATTAGGCTCAATTGTAAATTATCACTAAGAACTAAACTAAAAATCATTAAACTGATCGTGCCGATAGCAAACATTGCTATATAGGATTTGCGTGAACGTTCTTGTTGACGAATTACGCGTATTGGCGGCGTATTTAATAACTCCCAAATACTCGGCAGAATAAAACCAATCAAAACCATTACACTGGTGAAAATAGCAATCGGTAATGCCATCAGGATATCAAATACAGCAAAACTAACTTGTAGTTGCGGAATGAGCTGCAACATCAATTGCAATAATCCATAGCCTAATGCGATTCCAATCAGGCTTCCTAACACGATGGAAATAGCACTTACCAAGGCTAACAAGCCTAAATAAGCAATCAATATCTGTTTCTTACTTGAACCCAAACACCGCATCAAAGCAATATGATCTTGGTTTTGTTGTACATAACGTTGACTAGTTAGAGCAATCGCAATCCCACAAAGCAAAATAGTAAGTAAATTGGCGAGCTGTAGGAATGTATCCAAATTCTCGATTGGTTTCATTAATCGTGTATTGGACTGACTAGCATCACGTAATCGAAGTGAAGTTTGTTCCGAATTTTCTACAGATGAATTTGCATTCGGAGAGGTTTCATCCTCTTGATGCGTTTGCTGCTTATAAATCGTTTTAAATGCATTTACTTGTTCTAGCTGACCCGCCATCAATAAACGATATTCAATCCGACTCCCTACTTGTATGGCATTTGTCTTCGCAATATCCGCCTGATGAATAATAACTGTTGGTGAAAATCCAGAGAAACCTAACTCTTGATTTGAATCATGTTCAATCACGCCTGTGAAAGTAAATGTTCCATCTGCAATTGCAACTTGTTCACCTAATTTAACTTTGAGTAAATCAACTGCCCGTGGGCTTAACCAGACTTGATTTGGTTGTATTGATTTGGCTTGGGGTTCAATTTCTAACTTGCCTCGCAAAGGAAATTGATCATTGACCGCTTTGACATTAACCATGACAAATTGATCATGGGTATGTGCCATAGAACCAAATACAGTGACTGGAGAATGCTTCAAGTTCAGCTTATTCGCTTGCTCTATCCAACTGGACTGAATCGGATGACTATCCGACAATACCAGATCAGCTCCAAGCATTTCAGCTGCTTGTAAGGTCACAGCATTTTGTACTTGAGTGTTGCTAAATTTCAAAGCCGTTGTCGCACTGATCGCCAATGAAAGTGCAATAATCAGTAAATACAAACCACCCGTTCGAAAACTTTGTATCAGTAATGGCTTTAAAATAGAACTCATATTGCCCCCTCTGATCGAACAATCTCCTGAATCTGACCATCGATAAGTTTGACATGACGTTGACAAAGTTCAGCTAAGTTTTGATCATGCGTGACTAGAACCAATGTTGTTCCCAACTCTTTGTTTAAATCAAAAAGTAATTGTTCAATCTCTTCTGCAGTTTGCCCATCTAAATTACCTGTGGGTTCATCTGCAAAAATTAATTTAGGTTCAGCAATCAAGGCACGTGCAATAGCGACACGCTGTTGCTCACCACCAGATAAAACTTTGGGTGTTTGATGAGCCTGTCGAATCAAACCAACACGCTCTAACCATGCCAACGCTTTTTTCTCAGCATCTTTAAATTGGAAGTCTGGCTGTAAACGCATCGGCAGCATGACATTTTCTAAAGCACTTAACTGTGGAAGAAGTTGAAATGACTGAAATACAAACCCAATATTTTCTAAACGAACTTGTGCTCGCTGTTCCTCTGTTAGCTGATGTACATCTTGACCGCAAACCGTCAATTCACCACTACTAGGACGATCCAAAGTCGCTAAAATCCCCAACAATGTTGACTTTCCTGAACCTGAACGTCCCGTAATTGCAATCTGCTCTCCCTGATAAATTTCCAAATCAATTTCTTTTAAAATCGTTAAATTTTGCTGATTAATTTGAATGGTTTGTGTAACTTTTCGAGCAGAAATAATCGGTTGTGGCATGATGTCACGTATCCTTTAGAACAAATTTTAAGTGCTATGCAAATATCTAAAGTTATCTTGTTCGTTTCTAAAACACTGGGAGCGCTTGCAATATGTGTATTCCCGACAATCGTTTCAGCTAAGACCATATTGATTGTGGGAGATAGTCTGAGTGCAGGCTATGGAATAGATGTCAAACAAGGCTGGGTTAACTTATTACAACAACGGCTTGACCAACAGTATCCGAAAAAACACAAAGTGGTCAATGCAAGTGTAAGCGGTGAAACAACAAGCGGTGCACTTGCAAGAATGCCTAAGCTATTACAAACCTATAAGCCTGAAATTGTGGTGATTGAGCTAGGTGGTAATGATGGACTTCGAGGACAACCACCTCAAATGATCCAACGTAATCTTGCTCAGTTGGTACAACTCAGTCAAAGACAAAAGGCAACAGTTTTACTGTTTGGTATGAAGATACCACCAAATTATGGAACGGCGTATAGCACAGCGTTTGAAAAAAATTATAAAGTTGTAAGTCAGCAATACAAAGTTAAGCTTTTACCTTTCTTTTTGGAAGGTGTAGCTGGCAATAAAAATCTTATTCAAAAAGATCAAATTCATCCAAATGCTCAGGCGCAGCCGATCATGTTAAATTTAGCTTATCCATATATAAAAGGTGCCTTGTAGGCACCTTTTATAATTTAACAATCTATAACTTTATTTAGAAATCAAAAAAAGTCACTTCACCTGTCTCAAGTGAGTATTCAGCTCCAACCACGATCATTTTGCCTTTCTCGATTAAGCTTTCAAGTACAGCGGAACCATGACGCAACTGATTTACTGAAGCAAATACATTAGAGCGTACAGCATGTGCCGATAACTTTTTCAAATCATCTTTCAATTCTGTTTGCATTAAGATTTCAACAGATGGGCGTACACGGTTTACGATCGACATTAAGTTGGAAGAAGGTGCTTGATCAGGATGCTTTAAAGTATCGATCGTTGCTTGAATTGCGCCACAGTGACTATGACCTAATACCACAACAACAGCACAATCATAACGTTCAGCAGCAAATTCAACGCTACCTACTTGAGAAGGTGCAACAATATTTCCTGCTACACGAATAACGAATAAATCACCTAAGCCTTGATCAAAAACCATTTCCGCTGGCACTCGAGAATCGGAACATCCTAAAACAATAGCAAAAGGGTTTTGTTCACTTGCCATTTCAGCACGTTCTTGGTGAGTGAGTTGCTTCTGTAGGGCGGCTTCCCCTTTCACAAAACGAGCATTACCAGCTTTTAAACGTTCTAGAGCTTCATGAGCGGTGAGCATGCTTAAATCCATCTATGATTGACATGAAAAAATAGTTTAATGTGAGGACGATAGATTGTCACTGACAAAAATAAAAACTCTCAAACATTTGGTGATCGATTTATCAAGAAAAATAAGGAAAAAATAATCATTTCATTGGCAATAATTTACAGACATCTGTTGAATATGCAAATGACTATGTTTGAAACTTCAACAATAATCAAAAGGTTTAAAAATAAATCAAGGACAGAAAAATCATGATGAATAGAAGCTTTTCCACACCAATCCGAAAAACACTGACGGCTATCGCCTTCAGTTGCAGTCTTGCTGCAACCATGACAACAACGATGACTCAAGCCGCTGAAATCGAAATGAGTTTCCAAAATGTATTACAACAGGAACGTGCTTGGGCTGGGTTACAAAGTAAAACGCTTAAAGTTGGTGACATTACATGGTCTTATAGTGAAGGTGGTCAAGTCGGTAAACCGATTGTTGTACTTATTCATGGCTTGGCTGGTAGTCGTGATAACTGGAATCGTGTCGCGAATGCATTAACAGGCAACTATCATGTGATCATTCCAGATTTACCTGCCAGTGGCGAAACCCAAGTTCCGAAAGAATTTGATTATTCTGTACCTAATGTCACAGAAAAATTACGCCGTTTTATTGAGGCTGCAAACTTAACAGGACCTGCTCATATTGCAGGACACTCTCTAGGTGGCTCTATTGCGATGCTTTATGCGGGTCAATATCCATTTGAAACCAAGAGTTTATTTTTAGTTGATGCGGCTGGTGTCTACAAAGCTGGAAATACACCTTACTTAAAAGATCCAAACCAAATCAGAAGTATGATCGTCAGTAAAAAAGGCGACTTTAATTTCTTAATGCAGCAAGCAATGCATAACCCGCCGTTTATTCCTAAAGAAATTGCCCAAGCACAAGAGAAGATGATGATTGGACAAATAGAACAAACTCAGAAAATGGTTGACCAAATCATTGCACTCAATAAATTATTTACACCAGACTCATTTGCCTTACTTGCTAAATCAATTGATGCACCAACACTGATTTTATGGGGTAAGCAAGATAAAATTATCAATGTTGAAGTCGCACCTGAGTTAAAATCACTTTTGAAAAACGCTCAAGCACCTGTCATCTTGGATAATGTCGGTCATATGCCGATCTTAGAAGCAGATCAGCTCGTCGTTCAACAATATCTACCGTTCTTGAGTAAAACCCAAGCCCAAAAGTCGGTGACTGCACCTACTCCTTAATCATTTATTTAGAGTCTTTATGCTTAAACACCCAATGATAGAACAACTGATTGATGCTCAACTGGACTTTTTAGATCAACAGTTTTCGCAATCAGAAACAATTCAACAAGAGTTCTCGCAGCTCTATCATTGGATACGTTTACAACAACTACAACATATTTGGTCTTTTGAACAAATTTATACCTTAATTGAAAAACAGATCTTAAATACACCTGCTAGTTCATTTTTAGTTGAACAAATTGCCGAGCACATTCGATTTGCACTTATTCATCCTTTAAATGATGAAACAACCATCGAAGAAATTATTCCTGTTTTAACGATCGATACGATTGCTCAATACGTTGCAAGTAAAAGTGGGCATCGCCAACGCTTAATTAAAACGATTGTAAATAATCCTGCATTTTCTGCTCTGATTACTCAACTTATTCAACACTCTATTCAAGATTATTTGGATAATTCAGTGATGTCTAAACGTGTCCCAGGCGTTGGTCATTTCATGAAAATGGGGAAATCTGTATTAGAGACTGTTACGGACTCTAATCTAAATGACACAGTCGGCCATTATTTACAGAAGAATATTCTTAAAATTAGCCAAATGAGTGAGCGTGTGCTCAATCAGCATTTTAATGATGAAAAGCTATATCATTTCCAAGCTAATATTTGGCACAAAATTAAAGTTATGCCTGTTTCCGTGTTAAAAAATTATGTTGAAGTTCAAGATCTAACTCAAACTGTTGGTATGGGACATGAGATCTGGGATCATCTTCGTCAGACACCCTATATGAAACAACAAGTACATGATGGTGTTTACGCATGGTATGCACGCAATCAGGAGCGTACGTTTGATCAACTCCTTCGAGATCTCAATATTAATGAGAGTTTGATTCAAAATGAATTAAGTCTTTTATTAACGCCAGTGTTAAAGCGTTTAATTGACACTGGTTATTTAAGACAACGCGCACGTATTCATTTAGAGAAATTTTATTATTCTGACCAAGTAATGAACATCCTCAATCATGAACAAGGCGCCTAAGCGCCTTGTTTTTTATCATTTAAAGTTAGAAACTATATGTAAGACCTAAATTGTAACGACGACCATCCAACACATAACTATAAGTTTCTATATCTATTTCCTTATCTAGCAAATTATATACCCCTGCGGCAATTGCGACATTTTGCGTAGGTTTATAATTGAAACCAACATCAACCATGCTATAGGCAGGCTTACCTTTGGTCATCGCTGTTCGACTTAAATAGTCAGATGTTTTACTGCGATAATTAACTCTTGCCCAACTAGAAAACTGATCCGATACTTCCCAATCCGCTGTTGTATTGAACATATGCTTAGGCATTTCATTTAAAGGCTTACCTTTATTAATACCACTCTTCTGTTCTGTATCTGTAAAGGTGTAATTCGCTGATACATTCACATTAGGCAACGCCTGCCATCCAAACGTCAGTTCAGCACCACGCATATTGGCTTTATCCACGTTCTCACGTAAGCTGACAAAGTCGAATTTTTCACCTAACCAATCACACTCTAAGGCACCAATATTTTCACCCTGACAGGTTCTAACTTCTGTAATTTTATCTTTGAAATCACTATTAAAAATAGTAAGTCCAGCAGTGAGATGATCTAAATTATCCCAGTTGAAAGACACCTCATAGTTAACACTTTTTTCAGGTTTTAGGTCTGGATTACCAACAATTACGCCCTTACTTTGACCACCACCTGTTGCTTGCCCCCACTCAGCTACCGTCGCACGAAGTGCAGGCGTTTTATATCCTGTAGACACGCCTCCTTTAATCACCCACTGATCATTTAAACCCCAAACGCCATAGATTTTTGGACTCCAATGATCACCAAACTTCTCATCTTCATCTAAACGTAATGATGTAGTCAGAGTGAAATCATCAACAATATTCCATGCATTTTCAGCAAACAATGCCCAACTATAACGATCTAAACTTGAGACAGGTTTTGCCCCTCCCACACTTAGTTGATTGCCTTGATCATCTAATTCTTCTTTTAAGTACATTCCACCAAAACTCAAACTATGACAATCAAAGTTAATCTTGTTAATCGTATTAAAAGTAGTATTGATGGCTTCCATATTGCGTGATGGATTTTCATTTTCTTCACGCTGAATATATGAATGTGTTTCAACAGGGCCAAGCTGACCTCGATGAGTTAAGCTGTACTCTGTTCGATAATAATCTGTAAGTGAATCTACTGGAGGATTTCGACCTGTTTGCACAGGAGAGATACTTTTTCCAACGGTTCCATTACGATTTTGAATTGAACGCTGATAGTCCAAATCAATCGTATGCTGATCATTCGGGGTCAGACTCAAGGCTGCACCACCCGCTCGAATTTTCTGCTCCTTATAACCTCCATATATCTCGTCTTCATCTCGCTGAGAATATAAGCCATTTGCTTTGAACGACAACAGATTTGCAATTAAAGGACCAGCGATATATGCATTGGTTTGATAAAGATGACCTGATTTTGAATTTTCTTGTAGTGTTGTATCTAGCTTAATAGAACCTGTCCATTGAGCTGTATTTTTTTTAGTAATAATATTAATTACACCGCCCATCGCATCAGAGCCATATAAACCAGACATTGGACCGCGAATCACCTCAATTCGTTCAATCGCGCCAATATTGGGTAACCAACCTTGCTCGATCCCAGAATTATCACTATTTGGTCTCACAGAGCGGGTATTCACTTTTTTACCATCGACCATAATCACGGTATAGGCACTTCCCATACCCCGTATACTAATATCGCTAGAACTTCCTCCCCCCGTCACGACAACACCTGGAATATCTTTCAGTGCATCTGTGACATCTCGATAAGCTTTTTTATTAATTTCTTCTTGTGAAAGTACTGAGATCGAGGCTGCTGCTTTCTTTATATCTTGCTCAAAACCACTCGCTGTCACCACGATGGTCTCTAATTGATTAAGCTCTTGTGTTTTGGTTTCTGCTGCATATGCAATGGAAAACATTCCGCTCATCACTGAAAGTGTGAGTAAAGATTTACGGGTTATTTTATTCGACATAGTTTTCACCTAAACGACACAAATCTTAAGATTTGCTTAAAAATTTATGTGAATTCCAACAAAAAACAAATAAAACTCAATACAAATGATAATTATTATTTATATACTCATTAATGCACATGATTTTATTGTTATGAAACAATATTAAAAACAAAGCAAAGGTTCAAAAATTAAAAAAGAGCCTCATATAGGCTCTCTTTTATTCATGAATGCAATCCTTCAAATTACTTGAAATATGCACCTTCTGATTGAGTATGATCTGTTTGATCTACAACACGCTGTAATTCTGGTACATGCTGTTTTAAAGTGGTTTCAACACCTTGTTTCAAAGTCACATCAATCGCTGAACAACCTTGGCAACCACCGCCAAACTTCAATACGGCTGTTAAACCATGTTCTGGATCATTTTGTACTTCCACAAGGCTACAATTACCGCCATGACCTTCTAAACCTGGATTAATTTCAGATTGTAATACATAAGTAATACGCTCTTCGATTGATGCATCAGGCCCTACACGTGGAACTTTCGAGTTAGGTGCACGGAAAGTCAGCTGACCACCAAAACGATCTTTATTGTAATCAATGACTGCATCAACTAAATAAGGAATCGATGGTGCATCTACATATGCAGGAAAGTCTGGATAATCCTGTTTATAGTCCGTTGGTACCACTTCTTCAGGCGCGCTATAAGCCATACAACATTCAGCGCGTGGTGTTCCTGGATGCTCTACAAAAACTCGAACGCCAATTCCTGGAGTATTTTGTTTTGCTAATAGATCACGTAAATACTCTTGTGCAGAGGGAGTAATCAAAAGGTTTGGAATTTCTTCTGCGACAGCAGTGTTGGTGTTCTCAGTCGACATAACAATAATCCTCAAGCTGATGTCGTTATATTAACCGAAGATGGAGGGTAATAAAAAAAAATCAACCATTTTTGTAGGAATTATATGCAAGATGATTGTTTATTAACTTTTTAATGGCATTATTGCTTAGACACTGATCAATTTAATTCATTTATGCTACATCTACCCTTTGGTCACACTGTGACTCTGATGATTATTACCGTTGCGATTTCTTTATTAGCATTTAGCAATCAAACCGTGATGAACCGTTTGATTTTTTGGCCACCAGCGATGCAACGTGGGCAATTTGACCGCTTTATTACCCATGGTTTTGTACATGCAGATGGGACACATTTACTGTTCAATATGATTACCCTATTTTTCTTCGGTAATATCATTGAAAGCTTTTATCGTGAATTCTTCTACGATATGGGCTTTGTACTGTTTTATTTGGGTGGATTAATTTTTGCTATCTTGCCAAGTTATTTAAAACATAAGAATGATGTCCGTTGGGCGAGTCTGGGCGCTTCAGGAGCAGTCTCGGCCGTTTTATTTGCATATATTTTATTTCAACCGTGGAATTTAATTTTCGTATTCTTTATTCCAGTTCCTGCGATTATTTTCGCTATTTTATATGTGGCTTACAGTATTTGGTCTGGTAAACGTGGAAATACCAATATAAACCATAGTGCTCACTTATGGGGAGCAGCATACGGTGTCATTGTTACCGTTATCCTCGAACCTAAAGTTCTGCCACATTTTCTTAGCCAACTCACAAAACTCCCCTTCTAAACTAAAATATTCACACTCAATCCCTTTTGTAAATAACAAAAGGGATTATTGACAATGTATGCCAAGATACAGAAATTGAATAAAAAAATGCGTCATTCATCTAGTAGAAAAATGAATTGCACATTAAAGTCTAAAATGAATAAACAAAACTTTGGGATGAAGTTATGAAGAAAGCATTATTGTGCCTAAGCGCATTGTTCTGTTTAGGTTTATCAGCGTGTGCTGTACATACACCTCATGGTAGCGTCGTTGTTGATCCAGATCGTACCTATGGTGGTGGCCATGGAGATTTCTGTCCTCCTGGACAGGCTAAAAAAGGTCGCTGCTAAGTTTAATTTTGTCTAAACTCACTTGTTGGGTTTAGACAATTTCCTCCTCCTGCAATCAAATGAAAATCATTACTAATTCAAACACACATTTCATCGAATAATTGCCTAAAACTTCACACTTTTTTACTTCTAGCGATTTCATTTATTAAAATGCCATATAAAATATAAGGAAATCTATTCTCTTCATTTTGATGGGATTTCTTCAATGGATCTAATTCAACGCTGTGCAGTTAAAGAAATCCTGAATCAAGTTCAGAATGCGGATGACTGGGTTATTTTTTTAGAGCATCTCAATCATCATTTTGATGTCCAAGCATCTCAACTTTTAGCAGTTGATCTCGAAGTTCAAGCACTTTCATTTAGTATTCATCACGGTGTCAACCTTGACTCGCATCAACTTGAACAAGCAGCACTCAAGCAAATTCGTCTTGAAATTGACGATGATCCTCGTTTAAAAAAAATGTTATCTGCACCGATGAATGGTTGGATGCATTGCAAAGAGCATTTCCAAGAAGATGAGATCACCCAAACACAAGTTTATCAACAAGTATTAAAACCACTTGATCTAAGATTCTGTTCTGCCATCCAAGTTATTTTTGATCATAAGGTATGTGTCATTCTTTCATTTCTAACCAGTTATGATCGTGGTGCCTTAAGCTGTTCTGAGTTGAAGCCTGAACCGTACCGGGTTTGTCGGAGACCACTTTTCTTGAGAGAATGTCCCGATGAAAAAAGTAAAATACACCCCTGAAATCAGAGATAGAGCGGTTCAATTATTGATTGAATCTGAAAAAGATTATCCTTCTACTTGGGCTGCAATCACCGCTATTGCTCCCAAGATAGGTTGTACTCCTGAAACTCTACGTGTTTGGTATCAAAAATATTTAGATAAACAAAACCCAATTAAAGTACAGCAACTTTCAGATCAAGAACGTATTAAACAACTCGAACGTGAAAATAAAGAACTGCAACGTGCTAACGAAATTCTACGTAAAGCAGCCGCTTTTTTCGCCCAGGCGGAGCTCGACCGCCCACACAAATAATGGTGGATTTTATCCAGAACAATAAAGATCGATATGGTGTTGAAGCGATTTGTAGAATTTTACCGATTGCAGCTTCGACCTATTATCGGGCTTTAGATCTCGTTGATAACCCAGAACATCGAGCGAAACGTGCTCTGCATGATTTACATCATGCAGAGCAAATCAAACGTATTTGGAAAGAAAGTTTAGGTCGATATGGTGTGCGTAAGGTCTGGCAACAATTGAAACGTGAAGGTTATGTTATCGCACGTTGTACAGTTGCTCGATTGATGCAGAAGCTAGGTATACAAGGTGTTTGGCGTGGTAAGAATAAACAAACCACCCGTAGCCGAGATGATCAAAAACGAGCAGATGACTTAGTAAAACGCAATTTTAATGCAGATCATCCTGACCAGCTGTGGGTCGCTGACTTCACGTATATTCAAACTCATTCAGGCTGGGTCTATACCGCCTTTATTATTGATGTGTTCTCGCGAGCAATTGTTGGATGGAAAGTATCAACACGTATGAATACAGATATGGTGCTCGATGCACTGGAGCAAGCATTGCATGATCGAGGCATGCCAAAGAACGTGATTCATCATAGTGACAGAGGCGTGCAATATCTTTCCATTCGTTATACCAATCGTTTAGAAGCAGCAAATTTACGAGCATCAGTCGGTACGACCGGTGATTCATACGATAATGCTTTGGCTGAAACGGTGAATGGCTTATACAAAACAGAGGTGATTGAATATTTAAAAGCGGATTGGCAAGGTTTAGCGGATGTACAACTTGCGACACTAAACTGGGTAGATTGGTTCAATAAAGAGCGTGTACACAGTGCACTGGGTTATGTATCACCTTTTGAGTTTGAAGCAATGTACTATGATAAGATTAACCCGTTAGGTCAGGTGGCCTAACTTAAATAAAAAAGTCTCCGACAAACCCGGTACGGTTCAGCCTGTTTATGAAATTTTGCCGATCTTGCAGCAAAAAATTCAGCAATATCGACATCATTTTGAATATTCCACAATGACCCTTTTAGGCTCCCAACTTATTCAAAAGATGAAGCAAGCTATTGCGATCATTAATTTTAACGGTGATATTTTAGAATTTAATGCGGAGGCACAACAATTATTTGAAATAAATCCTCAAATTCAAATAAAACAGCGACGCTTTGTTTTTACTGGTGAGAATCAAACTATTTTCGACCAAAATCTAATCGAATTGGAGCGAAATTATAAAAATAATCCAGATCTAAGTTATGCCGAGCGAACAAAAATTATGATGTTGGATCACCAACTTTTCCTGAGCCTAGATTTACTCTCTCCTGAAAAAGCGCATAAGATTTTTGGTTTGCGACCAGTTTTGTTAGTAACATTCTCAGGCTTAAAACATAGACCCAAATATCAGAAAGAAATTTGCGCAAAACTATTTATGTTTACACCTGTAGAACACAGAATCTGTGAACAACTCCTAGATGGAAAAACGGTCAAAGAAATTGCTATGTCACAAGATATTCAATCAGATACTGTCAAAAAGCATTTACAGTCCATCTTTAAAAAGACCCAAACTCACCGTCAAAGTGAGTTGATCCAATTATTAATGCAATTTCTATAACAGCTCTAGGCAATTTCAGCAGGAAAAGCGATCACTTGATCAATTTTCATCTTATTCATTACAACCATAAGTAAACGATCAATACCCAATGCAATACCGGAGCATTCAGGCATATGAGGTAAAGCAGATAATAGATATTGATCAGTAGGTATCACGGGTAAACCTTGTAAAGCACGTTCTTGATTATCGGCTTCAAATCGTGCTGCTAATACTTCTGCATCCAGAAGTTCGTCATAGGCATTAGCAAGCTCTAAGCCTTCAATATAGACCTCAAAACGAGCTGCAACCCATTCCCCATCTTCATCTTGTTTTACTTTTGCTAATGATGCCATCTCAGGTGGAAAATCTGTCAAAAATACAGGTTTGTCAAAGCCCAAACTTGGCTCTACAAAATGAGAAAATAATAAGTCCATGTAAGCCAAACGATCATCACCCAAATCAAGATTCAGACCGACACGATGTGCGGTGTCCTTAAGTTGTTTTAAGCTGGCTTGTAATGGGTTGATCTCTAAACGATCTTGAAAAGCATGCTTATAGCTCAAAATAATAGGACGAATTTCACCAAAACGATGTGCTAAACAGGTTTCCAATAGATCCGCTGTCTCATGCATTAAGGCTTTCAAATCCATAGCAGGTCGATACCATTCCAACATGGTGAATTCGCTATTGTGTTTACGTCCATGCTCATCATCACGAAAGACTTTACAAATTTGAAAGATTGGGCCACTACCACTCGCCAACAATCGCTTCATCGGGAACTCAGGCGAAGTCTGTAAATATTGAGTATTTAATTTTCCATGAATATGACGCTGTACTTGTACTGACGCCAAATGCACATCTGTGACCCCTGCTTGAGACAAAACTGGGGTTTCAACTTCTAAAACATTTCGTTCAGCAAAAAACTGACGAATTTTATTGTACATCTCTGCACGGGCTTTTATTGCCTCAAGCGAACAAGTCGGTTGATAAGATTTCTTAGTCTGGCTCATGCTTTTGGTCCACCGTGTGCTGCCCATTCACGGCGTAATGGATAATTCTTTCGGAGCAAATCAAACGCTTTTTGTTCAACTTTTCCATCCATGACACAAGCCCTTAATTTTTTATCATCTTCAGCAATATTATAAATTTGGCTAAGATGCTGCTTGAGTACTTCTTTCAAGTCTTGTTGTTCAAAGAATTGCTCAACATGCGGTAATTGGGTTTCGAACTGTTTAGATATTGGATAATCAAATTTATGACAAAATGCCTCATAAATCATCTGTGTACCACGGGCCTTACCTTCAAGACTATAACCCGCAATATGCGGTGTTGCTAAAGCCAACATATCTAGTAACTGTTGCGAAATTTCAGGTTCAAACTCAAATACATCTAACACAACTTTTCGATTATTCCTTTGGATATCTGTCATTAAAGCTGCTTCTTGAATCACTGGACCACGCGCGCTATTAATCAGTATCGCGGATTCTTTCATTTGAGCAAACGTTGCTTCATTAAATAAATGTTGTGTTGGATGATCACCAGTTGACGTTAACGGTACATGAATGGATATGGCATCAGCACGTGCTAGTAACGCATCAAACGATACATTTTCAATACCATCTAGCTGTACAAAAGGATCATAGCCAATCACTGTCCAACCTAATAATTGGGCCATTTTTGCAAGTCGACGACCAACATTACCTAAGCCAACAATCGCTAAAGTAAATTCATGATTTCTTTCTAATAATTTAATGTCTAGGTGCAGCAACGCAGTAATCACATATTCTGCGACTGCTTGAGCATTGCAACCCGCTGCGTTCGTCCACGTGATGTTTTGTTGTTCTAGCGCTTGAATATCGAGATGATCTGTTCCAATCGTTGCACTACCGACAAACTGAATTGTAGTCTGGTCAATTAGGGCATGATTAACTTTAGTAACCGATCTAACCAATAAAGCATCAGCATTTTGAACATCTGCATGAGTCAATGTTCGCCCCGCTCGATGTTGTATTTCTGCAAATTCCGCAAAGAAATAATCGGTAAAAGCCAAATTTTCATCTGCGATAATTTTCATGCAGGATATTCCATCTGTTGAACTAGGCTTATTATCCTTAGCATCAGTCAAATTGACAAATTAAATATCAACGTTTCCAATAAAATGGCGAGAAACATTACAACTTTGCAGAGATCATGCGACTTATTGCCAATCCTCAGAAGCAGTTTTACTTTTATAATGGCGACATATTTTATCTCTTAAAGTTCTGTTATGACGCCTTACTCTCCCTACAAAGGCAAAAATGGTATCAAGCGTATTTTGAATGCAACGGGTTATTCTCTCGCTGGATTTAAAGCCGCATTCAGCCATGAAGCCGCTTTTAGACAAATTTTATTACTCAATCTTGTTTTAATTCCAACTAGCTTTTTTGTTCATGTTTCTGCCCTTGAACAAGCATTGATGGTCGCTGTTTGCTTACTTGCTATTATTGTAGAGTTATTTAATTCTGCAATTGAAGCTGTGGTTGATCGAATATCGTTGGAGAAACATCAACTTTCAAAAAATGCCAAAGATATGGGCAGTGCTGCTCAATTTATATCTCTTGGAATCATTTTTTCAACATGGATGATTATCCTGTTAAAGTGATTTGTAAATAAGAAATGCTTTTGCATTTCTTATTTTTTCAATACTCATAGTCATTTGATTCTAAATTAAAATCCGAATCCTAGACCAACGACAGGACCTTTTTGTAAGGTATCCCATTTAAAGTTACCATCAGAATAGTCTTGTGATACGTATCGATAACCCACACTAAAATTTACTGGGGTTGAAAATACAGCTTTACGGTATCCCAAATAAGCCTGAGCGATTTGTGTTTGTTCGGTACCGTTAGTGTATTGCGCTGCTAAATTCCACGGAGAAGTAGAGTTGTAACGTATCCGCGCCCCACCAAAATATTCAAACCAGTGTTTTTCAACAGCAACACCTTTGCCCAAAGCATCTAAGGTTCCCTCTAGATCTGTATAATTCACACCTAGAGTGGGTTCAATGATCCAGCCTGTACCATCAGAAAATTGTTCAAATGCACGATAATAAATTCCTGCATTACTTAAGTTTACAGTGGTCGATAATGCAATTGGGTAATTATAAACTTGCTTTTCT
This sequence comes from Acinetobacter sp. A22, assembly GCF_030913345.1. NCBI lineage: Bacteria > Pseudomonadati > Pseudomonadota > Gammaproteobacteria > Moraxellales > Moraxellaceae > Acinetobacter > Acinetobacter sp. A22. The sequence goes on from NZ_CP133162.1 coordinate 1,683,883, forward strand.
TCTTCAGTCTTTACATATTAAATATCAGTATAAATCCCCCACTTCCCTTTGGTTACTTCCAGATGTCCAATCAAAGCTTGATCAAGCGCCTCTAGGGTATCTTTAAAAGGTTGATCTAACTGATAGTTAATCCCTTGATAACCTATTATTCCATTTATGTCCGCCGCAAAACCATAAATATTCAAAAAAACCTTAGTCTCACCTTGGAATGAATCTTTTATCGTATCCGCGTAGGCTTACGAGCTTAAAGCCATACACCCAAGAATTAATAATGATAACCGAACCATTTTCTACTCCTAAAACCGTTTAATTATTTAAAATTTACTTATCAAGTTATTTATTTAAGTCAGATCATTAATAACGTTTTGATTGTGATTTTTCTATACTTCAAACGTAAAAAATCCCTGCCAAGGCAGGGATTTTTTTAAATATGAGCGACAATGTGATTACATCATTCCGCCCATACCACCCATTCCGCCCATATCTGGAGCAGCTGGTTTATCTTCTGGGATATCAGTGATCATACATTCTGTAGTCAACATTAAACCAGCAACTGAAGCAGCATGTTCTAATGCAGAACGAGTTACTTTAGCTGGGTCAAGGATACCCATTTCTAACATATCACCGTATTCACCAGTTGCAGCGTTGTAGCCAAAGTTACCTTCACCTGCTTTCACTGCGTTAATTACAACTGATGGTTCATCACCAGCATTTGAAACGATTTGACGAAGTGGAGCTTCGATTGCACGACGCAAAATATTAATACCTGCTGTTTGATCTTCGTTAGCGCCTTTTAGACCTTCTAACACATTAACAGCACGTACTAGAGCAACACCACCACCAGCAACAACACCTTCTTCAACTGCAGCACGAGTTGCGTGAAGTGCGTCGTCTACGCGGTCTTTCTTCTCTTTCATTTCAACTTCAGTTGCAGCACCGATTTTAATCACTGCAACACCGCCTGCTAATTTAGCAACACGTTCTTGAAGTTTTTCTTTGTCATATTCAGACGTAGACTCTTCGATCTGCGCACGGATTTGTTGAACACGTTCAGCGATTTGTTCAGCATTACCGGCACCATCAACAATCACTGTGTTTTCTTTAGACACTGTGATTTTATGAGCAGTACCTAAATCTTGAAGAGAAGCTTGTTCTAAAGACATGCCTACTTCTTCAGAGATTACAGTTGCGCCAGTCAAGATTGCGATATCTTGAAGCATCGCTTTACGACGATCACCAAAACCAGGTGCTTTAACTGCACATACTTTGATAATACCGCGCATGTTGTTGACAACAAGAGTTGCAAGCGCTTCGCCTTCAACATCTTCCGCGATGATAAGAAGAGGTTTACCAGTTTTAGCAACTGCTTCTAAAACAGAAATCAATTCACGGATGTTGCTGATTTTTTTATCAACAAGAAGAATGAATGGATTTTCAAGTTCAGCAGTTAAAGTATCTTGTTTGTTTGCGAAGTATGGAGAGATATAACCACGGTCGAACTGCATACCTTCTACAACATCTAATGCATCTTCGAAGCCAGAACCTTCTTCTACAGTGATAACGCCTTCTTTACCTACTTTTTCCATCGCTTGGGCGATAAGCTTACCAACAGTAGTATCAGAGTTTGCAGAGATCGAACCGACTTGTTCAATTGCTTTGAAATCATCAGCAGGCTTTGCATTTGCACGGATGTTCTCAACAACAGTTTTAACTGCAATATCAATACCGCGTTTTAAGTCCATTGGGTTCATACCAGCAGTTACTGATTTGATCCCTTCATTTAAGATTGCTTGAGCAAGTACAGTTGCAGTCGTTGTACCATCACCCGCGATGTCATTTGTTTTTGAAGAAACTTCACGAACAAGTTGAGCACCCATGTTTTCAAACTTGTCTTTTAAAGAAATTTCTTTAGCAACAGTTACACCATCTTTAGTGATGTGAGGTGCACCGAAAGAACGATCGATTACAACGTTACGACCTTTAGGACCTAAAGTGACTTTAACCGCATCTGCAAGTACGTTTACACCTGCAATCATTTTTGAGCGAGCTGAATCACCAAATTTTACGTCTTTAGCTGACATGTTAAACTCCGAATCTTTAAATACTTTATCTGATAATAAATGTGAGTTATGTGTCGATTAGCCTTCAAGCACAGCTAAGATATCTGACTCTTTCATAATCAAGAGTTCTTCACCGTTTACTTTTACAGTTGTACCTGCATAAGTACCGAATAATACTTTGTCTCCAACTTTAACATCCAAAGCACGCACACCATTGTCAGTGATTTGACCATTACCTACTGCGATCACTTCACCTTGAGAAGGTTTTTCAGCAGCAGAACCTGGAAGTAAAATACCACCAGCAGTCTTGGTTTCTTCTTCTACGCGACGAATCACAACACGATCATGTAACGGACGAATGTTGCTCATAGTTAACTCCATCAGACTTAGTCTTTTTTGATTAATTTGCATTGCTAATCAGTAGCAATGAACAAAAAATTTGATATGCCACATTTGTGGGGTTAAAAAAAAAGGCTTCAAGGGTAAAAATAAAAAAATTTATACTTTTTTGATGATTTTTTAATCCAACAAAAAAATGATTGACTCATAAATCGACACTATTTGATTTTAAAAATTTTTTTTCATTTTCATCAAACCAATAATGTTCGATTTTGCCATTTGCTGAAATTATATTAAAACTGTTAGACAAGCCAAAACGCAATCGATTAGAAATAGCTGTTCCAGCATGAATGTCATAAATTGAATGATCAAATCCCAAATTAAACACCTGATTCAAATCATGGATAGCGACTTTATGCAAATGTCCATGTAACAGTCCCCAAAGTCCTGTCTTACCCCATTGTTCAAGCGCTATCTTCGCCAGTACAGGACAATCTTTATCCCCATGATCATGAGGAAATGTATAAAAAGGTTGATGAAACACAACGAGCTTGGTTTTATTATTCGGAGCATTTCTTAGCTTTTCAGCTACTTCATGTATTTGTTCTAGTGATACATGACCGCGTGTATGATAGCGGCGACGTATGCTATTCACCCCAACAATATAGAAATTCGATGTTTCTAGTGTCGTTTCTAATCGACCAAAAAATGCCTGATAACGAACAAATGGTGAAAAAAAGCGATTCCATACGTGAAACAAGGGAATATCATGGTTACCTGGAACAACCAAATAAGGCAAATCTAAGGAATCGAGAAATTGTCGACAATCAAAAAACTGTTTCAATCTCGCTCTTTGCGTCAAATCTCCACTGACAATCACAGCTTCTGGGCGGTGTAATTCACAAAAATCACGAATTGCCTGAATACAAACTTCACGCTCAGTTCCAAAATGTAAGTCAGACAGGTGTAATAACATGGGGAACCATCACTTTTAATGCTGATTTTTTTACTGCGAAATTTAAAGGAGTTTCCAACTCGACAATTTCACCATCGAGTGCAACCGTTAATTTTTTCTTTTTAGATTCAACCTGAATATGTTCTGCGCAAAATGAATAAACATCAGATGCTTGATCAATTTTTCCTTGAACAAACTGAAATAACATTCTTAATAAACTCAATCGATCATTTTTAGCCACCAAAACACCAGCCAGTTTTCCATTTGCAGCACATTCTGCAATTCTTAATTTCATATCACAGAGCTGCAATTGATTATTTCCAAAAAAAATCAAAGGTGTTTTAACTGGATATTTTTTTTCATCAATACTAATCGATAATTTCAAAGATTGATGCTCACGCAATAAAACATCTAAAGCGGATGTATAAGCATGTAAGGGGAAGCGACCAAAAAGTCGATTGAATGTTTCTCTTTTTTTTATAAAGAATGGGTATAAACCTAAACTTGCATTATTTAAATAGATCTGATCATTTAAAGTTGCAATATGCACTTCTCGATAAGTACCTGTCGCGATCACTTCGGCAGCTTTAAAAATATCAATTGGAATTTCTAAAACACGAGCAACATAATTAAATGTTCCTAAAGGAATAATTCCCATAGGAATATCAGTGTGCATTAATTTTTTTGCAACTGCATTCAGAGTACCATCTCCCCCAGCAGCCACAATAACACCAGTTTTTTCTGATTGCTGATGTCTTAGTAATACTGTTTCCATCATCGCATCAAAATCATTTCTCGCATTTAGCTCAAATACCTGAATCTCAAAACCATATCGAGTCCAAAATGTCATCAAACGCTCGTAGACTTCATCTTGTTGAGCTGCATGAAATCCAGACTTTTGATTATAAATAATAGATAAGGGCTGTAACTCTTGATTCATATACTGCAGCCTTGACGACGATATCCAATATATTTGTTTATAAAAACAACAATTAAAAGCTAGTTTATGTAAAATTCGGATGATGATTATTCAATTTATCAATAATAATTCTCAAGAAAAGTTAAAAATCATAAACTATTGTTTTTAATAAGTATTTATAATAAAAATAACACACATAAAAAAATCACATGCGAACAAAAACCATAACCAAAAACATCAAAAACAATAACTTATGAAAAAATATACATTCTTTCGCTAATCGGGAATATGATCCGATAGTCTTATTTTTTTTACGATTTTGTGCTTTAATACAGCCACTTTTTTTACTTCATCTATTTTCATTGTCACCCAATGAATAGAACTGTACGTCGTACACACTTTAAAAAGGCATCACCATGACCCAAGTGAACGCACCAGAATTCGTTCGTCACCCTAAGCTTATTGCATGGGTGGAAGAAATTGCAAAACTAACCAAACCAGCAAAAATCGAATGGTGTGACGGAAGCGAAGAAGAATATCAACGTCTGATCGACTTGATGATCGCTAACGGCACCATGCAAAAACTTAACCAAGAAAAACATCCTGGTTCTTACCTTGCAAATTCTGACCCTTCTGACGTTGCTCGTGTTGAAGATCGCACTTATATCTGCTCTCAAAACCAAGAAGATGCTGGTGCAACGAATAACTGGGTTGCTCCTGCAGAAATGCGCGAAAAGTTAAATGGTTTATTTGATGGCTCAATGGAAGGCCGTACCATGTATGTGGTTCCTTTCTCTATGGGTCCATTAGGTAGCCACATTGCACATATCGGTATCGAATTAACAGATTCACCTTACGTTGCTGTTAGCATGACTAAAATGGCGCGTATGGGTAAAGCAGTTTATGACGTGTTAGGTACAGATGGTGAATTCATCCCATGTGTACATACAGTAGCTGCTCCACTTAAAGAAGGTCAAAAAGATGTTGCTTGGCCTTGTAACAATGAAAAATATATCGTGCATTACCCAGAAACTCGTGAAATCTGGTCTTACGGTTCTGGTTATGGTGGTAACGCTTTACTTGGTAAAAAATGTTTAGCTTTACGTATTGCATCTGCAATGGGTCGTGAACAAGGCTGGTTAGCTGAGCACATGCTTATTTTGGGCGTAACAAACCCACAAGGTGAAAAACACTACATCGCAGCGGCATTCCCTTCTGCTTGTGGTAAAACTAACTTTGCAATGTTGATTCCACCAGCTGGTTATGAAGGTTGGAAGATTGAGACTGTAGGTGACGATATTGCTTGGATTAAACCAGGTGAAGATGGTCGTTTATATGCAATCAACCCAGAAGCTGGTTTCTTCGGTGTTGCACCTGGTACAAACACCAAAACCAACCCGAACTGTATGGCGACATTAACTAAAGATGTAATCTATACAAACGTTGCAGTTACTGAAGACGGTGAAGTTTGGTGGGAAGGTCTTTCTAAAGAAGTTCCATCAAACCTTACCAACTGGAAAGGTCAGCCACACGTTGCTGGTGAAAAAGCGGCACATCCAAATGCACGTTTCACAGTTTCAGCAGGTCAATGCCCTTCTATCGACGCTGACTGGGAAAATCCAGCAGGTGTACCGATCTCTGCATTCATTTTCGGCGGTCGTCGCGCAGACACAGTACCTTTAGTTTCTGAAGCATTTGACTGGGTTGATGGCGTGTATAAAGCTGCAACTATGGGCTCAGAAACAACTGCTGCTGCTGTTGGTCAACAAGGTATTGTTCGTCGTGATCCATTTGCGATGCTTCCTTTCGCAGGTTATAACATGGCTGATTACTTCGGTCACTGGTTACAACTTGGTCAAGAAGTGGGTGCTAAAGCAGAAGCTGCAGGTAATAAATTACCAAAAATCTTCAACGTAAACTGGTTCCGTCGTGATGCTGAAGGCAACTTCGTATGGCCTGGTTTCGGTCAAAACATGCGTGTTCTTGAGTGGATCATTGATCGTTGTGAAGGTCGTGCTGAAGCAACTGAAACTCCTATTGGTTACGTTCCAACTTATGAACAATTGAACTGGACAGGTATCGACTTCTCTAAAGAGCAATTCGAAACTGTTACAGCACAAGACAAAGACCAATGGATCAAAGAGCTTGAAAGCCACACTGAGTTATTTACTAAACTTGGTGATCGTTTACCACAAGCACTTAAAGATCGTCAAAATGAATTATTAGCAGCTGTTAAATCTGCTTAATTACCTTAGCTCCCTCCCTTTAATAAAGAGGGATCAAGGGATAATAAAAAAGATCGCTTCAGCGATCTTTTTTATATTAGTCTATTTAAGCGGCTACAATATGATTCGGCTTATTTGATAAATAGGCATCTAAGCGATCAATTTCATTTTGCGCAAAAACCAATCCTAATTTAGAACGTCTCCAAAGAATATCTTCGCTAGTTGTTACCCATTCAAATCGACATAAGTAATCCACTTCTTTAGCAAATAATCCATGTCCAAAACTCAGTCCAAGCTGATCAATTGAAACAGCCTCGCCCAAGATATTCCAAATACGCGAACCATAAGAAGTCGCCCAACGTTTTGCTAAGCTCTCAGAAACATCTGTAATTTGTGCACGAATCTCATTCACTAATTGTTCAGCAGATGCCATATTTTCGCCACCAGGTAAAGCCTCAGTTGCAGTCCAACTCCCCTTCATTTCAGGGAAGAATGCTTTTAACTGCTGCATAGCCGACTCAGCCAATTTCCGATAAGTCGTTAACTTTCCACCAAAAACAGAAAGTAATGGTGTCTGATCATGAGTTTCTTGAGATAAAGCTAAGGTATAGTCTCGTGTAATGGCTGAAGGATTATCGGACTCATCATCACATAATGGTCTAACCCCAGCAAATGTCCAAATAATATCAGCTTGAGTAAGCTGTTTTTTGAAATGTGCATTACTCACTTCAAGCAAATAATCTGTTTCTGCTTGCGTAATTTGTACTTTTGATGGATCACCCTGATATTCACGATCAGTCGTACCAATCATTGTATATTGTTCTAAATACGGAATCGCAAACACAATACGGCGGTCATCATTTTGCATAATAAATGCTTTGTCACCTTCATACAGTTTCGGCACAACAATATGACTACCTTGAATCAAACGAATGCCATAAGGTGATTTGAGCTCTAAATCTTGTTTGATGAATTGTGCGACCCAAGGACCTGCAGCATTAACTAAAGCTTTAGCTTTAATTTTAAATGAACCTTGTGCATTCTCTAGTTCTACAACCCAATAACCCTCTACACGTTGAGCTGATAAACAACGTGTGCGAGTAACAACATCAGCGCCTTTTTCACGTGCATGCATAGCATTTAACACAACCAGACGTGAATCATCAACCGCACAATCAGAATATTCAAAACCGCGAGTAATTGCTGAATTTAGTGGGCTATCATCTTTAAAATAGACATTATTTGATCCCAATAATTTCTCACGTTTACCTAAATGGTCGTAAAAAAATAGGCCTGTTCGAATCAGCCATGCTGGACGTAAATGTGGGCGATGCGGCATGATAAATCGCATTGGACGAATGATATGCGGCGCTTTAGCCAATAACACTTCACGCTCAGCCAATGCCTCACGGACGAGACGGAATTCTTTATGTTCGAGGTAGCGCAATCCACCATGAATGAGCTTGCTACTTGCAGATGATGTATGACTTGCTAAATCATCTTTTTCGCATAAGAACACAGACAAACCACGTCCTGCTGCATCTGCAGCGATACCTACACCATTGATACCACCACCAATCACAGCGATATCATAAATTTTGTCTTTTAACAGAGGAGAAGTTTGCATATGTCACCGCAAATTTTCATTATTGTTCAATAATGAAAATTAAAACACATCAAATGAAAATAAACAATAAAAAATAGACATAAAAATGCCAATCAGCAGTCATTTAAAGATAAATGGTAAATTTATAAATCACAGGAAAAATGCTGAAGTATTAAACAAAAAAGATTTTTTGAAAGTTTTTAGACTAAATAATAGAAATATTGAGCTAAATCAATTAGCTCAAATAGTACATCGCAATGTTCGAAAATGAATACTTATTTTGCGACAATCAAACCAACATCCAATTCACGGATTGTCTTCATGTATTCTTCATTAGGCTGCTGATCTGTAAATATACAATCAACTTGTTTGAGTGATCCCAATCGGATCATGGCATTACGACCAAATTTACTACTGTCGGCTGCTAAAAACACTTGCCTAGCACTAGATAAAATTTCTTGAGAAACACACACTTCTTGAAAATCAAAATCAAGAAGCGTTCCATCTTCTTCAATACCACTAATACCAATCAACGCATAATCAGCTTTAAATTGTTTAAAAAAATCAGCCGTAGCTTGACCAATAACCCCACCATCAGGACGAACACGACCACTCGCAATTAAGACCTCAAAGTCTTCCTTATTACTCAAAATCTTAGCCACATTAAGATTATTAGTAATGATTTTTAAACCAGTATGATTTAAAAGTGCATGAGCGATTGCTTCAGTTGTTGTACCAATATTAATAAATAAAGATGCATGGTCTGGAACAGCCGCTGCTACAGCAGCCGCAATCGTTCTTTTTTCTTCAAGCATGTAGCCAACACGAGTCGTATATTCCGTGTTTTCCACCGTTGAATCATGTGCCGCTCCGCCATGATAGCGACGCAGCAAACCCTCATCAGCAAGCTGGTTGATATCACGACGAATCGTTTGAGGTGTTACATCAAAATATTGAGCAAGCTCTTCAATACTTATATAGCCACGTTCTCTCACTAATTCGAGGGTTTTTTGTTGGCGTAGTATCAAGCTCATGCTCATATATCCTGTGTTGTTGTATATCTTCGGCGGCTATTTTACCCTAATCTTCTGCCCAATCACGAGTACGTCCAACAGCTTTTAACCACCCTTTATAGAGTTTTTCGGTTTCGTCGCGGGTACATTCAGGAGTAAAACTACGCTCAATCGTCATTCTACTCTTTAATTCATTCAAATCAGACCAAAACCCGACCGCTAAACCAGCTAAAAACGCAGCGCCCATACCTGTAGTTTCTTTCATTGCAGGTCGTTCAACTGAAGTGCCTAAAATATCAGCTTGGAATTGCATCAAGAAATTGTTTGCAGTTACGCCACCATCAACGCGTAATGTGCGTAATTTTTCACCCGAATCCTGTTGCATCGCATCTAAAACATCACGTGTTTGATATGCAATCGATTCTAAAGTTGCTCGAATAATATGCTCAATACTCACACCGCGTGTAATACCCAAAATCGCACCGCGTGCTGTAGGGTCCCAATATGGCGCACCTAAACCTGTAAACGCAGGTACAACATAGACCCCATTACTGTCTTTTACTTTCGTTGCGTAGTATTCAGAATCATGTGAGTCATTAATCGCTTTTAATTCATCACGCAACCATTGCACACATGAACCACCATTAAACACAGCACCTTCCAATGCATAATTCACTTCACCTTTTGCACCACATGCAATTGTTGTAAGTAAACCATGTTCAGACTGAACAATTCGCTTGCCCGTGTTCATTAAAAGGAAGCAACCCGTACCATAAGTGTTTTTAGCTTGTCCAACTTCTACGCACATTTGTCCAAACAATGCTGCTTGCTGATCTCCAGCAATACCTGCAATTGGAATTCCAACTTCTTGCCCACTAATTGTATGTGTATATCCGTACACTTCCGAAGAACTACGTACCTCAGGCAACATTGCTTTCGGAATATTTAAAGCTTCGAGTAACTTATCATCCCATTCCAAAGTTTCAATGTTGAAAAGCATGGTGCGAGAAGCATTAGTATAATCAGTTACATGTGCTTGCCCATTGGTAAGTTTCCAAATCAACCATGTATCAATCGTACCGAAAAGAAGCTCACCACGCTCCGCACGCTCACGACTACCTTCTACTCGATCTAGGATCCACTTAATTTTTGTTGCAGAAAAATAAGGATCAATTACAAGCCCTGTGACTTTACGAATATAGTCTTGCCAACCATCTTGACGAAGCTGATTACAAATTTCGTTGCTTTGACGACTTTGCCAAACAATCGCATTGTAGATAGGTTTACCTGTTTTTTTATCCCAAATTACAGTAGTTTCACGTTGGTTGGTGATCCCAATCGCTGCGATTTGATCACTTGAAATACTTGCCTGTGCAAGTGCCTCAACCCAGACTGCACTTTGTGTTGCCCATATCTCCATCGGATCATGCTCTACCCAACCTGGTTGTGGGTAGATTTGAGTAAACTCACGTTGAGCGATCGTGATTACATTTGCATCGTGATCCAAAACGATCGCACGTGAACTCGTGGTACCTTGGTCAAATGCAACCACATATTTTTTTTGACTATCTGTAGAGATCATGACATACCTATCCAGACTTGCCTTATTTATTTGAGCAACAAATTAAATGCCCGTAAAAAAACGGGCTTCGATACTGCAATAAAGCAATGACTTCTGTATTAAATAAAAAAACTTGGCAGATTATATGCAAAATTGTTCGAAAACGAAAATTCTTTCTTTAACTTTGAACCCATATGCGATGAATAGCTTAGGTTTTAAAGAATCCTAACAACTTAAAGCTGATTTTATGCGATACTTAAAAACAGAAATAACAGGACCATTGATATGAAAAAAACTAATTTATTCGTTATTGTAAGCGGTAGTCTTTTCATTGCAGCATGTCAAACTAGTCCGCATCAATATAATGGCGTGACTGGCTATCAAATTGAAAATAAAACAGCAACATCAGCGACTCTAGCATACACCTTAGCAGCACATAGCAATCGTGATGTTGACGAGCGCAAATTACAACATGCTTGTAAACAAGTTTTAGGTGCTGATAAAAATTATAAAATCTCAGTGCTGAGTGTGAATGAAATCATGAACCCAACTCAACAAGAACAATATGGTGTTAAGCTTGGCAATAGCCGTACCACTTTTGGTCTTACAAATTCGCCAGATCTGAACAATAGTGAAGGTTATGCGACTCGTAAGGCTTTAGAAGCTCGACCTTCTACCCTTAAAGTCGTTCGCTATCACTGCAACTAATTCATAAAAGACATAAAACGTATCTGAATCAATTTCAGATACGTTTCATCAATCGTTATACTTTTAGCACATCGTGAATTGACTGATCTTTATCAAAAACAGATTTAGAGAAAGGACACAAAGGAATAACTTTAATCTCTCGTTCACGTGCAAATGCAACCAAAGCATCCAACAATTGACGACCAATTCCTTGTCCACGAAATTGATCTTCGACATCTGTATGATCAATGATTAACATTGAATCACCTGCCCACGTGTAAGCCATCTCACCAGCTTTTACATCAGCATCAAAAATCTCAAAGGTCCCGTGTTTAGTGTCATCTGATTGTTTAATATTCACTATTTAAGCCTCATTTTGATTGTATTGCGATCAAGTACGAAAGCATTTAATGAATTAACTTTCAATACTTGAATCGCTGAGACTTGTTTTATCATCCACACAAAATAATCTCTGTTGCTATTTGATAAACAGAGAACACAACAAAGTACCCTATCTTGATTTAGAGCCTATTGAGGATGTGTACGATAAAAACTTACATTCCGAAATTCTTTGGCTTCATCTAAATCGGGCCAAGTCGTTGCACTTCGTTCATCTATTTTCAAATATTGTGGATGGCTAAAATTTTTCACACGACTATCCGCCACCCACACTTCAGGTGCGAACTTCAAAAACTCATCTAAAAAGAAACGATTACACTGATCATAAAGTACATCAGCAGCAAGTAAGACATCGACCTGTTCAGATTTGTATAAATCATCTAAATATTCAAGTTCTACATTATTGAGTAATGCATTTTCACGACATGACTCCAAGCTTACTTGGTCAATATCACAGCAAATAACACGTTTTGCACCAGCCATTTTTGCTGCTATTGCAACCACACCTGAGCCTGCACCAAAATCCAATACCACCTTATCTTTTACATGATGTGGTTCAGCGAGTAGCCATTGCGCCATCGCCAACCCTGAAGCCCAGCAAAAAATCCAATAAGGAGTTTCATTCCAAATACGACGAATCACCTCATCATCTAAACGATCAGTTGGAAATACAGGAGGAATTAGCCACAATGAAATTGGGGTTTCAGGTAACTGCTGTGCCAATAAATCAGTGTTTGGAATAACTTCATGTAAGGCTTTAAGCAATTGATCAGGTGCTTTCGCAAATTGAAATGTACAGCTCATATTTCTTAAATTCTTGAAAAAAGCCCCTCTATTTAGAAGGGCTTAAAGTGGATATTTAACCTAAAGCTTTTTCAGCAGCTTCAACTGTTTGACGAATCAAAGTCGTGATCGTCATAGGTCCTACACCACCTGGGACTGGTGTATAAGCTGATGCAACATCTTCAATACCCACTAATTGGATATCACCCACACCACCGCCATCACGTGGATGGAAACCAGCATCAACGACAACAGCACCTTGTTTGATCCAATCTTTCTGAATTAATTCAGCCTTACCTACTGCACCCACAATAATATCGGCTTGCTTCACTAACTCAGGAAGGTTTTGAGTACGTGAATGACAAATCGTCACGGTAGCATTGGCTTGTAATAGCATCATTGCCATTGGTTTACCTAAAATTGCTGAACGACCAACAACAACGGCATGCTTACCTGCAATTTCAATCTTGTTTTCTTTTAAAATCGTCATGATACCCGCTGGAGTTGCTGAACCATACGCGGCTTCGCCCATTGACATACGACCAAAACCAAGACAAGTCACACCATCCACATCTTTTTCGAGTGAAATCGCATCGAAACATGCTCTTTCATCAATTTGTTCAGGTACTGGATGTTGAAGCAAAATACCGTGCACATCAGGATTTGCATTTAATTTTTCAATTTCAGCAAGTAATTGTTCAGTTGTCGTTTCTTTTGGCAGTTCAACCTTTAGAGAATCCATGCCTACACGGCGGCAAGCATTTCCTTTCATACGCACATAAGTTGCAGATGCACCATCATCACCAACTAAAATTGTTGCCAAAATTGGGGTACGACCCGATTTTGCTTTTAATGCTTCTACACGTACCAACAAATCAGCTTCGATTTGTGTTGCCAATGCACGACCGTCTAAAACCAATGCCACAGCGCATCTCCAAAGTGGGTATGAATCAATAATGCAAATAATACATGATAATTTAGCCAATATTCTTTTAGATGTTGTTTTTATGTGCATATTCACCGCAAACACTATTGTTTTTTTTTTAAAGATTGCTAATATGTGCATCACCAAGAGATGGCGGGGTGGCAGAGTGGTCATGCAGCGGACTGCAACTCCGTGTACGCCGGTTCGATTCCGACCTCCGCCTCCATTGGTAAAGCCCGAGTGGTGAAATCGGTAGACACAGGGGATTTAAAATCCCCCGCCCACAAAGCGTGCCAGTTCGAGTCTGGCCTCGGGCACCATCCTTCAACTACTGAAGTTTGGTGCAGTAAAAATCCAGCGTAAGCTGGTTTTTTTATGTCTAAAATTTGATGTTTTATAAAAAGCCAAGCTTTGCATACTTGGCTTTTTTGATTTCAAAAATTATGCAACTTGCTGAACTGTCTGAATGGGCAATAAATTGACATCTAAATTAAGTTGGTGCTGACGACTTTCATCAACGGAATAGTTTGTCTGCTTAATAGAATCAACAAAAATCCACTTCGACTGTACCTGTAACTGATCAAATTCAACCACCAAATAACCACGTTGATTCAAATTACAATAATTCAATTCATCAATTAATGTCTTGAATGCAAATTCAAATTGTTGCAATTGTGCCAAAGGAATGTTGAGGTATTTTTCCAATCCTGGTGAAGATACTGAGCTGGTAGCTAACTCTACTCCAACGAATACCCCATCTTTACTGTATAAATTTGAAGACCAAGCATTGTGTGTATCACCCGCCAAGACCACGATTTTCTTTTTCAACTGCGCTAATGTGCCATACAAAATCTCGCGTTCAGTGAAATAACCATCCCAAGCGTCTAAATTATACGGTGCAGTCGTAAGTACACGCGCTTTCTCTTGTTGAGTAAGTGTTGGATCATTATTTTGTAGTCGAACTTTTAGCGTTACCAGTTCAGTAATTTGCGTATTCATTTTTGTGAGTGTTTCAGCTGTTGGATTGCCTGAAGTTATTTCAGCCAAAGAAAGTAACAACTCAGCAGGAATAAACATTTTAGACATTAAAATTTGCTGTCCAAAAACATTCCAAGTTGCATTTGATTGCTGTAATTTGCCTAATAACCAATCACGTTGTTCAACCCCCATCAAAGTACGCGTAGGACTAGTAAGATCAGCTTGAAACTTTGCAACGTCTATGCCTGTCGCAGTTAAATAATTTGCATAATCTAATTGTTGATCTCGAGCAATAATACGGGTATCCAACATAGTCAATTGAACAAGATTACCAAAATCGAATTGGCGATAAATCTTTACATGCTGATCATCTACAGGACGAATTGGCATCCATTCGAAATATGCCTGTAAGACAGCCAACTTACGCTCAAGGAACGAACCTTCATTTGCTTGATGATTTTCAGCACCATTTTTCCAAGTATCATTCGTCAACTCATGGTCATCCCAAATCACGATAAATGGATGACGTTGATGTGCAGCCTGTAAGTCGTTATCTTTTCGATATAGTGCATATCGCTTTCGGTAATCATCTAATTTAATAATTTCTTTATTGTTATCTGCCGCTAAAGTACGACCAAGTTTTGTAGCATCTTCAGTGGCATATCCATCAGCACCATACTCATAAATATAGTCACCTAAATGAATCACTACATCTACATTTTGCATTGCAATTTCACGATATACATAAAAATATCCCGCTGGATAATTTGAGCATGAACATACTGCAAAACTAACTTTAGATGTGCTTAGGGGTAACGTTTTAGTCTGCCCTATTGGAGAAATCTTATTTCCAAAAATAAACCGATAATAATAACTTGTATCAGCCCGAAGTCCCGTTGCATCCACTTTCACCGTAAAATCTTGTGATGCTGATGTAGTCACTTTATCTGTTTTAATGATTTGTTTAAACTGTTGATCTAATGCAAGCTCCCATGTCACTTGTAAACGTGCACTGGTTTCATTTGGCGTTAAACGTGTCCATAAAATAACGCGATCTTGCAACGGATCACCACTCGCAACACCATGTTCAAAACTCACCTTTAAACTATTAGTTTCATTATCTGAACTATCATTACAACCTGTCATTCCCACTGTGAGTGATAATGCACCCAAACCGAATAAACTTTTTTGAATGAGTTCCCGTCGTGAAATATTTACAGTCATTTAAGTACTACCTTATTTTTATCACCTTAAATGCTTAAACCTAATCAGCTAATATGAACAAATGATCTCAATTTTGTGAAAGAACTATGAAAAATACATAGCACATGATTATTTTTTATAGGTTAAAAACATGTTTTGATTGAAAATAAAGCAAATAGTTGATTTTACTCTTGCCAAGATTTAAAGCCTCCACTATTATTGCGCACATGCCCGAGTGGTGAAATCGGTAGACACAGGGGATTTAAAATCCCCCGCCCACAAAGCGTGCCAGTTCGAGTCTGGCCTCGGGCACCATCCTTCAACTATTGAAGTTTGGTGCAGTAAAAAAATCCAGCGTATGCTGGTTTTTTTATGCCTAAAATTTATAAAATAAAAAAAATACCTCAGTCGAAACTAAGGTATCTAATAAATCTATTAGAATTGAATGTTATTCCACTCGGATGATTTTACCATTCTCATCGTGGTGAACGATTGTGATCTTTTGCTGACGACCAGAAGATATTTCTTGTTCTGATAGTTCAAAATAGCGAGCAAAATCCGTGATTCGCTTTTCAACAGTTTGCCTTTCACTCACTGATTTAGAAGGCAATAAACCCCATAACATAAGTATGACAGCACAAAAAATTAATGCGATTACACCATGTTCAATACCATTACTAAATCCTGACATTAAACGCTGTGCTAGATGGGTTTTCTGAATTTCAATCAATACCCAAACTAAAACGAATGGACGCCATAATAATAACCAGCCTGCCCACATCATCGCTGTTGTTGTGGTCGAAAAATAGCGTTTATGCCATGGGAGTTGGCGACGTAAATCAATAATCAAGCTATTTACTTTCATTTCACTATACTCTGTAAGATTAGACTTACAACTTAACGAATACCACGATCAGGACTAATCCAACGTGCACGTTTTTCCTGTCCACGAAGCAGTACTTTTGGAAAGGCGACGATTGTAGCAGTAATCGTAATTAACCAAAATACAAAGGGATACCAAATCATCCAGTAGTAATTTTTACCCAAGTTTGGTTCATAACGACTATCCATCCATTTGCTTAAAGCAAACTGAATTAAACAGGTTGCCCCTAATAAAATCCCACTTCCGTAAGGCAAAAATGGCGAACTTACAATAGCGAGACTTGGGAGTGTAATAACAAAATGTAATAGCCATATGACAGCCATAATTAGCATCAAATATGACCATACCAAGGTCAAGCATAATTCAAGCATTAATGGCCATAAGAAGTTAAGTTTGGGTTTCAAGAAGACGTCCAAATTCTTGATTAAGACCTGTGCCCCGCCCATCGCCCACCGTAAACGCTGCTTCCACAAACCATTAAAGGTTTCTGGCATCAAAATCCACACCAAGGCATTCGGTTCAAAACGTACATCCCACCCTGCTCGTTGAAGCTTCCAAGTAATATCAATATCTTCAGTCAACATATTTGGAGACCAATAATCGACTTGATGTACGGCACTTTTACGAAATGCCGTAATCACCCCCGATACCGTAAATAATCGACCAAACGTGCGCTGTGCTCTTTTAATCATTCCAACGATAGATGAGAATTCACCCACTTGAATTCGACCAAGCAAGGTTGATCGTGTTCTTATACGTGGATTTCCTGTGACCGCTGCAACCGTTTCATCCTCTAGAAAATGTCGCATCATCCATTTAGCTGCATGAGGATCAAGTAAAGCATCACCATCAATGCCAATCAAGAACTCAGCATCAGTCATCAAGCTACCCGCCTGCAATCCCATTGCCTTGCCTTGATTTTGAGCTAGATGTACAACACGTAATTTTTCATATTGACTTGCGAGACGATCAAGCACTTCTCCCGTATTGTCTGAACTACCATCATTAATCGCAATCACTTCAAAATTCGGATAATCCAGCTGTAAAGCATGGCTAATGGTTTCTTCAGCATTATCACCTTCATTAAAACAAGGAATAAGTACTGCAACTTTTGGATAAAGCTCTAAACTTTTTGGTTGTTGATAAGGTGGGTCTTGGCGTTCTTTCCAATAAAATAGAATTGCCCCCATCATCCATAAATAAGACATGAATAACGGATAATAGAATACGAACTTAATGGCATATGACCATAAGGCTGCAATTTCAGTCATTTCATATACTCAATTAAGGCACTAGTTGTGATGATTTCTGTGCAAAAGCATCATGCATTTGCTTTACATCAGGGTGATCTTTAATCGGATCATCTGGATAGTAAGCAATGTGCATTGCACCCTGTTGATATAATGATTTGATTGTCGCAGCCATCTCTTCAGATGGAATTTTTTGATCATTTCGCCAGTTCACGGCTTGTAATTCCATCACTGACTTTTTAATACCATTTGGATATTTTTTAAGACGGTTTAAAATGTTGCTATAGAACTGTTCAGGCTGGTCTACCTTTTCCATATATGGCATTGCCATAATCGCAGTGAAATCATAACGACTTAAAGATTGTTCTAGTGATTGTGCATACCAGTTTTCTGCATAAGCATTTAATGCAACTTGAGCATATAGATTCCGAGCAGTCATTAAATAAGGTTGGTATTGTCGCACTTCATTTGCTAATTCCATTGCAAAATCATCTAGATATTGAGTTTTGTATGCAGTCCACTTCTGCAAATCAGCATCATTATTTCTAATTTTAGCTAAGTCGGTTGTTAAGCCTTGTTGCGCATAAGCAGCCAAAGCCTGAGGACTAGCATCTTCATAATCAGATAAAGTCACATCATCATGAAATAGCAGACCATCAAATGGTGTGGATTTCGCTAAATCTTGGTAAATTTCTTTGATCGTTTGTCGAGCTTTTGGCGAGAATGGGCTCAGACGTATATAGCCCATGTTTAAATGTTCACCTGCTTTGGCCTGCTCTGTTTGAACTAGCTCATTTGCAACAGGATTAGTCTTTGGTAGCTCCCAAGCCAACATTGGCATCCATGCATAAAGTCGTTGTACTGAGGTACGCGTTTGAATTTGCCAAGCTACACGATTAAATAGATCAGCCCGCATTGGTATATGACGGTTTGGAAAATACACCATATCTGCTGAACCATTGGCATCAGGATCAGAGAACGCTTGCAAATAAACTGTATTCACGCCCATACCATTAATACGATCAAGCAAATGGCTTAAGTTGCGTTCTTCTTGTTGAGGGTCGGGATCATAAATGTAATCAAGATCGACATGCATAATTTTTTGCGGTCGATTATTGTCATTTAAATTCAATTCTCTATTTTTGATTTCTTGTGCCAAAGCATTTGTCGACATATTACCTTGTATTAATATACGACTCATATTCTGCAAGGACTGTTTGGCATGATCTGCACCATCATCCAAAGTAATGGTGATTGGCATACCAAGTTGTTTTGCTGTTTGCACAAGCTGCATATTATATCGACCATATGGCCATACCATAACTCGTGGTGATCGCAATCCATGTGCCTGTAGTAAATCATTATTCTTTTTTAAATCTTGATAAATACGTTGCTGGTAAGCTGAATCGCTTTCATAACTTTGATTTTTGGGATCATAAATTCGAGAAATTGCAGCAGGTTCTAAATTACCTTGTGGATTTGCATTGACTCCTTCGTGCAGATGATAACTGTGGCTAGCAATTTCCACTAAACCCGAACTCTGCATTTCTTTAAGTTCACTCCAACTTAAGATTTTATTTCTATCAATCGGCTCACCACCGAAATCGACTTTTTCAAGATTGGATGGCTCTAACCATGAACCCACCACTGCAAGTAAGACTGGAATTTTATTTTTACGAATAATTGGATAAGCATTTTGGTAGAAAGACTGATAACCATCATCTACTGTTAATAAAACAGGTTTTTTGGGTAATCTATACTTGCCTTGATGAGCCTTAATAAGTTGATCTACATTAATAAAATGGTAACCATTTTTCTTTAACCATTGGATATGCTCACTAAATTGCTGCGTTGTTACCGCATAGCTTGGTATCAGGGCATCTTTTTCATCGGTAATCTCATGATAACCAATCACCGTCAAGGTAGTAGCATCAATTTTGGGGTTGGCTGCGAAAGTTGCCGCGTTGCATAACATACCAACCACGAGCCCTAAAAAGCATTTTAAAGCTGGCGATCTTGAAGGAGTAGACATGGAGAATATTCTCAATAATAAAGAAAAATCAGTACAGAGATATGCAGAAGGATTTCATCTTATCGACAATTAGATGGCTGACTTTGTCGGGTAATATGAGGATTGTAGTTATAATTTTTTAAACTGAAAATAATCTTAAAAATAAATTGTTATTTTAAACCCACAAAAAAATTTGCCTCGATCATCTTGGATAGTCGAGGCAATCTTTATCAATGTATCCAGACTAGTATTGAATAAGTTGGAAATTTGGATGTTCTGCACGGTCTTGTAAGTAGCAGCGCTCTTTATGATAAAAGTAACGATAAAGACGGTTGACCCAATCACCACGACGGAAAGTTAAAATCTTTTTATTGAATCCATCATAATCAAGAAGAACTACATTACCCTCCTCAGGTGAAAGTAATGTAATTTTATAATTACATTCTGCATGAGGATTAGAAGAACTCAACTCTCGAATGATTTCAACTTTGTTGTCTCCATCCATCCAGTAATGTTTATCCGTCAATGCTTTAGAATTTGCCCAAAAACCATTTTCCGAGCCATCATACGTATCAATCATGAAAAAATTATTTAGCTCTTTTAATAGCTCAGACGCGGTAATATCCAAATAGTCATTCATACCCACCTCTACTCACTCAATTTTTATCACTTGGTTCATACAAGTGAAATATTTTTATATTTAGCCAATTACATCAATAAGCTAGTTTGCCTAATGATTATCCAGTTTAATCAATTTTTCCAAAAGGTAAACTTAATTCACATTTTATGAAAAAAGTTTGATTCACAAAACACTGCTCTTTTAACTCAAAGATATACAGAACTGTCTATAGAATCAATAACTTTAAGCAGAAATTATTAAAAAACTCATTTAAATAAAAGTTATATAAATCATATGCTTATTTTTATTTCTATAATATTATTTGTATTGTTTTTGTATGAAATATAAAAATCACAATAAAATCATAAATTAAGATTAAATTGTGATTTCTATCAACATATTTTTTTAATTATTCATCACGTGTTTTGACATCAAATAATTCGATCTCAAATATCAAGTTTGAATGTGCAGGAATTATTTTTCCCATTTTTCTTTCACCATATGCCAAGTGTGAAGGAACAATCAGCTTACGCTTTCCACCCACGCGCATTCCCATGATACCTTGATCCCAACCTTTGATTACACGACCTGTGCCAATCACGGTTTCAAAGTAATTTCCACGGTCAATTGAAGAATCGAATTTAGTACCATCTTCTAACCATCCCGTGTAGTGAGTGGTAATAAGCGCACCTTTAACCGCTTCTTTACCTTCACCAATTTTTAAATCAATAATTTCTAATTCAGTTATCATCTCAAATTATCTCCTAATATCGTTCAAGCCAATTATTGCAATTTTTGCCATTTAATATCGACTTGACCTTTATCGCTCAACAAAGTCCACTCACCATCTAAAATATTCAGTTGTAACTGCATCGTTCTTTCACACAACTGCTCTAGTTCACTAGTTATTTTATCACCCAGCTGCCAAACTTCGACATTCGTTAAAGTTTTGATTTTACTATTACGTTTCCACCAATCATCTACTTGCGAACCATATGCAACAACTGCGACTTGCTTGCAACGAGCACTTGCTTTTTTGACTTTATCTTCTGCTGGACAACCTACTTCGATCCACTTTTCCAAAAGCCCTGTTAGATCCTTTTGCCATAAAGCAGGTTCGTCAGTTTCAAACAGATCTTTTGTGAATTCTAAACGCTCGTCAGCGAAACGCGCGTAAGCGAGCACACGGACCATGAGTCGTTCAATTGTTTCAGACGGGTGCAGCGCAAGTGTAAGTTGATAATCAGCATAAATATGCTCATCCATATTGGCAATATTCAAATCTGCCTTATATATCGTTGCTTTTAGAGCCATAGAATACATCCTCAAATTTGGCGCTAAGCATACTCTATTTTGAAAAAATAAAGATGCCATTTGACCGTTATGACGATGAATCATTCATCTTTTAGCTGACAATCTAACAACTCCGATTCAAACTTAAACCAGTCATTTGATGCCTGCGTAATAATTTCAATTCGATTATCTAGCCCTGCTTCAGTTGACTTGTAATTAAATTGCTCAGGATTAAAATTGAAACTTTTCCAACCTTGATCTGTATTAAAAATACCTTTTATACGCACCCAATCCTGTTGTGCACAAAGCAAATCTAAAAGCTCATTAAAATTAAACACCCAGCGTTTCGGCAATTTCCACCCTGCAACGGTATAGCCTTGTGATGACTCAACATAATGGTACGGTAGTTGTTTCACTGCGCTGACATTTTCATCTAGCGTTTGATGCTGTTGTAATTTCAATAATGGTTGAATTTTACGTAAAACAGGTCGCTGTGCTTTATCAATCACTTCGAGTTGGACGTGGCCATGTTCAGCTTCAATCCAATCCTGCACATAAGCCTGAAATTCTTTTTTTAGTTCAAAATAAATCTGTTGATCACTATCTGTCATGCAATCAGCATGTGAAATTACAACAATTTGTGCAGCTTTAAGTTGATCTGTATATAAGTTCTGTCTGACCCAATTTTCATCATGTAATCGACTTCCATCAACAACAATGACCAACGCGCGCATATCTAAACTTCGTTGCCAGTGCGGTTCTGTAAGTTGCTCAAGCAATTGGGCGGGATGTCCCAAACCTGTCGGCTCAATAAACAAACGATCTGGTTGTGTTTCACTTAAAAGTCGTGAAAGTGCAATCTGCATAGGAAGCTGACTACTACAGCATAAACATCCACCTAATAATTCTTTAACCGCATAGCCTTGCTGTTGAGTAATAAGCTGCTGATCCACACCAATTTGCCCAAATTCATTCATTAAAACAGCCCAAGTCTCATGTTCAGGTTTTTGAGTCAATAAATACTGAAGTAATGTGGTTTTACCAGCACCGAGAAAACCAGAAATAATATGAGTGGGTACAGCTTTATGGCTAATGAGTTTCACGACAATCTCAATCTAAGTGTTAAGCCTATTGTATCGATAAAGAAAACTGAATATGAAGCAATTTATTAAAAACCACAAGTTGAGACTTAAGTCACATAATTATTATTTTCCAAGACAAAATAAACACATTAAATCAAATAAAGGAATTAAATTAAAAAATATAATCGTTTTATACAATAAATAGATTTTATATAAATCTGAATTTATGTTTCCCGTTCGTAATTCACCTGTTCTATTTTTAATCAAAAAAACATATTTGCACACATTTTAATGATTCATTTTGGCGTTTTGTTTTACATGTCTGCAACATAACATTAATTATTATTTCACATTGTTAAGCTAGGCGTAAAACATTGTTAAGAATATTGCTGTAAATAATTTTGGCACTTAGCATGATCCCATGTCGAAATCAGGCTCTGGTTGTTCAGTAAACTTGATAGCGGCTTTTAAAAATTGAATTTAAGGATGCCAATTATGAAACTTGTTAAGACTTTGTTAGCTACTACGCTTACACTTGCTGCTGCAACAACCTTTGCTGCTACAGCACATGATCAATCACATGCTGCGCATGAAACAGAAGAGAAAGTTGTTGTCTCAACTCAAGAACAGCCAGAAACTCAAGGTCAAGCAACAACTGATGCAACTGCGAGTGAAACACCTGCATCTGCACCTGCTGCTACAAACTAAACTGATCTCAAGGTTCCTCCAGACCTTTAGACCACATTAATAACAATAGAATCTTGTTATTAATGCAAAAGAACGAACCATGCTGCGGTTCGTTCTTTTTTAAAATCAGAGAATTAAGCTATTAGCATTGAGAAGATTTTTTGAAAATGCTGCATGATGGTTGTTGCACTTCTTCTAAACGATGAATTTTGCGTAATTCAGCTGCTTCAAAACGACAACGCTTCCAATCTGTATCTAAATTTAATGCTGGAACTGCTTTTGGCTGACGTTGTTCATCTACTGCTACCATCGTGAAGTAGCATGTGTTGGTATGACGAATCGTTCTTTTTTGGATATTTTGAGCTTCCACTCGAATACCAATCTCCATAGATGTACGACCAACATGATTCACACTTGCTAAAAAGGTAACCAGCTCTCCTACATAAATAGGTTCTTTGAAATTGACCTTATCCACAGATAAAGTCACAACATAACTACCTGAATAACGACTAGCGCAGGCGTATGCGACTTGATCAAGTAACTTTAAAATTGCTCCACCATGAACATTGCCTGAAAAATTTGCCATATCAGGTGTCATAAGCACTGACATCGTTAATTCAGATTGATCATCGGGAGCTTGGTTTAATTGATCTAAAGGAGACATGAGTAAAACTCGTAAATATGCTACGCCACTATTATCCTTTATTCAGACAATTAAACATATGCAAATTAGCTCAAAATACCATCAAATATATTTATATAAATTACGATGAATATTTCAAAATGATTACATCGCACCAATTTTCGGATAGAAATGAGAAAATTGTTCATTTGGCATTTATATTTTAAATACCATATATACTTCTATTTAATAATATTAGCACTTTCAATCAGCCCCATAATCCCATTAACTATCATATCAACAGCAATTGTGCCAATCAGCAGAGCCGACAAACGCCCTACAATGTCAAAATAACGATCAATATATTTTGCATGTTTATAGCGTAAATGATCATGTGCAAATTTCATCAGAATCAAAATACTACACGTTAACATCAACGTAATCGCAATGACTGCAACCGCACCTGAAAATGGAACACTAATCCCCGTGACTACTGCAGCACTTATGGTTCCTGGACCAATCATAAATGGCATAGCTATTGTTCCAGCTAAATGTTCAGGTGCACCTCTCATCTCACCAATTGTTTCTGCACCTTGAAAAACGTAACGATAACCAATGACTAAAAAGATGAGACCACCGAAAATTTGAAATGATTCAAATCGAACATTCAAATAACGGCTAAAAATACTTTCACCACCCCAAGCAAATAAAATAAAGACAATAAATGCGATTAAACATCCTTGAATCAATGCTTTGCTAAAAACTTTAGCATCCGTATTACGGATCATACCAATCATATAAACACTCATAAGGAATGGATTCAGTAATGAAAAAAACAATGCAAATGCATGGATGTAGGGAGAAAACATAAAAAGTCTCTAAATCAGCTTCGGTTTTAGACTTGGATAAACTCAATAGATGGATCAAAATTTCAAATTGGAATGATTAAAAAGATCATCTATTTCCAAATATGGTTTGAACGTTTACACAAGGATTCAATGTCAACTTCAACACTAAAATTTTGTAAACTACGAGCAAAACTATAAAAATTAATTAATTTTTCATATTTTACATAGCAAGAATCATTCTGCTTGGACCCACATGTATAGGAGTAGTATTGAAAATGTAAAAATACGATTTTATTTCTTATTTTTTCAGAGCGGTTTAGAGCTATATCGTTTTGAAGATCAATAACCCAAGAAAGCTGTCACAAGCTTTCTTGAGTTTAACAAATTTACATCAAGTCTTTAAAAGTCAGACTGATTGCTTTGGATGTACCATATTTTTTACAGCTAAAATATCTGCCAAAACTTCATCAGAAATTAGATTTTCAGCTTTAATTAGACTCAGCACACTTTGACCAGATTCATTTGCTTGTTTAGCGATACGTGTCGTTGTTTCATAACCTAAAAATGGATTTAATGCTGTAATAATACCAATCGAATTTTCAACTTGTGACTGACAAAGTTCCGCATTAGCACGAATCGTATCAATACATTTGAGTTGGAACATTTGCATTGCTTTTCCTAGCAAATCAATTGATTCAAATAGTTTGAATGCAATCAATGGTTCCATTGCATTAAGCTGCAACTGCCCTGCCTCAGCAGCTAAAGTGACGGCCAAATCATTTGCAATCACTTGGAAACAAATTAAATTCATTGCCTCTGGAATTACAGGATTCACTTTACCTGGCATGATTGAACTTCCAGGCTGACGTGGCTCAAGATAAATTTCACTTAAACCAGCACGTGGACCACTCGATAATAGACGCAAATCATTGGCGATTTTTGAAAGCTTCGTCGCTGTACGTTTTAGGAAACTCGACAATAAAACAAAATCACCCATATCTGATGTGGCTTCGATTAAATCAGGTGAACTGCTAATCTTACGACCCGTAATTTCTGACAAAGCTTCGATAGCATATTCACGATACTTCACTTCAGTATTGATGCCTGTACCTATCGCGGTACCACCTAGATTTACAACACTCAAAGCATCAGGCATGATCTGATTTAATTTATCTAAATCATTTTGTAATGTAGCAGCAAAAGCCCCAAATTCTTGTCCTAATGTCATCGGCACGGCATCTTGTAACTGAGTTCTACCCATTTTCAAAATATCCGAAAACTCTTCAGATTTTGCTCTAAAACTCGCAATTAGATGATTAAAAGGTACATTTAACTGTTCAATTGCCGCAATTAAACCTATTTTGATTGCAGTAGGATATACATCGTTGGTCGACTGAGACATATTCACATCATTGTTAGGATGTAAGTATTGATATTCTCCTTTGCTATGACCTAGATATTCCAATCCAATATTTGCCACAACCTCATTTATATTCATATTGGTTGAGGTTCCAGCACCACCTTGGATCATATCCACCATAAATTGGTCATGATATTGGTTATTTAAAATCTGCTGGCATGCATATTGAATTGCTTTGTTCTTATTTTCATCAATTTTATTTAATTTAAGATTTGAATAAGCACACGCAGACTTAACCATTGCCAATGCTTTAATAAAGTTTGGAAACTGGCTTAATTTACTTTGGCTTAAATTAAAATTCTCGATTGCTCTTAAAGTTTGTACACCATAATAACAATTCGAAGGAATTTCTTTAAAACCCAATAAATCTTTTTCAGTCCGCGTATTAATCTTAATGTTCATTTGAATAAATCCTGTACGACTATATTTTTATGTTAAAAGACTGTGTGTGTTTTTTCTAATGTAAAAAAATATTACTACATGCATTTTTTGCATAATAGATTATAATAGTGTATGAGCATGCATTAAGGATAATTTATGACCTTGGAAATTCGATGGATTGAAGATTTACTTGCATTAGAACAGGAAAAATCAATCTCCCAAGCAGCAGAGATCAGGCATGTAACTCAGTCTGCCTTCTCACGTAGACTACAAAATATTGAAAATGCTTTGGGTTTCCCAATCCTCGATCGAGAAAGTAAAAATATTGATTTCACTGAAGCTGGACAAATTTTATTAGCTACTGCTAAAAACATTCACAACCAACTTTCAAGCACAATTACCTATTTAGAAAAAAATATTAAAAACAATGAACTAAATACCAAATTTGCTGTTTCGCATTCTCTTATTACACAATTTTTCCCTCGTTTTATTCATGAGCTTTCCGAAGATCTGAGTGATTTAAAATTAGAAATTATTGCAGCAAACCTCAAACAAGGCATGCGCTTGCTCACAGATGGTTCTTGCGATTTCTTGATTTGTTATTGTGACCAGAAAACTTTAGCTCAAATGGATTTTTCACTTTTTCTTTTCCACAAAATCGTGAAAATGGAAATTTTGCCTGTCACCGCCCTTTATAATAACCAACCAAAATATTCATTTAATGAATTATTTCCGTTGTTATCATATAGCAAACAGGCTTATTTGAGAAAATGTGTCGATGATATTATAAAAAATCAACTAAACTATCGAATATTATATGAAACTGATAATGCAAGTGATTTAAAAGAACTCGTTTTACAAGGTTTAGGAATTGCTTGGCTACCAAAGCTTCTTGTTGAAAAAGAGATTGCAGAAAATAAACTTAAAATCGTTGAACCAATTAATTTTCACACATATCAAGACGTTTATATCATCAGAAGAAAAATCGTACTCTCCAAAAGAATAAACTATATTTGGGATTTTTTAACCTCACAAGAATTTAAATAATAATAATTATGAAATAAATTTACTTGTCATCCAATCCTTTTTACTGGTTTCAAAAGTTAAGTGTTATCTGCTAAACGACTCACTGGCACGATCGAATCAACAACCACTTCCTCAACCTCATCGACTTCCTCATTGCCCACTTCAGTTCTAGCAATCACAGCTGTAGCAATACTGTTGCCTATGACATTTGTTGCAGTTCTGCCCATATCCAAAAATTGATCAACCGCAAGGATCAATAAAATTCCAGCCTCAGGCAATTTAAACATCACTAAAGTAGATGCAATCACAACAATTGAAGCTCTTGAAACACCGGCTATTCCTTTACTGGTGATCATTAACGTTAATAGAATTAAAACTTGTTGAGTAAAACTTAGATCAATATTGTAAGCTTGCGCAATAAAGAGTACTGCAAAAGACATATACATCATTGAACCATCTAGGTTAAATGAATAACCAAGTGGCAACACAAAACTGGTAATCCGTTTCGGTACACCAAACTTATTCAACGCTTCCATTGTCTTAGGATAAGCAGATTCACTACTTGCCGTAGCAAAAGCTAAAGTTGTCGGTTCACGTACAGCTTTGACCAATCTAAAAACATCTTTCCTCAAGAAAATATAACCAAAAGAAATCAGAATCATCCATAAGATCAACAGACCCACATAGAACTGCCCGATAAAAATACTATAGTCTAAGATCAGCTTCGGACCCTGAACTGTGATTGCAGATGCAATTGCCGCGAAAACAGCGATTGGTGCAGCAGCCATCACGTAATCCGTGATACGAAACATCACACGACATAGCTCATCAATAATGCGCCCAATGATGGTAGCCCCAGATTGATGTTGGACATAAGCTAAAGCCGAACCAAAAAATATCGAAAAGACTAAAATCTGAAGAATTTCATTATTCGCCATTGCCTCAGCGAAACTACGCGGGAAAATATGCGTAATAAATGTTTGAAGACTTAAGCTTGATGCACTTACACCCACATCTACAGCTTCCTTTGGTATAACGAGATTCATTCCCACACCCGGTTGGAAATAATTCGCAAGTCCCATACCTAGCAATAGTGAAATAAATGAGGCGCCAATAAACCAACTCATAGCTTTGACTGTAATCGATCCTAAAGAGGATGATTTACCCATCGAAATTAATCCTGAAACAATCGTCGCAAAGACTAATGGAGCAATAATCATCTTGATCAATCGAAGAAAGACATCCGTGACAATCTTAAAATAAGATGCAATATCCGTTGCTTGTGCTGTACTTACTGAGCTATGACATGCCCAACCAACTAATATTCCCAATATCATTGCGATGAGAATATATTTGAGCAACCTTTTTTGGTTCATAATAATTATTCCTTCCCTATCCTTCTTTACACCAATGTGATCAATACACATCAAACCTTGGTGATAATCCATGTTGATTCAGTCAAAAGTTTTCAGCCATACAGCAGAACTTTCGACTCAACAATAAGCACAGGCAAGTGTTACTTTTTTCTTTTAAAAACGATAATGCAAAAATTAAATATTTCATGCAAAAAATGCATGATTTTTAAAACAGTACAAAACATAGATAATAATTATGCAATCCAATTAGCAAAGATTTTTCTTGTTTCTTGGCATACAAAATTTATTTTTATTTTAGATAACAATTCTCTTAATTTATCAAACAATAAATTGAGTATGAAATTTGCTTGGATGAACGCATTAACATCAGTATTCTTTTTTCACAAAATCTATCCACTTTAGATTCCATAAAAAATTTAAATAATAAATAGATGTTTAAAATTTTCTTATAGAAATAAAAAAGCCTCTGTATAAACAGAGGCTTTTTAAGTATTTGGCGGAAGCGGTGAGATTCGAACTCACGGAGGACTCACACCCTCGTCGGTTTTCAAGACCGGTGCATTAAACCGCTCTGCCACGCTTCCAATGGCGGCTATCATATAAATAAAAATTCAACTTGGCAAATCTTTTATTCAAAATAATGCACTGAACGCTCAAAATAAAATCAACAGCTTATAAATTTATTGATTTTGAGATTTTTCATAGCGAATTGAGTTGATATACCAAAGTTTTTTCCCTAGAGGAGTGATGACCTCAACTTCGTCGTCCACTTGTTTACTCAATAAAGCACGCGCCATTGGTGATTCAATGGATATATGTTGTGAATGATGATCATATATTTCATCGACACCGACAATACGTAAGGTTTTTTTCTCGCCAGCATCATTTTCTATCTCAACCCAAGCTCCAAAGTAAACTTTTCCTTCTTGCTCAGGGACATAATCTACAATTTTTAATTCTTCTAAACGCTTTCCTAAATATCTAACCCTGCGATCAATTTTCCTAAGTAATTGTTTATTATACTGATAATCAGCATTTTCCGAACGATCGCCTAAACTTGCTGCCCAATTTACTTTTTTAGTGATCTCAGGTCGCTCGTCATGCCAAAGCTTTTTCAACTCAGCAACCAATAAATCATGTCCTGTACGAGTAATTAAATTCGATTTCATAGATAAAAATACGCTATTACAACATTCCATTTACAAGATTTAGCATTGTATTCCTTATTTGATCATCACCAAAGTGTATAAATTTTATTCTTTTTCAAATCAGACGGTTGTGATGTATTTCGCATTTTTTTACTGTACAAAATTTGACAATCAGTTTTTTGACCCTTAATATGCGCCCCTAAGTTAGTTTTTGTTTACTTTTTATACATTTTGTAAATGTTGTGAAACATTTATTAAATATCCGATCAACCCAATGTCATTTTGAATGACGTTCATGACTTGCCCACCCCTTATCGAATTTATCAACTTTTAAAAGCGAAGTTTTTGTTTTCTGAGCTTTTAGGGCATAAATTATCTGTAGCGGAGACAACATGCACAGTAATTCAAGTTCTGGGTCTAGGCCTAGCCTTAACTCTTTATCTTCTAAACGTCCATTTCAAGCTTTAGCTTTAGGATTCGCAATCCTTCCTTTTAATAGCTTGAATGCTGAGAAATCTCATCAATACAACACAGTCGTAACGACAAAAGTTTTAACCGTGGTTGCAGTTGAAAATCCAACCACAGTTTTTAAAGACGGCGAATTTTTACATGGTTTTGGTTACGATTTAGCTCGAAACTACGCACAAAGTCTCAACGTAAAGTTAGATTTTAAGACCGTTCCTGACAATGCCACTGCTTTAAAGTGGATTGCTCAAGGCAAAGCAAATCTTGCAATGACCACAGCAAATCTTGCAATGATAGAAAGTAAACACCTTGTTTCCTTTTCTGCAAGTTGTGGCGATCAAGCAACTTTGAGTAAAAATGGTTTAAACCCTCAATTAAACTGGGTGTTTAAACAAGCTGACGATCCACTGACTTTAACTGCGAGTGGTTTTGTTTGCCAAAGCAAACAGTCAGGAACAACTCAGCAATTAGCCTCTTTTTATAATCGTAATGTCGTTAAACCTGAATCTTGGTCAACGATTCAAAAAGACCTCAATCAGCGTCTTCCAATCTATAAGGCAAGCTTTAAACAAAGTGCTGCGAAATATAATTTAGATTGGCATTTATTAGCTGCAATTGGTTATCAAGAATCATATTTAAAACCCACTTCGGTGTCTCCCACGGGTGTTCGTGGTTTGATGATGCTGACGAGCAGCACAGCGCAAGCTATGGGTGTAACTAACCGTACAGATCCAATACAAAGCATTCAGGGCGGTGCAAAGTATTATGATCTTATGTTAGATCAATATGAAAATGTTCCCTATCCAGATCGTAACTGGTATGCGCTGGTTGCATACAATATGGGACCAGGTGCAGTAAATCAGATTCAAAAACGTATTAAGGCTCAAGGTAAGAACCCAAATCAATGGGTAAACCTATATGACTATTTACAGCGTAATCAAGCGCGTAATGGTCGTTACAAGCAAGCATTACAGTACGTCACCCGAATCCGTACATATCTAGAGCATCTCAAAACGAGTAATCGTATGGAAGTTTAAAATGCTTAGAGCAAAAAAAAGCTTACCAACGGTAAGCTTTTTTTTATGAATAAACTTATGCAGTTTGTTCAAGAACCTTTTTGAATAAATCTTTTTGTTCTTGGCTAGGCTTAGCAGTTTGTAATGCCATCAATTGAGACATGTCGCCTTGCACTTTAATTTTACCTGTCATGAATGCTTGCATAGCAGCTGCCATATCAAACTCTAAGAACACTTTACGTAGAGTCTCTGCATCCATATTTAAAGTTGTTTTAGCATTTGGAGATAAACCCTTTTGGATTTTACCAGCGTCTAAAGCTAACTCTGTATTTCCAGCTGCATCTGTTACAACCAAGTTAATCGCTAAGTTTGCAAGTGCTGGTGGTAAATTTAAATCACCTGCTTCAGCAGTAAGTTTTTCAACAGTTGCAAACCAATCATCAGTTAAAAATGCAGCCATGATTATTCCTCAAATGTATTTGTTCAGTTTCTTGTGCCATCTATCCAGACGACATCACATGAAGCTTTTTGCTCGTGCCCTGTTATAGCATGTAATTTTTATTTTAGGCTATGATTTTTTGTACGCGATATTCAATTTTTAAAAAATTTATAAAGAAAAGGCACTTATCAAAGTGCCTTTTAAAAAACTTTTACATTTTACTCTGCAGCAAAACTCAAATTCACTACATCGAGACGATTTTTCATTTCTTCTGGATCTTTCATATCAAACTCACGTTGACTATCCAATGCCTCGAAATCAAATAATTCACGGTCCGCTAGTTGTGATGGAGAAACATTCTGTAATGCCCCAAAAATACTATGTAAACGTTTCGGATATTGTTTATCCCATTCACGTAGCATGTCATTGATGATCGCACGCTGTAGATTTTCTTGCGAACCGCAAAGATTACACGGAATAATCGGGAACTTTCTTAACTCTGCATATTTGATGATGTCTTTTTCTTCAACATATGCCAATGGACGAATCAGAATGTTCTTTTTATCCGAAGACAATAATTTTGGTGGCATCGCTTTTAAACTGCCGCCATGGAACAAGTTCAAAAAGAATGTCGCCATGATGTCATCACGGTGATGACCTAATGCAACTTTGGTCGCGCCAATTTCTTGAGCAAAACCATAGAGTGAACCACGACGTAAACGAGAGCAAACGGCGCAATACGTTTTACCTTCTGGCGTTAAACGCTTAGTAATCGTATAGGTATCCTTCTCAAGGATATAATATGGAATATTATTTTCTTCCATGTAGCGTGGTAGCACGTCTTCTGGGAAACCAGGTTGCTTTTGGTCAAGATTCACAGCCACGATGTCAAAATTGATCGGTGCAATGCGCTTAAACTGCAACAAGATATCAAGCAATGTATAACTGTCTTTACCTCCAGACACACATACCATTACCTTATCGCCATCTTCGATCATGTTGTAATCACGAATTGCATGCCCTACTTGGCGACGAAGTTTTTTCAACAGGCGATAATACGCCGAACTTGTCGGAAGTTCTGGCTTGAAATTAAATCCTTGGTTGGACTCCACTGGCGCGTACATAGACGTGATTTACCCATAAACAAAAATACCGCGAGATTTTATCCGATTCCGAAAATTTGCGCACCAAAAGAATTTTTCAATTTCTTTCATTCGTCATATTCAAAAAGGATACTGACAAAACCTGCATCAAATTTGATCAGATTTAGCTAGATTGCTTATATTTCAAACTTTTCCACAGTTTTCCACAAAACCTGTGGATAAAATTGTGGATTTCTTCGCTATTGACAAACTGCTTTTATCTGAAAATAAGGCTTCCGATCAAATTGATCATTTTTTAACCAACACTTTTTAACAATTAAAATCAATTACTTATATATGTCAAGTTTTCGTTTTCAAAAAAAATATTTAATTTTTTTTGATGAACATTCGCACAAAAGGACTTGATTTTTGTCAGACAGTCAAAATTAAAAAAATTGTAGCAAAAGTTCTTTTTATGATTTTTTTTGTTAAACTGCTGTGAAGAAATTATGCTTTTTTGCGAATATTATAACGATGGATAGTAAAAATTATTTTTTCGCCCTTTGGTTGGGGACAGTCGGTTTAATGAGCTGCTCAGCAATATATGCTGGTCAGACCATTTATCAGTTCAAAGATACTAACGGCACTACACTTCTCACCAATAAGAAAAAGGCAGAATATAGCCATCTCAAAGTGGTAAAAGCCACTTATTATCCTGACAGTAATATTCACAGTTATAGCAACTGGGGTGCGAGTGAAGCTTCAGTACTTCCTAGCTATAGTCGTAATAAAAATGCATTTGATCAAATAATTCGACAAGCAGCTCAACAACATGGAGTTGCAGAAGGATTAATCAAAGCCGTGATGCATACTGAATCAGGATTTAATATCAACGCACGTTCTCCTGTTGGCGCTCAAGGTTTAATGCAACTCATGCCAGCAACGGCTCGACGTTTTAATGTAAGTAATGCATACGACCCTCAACAAAACATATATGCTGGTGCAAAATACCTCAGTTGGTTACTACGAAGATTTAATGGAAATACTCAACTTGCACTTGCAGCCTATAATGCTGGTGAAGGTAATGTTGATAAATATGGTGGAATTCCTCCATTTAGAGAAACTCAAGATTATGTCCGTCGAGTAACTAGTCGTTATCAAAACTTATATGCTTCTGGTCTAGGCATGAGTAATTCATCGTCTGCTCAAAGTGGACAAGTACTAGCTCAGTCTGCGAACTACACTACTCCACCACGAAGCGAACCGAGTCCTCCACCAAAACAATATAATCGACAAATCATTACCCTAGCTGATGGTACTTTTACTGATGCACCATCAGGTACATATACTACGGCAAATGCAACTGCATCCGCTCGAATAAATATTAGCGAATGATCGTTTAGCCTATATTCTCATACTATGATTTTGGTGTTGATTTTATAACTTTCTCACTCGCTAAGTGACTGTTTAAATACTAGTTCATTGTTTTATTAGCTTAATGTATCTACGCCCATTTTTTGCTTGAATTTTTAAGCATCGCCCTGCATATTATGATCATGATTTAAATTTATAAATCAGATTACTTTTTCTTTACATGAGGGTTTTCTCAATGATGCGGATTGGTTTGTTCTTGCTAACCAACCTCGCGGTACTGGTTGTAGCTGGCATTATCTTGTCACTCTTCGGTGTCGGTAGTTACCATGGCGCGGGTGGCTTGAATCTAGGCAACCTTTTGGTCGTCTGTTTTGTCTTTGGTATGGTGGGTTCATTAATTTCCCTCTTCATGTCGAAGTGGATGGCTAAAAAAACCACTGGAACTGAATTAATTGACCCAAATGCGCCTCGAAATCAGGCTGAAGCGTGGTTGTTACAAGAAGTTGCTCAATTATCCCAACGTGCAGGTATCAAAATGCCTGAGGTGGGTATCTTCCCGTCATACCAATCAAATGCGTTTGCAACGGGTTGGAACAAGAATGATGCTCTAGTAGCTGTATCAACTGGCTTACTTGAGCGAATGAATAAAGATGAATTGCGTGCGGTTCTTGCACATGAAATCGGTCACGTTGCAAATGGTGATATGGTTACTTTGGCATTGATACAAGGTGTTGTGAACGCCTTTGTGATGTTCTTTGCACGTGTAGCAGGCGATTTCATTGACCGCAATGTCTTTGGTCGTGAAGATGGAGAAGCACCTGGTCTTGCTTACTTCGCAATTACCATTGTTCTCGATATCGTATTTGGTATTTTAGCCTCTACGATCGTGATGTGGTTCTCTCGTCAACGTGAATACCGCGCAGATGAGGCTGGAGCACGTTTAGCGGGTAAACAAGCGATGATTTCGGCATTACTCCGTTTACAAGCAGAATCAGAGAT
Source organism: Acinetobacter sp. A22 (assembly GCF_030913345.1). Classification (NCBI taxonomy): domain Bacteria; kingdom Pseudomonadati; phylum Pseudomonadota; class Gammaproteobacteria; order Moraxellales; family Moraxellaceae; genus Acinetobacter; species Acinetobacter sp. A22. Next base: position 1,719,557 of record NZ_CP133162.1, read on the forward strand.
GCCTGATCAAATGCCAAAAGAAATGAAAGCTTTTGCGATTACTGAAGGTAAAGAGCAAGGTTTCAGCTTAGCAGCTTTATTCCAAACTCACCCAAGTATTGAACAACGTGTAGCAGCTCTACAACAATTAAATGTTCAATAATTCAAATAGATTAAACAAAATAAAGCCTCCTTAATGGAGGCTTTATTTATATTTATGAGTGCAAATTAAGCCGATTATAATGAGTGATAAAGTTGCCATAAATAACTGACACCGAGCCAAACAGCGATAATCAGTAAGATCAACACAGCAATTCCTAATAGATCAGGAATACGTAACCAAATCCAACTTACAATAGGATTACGCCAAAATGCTGAGGTCTTTTGCTTTTGTTCCAAAGACTCATGCAAAAATGGATGTACCACATGGATATCACTATGCACTTGGTATTCCTCACGGATGTGGTCATGCACAATCTCTAATGTTTTACGACTTGGACGTATAAATACATCAAATAGTGTCCCAACAATCGGTACAAATCCAACCAGCATATCGAGAATGGCAAGCTTAATTACACCAGCTAATTTATGTTGCGGTACACCAACTTCTTTTGCCTTTTTAAAGGCATACATGGTCAGAATGAAACCCGCAATATCTCCTGCAAATGGGATTGTGCTTAATGCAGCATCCGCACCAACGCCCTGTTTCGTGAAAGGAATTCGGACTAAACTATCCATTGTGTTGGCAAATTTAGCTAAATCTCGCTCGACTGCGATTGCTTGCTGTTGAGTTAATTTTTTTTGTTCTGTTTGACCAGTCATCAACCTAACCTAAAAACTACGTTTATGCTTGAGAATAAAGTAGTTTTTAGATTTTGTCGGTACATTTATTATTAAAATTCAGAATAAAATCATTGATGCAATAAACAAATAAACAATGACACCTGTCGCGTCACAAATCGAAGTAACTAAAGGCGCAGAAGCACTTGCAGGATCTAAACCTACTTTATTCAGAATAAAAGGCAAACTCATACCAATCAAACACCCCATCAATACGATTCCCATCATACTTAGGGCAAGGACTAAAGCCACCATTTCATCACCACGGAAAATACCTAGTAATGATACAGCGATCGCCATTGTTCCCCCCAAACACAACGCGACTAGGCTTTCACGTCCGAGTAAGTAAAACCAATCCTTAAATTGGACATCGCCTGTCGCTAAAGCTCTCACGATCAGAGTAGATGATTGCGAACCAGCATTTCCTCCACTCCCCACAAGTAACGGTAAGAAAAAAACTAAAACTAAGTTTTGGGCAATCACATCTTCGTAGTGTGCTATTCCGATACCTGAAAGCAAACTACCAAAAACTAAAAACACCAACCAAAAGACACGTTTTTGATAGAGCTGAAGAATCGGAGCAGATTTAATACTAAGTTTCGATGATGCATTTACTGCACCTACTTTTAAAAAGTCTTCTGTTGCTTCTTCACTAGCAACATCCATCGCATCATCATAGGTCACGATACCGACCATCATGCCCTTGCGATCAATAATCGGCAATGCCAATAGATCATAACGTGCAATCGTCTTTGCAACCTCATCTTGGTCTGTATCGGCATAAGCTGTCAGTACATTGGTTTCCATAAGTAGATTAATATTTTGATCTTCAGCTGCTAAGATGAGTTGCTTTAAGGATAAAACACCTAGAAGCTTTCTAGCATCATCGAGAACATATGCAAAATAAATCGTCTCAGTGTCAGGAGCCTCTAAACGCAACATTTTGATCGCCTCATTGACCTGTATATTAGGCTTTAAGGTTGCATATTCCGAACTCATAATCGCACCAGCTGTTCCTTCAAGATAGGATGCTAGCTGGCGAATATCTTCTCTTTCAGCCTGCGCTAGTGCAGGCAACAGTGCATTTTGTTGATCTTCATCCAAACACTTAAATACATCTGCACGTTTATCAGATGACATTTCACCTATGATTTCAGCCAAGGTATTTCGTGGCATGGCTTTTGCCAATTTGACTTGTGCATTCGGTGCTAAATATGAAAACACATAGGCACGATCAGGCAAATGAGTCAATAATAATTGACTTTGATCTAAAGATAACTGGGTCAATACATCTGCAATATCAACAGGGCGAAATGTTTTTAGTGATGCTAGAGCGAGTTCGATATGATTATTTTTTAACGCGTCGCTTAATAAATATAAAAAGTTGTTATAGCTCATGTGGATCTCTTCACTACAAATAATCAGCAATGAAGAGTGATGTACAGTCAATTATTTGACTGATAAAAGAAGCTCTTCATCCTGATTTTGATGAATAAAAAAATGTGAAATTATGAATAAATCACAACTATGTATGTCCATTTAGGGAACAAAACCTCTTAGAACCGCTTATACGGCAGGGCAATACTACAAATATTTCTTTTTTTACTCAACCTACACAACAAAAATGAACAATTTGAGTCAAAGGTAAAATACCCCCTATCAAATTGTTCATTCGTAAAACTTAAAGTTTTAATAATCTATAATTTTGCAGTTTTCATTTTAGGCTTAAAGTAATGTGTGACTAACACGTACATAAATGGAATAAATATCAGCACCAAAACAGTTCCAAAAACCACACCGCCAAACACACTAAAACCAATCGCTTGTCGGCTCAACGCCCCTGCTCCTGTTGAAAACATTAATGGGATAACACCCGCACCAAAAGCAATTGATGTCATTAGAATCGGTCTTAAACGTAAACCTGCCGCATGCAATGCCGCATCTAAACTATTGCGACCCTGTTGCTGTAAGCTTGCTGCGAACTCAACCATCAAAATTGCATTCTTACATGACAAACCAATCGTGGTTAGTAGTGCAATCTGAAAATAAATATCATTAGCAAAGCCAAACAGATAGCTAAAGATAATCGTTCCTCCAATTCCTAAAGGAATGGCTGCCATCACAACAGATGGAATAGACCAACTTTCATAAAGTGCTGCTAAACAAAGGAAAATAAACGCGACTGAAACCAGATATAACCAAATCGCTTGATTACTCGATTGTTGCTCTTGATAGGATAGACCACTCCATTCCAATCCGACTTCGGGCATTTGATCTACTAAAGTTTGAATCGCTTGCATGCCTTGCCCACTGCTAAAACCAGCAGCTGCATCAGCCTCGAGATTGATCGCAGGGTAACCCATAAAACGCTCTAACATGGGCGGTGCACCTTGCCAATCTATTTGGCTGAATTGAGTAAAAGGCACCATTTGTCCACTGGCATTTTTTACATACCAATAGTTTAGATCCTCAGGCTTTGAACGATATGGTGCATCACCTTGTAAATAGACACGTTTGATCCGTCCACGATCAATAAAGTCATTGATATAGCTTCCGCTCCAAGCAGTAGATAAAGTTTGGTTAATATCATTTACATTAAGACCATGAATCATCGCAGCCTTATAATCGATCTTGATATTTAATACAGCTTGATCATCATTGCTTTTTTTATCGAGATTCTCTACAGAATCCTGCTGATTGCCCTGCTGTTGTAAAGCTTCAAAAGACTTCACAAGACTATCCCGCCCCAGACCTTGAGTATCCTGAAGCCAGAAATCCATTTTGTCTGAGTTACCTAAACCGCGAATCACTGAAGGCATAATCACCATGATTCGCGCTTGATTATTTTTGGAAAAATATTGCATCGCTCTAGCACGAATCTGTTGAGCACTATTTTCTGAACCAGGTCTATCATCCCAATGTTTAAGAGAAATAAATGCTTGTCCAAGGTTTTGTCCTGTACCAGAGAAATTTCGACCATGGATGACCATGACACCATTCAAATTTGCTTTTTCATTTTCAAGGAAATAATCAGAAATCGTCTTACCTACCGCTTCTGTTTTACTCATCGGTGTACCTTGTGGAAGCGTAAATTGTACTCCCAGCAAACCTTGATCTTCTTGAGGTAGGAAACTCGTTGGAAGAATTCGATAAACCAAAACAAAACTTGCAATTAAGCCAACAATCGTGATTAAAGAAAATACGTTAAAACCAATAACCTTACTTGAAAACTTCAAATAACGCGTTTTGATATTGTCCAAACTATTATTGAACCAGATCGCCCATTTCGCCTGTTTCTGTTGCGGTTTGAGTAAAATGGCGCACATTGCTGGAGTCAAAATCAAAGCAACAAAAAGTGATAGCACCATGGCAACGACAAGGGTTATCGAAAACTGTCGATAGATAATCCCTGTTGCTCCACTAAAGAACGACATCGGAATAAAAACCGCAGTTAGAACCAAAGTAATCCCGACCAATGCTCCACTGATTTCCTGCATGGACTGAATCGAAGCTTGTTTAGCACTTAATTGCTGTTCGTGCATAAGACGTTCAACATTTTCAACCACAACAATCGCATCATCGACCAACAGGCCAATTGCCAATACCATCGCAAATAATGTCAGGGTATTAATGCTCATCCCTAAAACAGATAAAACAGCAAACGTCCCCAAAATCACAACGGGTACGGTCACAGCAGGAACAAGTGTTGCTCGCCAGTTTTGGAGGAAGATAAACATCACCAAGACAACGAGGATAATTGCCTCAACTAATGTCGAAACCACTTGTGACATAGACTCATTTACAAAAGGAGTATCATCACGTGGATAAACCACAAAATACCCTTCAGGTAATGCTTTTTCTAATCGAGCAACCTCTTTATATACTGCATCAGCAACTTGCATTACATTTGCACCAACGGTCAATGACAGCGAAAGACCTGATGCTGGATAACCATTTAAACGGTTAAAAACCTGATAATTTTCTGCTCCTACTTCAACGCGTGCGATATCTTTTAGATAAATAAATTGCCCATCATTATTTGCTTTTACGACGATGTTTTCGAATTGTTCAGGTGTTCGTAACAAAGACCCTGAGGTCACTTTCGCATTCAGATATTGATTTTCAACCGAAGGTAGTTCTCCAATTGCACCTGCAGCTACTTGAGTATTTTGATTTTCTAATGCTGATCGAACATCACTAACTTGTAATTGATAGCTCTGTAGTTTTTGTGGATCCAACCAAATTCGCATTGCATACTGCGAACCAAAAATATTAACTTCACCAATCCCTTCAATACGGCTCAAATTAAGCTCAAAGTTATTGGTCAAATAGTCAGAAATATCTAAATTTGTTGAACGTCCAGATTTATCACCTAGACCAATCACCATAAATGAATCGCTTAGTGACTTGCGTACGTTCACCCCTTGACGTTGAACATCTTCAGGCAGACGATTTATTGCCCCATTAACTGCATTTTGGACTTGGACTTGTGCTTGATCTGGATCTGTGCCCTGTTCAAAGAACAAACTTATTCGGCTATTACCACTCGCATCACTGCTGGAGCTAAAATACAGTAAATTGTCGATTCCTTTGATCTGTTGTTCAAGCACTTGCGTAACACTATCTTCAACAGCTTGAGCATCTGCACCACTATAAGTTGCAGAAACAGTAATTCGAGGAGGCGCGATATCTGGATATCGCTCAACAGGGAGATTTTGTATCGAAAAAATACCAACCGCCATAACGATAATCGCGAGTACGGTGGCAAAAATTGGTCGCTCAATAAAAAACTTGGATAGCATGGCTGTTCATTCCATTTTCTGAAACAGTCAATTGTTAAATGAGACTAATAAGAGTAGTTCAGTTCTTGATCATTACTGAACAATTAAGCAAACACTATGCCTTTTAACATATCATTTCAAATCGAAGGAAATGAGGAGAAATAATGGATTTTATTACAAGGTTCACATCTTAAATGTATGAAGCATTTTGAAATGAAGATCATACATTTAAAATTAATTTACTGCGCAATCAAATACTTCACAAATACAGATTGACAGGTCAAGAACTTCCACAGATATTAGCGTGTTCGGCTCTCTCTCCTATTGTACTTGACATTTATGACGGCAAGCTTAAAAAGTTTTAATATTCTGCTACTTATTCTGTTGCCTGCTCTCGTTACAGGTGTTTTGTTAATTGTTGCAGGAAACCTATCAGATGGTTTACGTCTAGGTTTTTTATCCCTACCAGGCGTTATTTTTACTTACTTTGCAATCACACGAAGAAATACATACTGGTATATTTTTTCTTTGTTGTGGTGGTTTATTTTTTTACTCGACTCACTGCTCAGATCAAGTACATGGTTTCTTTTCAGTAGTGATAGTGAAGCCTACTTTATTATTGAAGCGATTGCCAATACTAATCGCCAAGAAATTTGGGAATTTCTACAACTTCATTCAGTCGCAGTATCTACTGTTTTTATCAGTTTAATTATTCTCATCGCGCTGCATAGTTTTGCAGTCTTTAAATTAATTAAAGTTCAACATGTAGAGCAAATTTGGCAAAGTAAAATCTTTCGCTCATTTATCATTTTGCTTACCGTATTAAGTCTGACTAGCTATTTGATGAAACCTTCTCGCAAGGTGCATCCTCTTATTTTTTGGACAGAATATCAAACTAAGATTCAAGATTTCCGCGGGCGAGTAAAACAACATAAAAATGTACATAAGCAATGGGATTTAAGTGCTGAAAAAAATCTAGTCATGACGCGACAGGCCAAAGGTAAACAAACCCATGTCCTAGTGCTTTCAGAAAGCTTAACCAGTTTGAATCTTGGCATTTGCGGTTACCCTAGAGATACCACTCCTGAGTTAAATAAACGACTTTCAGAGATTAAAGTTTTCTGTAATGCATTTTCGCCATCGTCATCTACCATCAATGCTTTACGTGTTTTATTGACTGAAAGCCCTGCATCAGAACATAAAAAATATTCACCCGAAAGTGTATTGGCTTATGCTCGAGCAGCAGGATATAAAATTTATTGGCTAAGTAATCAAGATGATAGTTATCTATCATCATTGTTTGGCTCTTATGCGGATCAAGCCATTTATAAAAATACCCGTTCAGGTCGTAGCAGCTCATCTTTAGATGAAAATTTACTCCCTATTTACCAGCAGGCACTTGCTGATCCCGTCGAGAAGAAGCTTATTATTTTACATCTGATCGGGACTCATCCTAATTACCAAGAACGCTACCCAACGACATTCAATAAATTTAATAGTAATAGTAATGATCGTGTTGAATCAGATTTAAAAGCACGAAATATCGATCCTTGGATTCGCTCCTTACGTAATGATTATGACAATGCAGTGCTATATGAAGATCATTTATTGGCAAAAATGCTGGACACTTTAAGAGCTGATCATTTACCTGATTTTAGGTCTTTCACGGTAGTTTCAGATCACGGTAATGAAGTTGGACATGAACTAGATTATGCTGGTCATAGCCCAACAACCAAAGCAGGCTACCAAGTTCCTGTCATCATGTGGTCGGATAAGTTAAATTTAACAGGCGTGAATAAAGACACAAATCTCAATACCGCTGAACTGGATCAGAATTTAATGCATATCATGGGCTTGAAAGATAAATCCTCTTCCAATCATTCGTATTGGCTAGATCAAGATTATCGTTTTACACCTGAGGCAAATTGGCCCTACTGGGAAAATAAATCCTAAGAAAATTATTATCTCACCCAGTTTGATCAAGAGGTTAAGCTGGGTTTATTTTTATCTATAAAAAATTCATAAAATTATCATCTTATTGTCATCCGTTTGATAAATTTAATTTGCACACTGACTGCTTTAATTAAAAATGAAAGAGTCAATTTATGTTAAAAAAAGCAGTGATTTGCCTGAGCTTACTCAGTTTAGTTGGTTGTAATGATGACAATAATGATCAAACCAACTCCAAACAACCGAATTATGAGCTACCGAAAATCTTAGTCGTTGGTCACCGTGGTGCTAGTGCTCTACGCCCAGAACACACACTCGCCTCCTATCAAAAAGCTATCGAAGATGGTGCAGATTTCATTGAACCAGATTTAGTTTCGACCAAAGATGGTGTGTTAGTCGCACGTCATGAAAATGAAATTAGTGGAACAACCAATGTTGCAGAATTGCCAGAATTTGCTAATCGTAAAAAAACTAAAGTCATTGACGGCGTAAGTATTGAAGGCTGGTTTACAGAAGACTTTACCTTAAATGAGCTTCAGCAACTGAAAGCGCGTGAACGAATTCCACAATATCGACCAGAAAACACTAAATACAATGATTTATATCCAGTTCCGACTCTAGAGCAAATTATTGAACTTGCTGATGCTCATTACAAAAAAAACAGGCAAGATTGTCGGCTTATATATAGAAACGAAACATCCAACGTATTTCCAAAATCAAAATCTAGCAATGGAAGATCGTTTACTTCAAACTTTATCTAAATATAAATACAGTCGAGATATTGCTCCAATCTATCTTCAATCATTTGAAGTAAGCAATTTAAAATACCTTAAACAACAGTTAGATTTGCACAAGAGCCTCAAACACGCACAACTCATCCAGCTTTACGATGAACAATCAGCTCGACCAGCAGACTATGTTGCTAAACAAATCTCGACAACATATGGAGATATGGCAACAGCTCAAGGCTTAAAAGAAGTGGCAAGCTATGCAAATGGTGTTGGACCATGGAAAGTATATGTCTTTAAAGATGCAAGCATGACTGAAACCACATCCTTTGTAAAAGATGCACACCAAGTTGGTTTAAAAGTTCATCCTTATACTTTCAGACCTGAGAATAATTTCTTGGCTGAATCCTTAAAATGCAGCTCAAAAGCTGACGAACGTTGTGAATCTGGCTCTATCAAAGAAATGCAACTCTACTTTAAAGCAGGTGTTGACGGTGTATTTACTGATGATCCAGCTATTGGGCGCAAAGCGGTCCAAAGTTATTTAACTACCTCTGCACAATAAATCAAAAAAATGGGTAGTTTCAGACTACCCATTTCCTTACATCGCAATTTGATTACGCTTTACCTGTTGCCATTGCCACCAACCATAAGCCGCTAAACCTACAAATACCGCATACAAGCCTGCTGTTAATAGTAACTCTTTATAGATAAACATAGCCACATAAACAATATCAACGACGATCCATAAAATCCAAGTCTCAATATATTTTCGACTTGTCCAATAGGTTCCTAGTAAACTAAATGCTGCTAACTGTGAATCCAGCATTGGAACAGATGCATCCGTAAATTGCTTAAGAAACATACCGAAGCACAAACCACCAATCGACGCTAAAATTATGTGCAGATACATCGATTTTATATTTATTGTTTCAACGCGAATTTCATGATCTTGGCGTTTACCTGTCAGCCATACATACAATCCATATAGATTCATACCTACAAAGAAGAACTGTAGAATCGTTTCTCCATACAGCTTAAAATTAAAAAAAAGATATGCATAGAGAACACATGCGAATACATTAAATCCCCAACACCACATATTTCGCTTTATGGTTAAGCTAACGCCAATAATACTAATTAAAACGGCGAAAATTTCTAAATTAGACAAATTAATACTTCAATGTAGTCCGATCTGTTTATTATGAGAAATTATATTTAATAAGCAATTTTTAAAATATGATTTTCCTTAAATCTATTTTATTGCCACTATAAATATGACTATTTTTTAGACATATCTTATGTTATGAGAATTACAAATATCCAGTTAAACCTCTTATGACTAAATCGAAAAGTTTTTCTCCACGCTTAGTACAAATTTCGCATCGCGTCTCAGCCTATGCAGCATGGCGACGTGTCTGCATTTTTATGCGAGGAAACTTTTCTAACATTGATCAAATGAATGACTAAATAAAACATTCACAACAGAAAGGTCGCCTCAACAGCGACCTTTTTTTATTGCATAAAAAAACCTATCCATAAGGAAGTTTTCAAATGACACAGTTACAACAAAAGAATTTTATTTCACCAACACAGACTTCGCCGACTGTAGCGATGTTTCACTCTCGCCTTGCTACAGTCGGGCAATTTATTGCGGTTGTATTGATTTGGTCGCTCACTCCGTTAGCAGCCGTCTGGACCGTGCATGAGATTCATTGGGCGTGGGGCTTGTTTATCCGATTCAGTTTGGCCATTCCTTTAGCACTCATTTGTTTAGTCTGCTTTCGACTTAAATTAACCCTCAGTAAACAGGCACTGATGAGTTATCTCGCAGGTGCATTGGGACTATTTGGTTCTATGACATTTTGCTATATGGGAGCAACTCGAGTTTCATCGAGCATGATTTCAATCATTTATGGAACAGCTCCTTTATGGACAGGTTTGATTTCAGTTTTTATCCTTAAACAAGAACGATTTCATAACCACCAATGGTTTGGTCTGACGATTGCCTTTATAGGCTTGTTACTGACAATGGGTATCGGTTCACGCGATATTCAACTTGATCTTGTAGGTGTGATTTATGAAATCATTGCAGTGATGCTCTATGTATTATCTATGTTTGCAATTGCACGAGTTGGAGCTGGTATACACCCTATCATTCAAATGACAGGTTCAACGATCGTGTCATGGTTAGGTTATGTATGCCTACTTCCCTTTTTTCTGTCAGCAATTCCAACAGAGCTGCCAAGCATTCAAACCTCTATAGCTTTACTCTATAGTGCTTTGTGCTCTTCAGTTTTGGCTATGATTTTTTATTTCCACTTAGTCCAAAAACTCAATCCAACAACAGTCATGCTCATTACGATTATTACACCAGTACTGGCAACAATTTGGGGTACCTTATTTAATCATGAGCAAATCCATTTATATTTGGTTGCTGGATTGGGCTTGCTGTGTTTTGGTCTTTTTGCGTATACCTATCCTATAACGAAATACTAGCTAATCAGAACTCGAGTTGGTCAGTAAAATGACCGACTCGTCGATAGCATAACCCGCTATGCTACAGTTACACTACTTATAGAAAGATTTATTCAAGGATGAAAGAATCAATGCGTAGTAGCCTTTTATGGATTTGGTTCGCTGTATTTTTGATTTTACAAGGCTGTGTGCATGCCACTGTTCAACCAAATCAAATTTCTAAAGCTCATACGACTGAGCTAAAACAACGTTATTATCAAGTCAAAACAAAAGCTTCTGATGGAACCTTGATTGCTTTTACCGTCTATCAACCGAAACTATCAACAAATCAAACTGCCCCATTAATCCTCCATACACATGGTTTCGGCCTATCTCGCATGAAGCGCCCTGAACTAAGCTTGTATGGTTTTTTACTTCCAACTGGGCAAGTCGCTAAATCAGCTTGGAAAAAAGGCTATTGGGTCATCAGTTTTGATCAACGAGGACATGGGGGGAGTCAAGGAAAGATTCGCTTAACAGACCCTGAAAAAGAAGCACAAGATGTCATTACAATTTTAAATTGGGCAGAACAAAATTTACCGCAACTGGCTAAAAATCAAAATGGTGTTCGTGCTGGAATGATTGGTGAATCCTATGCAGGTGGTGTGCAATATATTGCTTCAGCTTTAGACAAACGATTACAAGCAATTGTACCTATTACGACATGGTACGATATTGTTGAAAGTTTAGCCCCAAATGGTGTGCCAAAAAGTAACTGGATTGATTTCTTAAATCTGATTGGAGACTGGTGGAATTGGAACAAATTCGACCCAGAATTAAAACAAGCATATCGAGATACTCAACAGCCACAACTCAACCCTTCCATTTATGATTTTCTAAAAACACATCAAGCTAGCTGGTTTTGCGAACGTGAACAACATCCTCAGGCTGATGCTTTAATTATTCAAGGATTTAGAGATGTACTTTTCCCATTTAATGAAGGTGTGAAAGCAACAAAATGCTTGCAAGAAGCCAATCGTCAAGTACATTTAATCGGTGTCGAAGGTGGGCATCTACAGCCATTTGCTCAACACTCTCCTTTGGGCAGTACACCTTTTTGGTATATTGGAAAATCTATTCGTTGTGGGAATCAAAAGAGCTACGATTTACAAAAAACCATAATAAGCTGGTTCGACCTCAAACTAAAAGATCAAAATTCATCATCTGAACTTCCTGAAGTCTGTATTGATCAAAGTCCAGTAATCCAAATCAATGATTTAAAAGCAATTACATCCTACGATTTGAACAAAACATGGATTGCACCAAACACAACTCAGGATGTATTTATTCCTATCCATACAGCAAAGCAAAAAAGCTTCATCACAGGATCGTCTTTATTGTCACTTGCTGTCGAAACAGAAAATGATGATGCAACTTTGTTTATTTCAATGGCAGTCAAGTCAGCTCAAACAGGGAAATATAAGACTCTTAATGAACAAACAACGCCATTTAACCCAAAACGTAAGCAGCTTTATGACCAAATTATTTCTGGATTAAATTTAAAGACACAGAATTATCAAGATGTTGAGTTACCAAGCATTAATACCCATCTTCAACAAGGAGATACGATTGGGCTACTCGTTCATAGTCAAAGTAAATATTACAAAAGAGTAAAACAGAACAAAGTTGAAGCTTGGATTTCTGGCCAAATAAAGTTACCTAAATTATGGAGTGAAAAAGAGGTAACTCAGCAGTAATTATTAAATAATTATATCGAGAGTGTGATTACCACTCTCGATTGGCAATTAACTCTTCCATTTCGATATCAAGATAACCTGCATCTTGAACAATCATCATCATAGCTTCAGCGATATAATCTGCGGCTGTATCATCTAAACTTGACTCTAAATCTTCAAACTGAGGTTTCATCTCATTGATTTCTTTCATCGTTTGATGAGCTACTGCGTAAATTTCCATTTCAGATAAATCAGACCGACTGACTTTCTTTGAAAATTGCTTAATATGTTGTTTGATTTCAGCCACTAGAATATCGGGATAATAATCATCATCAAACATCGGGAGAAGTAAATTTTCAAACATAAAAATGAATACATCAATAAAACGACATGCTTATATCACAATCTCATGTAAAGCACGATATTTAGGCATAAAAAAAGCGGCTCTATCAACCGCTTTTTAGAAAACAGATTTTAATCTTTTCGTGCACTTAAATTCTTGGCGATCTTAGCAAGCTCTACGAACTCTGCACGCATTTGATATGGATCAGGTTGAGTAGATTGCTGACCAAGTTGAATAATCTGATCCCAGCCCATTGCACCATTATATTGTCCACCTTTTAATTGCTGTGCATATGAAGCTACTGCAATCGCAAATCTTGTATCACTATTGGCTTTTTCTAGAGGCTTGCTGCCAAGCTGAACAGCTTGATTCAATAAGATGCTTTTATCTTGATTTGGCAATTTATAGCGCAAATTTACAAATGCATATTCTGTTTTCTTTGAAGCATCGATTTTTGTGCTTGCTTGATAGCGTGAATCACTATTCCAGCCTTGCTGACCCACAGGAATAATTTCATATAGCGCTGTGATATTATGCCCTGCTCCAATGTCTCCAGCATCAACCTTATCATTATTGAAATCTTCCTGTTTCAACATACGATTTTCATAACCAACTAATCGATATTCTTTAACAGTTGCTGGGTTAAATTCAACTTGAATTTTAACATCTTGAGCGACAGTGGCTAATGTTGAAGATAACTGACGTTGCACGACTTTTTTAGCTTCATTCTTATTGTCGATATAAGAGTAATTACCATCACCTGCATCAGCAATTTGCTCCATTAATTCTTCATTGTAATTACCTGTACCATAACCTAATGCAGTCAAAGAAACTCCACTTTTACGCTTCTCAGCCACCATACCTTTTAAGGTACTAAAATCTGTAATTCCAACATTAAAATCGCCATCCGTTGCCAATAAAATGCGATTGATTCCATTTTTAATAAATGCTTTTTCAGCTTGTTTGTAAGCTAGTTGTATCGCCTGCTCTCCTGAAGTAGCCCCACCCGCACGTAGCTCATCAATTACACGAAGAATTTTATCTTTTTGATCACCTGAGGTGGGTTCTAAAACTAATTTTTCCCCGCTCGCATAAGTAATAATCGTTACTTTATCTTGGGGACGAAGCTGTTCAGTTAAGATTCTTAATGTTTGCTTCACTAATGGCAATTTATCTGGATCATCCATACTGCCTGAAACATCGACTAAAAAAACAAGATTAGCAGCAGGTAACTGTTTGACTGATAAATCTTTTGCTTGAATGCCAATTTTGATTAATTTGGCATTTTCTTTCCATGGAGAATCAACAGTTTCCGTTGTCACTGAAAATGGATGGATTCCAACAGGTTGAGGATATTGATAATCAAAATAATTAATCATTTCCTCGACACGAATAGCATCAACAGGAGGCAAGCGACCATCATTCAGAAAACGTCTTGTATTGGTATAACTTCCTGTATCAACATCGATACTAAAAGTAGAAACTGCTTGCTCAGCTACGCGATGAACTGGATTGACTTCATTCTTTTGATATTTTTCTGTGTTTGCCTCAAGTTTTACTCGCTCAGGTGCAGGGATTGCAGCTATGTAAGACGGTGTAACCATCTTACGTGCCATTTCCGAAGACATGTGCGCAGTCGGAGGCGGTGACAGAGGTGGTCCCACATGTTTGAACAACTAAAAGCTTATTTATAAGTGATACTCTGCTCTAGTTAAGCTACCTTATTTTGTTGTGGTAGCTGGTCATAGTAAAACTCATCTGGAGTCATTTTGTCCAGACTCGAATGAGGTCGTTTCAAATTATAAAATTCAAAATATGCGTTTAATTGCTTCTTCGCATCCAAAACATTGCTGTAGGCTTTGAGATACACCTCTTCATATTTAACGCTCCGCCATAATCGTTCAACCATCACATTATCAACCCATCGACCTTTACCATCCATACTGATTTGAATGCCATTTGATTTCAATACATCAATAAATGCATCACTGGTAAACTGACTGCCTTGGTCTGTATTAAATATTTCAGGTCGACCATATTTTTCAATAGCTTCATTTAATGTTTCTATGCAAAATGTAACCTCCATACTAATCGATACTCTATGCGCAAGTACCTTGCGGCTATGCCAATCAATCACAGCACATAAATAAACAAAGCCTTTTGCCATAGGGATATACGTTATATCCGTAGACCACACTTGATTACTGCGCTGAATAGCCAATCCTTTGAGCAGATATGGATATTTGCGGTGAGCTTGATTAGCCTGGCTTAAATTTGGTTTGCAATATAACGCATTAATGCCCATTTTCTTCATTAAAGTACGTGTATGACGTCGTCCTATATGATGTCCTTGACGATTCAACAAATCACGCATCATACGGCTACCTGCAAAAGGGTATTGCATATGTAACTCATCCATACACCGCATCAGCTTCAGATCTGATGCACTCACAGGTTTTGGGCGATAGTAATAACAACCACGGGAGACTTTCAGCAGCTGAGCTTGCTTAGATACTGAAATCTGAAGTGAGTCATCGATTAACTTTTGTGGTTGAAGCGGCCCAGTTTCTTCAACACACCTTCTAAAAAATCAATTTCTAATGCCTGCTCACCGATTTTTGCATGTAGTTTTTTTAGATCGATGGGTGGTTCTGTTGGAGCTTTTGATTGATCGAAAGCTTGCGAGGAAGCTGAAATCAGTTGATTTTTCCAGTCGATAATTTGGTTTTGATGAACATCAAATTCAGCACTCAATTCAGCAAGTGTTTTTTCTGCTTTAATCGCAGCAAGTGCTACCTTAGCTTTAAAATCATTTGAATGATTTCTTCTTGGTCTACGTGCCATAAAATACTCCATATATTGATGTTTATAACATCATTTGGGGAGCAAAATATCACTTATAAGTGTTGTTCAAATTTCCTGATCCACCTCTGACATAGCAACAATGCCTGTTTCCCTGACTGGATTACCACAAGCAACGAGCATAGAACTGAGTACTGCTAAACTCAAAATTTTCTTTGATTGATACATCTTAAAACCCCTAGATCAAATTTCAATTTTTTAAATATATCTTTTGATTAATATTCTACGTAAAAAAATAAAGATACACAGTATGTTAATGTATCTTTATCTTCATAATTTGTCTTAAATTACAATCAACTGAACAACATTCTATTCCAAACATTGATTGCATCTTTAGTCGCCTTAACATCATGTACGCGAACAATACTCGCACCTTGCTGGATACTTAACATATGTCCCATGACACTCCCTACTGTACGCTCTTGTGCTGGTATACCTGCTAATGCATCACCAATAAATCTTTTCCTAGATAAACCAGATAGCAAAGGAAATCCCATGCGATTCAGTTTCCAAAACTCGTTTAGTAATTGAAAGTTCTGTTGAGCATTTTTAGCAAAACCAAAACCAGGATCGAGAATAATATTTTCAGGCTTGATTCCAACTTGAACAGCTTGATCTAGACGCTGTTGTAATTCTTGAATCACGTCCTCTGTCACATTTTCATATTGATCTAACTGATTCATATTAGTCGGCTCACCACGCATATGCATCAACACTACAGGTATATTCAATTCGGCAGCCGTTTCTAATGCTTGGGGACGTGTGAGTGCACGAACATCGTTCCAAATATGTGCACCTGCTTTCACTGCCGCAAGTATCACCTCGGGCTGACTGGTATCAATCGACATGATCACATCGTGTTTTGATAATGCTTTAACCACAGGAATCACACGGCGAATTTCTTCTTCTAGTTCGACTGGTGAAGCATTGGGACGGGTAGATTCTCCGCCTATATCAATGATAGTAGCGCCCTGCTCAATCATTTGTAACGCACGTTGTACTGCTTGATCTTTTTGATGATGCAACCCACCATCGCTAAAAGAATCAGGAGTTACGTTCAGAATACCCATAATTTGAGGTTGAGATAAATCTAAACTTAAACGACCACACTTCAACTGACAATTTGGTAATGGCATCAACTGCATTTAGACACTCCTCTCTCTAGTTCGTATATATTAACAAGACTGAAGTGCGCAAGCTGATGATTTATTTTCAATAGAATAATAAAGTTGCAATTTCCAAGCTAACAAATGCTAATTTTATTAATATATTTTTTAGAACATAAAAAAAAGAGCAACCTAAGTTGCTCTTTTAAATTTCAAAGTATTAACCCATTGCTGGTAATGGTGGTGGCGTAGATGGTCCATCTTTTGGTGGTTCAAATGCAGCCACAGGATTCTCAGCAACATATACTTTTGGTGGACGAGGTTCACGACCTTCCATGATGTCACGAATTTGGTCACGATCAATCGTTTCCCATTCCATCAAGGCTTTAACCATAGCATGTGCGATATCTTGATTATTTTCCAAAATATCACGAGCTACTTTATATTGTTGATCGAGGATACGACGAACTTCTTCATCTACTTTTTGTTGAGTAGCTTCAGAAATTGTGCGACTACCAACATTTCCAAAGAAACCATTTTGGTTTTCATCTTCATAGACCATGACGCCAAGTCTTTCTGACATACCATATTTGGTTACCATCGCACGAGCCATTTTAGTCGCTCGTTCGAAGTCGTTTGAAGCACCAGTTGACATTTGATTAATGAAAACTTCTTCAGCAATACGACCGCCAAATAAGATTGAAAGTTCATTCAACATCTTATCTTTATAATGGCTAGTTTGGTCTTGTTCAGGCAGCTGCCATGTCACACCCAAAGCCCAACCGCGAGGCATAATCGTTACTTTATGCACAGGATCAGTACCAGGCAAGATTTCAGCAACGATGGCATGACCCGCTTCATGGTACGCAGTAGCACGACGTTCTTCTTCACGAATCACCATCGACTTACGTTCAGGACCCATGTAGATTTTGTCTTTTGCATCTTCGAAATCATGCATGTCGACAGTGTTCTTGTTACGACGAGCAGCGAACAATGCAGCTTCATTCACTAAGTTTGCTAGTTGCGCACCAGAGAAGCCTGGTGTACCACGTGCAAGGACTTTAACATCAACACCAGTCACTGAAGGTAATTTCTTCAAATGAACATTTAAGATTTGCTCACGACCACGAATGTCAGGTAACCCTACCATCACTTGACGGTCAAAACGACCTGGACGAAGTAAAGCTTTATCCAATACATCTACACGGTTTGTGGCAGCAATTACAATCACACCTTCATTGCCTTCGAAACCGTCCATCTCTACAAGCATTTGGTTCAAAGTTTGTTCACGTTCATCATGACCCCCACCTGTACCTGAACCACGATGGCGACCTACGGCATCAATCTCATCAATGAAAATGATACATGGTGCATGACGTTTAGCTTGTTCGAACATATCACGAACACGTGAAGCACCAACACCAACAAACATTTCAACGAAATCAGAACCAGAGATACTAAAGAAAGGAACTTTAGCTTCACCAGCAATCGCTTTGGCTAATAATGTTTTACCTGTACCTGGAGGACCAACCATTAACACACCACGTGGAATAGTTGCACCAAGACGTTTGAATTTTGCTGGGTCTTTTAAGAAATCGACAATTTCAACGACTTCTTGTTTTGCTTCGTCACAACCTGCAACATCAGTAAACGTTACCTTGATTTGATCTTCAGATAACATTTTTGCTTTTGACTTACCAAAACTCATAGGACCGTTTTTGCCACCAGCGCCACCGCCCATATTACGCATGAAGAACATGAATAATAAAATGATGAGCAATACTGGGAAACTCGCAATGAGAAGTTGCATCAAAATGCCTTGACGTTGCGGAGCTGTCCCCTCAACTACAACATTTTGTTTGTTCAAGCTTGGTAGCAACTCAGTGTCTTCAACTTGCGGGCGAACCGTTTCAAATGAAGAACCATTGGTTTTTTCACCGCTAATATTTAAACCGTCAATTGTGACTTGTTTAATCTGCCCAGCATTAACTGCTGCTACGAAATCAGAATATTTCATCGCGGCAGGCTTATTGCGGTCACTGACGTTGCTAAAAATCAAAATCAGAACACCGAGTATGATGAGCCACAATACGGCATTCTTGAAGTAATCGCTCAAGGCTTTATTCCCATATCAATCTAATTTGATCATACCTAATCTTGGCTGACCTTCACAAAAACAGCAATGAATTTGCGTTGCAAAAAACTTAAAAGGTACAAAATGCACAATTTTTAACAACTTGGCAAGTACACTTTTATTGCAATGCCTTTTTACGACCTTGTCCAATCAAAAAAACCTCTTTTGATCGAGCACGAGACGCCTCAGGTTTAGCTGTTTTTAATACATCAAAACTATCGACCACTTGCTTTCTGAATTCGTCAAAGCCCGAACCTTGGAACACTTTAACAATAAATTGTCCATTTGGTCCTAAAACTTTTTGAGCAAAATCCAAAGCCAATTCACAAAGATAAATTTGGCGCGGTTGATCAACAGCCCTATTACCTGATGTATTGGGGGCCATATCAGAAATTACAACGTCAACTTGACGTCCATTTAAAATATTTAACAATTTTTCAAAAACTTCTTCCTCTCGGAAGTCACCTTGTAAGAAAGTCACGTCAGGAAGTGCATCCATTGGTAAAATATCTGAAGCAATTACTAGACCATTAGAACCAACCAGCTTTCCAGCGATTTGTGACCAACTACCTGGTGCTGCACCAAGATCGACAACCGTCATTCCTGGTTTGATCATTTTATATTTTTCTTGGATTTCAAGTAATTTATATGCTGCACGAGCGCGATAACCTTCTTTTTGTGCTTTTTTCACAAAAGGATCATCCAAGTGCTCTCTCATCCATGCACGACTGCTTTTAGACAATTTTTGATTGGTAATGCGTGTCGCCATAACTCACTAAATTTCAAAAAACTTCTGATTAGTCATTGTACGTGAAAATTACTCTCATTACAGTACGGATGTACTTCATTCACACGAACTTTTACAGATTTTTTTCGATCATCTAGATTGGATATTTCTCTTATTTTTGATTATTTTTATCCATCCACAAGCCCCATTAAACTATCTTAGAAACAGGATGCGAGTTATACTAGTTCGTTTTTCAAATCAGGTATTTTTTAAATGGCGGCTTTATCTATCCATGAGCGCAAACGTTTACGTCAAATTGGCCACGCGCTGAATCCAGTTGTTATGATTGGTGGTCAGGGTTTGACAGAAAACGTAATTGAAGAAACAAATCGCGCTTTGAATGATCATGAACTTATCAAAGTTAAAATCGCGGGTGAAGATCGTGAAGATCGTGCAGCTGTAATTGATGCACTTGTTGAAGCTACAGGCGCTGAATCAGTACAAAAAATTGGTAAAATTGTTTTGCTTTATAAGAAAGCGAACAAACAAAATCAAAATCTCTCAAATCTCGTTCGTTTTGCACATTTAAGCAAGTAATCAAGCTATGGCAAGTTATGAACTCTCTGCTTTCGATCGTTTTAGTGCAATTACCGTTGTTGGAGCGATTGAGCAACAAACACCAGCGACTATAAATGTTGGTTTTTGGGTTCGTGACCCAAATCAGTTTTTAATTTATCCCGATCTCGTCGCAGCACATCCTCGCCTCGACTTTTTATGGGAACAAACGTGTTTTGAAATTTTTGTAGGTGTGAAAGATGAAGATTTCTATAGAGAAATTAATCTTTCCCCTTCTCAAGCTTGGCAAGCTTATCAATTTGAAGAATACCGATTCCCTGAAAATATACCGCCACTTCCTGCATATGATATTGAGCTAAATCACTTACAGAAAACCCATTACGGATTAAATGTAAGTTTAGACCTTACTCAATTTATGCAAAGCAATAAGTTGAAGTGGTCAGATTTATATGTAGGTTTAACTGCTGTATTAAATACCACACAAGGTATGCATTATTTTGCAATGCAGCACAGTAGCCCTCAAGCCGATTTTCACAACAAACGTGATTGGCTACATCAATTTTAATCAATAAAAAAGCGAGAATATATCTCGCTTTTTTATTGGCTAGTAATTAACTAGCACGAACTTTGTTCCAAGCTTCTACAGCTTGATCTTTAGTACGTTTAAAACTGCCAACTAGCGTATCTTTGTGCTTAACAGAGATTTGGCTAATATCATCTTTTAATTCTTTGCTTACTTTCGTTAAATCTTCAATTAAAGCATTTAACTCAGTTTTCAACGCATTCTTTAATTCAAACAAGTTACCTTGAGAAGAATTTAATTGTGATTTGATCACTTCAATACGTTGAAGTAAATCTTGCTTGATTTGAGTCAATTGATTTTGAATATTTTGATTCAATTCTTTAGCTTCAGTCTCAATTTTTTCTTGAGTTTCAGCAATCACTTCTTTCACTTGCTCTTGAGTTTCAGCAATTACTTCTTTCGCTTGTTCTTGAGTTTCAGCAATTACTTCTTTCGCTTTAGCAGTCTTTTCAGCTACAACTTCTTTCGCTTTTGCTGTTTTCTCTGCAACTGCTTCTTTAACTTCAGCAGTCTTTTCAGCTACAACTTCTTTCATTTCTGCTGTTTTTGCAGCAACAGTTTCTTTAGCTTTAGCCGTTTTCTCGACAGCAACTTCTTTCACTTCTTCAGCAGTTGTCGGCGCTTGATTCTCAGCCATCTTGATTCCCCTCTATACTGATTGTTGATTTTTTGGCTAGGTATAAGATAAATCGCTTCAGCATCGAATCAGGCAAAAATTGTCTAACAATTTGCATAATATCTCATTCTATACTTAGAAGAATGAGTTATTTTGCAATAGACACTCTCTTCTGCTCCTCATTTTTACACATGTACTTTTAACTCACTTTAATAAATAAAACACATAGACTTTTCAGAGACTCATGCGTATAATGCGCTGTTAAGTTACAAGCGAGCAGACTGGAAGGAGGGGCATGTTTTTAAAGACGGCCTACCTTTTTTTATGTCTACTCGCTTTTTTACAGCCCTATTTTTGTGGTTTTAGTTCAGGAGCTTTGGTTTGAGCACCCCCGCCATTTTAGCCCTCGCAGATGGAACGATCTTTAAAGGAACGTCTATCGGTGCATCGGGTAGTACGACTGGTGAAGTCGTTTTTAATACTGCCATGACTGGTTATCAAGAAATTTTGACTGACCCAAGTTACGCACAGCAACTTGTTACGTTGACTTATCCTCATATCGGAAATACTGGCTGTAATAGTGAAGACGTTGAATCAGGTCGCATCCATAAAGTATGGGCGAATGGTTTAATTATTCGTGATCTTCCACTATTACACAGTAACTTCCGTTCTGAGCAATCACTTAGCGAATATTTACAACAACACAATGTTGTTGCAATCGCAGATATTGACACACGAAAGTTAACTCGTATCTTACGTGAAAAAGGAGCACAAAACGGTTGTATCCTTGCTGGTGAAAATATTACAGAAGAAGAAGCTATCGCCAAAGCACGTGAATTCGGTGGTTTAAATGGTCTTGATCTTGCTAAAGAATGCTGTGACCCTGAAGGTTTCGAATGGACTGAAGGTTCTTGGGCATTAGGCAAAGGTTTTACCCAACCAGAACTTAAATATCATGTTGTTGCATATGATTATGGTGTCAAAACCAACATCTTACGTATGCTCGCAGATCGCGGCTGTAAATTAACAGTTGTTCCTGCACAAACACCTGCTGAAAAAGTCCTTGCTTTAAATCCGGATGGCGTTTTCCTGTCAAATGGTCCTGGTGATCCAGCAGCATGTGACTATGCAATCGAAGCAGTTAAAACAATTGTTGAAACCACAACATTACCAGTCTTTGGTATTTGTTTAGGTCACCAAATTTTAGCGCTTGCTTCTGGTGCGAAGACGATGAAAATGAATCATGGTCATCACGGCGCCAACCATCCTGTACAAAACCTTGAGAATGGTACAGTGATGATTACTTCTCAAAACCATGGCTTTGCAGTTGATGAAAGCACCTTACCTTCAAACTTAAAAGTAACACATCGTTCATTGTTTGATGGTACAAACCAAGGTATTCATCGCACTGACAAACCAGCATTCAGCTTCCAAGGTCACCCTGAAGCGAGTCCTGGTCCACATGATTGCGCTCCGTTGTTCGATCATTTCATCGAACTTATCGAAGCAGCTAAGAAGTAATTAAGGAGCGAATAATGCCTAAACGTACGGATATTAAAAGCATCTTAATTATTGGTGCTGGTCCTATTGTCATTGGTCAGGCGTGTGAGTTTGACTACTCTGGTGCACAAGCATGTAAAGCGCTTCGTGAAGAAGGTTACCGTGTTATTTTGGTGAACTCTAACCCAGCGACCATCATGACCGATCCTTCAATGGCGGATGCAACTTATATCGAGCCGATCACTTGGCAGACAGTTGCACAAATTATTGAAAAAGAACGCCCAGATGCAGTTCTCCCAACGATGGGTGGTCAAACTGCATTGAACTGTGCACTTGCATTAGATGCTAACGGTATTTTAGAAAAATATAACGTTGAATTGATTGGTGCATCAAAAGAAGCGATTGAAAAAGCAGAAGATCGTAAACTTTTTGACATCGCAATGCGTAAAATTGGACTTGAATGTCCTCGTGCTGATGTTGCTGAAAGCATGGAACATGCATTGGAAATTCAAGCACGTTTCGGCTTCCCAGTGATCATTCGTCCATCATTCACGATGGGTGGTTCTGGTGGTGGTATCGCATACAATAAAGAAGAATTTATTGAAATCTGTGAACGCGGTTTTGATCTTTCTCCAACTAAACAATTATTGATTGATGAATCATTAATTGGTTGGAAAGAATACGAGATGGAAGTTGTTCGTGATAAAAACGACAACTGTATTATCGTATGTGCGATCGAAAACTTTGACCCAATGGGCGTGCATACAGGTGACTCAATCACTGTTGCCCCTGCTCAAACATTGACAGATAAAGAATATCAAATCATGCGTAATGCATCGGTTGCTGTTCTGCGTGAAATCGGTGTTGAAACAGGTGGTTCAAACGTTCAGTTCGGTATTAACCCGAAAGATGGTCGTATGGTTGTGATCGAGATGAACCCTCGTGTTTCTCGTTCATCTGCGCTTGCCTCTAAAGCAACAGGTTTCCCAATTGCGAAAATCGCGGCAAAACTTGCGGTTGGCTATACCCTCGATGAATTGAAAAATGACATCACTGGCGGTGTAACACCTGCAAGCTTCGAACCAGCAATAGACTATGTCGTAACCAAGATTCCACGTTTTAACTTCGAAAAATTCCCACAAGCTGAGCCTGTTCTTACAACTCAGATGAAATCTGTGGGCGAAGTGATGGCGATTGGTCGTAACTTCCAAGAATCTGTTCAAAAAGCGCTTCGTGGTCTTGAAGTAGGTGTCAGCGGCTTTGATGAAAAAATCGAAGTTGGTACGGCTAATGCCAAAGACATCATCTTAAAAGAGCTTAAAGTTCCAGGTCCAGATCGTATTTGGTATGTTGCCGATGCATTCCGTCATGGTTTCTCATTAGATGAAGTGTTTGAAGCAACGAAGATTGACCGTTGGTTCTTGATCCAAATTGAAGATATCGTTAAAACTGAAGCTCAAGTAAAAACTTTAGGTTTTGGTGATTTAAACGCTGACAATATCCGTTCATTCAAGCGCAAAGGTTTATCTGACCTTCGTATTGCTGATTTAATGGGTATTTCACAAAAACAATTCCGTAAACAACGTTGGAACTTGGGTGTCTATCCAGTTTATAAACGTGTTGATACTTGTGCTGCCGAATTCGAATCTGGCACAGCTTACATGTACTCAACTTACGACGAAGAATGTGAAGCAAATCCATCGAACCGTGACAAAATCATGGTCATTGGTGGTGGTCCAAACCGTATTGGTCAAGGGATCGAGTTTGATTACTGCTGTGTACACGCTGCGCTTGCCATGCGTGATGACGGTTACGAAACAATCATGGTGAACTGTAACCCTGAAACTGTTTCTACCGACTATGACACATCAGATCGTTTGTACTTCGAACCTGTTACATTAGAAGATGTTCTTGAAATCGTACGTACTGAGAAGCCTAAAGGCGTGATCGTACAATACGGTGGTCAAACACCTTTGAAATTGGCTCGTGCTTTAGAAGAAGCAGGTACACCAATCATTGGTACATCTCCAGATGCGATTGACCGTGCAGAAGACCGTGAACGTTTCCAGCAAATGATTCAACGTCTACAGCTTCGTCAACCGAACAACAGCATTGTAAAATCTGCTGAAGAAGGTATCTCTGAAGCTGCAAAAGTTGGTTATCCGCTAGTTGTTCGTCCATCTTATGTATTGGGTGGTCGCGCAATGGAAATCGTATATAACGAAGAAGAACTTAAGCGTTACCTTCGTGAAGCAGTTCAAGCGTCTAATGAAGCGCCTGTTCTTCTTGACCGTTTCCTTGATGATGCAACTGAAGTTGATGTGGACTGCGTATCTGACGGTAAAGACGTCGTGATTGGCGGTATCATGCAACATATTGAACAAGCAGGTATCCACTCAGGTGACTCAGCATGTTCGATTCCTCCTTACTCTCTTTCACAAGAAGTTCAGGATGAAATGCGTCGTCAAACTGTTGCGATGGCAAAAGAGCTTGGCGTTGTAGGTTTGATGAACGTTCAGTTTGCAGTAAAAGGCAACGACATTTATGTACTTGAAGTGAATCCACGTGCATCACGTACGGTTCCTTTCGTATCGAAATGTATCGGTGAATCTTTAGCGAAAGTTGCTGCTCGTTGTATGGCTGGTCAATCTTTAGAATCTCAAGGATTCACTAAAGAGATCATCCCAACTCACTTTGCTGTAAAAGAAGCGGTATTCCCGTTTGCTAAATTCCAAGGTGTTGACCCAATGCTTGGACCTGAGATGAAATCTACAGGTGAAGTTATGGGTGTAGGTGAAACTTTTGGCGAAGCATTCTACAAAGCTGTGCTTGGTTCAAATGAACGTTTACCAGGTTTACCAACCGAAGGCGAAGTGAAATATGCATTCTTATCTGTTCGTGAATCAGACAAGAAATATATTGCTAATATCGCTAAACAATTGATTGCTTACGGTTTCAAACTTGTTGCAACCAACGGTACTTACCAAGTATTGCAAGAAGCTGGTTTGGAATGTGAAGCAGTCAATAAAGTGACTGAAGGTCGTCCACACATTGTAGACCGCTTGAAAAATGGTGAAATTCATCTTATTGTCAACACCACTGAAGGCAAACAAGCTCAATACGATTCTGCAATGATTCGTCGTGCTGCCCTACAAGGCAAAGTGTACTACACAACGACAATCAATGGTGCAGAAGCAGTTTGCCAAGCATTTGCTGTGAAATTGCCAATGGATGTATACCGCTTGCAAGATTTACAAACTGTAGGTTAATTCTCTACCGATAAAGTCCCGTCACCTTATCGGTGGCGGGCTTTTTCTTTTTTTAATCCTGTATTTTCCCAACCAATTTAGAGGGGACTAAAATGCAACGTTATCCTATGACTCCTGAAGGCAAGGTTGCCTTAGAGAAAGAATTACAACAGTTAAAAACAGTTGATCGCCCACGTATTACACAGGCTATTGCTGAGGCACGTGAGCATGGTGACCTCAAAGAAAATGCTGAGTATCATGCAGCACGTGAGCAACAAGGCTTCTGTGAAGGTCGTATTCAAGATATCGAAGGTAAACTTGGCGCATGTCAGGTAATTGACGTTAAAGATCTTGAACAAAACGGTCGTGTTGTATTTGGTGTTACGGTAACGATTGAAAACCTAGATACTGAAGAACGTAAGACCTATAAAATCGTAGGCGACGATGAAGCAGATTTTAAAATTAATAAAATCTCAGTGAACTCTCCAATCGCACGTGGCCTATTAGGCAAAAGCGAAGGCGATGAAGCTAAAATTCAAACACCACAAGGTGAAGTTGAATACGAAATCGTGAGCGTGGAATACCTATAATATTCCAAGCCCAATTAACCCCTCACCTTTGAGGGGTTTTTCTTCTCAAATTATTCTGTGAAATGTAAATGGACTCATCTTCGATCAACTCCCCTGTTAAACATTGGTGTGAGTTCGAATTTATTGCGAAAACTGTAAAAAATCCAAATATCCATATTAAAGGTAATTATTCCTATTATTCTGCTTATTGGGATCAAGGTTTTGAACGTTGTGTAGTACGTTATCTACATGACAAAGTATCCACACCAGATAAACCAATAGACCAGCTCTATATTGGTAATTTTGTTTGCTTCGGTGCCGAATGTGTCATTATGATGGGCGGCAATCAGCTGCATAGACCAGACTGGATCTCAACATTCCCCTTTGATACACGCAGTTTTCTCCCTGCGGGTGACACCATAATTGCAGATGGCTGCTGGATTGGAAGCAGAGCCATGATCATGCAAGGTGTTAAACTCGGTGAAGGTGCTGTGGTTGCCACAGGTGCTATAGTCACTCAAGATGTCCCACCTTATGCAATTGTAGGCGGTGTACCTGCTAAAATTATTAAGTATCGTTTTTCTGAAACAGATATTGAAAGACTACTTTCTTTAAAACTCTATGAGCTAGATGAAAAGCAGATTTTAAAAATTAGAGAACTATTACAAACTGATCAACTTGATGGTTTACGCTCATATTTAGACAAAAGTCTATAAAATAATTAACTTTACAATACACCTTATATAATTTTAATATTCTTATATTTTTCAAATAATTAAAAACATAAAAACATCTAAAACCAACAATTATCCTTATGAAATTACTAGGTTTTATTATGCGAATAATAAGTTTAATATGAAAGTATAGTTTTTATTTTAAACAAAAATTTAGAAGCGAATCAAAGTGTAATAATAAGGAGTATTTATCATGGCTTATCAAAAAATTCTTGTCGCTATCGACGACTCTGAAATTTCAGCAAATGTCATTCAGCAAGCAGCTCAACTTGCTAAAGCTTTAAATAGCCAAATTACTTTGGTTCAAGTAATGACTTTAGACCCATATTTGGCAGATGCGTATTTACGTATGGGGCAAAGCAATGAACTAATCGAACGTGTTCGATCTTATGTTCAGGAAAATTTAACGAAAGCTCAAAAACAATTTGAAGAATTGGGACAAACAGTTGCAACACAAGTTGTAGAAGGTTTTTCAGTTCATGAGGAAATTATTAAAGCTGCTCAAAATCTTGAAGTGGATTTAATTATCATGGGTTCTCATGGTAGAACTGGATTTAAAAAGTTTATTTTAGGTAGCGTTGCTCAGAAAGTTTTGGGGGAAAGTCATATTCCTGTTCTAATCGTTCGCTGATCTAAGATTATCCTTAGTCCCAAAAACTGCATGTCCGATTTCAGACATGCAGTTTTTTAAATTATTTTAATAAGTCAGACCTATAATTTACTTATTAACGTGATTTGATTCGATTGAATAAATTATTTATTTTAAGCACAAAATTAAAATATCCATTGATAATCTTTTAATTTAATTTTGTGATTCTCTAGGGCTTGTTGAGAATTAACAAAGACTACTGATTAATTTATAATAGTACTATGGATAGATACATACTTACTGATGCCCAATGGGCAAAAATGGAACCTTTTTGCCTAGGTAAAGTGACCGATCGAGGTCGTAGTGGAAAAGATAATCGATTATTTTTAGAAGCAGTCCTATGGATTGCCCGTACAGGCAGTCCATGGCGTGATCTACCTGCTCATTTTGGTAAATGGAATACCGTCTTTAAAAGATACCGTGACTGGGTTAAAGCTGGTGTATTTGAAACTATTTTTGCATCTGTAAATGAAGATGTTGATTTGGAATACGCCATGATTGATGGAACGATTGTTAAAGTTCATCGACATGGGCAAGGTGCAAAAGGGGGACTTTCAAACAGTCTATAGGTAAATCTCGAGGTGGAATGACCTGTAAAATTCTTGCCTTAGTGGATAGTCTAGGCAACCTCATTAAGTTTCGATTAATGCCTGGTCAATATCACGATTTAGTAGAAACCAAACCTTTAATTGAAGATGTTGATTTTCAAGCATTACTAGCTGATAAAGCATTTGATGCAGATTGGCTCATCCAAGAACTCAATGAACGTAAAGTGAAAGTGGTGATCCCACCCAAATCTAATCGAAAAGTAATGAGAGCATTTGATACGACTATGTATAAATGGCGTCATCTCATTGAAAACTATTTCTGTAAGTTAAAAGAATTTAAACGTATAGCGATGCGTAGTTGTAAAACAGATACGAGTTTTGAAGCCATGATTCAATTGTGCGCGAGTGTAATTAACTCTCGGTAATTCTCAACAGACCCTAATAAAACACCTTCATTTTTTAATAGCTTTAATTGTCGATTTTCACCATTTTCATCTAAGTTTATGGTACTCACTTTACCTTGTGAATGGCTTTGTTGCACAAACCTATCTGTAAAGGCTTTTTCAGCGATATAATTTTCAAATGAAGAAGCCTACACACAAAATCTACCGCACAACCAATTGGCCCGCATATAACCGAGCACTTATGAGTCGCGGAAATATTGCCATTTGGTTTGATCCGGCTACGCAATGGTATGCTCCATCAAAAGGCAAACAAGGGCGAAATCAAACCTACTCCGACGCAGCCATCCAATGCTGCTTAATGATTAAATCCTTATTCCGTCTGTCTTTACGTATGGTTACTGGCTTTGTGCAAAGTCTGATTAAACTTTGCGGATTAAATTGGATAGCTCCAGATTACACCACGCTTTGTAGAAGACAAAAGCATATTGATATTGTAATCAGCTACCAAAAAAGTAGCGATGGGCTGCATCTACTCATGGACTCTACAGGCATGAAGTTTCTAGGTGAGGGCGAATGGAAGCGCAAGAAACATGGACCTGAATATCGTCGCCAATGGCGTAAACTTCATATTGGTATAGATGCTAAAACCCTACAAATACGAGCAGTTCAGCTTACAACCAATAATGTCAGTGATTCACAGGTGCTTGGTGATTTACTTAATCAGATTCCACAAGATGAGCAGATTGACTCTGTTTATACCGATGGAGCTTATGACACCAAGCAATGCCGTCAGGTCATTGCAGATCGGCAAGGGCATGCGGTGATTCCACTTAGAAAAAATGCGAAACCATGGAAAGATACAAAGAGTAGCTCGCTAGAGCGAAATGAATTACTTCGAACAGTTAAGCGTTTAGGCAGGACACTATGGAAAAAATGGTCAGGCTATCATCGGCGAAGTTTGGTTGAAACTAAGATGCATTGCATCAAATTATTAGGAGATAAACTCAGTGCAAGGAGTTTTGATAGCCAAGTGAATGAGATCCATGCACGTGTAGCAGTCCTTAACAGATTTACGGAATTAGGTCGACCACTTACCCAAGTTACGCCTTAAATTTGGCTCAATTAGGGGCGCTTTGCATTTCAAATCTTTGTGCAACAAAGCCCTTACAGGGGATGATGTATTACCTGCTGGATCTTTGATTGAAACTTCAACTTCAAGTGCTTGACCTTCTGGTGGTACTGTAACAGGTACTGTAATTTGCCCAGTAGTTAAATCACCTGCCGTAATAGTGTGCTCTTCACCATTAACAATTACTTTATCACCAACAGAAACACCTGTTTCAGGTAAAATAACAACAACATCAACTTTACCATTTGTGATTTCATCAGGCGTAATAAAGCCATCACCGTCAC
Source organism: Acinetobacter sp. A22 (assembly GCF_030913345.1). Lineage (NCBI taxonomy): Bacteria > Pseudomonadati > Pseudomonadota > Gammaproteobacteria > Moraxellales > Moraxellaceae > Acinetobacter > Acinetobacter sp. A22. The sequence continues at coordinate 1,750,040 of NZ_CP133162.1, forward strand.
CAATTACAATATCTTTCGGTGCAGTTGGTGCTGTCGTGTCAACTGTTGCTGTTTCAGTTACAGGGGATGATGTATTACCTGCTGGATCTTTGATTGAAGCTTGAACTTCAAGTGGTTGGCCTTCTGGAGGTACAGTAACAGGTACTGTAATTTGACCCGCAGTTAAATCACCTGCCGTAATAATGTGCTCTTCACCATTAACAATTACTTTGTCACCAACAGAAACACCTGTTTCAGGTAAAACGACAACAACGTCTACTTTACCGTTTGCGATTTCATCAGGCGTGATAAAGCCATCACCATTACCATTACCAATTACAACATCTTCAGGAGAGTTTGGCGGTGTATTATCTTTTTTACCTCCACCTTTACCACCGTTATCACTCGCAGCAGCAATAATACTACCTGCAACTAACGGAACAGCCCATAGCCAAGGACTCAAACCTGCATCATGGTAAAGTAAAGGCTCAACCGCATCGATAGGCTGAAAAATAACGTCTGAAACAGGTGCCTCAACAACCTCAGGCACTGCTGCTGGCATTTCTTCTACATATGCAGCTGCTTCAGTGTCTGCATCGGCATCAGCGTCGGCATCAGCGTCGGCATCAGCATCACTTTCAACTTCTTTAAATTTAGCCCAGATTAACTGACCATTTTCATCTTGGATCACCAAGCTGTTATCTAGTGTGTTTTCCTCATTAAAGAAATTTTGAATTACGATTTTTTCTCCGTTTTTAAGGAAAACTATCGCATTTAAACCATCTTTTTTAATAACGGAAATATCATTCATAGGAATTTTTAACAATACTACGGATGGTTCCGTCGGTATCGTTGTAGTACTTTCCATTGTAGTAGAAAGTGTTTTATGGCTTTCCTTAGAAATAATTTGAATTTCAGACATTTTGGCTATTCCTCTGATTATTTAATAATTTTTGTGTATGTATATTCGTCTAGTTTAATAATCATTTCCCATACCTCTTAGAATCTAAATTAAGATCATTTTTTGTTAAATATATCACAAAAAAAATTTACAAAAATGACAGGACATTTTGATTAAAAAGTCAAAAACCGTTAAATCAAACTTTAAATAATTAAAAAAAATACACTTGTGAATTAATTTGTTAAATATTATTAACAATTGTTAAACCGGCTTTTCTCTTAAGGTTAACTCAACACATTAAAAAAAAATATATTAACTAAAAGTATAATATTTTAACTATTTACAGATCAGTAAATTAAGTAACAAAATTTAAAATTGACTAATAACAATCAGTTATTCAGCAGACCAATAATTACTTTCATTAAAATCGTATTTTCCATAGAAAATGTCAATTTATGGATAAAAAATAAGCAAAATTTTTCAAGAGCTTAGCCATAAACCCTATTGAAATTATTCTGTTTTTATCTCGTTAGGGACTAACAAAACTTACATATTAAAAAAAACTTATTATCGTATAAACACAAATAAACAAGTTCAAATCTAGAACTACATAACCATGCAATGTATTTTAGAAATTATTCGGATTCTGCAATTGTTCAACTTCTTTTTCTTTTTCTGGATGATAGATTTCTGTTTTTGTATCTTCAGACTTTTTATTGGTTATTAGCTCAGGGTTATAGATTTTAATGATTTCCTTTCCATCTTGGTCTTCTGTGACCACATACTTAAAACCACGGCGATTCATTTTATGACATAAGCGTTGGTAAGCACCTTTTACACCATTTCTCTCCTCATTGGGATTGTAATAAAATGCATTCATTACTGCGGGTAAACCTAAACCACAAACAACGCCAGACAGCAGAACACTAATGAATGTGTAACCAATTAAAATACTACTATAAGGACTTAAAGCAGGAATGTTTGCTACAGCGAGTATTAATGCCAATGAGATTCCACCTCGAACACCTCCCCAAGAAAGAATAGTTAAACTACCGTTATAACTTTTGTTCTTAAAAGAGGGAAAAAGCCTGAACGCCGCAAAATTCGCTGCGAATCGAGAGAGATGCAGAATTAAAAAGGCAAATATTCCGCCGATGATCAAGTTTGCACTTAGATCTAAGATAAAAAGCTCTAAGCCAATTAGAGTAAACAAGAACGAGTTAATAATCCCTTCGACGGTATGCCAAAAATGATTTACCTCCCTGATTTCGCGTTGTTCTCGGATCTCCTGCCACTTATTACCAACGATCAAGCCGCCAATCACACATGCAATCGGTGCTGAAGCATGTGCAAATAGTGCAACTAAATATGAACCACTGGCTAGTAAAGCAGTTGTAAGAATCAAAGATTCCATCTCATGCTTACCTTTTAGTAGCCGTAAAATCCCAAGTCCAAATGCAAATCCTATAAGCACTGCAACAAGAATTTCGTAGATTAGTGTTTCAATCGTACTGATAAGTGAAAAATGCTCGCCACGAATAACGTTGAGTAATGTCATGAATAACGCAATACACATCGCATCATTAAATAATGATTCACCTTCTAGTTTTACGATCAAATGATGCGGTGCTCGAATGGAACTTAAGACCCCTTTAATCCCTATAGGGTCTGTTGCACCTAATGCAGCACCCAATAGCAGTAATACAGAAATCGGTACTGGATAACCAACTAACCATTGAAATACATAAAGTAATCCAGCATAAATCATCGCACAAAGTACTAGCGCAATGGTGGCAAGAATGCTGATCGGTTTCCAATAATTTTGTAGGTCAGAAATTTTGAACTTTAAAGCTGATGATGTAAGAATGAAACAAATCACACCATTAATTAGAAAATCATAAAAGTCGATATCACGTACTGCGGATTCAATATTGTGAATATTGATTTCAACAAATTGGTTCCCGTTTAAAAGACTGGCACCCCATTGTAATAAAAATACAAAGATAGCTGAGACAATCGGCACCCCAATTGCTTGTGGGAAACCGAGTACACGTTTGTTAAAAATAGTGGTTGCAATTGAGAGCGTAAAAACTGCTGTCAAAGCTTGTAAGAGAAAAAAATTACCCATACCACCTCTTTTTTCATCACCTTCAGATTTAGCTCATTCAGTGCTCAGACTCTCGCCATAATGCGTACAATATAAATGCATAAGGCATCACCTCATCAGAAGTTCATTTCTTTTTCTTTCTTTTTCTAAACCTTATAGTTTAGCTAGGAAATTACTCCATCAGCTAAACATTGTTATTTTAATCGAGCGAAACGATATATCGGTATAAATTTCGTATGAAAATCAACAATAAATAAAATTCAGACTATTTAAAAGTATTACATTGATTGATATCACCTGTGGTGTATCCCAACTCAAACCATTGCATACGCTGTTCGCTTGTACCATGAGTAAAGCTATCTGGTACAACTTGACCTGTTGCTCTTCTTTGCAAGTAATCATCACCAATTTTTTTAGCAGCATCCATCGCCTCTGCGATATCACCCTGTTCGAGAAATTGTGTTCTTTGTTGATTTTGATTCGCCCAAATACCAGCGAAACAATCTGCTTGAAGTTCTAAGCGAACTGAAAGTTGATTTCCTTCAACTTGGCTGGATTGCGCACGAGCCTGCTGCACTTTTCCTGAGATACCAAGTAGGTTCTGAATATGATGTCCAACCTCATGTGCGATAACATAAGCTTGTGCAAAATCCCCAGCTTGATCTTGACGTGACAATTCTGTTTGATTTTGCTCACCAGAAATACCCATTTGTTGGCGCATATCTTTAAAGAAAGAAGTATCGATATAAACCTTCTGGTCTGCTGGGCAATAAAAGGGACCCATTGCCGATTGCGCAGTACCGCAACCTGACTTCACTACCCCACTAAATAAAACTAGTCGAGGTGGCTTATAAGTCATGCCTAATTGTTGAAAAATTGGCGTCCATGTATCTTCTGTATCAGCTAATACCGTACCCACAAACTCACTTGCTTCTTTTTGTTCTAAAGTCAGATTTTGCGGTGCTTCGGCTGTTGATGTTGTTTCACTGGTAACAGCTTGTGTTGCTTGGTAAGCTTGCTGAGGATCAACACCAAAAAACTTCCAAGCAATAAATGCAACCACTAAACCGATGATACTAATACCACCAGCTTTAACACCGCCACCACCACGACGATCTTCCACATTGGTACTTACACGACGCCCTTTCCAACGCATGACTACCTCTCTTTGTTATAATGATGACGGTTTCTTTTTATTTAGATGCTTTTGACCAAACTTTTTGTATTAGCCCGACAACAATTAATACAATAGCACCCGCAATAAATCCAATACCCAAGTTAATTAATGTTGGTGTTAATGCACCAATGATTGAACCAAAACTTGGGATTAACTCCAAATGATCAACAGTTTCTTCCGTAAAATGGTGTAATAAGGGAATCGTGTGTGTAATGATGCCACCACCGACTAAAAACATTGCTACTGTACCAACGACAGATAATGTTTTCATCAGAATCGGAGCAAAAGCCAGTAAACCACGTCCTACTTTATTTTTAAATTCTGAAGCTTGTTGAGTTAAATACAATCCTAAATCATCAATTTTGACAATCATCGCTACAAAACCATAAACACCAATTGTCATGGCAATCGCAATAACACTCAATACAGATACTTTAGTCATAAATGCAGCTGTCGCAACAGTACCCAACGAAATCACAACAATTTCAGCAGATAGAATAAAATCTGTACGTATTGCACCTTTGACTTTTTCTTTTTCAAATTTTGCTAAATCAACCTCTATTGCTTCTAGATCAGCACTTGCTTCTTCGGCAGTTTTTGCTTTTTTGTGATGTAACATGTGTACTACTTTTTCTACACCTTCATAACAAAGGAACAGACCACCAATCATCAATAATGGATTAATAAGCCAAGGTGCAACTACGCTAATTAACAATGCTAATGGAACAAGAATGAGTTTATTAACAAATGAGCCTTTTGCTACGCTCCACACAACTGGTAATTCTCGGTCAGAGCGAACACCACTCACCTGTTGAGCGTTTAAAGCTAAATCATCACCCAATACGCCAGCTGTTTTTTTTGCTGCCATTTTACTCATTACAGCAACGTCATCTAAAATCGTTGCAATATCATCAAGTAATAGTAATAAACCACTCGCCATTTTTATTTCCTAGTTTGTATTTATCTCGCTATTGTAGATTTACTCAATAAATTCACAACATTATTTTCATAAAAGTTTGTTCAATCGCTGACGAAATTTTTTTATTTCCCGTACAATAAGGTCAATTTTATATTTATGAAATCACTGAAACTTGGAACATATCATGAGTAATGCTGATCAACGTCCAATCATTTTGACTGGCGACCGCCCTACTGGACAACTTCATTTAGGTCATTTTGTCGGTTCATTGCGTTCTCGTGTTGGTTTACAAGACAGTCATCATCAACACTTATTACTTGCTGATGCTCAAGCTTTGACTGATAACGCAGATAATCCTGATAAAGTACGAAATAATATTCTTCAAGTTGCTTTAGATTATCTTGCCGTTGGAATTGATCCAACTAAAACAACGATTTGCGTTCAATCATGTTTACCAGCCCTCAATGAGCTGACCATGCTTTACCTCAACTTCGTTACGGTTGCTCGCTTAGAACGTAATCCAACAATTAAATCTGAAATTCAGATGCGCGGTTTTGAGCGTGATATTCCTGCTGGTTTTTTATGCTATCCAGTTGCTCAAGCAGCGGATATTACGGCATTTAAAGCAACGGTTGTACCAGTAGGTGAAGACCAAATTCCAATGATTGAACAAACCAATGAAATTGTTCGTCGTGTAAATCGTCAAATTGGACATGACCTCCTACCTGAATGCAAAGCATTATTATCGAACATGGGACGTTTACCTGGATTTGATGGTAAGGCAAAAATGTCAAAGTCTTTAGGTAATACTATTGTTTTAAATGCTTCTGATAAAGACATTAAAAAAGCTGTCAATGCGATGTACACCGATCCAAATCACTTGCGTATTGAAGATCCAGGTCAAGTTGAAGGAAATATCGTATTCACTTATTTAGATGCATTTGATCCAAACAAAGAAGAAGTTGAAGAATTAAAAGCACATTATCGTCGTGGTGGTTTAGGTGATGGTACAGTTAAAAAACGCTTAGAAGGTATTCTAAAGGAACTCATCACTCCAATCCGTGAACGTCGTGCTGAACTTGAAAAAGATCCAGACTATATTATGGATATTCTTAAGCATGGTACTGACAAATGTCGAGATATCACGCAACAAACTTTAGATGAAGTAAAAAGTGGATTAGGTTTATTTAAATTCTAATTACAATACTTTTACCATAAAAACAGCCCATTTTTTGGGCTATTTTTATTTAAGCTTTTGATTTAGGTTTATTTTAGGAACTTTAACCCGAACCCAATAACTAACAAATTTTGTCACTTATTAACACTTGATAACACTCGTTAACACGAATACCTATGAACACAGTCAAGTTTTTTATTAGTATAGCCAAGTAGGTTAGATAACACTAATCTCATGACATTTCTCCTTTCAACCGAAACTGTTTTACAGATTCGTTGTTCAACGCAATGACAACCCCAATCATTGCGTTTTTTTTGCTTTAAATATTTAGCTTGGAATTTGATTGAATTTTATGCTCGATACAATTAATCTTATAAATAATTAGTTTTTATAATTTTTTTAAAAAAATTTTTCCAAAAGAAAAAAGAGTATATACAAATGATATGGGATTTATTAATACACCCTTCCAACATTGTTTTTAGCGTTTCTTTATTGCTATGTCTATGTATAGGTGTATTGGAATTGATTTTATTAATGTTTGGGGGAAGCAGCAGCTTCATCGATCAATTTCTTCCCGATAGTTTGACTGACGTTGATCACGCTGATCTTTCAATGGATCATGCAGATAACCTTTTCACTCAGTTTTTAGAATGGCTGTATCTTGGAAAAGTACCTTTACTAGTTTGGTTGATTATTTTCCTAACTGTTTATTCACTTACTGGTTTAATTATTCAAGATGTTTTTTTCAATTTTACTGAACACTATCTATCTGCTTGGATCATTGCACCTGCCTGTCTTTTTCTATGTATGCCACTCGTTCGTGTTGCAGCAAAACTCATTTCCAAAATTATTCCTAAAGATGAAACAACTGCAATTCATAGTGATGATCTGATTGGTCGTACTGCCAAAATTATATTGGGTGAGGCAAAGCCTAATTCTCCTGCCCAAGCAAAAGTGAAAGATCAATTTGGACAAATGCACTATGTTTTAGTGGAACCAGAATTAGATGTTGTTTTTACTCAAGGTCAAGATGTGATTTTAACTCAAAGAACCAAAATTGGCTTTCAGGCTATTTCCGCTTAATTTTTCTTAATATAAATGATATGAGGGTGTTTTAATGTTCAATTCAGCATTGACTGAAATTTTAATTATTACAGGTGTAATTTTCGCAGCACTGATATTTATCGGTATCGTCATTGCTCGTTTATATACTCGTTCAAGCAAAGAAGTTTCATTCGTAAGAACTGGTTTCGGTGGAGAAAAAGTCATCTTGAATGGAGGTGCGATTGTGCTTCCTGTATTGCATGAAATCATCCCCGTCAATATGAACACATTGCGTCTAGAAGTAAAACGTGCAGCTGACCAAGCTTTGATTACACGTGACCGTATGCGTGTAGATGTAATGGCAGAATTCTACGTTCGCGTTAAACCTACAGGTGAATCCATTGCGACTGCAGCACAAACCTTAGGTCGGAAAACCATGTCTCCACAGGAGTTAAAAGATTTAGTCGAAGGTAAATTTGTCGACTCTTTACGTGCTGTAGCCGCGGAAATGGCAATGGAAGAACTGCATGAAAAGCGTGTCGACTTTGTACAAAAAGTTCAACAGGTGGTTTCTGAAGATTTATCTAAAAACGGTTTAGAACTTGAAACCGTTTCATTGACAGGTTTAGATCAAACTGGTTTTGAATATTTCAATCCACAAAATGCTTTTGATGCTGAAGGCTTAACTAAACTTACAGAAACAATCGAAGACCGTCGTAAGAAGCGTAATGATATTGAACAGGATGCTGATTTAGCGATTCGTGCTAAAAATCTTGAAGCAGAGCGTGCGCGCCTTGAGATTTCTCGTGAAGAAGAATATGCAAAACTGCAACAAGAACGCGAAATTTCTATTCGTAAAGCAGAACAACATGCTGAAATTGCTTCTCAAGAAGCAGGTAAAAAGCGTGAAGCTGAAGAAGCTCGTATTGCTGCTGAACGTGAAGTTGAACTTAAACGTATCGCTTCTGCTCGTGATGTAGAAAACGAAAATATCCAAAAAGCTCAACTTATTCAAAAAGCACAAGTTGAACAGAAAAAAACTATCGAACTCGCAGAGCAAGATCGTGCAATTGCTATCGCTGAAAAATCACGTGCCGAATCTGAAGCTAAAGCTCAAGCTGACAAAGCCAGAGCTGAGGCTGTAAAAGCTGAAGAAGAAGTCGTCACGGTGCGAGAAACTCAAAGAGCAGAACGTCAAAAAGCTGTCGAGCTTGTAGCAGCTAAACAAACTGCTGAAAAAGAAGCGATTGCGATTACTGTGGCAGCTGATGCAGGTAAAAAAGCTGCAGCAGATGAAGCAGAAGCTGTTCGAATTGCTGCGGAAGCTGAAGCCGAAAAGATACGCTTAAAGGCAAAAGGTGAAGCTGATGCTAAGGTACTTCTCGCACAAGCTCTCGAAAAACAATATCAAGTAGATGCTGAAGGTACACGTGCAGTGAATGAGGCAGCCAATGTTCTTTCTGCAGAGCAAGTAGAGATGCAAGTTCGTTTAGCCTTACTCAAACATTTACCAGATATTATTCGTGAAAGCGTTAAACCAATGGAGAATATTGACGATATCAAGATTCTACAGGTGAATGGTTTAAATGGTTTTGCTGGTGGTACTACATCAGGTGAAACCACTGAAAATGGTCAAACATCTTTGTCTGATCAAGTTGTGAATAGTGCCCTACGCTACCGTTCTCAAGCACCTTTGATCGATAGCTTAATGAATGAATTAGGCCTACAAGGTGGTGATATTAACGGCCTTACTAATACTTTAAAATCTCAAAATAAGTTAGATTGATAAGAATAGGTCAAAGATAAACGCGGTCTTGACCGCGTTTTTTATTGTTTTTCAGCCAGCTCAAAATTGGTTAACCTTCCTTCCTGATCATAATGCAGGGTGACATTCTTAGCATCTCTTAAGGCATTCATTTGTTCGGTATTTAACTCGAAACTCTGTGCCAATTGATCAACAGAAATATTTTTCGGAAAGGATCTTCTTTCTTTATTATAAAAACGAAACCAATTATAGGTCGCCCAAATAATTAAAGTCAGGATGAACAACATGATTGAAATGATTAAATAAAGGATATCAATCGATTGCTCTGGTATATTCATCACGAATAATTGTTCATATACACTGAAACCTTGGAAAATCCATAATAATGCAGTGATTAATGGCATAAAAATCCATATCCAAAGCAACCAACCTAAAAAAAACAATCCATAGCCAGCCGTTTTGTTTCTGACATAACGAGGTTCATCAATGTACTGAGGAATTTCCAATTGTGTAAGGTCATAGACCATTTTAAAGTTTGACATGATCTTGCCCCTCTCTAAATCCACGATCAGGACTTACCCAACGTGCACGTTTTGGTTTTTTAAATATGGTTTTTGGCAATGCGATCGCGGTTGTGATGGTCATTAATACCCAGAAAAATAATGGATACCAGATAACCCAAAAATATGTCCGTAAGGTTCGACTATTGTCATATTGGCGATCGATCATCAAACTCACTAAAAACTGTATAAGGCAGGTCGTACCTAAAACAATCCCATACCAGTTAGGCAATACGGTAGTAACCGCCCATTGTTCAGGTAATTCTATAAATAATCCAATCACATAAAGAAGAATGATAGCAGTCATTACATAAACCCAAATCACGCTGATAATTGCTTCAAAAACGACTGGCCACATGCGTCTTAAACGCCATTTAAATAACTTCGGTACATAAGCAAATAAGACTTCGATACCACCTTGCGCCCAACGTAGGCGTTGTTGCCACAATCCTTTAAAGGTTTCAGGCATATAGATATAACAAAGTGCTTTTGGTACATACTGTAAGTCCCAATGATCGAACTGGAGCCGCCATGAGACATCAATATCTTCTGTGATCATGTCATCACGCCAATAACCAATTCGATCTAGTGCTGTTTTTCTAAAACCTGCAATCACCCCTGATACCGTAAAAATCCGCCCATAAGTACGTTGTGCACGTTTAATCAATCCAATGATTGAAGAGAACTCACCTACTTGAATTTTGCCCAATACACTGGAACGGTTAATAATGCGTGGATTACCTGTTACTGCACCGACTCTCGGATAGTGTGTTAGATGATTCATCATCCAAAAAACGGCATGAGGATGCAGTAAAGCATCGCCATCAATGCAAATTAGAAACTCATGCTGGCTGACCATCGCACCTGCTCTCAAGGCATATGCTTTGCCCTGATTTTCTGCCAAATGCACCACACGTAGTTTTGGATAGTGCAACGCAAGTTCATCTAAAATCTCTGCGGTTCTATCCGTACTCCCATCATTTATAGCAATCACCTCAAAATCAGGATATTGGCTTTGCATAGCGAACTTGATGGTTTCTCGAATTTGTTCTTCTTCATTAAAACAAGGAATGATAATGCTACAACTTTCTTGACTAGGTTCAGGGAAAACCGTTTGCCGAAATTCACGTTTGAAATAAAACCAAATTCCACCCGCCATCCAAAGCCAAGCCATTAATAAAGGAAATAAAAATGCAAAGCCAAAAAATAAGTCGCTTAAAGAAATATCTGAAAAAAATTCCATAATTAGCGCCCTCCTTGTTTCAACACATAAGGATTGCGATAGCTGAGCGGACTACCATTTAAGCTCAACTCACGATAAAGATATTGATAAATCGTAGCCCCATAAGAAAGCTGATAATTATCTACACCAATTTTTTGAACACCTTGTCGTTTTAATTGCTGATAAATTTGCTGATATTTTTTCCAATCATAAGAAGAAGCTTGATTATTGATCTGCAAACTAATGATCAAATGTTGTTTTTCACGTTCAGTTAAAGTCGATAAAACTTTATCTAGCTCATTTATATTATTTTTTGATTGATTCGAATCTAAAGCGATATACAGAAAATCAGCATGATCAGGAATCAATTGCAGTAACTTTTGTAGCCCACCCCACTGTGCTCCCTTGTAACTGAATTTTAGTGCTGTCTGATAATTTGTACTGACATTGACATAATAATTTGCTTTCAATTTAGTCTTATTTTTGATCGCCAATACATCATCGATTTTCTTCTGACAAATGTGATCCCAATCTCGTTGACTAATTGCACAGTGTAATGTGTCATCTGTTTCAATCATCAAACCCGTGATGGAACTATTATTTTTGACTAAATCTGCAATTAACTCTGACAAGTCGTAACCTTGTTGAGTTTCTAAACTCAGAGGAAGTTCTGCATAAACTTTATTTGCAATCCGTGTACGTGCTTGCCAGACCACCCGATTTAATAAGTCCGCTTTCATCGGTAAACTACGATTAGGAAAATAAGCAACATCAATTTTTCCATCATCATTCTGATCTTCAACAACGGTCAGCAATAAATTATTCGACTTAAAAGCTCCAACCTGATCCAATAATTGACCTAATCGCTGTTCAGAATTTCCATTATCTTTTACCAGTTCAGCTAAATTAAAACGCAGAAAACTCTTACGTTGCTTATAAGGTGCATGACGATCCAATACAAAATTTTGCATTTCAGCGTAAATTTGAGCTGGTATTGGATTATCAATGATCAAAGCACGTTGATAAGTCCCAAATAAATCTGCTGTGTTTAACTCACTACCTAGGCTAAATGACAACGGTAAACCCACCATACTCGCCAATTCCTCGGTTTCTTTGGTCACAGCTCCATATGGCCAAAAGATTGCGCGAGTATTAGTACCTAGCTCTTTATCTAAAATTTGCTTAGATTGTTGCAAGTCCTTCAAGACTCGACGTCTAAAGGCTTCATCAGTCTCATAACTTTCAGACTGAGGAAAATATTGCCGAGTAATTGCTGCAAACTCTAGATTTGTTTGAGGGTTTGCGGCAATACCGTAATGTAAATTGTCACTATGAGATCCAAACTCCACCAAGCCCGAAGCTTGCATTTCTCGCATTTGCTGCCATGTCATCAAATTACTTGTACCATATGCCTCAATAGCATCTTTGGTATTGCCGTTAATCCAACTGGTTGGTATTGCAAATACAGCAGGGATTTTATGTAGTTTTAATAATGGAAAAATATGTGTGTATGCACTCGATACACCATCATCAACGGTTAATAACAACGCTCTCTCAGGAAGAGCTTTTCCTGCATTACGCGCTTGCCAAACATCCTCTAATCGTATCGGTTGCCATTTATTATCTTTAATCCATTGTAAAAATTGGGCAAAATTTTGACTGCTAATCGCATAATAATCACGATCACCTTTTGCTGCGACATCATCACGAACATCATGAAATGTCAGCGTCACAAATTGATTAGCTTTAGAGCTCGTTTGTGCGGATTCGGAAACTGCCTTGTCGATTGGTTGTGCAAACAGATTGAATGACATTGCACTTATACACGCCAATAAGCAGAAAGGAGATTTTATATTCATTAGAACCTTCCTTCGAAGCCCAAAATGGCATACGTTTTGTCTTCGTGCTCACCGTCATAAGGATGAGATCCCCACCCTACGCCATAATTTAGATACCAAACACGTGAAATTCGCCAATCATGGCGATACAAAAAGTTATAAACGGGCTGATGGGCAAAATCTTTTTGCTTAAAAGTACCCAGAGTCAGCTCAAAATGCTGTTTAAAGTCACGCTCATATTCACGCCATGTCAACCAATCATGTTGCAGATTTAACTCGATGCTATGGCTAGATACAGGGTTAAAATAATCAACTTGCACAGCTTTATTTCTTCCGTAATATCCAGTAACAGTCGCTGTGCTTGTGTGTTGTGGTGATTGAAAAAATTGCTGACTAAAATATGCCTGATAGGCTTGTCGTAAATTTCCATCATCAATATCTATCGCTTGATATTGAATACCTGCTTTTCTAGACTCATTAGCTTGCCAATTCATCGCAGCTACATAAGATTGCCCTTTGTGCTTTTGGGCAATCGCTTGTAATGGTATATCAGCATCAGAATCGACTGATAAGTTGTATGCCCAATGATCATTTAACCAATGTGACCAATCCAATCTAACACCAAGTCGTTCTTGATCCTTTCTTTCGGACAATAGAATATTGGCTGTTTTTCTATTTGAAGACCATTCCAGTCCCAGCCCTACCCGAGCATCGTCTAATTTCTTATTTTTATACCGTGCTTTTCGATATTGATGCTCAAGAAAGATACGATAATAATCATTAAACCAAGGACTATTTAAACGCGTCCAGAAACTCTGTTCGTTTGATCCTCGTAAACTATTTAATAGAAGATCATCGTTAGACTTATTCCTTGAAAAATAACTGTGATGTTCTACACTCCACCGATCACGATCCTTCAACTCTTTATAACTCAGTTGTACACCTGTATCTTCAGCAGCCGTTTGTAAAAGCTTTTTATTTAATTCTCGCCAATATGAAATATTTCCCAGAGCTTGCGCATTATTCATTTGGTTGATTTCCGTCATTTGGCTGACTTCATCCAAACCATTCCATTGTTCTAAACTTAGTTTCGCTGTTAATGGTTTTTGCCTCCAACGTTGAATCAAAGCCAGATTATTTTGATAACCAATATTACGTGGTGCGGTTGAAACCAAATTTTCAAAATACTGTTCGGCTTTTTCTAGCTCATTCCGATAAGCAAGATTTAACCCTTTTAAACTTAAATATTGTTCCCAATCTTCATGAGTTGTACGATCTACACCTTTTACTTGGCTATATTGATACCGTCTTAATTGATGTTCCATTTCATCAATCAAGTTATTTGCTTCTTCAAATTTTTCTTGTTCTAAATACGCATAATATAAGGCTGAATAAACATCATAATCAGCATAGTTCTTTTCATTAAATAATGACAAATAAACTTGCTCTGCTTGTTCAGGTTGATTGGTCGCTAAATACGCATCTGCAATTGCATGACGTGTATAAGTTGGCCAAAGATCTAGTGGAATACTAATACTCTGTAAAGTAGTTAATATATCAGTGTAACGCTTACGTTTCGCTAAAGCATAGATGTAATCAGCATAAAAGCTTTTTTGCCAATGAGGATAACCATTTACTATGGGTTTATACGATTCCATTTCAGCAAGCACTTGGTCTAATTCAACATATGCATCTGCATATTTGCTTTCTTGTTGAGCAGTTTTATAAGCAAGTACTGCATTTTTGATTTGAGTGGCGAATTGACTGAGTTTAATTCTGATCACTAAATCAGGATGAGTCTGAAATAAGACAGAACGCATTATATATTCATCTGCCACCTTATAATTTCCGTTATCATTCAGTGCTAATAAATATTCCTCTTGAGAAAATTGATTTTTTTTCTTATCGAAAGCAGCATTTGCGGCTTGCAATGCTTGGATAGGCATTCCTACTAATCGATAGGTATGCGATAACAGCACTAGTTCTTCTGCATTTAATTGCTGCATATCTACTTGTTTTAATATGCTTTGAGCTTCCTGATTTTGCTTTGTTTCAGCAGCTATCGTTGCTAACCATACGTTCCACCCCATTTGAGGATTATGAGCTCTAAACCCTGTAATCATCTTTTTAGCCAAAGAATATTGTCTGGCATCTCTTAAGGTTTTCACGACACTGGTCTGCGCATAAATAGGAAATACTTCTATTTGTATATTTTCTATACAGGTAATCAACTCAGTCGCATGAAGCGTATTTCTTCCATACGAAAGTACAAAATAATCCGCAATTAATTTTTGGTCTTTAGGATACAAAACTAATAATTTCTTTAAATCAAGTAACCCATGATCAACCTCTCCTTTCTGGATTAATTGAACAGCATACTCTCTCTGTTGATCAATCGGATTTGAATAAACAGCGCTTCCACAACACAATAAAACAAAAAGAGATACACAATGCACAGGAATAAATAATTTTATTTTAATCATATTATTCCTCATTATTTAATATTTACTATAAATAATAATTTAATAAAAAAATAACCACAACAATAAATTAAAAAATTTTACTCCAAATTAAATTTAAATATAAAATTATACCAAAGTTTAAAATAAAAATTAATATAAGCATATGTAATAATTATACTTATTCAAAAACAATATAAAAATAAAATCAAATTTAATTTTCCATACGAAAAACTTAAAAAAACGAAAAATAATTTAGATAAACATTATATTAAATAAAACTTAAAAAGAAAGAACGACCTGTATAATAAAGATCGTTCTGTATAAATTAAAATAGATAATATTTAAAACTCATTTTTAATATTTTAATTAAGCTTTTTCAAAAAAAATAAAACCTAAACATAATATAAAAAGTTATATTTTCATCTATTACAATCAGTTAATTATATCCATCAAATTTATTTATATGTTTTTTCGGCATCTTGCACGTATTTTGTCACAATATTGCACTTATAAAAAAAACCCAATGTCACCATTGGGTTTTTTCAAGATAAATAAATCTAACGTATTACGCTAAACCTTTCTCTTTCAGCACTTGCATCATTGTTGAGCCAAGTTCAGCTGGGCTACGAGTGTAAGCCATACCTGCTTTTTCGAATGCAGCAAATTTCTCTTCTGCTGTACCTTTACCACCAGAGATAATCGCACCAGCATGACCCATACGTTTACCTTTAGGCGCAGTTACACCAGCGATGTAACCAACAACTGGCTTAGTTACATTCGATTGAATGAATTCAGCAGCTTCTTCTTCTGCAGTACCACCGATCTCACCAATCATGATGATTGCATCAGTATCAGGATCGTCTTGGAATAATTTCAATGCATCGATTTGGTTCATACCTGGGATTGGGTCACCACCGATACCGATACAAGTAGATTGACCTAAACCAAGCTTAGTTGTTTGAGCAACCGCTTCATAAGTCAATGTACCTGAACGTGAGATAATACCAATACGACCAGGTTGGTGGATGTGACCAGGCATAATACCGATCTTACATTCACCTGGAGTGATCACGCCTGGGCAGTTAGGACCAACTAAACGAGTACCATTACCGTTAGTTTCTAAATAGCGTTTTGCTTTAAGCATATCGATTGTTGGAACACCTTCAGTGATCACAACAATAAGACCAACGCCTGAATCAACCGCTTCAACGATAGAATCTAATACAAACGGAGCTGGAACATAAATAACAGATGCATCAGCACCAGTTTCACGTACAGCATCTTTCATTGTATTGAATACAGGAAGGTCAAGGTGTGTTGTTCCACCTTTACCTGGCGTAACACCACCAACAACTTTTGTACCGTAGTCTAAAGCTTGTGCAGAGTGGAAAGTACCGTTTTTACCAGTAAAACCTTGTACCAATACTTTAGTGTCTTTATTAATTAATACGCTCATGATTGATACTCCCCTTACGCTTTAACTGCAGCAACAATTTTTTCTGCAGCATCAGATAAACCGTTTGCAGAAATTAATTTCAAACCAGATTCATCAAGCAATTTCGCACCTAGCTCAGCATTGTTACCTTCTAAGCGAACAACAACTGGTACAGTTACGTTTACTTCTTGAACTGCTGCAATAATTGCTTCAGCAATCATGTCACAACGAACGATACCACCGAAGATGTTGATTAAAACACCTTGTACAGAAGTATCAGCAAGAATAATTTTGAATGCTTCGATTACACGCTCTTTAGTCGCACCGCCACCAACATCTAGGAAGTTAGCAGGCTGACCACCATAAAGCTTGATAATGTCCATCGTTGCCATTGCAAGACCAGCACCATTCACCATACAACCAATGTTACCTTCTAAAGCAACATAGTTAAGGTCAAATTCAGATGCTTTTAATTCACGCTCATTTTCTTGAGATTTATCACGCAAAGCTGCAACTTCTGGCAAACGGTAAAGCGCATTAGAGTCAATACCTACTTTCGCGTCTACACATAAAATTTCGCCATTTTCACGAACTGAAAGTGGGTTAATTTCAAATAAAGCAAAATCATTTTCTACAAATGCTTGGTAAGCAGCAGACATAATTTTAACAAATTGACCGATTTGTTTATCTTTCAAACCAAGA
Source organism: Acinetobacter sp. A22 (assembly GCF_030913345.1). Classification (NCBI taxonomy): domain Bacteria; kingdom Pseudomonadati; phylum Pseudomonadota; class Gammaproteobacteria; order Moraxellales; family Moraxellaceae; genus Acinetobacter; species Acinetobacter sp. A22. The sequence goes on from NZ_CP133162.1 coordinate 1,767,328, forward strand.
GCAAATGCAACTTCACGTGCTTGGAATGGTTGTAAACCTACTAATGGATCAACTTCAACTTTAATAATTTTTTCAGGTGTTTCTTCAGCAACTTTCTCGATTTCTACACCACCTTCGGTAGAAGCCATGAAAGTAATACGACGGCTAGAACGATCTACAACCGCGCCTAAGTAAAGCTCACGCTCAACTGGATAAACATCTTCTGCAACAATAATGCTGTTAACAGGCTGACCATTTGCATCTGTTTGATACGTTACAAGACGAGTACCAATAATATTGTTAGCAAATTCGATAACATCTTCTTTTGATTTTGCAACTTTTACGCCACCAGCCTTACCACGACCACCAGCATGTACTTGCGCTTTCATTACCGCGAATTTACCACCAAGCTGTTCAAACGCAGCTACTGCTTCATCTGCATTTGTTGCCAAAATACCTTCTTGTACTGGCATGCCATATTTTTTTAATAACGCTTTAGCTTGATACTCATGTAAGTTCATTTAATTACCTACTACGTTGTTTATTGTGACGCGACCTAGATATTCTTAACACTAGGACACTACATTATGAGACGACGACTGTCTTATAAACCAATCGTCTTCATTCAAAAAAGTGTGGCGAACCACACTTTTTGTTTTTTTATTTGCGCTTACGTTGAATCGCGTGGATTGCACGACCATCAACTGAAAGTGCAGCTTCATGTACAACTTCAGAGAACGTTGGATGACCAAAAGTCATCAACTGTAAATCTTCAACAGAAGAAACAAACTCAAGTGCGATCATACCCTGATGAACGATGTCTGATGCATTAGGACCGACAACGTGCATACCCAAAAGACGATCCGTTTTTGCGTCAGCAACAAATTTAACAAAACCAGCTGTATCACCAGCAGCTAATGCACGACCATTGACCGCAAACGGGAATTGGCCTGCTTTAACTTCGTGACCTTTTTCAGCAGCTTGTTCTTCAGTTAAACCAACCCAAGCAGCTTCTGGATGCGTGTAAATAACACTAATAATAGTGTCATAATTTACTTGAGCAGCATGACCATGGATACGCTCAACAGCCATCACGCCTTCTTCCATTGCTTTATGAGCAAGCATTGGACCACGAACTAAGTCACCGATTGCATAAACGCCTTCAACAGATGTTTGGCACTGATCATTTACATCAACTAAACCACGTTCAGTGAGTTTAATGCCTGAATCTTCTGCCAATAGACCTTCTGCATAAGCTTTACGACCTACACAAACGATTAATTTGTCAAATACTTGCTCTTTATCTTCGCCAGCTTGGTTATATTTAACAGTCACTTCACGACCATTAACTTCTGTACCAGAAACTTTTGCACCAATACGAATATCTAAACCTTGTTTCTTCAAGATCTTTTGAAATTCTTTAGACAGTGCTTTGTCAGCCATTGGAAGGAAAGCATCTAATGCTTCAAATACAACAACTTCCGAACCAAGACGACGCCAAACCGAACCTAACTCTAAACCGATAACACCTGCACCGATAACACCAAGACGTTTTGGAACTTCTGGGAATTTCAATGCACCAGTTGAGTCAACAATCAAATCTTCATCAACAGGAGCTACAGGGATATTTACAGGTACAGAACCAGTCGCAAGAATGACATACTTAGGTTCTAAAACTTGCACTTCACCTTCAAATGGCGTGAATTCAACTTTTTTACCAGCAAGTAATTTACCAGTACCCTGTAACCACTCGATACCATTACCTTTAAGTAATTGAGCAACACCACCAGTCAATTGATCAACAACTTTGTCTTTGCGAGCTAACAAAGTATCTAAATCAAATTTAACTTCACCAGTCGTGATACCGTGTTCAGCAAGTTCATGAACTGTTGCTTCGTAACGATGAGAAGAGTCAAGCAATGCTTTAGAAGGGATACAACCTACATTCAAACATGTACCACCCAAAGATGGTTTACCGTTGTGAATGCGTTTTTCGATACATGCAACTTTAAAACCTAGTTGCGCAGCACGGATTGCTGCTTCATAACCACCAGGTCCACCGCCAATAACAACAAGATCAAACTGTTGAGACATTTTTATCTCCAATCAATCTCCCTAAATCCCCTTTTGATTAAGGGGATTGAACTTTCTTAATTAAAGAAAAGTTAGGGATGATTTTTAAATAATAAGTTATAGGTCAAGAATAAGTTTAGCTGGCTCTTCTAACAATTCTTTAATTGTTACTAAGAAACCTACTGCTTCTTTACCATCAATTAGACGGTGGTCATATGAAAGCGCTAAGTACATCATTGGCAAGATTTCAACTTGTCCATTTACCGCCATAGGACGTTCTTGGATTTTATGCATACCAAGAATCGCTGTTTGTGGCTGGTTTAAAATAGGTGTTGAAAGTAATGAACCGAAAGTACCACCATTAGTAATAGTGAATGTACCGCCAGTCATTTCTTCGATCGATAATTTTCCTTCACGTGCTTTAGCAGCATATGCAGCAATACCACCTTCTACTTCAGCATAGTTCATACGATCAGTATCACGAAGGATTGGCACAACTAAGCCACGATCAGAAGAAACTGCTACACCGATGTCATAGAAACCGTGATAAACAATATCATCACCATCAATCGACGCATTTACAGCTGGATAGCGTTTTAAAGCTTCTGTTGCTGCTTTAACAAAGAAAGACATGAAACCTAAACGAGCACCATGGCGTTTTTCGAAAGCGTCTTTATATTGCTTACGCATTTCCATGATCGGCTTCATGTTAACTTCATTGAATGTTGTTAACATTGCAGTTTGTTGGGTAGCCGCCAATAAACGCTCAGCAACACGCTTACGTAAACGTGTCATTGGAACACGTTTCTCAATACGTTCACCTACAGCAACGCTTAACGGCTGAACTGAAGCAGCTGGTTTATGATTTGCAACGTCTTCTTTAGTGATACGACCACCACGACCAGTACCTTGTACGTCAGCAGCATTGATACCTGTTTCAGATAATGCTTTACGAACAGCAGGGGCTTGGTTTTGATCAACAGCTTGAGTTGATGCAGCCGCAGCTGGTGCAGATGCCACAGGAGCCGCTGCAACTGGTGCAGCAGCTTCAGGAGCAGCCGCAGAAACAGCACCAGCTTCAAATTGAGCAATTACTTCATCAGAAAGAACTGTATCGCCTTCACCTTTGATGATCGCAACTAAGCTACCATCAGCTGGAGCAACCACTTCTAAAACAACTTTATCGGTTTCAATGTCACAGATCACTTCATCACGTGATACAGGTTCACCTACTTTTTTATGCCAAGTTGCGATCGTACCGTCAGCAACTGACTCTGGGAATACCGGTGCTTTAATTTCGGTTGCCATTATTTAGAATCTCCTGATTGTTCAGCTTCAATTGCAAGTGCGTCATTGACGAGCTGAGCTTGTTGTTTTGCATGCAAATACGGTGAGCCACAAGCAGGTGCGGCAGATGCTTCACGTCCAGCATAGCTAATACGAATTTGTTTACCAGATTTAAGAACGTCTTCATACAAACGAGGAACGATAAATAACCAAGCGCCTTGGTTCTTAGGTTCTTCTTGTGCCCAAACAAGTTCTTGAATGTTTGGATATTGAGCCATAACTTCAGCTAAACGCTGTTCTGGATATGGATATAACTGTTCAATACGAACAATCGCAATATGGTTTAAACCAAGCTCGCGACGTTTTTCGAGTAAATCGTAATAAACCTTACCACCACAAAGAACTAAACGAGTAACGTCAGCTTTGTTGATTTGATCGACTTCATCAATCACTGTTTGGAATGAACCATTTGCTAATTCATCTAAAGTTGAAGTCGCTAATTTATGACGTAACAATGACTTTGGTGACATCACAATCATTGGCTTACGAATAGGACGAACCGCTTGACGACGTAAAGCATGGAAAATCTGTGCTGGTGTTGTAGGAGTCAATACTTGCATATTGTCTTCAGCACACAATTGTAAGAAACGCTCTAAGCGTGCAGATGAATGCTCAGGACCCTGACCTTCATAACCATGTGGTAACAACATAGTTAAACCACATACGCGCTCCCACTTGGTTTCACCAGAAGCAATGAATTGGTCAATCACGACTTGCGCACAGTTTGCGAAGTCACCAAATTGTGCTTCCCAAACGATCAAGCTCTTCGGTAGAGTGGTTGCATAACCATATTCAAAAGCAAGCACAGCTTCTTCTGATAATAAAGAGTCATACACCGCAACACGTGGCTGATTTTCTTTAATGTGACACAACGGGATGTAAACAGAACCATCAACTTGGTTATGTAGTTTTGCATGGCGATGAGAGAATGTACCACGTCCAACGTCTTCACCCGTAATACGTACTAGGAAGCCATCGTCCAGCAAAGATGCATATGCCAATGTTTCAGCAGCACCCCAATTCAGTGGCATTTCACCTGTTTGCATTTTAATACGATCATCAATAACTTTTTGTACTTGGCGTTGTAATACAAAACCTTCAGGTAATGTATTCATTGTTTTGCCAAGTTCTTTTAAGCGATCAATGTTAAAGCTCGTATCCCAAACATCTGTATATTCATGACCTAGATATGGTGTCCAATCCACAAACATTTTTTTGTTTGGTTCACGTACTAATGCATTAGCAACATGGTTGCCCGCTTCTAAATCAGAACGATAACCTTCAACCATTTGATCAGCGCTTGCACGATCAAGGACTTTCTCTTGAACCAATTGATCAGCATAAAGCGTACGTGTAGTCGCTTTTTTATTAATCACTTGATACATCAACGGTTGAGTTGCAGATGGTTCATCTGCTTCGTTATGACCACGACGACGGTAACAGAACAAATCAATCACAACGTCTTTGCGGAATTCATGACGGAAATCATGTGCAAGTTGTGTTGCAAAAATTACAGCTTCAGGATCATCACCATTCACATGGAAAATTGGTGACTGAATCATTTTTGCTACGTCAGTACAGTATTCTGTAGAACGTGTATCGCGCGGATCTGAAGTCGTGAAACCAACTTGGTTATTAATAACGATATGAACTGTACCGCCTACTGTATAACCACGTGTTTGTGACATTTGGAAGGTTTCTTGGTTAACACCTTGACCTGCAAATGCCGCATCACCGTGAACAATCACGGGAAGAACATCGTCACCACCAATATCTTTACGACGTACTTGACGAGCACGCACCGAACCTTCGACTACTGGTCCAACGATTTCTAAGTGCGATGGGTTAAATGCTAATGCTAAGTGAACCTCACCACCAGGCGTCATCACATTTGAAGAGAAACCTTGGTGATACTTAACATCACCAGAACCTTTTTTGTGTAGGCTCTTTCCTTCAAACTCACCAAACAAGTCGGCTGGGTTTTTACCCATAATGTTGACTAAAACGTTGAGACGACCACGGTGTGGCATACCAATCACAACTTCTTTACAACCAACACTACCTGCACGCTGAATGATCTCATTCATCATTGGAATAAAAGACTCACCGCCTTCCACACCAAAACGCTTAGCACCTACGAATTTTGTACCTAAATACTTTTCTAAGCCTTCTGCCGCAGTCAAACGCTCTAAAAAGCCTTTTTTCTGATCAGCTGAGAAATTAAATTTCCCACGAGCACCTTCCAAACGTTGTTGAATCCAACGTTTTTCTTTAGTGTCTACGATATGCATGTATTCTGCGCCGATTGAGGTACAGTAAATTGCTTCCATTGCCTCAATCATTTCCGACAATGTAGCTTCTGCTTTACCAATCGCGAGATTACCTGTATTGAATACAGTATCAAGATCAGATTTTGTTAAACCATGTGCAGATAAATCGAGGTCAGGAACGTCTTCACGTTTCGCAAGACCTAATGGATCGAGTTTAGCTTTTTGATGACCACGGTTACGATAAGCAGCAATGAGTTGTAGTACACCAATTTGACGACGCTCATGCTCTGTGCTCACAGCACTTTGAACTACAGGTTGAATTCGGCTTGAATTACGACCCAAAAGCAGGAATTGTTCACGCACACTACCGTGTGGTTGATCCCCTTTAGGATATTTGTCGAAATATTCACGCCAATCCTCTGACACTGAGGTTGGAGATGTTAGATACTGTTCGTAAAGCTCTTCAATATACGCTGCACTATCAGCGGAAAGTTCAGTGTCAAGACGCAGTGCGTCAGCAACTTCTTGCATTTTTGGACCCATTTCCTATTGCAAAAAATAATACAGGCTGCCTTTTAAGCAGACCCATGATTCATAGTATCGAATTGGTAACAAGACACTACTACCCAAGATCATCCAACCTTAGGACATTATCACTACACATCAGGAGTATTCCTTTTGATGTAACAAATCAGTCACGCACACATAAACAAGGCGCGCAACTCATTCTTATACCCGACGACATCGAGCAATTTTTTGCAAATCATTTTAGAAAAATTAACTAAATTTTTAACTTTTCTAAATTGACTTTGACTGAATAATCTGGATAAATCTTTTGTGAATATCTCCTGTATAACTTAAGGAATATCCTAATTTTTTGCTTTCAGTCGTTGGCAGAAATCCTAACATGTTATCAAGCTTGGATTGATTTTTTTGACACATACCATCCATAAATCAGCGAAATACACACATCAAATTATAATCTAATATAGCGCCCTTTCAAAAAAAGTTGCACTCTTATCGACCAAAGTTAAAGATTTTCTACAAATCTCGCACAAACTCTAAGCACAGTGCTCAAAAACGAATCAACGCAAAGCAATTGATCAACTTTTCTAATTCTTTTTATCTACATAAGTAATAAGCAGAACAGCATCCTTGTAGCACAAAACATACTTTTATGAAGCAAATAAAAAACGGAAGCTTTTTTCAAAACTTCCGTTTCTTCTACAGGAAAACTGAATTAACCAGCTTGATCCAATAGCATATTACGAATGTGGCCAATTGCCTTAGTTGGGTTTAACCCTTTTGGACATACAGACACACAGTTCATGATTCCTTTACAACGGAATAATGAGAATGGGTCATCTAAACGCGCCAAACGCTCTTGAGTAGCAGTATCACGCGAATCGATAATAAAACGATAAGCATTTAACAGTGCAGATGGTCCCAAGAATTTGTCTGGGTTCCACCAGAACGATGGGCATGAAGTAGAACAACATGCACATAGAATACATTCATACAAACCATCAAGATGTTCACGATCTGCTTGAGATTGTAAACGCTCTTTCGCAGGAGCTGGCTGATTGTTAATCAAGAATGGCTGGATTTTATTGTATTGATCGTAGAATTGATTCATATCTACAACCAAGTCTTTTACAACTGGTAAACCAGGTAAAGGACGAATTACAATTTTTTCAGGCAAGTCATTCAAGTTCCACAAACATGCCAAACCATTTTTACCATTAATGTTCACACCATCAGAACCACAAATACCTTCACGGCAAGAACGGCGGAATGTTAATGTTTCATCCTGAACTTTTAATGCAAGTAACGCATCAAGCAACATACGGTGCTTGTCAGTTAACTCCAACTTAAAAGTTTGCATGTATGGCGCTTTATCCTTATCAGGATCATAGCGGTAGATTTCGAATGTACGAGTACCTCTACTCATCTTTGTTCTCCCGATTAGAATGTACGTGGTTTAGGTTCAATAGCTTCAACCGTTAATGGATTGAAACGTACTGGTTTATATTCAAGACGATTGTCCGAAGAATACCATAACGTATGTTTCATCCACTCATCATCACGACGACCATAAGAGTAAGTCGGATGATCTGGAGCCAATTCATAATCAACAACGGTATGCGCACCACGACATTCTTTACGTGCAGCAGCAGAAATCAAGGTTGCTTTAGCAACTTCATACAAGTTTTCAACTTCTAATGCTTCAATACGTGCAGTATTGAATACTTTAGATTTGTCTTTCAAATGAATGTTACGAACACGTGATTCAATCGCAAGAATTTCTTTAACACCTTTATCAAGTAATGCTTGTGTACGGAATACACCAGCATGATCTTGAACGATGTCACGAATTACATCAGCAACTTCTTGCGCATTTTCGCCAGATGTAGATTCATCCAACTTACGTACACGTGCCAATGTGCTTTCTAACACATCGTTTGGTAATGGAGCATAATCATCACCATGGTGTTTAGTCACATAATCAATAATGTGTTCACCAGCAGCTTTACCAAATACAACAAGGTCAAGCAACGAGTTAGTACCTAAACGGTTTGCACCATGAACAGATACACATGAGCACTCACCGATTGCATAGAAACCTTTAACTGGTTTCACATAATCACGTGTGCCTTTATATGTATATTGTTTTGTATCTTTATCATAATGAGCAGAGAATTCACCCTCTTCAACACCATGAGGTACAACAACTTGACCATGGATATTCGTTGGAATACCACCCATTTGATAATGGATCGTTGGTACTACAGGAATTGGCTCTTTAGTACAGTCAACGTTCGCGAATTTCTTACCAATCTCAAATACTGATGGTAAACGCTTCATGATGGTATCAGCACCCAAGTGTGTCATATCTAATAGGATATAATCACCTTTTGGACCACAACCACGACCTTCTTTAATTTCTTGGTCCATAGAACGAGATACGAAATCACGTGGAGCCAAGTCTTTTAAAGTCGGTGCATAACGTTCCATGAATGGTTCGCCGTCTTTGTTGCGAAGGATACCACCCTCACCACGACAACCTTCAGTTAACAATACACCAGCGCCCGCAACACCCGTTGGGTGGAATTGCCAGAATTCCATATCTTGTAATGGAATACCTGCACGAGCAGCCATACCCAAACCATCACCAGTATTGATGTAGGCATTGGTAGATGCACGGTAAACACGGCCAGCACCACCTGTAGCAAATAATGTTGCTTTTGCTTGGAATACTGCGATGTTACCTGTTTCTTGATCAATTGCAGTTACACCAAGTACATCACCTTCTTCGTTACGAATTAGATCTAATGCAATCCATTCAACAAAGAATTGAGTACCCATTTTTACGTTGCTTTGATACAACGTGTGTAGTAGTGCATGACCAGTACGGTCAGCTGCAGCACAAGCACGTGGAACTGCTTTTTCACCGTAGTTTGCAGAGTGACCACCAAATGGACGCTGATAAATCGTACCATCTTCGTTACGGTCAAACGGCATACCTAAATGCTCTAACTCATAAACAACTTTCGGTGCTTCACGAGTCATAAACTCAATCGCATCTTGGTCGCCTAACCAGTCAGAACCTTTTACTGTGTCGTAGAAATGATAATGCCAGTTATCTTCTTGCATATTTCCTAACGATGCACCAATACCACCTTGAGCGGCAACTGTATGCGAACGTGTTGGGAATACTTTGGTTAATACAGCAACTTTCAAACCTGCTTGAGCAAGTTGGTAAGCAGCACGCATACCAGAACCACCACCACCAACGATAACTGAATCGAATGATAGGGTTTGAATATTTGAATAATTTTCTTTAGGGGTAGTTGCCATGATCTCTTCCTATCAATTTGCCCAGAAAATCTGGATACCCCAGATTGCGTATACGAACACTGAAATAATGACAGCAGAAGTTAACACAAGGCGTAAACCTGAAGCCGAAGGACCCATTTGACGTGTCGTTACATAATCTGTAAAGACTTGCCACATACCAATCCAAGCGTGCGCAACAAGCGATAACACAGCTAACAATGAGAAAATTTTCATTGGAAGCGTTAGCATAAAGCCAGCCCATTGCTCATAACCGAATCCACTATTGCATAGGATCCAGCCAAACATAACGACAGTATAAGCAGCTAAAACCACAGCTGATACACGTTGGATATACCAATCGCGAGAACCTGAACCCGTTAAACCTGTAGCACTTTTCATTAGAACATAATCCATACAAAAGCTGCGACAATACCGATCACAGATAAGATCAACGAAACTGTAGCTGCAATACGACCACTTTGTAATTCCTCAGCAAAACCAAGGTCAGCAAGTAGATGTTTAATACCTGCAATAAAATGGAAGATTAAGCCTGCTACAAATACCCATACGATGAAACGTACTAAGATATTTCCGAAAACGACATTTTTTACGTAGTCAAATCCTTCTGGTGAAGATAGAGATTTATCCAAAATCCACAAAAGAACAGCGACTAATAAGAAAACGATTACACCAGATAGACGGTGTAGAATTGATGCAATAGCCACGGGTGAGCGTAAATTTACCGCTAACACCTGACCCATGGACAAATTGACAGGTCTGTTGCTTTTCACAGCGGGCATCCTGTAGGTAGAAACTCCAACTGGAGTTTGTTTGAATTAATTCAAAGGAAAGCTGGCATTGTCAGGCAAGCACAGCACATGCCTAACCTATATAACGACAACGAATTATAAAACGTGAAATATCAAAATACAAACAATCAGCTTTCTCTTTAGTCGAAAAAAGCCTTAAATAAGAATCATTCACAAGAATAAGCAAGAAAAATCAATGAACTTACCATGCAAAAATTACATATCATATTGATTTTTAAAAACATTACATCAAATACAATTTATTATTTTTATTTTTAAATTTCGAATATATTCGTTCAAAATCATTAAGAAATTATTAAAGCATCATACTAAAGTCACATATTTGGATCGATTATTTATATACTCAGAAATAATACCCCTCATTTTAATATTAAATATAACTAAGCAATAATCTATCAAGCAAAGATGATTTTAGTTAAAAATTAGTCATTTTTTAATCAGTTGATCGCACCATAATAGAACAAATAAAAATTCCTTTATTTTTCAATAAACATTTTTTTTAATGATAATTTAAATCTAAGGCATGAGAAATATAGGGTTTTGGCATTTTATTTCAAAAAATTTTAGGAATCTATAAATCAAAAAGTGTTAAAAATTTACTTACAATTGTACTGATGCTTCATTTTTTTTCTGCACCTAAAACATGATTTGACATATTATACTCGACCGGTGCTGTGATTTTACTCAATTTTCCCGTTGATACTGAATGACTAATTGACTGTGATAACGTCATTTTTTATCCCTAAGTATAATTGACAAAATTTTAGTAGCCACTAATCTTATAGCAAATTTTGACACCGTCTGATTCGCACATGACAAGATTAGGATTTCGAGTCAGATAATCATTCACCAGGACAGGAGATCTATTGAATGTCTGCAGCAACTGGCAAAAAAGCCGTATTACAGCTTGATGGCAAAGAAATTGAATTACCAATTTACAGCGGCACATTGGGCCCAGATGTAATTGACGTTAAAGATGTATTAGCATCAGGTCACTTTACTTTCGATCCTGGTTTTATGGCGACAGCGGCTTGCGAATCTAAGATCACATTCATTGACGGTGACAAAGGTGTTTTATTACACCGTGGTTATCCAATTGATCAATTAGCGACTCAAGCAGACTACTTAGAAACTTGTTATTTATTATTAAATGGCGAGCTTCCAAATGCTGAACAAAAAACTGAATTTGACGCAAAAGTACGTAACCACACTATGGTTCACGACCAAGTAAGCCGTTTCTTCAATGGTTTCCGTCGTGATGCTCACCCTATGGCGATCATGGTTGGTGTAGTTGGTGCTTTATCTGCGTTCTATCACAACGGTTTAGACATCGAAGATGTTAACCACCGTGAAATCACTGCAATTCGTTTAATCGCGAAAATCCCTACGCTTGCAGCGTGGAGCTACAAGTACACTGTAGGTCAACCATTCATTTACCCTCGTAATGATTTAAGCTACGCAGAAAACTTCTTACACATGATGTTTGCTACGCCTGCTGATCGTGACTACAAAGTAAATCCAGTTCTTGCACGCGCAATGGACCGTATTTTCACGCTTCATGCTGACCACGAACAAAATGCATCGACTTCTACAGTTCGTCTTGCTGGTTCTACTGGTGCAAACCCTTATGCATGTATCTCTGCTGGTATCTCTGCACTTTGGGGACCTGCTCACGGTGGTGCTAACGAAGCTGTACTTAAAATGTTAGATGAAATTGGTAGCGTTGAAAACGTTGCTGAATTCATGGAAAAAGTAAAACGTAAAGAAGTGAAGCTTATGGGCTTCGGTCATCGCGTTTATAAAAACTTTGACCCTCGCGCTAAAGTAATGAAGCAAACTTGTGACGAAGTTCTTGAAGCATTAGGCATCAACGATCCACAATTGCAACTTGCTATGGAACTTGAGCGTATTGCATTGAACGACCCGTACTTCGTAGAGCGTAAGCTTTACCCGAACGTAGACTTCTACTCAGGTATCATCTTAAAAGCGATTGGTATCCCAACAGAAATGTTTACTGTAATTTTCGCTCTTGCACGTACTGTTGGTTGGATCAGCCACTGGTTAGAAATGCACAGCGGTCCTTACAAAATCGGTCGTCCGCGTCAGCTTTATACTGGTTCGACTCAACGCGATATCAAACGTTAATTTTCAACAGAATCTTAATGTTAAAAAAGCTGCCTGATGGCAGCTTTTTTATTAGATACTTAATTTATAAAATAAATTAACGTCCCCACTCTACGTCTTTCGCATAAGGTTCTACCATTTTAATACGCTTCACATTCTCTTTTTCAATTTGAGTTAAACGTGAATCCACATTGGTAAAACACGGCATGTACCAATCATAATCAGCAAATGTAGCAGCCCAACTTTTATTCTGGAATGCATACCCATGGCGTGCATAGATTTCATTACGCATATATTGCAACTCACCTAAAGCAACTTGTAGATCTGCATCTTTTAATAATTTACGCGATGCTTCAGAGGTGGATCAGGAAATTTGAACAACACTTATAAGTGATATTTTGCTCCCCAAATGATGTTATAAACATCAATATATGGAGTATTTTATGGCACGTAGACCAAGAAGAAATCATTCAAATGATTTTAAAGCTAAGGTAGCACTTGCTGCGATTAAAGCAGAAAAAACACTTGCTGAATTGAGTGCTGAATTTGATGTTCATCAAAACCAAATTATCGACTGGAAAAATCAACTGATTTCAGCTTCCTCGCAAGCTTTCGATCAATCAAAAGCTCCAACAGAACCACCCATCGATCTAAAAAAACTACATGCAAAAATCGGTGAGCAGGCATTAGAAATTGATTTTTTAGAAGGTGTGTTGAAGAAACTGGGCCGCTTCAACCACAAAAGTTAATCGATGACTCACTTCAGATTTCAGTATCTAAGCAAGCTCAGCTGCTGAAAGTCTCCCGTGGTTGTTATTACTATCGCCCAAAACCTGTGAGTGCATCAGATCTGAAGCTGATGCGGTGTATGGATGAGTTACATATGCAATACCCTTTTGCAGGTAGCCGTATGATGCGTGATTTGTTGAATCGTCAAGGACATCATATAGGACGACGTCATACACGTACTTTAATGAAGAAAATGGGCATTAATGCGTTATATTGCAAACCAAATTTAAGCCAGGCTAATCAAGCTCACCGCAAATATCCATATCTGCTCAAAGGATTGGCTATTCAGCGCAGTAATCAAGTGTGGTCTACGGATATAACGTATATCCCTATGGCAAAAGGCTTTGTTTATTTATGTGCTGTGATTGATTGGCATAGCCGCAAGGTACTAGCGCATAGAGTATCGATTAGTATGGAGGTTACATTTTGCATAGAAACATTAAATGAAGCTATTGAAAAATATGGTCGACCTGAAATATTTAATACAGACCAAGGCAGTCAGTTTACCAGTGATGCATTTATTGATGTATTGAAATCAAATGGCATTCAAATCAGTATGGATGGTAAAGGTCGATGGGTTGATAATGTGATGGTTGAACGATTATGGCGGAGCGTTAAATATGAAGAGGTGTATCTCAAAGCTTATAGCAGTGTCACAGATGCGAAAAAGCAATTGAGTGCATATTTTGAGTTTTATAATCTGAAACGACCTCATTCGAGTCTAGACAAAATGACACCAAATGAGTTTTACTATGATCAGCTACCCCAACAAAACAAGGTGGCTTAACTAGAGCGGAATATCACTTATAAATACGCTTTTAGTTGTTCAAACATGTGGGACCACCTCTCTTCCGGATAGTTACCTTCATCTTTTGCATAGTTACACTGCTGTGCTTTCAAGTTAAAAAACTTTGGTTTAACTGTTTTGCTGCTGGGTAACCATTGTGCATCGATCACTGTAGCATTATTTTTATAATCTAAAATGAACTGACCAAAGGTAGCACCTTGCCCTAATTCATTCAAAGTTACTTTATAAACTGAGCCACTTTTTTGAAGACTTCCCTTAAATTTAATTTGCTTACCATTTAACAAACTATACCCTGTGAGTTGATCTCCTTTCTGTTGAAAGAACAAAGAAATTTTTTGTTCATCGTTATACAATCCTGTCCAAGATGAAGCGAGCTGTGGGGTTTGAGCAAAACTCAAGGTACAACATGTTAAAGCAGCTGTAAAAGTTAAAAACTTAACTAATTTATTCATATTTCTAAGCTCATCAAATATAAAGTTATTGCATTTATTCTTAGTCAATCATGATAACAGTGATCAATGATATGTGGAAAATTCTAAATCCCCTTACTCGACTTATAACCACATTCATTTTCTTTTACTTATTTATATTGATGGTAGAAATTTGTATTCAATATTTTCCTTGGTCAAATCAATCTAATTTTTTAGTCCTAAAGCAAGATGTCGTCCTGACTCAGCCTTGGCGCATCGCCTTCCAAATTCATGTCTTAACGAGCAGTTTTGTTCTTTTAGCTGGCTTTACTCAATTTTCACAATATATTCGTAAAAAATTTAGTCTTGTTCATCGTTATGCAGGTTGGATTTATATTGTTTCAACTCTAGGTTTTGCACTACCAAGCGGTTTGATATTGGCGGTGTATGCCAATGGCGGCTTCAGTACCCAATTGTGTTTTATTTTGCTAGGACTTCTTTGGGGAATCAGCACTTTAATTGCGCTATATTTTGCAATTAAGAAACAATGGTTTCGACATCGTGACTGGATGATAAGAAGTTTTGCTTTAGCTTTATCTGCCTTGAGTTTAAGAACATGGAAACTCGTGTTATACGAACTACAACCTTACATTGACTGGCTCACACCAATCCATATATATCAACTAGAAGCATGGCTAGGCTGGACAATTAATTTATTGATCGCAGAAGTTATTATTTACTATATCAACCACAAAAGAATTTAGATTTCATCTTCTTCTAATGTCCGTAACAAATTCGAACTAATCCCATCCGCACGAAGCCAAGCCAGTTCATAACTCGCTTTCGCTAAAGCCAATACTCTTCTCTCGAATTCATCCCATACAGGCTTCACTTGTGCATCCACAATCCCCAGACCACTTTCCTGAGCTAAGTACTTATTTTTTTCGCATATCTTTAATGCATGATAAAGCTTGCGACCTTTCGTTGCCGTATCTAATACTCGAATCCGCTTATTATGAATAAAGTCCTCTACCTGTTGCATATTTGCATGAGGTAACAAAGGCACAAGAATTTGATCAAGTTGTGCATCTAAACGTTGCCAAACTGTAAGTCGCTGTTCTGGTGTATATGTATTCCAATGAATTACTTCATGATTAAAACGGCGACATCCTCGGCACACCAAATCACCAAATACCGTTGAACAACGCCCTGCACATGGGGTCAATGATGGGATTCGACGATCATTACTCAAAACACATTCCTCTAAAACCATATCAATTTTATGGTTTTCTCGCTTATTTTCAAATTTCACGCTAAAATACGCGCCTTGATTTTCCTATCTTAATACATTTGGAGTTATCCATGAACGCTACTGTAGAACAGCTTGCACCTGTAGAACAGCAAGCGACCAATAATTGGGTTGTTGCGGCACTATATCAATTTAAAGAAGTTTCAGATGCAGCGGATCTGCAACAGCGTCTTTTAACACTAGTGAATAGCATCAATTTATGTGGAACTCTGATTGTTGCACCAGAAGGAATCAACGGTACTGTCGCTGGTGATCGCACAGCAATTGATACTGTACATCAGTTTTTGCTGAACGAAGGTTTCAACGAAATGGAATATAAAGAGTCTTTTAGCTCTGATAAACCATTCCGCAAAATGAAAATTAAACTCAAAAAAGAGATCGTAACTTTAGGTGTAGAAGTTAAACCCCGTGATCTAGTCGGTCATTACCTCGACCCTAAAGAGTGGAATGAGTTAATTAGCCGTGATGATGTAATTTTAATCGACACACGTAATGACTATGAATATAAAGCAGGTACATTTAAGGGTGCAATTGATCCGAAAACTGAAACTTTCCGCGAGTTCCCTGAATACGTAAAGCAAAACCTAGAACAACACAAAGATAAGAAAATTGCCATGTTCTGTACAGGTGGTATTCGTTGTGAGAAATCAACATCATTACTCTTACAAGAAGGATTTAATGAGGTATATCACCTTAAAGGCGGTATTCTTAAATATCTAGAAGAAACCCCAGCAGAAGAAAGTTTATGGGAAGGTGAATGTTTCGTATTTGATGGTCGCACCGCAGTAACACATGGTGTTGAAGAAGGCGAAAATATTAAATGTCATGCTTGTGGTTGGCCTCTTACTAAAGAAGAAGCTGAATTACCTAGCTATGAACATGGAGTTTCTTGTGTTTTCTGTATTGATAAAACTACAGAAAAACAAAAAGAAGGTTTCCGTATGCGCCAATCACAAATTGCAGCAGCAAAACGCAAACGTCTATAATTTATTGTTATGCTCAAAAGCCGTAGTTTTCTACGGCTTTTTTATACGAGAAAATAATAACCATTCATCTATTGTGTGCTTAAGAAAGCATCACTATCCTCTAATAAATGAAAATACGTAGCAAGGTACTATGGGACTAGAAGACTGGGTCTTATCTGTGATGGAAAAGCTGGGATATTTGGGTATTGCATTCTTAATGTTTTTAGACAATATTTTTCCACCGATACCATCTGAAATTATTATGCCCTCTGCTGGTTATACAGCCTCTAAAGGTGATTTGACTTTAATTGGTGTCATTATTGCGGGCAGTACAGGATCTTTACTTGCTGCGATGGTGCTATATTGGATTGGTCGAAAAATTCCCGAGCAACGATTATTCATCTTTATTGAGCATTATGGAAAATTTCTAAGAATAAAGGTAAGTGATCTTGAAAAAGCATTAACTTGGTTTAACAAACATGGACATAAGATTGTTTTCTTTGGTCGTATGATTCCAGCTGTACGCTCTCTCATAAGTATTCCCGCGGGTATGAGTAAAATGCCTTTTGGTAAATTTATGACCTACAGTGCCTTAGGAACGATTATATGGACTACTTTTTTAGCCTACTTAGGTTATCACTTTAGCGAAAATCAAGCTTTGATGACGCTGATTATGCAACGTGTCGGTTATATTATTTTAGCTCTAGCTTTACTGTATATCATTTGGATTATTGCAAGAAGGTTCAAAAAAAATCATAAAGATAAACACTGAGACTTATTTTCAATTATTTTTATCTGAGACAAATGGCTTTGTTGCACAAAGATTTGAAAGGCAAAGCGCCCCTAATTGAGCCAAATTTAAGGCGTAACTTGGGTAAGTGGTCGACCTAATTCCGTAAATCTGTTGAGGACTGCTACACGTGCATGAACCTCATTGACTTGGCTATCAAAGCTCCTTGCACTGAGTTTATCTCCTAATAATTTGATGCAGTGCATTTTAGTCTCAACCAAACTTCGGCGATGATAGCCTGACCATTTTTTCCATAGTGTCCTACCTAAACGTTTAATTGTTCGAAGTAATTCATTTCGCTCTAGCGAGCTACTCTTTGTATCTTTCCATGGTTTCGCATTTTTTCTAGGTGGAATCACCGCATGTGCTTGCCGATCTGCAATGACCTGACGGCATTGCTTGGTGTCATAAGCTCCATCGGTATAAACAGAGTCAATCTGCTCATCTTGTGGAATCTGATTAAGTAAATCACCAAGCACCTGTGAATCACAGACATTATTGGTTGTGAGCTGAATAGCGCGTATTTGTAGGGTTTTGGCATCTATACCAATATGTAGTTTACGCCATTGGCGACGATATTCAGCTCCATGTTTCTTGCGTTTCCATTCGCCCTCACCTAGAAACTTCATCCCTGTAGAGTCTACGAGTAGATGCAGCCCATCGCTACTTTTTTGGTAGCTGATTGCAATATCAATATGCTTTTGTCTTCTACAAAGCGTACTGTAATCTGGTGCGGTCCAATTTAATCCGCAAAGTTTAATCAGACTTTGCACAAAGCCAGTGACCATACGTAAAGATAGACGGAATAAGGATTTAATCATTAAGCAGCATTGGATGGCTGCGTCGGAGTAGGTTTGATTTCGCCCTTGTTTGCCTTTTGATGGAGCATACCATTGCGTAGCAGGATCAAACCAAAGGGCAATATTTCCGCGATTAATGAGTGCTCGGTTATATGCGGGCCAATTGGTTGTGCGGTAGATTTTGTGTGTAGGCTTCTTCATTTGAAAATTATATCGCTGAAAAAGCCTTTACAGATAGGTTTGTGCAACAAAGCCGAGACAAATTATGAAACATGAATTTTGGCATGACAAATGGCAAAAAAATGAAATTGGGTTTCATCTCAATCAACCACATTCACTATTAGTTAAATATATTGACTCCTTAAATCTAGAGAAAAACAATCGTATTTTCCTTCCATTGTGTGGGAAAAGCTTAGATATCCATTGGTTGTTAGCACAAGGTTATCATCTGATTGGAATTGATCTTAGTCCGATTGCAATCGAAGAATTAATGGCCGAACTTGCTATTCCATTTACTGAAAGAAAACTAGAGAAATTAACTCATTATCATCATCCGCAAATTGATCTATTTGTTGGTGATTTTTTTGAATTGACTTCAAGCAATATTGGTAAAATTGATGCGATTTATGATCGAGCTGCTTTAGTCGCTTTACCTGAAGAAATGCGAACCGATTATGCACAACATTTGATGCAAATTAGCAATCAGGCAACTCAATTACTCATTAGTTTTGAATATGATCAAAGCGTGATGGCGGGTCCTCCTTTCTCTATTTCCCCTCAACAGCTTAAAGACTATTATTCCAAGCAGTACCAACTGCAATTACTTGATAGTCAAACAGAATTACTCAAAGGAAAGGTTGATGCTGAAGAAAAGATTTGGCTATTAAAGCCTTACTAAATACATATCAACTTATTAAAACCACAGTAAAAGCTGTGGTTTTAATTACTTATTATTTATAATTCACGTTCAAGTTATTTAAAAAATAAAATTAACATATAGATTTGAATTACTTATAGACCCAAAATCAAATCATAAAGGGAAATCATAATGAAATATTATCTATGGATATTTACAGGTATTTATACACTCACGCTACTTATTTTTGGATTATTGGTCTACTTTATAGATCTATCAAGTTCTACTACTGTGCCGACCTTAATTGCAGCAGGATTTTTTACGTCATGGATTTTTGTAAAACGCGAACAAAGAGTCCCTAATCCTCAAGAACGTAAGCATCTAATTTTAGGATCAATTGCGAGTAACTTAATTATCAGTACAATCCTCGTCGTGATTGCATTATTTTTTATTGCACCTATTCAAACATCTATTGAGATTATTAAACACATTCCTATATGGCTATGGATTTTGGTGACTATATTTTTAATATTAGTTGAATATTTTATTTTTCATCTCAGCTATGGCTGGTATGCAAAGCAATGCCTAAAAGGACTTGAGAATAAAAAACATCTTAATTGAGATGTTTAGAACCAAGAATTAATTAGTTGCTGGGCTTATTAGGTGTCAGTTTAATCTTTTCTCAAATATAAAACATTCAATCTAATCGATCAAAATATAAATTTAAAGATATAAAAAACGCCCATTATTGGACGTTTTTTATATCAAATTTCATCAACTTAATAAGCTGATAAATACAACATATTATGCTGGAGTATGATACATGAGATAGATTTCGTTCAGATTATCTGGAATTTCTTCTGCTAACTCATCCATCAATTGACCATTACGACGGAAAGACTCCATCTGAGGATCTTCTTCATCAATACCGCTGAAGACCATGATTGGTAAAGTTAAATCTACAAGTTGCTCTTCAAACTCAGGTGTAAACCAAGCATCCTCGTTCAAGAACATTGCATCAACGAAACCTACACTCCAATCACCCAAACTTGATTCAACGTCTGCTTCTTCGATTTCAAAAGGAAATTCGATTCCGTTTTCGTTTGCCAAGTCTTGTCTTAGAGACTCTAACCATAACTTAACTTGTTCAACGATTTCGCTAGGAACTTTCTTTTGATTATTATCAAAAAGTTCTTCTAACCAACGATCAAACTTTGGACCTACGGCTATTGCACACAGAAAACCATGAGTCGCTGCAAAATCCAGACCGTATTCGTTTTGATCACCGTCAAGATAATTACTCAATAAGTCTAAATCTAACGTACTCATTCTTTATCCAAATTTTAAAAATATTTCGTCAACAGCATAACATTTTAAGACTTAAAGTCTCAGAAATTTTGCTCAGTCTTCGTCGTCGAGATCATCGTCGTCGAAATCATAATCAAAATCTTTTAATTCTCGTTCTAAACGACGTTGAGCCAATAGATCATCAATCAAACGGCGCTTTTCTAATGATTCTTTGGCGCTGATTTTTCCTGATGACTCATCAAAACCAACATCATCATCGCCGTAGTTATCATCATCTAATTCAAAATCTGTAGAAGACACTAACACTACCTCTAACAATGAAAAATATAAATGGGTCTAGCCGCTATTTATCTTTCTTCAAATACCTTGTCAAGTTTTATTTAATTTTTTCGCTATAAATCGGTGATTTGTACTTTTTTTCAGCGCTTTTTTTGTGTATTTATAGATGGAGGGCAACAACAATGAAATATAATCACTTTCAATGGACTTGCTGCTTGAAAAAATAATACTCAACCCCATATCCAACAAACTACCGTGAAATCAAACCTATTTTTTTATTTAAGACAAACGGATCAAATCCAAAACATTCGACGTGAATTGTGCTATCATGCACGGTTTTTCACCGCCACAGATTCAACAAAGAGTAAGCAAAGATGAGCGATATGCATTCCCCTACTTCTCAAGTAGCGGCTCTGATTAGCCGAGGCAAAGAACAAGGTTACTTAACTTACGCTGAGGTTAACGATCATCTCCCGGACTCGATTACAGAAAGCGAACAGATTGAAGACATCATTCAGATGCTTCAAGACGTTGGTATTCCTGTGCATGAACGTGCGCCAGAAACTGACGATGCGATGTTTGGCGAATCGACTGAGGCTGCTGATGAAGTTGCAGAAGAAGAAGCTGCTGCAGTATTGGCTTCAGTTGAAAGTGAGCCTGGTCGTACGACTGACCCTGTTCGTATGTATATGCGCGAAATGGGTACAGTTGAACTTCTTACTCGCGAAGGCGAAATCAGTATTGCAAAACGTATCGAAGAAGGTATCCGTGATGTTCTACACTCGATCGCTTACTGGCCAAATGCTGTTGAAGTCGTTTTACAAGAATATAATGATTTTTTAACTGGCGAGCGTCGTCTTGCCGATATTCTTTCTGGCTATTTAGATCCAGAAACAGATGATGATATTCCAGAAGTACTGGAAGAAGAAGCTGTGCTTGAGGATGCTGAAACTCCAGCAGCACCAGCAAAAGATGTAAAACTCGACGATGATGATGAAGATGAAGAGTCTGAAGGTGATGATGATTCTGAAGGTGATTCAGGTCCTGATCCAGAAGTCGCAAAAGTTCGTTTTACAGAATTAGAATCTGCTTGGAATGACACAAAAGCGATTATTGAAAAACACGGTCGTAGCAGTGAAGAAGCGAAAGCAGCGCTTGAATCTCTAGCAGCTGTGTTCATGATGTTCAAATTTACTCCACGTTTATTTGACATTATTTCAGAAATGATTCGTGGCACACATGATCAAATTCGTGCAAATGAACGTGAGATCATGCGTTATGCTGTACGTCGTGGTCGTATGGATCGCAATCAGTTCCGTACAACGTTCCCAGAGCAAGAATCAAATCCGGCTTGGTTAGATGAACAGATTGCTAAGGCACCTGTTGAAATCAAACCACACCTTGAAAAAGTTCGCCCAGATGTACTTGCATTCCAACAAAAGATTGCTGACATCGAAAAAGAACTAGATCTAAACGTTAAAGAAATTAAAGATATTTCTAAACGTATGGCCGTAGGTGAAGCAAAAGCCCGTCGTGCTAAAAAAGAAATGGTTGAAGCCAACTTACGTTTGGTAATTTCGATTGCGAAAAAATACACGAACCGTGGCTTACAATTCCTTGATCTTATTCAAGAAGGTAACATCGGTTTGATGAAAGCCGTAGATAAGTTTGAATACCGTCGTGGTTATAAATTCTCGACTTACGCTACGTGGTGGATTCGTCAGGCAATTACTCGCTCTATTGCCGATCAAGCCCGTACTATTCGTATCCCAGTACACATGATTGAGACGATCAACAAGATCAACCGTGTATCTCGTCAACTTCTTCAAGAAATGGGTCGCGAACCAACACCTGAAGAATTAGGCGAACGTTTAGAAATGGACGAAGTTAAAGTTCGTAAAGTACTTAAAATCGCCAAAGAACCGATTTCGATGGAAACACCAATCGGTGATGATGAAGATTCGCATCTTGGTGACTTCATCGAGGATTCAAACATCACTTCACCAGTGGATGCTGCGACCTCTGAAGGCTTAAAAGAAGCGACTCGTGAAGTACTTGAAAACTTAACTGAACGTGAAGCAAAAGTTTTGAAGATGCGTTTTGGTATCGATATGCCAACTGACCATACTTTAGAAGAAGTAGGTAAGCAGTTTGATGTAACGCGTGAGCGTATCCGTCAGATTGAAGCGAAAGCGTTACGTAAACTTCGCCACCCTTCTCGTTCTGAACACTTACGTTCATTTCTGGAAAACGACTAATATTGAGTGTGTTTTACTCAAAAATCAAAGCTCTAACAGTGCATTCTGTAGGCTTTGATTTAGGGGTTGAAGTCTAGTGCTTTGTCCCCATTATTGTATTAGATCATAAGCGCCTGCACTGATGCAGGCGTTTCAAATTAAGAGGTTGCTCATGTTAGACCGCACTCCTTCTCGTGAATTGCAAGAACATCTTTGGGTTTTCCCAATGGACTATCCAATCAAATTGATTGGTAATGCAGGGGATGAACTTCGAGTGGCTGTTGTTGATATTTTGCAGAAGCACTTCCCTGAGTTTGATGGTGAAACAGTTACTGTTCAAGCTTCTCGCACAGGTAAATATCATTCTTTAACTGCGCAATTACGCTTTGAAGAATTAGAACAAGTTCATGCACTATATGCTGATCTTGCTGCCTGTCCATTAATTAAGACAGCGCTATAATCAAGGAATCCAAAATACGAAAGTGTTTTGGATTTTTTATGTATGCAAATAAAATCTCTGATCAGTTAAACCATTCATAACACTTCTATATTATTCTTTCTTTTTTCGATTTATGATTGCGAAATAGCTGATGAAAACGCAACGAATTTTACTATCATTATTTACGGTATTTATCCCATCTATCAGTGATGCGAAAACAGCAACTTTTTCTTGGCAAAATGAGCTATGTGAATATAAAGGAGTTTATGACACCAATAAATTCACAGTTAAACAATTAAATGACACGATTAAAATGATGCAATCGCGTCATTCGACACAATTAAATAGTAAATCTTATGCCTTCCACCCAGATGACATTGCTAAGATCAATTTAATTGCAATTCAAGAAGAATACAAAGTACAGAAGAAAGCATTAAATAATCTACACCCCTTGCCTATTAAAGAATTTCAGCAACTCAAAAAAGAGCTTATTCAAAGTCTAGATCAGGAATACCAACATAATTATTTGACAGCTCTCGCATTTACAAAGCCTACGAAGTTACTCACTTCGACTTTTGCACCACAATGTTTAAACCAAGCCAAGGCTTTAAATGCACAAGATAAGCTATCACTGATTAACAATGCCAAACTTTCTCTGCAACGTGAAAATCAATTAGAGTTAAAATTAGGTAATGATCCACAATTTCTCATGAAACGCAGCCAAGATTTTGATATTAAATTAAAAAGCAAAAATGCAGTTCAATATGCCCAGATTCAACTCATTCGTGAATGGTCGAATTGTGCAAATCCACATAAAACGACAAACGATCAGTTAGAGCAGATTTTCCGCAAAAAAGTATTTATTCAATCAAAGGAAGTTTATTGTGACGAACCTTGATAAACCATCCTTAATCATTCGATGTTTTCAGGATCTACAAGATTACACGACACGATTTGAAGCGATGAAAGATTTTACAACTCATCGTGATGAAACAACACCTGATGAGCTTTGGCTACTCCAACATCAAGATGTTCTAACTCAAGGACAAGCAGGTAAACCAGAACATATTCTCATGCATACTCAACTTCCTGTTGTGCATACAGATCGTGGTGGTCAAGTGACGTGGCATGGTAAAGGACAATTGGTTGCCTACTTCCTTTTTGATCTTAATCGTTTGAAATGGCATGTCAGAACGTTAGTTAGCTTCGCTGAACAAGTGATGATCGATTTACTCAAGAAATACGATATCAATGCTTATGCCAAACCAGATGCCCCAGGAGTCTATGTTGATGGACGTAAGATTGGGTCTTTAGGTTTTAAAATTAGAAAAGGAAGGAGTTATCACGGGCTTGCGCTAAATATAGATTGTGACCTAAGTGGTTTTCAAACCATTAATCCTTGTGGATACGCAGGTTTAGAAATGGTACGCTTACAAGACTTGCTTGAAGATTATCCAAATTTCGAGCAGCTCTGTAATGATTTCGTTGAATATTTTAAAAATGCAGATTTGTTTAATGACCTTGAAGTCAAATCTGAATAAATTACTTTTAAAATCTAGAGAAATAAATTAGAGTAAATACTCTAAATTTGCTTTTGCATAATTTTAACAAGGGATACGCAAGTGATTTCGACCAAAGCAGTGAAGCCCACTTTGCAATTTGCCTACGTAAAACTCATGATGGACGTTGTTGGTCGTGGTTTAGTAATGGCAAGCCAAGTGGACAGTGAAGTTCAAGAGGAAGTTTCTAAATTTCCTGTGGGCTTTATACTCTCGATGAATGTTTTTCCTAATGGTCCTGCATTTATCGCTCGGGTAACAGAAGAAAAACAATTAGAGCTATTACCAAATTATAAAGGTAAGCCTGATTTAACCATTACATTTAAGCATCTGACTCATGCCTTCTTAGTTTTTTCTTTCCAAGAAAGCACAGCTCAAGCCTTCGCAAATGACCGAATGATTGCGGATGGTGATGTATCAAGTGCGATTCGCCTTGTCCGTTGCTTAAATAAAATGGAAGCACTGATCTTACCTAAGTTAATTGCTTCACTCGCAGTAAAACGCTACCCAGCCGAATTGACATTAAAAGAAAAATTCACGGGTGCTAAAAATATTTACCTTAAAGTCGCTAAATCATATTTCCAACGGAGTGCTTAACATGGCTAAGCCTTATTACGAATTTTTCTGCCCTGTAAAAGTAATTGCTGGTAATGCCGCGTTAGAGCATATCCCTTTTGAACTTGCAACTTTAGGTGCAAAACGCCCAATGATCATTACTGACAAGGGTGTTCGCGCAAATGGCTTATTGAATCCAATTGAAGCTGCTTTCAGTACGACTGATGCTGTTATTGGTGCAATTTTTGATGATGTACCACCAGATTCAAGCTTAGAAGTTGTTCGTTTAGCAGCAGAACTTTATCGCAAACAAAAATGTGATGCGATTATTGCAATTGGTGGTGGTTCAGTTATTGATACCTCTAAAGCAACTAACATTCTGGTATCTGAGGGTGGTAATGATTTACTACAGTACTCAGGTGCACATAACCTATCAAAACCATTGAAACCGTTCTTCGTGATTCCAACGACATCTGGCACGGGTTCAGAAGTAACAATGGTTGCTGTTGTTTCTGACTTAGAAAAGAACGTAAAAATCCCATTTACGTCATATTATCTAATGCCGCATGCTGCGATCCTTGATCCACGTATGACTCAAACCTTACCACCGCATCTTACAGCTATGACTGCAATGGATGCGATGACACATGCTGTTGAAGCCTATACGTGCTTGGCTGCTAACCCTTTAAGTGATGCTTATGCAAGTGCTGCTATCAAAAAAATCAGCGAAAACTTGTTTAAAGTTCTAGATAATCCTAGTGAACCACAAGGTCGTTTAGAGCTTGCACAAGCATCAACAATGGCTGGTATTGCGTTCTCGAACTCAATGGTTGGTTTAGTTCACTCTTTAGGTCATGCTTTAGGTGCAGTAGCTCATCTGCCTCACGGTCTATGTATGAACTTGTTCTTGCCATATGTGCTTGAATACAATAAAGAAGTAAATGGCAATAAGATTGGTGAATTATTGCTTCCATTAGCAGGCGCTGACATTTATGCTCAAACCCCTGCAAATCAACGTGCAGATAAAGCGATTGCTACAATCCTAACGATGCGTGATCGTTTATTCAGCTTAACTAAGTTACCTCGCAATTTGCGTGAAACTGGTAAAGTCACTGAAGCTCAACTTGATGATGTTGCAGAAAAAGCGTTGAATGATGGTTCAATCATTTTCAATCCAAAAGAAGCAAGCTTAAAAGATCTACGAGCCATCTTGCAGAAAGCTTGGTAATCAATTGATTTAAATCATAAATCATGCAGAAATAGCCCTGATCATATAAAGTGATCGGGGCTTTTAAAATTTAGGTGAACTTTTATTCATCTTTTTTTCTCCACAATTGGCAAAAAAATTGCTAAAAAAAGCATAAAAGTACTGACAATGAATACCAATTTAGGATAGATTGGCGGACTTCTTTTTTCTGTAGGGGGGATCATTTCGTCTCAAATGATCCTTAAACCATAGCTGATCCTTGATCAACGATTATGAGGATAACGCCGTTGACAAATATCTCTGGGACTCAATCGGCAGCTAAACTGCAAAAAACGCTAGGTCTCTGGCACATTATCATTATTGGTTTAGCTTATATTCAACCTATGACTTTGTTTGACACTTTTGGTCTAGTATCAGAAGAAAGTCATCATCATGTTCCTACCTCATACATAGTGGCCTTAATTGCAATTTTGTTCACATCTTTGAGCTATGGCCACATGATTCGCCGCTATCCATCGTCTGGTTCGGCATATACCTACGCGCAAAAATCCATTCATCCCAATGTTGGTTTTATGGTAGGTTGGTCATCTTGGTTAGATTATTTACTCTCACCAATGGTCAATATCATCCTTGCAGTGATTTATCTTGAAGCATTATTTCCAAGTGTAAATCATTGGGTTTGGGTTATTGTTTTGACTGCGTTCATGACTGGCGTAAACTTACGTGGCGCCAAGTTTGTTGCTAATTTCAACAGCATGATTGTTTTAGTCCAGCTGATTGTAATTGCTGTATTTACCTATTTAGTTTATAGCAAATTACAAATGGGACTTAACGCAGAAGGACCAATAACAGCAGAAACTCGCTATCAGCTTTGGAGTCTTGAACCATTTTGGAACGAGTTAACCTCAGTTGGCGCATTAATTACTGGTGCAACCTTACTTTGTTTCTCGTTTACAGGGTTTGACTCTTTAAGTTCACTTGCAGAAGAAACCAAAGATACCGAAAAAACGCTTCCAAAAGCTATTTTCTTGACTGCTCTATTTGCAGGGATAGTGTTTATCATCAGCACATATTTCATGCAAATTTACTTTCCAAATGATCCTAAAACTTACTTCCAAGATGTCGCAGCAACACAGCCTGACATTTTGCTCTTAGTTGGTGGCTCATTATTCCAGTCTTATGTTCTTGCTTTTGCAATCGTGACAGTGATGGCATCTGGTATTTCTGCACATGCAGGGGTATCGCGCTTGATGTATGTAATGGGTCGTGATGGCGTGATTAATAAAAAAATCTTTGGTCATATTAGTCCAAAGAACTTTACACCGTCATACAACATCATGATCGTAGGTGCAGTCGCGCTATGTGCTGGATTTATGAACCTTGATACCGTTATTTCATTGATCAGCTTTGGTGCTTTAACTGCATTCACGTTTGTCAATTTATCGGTTATTTCTCGTTATGCATTACGTGATGGACGAACTAAAAGTCTTAAAGATATTTTAAACTTCGTTGTGATTCCTTTAATGGGATTCATCAGTATCTTTGCATTGTGGTTAGAAATTGAAGATACCTCACTAAAATATGGCTTGTGGTGGGCTATGTTTGGTGTGTTATACCTTGGTTATAAAACTAAAGGCTTCAAATATTCTGCACCTCAGCATAATGAGTTTGATGATAAACTTTAATCAACATCATAAAAAAGGCGCTTCATGCGCCTTTTTTTTATTATTATCCTTTAAGATGCATGAATTTTTTCAACAATATTTTTAACTCGTTTTGCATAAAGCTTTGCTGTTTCCAAATCACCTGAAGGAATTTCATCAACACTTGCATCTGATGGAGTTTGTACTAATAAACCAACAGAACCACCTAAATTGTTCACATCCTCACGGGTTGCTGTTTTAGTATTTGCTTGTAATAAACCTAAACTTACCCAAATTCCACCATGTTGAGAGGCTAAAGTTTGTAAATGGATTAAGGTAACTTGTTTATCACCATTTAAACTTGCACTATTGGTAAAACCTGCAAAAACTTTATCTTTCCAGCCCTGTGTAAACCAGATTTTCGAAGATGCATCAGCGAATTTCTTAAATTGCCAAGGCGCTGCTCCCATATATGTTGGTGTACCAAAAACGATCCCCTGTGCTTGATTTAGCAGCTGCCAATCTTGTTCTGAAATATCACCATTTTGATCAATTTCGATTAAATCTGCTTGTATGCTTTGAGCAAATGTTTCAGCAACAACTTTCGTATGTCCATAACCAGAATAATAAACCACAGCAATGTTTGACATGCGAGAATCCTTATAATTTCAAAAAAGTTCGATTTAATGATATATTTTAGAAACTAGGTGTCAATTAGTTACCAATTGGTAACTATGTTGCTATTCGCATTAAATACTGGGTTAAAAAGATGAATACCGCATTAAAATATAATATTTATCAACAACATTGCCCTGCTCGGTTATTTTTTGAAAAAATTGCTGACAAATGGGTTTTACTGATTATCAATATCCTCGCAGACGAAACTCAGCACTTCAATCTTTTAAAGAAAAATATTCAAGGTATTTCACCTAAAGTACTGTCTCAAAAACTAAAAATGCTGGAGCGAGATGGTTTTATCCAAAGACAAGTCCAAAATACCTCTCCAATACGTGTTGATTATTCATTAACCTCGTTAGGATATGAAGTTGCCAAAATGGCATTTCAGTTAAAAGATTGGGCTGAAACTAATATTGAAAAAGTGATATCGGCTCAACAAAAATTTGATTCAAGCCCTAAACAAGAAAACGACTTAAAGTAGATCACTTTAAGTCGTTTTAGCACTTGAGCAATAAATTAAACTAAAGCTTTAAATCCTTGTTGACGCCAAGCTTCATAGACAATAACAGCAGTTGCATTAGATAGATTTAAACTTCTTGAGTTTTCAGCCATTGGTAATCTTATCCACTGCTCTTGTGGGAACATCATTCGAACATGCTCAGGTAAACCTCTAGTTTCAGGTCCCATCAATAAAGCAACTGGACGATTGAGATCAACTGTATGTGGTGTCGCACTGCCCTTGGTCGTAAGTGGAAAGACATGCTCAACACCTTTAGATTTGAGATCAGCAAGACACAACTCAATATTGTCCCATATCAACATTCTTGCCCATTCATGATAGTCCAAACCTGCGCGCTTCAATTTTTTATCATCTAGCTCAAAACCTAAAGGTTTGACTAAATGTAGCTGAGCACCTGTATTAGCGCATAAACGAATGATATTACCTGTATTTGCTGGAATCTCAGGTTCGTATAGGACCACATGAATCACAAATTTTCTCTACTTTTCATAATCCCTCCTAGTCACCCTTTAAAAAAGAGAGGAACTCACTCTCTTTCTAAAGTGGGATTAGGAAAGATTTATTGCCATTTTAACTGTTCTCGTAGGCTCACAACTTCACCAATAATAGTTAAAGTCGGTGCTACGATATGATGTTCAGATACCTTTGTTGCAATATCAGCCAAAGTTCCAACAACAACTTTTTGTTCAGGCGTTGTACCTTTAGAAATCAATGCAACAGGCATCGTTGGACGTTGTCCATGTGCAATCAGTTGCTCACAAATGCGTTCTAATCCGACCAAGCCCATGTACAGAACTAAAGTTTGGTTTTCATATACCAATTCACTCCAAGGCAACTCTGGTGAACCTTCTTTTAAATGTCCTGTTAGAAACCGGACACTTTGCGCATAATCACGATGTGTTAACGGAATTCCTGCATAAGCGGAGCAACCTGAAGCCGCAGTAATCCCTGGCACCACTTGGAATGTCACATTGGCTTCAACCAATTCTTGAATCTCTTCACCACCGCGCCCAAAAATGAATGGATCACCGCCCTTTAAACGGCAAACACGCTTACCTTGTTGTGCATATTCAACCAACAAAGCATTAATGCCTTCTTGCGGAACAGAGTGATTTGAACGTGCTTTACCCACATAAATTTTTTCGGCATCACGACGACACAAATCTAAAATCGGACCTGAAACTAAACGATCATAGATCACAACATCAGCTTGTTGCATCAAACGCAACGCTTTTAATGTCAATAACTCTGGGTCACCCGGTCCCGCACCAACGAGATATACTTCACCTTTAGGTGCAGACCATTCAGTTAGAGCTTGCTGGATCAGTTGGTTTGCAAGCTCAAGATTGTCATTAAAAACTTGTTCTTTTAGAGGACTTGCATATAAATTTTCCCAAAAGATACGTCGCTCATCTGGGTTAGAAATTTTTTCTTTAACTTGCTTACGCCATTGTCCAGAAAACTCAGCGAGTTTACCCATCCCGTGCGGCACAATAGTTTCAATCTGTGTACGCAATTGTCGAGACAATACTGGCGATGCCCCATTAGACGCAACAGAAATCACTAAAGGTGAACGATCAATGATTGCAGGTACCATGAAACGGCAATTAGGTATGTCATCAACACTATTGACTAAAATATTGCGCTGCTCACAATGATCAAATACGGCTTTATTTACATCTGCTTGGTCTGTCGCAGCAATCACTAAGCGATAGCGAGTATCAAGTACAGATTCTGAGAAGCTTTCTTGGATATACCGACCCGTTGATTTCTCAACTAAAATCATTAAATCAGGTTCAATCTCAGGTGCAACCACATCAATGATTGCACCTGCTTTGACCAATAAACTTGCTTTACGATAGGCAATACGCCCACCGCCTACAATCAGACAACGTTGCTGTTGCAACTTTAAAGAGATTGGAAATATTTCCACATCTAGCCTCTTCTATATTTTCTATCTGATTGAACTAAAGCAAAAACTATGCACAAAATCGATGCATGTTTTAATCAATGAAGCTTACGCCGCCCATATATGGACGTAAAACTTCTGGAATTTCGATTGAACCATCAGCACGTTGATAATTTTCCATTACCGCAAGCAAGGTACGACCCACCGCAAGACCTGAACCATTCAATGTATGCACCAATTCGATCTTCTTCTGATCTACACGATAACGCGCTTTCATACGACGCGCTTGGAAATCACCCATATTTGAACAACTAGAGATTTCACGATAGGTATTTTGGCTCGGTACCCACACTTCGAGGTCATAAGTCTTAGTTGCGCCAAAGCCCATATCACCACCGCAGAGCAAAATCTTACGGTATGGCAAACCAAGTGCCTGTAAAATGCCCTCTGCATGTGCAGTCAATTCTTCAAGTGCCTGCATAGAGTGCTCAGGCTTAACGATTTGCACCATTTCGACCTTATCGAATTGATGCTGACGAATTAAACCACGGGTATCACGACCATAAGAACCAGCCTCACTACGGAAACATGGTGTATGTGCAGCATATTTTAACGGTAAACGATCTGCATCAATAATTTCATCGCGCACAAAGTTAGTAATCGGCACTTCGGCAGTAGGAATCAGGTAGTATTCCTTTTCACCTTGAAGCTTGAATAAATCCTCTTCAAACTTAGGTAATTGTCCTGTACCACGTAAAGTATCTGCATTTACTAAGTAAGGTACATAAGCTTCGGTATAACCATTTTTAAGCGTATGTGTATCTAGCATGAATTGAGTCAGAGCACGTTGCAAACGAGCCAATGGACCTTTCAACACGCTGAAGCGAGAACCTGTTAGTTTTGTTGCAGTCTCAAATTCAAGACCACCCATCCATTCACCGAGATCAGTGTGATCTTTAATTTCGAAATCAAACTGGCGTGGTGTACCCCATTTCAAGATTTCTAAATTGTCACTTTCATCTTTACCTTCAGGTACAGATTCATCTGGCAGGTTTGGAATCGCCAGTGATTTTTGTTCTAACTCAGTTTGAAGTTCTGCCAAAGCAACTTCAGCAGCTTTGATTTCGTCACCAATGGCAGACATACGTGCCATGATTTCGGAAGCATCTCCACCAGACTTTTTGATTTGACCAACTTGTTTAGCACCCGCATTGCGTTCAGCTTGTAAATTCTCAGCTTTTGACTGCAATTCTTTACGGCGAACTTCTAAATCAGCCCATTCTTGCGCATTAAGCTGAACACCACGTTTTGCTAAAGCAGCATTCACTGCTTCAATATTATTTCTGAGTAATTTTGGGTCAATCATAATCAATCATGAATAGAGAAAAAACTGGCTATAGTGTAAGGCTTTAACCCAAAAAAATACAGCGATAGACAACAAAGACTCAGCACCTACACATGTTGAGATGCTGAAAATCAATTAATTTGGTTCTTTTGGTAAACTTGGTAAATATTCAGCTTTAATAAACTGTTTCGCTGCATAATAGGGCAACGTTAACTCACTCATTCCTTCAGCATAAGATGCAAGCTCATATAAAGGATAGACAAAAACAATACCATTCACTCCATAGTAATAATTGTCACTGAGCTGTAAATCTTGTTTTTTAATATTATGATCTTCTAACCAGCTCTGATTAGACGCATATAGTTCATCACGCAGTTTGGTATTCATCTCAGGTTTAATCAACTCACTGACGGTGATATGTTTTTTATTAGAAAGATCAAAATTCACAAACTCTTGATGTGACATACCATGTGCTGCGCCCGCAGAATATGAATACGACTGAATCGCAAATGTCGCTAAATTATAATTTTGTCCTATAAAACGAACGTATGTACTACTCTCACTCAATGAAGGTTCATCTGCAGGAACTTTAACTTTCTGATCAGGAAGATTAGCAAAAGCATTCGGCTCAGCTTTTTTCATACGATTGACAAAATATTCATCGATCCATTTTTGATTGGTTTCGACGGTTTGCAAATCGTAATTGGTACAACCATCCTCCAAACAAACTTTTTGCTTGGGAAGCTTAATTGGAATTACTTTTGCTTGGATTAATGGTATGTCTAATTTTGCAGTTTCTTTGGATGATTCTTGTTTAGGTTGGCATCCGACTAAAGCAACAACTATAAGAATTGGAATAAGTTTTGATAATTGTGAAGTATTCATCGTCATGCAAGTCTCTGATGTTTTTCTTCACTATACAAAGCCTTGTGAGGATATAAAATTTAAAAATGTATCTTTCAGACAAGAAAAAGCCGCAAATATGCGGCTTTTTTTTAACTGATTACTGATCAATAATATCTGTACCTTTAGGTGGTGCAAAATTAAATACTGATGCAGGGATCTTTGGATTGACTTTAATATTGCTGAATCGAACATAAGTCGTTTGACCTAAAGAATCCTGTAAAATCATAAGGTTTGGTGCTTTATTTGCACCAAAGCTAATAGTCATGCTTTGGAAAGCACTGTCCTCTTGTTTTGGATACAAAGTGTAATAAAGTTTAGTACGGTCAGGCTGCGTCACACGATAAGACTGCATGATCTGATTGGTATTGCCTGATAACAATAATGCTGGTGTATTGGCAATTTGATCATCTAAACTCTGACGAACAGCTTGTTGTAAATCTGGATCATAAATCCAAACAAGCTTACCTGTGGTCACAATGGTCTGCTTCGCTGGGCTAGTCGTTTCCCAATAAAACTTTCCAGGACGTTCTACTTTCATTGTACCTTTGAAAGTTTGATTCATATGTTGTGCAGTTAAGCTTTTATTTTTGCTCGGCTTACTGTTCGTAACTTTTGTAGTTTGTTCAAAATCTGCTGTTAAACGTTGCAAGCCAGATAACTGCTTCACCAAACTTGAGGTTGCTTGCTGAGCAGATGCTGCTGTTGGTGCAGCAGATAACTGTGTACTCACAACTGGAGCCAGTGTCATTGCACCAATTGTTGCAGCATATGCCATTTTTTTTACGAAATTCATAAAATGAACCTTCTATCAGATTTCTACTGTTATGACGACATCTTACTGTTTTTGATCATTAAAAAAATGAAGAAAAGCACAGGTTTTGTGTATTTCGTGTCGCAAAGTTCAGCATTATGTATGAAGATGCGGTCTTTATGTAGAAATTGTAAGGATGCAAATCCACAATTTGACAAGATTTTAAAATCAATCATGTAGCTAAATTTTTTGATATAGAAATTATTAATAAAGAATAGACTAGACCTGAATCAACTTTTTGATAGTCTTACTAGAATTTATAAAATAAGCATAAACTATGAAAAGTCTTGCATTCATCCATCGAAATGACACTCGATTCGCTATTGGCGACTTTTACCCTGCACTTTCAGTATTCTCTTACCATGAACTTGGTAATACAACATCACCCTTCCTACTGCTTGATCATTTAGGACCAGGAAAACTCGAACCTAAAAGCAAAAAGAAAGGCGTAAATGAACATCCACATCGCGGTTTTGAAACCGTGACCTTTGTATTTGCAGGTGAATTACAACATAAGGACTCCACAGGTGGCGGTGGCTTGATCAAAAGAGGTGATGTTCAGTGGATGACTGCTGCCTCAGGAATACAGCACATTGAACAGTTTAGTTCCGAGTTTCGTGAAAGTGGTGGTCCCTTTGAAATGGTACAACTCTGGGTAAATTTACCTGCCAAAGACAAAATGTCTGCCCCTCGCTATCAAAGTTTATTAAATGAAGATATCCCTAAAATTATTCTCGATGATCAAACTAGCTATATTCGCGTAGTTGCTGGTGAATTAAATCTAACAACTGGAATCGCAAAAACATTTACTGCGATGAATGTCTTTGACATACATCTTGTGAAAGACCAACAAATTACATTACCTGCTGCCGAAGGTACGACAACCTTGATCTATTTGCGTAAAGGTAAAGTACAGTTTTCTTCTGATGAAGAATCTCTCGAAGAACAAGCGATGGCTGTCATGTCGAGCTTAGGAACTGACGTTCAAATCAACGCTCTAGAAAACTGTGATTTATTATTTTTATCAGCACAACCCTTAAACGAGCCAATTAATGGACAAGGTCCTTTCGTCATGAATAGTTATGATGAAATTTTACAGGCTTATGATGATATTAAAACAGGAAAATTCATTAGATAACCCCTTATAAATTAAAGCAATTTATTAAAACGAATTAGAAATACATCTAATTCTTCAATATATTCATGCTGATTGATTGATTTAAAAATCATATTGTTAATATTTATAATTGATGAAGAGGCTAATAAGTCTTTTAGAGATGACATGTATTGCTGTTTTATCCTTTTATCAATTTTGTTTTTTAAATTACTTATATATAGATATTCTTCTAAAAAATCTTTATATAAATTAGAATACCAATCATTAGGATCTGAATATGCTGATACTTTAGCAAGTATGCTCATTTTTGTACTTGTCATATCATTGTAATTATCAATGATATTTTGATCATGATTATTTAAATTATAGATCGAATAACTCTCTATCTCTTCATAATCTAGAAAATAGTTCAAATGTTCAGTAAGGATTTCACTATAAAATTCAACCAAATTTTCAATTTTTATATGTATTAATCCGCAACACCCCATACCTAAGTCTTTATTCCTTAACAGGAAGACATTATTATTGTGTTTAAAAAGATACAATGTAGCTTGTGAGTTTTTATCAAAATATGGATCGTTTTTATACCACCAAATATTTTCATTAGCCACGAGAACTGGAACTATAGACAGTTTTAAATTTATAAAGCTAAGATCATTCATCATATTAATAATATGATTTAGTTGATTACATATTTGTAATATATTCATAATTTATTCTCAACAAAAAACCCGCTAAAAGCGGGTTTTTCTGAACTATTAAAACTTACGCTTCAACAGTTACATAGCGACGGCCAAATTGACCTTTCACTTCAAATTTTACTACGCCGTCAGCAGTAGCAAATAAAGTATGGTCACGACCCATACCAACATTTGCACCAGCGTGGAACTCTGTACCACGTTGACGAACGATGATGTTACCAGCAGTTACAGTTTGACCACCGTAAACTTTAACACCTAACATCTTAGGATTCGAATCACGACCGTTCTTCGTCGATCCACCGGCTTTTTTAGTTGCCATGTCTATTTACTCCTCGTGTTAGCCTGCGATACCAGTAATTTTCAACTCGGTAAACCATTGACGGTGACCTTGTTGCTTACGGTAGTGTTTACGACGACGCATTTTGATGATGCGGATTTTGTCGTGACGACCATGGCCAACTACTTCTGCAGTTACTTTTGCGCCAGCTACAACTGGAGCACCGATTTGAATGTTGTCACCATTTACAACCATTAACACGTCATCAAACGTGATAGTTGCGCCAGTTTCAGCTTTCAATAATTCTACTTTAAGGGTTTCACCCTCAACAACACGGTGCTGTTTACCACCGCTTTGGATTACTGCGTACATATGTACTCCAACATGCCCGTGTCGTCGTGTCGATAAAGGGATATATCGATCTTAAAACGAACGCCACTGGGGTTATATAAGGGGACAAATTTTAAGTGAAATTTGATCAAACAACAAGTCATTTTATACAAATGCAAATAGATTCAATCAATTTTTAGATTTTCTAATAAAATCAATTAGATTGAAGTTCTACAGTTTTGATTGATTCTTTCTGTGATTTGCAATACATTTTTAAAAACAAATTGCGACAATAACAAACTGTGTTTTTACAAAGTCATAAGTAAAGTAATGATGTTTGGTGGGCAAGCTCTTTTTTCTGTCTAAATTAAGACCAAAAAACTCATCATAATGTTTTAAATGACGGATTACACAGCCTGTATAACTGTTTAGCAACAGATTAATTGATACACTTAGCGCACTACCCACCTATACGAGGTTTTTCTTCATATGGTTATCGATTTTAAGCAAGACGTTCTTTCCCCTGTTGCGACAGATTTTGCTGCGATGGATTACCTGATCAATGAAGGAATTAGCTCTAAAGTTGGCTTAGTCATGTCTGTAAGCAAACACGTCGTAGAAGCTGGTGGGAAGCGTATGCGTCCAATCATGTGCTTACTGGCTGCAAAAGCTTGTGGATTAGCAAATATGCAGCAAGCACAACATTTAGCTGCCATCATTGAAATGCTTCATACCGCAACTTTAGTGCATGATGATGTAGTCGATGAATCAAACCTCCGCCGTGGTCGCCCAACAGCAAATGCAACGTGGAACAATCAAACTGCTGTTTTGGTGGGTGATTTCTTAATAGCACGTTCATTTGATCTATTGGTTGATTTAAATAACATCACACTATTAAAAGATTTCTCTACGGGCACATGTGAAATTGCTGAAGGTGAAGTTTTACAACTTCAATCTCAGCATCAACCAGAAACAACCGAAGAAACATATTTACGCATTATTCATGGTAAAACATCTCGTTTGTTTGAACTTGCTACTGAAGGCGCAGCTATTTTGGCAGGTACAGAAGAGTACCGTGAACCTCTTCGTCGCTTCGCAGGTCATTTTGGTAATGCTTTTCAAATTATTGATGATATTTTGGATTACACATCTGATGCTGAAACATTAGGTAAAAATATTGGTGATGATTTGATGGAAGGTAAACCTACTTTACCGTTAATTTCAGCATTAGCTCATTCGACAGGTGAAGAACATGAGATTATCCGTCGTAGTATCGCCACTGGTGGTATCGAGCATCTAGATAAAGTTATTCAAATCGTGCATAACTCGGGCGCAATCGAATATTGCCAAAAGCGTGCCCAACAAGAAACGGATGGCGCATTAGAGGCTTTAAAAGCCTTACCTGATAATGAATATCGACAAGCACTGATCAATTTAACCTTAATGGCCTTACACCGACTCCAATGATGTTCTAATTGCCTATGCATTTAAATTTATCTGATTTATTTTTAAAAATGCAGGAACAGCTTGAACTCCCTCAAGCTGCTCTTGACGAAAACCTAATTATTGAACTGGTCAATCGTATACGACCAGCTGATCCTAACGATGCCAATGAAGTAAAATCACGTATTGATGCATTGGTTAGGATTTTATTACTCACTCCTGCATCCTCCATTTTGCTTCAAAACTTTTTATTACGTCTGATTAGCCAATATAAACAAATTAGCTTGTATGCCGACAGTGGGATTCTCTCTTTGGATGGCTTTTGGAACCAGTTAAGCCAACGATTAGGCGCTCATTTTCTTCCTTTAATTGAAGATGGTCAGCAACTCAGAACATTAGTGGGTAAAGTTTTTCACCAAGAAACTGATAGCGATTGGTTAGCTTTAATTGATACACAAGATTGGATTCGTTTATTTAGCCTAATCAGTGAAAGTCATAGCAATAGTAAAGAAAAACTCTATTCTAAAAATGAATTAATAAAAGCGATTACTGTTCTTTCATATCGAATCAGTGGCATTGGCTTATATCCTGAGTTTATTAATGCCTTACCTGACATTATTGAATACGAATCTCCTTTTCTAGTTCAAAACCGAGAAATTGTCGAATTTATTGAGAAGTATAAAAAGCAGACCGAAGATCAAGATAGCATTGTAGTTCTCCCGCCTCCTGATGCATCACAAGCATTTGTTATGCTGGATCAATGTCGCGAAGTTGTACTCAAAATCCGCAGAGCAACCAAGCGTATTGGTGTAAGTATCAGTTTGACTTATTTACTCTCGCTTTTGGAACAAGCGCTTGATCGAATTGAATTATTGCTTAGTTTATTGGTCAGCAAAAATGAAATTCGATACCGATCATTGGGTGAGTTAATCACAGATCTAACTCAAGCGAATTATGATGAAAAAAGTGTGCGTCACTTACTGAGTTCTACCAGTGAGTTAATTGCGTTACAGGTTACTGAGAATGCAAGTAAGACAGGCGAACATTATGTAAGTACTGACAAAGCTGGCTTTTGGGGAATGTATAAGGCTGCTGCGGGTGCAGGTGCAATTATTGCGACCATGGCAACCTTAA
Organism: Acinetobacter sp. A22; assembly: GCF_030913345.1. Classification (NCBI taxonomy): domain Bacteria; kingdom Pseudomonadati; phylum Pseudomonadota; class Gammaproteobacteria; order Moraxellales; family Moraxellaceae; genus Acinetobacter; species Acinetobacter sp. A22. The sequence continues at coordinate 1,806,913 of NZ_CP133162.1, forward strand.
AAATACTGACAGCGCGTTTGGTCTTGGCTCCATTTGGACATGCATTTCTATATAGCATGAACTATGCGTTGGGTTTTATGCTGATTCATGTGCTGCATTTCACCGTTGCAACTAAACAACCAGCAATGACAGCTGCTGCTCTCGCAGCAACAGTGCAACATCAAAAAGGTAGTAAAACCGCACAAATTGCTGAACTCGCAGCTTTAATTATCAATATTATTCGTACTCAATTTGTGGCTATCCTCGGCAATATCTCGATTGCGATTCCAGTAGCTGCACTTATTACTTTCTTATGGCAATACAACTTACATGAACCTTTGCTTTCACCTGTTAAAGCAAGTAAAACACTGCACTCCTTAAATCCATTCACTTCTTTGGCCGTTCCACATGCAGCAATTGCTGGTGTGTGCTTATTTTTATCAGGTTTACTTGCAGGATATTTCGATAACCTAGCCGTATATCGAAAGGTAGGTCCTCGTTTAAAACAGCATCTTCGTTTGAAACATTTAATGGGACAAGAAAGACTGGATAAGTTTGCTAATTATATCGAAACCAACTTAGGTGCTTTAGCTGGTAACTTCTTGTTCGGTATCATGCTTGGAAGTATGGGAACCATTGGTTTTATTCTAGGCTTACCACTAGATATTCGTCACATTGCCTTTGCATCTGCAAATTTTATACAAGGCTTAATGACTATTAGTGGATCACCTGATATTGGTCTAATCCTTGTATCGTTCCTTGGTGTCATGCTCATTGGTTTAACCAACCTATTTGTTAGCTTTACTTTGACTATTATTGTTGCTTTACGCGCTCGTCGCGTACGTTTCGCACAATGGAAACCATTGGCAAAATTGGTACTCACCCACTTCTTAACACGACCAAGTGATTTCTTTTGGCCACCAAAACAACCAATCGAAGTAGATGATGATGCATCAAGTGAACAAAAAGTGAGACATTAATCAATTTTTGTTATGTTTTTTTACTGAACCTTAAAAAAATCTGAAAATGAAATTATCATAAAATTTCAAGACTTGACCAAAAGTGTACTCGCAAGTACACTTTAAAAAATTATATAACCCTGAACAATGGTTAAGCAAATAATGAGGTTCGCATGCCGTACCTACTGCTTTGTATTGGTTGCATTTTTTTGATAATCGGTGTGATTGGGCTGTTTTCTCCAAGCATATCAAATTTAGACCTTAGAGGTGTTCAAATGCTATTTGAACACCGTTCGTTTGCGCTTAACCACGTAGCCGTTCTGTTTTCTCGCCTAGGAGGCATGCCCTTTTTACTGGTTTTAACGTCGTTTTTTTGTATCCATCAAATTCGAAAGAAAAACTATAAAAAGGTCATATTTGTCGCCCTGAGCGTGATCGGTAGCATTGTGATTGGTTGGCTTATGAAATGGGGCATTGATCGACCAAGACCATTGGCGTTTTATCATTTAGTTCAAAGTTATGGAGCATCCTTCCCAAGTGCCCATAGCCTGTATGCTGCAACCCTATCGAGTTTAGTTCTGTTGCTATCACAACAGCACAAATATCGTTCCAGTATCGTTTTAGTATCTGTTTTATGGTTAATAATCATGGGGATATCTAGAGTTTATGCAGGGGTTCATTACCCAACTGATGTATTGGCTGGTTGGGGTATTGGGTTGATTTTGACTTCGTTGCTTTGGTTTTGGCTGTATCAAAGCAATTTCAGCAACAATTTGTTTTTAGATAAAAAATCTAAATTGAGGTGGAACAATGATGTCGGCTAAGCTTTGGGCACCTGCCCTCACTGCTTGCGCATTAGCAACAAGCATTGCGCTTGTTGGTTGTAGCAAAGATCCTAAAGATGAACAGCAAGCTGCTGCTGCTCAAAAAATGCCGCCTCCAGAAGTTGGTGTTATCGTTGCTCAACCACAAAGTGTTGAACAAAATGTTGAACTTCCTGGGCGCACTTCTGCGTATCAAATATCAGAAGTTCGTCCACAAACGGGGGGCGTTATTTTAAAGCGTTTATTTGCTGAAGGCAGTTATGTCGAAGCAGGTCAAGCACTTTATCAAATAGATGCTAATACCAACCGTGCAACTGCTGACAATGCTCGTGCAGCTTTATTACGTCAGCAAGCTAATTTAAATGCATTGCGTGTGAAAGAAAATCGTTATCGCCAATTGGTTGGTACTAACGCCGTTTCTAAACAAGAATATGATGATATTAATGCTCAAGTAAAATTGGCTGAAGCAGATGTAGCTGCAGCTCAGGCAGCATTGAAAAATGCTGAAATTACTTTAGGTTATTCAACTGTTCGCGCACCAATCTCAGGACAATCTAGTCGTTCTTCGGTAACTTCTGGTGCTTTAGTTACTGCAAACCAAGCAGATCCGTTGGTGACAATCCAACAACTTGATCCGATCTATGTAGATATCAATCAATCAAGTGCTGAAATGCTCCGTTTACGTCAGCAGTTGAGTAAAGGTAGTTTAGATAGTAGCAATAATACGCGCGTGAAACTCACACTTGAAGATGGTTCAGATTATCCTATCGAAGGACAACTCGCATTCTCTGGTGCGAGTGTTAACCCTGAAACAGGATCAGTCACTTTACGTGCCGTTTTCCCAAATCCAAATCACTTGTTATTACCTGGTATGTACGCAACTGCAAAAATTTCTCAAGCAGTTCTACCTAATGCATATCTGATTCCACAAGCAGCTGTAACTCGCTTACCTACAGGGCAAGCAATTGCTATGGTCGTAAATGCGAAAGGTGCTGTGGAGACTCGACCAGTGACAACAGCAGGGGTTCAAGGTCAAGACTGGATTATTACCGATGGTTTAAAAGCGGGTGATAAAGTTATTGTGGATGGTGTTGCAAAGGTAAAAGAAGGTCAAGAAGTTAAGGCTAAGCCTTACCAACCTCAAGCATCACAAGGTCAAAATGCTGCCCCTAAAGCAAATGAACAAAAACAAGCTGACTCTTCAAAAGCTGAACAAAAAGCTACTTCACAAGTTTAAGGGGTAGATTGCATGGCTCAATTTTTTATTCATCGCCCAATTTTTGCATGGGTGATTGCACTGGTTATTATGCTGGCGGGTATTCTCACCCTCACCAAAATGCCAGTTGCACAATACCCAACGATTGCACCACCTACGGTGACAATTTCTGCAACATATCCAGGCGCCTCAGCTCAGACTGTTGAGAATACGGTTACTCAAATCATTGAACAGCAAATGAATGGTTTGGATGGTTTGCGTTATATCTCTTCAAACAGTGCGGGTAATGGTCAAGCATCGATCAACTTAAACTTCGAACAAGGCATTGATCCTGATATCGCTCAAGTTCAAGTTCAAAATAAATTGCAATCAGCAACTGCTCTTTTACCAGAAGACGTTCAACGTCAAGGTGTGAGAGTGACCAAGTCTGGTGCAAGCTTTATGCAGGTCGTTGCTTTCTACTCACCTGACGGCAGCTTGTCAGCATCAGATATTAAAGATTACGTCAATTCAAACATCTCTGAGCCACTAAGTCGTGTTGCAGGTGTAGGTGAAGTGACTGTCTTTGGTGGTTCTTATGCAATGCGTATTTGGTTAGATCCAGCAAAACTTACTAGTTTTAATCTCACACCTTCAGATGTTGCAGCAGCTATACGTTCACAAAACGCTCAAGTTGCCGTAGGTCAATTAGGTGGTGCCCCAGCAGTTCAGGGACAAGTTTTAAATGCGACAGTTAATGCACAAAGTATGTTGCAGACTCCAGAGCAGTTTAAAAACATTTTCCTAAAAAATGCTGCTGATGGCGCACAAGTGCGTTTAAGTGATGTTGCACGTGTTGAGTTAGGTTCAGACAACTATCAGTTTGACTCTAAGTTCAATGGTAATCCTGCAGGTGGTGTCGCGATTAAACTTGCGACGGGTGCAAATGCGCTAGATACAGCTGCTGCAGTTGAAAAACGTTTATCAGAATTACGTGTTAACTATCCAAGTGGTTTAAAAGATAAACTTGCTTACGATACGACACCATTCATTAAGCTTTCGATTGAAAGTGTAGTACACACACTGATTGAAGCTGTTGTTCTGGTATTTATCGTCATGTTCCTGTTCTTACAGAACTGGCGTGCGACGATCATTCCGACACTCGCAGTCCCTGTAGTTGTATTGGGAACTTTTGCGGTAATCAATATTTTCGGCTTCTCAATCAACACGCTCACCATGTTTGCGATGGTGCTTGCGATTGGTCTGTTGGTCGATGATGCGATTGTAGTCGTCGAGAACGTCGAACGTGTGATGCAAGAAGAACACCTTGAACCTGTACCTGCTACTGAAAAGTCGATGGGTCAAATTTCTGGTGCTTTGATTGGTATCACTAGTGTATTAACGGCGGTATTCGTACCAATGGCCTTCTTCGGGGGGACAACTGGTGTAATTTACCGTCAATTCTCTATCACTTTAGTAACGGCAATGATTTTATCTTTGATCGTTGCGTTAACGTTTACCCCTGCCCTTTGTGCAACGTTATTAAAACAACACGATCCAAACAAAGAACAAAGCAACAGTATCTTTGCGCGTTTCTTCCGTGGTTTTAATAGTGGGTTCGAAAAACTTTCAGAGAAATATCAAGGTGGCGTCAACCGTATGACCCATCATAAGTTGTTCTCTGGAGTCATTTATATCGTTGTTATTGCTGCTTTAGTTGGTTTATACAAGATGTTGCCTTCGTCTTTCTTACCTGAAGAAGACCAAGGTGTTGTTATGACACTTGTTCAATTACCACCGAGTGCAAGTCTTGAAAGAACAGATAAAGTCATCACCACTATGACTGATTACTTCTTAAATAAGGAAAAAGAGCATGTAGAGTCTATCTTTACTGTGTCTGGCTTCTCATTTACAGGGGTTGGTCAAAATGCTGGTCTTGCTTTCATCAAATTGAAAGACTGGAGCGAGCGTACAACACCTGAATCACAAATTGGTGCCATCATTCAACGTGGTATGGCATTGAACATGATCGTAAAAGATGCATCTTACATCATGCCATTACAGCTTCCTGCAATGCCAGAATTGGGCGTATCGTCTGGTTTTAATATTCAGTTGAAAGATGTAAGTGGTCAAGGTCATGAAAAACTGATCGCTGCTCGTAACGCTATTTTAGGTATGGCATCTCAAGACAAACGTCTTGCAGGTGTACGTCCGAATGGTCAAGAGGATACTCCTCAGTACAAAATCACAGTTGACCAAGCGCAAGCTGGTGCAATGGGTGTGAGTATTAGTGATATTAATAGCACCATGAGCATGGCTTGGGGTGGTTCTTATATCAATGACTTCGTTGATCGTGGTCGTGTGAAAAAAGTTTATGTTCAAGGTGAAGCGGATACTCGCATGATGCCTGAAGACCTAAACAAATGGTATGTACGTAATAACAAAGGTGAAATGGTTCCATTCTCAGCTTTTGCTAAAGGTGAATGGACATATGGTTCACCACGTTTAGAACGTTACAACGGCGTATCTTCTGTGAACATTCAGGGTTCTCCTGCACCAGGTGTCAGCTCAGGTGACGCGATGTTAGCAATGGAAGAAATCATTGGTAAGTTACCATCGATGGGCTTACAAGGTTTCGACTATGAATGGACAGGCTTATCTTTGGAAGAGCGTGATTCTGGTAACCAAACAGTTCCATTACTCATTCTTTCATTATTGATCGTGTTCCTGTGTCTTTCAGCATTGTATGAAAGCTGGGCGATTCCAATTTCGGTATTGTTAGTTGTACCACTAGGTATTATTGGTGCTTTCACGATGACATGGTTAGGAATGGTGATTAAAGGTGATCCAAACTTATCCTTTAACATTTATTTCCAAGTCGCAATCGTAGCCGTGATTGGTCTTTCTGCAAAAAATGCGATCTTGATCGTAGAGTTTGCAAAAGAGCTGCAAGAAAAAGGCGAAGAGTTATTTGAAGCAACATTACATGCTGCAAAAATGCGTTTACGTCCGATTATCATGACTACACTTGCATTCGGATTTGGTGTTTTACCATTAGCCCTTGCAAGTGGTGCGGGTGCAGGTAGTCAACATTCTGTTGGTTATGGTGTACTGGGTGGCGTAATTTCTTCAACACTTTTAGGTATCTTCTTCATCCCTGTATTCTTCGTGTGGATTCGTAGTATCTTTAAGTACAAACCTAAAACTTTAAATACTCAGGAGCATTGATCGTGATGCAAACTGTTTGGTCTATTTCCAGTCGTGGCATTGCAATCTCTGCACTCGCGCTGTCTTTGGCTGCCTGCCAAAGCATGCGTGGGCCAGAGCCTGTTGTGAACACAGCGATTCCTGAAAGCTTTGCGTCATATAGTAATGCTTCTGGAACTTCTATCGCAGAACAAGGCTACAAAGACTTCTTTGATGACCCTCGTTTATTACAAGTGATTGATATGTCACTTGCCAATAACCGTGACTTGCGTACAGCGGCGTTGAATATTCAAAAAGCTCAACAGCAGTACCAAATTTCAGAAAACAACCAATTACCAACGATTGGGGCAAGTGGTAGTGCGGTTCGCCAAGTCACGCCATCTCGTGATCCAAACAATCCTTACTCGACTTACCAAGTTGGCTTAGGTTTAACGGCTTACGAGTTAGATTTCTGGGGTCGAGTTCGTAGCTTAAAAGACGCTGCTTTAGATAGTTATCTTGCGACACAAAGTTCACGTGATGCGACTCAGATCAGCTTAATTGGACAAGTGACACAAGCATGGTTGAATTATTCATTCGCCAGTGCACAACTCAAACTTGCAGAGCAAACGCTCAAAGCACAGCAAGAGTCATTTAACTTGAACAAAAAGCGTTTCGATGTCGGAATTGATAGTGAAATTCCTGTGCGTCAAGCTCAGATTTCAGTTGAAACTGCACGTAACGATGTAGCTAACTACAAAACCCAGATTGCACAAGCTCAAAACTTGTTGAATTTATTGGTCGGTCAACCAGTTCCTGAGAACCTGTTACCAAAACAACAAGTTGCTCGTATCACACAAAAGAATGTGTTGACAGCAGGCTTACCAAGTGACTTGTTGAATAATCGTCCTGACGTCAAAGTGGCTGAGTATCAACTCAGTGCTGCAGGTGCAAATATAGGTGCTGCGAAAGCACGACTATTCCCAACGATTAGTTTAACGGGTTCAGCAGGTTATGCATCAACGGATTTAAGTGATTTGTTTAAATCTGGCAACGCGCTTTGGTCAATTGGTCCGAGCATCGATATGCCAATCTTTGATTGGGGTACACGTCGTGCGAATGTCAAAATTTCTGAAACAGATCAGAAGATTGCCCTTTCAAATTATGAAAAGTCAGTCCAATCTGCATTCCGTGAAGTGAATGATGCTTTAGCAACTCGTGCCAATATTGGTGATCGGTTGAGTGCTCAACGCCGCTTAGTTGATGCCACTAACACCACTTATAAACTATCAAATGCTCGTTTCCGTGCTGGTATTGATAGCTACTTAACGGTGTTAGATGCTCAGCGTTCAGCATATTCAGCAGAACAAGGCTTATTATTATTGCAACAAGCTGATTTAAATAATCAGGTTGAGCTTTATAAAACCTTAGGTGGTGGACTTAAAGCGTCTTCAACTGAGACGATTGCACGCCAACCATCTAGCGCTGAAAAAAATAGCGCTCAATAATAAAAAACTTTGTCATAAAAAAGCTCACTTCGGTGAGCTTTTTTATTGCATGCATGCGGAATATTTCTTATCTTCAATACTGAAATATTAAAGACTTAGAAAAACGCTATGTTATTAAGCAGTTTAGAATCAGTTCCTGGTCACGAGATTTTACGTCAGCTAGATGTCGTTTACGGCAGTACGGTACGCAGTAAACATGTTGGTCGAGATCTTATGGCAGGATTAAAAAACATTGTTGGTGGTGAACTAACAGGCTATACAGAGTTGCTTGAAGAATCTCGCCAAGAAGCGACACAACGTATGATCGATAAAGCACGTGCTTTAGGTGCCAACGCTATCGTCGGTATTCGTTTCTCGACATCAAATATCGCACAAGGTGCATCAGAACTTTTTGTTTACGGCACTGCGGTTATTGTTCAACCTAAAGCACCCACACTTCCAGACCCATTTAGTGCATAGGCAAATATATGGATGGTTTAATTTTACAAATCGTTCTTTTCTTAATTCTGTTCACTGTAGGGTGGGGATTCGGTCGTCATATCGAACAAAAACATCTTCGTGAATTAGATGAAAAAGAAAAACAATTTGCTCATATTCGCATTGATAGCAATCGATTCGTCGAAACTCAATCAAATGGACAACTGGTAAGTAGCAATGTCGTCATTTCACATGACTACTTTAAATATGTGCTTGCGACGATTAGAAATTTTCTAGGTGGTCGTCTGACCAGTTATGAAAGTATTGTTGAGCGAGCACGCCGTGAAGCAATCATTCGACTCAAACAAGAAGCACATGCAATCGGTGCTAGCCATATCATGGGGGTTCGTCTCAGCACGACTGAACTCGGTATGCAAGGTGGGATGGTTGAAGTATTTGCATATGGAACAGCGATCTATCAGCCATCTTGAAGACTTATGTCCTGTTGCACATGCTGCATCAGGACAACTCAGTTACTCTGCAAAAATCGCTTGCCAATAGTGATAGGTTTTTTCTTCCCCATTCTCTAATTTAAAGTCATAAGACATTTGACGAGTTTCTACAATCTCAAATTCAACGGGTTGTTTGAACAATGCTCCAGCATAAGCAAAAGTATGGTATTCGCCATTTTCTCCGCAGATATCGACATCCTCAGGCATCCGTTCTATCAATGCTGCATCTATATCTTGACCAATAAAAGAACGATCCAATTTACTGGCATCTGTGACGATGATTTTAGTTTTAATGCCTGAATCCAAAAAGTTTTGCATCACTTCAGTCGAATCAAGATTCCAGATTGGCTCGACCACTTCAATTCCTAAAGGATGTAAACGGTCTTCTCGATATTTACGCACGTCACTAAGATAAATATCACCAAAAATAAAATGTTCTACCCCCTGTGCCTTGAAATGCTGAGCAGCATCTAACATGCGCTGCTCATAAACAGGTAGATTCTTGGGTAAAAATACAGGATAAAGAGGGATACCAATACTTTCAGCTTGTTTCATCAATAATGAAAATGGAATCGCATGCATAGATGACAATTCCGTTTCCTCATTGACTGTGGTCAACAAAGCAACCACTTCGAATTGTTTTTGCTGTAAGACGGTATAAAGTGCGAGGGCAGAATCTTTTCCGCCACTCCAATTAAAAACAGCTTTCTTAGGTGTTTGCACTATCATTTAACTCGTGTTTTACGAATCATTTTATATAACAAGCTTGGTGATAAGCGAGAGACTAATACTCCGAGTTGCTCTTTCTTCCCACCGACAACCACATATTCCTCACCTGCCATCAAAGCCTCAACCACACGCTGGGCGAATACATCGGCATCCAAACCATTTTCAATGGCTTCATCTTGATGCCCTTGTGGTTTGCCCTCACCATTTAAAGCATTAAATGAAACATTGGTTTTAACAAAACCAGGAAAAACCACTGAAACTGCTATTCCCTCTTTGGCGACTTCCGCACGTAAGCTATTGGCCCACATGTGAATTGCAGCCTTAGCCGCAGAATAAGTCGCGCGATATTGGGTTCCTAAAAGACCCGCCACACTCGAAATAAATACCACCCGACCTGATTTTTGTTTGCGCAAAGTGGGTAATACGGTTTTGGTAAAGAACACTTGGGAGAAATAATCCACTTCCATGATGGCACGTTCAGTTTGCATAGTCGTATCTTGAATCAATGCACGTTGACTCAAACCTGCATTATTGATCAGCCAATCAATACGTCCTTTGCACGCGAGAACTCGTTCATGTGCATGGCGGACTTGAGCTTCATCGGTAATATCAGCAGCGATTGAAAGATGCTGTTCAGGCTTAAGTAAACCCACTCGAACCGATTCCAACTCATCATAACGACGTGAAGTCAGTACCACCTGAGCACCTTGAAGTGCGCACTCTCGTGCTAAAGCTTTACCTAGACCTGATGAAGCACCTGTAATCCATACGACTTTATTTTCAAGACTTTTAAGTTTCGCCATGTCATATATCTCCTTTATTTATGCAGGGTGACGCATAAATTTAAGAAAGTGATCTACATAAGTTGCCGCAGCTTGTTGATCAAGTTGAGTACCTAATTTTTCTAAACGCTTATACCCTAAATGTGTCGTCATATTAATGACGCCATTTAAGGTTTTATCGACTACAAAATTAAATTTTAGGCTCTTTTTCGGCTCACGAATTAAATGAGTGACACCTACATCAATCACTTCTGTGAGCAACTTCAGTGAATTGGCAATTTCCCGACTTTCCCCTTCAGCTAATTTTTGACTCGAAGCTTTAACCTGTTGAGTCAACTGTTGCTCAATCGGATAAGTCATATATACCGACTCATCTTCAACTCGAATTGTTTTAGATAAATGTTCAATCAATGGAACTAAACGATCATTCCCAAAGAATGACACTGACCATGGCATATATTTTCGGATTGCTTCTAAAATCTGCTGAATCACTTTTTCAGATTCACCTGTGAGTGAATGATGTTGATTGTCTTGCAATAGCACCATAAAAACTTGTTCTATCACTTCACATGCAATTTCAGATAAAACTGCCCCCAAAGCATTTGCTTGGCTTTCTTTACTACCCTGTAAGAGCTGCGTACGGATGTGAGCAAATCGCGCGTATGTATCGGCATGAATATTTAAAAAAACGGCAGTGTTCATTCTAATCACCCTATTCTAGATTCCATAAAATAAGGGCTTATTCAATAAGCCCTTATTCATCCTTAGATTCTGTTTTTCTTTCATTTTTGGCTTTTCAAATGCTGAATTTACCACATTCTATTCACGATCAACATGCATAAATGCCAAAAATGGTTGACCGTGTGTTGCTTCATTAATTTTTAATAGAATTGAATAACTCATCGTAACCGTCCTTTTTTAAGTTTTAATATTTTTATATCGTTGTTTTATGCTTAAACATTTTTAATTGTGTGATGTAACATACATAAATCTAACTTTTTCAAGAAAAAAACCAACTGTTTTCATCGACTTTTTTTGATGAAAATATTCATCATTTTTTTGCTACAATAGATGCAATTTTTTATTCTATTTTGATCTTCTGTACTATGACTGACGCTCAATCTGCTCAAAATATCGCAACAACTTACGATCCAACCGAGATCGAAAAGAAGTGGTATCAAATCTGGGAACAAAACGGTTATTTCAAACCATCAGGTCAAGGTGAATCATTCTGTATCATGATTCCACCACCAAACGTTACGGGTAGCTTGCACATGGGTCATGGCTTTAACAATGCCATCATGGATGCACTGACTCGTTATAACCGTATGATGGGTAAAAATACCTTATGGCAACCTGGAACCGACCATGCGGGAATTGCAACGCAGATGGTTGTGGAGCGTCAACTTGGTCTACAAGGGATTAACCGCCATGACTTAGGTCGTGAAAAGTTCATCGACAAAGTTTGGGAATGGAAAGAACAATCAGGCGGAACAATTACACGTCAAATCCGTCGTTTAGGCTCATCAGTCGATTGGTCACGTGAACGCTTCACGATGGATGAAGGTTTATCCAATGCTGTAAAAGAAGTGTTTGTTAAACTTCACGAAGATGGTTTGATCTATCGTGGTAAGCGTTTGGTGAATTGGGATCCAAAACTACAAACTGCCCTGTCTGATCTTGAAGTTGAAAGCAAAGAAGAAAAAGGCTCGTTGTGGCACTTTAAATATTTCTTTGAAGACAAATCGCTTAAAACCAAAGATGGTAATGACTACCTTGTGGTGGCAACCACACGTCCTGAAACATTATTGGGCGATACAGCAGTTGCAGTACATCCTGAAGATGAACGCTATGCACACCTTATCGGTAAAAACATTGTTCTACCGATCACAGGTCGTTTAGTTCCAGTTGTTGCAGATGAATACGTTGAAAAAGACTTCGGTACAGGCTGTGTAAAAATCACACCTGCGCATGACTTCAATGACTATGAAGTAGGTAAACGTTGTGGTCTAGCGATTATCAATATCTTCAACAAAAATGCCGAAGTGTTGGCTGAGTTTGAATATATCGCCAAAGCGGGTGAGCAAATTTCACAACTGTTGCCTGCCCCTGCGGATTATATCGGCTTGGAGCGTTTTGCTGCCCGTAAAAAACTGGTTGAACAGGCAGAAGCTGAAGGCTGGCTGGACAAGATTGATCCGTATGACTTGAAAGCACCACGCGGTGACCGTTCAGGCGTGATTGTTGAACCATTACTCACAGACCAATGGTATGTGAAAATTGCGCCTTTGGCTGCGCCTGCAATTGACGCTGTACAAGATGGTCGTATCAAGTTTGTCCCAGAACAATACACCAATATGTATATGTCATGGATGAAAGACATTCAGGACTGGTGTATTTCCCGTCAACTGTGGTGGGGTCACCGTATTCCTGCATGGTACGATGCTGAAGGTAATGTTTATGTGGGACGCAACGAAGAAGAAGTTCGTGCCAAAAACAACATCGCTGCTGACATTGAATTAAATCAGGATGAAGATGTACTGGATACATGGTTCTCCTCTGCACTTTGGACATTCTCAACTTTAGGCTGGACTGGCGATGCACAGAAAGATGCAGCCAACGATTTCCTTAAAACGTTCCACCCGACTGATGTATTGGTGACAGGTTTTGACATCATCTTCTTCTGGGTTGCACGTATGATCATGATGACCATGCACTTCATGAAAAATGAAGATGGTTCATCTCAAGTACCATTTAAGACGGTTTACGTGCATGGCTTAGTCCGTGATGGTGAAGGTCAGAAGATGTCGAAGTCTAAGGGCAACGTACTTGATCCACTCGATTTGATCGACGGTATTGATTTAGAAAGCCTAGTTGCGAAACGTACCACGGGCTTAATGAATCCGAAAGATGCTGCGAAGATTGAGAAATCAACCCGTAAGGAATTCCCAGAAGGCATCAATGCCTATGGTACGGATGCAGTACGTTTTACCTTCTGTGCGCTTGCAAACACAGGTCGTGACATCAAGTTCGATTTAAAACGTGTTGAAGGCTACCGTAACTTCTGTAATAAAATCTGGAACGCAACCCGTTTTGTTCTGATGAATGTCGAAGGTCAAACCGTTGGTCAAGAAGCTCGTCCTGATCTTTGGGAACTTCCTGAACAATGGATCATCAGCCGTTTACAAAAAGCAGAAGCTGCTGTTCATCAAGCATTTGCCACCTATCGTTTAGACCTTGCGGCGCAAGCGATTTATGACTTTATCTGGAATGAATACTGCGACTGGTATGTCGAACTGACCAAGCCTGTGCTTAACGATGCCAATGTGTCAGAAGAGCGTAAAGCTGAAGTTCGCCGTGTACTCCTTGCCGTGATGGAAGCGTCTTTACGTTTGGCTCATCCGTTAATGCCGTATTTGACAGAAGAAATCTGGCAAACCCTTGCGCCGATGTTAGGCAAAGGCGGTGCTACGATTATGACTGCGCAATACCCTGTTCCTGAACAAGCGAAGATCAATGATCAAGCTGAAGCAGATATGCAGTGGTTACAAGGTTTGATCGGTGCAGTACGTAATATTCGTGGTGAAATGGGCTTAGGTAATGCACGTTTATTACCTGTATTGCTTAAGAATATTTCTGATGCAGAACGTGAGCAAATCATCCGTATCGAAGCGTTGTTCAAAGCACTCGCAAAAGTTGAAAGCATTGAGTTCTTGACCAATGAGCAAGAGCCACCTCTTTCATGCTCTAGCGTTGTAAGCCATGCATCTGTATTTGTACCGATGAAAGGTTTGATTGATCCTAAAGCGGAATTGGGTCGTTTGCAGAAGGACTTGGATAAGGTTCAAAAGCAGCATAACCAAATCGCAACTAAACTTTCTAACGAAGGTTTTGTCGCTAAAGCACCAGCAGCAGTGGTTGAAGGTGAAAAGGTTAAATTGGCTGAATTTGCTGATCAGTTAAGTAAAATTAAAGCGAGTATGGAGCAAATTGCTGCGCTTTAAGTTGTTGCATATTTAATCTAATCTGTTGTATAAAGGGCTGAATAACCAGCCCTTTATATTTAACATGAAGTATTTAAAGTCTTTTACCATTAATAATCATAACTTAAAAATTCAAGGTAAAAATTTAATTATTACAGGAAACAATGGGGCAGGAAAAACAATATTATTAAATGAGCTTTATAATGAAATTAAAAAAAGCATAGATATAGATAAGCTTGAAAGAAAAGAAAACAGCTACTCAAAATTAACCAAAATCTCTAATGAAGTTAACACTTACAAAGATGTGTTAGATATAGATGAAAGCTTTTTAAAAGAGTTAGAATATATTTTATCAAAAGAGGAAAACCTCCCCAAATCTGACTTTAAATCCCATATTGAAAGAATATATTCGATATACGACAAAAAATTCTCAGCTTTTCTTACTGAATACCACAATTACAAATCCAGTATGAAATATACTGATATATACTCTAGCTTTGATCCTAAAGATGAAATAGATTCTCAATTATTTTCAAATAACAGCTCAAAAAAATATTTTTTCAATAAAATAGAACATATACAGAACTCAAAGAACATAATACAAAAAAGCTTCCAAGAACTAATTAATAAAAAAATTAATATTGTTTTTTATGATCCTATTTCACTAAAAAACAAAATTTTAGGAAATTCAGCCACATGTACATTATTCACAGCATCCAGACTGTATTCCCCAGAAACTTATCGAGAAATGGGAAGCCATTATGATATATGTGATTTAAAATACTATAAAGATAAGGCGCTTGATCTTTTTGATCACGATTTAGAAGGATCTTTTGAAAGATATATAATTGAAGAAAGAAAAAATTCGTTAACCACAACATACAAGAATAAATATGAGAAATGGCTTCTTAATGTAGAAAGTGATCTAAAATTTATTTTCGAGAATGAAACCACAAAACTTTCATTTGATGACAGAAATAATCGTGTATTAATAATTCAAAATAATGGAAATAAATTTTTTGGTTTAAAAGAACTTCCTTCTGGATTTAAAGCAATTTTCAATATTTATTCAAGCCTTCTAATGCGAGCTCGCTTACTAAATATTAATCACACTGATTTAGAGGGCTTAGTAATTATTGATGAAATTGATGTACATTTACACATATCACTACAAAAGAAAATTTTACCATTTCTCATAAAATCATTTCCTGAAATCCAATTTATTGTAAGTACACATTCTCCATTTGTTATTACCTCTACTAAGGACACTGTAGTTTATGATATTTCAAGTGGCGAGTTTTTTGAAGATGATTTAAGTCATTATTCTTATGAAGCAGTAATTAAAGGTTTATTCCATGTTAACCCCCAATCTGATCACTTAAAAACAGAAATTCAAACTATTTCCACTATTTTAAATAGTGATCCTAATAATTATGAAAAACTTAGAGAAACTCTAAAAAATATCACTCCATATGCTAAACAACTTGACGTGGAGTCAAAGTCTTTTTATTTCAAAGCATTAAATCATTTATTAGACAATCAAGAGTTAGGAGAACTTGATGTTTAAAGTAATTCGATCAGCGAAACCAAAAGAATGGACGAATTCTGATTACACAGATCCAGCAGTAGTCAAACAATTGAAACTAGATTTCTTATCTAAATGTTATTTATGTGAACAAACAGATTTCGGTAATGTAAATGTGGAGCATTTTGTACCCCATCTCAACAAAAGTGAAGAATTAAGAATAGATTGGAATAATCTTTATTACTCATGCTCTCACTGTAACGGAATTAAAGGTTCAAGGCACAAAGAATTACTTGATTGCTGTAACGAAAATCATAATGTGGATGTTGCTATTGCTTTACAAGCCCCAAGCGTACCTAATGGAAAAATTGTACTCACTAATACTTTAAACAATGACTCAGATTTATATGAATTAACAAATAAAACCATAGCTTTATTAGAGCAATGCTACAACAATGCGAATAGTGGCAATCAACAAGTGAGTCATGAGTATCTAAAAGAAAAAATTTTAGAAGAACATGCCTATTTACAAAGTTTACGTTTTCAATTAAAAAATGGATGGAATCGACTTAGACAGCAACAAAAAGCAGATCTAATTGAAAATATTACTAATATGCTTCAACAGAATTATCCATTTTCTGCATTTTGGAAAACCTATGTTCGAAATGATCCCTTTTTATCTGAAATTTTAAAATAAGCACAAACCGTCTTTCCCTCCTTGTACTATAAGGTTAGAGAAAGACTCTTTTAAAAATCAAAGCACCCCATGCTCCAATAACATCTCCACCCCACTCACCTTTTTCATATGCTTTAAACGCTCTTTTTCCCACTTCAACTGCTGCTTTAACTCAGCACAGTCCGCATCTATCGCTTTATACACATCATTAATATGAAGATGCTCGGCTTTGACTTTCTTTGCTAACTGAAAAGAATCTAAAATTTCGTCAATTTGGCTTTCAAGCTGCTGACTTTGTGCATCCAACGCCAGTTTATAAAACTTTACTTGCTCCGTAGAAAGCTCTTTAGTTCCTACACCCTTATTTTGTTCAAGCTGTAATTGAAGTTTCAGTAAATAAAACAAATCCTGCAGTTCATAAGCCTGACTGGCTTGCTGAAACAATTCGGTTTTTTCCGCTTTCTTAGTTTCATCTTGCTCACGGTCAGGATGAATCATGGCAGCTATTTTTAAATACACCGTTTTAAGTGACTGTGCTGCTAGTTGCTCAGCTTGTTCACGTTTTTGTTGCTGTCGTAGCTGTTTGGCTTTTTCTCTTGCTTGTTGTTGTTCCGCCGCATATTGCTCAAAGTCGTCTTCTTGTTCACTCCTTTGTTCTGCATGTTGCTCGATGCTCTGCTCAGAGGATGCTTGATACTCGAAATTTTCTGACTGTACTTTTTTAAGCTTTTTAACAGATTGTTGAGTATGTTGCTGATAAACGGTGTCGATCTGCTGCACAAGAGTGAGCTGTTCTTCATTCAACATTTGTGAGCGTTTCAACATACGGGCAAGTTGTGCGATTTTTTCATCGAGTTGTTGTAAGTCGGTTTTGGAAAATGTATGCGATTGCAACAAGTGCCAAAGTTGCTCTAATTGTAGAAACAATACCTCGTGTAGTTCACGGTAGACTGGCATGAGCTTCTGTCGGGTATGCTGTTGAATCTCGTCTTGTGCATTTTTCCATGTGGCGAGACTGATTTTTTGCTGTTCAATTTGAGCAATTAATAGATTGAGTTTTTTCTGCTGTGCAGATGGTTCAGACCTTTGTTTGAAACTAACTTTGAGATCAAAGGACATATTCATCCACCTGAAAAATAAAAATTGTAGCAACAATCACTATTGGAAAGTAGCAGCTTGTCTTTTGCATGATGATTAGCAAGTAGAACGCCTCCACACTAAAATCAATTAAACAAATAACATCCGCTAAAATGCTGCTATTTAGGTCTACACCTTTAAATTTCTGTGCTATTTTTAATCAAAATGCACCAATTTTCATCATATTTACAATTTATTTTCTAAATTGGTGCGTTTTTTGCATCACAAAATCCATCAAATTGAGTTGTGACGCTACAGCTTGAGTTTTTAGATTTACTAAATCCATTTTGGTGCAAAAACGAATCAAATACTTGCACCAAAATAAAATTTAGCACTTTTTTTGAGCACCACTATGCAAAACGTAGATCTATTTTTCTTACTGCTCGGTGCAGTACTGGTTTTGGCAATGCACGCAGGCTTTGCATTTTTAGAGCTAGGCACCGTTCGTCACAAAAACCAAGTCAATGCACTCAGTAAAATTCTGACTGACTTTGCCATTTCCGCAATTGCCTACTTCTTTGTTGGTTATTGGATTGCCTATGGACAAAACTTTTTTCATGCAGGCGAAGTTTTAGCTGCTGATCATGGTTATAACCTGATGCGTTGCTTCTTTTTATTGACCTTTGCTGCAGCCATTCCAGCGATTGTCTCTGGGGGTATTGCTGAACGTGCCAAAATGCGTTCACAAGCGATCGCAACTTTACTTCTAGTTGCCCTGATCTACCCGTTCTTTGAGGGGATGATTTGGAATGGAAACTATGGTTTCCAAAAATGGCTTGAAAGCTCTTTTGGTGCAACTTTCCATGATTTCGCTGGTTCTGTGGTTGTACACGCGATGGGTGGGTGGATTGCCTTAGCTGCGGTGATCTTGTTAGGTGCGCGTAATGGTCGTTATAAAAATGACGGTCGTGTAAGTGCTCACCCTCCTTCATCTATTCCATTCCTTGCTTTAGGTTCATGGATTTTGATCGTAGGTTGGTTTGGCTTCAACGTAATGAGTGCTCAACGTGTTGATGCTATCTCTGGCTTAGTTGCGATCAACTCATTGATGGCGATGGTTGGCGGTACTTTGGCAGCTAACTTTATGGGTAAAAATGACCCAGGCTTCTTGCACAATGGTCCTTTAGCTGGTTTAGTGGCGATCTGTGCTGGTTCTGACATCGTGCATCCTATCGGTGCATTGGTTATTGGTGGAGCTGCTGGTGGCATGTTCGTTTATCTATTTACTTACACGCAAAACAAACTCAAAGTCGACGATGTCTTGGGGGTTTGGCCATTACATGGTGTCTGTGGTGCTTTTGGGGGTATTGCGGCAGGTATCTTTGGTCAGCAAGCGCTTGGCGGTTTGGGTGGAGTATCGATTATTTCTCAAATCATCGGGACTGGCTTAGGTGTTGCTATCGCATTGGTAGGTGGTTTTGTCGTATATGGCATTTTAAAAGTCACTATGGGCATCCGTTTATCTCAAGAAGATGAGTATCGTGGTGCTGACCTTTCGATTCATAAGATTTCAGCGAATTCTGAAGAATCAATGTTTTAAGTTTTAATGTTTTATGCGGCGGAAACGCCGCTTTTTTTTATGTCAATTTTAAGAGCTGTTTAAGATTAAAACAGTTTAATAAATCATAGATTGTTTACTTTTCGACGTTTAATCCTATGATTATTAAAACGCCATTTTTTCTGCTGACAAGTTTCTTACTTTTAATCAGTTTTTTTATTTTGTGGTGGGTCTTTCCTGTAGGGGGCAGCATAGATATGTACTTAATCCAACCTTGGGTGGGTACATTTGGTGATTTTGCGCTAAAAGGCGATTGGTATCTAGCAAAGCTCAATCACACCTATGTCAAAAAGGTTTTAACGCTGGTCTACATTAGTTTTTTCTTATTATGGATAGCATCTTTCAAAGTTGAAAAACTCAAAGCAAAGCGCTGGAAATATGGCTATATGTTTTGGGTCAGCATGTTATGTACTTGTGTGATCGGGCTAATCAAAGCAAATGCTGCTCATGCTTGTCCTTGGGCGATGACGACTGCAACAACCACAGGCTTCACATGGAATTTTTCTGCTACAGCAGGACATTGTTTTCCTGGTGGACATGCTAGTACAGGCTTTGCACTGGTGACAGGTTATTTTGTCTATCGACTCGATGAACAAAAACGAGCATGGTTTTATCTATTTGCAGGTATCCTACTTGGTTTTGCGATGGGATGGGCACAGATGATGCGTGGTGCTCATTTTCTCAGCCATAATTTATGGACAGCGTGGATCTGCTTTGCAATCAATCTTGCTGTATATGCTTTAACCTACCAACGCCATCTCATACGCTCGAACATAATTGATACTCCGAAAGTTTTGCCTGATGTGGTAAAGTGATCACTCAAATACCCTTATACAATCACCTAATTATAGTTTGCTGCGAATGGATGACTTTCAGACTTTTTTAGACAATACCTTAAAAACCCAACAAGCATCTATTCAGGCTTATAAGCTCGATACTGGTAAAGTATGGTTAAAAAAAGCATCTGAACGTCATGGTCTATGGTTATATACGCCATTGAAATGGCTTGCCAAGATTTTCAATCTTGGCGCCATTATGCCTGTCCCGAATCAAGGTGGCGCGGCGGCGATTCGATGTGAATATCAGCGTATTCAACAGCTCAAACAACTTGGTGTATCAACACCTAATGTGCTTGCTCATTCTGACAAAGGGATTTTACTGGAAGATATTGGCGCTCAACATCAAAGTAAAGTTAAACAATTAGATCAAGCACTTGCATACTGCAAAGATGATTTAGCAGCTAAAACCACTTTATTTACCCAAGCGATTCAAGCAGTTCAATATGTTCATTTGCAAGGTGGTTATTTAAGCGAAGCTTTTGCACGTAATATTTTAGTGGATCAAGAAAGACATTTTAGTTTTATTGATTTCGAAACTGATCCTGCATCCGTGCTCAGCTTGCACGATTGTTTTGTCCGTGATTGGATTTCATATATTTTCTCGACGGCCTATCATTTCGAATTTGAACAGCTTAATGATGCAAGCTATATCCTTTACCAAGCTCTACTCGCTGAACCACAAGTGTATAAAGACATTTGTAAAGTTGGAAAACGCTTAAACTGGGTGCTCAGACTCAACGTAAACCGCGTCGGCAATGATGGTAAACGCATCCAAAAATGTGTGTTGTTTCTTCGTTATCTTCGAGAGCATGCAGAAAGCAATGCTTAAATCAAAGTGACTCAGTGATGATTTAAGATTTTAGGTAAGCGCACTAAAACGGATAAGCCACCCAAATCAATACTACGAGACAGTTGCAGCGTACCGCCTAAACGTTGAATAGCTTTATCAACAATGGAAAGTCCTAAGCCGCTGCCCACTTCTAGGTGGTGATGCACACGATAGAAACGTTTTAATACTTTATCGTAGTTTTCAGGGTCGATGCCAGCACCACTGTCTTCAATTTGCACACATGCAAAATTGTCTTGGTCACTATAGACTGAAATATTAATGATGCCTTGATTAGGCGTATACTTAATCGCATTATCGATCAGGTTAAAAATAATCGAATGAATAGTTGACTCCAAACTATTCATTTCAATCACATCATTACGCTCAAAACCCAAATCTATTTCTTTTTGCATGGCTAAGTTGACTAATTGCTCGACGCAATTGAGTGCAACATCATTAAGGCGAAACTCCGTATTTGGCTCAATCAAATTTAAACCTACATCTTGTTTAGCCAATGCCAGTAATTGAGTCACCAGATGCTGAATCCTCGCCAATCCTTTACTTAGATTAATTAAAGCTTCGTGCTCAGGGAATTGACTCATTAAAATTTTGGTTTGTAGATTTAATGCCGTTACAGGTGTTCTGAGTTCATGTGCAGCATCTGCAATAAATTGCTTTTGTTCAGCCTGTGCCTGTTGGATTCGTCCAAACAAATGATTCATTTCTTCAATAGTTGGAATTAACTCTTGCGGATAATCTTGGCTATCAATCGGTGCTAAGCCATCCGAATCTCGACTGCGCAATTCAGCCTTGAAGTCTTCTAAAGGTTTTAAACTGAGACTAATAATGAATGCTAAGATAATAATTGCAAAAGGCAGTAACAGCACATATGGCACAAACATACTACCTGCCAACTCCCAAGCGAAGTTCTTGCGTACCTGCTCTTGTTGGCTCACTTGAATTTGATAATCTTTTAACGGGATGACATAAACACGCCATTTTCCTTGTGGTGTTTCTTGCGTGTAAAAACCTGCTTGCTTCACTGGTGGGATCAATAGATGCGTTTGATGCCATAAGTGACTTTGATCTTTGTACGCCCAAATATCAACCAGCAAATCTTCCTCGTGATAAGTCCGATGCAATTCGATTTTACTGGTGATGGTGGTTAAAGGCTGAGTAGTAGACCGTTCAGCCATATATTGCATTTGCGTATCGAGGATCTCATCAACTTCATGCAAAGCGATCTTATAAGCGGTGAAAATCAATAAACATCCAAGCAATAAACTAAAAACTGATGTCCCCCAGATTAATCTTTTCTTGAGGGAATATTGCTTGGATAACTTCATAATACTTATGCTTGTCCTAATCTATAGCCCAATCCACGAATAGTACGAATAAAGTCTTTACCCAACTTTGCTCGTAAATGATGGACATAGACTTCAATGGTATTACTCGTGACTTCACTGTCAAAATCATACAACTTATCTTCTAGATTTGCTTTAGAAAAAATCTTGTTGGGATGACTGACTAATGGAATCAAAATCGCCCACTCACGATTGGATAATTCAATCTGCTGCCCTTTAAAGGTCGCTAAATGTTGTTCGACATCTAGAACTAGATCACCACTTTTGAGCAATTGGGTTTGTTGTTTATATTGTGCATTCTCAGTACCGCCACGTCGTAACAAAGCATGAATACGTGCGAGTAATTCGTCGAACTCATAAGGTTTAATCAAATAATCGTCAGCACCTTGATTCAGTCCATCCACTCGATTTTGGAGTTGATCACGCGCCGAGATAATTAAAACAGGTATAGAAGATCGCTGACGAATCTGTCTTAAGATTTGCATGCCATCCATCAGAGGCAATCCTAGATCTAGCAGTACTAAGTCAAATGGTTGTTTGGTCAACATCGTTAAACCATCTACACCATTATTGACCCACTCCACTTCAAACTGATGATAGCGCAATAGAGTCAAGGTTGACTCTGCGATCATAAAGTCATCTTCGATCATCAAGATTTTAGTCATGATTTCCTCATTCTTAGGAATTTGAACATGCAGACAGCATGTCATTTTGTGGCTCAATTACTTTCGTTTTGACATTCAGCAAGCTCAATAAAGTCGGGAATAAATTGTCTTGGCTTAATGCTTCAGTTTTTTGCTGTGTTAAACACTGTACTTGACGATTGGCTTGTTGCTTCCACGCATCAGAGAACCACATCAACATCGGTACATGTGTTTGCTGACTTGGTGCAATCGCATATGGTGCGCCATGTAGATACATACCACTTTCACCTGTTGATTCACCATGATCTGATAAATACCACAAACCTGTCTCATACTGCGTTGTATTTTTTAATGTTTCAATCAATGAATCTAACACATAGTCAGTGTACAACAAGGTATTGTCATAACTATTAATCAGTGCATCTTGACTACATCCTTGGATGGCATTGGTATCACAAGTTGGTTTAAAGACTTTGAACTGCGGCGGAACACGTTTGTAATACGCAGGTCCATGACTACCCATTTGATGTAAAACGATCAATCGAGGTTGCGTGTCATTTTTAGGAATAGTTGCGATATATGTTTTCAAACTATCAATTAAAAGATCATCAAAACATTCACCTTCTTCACACCATTTCTGCTGGATAGGTTCAGGTATTTTAAACTGCTCAACGCGGTCACAAGCGCCCTTGCATCCAGAGTTATTATCAATCCAAGTGACTTTATAGCCAGCACGTTGTGCGATATCAAGTAAACCTTCTCGATGACTTGCAAGCCCTTCATCATAATCTTTACGAGGCATACCAGAGAACATACATGGCACTGAAACAGCCGTTGCTGTACCACATGAACTTACTTGAGAGAAGTTAATAATGTCTTGTTTTGATAATTTCGGGTTAGTATTTTTCGCATAACCATTTAAAGAAAAGTTTTCAGCACGAGCTGTCTCACCTACCACCAAAACCATCAATTTCGGACGAGCAGAATTTTCTTTTACAAGTTTTGCATCAGTCCCATAAGTGACCAATGGTAAATTTTCTTTAGGTGCTTTCTTTTTATAATAAGACACAAAAGAAGCAATCATATTTTGTGGAGAGATCATCCCTTTTAAATCACGATTTTCACGAAAGATTGCTGCAAAATCCACGTAAAATATGAACAACAACCCACCCACCATCGCTAGTGATACAATCGTCGCCATGACCTTTTTCAACAACTGCTTCAAGATCGGTTCAGATTTCAGTTTTACGATCAATATAGCAATAATCGGTAATACGGTCATGCCCAGTGTCCAAGTGATCAAATGTATGGACCACGTATCTCTTGCTTCAGCGATATCTGTTTGCATCAAATTCTGAATCTGATCAGAAGTGATTAACACCCCTAATGTGCTGACAGCATATGAAGCAAATCCACCAATAAATACCATGGCGATTGCAACAGGCTTGGCTGTCCATTTCCAGTTCAAAAGTTGAAAAAGAAAGAAATAGGCTGATACAACGACTACAGCTGAAGCGGCTACGAATAACCCTGCTTTAATACCTGTATAAGGTGTAAGCGACTGAAGCTTTTCATAAAAGGCAAAATTTAAGAAAAGTCCTAACCAAATTGAAAGCAATAGGTTAAACGTGAGTAGCGAAATAGGCTTTGCCCTTAGTTTTTTCAGCAGCATAGTCATCGTCACAATCGAAGAGATAATTTTGTATGCGACAAAGATAGAAGCTGAAACTTAAAAATCACTTAAAGCAACATGACTCATGCAAAAAACGCAGAATTTAACTTATAAAAATAACAATATTTATCATACAGATAAGAATTAATTAGAGTTAATAATAATCATTATTAAAAACCATATATTATATTTAAAATAAATGTCATTTGAGCCAATAAAAAAAACACCCAATAAGAACCTTATGGGTGTTTTTAGAATTACATGGCTTAGAATTTGAATTCTAAACCTATGCCGCCTACAGGTTGCTTGTCTTTTTTGTCCGCTTGCTCAAGCGTTAAATAACCAGCATAACCATAGGTTTTTACTTGCTTACTAAATGCGTAATCCGCACCTGCGATGACTTGTTTAGCTTTGAAGTCTGCACTGTTGTCTTTGAAACTGGTATCGTTTTGGCTGTATTGAGCTTTCACTGTCCAGTTTTTAGACTGTGGAATGTTATATTCAGCACCGACTAACCAACCTTGTGCATCATCAATATTTGCTGAACCAACTTCATTGCCTGACACAGCTTCAACTTCAGAACTTTGATACAATGCTTTAAGTGCTAGGCCTTCGATTGGATTTAATCGACCAATCGCACGAACTGTATTCGCTGCCGCAAAAACAGAGCCAATATCATTCTCTGGTTCTGAAGCATTTAAAATACCTTTGCCTAAAAATGTGCTTGGGATCGCTTTGTCATAACCGAGACCCGCAACAAAAAGTGGGTTTTCATAAGTTACCGAAGCAGACCACGCATCACCTAACCCACCACCTGAAACTTTAGCACCACCACTGCTTTGCTTAATCCCAGTCGCCTCACCTGTTGCCAGTAAAGCATTAAATTTAAATGCACCATCAAGAACTTTGACTGCAGGTGACTCATAGATCACTACATTATCAATACGGTTTTCGCCAGTAAAAATCCCTGTTACATCTGCTTTGTTAGCAACATAGTTGTTGAAGGTATCTACAACACTTGAGAGTTGCTTGACTGGTGTATCATGTTCACCAATTTTAACTGTACCCAACTTGCTGTCTTTTAAGCCAACAAAACGGTTACGTTGAGTCCAATCACTGCTGTCACCATCTGCACTGAATCCCCATTCAGCAGCATAAACAGCACTTAAACGCTCTGTTAATTTCTCATCACCTTTGAATCCGATAAAGGTGATGTTCGAACTAATTTCCCAAACATCTTTGTTTGATTTTGTCGCATTTTTTTCTGGTAAATAATCAACACTCGCGTCGATTTCACCGTAGATTGTTGGTGCTGCAAAAGTAGAGGTTGCAAGTAAACCTAATACTGCTGCTGTTACAATTTTGATTTTCATTTTTGCCATCCTAGTGGCTTTGTTGCACAAACCTATCTGTAAAGGCTTTTTCAGCGATATAATTTTCAAATGAAGAAGCCTACACACAAAATCTACCGCACAACCAATTGGCCCGCATATAACCGAGCACTTATGAGTCGCGGAAATATTGCCATTTGGTTTGATCCGGCTACGCAATGGTATGCTCCATCAAAAGGCAAACAAGGGCGAAATCAAACCTACTCCGACGCAGCCATCCAATGCTGCTTAATGATTAAATCCTTATTCCGTCTGTCTTTACGTATGGTTACTGGCTTTGTGCAAAGTCTGATTAAACTTTGCGGATTAAATTGGATAGCTCCAGATTACACCACGCTTTGTAGAAGACAAAAGCATATTGATATTGTAATCAGCTACCAAAAAAGTCGTGATGGGCTGCATCTACTCATGGACTCTACAGGCATGAAGTTTCTAGGTGAGGGCGAATGGAAGCGCAAGAAACATGGACCTGAATATCGTCGCCAATGGCGTAAACTTCATATTGGTATAGATGCTAAAACCCTACAAATACGAGCAGTTCAGCTTACAACCAATAATGTCAGTGATTCACAGGTGCTTGGTGATTTACTTAATCAGATTCCACAAGATGAGCAGATTGACTCTGTTTATACCGATGGAGCTTATGACACCAAGCAATGCCGTCAGGTCATTGCAGATCGGCAAGGGCATGCGGTGATTCCACTTAGAAAAAATGCGAAACCATGGAAAGATACAAAGAGTAGCTCGCTAGAGCGAAATGAATTACTTCGAACAATTAAACGTTTAGGTAGGACACTATGGAAAAAATGGTCAGGCTATCATCGCCGAAGTTTGGTTGAGACTAAAATGCACTGCATCAAATTATTAGGAGATAAACTCAGTGCAAGGAGCTTTGATAGCCAAGTCAATGAGGTTCATGCACGTGTAGCAGTCCTCAACAGATTTACGGAATTAGGTCGACCACTTACCCAAGTTACGCCTTAAATTTGGCTCAATTAGGGGCGCTTTGCCTTTCAAATCTTTGTGCAACAAAGCCCATCCTAGTTAAATTTGTAACAAATCCTACACATTAACTTTATATGACAAAACGATTAAAATCTTATTTATTTATTCCATTTTCGACTAAAGTTTAATTTTTAGCCGAGACTAACACCTTATCTTTTTTATTATATCCACGCCAAAAAATATTTATTAGTCAGTGATTTACAATACTACCCATCATATTTTAAACTCAAGAAATAGAGCTAAAAAACAATTGAATGCAGGGATACATTTATCGAAAAGCCTTAGATTCTCACATTGAAATATTACAGTTTAATATCCAAGCTTTATAAATTTGTAATCAACCTTGATTAATATTTACATATTTCTTCCAATTAAAAATTGGTAGCAAACAAATGAATGATATTAGAAAAATTACAGACAAATAATAGTAATATCCAAGCAAATCACCAAGTAATCCACTTAGTAAATATAATAAACCACTGACTGTCGCCATAACTGAAACCTGCAAAGTAAAGTCAGTTCCCGCAAAGTGTTTACGGCTGTAGTTCATAATTAAGCTGAGCATGACCACCAACAACATCGCGGAACATGCATCTTCAAAGGCATTGATTACATATATTATAGAAGAATCAATTTTTTTATGATGTTCAAATACATAACCCAAATAAACATAGAAAAATAGACTTAGAATTTTTAACATAGAAAATATAATCAAGGCATAAGCCTTAGACAGATATTTCAACAACACCCCTGCAATTGCTGCACCTAACAATGCAGCCACAGCACCTAAAATTGTAATATAAAGTCCAATTTGAGAAAAAGTTAAACCTAAATCAACAGCAAGTGGTTTTAATATAGGCCCTGTCAATCCATCAACAATCTTAAAAGTGATTAATACTAGCAACCATGCTTTTAACTGTGGAGACGAGCTAAAATAATGAAGATATTGTTTAATCGAATTAATTTTTGAATGATTTGAGCTGTTATTTGAACTTATCGATTTAATTCGTTCAGGTTCTTTATGAAATAAAATAGGAATGGTATTCAGGAATACTAAAACCGCCAACAATAAAAATGTTTTTTGC
Source organism: Acinetobacter sp. A22 (assembly GCF_030913345.1). Taxonomy (NCBI): domain Bacteria; kingdom Pseudomonadati; phylum Pseudomonadota; class Gammaproteobacteria; order Moraxellales; family Moraxellaceae; genus Acinetobacter; species Acinetobacter sp. A22. The sequence goes on from NZ_CP133162.1 coordinate 1,834,712, forward strand.
CAATATAACCAATCCAAGCACCAAAGTACGACACCTCCACCGACGATAAACCCTAACCGAGAACCAATCACTTGAAAGGTATTACCCCAGTGTAATTGATCATTTTTAAGTAAATTAACAGCTAAAGCATCCGTCGCAATATCTTGTGTCGCACCTGTAAGATTTATACATAACAGCAAAGTAAAGAAGATTAATAAATACAGAGGTTGATCAAGTGCATGAATCGGAAAAAAGGACAATATCACCAAAATAACAACACTAGCGAATTGAGTAGGAATAATCCAACTGCGATAGTGACCTAAATTCGAGATTGCATAACGATCAACATATGCAGCCCAAAAGATTTTGATCGACCACGGCAACATCAATAATCCAAAACCGCCAATATGTGCCAGAGATACACCTTGAGATCTTAAAATCACAGGTAAAGCATGTGTCATAAAACCGACAGGTAATCCTTGTGCCCAATACAACGAAAATAGCAATAAATAGATTTGACGAAGATTAGGCATGTAAGGCTGTTCCTAAAGTATTTCTTTGTAACTTCAACTATCTAATCCTCTCAAAACCACCACATTAAAATCTCATTTTTTGCCAATGCGATGCAGATAGTGAGAGTTTAAGATGATTAAAGTTGTCATTATTTTTCTGAACCTATGTCACAACATTTTCCTGAATTACCGCCTCTAGTACCACAAAGAGGAACCAGTTATAGCCGTGCATTGTGTAAGAAACTCTTTCTAAGTCAAGGTTGGAAAGTGGTTGGTGAAATTCCAAACTTACCCAAAGCAGTCGCTATTATCTCACCACATACGTCTAATATTGATGGCTGGTACGGTTTTCTTGCGATTGGCGGTTTGGGGCTCAAGATTACGGTTCTAGGCAAAGATACACTATTTAAGCCTCCATTTAAGCCCCTTCTCAACTGGGCGGGATTAATCCCTGTGCATCGTGATAGTACCAATGGTTTGACTGAACAGGTCGTTGCGGAAATTCAAAAGTGCGATCGAATCTGGGTCGGAATGGCACCTGAAGGGACGCGTAAAAAAGCCGAAAAAATGAAAAGTGGTTTCTACCATATTGCACATGCAGCAGGTATTCCGATTGTGATGTTCTCTTTTGATTATGACCACAAAACGATTTACTGCTTAGGTGCCTTTACGCCAACAGGTCATTATCAACAAGATCTTGAAAAAATTATGGGTTTTTACCAAGGACATTTTTCTCCCAAAAATCCCAATTGGTTAGCAGAGCCATTACAAAAACTTGTGAAAAAAAACTAGAAAATCGAGGGCAAATCTGCTGAGATGTGCCCATCTTTTCGTCGATTTTATCTCCTTTTGATATGAAAATTGCTCAACTCTCCTGTTTAGCACTTGTTAGCTTAACATTATTTGGTTGTGATCAAGTTGCAAAAAAAACGCCTCCAACTTCAACCTTAAAAGCACGTGAGCCCGTGATTGCTTTAGCATTAGGCGGTGGCGGTGCTAAAGGCTTTTCACATATTGGCGTCATCAAAGTCCTTGAGTCACATGGCATTAAAGCTAAAATTGTGACCGGCACCAGTGCTGGCAGCTTTGTTGGTAGCATTTATGCAAGTGGGCAAACGCCTTATCAGATGCAAAGTCTTGCATTAAAACTGCAAGAATCTGACATCCGTGATCTCACCTTAAATAGCCAAGGTTTTATCATGGGGCAAAAACTTCAGAATTATGTCAACAGTCAAGTTGCCAACAAACCGATTGAGAAATTCCCAATACGTTTTGCTGCTGTAGCAACTCGTTTAGACAACGGCAAGAAAGCTGAATTTATTAAAGGCAATGCAGGTCAAGCTGTACGTGCATCGTGTAGTATTCCAAATGTCTTTGTGCCAACGGTCATCGGTGGTACCAAATATGTCGACGGTGGTTTAGTCAGCCCTATTCCTGTAAAAACAGCGAAAGATATGGGTGCTGATATCATCATCGCGGTTGATATTTCTGCGCGTCCTATAGGTGATAAACCCATGAATATGTGGGGATTACTAGATCAGACGATTAATATCATGGGTCAGCAAAGTATTAACGAAGAACTTAATCAAGCTACTGTCGTGATTCAGCCGAAAGTCGGTCATCTCGGTGTACTTGATCTAAAATCAAGTAACCAAGCTATCTTAGAAGGTGAAAAGGCGGCTCAAGCCAAGATCACAGCGATCCGAGCTGCAATTACTAACTTCAAAAAATCCCCTGCAGCATTTAAACCTGCCCCTCGACCAAAATTCTAAAACACATTCATTATCTTTATATATTCATAAAGATAATCATCTGTTACAGTGCTAGAGGTGAATATTTTTTCACCTCTATTTACCGTTTAACGATACGAGCAAATCTATGGAATTTGTAGTTGAGCCTTGGCACTGGTTGGTATTAGGTATTTTGTTAATTCTTTCAGAATTGGTATTACCTGCATTTGCTGCACTATGGTTTGGTATAGCAGCAGTGATGGTGTGTATTTTACTTTGGCTTTTCCCAATGATGGGCTTTACCACTCAAGTGATCACTTGGGGGATTTTATCGATTTTATGTACGATTCTTTGGTTTAAATTTATAAAACCACTCTCAATTGATAAGACCAAAGCGGGTTTATCCCGTGAAGCAACCATTGGTCAAGTGGGGATGGTCATCCAAACTGGACTGGATCACAGTCAAATCGTGGTGCGTTTTCCAATGCCTGTACTCGGCTCTGATGAGTGGAACTGTCGAAGCACAGCTCCTGTAAAAGTCGGAGATCGTGTTCGTGTTATTGATATCATGGGTAATGATTTAGTTGTTCAACCGCATAGCACTTCATAAACATAAAGAGGGTTTCTAATGTCTGTCGGTACTATTGTTGTTTTAGCGCTCTTCGCTTTTGTTGGTATAACCATTTTTAAAGGGGTTCGAATTGTTCCCCAAGGTTATAAATGGATTGTTCAACGTCTTGGTAAATACCATACCACGTTGAATCCGGGTCTCAATTTTGTGATTCCATATGTAGATGAAGTTGCATATAAAATCACGACGAAAGATATTGTCTTAGATATTCCATCACAAGAAGTGATCACACGTGATAATGCAGTGTTAGTGATGAATGCCGTTGCTTATATCAATCTGACCACACCTGAAAAAGCCGTGTATGGTATCGAAAACTATACTTGGGCGATTCAAAATCTTGTACAAACTTCTCTGCGCTCGATCGTAGGTGAAATGGATTTGGATGATGCCTTGTCGTCACGTGATCATATCAAAGCGAAATTAAAGGCTGCTATTTCAGATGATATTTCTGATTGGGGGATTACACTTAAAACTGTAGAAATTCAAGATATTCAACCATCACATACGATGCAATCTGCAATGGAAGCACAGGCTGCAGCTGAACGTCAGCGTCGTGCAACTGTTACGAAAGCTGATGGTGAAAAACAAGCAGCGATTTTGGAAGCTGAAGGACGTCTCGAAGCCTCTCGTCGTGATGCAGAAGCTCAAGTTGTTCTTGCAGAAGCATCAGAGAAAGCAATTAATATGGTGACCAATGCTGTTGGCGACAAAGAAATTCCTGTTGCTTACCTATTGGGCGAACAATATGTAAAAGCTATGCAAGATATGGCGAAATCGAATAATGCAAAAACAGTGGTTTTACCAGCCGATGTTTTAAATACAATTCGTGGTCTTATGGGACGTTAATTGTTTTTAACGTTTTATTTGCAAAAAAAGCCATGATCATCATGGCTTTTTTTTGTACTTGAGTACATCTTACTCTGCAATCAACGTTGAATGATCTTTTTCGGCTAATTGCTTAACTTTACGATCAAAGATAAAAGGGCCAAATGGTAAAATGGCAGCAATCAAGCCCAAATTAAAGATTGACAGAGACCATTTCATTCGATGGCAAACAACTAAAAGCATCACAAGGAATAGTACAAATAAAACACCATGCCCCATCCCAATATATTTGACAAAAACAGGATTTCCCCAAATATACTTAATCGGCATGGCAACGCCGAGCAATAATAAAAATGAAATGCCTTCAAGCGTTCCCACAAACCGTAAAGCTTGTACGTTCATATACTTCCCCAAATTAATTTTTTCGATCTAATAAAAATTTAGAAATCTCAATCAACTCTTTGGCATTTTCACCAAAGTATTCTAATGCTTCAAATGCTTGATCATGTAAGGTTTGTGCAAAGGCTTGTGCTTGCTCTAACCCCATTAAAGCAGGATATGTTGATTTTTGGACTTGTTCATCTTTGCCTGCGGTTTTACCTAAGGTTTCAGTGCTCGCCGTAATATCCAAAATGTCATCCTGAACTTGGAAAGCTAAGCCAATGCTCTGACCAAACTGACGTAATTTTGGAATCGCCTGATCTGTGCCAGAGTAAATAGTCACAGCCCCCATCATGATGGCAGCCTGAATTAAAGCACCTGTCTTATTACGGTGAATATTTTCCAATTCATCTTGGGCAACATGCTTACCTTCAGCTTGAAGATCCAAAACCTGACCGCAAACCATCTTCGAACTTGCTGTAGCTAAGATTTGCATTTGCTTGAGAACAATAGCGGCATCTGTACCTTGTGCCTGATCGTCAAATAAACGACTGCCTAAAATCTCAAATGCCATCGATTGCAGAATATCACCTGCCAACAAAGCAGTATCTTCACCAAATGCAACATGACAAGTCGGTTGACCACGACGCAGTAAATCATTATCCATGCAAGGCAAATCATCATGTGCGAGTGAGTAGCAATGAATTAGTTCTACTGCGACAGCTGCACGACGTGCGGCAGCAAAGTTTTGGTTGGCTTGTAACGAAGCAGCCGCATAACATAAAGCTGGGCGGACTCTTTTACCACCAAGCATAACGGCATGGTGAACAGCTGCTTTGAGTGGTTCTGGGAGAGAAAATGCAGCCAATGCTGTCAATAAATCTTGTTGAATACGTTGTTGAGCTTGTTTTAAAACATCCGCATTAACTGGAGAAATAGACGACACAATTGCCTCGAAAAATGAATAAATGAAGAAGTGACAGCATCTGTCAGAATGGCAACATCATATCACTATTTATCCCGATAGATTATCTTTGTATTTTCAAGCTATACAAAATAAAAACACCTCCAAATGGAGGTGTTTAAAACAGATGAATACGGCTTAGAAGGTATCACCTGGTACACGAACCCAGCCTTCCATCAGAACACGTGCACTACGACTCATAATGGCTTTTTTCACAGCCCATTTTCCATCAATCAACTCAGCTTGAGCACCAACACGTAACGTGCCTGAAGGATGCCCAAAACGAACCGCTTCACGCTCACCACCACCAGCAGCTAAATTCACCAACGTACCAGGAATCGCAGCAGCAGTACCTATTGCAACTGCAGCAGTTCCCATCATGGCATGGTGAAGTTTACCCATAGATAATGCACGAACTAATAAGTCAACACCAGCAGCTTCAACTGTTTTACCACTTGATGATGTATAGGTTTTTGGTTGAGATACAAAAGCAATCTTTGGAGTATGCTGACGCGCAGCAGCTTCAGAGATATCTTTAATCAAACCCATTTGAACAGCACCATACGCACGGATTTTTTCAAAACGAGCTAGTGCTGCGGCATCACCATTAATATGATCTTGTAATTCAGTACCTTGATAACCAATCGCTTCTGCATTTAAGAAAATAGTTGGAATACCTGCATTAATGAAAGTTGCATGGAAAGTACCGATCTCAGGTACCACCAATTCATCAACAACATTTCCTGTAGGGAACATATCCCCACCTTCATCACCATCATCAGCAGGATCTAAAAATTCGATTTGAACTTCTGCTGCAGGGAAAGTGACACCATCTAATTCAAAATCACCTGTTTCTTGAACTTGACCATTGGTCACTGGTACGTGCGCAATAATAGTTTTTTGAATATTCTTCTGCCAAATGCGAACTGTGCAAATTCCATTTTCAGGAATACGAGCTGCATCCACCAAACCATTTGAAATTGCAAAAGAACCTACAGCAGCAGTGAGGTTTCCACAGTTACCACTCCAATCTACAAAAGGCTGGTCGATTGAAACCTGTCCAAATAAATAATCAACATCATGTTCAGGCTGTGTACTTTTAGCCAAAATTACCGTTTTACTGGTACTTGAGGTCGCCCCTCCCATACCATCGATTTGTTTACCGTATGGGTCAGGACTACCAATCACACGGAGAAGAAGTTGATCACGTGCTTTGCCTGCTACTTGTGCCGCTTCAGGTAAATCATCAAGTTTGAAAAAAACACCCTTACTTGTGCCACCACGCATATATGTTGCAGGGACTTTGATTTGCGGTACTGAGCTCATGTCAATTTCATCCTTTTATCATGTTCTTGGTGCAAGTAAATCTTGAGTCTAAAATTACTTCACAGCAATAAAATATGCCATACGACCAATTGCTTTTCGGTCAATTGTTATGGGTAAAATGTGCTCACTATATTGAGTATTTTTGTACAGATTAACAATGGCATCGAAACATTTATACGCGGTTTAAAAATCAAGTGCCCGATTTAAATGATCAGAAAACAAACTTCACTTAGTTTACTATTCACCCAAATATAAGATTTTAAATGAATTTTAAAAACAACTTTCCAGTCATAGCCCGCCTGTACTTTTACTAGTCGAAAATCATTCAATCTATTAGAATAATCCACTTATTCCTCGTCGAGCTCAGTCCTTTGAACAACGATTCTTCTAAACTTCAGCGTGGACTAAAAAACCGCCATATCCAACTCATCGCGATGGGTGGGGCTATTGGTACGGGCTTATTTTTAGGTTCTGCGCAAGTCATCCAGTCTGCTGGACCATCTATTATTTTGGGTTATGCGATTGGCGGTTTGATTGCTTTTTTAATCATGCGTCAACTCGGTGAAATGATCGTAGAAGAACCTGTAGCAGGTTCATTTAGTCATTTTGCATATCAATATTGGGGTAAATTTCCAGGCTTTTTATCAGGTTGGAATTATTGGATATTGTATATCCTCGTTGCGATGAGTGAGCTCACGGCAGTCGCAAAATATATCAATTACTGGTGGCCTCATATTGCTACATGGCAGTCAGTTTTATTCTTCTTTGTGATTATTACAGCGATCAATCTCACCAATGTAAAATTCTATGGTGAGTCAGAATTTTGGTTAGCCATTATTAAAGTCACCGCTGTTGTAGCGATGATTTTATTTGGTCTGTTCTTGCTGTTCACTGCGGATGCCAACTCTACGGCTTCATTTACCAACCTTTGGAGTCATGGTGGATTCTTCCCGAATGGGTTTGAAGGTCTATTCTTCATGCTGGCATTCTTGATGTTTGCATTTGGTGGTATTGAATTAATCGGTATGGCAGCGGCTGAAGCCAATGATCCAAAGAAAACGATTCCTAAAGCGATCAACCAAGTTGTGTTCCGTATTCTGATTTTCTACATCGGTTCACTCACAATTTTATTATCACTTGTGCCTTGGAATCAGCTTGATTTAGGTGGCTTAGATAAAAGCCCATTTGTAATGATTTTCAGTCAAATGGGAATTGGTTGGGCTGCTCACCTACTTAACTTCATTATCTTAACCGCAGCATTATCTGTATATAACAGTGGTATGTATGCAAACAGCCGCATGTTGTTTGGTTTAGCTGAACAAGGTAATGCACCTAAAGTATTTGCTAAAGTGAATAAACAAGGTGTTCCTGTTCCAGCCGTATTGCTTTCAGCATTGCTCATCTTCGGATGTGTACTTTTAAACTACTTCGTACCAGAAGATGCCTTAGGTCATTTGATGTATGTGGTTGTGGGTGCTTTAGTTTTAAACTGGGCAATGATCAGTTTGACGCATTTGAAATTTAAAGCGATGGTCAAACAAAAAGCATTAACAACGAGCTTCCCTGCTTTATGGTCACCATTCAGCAATTATCTTGTACTCGCATTTATTGCGGTTGTACTTTACATCATGTGGCAGCAAGGTTTTAAAGAATCTGTGCTCATGATTCCTATTTGGATCGTTCTAATGTTTGTGCTCTATCGTGTTTTAAATTTGAAAAATAAGAGCTAAATACAGCTAGTCGGTTTAATCAAAAAGTGATTGCTAAGGCAATCACTTTTTTGTTTATAATCATTTAATTATGCGCTCATAGCTTAACTGGATAGAGCAGTTGCCTCCTAAGCGACCGACGTGGGTTCGAGTCCCGCTGAGCGCACCATTTAGCTGTTGAAGTCAATATTTTTTAATATGGTCTACGCCAGTGATATAGAAATTCATACCCTGCATAAAAAGATCAACTTGTATATTGAAGTAAAAGTTGATAAATCATTTAAGCTTTTTAAAATCAAAAATAGATGCGCATTTTTATGCCGTAAATTATTTACCAAGCAAACGCTAAAAAATACAGTACTTTTAAATCCCAATCATTAAATTAGCTAGCTAATAAAGCTCTCGCTTTGATCAATAAATCCTGCTGATCAATCTCAGATGGATGAAAACTTGCTTTATAAAATGCTAAATAGTCAGGTAATAAACGCCACATCATGTGGACAAGACCCATAAGTGTTTGTGTGTTCTTGAACAGCTGCTTCGGTGAATATAAGGTATTCTTTCGATCTTGCCAGACTAAATGACCTGTCATTATGATCGTGCTACTGATGAATCCCACCGTAATTGTTCGCATACTTCTACGGCGTTGAGCTAAGTTGGCAAAGACTTGCTGATATACATCAAATGCCACATGCTTATGTTCGATTTCTTCAACAGCATGCCAAAGCCAAAGATTCTTCATATTTTCAGATAAGCCTTTAAACATAATATTTGGATATTCAAGCATATAACCTGCCATCATCGCCGTAAAATGCTCAAGTGCAACTGTAGCAGCCAATTGACGGCGCTGACTTAAAGTTCTTAGGCGGATCATTTCCTGCTCATAAGCCTTTTCAAACTTTTTTAGATGATAATCATTGCTTTGCACCAGTTGATTAAACTGCTCATGTGCTCGCGCATGATGCGCCTCTTGCCCAATAAAACCTGAGATATCTTTTTGTAGCTGTTCATCATGGATTTGATCACGCACATTTCGGACGGTTTCTACAAAAAAGCGTTCACCCTGTGGGAAGCTCATGGACAGAGCTGTGAGAAAATGTGACATGAAAGTAGATTCAGTGTATTGCGTGGTAATTTTTTCGGCTTTGAATTGCGTTTGGCGCACTGTAATTGTATTCACATCATTTGACATCATCGCTCTCTTCACCCATAACATTTCTGTAAGCAAACACTAAATCACATTAACAACTCTTATGACTTACATCTCTTATTGATCTACAACTTCAATCAAAACATTAGCTCAACTATTTGAAATTAAATAGAGGCTATATAAAGTTCCAAATTAGAACCAATGATTAAATTATAGCCTCTTCTGAATGCTGTCAATTTGTTTTTCATATACCAGTGTTATTTGTCCTATAAAGACTTGTTATGTCCTTCGATGCGTTATGCCTTCAAATTCATAGAGTTTTGAGCCTATATTTAACTCATTACAAAGCTATGCCTAAATAAATGCTTTTCAAATTAAAGCATTTAGCAGCCTTTTTTGAGTCCGACATCAAAATATGTGATGTCTTAGATATCCCAATTTTTTTCAATAGCAGTGATCTGACTCAAGACATGCTGATACTCTGCCTGTTTAACAGTACACCACAATGCAACAAAATCTTGATTTAAATATTCACTCATCCAATAATTAGCTTTAAATCTCTTCAATGCATCCATTTGTTCTGTCGGAAGAAAATAATGTTCACCAATCTGCTTAGATTGATTCACTGATTTGGGAATTGCTGATATGTGAGTCAAGCCATGCAGCGTTCCCATTAATATGATGGCGACTGCCAAATATGGATTACAATCGGCTCCAGCTACTCGATATTCGATTCTTTGATTTTCTGAATCCGAACATGGAATGCGCAGTGCGACATTACGATTATTCCAACCCCAGTTTGCTTCCAAAGGGACATGCTGACCTAACTTAAATCGGCGATATGAATTGAAATTAGGGGCTAAGATCGCCATAGAATCTGGCATAAAATGAATCAATCCACTGATTACATTTAATAATGGCTTTGCAAAGTCACGTTCAGAACAGCTAAAAATATTATGTTTGTTAGCATCAAGTAGACTCATATGAAAATGCATTCCACTCCCTGCTTTATGCAAATCTGGTTTTGCTAAAAAATTAGCTTTAAAGCCATGTTTATTTGCAACTTGTTTAATACTCCGTTTTAACATCAAGATTTGGTCACAGAGCTTCAAAATATCAGTTCCATGCGGCAGATTAATTTCATACTGATCTGACGATGACTCAGAAACGATTCCAGTGATATGTATTCCCTGTATTTCAGCAATCGTTTCTATTTCATCCAACACTGCTTGGATATCAGCATGTGGGTTTAAATCAAAACATTGTTTAGGGATGGCTGACTTTTGGCTCTCTTGGGATAAAGGCTGTAAGTAAAACTCAAGCTCAGCAGCGATACATGGAAAATAATCTAACAGATGTAATCGATTCAGCAATTTATTTAAAATATTGCGCGGTTCATAACGACAAGCTTGTAAATTATTTTCTTTCATCGTTAAAAGTAACTGAGCATTGATATGTGGATCTATAGGATTGGGACGTAATGACCCCAACACAGGTACACATAAATAATCTGGTTCACCGACAAACTTGCCTAGTCCAGTTTCCTCAACAACATTTCCATCCAAACTCATGGCGTAAATAGACAGCGGTAGATAACAACCCTTATCTAAGCTTTTGAGACAACTGATATCTATCCTTTTGCCTCGTAAATGCCCATTGAGATCATAAAGGAAAATATCGATGTGCTTAGTATTAGGATAAGTATCTAAATAGCTATCCACTTCATTGAGGAAGCGGTGATTATGAATGGAGTCATTAACCCTACTGCGTGCAATTAAGGGTTGAAGATTATTATTAATTTTAGTCGCAGAATTTATCTCAGCTAATGCTGCACTCATGGCTATAGACCTAAGTTATTTCGATCTAATCAGCTTAGTGAATGCAACAAAAGTTGTAACGTAAAGACTTTATAAATTATTTTACCTATCCAGTAAAAAAATCATAAATTCAAAAAGATAAAATGCATATTAAATCGCATTTTCTATTTAATCAAACAACTGCTGTAACCTCATTCGTCTTATACGCAAGCTCATTTCTTTCAACATATAGTTGCTAAAAACAACCAGTAAAAAGCCGATTAAAAACGAACCAACCACATCAAATGGAAAATGAACTCCGACATAAATTCTAGATAAACCAACAACCAGACTGACGAACAAGCCAATAATTCCAATTGTCTTAAATCCAGCAAGTAGATAAGCAAATGCAATAATGACAACGGTTAGCGTATGCTGACTAGGAAAAGATGAACTCAGACCATGCCCAATCAACTTATGTCCCAAATCCAACTGAAATGGACGAGGATGATGATAAAAATATTCGATTAAGTCACTTAATATCAAAGAGATAAGCACTATAAATAAGGTTTTAGCAAAGATTAGATGATGTGTTTTCCATTTTAGAACCAACATCAGAACCAGCAAACTGATAAAAACAGTATTTAGATCATCCGCTAAAAAAACTGCGATCTTGTCTATGATAGGGAATTGGGTCGCTAGTGAATTGATACTATGAAACAAATAAATATTTGTTTCCTCAAAGATCATATTATGTTTATCCACGGTCTTGATATCTATCACAAAGAAACTCGTTTTAATGTAGGCAAGTAAGATGAAAGAATGATGAAATCATTATACTTTACTATTCACATTATTATTGATATCAAAAACTTACTTTTGTAACTGAGAATTATTCTTGCAAATAGAAGCATTTAGAACTATTTGCAAGAATGTCTTATCGATTTAAAATTTAAATTCTAAGCCAGTACCCACAACAGGTTGCTTATCCTTAGCATCAGCCTGTTCAAAAGTTGAATAACCTGTATATCCGTAGACTTTAACTTGTTTGTTGAAAGCATAATCTAAACCCAACAATATTTGCTGAGCATCAAAATCTGCCTGTTCTGTTTTAAATGAAGTCGAATTCTGACTGTACTGAGCTTTGACTGTCCAATTGGCATAATTTGGTACTTTGTACTCAGCACCAATCAACCAACCATTAGAATCATCAATATTTGCAGCAGCTTCATCATTTCCAAGTTTATTTTCAACCTCAGAAGTTTGATAAAGCGCTTTGATCATCAATCCCTCAACAGGTGTGATTCGACCAATCAATCGCAATGTATTTCCCGCTGCAAAAACCTCATCTACATTGGTTTCTGTATCTTTTGCATTTAATAAACCGTGTCCCAAAAAATCACTTGGAATAGCTTTGTCATAACCAACGCCAAGTAAAAAATAATGGATGGGTATAACTCAAAGAAGCAGACCATGCATCCCCTAATCCACGTCCAGCCGTATTTACACCACCGCGTTTATCATCTTCAATACCTCGACTCTCGCCAGTAGCCAACAAAACACTGGCTTCAATATTACCGCCTTGAAAAGCAAGCTCTGGAGAGTCGTACACCACCACATTATTGACACGATTTTCTCCTGTCATAATGCCTGTGATATCGGCTTTATTACTTATATAGTTATTAAAACTATCGACAGGACTAGATAACTCTTTGAGCGGAGTATTATGTTTACCGACTTTGATAGTTCCTAAATGCTGATCTTTTAAACCAATATAACGATTTCTTTGAGACCAATCATTCTTGTCGCCATCAGCATAAAATGCCCACTCTGCTAAATAGACAGCGCTCAAACGATCAGATAATTTTTCTTCGCCTTTAATGCCTAAAAATGAACTATTGCTATTAATTTTCCATACATCGCGATCAGATGAGTTAGCATTATTTTCAGGTAAATAATCTAAACTTGCATCTATCTCACCATAGAGTTTTGGTGCTGCAAATGTTGAACTAGTGACAACACTTAAAATCGCTGCACATACAATTTTCATCTTCATTTTAGTCATCCTAACCATCTAAAAAATACAAAAAAAACCCATATTTCGCTGATATCAGCAAAATCATGATTTAAGAAAGAATTGTAAGCACTTGAGAAAACTCATGTATTTCAATCTACACATGAGTTTTCCGAGAATTTAATTACATATGATAAAAAGGGAAAACACCGAAAATCAAAGCACTACCCATCAATACGCAACAGGTAATAAATGCCCATTTCAAAGTGAATTTTTGATGATCTGCCAATTCTACAGCTGCCAAACCACACAACAAATAAGTTGAAGGAACAAGTGGTGATAATAAGTGTATCGGCTGACCAATAATCGATGCGCGCGCAATCTCAACAGGTGGAATACCATAATGCGAAGCCGCTTCAGCTAAAATCGGTAGCACACCGAAGTAAAAAGCATCATTCGACATAAAGAAAGTGAGTGGCATACTCAATACACCTGTAATCGGTGCAAGATAAGGTCCCATACTTGGTGGAATAATCGCGACGAAGCCTTTCGACATCGCTTCAACCATACCTGTACCCGATAAGATGCCCGTAAATACGCCCGCCGCAAAAATCACACCCACGACTGCAAGCACACTGTCTGCATGCATCGCGATACGTTTTTTCTGCATATTTACGCATGGATAATTCACAACTAAAGCAATACAGAAACCAAGCATGAATAAGATCGACATCGGTAAAATCCCTTTCACCAAAGATGCCATCAACAACAAGGTTAAAATACCGTTGAACCAGCGTAAATGTGGACGTTGCGCATCAGGGTCTTTTGAGATCGAGATATCATCAGCATGACTAATATCTACCAGCTCAATAACACCTAAACGTTTACGTTCGTACATACCATACAGATAAGCCAAGAAAAATAGCCAAGCAGCCGCAACGATCATCGAGGGAATCATTGGAATGAATACTTCACTTGCATCCACTTGCAGCGCGCTTGCGGCACGTGCTGTTGGACCACCCCACGGCGTAAGATTCATAACTCCACTACACAACAACATCAAACAAGTCATAATGAGTGGATTCATGCCGACACGTTTATATAGTGGCATCATGGCTGCAACACAGATCATGTAGGTCGTGGAACCATCACCATCTAAGGAAACCAATAAGGTTAGAAAAACAGTTCCTAGGGTAATTTTGAGTGGATCACCTTTGACTTTCTTCAGAATCCATCTAACCGATGGGTCAAACAACCCTGTATCAATCATCAATGCAAAATAAAGGATTGCAAAAAGAAGCATTACGCCCGTTGGTGCAAGTTTTTTAATACCATCTAACATGGTATTGCCGAGCTCGGCTAATTGAATATGACTAAGACTTTCAAAATAAAAACCCAATCCCCATGCAATAATTGCAAATAAGAATGGGATTAAAATTAATGCAACTAACGCACTAAGACGTTTTGACATGATCAAATACATAAAGCACATGATCATGCTAATACCTAAAAAAGTAAGCATTTTAAGCAATCCTTAGCATAATTAATATTGTGACTGGTTAACTCCTAAACCAGCCGAGATTCTATGCGATAGAAATCAAAATAATTCATTTAATTTTATTATAACAATCAACAAATACATTCACATGAAAAATAAACAAAAAACATATAATATCAACAATCAAAAACAAGTTATTGATTTTAATGCTTTTATACAAAAACAAATACAACCAAATGATAAAAAATTGGTGAAAATAATATTTAAAAATACTATATATTTACCACATCTATGCAATATAATAGTGCAAATATTGGTTATTTTTTAACTATTTTATTAATATAACAATTAAAACAAATAAACCTAATTAGAAAAACATATATAATAAATAAATAATACCCAACCGAGAGCAGGTTAATATTCAAACAATTATTTTATTTAACACCCGAAAAAAGAATAAAAATCCAAAAATGATTTATTTATTAAAAATCTATATTTTTATAATAAAAATATTATTTAAAACAATCCTCAAAAAACATTCTAGCGGATAACATTACAATCAAAAAAAGAATACTGTCTAAAATCATAATTTTAATTATAATCATAGATAGTTTGATCCTAAACGATATAAAACAAAGACATAACGCAAAGACATAACGCATGGAAGGAACAAAAAATGAATCTTTATGAATCTCAGGGACACCGCGATACTGCCCATGAGCAACTCTTTAACATCTTCAACCAACAACGTTCCGCATTTAATGCTCTTCCATATCCCGATTTAGATTCAAGACGTAGCAAATTATTTAAGCTAAAAAAGCAAATTATTCGTTATCAAGATGTCATCGCCGAAGCCATTAATACCGACTTTAATTCTCGATCAATCGATGAATCTAAACTGCTCGATTTACTTGGTTCTGTTCTAGAGGCTGAACATGCGATCCGCTATCTAAGAAAATGGATGCGTCCAAGCAAACGAAGTACTGAATTACTTTTTTTATCAAATCGACTAAGAGTCCAATACCAACCTAAAGGTGTGGTCGGTGTTGTTGTACCTTGGAATTTCCCTGTTTACTTGGCTTTAGGACCATTGGTGGCAGCCTTAGCTGCTGGCAATCGGGTCATGATCAAATTACCTGAAATCACACCTGCGACCAATGCTGTTATGAAACGCATGCTTGCTGAAGTTTTTAGTGAAGATGAAGTCGCTATTTTTGGCGAGGAAATTACCGATCCTTCGCTATTCACGACCCTGCCTTTCAATCATATCGTTTTCACAGGGTCACCCGCGATCGGTCGTGTGGTAATGCGTGCTGCGGCAGAGAATTTGACCCCAGTCACCTTAGAACTAGGCGGTAAATCACCAGCTTTAGTGAGTCGTCATTATCCATTAGCTGATGCTGCCATGCGTATCCTGCATGGGAAAGCGACCAACTGTGGGCAAATTTGTGTAGCACCAGATTATGCACTTGTTCCAAAAGAAAAAGTAATTCCGTTTGCTGAACAATGTAAATCACATTTCACATCTATGTATGGCAACACGATTGATGAAAATAGCAATTACACCTCCATCGTCAATGATCGTCACTTAAAACGATTGCTAGAGATACTTGAGGATGCAAAGGCTAAAGGTGCTGAGGTTATTGTATGTGGTGAATATCATCCAGAACGTGATGCTCGTCGTATGCCTGTACATCTTGTATTGAATTGCACAGCAGATATGCGCATTCTCAAGGAAGAATTATTTGGTCCCATCCTACCAGTCGTTGCATACGATACGATTGATGATGCGATTACCTACATCAAAGTGGGTGAACGCCCATTAGCACTGTATTGCTTTACCCATGATGCCAATGAACGTGACTATATTTTAAAACAAACTCATTCAGGTGGTGTGACGATCAATGATTGGGGTTGGCATGTAGTCAACCATGATGCTCCTTTTGGTGGTATCGGTAACTCAGGTATGGGAACTTATCATGGTGTTGAAGGTTTCCGAGAGCTTTCGCATGCAAAAACTATTTTTACCCGTCAGCGCTTTTTCCCAACCCAATTATTCTATCCACCCTACGGAACTTGGGTACAAAAACTCGCTTTGCATTTCTTTTTGAAAAAGGGCGATCCAAATCTCAAATAAAATTGAAAAAAAAGAGAGTTTAAAACTCTCTTTTTTTAACTGAATAAACAGGTCATTTCCTTAGTTTGGATCTAAAAAACGTAATCCAACACCTGCAATTGTAAAAATATAAGATGGCGTGAGTGCTGAATCACCTATCTTAGTACGCAATTTTTTAACTAAAATTCGGAGATAGTGAGTATCCTCTTCGTGGCTGACACCCCATAGCTCAGCCATGATTTGTTTTTGGGTAACAATCTTTCCTTGGTGGTGAATCAGTAATGCCAAAAGCTGTATTTCTTTTGGGGCTTAGGAAATTAAAGAGGATTGTTACGGAGTAATTTAAGCAAATCGAGATATAAATTACCGTTCCGATGATTGAAGCGATACTCCGTTTCTTTAAGATGCAAATAAAACATCTTTTTGTCAATTCCATTAAACTTGACGAGTCGCTTTTTAGCATATCCCCAGAATGATTCTATGCCGTTAATATGACGCTCCCCGCATGCAAATTCGTTGTTCCCATGATTCACTCTTAAATGTTTGTCAAAACCAATATCAACTAAACCATCATAGCCTCTCCATCCATCTGTATTGATCACAGAATCAAGCTCTATCTGCCCCCGAATAATGCCCTGTAGCGTAGCTTTGGAGCAATCAGGCACAATTTCTGTGTATACGTTTCCATCTCTTTTGAGTAGTCCAAATACAATGGTTTTTCCTGATGCACCACGTCCACGTTTTCCTCGAATACGACGAGCACCAAAGTAGGATTCATCAAGTTCAACGATACCGTTGAAAGGAGATATTTCCTCACATTGTGCCGCAATCTTTTTACGCAACCTGATGTAAATTGTATTGATGGAACGTACAGAAATATTGGTGAGTTTAGCTGTATCTGAAGCAGTTAAATCCATGGCAAAAAAGCGAATGATCTGTCTGAATTTTGCCTCTGTGATTCTTGAACGGGAATAGTATCTATTTTTTGATTTCATATAAGGAAGTTATCATACTTTTTGATATGCTTAACTTCCTAAGCCCCCAGTAAAATACCAAATCCAAAACTGGTGCTACCCATCAACGTTGCCACGATGGTTAATACCGTTCCAATCCAAACACATGCCATCACAGGATTTTTAAAGGCATGCTGTGGTAATAATTTATAAAAGGTTTGCTGAATAATTTCTTTATTCAAGATATCCATTTGTGTCGCATTTGAGTGATTCATGGTACTTGCTCCACTAGATCTTTACAGATAAATAATCAGCAATTGGTCCAATCACCAACACTGGCATAAATTGCAATAGCGTTAAAATCAGTACAATTCCGACTAAAGTCAGCGCAAATGTAGGCGACTCAATCTGTAAAGAACCCTTGGTCTCATCTGCTTTAGGTTTGGTTGCAAGACTGACTGCAATTAAAACTGGAATGATCAGTACGCTATAACGACCTGCTAATAACGCAACACTGGTGCTTAGATTCCACCATAAAGTGTTGTCGGCTAAACCTTCAAAACCAGAACCATTATTGGCAAACGCAGACACATATTCATAAAAGACTTGGCTAATACCATGCGATGCAGGGTTTGAATTTCCTGTTAAAGATGGGAAAGCGATGGCGATTGCAGTTAAACCAAGAATCAGCACTGGTTGTAAAAGAATGACCAATGCCAATAACTTAATTTCAGTGACTTCGATTTTTCGTCCAAATAATTCAGGCGTGCGACCTGTCATCAAACCCGCGATAAATACAGCTAAAAATAGATAAATAAAGAACTGTAATAAACCACAACCAATCCCCCCCCAAATGGCATTGATCAGCATATTGCATAGCTCAACCAAACCCGTTAATGGTGAAGCTGAGTCATGCATCATATTGACCGAACCATTATTTACCTGTGTGGTTAAACTTCCCCATAATGCAGAGGCTTCAGCTCCAAAGCGGACTTCTTTACCTTCCATTAACGCCGTATTTGGGATTAAAGATGATTTTTCAGCCCATAATATGAATACGGTAGAAACCAATGACATCAACAACATTGTGCCCAAAATCATCCACATTAATTTTTTGCGTTGCACAAAACGACCAAGCATAAACACAACCGACATTGGAATCAGTAAAATCGCAAGCATCTCCAGCACATTCGATAATGGCGTTGGATTTTCTAAAGGCACACTACTGTTTGGACCATACCAACCACCACTGCCTAATTGCTTGATCGCCACCATCGGTGCAACAGGTCCAAGAGGAATATGCTGGGTCTGAACTTCAGTGCTTCGATCTAAAACTTGCGCAGTTGGACCAGCAGAAAGTGTAGATGGCACACCTTGAAAAGTCAGTAATAGAGAAAAAACTAAACCCAAAGGAATAAAGAATCTGAATAATGGTCGGATCATATCCATCCAATAATTTCCAAGATTAATCTGTGACGCAT
The DNA here is from genome assembly GCF_030913345.1 of Acinetobacter sp. A22. Taxonomy (NCBI): domain Bacteria; kingdom Pseudomonadati; phylum Pseudomonadota; class Gammaproteobacteria; order Moraxellales; family Moraxellaceae; genus Acinetobacter; species Acinetobacter sp. A22. Next base: position 1,853,777 of record NZ_CP133162.1, read on the forward strand.
TTTTGGATTTAATATTTTCCAAAGCTTGATCTTTGGGCTGTAAAAATAAAGCTCTTAACATGGCTGTTAGTAAAGCCAAACCCATAATTGGAGATAAATATTGCCAACCAATAATCACTGTCATTTGCGACAGATAAGACAATTGAGCTTGTCCTGAATAATGCTGCTGATTGGTATTGGTTAGAAATGAAATCGTTGTGTGTACTGCTAAATCCCAATTCATATTTGGAATACGATCTGGATTCAAAGGTAACCAAGCTTGCGTCATCAAGATCGCTATACTTATACCCAACAACAAAAGATTACTGAGGATAAATGCACCAAGATATTGTCGCCAATTCATACCCACTTGTTTCACGTTCAAAATGGAATAAATTGGTTGTTCGATCCATTTAAAGAAACGATCGCTTCTCAATGGTTGAGCTTACATCACATCTGCAAGATAGCGTCCTAATGGATAGGCTAAAATCAATGCAAGGATAAATACGGAAATAAATTCCCACATAGCACATGCCATTTAAAAAATAAGTCAGCACTAGTATGGAAATTGACTGCGTAAATTCTCTATGTTAGAAAAAGTGAACCGCGTAAATTTTCTGTAAAATTTATATGAAAAATTATTTGATCAGAGAAATTGCACATATATGACAAATTTTGTAGATAGAATCTAATTTTTTACAAAAAATCTTTGACCTAATAAAAATTTTTTTTTGCAAAAATGCAATTATTTGAGTACAAAAATTCAAACTAATACTTTATATATTTCATCATATTATCAATAAAAACACATATGTATATAATTATTTATAGCATTTTTTTGTTAAATTTCATGTAATCAATCGTACTGGGTAGTTCATTTAGAACATTTACTCTTATTTTAATTATGGTATTTTTGTTACATGAGGCTATAGCCAATCATAGTTTCGTCAATACTTAGAATCTTGAAGTTCAAGGAAAGATTTAAAATGAAATTAAAATATCTTAGCAATGCCATGATCTTAGCAACGCTACCTGCAACTGGAGTTTTTGCAGCTGCACTAGATCGCTCTGGTCAATCAATTTCTGCTTTTTTACAACCAGGTAACTACTTCGAAGCTGGTCTTTCGGTTCTCGACCCAACTGTAGAGGGTAAAGATACATCTGGTAATAAAATTGACGATATGGCTGGCGACTATTATTTTCCTAGCGCAGCTTTAAAATTACAACCAACAGAACATTTCTCATTTGGTCTTTTGTATGACCAGCCTTATGGTGCTGATGCAACTTACACTGGCACTAATAACTTTGTTTCAAATGCTACCAATACGATTCTTCCGCCTGCAACTTTGGCTGGTTTGCGTCAAAATACAATTGATGCACAAATCGCAGCAAATCTTCAGCCTGCAATTAATGGTGCTCTAGCGGCTAATTTGACTAATGGCGTAAATGCTCAGGTTTCTCAACAAGCTGCTCAATTAGTTGCTGGTGGTCAAGCACCTGATCAAGCAACCGCTGAACAGGCTGTTCGTGCTAATGCGAATGCTATGGCAGCTATCACCGCTGGTGTAACCAATGCGATCACGACAGCTGCAACAACTGCTGTAACTAACAACGTAACTGCTGCTGTAGACGCTGGTTTAGCTGGTGCAAATGGTTTATTAGGTACAGGAAGCACTTCGGTGGAAGTAGATAGTCAAAATCTATCTTTCATCGCTGGCTTCCAACCAAACAAAAATTGGAATATTTACGGTGGTGCGGTTTACCAAACCATTAAAGGTAAACTTGCTCTGCGTGGTCAAGCCTACTCTCTTTACAATGGCTACGATGCTGATATTCCAGAAGATGGTGCTCTTGGCTGGTTAGCAGGTGTGTCATACCAAATTCCAGAAATCGCACTTAAAGCATCTGTAACTTACCGTTCTGAAATAGACCACGATGTCAACATTAATGAAAGTATCCCAACGCTTCCCGCATTAGCGCTATTGGGGCCAAGTGGAGCTGCTGCTGCTGCAAATATTGCCGCTGCAAGTGGTGAGACTAAAATCACGACCCCACAATCTGTTAACCTTGATTTACAAAGTGGGATCATGGCGGATACTGTTGCATTCGCGAATGTTCGTTGGGTAAATTGGAAAGATTTTTCAATTCGCCCTTACAAATTTGGTTTAGTATCTGAAGCAGTCGGTCCACTTGTTAACCGTCCAAATGGTTTTAACCTTGTTGAATACTCGGATGACCAATGGTCTGTAAATGCGGGTGTGGGTCGTAAACTTTCTGAACAATGGGCTGGAAATGTATCAGTCGGTTGGGATTCAGGGGCTGGTAATCCTGTAACGACTCTAGGTCCAACAGAAGGTTATTGGAACGTTGGATTAGGTGTTCAATTTAGCCCTACGCCAGCTACATTTATTGCTGGTGGTGTAAAATACTTCTGGTTAGGCGATGCTAAAGCACAAACTGGTGCACAAGCTGGCGACAACACCTTTGTTGCTGAATTTGAAGACAACAATGCAATCGCTTACGGTCTAAAAATGGGCTACCGCTTCTAATCAAAAATATATAAACAAAAAGACCATCCTTGTGATGGTCTTTTTTATACCTACCATTATCACGTAAATACAAATATAGAAAAAATAAATCAGTAAAATATTAACTATAAAAATACAATCAAAATTAATTATTTAACTCAAGCATCTTTCATGACTTTAGCAGTTCATTTATTGACATTTGTACAATATTTGCATTAAAAAAAATTATGTTACTTTGCGCTCCTTTCTAGTTCCATCTTGAAATGCGAGACATTTTTAATGAAGCTTCATGCTATTACTAAAGCTATTCTTTTGTGTACGGTTCCAGCAGGTTCAACATTTGCAGCTGCACTTGACCGCTCTGGTCAGTCGATTGCACCCTTCCTACAACCCAATAATTATTTTGAAGCAGGTCTAACAGTACTTGATCCAAATGTTACAGGTCAGGATACCTCTCAAAACAATACTGGTAATATGGCAAATCATTACTACTCTCCACATGCTGCATTAAAGATTCAAGCCACTGAACAACTCTCAGTCGGACTGATTTATGATCAACCCTATGGTGCTGATGCAGAATATAAAGGAAAAAGTAATTTCATTGAAAGTCGCCCCTTACCATTCAAAGGTGGTACATCAGTTACTGTTGATACTGAAAACTTAAATTTATTATTTGGTTTCCAACCTAACCAAAACTGGAATCTTTATGCTGGCGCAGTTTACCAAACACTAGACAGTACAGTCCTATTACGTGGAACGAGTTATAGTGCTTATAGTGGCTATGACTTTAAAACAGGTAAGGATGAGGCGGTAGGCTGGTTAGCAGGTGCAGCATATCAAATCCCCGAAATTGCTCTCAAAGCCTCGATCACTTACCGCGCTAAAATCAAGCATGAGATGAATGCTTATGAAAACCATGGTATTGCGGGAATGACGGGCAATGCTGGTTTTGATGCTATTTTAAATAAAATTAATAATTCTGAAGGCACAACTGAAATCACCACACCTCAATCAGTGAACTTTGATTTCCAGACAGGCATTATGGAAAATACAGTGGCATTCGCCAACCTACGTTGGGTGAACTGGAAAGATTTTGCGATTCGTCCATACAAGTTCGGTGCCGCTTCTGTATTACCACCAATTGTTGCAGCAACAGGTAAAAAAGATGGTTTTGATCTAGTAGCCTATACAGAAGATCAATACTTAATTACTGCTGGTGTAGGTCGTAAAGTGAATGATCATTGGGCAGGTAATGTATCGATTGGTTGGGACTCAGGTGCAGGTAACCCTGTGACCACATTAGGACCAACAGAAGGATATTGGAATGTTGGTTTAGGTATCCAATATAGCCCTGCTCCCAACTACTTTATTGCTGGTGGAGTAAAATATTTTTGGTTGGGTGATGCCAAAGCACAATCAGGCTCTCAGTTTAATACACCGAATTATGTTGCTGAATTTGAGAATAATGACGCCATCGCTTATGGTATGAAAATTGGTTATAAATTTTAATTATTGATTCAAGATAAAAGGCGCTATTTAAGCGCCTTTTATCTTTTAATTTTCCACAACATATTTAAAAGATAGTTGAGGAAAATCGATTATTCAGGGATATTACGTTGTGATACAGAACGAATCGCCTGTTTCAATGCTTCATAACCATGAAGTGGTGGAAATTGCGGGAATTCAGCAATCACATTTGCTGGTGCATCGAACAGGAAACCGTGATCAGCCTCACCAAGCATTGTCGTATCATTATAAGAATCACCAGCTGCAATCACACGGAAATTCAAACCATGTAATGCTTTTACTGCCTGACGCTTTTGATCAGGTTGACGTAATTTATAAGCCGTAATCATGCCATTTTCATCTGTCTCAAGCTTATGACAGAAAATTGTCGGCCAACCTAACTGCTTCATCAATGGATGTGCAAACTCATAGAATGTATCTGACAGAATAATCAATTGAAAGTGTGTGCGTACCCATTCAACAAACTCTTTTGCACCTTCAAAAGGTCCCATGTCTGCGATCACTTCTTGAATATCATTTAATCCTAAACCGTGCTCTCTTAGGATGTTTAAACGTTGAGTCATTAAGACATCGTAATCTGGAATATCACGTGTGGTCGCCTCGAGCTCTTTAATCCCTGTTTTTTTTGCAAAATTAATCCAGATTTCCGGAACTAACACCCCTTCAAGATCTAGGCATACGATTTCCATGAATGCTTCCAATGTTGGTTAAAAATTGCTGTATCATACCATTAACATTTTCACTTTTGCGCTGTTGTTGAAGAAAACGATTTTATTCTGCAAGATTAAAGTCGAAAGCAAGCAAACGGTTTTGCTTAGAATGATTTACAATTGTGCCCAAGCCTATCGCCAGGAACATTCATGACTGTTATTCCGACTATTGACCATGTAGATGCGCTCGCTGCTGAATATGCAGATAAATCACCAAGAGAAATTTTAGAATTAGCCTTGAGTCAAGAAGGTGAAATTGCCATTTCATTTTCAGGTGCAGAAGATGTAGTTCTCATTGACATCGCATCTCGAATTGGCAAACCTTTTCGTGTTTTCAGTTTAGATACGGGCCGTTTGCACGCAGAGACCTACCAATTCATCGAAACAGTCCGTAAACACTATAATATCAATATTGAAATTTGTTTTCCCGAATCTGCTGCAGTGCAACAATTGGTCAATGAAAAAGGGCTATTTAGTTTTTTTGAAGATGGTCATCAAGAATGCTGCGGTGTACGCAAGGTACAACCTCTATGCAAAAAATTAGCGACTTTAGATGGTTGGATTACAGGGCAGCGTAAAGATCAAAGCCCGACACGTAGTGATGTACCTGTAGTTCAAGCTGACGTTGGGTTCTCAGGTGAAGGTAAACAACTTATCAAATATAACCCACTTGCAAACTGGTCAAGTGCCGATGTGTGGAGTTATATCCGCATGATGGAAATTCCATACAACCCACTACATGAACGTGGTTTTATTTCCATCGGTTGTGAGCCATGCACACGCGCAGTTCTCCCGAACCAACACGAACGTGAAGGTCGTTGGTGGTGGGAAGAAGCGACCCACAAAGAATGCGGGCTTCATGCAGGCAATCTCAAAAAATAAAAAATCACGAGATTAATAACTAAAACCACTGATTCATCAGTGGTTTTATTTTTATTAACTACTGTGTACAAAGTCATATTTTAACCAGAACAAACCGTATATACTTAGTTTAACGGTTCAATAATTCTAATAAGAGCTCAAAGAGTATCTTATAAAAAATGCAATGAGAGGCTATATCTGCTATGCGCCCATTACACCCTATTGATTTTATTTTTCTTTCACTAGAGAAAAGACAGCAACCTATGCATGTAGGGGGATTATTTTTATTTGAAATCCCAGAAAATGCATCTCCGACATTCGTGCATGATCTTGTTCAAGATATCCGCCAATCAAAGAGTATTCCGGTTCCTCCATTTAACAATCAACTGACAGGATTATTCTGGGGTGAAGATCCTGAATTCGATATCGATCATCATTTCCGTCATATCGCGTTACCAAATCCAGGGCGTATTCGTGAACTATTGGTCTATATTTCACAGCAACACAGTTCCTTGATTGACCGTGCTAAACCACTATGGACATGCGACATTATTGAAGGCATTGAAGGCAATCGTTTTGCAATGTATTTCAAAATTCACCATGCGATGGTGGATGGTGTTGCAGGAATGCGATTGATCGAAAAATCACTCTCCAAAGACCCAAATGAAAAGCATGTCGTACCATTATGGTGTGTCGAAGGGAAGCGAACTAAACGCTTAAAGGCACCTAAAGCCCCTACTGCAAGTAAAATCAGAGGAGTCTTGGATACGATTAAATCACAGTGTGAAGTTGCACCTAAAGTGATGCAGGAACTTTCACAAACCTTATTTAAGGAAATCGGGAAAAACCCTGATTATGTCTCAACATTTCAAGCACCACCATCGATCTTAAACCAACGTGTGAGTTCTTCTCGCCGTTTTGCTGCACAATCTTTTGAGTTGGAACGTTTCCGCCTTATCGCTAAAACACTTGGTGTAACACTCAATGACGTAGTACTAGCAGTTTGCTCTGGTGCATTACGTGAATATCTTATCAATCAAAATAGTTTGCCCAAAAAACCTTTGATTGCGATGGTTCCTGCTTCATTGCGTACTGATGATTCTGATTTCAGCAATCGTATTACCATGATTTTGGCAAACCTAGCTACACACATTGAAGATCCAATCGAGCGTCTACAAATCATTCGTCGTAGCGTGCAAAACTCTAAACAACGTTTTAGCCGTATGACTGCTAATGAAATTTTGAATTATAGTGCACTGGTATATGGTCCTGCAGGACTCAATATTGTTTCGGGTATGTTGCCAAAACGCCAAGCATTTAACCTTGTGATTTCCAATGTACCTGGTCCACGTGAACCATTGTATTGGAATGGAGCGAAACTTGATGCACTTTATCCAGCATCAATTGTGATGGATGGTCAGGCGTTAAATATCACAATGACCAGTTATTTAGATAAATTAGAAGTAGGGTTGACCGCTTGTCGTAATGCGTTACCAAAAATGCAAAATCTACTCACGCATTTAGAAGATGAAATTCAACGCTTTGAAGCTGCAATTTTGAGTTTGCCTAAACAGGCAGCTGAAGGTTAAACCTGAAAAAAATTAAGGGGCTTTAAATTGCCCCTTATTTTTTAATCGTTCTGCAACGCTGTAAAAGCTGATGGCAGGCTGATCGAATCATCGCAGTTGTGATCTGCACTTCTTTACCTTGGCTATCCACCATGTAACATGTATTAACTGGGTTACTGTCCAAAACATGTTTAAAACCGTGGTTCACTAATCTTTCACTTACATTCATAATTATAGACCTCAATTATTGTTGGCTAAGACATCCGAAGATGCCTATCGCTAATCTTATAGTTCTAGTATTTAAAATTCGTGATAGAAAGTAAAATTTCAGTTGTAACAAGGATTAAGCGAAATCTTGTTACAACTTTAGCTTAAAATGATATCGTATTGCTCTTGCGTATATAAATTTTCAACTTGGAATTTTATGACGCGGTTCACAAAATGCTCTAAATCCGCGACGGCTGGGGCTTCTGCTGTTAAAAGTCGATCAATCACGGCTGGATGCGCAACAACAGTAAAGCCACTCTTCGAATCAAAAGCACGTGCATAACGCAGAATTTCTCGAAATATTTCGTAACACACTGTCTCTGCTGTTTTCACATATCCACGCCCCTGACAAGTTGGGCAGGATTCACAAAGCAAATGTTCTAAAGACTCGCGTGTTCTTTTACGCGTCATTTCAACCAAACCAAGCTCAGAAACCTGAGTAATTTTGGTTTTAGCATGATCGCGCTCTAGCATTTTCTCAAACTGTCGCATGACTTCGGCACGATGCTCGGCTTCTTGCATGTCAATAAAATCAATAATGATGATACCACCCAGATTCCGCAAACGAAGTTGGCGTGCGATTACCTGTGTTGCTTCCATATTGGTTTTAAATACAGTGTCTTCTAAACTACGACCACCTACATACGAACCAGTATTTACATCGATCGTGGTCATCGCTTCCGTCTGGTCAATCATCAAATAACCACCAGACTTCAATGCGACGCGCGTCTGTAATGCTTTTTGGATGTCTTCTTCAACGTTATATAAATCAAATAACGGTTTTTCACCAGGATAATGGATTAAGCGGTTTTCAATAGAAGGCACAAACTCATGGACAAATTCACTCAATTTGCCATGAATTTCCCGTGAATCGACATATATCTTGGCAGTTTCATCGCTAGCTAAATCACGAACAATACGTTGAGGTAGAGGTAGTTCTTCGAATATCAGCTCTGGTGTAGAAACTTCTTTTTGTTTGCGTTGAATAAATTCCCATAATTTACTCAGATAACACATATCCTGAGCAATCGAAGCTTCATCCACGCCTTCAGCTGCAGTTCGTACAATCACGCTACCAGGTAGTTTATGTTCAGTCTGAATATGCTCAATAATACCGCGTAAACGATCACGCTCTTCTTCTTGTTCAATACGTTGCGATACACCAATATGATTTCCATATGGCATCAAAACCAAATAACGTGAAGGTATTGAAAGGTCTGTGCTCAGGCGTGCGCCTTTAGTCCCCAACATATCTTTCATCACTTGAACAGTAAGGGTCTGTCCAGGATGCAAAAGCTCGAAAACATTTGGCGTAGGCTGTGAACGCGGCCAAACCATGTCGTTGATATGTAGAAATGCTGTACGAGATAAACCAATATCCACAAAAGCAGCTTGCATGCCTGGTAACACACGCACAACTTTACCTTTATAGATATTCCCCACGAGACCACGTTTCACAGTACGTTCGACAAATAACTCGTTTACTGTACCGTTTTCAATTAAAGCTACACGACATTCCATCGGCGTAACATTAATCAGCAATTCTTCTGCCATAACCAACTCAAAACTTTTATAAAAATTCTTATACCCGAAAGTGTATTAGCCAAATGCCTTAACGCTTTCTAATAACTGTGCTGTCTCATGTAAAGGCAAACCCACAACATTGCTATAACTTCCTCTTATTTGAGGAATAAATCGCGCAGCAATACCTTGAATAGCATATGCCCCTGCTTTACCTATAGGTTCACCTGTGTCCCAATACGCTTCCATTGCGCTTGAGCTAAGCTGCATAAATTCAACCTGAGTACGTACCACATCACTTAACATTTTAGATCGAGATGCAACACATATGCCTGAATATACGTCATGCCATTGACCTGATAACTGAGTCCAAATCTCAAAAGCATGCTGTTTTGAATCAGGCTTACCAATAATTTTACCTGCAAAACTCAAACTGGTATCAGCAGCGATCACAATTGCATCAGGATACAGAGTTAAAACAGCTTGGGCTTTTTCACGAGCCAAGCGTTCAACATAACACTTAACGCTTTCATCAGGATAAACCGTCTCATCCACATCAGGACTATGAACCTTAAAGTCCAAGCCCAGTTGTGTTAACAGCTCCTGCCGTCGAGGCGAGCTTGACGCAAGAATTATATTCGCCATTTATGTAAACAGTAATATACAATAGGCCATGCCAAAGTTGTCGTCAAAATAGGTTGCCAATGACGAGCAATTGAGAAATGAGTACCTGAAATAGTCTGACTAATCCATAAAAACAACAAATGCGCGATAATCGCAAGTATCGCAATTACCCATGAATTGCCAAAAGTGAGAATACGTCTTTCGCGAATAAAATAACGTGTTCCAAACGTAATGAACACAAAACTAAGTGCGTTCAATCCCAGTGGTGCATCGAGCAATAGATCAGTAAAAATCCCTATTGCAAATGCAAACCACACTCCACACCAAACAGGCTGATAAAGAATCCAAAACAACATGATCATCATCATGATTGGCGGGCGCCAACCCGCTGCTTCGTATGAAATTGGATAGATAAGCAGTACTGAACCAATCAAAATCGAAATAATGATCATCCAAAGTGGATCTTTTCGTTTCTCATAATTTAGTCTAGCGATCGGCATAAGGTTGCTCCTTCGCTAAAGACTCTGAAAACAGAATCACGACGTGATGACCACTGGCCAATTGTGCTGCTGGTTGAACACCAATCTCAGCGAATTCACCCGATGTATGACGACTCACTTTAGACACTGTTCCGACTAAATAACCCGCAGGAAAGTGTTCACCTAAACCTGAACTAAAGACCTTATCCCCGATTTTAATATTGGCACTGGTTGGGACATAATCCATTTTGAGTTGACCCAAATCGCCTTTACCAGAAACGATTGCTCGCATCCCCGTACGCTCTAAGCGAACAGACAATGAATGTTCTTTATCAGAAAGCAACATGACGCGTGAACTATGCGGATAGACATCAACCAACTGCCCCATAATCCCTTTATCATCCAAAACTGTTTGTCCAACTTTTAGATGATCAACAGAACCACGGTTGATAATAATAATGTGACGTAATGGATCAGCATCTGTTCCAATCACTTCTGCGATCTGCATACGCCCATCAATAATTAATGGCGTATCCAAAAGCCCTCTTAAACGGTTATTTTCCGCAGAGAGTTCGGATAGTTTCTGTAATCGAACTTGAGCTTGTAGAAGTTCAGCTTGCATTGCGGTGTTTTCACGGCGCAATTGGGCTTCAGATTTGGTTTGTTGGTTAAGCCATTCTCTCGACAGTACAGGATAGCTTGCCAGCGCATAAATTGGATTATACGCGGCATACAAGACATCCCTTGCAGGTTGAATCACGTAAGGCATGCGCCAGTCAAAGAACAGCACAACCAAGCATGTAATTACCGCAATGACAAATGAGCGAAAAGATGGCGGTTGTCTTGAAAAAAGATTCGGTTGCACCGCCTAGTCCTTATGATTTAGCCAACAAAAAGCATGTCATGGTTTGGATTATCAAAGAATTCTAAAACTTTACCGCCACCACGTGTCACGCAAGTTAAAGGATCTTCTGCAACAACAACGGGAAGACCAGTTTCTTGAGCAAGAAGCTTGTCTAAGTTGCGAAGCAATGCACCACCACCAGTCAACACGATACCACGCTCTGCGATATCCGAAGAAAGTTCAGGAGGTGTCTGTTCAAGAGCTGATTTAACTGCACTTACAATGCTTTGTAATGGATCAGCAATCGCTTGGGTAATTTCATCAGAAGTTACAGTGATAGCACGAGGTACACCTTCAGCCAAGTTACGACCACGTACTTCGATTTCAAGTGTTTTGCCATCTGTTACAGCCATGCCGACTTCTTTCTTGATGACTTCAGCCGTTGTTTCCCCAATCACGCAACCATGTGCTTTACGAACATAATTAATGATTTGTTCATCAAATACATCGCCACCAATACGAAGTGAATCTGCGTAGACGCAACCTTGTAGCGAGATAATTGCGATTTCAGTGGTACCACCACCTACATCTACAACCATCGAACCACATGCTTGCTCAACTGGCATACCTGCACCGATCGCTGCTGCCATTGGCTCTTCGATCAAACGTACATCGCGAGCACCAGCATTAAATACTGCTTCACGGATCGCACGACGCTCAACCAAAGTTGATTTGCATGGCACACACACCACAACACGTGGCGCAGGTGGGAACAAACGCTTTTCATGTACTTTGCCGATGAACTGATTCAACATGGTTTCAGTTACTTCGAAATCAGCAATTACACCGTCTTTCATAGGACGAATTGCTGATATATTCGCTGGTGTACGACCTAACATTTGTTTAGCATCAAGACCTACAGCAGCAACAATTTTTTGCGAACCGCTATGGCGAATTGCCACCACAGTTGGTTCATTTAATATAATGCCACGGCCTGGTGCATAAATAAGTGTATTTGCAGTACCTAAATCAATGGCTAAATCCGGCGAAAACAGGCCAATTAGTCGTTTTAGAATCACGGGGGCGTTCTCAATTAAACTTTGTATGGATGCAAGGTGGCAACTTTAACGAAATGTGATGCTTTGAACAAGTCAATCGCTTATTATAACGCACGATATTTTGCAATTTTTTGATACTGAATTAGGTAAAGTTATGTCTACATCATCTGATGCTCAGCAGACAACGGACTTAAATGCACAGACCGTTTCAGCAATCGCGCACCTTGCTCGCTTATCACTAAGCGACTCGCAATCTACTGAATATGCTGAAAGTTTAAATAAAATCCTTGGTATGATGGAAAGCTTAAAAGGGATTAATACCGATAATGTTGAGCCTTTAAAGAGCCCATTTGACAATCCTCAGCCTTTACGTGCCGATGTGGTCACCGAAACGAATCATCGTGATGAATATCAGGCTGTAGCCCCTGCTACAGAAGCAGGTCTATACCTTGTCCCTCGCGTAATTGAATAATTTCTATTCAATTAACTCATATTTTATATTTAGAATGTAAAGAAATTTTTCATATGACAGATTTACATCGATTATCCATCCGTGAACTCTCTGAAGGCTTAAAACAAGCCCAATTTTCGTCACGTGAATTGACTGAACATTATTTAAAACGTATTGCCAAAATTGACGCAAAAGTAAAGAGTTATGTGACGGTTACAGCAGAACAAGCCTTAGCAGAAGCGGATGCCGCAGATGCTGCCTTGAAAGCAGGTCATGCACATGCACTCGCAGGCATTCCACTTGCTCATAAAGATATTTTTTGTACCCAAGGGATCAAAACCACTGCGGGTTCAAAAATGCTCGATAACTTCATTTCACCTTATGACGCAACTGTGGTTGCTAAAGCTAAGGCTGCAGGTCTTGTGACTTTAGGTAAGGTGAATATGGATGAATTCGCTATGGGTTCAACGTCTGAAAGCTCGTACTTTGGTGCGACAGGTAACCCTTGGGCATTAGATCATGTTCCAGGTGGTTCATCAGGCGGTTCTGCAGCAGCTGTGGCGGCAGATTTGGCGCCTATTGCGACAGGTACTGATACAGGTGGTTCTATTCGCCAACCTGCTTCATTCTGCGGCTTAACTGGTTTAAAACCGACTTATGGCCGTGTATCTCGCTTTGGTATGATTGCGTATGCATCATCATTGGATCAAGGTGGTCCAATGGCACGCTCAGCAGAAGACTGTGCATATTTGATGAATGTGATTGCTGGTCATGATGCTAAAGACTCAACTTCTGTAGACAAAGAAGTCGATGACTACGTTGCTAACCTAAATGGTACAGCGGTGAAAGGTTTACGCATCGGTATTCCAAAGCAATACTTCAATGTCGCTGGTTTGGATGCAGACGTGAAAGCCCGCGTTGAAGAGTCATTGAAAAAGCTTGAGGAAATGGGTGCAACTTTGGTTGAGATTGATCTCAACATGACTGAAGCCTACGTTCCGACTTACTATTTGATCGCACCTGCGGAAGCGTCATCAAACTTGTCACGTTACGATGGTGTTCGTTATGGCTACCGTTCTGAAAATCCAAAAGACATTTTAGACCTCTACAAACGTTCACGTTCAGAAGGTTTTGGTGCTGAAGTACAACGTCGTATTTTGATCGGTACTTATGCTCTGTCTGCAGGTTACTACGATGCTTACTATGTGAAAGCACAGAAAGTACGTCGTTTAATCCAACAAGACTTCCTCAAAGCATTTGAAAATGTCGATGTGATTGCAGCGCCATCTGCACCAACGACTGCGTACAAAATCGGTGCGAACCTTAGTCCAACTGAAATGTACTTAGGCGATATCTATACTCTTGCTGTGAACTTGGCAGGTCTACCAGCCATCAATGCACCTGTAGGTTTTGATAAAGACAGCTTACCTGTTGGTTTACAGTTGATTGGTAACTACTGGTCAGAATCACAATTGCTTTCGATTGTGCATCAATATCAACAAAACACAGACTGGCATACCAAACGTGCGGCAATTGCTGAGGAGAATGCATAATGGCTGAAGCTCAAAAGTTGAAATTAATTGACGGTTGGGAAGTCGTTATCGGGATTGAGATCCACACGCAGTTGGCGACCAAGTCTAAAATCTTCTCTGGTTCATCAACTGAATTTGGTCAAGACCCAAATACACAAGCCAGCCTTGTTGATTTGGCGATGCCGGGTGTATTGCCTGTATTGAATGCCGAAGTCGTTGATCTTGCAATTCGCTTTGGCTTGGGGATCGATGCGTATATCGATCAAGCATCTGTATTTGCACGCAAGAACTACTTTTATCCAGATTCTCCAAAAGGCTATCAAATCAGCCAAATGGATAACCCAATCGTAGGCTTGGGTCATATCGACATCCAACTTGAAGATGGCACTGTAAAACGCATCGGCGTGACTCGTGCCCATCTTGAAGAAGATGCAGGTAAATCAATCCATGACCAATTCGAAGGGATGTCAGGGATTGACTTAAACCGTGCAGGTACACCGTTACTTGAAATCGTGTCTGAACCTGATATGCGTTCGGTTGAAGAAGCAGTTGCTTATATCAAAGCCATTCACACCCTTGTGCGTTGGTTAGGTATTTCTGACGGGAACATGGCAGAAGGTTCATTCCGTGCCGACTGTAACGTATCATTGCGTCGTCCGGGTCAACCTTTTGGTACGCGTTGTGAGTTGAAAAACCTAAACTCATTCCGTTTCATTGAGCAAGCGATCAATGTTGAAATTGAACGCCAAATGGAAATTTTGGAATACGGCGGCGAGATTGATCAAGAGACTCGTTTGTTCGATCCAAACAAGATGGAAACTCGCTCAATGCGTTCAAAAGAAGAAGCGAACGACTATCGCTACTTCCCTGATCCTGACTTGTTACCAGTGATCATTTCAAATGAGCAAATCGAAGCGGCACGCGCTGCCCTGCCAGAATTGCCTGCTGCACGTCGTGAGCGCTTTATTGCTGACTTCGGCGTGACTGAATACGATGCACATGTATTAACGCTGTCACGCGAAATGGCAGACTTCTACGAGGCTGTTGTAGCTGCTGCTGGCGGTGCGAAGCAAGGTAAAGTTTCAGCAAACTGGGTGATGGGTGAATTCTCAGGTGCTTTAAACAAAGCAGGCCTAGATTTAGCAGACTCTCCTGTTTCTGCTGAGCAATTGGGTGGCATGATCGCACGTATTGTCGATAACACCATTAACGGCAAAATTGCGAAGCAAGTGTTTGGCTTTATGTGGGAAGCAGAAGGAAAATCTGCAGATGACATTATTGCTGAGAAAGGCTTAAAGCAAGAAACTGATACAGGTGCGATTGAAGCGATTATCAAAGAAGTACTTGCAGCCAATGAAAAAATGGTTGAAGAGTACAAGTCTGGTAAAGAAAAAGCCTTTAACGGTCTTGTTGGTCAAGTCATGAAAGCTGCTAAAGGTAAAGCTAACCCTGCACAAGTGAATGAATTGATGAAGAAATTGATTGGTTAAACTGATCTAATTTCTAACAAAACCCGCTTTAGAGCGGGTTTTTTATATTTTTAACTTATTACGATCATCATCAATATAGGACATTGTAATATCAATCAGACAATCAATTAATTCTTCAAAAGTAAAACCCATATTTTGAGATGAAAAGAAATTCATCGTCAGTGCGACACTAGAATTAATTAAAATATAAACCATCATTTTTAGATTTTTTATTCTCAATACCTCAGGATGTTTCACCGCGTATTCAATCGCTAATGTATTGATCGCCTTGACTGCTTTTACATGACTGGCTTCGGTACTGTATTTACTTGAAACGCTCAGCCAATAAAAATATTTATTCTCATCCGCTGCTAAAAACTCACCAATATGTAAAAAAATAGATCGAATTGCTTCAGGAATTTCCATTTCCTGAATAGTTGGAATGACCTCGTAAATGACTTTAGCAAGCTCAGCGATAAAGTGTTGTTGCATCTCTACAAACAAGGCTTCTTTATTTTTAAAATATTCATAAAAGCTTCCAGAACCTACACCCGCAATCTCACAAACTTTCAACACGGTAGTGTGATCCAATCCATTATTTTTTACTGATATAAATCCTGCATCAACTATAGACCTATAAGTATTTTTAGACCTACTTTGTTTTGGTTTTCTTATAGTTACCATTATAAAAACCTCATCCTTAAATCCGTCTTTTTTCCGTATAAATTCACTGATAGATTCTATATACATACTAAATTTTTGTTCAAATTATCTTCTATAGATGACAGGGAAAAAAGATGAATATATCAGTACAATCTCTACAACGAATCGTCCGACGTAATGTCATTATTCCTTTAGATAAAAACAAAAAATTTACTTTTTACTATGAAGATAATTCTGTTGTGACTTCTCTGTTTGTAGTTTTATCTGCGATGTTTCCACCGGGTGAAATGTTCTTCATCGAGAGCGTGCGTAATGTTCGTGATCAAATTACGGATGAAAAATTGCTCGAAGATATTCGTAATTTTATTGCGCAAGAAGCTTTTCATAGTCGAGAACATAAATCTCTGAATGAGCATCTGATTCAATCAAATTATCCAGAAGTAGTCGAAATCGAAGCCTTAACCAAAGCCAGATTAGATAAATTTCGTAAACTTCCCAAAGTTGAGCAATTAGCGGCGACTGTAGTGATGGAGCATTTCACTGCTACTCTTGCTCGCTTGCTGTTGACTGATCCATTAATCAAACAGAAAACCACTCAAGAAAGTCGAAATCTTTGGGAATGGCATGCGCTGGAAGAGCTGGAGCATAAATCTGTTGCTTTTGATGCGCTGAAAGCAATTGGTGGTAATACGGTTAGACATCGAAGAATTGCTTTGATTCGGGTAGCTCGCTTTATTGCCCCAATCACCTTTGATTATTGGATTCGGATTTTAAAACGTAAGGATATTAAGTTTTCAGCCAAAGAACTAAAAGATGCATTTTATTTAGCATTTGGTGGTGTGAATCGTTTAGGTATTTTTTCTCGCACTTTTATCGAAATGCTTGATGTCAGAGATCAACATTTCGACCCACTGAATATGCAAACAGAACAACTCGAGGCAGAATACCGTGAAAAGCTATTTGGTGAAAATGGCATTTTAAAAAGAGCGCTTAGAAGCTGAGTTAGTTTGAAATGGAAAAACCTTTAATGATCTGTCGATCAAGTCATGAAAGCTGAAAAAGGTAAAACTAACCCAGCTCAAGTGAATGAATTAATGAAGAAATTGATTGGTTAAACTGATCTAATTTCACAAAAACCCGCTTAAGAGCGGGTTTTCTTTATTATGGATATTTCTTTTGAATTTCTCCAAAGATAAATAAGAAAACTGAACGCTTCAATAAACTTTTATAGAATATAACATCCCATCGATTTGACGATTTTGCTTCATGTTTAGCTGCACAGTAAAAATCTTCAATTTTCTCTCTCAACTGATTTTTACTTATTTTCTTTCTAATAGAAAGTGCATCTATAGGATTATTTAACATACTTGCACACCGATTTCTCATATAATTATCTATATCAGAAAACTTTAGAATATGATTATTTAAATGATATTCAATCAACCCATAAAAATTACTATTAAAATCTTTTTTTACTTTAATTTCGAAATCATACGAAATTTGATTATTTATAACACCATTTAAGCTAATGTCTAAATAATACAACTCTTCATCACACTCTTCATAAAAATGAGGATTCAGACCGGATGAAATATTTTCCTTCTTTTTTTGATTACAATCACAAGAAGGTATTAAATTTTTAGAAAAAAAAGAAAATTCTGGGTATTCATCTTTAGGTAATAAATGATCTAAAGTACCAGCACTCAGTGCTCCGCACATATAGCAAAAACCAGACCGATTATCACCTCTAAACTTATCAATAAAACTAGAAAAACCCTTAGGGTTATTATAGTGTTCAACAAAGCTATGCTTACCTATTTTCTTAACAATTGAATTCCTAGGAATATCAACAACTCTGTATTTTTTTGCAAAAAAAATATAGTTTATATAAGAAGATTTTAATATATCTTTATTATCATAAACCACTTTCAAGTGTTTATAGCTATCTGGCGGCTTATTAATCCCATTTAAATTCAAAAAATCATCAACATCCAGAATATCCTTACTTATAAACTTCATTTTCCCCTCTCAATTCTTCAATAACTTCAACAACTAACTCAGGACTTAAATGAGTTGATAAGTTTTCTATAATTTTATTCTTGTC
The DNA here is from genome assembly GCF_030913345.1 of Acinetobacter sp. A22. Classification (NCBI taxonomy): domain Bacteria; kingdom Pseudomonadati; phylum Pseudomonadota; class Gammaproteobacteria; order Moraxellales; family Moraxellaceae; genus Acinetobacter; species Acinetobacter sp. A22. The sequence goes on from NZ_CP133162.1 coordinate 1,871,962, forward strand.
AAAATTACAATCCCTAGGGTAACTCTCTACTAACTCCTTTACGACTTCCCGTTCTAGCTCCATAAGATCATTCTTGCCGAAAACAAATTGAGAAATAGTTTCTACATTTGCCCCAAAAGTATTGAACGTAATTTTTTCAGCAACCACTAAATCATTGTTTTGCTTCAAAACTAAAATATTTTCTTTTAGTAAATTTTTTATAATAAATGGAGAGTGTGTTGCAATCACTGCATAGGAGTTCGACGGATATAAAATTTTATTAATAAAATTCATTAATTGAGAAATAAAATTTGGGTGTAAATGATTTTCAGGCTCATCAAATATAAACAAATTTTCACCACCATTTTTTAAAACAGTCAAAACCATATTAAAAACAACATTTAAAATAACCTTCTCCCCGCTACTCAAACTATAGTTCCGTCCATCAATAATTCTTTGAATACTCATGCTTGAAAAGTCAGCTTCATTAAAAAACCCACTTTTTCCTAATTTCTCAAAAAATTGTTTAAGATTTAATTTTTCTTTAAATGGTAGTCTACTAATATAAACATTATCGTACCTTTCATCCGAAAAAATATCTGCTAACAAAAAAAAGAGCATTGATGATAAATTTTCTCCCCTAAAAAGCAAAAGCTCTGAAATCAAATAGTTGAAATTTGAATTTTTTGAAACATTTATATAAGAATCATCATTTTTTGCAAGTCCTTGAAAGTAAGATTGCGAAATTAATCCACTTGAAAAAACCTGAATTTTATTAAAGTTATTTATATATTTTTTATAAATTTCCTTTAGCGCTATACTTTTACCCAGACCATTTTTCCCTACAATGGAATATATCGCATTAGGAAATAAAGAATCTTTTTTTTTATTTATTTTAAAGGATATTTTTGCTCCATTATTAATTTCAACACAAACATTCTCCAATATATTTAATTTATTAATTCCATCAAATCCATTACCATAAGCTTTTAACCGCTCCCTACTTGCTAAAAATTCATTCATAAAAAAATCCGTATTTTTGAATTTATAGAAACTCCTTCTTTCACTTCTTTCATAAAAATTCAAATAGGAAACATCGTTTATTGTACCAAGAATATTTTTAAAGTTTTTTAGATCTCTAATTTTATCATATTCTTCAATATTTTCTAAAATAGTAAATAAGCTATAGCTTCCTAGGAAAAGACTTACTAATTTATCACCTTGATAATTTAAAAATTGAAATAGATCTAATCGCTCTCCTACATGATAAAAACAAATTAGTCCATAGATTTTCACTACCGACTGAAAATCTTCAAAAACTTCTATTTCACAAAAAAGTGAACCATCCTTCTTGTTATTTGGTGAAATTAGCACAAAATTTTCTTCAGTTATATTTTTATATAGGCCTCTATCCCTAACCACAAAAATCTTATACACGAATCACCTTAGAATCAAATTCATAAATTATAATATCAATGTAATAGTTTTCAAAATTATTTAATTTAAAGCATGATCATCAATAAGTTTTTTCTATCACTAAACTCGAAGGCTTTCGACGTACTCAATCTTCAAAGTCCTTTTTTATGTGCGCCCCCCTTTCGAAGCTTCGCTTCTCTGCTTTAAGAAAGAGAGACTTTATCATGTAATCAATTTGATAGACATAATCTCTACCTTTAGGAATGGTTACTCCCCTCTTAACACACCCAACTTATTCCAAATATCAGGTGTTAAAAAAGTCGTGACTAACTTATTTAAATCAATATAACGCAACGTGCCTTGTAACTGTTGTCTGACCGCTGGGTCTTTGACAATATCCTCACCCGCACTCTGGCCTAACTGCTGAAAAGCCTCACCAACCGCTTGAATCCCCTCAGCCTGAATCACAGCCTTAGTCTGTGTCGAACACTGCTCAACAATCACACGCTGTAAAACTTGTGCTAATTTCTGATCTAACTGATTCTTTTGCTCAGGTGTAACACTACTAAAACCCTTTAAATCAGGATGTGCAGCCAAAGCGGTAAATGTCCATTGTAAAACTGTGGTTTTATCCGCTGCTGTCGTGGCTTTCACCAAACAATCACTGAGTTGATCGACGGTTGGCCCTGCCATCGCCACTTGTGTTGTACCCAACACAGCCGCAGCAATGATCACAGAACGACTCAAATGAGAAAATTTACGGCGAAATGAAAAATAAACAGGAGACATAAGCACAGTTCCAAAAAGCAATCAGTTTCTTTGTATCACGCACTATACAAACCATCTGTTATGACGCTGTAAATTGCGTAAGTCCAAAGCCTGAAAACTTAGGCAAAATGTAAAACCCGAACTTAGCCTTGTCCTTGATAATCCCAATGTGCAGGAATATTTGGCTGTTTTGGCACTTTGTTTAGATCAATATTGAGATTGCGACTACCCTTAAATGATTTTTCACCCGAATCTGACGCAGGTGACACATCCAGACTATAGCGGTAACGGAATTGCCAAAGCATCGGCTTGATCGGACGAATATCTAGACTCAAACGATCTTCATCATGGCATTTACCTTGAGAAGTTTCATAATCCTGTTCAGAGAAACATGCCCGAATCATGCGATTAAAACTAAAAGGATAATTTTCAATAAAGCGATGTGTCTGCCCTGAATCCTTTAATTCATAAAAACTAGCGCGCTCAATCCCTGCACCACCACCCGAATACATTTCTGAAACGGTATCAATCACGGCAACGGCATAACGGTTTTGATCCATAGGAAATAGTTTAGGAAAAATATATTGGCTAGTCCGTTCCATTTCCTCAGAGGGTGCTAATTGTATACGCCACTGATTGGTTAATTTAAGTCCAGTTGTCGATAGACGAAATTGCGCAATATCACTTCCTGACAATAGCCATAGATTTTGATCTACTGTTTTTAAACTGCGCCATTGCGCTTGCTGTTGGCAGAGATCTTTAAGTTGTTCACAAATTTGCTGCTGCTCAACCTGACTGAGTTGTCCTTTTTTAAAGTCTAATATCTGCAATGGCACAGCCAAAATTGAAGAACTAAAACAACTGAGTGAAACCGTTAAAATCAGCCCACTTAAATGAATTTTATTATTCAGCATGATATTTCCTTAGGCTATTTTATTGATGTAACGCTTTATTTTACAACGGCTTCGATTTTATCAAGCTCCCATACACCGCCCGCAGCAAGCCCTTTACACATGCCTGTCCACATATCTTTGGTGTGTACAAATTTCTGACCATCCCATACCCACTCATCACTTGACCAACAATCCCCGATACCACGACCTTTTTGAGCACTCTGAATTACACCTTTATAAAAATCCGAGGCATGTTCCGTCACAAAAGTTGCTTTACCCGTGAGTGATTCATCTAACACCCAAGCACCATATCCTTCGTTATACGCTCCACGCCAACAGATCGTCATCGCCAAAACTTTATGATTTGTGAGTTTGTAAAATTGAATTGCTTGGGGTTTCGATCCATCAGAATCGTAATCATAAAGTCCATTACAGAAATCATCTTCTTTGGGTGATGGTTGAGCAGCCATTAAGATTTGGTGAATGGCGGTATAACGTTTATATGTTGGTTCTAAAGTTAAATATGGCTGATCTGAGGTTTTTACTTGTTTCACTGTGAGTTTGGGTTGAGCAGATAACACTTTTGATTCATCAGCTTTGCCTTGTTTAATTAGCCCCCCAACCGTACCGACTCGCTTTTGAAAATCATCCATTTTTAACAATGCAGCAGTCATACCTGCATCAGAGATACGCCATTGGACATTGGCATTTTTAAATACAATATCTGTCTTTTGTTTGGCTTGTTGCAGCAATGCATTGACCTGAACGGCAGTGAGTTTCCCCATGATTGGGAAGTCCGCACCATCAACAATCACTTGCCCTAAATCTTTTCCATTCACATAAAAACGTAAATTTTTAAGTTTAGCTGGAGATAGAGATTCTTGCTCCAAATTACCTAACGCAAATTCAGCACTGACGGCTTGCTTTGCTCCAGCCTTACGTGTCAGTAAGAGTGATGCTGGCTCAATAGACTCATGACTATATTCATCCGAATAGCCTGCTGCTCGGCATGTTCCTGTATTGGTACAATATATTTCCCAATCCTGATGTGAAAATGAAATTCCTTTGATTTCCTGCGCAAAAGCAGGACAACTTAGCGCCACAAAACAGCAAACAGAAAGTATATTTTTCATCGGATTCATTTTTTATCACTCGTATTTTTATAAAGTATGGTAAAGCGTTTAAATGACTACGGCACCCTTGTGTTAAATCATATTATTGCAGAAGATAGAAGATTCAAACTACGTTGATTTGACCAAATTTTAAAAATGAAATTATTATGCTCTATTTCCACGATTTTATTACTGTTGTCTGCTCCAATAACTCACGCTGGAGTCAGTCAATTTGAACCAATTTTTCCTCAATTTTCAAATACGATAAAACAACGCCAAGCAATGAATCAAATATATGCATTGGGTGAAGTCTCCTTTAGCAATGATGTTCGCGTTCCTTTTTATGGTGTTACCGCGCCTAATCCCTTCGATGATGGACTGTTAAAAGACTTTAAATCGTGTACAGCAAAAAGCTGTCATTTTGATTTTAAGCTAGATGCTAATCTGGCAAAGCAACTTAAATTGGTCGGACTACCTGAAATTGGTGCTGTGCTCGTCCCAAAAGACTGGCAAGATATCGAAGCAAATGCAGGGGCAAATGGTACAGGTTCAGCATTGCTAATGAGCACGAATCAAAAACAAGCGATTGAACTATATGATTCTTCAGTTTGTGTTGGTTGCGGTATGCCCTACGCAACTCTTTATTTTCCAAACCTTTTAAAAGAAAGCATTGAGAATGAATTTGGCGGTTATAAAGACACACAAAAGTTAATTCATGTAGTACATCCATCCAAATACGTTGCTTTCTTTAGTTATCAGATTCCGAAAATGAATAACAAAACCCATGGCATAGCGAAATATCGTGATGATAGCGATTTTAACTTTCAAGAAATCAAAGTCACCCTAGATAAATCTCAACAACATTTGGTTGGACCAATTTTAAACTTCTATCACTTTACGCATTAGTAGTAGACGCATTTTCTAATACTTGGCTCGCTTTAAGTAAATCCAAAAAATGTGCTACTCGAACATTATTATCTTTGGCTCTATAAATTGCATAGATCGGTGCAATACAAGGTTTCTTGGCTTCCAAAGGACGGTAAATAATTTGTTTATTCCAAAAGTCTTGAATCGAAGCCGGTACGATTGAGAGTCCGATCCCTGCTGCGATCAGGTTGAGACTTGATGTCAAACGTGGGGCTTCTTGGACAATATTCGGACTAAAACCCGCCTGATAGCAATTTGCCAAAATATTATCGAATAAGTCTTGCCCTGCTAAACGGCGGTAAAGTACAAATTCATATGGTTCCAAATCAAGTAAGCGAATCGCACCCTCTTTTTCTACCAATGGATGATTACTCGGTAAAGCCACGATCAGCGGCTCATCCAAGACATGAAGACTTTGTACGTCTTTATGAATGGGTGCAGGCTTGCGTAAAAATACAATATCTAGTTTTTCATTGATCACGGCATCTGTTAAGGCTGTACTGCTGTCCTCTTCCAAATGAATTGCCACAGCAGGAAATTTCTCACGAAATTGGCGCAATAATGCGGGTAAAAATGGATGTAATCCTGCTGAATTGGTAAAGCCAATATTGATCTGACCTTCTAAACCCTGTGCAATATTTCTGACTCTTTTAGGAATTGACTGGGCATGTGCCAAAATTGTAATCGCTTCTTGATATAAGACCTTCCCTGCTTCTGTAACTTCTACACCACGAGGTAAACGTTTTAATAAAGCGGTATCGAGTTCTTCTTCTAAACTTTTGATTAAACGAGTTAATGGTGGTTGTTGCATATGCAGACGGACAGCAGCTTTTGAAATATTACTTTCTTCAACCACAGCAACGAATGCTTGAAGCTTATGAATATCCATTAAACATACCCTAAAAGTATAGATGATGTAAAAAATAGCATTTGTAAATATACCACTATTCCACCATCCTATCATGAGTAAAAGAGATGAGGAGGTGTCCCGATGAAAGCCGAAGCAATATCAATAGAGCGTGAACCAGTATCAGAAGCGCCTGATTGCAAGGCATTATTTACGGGATTTATGCAGTTAGGATTAATGGGATTCGGTGGGGTACTGCCCTTAGCCCATCGCATTATCGTTGAAGAAAAAAAATGGATAGATGAAGGAAAATTTACCGATTTACTTGGCGTATGTCAGTTACTTCCTGGCGGTAATATTATCAATATGTCAGTTGCAATTGGTATGCAGTTCCAAGGTATTAAAGGTGCAATCAGTTCTGTATTGGGCTTAATTTCAGCGCCAACAGCGATTGTCTTGATCATTTACCAAGTCTATGAGCATTTCCAATATTTAACTGCAGTACAACACATGATCCAAGGACTAGCGGCAGCTGCCGCAGGCTTATTGTTTGCCACAGGATTTAAAATGTTACGCCCCATTTTAAAAAGCTATCTCACCGTTTTGACGATTGCATTGACCTTTGTATTTATGCTGCTAATCAAACTTCCTTTGGCACTGACTTTATTTATCTTAGTTGCGATTAATTTGTTGGTACTTGGAGTGAAAAAATCATGATCTTATGGACATTAGTGATCGTCTTTACACAACTCTCTGTACTAGCTTTTGGTGGTGGTAATGCCATCCTTCCTGAAATGCAGCATCAAGTTGTAACCGTACATCAATGGATGACTGCGGAACAATTTAGTTCGCTTTTTGCAATGGCACAGGCTGCACCCGGCCCCAATATGATGATCGTGCCGCTAGTTGGTTGGCATGTCGCTGGTCCAGCGGGTCTATTGGTTACATCCTTAGCGAAGTTTGGTCCATCATCTATTATCACAGTGTATGTGCTCAAATTTTGGCAACGCTTTAAGGACCATCCTTTACGAGCAAGATTTGAAAAAGCCTTAAAGCCAATTACAGTTGGTTTAGTCCTAGTCAGTGCATGGCTAATTGCAGATGCTTCTGCACAAAATGCCTTACTGATCTTAATTGTGATCTTGACTGCAATTCTTGGGATGTTTAAAAAAGTTCATCCTTTGTGGGTCATGGCATTAGGTGCTGGATTAGGAATTTGCTTACTTTAAGCAATAAAAAAACCTGCACGAAGCAGGTTTTTTCTTTGTAGGATCTAGTCTTTATCAAGAATAGATTCAAAAGCTTTTAGACGCTTGTGAATCGATAATAGTTCAATAATGGTTTTCCATGAACTGATCAAATATTGGAATGATTCACGGACTTTATCAAAAATATTACTGATTTGGTTAATCAAACCAAGCGTCATTTTTCCAGATGCGATCGCAGGGAATAATACGACAAGGCTATATAAAATATCGAGTTGCTTGTACCAAATTGCCACTAAGTTAAAGTAGGCATAATGAAAGTAAAGTCTAAAGTAATTGACTCGTACCTTACTAAATAACTCTTTTAACGTAACAGGATCAGCACGATTCTCATGGTCTTCACCATAGACTAACTCTTTACGATAAGCAGCTTCAACCTTCTGATTATTGAATTGCAAACCAGGAAGTTTCTGCCCGACTAACATTAGAATAACTGTACCAGCAATCGCCCATACAACAGCCGCCCACACCAAAGAATGTTCAATTTCCCCCACGATCGGTAAGACTGGAACTTTCTGCGAGATTTGGAACAATAAAGGTAAGAATGCGATTAGTACCATCACTGACTTAATTAACTCCACCCCTAAGTCTTCCATGATGGTCGCAAAGCGCATGGTATCTTCTTGTATACGCTGTGACGCACCTTCTACATGTCGCAGCTTATCCCAGTTGGCGGTGTAGTATTCATTCATTGCTGTGCGCCAACGGAATACGTAGTGACTGGTAAAAAATGCATTAATGACTGCAAATGTGACTGCCACCATCGCGATATAAAGGAAGGTCAATGTGCCTTTGTAAAGATCATTGATGTCACCACCACCATCGCTGAGCATTTTTTGGATCATGTCCCAGAATGGACCATACCATGCGTTAATCGCAACACTCACCTGAACACCAAACCAGATATTAAACAGAATGAATGCCGATCCCCAAATCGACCACTTTTGCCATTTATTATCAGATAAAAATCGCCAAAAGGCAGCGAATAATGCTGTTGATACTAAAAACCAAATATAGAACCAAATAAAGGCTGCGGACCAAAAGCGACTCACGCCAATCGGTAATTCAGCTTCAGCATAACCTTTCGGAAAACCCAAGTACTCTCCCCATCCATGCCCACCTGTGTACCAAAGCAGCATGTTGAGCGCTAACCATACAATCACCGATATAAAAAAAAGGCGTGGGTTAGGAAAAAATGATTTAAACATCGTGTTTAACAATCCTTGTGGTGTTACTGATGACGTCGATGCGTCATCCTATAATGCAAAACTTAAATTTGTTTAATAAAAAGTTTAATGAATTGTAGTTATTTACCTGTTTTCTTGATTTTTTCATAGCTTTTTGTAGAGGATTTACAAATTGTTTTATTAGAAAACATCTGCCAGCAAACCAAGCCTTATCTTGTATTGATTTACTGGCAGCAAAATAGCCGATTAGGGTGCTACGGAATTTATTTTCAATGCAAAATCTTGCTGCGCTTGAGTGGCTGAATTTTGCTTACTTTGAATTGTCGATTGAATATCCGCAAGTTTAGCCTGTGCTGCATCAATCCCAGCTTGCATAGTCATTTCACGTCCTTTCACATCAAAGATATGTGCCTTTTCACGTAGATCAGGTTGAATCACGACATCCGCATCTTTCAATTCTTCTTCGGCTAATCGCCCTTGCATGATATTAATATTTTGATTGAACAAGCCCCATACATTGGTGGTTTCGGTATGAATTGGCTGCGCCAAAATATCTACAGCAATCACAATATCCGCACCTAGTTCCCGTGCTACTTCAACTGGGACAGGACTCACTAGCCCACCATCAACATACTCGACATTACGAATCTTAGTCGGCACAAACATACTTGGAATAGAAGTCGATGCACGGACGGCTTGCCCTGTATTGCCATAGTTAAATACGGTTTTCGTCCCATTTTTGAGTTCAGTTGCAACCACATACATTGGAATTTTTAACTTTTGTAGCGGTGTGTTAAGCACTTGTTGATTGACATAGTCTTCAACTTTTTTACCATCAAAGAAACCTTTGAGGCTCACATTTACATCACGTACATCATTGGCTTTGAGTTTGAGTGCAATATCTCTTAATTCAGCTGCGCTTTTACCACTGGCATATATTGAACCCACGATACTGCCTGCGCTTGTACCTACGATCAAATCAGGTCGGATGCCTTGCTGTTCAAGCACTTCGATCACTCCGATATGAGCATAACCTCTCGCACCACCACTTCCTAATACCAGCGCAATGACAGGACGTTTCTGTTGTTTTTTGATCGCAGCAAAAGGTTGACTCATGGTTTGTACCTGAGCATCTTCTACAACAGGTCGTAGTTGTGATGTGGTTTGGCAACCCGCCACAAACATCATCGATAGTCCTAGAGTCAATAATTTAAGCTGTTTCATCTGCATTTGATGCCATATTCACTTTATATCACTCTCAAATTTTACTCCGAGCGATTTTTAAAAGCTGTATCAATTCTTTGCTGACTGATTTCTATGCCACAAAAAAAAGCTCCTTTACAGGAGCTTTTTATCAATTTACCAAATATCGGAATCGACTTTTTTCTTCAATTCAGGATAGTTATCAATCTTAAACTCAGGTTCTTTAATCCCTTTTTTAAGCTGAGAGGTATAATCTTTCAATAAAATCAATGCTATCGGAGTCAGCAATAGAATTGCGATCAGGTTAATAGTTGCCATCAATCCCATCGATAAATCTGCCATAGACCAAACCAATGGAACACTAGTGATTGCACCGAAGTACACCATAACTAATACTAAAATACGGAAAACAAGCATAATTTTAGGATTGTTATTGATGAACTGCACATTACTTTCCGCATATGCATAGTTACCAATAATCGACGTAAAGGCAAATAAGAACAGAATAATAGCGAGGAAACCACCGCCCCAACTGCCAATCTGACTCTCAAGCGCTTTTTGCGTTAAAGTTACGCCCTCAAAACCTGCTTCGTGATACATGCCTGACACCATAATGATAATCGCAGTACATGAACACACAACAAAGGTATCTACAAAGACACCTAGCATTTGCACTAAACCTTGGTTTACTGGATGTTTTACATCTGATGCAGCAGCAGCATTTGGGGCAGAACCCATACCTGCTTCATTTGAGAACAAACCACGTTTAATCCCCATCATCATTGCCATAGAAATCATAGCACCGAAGAAACCACCAGCTGCTGCTTCAAACTCAAAAGCTTTTGTGAAAATAAGTTTAAAGATTTCTGGCAACATTGGCAGATTGATGATAGCGATGTACAAAGCTACGATTATGTAAAGCAATGCCATGAATGGCACGATACCTTCAGCAACTTTTGCGATACGTTTAATACCACCAAAAATAATCAATGCTGTCATTGTCACTAGTCCAATGCCAACCCATGAGATTTCTAGGTCTAAACCACCCAAATCTAAAGTTAGATTGGCCTTATCCCATCCCCAAGCATGAGAAGTTGCACCAATAATCGCATTCGCCTGAACAGCATTAAACACAAACCCATAAGCTAAAATGAGAGAAAGTGCGAAAACAATCCCTAACCATTTTTGCTTTAAACCTTGAGTAATGTAATACGCAGGTCCACCACGGAATTGTTTGTTTTGATGGTCTCGTACCTTAAATAACTGTGCGAGCGATGATTCCACAAATGCAGAACTCATACCTAAGAATGCAGTAAACCACATCCAAAACACTGCACCTGGTCCACCAATCGCAATCGCAATCGCAACGCCAGCAACGTTACCCACCCCTACACGACTTGCCAGTCCTGTAACGAATGCCTGAAACGGTGTGATCCCGTGCTCATCCACACATTCTTTACGGCTGCCTTTCATGACACGAATACTGTGTAAAAATAAGCGAAGCTGTACCGCACCTGTGATTAATGTGTAAAACACACCCACTGCAACCAACAAGACAACCAAGAAATTCCAGAGCGGATCATTAAAGAATTGCACCCACGACATCAGCGTGGCATTTAATTGTTCATTCATCACTTATTCGCTTTAATAAATTATATGTATATCAAACACATATACGATAAAAATGGATGAATCAAAAAAGCCCCATATGGGGCTTTTGATCCGACTTAGGCAAAGAATTTCAAGATAACTTGAATTACTGTTGCGTTAATTAAATCAACAAAGAATGCACCACATAACGGAACAATTAAGAACGCTTTATGGGAAGGTCCATACATATTCGTAATGGCTTGCATGTTTGCAACCGCAGTCGGTGTTGCCCCCATACCAAAACCACAATGACCCGCAGCAAGAACAGCAGCATCATAGTTTTTACCCATCACACGGAAGGTTACAAAGGCTGCATATAGAGCCATAGTAATGGTTTGAGCACCTAAAATAACAACCAGTGGTCCAGCCAAATCTGCCAATTGCCATAACTTCAACGAAAGCAATGCCATTGCCAAATACAATGAAAGCGACGCGTTACCAAACACATCAATTGCACGATCAAAAATATCAATTTTCAATACGCTTTCAAGAATATTTCGGAGAATAACACCGCCACCAAGCGCCCAAACAAAGGTTGGTAACTCGAACCATGTCCCTTTGCTATAACCCGTCATAAACTCAGCAAATGCAAGACAGGCAGCGAACATACCCAATGTTGTGATTGCATTATCTGCTGTGATTAAACGTACTTGATGTGGGTTTTCAAATGGAGCAAGTTCATCAGGATGTTTATCAAGATGCGTATCGCGATCTTTGATTTCTAATGAACTTTTTTCATGTGCAAGGCTATAACGATTGATCAATAATTTAGCCAGTGGACCACCAATGATCCCACCAATAATTAGACCAAATGTCGCACTTGCCATTCCTAGTGCTAATGCACCTTGAATCCCATGTTGGGTTTCAAGAATTTCACCCCAAGCACCAGCAGTACCATGACCACCTGTGAGCGTGATCGAACCAGCGATCAAACCAACCAATGGATCAATACCTAACAATGACGCAAGACTCATACCTACCGCATTTTGTACTGCGATAAAAGAAGCCACACAGATCAAGAATATAACGAGTCCAATACCACCCTCACGAAGCTTCATAAAATTAGCACTTAGACCAATTGAAGCAAAGAAGATCAGCATAAAACTTGTTTGCAATTGACTGCTGAAAACAATGCTATATCCCCACATTGAGTGCACCAGCAAAGATACAACTGCTGCAACCAAACCACCTGCGACAGGCTCTGGGATGTTGTAACGTCTTAAGAAGTCAATTTTATTAACGAGCAGACGCCCTAATAACAAGACGATAACCGCCGAAATTAGGGTATAAAAACCATTGAAAGTAAATTCCATATCCTCTTCCGTTTATTTCATTAGTTTTTAGATAGTTTTTCCATCACACAACTAATAAAACAGTAACTCTCAAAATGAGTGAAAACTCAATCAAGTTAATAAAAAACATACAGTTCTTTGTAAGAACCCAGCCTGTATTAACAGATGGTTTTCACGGATGATTACACCTATAGGATAGGTTAGAAGTTATAGCGAGCCATTGCTCCTACACGGTTATCCTTACCTTTTTGACCATTGAAGGTTTTGCGTTCGCCATAGATATACTCTAAACCGAACGTGATTGGCGTAACAGGTGAAAACATTACATTCAACCAACCTTGTTGTAGCGTTTTGTTTTGCGCAGTATCTAGCAATGCTTGTTGAGCAAATGCATTGTTATCTTTAGCAAACATCGCGCCATACGCCAAAGTGCTACGAACTTTTGGCGTGATCTGATACGTTGTGCCCACAGTCACAGCATCAAATTCATTGAGATTTAAATCATAATTTGTCGGATTCACATTGAACGCATTATTGGTGTAAAGCAAAAATTTGCTATCACCTTTCACATGTGAGTAATCAAGCATCGCTTGCAAAGAATCTGTAAATTTGTATTTTGCACCCAGCGCAATCCCCCAACCTAAGTCAGATTCGTTCGAGGTGATTTGCTTTCGCTCTTATTTAAATATGTCTTTATCAATTTCTATTAGTTTATCTTCATAACTCACTCTACTACGCACCTCTGTCAAAAGTGCACGAGCTGAAGTTGTCCCCTTACCCTCTGCAAAATCGTATTTGATTTTCGAGCTAAGTGCAGGCGCGCGATTATCATCACTACCTTTTTCCAATGCAATCGCATAACTCGTGACAGGATTCAAAGAACCACTGTAGCGAACCATTGGAGTTCGATATGTACCAATACCTAAAGGTGAATTGAAATCAAGCATCTCAGGTTGCAGATCTGTCGCCAAGAATGTTGATGTAGTTTGACCAAACAACCAGTCGTTATAAGTCAAATACGCATGGCGGATACGGATTGTATCGTTGTTAGTTCCACCGCGAAAATCAACTTCTAGCTTTCCACCAACATCTGCACCTTGTACAGGTGCTTTAAAATCTAAGCCCAAACGAGTCACGGTCGCAGTGCTATAAAATCGGTCACTATTTTTCTCATTATTTTCGAGATCGACTTTATTAATTCGGTTAAAAATACCATCGCCACCTTTGGCTTGATAAGAAGCATCTCCACGCAAGAAACCATATAACTTTACATCAGCACCAGATGCTGTTTGAAAAGAGAGTGGCGATTTTTTATTTGTATCAGATGATGGAGTTGTAGTCTGAGCAGCTAGAACTTGAGCGGAATCTGAAACAGGCAATGTGGTTTTTTGTTTTGAATGAGGAACATATTGTTCAAGTAAAGCGCGCAACTCTTTCACTTCATCACGAAGTTGTTGAATTTGCTCTTGCTCAGTAGCAGCCTGTGTCGTGTTCATCATCAAGATAGCAACAGTAAATGCCAAACCCTGAATCAAGAACGGCTTGCGGATGAGAGGTAAACTCATGAGAAGCTCCTTGTATTCGATGTATATTTCAACATTTCTACAAACATAAAATTGGATAAATTCACTATGTTTGTAATAGAAAATCCCCCTCACCCAATCAGTAAGGAAAGCCTAATCAATTTTTAAAAAGGGCGTATTATGCATAAATTTAGAATATTGTGTGTATTTTTTTATTCGAATAAAAACTCAGTTTTAAACAATTTTGGCTAAATAATAGTTCTATTTCATTATGTTACAAATATATTTCTTTTTCACACAAACAAAACAAAACCGCACATAAATTATTCAGCCTTTACTGATGAAACGAAAACACGATTACTTTTAAAACAAATTTTGCAATACGACTAAAAAACCATCTGCAAAAACACCAGATTCATTTATAGTCTCACCCAATGAGAAAATAGCTAAAAGAGCTGGAGTTTATATGAATACGGAACAAGTCCGTTATGTTGATGAAGCAATAACTTCTCGCCACTCAGTACGTGCATTTCTAGACACACCTGTTGATGTACAAACGATTAAAGACATTTTGTCAGTCGCAAGCCGAGCACCATCAGGTACAAACACTCAACCATGGAAGGTTTATGTGCTTACTGGAAAGAAACGTGCAGAGATGATTGAACGCGTCTGTGCAGCTCAACTTGAGTTATTTCAAAAACCAGAATTAGCAGAGCGCTACAAAGAAACTTTTGCATATTATCCAGAAAATTGGATTTCACCATTTATTGATCGTCGTCGTGCAAATGGTTGGGGTCTATACGGATTATTAGGTATTCAAAAAGGCGAAAAGGAAAAAATGGCAGCACAACAACTGCGTAACTTTCAGCTTTTTGATGCGCCTGTTGGACTTTTCTTTACTGTCAACAAAGCGATGGGAATCGGATCGAAGATGGATATTTCGATGATGATTCAAAATGTGATGGTCGCGGCTAAAGCACGTGGTTTGGATACTTGCCCTCAAGCTGCATGGAATCACTTTTATCCGATTGTCTTAGATGTACTTGGAGCACCAGATGATGAAGAGCTTATTTGTGCAATTGCATTAGGATATGCCGATCCAGATCACATCGTGAATACCTTCATTACACCACGCGAACCTGTTGAAAATTTTACTGTCTTTGTTGATGAGTAAACTTTAATGGCCACAGTATCTCTACATAGAGATACTGTTCTGTTGTCTTCCAACCTTAAAGATAGCGACCAGTCCTGCTGAAGTAAACATCAACATCATGAGCCCCATATTCAATGATGCTTTCCAAATCAAAAAGTTCAGAATAACACCACCTAATAAACCACATGCAAACTGCATACTTCCCATAATCGCACTCGCAGTTCCAGCTCGAGCACCTTGTTTAGACATTGCCAAAGCCATTGCATTTGGACCAGTCAACCCGATTCCGGACACTACAAAAAATAAACCAGACATCAATATCCACAACGGAGCGTTATGCATTGATCCTGCAAACACAACACATACAGCACCAAGGAACTGAATCGAACCGCCTAAACGAAGACGGGGATAAATATCCATTCGTGTATTGAGATGCTTATTCAAAGAAGACATCAACATAATTCCAGCAGCATTAAAAGCGAATGCATAGGAGAATTGCTGTTGAGATAATCCATATTGCCCCATAAAGACCGCTGATGCAGAACTGATGTAACAAAACAAAGCTGCACCTGTCAGACAGCCTGCAAACATGGGGACTCTAAAGCTCGCATCTTTTAGAATTGCGGCATAAAGCGTTGTGACTTGATAAGTGGAAAGCTTGAGACGACGCTCAATTGGCAAAGATTCTTTAAAAAAGAAATGGACACATAACCAACAGATCACACCAATAATAGCCAATGCAGCAAAAATCATTTCCCAAGGGAAAAAGTTCAGAATCCAAGCGCCAAACATAGGTGCTAAAATAGGTGCTAGCCCCATGACAATCATCATACTTGAAAATGCTTGAGCTGAACCTTGAACATCCAGCCGATCACGAATCGCAGCGCGCGCAATAACGACACCGACACAGCCCCCAAGCGCTTGAAAAATACGTGCAATGATTAATGCCCATTCATTACTTGCAAATACACAAGCCAGACTGGCAATCACATAAAGGGTTAAACCAAAATACAAAGGTTTTTTTCGACCAATCCGATCGCTCACTGGACCATAGATAAGTTGACCAATCGCAAGCCCTAAAAAATAGGCAGGCAAAGTATTTGCGACCATTTGCGTGCTTACCCCAAACTCCTCTGCCATTTGAGGCAAAGCGGGTAAATACATATCAATTGATAAAGGACCTAAAGCGGTAAGGAGTGCAAGCAACATAATCCAAGTTGTTGAATATTGACGTGAATTAGACTGCTCGACCTTCATAATACTTCACTTTTCAAGTTTATTCCTGATCTAAGCTTAACACTCTCATGCTATTTTGTGCATAATAATACAGGCTGACTAGCACTTTTGAGATGTCAGTTCCCATACAATAATTCCATGACACGATACGAAAAGGACAGCGCTTGAATCCTTGGTTTGGACGTTTAAAACAATTAACTTATAACACCACGTTTATGTATAACGTGAGGATGTTGATCGCTTTTGTAGGTACAGCTTTTGTTCCTTATTTATTAGATTTTCAACTGGCTACGATTCCATTAACTTTAGGTGTAGTCGCTGCAGGTATCAGTGATATTGATGATCGCTTTTCTGTGCGGATCATGAACTTAATCTACACCTACATCGGTTTTTTTATTACCGCAGCATCCGTTCAATTATTATTTCCCTACCCTTTCGCATTTGCTTTTGGTTTGATCGCCTCTTGTATTGGCTGGATTCTGTTAGGTTCGTTAGGGCGACGTTACGCAACGATTGCTTATGGATGCTTGGTGGTTTCGGTATATACCATGCTTGGTGTTCATCTATTTGAAGACTGGTATTTGCAACCTGCATTACTTGTGATCGGAGCAGCATGGTATGGTCTGATTTCAACTATCAGCTTCTTATTATTTCCAGTCCGTCAGTTACAAGATCAACTATCAGCATCTTATAATGCTTTAGGTAGTTTTTTATATGCTAAATCAAATCTGTTTGATGTCGATATGACCGCATCAAGCTACCAACAAAGCATGATTGATTTAGCACTAGAAAATGGAAAATTAATTACATTATTCAATAATTTACGTGTAGCACTAGTCACTCGTCTCAAAGGAGACCGAGGTCAAAAAGATACGCGACGCAGCTTACAGTATTATTTTGTAGCTCAAGATATTCACGAGCGTGCTGATTCCGCTCATATTGATTATCAAAAACTCGCTAAACTGTTTCAACACAGTGATATTTTATTTCGTTTCCAACGTATTCTTACCATTCAAGGCAAAGCATGTCAGGACTTAGCGCAATGTATCTTGAATCGCACACGTTATACGCACAACAAAAGATTTCAACATAGTTTTGAAAATCTTAGACTGTCATTAGAAAAATTACGTGAAGATAATATTTATGATCAAGTACGTGTAAATGCCTTATTTGCACTCTATCAAAATTTAAAATCGATCGATGCCCAACTGCAAAATTTAGAAACAGAACGCGATTTGCAACTGATCAACGCTCAACAGACTGAACACCAACTTAAAGATGATGATCTCAAAGGTTGGAATGATATTTTTGTTCGAGTCAAACAGCATCTCACACCCGAGTCTGTTTTATTCCGACACGCAGTCCGTTTATCTATCGTTTTATTTATTGGCTATATTTTTATTCAAGTTACCCATATTGCATATGGATACTGGATTTTACTCACTGCACTGTTCGTATGTCAGCCAAACTTCAACGCCACAAAACGCCGCTTATATTTGCGTATAGTGGGTACATTAATCGGCATTATTGTTGGATTGGCGATTATCTATTTTATTCCTTCACTTGAAGGGCAATTGGTGATGCTTGTTTTAAGCGGTGTGCTATTTTTCGAACTAAGAAGTAAGCAATATGCTCAAGCAACTGCATTCATCACTATCTTGGCACTGATCAACTTTAATCTTGATGGTTCTGCATTTGCTGCTGGCTTTCCAAGATTTATCGATACACTTATCGGATGTGCCCTCGCATGGTTTGGCGTGAGTTTTATTTGGCCCGATTGGAAATTTCGCCGGCTGCCACGTACCATCCAGCGTTCTATAGAAGCCCAATGTAATTATCTTTCGGAAGTAGTTCAGCAATACCACGAAGGTAAAAATAATGCGCTCAATTATCGTGTAGTTCGTCGCGCAGCGCACAATACCGATGCAGAAGTTGCTTCTTTAATTTCCACATTAGCAACTGAGCCAAATATTGACCCAACACAAAAGTCACTGGCATTCGAGTTCTTGTGTTTGAGTCATACCTTTTTGAGCTATATCGCAGCCTTAGGTGCACATCGAGCACAAATCCATGATCAAGAAGTATTGGCTTTACTTGATCAAGCCCTAGACGATATTAAAGGCACATTATTGCGTGATGAGGTTCCAGATTTATCCGCGCAAAACATGTTACAAACCATACGTCAACGACTCAGTACTCATGATGAAGGTGATCCAAAGTCCTTGATTATTTTGCAACAATTATCACTCATGTTTGGTATTTTGACTCGCTTAAGCATGCTTAAACAAAGCTTGAGTCATGAGCCAAATCAGGATGGCACTGAGTTTGCATCTCTTTGATTTATCCACCATTGGCATAATATCTTTGACTGCTAATTAATGCTAAACTTAACCTAGTTCTACACTCATTTTTTATACTATGACCGCCAAAACGCTATACGCTTATACGCTACAACCTGTTCCCTACGAAGTTTCCGAAGCTGAACAACGTCAAGCTCAACTTATGATTTGGCGTAGTACTAATAAATTTAGTCGCAAAGCGTGGATCATTATGATTTCGCTTGTGGTGCTTTCTTTAGTGACCGCTGGACTGATTAACTACTACTCTACTTACTCAACTGTATTTTGTTGGGTTGTTATCGTGTTCGTTGCCCTCTTCTACCTGATTAAACGATTCGGTCTTGAGTGGTATGTGAAACGTAAAATGAATGAATTCCCAGTTCAGGAAATTAAAGGTCTTCGTCTTGGTGTTCAACCACACGGTATCGTCATGCGCCAAAAAATGGGCGTTCAAGAAGGTACTGCAACAATCGGTTGGAAAGATATTTATGAGTGGTATAGCTCACCTGACTTCATTTTGGTGAACTTTAAAGTAAAAACACCAAAAGGTGATGAACAACAAGGTGCATATATCCTTCCTAAACGCATGGATTCAAAAAACTTTTCATTCAATACTGTTCGTAAACATTTGAATGAAACTGTAGGCGCTCCGAAAACGCTATAATTAAAAATATTCAAAAAAAGCCTCTCAAAATGAGAGGTTTTTTTTAATGTAAAAATTTAAATGAGAATCAAAATCAATATTACCTACAAAATCCATATTATATTCTTAATCTTGAGTTATAATTTTTTACATGAACTCCACTTTATTTACATTTTTTGACCATGCTTAAAAAAGTCTTCTTCCAAATTCATTGGTTCTTAGGGATCACTGCAGGTTTAATCCTTTCATTGATGGGCATAACTGGAGCAATTTATTCATATGATCAGCAAATCTTAGAATTCATCAATAAAGAGAGCTATGTTGTTGAAGCTGCTTCTACTCCAAAGTTAACCCCAGCCCAGATATTTCAACACTTCAATAAAAAACAACCCGATATTGAGATTAATAGTAATGTGGTTCCGTGAGGTATTACAATTTATCCAACGATTGCATCGGAACTTAACTGCAGGCGAGTTTGGCGCACAAATTACAGGTGCATCAACCTTGATGCTTATCTTTTTTGTGCTGAGTGGACTTTATCTTCGCTTCCCTAAAAAACATTCTTTTAAACAATGGTTCTTTATTAAGCCTAAACTTAAGGGTCGCAATTTTATTTGGGATTTACATGCTGTAGTTGGAACTTGGCTTGTCGTCTTTTATCTCTTATTTGCATGCACTGGTTTGTATTGGTCATATGACTGGTGGCGTGCTGGTATGTTCAAAGTCATGGGAGTTGAACAACCTAAACGCAACGAACCAAACCAAGATAGAAAAAAACCTGAAAAAGAAAAACTTAAACCTGAGCAAGTGACCAACATATTGTCGCAATCGTGGACAGGCGTGAATGCCCAAATTGGACGTGAATATTCATCATTAACATTTAATATTCCGAAAAAGAACGATGCAAAGCTTGAGCTATCCTTTGTTGATGCTATCCCCCAACATGAACGTGCTCGTAACCAAGCTATTTATAATTATCAATCCAACACTTTTGAGAAATTTGAGCTTTACGAAGATAAGAAGCTAAATGAAAAGATTATGAGCAGTATGCTCCCTGTACATCGTGGAAGCTTTTTTGGTGACACTTATCAATTTTTAGCAATGCTGGCATCTTTAACAATGCCTTTATTTTTCGTCACAGGTTGGATGCTTTATTTAAAACGTCGCAAACAAAAAAAACTCACACTCGCGGTACGAAATACGATCGGTTCTCAAGTTATTGACCCAAATACAAAACCATGGCTCATCACATACGCAAGTCAAACAGGTGTGGCTGAGCAACTCGCATGGCGTACAGCAACAAGCTTACAAGAAGCACAGCAAGCAACAATTGTTAAACCTCTTCAACAGTTGACTGAGAGTGAGCTTCAGCAAGCTGAGCTTGTCTTATTTGTGGTGAGTACCTATGGAACTGGTGAGGCACCTGACTTAGCAACTAGCTTCAGCAAAAAGATGATGAAGCAATCACTAGATTTAAGTTCAATGCAGTTTGCAGTGCTTGCATTGGGTTCTAAAGAATATCCTGAAAGTTTCTGTAGTTTTGGGCATGCAATAAACCAATGGTTATTAGCATCGAAGGCATCAGCTTTATTTGACTTAATTGAAGTCGATAACGTCAATCCTAATGATATCCAACGCTGGAATCAG
Organism: Acinetobacter sp. A22; assembly: GCF_030913345.1. Taxonomy (NCBI): domain Bacteria; kingdom Pseudomonadati; phylum Pseudomonadota; class Gammaproteobacteria; order Moraxellales; family Moraxellaceae; genus Acinetobacter; species Acinetobacter sp. A22. The sequence continues at coordinate 1,893,042 of NZ_CP133162.1, forward strand.
GCTTTATCAGAGATTACGCACACAGAACTACATGCAATGAACATTGAAAAAGTATTTGATCATTGGACATTAAGTTCTCGTACACTCCTCAATCCAAATAGTCTTGGGCAACCTGCTTACAATATTGAATTCACCGCTCCTCATGATATGACTTGGCATCCTGGTGATATTGCAGAAATTCAACCAGAAAATACTCCTACAGAGATTCAACGCTTTTTAGAAAAGTACCAAATCTCAGCTGAATCCAAAATCGAATCATTGAATCAGAAAATTGATCAGGCATTACGGAATAAAAATTTACGCGTAGATGTTCAGGCATTCAATCATCTAGATGAACTTGTCGAGCAGCTTCCTACCCTACCCACTCGAGAATACTCTATCGCTAGTATTCCTCCGCAGCAAATTCTCAGACTTGTCGTTCGTCAACAGCGTGACCCACAAGGTGAACTTGGATTAGGCTCGGGATGGTTAACAGAACATATCCAAATCAAAGATAAACTAGCTTTACGAATTCGTACGAATGAATCATTCCATCTGATTGATGATAATCGCCCAATCATTTGTATCGGTAATGGCACAGGTATCGCAGGTTTGATGAGCCTGTTGCAACAACGTAATCGTCAAAATTACACTGAAAATTGGTTAATTTTTGGTGAGCGTCAACGTGAATGTGACTATTTCTATAAAGATACCATCGAAGCATGGAAAAACATGGGAACTCTAAAACGTCTAGACTTAGCATTCTCTAGAGATCAAGCTCAACGTATTTATGTACAAGATATTCTTCGCAACAATGCTGAGGAGCTTTTAGCATGGATCGCTAAGGATGCTGTCATATACATTTGTGGAAGCATTGAAGGTATGGCAACAGGTGTTGAAGCTGCATTGATCGATATTCTAGGAGAGGAAAAATTGGATGAATTACGATTATCAGGTCGTTATCGTCGAGATGTTTACTAAGCTTTATTGAATATAGATAAAAATGGGTGATATTCACCCATTTTTTATTCATCAATAGAAGCGTTTGCCTTTCGATGAATTTTGCATACACTTAGCACGTTTTATATCGCTTACGAAAAAGATTATGCAAGCAAGCTCATGGATTCGTATCATTTTAGCTATAGTCGGTTCTATTTTATTCCTAGATGGAGCTATTCTAATTGCGCTTAAAAAGGTTCACATCGGTACAGTTTTACCCTTTTTAATTGGACTATTTTTCTGTATTTACGCTTATTTCTATTATCATTTTGAACGGTTTTTCTTTTATCACTTCCGTATGCATTCTATTTGGCGCTTTGCATGGGCGTGTTTTTGGATTTGGATCATTAGTCTAGGATATTTCTTTAATTATCTGACAGATAACAATCAGAAACCGCAATCTATTCGACCTGTTAAAGCAATTATTGTTTTAGGAACGGGCATCGAAAATGGTCAACCATCAGCAACACTTGCAAAACGTCTTGATCGTGCAGCACCTTTGGCAAAAGCGCAACCAGATGCAAAAGTGATTGTCTCTGGTGGAATTGATTTTGGCGAGAAAGATAGCGAAGCAATTGTTATGTCACGCTATTTGCAGCAAAAACATCAAATCCCTGCCACTCAGATTTTACTCGAAGACAAAAGCACCAGCACTGAACTTAACCTCAAGAATAGTCAGCCTTTGCTATCAGCGCATCACATTACTCTGCAACAACCCATTGCAATCGTAACCAGTGACTTTCATACCTTACGTGCGCAAGCGATTGCAAAAAAACAAGGTTATAGCCAAACCATTTTACTTGGATCAACTACGCCTTTAAGCACTCGATATAATGCATGGTTAAGAGAGTATTTCGCTTATGCAAGCGGATGGATATTAAATGAATATTGATTGGGGGGCTCTGCCCCAATCTTTTTTTGATTTAATTATGCAAACGGATATCACGTGGCAGGGGCAATTTTAACTCAGCAAATACATCAGGGCGCTGTAAATAGACTTGATAAAGAAAGTTCTTAATATCTAACAATAATGTATCCGGTGGCACTAATAAATTATTACCTTCAGGTGTCAGATCTAAAGAAAGGATCGTATTATTTTCCTTTAAAAAGGGAATCATCTTTTCAATAAAAGACAATAATGGAACTTCCTGTAGATGATAGTTTGCCCAATTATCTTTAATTAATAATTTTGCCAATCCTTTACTTTGCCAGATTGATAAAGCATGTTGCCCAGAAGGTGTTGCACACAACGCCCACCCATCATGATACAAAGCAATCACTTGACGCTGCATAACAATTTGTTCAATGAACTGACGATAAGTATCTTTTGGAGAAAGATTAGAATTAGTTTGAGATTTCGACGCAGCCTTGCGTTGATAAGGATTTCTCATAAATCACTTCAATTTTAGAATCATTATTGCGGCTAATGATAAAAGAAATGACTTAAAATCACAATCAAGATAGCAAGATATTGTATGGAAGTTATGGTGGGCGCTGACGGGATCGAACCGCCGACATTCTGCTTGTAAGGCAGACGCTCTACCAACTGAGCTAAGCGCCCTGAGCGAGGTAACAAAGCTTGGCTTTGTCTGAGCGCAAGAGAAAAATCTTTGATTTCCCTAATGGCATCTCGTATCAGAGATCAAGTATAAAGATACTTGTTAAAACATTTATTTTCTTGAATAAGGTATCAAGAAAATGGCGCAGCGGACGGGGCTCGAACCCGCGACCCTCGGCGTGACAGGCCGATATTCTAACCAACTGAACTACCGCTGCACTGGGTAACTATCTATTTGATAGTTAATGTCACAAATTATGGTGGGCGCTGACGGGATCGAACCGCCGACATTCTGCTTGTAAGGCAGACGCTCTACCAACTGAGCTAAGCGCCCTGAGCGAGGTAACAAAGCTTGGCTTTGTTTAAGTAAACGTCTAATTTACTTAACTCCAACTGAATTTGCAATCCTAAAGTGGCGCAGCGGACGGGGCTCGAACCCGCGACCCTCGGCGTGACAGGCCGATATTCTAACCAACTGAACTACCGCTGCACTATGATCTTGCAATTTCAGAAACGATTATTAAAACTTAAGTGGCGCAGCGGACGGGGCTCGAACCCGCGACCCTCGGCGTGACAGGCCGATATTCTAACCAACTGAACTACCGCTGCACTTGAGTTTTAACGTAAAGGCTTGGTGGGCGCTGACGGGATCGAACCGCCGACATTCTGCTTGTAAGGCAGACGCTCTACCAACTGAGCTAAGCGCCCTTAACGTCTTCATCGTTTGTGAGGTGCATTATAGAGAATCTTTACAGCCTGTCAAACGCTTTTCCTCATCTTTTCTAAAAAAACAGTGTGAATGATTAAAAAATAGGTAATTCACGATAAAATCTAATATTTCAGTATTTTATTTAAACACTTATTCGATTTCTAACAGCTAAATTTCTAAAGGCGATTCAGAAATGTAGACCAGTGCATGTTCAGGAACCAGTTCAAACAATTCAAGAATCTCATCATTCTGCATACGAATACAGCCATGCGACATTGGAATACCCATTGGTTGGCTTTCAGGTGTTCCATGAATATAGATATATCGATTGAACGTGTCGCAGCCCTCACCTTTATTAAAACCAACTTCTAAGCCATCTAGCCAAAGAATACGAGATAAAATCCAATCCCGTTCTGGAAACTGTTCCGCTAATTGCTGATTATAAATTTCACCCGTAGGTTGACGAGCGATGAAGACTGAATTCTTTGCTGCTTTCTGACCGATTTTCTGAGCAACACGATGCCAGCCTCGTGGTGTTTTACCACTATTTTCTTGTTCACCAATGCCATTCTTGCCAGATGAAATCACATAGAACTTATTATGTTTGGGCAAATATAAGGTTTGTTGTGCTAGATCGATCAAAATATCAGCTTGTTCGATGGTATACGACATTTTTATCTCAAGATTAAATAACGCTAAATTATTTCAACACAAATCATAGCTGATTTCTGTAGTTTTGATTTTTTAAAAACTTGGATCTATCGGCGTTTAAAATGACTAAAAAATGATGATTATTCTCATTGTAGCATTTGGTTTGTTAAATTTAAGCGTAAATCAACGCAGCATTAAAGCCATCTCTCAGATTTACTTAATCATTTTTTGAATCAGGCTCAGGGCGTGACCACAGCCAAATTGCAACGATCAACATCGTCACATCAGTGAATACTTTGACTAAGATTGGTGCATTGGTAAATAACATCAAAACTCCACTGATTAGCATCATAATTGATGCAATCCATTTTGCTTTGCGTGGCACAGTGCCACATTCACGCCAGTTGCGTAAAGTAGCTCCATATTTGGGATGATTGAGTAACCAAGCATCCATTTGTGGCCATCCTTTTGATGCAGCCCAAGCAGCAAGTATCAAGAAAACCGTTGTTGGCATACCTGGCAAAATTGCACCAATAATACCGAGCGTAATGAAAATTACGACCAGACTTCGCCAAAATAAAGTTTTCATTGCGCTATTAACCAATACGTCAACACAAGCGTGCTAGTATAAAGTGTTTTTAAGCTGCTTTCTTAAACTTGGCTGGCTTATTTCTATGATTGGATTAAATGATGTCTGAAGCCGATTCTACGCCGCTGTTTTTTGAACCTTGGATACAATTTAAAACTCCAATCGTCAGGCAGCTCGCATTTTGCATCTCGAGCCCGAATATCCTTTCACAAAAGCCACATGAATTAGTAATAAAAAACAATTTTGAGCTACACGATGACCATCATTGGCAAGAGCTTTACCAATCCTACGAAGCACGTTTATTTCAGTTAGATGATGATCCAAGCCCTTTGATCGAATTTATAGCTCGCTTAAAAAGCACACGACTTGGGTTGCGTTTCGAAAATTTACTGTGGTTTTGGCTTTTAGATCAGGATTTTCATCATTATCAATTACTTGGTCATAGCATACAAATCATCAACGGCGCAGTAACAATTGGAGAGCTCGATTTTTTAATTTTAAATCAGCGAAGTAATGAAATTGAACATTGGGAAGTGGCATTAAAGTATTATCTAGGTGAAATGGATCTAGAATTAAAACATTGGTACGGGCTCAACCGACAAGATACATTGAACAGGAAATTACAACATTTCACTGAACGACAATTTCAGTTTTCTGAAATAAATGATTATAAAATTCAAAGAAAATTTTGTGTTTTAAAAGGTCAATTGTATTTACCGACTGTTTGCAACGGTCAACGCCCCCTCCCCACATGGATAAATAATCGTCGCAGAATAGGAAAATGGGGAACACATATTCCAATCGCTCAATATCATCGCTTACAACGGCATGAATGGTTGTGCCCAAATCGTGAAGTAAGTTCTACCTCAACTAAATGGTGGACAGATGGGCTCTATCACGATCCCAATAGTGAACCTCAGTTTTATATGTTTAGGACATCATTGTTCAAGCAAACTTAAGTTGTTTAACTTTTATAAAGTAACATTTCATAACAGTTCTACAAACAAACCATCATGTTCATTTTATAGTATTTTTTTTAGCCTCTAAGAACATCATAATTACATTTAAACGGAGAAGATGATGAAAAAAATCTTAGTTGTTTCGATCATGACTGCTTTTGTTTTAACTGGTTGTAATACATTTAAAGGTTTTGGTCAGGACGTATCTAAAGCAGGTGACAAAGTTACTCAGACTGCTGAAAAAACTCAAGAAAAAATGTAATCTTGATCCAGTAAGTTCATAAAACCTTATCTCATCTCAGATAAGGTTTATTTTTACATACCTTTCTTAATCAGATTCCCCTATTATATCGGTTCAGAATTCACCAGATTTAGCTACATCTCGCATGAACCAGCATTCCGATACTTTAGAACTCAGTTTACAACTTCTTCGTCAACCTTCTGTCACTCCAGTCGATCATGATTGTCAAAAAATCATGGCTGATCGATTAGAGAAAGCAGGTTTTAAAATTGAAAATATGCGCTTTGAAGACGTTGATAATCTTTGGGCACGTCGGGGTACAGAACAACCTGTTTTTTGTTTTGCTGGGCACACAGATGTAGTCCCAACAGGTCATTTAGATGCATGGAACTCAGATCCATTTCTGCCAAGCATCCGAGATGGCAAGTTATATGGTCGTGGTTCAGCTGATATGAAAACAGCTTTGGCAGCAATGGTTGTTGCTTCTGAGCGTTTCGTAGCAAAACATCCAAATCATAAAGGTTCTATTGCGTTCTTAATTACCTCTGATGAAGAAGGCCCATCAATCAATGGTACTGTCAAAGTTGTTGAAACCTTAGAAGCGCGCAATGAGAAAATGACGTGGTGTCTTGTTGGAGAACCTTCGAGTACTCATCAATTGGGTGACATTGTAAAAAATGGTCGTCGTGGATCTTTAAATGCAGTTTTAACCATCCACGGCAAGCAAGGACATGTGGCTTATCCTCATCTTGCACAGAATCCAATTCACCTCGCCTCTAAAGCAATTAATGAGTTATGTGAAACAGTTTGGGACAATGGTAATGAATATTTCCCTGCAACCTCTTTCCAAATCTCAAATATTCATGCAGGAACTGGCGCAACCAATGTCGTACCAGGGACTTTGAAAGTGACTTTTAACTTCCGTTATTCGACTGAAGTTACAGCTGAAATATTAAAACAACGTGTTATCGAAACTTTAGATAAACACCAATTAACCTACGACATTCAATGGACCTTGTCTGGTTTACCATTCCTTACACCTGTTGGTGAGTTGGTGAATGCAGCAAAAACAGCCATTAAAAATGTAACAGGCATTGAAACCGAACTTTCAACGAGTGGCGGTACTTCAGATGGTCGTTTTATCGCACCAACTGGCGCGCAAGTACTAGAACTAGGGGTTTTAAATGCAACCATTCACCAGATTAACGAACATGTCAACGTAGATGAGCTTGATCCATTAACTGATATTTATGAGCAGATTTTAGAAAATTTATTAACTTAATCCTGTGCATTAAAAAAGGAACTCTATTTTGAGTTCCTTTTTTATTTTATAAACCTAGCTTGGTTTGAATATGCTGTAAATTAGGTACGTAAAATTGCTTCTCTCCCATTTTTACATACTTGAAGACCGTACTATCATTAATATCACGTTCTTCATCTACCATTTCTGAGATACGTAAACGAATAGATTCTGGCATTTCGTTGCATACCAAAGCAAAGCGTTCTGAAACATCATCACCCTCAATGACCAAAGCAACAGCTTCTTCTAACTTTGGATCATTAACAGCAAAGACAGGTAGCTTTAGATCATGCCACTCAATGAAATCCACATTGGTTTCAGTATCCATTGCTGAAAGCACAATATTTTGTGGTAATAACATTGGAACATTATCAAAACAATCAATAATATAGGCATCAATAAAACCAGTAGATACTGTAATTAAATGCTGTAATTCTTGTTGGTTAATTTGTCCCAATCCAGCAGTGTTCGCATTTTTTTTTGCCATTCGTTTCTACCTCTCAGCGAACCGTAAGTAAACTTTCGATATTTTCCAAAAGTGTTTCCTCTTGGAACGGTTTACCCATGTATTGACTTACACCCAATGACAATGCTCGTTCACGATGTTTCTCACCAGTACGTGAGGTAATCATAATAATAGGTAAATCTCGGTGCAACTCATGATGTCGAACAAGATTCGTCACTTCGAAACCATCCATTCGCGGCATTTCAATATCTAACAACATTAAATCAGGTTTGATTGTTTCAAGTTGTTCAATCGCATCAACACCGTCTTTCGCTGTCACAACATCATAACCATGACGTTCTAATAGACGTGATGTGACTTTTCGTACCGTGACAGAGTCATCGACAATCATAATCAAGCGACGTTCATCATAACGCTGTTTGGTATAGGTATCATCAGCTTGTTTACTGCGATGAGTTGACTGCGCCTGACGAGCAATAGTTTGCCCATCTAGAATCAAACAGACTTGTCCATCACCTAGAATCGTCGCTCCTGCAATCACACCAATACTCGAGAACTGTTGTCCAATAGGTTTCACAACAATTTGGCCACGAGAACCGATCAATTGATCAACCAGTAAAGCCGTGGTTTGACCTTGCGCACCTTTAACCAAAAGTACAGGCAGAGAATGCACCATTCCACTTAAGCGTGGAATTGGTTGACCTGCTACAAACTCAGATAAATAACGTAAGCGATATTTCTCTTGATCAATTGTGAAGTAATCATCCTGACCTTCGAAATATTGTTCTAAAGCTGCAGGAGAAATACGCACGATACGATCAATTTGTGCAAGAGGGAATGCAAATTGCTGATCACCCGCTTTCACCATTAACGCATCACTAACCGCCACAGTTGTTGGGACACGAATTGTGAAAGTTGTTCCCTTACCAAGCGTTGAGTCTACACTGACGTGACCACCTAATGCTTTGATATCACTTTGTACAACGTCAAGACCTACACCACGACCTGAAATCTGCGTAACCTGTGCAGCCGTACTAAATCCTGGGTGGAAAATAAATTGTAAGATTTCTTCTTGTTCAAGCTTTTGATCTTTGGTCATCAAACCCGTTTGAATAGCTTTCTGCTTGATACGGCTAACATCAATACCTTTACCATCATCACTGAATGTCACAACAACATCAGTCCCTTGACGACCGATATTTAATACAATATGACCTGTTTCTGGTTTATTGGCTTGCAAACGTTGCTCACGATCTTCAATACCATGGTCAATCGCATTACGTAACATATGTTCGAAAGGCGCAATCAATCTTTCGAGAATACTACGATCAAGTTCACCCTCAGTATTATTCACCACCAATTCTGTTGGACGATTCAATGTGGATGCTGTTTGACGAACAATACGCTGTAATCGTGGTAGCAATCTTGAGAAAGGTACTAGACGAGTTCTCATCAAGCTTTCCTGAATTTCCGCTTGAATACGAGACTGCTGTAATAACAGACCTTCAGTATCACGGATCTTTTCAGATAAAGTTGTTTTGAAATCGACTAAGTCAGATGCCGATTCAGCTAAAGATTTCGATAATTGATTGAGTGAAGAATATTGGTCCATCTCTAATGGATCGAAATCCTCATAACGTGAATTTTCACCGCCATGACGAGCAATAATTTGACTTTCTAACTCACCTTCCATTCGACGCAACTGATCAGCCAAACGCTTAATCGCTAGCTCCATCTCAGTTAGAGTTCCACCTAACTGTCCCAAGTCCATCTCAATACGCGAACGGTTGATCGCATTCTCGCCTGATAAATCAATCATTTTTTCAATGACATCAGCAGAAACACGGATCATTTCATTGTTCTGTTCGATACGCTCAGAACTTTCCCACTCACCAAACATTGATGGTGGCTCAGTACCATCACCTTGCACAAACTCCATCGTATATTCAGGAGTAAATACATCTTTAGCAGAGATTTTTTGTGGAAGCTGTGCAGAAACATCAACGAATTCGATATTTTCTAAACTATGTTTTAAACCATCAAAATTGGCGTATTGACGTTTGAAAATAGCGTCATGTAACCACGTTAATGCTGTATTGAGTAAATTATCATAAACATTAGAGTTGAAATGATGTAAACCAAACTGCTCAAAGGTATTTTCCAAATGATAAGCAATAACACCAACTGCTTCGAGTTGAGCCATGCGTGCTCCACCCTTTAAACTGTGGGCATTACGCTGCAACTGCAATAACAAGCTACGATTACCACGTTGTTCAAACCATTGTTTTAATAAACTTTGAGCTTGTTCTAGTAATTCTTCTGCTTCTTCAAGGAAAGTTTCTTCGACAAGTGAACGTACTTCCTCATCGGCATTTTGAGATGTTTCGAGAGCATTCTGCTCAATCGTAGCTGCAACTTCACCGTCAATTTCAATGGTTGGACTAGATGTCTCAGTCACCAAAGAAGTAGTCGCATCATAGTGATCTTGCGGTTGGCTATCAACAACTTCAACAGACTGCACAAGTGTGGAAGAAACTGATTCTAAAACAGAACCTTGATGTTGCTGCTGTAGAAGATTTACGACATGTACTGATGGATAATCGATTTGTTGATCACGAATTGTTTGAACACGATCAGCAATGTCATCTTGTACCAATCTTATTAATGCGATCAGCTCAGAAGATGCGTGAAGTTGCTGATTAATGAGCTTTTCGTAAATTGTTTCTAGCTCATGTGCGATTAGTCCCATATGCGTTGCTTGAATCATATTTGATCCACCTTTTAAGGTGTGCAAATAACGCATAAGATTTTTTAATGCAGCTAAATTGGTATGATCAGCAGTCCAAAGACTTAAATCTGAATCAATACCAGCAAGTAACTCGTCCGCCTCATCTAAGAAGATATCAAGTAAGTCTGGATCAAAATTACGATTTGAATCACTAGATTGTAGTAGTTGTTTGTCTAAAGCCAGTTGTTGAGCAAAATCTGTTACATCTACTGTATTACTGATGGTCGTTTGACTATTGTCATCAGATGAAAGGGCTTCAACCTCGTCACTTTCAATAATGATTTCACTGTTATTTAAGCTTAGCTCTTGGTCTTGCACATCAAGTATTAATTCTTGCTCAGCTTTTTGCTCGTGTGAAACTTCAGATACTTGTGACGAATCCGATGCACCTACGCCTTTTAACAAACCCAAAACATGAGTTGAAGGATAATCAACTTGATGATCTTTAATAGTTTGAATACGATCAGCAATATCATCCTGTACAGCACGAATTAAATTAACTAAAGCAGAGGAAGCCTGTATCTGTTGATTGATTAACTTCTCATAAATAGTTTCCAGCTCATGTGCAATCAACCCAATATGCCTTGCTTGAATCATATTTGACCCACCTTTTAAGGTGTGTAAATAACGCATCAAATTCTTTAGAGCATTTAGATTTTGTTGATCAGATGACCATGTCGTTAAATCTGCATCGATACCAGCGAGTAACTCATCAGCCTCTTCAAGGAAGATATCTAAAAGATCAGGGTCAAAATCTCGATTGGACTCATTAGAGTCAATCATTTGCTTATCAAGCGCAAACTGCGTTGAGAGATCATTTACCGTTGTATGTTCACTAATATCTGACGTGTCAGGCTGATCTTGAGTGACTTCAACAATCTCGGCAGGTAATTCATCACTTGATGCAACACTTTCAACATTCTGCTGAGTAAATGAACTCAGTTCATTGAGAATACGCTCATGAACTTTAGTCAACGTCACCCGTTGTCCTGCTGCCAACGTATCAAATAACTGAATAAAGTGTTGATGAACTTGCTGATATAACTCAAAAGCATAATCAAGATTTAATAAACTCGGTTTGAATAGAATATCTTGATAACTTGAACGCAACAAACTCGTATATTGGTACATCCCAATTGTGGCATGGTGATGAGTATGTTGTAATAAAAGCTCTGTTTGCTTGCTTAGTGTTTGAATATACTGAGGAAATTCACTGCGGGCACGCTTTTCAAAATCAAACTCCACATCAAGTAGATCATTGATATCAAGCTCTAATAATTGAGAAACAAGACCTTGAGGACGTACGGTATCGCCTTGTTTGTCTTCTAATTGAAAATCATAACTATCCCAAGCAACATTGAAGGTATCAAAAATTTCATCAAACTTTTGCTTTGGACCTTCTTGTTTAAGTGTGTGTAAATAATCACGCACAAACTGAGCATAATGGATGAGTAATGCAGTTTCATCCGAACTTGAATCTAATTCTTCTTGTAAGAGCGTTTTGAATAAGTTCTCAACTTTTGAACTTGCATCAAATACCTGATCTACATGTGCCATAGCTGAACTACCACGCAAGGTATGTAAAGCTCGAATCAAGGTATTGTAATTATCATTTGTTGGACGATCTTTTAACAAAAATTGATCAATCGTTGCTAAATGATCTTCCGACTCTTCTAAGAAGATTGCTAAAGTTTCTTTTATTAAACCATCTTCTTCAGTTTGGTCTTCAACAAGATTTTCTTCATTAGAAACAGCTTTTGCTTCTTCCAAACTATCGTCAGCACTTACTTCCAAACCTGTCATGACATCTTCTTTATCTAAAGTAACTGACAGTTGTAGCAATTCGGCTAAAGCAGGCTCAAGGTTTTGTTCTTTTTGTAGTTGCTGCCCCAATAACACTAATGGTTTTAAATTAATATGATGAGCTTGAACTGATTTAAAATCTTGGACGAGTTTAAATCTATAGACATTAAATACCGTTTGTACATATTGCTGAATATTCTGATCCAGTGAAATGGTACCTGCAATTATGCGATTCAGAGTATCTTCAACAGTCCATGCCAATTCGCCTGACGATTTCGCACCGACCATTCGACCAGAACCTTTCAATGTATGAAAGTGGCGGCGAATATCTGTAATTACATCTTTTTGATCAGGATGTTCGATCCATTGAACTAATAATGGTTCTAATTCGACAAAAATCTCATCTAACTCTTCAATAAAAATATCAAGAATCTCTGAGTCCTGCTCAAGATAACTGTCTTCAGGAAGCGTCATCGTTTCAACTAATGTTTTTAATATTTCTTTCATAGCGGCTTCTTTCGTTTTTATCCACTAATTGTGGCTTAAAAATACGTGTACCAACCGTACAAGATGTCGTTCCATATACTCATCATCTTGCCGAGATATTCTAAATTTCATTTCAGTCAGAGGGTTGATTCTCAGCAACCCTCTGACTCAATGTTTATTCAGGTAACTTAAAGTCAGTTACAGACTCACGTAATGATTCAGCCATGCTTGCCAATTCAGAAACAGAACGAGCTGTATCGAAGGTTGCAGTAGTCGTTTGAGATGTAATTTCTTGAACGACGTTCATCGTAGTTGCAATATGACTTGCTGAAGCAGATTGTAGTTTTGCGGCATCAGAAATGCTTGCAATCAATTTCGCTAAGTCGCCAGATACCGTTTGAATTTCGTCAAGTGCGATACCTGCATCTTTTGCCAAGTTTGCACCGCGAACAACCTCTGCCGTTGTTTGTTCCATTGAAATTACGGCTTCATTGGTATCTGTTTGAATTGTTTTTACCAATCCTTCAATCTGTTTAGTTGCTGATGCTGAACGTTCAGCTAGACGTTGTACCTCATCCGCAACTACCGCGAAACCACGACCAGCTTCACCAGCCATCGATGCTTGAATTGCTGCGTTTAATGCCAAGATGTTCGTTTGATCGGCAATATCATTAATCAACGATACGATGTTACCAATTTCTTGAGAAGATTCACCCAAACGTTTAATACGTTTAGAGGTTTCCTGAATCTGCTCACGAATATGATCCATACCTTCGATTGAACGGTTTACAACATCTGCCCCGTTTGATGCAATTTGTACAGAACGCAATGCTACATCAGCAGATTCAGAAGCGTTGGCAGATACTTGGTCAATTGACAATGCCATTTCATTCATTGCAGCAGATGCACCTGCAATTTCTTGTGCTTGGTGCTCAGAAGCTTCAGCTAACTGGTTAGTAATATTCTGTGTATCTTGCGTGTATCGTGCAACTTCTTGAGATGTCTCAGTGATTCGAGAAACTAGATCTCGTAACTGATCAATTGCGAAGTTAATCGAGTCGGCAATCGCACCCGTAAAGTCTTCTGATACTGTTGCATAAGAACGTAAGTCACCGTCAGCTAAGTCGGCAATCTCATCAAGTAAACGTAGAATCGCATTTTGGTTACGGTCATATTCATCTTGTAAACGAGTTACACGCTCTTTATCAGTATTACTACGTAATGCGAGTAATTGTAACGCAGAGAAAACCAATAGTCCCAAAGCACCAATTAATACGATACCTGCAACAACATTACCCCAACCACCCTCTGCTTTATCAGATAATGCATTTAATGACCCAAGTAAGGCATCTGACTGAGAGAAAATTTGAGATGAAGCTTGACGAACACGAACGATTTGATTGGCATTCTGTAATACTGTTTCTGCAGCTGATTTTAGAACAGCATCATAATCAGATTTAATGCTATCCACAGATTCACGTAAATCAGGTGATTCGATACGATCTACACCAAGTTCAGCACTACCATTTAATTGAGCATTTAAGTAAACACCAAAAGTATCAATATCAGCACCGAAGTCATTTGCAGAGATATTAGAGTTATCCGTACCTACTAGTACTGAGTTAATTGAACGTAAAATACGTTCTGCAATAAACACTTGGTTTTTAGTGATAATTACCTGACTACTTGGCATGTTCTCACGAACCATTTGATCAACCATCAAGTTATACTCAGCCTGAATCTCAGGAATCGTTTCACTGATGGAAATGTTCGTATCATAAAGCTGATTAATGACTTTTTGTTGTGAAGCAATTAAATCAATGTTTTTAGAAACATTAGTCCAAAGTTCATTTACTTTTTTGTACTCTGTTGAGCCTTTACCATAAACATTCTCAACAAGTTCCAAGTTCTCAGCAAATCGTTTTTCTGACTCAACCAAACTCTTCATCGCTTCAGGTGTACCTGAAGCCGTTGCCTCTGTTGCTTGGCGCGAAATCATCTGCGATAACAAACGCAACTCGCCCAAACTACGAGTTAATTGGTTTGAACGTGGAACACTGACAAAAAGGTAAATTAAGAGGATAACTGCTAGAGCTAAAGCGATTAAAGCTCGATAAAGAATCGGTCTAGATTTCTCAGTTTCACCGAATAATCGTGAAAACTGATCTAATTGAGTGCGTATTTTTTCTAAAAATGCGCTGCTCTTCTTAGTACCAGAACTATCATTACCACTGCCATTTTTCTTTTTAAGTTTAAAGCCCATACCAGCTTCTCCCCTGAATACGCATTTATGTTCCGTAGCGTAAAAATTAGTTTATAAATTTTATTGATGCATTCATGTATTGAGGGTTTTGCAACAACCGACTCAGTAAAAATACATGCCATTGTTGGTTATGTTGGTGGAAGTATCCCTGACAATACTCTTTGAGCTTATTGTCTAGTTCAGAACTTTGAGAAAAAAAACTCTTTTTATTAAAGTGCTGAATCCCCAAAACTTGGTCTACAACCAAACCAACATAATGATCTTGATGGCTTATACAAATTACTTTTTGCGTTGGTGAAAATTGGCTCCTTTGTCCTGAAATAAAATGTGTTAAATCAGAAACTGAGAGCAACCGCCCACGAATATTTGCCAAACCACGCACCCATGATTGAGTATTTGGTACAGGAGTATATTTCGGTGGATAAATCACCTCCGAAATTTCCCCAAGTGGCGCAACAAAATATTGCCCTAACATCTCAAATGCAATACCAGACCAACGACTGACTTCATTTTGTGTTGAAGCGTATTGTTTATTGCCTCGCTTGGATAAGCGAAGCAATTCGATAAATCCATTTGCAGCCATAACCTATCCCATATTGAGTATTGAAAAGGCTCGTACAATTAACTTAATAGTTGCTTGATCACATCTATCAGTTGCTGTTCATCAATAGGCTTAGTTAAGTAATCACAAGCACCTTGACGTTTACCCCATACTCTGTCTGTCGCTTGATCTTTGGTACTTACAATCACGACTGGAATATGTTGTGTATCCTTACCTTTACTGATTTGACGTGTTGCTTGAAAGCCATTCATCCCTGGCATTACCACATCCATTAACACAAGGTCTGGTAACTCAGCCTGTGCCATTGTTACACCGTCAGCACCATTAGTTGCTTCTAAAACTTCATAACCGTGCTTTGTCAAAATTTCTCTAAAACGAAACGTTTCAGTAGGAGAATCATCTACAATAAGTATACGAGCCATTTTTTCCTCGATTTTAAATTTTATGCGCTTACGTGGTTACGAATCGCACTTAACAGCTCATCTTTACTAAATGGCTTAGTTAAATATTCATCTGACCCCACGACACGCCCTTTGGCTTGATCAAACAAACCATCTTTGCTTGATAACATGATTACTGGAATATTTTGATAATTTAGAGAGTTTTTAATTAATGCACAGGTTTGGTAACCATCTAGACGAGGCATCATAATATCGACAAATACGATATCAGGATTTGCTTCCGCAATTTTCGATAATGCTTCAAAACCATCGACAGCTGTAATCACCTCACAACCTTCGCGTTGTAACAGTGTCTCAGCTGTACGTCGAATCGTTTTAGAATCGTCAATCACCATTACTTTTAAATTTTGAAATTTATCTTCCATTTATTGTCCTGCCCCATTCACTCAATACAAATTATGGTTGTTTAATTTGTTTTATACAGACTATTTGATATTTTTAACATATCTTTACTTGCATTATCAATGAAGTTTTTTGAACCAAATTATCAGTTTTTCAAAACAATACCAAGCAGTTCACACTTTTCATCAAATTCCTATTTTTTTTGCATAAGAAGTATTTTTAATTGTATAAATAGCTACTAATATACTACAGATTATTTTTTAAAAATAAGTGATTTAATTAACTTTTTATCGGGGAATGTAATGACTGGTTCGTTAAAGTGCGGTTTCCGCATTCGTCACTTTACAACGATTGCTCGTAATTACATTTGCGCATTTTTTTTATGTTTTTTTTATACATCAACTTTCGCAGCAACTGATCAACCCAAAGCAGCATGGTATCGTTACTACGACAGAAATGGTGTTGCTAATGTTAGTACTTCTGTGACACCAGAGCATATTCGTTATGGGTATGAAGCACTCGATCGTAACATGCAAGTGATCAAACGAAATCAACCATATAATGCGAATAAAGATGTTCAACAAGCATCTCATCGTGAAGCTTTAGCTAGACAACGAGAAAAAGATTTAAAGCTCAAACGTGCCTATGGAAGTGCAAAAATTGCAGCAATAAAACGCGATCAAATGTTAGCAAACATTAAAAAGCAGTTGAATTATCAGCAGAACCAATTACAACAGTTACAACGCGATAAGATCGGCTTCAAGCGTCAAGAAATGGATTATCATCGCAAAGGAGAATCAATTCCAGCATCACTCAAAAACAATTTAGCCAATAATGCTCAAAATATTGATAATGTAAAAAACACTGTTGAAAGTTTACGTAATAGCTATCATAAAACTGAGTCAGATTATGCTGAGATCATTCGTCGCTTAAATAAATTAGAACAAGATGAAGCATCTCGTAATCAATAATTACCTCCCCCTCTATACAACTTTCGCTTGAATTGGATGTGCTAACTTTTCCGAAATTGAATGATTCATGTCATAATGCGCTCAATTCAAAATAGACATCTTAAAAGTCCTTTTTGTAAACTAATTTTTAGACAACATTTAACCCTAGGATAGTTTCCATGCGCGCAAGCCGCTTTTTATTTGCAACGTTAAGAGAAACCCCAAATGATGCTGAAGTTATTTCTCATCAGCTTATGTTACGTGCGGGGATGATTCGTAAATTAGCTTCTGGCTTATACTCTTGGTTGCCCATGGGAACACGCGTTCTAAAGAAAGTTGATGCGATTGTTCGTGAAGAAATGAATCGTTCTGGTGCATTAGAAGTCTTTATGCCAGTCACACAACCTGCTGCACTATGGGAAGAATCTGGTCGTTTTGAACAATACGGACCTGAATTATTACGTTTCAAAGATCGCCATACAAATGACTTTGTATTGGGACCTACACATGAAGAAGTCATCACCGATTTAGCGCGTAATGAACTTAAAAGTTATAAACAATTACCTTTAAATTTCTACCAGATTCAAACCAAATTCCGTGACGAAATTCGTCCTCGTTTTGGCGTGATGCGTTCACGTGAATTCATTATGAAAGATGCTTATTCTTTCCATGCAAACCAAGAATCTCTTCAAGAAACTTACGACGTAATGTATGACACATACAGCCGTATCTTCACACGATTAGGATTGGACTTCCGCCCAGTTCAGGCTGATACAGGCTCGATTGGTGGTTCTGCATCGCATGAGTTTCATGTATTGGCATCTAGTGGTGAAGACGACATCGCCTTCTCTACAGAATCAGATTACGCAGCTAACGTTGAAATGGCTGAGGCTGTGTTAGTTGGTGAGCGTTTAGCAGCTACACAAGAATTTAAAATCGTTGAAACACCGAATCAAAAAACGATTGAAGATGTCTGTGGTTTTTTAAATGCTGAAGCGAAACAATCGATCAAAGCTCTACTTGTACAAGGTATCGCGGATGAAAACGGCAATATTCCAGTAATTGCACTTTTCTTACGCGGTGATCACGAACTGAATGAGATTAAAGCTGAAAAACATCCTCTTATTGCAGCGCCTCTGAGCTTTGCTACAGAAGAACAATTAAAGCAAAATGGTTTAACAGCTGGCTTCTGTGGTCCTCAGGGACTTGTAGAAAAAGGCTTAACCGTAATTGTTGATCGTGCAGCATCTGTATTATCTGATTTTATCGCAGGTGCTAACCAAGTTGATAAGCATGCTACTGGCTTAAACTGGGAACGAGATGCGAAGTATAGTGAAGTTTATGATCTTCGTAATGTGGTTGAAGGCGATCCATCACCAGATGGTAAAGGTACATTGCAGATTAAACGAGGGATCGAAGTTGGTCACATCTTCCAACTGGGTACGAAATATTCTGAAGCATTAGGTTGTAAAGTACTTGGCGAAGATGGGAAACCATTTACTGTCACAATGGGTTGCTATGGTATCGGTGTCACACGTGTAGTTGCTGCAGCAATTGAGCAAAACTTTGACGATAAAGGCATTATTTGGCCACAAGCAATCGCACCATTCGAAGTTGCAATCGTTCCAATGAATGCTCATAAGTCACCGCGTACTCTTGAGGCAGCAGAAGCACTTTATGCTGAATTACAAGCCCAAGGTTATGACGTGTTATTAGATGACCGTAATGAACGCCCTGGTGTTAAGTTCTCTGATCTTGAATTGATGGGTATTCCTCATCGTATTGTAATCGGTGAAAAAGGCTTAGACGCTGGTACTTTTGAATATAAAGGTCGTCGTGATGAAGAATCAATCAATCTAAGTAAAGAAGAGTTAATCACAAAACTTGCTGGTTAATTGTTAATTCTTAGATAGCAAAAAAGCCGTTTTTAAAACGGCTTTTTTATTCTCTAAATTTAGGCAGTTAAATCTTTTATGGTCTCTGATGAACCATTATTTTTAACAGATTCAATCCCTTTATCGCGTGATTGTTCACTTGAATACAATTGGCTAGTTCCAATCACCTGATGATTCGCTGCTTTTAAATTAAAATAAGGTTTATCATTTTTTGCGACCACTCGCTCATATCGCCCATCATCTGGACTATTTTTTTGAACAGATGCTATACCATTGAGCGCTGCTGCTTTTGTTTTATAAAGTTCACTATTTAGAATGGGCTCACCATTCCCTGCTTTTAAAACAAAGCGATACTGCCCATCATTCGCTTGACTGACTTCAAACCAACCTGCCATGAGAACCTCTCTTATCGGAGTTGTTATTTATAAATTGATATTTCAATATAGTTGAGTAGAAAACTATAGAAGATTGTTTTTTGTTCTCATTTAGTAATTTATAAGAAAAGCAACATTTCTGCTGCTTTTCTTATGCTTAAACTACGCTTTCTTTACAAATTCAGCTTTAAGTTTCATAGCGCCTATACCATCAATTTTACAATCGATATTATGACCATCACTTGCACCGTGAACTAAACGAATCGTTTTTACTTTTGTACCGACTTTTACAACAGAAGACGAACCTTTTATTTTTAAATCTTTAATAACAGTAACACTATCCCCATCAGCCAATACATTACCATTTGCATCTTTAATGATTTCTTCTGATTCATTTGTGGCAACAGAACCCTCTTTCCACTCGTGTGCACACTCAGGGCAAATAAATAAATCAGCTTCTTGATAAGTATATTCTGATTGGCATTTTGGACAATTTGGCAAAGACATAAAAGAAACTCAAAATGCCATTATGAATCAAAGACAATTTTTTTCAAAACATCATTTTAAGTATTGCTAAAATTATAAAAATTCATTTTTCCTTAGCTAATATAAAATTTTTAAGCACCAAAGCATGATTCAAGTTTGGATCCTTTGCAGCATATATAAGGGTTAGCTTATTCTTTTCAGCCAAGTTTACCAACTCATTAATACATGGATTCCTAGACAATTCTTCATAATACTTATCTTGGAATTCCAACCAATTTTCTACTTTATGGCAAAATGCAGTACGTAATTGTGTTGATGGTGCTATTTCCTTTAACCATAAATCAAGATGTGCTTTTTCCTTTGATACTCCTCTTGGCCATAAACGGTCAACAAGGATCCTCAACCCATCTGATTTTTTAGAATCCTCATAAATTCTCTTAATTTGAATATCCATTAAACACCACCTGAAAAGACAAAACTAACTTTCCATAGAGATATCAACCACTTCACCTTTAGCATCAAAACTCACGCAAATAACATAGTTAGTTACTTCTTCTGGTAAGCTAAAATCCAAAATTTCCATTATTTCTAGGTCTTCATCTTCAAATTGATGAACAAGCACTAAGTGTTCTAGAACTTGTAAACAATTGGGTTGACTGGTTCCAAAATGTTTTTCCCAATAATCAGGTTCAATCTCTTCGAGGTGATGTTGAATAAATAACTCGACACTATCTTCAGCTTGTTGATTTTCTAATGCGGTTCGCATCGCTGCACGAGCGATTTGCTCTCGATTAAGCCCCAAATGATTAGCCATTATTGACTCCCCTTCATCTTATGAGTTGAATTTTTATTTTTAATGCATAGTTTTATTGACTAAAAATATCATAGCGGTTTTCAAACCGATAGCGACACTTCTAATCTTCTATTTGGCTACGATTATCGAGAATTTCGGGCTGCATTTTTATAAAAAATGGCGCAAAATGTCTTTATGTTTTTAGATGAACAAATAGTTTAGGATCGATCAATGAGTGAGCTTGCTTTTACGGCTTTTAGTTTAAATGGTGTTGATGCACAAAAATTTTTACAAGGTCAGGTGACGGTTCATGTTGAACGTTTAGCTTTAAATGAAAGTCGCTACACTGCTATTTGCGATTTAAAAGGACGAATTCATTTTGGTTTGTGGATAAAAAAGCTAAATAAAGAAAGTTTTGAACTAGTTACGACTCACGATCAAGCTGAAGAGTTTGCCAAGCACATTAAGAAATTTGGTGCTTTTTCTAAAATGAAATTAGAAGAAATAGGTTCTGTTTTTCCAACGATACATGGGATCCAAACAGAATTTTCTTCAAATGAAACGGATATCTATACTTGGCAGATTGAAGCGATCAAGTCAGGGCAAGCTTGGATTAGTAAAACAACAGAACACTTATTCCAGCCACAAGAATTACGATTACATCAGCGAGACGGAGTACATTTTGATAAGGGCTGTTATTTAGGTCAAGAAATTGTAGCTCGTCTTTGGTTTAAAGCTAAACCTAAACACTGGTTACATCTAATTCATGCCAAAGGTGATCTACCTGCTCCAGCAACACAACTAAATAAGGATGTTGAAGTTGTAAATAGTGTAAATATTAATGATGGTTATTTAGCGCTCGTGATTGCCAAGCCAACGGCTTTAGAAGAATTAGGACTAGACATCCTAGATTTACCAGAGGCTTTGAATGGTGATGTAGCAAGACCAAGTTAACAATTGTAAAAACCTTTTTCATTTTAGGAGCTGTAATAACATGGTTATCCTTTACTACAACTCCTTAATGAAATCTATTGAATGACGATAAGCACACTGTTCAAGCAGTTCGAAAATCTTCATGCAGTAATTTAACTTTTTGAGTAGATATCAGTTTTTCTAAAAAAATGTAATTCGAATTGCAGCAATTCCTGTTGATTTGCAACAAAATAAGTAACTACTTAGAAAGCTAAACTTGCGTAATGTAAAGAATATTTATGAGTAATTCACAATATCTCCATAGAGTTTGAATAAGATTATTTCTATTAAGACTCGTTATTATATTTTTCTTAGATTTAGAGAAATTAATACTCTAATTAAGCCAATAAATTGCACTCAACACTTATACAAAATCAAGATTTACATTTCAGATTATAAATTTATGATTAGGGTTAAAGATTGCTTTCTGCTACGCAAAGGAGTGATAGCAGACCAAACTAAAAGGAAAGAAGATGAAAAAATTGCTTATTGCTAGTTTAATTACCATAACCTGTAACTCAGTATTTGCTGCAGAAAAAGGTAATGCTGATGTAATATTTTCTAAAGCAAATCAACTTTATGAAGCAAAAAACTACACAGCTGCTTTTCAAGAAATTCAGCGAATTGCGGCATCGGGTAATGCTCAAGCAATTTACAATCTTGGCTCTATGACTCAGCAAGGCTTAGGCACAGCAAAAGATGAAAAAAAGGCATTTGAATACTTTCAAGATGCCTCAAATAAAGGATTTGGTAAGGCGAGTTATGAACTCGCACAAATATATCGATATGGTAAAAGCAATATTGGAATCACGAAAGACACACAGAAATATAAAATATATTTAGATAAAGCTGCGAAACAAGGCTCAGAAGAAGCTGGTGTAGAGGTGGCAACGATATTATTTGCTCAAGGAAAACCAGAGTACGACCAATTGGCGATTCGACAGCTACGTCCATTGATACAAAAGAATTATTATCCAGCGATACACCTAAAGGCGATCTACGATCTAGGTATGGGAAATAAAAATAAAAATCCTGTCCTACAGCAGGTTGCTGTGAACAGCTTTCGCTCTTTAGCCTCTAAAGGATATGCACCATCGTTAATGGTTCTTGGGAATTTGATGGCGAACGGAGATGTGGTTGACCAAAATCTTCCTGAAGCTCAAAAAATATTCAAGACCTTAGCAGCCCAAAATATTCCAAATGCTAAAGAATCTTTGGAAAAAGTTGAACAAGCTATTGCCGCTCAAAAAGCAGCACCAGTAGCAACTCAACCACCTAAAAAGTAATCATATATTGGCAGCACATAAAAAGTGCTGCCAATATTTATAATTTTAAAATTGTTTAGAGACTTTTAGACCAGCACTCCAGTTCCGGCCATCTGCAGGTTCAAAGAAACGGCTATTACTATCATTTACAATTACTGAGCCTGCATAGTTTTTATCAAACAGGTTATCTATACGCGCAAAGCCATTAATGCCCCAATCTGCATACTTCCATGCATAGCCCGTATAAATTGAAGCAACAGTATAACTTGGTGCTGTATCACTATTGATATCATCTACATAGACCTTATCCATATATTGGGCATCAATCCCTGTATAGAAGCCCTGTTCTGGTTTCCACGCTAAAGCAAGAAAAGCTTGGTTCTTTGCAATTCCTGGAATGACGTTCCCCTTTTGAACAGCCTTTACTGCGCCAATAGCTGGAATGACAGCATCAAACTTAGCATCTAAATAACTATAACTCGTGTTGATTTCTAGATCTTTCCATAACTTTTTATTCCAACTAAATTCAATTCCTTCACGAAGAGTCTTAGCTGCATTTCTAAATGTCGAACGTCCATTAGAAGTACCCG
Source organism: Acinetobacter sp. A22 (assembly GCF_030913345.1). Taxonomy (NCBI): domain Bacteria; kingdom Pseudomonadati; phylum Pseudomonadota; class Gammaproteobacteria; order Moraxellales; family Moraxellaceae; genus Acinetobacter; species Acinetobacter sp. A22. The sequence goes on from NZ_CP133162.1 coordinate 1,916,523, forward strand.
CAGAAACAATATCATTTTGGGTTTTGCTCTGGAAAACAGCCACCGTAAAATCACCGAGCTGATTTTGTGATTTTAAACCCAATTCGTAGTTATCGCTGGTTGCTGGTTTTAAATCAAAGTTAAATCCAGATTTCGTTGAATCTGTTTGATAAGCCATTTCAGTAAAAGTCGGTGTTTCAAACCCTTTGGCATAGCTCGCGTAAGCCAGCACTTCTGGGATGATTTGCCAGCTTAATGCAACTGAAGGTAATACCTCTTCGTATGTTGTCTTACCACTATTATCGCCGTTCAAACCAACGATATAATGATCTTTCGACTTGTAATGTACATTGCTATAACGCACCCCTGTATCTAAACGCATGGTTTGTAAAAAAGACCAAGATGCTTGTAGATAAGGATCTACATTCCACAAAGTATTGCGTTCATCACGGCGCACAGCACCTTTTATACCTTTATCACCCGCATCATTAAAGTTTTGATAGCCTTGTCGATCTTCGTTCATTGCATCGATCGCAACACCCGCACTGAATTGGGTATTAGGTAATAAATCTTTTCCTGTCCAGCGGAAATCAGCACCATAATAATCACGCTTAAAATCGATCACGCCACCAGCTTGATAGGGTGTGTTAGGGTTCTTCTGTACCGTATCTGGAATAGACTGGTATTGTGTTACCTGACGTTGCCCAATATAAGTCATCGCATACAGTTCATTTTGATCATTGAGTGGTTTTGACCAAGTCAAACCTGTCTGAGTTTGATCAATTGTTTTGCGGGCATTGTAATCCAGAACATTTTTAGCAACCTGTTTGGGATTCTTTTCCCAATCAGCACGGGTTAAACCGCCCGGATCATCTGCATCAATCTTGACATAGTTCGTGACCCAGTTGATCTTACTACCATCATCGAGATTCCATGTCAGCTTGGCATTGCTTAAAACTTTATTTGCGCCACTATGGTCGCGATAGCCATCGGTATCGAAATAAGAGGAGCTGACGATATAACTCGGTTCGTTCTGGTTTTTAGCGCCCCCCTGTAACACGATACCTGCACGATTTTTATTATGGCTACCACCCGCATAATTCATCTCAATGGAGTCTTTACCCTGCCCCTCTCGAGTAGTTGCAAGAACAGCTCCACCAGATGAATTACCATACAGTGAAGAAAATGGTCCAGTCAAAACCTCTAAATGACTCAAACTATTCATATCAATGTTAGAAGTTTGCCCCTGCCCATCAGGCATCGTTGCAGGTATTCCATCAACATATAAACGTATTCCCCGCACCCCAAAGGTCGATCTAGCACCAAAACCACGCATTGATAGCTGCAAGTCTTGAGCATAATTTTCCCGATTACGTAATTGAACGCTCGGAATCCCCTTAACAAGTTCTGTTAAATTAACCTGCAAAGATTGATCATTTTTAGGGGCATCAATTCGATAAACAGATGCTGGTGTTTGCATATAAGGCGTGTCAGTACGAGTAGCTTCGACTTTAATTACAGGTAAAGGTTCAATTTGATCATTACTAGATTCCTCTGACCATACAAAGGTACTTGCCATGCCCATAGTTATTGCAACTGAACCGTATAACAAGTTAATTTTTAGTGAAGGCATGAGTATTCCTTATTTCTGTGTGGCGATGATGAAATAGTTTCTTAAAGCTAAATTTTGATTATTTTATTGTTGTGTTAGAGATTTAACCTTAGCGAAAAAGATCAAAGTATTTTTTCATCATGATTCGCAATTAAAAATAAATATCAGCATAATTGTAAATGAAACATTTACCCTCATTGTATTGTTGTTGAAAACAACTTGAGCTGAATATGCCTGAACTTCCAGAAGTTGAAACTACTAAGACCAGTTTACTCCCACTCTTAGAACAACGAGTCCAATCAATACAGGTCTATAACTCAAGTTTACGTTGGCCTATACCCGATGATTTGAACAAACTGATTGGGCAACGTTTAATGGCGCTTAAACGTCGTTCTAAATATATTTTGGCTGAATTTGAACGAGATCAGATGCTATGGCATTTAGGTATGTCAGGCAGCTTTCGTTTATGTGAACCAAACGAAGAATTGCGTAAACATGATCATCTTGTAATCGACTTCGAAGATCAACAGCTTCGCTATCATGATCCACGTCGCTTTGGTTGTATTCTATGGTTAGATCAAAACAATCAAGAAAAATTGATCGATACCTTAGGGCCAGAACCGCTAAGTGATGCATTTAACGCAGTTTATTTATTTGAAAAACTCTCAAAAAAGAATGTCGGCATCAAAATTGCTTTAATGGATAATCATAATGTTGTAGGTGTTGGTAATATTTATGCGACTGAAAGCTTATTCAATGTCGGTATACATCCTGCACAACCCGCTTCAACATTGAGTTTAGTGCAAATTGAAAGCTTAGTGATTGAAGTAAAACGCATTCTAAAGCATGCAATTGAGCTAGGTGGTTCTACATTACGCGATTATACCAATGCAATGGGTGAAAATGGATATTTCCAACAAACACTACTTGCTTATGGTCGAGCTGGTGAAATGTGTGTGAACTGTGAAACCACACTGGAGAATTTAAAACTTGGTCAACGTGCCAGTGTATTTTGCCCGCAGTGTCAGCCTCTAAAATCCACCAAAGCTTAATTGCAAATCTATTTGACGGAGACTAATTTCATGCAAACCGCAATCGTTCGACATATTTTAGTAAAAGATAAAGATCTTGCTGAACAGTTAAAAAAACGAATTCAGTCAGGTGCTGATTTCAGCAAAATTGCCAAACAATATTCAACCTGTAATTCAGCTAAACGCGGTGGTGAACTGGGTGAAGTAAAAAAAGGACAGCTTGTGCCTGTGATTGATAAGTTGGTTTTTACTGCAGCCGAACGTATTTTACATGGTCCAATCAAAAGCCAATTTGGCTTTCACTTAGTTGAGATTAAATTTCGTATGGATGGGCTGAGATAATCTTCGAAGTAAAGTATTTCTGTGCCCCTCCAGTAAAGTATTCAAATCTTTGGCTGCATGATATAAGTCCAAGCTTCAACTTTTTCACCTGAATCTAATATCACTGGTGCAACAACGCGTTGATATTGGAAGCCTTCGAAATCATCCAACATTTGCCAGTTTTGCTCTAACTTTTCTGTACTAAAAAGATAGCCATCAACTAAAGGATCATTTTCATTGAGCACAATGGCTGGCAGACCTTTGTCAGGCCCCCAATCAAGTACATGCACAGTTCCATGTACTTGTGCCTTTTGCCAATCGCCACCAATATTTCCTAAAATATGCGAATTTTCTCGATTTGGACAAAGTGTGCCGTAAACAAATAATCTGTTCATGTTGGTTAATCCCCTAGCAATACGCTCCGCATCTTAAAATGAAAGTAGAAAGTTTTCTATGTAAAAACGATTATTCATCTATCGTTCTTTAGCTAATTTTATTCCAATCTACAATAAAAAAACGGCATATCAAATGCCGTTTTCTGTATCAAGGTCTATTAACCCTGTTTTTTCAATTCATCACGGATTTCACGTAACAACTGAATATCTTCTGGTGTAGGCGCTGGTGCTGCTGGCTCTGCTTCTTTTTGTTTACGCATACGATTCATTACTTTCACCATAAGAAACACAACCCATGCCAAAATAATGAAATTAATAAAGATGGTTAAGAAATTACCATAGGTTAAAACATTGACACCTGCTTTCGTTAATTGATCTAAAGACTGTAAATTATTTGGATTGTCTCCTAGCACAATAAACTTCTGCGTAAAATCAACACCCCCACCAGTAATAACTGAAATAAGTGGCATGATGATATCTTTCACCAATGAATCAATAATTTTACCAAATGCACCACCAATGATGACACCAATGGCAAGATCCATCATATTGCCTTTGATGGCAAATTCTTTAAATTCTTGAATAATACTCATTTATAACTCTCCAGAATTGACATGATCGCACCTACTTTTGCATTGTTTATTACATAGGCACAGTTATTCATCATAATATAGATAATTTAATATTATTCTGAAAAAAATAAAGTTATTTCACACTTTAACAACATATTTTATTGTAGTAAAAATATGAACTTAAGCATGCATCAGTCATAATTCATTTTCAATAAAAAAACCGCTAAATTAATTTAGCGGTTTTTTTAAATCTTCTATGCTAAAAGATTATTTATCGCGATTACGCTTACGTTCGTTTTCAGTCAAGTAACGCTTACGAATACGAATTGATTTTGGTGTTACTTCAACTAACTCATCATCTTCAATGAATTCAAGCGCTTGTTCTAGCGTGTATTCCAATGCTGGTGTTAAAGTCAGTGCTTCATCAGTACCTGATGCACGAACGTTGGTTAACTGCTTCGCTTTGGTTGGGTTAACAACCATATCATCTGAACGAGAGTTAATACCGATGATCATGCCTTCATATACTTCAAGCTGTGGTTTAGCGAATAAACGACCACGGTCTTGAAGTGTGAATAATGCATAGCCCAAGCAAGTACCTTGAACCATAGAAATCAACACACCATTTTGACGTTTCGCAACAGTACCTGCTTTTGCTGGACCGTAATGCGAGAAGCTTGATGTCATGATCCCTGTACCAGAAGTCATGGTTAAGAATTCAGAACGGAAACCAATCAAGCCACGTGAAGGTACAGTTGCTTCAATACGGATACGACCTTTACCGTCAACTTCCATATTGGTCATTTCGCCTTTACGGAAGCCCATTTGTTCCATTACAGAACCTTGATGCTGTTCTTCAACGTCAAAAGTTACGTTTTCGTATGGCTCTTGTTTTTCACCATCGATTTCTTTCATGATGACTTGTGGACGTGATACGCCCATTTCAAAGCCTTCACGACGCATGTTTTCAATCAATACTGAAAGGTGAAGTTCACCACGACCTGAAACTTTGAAACGGTCTGGACTATCAGTATCTTCAACACGTAATGCAACGTTGTGAATCAATTCACGATCAAGACGTTCACGGATATTACGTGAAGTAACGAATTTACCTTCTTTACCCGCAAATGGTGAGTTGTTCACTTGGAACGTCATCGAAACTGTAGGTTCATCAACAGACAATGCAGGTAATGCTTCAACATTTTTCGGATCACAAATCGTGTCAGAAATATTGAGTGCATCAATACCTGTGATACAAACGATATCACCAGCAGAAGCAGATTCAACATCAACACGCTCTAGACCGTGGTAACCCATGATTTTAAGGATACGACCATTACGTGTCTTACCATCCTTATCAATTACAGTGACTTGAGTGTTTAATTTTACAGAACCACGTTGAATACGACCAACACCGATAACACCGACGAAGCTGTTATAGTCAAGTGATGAAATCTGCATCTGGAATGGACCATCAACATCAACTGCTGGTGGTTCTACGATATCAACAATCGTTTCAAACAACGGTGTCATATCATCTGCTAATTCTTCTGGTGATGGACCAGCCACACCACGAAGACCAGAAGCATAAACAACTGGGAAGTCCAATTGCTCATCAGATGCACCTAAGTTATCAAATAAGTCGAATACTTGATCAATAACCCAGTCACAACGAGCGCTTGGCTTGTCAACTTTGTTGATGATTACGATTGGCTTCAAACCACGTGCGAACGCTTTTTGCGTTACGAAACGAGTTTGTGGCATTGGACCTTCTTGAGAGTCAACAAGAAGCAATACACAGTCAACCATCGACATTACACGTTCAACTTCGCCACCGAAGTCTGCGTGTCCCGGGGTATCCACGATATTGATACGGTATTCAGTATCTGTACGCTTATCTAACCATTTGATTGCAGTGTTTTTAGCAAGAATGGTAATACCACGTTCAGACTCAAGCGCGTTAGAATCCATAACACGTTCAATCTCGCCTGCGCGATCACCAAGAGCACCTGATTGTTGTAAAAGTTTGTCTACAAGAGTCGTTTTACCATGATCGACGTGCGCAATAATGGCAATGTTACGGAGAGTTTTAATATCTGACATGTAAAATTCGATACGCTTTAAATTTGAGGGCAAATTATACAGAAAAATACTAAAGTTTAGTAGTGACAGTTTATTGACAGAGCAATTTTTTTCTGACGAATAGTTACAGAATCGTTGGTAAAGTAGTCTAAGTCTATTAGAATAATCAACTAATGCTTACCGCTTTTTTATGCTCCCATGTCAAATCCCCACTCTGAACAACCGCTCGATCTAGTCTATGGGCTAAATGATCGACCGAAACCTTTTATTGCTTTTTTAGCGGCGCTTCAACATCTTTTAGCGATTTTGGTGCCAATTGTCACCCCTGGATTATTGATTTGTTTGGCATTAGGTGTGTCTCGCGAAGACACCAATATGATTCTTTCTATGTCATTAATCATTTCAGGGATCGCGACTTTCTTGCAATGTAAAAAAGTTGGTCCATTTGGCGCTGGATTACTTATTGTTCAAGGAACTAGCTTTAATTTCATTGGTCCTATCATTGGTATAGGTAGCGCAATGGTGGCTGCTGGCACACCTGTAGAACAAGTTATGGCTGCCATTTTTGGTGTCGTAATCGCTGGTTCATTTATCGAAATGGGCGTATCTCAAATTTTACCTTGGGTAAAAAAGCTGATTACTCCTCTCGTTACAGGAATCGTCGTTCTGTTGATTGGTCTAACATTGATCAAAGAAGGACTGATTAGCATGGGTGGTGGTTATACCGCAATGCAGGATAATACCTTTGCAAACGCAGATAATCTCATTATGTCATGTACAGTTTTAGGGATTATCATTTTACTGAATAGAATTCGCATTATTTGGGTGAAAAGTTCAGCAATTTTGATCGCTTTAGTCATCGGTTATGTACTTGCTGGATTTATGGGACATTTAAACTTTTCCGTATTACAAGAAGCTCCTATTATTCAAATCCCAACACCAATGCATTTTGGATTGAGCTTTTCTTGGAGCTTGTTTATTCCAATGGCTTTTATTTATCTAGTAACTTCTCTAGAAGCAATTGGTGATGTCACAGCAACCAGCAAAATTTCCAATCAACCTGTAGATGGCCCTATTTGGATGCAACGCATCAAAGGTGGTGTTCTAGTTAATGGTGCCAACTCTTTCTTAGCAGGTATTTTCAATACTTTTCCAAGTTCTGTATTTGCACAAAATAATGGTGTGATCCAGTTGACTGGTGTTGCGAGCCGTTATGTAGGTCTTTGGATTGCAGCATTATTGATCTTATTAGGTTTATTCCCTGCTGTGGCTGCTGTGATTCAAGCTGTTCCACAAGCGGTACTTGGCGGTGCGGTGATGGTAATGTTCGGTGCTGTGGCAGCATCTGGTATTAATATTTTATCAACGATCCATTTAGATCGTCGTGCATTGTTAATTATTGCAATTTCATTAGCACTAGGCTTAGGGGTAGCACAAGTACCACAAATCCTAGAACACCTTCCTGAATTATTTAAAAATATTTTCAGCTCAGGTGTTGCAACAGGTGGTATTGCAGCCTTAATTTTGAATATTGTTTTACCTGAAACTCAAAAATAATTCGTTAACAATTGCAAGTGCCCAGTTTCACGACTGGGCTTTGTTTTTGATGAGAGATCAATATGGATCCACGTAGTGAAGTTGTCATACGTCAACAAGATTATTTAAAAGGGCAAGTTTTATTAATCAATGCCCCGAATGATCAGCTCGTAAAAAGCTTACCCGTCGAAGTCGAAGCTTCCGTTTGGACATGGAACTTTGCAGATCATCAAGGCTTTCTAAACGCAGAAATAAAATCAAATTTTTGCGTTGAGTTTCCAGCAAATCACTATGATCAGGTGGTTATTTTTGTTCCAAAATCAAAAGAGCTTTTAAACTATATTTTGCATACTGTTGCCAGCCATTTAGAGCTAAGTCAATCAGTCTTTTTAGTTGGTGAGAAAAAAGGTGGGATTGAACGTGCTGCTAAACAATTACAGCAATATGGAAAAGCTATCAAATTAGATAGTGCACGCCATTGCCAACTTTGGCAGATGCCACTCGAAAAATTAGCACAACCTAAATCACTACGAGACTGGTTAAAAACCTATACGATTCAAATCGACCAGCAATCACTCACGATTTGCGCACTTCCTGGTGTATTTAGTCAAGATCATTTGGATGTAGGTACAGCAGTTTTGCTCCCTTACCTTCAAGAAGTAAAATCAGGTAAGATTGCCGACTTTGGTTGCGGCGCTGGCGTGATTAGTGCCTATCTAGCCAAATTAAACCCAGAACAGCATATTTTTGCACTTGATGTTGATGCCTTTGCATTACAGTCAACCAAGTTCACATTTGAACAGAATGGCTTAAACTTGGAAAATTTAAATCTTGAACCAGTTACTGGCTTTAGTGACGCCCCTCAAGATTTGGATGCAATTGTAAGTAATCCACCATTTCATCAAGGCATACATACTAATTACGATGCAAGTGAAACTCTGTGTCGCTTAGCAAAATCGCATTTAAAAAGTTCGGGTGAACTGTGGATCGTAGCCAATCGCTTTCTCAACTATCCTCCCCTCATTGAACAACAATTTGGTCAATGTGAAGTGAAAGCTGATCAGCAGGGATTCAAAGTATTATATGCCTGTGCAGGCAAGGTTGGTTGACATCTCAACCTAACACGTAATTTTAAGTGTCAACTGACCCTTATTCGGTTTAAGGAAATCTTATGAGCGATATTTCTGCTCCTCAACACCTACAGCGTAAGCTTGGGGCACGCCATCTCAATATGATTGCCATCGGTGGATCGATTGGTACAGGCTTATTCCTTGCTTCAGGTTCTACGATTGCTACCGCAGGTCCTGGTGGTGCGCTACTCGCCTATGCACTTATTGGAATCATGATTTATTTCTTGATGACTAGTTTAGGTGAGCTTGCAACTCATAACCCAAGTTCTGGTGCTTTCTTCACCTATGGTAGTCGCTATGTAGAAGAAGGTTTTGGTTTTGCTTTAGGATGGAACTATTGGTACAACTGGGCGATTACAGTCGCATTTGAATTAGTAGCCGTCCAATTCATCATGAAATTTTGGTTTCCAGAAATTTCTGGCTTCTATTGGAGTGCTGTATTTTTGGCTGTGATCTTTGCAATCAATGCAATGACAGTCAAAGGCTTTGGTGAAAGTGAATTCTGGTTTTCAATGATTAAAGTTATTGCCATTATTGTATTTATCATCATCGGTATCGCAATGATTGCAAAAATTATGCTGACTCCAAATGTTTCTGCATTTAGCAACTGGACCAAAGGTGATGCGCCATTCGTTGGTGGATTACAAGCACTGGTTGGTGTTGCAATGATCGCAGGGTTCTCATTTCAAGGTACTGAAATGGTCGGTGTAGCTGCTGGTGAATCAAAAGATCCTAAGAAAACGATTCCTTTGGCGATCAAACAGATTTTTTGGCGAATTCTACTTTTCTATATTTTGTGTATTTTCATCATTGGTACACTGGTCAGCTACGATAATCCTTTGTTACTGCATGCCGCAGAAAGTGAAAATATTGCACTTTCTCCATTTACTCTTCTCTATGAAAAAGCAGGATTCGCATTTGCTGCAAGCTTAATGAATGCAGTTATTCTGAGTGCAATTTTATCTGCGGGTAACTCTGGAATGTACTCTTCTACCCGTATGCTATTTGATATGGCTAAAGAAGGTCGTGCGCCAAAGTGGTTCTCCAAATTAGATACACGTGGCGTTCCAATGAATGCACTGTATGCAACTACAGCAGTTGCAGCATTATGTTTCCTAACGACATTTATCGGTGAGCAACAAGTTTTTAACTGGTTACTTAATATGTCTGGGATGTGTGGATTTATCGTCTGGCTAGGCATAGCAATATCACATTATCGTTTCCGCAAAGGCTATTTAGCTCAAGGTCATAAGTTAGAAGACCTCGCTTATCGTGCAAAATTCTTTCCATTTGCACCGTGGTTTGCATTTATTCTCTGTTCCATCATTATTTTAGGTCAGAACTATCAAGCCCTGATTGGTGGAAAAATTGACTGGTTAGGACTACTTTCAACCTATATCAGTATTCCGCTATTTCTTGCAATTTGGTTAGGGTATAAGTGGAAACACAAGACCAAACTCATTGCTTACAAAGAGATGAATGTGAAAGAAGATGAATAATAAATCTTAATTTCACTTGACCCTTTGAGAAATACGAGTAAAATTCACGCTTATATTTTCATCGGCAATTTATATAGGAGAACACACATGCCATTACTACAAAGGAAAACACTTTAAGATTTGGCACTGTGTCGTCTCACGGACAAGTGACAAATCAAATGATCACTTGTCCGAATGCTCTTCTAAACCTAGCATTCGCTAGGTTTTTTTATGCCTATTCGGACAGAAATTTCGCTAATCGAGAAATAAAAATGGGCATACAAAAAATACTCAATGCTGAAGCTCAATACGGTGTACCAGTGAAGATCTTCACTAACGATATTGATAATGAAAGCATTGAACAACTGAAGAAAATGGCACAACTGCAATTTGTTTATTCTCATATTGCAGTCATGCCAGATGCACATGTTGGTAAAGGTGCGACAGTCGGAAGCGTTATACCAACTAAACATGCAATTATACCCGCAGCTGTGGGCGTAGATATTGGCTGTGGTATGAATGCAATTCGACTCAATTTAAAAGCTTCACAACTTCCTGATAATCTTTCGTCATTGCGTAATGCAATAGAACGAAAAGTTCCCGTAGGATTTGAGTTTCATAGACAAGTTAAAGCGAAAGCATCTAGCATTATTCCGTTAGAAAAACGCTTACAACCAATCGTAAAAAAACATCCTGGTTTAATCAGAATGCTCAGAAATTTTGATTTAACTTGGCAAAAACAACTTGGTACTTTAGGTGGTGGCAACCATTTTATTGAACTCTGCTTAGACGAAAATCAAGATGTTTGGATCATGTTACATTCTGGTAGTCGTGGATTAGGTAATGTGATCGGCACGTATTTTATCGAACTGGCCAAGAAAGAAGCTCAACATCGCTTTGGTCATGTTCCTGATAAAGATTTAAGTTATTTCGCTGAAGGATCATGTAGTTTTAATGATTATGTTGAAGCCGTTGAATGGGCTCAAGAATATGCTTTTGAAAATCGTCGTGAAATGATGCGATTAATTTTAGAAGCCATTCGCCCCCTACTTCCACCCTTTCAACTCACTAAAGAAGCTATAAATTGCCACCACAATTATGTCAGTCGAGAGAATCATTTCGGCGAAGATCTTTTTATAACACGTAAAGGTGCAATTCGTGCTGGACTTGATGAATTAGGAATTATTCCAGGTTCTATGGGTACACGTTCTTATATTGTTAAAGGTAAAGCAAATCCTGAAGCATTCTGCTCATGTTCACATGGTGCAGGTCGGAGAATGAGTCGTCATAAGGCAAAATTGTTATTTAGCCAAGATGATTTAATTCAACAAACTCGAGGAATCGAATGTCGAAAAGATGCAAGTGTAATTGATGAAATTCCTAGCGCTTATAAAGACATCGATCAGGTCATGCAAAATCAATCGGATCTCATCGAGATCATTCACACGCTAAAACAAGTTCTATGTATAAAAGGTTAAATAAATGAAACTTAAAGCAATGCCTAAAATCAAAGTTCGCAATCCCGTCGCATTATCCCCTTTACTACAGAAAGGTGGAATACATGAAACTGAGAAGCCTCGTGCACAACATCGTCGGGATCGTCAACAAACCAAACAACAACTAAGTAAAGGTGTGTGGTAATTTTTATCTTAAATCTTGGATATATAAGATTCAAAAGTGTGGAGAATTAAAATGTTTATTTATTTTAAATTTGGCAATAAAAAAGCGACTCATAAGAGTCGCTTTTTTTAGTTCAAAAACTCAATTATTTAGCTTGTTGACCTGGTTGAACTAAAACAGTACGGCTACCAGTGATCGCAGCGAATACGCGACGGTTCATAGCACGACCTTCTTTAGTTTTGTTGTCAGCAATCGGTTGATCCCAAGCGAAACCTTGAGTAGACAAACGAGATGCATCAACGTTGTATTCGTTTACAAGAGCTGATTTAACAGAGTTAGCACGAGCTAAAGATAAACGTTCGTTTAACTTACGTGGACCAGTGTTATCTGTGTGACCTTCAATACGAGCAGTCGCATTCGGGTATTCAGCTAACTTCTCTGCAACTTTAGCAATTTCAGATTTGTATTGTGGTTTGATGTCTGACTTGTTCGTATCAAAGAATACGCGAAGTTCCATGTTAAGATCTTCAGTCAACTCTTGTGGTTGAGGAGCAACTGGAGTTGGCTCAACTGGAGCAACTTCTACTACAGGAGCAGCAGGCTTCAAGTGACCACCAAGAACTACGTTTAAACCAGCAAGAGCTGTATAGTTCCAGAATTTTTCGTCAAAGTGGTAAGTACCACGAGCTTCTGTACGAAGAGACAAAGCATCATTTAAACGCCAGAAAACACCACCACCAGCGTTAGCTAATGTACCTTCTTGCTCGCCACCGTAGATGTCAGCACCTTCATATTTGTAGTGACCAGCACCAGCTAAAACGTAAGGTTTGATTTTGCTGTCATAGTTTTTAGTGATCAAATCAGAAGTCACATAAGCATTACCAGCAATGTTACGACCTTTGTATTCATTGTTCGCGCTAGAATCGCCTTTGATTTGGCTATATTCAACTTCAGCACCTAACCATGGTGTTAGTTCAACACCAAGAGCAGCACCAACGAATAAGTCATCGTCAAGCTCAGCACTATTAGTTAACTGACCTTTGTCACCAAGGTTATTGTGTTCAGTATCGAACTTTGTGTAACCAAGCATTAATGGAGTAACAGTTATACCCGCATTAGCAGCAGCTAAAGGAGCAGCAACAAGCATAGCAAGTGCAATACGACTCAATTTCATGGATATCCTCCAGAGATAACAATTGTTTGTTGTTCAAGCTTAGCCTATGATTTTTGGCCCCATAAACACGGAAGTGTTCACAGTATTATTTTTAAGCTATTCACTTCACTTTGAATCATACAAACACTTGATGAATTTTCCAAGTGCTTGATAACTTTAACCTCGCAAATTATTGACAAAATTTCTTACAATTTCCGTTGTAGTTCAGTAAATTTTAATTCAATTTTAAAGTCTGAATAGCTTATTGTTCGCTCACTTCAAGTTTAACAGCATTTGCTGCATGAAGTAATCTTTAGTTTCGCAATAGTAAACTTAAATTAATAAATACAGTAATTACTTAACACTTTGTTAATAAAAAAATTACAGAAACACTAACAGGTAATATTATGTTTAAATTTTCCGGCTTTACGCTGCCTGAAATCATCATTACGATTGCAATTTCCGCAATTTTAGTCAGCCTAGCACATCCATATTTCATCGAAATATTAATTTCAAATGAAGTAGAACAAATTAAAAAGACTCTCACAATTTACATACAAAAAGCCAAATCCGATGCACAAACCCATCAGAAAAATGTGACGTTGTGCGCAACTCAAGACTTTAGTTCTTGTAGTAGCGATTGGAATCATGGATTTATTGGTTTTCTTGACGCTAATCGTAATAAAAGACGCGATAACACAGAAACTATTCTGTATTCAAATCCAGTCCAACCTAAATATGGCTCATTGGCATGGCGTGGAACTCTGAATATTAACTCACTCACCTTTCAAGGAGATACGGGGTTACCACGTGGTTCAAATGGCAGTTTCTATTATTGTTCTAGTCGATCAAACCACCATCTCCAAATCATCTTAAGTAATATGGGGCATGTTCGTACTCAAGAAATTTCCAGCTGCTAAAAAACTCTTCAGTCTAGCGAATACGATGTAAAACACTTTATAGACAGAGTTTTTTTAATATACTGCATAGGTTTTGAACATTCTCAGCAAATTATAAGTCTGGAGACATACAATGACTGACATCGTAATTGTAAATGGCGCTCGTACAGCTATGGGCGGCTTCCAAGGTGCTTTATCAAGTGCTACAGCACCTGAATTAGGCGCAATCACGATCAAAGAAGCGATCGCACGTTCAGGCTTACAACCAACTGATGTTGAAGAAGTTATCATGGGTTGTGTTCTTCCAGCGGGACTAAAACAAGGACCTGCACGCCAAGCAATGCGTAAAGCAGGCTTACCTGACTCTACAGGTGCTGTAACAATTAATAAATTGTGTGGCTCTGGTATGAAAGCAGTGATGCAAGCAGCAGATATGATCAAAGCTGGTAGCGCTGAGATCGTTGTTGCTGGCGGTATGGAGTCAATGACTAATGCTCCTTACGTCTTACCAAAAGCCCGTGCAGGTTACCGCATGGGTCATGGTGAAATTAAAGATCATATGTTCTTTGATGGTCTAGAAGATGCTGAAACAGGTCGTTTAATGGGTTCATTTGCACAAGATATGGCAAATACTCGTGGCTATAGCCGTCAGCAAATGGATGACTTTGCAATTCGCTCTTTACAACGTGCACAAAAAGCAATTACTGAAGGTTATTTCAAAGATGAAATCGTTCCAGTAACTGTTTCTAGCCGTAAAGGTGATGTTGTTGTTGATCAAGATGAACAACCATTAAATGCAAAAATTGATAAAATTCCAAGTTTGAAACCTGCATTTGCAAAAGACGGTACAATTACCGCTGCAAATGCAAGCTCTATCTCTGATGGTGCTTCTGCACTTGTACTTACTTCAGCAGATGTTGCTTCTGCACGTGGTTTACAACCATTAGCAAAAATCATCGCTACGGCTTCTAACTCTCAACACCCTTCTGAATTCACAATTGCTCCTGTTGGTGCGATTGAGAAAGTATTGAAGAAAGCAGGTTGGGATGCACAAGAAGTTGATCTTTGGGAAATCAATGAAGCTTTTGCTATGGTGACAATGTGCCCAATTGATGACTTTAAACTAGATGCTGAAAAAGTGAATATCAATGGTGGTGCTTGTGCTTTAGGCCACCCTGTTGGTTCTACTGGATCACGTATAATTCTTACATTAATCCACGCTCTCAAGCGTACTGGCGGTAAGAAAGGCGTTGCAGCATTATGTATCGGTGGTGGTGAAGCAACTGCTGTTGCGATTGAACTGATCTAAAAATAATGTGTGAACCTTACTATTAAATAATAGTAAGGTTGCAACAGAAATCCTGCTATATGCAGGATTTCTGTTTTCTATAATTACAAAAAATAATTCACCCAGCGTTCAAATATCGGTACGTTATGCAGTGTATAAAAAAACAACAAGGAGCAAAAAATGCAACTAAATCACTATTTGAACTTTAAAGGACAAACAGAACAAGCTTTTATTTTTTATCAATCAGTTTTTGGCGGTGAATTTGCAATGATTAGCCGTTATGGAGATATGCCACCGACAGAAGGTGTAACTTTATCTGAGGCCGATAAAAGCTTAATTCTACATGTATCTTTACCAATCAATGAATATACAGTTTTAATGGGATCAGATGTAAACGATCAGATCTGTGCCCCAAATGCAGGTTTTATTCAAGGAAACAATCATTATATCTCTATTAATATTGAACATGATGAAACTGAGGCACGCCGTCTATTCAATCAGCTTTCCGTTCATGGTCATATTGAAATGCAACTTGAGAGAACTTTCTGGGGTGCGCTTTACGGTGCTTTTACTGATCAGTTCGGCATTAAATGGATGGTGAATTGTCAGTTAGAAGATATATAAGAAAAATCTTAAGTACTATCAAAAGAAACTTTTTTGATAGTACTTTTAAACATCAATATTTGAGTATTGTGCAATTATCATCAAACCGATGGTAATAAAACCGATTCCAACCCAACCCGCAGAATCAATATTCTGCCCCAAAAAAACTTTTGCTAGAGCTGCTGTGGCAATTACACCGATACCAGACCAAAGCACATATAAAATTCCAGCTTGCATATATTTCAAAGCAATCGCAGCACAAGTAAACGAAATAAGATACAGTACCAAAGCAATACCTTGATCCAGCTTATTGACCAATCCATTTGCTTTGGCTGAATAAAAAGTTGAAAGTACATCAGTTGCTATAGCGATTAATAGCCAAATTACACCTGGATTGATTTTTGATAAGAGAGTTAGCATTGTTATTTTTCAGCTCTTGATTAATCCAATTTTACAAAACAAAAAAGCTGAACCTTAGTTCAGCTTATTGATTACGGGTGGCTTATGCACCAGTTTGATAGCTTGCTTGAGGTACAGCTGTTGAAGCTTGATAAGGATTTGTAAAGTCCTGCAGACCAGCTGCTGCTTCCTGAATATCTTTACCTTCTTTTACTACAAAGGTATCAAACCCAGAGCGTTTTAAATAATTTAAAACATCTTTAAAGATATCACCAACTGCACGCAACTCACCTTGATATCCTTGACGACGCAATAATGCTGCGAATGAATATCCACGACCATCATTAAAACCAGCAAATTCAATGAATATTGCATCTAATTCGCTTAAAGGGAACTGATGTGTTTCAGGTGAATCATTTACAGTGATATACAACGCTTTTTTACCTTGTATATTTGGCAATTCATTCAATTGAGCTGTTGTTAAAACAACATCACCTTGGGGAATTGCTCCATCTTCTGCAATAACTTGATAAGTATTGTCTGCAATCGTGCCATCTTTAGAAAGCACTTGTAGCGATGTATTAAGCATAAGCACGCTCCTTAAATGGCTGAATACCTACACGACGGTATGTATCGATAAAACGCTCACCTTCAGTACGCAAATCTAGGTAAGTATTCAAAATTTCCTCGATCACGTCGGGTACAGCATCTGCAGCAAAAGATGGTCCTAAAATATCACCAATAGATGCATCATGATTCGCATTACCACCTAAAGTGATTTGATAGAACTCAGCACCTTTTTTATCTACACCAAGAATACCAATATTGCCTACATGGTGATGACCACAAGCATTCATACATCCTGAGATATTTAGGTCTAGTTCACCTAAATTATAAATGGTATCAAGATCTTCAAAACGACGTGTGATCGCTTCTGAAATAGGAATTGATTTTGCGTTAGCTAATGAACAGAAATCACCACCTGGACAGCAAATAATATCGGTAATAAAACCAATATGTGCACGAGCCATGTTGTGCTGTTCAAGCGTTTGCCACAATTCAAATAAATTTTTCTGAGGTACGTCTACCAATGAAATATTTTGTTCATGTGTAGTACGGAACTCGCCAAACGTATACTTATCTGCTAAATCAGCGATTAAGTTCATTTCTTCTGATGTTACGTCACCAGGAGCAATACCAGCACGCTTCAAAGAAATCGTAACGATACGATAACCTTTAACTTTATGAGCATTAGTATTGACGTTGTACCATTGTTTGAACTTTGGATTTTCAGCGAATAATTCTGTGAAATCCTCATCTTCTAAGTCTTGATAATCGAATGGTGTAAATTCTTCATCCAATTTTTTTAAGATTTCTGGTTGAATTCTTAGAGCTTCACGTGTGTGCTCAAATTCAGCCTCAACTTTTTGAGCAAAGACTTCTGGCGTAAGTGCTTTAACTAAAATTTTGATACGTGCTTTATATTTGTTATCACGACGGCCATGTAAGTTATATACACGCAAAGTCGCTTCAAGATAAGCAATCAAATCTTCACGTGGTAAGAACTCACGAATGACGCTACCAATAATTGGTGTACGACCTAAGCCACCGCCCGCCATGATTTTATAACCAATCTCACCAGCATCATTGCGTACGATATAAACACCGATATCATGAAATGCTGTTGCAGCACGATCTTTTTCTTCTAGAGCAGAAACGGCGATTTTGAACTTACGTGGCAAGAATGCAAATTCGGGGTGGAATGTACTCCACTGACGAATCAATTCGCATGTAGGACGCGGATCAGCAATTTCACCTGCAACAACACCCGCAAACTGATCAGTGGTGGTGTTACGAATACAGTTACCTGAGGTTTGTACAGCATGCATTTGCACTGTCGCAAGTTCAGCTAAAATATCTGGAACATTTTCTAATGCCGGCCAGTTTAACTGAATGTTTTGACGTGTTGAAACGTGAGCATAACCACGATCGTATTGGGTCGCGATTTCAGCAATTTTTCTAAGTTGTTTAGTATTCATCAAGCCATACGGCACGGCGATACGGAGCATCGGCGCATAACGTTGCACGTATAAACCATTTTGCAAACGTAATGGACGATATTCGTCTTCGGTCAATTTTCCTGCTAAATAGCGTTCTGTTTGATCGCGAAACTGAGCAACGCGTTGGTTAATCAGTTGTTGATCGAAATCCGTATATAAATACATGGCGTATGGCTAGTCATTCATTATAAAGGCGTTTAGCATAACGAGCTTTGTTTCATCAATAAAATGCTTTTTTTGCATATTTAATAACGGTTTTATTGATAAGCCTATCTAATGACTACAAAAAGGAAAAGCCCAGACGAATCTGAGCTTTGACAATCAATTTTCAAATGAAATTAGTTCTTATCTGGCAAAGCATAGGCAACGAGATAATCACCCATTTTAGTACCAAATGAACCGTGTCCACCCGCCATAATCACCACATATTGTTTACCGTTAGCTTCATAAGTCATTGGTGTTGCCTGACCACCTGCAGGTAAACGAGCTTCCCATAACTTATCGCCATTTGAAACATTAAAGGCACGGATGTAGTTATCTTGAGTCGCCCCAACAAACATCACATTACCTGCTGTTGAAATCGAACCACCTAAACCTGGTACTCCAATTTTCACTGGTGGTAATTGGAATAGATTTGGCAAACTATCACGAATCGTACCAATACGTTTTTTCCAAACCACTTCATGTGTTTTTAAATCCACACCAGCAACAAAGCCCCAACCAGGTTGCTTACAAGGCAAACCGAATGGAGACAGGAACGGACTAATATCTACACCATATGGCGTACCATACATCGGTTGCATGCCCTGCTCTGTACCCGCACCACGTGCGACTGCTTGACGGTTTGGATCTGCTGGAATTAAACGGCTTACGAATGGCAAGCCAATCGGGTTCATGACTGCAACTTGACGGTCAGCATTCACTGACATACCGCCCCATTCGAATACACCGAGATTACCAGGGAATACTAAAGTGCCATTTTCAGAAGGTGGTGTATAAATACCATCGTAATTCAAACGTTTAAACTTCACCCGACACATTAACTGGTCAAACATGGTGGCACCCCACATGTCTTTATCTGTTAATTTATCTTTAGGTGCTAAGTTAAAGTCAGAGAATGGTTGAGTTTTAGCATAGAACTCACCTTTAGTTTGTGGTCCCCACTTCACTGTTTGCGGAACTGGTTTTTCAGTAATCGGTACTATTGGCTGACCATTACGACGATCTAAAACAAAGGCATTTCCTGTTTTAGTTAAGACATAAATCGCAGGGACCGTTTGACCAGATTTATCCTGAATATCCGCCAATGAAGGTTGAGATGGTACATCCATATCCCACAAATCATGATGTGTGGTTTGGAAACTCCAAACTAGCTTACCTGTGGTTGCATTAATCGCCAGCATTGAGTTCGCATAGCGCTCTTTCAACTCAGTACGGTCGCCTCCCCAAATATCAGGTGTACCTACACCTGTCGGTACATAGACGATGTCCAATTTTGCATCATAAGCAAGTGGCGCCCATGCATTTGGCGAGTTATGCACAAATGTTGTGTCTTGACCTGGCATTGCATTCGGATCAGCAGCACCCGTATCGAATACCCACAGCAACTTACCAGTATTCACGTCATAACCACGAATCACACCTGATGGCTCTTTATTGGAATGGTTATCAGTCACTGAACCTGCAATTACCACTGTAGTACCAGATACAACACCTGGTGAAGTTGGGTTATAGCCACCTGGATAGGCATATGGCATGAATTCTTGTAAATTCACTTCGCCATTTTGACCGAAGTCAGAACATGCTTTACCTGTATCTGCGTTCACCGCAACTAAACGACCATCATTAACCGGAACAAAAACTTTGCGAGGACATTCAGTCGAAGTTGATTTTTTCGCCTGTAAACTGGTTGCAAACTCAGTGGTGTTTGCAGCATCGTAATACATCACACCACGACAAGTTAAATGTTGGAAAGTCTTGTCCGTTTTAAGTTTTGGATCAAAACGCCATTTTTCTTTGCCTGTTGCTGGATCAAGTGCAATCAAATGTTGATGTGGCGTACACATATACATATTGTTGCCGATTTTAATTGGGGTCACCTGATTAGTCGTTTCACCTGAGTCATTTTTAGTTCTAAAATCACCTGTACGGAATGTCCAAGCAACTTTCAAATCTTTGACATTTTTGTCATTAATTTGAGTCAGAGGAGAATAACGCTCCCCTCCTTGACTACGACCATAGGCAGGCCAGTCCTCAGGTGCTATACCATCAACTGCTTTCGCTTGTGCAGGTTGAGGTGTTTGAATCACACCATTAATTTCTTGAGGATCATTAAAGATCGAGTACACCATCACCACAATAGCAATAACTAAAGTCGATGATAGCGCAACCTTACTTGAGCCAAGTTTATCAATACCTCGTGTTACAGCAGGTACTAACAACCACAAACCCAACACACCCAAAACATCAAGACGTGGAGCCAGTGCCCAGAAGTCCGTTCCAACTTCCCAAACACCCCAAATCACACTTCCTAACATTAAAGCGGCATAGACCCATAGCGGACCAGAAGCACGCTTATAAAGTTGTACTGCTACGATGAGTAACAACACACCTGCAATCACATAATAAAAAGACCCACCAATAGCTGCGAGCCATACACCACCAATAAGCAGGAACAAAGCAATGAGGGCAAGGATCATTACCGTCAACGTTCGCAATCCTGATTTTGAAGCAGATTGATTCATAAGATCACCTTGCATCTTTGTATTTATTAGAATGACTAAGCAAATGATCAATTCACTTAACATTCAATTGAAAAGCTAAAGCGTTCTATAGTCCGATTGAGTTGCAAACATGAGCTATAGAACTCCGAATAAAACACTTAAAAAATGGTTTGAAACTTGATGCCACCCACCCATGTTTTATCGCCATCTTTCAATGCACCGACATGGTGTACATATTGAATATTTGGACGGATGGTCAACCAATTAGTTGCATGGATGCCGTAATACAACTCAGTATTGTATTCTTCATCTAATAAAGGATTGTTTTTGTCATTAGCATGAATACGTGCTACGCCGAGTGCTAGTTCATCTTGTGGACGCTGATTGAGCAAACCTTTATAAACCAATCCAACATTTTGCATATCTTTGATGGAGTTGGTTTTTGAATCATGTACTGTGACATTCACAAAACCAGTTAAACCACGATCAGATTGATCATCATGACGTGTTAATTGCTGTTTGGCAGTAAACCAACCGCCTTGTTTATGTCCAGTTTTGCTTGGGTTTTCAATTTCAGCAGCATCAGCAGTGCTGTAGTAGTAACCAAAACGGTATTCACCTAAAAGAGATTGTTGACCTAGTTTTGGTGCCCAGACCAGCTCAGCTGGAATAATCGCACCATGTGATCCATCTGTACTTAAATTAAAGCCTTTACCACGCTGTAAGTTCTCTGGGTTATATTCATACGCACCAATTTGCGCATATAAATCTGGCTGCAGGTTATATTTGACTCGCAATGCCCATTGACTGACAGGCCAGTTGTACCATTGATCACCCACCCAATTGCCGACTTGAGAGCCACATAATGCCAAGTTTTGGAAATCACAGTTAAAACTGTTGAAATCCTCACCTTCACCAAAACGTCCCACCTTAATATCTAAAGTTTGATCTAAAAATTTCTTTTTGATCCATAGATCAGTTAAACGCCAAGTTTGACCACGCCCCCAAACTTCTTGGGTAGAACTTAGATGTCCTTGTAAACCATCTGCAGTTTGGGACAATGATTGGCCATCTCGATAGGTCACCGTGATTTGAGCTTCAGTGTCTTGCCAACCTAAAATTTTATTTAAGTCAAAGTGTGTGCCTAAAGCCAGTTGCCCAGTGAATTCACTGCCATGACTTGAATGTTGTTTAGAATCTAAAACCCCTGCAAATTCACCTGTGTAATCAGCAGAAAAGTTATAACCTTGATCTTGTAACGCAGTGCGTTGACCGTTCCAATCACCCAACAGCCATTGACCATGAGGATCAAATGCGGAAGAAGCTGCTTGAGTGTGATGTGTGAAAAGACTCAATGAAAGAACGGATAAACAAGATACAACCCATGATTTAGAGATTGTCATGTTTACGTAACCTTTTATGTTTTTGTATATAAAAGGTTACGCCCATTTTTAATTGATTAATTTATTCAAAATGTTAATCACTTGATTAAATGTGCAATATTTTACCAAGTTGTGATTGTATGCACATATTTTCTACCATTTTCCTTGACCCAAACCTTGTCCGATAAATTGATAGCGCATTTGAGAACGTGAAAATTTGATTGGGCATGCTAATTGAGGCTCAGTTTGATCTGTATTTTCAGATAAAGGGACATCGACCACCCAACCGCGTTGTTTTGCAATCGGTGAAGTCAAAGCTTCATCTAAGCTCAACACTGGCTCCACACAAATATCTAATTGCGAAAAAATTGATTGCCACTCAGCAAAATCTTTGGATCTAAACTTTTCCTTTAAGGCTTGTTTAATCACTTGACGATCTTCGGGGTCAAAAGAACTACCTTTTGCCATCAATATAGGTAAATCTAATGCAGCAGCTAACCCAGTCATAAACTGTGGTTCTAAACTTCCTACAGAGAAATAACGACCATCTTTGGTTTCATAATAGTCATAGAAAATAGCACCATTCAGCATCCCTTGCTCAGGACCTTGCGGTGTCTGACCAGCCAAACTTGCTGAGGCGGCCATACTATTTAAACTAGCCACACAGTCCGTCATAGAAATATCTATGTATTGCCCCATACCACTACGCTGACGCTCAACTACAGCAGCTAAAATCCCAATAACCGCATGCAAAGAACCTCCTGCGACATCCGCAATCTGTACACCCAATGGAGGTGGTCCACTATCTTGTCGACCACTATGACCCGAAATACCAGCTAAAGCTAGATAGTTAATGTCATGCCCTGCACGGTCTTTATATGCACCTGTTTGACCATAACCTGTAATAGAACAATAGATTAATCGAGGATTAATCTCAGCAAGCGTTTCATAATCCAACCCTAATCGACGCATCACGTCTGGTCGAAATTGTTCAAGCAGGATGTCAAACTCTGAAATTTTATTTTTAATTAACTCAATATTTGCAGCATCTTTTAGATCAAGCGTAATGGACTGTTTATTTCGATTAAGATAACTATGCGCAGTGGCTTGACCATTGGCATAAGGTGGCATGATTCGAACCAAATCTGGACGACTCGGAGATTCTACATGGATAACTTCTGCACCCATGTCTGCAAGATACATACTTGCGAATGGACCAGGCAACAAAGTAGAAAAATCTAGAACTTTCAATCCCTTTAAAGCAGTTGGCATAATAATTTTTACTCATATTGTTCAAATTTTCTTTTATACTAGGTTCGGATAAACACAAAAACAATGTCATGTTCAGCCATTTACCTTGATAGTTTCGGCAATTTAACATGTACTTAGTGAGCAACAATTTTTTCTTGTCAATTGCTCAATTAGATATTTTAGACGGTTATTTAGGTCAATTATCGTGAATAGTAAAGAAACTGAAGGATTCAATATGAGCCGTGATACGATCAGCATCCACTTCGTGAATGCGGCTTTAACAGGTGTAAAACGCCTAGGCATGGACGTTGAAACATTACTTTCACATGTCGGTATTGAAGCAGAATTGCTTCGTCAACCTAAAGCTCGAATCTCCCCAGAGCAATACACTCGCTTTGTCAAAATGTTATGGATGGTCACCCAAGACGAACACGTTGGTTTCGATGTTCAACCACGTCGTTTAGGTACATTTGCGATCATGTGCCAATTGATCATACATTCGAAAACACTTGGACAAGCACTCGAACTTTCCTCACAATTTTACAAATTATTCGGTGATGAATGGTCTGTAAGTTTAGAGCGTGATAAACACGAAGCTCGTTTAGTACCTCACATTCCTAAAGCGCTTGACCCTGATCATTTTATTACGGAAAGTATGCTGATGATTTGGCATGGTCTTGCTTCGTGGTTAATCGAACGTCGCTTACCTTTGGAGCGCGTCCATTTTGGTTATGAACGCCCTAACCATGCTGATGAATATGATGCGCTATTTTTTGCACCAGTGATGCAGTTTGACGCACCGCGTACAGAAATTACCTTTGCTGCAGATTATTTAGATCTACCTATTCGTCAGGATGAAAAAACTTTAGAAGAGTTTTTAAAAGCTGCACCAGCACAACTTCTAGTGAAATTCAAAAACACCAACTCACTCACTTCGCGTATCCGTGAAGTATTGAAGAGCCAAATCGGCGAAGAAATGCCAACTTTAAATGATGTGGCATCTATGTTGTATTTATCTCCTCAAACATTACGTCGTCGTTTGGCTGCGGAAGGTAAAAGCTATCAAGGTGTCAAAGATGCCTTACGTCGTGACGCTGCGATTCATTTATTGCTCACTCCAAACCTCACTTTAGAAGATGTTGCTCAACAAGTTGGCTTTAGTGAAACTAGTACCTTTCACCGCGCCTTTAAAAAATGGACTGGTGTTACCCCAGGTTTATATCGTCAGTTGCATGGGCATCACAATTAACTTAAATCAGACAAAGTGTTCAACCCTAAAAAGTTGAACACTTGTTGAAAAATATGGTATTAATCCACTATATTCCTCAACGATCACGATAAATAATGATAATCAAAAAAGGCGATTTTTCAGACCCTCAAGTTCAAGACCTCATACGCATTCATTTGCACGGCATGCATCAGAACACACCTATTGAGCATAGTTTTGCACTCGATTTCAGCAGCCTACAAAAAGACTCCATTCGATTTTATACACTTTGGCGTGATGATCAGCTTCTTGGTTGTGGCGCGATTCAAGAGCTTAACCCCTATCATGCTGAACTTAAATCGATGCGGACTCATCCCCAACATCTACGTCAAGGTGTAGCGACACACTTACTCGATTATCTTTTGAAAATTGCTAAACATAGCAATTTTCAAAAAGTGAGTTTAGAAACGGGGAAAGACTCTCACTTTGATGCAGCAATTCATCTATACAAGAAATTTGGTTTCGTAGAGGGTGAAGCCTTTGCTGAATATAATGAATCTGAATATAGTCAATTCTTTCATTTAAATTTATCTAATCAATAGTTTAATCTCAGATTTTCATCTGCTTTTTTAAAGATGTTTTTTGCAAAAACTCATTGATAAGTAATCTAATAACAAGTGTTACAGCCGTAAAGCCAAAATATTATCTTGAAAAAAACATAGCCAATATCCTGATTTTAATGCTAATTATCAATCAACACTCATTTGTTTTAAGAAAGCAACTGTCTTCCGAGGCGAAGCTAGGTGAATAAATCGTATGTGCTGGTATTTAGGGTTATTCATCATCGCTAAATACCTTTTCTTATTTTGTGGATATTTCTGAAACATCCATAAAAAAATCGATTTTTGGGAGAATACCATTTTCAAGTTCTCTCTATTATTCGAGTTTTTCCATAATCGCTCACGACTTAAAATACGCCACAAAGTCCGTTTAGTAAGACGATAAAAGTTAATAGAAAAAGAATAATCTAGCCAAATGACCGTATCCACCTCAGACCAAATCATATCAATACTGCGTGAATAAAGATTATCGATCACCCATCCCGTTGATGCTGCATCCATACTCAGTTTAAGTTTGCAAAAAAATGCATCATTTGAAGATTCTTGCCAATCATCTAGCCATAGCA
Source organism: Acinetobacter sp. A22 (assembly GCF_030913345.1). Classification (NCBI taxonomy): domain Bacteria; kingdom Pseudomonadati; phylum Pseudomonadota; class Gammaproteobacteria; order Moraxellales; family Moraxellaceae; genus Acinetobacter; species Acinetobacter sp. A22. The sequence goes on from NZ_CP133162.1 coordinate 1,942,430, forward strand.
AATCATCCAGTTCGATATATTGTATTTTTAATTTTTCCGCCAACTTTCGAGCCAGCGTAGATTTGCCAGAACCCTTAGTACCAATAATATTAATAAATTTCATCAAGCAAATTATGTTGAATTATGGACATGCATTTTACTAAATATTTCAACTATTCAATAGTGAACTGAATTGGCGAAAAACATCAAACTTACCAATGTTTATCATCATTGCACTGACACTTAAATTGAGTACACTCGAAGCACAATGATTTTAATTTAAGGCAATACAAGGAACAGCTATGAGCGAGGCCTATATTATTGATGCCATTCGCACACCACGCGGAAAAGGAAAAAAAGACGGCTCATTACATGAAGTAAAACCAATTACTTTACTCACAACATTATTGAATGAATTACAACAACGCCATCAACTCGACACATCTAAAGTCGATGATATCGTTCTCGGTTGTGTGACACCGATTGGTGATCAAGGTGGGGATATTGCCAAAACTGCTGCGATTGCTGCAGGTTGGAATGATGATGTCGCAGGCGTACAAATCAACCGTTTCTGTGCTTCTGGTTTAGAAGCGGTGAACTTGGCAGCACAAAAAGTTCGTTCAGGTTGGGAAGATGTTGTGGTTGCTGGCGGTGTGGAGTCAATGTCACGCATTCCAATGGGTTCTGATGGTGGTCCATGGGCGCTTGATCCAGAAACCAATTTGAAATCGTCTTTTGTTCCACAAGGTGTGGGTGCAGACTTAATCGCAACTTTAGATGGTTATAGCCGCGCAGATGTAGATGCATTTGCGGTCGGTTCGCAACAAAAGGCTGCTGCCGCTCAGGCAAATGGTTATTTCAATAAATCAGTTGTGCCTGTTAAAGACCATGCAGGTGTAACAATCCTAGAAAAAGATGAATTTATCAAAGGAAATACCACAGTTGAAGGTTTAGCAAAACTGAATGCTAGCTTTGAAATGATGGGTCAAATGGGCTTCGATGCTGTTGCTTTACAGAAGTATCCTGAAGCGCAAAAAATTAATCACGTTCATCATGCAGGTAACTCATCAGGTATCGTCGATGGTGCTGCGGTGGTGTTATTGGCTTCTGAAAAAGCAGTCAAAGAGCAAGGTTTAAAACCTCGTGCCAAGGTGCTTGCAACTGCATTAGTCGGTACAGATCCAACCATTATGTTGACTGGTCCTGCCCCTGCTGCACGTAAAGCATTAGAAAAAGCAGGCTTGAGCATCAACGATATTGATTTATTTGAAGTGAATGAAGCTTTTGCAGCTGTGGTGATGCGTTTTATTACAGAACTGAAAGTTCCTGCTGAGAAAGTCAACGTCAATGGTGGCGCGATTGCGATGGGACATCCATTAGGGGCAACTGGTGCCATGATTCTAGGAACTTTACTAGATGAATTAGAGCGTCAAGGTAAAAAACGTGGTCTAGCAACATTATGTGTCGGTGGTGGTATGGGTATCGCTACCATTATCGAGTTGGTGTAAGGAGAACAACATGAGCGCTATTAAATACGAAAAAAACGCTGACAATATTGTAATTCTTACACTAGATTCATCTGGTCAATCTGCAAACACCATGAATGCAGAGTTCCGTGATGCTTTAGATGAAGTCAGTCAAAAGCTTAAAGCTGAAACTGATCTGAAAGGTATTATTTTCCGTTCAGCTAAGAAAACCTTCTTTGCTGGTGGTGACTTAGATGAACTGATTCAGGTACAACCTGAACACGCCACTGAATTTTTCAAGATGATTGAAAAACTCAAAGGTGACTTACGCACAATCGAAACTTTAGGTGTGCCTGTTGTTGCAGCTTTAAACGGCACTGCGCTTGGTGGTGGCTGGGAAATCGCTTTAGGTTGTCATTATCGTATTGCCATTAATGATCCAAAAACTAAATTTGGTTTACCTGAAGTGACTTTAGGACTACTTCCTGGCGGTGGTGGTATCGTCCGTATGGTGCGTTTGCTAGGCTTACAAAATGCATTCCCGTTCCTCATGGAGGGTAAGCAGTTTGGTGTCGATAAAGCAAAATCTCTTGGTTTGGTACATGATACGGCTGAGAATGAACAAGAGCTGTTAGAAAAAGCAATTGCTTGGGTGAAAGCTAACCCAAAATCACAGCAACCATTTGATGTGAAAGGCTACAAGATTCCTGGTGGTGATCCTAAAACGCCTGCTGTTGCACAAGTGCTTGCAATTGCCCCTGCCATGCTACGTGACAAAACCAAAGGTTGCTACCCTGCTCCTGAAGCGATCATGGCGGCTGCAGTTGAAGGTGCACAAGTCGATGTAGATACTGCACTTCGTATTGAATCACGTTACTTTACACAACTGACTGTCGGTCAAGTGTCGAAGAACATGATCGGTACGTTTTGGCATGGTCTAAATGCAATTAAATCAGGTGCAAGTCGTCCTGCTGAAGTTGCTAAATGGCAAGCGAAGAAAGTCGGTGTTTTAGGTGCAGGTATGATGGGTGCAGGGATTGCCTACTCAACTGCAATCAAGGGCATTCCTGTCGTACTCAAAGATGTGTCTGTAGAAAATGCAGAGAAAGGCAAAGCTTATTCACAAAAGCTACTTGATAAACGTGTTTCACAAGGTCGTATGACCGCAGAAAAACGTGATCAAGTGTTAGCGCTTATTACGGCTACTGCTGATGCAGCTGATCTACAAGGCTGTGACTTAATCATTGAAGCAGTATTTGAAAATCAAGAACTCAAAGCCAAGGTGACTCAAGAAGCTGAGCAGTATTTAGCGGAAGATGGAATCTTTGCATCAAACACGTCTACCTTACCGATCACAGGCCTAGCAACAGCAAGTAAAGATGCTAAAAACTTTATTGGCTTACATTTCTTCAGCCCAGTCGACAAAATGCAATTGGTCGAAATCATCAAAGGCAAAGAAACTTCAGCTGAAACATTAGCTAAAGCCTATGACTTTGTACAACAAATTGCTAAAACACCAATCGTGGTCAATGACAGTCGTGGTTTCTTTACCAGTCGTGTGTTTGGTACGTTCATTCAAGAAGGTATGCGTCTTCTTGCTGAGGGCGTACATCCAGCGAAAATCGAAATGGCAGCACTCAAAGCGGGTATGCCTGTTGGTCCTCTTGCGATTCAGGATGAAGTATCTTTGACTCTGACTGAGCATGTAGCAAGCGAAACGCGTAAAGCATTGCAAGCTGAAGGGAAAGACTTACCGAAAACCCCTGTAGATGAAGTGGTTCACACCATGATTCACGAGCTCAATCGTAAAGGTAAAGCAGCAGGTGCTGGCTTCTATGAATATCCAGAAAATGGCAAAAAACATTTGTGGGATGGGCTCAGCCGTTGGACAAAAGCGAATGATATTTCTGAACAAGATATGATTGATCGTTTCTTGTTTGTTCAAGCACTCGATACCTTACGCTGCTATGAAGAAGGTGTTCTAGAATCAGTAATTGATGCCAATGTCGGTTCAATTTTTGGAATCGGTTTTGCTCCATGGACTGGTGGTGCAATTCAATTCCTAAATCAAAATGGGATTGAAAAATCACTACAACGTTCAGAAGAATTGGCTGCTAAATATGGTGAACGTTTCAATCCACCACAATTGTTAAAAAACAAAGCGCAGAAGAAAGAAATTATTCAATAATTTTTTCACTCTCTTCACTTTACGCTCATATCAGTTTCTTTAACTGATATGAGCTTTTTTGTATTTATTGATATAAAACCGAATTACGTCTAATCCATCACAAATTGTGCTATAAATATACCAATTCTGCTTTACTTTTTGTCCTTTGGAAATTTGTCTTATGTCTGAGAAATTATGTCCTGAAACCTCGCCGTGGGGTTGGAAAGCACTGATCATCACTTGCATTTTAAGCTTTATCTTTATGGTGATTTTTTATTTAGCCATAAATAATGAGCCTGACTATATGCCAATGAATCAAAAAAAAGCAGCGGCAGCAGCTGAAATGTCACAATCTCCAGCAAATGGCGAAGCTCAACATAGCGAGCATCAGCAACACAATCACTAAAGTATTCTTGTCGAAGATGATAAATCCGTGTTAAACAGGGATTTATCATCCTATTCGAGATATTGAATGCTTCACCAAAATCGTCAAGCACTGGTCGTTGAAGGTGGTGGAATGCGCGGCGCATTTACCAGCGGTGTCTTAGATGCATTTTTACTGCAACAATTTAATCCATTTGATCTTTGTGTTGGTGTTTCATCTGGTTCTACCAATGTCGCTAATTACCTCGCAGCTCAACAAGGTCGCACCCTACAAATCTATCTAGATCATTCTCTTCGATCTGAATTCATTCATTATGGACGCTTCTTCAAAGGTGGTGACTTACTTGATTTGAAATGGATGTGGGAAGTGGTTGAAAAAGAAAATCCACTCAATCAAGCTCAATTATTTGCCAATCATCCTGAGTTCTACATGGTATTGACCCATGCTATTTCAGGAGATGCAACATATATCAAAGCCTCCAAAGACAACATTCTCGATGGATTACGTGCATCAAGTTCTATTCCTGTGCTTACCCGTCAAGCAGTAGAAGTTTTTGGTGAACCCTACTTTGATGGCGGAGTCGCAGATGCTCTCCCCGTACTTTGGACGGCGAAACAAGCCAATGTATCTAAACTCATGGTACTGAGAACTCGCCCCAAAAATTACTACAAAGCCAGTAGTAAAGGTGATCAACTCCTTGCAAAGTACGCATTTAAGCAACGACATGGTTTTGCCAAAAGTTTATTAGCCCGAACCCAACGCTATAATGAATCTGTTCAATTTGTTAGAACAGCATCTGAACAAAAAATATTGGAGGTTTGCCCACCCGACTTAAAACATATGGCGGGTCGACTCACCAAGAATAAAGCCAAGATTCGTTATAGTTATGATATTGGTCTAGAAACAGGCTTCAAAGCCATTGAAGATTGGAAAGCCCTATAATCATCACGCTTACCCAAGTCTTTGAATACTAAAATATTGAAGACTTGGAACCTTATTAAAATCATATCTTATTCTAAATAATCGCTTAGATTTAGCCCTAAATATTAATTTCAGACTATTCTTTTTTGCGAATCAACTTTCAAGTTTCAATCAATAATACAAATCATCAGATAGCCCAAAACAAACTATAAAACCATATAATGTTTAGGCTTTTTATCAAATTGATTAAATGATGTTGTTCTAGCAAGTTTTTTATTTATTTTATTTTTGGAATTTTCTATGAGTAATCGCTCAAACTCTCACAACGATTCAAGTGAAACCGTATTAGGTTGGAAATTTGTCATTATCGTTGGGGTACTTAGTACAATTTTTCTCAGTTTCTTCTACTTAGCTATGAGCAATGAACCAGATTATATGCCTGGAGCACAGCGAGCAGCAGAACAACAAAAAGCAATCGCTCAAGAAAATGCTCAAGCAAGCTCAGAGGTTGAAACCCAACATCAGCAACACCAATAAAGAAATATAACTTGCTCGATCTGAGCATCGATCGAGCAAGTTATGATCTAAATCTTCGTTTCAGTGTTTTTTAGTTTCAATCACCAACTGCATTTTTATATGAGGAATTCCACACTCATCGTATGCATCCCCTTGTATCGAAAATCCTAATTTTTCATAGAATGAAATGGCGTGAACTTGTGAGGATAATTGAAGAAATGTTCGATCTTGTTGATGTGCAAGCTGAATAATCTCTAACATAATCATACGTCCAATTCCTTGTCCGCGATAAATTTTGAGTACAGCCACACGCCCTACACTATTGTTTTGTAATAAACGCGCAGTCGCAATTGGTTGATCTTGATCATAGACAACAAAATGATCTGAAATCATATCTTGATCATCCCACTCCTCTTCTTCAGGAATGTTCTGCTCAATTATAAAAACTTGTTTTCGAATTAACTTTGCGTCTTGCTCTAACTTATCCCAGTGACCACTTTGGACTCTAAACATCTCGATCTCAGCTTAATTAGCACTTACAACCTAAATTTTCGATTGGCATTTGATCTTGTAACAGCAATTCCAAGCTTTGCTTTTGGATACCATACATCTGTTTTAAGGCTTGAATTTGCTGCATAATTTTCGGATCAGGCTGCTGAACATCTTTACGCTTGGTCGCTAAAATCATCTTATTTTTACTGGTATGTTCCAGTGAAACGAATTCAAAAACTTTAGTTTCATAACCGTAAGCCTTAAGCAACAAAGCACGCAATGTATCTGTCAGCATTTCTGCTTGCTGCCCTGCATGAATGCCAAACTGAAGCATCGGTTGTAAAACTTCTGGGCTTTTTAATTGAGGTCGCAACTCTTTATGGCAGCATGGCGCACACATGATCATTGAGGCATTCAGACGAATTCCTGTATGAATTGCAAAGTCGGTTGCTACATCACAAGCATGTAGTGCAATCATGACATCCAGCTTTTCTGGAGCATAGCTCCGCACGTCACCTTCAAAGAAATCAAGATGATTAAATCCAACATCATCTGCAACTTTTTGGCAAAACTGTACAAGATTCGAACGCAGTTCAACACCTGTGATTAACGGAGTTTTATTTTGCTCTAATAAATAATCATACAAAGCAAAAGTTAAATAACCTTTTCCTGAACCAAAATCAACAATATTAAGTTCTTGTTGAGAAGCATCAATTTGCTCATAAGCATTTGAAAAAATTTCAATAAACTTATTAATCTGTTTCCACTTGCGCGCCATGCTTGGAATGATTTGTGCCTTTTCATCGGTAATTCCAAGATGTTTAAGAAATGGACTTTGTTGCTGAACAAATCGACGTTTTTCACGATCATGATGCTGTTGAACTTGGTTTACACTGATTTGCTTTTTCTGTGCATTCAACATGGCTTTCTTTTTGTTTTTTTTCAGTTGAATATCTTGATGCATTGTAAATAGATTGGCTTGTTTCGACTGAGCCAACAGCTCGGCTATTTTCTCTAATCCCTCTTCAATCGGATAATTCTTAGTAATATCTTGCGTTTTATAATGATATAAACAGGACAGCATACTTTGATTTTGCAGTTCAATAATGCGAAATGTCATTTTTTCTAAATCAGTCATTTCGCCCTTGTATTGACTCAAGATCAATCGATCAAAACTATTGTTTTCAATAGATTGCTGAATCTCCAAGAAAAATTGCTGTTCTTGTTCAAAGGAAAATTTGGGCGCAAACATAGTGAAAACCTGACAAATAGAAACTAAATTTTATAGCGTCTTACTTTAAAAGGGAAATTGCATTACGATACAGTTGTATTTTTATACTATTAGAAGCTCAATGAACGCTAATTTTCTAACCAATTATGATCCCAAAGAAGAATTAATTAATGCCTATAGTCATGGGACTGGTGCGGCTCTAGCGCTAATTGCATCGGTGTTTCTAATTATCAAAGGATATGGACTACCTTTCGGACAATGGATGAGTTTATGGGTATATGGGTTCAGTCTTGTATTACTCCTCAGCAGTTCTATGCTTTACCATTTCTCTCAAGATGGAATGAAACGCTACTGGTATAAAAAACTTGACCATACTGCGATTTATTATCTGATTGCAGGAACATATACCCCCTTTCTAAGTATCGCAATCCCGACAGCGAAAGCACATTATTTATTAATTGCGCTATGGATCATCGCCTTGATTGGGACGGTATTTAAACTGATCCTAATTCATCGTTTTCAAAAAGTATCTTTGGCTGCCTATATCATCATGGGGTGGTTAGCCGTGTTGGTTATGGATGATATGCAACGTTATCTATCAAAAGAAGCAATCCAGTTATTGATTGCGGGTGGGCTTGCTTATACTGTCGGCACATTGTTTTATGCTTTAAAAAAGGTAAGATATACCCACGCAATTTGGCATGTATTTGTGCTAATCGGGGCAGGTTTACACTTTCTTGCAATCTACTGTTATGTACTTTAACTCCTGTCGACAGGCCAAAAGAAATGACACTAGTTTCATGAGTAGACTTTGCATTCAAGGAATTCTCAAGTCCATATTTCTGTGTCTTGATCAAATAAAATAAGGTCTCGTATGTCGTCTAGCACTACGACTGTCACCCCCGAAGTGGCAAGCAATTCAAAAACAAGGGTATTATTTGCCAGTCTCGTGGGTACCACGATTGAGTTTTTTGACTTCTATATCTACGCAACTGCAGCAGTTTTAATTTTTCCTCATTTATTTTTCCCAGAAAGTAGTGATGGTGCCGCTGTACTAAAATCCCTCGCAACTTTTGCAATTGCCTTTATTGCTCGCCCGATCGGAGCCGCAATTTTTGGACATTTGGGAGATCGAATTGGACGTAAAGCAACTTTAGTCGCAGCTTTACTCACTATGGGGATATCAACCGTTTGTATCGGTTTGCTGCCAACCTATGCACAAATTGGTCTTGCAGCTCCTTTACTATTAGCTTTATGCCGTTTAGGTCAAGGTCTCGGTCTTGGTGGTGAATGGAGTGGTGCTGTTCTACTGGCGACTGAAAATGCACCTGAAGGCAAACGTGCATGGTATGGCATGTTCCCTCAACTGGGTGCCCCGATTGGTTTTATCCTCGCAACAGGTTCTTTCCTATTATTGAATGCTTTTATGTCAGAACAAGATTTCATGACTTGGGGCTGGCGTATTCCATTCGTCTCAAGTGCGGTGTTAGTTCTGGTTGGTCTCTATATCCGTCTGAAATTGCATGAGACTCCTGCATTCCAAAAAGTTCTAGACAAACAAAAAGAAGTTAATGTCCCATTCAAAGAGGTCATGACGAAGCATTTCCCAATGTTGGTCTTGGGTACTGTTGCTGCGATTTGTACTTTTGTAGTGTTCTATCTCACAACTGTTTTTGCACTCAACTGGGGTACAACAAAACTGGGATATGCTCGCGGTGATTTCCTTGAATTACAATTGATCGCAACACTTTGTTTTGCAGCCTTCATTCCTGTTTCAGCGATTCTTGCTGAAAAGTTTGGACGTAAAAATACATCGGTTGCTATCTGTATCTTATCAGCCTTATTTGGACTTTGTTTTGCGCCGCTTTTAGGGTCTGGTAGCCCATTACTTGTGTTCCTATTTTTATGTATTGGTCTCTCAATCATGGGACTCACTTACGGACCGATTGGAACTGTACTTTCTGAGATTTTTCCAACATCAGTCCGCTATACAGGTTCGGCATTAACCTTCAACTTAGCAGGTATATTTGGTGCATCCTTTGCCCCTTACATTGCAACCAAACTTGCTGAAAGCTATGGTTTAGATGCTGTTGGAATGTATTTAAGTCTAGCGTCAATTCTTTCATTAATCGCGTTTTTGTTCATCCGTGAAACTAAACACGATGATGTAAATAACCAAGTCTAATCTATATGTTCTTATTGAGTGAACGTCATGAGAGGTTCACTCAAACCATTTATCGGGCAACTCTACTCACCTGTTTGCAATCGCTACAACATCTCTCCCGCTAAATATTTTTTGTGCTAAAATACGCGACTCCCTTTTTTTTAGATGATTGTGCTCATGTACGCAGTGATTATCGTTGCCGTATTTTTGGTCAGTTTTTTATACACTTATTATCGTGGCAAAGAACGATTAAAAGCATCTCGACAATTATTCGACCATTCGACATTTCTAGCACCAGTTAATATGTTTATGACTGGTTTCTCTAAATTACCGAACCAACCATTCTTTGATGTGGCGCAGTTTCCTGAGCTCAAACCATTACAGGACAATTGGCAAGTAATCCGTGAAGAAGCAATCCAGCTACAAAATCAAATTAAAGCAGCTGAAAAGAATAACGATGCAGGTTTTAATACCTTCTTCAAACGTGGTTGGAAACGTTTTTATTTAAAATGGTATCAAGCTAGCCATCCATCAGCTCAACAACTTTGCCCTAAGACAGTTGCCTTGTTAGAAAGTATTCCTTCAGTAAAAGCAGCAATGTTTACTGAACTTCCATCTGGAAGTTATTTAGGTAAGCATCGTGATCCTTATGCGGGTTCAGTTCGTTATCATTTAGGTTTAGTAACACCAAACAGCGATGACTGTTTTATTGAAGTTGATCAAGAACGCTATAGCTGGCGCGACGGTGAAGCAACTGTTTTTGATGAGACTTTTGTACATTGGGCTGAAAATAAAACGGATCAGACCCGTATTATTTTATTCTGTGACATCGAGCGTCCAATGAAATGGGGCTGGGCTCAGAAGATCAATCATTGGTTTGGTCGCAATGTTATGTCAGCTGCAAGTTCACCGAATGATGATCAAGATAAAACAGGTTTTATCAATCGAATTTTCAAGTATGGCTATGCCGTACATCATTATGGTCGTGGTTTAAAACAACGTAATCGTAAAGTTTACTATCTTGCAAAATGGCTGATGTTTGCAATCATTATTGGTCTGATTTTATTACCTAGCTTTCTTTAATTAGCTGTAAAAAAAAGGAGATGCAGATGCATCTCCTTTTTTGTTGAAACTTTTATTGATTGGTAGCTTGTGGTGCTTGAGCACTTGCTGTTTGAGCAGCGGCTGCATCAGCAGCTTGTACTGCGGCTTCACCGATGAGTGCGATCTTCGCCTTTTCCTGACTCTTTGCAGATAATGCCGGGTTAGCAGCTACGATACGATTGATATTGGCAGAGTTAGCAGGTGCGATAGCCGCTGTTTGCAAAACAATTGGGCGATTCCCTGTATCTCCAAGTGTATATCGAATCCCTGTACGAGGGCTGATTACTGTGGTCACTTCACGTTTAACTTGAGCTTCAGCTGTCGTCGGGCCCTTTGCTGCAAGTACTTTGTCGACTGTGGTTGTGGTCGTTGCTTGTGGTGCTTCATTAGCAAAGCCTACACTTGATACCGCAACACTCGCTAAAATTAAAAGTTGTAATGGTTTTTTCATTGTCTTCCCGCGTTTCATGCGAATTCAGTCAAAGTCATTCTATTGAATAATGAAACTATAAAGCACTTAACGACTCAAGTTACTTCTCGTAAAAAAAGCAGGGATTAACCCTGCTTTTTTTATCAAACGATATCGAAGTTTAAATTTTACCGTGACACTGTTTGTATTTTAATCCCGAACCACAAGGACACGGTGCATTGCGGCTTTCTGGAACTGGGAATGGAGCATTATTCACTGTATATTCAGGCTCTTCAGATGCAGTCACTTCACCCGTTAAACCATCTACATCATCATGTTCAAATGATAAACGCATTGATTCAACTTGACGTTGTTGTTGTGCTTCAAGCTCAGCCAATTCTTCTGCTGTTGGTACATGAACACGAGATAAATCAGTCACAACGTCTGATTTGATAATACCCAACATGTTCACAAACAAATTAAATGCTTCTTTCTTATATTCCTGCTCTGGATTTTTCTGAGCATAGCCACGCAAGTGGATACCCTGACGTAAATAATCCATCGCAGCTAAATGATCTTTCCAATGGCGATCTAAAGAGTTCAGCATAAAGTGACGCTCTAACATCGCAGCAGATTCATCACCCATTTGAGTACGGCGTTGACGATAACGTGAAATCACTTCATCAGAAATACGTGCAATCAGACCTTCCTCATCCAAGCGGCGATCTTGATCTAACCACTGCTGTACAGGAAGCTCGATACCTAAATCCGTACGTAAAGCGGTTTCTAGACCAGGAATATCCCATTGGTCATGGATTGATTCAGGTGGAATGAAATTCGCGATAACGCCTTTCATCACCTCTTTATGCATCTCTTCGATATAATCTTGTAATGTACTTTCTGCCAAAATCTCATCACGTTGTGAGTAAATAATTTTACGTTGTTCATTATTTACATCATCATACTTCAATAAGTTTTTACGAATATCAAAGTTACGTGCTTCAACTTTACGCTGTGCATTTTCAATAGAACGACTCACCATTTTATGTTCAATGGCTTCATTTTCTTGTAAGCCCATTGCACGCATCATGGCAACAACACGATCACCCGCGAAGATACGCATCAAATCATCTTCAAGAGATAAGTAGAAGCGAGAAACACCAGGGTCACCCTGACGACCCGCACGACCACGTAGCTGGTTATCAATACGACGTGATTCATGGCGCTCTGAACCGATGATATGCAAACCACCTGAGTTCAATACATCTTCGTGATCTTTTTCCCACTGCGCTTGTAAACGAGCTTCGTCTTCTGGCGTAGGATTTTCAATTTTTGCGAGTTTGGCTTTCCAGTTACCACCAAGCAAAATATCCGTACCACGACCTGCCATGTTTGTTGCAATCGTTACGGCGTTTGGACTACCTGCTTGAGCAATAATGTCCGCCTCACGCTCATGTTGTTTTGCATTGAGGACTTCGTGTTGGATACCTGCTTGTAATAACTTTGCAGATAAAATTTCACTCGCCTCAATCGTTGCAGTACCAATCAAAATCGGCGCAACACCCTGCTTACGAATATTGGTAATTTCTTCGATAATTGCGTTGTATTTACCGTTACGATTTAAATAAATTAAGTCATTGTGATCCTTACGCACCATCGGACGGTGAGTTGGGATAATAACAACATCTAAACCGTAGATTTCTTTCATTTCAGCAGCTTCAGTATCAGCTGTACCTGTCATGCCTGAAAGCTTTTTATATAAACGGAAATAGTTCTGGAACGTTGTGGTTGCCAAAGTTTGGTTTTCAGGCTGAATTTCCATATTTTCTTTGGCTTCAACCGCTTGGTGTAAACCTTCAGACCAACGACGACCAGGCATCGTACGACCTGTACTTTCATCAACAATAATCACTTCTTCTTTTTGAGTCTGAGGATTAATGCCAATAATGTAGTGAACGTTCTTTTGATAGAGATAATGCGCACGAATCGCAGCAGTGACATGGTGAACCAGATTTAGGTTCGCAGCAGAATAAAGACTTTCACCCTCAGCAAGTAATCCCATACGGATTAACTCTTGCTCAACAGTCTCGTAACCAACCTCAGTCATTTCAACTGAGCGTTGTTTCTCATCAACCCAGAAGTGTCCGCCATCAGCCACTTTTTCTTCTTTCTGAGGTTTTAATGTTGGAGGAATGCTATTGATTAACTGATATAAATGCGATGAATCTTCACTTTGACCTGAAATAATCAATGGTGTACGTGCTTCATCAATTAAGATCGAGTCTACTTCATCGATGATGGCATAACTTAAACCACGTTGTTTTTTCTCTTGTAGAGAAAACACCATGTTGTCACGAAGATAATCAAAGCCAAATTCGTTGTTCGTACCGTAAGTAATGTCTGCCAAATAAGCTTGTGCTTTCTCAGCAGGCATTTGCATCGAATAAATCACACCGATGCTTAAACCCAAAAACTCAAATAATGGGCGGTTGAGTTCAGCATCACGTTGTGCAAGATAGTCATTGACGGTGATGACATGCACACCCTGACCACTCAATGCATTGAGGTAACACGCTAAAGTACCCATCAGGGTTTTACCTTCACCTGTACGCATCTCAGCAATTTTGCCTTCGTGCAGTGTGATACCACCAATCAACTGAACATCATAGTGACGCATTCCCATCACGCGTTTTGCAGCTTCACGACAAACTGCAAATGCTTCAGGTAATAATTTATTTAGGCTTTCACCGTTTTTAAATCTTTCTTTGAATTCTTGAGTTTTTGCAGAAAGGTCTGCATCGTTAAGAGCAGATATCGTCGGTTCAAGCGCATTGATTTGTTCAACAATTTTACGCATGCGTTTGAGCTCACGCTCATTTTTAGTACCGAAGATACCTCCGATCAGACTTGCCAACATGAATAAACTCTCTAATCCTGTTTGTTTAAATAGGTAATTTTTTCTTAGCTGTTATTATGGAGTCAGAAATAAGAACTACAAGGGCTTTGCATCCAAACAGGTAAAAAAATCTGCGAGGCAATTCTGACCACAAGCAACCAAAGTCAGTTAATGTAGCAAATTTGACTATAAGTTACATCGACTAAAATGTGAATTTCCGATCAATTTTCCAACCAAACTCAGCTCTATATCTTTTAAACTCATAAAAACATCAAAAAACAATATTTTTACTTCTAAGCCTTCTGGCGCATATTAATCCAACACACATAAGATTAGAAATGTTCTGAGGACGAAGTATGACATTACGTTTAGGTGATATTGCTCCAAATTTCCAACAAGAATCGAGCGAAGGAAAAATTGATTTTTATGAGTTTCTAGGCAATAACTGGGGGATTTTATTTTCACATCCTGCTGATTTTACACCTGTTTGTACGACAGAACTGGGGTTCACCGCAAAGCTCAAAGATGAATTCACAAAACGAGGCGTGAAAGCAATCGCTTTATCTGTGGATGATGTGGAATCACATAAAAGCTGGATTCAGGATATAAATGAAACTCAAAACACAACGGTGAATTTCCCGATTATTGCTGACAAAGATCGCAAAGTTTCAGAGCTATACGATTTTATACACCCTAATGCCAGTGAAACCCTAACCGTGCGCTCATTGGTTATTATTGATCCCAATAAAAAGGTTCGTTTGATTATTACCTATCCTGCATCAACTGGTCGAAACTTTAATGAGGTATTACGTGTAATTGACTCATTACAGTTGACAGATCATCACAAAGTGGCGACTCCAGCAAACTGGCAGCACGGTGAAGATGTTGTTATTGTCCCATCACTCAAAGATGAGGAGGAAATTAAACAACGTTTTCCAAAGGGTTACACTGCTGTAAAACCTTATTTACGTCTCACGCCTCAGCCTGAGTAAGATTGAAGCTAATTCAAGGTTTTGAGCGAAGTGCAAGACTGATGAGATACATCGTATAAAAATATTCAACGCGCCATACTAAACCACTTATTAAAACAAAATTTTATTTTCAAACTCCAGCGCCTATCATATCGATAGGCATTTTTTTAAGCTTATAAAATTTCATTTTAGTTTTCTTATTTGATACGTTATAAGAGAAATCTTAAACTTTAATAAAATAAGAACGCTATGATTTATTACATTCATCATTTGCACTGTGGAAGTTTCTGTCCAGTTTGCGCCCCGCTGTTTGGTCAAAAAGGTTGGAAAGCACATCTAGTCTGTCATTGTCTCCTCATTGAAACTGATCGCGGTCTAGTCTTAATTGATACAGGCTTAGGACTTCAAGATTATCTGCATACTGAACAGCGATTAGGGAGTTTACTCAAACAATTTGGCTCAATTGTACCGAACCTAAAACTAACTGCCATTCAACAGATACAGCGACTTGGTTTTAACCCGAGTGATGTAAAACATATTTTTGTGACCCATCTAGATTTTGATCATGCTGGTGGAATTTCTGATTTTCCAAATGCAACAGTGCATCTCTTAGCGGCGGAGTTTAATGCCACTCAATCACTTACAACCAAAGGCAAACTTCGTTATAAGACTGAACAGTTTAAACAGCATCGCTATTGGAACTTTGCTGAACATAATGATGGCGAGCCATGGTTTAACTTGCAAAAAGTTAAAGGGCTTCCGTTATTTCACGATGAAATTTTAATGATTCCCTTAATTGGACATACCGCTGGGCACTGTGGAATTGCGATTAAAAAGGCCGATGGCTGGATGTTGTTCTGTGGCGATGCCTATTACACTCATCTTGAGCTAAACCCAAAAAACAAACTCAGAGCTTTAGATTTCACTGAACGGTTATTGGCTGAAGATAACCAACTACGTTTGCAAAACCTTAAACAGTTACAATATCTAGCTCAACATGAACCAAGCATTGAGTTAATTTGTGCCCACGACCCTTATGAATTTAATCGCTATCAATAAAATGAAAAGAATATTTATTACTGTTTTTGTTGTTTCAACATTAAGTCTAAATGGATGTATGACACATCCGAGTATAGAGCAATCTCAACGCCCTCAAAATTGGGGGGCTTTAATCTCGGATACGCATAATTTTTATCAGATCAGTCAGAATGTTTATCGCAGTGAACAACCCAATTCTGAGTTAATACCTTTACTAAAAAAATATCAGATTGAAACGGTGATCAATTTAAGAGCTCGAAATGAAGATGCAAAAGTACTCCAAAATCAATCGCTAAATTTAGTACATATACCAATTCAAACATGGGCAATTAATCGCCAAGACTTACTTCAAGCGATGCAAGCTATTCAGATTGCAAAAAACAATAATCAAAAAGTCCTTGTTCATTGTTATCACGGATCAGATCGAACAGGTGCAACCATTGCGATGTATCGTATTATTTTTGAAAATTGGTCAATTGAAAATGCAGTCAAAGAAATGAAACAAGGAGGATATGGCTACCATATCATTTGGAAAAACATTGAAAATCTATTTACCTCAGAAAATGTACAATGGATTCAGCAGCAATTATCCAACCCTTCAAGTTAAAACTTAAAAACTCACTTGAGAGGTGGATTTTCTTGGAAAAAAACCTCTCACTGTTATTGGAATAATTAAGACTCTATAAATACATCTTTTTTCAGATTGTGAGATCACCAATAAAACCTAATCTCTAAGTATCTAGTTTGGTAAAAACCGAATTCTTGAGCAAAACCGTGATCACTTCGGAAAAACCGCCATCACTATCGGTGACTAATAAGAAGACCTCTCCATCAGCATTTGACTCAAGCCAAGTTATTCCTTCAACCTTAATGGCTAAAGTGTTTCCCTCAGCATCTTGGATCAAAAAGGAATCTAGCACTTCCCCTTTCGGTGAGAGCACTAAAATATAACTTCCTAACACTGCACCATCATCGTAGGTATTTAAGGTTTGCTCGACGGCAGCGGTTGCAACGATCACATTCTTATCCGCAAAAAAATAAGCATCTGAAATACCGCTTACTGAACCATTAATCTCAGGTAATGTGAGATTAAATGAACGTATAAGAGCATTTTCTAAAGATTTATATGCTTGAATTTTTTCTAAATCAAATACTAAAACACCATGAAAGTGATTAATGTTGCCACGTTGAAAGATATAAAGATGATGACTATCTGAGCATACTGCTTCTATATTTAAATCTGCTCCGCCTGTGAGTGCAACGCAGTGCTGCAAATAATCATAATCCAACTTATCGAGCAAAGTCTGAACTTGATGATTAGATGGATTATACAACAGAGCTTGCTTTCTCTTTTCAGTCGAACCTGAGCCCATAACCAATAAATGAAGTTGTTCATTAAAAATGATACAACTTAATGCTTCAAAATCAGGCTTTTCTGCTTTGCTTAATATGTTGAGAGCTTCTTGCTCAGACGATTCAAATAAAGGGACTTTTTCAAAAGTTGTTGTTGCAGTAATTTTATTTTTTAGGCTAGTTTTTAATAAGTAACGAACATCATCCCCAACGAAATATAAGTAGTCGCCTAAGTAAGCAACGCCAGACAATGCTCCAATTGCTAAGTCTGGCGAAAAACTAAATTTTTCAAGTATCTTTAAATCCGTTTGCTCCATTACTTCATCTCCTATTCGATGAAAAACGCACAATCAACTCAACTTCAAAGATACTTAGCTTACTTAAACAACTGTTTATCTTTGATCTAGTGGAACCCAGTCAATTACCCAAGCTGATTTCATATTCAGACTTTCATCAGAAGAAATCTTTTTCCGAGTTGCATCAGCAACATCGCGATCTTTGGCAGGTCCAACCATAATACGAATACCTTTCGAGGTAGAACTGGTTGTGACTTTATAGCCTTTAGCACGTAGCTTGGATACGACAGCATCTGCATTTGCTTGGTTTGCAGCCAATGCCACTTGAACCATCCACTTCTTATCGCCATTTTCCATAAGATCGCGTGCTTTTTCAGCCTCAGCTTTCTTTTTGGCGTCTTCTTCAGCTTTACGTTTTTTATCATCAGCCGCTTTTTTGTCAGCTTCAGCTTTTCGCTTGTCTTCTGCTGCCTTTTTCTCAGCTTCAGCTTTTCGCTTGTCTTCTGCTGCCTTTTTCTCAGCTTCAGCTTTGCGTTTTTCTTCAGCAGCCTTTTTATCTGCTTCAGCCTTACGTTTATCTTCTGCTGCTTTTTTCTCAGCTTCAGCTTTACGTTTTTCTTCCGCTAGCTTCTTTTCAGCGTCTGACTTAAGTTGATCTTGCTTTTGTTGTTCAGCTTTCTTTTTTTCATCTAACTTTCGCTTTTCCTCAGCTAGACGCTGAGCTTTTGCTTTGTCATCTTCTGCAAGTTCAGGGGGAATATTATCTGAACTTTCTTGCTCTGAAGTACGGCGTGCATTTAAAGCTGCATATTCTTCAGCAGCTTTACGCGCGGCAGCAGCTTCAGCTTCTTGTTGCATTTTCAAGAACTCAGCGGCTCTGGCTTCTTGCTCTGCAACAGCTTTTTCACGAGCGAGGCGCTGCTCTTCAAGTAATCGCTTTTCAGTTTCAACATCCACAGCAAGTTGTTGGAGTGAAACCATTTCGCCATCTTGTAAAGGTTGTGCTGTATTTGAGTTTGATTGAGTTTTGGGAATCGGATGAGAGATTGTTGCTTGTGCTTTGTCTTGCTCTATTTCTTCATTGCCCTTGAGAAGTAAGGCTGCCAATAAAACACCTCCTCCAAGTAGAACAACGCCGCCCATCCAACGTTGTTTGTTATTTATTGACATTCTTCTAAATACTCCCAGACCGCTTCTAAAGTATGAAACGAACCACAGACTAAAATCAGTTGATTGTTATTACATTGTTTCAACACGATTTCAAACGCTTGCTGGATACTGCTAAATTCGTGCACCTGTTGACCTGCCAATGCTTCATTTAATTGTTGCATTGGTGCAGCTCGAGGCACATCTAAAGTAGCAATAAACCAATTTTTTACTGTTGTTTTTAGTAAATCAGTTACAGATGCAATATCTTTATCTGCCAACATTGAGAATACAGCCACAACTTCTGTGTACTGTTTATTGTATTTTAAGAATTTTCGCAACTGATTCAACAAAAATTCGACACCATGAGGGTTATGCCCAGCATCAAAAATGACGGTTTTGTTTTGAATTTGACGAATTTCAAAACGTCCTTGCAATGAAGCATGCTGAATACCTTGAGCAATTGTGGATTGAGAAATAGGCAAACCACTTACTAAGATTGCAGCTACAGCAGTTGAAATATTTTCAATTGCCAAATGTCCTGTCGGCAACTTTAATGTTGTACCTGAAGAAGCAAAACACCATGACAGACCGTCATCATTTAATTGATAAAAATAATCTCGGTTTAATGCGTATAGATTAGCGTTAGATTCAAGCGCTTTATCTTGTATCGCTTGCGGTAAAGGTTGATTACCACCAAAAATCACGGGAATATTCGGACGAATAATTCCAGCTTTTTCAAAAGCGATTTTTTCAATTGTATCGCCCAACCAATCCACATGATCCAAACCAATATTGGTAATCACGGCAATATCAGGATCGATCAAATTGACTACATCTAGGCGACCACCGAGTCCTACTTCGAGTACCCATACATCACATTGCTTTTGCTTAAAAATCAAAAAAGCAGCCAGAGTGGTTGCTTCAAAAAAAGATAAACTTAATCCACACTCACGACGTGCTTGATCTACGAGTACGAAAGCATCAATAAGACTCTGATCATCAACCTCTTGCCCAGCTAACTTTACCCGCTCATTAAAACGGTAAATATGCGGCGATTGATAAAGCCCCACGTTATAGCCTTGTGCATTTAAAATCGCAGCAAGCGTTGTTGTCGTTGAGCCTTTGCCATTGGTCCCTGCAACCGTAAAAACTTTTGCATTGGGTTTCATTACTCCAAGCTTTTCAGCAACTGGAATAACGCGTTCCAATCCCAAATCAATGCCCGTAACGTGAACATGGCTCCAATAATCGAGCCATGTTGTTAATGTATCATCAGAATGTGGTGTTTGCTGTGTCAAGGTAAGTTCATCAATTTAGCAACAAGTCTATATACAGTATCACGTAATGCATGACGATGAACAATTTGATCGACCACACCATGATCAAGCAAATATTCAGCACGTTGGAATGGTTCTTCTAACTTTTCACGAACTGTTTGCTCAATTACGCGCTTACCTGCAAATCCAATCATCGCTTTAGGTTCAGCAATATGTACATCACCTAACATTGCGAGAGAAGCGGTAACACCACCATAGACAGGATGTGTCAACACAACCAGATACGGAAGGCGTGCATCTTTCATTCGCTGAATCGCGGCTGAAGTACGTGCCATTTGCATCAAAGACAACATGCCCTCTTGCATACGAGCACCACCCGATGCAGCAAAACAGATTAAAGGTTGACGTAATTCAATTGCTCGTTCAGCCGCTTGGACAAAACGATCACCTACGACTGTCCCCATTGAGCCACCCATAAAGTCAAACTCAAAAGCACATGCGATAAGGTCTAAACCTTTAAGTGAACCTTGCATCACAACCAAAGCTTCTGTTTCACCTGTTTTATCTTGAGCTTCGCGCATACGCTCAGGATAAGGTTTACTGTCCACAAATTTTAATGGGTCTTTAGCAGCAAACTCTTGTCCCAATTCTGCATTAACTTGATCAAAAAACCAGTTTAAGCGATCACGAGCACGCATACGTAAGTGTTCGTCACACTGAGGACAAACATAAGCATTGAAAGACATTGCTGTACGTGTCACCAATGCATGACACTCTGGGCATTCAATCGTAGGCTCAGTAAAAGTTGCTTTGAATGTCTGCTGCTCAGTAGCAACTTGAATACCAGGGACTTGACGCTCAATCCAAGGCGTTGAAGGGCTAAGAACCTTCCCTGTTGTTAACTCTTGACTCATACTAACTCATCGAGCGCAGCTCGAAGCTCCTTCACTTTATTTACCGTCTCTTGCACAGCATCATCTGCTGGCAATGTCGCAAAAGATTTAACGAAAGCACTACCGACGATCACGGCATCAGCAACTTGACCCATTGCTTTTGCAGATGCAGCATCGCTAATACCAAATCCAACACCAACAGGTACGTTGGTCATGGTTTTGATTTTCGCAATACGAGCTGCAGCTTCTGAGGTATCTAATGTTGCTGCACCTGTCACACCTTTTAATGACACATAGTAAACAAAACCACTCGCATGATTCACCACATGCTGAATACGCTTATCAGTTGATGTTGGTGCTAATAAGAAAATTTGATCCATCTCATTTTGTTTTAAGACTTCACCAAACTGCTTAGATTCCTCAGGTGGAAGATCCACAAGAAGTACACCATCAACACCACAATCTTTTGCATATGCAACAAATTTTTCATAACCAATCACTTCAACAGGATTCAAATATCCCATTAAAACAACAGGTGTGGTTTGATCTTTTTCACGAAAGGCTTTGACCATATCCAACGCATCTAGTGTATTGGTTCCACCTGCCAATGCACGCTCAGCAGCTAGTGCAATGACTGGACCATCGGCCATCGGATCTGAGAATGGTAAACCTAACTCAATAACGTCGACGCCAGCTTCAACCATTTGGTGAAGTAATGGAACAGTTACCTGTGGATGCGGGTCACCTGCCATAACATAAGAAACAAGCGCTTTACGTTGCTGAGATTTAAGCTGTTCAAAACGAGTGGCAAGACGTGACATAGGATTATGCTTTCCTTGATTTATATAAATTGAGGAGTTGTTTGTAGACATACAAAAACACTGCATTGTAACGCTATTTTTTGCTCATTGAACAGGTTTTGACGTGATTGCAACGTGAATATTGCTACTTACAACAACCCTGACACATTTATCTATATTTTGGCTGAATTCTCAATGATCAAAGATTCCTAATTTTCAAGAAAACCACCTGCATTTTAGAAATCACCAAAGCTCCTTTATACTAGGCGCAATTTTTAAATATTCTTTTATTTTTTATGTCTGCCTACTCTCAGGAAAAAGTGCAAAGCAATGCGCTTGCTTTGTTACCTTTATTGGTATTTTTGATCATCTTTCTCGGGAGTGGTCTCTATCATTCAATGATTGGGACAGAATTTGCCTTTTATCAAGTAAAAGCGCCAGTCGCAGCAATCCCTGCCATCATTTTAGCTTTACTGCTATACAAACAGAAACTCAACACAGCCATCGAAGAGTTTCTTCAAGGCGCAAGTCATCCGAACCTTATTTTAATGTTCATGGTATTCATGTTGGCTGGAGCTTTTGCAAGTGTATCAAGTGCCATTGGAAGCGTTGATGCCACAGTTCAATTAGGTTTGTCATTGATTTCAGCTGAATTTGTGTTACCCATGCTGTTTATCATTTCAGCCTTTATTGCTACTGCTATGGGTACTTCTATGGGTACCATTGCTGCTTGTGCACCGATTGCTTTTGGTTTTACTCAAGCGACTGACATTTTACCAATTTATGCGATTGGGGCTGTCGTTGGTGGTGCAATGTTTGGTGACAATCTGTCCATGATCTCTGATACAACGATTGCTGCCACAAGAAGTCAAAACGTCGAACTTCGAGATAAATTTAGAGTCAACGTTTGGATTGCTTTACCTGCTGCCATCATGACCTTGATTGCTTATGTGCTACTCAGCCAACAAGCTGAATCAATTCAATCAAAAGCTTATGATTTATGGTTAATTTTGCCTTATCTAGCGGTCTTTTTTCTAGCATTCAGCCGATTACATGTACTTGCAGTTTTAATGATTGGAGTGGTGCTATCTGGAATCATCGGTCTGATTGAAAAGCCTGAATTTGATTTATTGAAATTAAATTCTTCTATTTATGATGGCTTCGTGGGAATGTTTGAAGTTGCACTACTATCAATGTTACTTGGCGGTCTGTCTGCTTTGATGCAAAAAGAAGGTGGTTTACAGTGGTTAATCGAAAAAATTTATCGTATCACCCGTCTATTTAAATTTGGTCGTCAGCGTGCTGGGGAATTGGGCATTAGTTTTCTTGTGGTCTTCTCCAATTTGTTTGTTGCGAATAATACAGTTGCGATCATTTTATCAGGCGATATGGCTCGTGAAGTGGCTAAAGAATATGGCGTTGATCCGAAACGTAGCGCCGCACTGTTAGACATTTTTTCTTGCGTGATTCAAGGCATTATTCCCTACGGTGCACAATTGCTTTTGGCTTGCTCAATTGCAAAGCTCTCGCCAGTCGAGTTAATCGGACATATTTACTATTGCTGGATTCTTGCCGTATTTGCGATTTTAGCGATCTTGTTTAATTATCCACGATTAAAAACATCTTAAACATTTGCAAAGTCTCTTTAGTTTTGTTTTTAAAATTAAAGAGACTTTAAAAACTGTTTCGGTGTCACGCCAGTCCACCGTTTAAAAGCACGTCCAAATGCACTTTGATCAGCATAATTTAGTCGTTCAGCAATTTCAGAAAGGGATTTTCCTTGCTGCAAATACAACTTACTTTGTTCTAAACGATATTGATCTAAAATATCCTGAAAGTTAAGTTGATAAGCTTTTAGTTGACGTTGCAAAGTTCGCTCAGAACAATGCAAACGCTTTGCAACATAGCTTTGCAAGACCTCTTCTTGTTGAGCCAATCCCTGCTCGATATAAGTTTGTATTTTCTGTCTAAATTGTTGTTGCTGTAACTCAGAAGAAGTCACACTATTTAAAGATTGTTGTGCCTGTGTGGATAGCACATGATTAAGCTGTTGATCTCCTGCAATACTTTTCGCTTTTAAAATTTGATTTGAAAATTGAATGGCATATTGCCCTGCTTGTACATGAATAGGACATCCATAAAACTTTTCATAATGATACAACGCCGTATGAGGAAGATAACCAAACTGTATTTTTTGAGGTGGAACAAGGGCATCTTGTACGATGGATTGCGCAATTTTAAAGATCAATGCCAAATTCAGTTCATACATCTCACGATAGTCACTATACGATGCTCCCCAAACAATTTGGATGTACTCGGCAAACTGTTGCACGCTCAATTGTTCTAGATTTGTTTGCTTAAAGACCAAAGAATAATATCGTTGTAAGAGTTGCAATGCTTGTTGTAAGTCTAAACTGGTTGAAGCCAAATATCCCATTAGCCCTAAATCTTGCAAGTTAGCATGTTCAGCCAAAACAAGTGTAATGGGCCGCGAAAAATAACTTTGTGCTGCTTGTAGAAGTACAACATATCGTTCTACATCAAAATCTTGCTCATCAGGATGTTCTAAACAATTTTGAAATGTTAACCATAATTCTTGTTCCACAACTTTAGACAAATCGACTTGCTCTTGTTGAAGAACACGATTAAACAATCGCAAATATCCAATTATAATTTTAACTGACATATGCCAATCTCATCCTGATATGTCGTTATTTGTATAAAACTTGGCTGTAACTGTCAAAACATTTCATCGGACTTTTTCCATACTGAGTACATGAAAAAGAAAAAGGAAGAGCAAAGATGAATGCACATGTTTCCTATCAAGTTGATCCAATTGTAAGAACAAAACTAGATTTTCACCTTAATGAAGCACCACGCTTTTGGTTTGGTGGTGATCCATTCCGTACTCGTATGTTCGATGCATTGAGTCTGACATTCCCAGATGGGGAGCGCTATTTCATCGAGTCTGTTCGATTGTTTCGTGACAAAATCACAGATCCTGACTTGCAAGCACGTGTGGCTGACTTTATTCGTCAAGAAGCACAACATGGTATTGCCCATGACAAAATGAATCAGGTCATGAAAGAGCAAGGTATGCCTGTTGATCAGTTCACTGATCGTTTGAAGAAAATTTTTAAATTTGAACTCAAATATCGTTCGCCACAGTACAACATTGCGATGACTGCTGCAGCGGAACATTTGACGGCGCTCATGGCAGATACTTTCTACAGTAAAAAGGAAACTCTTGCGGATGCTGATCCCTTTGTTCGAGCGCTATTTGCTTGGCATGCGATCGAGGAAATGGAGCACCGTGATGTTGCCTTTGATGTCATGAAAGAAGTGGGCGATGTATCTGAGTTCACACGTCGCTCAGCATTAGTACTCACTACAGTTCTGATGTTTGGTTTTACGATGTATCGTACCGATGTCATGCTGAAAAAAGATGGTTTTAATTTAAAACAACGCCTAGATTTAGCACGTAAAGGTTTACCTTGGTTCTTTGGTCGAAAAGGTATTTTGACTTCTAAACGTGAACAATACAGCGATTGGTTCAAAAAAGACTTTCATCCCAATCAGCATCCGATTATTCGTCAATATGATGTTTGGATCGATACCTTAGCAAAAACTAACGATCCGATTGCTGCGGGCGAAGCCTTTTGGCAGGCTGGATTATAAACCATAAAAAACCTCCCTTTACGGGAGGTTTTTTAGAACTTACCACTTCGCGTAATGCTGCTCTAATAAACCATATTGTTCATTTAGAACAACAGGTTCAACCGCTTCCAAATCAACCGTCCCTGTTACTTTCGCTTGCCATTGATTAAACTGACTGCCAATCAAACGCAAATTAATATTTTCAAAACGACACCACCCTGTTTCAACAAGTAGGTTGAGACGTTGATCTAAAGAACGAATTGTCCATGTTGTTTCGTTTTGCTGTTCAAATAAAACATCATTGAGCGGATAGAGACGACCATTGACCCACAAAGCATTTTCATTGCCAAAACTTTCGTTCACACCTGAGGCTAAATTTAAACCGATCCGTCGCTCTTGTTGATCTCTAAATTGACACGACAACCAAAACCAAGCTGTTTCTGGGCGAAGAAAACCACAAGTATCATCTAAAGCTGCTAGGCTTTGTTCATTAAAGTCGATGCGTTGCTGATCAGGATTAATAAAAAAACCTTCAACAGCTAAGGTGGTTTGCTTCTGTGTATACGTCCATCCATTAATACCTGTCGGTGAACACATACTCAAAGCATCAGTTCCTGCACAAAAAATCCGTGCTTTCAACTGTGTTTCGCCATGTTTAGTCACTTGAATATAACGCACACCATTCGCATGTTGCATATCAAATTGGTAGGCAGACTTTTTAAAAAAACTTTGACTAAACAAAGGCTGTTCGTCAAGTTGTGTTTTTAAAGCCAAAGGCTGTATCGCATTCCACTCAATGACTTTTTGCGCAAGATGATCATACACATAATAAAAAGCATGCCCTGCCCATGACAAATCAACAATCGCAATCCCGATGCTAAAATGCTCATGTTGTAATCCACAGAATTTAAACTTCTTATATTTAAGCTGTTTTCGCCAACCTTTTAATACCTGACCATAAGGGGTTTTATAAATATAGTCATCTAAATTAATACGTGATGGAACGTGTTCGAAACGTCCATAACGAGGTTGACCATTTGTTTGTATCAAATCCATTGTCGATTTCCATGATTGCGTCATTGCATCTATTACCGTCATAAAGTCCAATCTCTATGATTTCTCAAGCATTATCTCGAACCATCAAAATTACTCAAATAAGTTCAGACTAATGCGAGTGAGCAGCAAGATGTATTTTAGCTTAATATTTCATCAAATATTCATACTCAAGTTTTATTTTAAAAAACAATCTTATACCACTCGATCAAAAAACATGACTCTACATCCATTATTAAAAGTCAACGCATTGGGATTCATAGTATTAGCACTGACAGCATGTAACGACAACGATGATCAAAATAGTTCTGCAACCCAACCAGAACGACAAAATCAAAGTATTAATATTTTAGCTTTCAATGATTTTCACGGTAATTTGGAACCACCAAAACGTTTTATTGAGGCTGAAGACCCCACTGACACGAATAAATCGGTACGAATTCCTGTAGGTGGTGTCAGTTATTTTGCAGATGCAATCAATAAACTCCGTGCTCAATATCCTAACAATGCCGTGGTATCTGCGGGTGATTTAATTAGTGCCTCGCCACTTACCTCATCCCTATTCTTGGATGAACCGACCATTGAAACCATGAATGAAATCAAAATTGATTTTAACGCGGTTGGTAATCATGAATTTGATCGTGGAACTGATGAATTACGTCGTTTGCAAAATGGTGGTTGTCAGCAATATACCACCACTAAACCTTGCCAAATTAACAAAGATTTCGCTGGTGCAAAATTTAACTTTTTAGCAGCAAATGTCTCTTTGAAAGCTGATCCCAAAAGAACACTATTTCCTGCATATAAAATTAAGCGCTATGGCAATATCCCTGTTGCATTTATTGGTTTGACCTTAGAAGCAACACCAACAATTGTCTCAGCGGCAGGTATCAAAGATGTTGATTTTCATGATGAAGCCGAGACTGTCAATTCACTTATACCTGAGTTAAAAAAGCAAGGGGTTGAAGCAATTGTTGTAGTGGTACATGAAGGTGTAGCGCCAAGTACTAAATTTAATGCGAAAACCTGCGCAGGATTAAGTGGACCTTTGACTGGAATATTAGATCGTTTAGATACTGCGGTTGATGTCGTGGTTTCAGGACACACCCACCAGTCTTATATCTGTGACTATTCAACCTTAAACCCACAAAAGCCATTTCTATTGACCTCAGCAGGACAATACGGCACAGCAATTACCAACATTAAACTTGAGCTCGATGGTAAAACTGGGGATATCATCAAGAAAGATGCTCAACAGGTACCAATTCAAAGCGAAGCATATACGTCTGGAACGACTACGGTTAACTTGACTAACTTATATGAGAAATTTAACAAAACACCAAGTATCGAAGCAATTCTTGATAAATATCGTCAAGCTGTAACTACAATTTCTGCACGTATCGTAGGCACTGCGACCACAGTCATTAATCGAAATGCAGCTGAAAGTGGTGAAACCGCTTTAGGTAATTTAATTGCAGATGCCCAACAAGCAGCAGCTTTAACTGCAAGTAATCAAGGCTCTGATTTCACTTTAATGAATCCAGGTGGGGTACGTGCTGACCTGCAAACCAACAGTAATAATCAAATTACTTTTGGAGATGTATTTGCAGTACAACCTTTTGGTAATTCGATTATCACTTTAAGCCTAACAGGCCAACAAATTCGTGAACTTTTAGAACAACAGTGGTCTGGGGCAAATGCTGATCGACCTCGTATATTACAGCCGTCTAAAGAGCTGAGTTATACTTATAAAAAAGATACAACTGCTGTCCCACGTGCTACTCAAATTATGATTTCTGGGCAGGCTTTAATGGATAGCAAATCTTATCGAGTCACCGTAAATAGTTTTATTGCAGATGGTGGCGATAACTTTACTGTACTCACAAAAGGAACCAATCGTGTAGGTGGTGGACAAGACATTGATGCATTAGAAAAATACATCAACCAAAATTCACCTGTTCAAGCACCTGAAACCAACCGTATTAAAGTTATTCAGTAGTTCACATAAAAAAATGGGGAAGCTTTCGCCCCCCATTTTTTATGATATTTAATCAATTGGAAGATAAGTATTTTGCCAAGTTATCGGCTTAAATAGACCTTTCACTAAATGCACATAACGCCCTGCAACATGATCGATTGGGATACAATCATCCACCTCAATAACACGGTCAGTATGTGGTTTGCCCCACTCTGGTGGTATCAACTGCTTCGCAATCTGTTTAGCTTGAGTAGTATTTTTAGCAACCACCAAGTGATAACGATGTAACTCGCCAAATTGATTTGTTGAATATCCGCCGAGATTGATCAAATATAACTTTTGCTCGTCTACTGCTGGGGCAGCAAGCGCGAAGTGAATTTGATAAGCTACACCTTGCGTCTGAACTCCAGAAAACTGAGCCCAAGCGTCAATATGTAAACCCTTCAACTCACCAAACCAAGCTTGCTTCAGTTGAGGAATGATCTCCTGCACATCATCACCGATTGCCATAACCACATCATGGACTTCGGTAATGGCTTTAGCATGTCGACCACCCAACATCACCATAAACAAACTTGGCATGCTGTTGACTTACATCTCAACCATTTCGACGCCATCAATACGGGCTACCGTCATTAAATCTTTATCACCACGACCTGAAACAGTCGCAATGATGATTTGATCTTTTGACATTGTTGGTGCCAGTTTAGTGACATACGCCATCGCATGTGAACTTTCCAAAGCAGGAATAATCCCTTCAATTTTGGTGAGATCACGGAAACCTTGCAGAGCTTCATCATCCTTAATCGGAACATATTCAACACGTTTCATATCTTTCAAGAAACTGTGTTCTGGTCCAACACCTGGATAATCCAAACCTGCAGAAATACTGTGTGTTTCAATGATCTGACCTTGTGCATCAGACATGAGGTAAGTACGGTTACCATGCAATACACCAACATGACCTGCATTCAATGGAGCAGAATGTTTACCTGTTTCAATACCGTAACCAGCAGCTTCAACGCCATACATTTTGACATCTTGATCATTCAGGAATGGATAGAACAAGCCCATCGCATTTGAACCACCACCGACACAAGCAACTAATGCATCAGGAAGACGACCCGCTTGCTCAAGGATTTGGCGACGCGCTTCGCGTCCAATAATCGACTGGAAATCACGTACAAGTTGTGGATATGGGTGTGGCCCTGCAACTGTACCAATTACGTAATATGTCGTATCGACATTAGTTACCCAATCACGCATCGCTTCATTCAATGCATCTTTTAAAGTTTTGGATCCGCTTTGCACTGGTACAACTTTTGCGCCAAGCAAACGCATACGATATACATTCATTGCTTGACGCTTTACGTCTTCAGCACCCATGTACACCACGCACTCCATACCCAAGCGAGCAGCGATTGTTGCGGTTGCTACACCATGTTGACCAGCACCTGTTTCAGCAATGATTCGTTTTTTGCCCGAAAGTTTTGCCAATAATGCCTGACCAATCGTGTTATTTACTTTGTGAGAGCCAGTATGGTTTAGGTCTTCACGTTTTAAGTAAATTTGCGCACCGCCGAGGTGCTGAGACCATCGCTCAGCATGATAAAGAGGACTAGGACGACCAACATAGTACGCAAGATCACGATCAAACTCAGCCAAAAACGTTTCATCATTTTTCATACGATTATAAAGATTTTCTAAATCTTCAAGCGCAGCCATCAGCGTTTCTGACACAAAACGTCCACCATGAATACCGAAATGCCCTTGAGCATCTGGAAACTGGGTGTAGTCAATCACATTATTTTGCTGATCCACGTTGGACTCCTTGCATAAATTTTTCAATGAGTTGTTGGTCTTTTATACCTTTTGCGGACTCTACGCCTCCGCTCACATCTACAGCAAAAGCAGCCGTAGTGTGTATAGCTTCACTCACATTTTCAGGGGTTAGACCGCCTGCCAAAATCAGTGGGATATCAAGTTGAGGAAATTGATTCCAATCGAAACAATGCCCCGTCCCACCTTTTAACTGAGGATGCCATGCATCTAAAAGTACTGCACTGGCTCCCGCAGCTTCATAACGTTGAATTTCAGTCACAACATCTAAATCAGGCTTAACTTGAATCGCTTTGTACCAACGGCGCTTACATTGCGCAGCAATTTGTTGGCATTGCTCAGGGGTTTCATCGCCATGTAGTTGTAATACATCTAAAGGAACTGAATCAAGCACCGCTTGGATTTCTTGTGCACTTGCATTGACAAATAAACCCACCAATTGCACAT
Organism: Acinetobacter sp. A22; assembly: GCF_030913345.1. Lineage (NCBI taxonomy): Bacteria > Pseudomonadati > Pseudomonadota > Gammaproteobacteria > Moraxellales > Moraxellaceae > Acinetobacter > Acinetobacter sp. A22. The sequence continues at coordinate 1,972,911 of NZ_CP133162.1, forward strand.
AGGGAGGAACGAGATTCGCAAGTTCCTGTGCATTTTCAATAGTGACATGCCTTGGACTCGGAGGGAAAAAAACCAAACCAATTGCATCTGCGCCAGCACTTATTGCGGCTTGAATATCTTGTGCACGTGTGATGCCACAAATCTTGGCGCGAGTTCGGCTTTGAATTTGGCGCATAATAAGTCCAATTTTAGCATTAAAATTTGATTGCACCGCATTGTAATCCAATTTAACCAGCTTGGGGCAAAGTTCAGTCTGAAATGCGATTGTTTAAAAAACGTGAACACTTTATACTGCGCTCAATCTCGCAACAAGTCTAAAGCAAATTCTTTTGCTTATAGGGAAGTTGGTGCAAATCCAACACTGCCCTCGCAACGGTAACACCGAATTATTAATCTCAGCTCTAAGCCAAATCACTGCATCTGAATGATGTGGGAAGATGATTAATAGCATCACGATTGTGATGATATAGTGAAGTCCGGAGACCTGCTTGTTGTTTACTTCCACGTTAACATTCACGATGGGTGAATGTATGGAGCGACATCATGTCTACACATTTAAAACCGGCACATTTGGCTGGGGCTATCGCTATTGCGATGGGGTTAAGTTCAACTGCTTTTGCTCAAACCGTATCAACTAATAAAACTGCATCACTCGATACGATCGTTGTCACAGCAACACGTACAGAACAAAAAATTAGTGATGTCCCTGCCCGTATCAACATCATAGAACCGAAGATTCTTGAGCAATCTCCAATTGCATCATTACCGCAATTGTTACAAACAGATGCCTCAATCAATATGGTCCAAAGCGGTGGATACGGACAAGCAGCCTCAATCTTTTTACGAGGCACTAATTCAAATCACACACTATTATTAAGAGATGGTGTTCGCCTTAACTCAAATACATCTGGCGCAGCTTCTCTTCCATTTATTGATACCACTGACATCAAACAAATTGAAGTATTAAAAGGTCCAGCATCTGTTTTATACGGTGCTGATGCTATTGGCGGTGTAGTGCAACTCATCTCAAAAACACCTGAAAAAACTTCAGCTTTTGTAACAGGTGAGATGGGTGAAAATAAAACTTATAAATCTGTAATTGGTGCAGACCTAGCAGAAAATGGTTTTTATGCACAACTGCGTGGTCAACGTTTAGAAACTGATGGTACGCCTGTCACTGATGCTAAAAACTCGAAGAAAGCGAGTTTTGATCAAAAAGGCTATAGTGCAAAAATTGGTGTAGAACAAGAAAACTATGCTGCTTCTGTTGATTATAGTGAAAATGAAGGCTACAGTGACTACGACAATTACGGCAATTTAGTTTCTCAAGACTTTAAAAATGAAGCGATTAACCTAAAAGCGCGTGCCAATATTCTAGAGAACTTAGCTGTACATGCACGACTATCACAGTATAAAGACGACCTAAATCAAAATAATTCTGCTGACTACGTATATAGCACGACTCAAGAGGCGGAACTCTATACAAAATGGCAATTCACACCTGCACAAAACATTTTATTGGGTTCAACCTTTAAAGACATTAAAGGTGATGTGTACTCTAAAAATCTTTGGGGTGGAGAAGACGTAAAATACAAAGAATCTATCGATACAGTTGGTTATTTTCTTCAACATCAATACCAGCAAGATGGCATAGAAACTCAAGTTGGCGTTCGTGTAGAGGATAACGATAAGTTTGGTACACATACTGTAGGTCAAGGTGCAATCAGATACCAAGTATTACCACTAACAAGTGTTTATGCGAATATTGGCTCTGCATTCCGTGCGCCAACTACAAATGACTTGTATGCGATGTCTTGGGGCGCCAATCCTGACCTAAAACCAGAAGAAAGTTTTTCTTATGAAATTGGTGTAGACCAAAAGCTAAACTATGGTATTGATTTGGGGTTATCGGTTTACCGTAACAAAGTGGATAATTTAATTAGCTTCCAAGCAGGCAAACTGATTAATGTTAACAAAGCAACGTTTACAGGTGGCGAAGCATCATTTAAGTGGCAACAAGATGAGTTGTTTTTAAATACAACATATGCCTATGTTCAAGCCAAAGATGATGAAACAAATAAAGAGTTAAATCGTCGTCCGAAACAAAGCTTTACTTTAACCACTGGTTGGGATGATGGAATCTACGGTATTTCAGCATCTATCGTTGCGAAATCTAAATCTAAAGATTTTGCCGACTGGCCTTCAACAACTCCAACCACAACACCAGGTTACGTAACTACTAATGTCAATGCATATTGGCAACCAACGCCAATGATCAGAATCTTCACTAATCTCGAGAACATCGGTGATGTGAACTACAAAACCGCTTATAACGGTGGTGGTGTTTACTACGTTAACGGTGGTCGTCTAGCTTCAGCAGGTGTTACGTTCCGTTATTAATCGCGCAATAATATCCTAAAAATATTTTATTAACTCCATTTTCGGGGTAATGTTTTGACCGACATTATCCCCTTTTTATTGGTAGGACAGTTTGATGGGACATCGTTTAAGTAAAATCTACACTCGCACTGGCGACTCAGGTACAACAGGGCTTGGAGATGGTTCACGTGTAGCTAAAGATGATTTGCGTATTACAGCCTTAGGTGATGTTGATGAACTGAATGCAACGATTGGTGTACTTCGTGCTCAGATCACAGCTAGCCAAATAGAAAGCAAAGCCCAATGGGACAAAAGCTTAAGTCTTATTCAACACTGGCTATTCGATTTAGGCGGTGAGGTTTGTATTCCAAACTATCATTTACTCCAACCGATTTGTATTGAATTCCTTGAAAAAGAAATTGATCAAATGAACGAATCGCTACCGATGCTCAAAGAGTTTATTTTACCTTCAGGTAGTCTGGCATGTAGCTATGCACATCAGGCACGTGCTGTATGTCGTCGTGCTGAACGTGCGTTAATGTCGGTACACAGTCGTGATCAAAATATTCAAGCAACGGCTTTACAGCTATTGAATCGTCTATCAGACTGGTTATTTGTTGCTTCCCGTGCTTTGCAACGTGCAGAAGGCGGTAGCGAAGTACTCTGGCAAAAGAACATTAATGACAGCATTGAACAAGCATAATTATTTCTAAGGTGAGTCGAAATGCAAATCATTGGTCATCGTGGTGCACGAGGCGAAGCCCCTGAAAATACACTAGGTGGATTTCGCTATCTACATGGATTGGGGATACGTGCAGTCGAGTTTGACGTACGTCAACTCAAAGATGGGCAACTGGTAGTTATTCATGATGATGATTTTGTGCGTACCACAGGTCGAGCACAACATGTTGAAAGCTGCGATTTATCTGAAGCTCAACAATTTGATCATCGCCATCAATGGCAGCATTGGACATTTGAAGAATACACCCCAAGTTTGCCGCATGTATTAGAATGCCTAACAGATTTTGACCACATCGAAGTGGAAATCAAAGCAGTCGCAGATGAAGCTGCTGCCGAACGCCTGATCGAGCAATTACATCAAGATTTAAAAGGTTTTGAGACTTCAGCAACGATCACTAGCTTTGATGTCAAAATTTTAGCTGCCTTACAACACATTCGTAGTCACTATAAACGCGGTTTGTTGGTTGAAATCCCGATTGGTGAATATGCCATTGAACTTGCTCAACAATATGAATGTCAGCAAATAGGTTGGAAAGACCAGCTTGCCACTGATGAGATCATCCAGCTCACCCAACATGCGAATTTAAAAACCAGTGTTTGGACTGTGAATGACATTGATCGAGCAAAACATCTTCAACAACTCGGTATAGAGGGGTTGATTACAGATGTCCCTCAACTCATGCTGCAACACCTCAAACTCTAAAAAAAAGACGACTTAAGTCGTCTTTATCTTTGGCGTTGGGCTTGAATTAGGCGCTGACCTTTTTCATCTAACAAATATAAATTCGTCCCATCAAACTGAAACTTTTTCACACGCTGCATGGAGTCCATTAAATCAGCTTCTTGGGCCAAAGCCTTGTCACAACTATTGTGTCCAGCCATCACATCAAAATCTAATCTGTGTTGCGCAAAGTTATACGTATAACGACCATATAGGTTATTACACCCTGTATGACCAGAGACTAGATTTGTTGCTGAATTAAGAGCGAAATTTGGATATTGATTAAAGAATAATGCCCTTTTGTTATGAATGTGAGTAATTTGCCATGTTACATCTTGCACACCATCTGTACTCTTGCGAACTTGTAGCGTTGGAAGTTGATTCACACGTTTTGGCTGCAAGGTTTTAGACTGGGTCGTTTGTGGTTGGCTTTGACAAGCCGAAATCACAAGAGCTGTCGATATGATTAAACTTTTGTTAAAAAATGCCTTCAAATAAGAAATGATATTTTTCACGGTAATTTGCTCAGACATTGATTTAGTTCACCTTTTATAGTCTAATCCAAATAAAACCGATACAATATTTATAACAATCTTAATTAATGAAATAAACAATGACTTATTCAATAGACTATCGCAAACAGGTACTTTCTAGCATTGCTGATGGTATGACCATACGAGAAGCTGCGCTATTTTATGGACTTAGCACCAGCACCATTCACAGCTGGCAGAAGAAATTAGCGCCTAAAACAACCAGAAATAAAGCACCGACTAAAATACCTGATGACGCATTGATTGAAGACGTAAAAAGATACCCAGATGATTATAACTATGAAAGAGCTCGTCGCTTGAACTGTAGTAAAACGGGCATCTTTAATGCTTTAAAGCGTCTTGGTGTCAGTCAAAAAAAAGACCTTGGAACATCCAAAAGCATGTCCAATAAAAAGAGCGGCGTATCAGAGTAAGCTTGATAACTTTAAACAGCAAGGTTATCCCATTGTGTATATGGACGAAAGCGGTTTTGAGGCTGAAACCATTCGTTCTCATGGCTATGCACCGATTGGTACACCCTGTATCGATAGCTACAACTGGCAAGCAAAAAAGCGAACCAACGTCATCGGAGCTCTCTATGAAAAAATGCTTTTTGCGCTTGATTACTTTGAGCAGAACATCAATGGCACCATATTCTACGACTGGTGCAAACACACTTTAATTCCAAGTCTCAAGACTAAATGCGTGATTGTCATGGATAACGCTCGGTTTCATAAAAGCAAACGTATTCAAAAGCTACTCAACAGACATGGCCATCGTATTCTTTGGCTACCACCGTACAGCCCTGATCTAAACCCTATCGAGAAGAAGTGGGCACAGGCTAAGTTTCTACGCCAAGGGTGGATGGAGAATAATCTACCTAAACTATTTTATGATATGGGCTGTATCGATTTTATAAAGACTTAACTATAATTCATTGACCATATTAACAAATGAATTCTGTTACTGTTCTTTCGATACAACTGTACAATAATACTAGTGCTTATGAATCTGGGCATGCTAATATCAGTGATAAAATAGCAATATATCGTCATGATTGGTTTTGCTATCTCGTTTAGTTTTATTATCTTGTGCAAACAAGGTTATTAGGAGCGCTGACGGATATGAATTCCGCCCCACTCAAGAAAGCACCCATTAATTGGATTGCAATTTTTGCATTGGTATTTTTACCAATCGTTGCGCTAATTACGGTTCCAATCTATAGCTACCATCATGACTTCAGTATGGGCGCATGGATTAGCATGTTCTTTTTACTGGCTGTAAGCAGTTTAGGTATTACCGCTGGCTACCACCGTTTATGGGCACACCGTGCTTATGAAGCAGCTTTACCTCTTAAAATCTTACTTATGATTGCTGGTACTTTTGCGGTTCAAAACAGTATTTTGTTTTGGGCTTCAGGTCATCGTACTCATCACCGCCATGTTGATGATGTCGATCAAGATCCTTATTCGATCAATAACGGTTTTTGGTATGCACACATGGGTTGGATGTTGCGTAACTACCCTGCGGCTGAACCAAACTATAAAAATGCACCTGACTTGTTAAATGACAAGCTCGTCATGTTCCAACATAAATATTATGTTCCATTAGTGATCGCAGTGCATGCAGGCCTTCTATTACCAATCGGTTGGCTTGTTGGCGATGTTTGGGGCGTATTACTACTTGGTGGTTTAATTCGTTTATTCATTAGCCATCACGTTACCTTCTTCATCAACTCTCTTTGTCACATGTGGGGCAAACGTCCATATACTGACGAAAACACAGCACGTGACAATTTCATTTTAGCCATTCTCACTTGGGGTGAGGGTTACCATAATTATCACCATATTTTCCAATACGATTACCGTAACGGCGTGAAATGGTGGCAATATGATCCTACTAAATGGTTAATTTGGACAAGCTCTAAACTTGGTTTAGCCAAAAACTTACGTCGCATTCCTAGCTTCAATATCCAAAAAGCCGAACTTGCGATGAAGTTTAAATATGCTGAACAAGACCTTGCGATTTATGGTCATGATGTCAATACAGATATTGCTCAGATGAAACAACGTATTGCTCAAGAATATGAAGCATTTACCAATACCTTAAATGATTGGGCTAAATTGAAAGAGCAAGAACTTCAAACTAAAAAAGCGGCTATGGCTGAAAAGATTCATCAAATGGATCATAAGCTTAAAGTTGATTTCCAACTGCTTGAGCATCGTCTTGCTCATCACCGTGAATGCTTAGAAACTTTAGTTCGAAATATCAAAAAAGCACCTGTTTCAGAGTAATCAAGTTACTCAATCAAAATGGTCTCTCGATGAGGCCATTTTTTATGCCTATAAGCAATTCGCCTATTCAAACCTATATTTGATATAGTGATTACTCAGCCCATCTCTTGACCTTATTTTATGCAATTTAATCCCCGTTACAATTCACTGAATCCTAAGCTCTATCACCAGCAACAACCAAGCCCTTTACGTGGTGTAAAAGCAGGTCACTTTAATGAGGCTCTGGCAGATGAATTACTTTGGAATGCAGATGATAAATCTAACTGGGTTGAAATTTGCAGCGGTCAAAAAACCTTTACCGACTTCCCACCTTTAGCCATGGTTTATGCGGGTCATCAGTTTGGTCAATGGGCAGGACAATTGGGTGATGGTCGAGGATTATTGATCGGACAAATACTCAATAAGCATGGTGAAACTATCGATTTACACTTGAAAGGTGCTGGGTCTACTCCCTACTCGCGTATGGGTGATGGTCGTGCTGTTCTTCGCTCGGTCATTCGAGAGTATCTTGCGGGTCATGCACTCAATGCACTTGGTGTAGCTTCAAGTCATGCGGTAGGTTTCACTACCTCTACGCAAGGCGTACAACGTGAAACTTTAGAGCTTGGTGCGATGTTATTACGCACTTCGGATTGTCATATTCGTCTCGGTCATTTTGAATGGATCAATCAATACGCACCTGAATTATTAACCGATTTCACTGAAAAATGTATCGAATGGCATTATCCAGAATGCCTACAATCAGAGGATCCAATACTCGCATTTGCTCAAAGCGTGATTGAGCGTACTGCTATCATGATCGCGAAATGGCAATTGGTGGGCTTTGCTCATGGTGTGATGAATACTGATAATCTCAATATCACAGGTTCAACTTTAGATTTCGGTCCATATGGGTTTATGGAACGTTTCCGTCCGAATTGGATCAATAACCACTCAGATTATCAGGGGCGTTATACCTATCAGAATCAACCAAGCATTGGACATTGGAATCTGTGGACGTGGTTAAACAATCTGATTCCCCTAGCCAAACCTGAACAAAAAGAACAGTTCAAACTGGATTTGGCAAAATGTTTAGAACAGTTTGAGCCAGCTTTTTTAGAGCATTATGGTCAAGGCTTGTGCCAAAAAATGGGACTACCACATTTCCATAAAGACAGCTTGGATTGCAGTTTTGCATTCTTACGAATATTACAAACTGAACAACTGGACTATACGCAAAGTTTTATTCGCCTTCAGGATAAGCAATATAAAACTCTTCGTGATGATTGTTTAGATATCCGTCAGTTTGATAGCTTTCTCCAACAGTATCAAACAATTCGTGAACATCAAGATACAGATGAATTAGATGCTGTAATGAAACAAGTGAATCCTCAATACATTTTGCGTAATCACATGGCTCAAAAAGCCATTGAACAAGCGGAACGTGGAGACTTTAGTGAAGTTGATCGTTTATTCAAGTTGCTAAATCAACCCTACACACGACAACTAGACTTAGAAACTGAACAAGATACTGCCCCACTTCCGAGTGATGTACCTGAAATATCAGTAAGTTGTTCATCATAGAAGATATTCTATGAAATTAGGGCTGGCTATTGGATTTGCCTTACTAGTTATTTTGTTAGGATTAGCTTTTTATAAATATGAAAAGTTTATTCCTAACTTAGCTCCTATTCACCCAGCTCTTTCAGCTCAAGAAATAGAAGAGATTAATAAAACAAAGCCTGTAACCACAATAGAAGTTTTTAAACAACAACGGCAACTGAAACTCAAACACCATGATCAAATCATTCGAAGTTATCCGATTCGCTTAGGCTTCAATCCGATTGGGCATAAACAATTTGAAGGTGATGGTAAAACACCAGAAGGCACTTATACAATTGACTGGCGCAATCCTCAAAGTGCTTATTATAAATCTTTGCATATCTCCTATCCAAATCCGAATGATCTCGCTTATGCAAAGCAACGGCAAAAGTCAGCGGGCGGTGATGTGATGATTCATGGCACAGTTCCTACTCCTGCAACATCATTCCCTGCGAGTTCCACTTATATGCCTCGTAAAGATTGGACTTTAGGATGTATTGCAGTGACAAATGCTGATATGGATGAAATTTGGCAACTTGTTAAAAATGGCACGCAAATCATTATTCACCCATAATTGAATCAAGCGCATTGAAGCTGTGTTAGAGACAAGTATTGTGATTAAACTGGACAAGGCTTATTCACAGCATAAGTTCATCATCTAGATTTATATCCCCCCAGCACTTAAAAAATCAGCATAAGCTTTTGTAAATTAATAAAATACGCTTAATACTAGACCGTTCATTGATTCTCTAAGTACTTTACCAGTAGATTATTTCTGCAAAATCATTATCAAACTATCCACATTTTCTGTGGATAATACTGTGGTTATCCACAGGATAAAATTAAAGCCTCATTTTTCTTATTAGATTTATCTCCTTGTGAAAGAATTCTACACATCCAAACACCCCAATAAAGTTATGTAAAAAATAAGCTCACAATCAAATTCGTTGTTAGTCTTTTAAGTCTTAGGCCTAAGATAGTAAAATTTGTATAAAATTCAAACAACACAATATAATCTCTTCCCAAGATTTGGTGATTTTAAATTTTGGATCAGCACTCAGCTTTTGTGACTAGAATTCATGGTGAATTTAGCATATACATTCAGATTGAAATGAAACATAGCGAATTGGGTTTAAAACAATAAACTACACATGATTAGGATTAGTTTTCAGATGCCTTTCAACACACTTACCAAAATACTATTTGCTTTTGCACTTTCCAGTTCGTGTCTGCTGCATGCCGCCCCTTCATTTGACGAAGATACACAAATCATTTCAAGATCACCTCTTGGCGTTTGGATGCTAAAACAAGACTTAAACCAGCCTAAACTCAACTGTGCTATTCGATTTATTTCTACTAAAGATACTGAAAACAGTTTTTCTATTTTTGGTGCTACAAAAAAAACTTCACATGCAACGATCCTATTTCAAGGTAAAAGCATTCCTACCACGCATACAGCAGAAGAGATGCGAGTCGAACTCCGACAGCAAGATTTAGCTGCGACCCCCCTAAAAGCTCAACTTTTGCCAAGTTCAAGTACAGGTATGCTTGCAGTTAACACAGGAGATATTCAGCAAACGCTTAAATCTATGCGTGATCAAGAAAAAAACCTACAATTAAAATTAAACAATGCCACGATTTACACACTTGACTATGATGGTTTAGCTCAAGCACGAACAGCGATGCAGGATTGTCTCTCGGGTAAAGCGGTCAAAATAAAATCATTGAAACAAGCAACAGCTGAAATTCGCCCTGTTGGTAATTCAACGATCACAGGACAAGCATTTTACAAAGGTGCAATTCTTGCAAAAAAACAATATCCACCCAAAGGAACACAAGCCGTTGGTTTAATTTGGATGACAGATGAATTTAAAGCATGGTATGAAAAAGTTAAACGTGATCAAAAGCTACCAACTCATATTCCAGAATCTATTCTCAAACATTTCATGTCTACGCGTATTTTAGATGATCAAGGACGTTTTAAATTTACCAACTTACCTGCTGGTGAATACATTCTCATTGCAAATTTTTCTTATGAAAAAAATGTTAGCCATACTGAAGTTGTTGGGCGAACTGATGTTTATGTGGGGAATCAATATGTCGGCTCAAACGACCAAATTGCTCGCTGGAATTATATTGTGAAAGAAGGGACTTCTTTTGAGAAACCTGTGACCATCCCCAAAGATGGCGATACGATTAATGTAAGTTTAGATAAGTCACAAATCATGTGTTTCTTGGTGTGTTTCTAAAAAAGAAAAGCTAGCCTTATGATCTACATAAGGCTAGCATAAAATTATTCAGGGTATTCAAAACGATAACCAACCCCATAAACGGCTTGTATCCACTCATGACGATTACCTGTATCAGCAGCTTCTGTGATTTTGCGACGAAGGTTTTTGATATGACTATCAATCACTCTATCCGCGACATCAAAACTGTCAGGATTGATGTGATCTAAAAGCTGCGCACGTGAATAGACTTGTCCTAAATGCTCTAAAAACAATTCTAATAAACGGAACTCTGTTGGCGTTAGCGTCAGCGCTTTTTGTTGATACCAAATTCGTTGCTGAGCTTTATCAATACGGAATAAATCATTCTGTTCAGGCTCAGCTTTTCGCTCTAAGCGACGTAACACGGCTTGCACTCGCGCAACTAACTCTTTCGGACTAAATGGCTTACAAATATAGTCATCAGCCCCCATATTCAGCCCCAACACACGATCGATTTCTTCAGTACGTGCAGTAACCATAATAATTGGTAAATCTGATTGCTCACGGACTTTACGACAAATCGTTAATCCATCCATACGTGGCACCATCAAATCTAAAATCATCAGGCTTGGTTTGCGTTGCTGAAATTGAGTATAAGCATCTTGACCATCATGAAACATGCTGACTTCAAAACCAGCAGCCTCTAAATAATCTCGAACCAACTGTGCTAGCTCTACTTCATCTTCAACCAACATAATATGTTTCATGGTCTACATCCTATACATCACATCCTCAGAAATAGAGGAATAAAAAGTTATTTGATTTGTTTTGGAAAAGTCAGAACACAACGCAAACCACCTAATGGTGAATGCTCAAATGTCAGTGAACCACCCAATGCTTGTGCCAATTTACAAGACAAAGCCAAGCCTAAACCCGTCCCTCCCGTACTCCGAGTACGAGAATCATCAACACGATAGAAACGCTCGCCTAAACGCGCTAACTGCTCATCATTCACACCAAATGGGCTGTCATCCACATACAATATCCACTGTTTAGCATTTTGTTGAGTATGAATCTGTATTTTCCCACCTTGTTCGGTATAGCGAACACTATTTCCTAACAAGTTAACAATGATTTGCTTAAATCGATCTCGGTCTAATGAAAGAATCGCTCCTTCGCCAGAAAGTGAAACTTCTAACTGATGCTGTTCAAAAGTTGATTTAAAGTTTTCAACTTCTTGCTGAATAATCTCCCAAGGATTTACATCAGCAAAATAACATTTAAGTTGTTGAGCATCAGCTTGAGCCAAATCAGCTAAATCTTGAGTTAATTTTTTTAAACTAGAGACTTGCAACATCATGGCATTTAAGTGCTCTGGTGTTGCCTTACGAATCCCATCCTGCATCGCTTCAATTTGTGCCTGTAATACAGCTAAAGGCGTTTTTAACTCATGCGAAGTATCAGCAACCCATTGACGACGTGACTCTTCATGTTGATGCAAAATATCAGCCAAATGATTCAACTGATTAGATAAATCACCTAATTCATCATTACGCTTAATCGCTACCTGATGTTGATAGTTACCCTTGGTCAATTCTGAGGTCGCTTTTAATAAGCGCTGGATTGGCTTTTTAAAATAAGTTGCCATCAACAATGCTGCAACCAAACTCGACAATACAGTCAGCACATAAACCAAGAATAAATAACGTTTCTGATTACTAAAGAAATTAATACTTGAGGCATCATCTTGATCAAGCACAGGCTTTAAACCTAAATAACCCACTACTTGTTGCCCGACCATAATCGGACGGTAAGAGATTTGATCTGTCGCGGGTTCACCAACAACAAATTGATGTTTTGCATCATAAAGAGACAAGCGAGAACTCAATCCCAATCGATCTGGAATCGAAACAAAACGTTTTTTTCCATTTTGAGTATCATCATTTTGCTTATTAGACTTTTGCTCAGAACTATCTTTTTTTAACTTAAATTGACTTGGACTTAATGGAAATTTTAAACCCTCAAATGGTTGATATTCCGACGGCAGATTTTGCTTGAGGATATTCAGCTCTTCGCTATTAAAAATTTGGCGATTTCTTATTTCCTGATTATTTTGCGATAAGCTTGGAGACATGCTTAATAAAGTGTGTTCATTAAAGTATCTTTGCTGCAAAGCAATGTCGTACTGACGACGCAACCACCACTGTGATAAACGATCATAGTCATCTGGTGCGGCAGTTCCTTCGATTTGTAAAATTTGCGCCTGAATCGCATTCCCCCAATCTTGATAAACGTTATATACATTCCCCAAATTGGCAATCAAACGATCTAACTTTTGCATTTCCACATCGGCAACATATCGAGCAAAGTTCTTTTGCATCGTCCAATGTAAAATCCCCAAACTAATCGTGGCGATCAACAACGTTGTTAACAAGACGGTTAGGAATAAGCGTAAAGCTATAGGAATACGACGAATACTCAAATATATAGTCTCAACATGGATCTATCTTTTGATTGTAACCAACATGTCAGAAAAAAACTCTCCATTGTTTCTTCATCATTATTGTCTAATCTTTAACTCATCAATGAGCAAGTAGTTTACTGGATAAAAAATGAAGAAGACTCAGATTGCAATTTTAAGCACAGTTCTCGGTTCAACACTAGCTTTAGCAGCTTGCCAATCCACTACGCCTGCTGAACAAAATATGAATAGAGATCATCATCGACATAATACAATGCAGCGCCAAAATCTTAGCCCTGAACAGCGTGCCGAGTGGCAAGCTAAGCGTGAGCAGCGTTTAGAACAACGTGAACAAATGCGTCAACATCATCAAGCTCAAAAAGCGAAGATCGAACAAGCATGTCAAGGAAAGCGCATTGGTGAACGCGTGAATATTCAATGGAATAATCGTGTCATCGAAGGTACTTGTGAAGTCCGTTTCAGCCCTGATCAATCACAATTTAAGCGTCAAATGCATCCAACTACTTAACCCTCTTCCTTACGGCGTTTCACAGCGCCTTTTTTTATCAATGCATACGAGACACTTATAAAATCATAACTAATAATTACTCAAGAGTACTGGTTACTTTCATTTTCTAAAAATTAATCTAAAAATAAAAATCTGATGAAAGTCTGCAAAGTTGCGCCATAATAAATCGTGAAAATATTGATTCCGATGATCTCACTTACATTATCATCATTAATTCAGATCAAAATAACCACTACACAGCTGCTTACGATTTTAAACAAGCAGTACAAGTAAAAATTAGAAAAAACACATACAATCTCAGTGCTTATACAGGCAAAATGACAATCTTTGACTTCGCAGTCACTAAGAAATGACCTGTAATAGCTTGTACCAAACTATAACTTGTTGCACGATTAGGGGTACAAAATGGTGCCATTAATTGGGCACATTTATCATTGACTAAGATTATAACTCTGGTTTGACCAGTATTGAGGAACCCGCTATGCCACAATACAAAGCACCCTTACGTGATATGCAGTTCGTATTGCACGAATTATTAAATGCTGAAGCACATTACGCAAAACTGCCTGCATTTCAGGGCACCGTAAGCCGTGAATTGGTTGATCAATATTTAGAAGCAGCGGCAGATTTCTGTGAGAATGAACTTTCTCCTATCAACCAATCAGGCGACCGTGAAGGTTGTACTTGGAATGACGGTGTTGTCACTACGCCTACTGGTTTCAAAGAAGCGTATCAAAAATATATCGAACTTGGTTTCCCATCTCTTTCTGCTGAAGAGCAATATGGCGGTCAAGGTCTACCTGTTTCTCTAGGAAACGTGATTTCTGAAATGGTTGGTACTGCCAACTGGTCTTGGGGTATGTACCCTGGTCTTTCTCATGGTGCGGTACGTACTTTAGAACATCACGGTTCAGATGAACAAAAAGCAACTTATTTACCCAACCTAGTATCTGGTGTTTGGACAGGTACCATGTGTCTTACTGAATCACATGCAGGTTCTGACTTGGGTATTATCCGCACCAAAGCTGAACCGCAAGCAGACGGCAGCTATGCAATCTCTGGCGAGAAAATCTTTATCTCTGCTGGTGAACATGACATGGCAGAGAACATTGTCCATATTGTTCTTGCACGTTTACCAGGAGCACCTAAAGGCACTAAAGGTATCTCGCTGTTTATCGTACCTAAGTTCCATGTCAATGCTGACGGTTCAGTTGGCGAGCGCAATGCTGTACGTTGTGGTTCGATCGAACACAAAATGGGTATCCATGGTAACGCAACTTGTGTGATCAACTTTGATAAAGCAAAAGGTTACTTGATCGGACCAGAAAACCGCGGCCTAAACTGCATGTTCACATTCATGAACACTGCACGTATTGGTACAGCAGTTCAAGGTCTTGCTGCATCTGAAGGTTCTTTCCAAGGTGCTTTAGCATATGCGAAAGATCGTTTAGCAATGCGTGCACTTTCAGGTCCTAAAGCGCCTGAAAAAGAAGCAGATCCAATCATTGTGCATCCTGCGGTACGTAACATGCTGTTGACCCAGAAAGCATTTGCAGAAGGTGGTCGCGCACTAGTGTATCTGTTGTCTCTACACGCAGATATCGTTGAACAAGGTGCAACTGAAGAAGATCGTAAATTCTCTGACAACATCTTGTCTTTATTGACGCCAATTGCAAAAGCATTCTTAACTGAAACTGGTTACGAATCTGCAAATCATGGGGTTCAAATCTTTGGTGGCCATGGCTTTATTTCTGAGCACGGTATGGAGCAAATCGTACGTGATACACGTATTGCTTGCTTATACGAAGGTACTACTGAAATCCAAGCACTTGACTTGTTAGGTCGTAAAGTATTGCAAACTCAAGGTGCAATGTTAAAAGACTTCACTAAGATCATCCATAAATTTGTTGAAGCGAACAAAGACAACGCAGCAATGCAAGAATTCCTTGCACCATTGGCTGCTGCAAACAAAGAATGGGGCGATATCACGATGCAAATCGGTATGCGTGCAATGCAAAACCCTGATGAAGTTGGTGCAGCTGCGGTTGACTACATGTACTTCTCTGGTTATGTCACACTTGCTTACCTATGGGCACGTATGGCACTTGTTGCTCAGGAGAAACTGGCTGAAGGCTCAACTGATGTTGACTTCTACAATGCGAAAGTAGCGACTGCTCGCTTCTACTTCAAGAAGATCCTGCCACGTGTTCGCTCGCATGTAGATGTACTTTCAACTGGTGTTGCGCCATTGTTTGAACTTGATGCGGAACACTTCGCGTTCTAATCATAGATTAGAGTGAGATGCAACGTTCATCACAAAAAAAGGACTGGTCAGTTTTGACCGTCCTTTTTTTGTTTAATCAATGCTAAATTTAGATTATTCATTTATTTGTTCGTTTTATTTGATCACTTTGCACAGAGCCTGTGCCTAGAAGGGAACGATTATGCCAATTTACAATGCTCCTTTAGCAGACATGAAATTCATCTTAAATGATGTATTTAACGCAGAACAATTTTGGCAAGCTAATGAAAAACTTGCTCATGTAGATGCGGCAACGGCTGAAGCTATTTTAGAAGAAATGGCTAAATTTGCGCAGAATGTAACTCATCCTCTTAACCGTACAGGTGATGAAGAAGGCGCTCGTTGGGAAAATGGTGAAGTATTCACTCCAGCTGGTTTCAAAGATGCTTTCCGTCAATATGCCGAAGGTGGTTGGATTGGCTTAGGTGCTGATGAGGAATGGGGCGGTCAGGCAATGCCAAAAATGCTGACTGTTCTTGCTGATGAGATGTTATTCGCAACCAATCCATCATTCTTGCTCTACCCGCTTCTTTCTGTGGGTGCAGGTATGGCATTAAACAGCTATGCATCTCAAGAGCAAAAAGAAACTTATTTACCTAAAATCTACTCTGGCGAATGGTCTGGTACGATGTGCTTAACTGAACCGCATGCAGGTACAGATTTAGGAATTATTAAAACCAAAGCTGAACGTAATGAAGATGGTACTTACAACATCACAGGTACAAAAATCTTTATTACAGGTGGTGACAACGATTTAGCTGAAAACATCATTCACTTAGTTCTTGCAAAAACACCTGATGCTCCTGCTGGTTCACGTGGTATCTCTTTATTTATCGTACCTAAGTATCTTGTAAATGAAGATGGTTCTTTAGGCGAACGTAACTTAGTTGGTGCCGGTTCAATCGAACACAAAATGGGGATCAAAGCGTCTGCGACTTGTGTCATGAACTTTGACGGTGCTAAAGGTTTCCTCGTTGGTAAAGAAAATGAAGGTCTTGCAGCGATGTTCGTCATGATGAACTATGAACGTTTATCGATGGGTATCCAAGGTCTAGGTGCTTCTGAATTTGCTTATCAAAATGCTGCACAATACGCCACTGATCGTTTACAAGGTCGTAGCGCTTCAGGTGTTCAGTCACCAAGCAAACCTGCAGACAGCATTTTAGTTCACGGTGACGTTCGTCGTATGTTACTAAACGTACGTGCTAACAATGAAGCATCACGTGCATTTGCTGTTTATGTAGGCCAACAGCTCGATATTACGAAGTTCTCAACCGATGCTGAAGCTGTTAAAAAAGCCAATGACCGTGTTGCGCTTTTAACACCTATCGCTAAAGCTTATCTAACAGATACAGCATTCCAAGCAACTTTAGATGCGCAAATGGTATTTGGTGGTCACGGTTATATTCGTGAATGGGGTATGGAACAGTGCATCCGTGATCTTCGTATTTCTCAAATTTATGAAGGGACAAACGGCGTTCAATCACAAGACTTAATCGGTCGTAAAGTGATTAAGAATGGTGGTGCTTTCATCGCTGAATACATTGCTGAAATTCGTGACTTTGCAAATACATTAGATGCAGATTTGAACTTCATTAAAGATGCAACTTTAGATGCAGCAACTGAAGTAGAAGCAGTTACTCAATTCATCATTGAACAAGCAGCTGAAAATGTAGAGTTCCCTAACTCTGCTGCTGTAGATTACTTACATGCAGTTGGCTTACTCAGCTTCAGCTACATGTTTGCAAAAATTGCTGCTGCTGCTAAAGATAAGTCAGGTGACTTCTATCAAAACAAACTTGCATTAGCTCAATACTTTGTGACTCGTATCTTGCCTGAGTTAGAAGCTCGCATTAAGAAAGTTGAAGCTGGTTCTGATCTCATCATGAACTTCAGTGAAGACTATTTTACAAATCAATCTTAACTCCAAAGTAAAGTAATGTTAGAAGCTGCCTAAATCATCTGGTTTAGGCAGCTTTTTATGTCAATAATTAAATTTTTGCACAACAATTGCATAATATCTTTATACATTTTTATAGAATATTTAATCTTTATGCCGACTTCAAAAGAGAGACTCGAAAGCATTCAACGCTTATTTGACAGATTTGGTCACTATGCCGTTGAAGCATTCCATTATTTAGCTTTGTTTATTATTGGCTGTATGATCGCGTGGTCAGCAGTTCATACCGTAATTGATATTTTAACCGTCAAAAAATATGCGACGATTGATGATATTTTATTATTATTTATCTACTTAGAGCTTGGCGCTATGGTTGGAATTTACTTCAAAACCAACCATATGCCTGTACGATTTCTGATTTATGTTGCAATCACAGCACTTACACGCTTGCTTATCGCAGATATTCAACATAATCACAAAGCGTCTATGGATCAGGTCATCATCACAGGATCCATTTTGATCTTAGCTTTGGCTATTCTCATTGTTCGTTTTGCTTCATGGAACTACCCCTCTGTGATCCGAGGCAAAGAGCAGGAACAGCAAATTCCAGCAAATAAGACACCTCGACCTCAAGACGATGAGCTTGCATAAAAAAGCAGCCTTACGGCTGCTTTTAAATTCATTAAGTTATGCGATTCGATAAACACGATATTTTGAATCAACCAACACGTATTTTCCTTGTACTTGCATCCAGTTATAACCACGTGGTGGCTGATATAAACGATGATAGCGATAGTTTGAAACCACATAACGTTTACTACGGAATTCCGATGGTAAACGCTCGCCACGTTTAAAGTTTACTCGCTGTCCATAATGGTTTCCACGATCTGCATTTGACCATCGCGGTGGATCTCTATGATCATGTCGGTGGTCATTTCGATCGTAACGCTGCTCATAACGATCTTTATAGTCGTGATGATTGTTCCAACGATTTGAATCTGCCATTGCTGAAGCAGATGCACCAAACATTAAACTTGATACCAACAACATAACTGTCTTTTTCATTGTTTGATCCTCTGTTTTGATCTGAACTCAGATTAAGCAAAACTCTAGGAGAAACCATGAATAAAACGAATGAGATTGCAAAACTTTGTAATCAATACTGAGAAACTATGGAGATATCTCAACCTAAGGTATTAAAGCTCATCGAATAATTTCGATTCTAAAATTATCATCAGTCACTAAAAAATATCTTCCATCGATCATCACCCAATGGCGTCCACGTGGTGGTTCGCGCAAAGAATAATAATCCCAATCTCGGATCACATAACGCTCACTCCGAAACTCACTTGGTAACTCATTTCCGACTACAAATGTCTCTCGGCGATATGTATGTTCAGAGTGAGTCTCAGGATAGTATTCAATACTGACACTTGGGCGATATTGGTAAGAGTAGTGATTATTTTGGTAGGGTTGATAATAATACCCCTTCGGTGGTGCTGTAGGTGTATAACGCTGATTTGAGAACGCAAAAGGGTCTTGAGCTGGAGGTTGATAAGTTTGTTGAGATTCATGATATGGACGACGTTCAACTCCTCGATAGCCACTCCAGTCATTTGCGTAGCTTAAGGCTGGCAAAGCACTGACTGCCAAAGTTAAACTCAAAATTTGAAGTTTATTTTTCCTCATTTCTAGTACCTCAAAATGATTTCTACAATTAGTTTAGTACAGAAAAGCACCAGCACTGTAGTAATAATATTTTTTTCGACAACCAGTAAAATTTACAAGATGGGCTGATGTTGAATGAAGCATAACTTAAGTATGTTAATATCTTTTTTTTAGTATTGGAGTGGTTCAGTGTCTGAAATGAATTTTGATCGTCTTTACGATTTCTTTTCTAAAATTCCAAGCGTGCAAAAGGAAAGAATCATTGCACATGGCACAGACGAGCAACATGCGTGGTGGTTTAAATTTAGTATTAATGTAGAACACGCACTGGCATGGCAAACTGTTCAAGAACTTGGACATGTTCTGAATTACTTATCAACCAACGAGCGCTTACCAACACAATTTTTCCCTGTGTCACCACCACCCTATATGAATGGTGAAGCAAAGGACTTTTTGGCATGGGTCATTCAATGTAACCATCCTGAATTTGATCCCAATACCGTTTGTGATTGGCTTGAAGCACGTTTGCCCAACCCTGTTGAAGATGAAAGCCAGTGGAAAATTCAAACTGATCTAAGTGAATTAGATCAACTTGCTGATAAGGATTTGGATCAGTTGATTCCACCAAATCCATAATAAAAAAAGAGGCTATAAGCCTCTTTCTTTTTAGAACGTCGACAATCCAGACCATTCCATAAAACGATATATCCAATATTTTAATTTTGATTCATCTGCATACTTTGCATAATCAACCGTCATTTGACGGCCATTTAGGTTATTCCACGATGAATTAAAATATGTCTCTGCATCACGAAAAACCTGTGCTTGTGTATTCCCAACAACTTTCATGTTGGTTTCAAGATTATAATTTTTTAAATTGCGTGCAGTTAGATTTGCAGAACCAAGAATCAACTCTGCATGCTGATGATTATATTTAAGCAGCATTTTACTATGACATTGCTCTCCATGAGTATCACACCATCGAATCGGAATACCAACAGCATTCAATTCAGAAGCAACTTGTCGATTGGGTATACCATTTTTTTGTCGACCAAATGCATCTTTATTCGGATCTAAGATCATCCGCACATCAACACCACGCTTTTTAGCTTGTTTAAGTGCCTCAATAATTTGTCGTTCTGATAAATAAAACATAGCAATATCTAAATGATCTTGAGCTTTAGCCTCATTTATCATCTTGATTACAGCATCATAAATTGCTTTTTCAGTCAGTACCTGCACTTGTGGCAAGCTCTTATCCTCAGCAAATGCGCCCATGATCACAACAGGACTTGAGCCCTTAGACATAGATGCAACTGCTTGCTCTGTCTGTAGCATATCAACCGCAGTTGGACCATCTACAACTAAAGCAACATTACTATGATGTGAACTGCCATCATGTGGATTTGCAGAAGTCACTAAGCTTTTCCAACCTTGTTCCGTATCCACAACCAAAGTTTTTCGATGATTTGCTTTGAAGTTAAATAGTTCTAAATAACTACGTAAAGTGATTTTATCGTCGCCAAATGGATTTTTTAACCATCCACCTTCTGAACTATTGCCTAGATTCTGACAACAGATATACCAAAAACCAGACCAAAGTGGATTAGATGCACGTAAAGGTTTCAAATCTGTTTCGATTACATCAATACCTGCTTGGCGCAATGAACGATAATGTTCAGGTGCAATCCCACCATATACCGAGTTGATTGGATCAGTGATCAGTACAATTTGAATGTTCGGGTTCTGTTGTCGCTTTAGAATCAATGCATCTGTTAATTTTTGCATCAAAGGGATTTGCTGAATCTTGGATTGACCTACTTCTTGATTAAACAAAAACATATCCAGCACAATTGTGGTTTGTGCATCATCAATTAATTTAAAAATTTCAGTAAAAATTTTCTGATCGAGATGTTGAGTTCCTTGCGCATCGACATAAGTTTGGTCTGCTAGAAATTTCACATTGGCATGACGTAATTGACCAGTGAAATTCAATCCTTTAGGAATAGGTTTCACCGTATGATAAATTGCAGAAGCAATATATCCTATCGCTAAAATACATAATATCACTGCCATGTAACGTCGACCTGACCAGTTTAACTTTTGATGAATTCTTTGGAAGATGCGCATATAAACAGAAAAAGCCCTAGCCTAATGAACCAAGGCTAGAGCTTATAGATTGATATTTCAATAAGATTTCAGTGAAAATTAAAAGTTAAAATTTACACCAACTGTAAAATTACGACCAACTTGCGGGATCGTTGAAAGGAACGATGCATGTTGATAAATTTGATCATCTAAAAGATTATTTGCATTTAGAAAAACGCGATAATTACCTAAATTACTATATTCACCCGAGTAAGCGACACCAAGATTCAACATATTATAACCTTGCGTTTCGGTTTCATATGCCGTGATTTTGTCTTGGTTAAAGACATGATAATACTCAGCAGATCCAGTGAACCCATCACCAAAATCAGCATTTACTTTAGTCCCTAAACGCCCCGCTGGAACACGTGGAGCATTTTCATTGTCGATTTTTCCACGCACGTAATCACCAAACACACCTATTTTGTATGTAGGAGAAATTTGGTAAGCAGCTTCTGCCTCAGCTCCATAAAAACGTGCTTTGTCTTGAGTATATTTTACTAGGCGGAAGTCTTCGTAACGATCTAAAGTTTGTGCGTAAATGTAGTCATCAAACCAGTTATGATAAACATGGATATGATAATCAAAACGGTTGTTATCATAATGGAAGCCTAATTCCACATTGTTCGACTGCTCTTTTTTGAGCTGATCATTTCCTAACTCATAAGTATTGGTCGCAAAATGTTTACCATCAGCATATAACTCTTGAGCTAGTGGTAGGCGTTGTTGATGCGATGCAACTAAAGAAAGTTTATAGTCTGGTGCAAATTCCCAGTTAGCGGCACCTGAAGCAGAAAATGCTGAACCATCAAAATCTTTCTTACTTGAATCTTCGATATCGATTTTTTGTTGATCCACACGAGCTGCCAACTCAACATGTACATCATTGAATTGGGCATGTTCTAGGGCAAAAAGACTCCATTTTTTTGTCGTATTTGGCGCTAAAAATGCTTCTTCACCCGTTAAATTTAATTTCTGTTGTCCATACTGAGTACCTATCACGCCTTCCCATGTACCGATTGGGTTATGTACCAACTCAACACGTCCATCATATGCTTTATTCTTGAAGCGAGTATCAATCGTATCTTCTTCAATTTCATCGTGCTGATAGTCTGTATAGCTTGCTTGCGCTCTAAACTTCTTAAAACCTTTGAACGGATTGTCTAATTCAGAACGAATGTCATAACGTTCAGATTTTAAATCAATCCACGGTCCGGCTTCATGTACGTGTTCACCTTCATGTTCATCATGATGATCACCACCATGCTCATCTTCGTGTTCATGATCACCACAATGTAAATGTGGAGTCCCAACTAAATGAGCCTCACAACTTTCATATTCATGGCTGTGGCCAGGTAGACCATATTTATCTTGACGATTACTGTAAGAAATCCCTGTAAAACCACGATCGTAGATCCATGACAAACCAACATTTACAGTTTGACCTTCAGCAAAAGTATTATCAACTCGACGCTCTTTTTCACCTTCATGAAAATAATCGGGTGCAATGTAATTATTCGCATCACGTTTTAAACCTTCAACACGTAATGCTACTTGATCGCCTAAACCAACTGTAACACCAGCACTTGCCAGCTTTTCATCACTTCCCGTGTTGTAGCGTAATCCAACATTTCCTTCATAACCTTTTTCAGGCATTTGCGTAGGTAACTTACTGTCAATCACATTGACTAAACCACCTACTGTACCTGCACCAAATAATAATGTAGAAGGACCACGAATCACTTCGACCTGTTTTGCTAATGCAGGATCTACAGTTACCGCATGATCAGGTGATAAGGTCGATACATCAATGTTTTCAGATGAGTTTTGTAAGATTTTAACTCGAGCACCATCTTGACCTCGGATGACAGGACGACTTGAACCAGCGCCGAACTGATTTGAATAAATCCCCGTTTGTTGCCCAAGAACATCCCCAATGGTTACGGCACCTTGTGATAATTTAGTTTGATCAATCACACTATCGGCTACCGCAAAATCCTGTGAGGTTTGTTCCAATGGATGCGCTTTGATTCTAATCGTTTCTAAGCTTTCAACTTTTTCGTTTTCAGCAGCAAAAGCTGTTACAGAAACAGCTGCTAATATAGACAGCGTTAATATATTTTTATAAAACAACATGAACAATATCTCGAACCAATTTATTTTTGTTATATTATAACATTTCATCCAATTTGCAATAAGAAACATCACAACACGAAACATTTGCTACACTGCTGCTCCATGATTTCATAAAAACTCGTTTTCTAACGATATGCCTTTTACACTTTCCCACGCTGTACTTGCACCACCATTATCAAAACTGACTAAAGGACATCTTCCTATTGCTGCTTTGGCGATTGGATGCATGACACCTGATTTATATCGTTTATTTACTCAAGCCAATCTACCTATCGCACACCAATGGTCAGGAGTTATTTTTCCCAACCTTCCGATAGGTTTGTTTTTCTGCTTACTTTGGTATCTGATCTACCGCCCTGTGATGTATAGAGTGCTAGGGATCATTCATCCTCTAAATATTAAATCGTTTGATCAAGTCATCGCTTTCGTATTAATGACTTGTTTTGCAATTATCATCGGTACCGCAACCCATTTAGTATGGGATGGTTTAACGCATCTGGATTTTCGAACTTTCGTTTTTAGAGATTTACTGGCTCAGAACATTTCAATATTTGGTTTAAATTATCCATTACATTTCATATTGCAAATTACTTCATCTGTAGTGGCTTTACCTTTTATCTTTTGCATGTGTAAAAGCTATTACCATACTCATAAGCAACCGAAAGCTGTTCCTGTAAAAATTAAATTATTCATGATCATAAGCTTAATAATTTCAACAAATTCTGGGATGTTATCTGTCTGGGGCTATAGTCGCCACATCCATTCTGATCTTTGGAACACCGAACGATATTTTTTTATCGGCAAATCAATTAATGAGTTTACTCAGACAGGGTTAATACTATTTACTGCCTCATGTTTAGTCCTATTATTTTTAGATCGAAATAAGAACTAAAGCTCATTTTAATTAAAAGCGGATGTTTAAGATTCTGTTAAAGCATTAAGACTTGAGACTATACGTTCAACAAGGCATAATCTCCCCTTCATTGGTGCTGCGCTGTTTACGCATTCACCTTCTAGCCAATATAGTTTGGATAAATAATTCAATATGATGCGCACTCATTACTGTGGCTCTTTAACTGAAGCCCAAATCGATCAAACAGTTACTCTATGCGGTTGGGTTCATCGTCGCCGTGACCATGGCGGTGTGATTTTCCTTGATATGCGTGACCGTGATGGTTTAGTTCAAGTCGTTATTGATCCTGATACACCAGAAGCATTCGCTACTGCGGATAAAGCACGTTCTGAATTTGTTTTAAAAATTACAGGTCGTGTACGTCGTCGCTATGAAGGTACCGAAAATGCCAACATGGTGAGTGGTCAAATTGAAGTTTTGGCAAAAGAAATCGAAGTTCTTGCTGCTTCTGAAACTCCACCATTCCCATTAAATGACGAAAATACCAATATTTCTGAAGAAATTCGTTTGAAATATCGTTTCTTGGACATCCGTCGTCCAGAAATGTTAGATCGTTTACGCTTCCGTTCTAAAGTTACTAACTTAATTCGTAACTATTTCGAAGATCACGGTTTTCTAGACGTTGAAACACCTATCTTGACTCGTGCTACTCCTGAGGGCGCACGTGACTATTTAGTACCAAGCCGTGTTTCAAATGGTAGTTTCTACGCGCTTCCACAATCACCACAATTGTTCAAACAATTGTTGATGGTCGGTGGTATTGATCGTTATTACCAAATCGCGAAATGTTTCCGTGACGAAGATTTACGTGCAGATCGTCAGCCTGAATTTACCCAAATCGACGTTGAAACATCGTTCATGAGTGACGATGACATCATGGATTTAATGGAAGGCTTAACAGTTAAAATGTTCAACGAATTATTGAATGTAAAATTCGATAAATTCGAACGTATGACTTATGCTGACGCAATGCGTGATTATGCTTCTGATAAACCAGATATGCGTATTCCATTGAAATTGGTTGACGTTGCAGACTTAATGCAAGACGTTGAGTTCAAAGTTTTCGCTGGTCCTGCAAAAGATCCTAAAGGTCGTATTGTAGCGTTACGTGTTCCTGGTGCAGGTTCATTACCACGTAGTGCGATTGACGAATACACTAAATTCGTAGGCATCTACGGTGCTAAAGGCTTGGCTTATATTAAAGTCAATGAACTTGAGAAAGGCATCGAAGGTCTTCAATCACCAATCGTTAAATTCATCGAACCAATCGTACTTGACCTACTCAAACGCGTTGGTGCTGAAAACGGTGACATCGTATTCTTTGGTGCAGACAAGGCGAAGATCGTAAATGACGCGATGGGCGCTCTTCGTGTGAAAATCGGTCATGACTTGAATCTTGCAACATGCGAGTGGGCTCCACTTTGGGTTGTTGACTTCCCAATGTTCGAAGAAACTGATGATGGTAAATGGACATCTGTTCATCATCCATTCACGCTACCAAAATCAAGTGTTGAAGAAGTGAAGAGCAATCCAGGTGCGGCATTGTCAGTTGCATACGATATGGTATTGAACGGTACTGAAATCGGTGGTGGTTCACTTCGTATCTATACACTAGAAATGCAAAAAGCAATTTTTGAAGCTTTAGGTATCGGCGAAGAAGAAGCGGAAGAAAAATTTAGCTTCTTATTAAACGCATTACGTTATGGTGCGCCTCCACACGGCGGTTTGGCTTTTGGTCTTGACCGTTTGATCATGTTGATGACTGGTGCATCTTCAATTCGTGATGTGATCGCATTCCCGAAAACGAAGACTGCTGAATGTCCATTGACTCAAGCTCCAGCTCCTGTTGAAGCAAATCAATTGCGTGACTTAGGCATTCGTTTACGTGAAAAGCCGAAAGCTGAAGAAAAATAATCTGTAGTTTTATGGATCAAATAAAATCCCTGTCTCGTACAGGGTTTTTTTATGGCTATCAGCCCCCTCATTTTGGAGAGCATTGGTACGATAATTTATACTTTGAGAATATCTATGCTAGTGGCATAATGAACTGCTTTTTATTGAGAGGTCATTGTTATGGCAATGCGTCCGGATGTACGTCGACATGCAATTGTGATTATTGTGTTT
Organism: Acinetobacter sp. A22; assembly: GCF_030913345.1. Taxonomy (NCBI): domain Bacteria; kingdom Pseudomonadati; phylum Pseudomonadota; class Gammaproteobacteria; order Moraxellales; family Moraxellaceae; genus Acinetobacter; species Acinetobacter sp. A22. The sequence goes on from NZ_CP133162.1 coordinate 1,999,548, forward strand.
TCTTTGGCACAATGGTTTTTTATGCGCTATATCTTAGCAAATGAACTTTTCAATATGACGACCAATGAACGCATTTTATATTTTTGCGTTAGTAGCTTAGCAGGTGCACTTCTAATCTTTGTCGCCCTCATTTATATGGTCCTCAAAGGCAACGCGAATAAACAAGATTAATCGCAATGTCGTTTTATACCACTTTACTCAGTATTCTACCTTTAGCATTTTTGCGCAGTATTGCAAAAGTGGCGGCTTACTTTATTAATCAAAACCCAGATAAAAGTATGCTTTGGAAAACACGGGTAAATCTAAGTCTTGCTTATCCAGATATTCCTGAGAGTGAGCGTGAAAAGCTTGCTAAAGAAAGCGTAACGAAGCAATGTTTAAGTTATATCGAATCTGGGAAATGCTGGGCAATGCCTCCCGAATGGAGTATCCAGCAAATAAAGATGGTTCATCATTTAGATGTACTAACAAATGCATTAAATGATCCCCGAGGTGCTTTAATTATTACCCCTCATCTCGGTACATGGGAAATGATGAATGCATGGGTACACCAATATGGTATTCCTACCATTATGTATAAACCCATGAAAGACTCAGGATTTAATGCTTTTGCTTTACATGCTCGCCAACGGTTAAACGCGACACTAGTTCCAACTGATGCCAACGGTGTTAAAGCATTATTCAAAAACCTCAAACAAGGTGGTTTCAGTGTAATTCTGCCAGATCATGTCCCTCAACCCTCTGGTGGTGTCGTGGTTCCTTTTTTTGGAATTCCCTGCTTAACCAGTACTTTAGCCAGCAAAATGGCACAAAAAACTCAATGCCGCTTAGTGGGATTAAGTTGTTTCCGAAGAGAGGATGGTGAAGGTTTTGAGGTCTACTGTGATGATCTCAATGATCCTGAACTTTATGATCGAGATATAGAAGTTGCAACAACTGCATTAAATAAAGCGGTAGAGCAAATGATCAACCGCTTCCCAACTGAATACATGTGGGGGTATAAACGGTTTAGGGGTGGAGATATACCTGATCCATATAAATAAAAATTGCTTATCCAATTCTCTTCTGTCTAATCCCATCCAATGAGCATCATTTAATGACAGCACCATCAAATAATAAAAATCTTCTTTTCATTGTTGATCATCTTAAAGGAGGGGGTGCAGAGATTATGCTACTTAATCTTGCAGATCATCTCTTTGCCAAGGGTTATACTATCCATATAATGACTCTATTGGATATCAACAACTATCAGGAACGCACAACAAAATTCCATTTACATTGTGCATGTTTTCCTCAACACTTTGTCGGCGGGAAACTTCTAATAGACAAACCACTTGAATCAGGGAAAATTGCTCATTTTCAATCCATGATCAATTTAATCAATCCCTCTGCCATTATTGTAACGATCTGGTATGCCTACCTCACCCTACCTTATATCCAGCACCCCAATCTATGGGTTTGGTCACAAGGCGATATTCTTCCAGCCTTTAAAAAAACATGGAATCCGATTAAACTATTACGCAATATATATAAGCAAAAACTCTTTACCGAAAGATTTAAAGAAATTTTTTCCAATCAGAACATTATTGTCCTCAATACAGATTTAGAAAAGAAATATAAGCAATTACTGGACAATATTAATATTCAAGTCATTTATAATGGTTTACTTAATCCGAAAATCCCAGCAGATACCCAAAATGAAAAGATTTGGGATATTTGTTATGTAGGTCGATTATCACCCTCTAAGCAAATTGAACATGGCATAAGCGCTTTAAGCCAATCCAACCTTTCTGGAAAGATGGTAATTGTGGGTGATGGCGATAGAAAAAATAAACTACTTAAACTGGTGAAAAAATTAGATTTGCAGGAACGCGTAATATTTACAGGTTGGGTTGAAAACCCACAGCAGTATATCCAGCAAAGTAAAGTCCTAGTTCTGCCATCTAAAACAGAAGGTTTTGGCTTAGTAATTGGTGAAGCGCTAATACTTGGTACACCTGTGATTGCCTATAATTGTAGTCAAGGAATTTCATACCAGCTATACACTAAAGATATGCAACGTGGGCTGGTGAAAACCAATGATATTCATGCTTTAAAAAATGCTTTGGAAGATGTCATTCAACACCCCTATCATATTCCTGAGGATATTATGGAACGATATAGTATGGATCAAATGACACAAGCATTTATACAACTAATTGATTAAAGACAGGTATTGCTTGGCTGTTTGGACTGGCAAGAATTTTTGATCCAACCCTATTGTATAAGATGTAGTATCATCCAAAGTTTTTTCAATTTTATTGGCCAAAGCATCAATATCCTGTATAGGGACCAAATGATTGGATGGTAAAACTTCATTGGGTCCTGATGGGCAATCCGTACTGATAATTGGTGTATTTAATGCCAATGCTTCTAAAATTGCGATGCTAAAACCCTCAAAATCAGAAGAGACCACCATTAATTTTGCATTCTTAATAAATGGATAAGGGTTTTTCTGGAATCCAGCAAAGATAACTTTATCTTCAATATTCAATTCTTTTACCAGTTGTTTTGAGGTTTCCATCAATTCACCTGTACCCACCAGCACTAACTTCTGTGATACATTTGCTTTGGCGTATGCTTGAATCAAAATATCATGGCGTTTTTGCTGCTTAAATTTCCCAACATTAACAATATAATCCTGATATTCAGGAATAGATTCATTTGCAGCATTCCGCACAACATCCACATCAATTGGATTATAAATAGTCTTAATTTGGCTTTTTTCACCAAATAGCAGCCTAAAATCCCGCGTAACTCCCTCGCTTACACCAATACAAGGTTTTGCTAAATAGGTCTTCTTCAATTGCTCAATAAATTGAGGAGTAAGTTGCTTTGCGTATTCCTGACTAGTGGTATTGTGAATTACCAAATGAACATTGGGTAATTGACTATGAGCCAAAATAAAATCCACAGGATATAGATTTGAAAGTACAAGATCAGGTATACCAATATTTTTTAGCACAAACTTATCAAATGCCCGTGCTGCAAAACCTGTCCGCATAAACTTTGGAATTGCACGGTATTTTTGATAATCAAAAAAATGAAGCTGGATATTTTCAGGTATAGGCAAATCTATAATATTTTTAAAATAAACAATATGTGCTTCATGTCCAGCATCAACCAAACCTTTTGCAAGTGTTAATGCGAATCGCTCTGCTCCATTCCCTTGTAAGGTGAATATAGCTATTACAATTTTTTTCATCTGAAGATTTACCATTTATCAATATCCAAGACTTACCACCAGCTTGTGCGTTCTCTTTTATGACGCTGTTTCGAACGTGAATAAATATTATTATTTTCTTCACATTGTAGACGTTTAAAGATTTCAATAACAATTGCACCTAATTGATGTTCTGAACAAACCTGATCTAAGCGCCAACGCATATTTCGAAGTGTATCATCTGTGCCAACTGCCAAAGCTGATGTTCCATCAAAGAGAGCAACCCGTTGACTTTGTAATTTTTCTAAGGCGGTTTTGTTTTCCACATATCGTTGATTACACAAAATAGCTTCTGTTTCCTGAGCTTTAATTGTATTTATCAATACTACCGCTATCATCAATATTGCTCTCAGAGTAGTATCTTTTTCATAATCTATGAAAGTATCACAAGCAGAAACCAACCATCGCGTATTCAAAGAGTTTAATAAAAAATCTCGCTCACTTAGCCACAAATCTTTGAATTTATTATAATTTTTATCAATATCAATTTCACGACGAATCAAAACAATTAAACTGGCGTGAAAATGATTGATCTCAGGCTGCCCAACAAACTCTCGCTTAAGATTTTCTATATGCTTATTTAAATCTTTTTCAGAGCCATAGGTATATTCAATGTCATTTCCAACAATCAACTTTTTCTTAAGTGTCTCTATATCAGTTTGCTCCAAGCTTTCATAAATTTTATCTGCACCAAAACGACGTTGATGTCGACTAAATGAAAACCATTGCTCAAACTTGGATTTTTTTCTAGGAGGCATCACACACCACTACTTATTTAAGCTATTTCCTTGAGACTTTTCCCAAAGAATCAAATATTTATCAAATGTATAAAACATCAAAACTAAAGATGAAATGATCCCATATGCACCAGATAAGAATGCGCCGCGTATCCAATATTCACGTATAAACGAAAAACAGGTCCGCAAGAGTATACTAATCAAACTAATGTTTTTCTGATATTTGTATTTATCACAAGCCCAATCAAGACTATAACGATTACGCTTCACCACATAATGAAATAAATCTTCACTAGTAAAATGGAGATGCAAACCTTTTAATTTGACAATCTGAGCTCTGTTTGTATTGACAGACTCATGCACATCCAAATCAGAATAAGAAAAAAAGTGACGAGCATAAAGGCGATTTTCCCAATCACGATACCAACCTCTTAAATGCGTCGGTATACCTGAAAAATAATTCACTCTAGCCAAGCTAAAAACGCAATCTGTTTGTACTGACTGGTTTAAAATCTTGACTATCGACTCACGTAAACTTTGACTCAATCGCTCATCAGCATCTAATACTAAAATATAGTCACCCGTTGCATAGTGCTGTGCTAATTGACGTTGTTTTCCAAATCCCTGCCAATCTGTATTCACATACCACCGAGCATGATATTTTTCAGCAATCTGAGCAGTTTGATCATGACTACCTGAATCTAAAATCACAATTTCATCTACAATATCATGTACTGTATTTAAACAAGCTGCTAAATGTTTTGCTTCATTCTTAACAATCATAACCAAAGACAAAGTAGACTTTTTTCGTGATTGATCAATTGGGGTTAAAGTTTTTGCAATATCTACAGATTCCTGAAATGCTAGTTCTGCCTGATTATTAACTAAGTCATATAAAATTGCATATTTATTGAAAGTATATTGAGTAAATAGTAACGAATAAACCAGCCCATACTTCCCCATAAGGAAACGACCATCTATAAAATACTGCTTAAAAAACGCCCAAAAAGTATGCACAAAAATGCTTAATGCACCACAAGTTTTATTTCGTAGTGCACGATCATCAGCCCAAGCCTTGGCATAAGATAAACGCTTATCTATCCAAAAATATGGCGTTTCTGCAGTATGATGTAATAAAAGACCTTGCAAAGTAGAAGTATGAGCATCTTTGATTTCTATTGATTCGTGTACTAAATTATCATTATATTGAAAATTTGCTGGATACAATCGCCAATGCGCCTTTAACGGCCAATATGGATTATCAATTGCATGCCCAAAAATACAGTCAATTCTTTTAATACCATAAATTGTGTTTTCCGGCTTATTTTTTATAACCTGAAGGATACTTTCCTTCAATTTAGGAGTGATTTCTTCATCAGCATCTAGTGCTAAAATCCAGTCACCCGTTGCATAACTTTGCGCCAACTGTCTTTGCTTACCAAAACCTTGCCAATTTGTATTTACAAACCATTGACCACCAGCAGCTTCAACCAACTGCTGACCCTGATCTGTACTACCAGAATCAAGAACAATAAGCTCATCAATCCAACCATTTAAAGCAGGTAAGGATATGGCTAAATTTTTTGCCTCATTTTTTACCATCATCACAACACTTAAGCGAAATGGTCGAGGCTGTTGATTTAATACAGACGACATAGAATTACTGCCAAGCCTCTTTAATCCAATCTGATGGCAATACATAACGATACCATTTACCACCACCACCATTGATTGCATCAGGTGGATTAATTTCACCGTGGAAAATAATAATCTTAACGCCTTCTGGTTTTACTGGTGCTTGGAAATAAGCAAATGGAATTTTTCTTAGACAATGATATTTATAGCTTTTACACCACTGATCATTCCAATAACTCAATTTTCCTTCTTTGTGAACAAACCAAGATAAATAGGCTTGCTCATTACGGAATTTTTGACGAATTTCATCAAAGTTTTCACGAAAATACGGCAAAATATCAGGAAAAGCCCCTAACTTAAAACGATAAACAGAACTATTCCCTGTAATACGCCAAGGTCGCTTCCAGTCATGAATAATCAGAAACTCACCTGGTTCTTGGAAGAAGCAATCTATATTATCTACGATGACAACATCTAAATCTAAAAACAGTGCATTGCCTTTTAAACCATACAGATCAGGTTCAAAAGTTGAGAGTTTATTCCACCCACGCTCTGGACTTCCTGCAGGCAAATCTAATGGAGGAATCGGGAAGCATTGTACATTCGGATCAATACCTTCTGTACGATCCGTTAAGCACACCATTTTAAAAGGTAAAGTAAGATGGCGTTGCACCATATTATATAAACGATTGACATACTCGGCACCGTACTTGGTTCCCCATTTCATGCACAAAATAATATTGTCTTCATGAGCTGCCGAATCTTGTTGAATGTCTGCCATCTGCTAACCTTAAATGCCTTAGATATTATTTTAAATGCGCGGGAAATAATCCCAAATCGTCAAAACAATATGCACTGAATGTTGAGCTATCTTAGCATAGACCTTGTAACTTTTTTTATTATTAATTCGTCAAACCCTTCAAGCCATTTATGTTTTTATCACCTTATCAATTGATACCAAATAAATCTCGCGTGTAGATTTTTTCCATGACATCACTGAACATCGGCACCATACGATTGACAATAATCAGATCAGAAGCCGATTTAAATTTTTGTAAACTACTCATCACCGGATGCCCAAAATACTCTTTAACATCCAAAGTAGGCTCATAAATCACAATCTTTATGCCTTCTTGAGCAAGTCCTTGTAATACATCATGAACAGCAGATTCTCTAAAATTATCTGAATCGGCTTTCATCGTTAGGCGAAATATACCCACACATGAAACATTATGACTCTTAATATCTTCAATGATCGCCTGTTTGCGAGTTTGGTTAGAGCGAATGATCGCTGAAATCAGCTCTTGAGGAGTATCATCATAATTAGCTAAAAGCTGTTTGGTATCTTTAGGCAAGCAATAACCTCCATAACCAAAAGAAGGATTATTGTAGTGATCACCGATGCGTTGATCCAAACCCACCCCCTTAATAATATCCAAAGCACTCAGCTTGTTTTTTATACAATACGTATCCAACTCATTAAAAAATGCTACTCGCATTGCCAAATATGTATTTGAAAATAGTTTAATGGCCTCAGCTTCAGTTGAGTCAACACAGAGTAAAACTGCATCCTTTCTGACCGTGGCTTTTAAATACAATTTCGCAATCTTTTCTGCGCGTTTAGATTTTTCACCTACGATAATTCTAGATGGGTAGAGATTATCTTGTAAGGCCTGCCCCTCTCTCAAAAACTCTGGAGCAAAGATTAAGTTCTTAAGTTTCAGCTTATTCGAAATTTCTTTGGTATAGCCCACAGGCACTGTAGATTTAATAATCATCAGCGCTTTTGGGTTTATTTTTTGAATATCATCGATGACAGATTCAATACTAGAAGTATCAAAATAGTTGGTTTCAGGATTATAGTTTGTTGGGGTAGCAATAATAATCAGCTTAGCATCCTGATAGGCACGCTCTTTTTCAGTCGTTGCCTCTAGATGCGACTCAGTTAAATAGTGTTGTATGCAAGTATCACTAATCGGTGAAACTTTTTGATTTAATAACTTTACACGACTTTTATCAATATCTAGTAAAACCACATTATGCTGCTTAGCAAACAATAAGGCATTTGATAAACCCACATAGCCAGCACCCACTACAGTAATCTTCATTCGTTCTCTGATTTTATTCTTGATCTTAGTGACCAAGCTAAAGAAGTTAGATGAAAGATTAATGATGATTTAATTGCAATCTATTGACATTGTTTCAATAAAAAAGCGAAGCATGAGCTTCGCTTTCTTCGCAGAGTTTTACTTATTTAACGTAAGTTAACCAATCTGCATATTTATCATTACGACCTTGGACGGCATCAAAGAAAGTCTTTTGAATTTCTGTAGTAATCGGACCACGTGAACCACAACCAATTTGACGGTCATCATACTCACGGATTGGTGTTACTTCAGCAGCTGTACCTGTGAAGAATGCTTCATCAGCGATATAGAATTCATCACGTGTGATACGGCGTTCGATCATTTCATAACCTAAATCTTTAGCAATCGTGATCACCGTTTGACGTGTAATTCCTTCTAATGCACCACCAGCCAAATCAGGTGTATGTAATACGCCATCTTTGATCAAGAATACATTCTCACCAGCGCCTTGGCAGACGAAACCTTGAGGGTCAAGCAACATTGCTTCGTCATAACCTGAACGTGCGACTTCTTGGTGTGCCAAGATAGAAACTGTGTAGTTACCACATGCTTTCGCTTTACACATCGTCACGTTTGGATGATGGTGAGTGAATGAAGAAGTTTTTACACGAATACCACGTGCCATCGCTTCTTCACCAAGATATGCGCCCCAACCCCATGCAGCTACAGCAGCATGAATCGTGTTATCTGTTGCAGCAATACCAAGTTTCTCAGAGCCAATCCAAATTAATGGACGAAGGTAGCAAGACGCTAATTTATTTTCACGAACAACGTCAATTTGTGCTTGTTCTAATGTCGCTTGATCAAATGGAACATTCATTTGATAAATTTTTGCTGAATTTAATAAGCGCTTAGTGTGATCTTGCAAACGGAAGATTGCTGTACCATTTGGGGTTTCATAGGCGCGGACACCTTCAAAGACGCCCATACTGTAGTGTAGTGTGTGAGTTAAGACATGAATTTTTGCATCACGCCAATCCACTAATTTTCCATCTTGCCAAATAAAACCATCACGATCAGCCAAACTCATCGCACATACTCCATTTTTTTACACAATCATTCACTTTCCAATGCTATTGCACTTGGATCAATTAACCTTTGCCATAACTTGCAAACGATCTCGCGGGTATCGTGCCAATCCGCAGCATTAACTTGCATAGATTGATTTGCAAGTGCTAAACGGTGGCTCTCAGCTCGTTCACGGAGATAAGCGTGTATTAATGCTGTGGCATCTTCACTGGATAAGCAGCCTGCTTTAGCAGCATCTTCTAGAATTCTTACATTATCGGAAAAATGGGCGAGATCTGTATTCGTCCCACTCCATGCAAGCACTGCATACTGTGCCATAAATTCGATGTCAACGATACCACCTGAGTCCTGTTTTAAATGAAAAATCCCATGTTTTTTTTGCTCAGAAGATGAACCCAAATGATCTTTCATTTTCTGACGCATTTTTAACACTTCTTCACGTACCTGATTTTCATCACGAACCTGAGTTAAGATTTGACAGCGTACCCGTTCAAATTGCTCACATAAACTTTTCTCACCTGCAATTGAACGTGCACGAACGAGCGCTTGATGTTCCCAAAGCCAAGCACTTTTTTGTTGATACTGCTCATAAGCTTTCAGACTCGTCACCAACATCCCTGCTTCACCAGACGGTCTTAATCGGGTATCAATTTCATAGACCCGACCATCAAGTGTTTGAGTAGTCATCAAGGACATAAATTTCTGAGCAACACGGATCGCAAACTCTGCACCACTGATCCCTTTACGTCCGTCAGTCTCTGTTTGCTCTTGAAAGTCATGAATAAATACTAAATCCAAATCAGAACCATAGCCTAACTCGATACCACCTAGCTTGCCATAACCAATTACGGCAAAAGCTTGCGCATCCAAACTACATCGTTGACCCTGACTGTTGACAGGGTAACCATGACGTTGCGCAATCGCTTGATAAGCTAAATTTAAAGTCGCTTGGACACATACTTCAGCAATATCTGTTAATGCATCTGAGACTTTCATTAAATGACTTTCAGCCAAGACATCACTGGCAGCTACAGCGAGTACGTTGCTCTTTTTAAACAATCTCAATACTCGCATTTGATCTTCAACCTGATCAATTTCAATGCGCATTAATTGTTGGCGTAAGGAATCTTCTAAATCTTTGCGTTGCGGCAACCCAAAGTCCATTGAAAGGAACTCATCCAACAAGACGGGGTATTGTGTTAACTCTTCACAGATCCACGGGCTTACTGTCGCCATTTTTACTAAACGCTGCAAAGCACCACGACTTTCCATCAACATGACTAAATAGACAGTTCGTCGTAATACAGACTCAACCAAGGGCATTAATCGTAATAAAGCCATTTGAGGTTGATCTGATTGTAAAATGGCTTCGACTAGATGAGGCCAAAATTTCTTAAGCCGTTCTAAAGCACTCGCAGGAATTTTACGTAGTGCTTGCCCATGCCAAAAATTTTGGATCAAGTTTTTAGCATCATCATCCAGAACTGCATTCAGACGTTGTTCTAGTTCTACAGAATCATCTATGGGAGCAGAGAACTCTTTCTCTTGAATGAGTTGTTTAAACTGAACTTTGACTTTATCTCTTTTTTGATTCAGAACATTTAAGAAAGAATTCCAATCACTAAAACCCAAGGTATCTATCATACGTTGGCGCAATTCAGGTTCAGACGGTAGAGATTGAGTTTGTTGATCATTTAATGCCTGAATTGCATGTTCAACTCGTCTTAAAAACAAATAAGCATCTTCAAGATCAAAAACAGCTTGCTGATCTAATAATTCAGCATCACCCAAATGATGCAAGTTAACTAAACATTGTCGATCTTGCAGCTCACGTCGGGAACCACCATAGATCAACTGAAAAACTTGCACGATAAACTCGATCTCACGTATTCCGCCAGCGCCTAATTTAATATCATCTTCGATATTACGGCGTAGAACTTCTCGCTCAATCATGGCTTTCATTTCACGCATCGCAGCGAATGCAGAATAATCAACATAACGCCGGAAGACGAATGGACGAGCCATATCCATCAAATCTTCGCCTTCTTTTCCACCTGTAATCACACGGGCTTTAATCCATGCATAACGTTCCCATTCACGCCCATGCTGGCTCAGATATTTTTCCAAACCTGTATGACTGATCGCTAAAGCTGAACCGTCACCCCACGGACGTAAACGCATATCTACACGGAAGACAAAACCATCTGCAGTGATATGGTCCAACAGATAAATTAACTTCTGTCCCCACAAAATACAGAATTGCTGAACATCAATACATTTACGGCCATTGGTCTCACCTTGCTCATCAAAAGCAAAAATTAGATCAATGTCACTGGATAAGTTCAGCTCTTTTGCACCAAGTTTCCCCATTCCAATGACAATCAAATCCTGAACCTGACCTGAATAACCGATTGGCTCACCGTGTTTAGCAATCAATGGCTTTCGCGCAAAATCTTTCGCAACGCAGATACAAGCATCAGCAAAAGCAGAAAGCTCTCGAGTCAGTGTCACTACATCGGTTAATTGGTTTGCATCTTGCCAAATCCAACGAAACATTAATTTGGCACGCAAAATACGCAATGCCTTCATCCATGCTTGCTCATCAGTCTGAACTGCAACCGTTTCTTGGACGGTTTGGTGAATCGTTTCGGTAGATAAAGAGGTTGAAAATTGATCTTTGCTATAGGCTTGTTCTAATTCTGATTGGTATAAATTTAAAACTTGTTCTGCATATTGGCTTGCAACTAAGGTTTTATGTAGCTGTTCCGCATTCATATAAAAAAGCTCAACTGATGTCTGGTCATCTCTAGTAGTTATATCAGTTACATCGTTATCTTTAAAATCACTTTAGACTAATTTCGCTTTCGATTTATGTTGTTCGGTAGATAATTCAGCATGTTGGCGTTCAGCAGGTAAGCAAACTTTAAAGACCGTGCCCTCACCCTCTTGAGATGTCACACTGATTTCACCATGGTTCAGCTCAACAAAACGCTTACACAAAGAAAGCCCTAAACCCGCACCTTTTTCACCAGCTGTGCCCTTTAAACTCACCGTCATACGTGGTTGAAATAAATTCTGTATCTGTTCTTCTGTCATTCCCAAACCAGAATCTTTCACTCGTATTTCCACGAATTCGCCCTGAGGTTGGGCTTGAATATAAACTTTTCCTGCGCCATCCGTATCCGTAAATTTCAATGCATTTGAAACAAGGTTTTGGATCAAAGAAGTCACCATATTCATATCTGCATAGACTTTAAGACTCTCATCTACTTCATTGATCAATTGGATATTTTTCTTCAACGCTAAGGTTTTTAAAATATCTGTCACGATATCGGTAATTTGTCTTAATTTAAAATTTATTGGGTGATATACAAAACGCCCACCTTCAGCCATTGCCCAATTCAACAAACTTTCCAACAGGTTGTAAGTCGACTGTGACGTCTCATAGAGATAGTCAGCGATGTTTTGGATACTAGATTCATCCAATGTATCACGCTCTTTAGCCAAAATCTCTGAAAAACCCAATAAACCATGGAAGGGAGCGCGTAAATCATGGGAAATAATAGAAAAGAATTTTGTCTTGCTAAAATTTAATGCAGACTCTTGTTCGTATAATTCTTTGAGTTCATCGTGATTGAGTTTCAATTCAAGTTTTTGCATAAAGCTTTTACAGTGGTCTTGTAAAAGTTGTTTCTGAACTGCACTAAAGTCTCGAACAGCTTCATCAAACAAAATTAGATAACCTAAAGAAGTTTGATCTGGATGCCTCAGATGAACAGCGACAAGGGATTGTGCTTTAGATTTCAACGCATGTACAAACGAAAGTAAATTTAAATAATGTGGGTGTGTTTCATCAATAAAATCGTTATTTACAAACAGAGTATTCAAACTTTTCGTGACTTTTGTAGCGTCAATTGCAGTCAACTTTTCTGAACAGTGATGCCAAAAATAAGGCTCTTGATGAAAAATAAGTAAAGCTTTACCGACTTGCATTAATGTTTTATTGAATTGTAAGAACTGTTCAAGCAAATTTTGCTCTGAAGTGAGACCCAAAGAAAGAGAAATTTTACAAGCACTTAACTTGTCGGCTTGCTGTAATTCTAGTAATTGAATAGCCATGCTTGCCTCTCGGATATTATCGTTATTCGGTTATTTACGTTTTAATAAGAAAAAATGTGAAAACTATCACTACTATTAACAAACTTTAACATAAAAGGCAATTCTTGATTAGATCAATTCGCAACAAAACGTGAAATTTCATTAAATTTAAACGTATTGAATTATGTATCGAAGATTTATTTTTTAGCTACATGTTGAATGTTTAAATCATCATATATTTCTATCATCGCATCTGATCATACTAAAAAGACTTAGTGGGTACTCTTTAATGACATAATCAACTTCAAGATGGCTTACTCTTTCAGAACACACTAAAGCCTGAGCAGCACAATCCTTTACAATCTTCTCTTTGTCTTATTCATAATAATTGTCGATATAATCAGTTATCGCTGCTCACTGCTCTCAATAGAATTTCCATCTATGAGTAAATCTTTTTGCTTTATCTAACCGAACAAAGAGCTGCAAGATCGTTAAAAAATTTGTCATACTTTTATAATTAAATCTAACACTCAATACTCTTTTATATTTATTGTCGGAATAAAATTTTAAATTAAAAATGATTTGGCATTAAAAAACCCCAAGCCTTTAATACCAGCTTGGGGTCTTTGAATCTTGGTCCCGAGGGTCGGACTCGAACCGACACGTCATCTCTGACAGCGGATTTTGAGTCCGCCGCGTCTACCAATTTCACCACCTCGGGAAGAGTGCGATGCTTTGTGTTGCGTATGATAACCTGTTTGATTTTATTGTCAAACCCCATCTTTAACTTATTGTTCACTTTTAAATCATTCAGTTATTTTTCTTAGGAAGTTATCAGCAGCTCAGCGCAAAAATACAAAAAAGACTATACTACGCACAATTTCTGCAATGTTTTAGATGTATGCAACTTTCAGACTTTTCATTTGATCTCCCTGATGAACTTATAGCTCGCTATCCTCTAGAAAGCCGTAGCGCTTCGCGTTTACTTCATATCGATGATCAAGGTCATTACCATGATCATAGCTTTACTGATATTTTGGATTTATTAAACGAGGGTGATTTGCTCGTATTAAATGATACCAAAGTCATGAAGGCTCGCTTGAAAGGTAAACGTGCAACTGGTGGGGCAATTGAAGTTCTTGTTGAACGTATGCTGGACACACACACAGCTCACTGTCATATTAAATCAAGTAATTCACCTAAAGCTGGTGCAGAACTTTATATCGGTGAAGATTCAGTTCCAGTTACAGTAAAAGGTCGCCATGAAAACTTGTTTGTGGTTGAGTTTTCACAACCGATTTTATCGATACTTGATCAATACGGTCAGCTCCCTATCCCCCCTTATTTCAATCGTGAAGCAGAAGAAATTGATACAGAACGATATCAAACGGTTTTTCACGATCCTGAAAAAATTGCTAGCGTAGCTGCTCCAACAGCAAGTTTGCATTTTGACCAAGATTTATTAGAAAAATTAGCGGCAAAAGGTGTGCAAAAGACATTTGTGACTTTGCATGTCGGTGCAGGCACATTTATGCCAGTTCGTACAACAGACATTACCAATCACATTATGCACAGTGAATGGTGTGATGTTCCACAATCCACGATTGATCTTATTTTAGAAACCAAAGCACGTGGTAATAAAGTGATTGCAGTCGGTACGACAGCAACTCGTGCATTGGAAAGCGCGGCTCAAGCAAATGATGGCAAAATTGCTGCATGGACAGGTGATACCCAGATTTTCATTTATCCAGGCTACCAATTCTGTATCGTCGATCGTTTGATTACCAACTTCCATTTGCCCGAATCAACACTTTTAATGCTTGTTTCTGCGTTATCAAATCGAGACAACATTTTATCGGCTTATGAGCATGCAGTTAAAGAACGTTATCGTTTCTTTAGTTACGGTGATGCTATGCTAATAGACAAATTAATCGTTTGATTTAAATACGCTTATGCCGATCGATACAGTACAACAAGCATTACATATAAGACGTAAAAAAAATGCTCAAGTTTTTCGCAATATCGCTCGGCTGTGGGAAGCGGGACAATCATCACACACGGATCAAGCATTACTAGATGCCTTGCATCCGTGGCGTGAAGATCACAGCCTGCGTTTTTTTAATATTTTGCCTTATTTATTGGCAACAATTAGTCTAAGTACTTTAATCTTTGGCTATTTTCTACACCCCCATCTACAATTTATTTGGAGTTTTTTGGGTGCTTTTTTGACAGGTTTTCTTGCTTATCTACTTTATGAGTCAAAACAACCACTTGAACAAGTGATTGAATATTTAGAACAAAGAATGATTCAACTTCGTTATGGTTTAAACTTCCAACAACTCCCTGCTTATCTTCCGATTCAGGCGCAACCATTACTTGTAATAAGTAAATTGAAGCAATCTTTCCCACTGTTTAATCGTGGAACTGAATCAAATGAAATTACACATTATGCTTCTACCGTTTGGGACGATGGAACGACTAAACATCAAGTCCTGATTTTTAAATACCATTACGTAACTGAAATGCCAATTTTGCAAGATGGCAATAGCGATAAAAAAATCGTCAAAGAAATCCATAAAGATTTATGGGGTGCTTTTGTTTTTCAAATGCCGAATTTGGGCATTGCTGTTAGTGATCAGCGCTCTCGTTTTTTTGAACCGTATACTCGCTCATGGCAAAGCAGTGATATTTTAATTAATCAGAAACTCAATATTTTTGGTCTAGATCAGCATCAACTTGCAAAAAGTATTAGCCCAAGTTTGACACTCAAGTTACATGATTTTTTTGAACATTTTTCAGGTGATTTAATTTATCATCATGAAGAACAGATTTTATGTTATCTCGGTGAACAAGATCTTTTCCGAATCACGAGTAAACATGATGCAATCCACGATATACCAGCATTGAGAGGTCATTTACGAACCATGACGATGCCTGAATATCAGCGTTTTCAACAATTGATGCTTAATTTAATTCAATAAATAGCCGATAAATCTTTTTAGAACAAAGATAAATGGAATATACGCTGTTCCATTAAGGCAACAATAACGAGGTAAGGTCATGACTGGTTTAATTATTTTCTTGGGGATTTTTGTTCTTTTGATTGTATGGGGCATTCATATTCGCAATACGATTGTACGCTACTTTAATGCGACCAAACGTGCATGGTCAGAAGTGGCCAATTTTGAACGTCAAAAAGTTAAAACGCTTGAATCTTTAGAAACGACCTTGAGCCGTTACACTGAGTTTGAAAAATCAACCTTAGAAAAAGTAACTGAGCTTCGTCAGCAGATCCTTAATTTAAATGTTAATGATACTGATATTTCTCAACTACAAAGCATCGAAAAAATGAGCAAAGAACTCATTCGCAGTCTCAACGTTGTTGTTGAAAATTATCCTGAG
The DNA here is from genome assembly GCF_030913345.1 of Acinetobacter sp. A22. Taxonomy (NCBI): domain Bacteria; kingdom Pseudomonadati; phylum Pseudomonadota; class Gammaproteobacteria; order Moraxellales; family Moraxellaceae; genus Acinetobacter; species Acinetobacter sp. A22. The sequence continues at coordinate 2,015,858 of NZ_CP133162.1, forward strand.
CTTAAAGCTGATACGCTTTACAGCAAAATGATGGATGATATTCAGGAACAAAATGAAAATGTCGGTGCTGCTATTACGATCTTTAACCGTAATGTTGAGTTATTCAACAATCATATCCAGATTTTCCCAAATAATTTGATCAATACAATGACACTGTCGAAGAAAGAAATTCGTCCTTTCAAAGATAATTTAGCGACTGAAAATTTTGACTATAGACCAAATTTTTAAAAGTAAATTTAAACATTTAAAAGCCAATTTCAGCTTCGTTTTGAAATGGCTTTTTTATTTTTTCTCTATAGCTACATTTAGTAGTAGAACTACACACCATAATCAAGGAAAATAGCCGTTTTTGATCAGCGAACTGTTTTTTCGCCTTGATGGATTGGTGTCATGCAATTTGAAAAATTAGGTCAGTCGGGACGCGCCCGTCGTGGTCGACTCACTTTAGAACATGGTGTTGTTGAGACACCTGTATTTATGCCCGTTGGTACTTACGGTACTGTAAAAGGCATGTTGCCTCGTGATATTGAAGAGATTCAAGCACAAATTATTTTGGGTAACACCTTCCATTTATATTTACGCCCTGGCTTAGAAGTGATTAAAGAGCACGGCGGTCTGCACGAGTTTATTCAATGGGATAAACCAATTTTGACTGACTCAGGTGGTTTCCAAGTATTTAGCTTGGGCGCAATGCGTAAAATCAAAGAGGAAGGCGTGACTTTCCGTTCTCCAATTGACGGTTCAAAAGTTTTCTTATCTCCTGAAATTTCGATGGAAATTCAGCATGTCTTAAATTCAGACATCGTGATGATTTTTGACGAGTGCACACCTTATCCAGCAACACATGAAGAAGCTCAGAAATCATTACAGCTTTCTTTACGTTGGGCAAAACGTTGTAAAACCCACCACCACGATGAACTTAAGAATAAAAATGCATTATTCGGCATCATCCAAGGTGGTATGTACGAGGATTTGCGTGATGAATCTCTTGCAGGCTTACTCGAAGTCGGTTTCGATGGTTATGCGATCGGAGGTCTCTCTGTAGGTGAACCTAAAGAGGAAATGATCAAAGTTCTTGATTATTTACCAAACAAAATGCCTCAGGATAAACCTCGCTATTTGATGGGTGTAGGTAAGCCAGAAGATATCGTTGAAGCGGTTCGTCGCGGTGTTGATATGTTTGACTGCGTAATGCCTACACGTAATGCACGTAATGGTCATTATTTTGTCACTGATGGTCTGGTAAGAATTCGTAATAGCAAATATCGTCATGATAAAGGACCTTTAGACCCTCATTGCGACTGTTACACTTGTAAAAACTTTACTCGTGCCTATTTATATCATTTAGAGAAGTGCGGTGAGATGTTGGCATCGATGCTCGGTACGATTCATAACTTACGTTATTACCAACGCCTTACTCAAGGCCTGCGTGATGCTCTAGATAATGGTACGTTTGACGAGTATGTTCAAGACTTTTATGCCCGTCGTGGTTTAGAGGTTCCACCCTGCCCTGAAGATTAATGTATAAGTAAATGCATCAAGATTTGCGCCTAAACGCAAGACAAGGTACATTGCAAAACGAATTGGAATTTAATCGTAATTTTTCGCTTTATCTTTTATTAGGAAATTAAAATGAGCTTTTTCATTTCTACCGCTCACGCTGCTCCTGCAGCAGCTCAAGGCCCAAGCTTAATGGCAAACTTATTGATGATTGCTGTTTTTATTGCAATCTTCTATTTCTTGATCTGGAGACCTCAAGCTAAACGTGCGAAAGAACACCGTTCTTTGATCGAAAGCTTAGGTGTAGGAAGTGAAATCGTTTTTGCTGGTGGTTTAATGGGGAAAATCACGAAGCTTGATGGTGACTTCGCTGTTGTTGAGTTAAGCCGTGGCGTAGAAGTAAAAATCCAACGTGCAAGTGTCATTTCAGTATTACCTGAAGGCACACTAAATAACCTTTAATCATAAAATAGTCGTGCCTCAGCACGACTTTTTCATTTAAGAAGAAAACGAATGCGTTACCCTGCATGGAAATATTTACTGATTCTCGTCGTTCTCGTGATCAGTACGTTATATGCACTTCCAAGTCTGTATCCTGATGAACCTGCTGTCCAAATTTCTGGTGCAAAAGCAGGGACACAAATTGATCAAACGGTTGTGCAAAAAGCTGAGCAGATTCTGAAAGCTGCCAACATCAGTAGCCATGATAATAGTTTCACCAACAATGCGGCATTATTACGTTTAGACACTTCAGAAGCTCAATTAAAAGCGAAAGAAGTGCTACGTCGTGATTTAGGTGAAGACTACGTGGTTGCACTTAACCTTGCGCCAACCACACCTGAATGGTTGCAAAAGATTGGTGCAAAACCGATGAAACTCGGTTTGGACTTACGCGGTGGTGTACACTTCTTGCTCGAAGTCGACATGGATAAAGCGATTAGCCAACGTATGGAAACATCGGCAACTGATCTGCGTCGTCAATTTCGTGACAACAAAATCAAATTTAATAATTTAGCACTGAATAACAATACCATTACTGTTCAGTTTGCCAATACAACTGACCGTGATGCAGCAGCAGATTTCTTACGTCGAAATGGCAATGAGTTCACACAGCAAGCACTAGCAAGTACAGATGGTGCTTTACTAAAACTCAACTATACAGATGTTCGTCGTCAAGAAATTCAATCTTACGCGGTGAATCAAAACTTAACGACCCTACGTAATCGTATTAACGAGTTAGGTGTTGCTGAAGCATTGGTACAAACTCAGGGTAGCAACCGTATCGTGGTTGAGTTACCTGGCGTTCAAGATACTGCTGAAGCAAAACGTGTCTTAGGTCGTACAGCAAACTTAGAATTCCGTTTGGTTGCTGATAGTAATGATCAATATATTGACCCATATACAGGAAAATATAATGGTCAGCCGCTTCCTCCAGGCACGGAATTATTTGCCTATGAATCACTGGATAGTGGCCGACAGCTTCTGTTAAATCGTAACCGTATTTTGACAGGTGAACGCGTTCAAAATGCAAGTTCTGGTTTTAGCCAAGACTCTGGTGGTGCAGAAGTTAATATTACGTTAGACACTGCTGGCGGTAAGCTCATGGCAGATGCAACACGTAATGCTGTTGGCAAACGTATGGCTGTATTGTTTATTGAAAATAAACAAAAAATTAGCTATGTCACTGATCCAGCTACAGGTACTCAAACAGAAGTCCGCACACCGTATACTGAATCTGTTGTGATCAATGCCGCAACTATTCAGGCCGTTTTGGGTTCACAGTTCCGTATCACGGGGCTTGACTCTCCACAGGAGGCGGCTGAACTGGCGTTGATGCTTCGTGCAGGTGCCTTGGCTGCGCCAATGTACTTCGTGGAAGAACGTGTGGTTGGTCCTAGCCTCGGTCAAGAAAATATTGATGCAGGTGTATTATCGACTCAGATTGGTTTCATTCTTGTTGCAATCTGGATGGTGGTATTCTTCCGTTTGTTTGGTGTAATTGCGAATTTCGCTCTGGTATTTAACCTTGCGATGATTCTTACTGTTATGTCTTGGTTAGGTGCTTCCCTTACCCTTCCTGGTATTGCAGGTATCGTGATTGGTATCGGTATGGCTGTCGATGCAAACGTTCTGATCTGTGAACGAATACGAGAAGAAATGCTGTGGGGTGCCTCTCCAAAACAAGCCATTGTTGCGGGTTATGATCGAGCCTATAACACTATTTTTGACTCGAACTTAACGACGTTTATTGTTGCATTTATCTTATTCGCTATCGGTACAGGCCCTATTAAAGGCTTCGCTGTGACGCTTATGATTGGTATCGTATGTTCGATGTTTACTGCGATTACAGTAACACGTGCGATCGTACAACTCATTTATGGCAAACGCCGTAATTTGACTAAGTTGAGCATTTAAGGAGATTCATATGACTGATCTGACTCAACAAGACTCAAAACAATACGGTCGTCCTGATGATGCAAAAATCATCCCATTTATGAAGATAGCAAAACCTGCTGCAATCTTCTCAATCTTGCTGACCATCGTAAGTATCTTTTTTATTGCGACGAAAGGTCTAAACCTCGGTTTAGACTTTACAGGCGGTGTATCAGCTGAGTTGAATTATGCTCAGGCAGTTCAACCTGCTCAAGTTTCACAAGCATTAGATCGTGCTGGATTTAAAGATGCTGTTGTACAAACTTTAGGAAGTAATACTGACCTAATTGTACGTATGCCAGTACAAGAAGATTTAAACGTAGCAGACCTAAGTGAAACGATTACTAAAGCAGTGCAGTTACCAAACAATGCTGCTGAAGTACATAAAGTTGATGCTGTAGGCGGTCAAGTCGGTAATGAGCTATACATTCGCTCTGCGGGTGCATTAGCGCTTGCGATGATTCTGATGTTGATCTACGTGACGATTCGCTTTGAATTCAAACTTGCGATGGGTGCTGTATTATCGTTATTCCACGATATCATCATCATTATTGGTACATTTGCTTTATTCCAATGGCAATTTGATTTAAGCGTACTTGCAGCGATTCTTGCGGTAATGGGTTTCTCACTTAACGATAACATCGTTGTCTCAGACCGTATTCGTGAAAATTTCCGTAAGATTCGCGGTGCGACACCACGTGAAATTGTTGATATCGCATTAACAGAAACTTTACGTCGTACCATTCATACCTCAATGACATTGTTACTTGTAGTTCTAGCAATGATGTTTGTTGGTGGTGATGGTCTGCATTTATTCTCTGTTGCCATGTTTGTCGGTGTATTCGTTGGTACCTATTCATCGATTTATATCGGAACAGCATTTGCATTATGGCGTGGTCTTAACCGTCAAGATTTTATTGTTCAAGTTAAACCTGAATTTGAAGAAGATCATATTCCTTAAAGTTTTCCACAAATACAGATTAAAAATGCCAGTGTTATCACTGGCATTTTTTGTAGGTGATCATTTTTAAATTAGTATTTAGTCATGTTGAATTACCTGAATATCAGGAAACTGGAAACCTCTACAAGAGAGTTCAGCTCGCCAAGCTATAGTCAATATAATTTTTTGATTCAACGAAAAGTTCTGATAACCAAATGTTCCAATTAAAGGATGTGAACACATCCCTCCCTGCTGTTCTGGATGTACATTTGTATTCAGAGTATTCAGATCCAAACGGATACCCAGACCCGAAGCTTTTAAAACAGCTTCTTTGGTCGTCCAAACTTTAAACCAGTACTCCCTATCTTCATCCAACTGTTGCCAAATTTCATATTCTTTGGGATGAAAAGCATGTTTAGCAAAAGCATCAAAACGCACTTTGCGTTCCAATTCCTCGAGATCAACACCAATATCCAGAATTTGATCACTTAGTCCTAACACATAGCTTTTTTTGCTATGTGAATGGTTAAAGTTGAGCATATGAGAAGTTAAATAAGGTTTACCATGCTCGTGTTTGGCAAAATCTAAATCACTAAGATCACATCCGAGATGTTGTGATAGTAATTGATTACGAAACTGCTTAATCTGTTGTTTTTTATAATCATTAAATGAGCGAAAATCAGAAAAATCGCTTTGCTGTAAATCTAAAATGTTATCTAACGTTTGAACATGTAATTCAATCTTACGCTGACTCATCGATCATGTCCTTATTGATAAAAAAAACCCAAATTAAAATTTGGGTTTTGATGACACTCAAAAAATTATCGCTTAAATTTCTTTTCAGCCTTTTTGAATTTCTGAATATAACGACGCTTACGTGCTGCAACGCGCTCATCCACTTGAGACTTACGCCCTTCGAATGGATTTTCAGAAGTTTTAAAATCGATTTTTACAGGGGTGCCTTCCAGTTTATAAACCTTACGAAACACGTTTTCTAAATAGCGACGGTAATCCGCAGGTGTCTTATCCACTTTATTCCCGTGAATCACAATCGTTGGTGGATTTTGTCCACCCATATGCGCATAACGCATTTTGATACGACGACCACCAATTGAAGGCGGCTGATGTGCTTCAGTCGCATCATTTAGAATTTGCGTTAATTTAGCTGGTGATACTTTCAGATTTGAAGATTCATAGGCACGATGAATAGATGGGTATAATTCGCCTACACCTGTACCGTGTAAAGCTGAGATCAAATGAATCTTTGCCCAAGGAATGAAATCGAAACGACGTTCAACATCGAGTTTACATTGCTTACGATCGTACTCGGTCATGTTGTCCCATTTATTGATGGCAATCACCATCGCACGACCCGCTTCAAGCGCATAACCGATCAAATGTAAATCTTGTTCAACAATCCCTTCACGAGCATCAACTACAACGACAACTACATGTGCATCTTTCATTGCTTGCAAAGTTTTTACGATTGAGAATTTCTCAATCATTTCATCAACCTTACCTTTACGACGCACCCCTGCAGTATCAATCAACGTATATTGACGACCATCTCGTTCAAATGGGATATAAATCGAGTCACGTGTCGTACCTGGTTGGTCAAATGCAACTACACGTTCTTCACCAAGTAAGCGGTTGACCAATGTTGATTTACCAACGTTAGGACGACCAATAATGGCTAAACGTAAACCTGTATTTTTATTATGCTCTTCTGGATTCTCATCTTCAGGTACTTCGGCTAATACCTCTTCAAGCATTTGCTGAACACCACGACCATGACTCGCAGCAACTTGCATCGGTTCACCCATACCGAGCTTATAAAACTCAACAAGGGCTGCTTCAGCATGTACACCATCAACTTTGTTAGCAACTAAGTAAACTTTTTTACCCAATGTACGTAGTTCACGGGCAATTTGCTCATCTGATGCTAAAAGTCCAGCACGCGCATCAACTACAAAGATAATAATATCAGCTTCATGGATCGCAGTTTTTGACTGCTCCGCCATGTAAGAGTCAATACCACCCTCATTTTCACCGATACCACCTGTATCAACCACAATAAAGGATTTGTTTTGATAAACCGCGTCACCATATTTGCGGTCACGAGTTAAACCAGCGAAGTCAGCAACCAAAGCATCACGGCTTTTTGTGATTTGGTTAAATAGCGTTGATTTTCCGACGTTTGGACGACCAATGAGCGCAATAACGGGTTTCATAAATTAACCTTAATTCAGACGAGCCATCGTTGATGACAGCATTCTAGAAACAGTATGGAAGATTTTGGTGATTTAAAAAATCACAATAAAAATTCGGGGTTTTGTATACACAAATACCCCGATCATTCTTTTATTAGCAACTGCTAATTAAGCATTTTAACACAAGCGTAGGAAAAATTAACGATTCTGCCAAATGCTTAATGCACCTTTTCGTGTTGCCACATAAAGTTGGTCATTGATGACACGTAAGGACTGCACTTCACCGCTGGTTTTTGCACGCCCAACTAGTTTACCTGACGCTGGATCAATCAAATGCAAAACACCATCTAGATCACCAACCACAAGGTTTTGACCAAGTACAACTGGGTTACTCAGTTGGCGATTCAGTAATTCTTCATTTTGCCAAACCAACTCACCTGTCGCTAAATTGTAAGCATTTAATTTGCCATCAACAGTTGAGATGAAAACTTTATCTTCTGCGACTTCAGGACGATTAGTACTACTTGCATCCTCGCTCCACACCACACGTTGTGTCGCTAAGTCAGTGACAGTGACTTGACCTTGGAAGCTTGTTGTAACCAAATATTGACCAGCAACAACAGGATCACCAACAATGTCGATTAAACGCTGGATGTCTGAGCGCCCTTCACTGATTGCAACACGGCGTTGGAAACGTGGGACTCCACTAATTACATCCAAGCCATAAACATAAGCATTTGCAGAAGCGACTAAAACTGTTCGCTCATCTAATGCCACTGGTGCTGGTTGACCACGTAAACTGAATTGAACATTTGGTAATTTATAGGCCCAAACTTGCTGCCCTGTAACTGCATCATGAGCAAAAACAGTACCGTCATTTGCAATCGTAATCACACGCCCTGATTGGATTAATGATGGAGATAAAATGGCACCAGACAATTGTGCTGTCCATTTTTGTTCGCCAGTCATTTGATCAAGAGCAAATAATTGACCTTTTCGGTTGCCGATAATCACAATGCCTTCAGCAGCTTCCACGCCAGCAGTTAGCTCTTGTTTGGTAATTTTACTTTTCCAAAGTCGATCTTTACCTTTGTAAGCAGAAACCTGACCGTCTGGATCAATCGCAAAAATCACACCATTATCTGTGTCCAATTGCAAACGTAATGCTTCAGCAGCATTCGTTGAAGAAACACTTTGCGAAAATACAAGGTTAAGACTTTGTTGTTGCTGTATTTTTGGCAAAGGATTCGGTTTTGCTTCTTTAACTTTGTTGCTCGAACATCCAACCAATAAGGCTGAAGCAACTGCAATTGCCAAAGGGAGTTTTAGTATATTCTGCATTAAGACTCATCCACTTTAGTATCTAAGATTGGGCGTTCAAAATCAGGATCATCTACTAAAACGCCAACACTTTCGAGTTTAATTTGTAAAAGCTGACGTTCTTGCTTACGTTCAAGTACATTATTCCATGCACTTTGATACGCCTTACGTGCAGATTCAACATCTTTTTTAGCAACATAAATATCGCCACGCAACTCATCTACTGTTGCTTTAAAAGCAGGTTCAGAAACATTAGATAAGGTTTTTAGAGCCTCATCATATTTTTTCTGTGCCAATTGCGAATCAGCTAAACGTATTTTCACAATTTGCATTAAACCTGCATCTTTAACTTTTGAGTTTTCGACTTTCTTTAATGCTTTTTCAGCTGCAGCATAATCTTGTTTTTCATATGCTAGCTTAGCCAAAATGAATTGCGTCTGAATTGCTTGCACTGAATCAGCATCATCTTTCACAATCTTATCAGCAGCTTCTGATACCGTCGCAAAAGCATTGGGTTGACCCGCAACCGCTTTAGCTTCGTCCATGAGCTTTTGGACTTTAGCTGTTTGATTCTGTGATTCAGCCAAATTCTTCTTTTGCCAATATTCCCAACCAAAAAAGGCAATCAAGGCAATGAGAATTCCGCTAATCATGGCAGAACCATATTTTTTGGCAAACGACTTTAAACTGTCGAGTTGTTCTTCATCACTTAAGCTCATGTGATTGTCCTTTTCCTAAATATTGTGCAATTTATTGTTTAAATTTTTCGAGCAAAAATGCTGTCAATTCAGTGACCGCAACTTGAGATTGTTCCCCTGTCGCAAGCTCTTTAACCAGAAGCTGTTGTGATTCCCACTCACGCTCACCTAAAATCACCGCATAGATCGCGCCAGATTGATCTGCTTTTTTCATTTGGCTTTTCATGCTGCCCTGAGAACCCGTTTTGAAACGAATCGAACTGTTGACTGCCTCTAACTGATCACGGACTTGTTCAGCCAATACCAATGCTTTCGCTTGGTAAGCAGGCTCAGCCAATAAGAACACTTCGCAATCACGAACTGGTTTAGCTTGTTCAACTTGCTCAAGCAAAAGCAGCAAACGCTCCATTCCCATCGCAAAGCCGACTGCAGGAACCGATTGATCTGCTTTACCTTTGAGTTGTCCAACTAGACCATCATAACGACCACCAGCACATACTGTACCTTGTGAACCCAACATGGTTGTTGTCCATTCAAATACAGTTTTGTTGTAGTAGTCTAAACCACGTACTAACTTTTGATTAATAACAAACTGAATGCCAGCATCTGTTAAATATTGCTGTAATTGGTTGAAATGGTTTAATGAGTCTTCTTTCAAGAAATCATGTAGCTTCGGTGCATTTTCTAGAATTTTTTGTGTCGATTCAATTTTAGAATCTAGGATACGAAGCGGATTCGTAGTCAAACGACGCTGTGAATCCTCATCTAATGCATCTTTATGCTCATTGAGAAAGGCAACCAATGCATTACGATATTCTGTACGCTCATCAGTTTCGCCTAAAGTGTTTAACTCAAGTTGAACTTTATCCGCGACACCCATACGATTCCACAAACGCGCCGTCATAAGGATGATTTCAGCATCAATATCTGGTGTCGCCACACCAAAAGTTTCGACACCAAATTGGTGGAACTGACGATAGCGACCTTTTTGTGGTTTTTCATAGCGGAACATTGGACCGACATACCATACACGTGGAGTTGCCCCACGAAGTAAGTTATGTTCCAACATTGCACGCACACAACCTGCAGTACCTTCAGGACGTAAGGTTAATGATTCAGGTGGATTACCTTTATCAAAAAAGGTATACATTTCTTTTTCAACGATATCCGTTGCATCGCCAATCGCGCGCTTAAATAAACCAGTTTGCTCGACAATAGGTAAACGAATTTGCTGATAACCGTAAGCATCCATCAAAGATGCAAGTTGTTGTTCCAGACTTCTCCATGCCGCTGTTTGCGATGGAAGGGTGTCATTAAAACCTTTAATAGCGACAATTGAACTCATGATGAACTACGAATAATTTCTTTAGATTTTGCTTCTTCAAGCTCTTGAACACGTTGACGAACCATCGACTCGATTTCATCAACCAACTGATTTGTATCAATCAAATGGCTTTTTTCACCATTGCGATAAACAAGTGAACGCGGCGACGCACCAACGACACCAATATCAGCTTCTTTAGCTTCCCCTGGTCCGTTGACTTTACAGCCAATCACAGATACATCCATTGGTGTGCGGATATCTTCCAAACGCTCTTCCAATGCTTGCATCACTTGAATAACATTAAATTCTTGACGTGAACAACTTGGACACGCAATGAAATTAATACCATTCGAACGTAAACCTAATGATTTTAAAATATCAAAACCAATTTTAATTTCATCTTCTGGTTCTGCAGCTAGCGAGATACGCATGGTATCGCCGATGCCTTCCATCAGTAACCCACCAAGTGCAATTGCTGATTTCACCGTTCCAGTACGATAGATGCCTGCTTCAGTCACACCAAGATGCAGAGGATTATCAATTTGTTGTGATAATAAACGGTAAGCATCCATAGTTAAAAATACATTCGATGCTTTTACACTAACCTTAAATTCATGAAAGTCTAAACGATCTAAGATATCAATATGACGCATCGCAGACTCAAGCAATGCCTGACCCGTTGGTTCGCCATATTTGACTTGCAGATCTTTCTCTAAAGAACCTGCATTCACCCCGATACGAATTGAAATGCCATGATGTTTTGCAGCAGCAACGACTTCACGCACTTTTTGATCTGAGCCAATATTACCTGGATTGATACGAAGACAATCTGCCCCATAATCCGCGACAGCCAAAGCAATACGATGGTCAAAATGAATATCAGCAACTAAAGGAACCGAAACGCGTTTTCTAATCGCACCGAAAGCTTCAGCAGCCTCCATAGATGGCACTGAAACACGCATGATATCGGCACCAGCATCTACACAACGCTGAATTTGTGCAACTGTGGCATCGACATCACAAGTTTCTGTATTTGTCATACTTTGAACACTGATCGGCGCATCACCACCGACATACACCGAACCAACACGAATTTTTCGTGTCGGGCGGCGCTTAATTGGGTTCACGATCATCGTATAGCTCTACTCTAATTGGCATTAACGAGACAAACGGAATTCTGCTTTTCCATTAACGGTGTATGGAGATAAGGAGATTTGCTCTTGGTTTAAACTCAATGACACAGCAGTTGCATCATCCAAACGTATTTGGAATGGTGACTCACCACTGAGTGTCAATGTAGATGATTGACGACCTGTTGCCAATACTTTACCAGTCGCATCAACAATATGAACTGATGTTGGACGACTAAAACCAAGCACCAACTGATCACCTGATGTAGTTACGGTATTGCCCATTGGAAGAATTTCGACATCTGAATTCGTCACTTTTGGTACATCAACTTCATCTTTTTGACTTGAGGTCCAGTTCTGTACAGCCATTACAGCCAGCCACCCCAAAACAAGTACAGCAACTAAAATCGATAAACGTTTTAGCCATTTACGATTACGTACACTTTTAGAGCCTGAAAGTTTCCCCATAATTTTAATTGGAGAGTTATTCAAAGCATGATTTGCTTTTAAGCCTGTATCGTTTGCGTAGATTTCATCAAAACGTTGAATGATCACACTGGCATCTGCATTTAAGCATTTGGCATACGCACGATAGTAACCTTTGATGAAAGTTGCTTCTGGCAATGATTTATAATCATCTTGCTCTAATGCCGTTAACGTTTTAACAGGCATATTCAAAACGTTTGCAATCTCTTCAAGTTCTTTCTTTTGTGCAATACGAATTTGACGCAAATACTCACCTGGTCGTTGAATATTTCCTAACGTAGACGAAGGTGAGGTTGAGCCAGTTGGCTGATGTGAATTTGGATTTATTTCCATACGGCCTCAGTACTGTACTGTAATTGCAAATAACGTTGATATTCTGGACTATCAGGAAATAAAGCACGCATTTGATTCACTAATACTTGCATTCCTAATTGATCCGCATTCGCTCGAGCAATGCGTATACCGATCCAAAGTGCACGAGCACCTTGATTTTTCTGCCCGACATTACGAACGTATTGTTCATAAAGTTGCGATGCATCTCTATTATTTTGTTGCAAATAGAAAATTTCGGACAACTCTAACATTGAAATTGTCGAATTTCGATTTGCTTGTAAGGCTTGCTTGAATGATTTTTCAGCATTCGCAACATCACCCAGTTTTAAATAGATTCGACCCAAGTTTTCCAACGATTGGTAACGCTGTTCGTAACCTAACGTCGCACCTGCAACGGTAAATTGCTCAATCGCCTCATTATAACGTTGCATTTGATACAAATATGTACCGTAATTATTACGAGCTTGGGCATTATCGGGTTCTGAAGAGATTGCTCGCTTAAAATAAGCTTCTGCTTTCTCCATGTTTGGTTTGCTGCCTTCTTGTTGCAACAAAACACCCATCATCATATTGGCAGTAGCATCACGTGGATCAATTTTTAAAGCTTGATCAAGGGAGCGTTTCGCTGAATCCAAATCACGTGTTCGAATATATTCAGCAGCGAGTTGAGTTCGGACTTGTACTGCCTTTTCTGGATCTTTTCTTAACGTTGTTGATTGGCAGGCAGTCAAACCTAATACAGTAAACACAACAGTAGTAGCTAAAATCGTTTTTAGTCGAGTTGTATTCAACGCTTTTCCCCTAAGATTATCCTTGTGTACGCAATATTTCTTGTCGTTGCGCCACTTTCTTTTTCCATTGTTCTGCACGGCGAGTTCGGTCTGCAACTTGCCCAACCAATTGACCACATGCTGCATCAATATCATCACCACGTGTCTGACGAATCGTACACACAAATCCTGCATCAGACAAAGTTTTTTGGAATGCAATAATACGATTTCTGCTTGAACGACCATATGGTGCATGCGGAAATGGATTAAATGGAATCAGGTTGATTTTACTTGGTAGATTTTTTAATAATTTTAATAATTGTTGAGCATGCTCAGGCTGATCATTGACACCTTCAAGCATGACATATTCAATCGTGACATGACGACGTGCGCTTTCATTACCATCTTTGGCTAAATAGCGCTGACAAGCAGCGATTAACTGTGCTAATGGGTATTTTTTATTAATTGGCACTAACTCGTTACGTAACTCATCATTTGGCGCATGTAAAGAAATTGCCAAAGCAACATCAATATCTTGTGCAAGTTGGTCAATCTTCGGTACAACTCCAGAGGTCGATAAAGTTACACGGCGTTTAGACATACCATAAGCGAAATCATCTAGCATTAACTGCATAGAACTCAACACCGCATCATAATTGAGTAATGGTTCACCCATACCCATCATTACGACATTAGTTACAGTTCTTTCACGCTCAGCAACAGGCACATCTTCCATATAAGAATAATTTGCCATCCAAAGCTGACCAATAATTTCAGCAGGTGTTAAGTCACGTTGGAAACCTTGTTTACCCGTTGAACAGAATGAACAATCAAGCGCACATCCAACTTGAGATGAAATACAAAGTGTTTTACGCGCACCCGTTTTGTCTTCTGCTGGAATGAGTACAGTCTCAACTAAAGACCCCTCACCATCTCCTACACGGAAAACCCATTTACGAGTACCATCTTTAGAATAATTACGGTGTACAACTTCAGGAGCTTTGATTTCACAAATTTTTTCTAATTTTTCGCGAAGTTTGCCCGAGATATTGGTCATCTCAGCAAAATCAGTAACAAAATATTGATGAATCCATTTCATCACTTGACCAGCGCGAAACTTCTTTTCACCTAATTCTTCAAAAAAGGCTTCTAATTCTGTACGTGACATGCCAAGTAAATTTACTTTTTTATCGGCAGCTTGGACGACAGATGTAGAAACAGACTGTTGTTTTTCATCCAAATTTTCTGATGAAACGACCACTGCAGAACTCATGTATATTTACCTAAACGATATCAGCACTAGAAAATATTGTGCATTATCCACACAATTCAATCTATAAAAAACAAAAAACCAGATAAGTAGTATACCACTTATCTGGCTTGAATACTTTGGATTAACGAGTGCGTGGGCAAATCTCGTTATCAGCAAAGAAGTAAGCGATTTCACGCTCAGCAGAAGCTACTGAGTCAGAACCGTGAGCAGCATTTTCATCAATGCTTACAGCGAAGTCAGCACGAATCGTACCTGGAGCAGCTTCTTTAGGGTTTGTAGCACCTAAGATTTCGCGGTGAGCAAGAACTGCATTTTCACCTTCAAGAACTGATACAACAACTGGACCAGAAGTCATGAAAGCAACTAAATCACCAAAGAAACCACGCTCTTTGTGCTCTGCATAAAAACCTTCAGCATCAGCTTGAGAAAGGTGTTTCATTTTAGTCGCAATGATTTTCAAACCCGCTTTTTCGAAACGAGCAAAAATGTCACCGATGTGGTTTTTAGAAACTGCATCTGGTTTTACGATAGATAAAGTACGTTCAATCGCCATGATTGACTCCTATTATGTGTAAACTAAAAAATTTGCCGCATTATACCGATGTAATCGTTAATAATCAGCTTGAATATCTAAAAGTTCTGAGATTTGTGATAAATTTTTAACGAACTTCGTCTAACCAAGCCATTTGAATGGCTTCAAGCAAACCTTCTGTCGACTTATTTGGATCATCGCTAAAGTCTGGTAATGCGCAAACCCATGCATGTAAATCAGTAAAACGAATCCATTGTGGATCCACATCTGGATGTGCTTCAGTGAGTTCAATCGCAATATCAATCGTATCTGTCCAACGTAAACCCATGAGTTAACCTAATAGAATGTGATTATTGAACGTACTTTAACAAATGATGTGTTTTAAGAGATAGTGATGACCACCAAAAATATCATAAAATCACGTTAAAACTTGGCGCGAGTAAGATAATGGTGCTAGCTACCGATGCACCAATGATCGCACCAACAATCACATCACTCGGATAATGCAGACCAAGCACCATACGAGATAAAGCGACCAGTATGGTAAACGGCAACATCAGAATGAGTAAAAGTGGTTGTATATAACCTAATGTGATTGTCACCATCACTGCGTGCAAAGTGTGCCCCGAAGGAAAGCTAAAATGATCTAAAGGTCGCTCACCTAGTACAATCACCTGATGCACTTGATAAGGTCGAGGACGGGTCGTTTTATTTTTCAAGAATTTATAAATGAGTGTCCCTATAGAACCCATCACAACGAGATAGAGTATATTCAGACCGTATGCCAAACCCTGCATTGTCCAAACAGACAACAACATGACATACCAAAATGGTCCATCTCCCAAACGACTAATCGTTTTAAAAAATAGTGCAATACGTTGTGACTGTGATAGATGGTTAAGGTAAACACAGCCTTTTAAATCGAGATCGAGCATTTTTATTTTTGCATTTTCAAATTTCATATTTTTTCTCCTCTTAATGAGAATTGCTTAGGTCACGGTCATGGGAGACTCCTTTGCGACCTGATACAGTGCTTGTTCTAATTGTTGTACGGGATACTGCCAGCTATTCGACTGAACGCTTTCACTCGCCAGTTGCCCCATTGCTCTTAATTGCGTTATCGCAGGTAAATTACAGATTAATTCAACAAATTCAGTTGTGTTACCCAAAGGTGTTAGCCAGCCAGTCTGACCATGTTTGACGTGCTGATGAGCACAAACATAATCATAAGCAACAACGGCTAGACCACTTGATATCGCTTCTAAAACGACATTCCCAAAGGTATCTGCCTGACTAGCGAAGGTAAAAACGTCCGCACTCGCGTAAGCAGCGGCAAGATCTTGTCCACTCAAATTACCAGTAAAAATAATATCTTTTGAGTTTGCTAATTTTGTTAGACGGACACGATCAGGACCATCGCCAACGATCACAAACTTAATATTGCAACCTTGCTGAGCTTGTAATGCATGAAAGCTCTTAATGAGAACATCTACTTCTTTTTCTGGAGATAAACGCCCCACATATAGCATCACGCGAGTATCTGTATCAGCCCCCCAACTTTGACGTAGTTTTTGAGATCGATGCTTGGGCGAAAATTTTTCTACATCCACTCCACGACCAACCACAACCAACGGACATGTCACACCAAAACTGCGTAATGCTTGTTCAGTAAATTGGCTAGGGACACAGGTTACGTCAGTACTGTTATGAAACCATGTTAGATATCGCTGGATGGGTTTGACTAAAAAAGCCAAATCAAAAAAACGACTAAAATCATGGAAAGCTGAATGAAATCCACTTGAGACTGCAATTTTTTTACTTTTCGCAGCTTGTAAGGCTGTTAAACCTAATGGCCCCTCTGTCACGATATGCACAACATCAGGCGCAAATTTTTCAAAAGCTTTGGAAACTTTAAGATATTGTGGCCAACCGAACTGAACACTTGGGTATTTGGGTACAGGTTGTGACAGCACTAAGCACTCTTGATCAGGGTGAAATTCTGTACATACTTCTTTTTGGATCGGGCGTACCAATAAAATTTTATGCCCTAATCTTTGTAATCCTTGACACAATTGCATCATCGACATCGCGACACCATTAATTTCTGGTGGCCAAGTTTCAGTAACAATTGCGATTCTTAAACGTGGGCGAACTAAATCTCGAAGTTCAGACAATTCATCTTGTTTGTTTTTAAGTTGCTTCCTTTTAAAGTAAAACTTAAAGCTTTCAGGAAACTGTTCTTGCTCTAAAAGAGATGTCGCGTATGTACTTTGCATATCGCCATCCATTTGTGTCGTTATTTTCATGCTTTAAAGCTTATAAATATTTTTTGACACTTTAATGATCAGGATGTGACAGTTTTTTGACAAGCCATAACAACAAATACCCAATATCGGATAAATACTGGGCATTTTATAAAATATAGAAAAACTATTGTATTGGATTATCTATCGCAAAGATCTGCTGATCTTCTAAACGATATGCAAGCAACCGCTGCCCCCAAACACAACCACCATCTACATTCTGAATGTTGGCATTAATTGTTTTTCCCTGTAAAGCTGCCCAATGCCCAAAAATAATATGGTGTGTTTTCGCAGCCAAACTTTCATATTCAAACCAAGGCTTAAACCCTTCAGGCATTGGAGCATCTAAAGCATCTTTAAATTTAAACTCTAAACGCCCATCAATATCCGTTAAACGCATACGAGTCAGATAATTGGTAATACATCGTAAACGCTCAGCACCTGATAATTCATCAGTCCACAAATCAGGTTGCTCTCCATACATTTCCCGCAGAAAAGCATCCAAAACGCTCAGATCTTCATGTCCGACAGCGTGTTGCACCTCTTGAGCAAGCTCCACGGTTTTTTCAGCTGACCAAATATGGGGAATCCCAGCATGGGTAATAAGCGTAGTGGCATTTGGCGACAAACTTAATGGCTGTTTGCGCAACCAATCGATGAGTTCATCACCATCAATCGCATCAATTACATCTTGAGTCCGATCTTTGTCTTTGATTTTCTTAAACCCACGTGCACAGGCAATCAATGTCAGATCATGATTACCTAATACAGTTGCAGCAGCACCACGATCAGCAAGTTTTTTGACGAAACGCAATACACCGACCGAGTTTTCACCACGCGCGACCAAATCACCAGCGAACCAAAGAAAATCCTGATCAGGATCGAAACGGATCTCTTTTAAAAGTGCTTTTAATGCTTCAAAACAACCCTGCACATCACCAATCACATAGTTATAGCGTTTAGACATCAAGACACCATTTGGTCAGATAAAGCCACAAAGTCAGCCAAACTTAATGTTTCAGGACGAGCCATCGGATCTACACCAGCTTTCTCAAAGCCGTCTTCAGCCAACATACCTTTCAAACTATTACGCAATGTTTTACGACGTTGTGTAAAGACGTGCCCAACTAAGCGAGCCAAAGCTTTTTCATTTTTTGCAATAATTGGCTTCGTCTCATAAGGCTCCAAACGAAACACGGCTGAAGTCACTTTAGGTGGTGGGTTAAAGGAACCTGGTGGCACTTCAAATAAGAACGTTGGTTTACAGTAATACTGAATCATTACAGATAAACGTCCATATTCTTTGGTGTTTGGTTCGGCAGTAATACGATCCACTACTTCTTTCTGCAGCATAAAATGCATGTCTTTGACTTTATCGCCAAACTCTAAGAGATGAAAAAGCAATGGCGTTGAAATATTGTACGGCAAGTTCCCTACTACGCGGAGCGGACGCCCTTCTTGGAATAATTGGGTAAAGTCATATTTCAAAGCATCTGCTTCAACAATAGTGAGTCGCTCAGGATGTGGTACTCGACCAGGTAAACCTGCTGCCAAATCTCGGTCAAGTTCGACTACGGTTAAAGCATCGCACTCACCGATCAATGGAGAAGTTAAAGCCGCTAAACCTGGACCAATTTCAACTATATTGTCGCCCGCACGAGGATTCACTGAGCGTACAATTTTGGCAATCACACGTTGATCATGTAAAAAGTTTTGACCAAAACGTTTTCGAGCCTGATGCCCTTCATCTTTAGGGTTTAGGGCATTAATTTGATACATAATAATTCCAATGCGAATAATTGGCTCGTTAATCAATCACGAGCGAGATCAAGTGCTAAATCAACTGCGACATGCAAGCTAGACGCTTTTGCTTGCCCAGTACCAGCAAGAGAAAGTGCTGTACCATGATCAACCGAAGTTCGAATAAATGGCAAGCCTAAAGTAATATTGACTGCTTCACCAAAGCCCTGTGATTTTAGCACAGGTAAACCTTGATCGTGATACATGGCTAAAACTGCATCCGCATCTTTTAAATTTTCAGAGGTAAACAAAGTATCTGCTGGTAAGCTCAGACTCATTTGGACACCTTGAACACGATACTCTTCCAAAACAGGATTGATCACATCAATCTCTTCACGTCCTAAATAACCATCTTCACCTGCATGAGGATTCAACCCGCATACCAAAATACGTGGTTGGTTAATTTTAAATTTTGTTTTTAAATCATGAATCAAAATATCAATGACTTGATGCAATCGCTCTTGAGTAATAGCATCTGGAACATCACGTAATGGCAAATGCGTTGTCGCCAATGCTACACGTAAGGTTTTAGTTGCTAACATCATCACAACACGATCAACGTGAGCAAACTCTTGGTAATATTCAGTATGTCCACTAAAGACAATTCCTGCATCATTGATAATCGACTTTTGTACAGGAGCTGTCGCAACACCTACGCTTTTTCCAGACAAGGCATAATCAGCTGAACGATGAAGTTGTTCTAATACATAAGAAGCATTCTCGGCATCTAAACAGCCTAAAATGACAGGTTTAGCAAGAGCAATATGCTCGACGTATAATTGACCATTCAAACTCGGTTCAGTCTGACCTGAGTATAGAACTAATTCAACCTCAAGCCCGAGTTGTTCTATCCGCTGTTTCAACATATCTATATCAGCTAAAACGACAACGGGACGCAAATCTTGTCTATTTGCCAAATTAAGACAAATATCAGGACCGATGCCAGCTGGCTCACCTGACGTGACATATAACGGCAGCATCTTACAGACCTAACTTGATTTCAATGCTAACTATTATATACCGCTATTAAATTTTGATTGAGTGCATTTGCTTTATTTTTGGTACTCAGTGAAATATCAAAAATAATTTGAGCAAAATTTAAGGCACTTTTACTTTTGGCAAATTAGATGGCACTAAGTTAGAAGGTGAGAAAGTTGGTGTTCTCGTCCATGGATTAATTTTAGGCTTATCTTTTTTCTCAGGTTGAGCAACCACGATTGCTTGTGGCTTTTCCTTTTTCTCAATAGTGATCGTTGTATTCGCAGTTTTCTCAGTCACAACTACAGTACTTGCAGCTTTATCAGCCACAGGATTAATCGGAGTTTCTTTTTTATCGTTAGTTTGTTGAGCAAGCTCAGTCTGTGATTCTTTCTTCTGAATTACATTTGATACAACTGTGCTGCTCATTGGAGTTGTATAAGGCTGAGCAGCAAGCACTCCTTGTTTCACAACAGTTTGAGTCGAAGGTTTCACTGTTTGAGTTGCAGCAGCTGAACTCGATGTTCCCTGAAGATTCATCGGATCAACTGGAATTTCGATAGGTTTCATTTCAGCTGTGACAGCCATCATCGGATCAACATGTTCATTACCACGACTTTCCAAAACCTCAAGTTTGCGTGTCGACCCTTCCTTCGGCTGAAATTCTGAATAATTTGTAATACTATTTCTATCCACCCATTTATAGAGCTTCCGAGCATGTGTTTGGGTTATGCTTAACTGTAAAAGCAAGACAGCTATGGCAATTTTTAAAAAAAACGACGAGTCCATCAAATTCCCCCAAAAAACATATAAGTACTTCTATTTTTTAAATATTTGGTATAAAAATAATAGGGCAGTTTTGAGTCCCTAACAAGCTAAAATTCGTTTCTGACACTTAATTTTAAGAACATTACAAAACTGGTCGAATATTCACAAAATATGACATTTCCAAAGGATTATTGTTGTGATGATCAATTAATTCATGTAGAATTCGGTCTCCTTTTGTTTGGGCGATTCCTTGCTCAAACCAACTATAATAGGTAGTGGTTAATGAAAACTCTCAGCGCTAAGCCAGCTGAAGTTCAACACGACTGGTACGTTGTTGATGCTTCTGGCAAAACTTTAGGTCGCCTTGCGACTGAAATCGCTCGTCGTTTACGCGGTAAGCACAAAACTTCTTATACTCCTCACGTTGACACTGGTGATTACATCGTTGTTATCAATGCTGAACAAGTTCAAGTAACTGGTAACAAGTCTCTAGATAAAAAATATTATCGCCACACTGGTTTCCCTGGTGGTATCCGTGAAACTAACTTCGAAAAGTTAGTTGCTCACAAACCAGAAGAAATTTTCCAACGCGCTGTAAAAGGTATGTTGCCAAAAGGTCCTCTTGGTTATGCTATGATCAAGAAAATGAAAGTGTATGCTGGTGCTGAGCATCCTCACACAGCTCAACAGCCACAAGTTTTGGACATCTAAGGGATACAGCACATGGCTACAAACTATGGTACAGGTCGCCGTAAGACCGCAACTGCACGTGTTTTCTTATCAGCTGGTACAGGTAAACTCGTAATCAACAATCGTACTTTAGAGCAATATTTCGGTCGTGAAACTGCTCGTATGGTTGTGCGTCAGCCTTTAGAGCTTTTAGAAGTAACTGAAAAATATGACCTTTACATCACTGTTAAAGGTGGTGGTATTGGTGGTCAAGCTGGCGCTATCCGTCACGGTATTACTCGTGCATTGATCGCTGCTGACGAAACTTTAAAACCTGCTCTTCGTCAAGCTGGCTTCGTTACTCGTGATGCTCGTGAAGTTGAACGTAAGAAACTTGGTTTACGTAAAGCTCGTAAACGTCCTCAATTCTCTAAACGTTAATCGTTTTACGAATTGGACAAAAACCTCGGATTTTTCCGAGGTTTTTTATTTTAGATTAAACAAAAGAATTCAAAGATGCTTTTGTATGATTTTTTTAGTATGCTAAAACGTTTATATAATTAGTTTTGTGATATGTCATCGGTTGAAAATACGCCTATTCAAGGCATTACGTTGTATAGTCATGCAGATGATTTCCGCTCACATTGGATTCGTTTCTTATTAGCTGAAAAGCAAATCAAATATCATCTAATTATCACAGATCATGAAGATGAAGATCTCGCTGATCTTAATCCCTACAATCAATTACCCATGCTGATTGAACAAAATCTAAAACTATTTTCAGCTACCGTAATTTCAGAATATCTAGATGATCGATATCGTCAAAATAAGCTGTATGCTGACGCACCGATGGCAAGAGCCGAACAACGTCAATATATATGGCGTTTTGAACAAGACTGGTTCAAACTTGCTGATCACATGCTAAAGCACGCAGACACATTAAATTTAGAACTTAAGCAAAAAGCACAAAAAGAGCTAAGAGATACGCTTATTTCGCTAACGCCTTTATTTCAACATTTCCCTTTTTTTATGTCTGAAACATTTTCGATTTTGGACTGTATCTTAGCCCCTATTTTTTTACGACTTAAAAACATGGGGGTTGAATTACCCCAACAGCACTGCCGCCCTATTTTTCTTTACTGTCACCGCATCTTCAACAGACCAGCATTTATCAAATCAATGACACCACAAGAAAAAAACAGCTACAATGAGTTAATTTCAACGATTTAATAAGCTTATAAGTTATGTCAGAGCAATTGAATTTCAGCCCTACACGCCCCTATCTTGCCCGCGCAATTTATGAATGGATCTGTGATAACCAACTCACACCATATCTACTCGTAGATGCAACCCAACCGCATACCGAAGTGCCCTTACAATTTGTGAAAGATGGTCAAATTGTTTTGAATTTAGCGCCACATGCTATTCATCAATTACATATGAGTAATGAGGCCATTACTTTCTCAGCGCGTTTTGGTGGTGTAGCAAAAGACATCTACGTTCCTATTCAGGCTGTCTTGGGCATCTATGCGAGAGAAAATGGTCAGGGGTTATTCTTTGACCCAAGCGAATATGATGCTGTAGAAACAAACAATGTTGCTGAAACAGCTCCATCAACAGAAGTTGCTGAACCAAGTAAGAAAAAACCGTCCCTTAGAATTTTAGATTAAAATAAAAGGAAATCGAATATGGCGTTTGACCTAGTCCAATATTTTGCTGAACAAATAAAAATTCAAAAACCTCAACTCTTAAATCAGTATTCGGTAAAAGAAAAGGCTGTCTTCATTCAGGAGATCAATGCTCTTGCACTTGCTCGCCTAATCAGTCTCTGGAAGCAAAACGCTAAAAAACTATATCAAGAAATCCAAACTGCGGATCCTCTGTATATACAAGAAATTGCTAGGCATCTTACGACCTCACAGCATAATCAGTCAGCACTAGCTCCCAATGACTTAGAAACAAGTATTTCAGAGATTCTTGTTCTTCAACTCAATGAATTAAATCAACTCGATCAAACAGGTC
This sequence comes from Acinetobacter sp. A22, assembly GCF_030913345.1. Classification (NCBI taxonomy): domain Bacteria; kingdom Pseudomonadati; phylum Pseudomonadota; class Gammaproteobacteria; order Moraxellales; family Moraxellaceae; genus Acinetobacter; species Acinetobacter sp. A22. The sequence goes on from NZ_CP133162.1 coordinate 2,039,347, forward strand.
ATTTTGGTCAAATTGGGATGTCAGAATTGTTATTAGGACAAATCGAACATCTTTCTGGCCAGGCAGATGATTGGGTTTGGTCAAGTGCTCAATTAAATGAGTTAATTGGCTCAAAACCAGTTGAGCAAATAGATATTTCATTAGAAGCAACCATGCAGGAGTTCAATCAAATGGTAAATCAAGCACAACCGCATCATAATGATATTACTGAAGAAAATGAAACAAACATGATTGACTCGCCAAAATGGGCGTACATTGTTTCACCATTTGTTGCATTGGTCATTTTGCTATTTATGTATTGTTCATACAGCCAATTAATGATCAACTAAACACGTCAGAAAGATTCAGCAGGTATTTATTACCTGCTGAATCAATACCTTATAAGCACACTTATTTTCTGATAAAATTTTTAAGCTTGTCTAAGTAACATTCTATTTACATTTATTTACAATCAAAAAACCTACTTAAACCTACTTAAACCTATTTATTTATGTGAAACAACTCACAATAAAATTAAAATATAGTCCTCAATTATTATTTTATTTTGATAGCTTGAAAAAAATTGTCAATTTACAGCCATCTTGTGAATTAAATTATTTTAAAGCCCAATTGATTTAATTTTATAGATTCCTATAATGATATTAACTGCTTTTGAAGAATAATCTAAAACAAAAGTAGGGAATATAAATTCATAAACAAGATGTATTAGTAGAGATAATATCATGGCTAAAATTTCACTAGAAAGCTTAACAAATATTGATGGGTTCGTTGCAGCAGCGTTAGTAGATACAGAAAGCGGTTTAGCACTAGCAACTCAAGGTGGGGGATCAATTGATTTAGAACGGCTTTGTTGCACAAAGATTTGAAATGCAAAGCGCCCCTAATTGAGCCAAATTTAAGGCGTAACTTGGGTAAGTGGTCGACCTAATTCCGTAAATCTGTTAAGGACTGCTACACGTGCATGGATCTCATTCACTTGGCTATCAAAACTCCTTGCACTGAGTTTATCTCCTAATAATTTGATGCAATGCATCTTAGTTTCAACCAAACTTCGCCGATGATAGCCTGACCATTTTTTCCATAGTGTCCTGCCTAAACGCTTAACTGTTCGAAGTAATTCATTTCGCTCTAGCGAGCTACTCTTTGTATCTTTCCATGGTTTCGCATTTTTTCTAAGTGGAATCACCGCATGCCCTTGCCGATCTGCAATGACCTGACGGCATTGCTTGGTGTCATAAGCTCCATCGGTATAAACAGAGTCAATCTGCTCATCTTGTGGAATCTGATTAAGTAAATCACCAAGCACCTGTGAATCACTGACATTATTGGTTGTAAGCTGAACTGCTCGTATTTGTAGGGTTTTAGCATCTATACCAATATGAAGTTTACGCCATTGGCGACGATATTCAGGTCCATGTTTCTTGCGCTTCCATTCGCCCTCACCTAGAAACTTCATGCCTGTAGAGTCCATGAGTAGATGCAGCCCATCACGACTTTTTTGGTAGCTGATTACAATATCAATATGCTTTTGTCTTCTACAAAGCGTGGTGTAATCTGGAGCTATCCAATTTAATCCGCAAAGTTTAATCAGACTTTGCACAAAGCCAGTAACCATACGTAAAGACAGACGGAATAAGGATTTAATCATTAAGCAGCATTGGATGGCTGCGTCGGAGTAGGTTTGATTTCGCCCTTGTTTGCCTTTTGATGGAGCATACCATTGCGTAGCCGGATCAAACCAAATGGCAATATTTCCGCGACTCATAAGTGCTCGGTTATATGCGGGCCAATTGGTTGTGCGGTAGATTTTGTGTGTAGGCTTCTTCATTTGAAAATTATATCGCTGAAAAAGCCTTTACAGATAGGTTTGTGCAACAAAGCCATTTAGAACTAGCAGCAGCTGGTAATACAGAAGTAATCCGCGCAAAGCGGCGTGTAGCTAACTCATTGAAACTTAACGATGATATCGAAGATATTTTGATTACTTTAGGTAAGGCTTATCACCTTATTCGTCCTCTAGAAAGCAATGGCAATTTGTTCCTTTATCTTGTTTTAGACCGCAGCAAGTCAAACCTTGCTATGGCTCGTCACGAACTTAAAACGTTTGAAAAAGAATTAGATTTTGCTTAATTAGTATTATCTAGTTACATTATATACTAGACTTCTTGTATATTTTTATATTCCATTAAAATATAAAAATATATGAGAGGTCTATTATTAGTCATTGATTATGACTAATTTTGTGCAGTCCAATTTTTTATAAAACATTAAAGTGATACTATGAATGGACATTGCATTAATATCGCAATTTCAGGTATAAGTTTAAAAGTTTCAGACGAATTAAAAATAGAACTTAGAAAAACAATACCGAATGAATTTGGCATTAATTGGATAAACATCGCCGATCCAAATATAGACTTGCTACTAATAAATGAAAATTTTTTTGATACTGAAGGTATCCAGCGAATTATTAAAGAAAAACAATTACCCTGCTTAAAAGTATCTAAAGGACATCACGATTCATCAACTATAGAAGAAAACAACACACTTTATCTGCCATTTCAGCAAGGAGATGCATTAAAAAACTGGATTCAACATAGATTATTAAGTTATTTGGCTAGTCACCAACCACAACAAACTACAAATGAATTGAAGATAGAACATGATGCAATAAATGAAAAGTTTCTTGCTGAAATGTTTAATCCAGAAAATGCAAGATTACACATCTTTGATGATCATGGCACTTTAGCCATCATTGATACACGTAGCCAAATTGCATGGTTAGAGCCAACTCGACTAAATACACAAACAAATCATAGTTTTAACTATAAATTTGCTACTACATCTGATTTTATTAAGGTTTCTCGTAAAGTCGAATATGACTTACAAGACTGGTTATGGAATCTTTTTTGGCATTCTTCTGAATTTCAAAAGCTATCGCCTAAAGAAAACGAATATTACAAAATTGAGTATTGGCCTCAACCACATCAAAGCACAGATCGAAAAATTGCACTTTTACTTTCAGCATGTTTTATACAAGGAGCACAACTTTCACAGGTTGCTACGCAACTCAAACTCCCTATTCAAACGGTTCAACTATTTATTTCCGCATGCATTATTTCAAATAATGGCGGTGTTATCCCAGCGTCAGAAAGTCATTATTTAAAATTAGAGGAAACCAAAGCCTCTAACGAACAACAAGGCTTTTTAAATAAGTTTTTCGGCAAAATCCGACGCCGATTTGGGCTATAAGGAATTCTATGATTCTTCAACAATATAAAATTGTATTTGCAGGAAGCATGGGTGCAGGTAAAACTGAAGCGATTAAATCACTCTCCGAAATTCCTGTGCTTGCAACCGAAGCATTTAATACAGACAGTCAAGCACATAATAAAATGCAAACAACTGTTGGCATTGATTATGGTGAAATTACTTTAGATGACGGTGTTAAAATTGGACTTTATGGAACACCTGGACAAGCACGATTTGATTTCATTTGGCCAGTTATTTGCCAAGGTGCTTTGGGTGTAATTATCTTGGTTGATCATAATAGTAAAGTTCCTTTAGAGGAGCTAGAAGGCTATTTAGATACTTTTAAAGACTATACACAAAATATTTCGATCGGCATCACGCATGTTGATGAAAATAAAGGGCAACCGATTTCAATTTATCGAGATTGGTTAATTCAAAATGAGTATCAATATCCTCTGTTTTTTATTGATGCCCGAAAACAAGAACACATTCTGCTGATGATTGAATCACTGATTGCAGCATTAGAAGTCAATCTGAGAGCAACGAATTAATCATTTTGAAAGAGAAGAATTATGTTCAGCATTCCAAGTCAACAACGTACAGCGCCAAAGGAGTTGATCCATTTGGCTAAAGCTCAAGCCAATGACATATTGATGAATATTCGTGGCATTGATTATATTATGCTCTGCTCTACAGATGGTTTTGAATTGGCATCAGTTTACAAGAAGAATCCATATAATAGTACTAAGCTTGCTGCGGTGAGTAGTTCTATTCTGGCTATGGTGAGTGCCTTTTTAAAAGAGATTCAACTTACTGGCTGTCAAAGTATTACTTTAGATGCAGAAAATGGTAAGGCGATCCTGACCTCAATCCCTGCCCCCCACCACCCAATGGTTATGGTGACTTTAAGCAACAAAGACGTATTACTTGGTCAATTGTTATATAGCCTTAAGCAAGCAAGCGCAGCAATCATAGAAGCTGATCAAGCATAATTCATAACGCATAAATTAAGCTCTGATGAATGATCAATTTGTCAGAGCTTTTTTAATTTCGAAAATCCACATTCTATAATTTTCTTTTTTGAAGTATTGCAAATAACCCAACTATTCAGAACAAACCCTACTTATCCAGTTTTTAATATGCTTAAACAACAAGATAAATCATACAAATTCAGATGAATGGTAAAAAAAATTAAATGAATTATAAATATTTTTCAATTATGATTATTTTCGAACAAATCATAACCCAAAAAATATTCAAAAACGAAAATTTAAATGATTATGAAAAGGAGTTTGTTCACAAATAATTAAATTTAACGGAGAAGAACGATGAAGCTGGACAGCTTTAAATTTGCCGCTGGGGTTATGCTTTTAGCAGGTGGCGTATCTGCACAAAATGCATATGCTGATTCTTATGTATTTGTCACGAATACAACACCTCAAACGGTATCTGTACAAATCACTCAAACTGGAACGCATATTTTACAAGCTGGAAATGAGTGGGCTCAGGAAGCGACTCAAATCGCACCCTATGAGACTAAACGCGTGCTGCGAATGAATCGATACTCAGGCATAAAATCAGGTAAAACCTATAATTTTGACACTGTTGTAACGAGTGGAAATTCACAAGTAACGCTCAAACAAACCATGACAGGAACTTGGACAGGTAGTACGATTAAGCATGGTATCCAAACAGCAACCACGACATCGCCATGGTATTCTGATCGTGCAATTCATCGAATTAATACAACTTATGCAGGCTTATCTGCTCAGGCTGCGGTCAAAGCTGAATATACGGGTGGGTATGATGATTTCCACTACACAATTCACCAAAACACAGTGCAAGAACCTGTATCCAATAGCGCAGATGAATTAAAAGTACTGTCATACAATATTTATGCATTGCCTATGGTTGCAAGCAAAATTAGCGAACGCCTAGCAGAGTTACCAAATCATTTAAATGGATATGATGTCATTTTGCTTCAAGAAGCATTTTCATCATCACGGACTAGTATGCTGAATCAACTAGCCCAACAATATCCATATCAAACCCATGTTCCAGTTGGTTCAGGCTATAACTTATATGACAGTGGTGTCCTTGTTTTAAGTCGATATCCAATCGTAAAAACAGCTGAAATGATTTATCCAGATTGTACAGGAACAGATTGTTTTGCTGACAAAGGTGTAATTTATGCTGAGATCATCAAAAATGGAAAAGCTTATCACGTAACATCCACCCACACGGCTTCCTTCGATACAGATGAAGCACGTGCATTACGACAAGTCCAATTTAAACAAATCCGTCAATTAGTTAATCAGCAAAATATTCCTAGCTTCGATGCGGTATTAATGGGTGGTGACTTTAATGTAAATAAATTCTTATGGCCGCAAGATTATCAAGATATGCTGACCAATCTTAATGCAACTGCACCAATCAGTACTGGTTACACTGCTTCAACTTTTGACCCACGTGTCAACAAACTAGCTGGCGCAGCTGGTTCGGGTGGAACAACGGTTGAATATTTAGATTATGTCGTTTCTTCAAATACACATCGTCAGCCTATTCAATCTCGCAATGACGTTCGTATTTTACGTTCTACCGCAGATCCGCTTTATATGACTTGGGATTTATCAGATCACTTCCCTGTGATGGGACATTTTAACTACGGTCCCTAAGTAGGAAGTATTATGAATAAAAGACTATGGATCACATGCCTTATTGTTCTATTGGTCTTAATTGCGTTTGCAGTTTGGAAGAGCACCACCTCTTCCGCTGCTACGCAACAAACCAAAAATGAACAGTCCTCCAATCACACTGTGTCTAATTCAAATGATATACAAAACAGAAGTAAGGATGAGATATTGCAACAATCATTACAGACACAGTTACAGGCTTTACAAAAAATCCAGGCAATATTAACCAGTTTTTAAATCAATACCGAGCCAGTTGCCATTTAGATGACTGCAATGCTGCATTAACAAAAGCACTTAATGCCTATCCTGATCAAAAATTCGCTCAAACTGTGCAAAATTTATTGAAGCGTATGCCGCAATATGAACAGCAAATGCAAAGTACAGTATTATCAACGGCGCTATCCCCCAAAGAACGCTTTGATGCAATTTGGAAACTTAGAGAACAGATGCTAGGCAAAGACGAAGCGGCTTTAGGTTTTGGACAAGAACGTGAATATGCAGATTATCGTTTTGCTTATGCGAAACTTAAACAGAGTACGCAATTGAACCCTGAACAACGATTAGCTGCATTAGAAACGCTTCAACAAGAATATCCTCGATTAATGGAGCAAGAGGATAATTTTGCTCGTTATGAACAAGCTGTTCAGCTACTTGATGAAAAACAACCGACTGCTGAAACTCAACGTCTAAAACGAGAATTACAACAACGCTATCTCACACAACAAGAGCAATTAGACCTGCAATTTAAGCAACAACGTGAACAACAGCAGCAGCAAAAAGTGGATCAATATCAACAGGCACTCAAACAACTGCAACAAGAAATGCAACCGCTCAAGTCTCAGCTTTCCGAAACTGAGTGGCAAAAGCAGTATCAACAACGTCTTGAAAGCTTGCGATCGAATCTGTTTCCTTGATTTTGATGCCATCTGATATACAGATGGCGACTATTTCAGCATCTCATTTTTTCACCTATACTGAGGTAAAAGTAAAACTCACGAAAAGCTTCTTTTTTGGAAATCAATGGAATGAATTACCCAAAACTGCAACATGACTTAAATACCGCACTAGAATCTGAAATCTTAGGTGAATTGGTTTTTCTGAATGCAGCAAAGCATACCCGCTCGACTGAGCAACAATATAAATGGAATGTCTTGGCTCAATTAGAAACTCAAACTTTGCATAAGTTACAGCAGTTTTTGATTCAAAATGGTCATACCGCAAAGATTCGACCACATATTAAATTACAAGCCAAAGCATCTGGGATTGCGATGGCAAAACTTCCTTGGAAAGTTGCGATGCATTTACTTAAACAAGGCACTGAACCGTTTATGAAAACGTTTGAGAGAATGAATCAACACGCTGATGCTCAGACTCAAACCTTTCTGCAATATTTATTGGCACATGAACAAGCTTTGGCAGAGTTTGCAACACAAGAATTAAAAGGAAATTCGAGAAGCTCACTCAATACTGTAGAAAAATTATTAAAATGCTAGGTCAAACCTAGCTTTTTAATTAATAAGCTTTAAGCAACTGCGACATTTAATAACAATTGTCGTTTTTTCACTTGTTGACCGACTTGACCAATGAGCTCATCAACAACACCATCCACATCAGATTTAATCTGTTGCTGGATTTTCATCGCCTCCAAGATCAATAAAGTTTGACCTTTGGTAACGGTATCACCAGCGTTGACCAATAGATTCACAATTGCACCATCCATTGGCGCTCGAATCTTTCCGTCACCGATAACTTCAACCGCTTCAGGTTCTGCGTAAGTGCTATTCTCTATTATGAGATTGCCATTCGCTGTATCTAAATAAAGCTGATTTTGATCAAGTACATAACTCAATTTACGGCGTATACCATCTACATCATAAATGATCTGTGTATCTTGAATCGCTAGAATCTTAATCTTGACTTGCTGATCACATAGCATAGCGATCAGTTGATCATGATCTGTTTGGACATGAAGTAATAGTTGTTGATCAGCACATTTCAGTTTTAATGGGAAAGGCACAGAAATACCCGTTTGCCATGAAACTTTCGCTTGGTTCAGTTGAGTGAACACTGCTGCAGCAACCGCAAGGATTTCCAAACTTGGTGCCTGTTGATGAAGGCTGACATCATCCTGAAAATGTTGTTGAATAAATGCGGTATTGGTATCACCTGTCACGACAATTGGATGACGTAATAAATTCACCAAAAACTGTTTATTGCTGTTCACACCCAATAGCACACAATCATCTACTGCACGCGCTAACAGACGAATCGCATCCTGACGAGTTTTACCATAAGCAATTATCTTCGCCACCATTGGATCATAAAACGGGCTAATTTCACCCTGTTCTAACATACCATGATCAATCCGAACATTTGGTAACATTCCATCAGAGCCTGCAGGTTGCCAACTGAGTACCTTTCCTGTTTGAGGCAAGAAATCCTGTCGTGGATCTTCTGCATATAAACGCACTTCAATTGCATGCCCATTTAAAGTGAGTTCATGCTGCTGTAGAGGTAAAGTTTCACCATTTGCGACACGTAGTTGCCATTCAACTAAATCGAGGCCCGTGATCATTTCTGTTACTGGATGCTCAACCTGTAAACGGGTATTCATTTCCAGGAAATAAAACTCACCTGATTGATCAAGTAAGAATTCAACTGTACCTGCACCGATATAGTCGCAAGCTTTGGCGGCAGCAACAGCAGCCTCGCCCATTTGCTGACGTAATTCAGGTGTCATCACGGGACAAGGTGCTTCTTCGACTACTTTCTGATGACGGCGCTGAATTGAACAGTCTCGTTCAAATAAATAAACGTAATTGCCATGCGTATCACCAAATACTTGAATTTCCACATGACGAGGTGCGATCACTGCTTTTTCAATAATGAGTTCGCCTGAACCAAATGCATTTTCGGCTTCTGAACGCGCTGTTTTTAAAGCTTCGAGTAAATCAGCAGACTGGTGAACCAAGCGCATACCACGCCCACCACCACCAGCAGATGCTTTCACCATCAAGGGGAAACCAATTTTTTCTGCTTGTTCTGCTAAATATTCGATATCTTGTCGATCACCTTCATAACCCGGTACACAAGGTACACCCGCCTCAATCATGGCAATTTTTGACAAACGCTTACTACCCATCAAATGAATCGCCGCGGCATTTGGACCAATAAAAGTGATGCCATGATCACTACAAGCTTGGGCGAAATCAGTATTTTCAGATAAAAATCCATATCCAGGATGAACAGCATCGGCACCAGTCTTTTTGCAGGCTTCGATAATATTGGTGATCGACAAATAAGACTCAGAGACTTTAGATGCACCAATGTATACAGCTTCATCAGCCACTTGAACATGGCGAGCATTGGCATCTGCATCTGAATATACAGCAACTGTCTGATAGCCCATCGCTTTCGCTGTTTGCATCACTCGAACTGCGATTTCACCACGATTTGCGACTAAAACTTTTGAAAATTTCATCATTGCTCAGTCCAAGTTGGTAAACGTTTTTGAATAAATGCCATCGTACCTTCTTGACCTTCTACTCCACCGACAGCTTGCGCAAATTGCTGTGCAGCATCATCAAGTAGAGAATCTAAAGGTTCATTCAAAGTACGATGTAGTAATGCTTTAGTATTGCGAGAGGCCAATGGTGCAGCACGTTTGATTTGTTGAACTGTATCGCTCAGTAGCTGCTCGAGCTCATTTTCATCATATACTACATCATGTACTACACCTAACTTCTGAGCAGTCTCACCATTGAAACGAGAACCTAACAATGCCAAACGACGCGCTTGTGTTAATCCAATGCGTTTAACTACGAAAGGTGCAATTTGCGCTGGCAAAACACCTAAGCCTGTTTCAGGTAAGCCAAACTGTGCCGTATCGAGACTAATCGCGATATCAGAAACACAAGCCAAGCCAAAACCTCCACCTAATACCGCACCTTCTAATACCGCAACCACGGTTTGTGGCGCTTGATCAACTTGTTCAATCATGGCACCGAAACGACGGTTAAAATCAACATATGGCTGTAAGCTACCCACATTCGCCGCCTCTACACGGAGTGCTGCCATATCTTTAATGTCACCGCCTGCACAGAAATGTCCGCCTTTACCACGTAAAATCACAGCACGAATCGAAACATCGTCAGCAATGTGAGCAAAGACCTGTTGAATGGCATTGACCATGTTGAGACTCATGGCATTGCGACTTTCAGGTCGATTAAGCCACATCGTTAAAATACTGCCCTGTTGTTCAAGTTGGAGACTTTCATCCACTTGTAAATCAGTTAGAGAAGTTGAAAGCGTCATGATCTTCCCCTGCCTTATTTCTGCTTCTTCGGCAAGATATCCATCAATTTACAGATAATTCCGAGCATGATTTCATCTGCACCACCACCAATCGAACCTAAACGTCCATCACGATACAACTGTGATGCAGGGTTCTCCCACATAAAGCCATTTCCACCCCAATATTGTAGGCAGCTATCCGCCACTTCTCGAGTTAAGCGCCCTGCTTTGAGCTTTGCCATCGAAGCCATCATGGTGACATTTTCACCAGCAATGTGTTGTTCACAAGCTTGATAAGTAAGTGCTTTTAGCGCTTCAACTTCAGTCATCAATTCAGCAAAACGGAAATGCACATATTGATTATTGATGAGTGGCTGACCAAATGTCGTTCGTTCTTTCGTATAATCAATGGTTTGTTGAATCACATTTTCCAAACCACCCACAGCATTCGCACATGCCCACATACGTTCTTCCTGAAACTGCATCATCTGCATCATGAAGCCCATACCCTCAGCACCCACCAGATTGCGCTGTGGTACACGAACGTTATCGAAATAAACTTGAGCCGTTGTGGTGGAGCGCATTCCTAGCTTATTCAGTGGTTCTGAGAAACTAATGCCTGCAGTCTTCGCAGGAACAATAATCATTGATTTATTGACGTGTGGTTTGTCGTCAGAGGTATTGGCAAGTAAACAGAAGAAGTCTGCTTGCAGTGAATTAGTAATCCACATTTTGCTGCCATTAATCACATAATCATCACCATCTTTTTTTGCGGTGGTTTTAACCGCTGCAACATCTGAACCTGCATGCACTTCTGAAACTGCAATTGATGCCACATATTCACCACGAATCGCAGGATTCAGAAACTCTTCTCTCAGTTCTTTACTACCAAAACGAGCAAGTGCAGGTGTTGCCATATCGGTTTGCACACCAATCGCCAATGGCACACCACCACATGCTGCACGCCCTAATTCTTCAGCGACAACAAGGTTATATGAATAATCCAAACCCAAACCGCCATTTTCTTCTGGCTTACAAATACCCAGCAAACCTAAATCTGCCATTTTCTTAAACACGTCATGAATCGGAAAGCGTCCCGCTGCTTCCCATTCTGGAATAAATGGATTTAGTTCATTTTCTACAAACTGACGTGCGGTACGACGTAATGCTTCATGCTCTGCGGTAAATTTCATTATTTTTTCCTTAAATTTAATCTCCCCTAACCCCTCTTTATTAAAGAGGGGAACTCCTCCCTTTTTTAAAGGGAGGTCGGGAGGGATTTTTTAAAATCTCGATACACCAAAACGTGTTGGATTAAGTTCACGTTGTTGTGCTTCATAAATGGTTTGTAGCAAGAAGATCAGGACTTTACGCGTATCTCTTGGATCGATAATGCCATCGTCATGCAACATTGCTGTATTAAACAAAGCAGTCGATTGCTGTTCTAATTTCATCGCAGTGCTTTGCTCTAGGAAATCCAACATTTGCGGATTCGGTTCCATTCCAGAAGCTTTCTGTTTACCTTCTGCGACGATACGCAACACTTTCCCCGCTTGTGCTGCCCCCATTACCGCAACATGTGAATTTGGCCATGCAAAGATAAAACTTGGAGAGAGACTACGCCCACACATCGCATAGTTGCCTGCACCGTAGGAGCCAGCCACAATAATCGAGATTTTCGGTACAGTCGCATTCGCAACTGCTTGAATTAATTTCGAACCATGCTTAATGATGCCGTTCTGTTCAGCATCTGTTCCCACCATAAAACCTGTGGTGTTATGCAGGAATAAAAGTGGTCGTTTGGTCTGCTCACACAGATGAATAAATTGTGCTGCTTTGACCGCACCTTGTGGTGTGATAGGTCCATTGTTGGTAATAATGCCAATATGTACGCCACCCATTTTCGCCCAACCACATACGGTTAAAGCATCGTATTCCTGTTTAAACTCAAGGAAATCTGAATCATCAACAATACGAGCTACAACCTCTTTCATATCAAAAGGTTGCTTTGGATCTTTGGGAATAATGCCAAGCAACTCTTCAGGCGCGAAACGCGGTTCTTTGTAGTTTTGATTTAGACTAGTGGTTTGTTCCTTCCAATTCAAATGCTCTAAAATCTCACGAGCAAGTCGAATCCCATCTGCATCATTTTCCGCCAAATATTCTGCTACACCTGAAACTTGGGTATGCATTTCAGCACCGCCCAACTCTTCAGCCGTTGCCACCTCACCAGTCGCAGCCAATAACAATGGCGGACCAGCCAGTAACATTTCGGTTTGTTTGCGCACCGCGATCACATAGTCAGACAGACCAGGCTGATATGCTCCACCTGCTGTGGCATTACCATGTACCACCGAAATTTGTGGAATCCCTGCCGCAGACATCCGTGCTTGATTGGCAAAGGTCATACCGCCATAGGTAAATACTTCAGCGGCATAATTAAGATTTGCCCCACCACTTTCCGTTAAAGTAACAATCGGTAGCTTTTGTTCAAGTGCTATTTTCTGTAAGCGTAAGGTTTTCTGTACACCCATCGGTGACATAGTTCCACCTTTGATCGCACTATTACTCGCAGAGACAAGGCATCGCACACCACTAACAAAGCCCAAACCCGCAATAATACCGCCACCTGCTTCTGAACCTTCTTTATCATCATGCATGTTGTAGCCGACTAAGCCACACAACTCGACAAAAGGTGAATCCGCATCCAATAGTAAGCGCACACGTTCGTGCGGCAAAATTTTACCTTTCTTATCAAACTTTGGTTTAGCCGCATAAGATTTATCAATACTCTTTTGCTGTACTGCACGTACTTCCGCAATTTGATTCAACAAAGCTTCACGGTTTTGTTGATATTGCTCACTACCGACTGCAATTTCAGATTGGAGAATGGTCATTCTTTTTATTCTCCAGCTTTGTCTTTAAAAATTTCTGGAATAAAAGCACGATGGAAACCATTAAAAGACTGGCTATTGGTTGCATCTGCCAATGGATACATGCGTGTTCCCTGAGATGCAGCACCATCAATACGTAAAGTTACCCCTGAAACAAAAGCCGCTGCATCAGAAAGCAAATAACAAATTGCTGAAGAAATTTCAGATTCTGTACCCATACGTTTTAGCGGAACATTACCTGCCAAACTTGGAATGATTACTTTGGCAAAGTCACCACTATAGTTGTCCATACCTGATGAAATAATCCATCCTGGCGCAACTGCATTGACGCGCACACCCGATTTACCCCATTCTACTGAAGCCGTTTTAGTCAGGTTATCTACTCCTGAGCGTGCTGCACCTGAATGCCCCATACCTGGCATACCACCCCACATATCTGCGGTCATGTTGACGATGCTGCCCCCATGTTTAGCCATCCATTGGTTATAAGCTTCACGCATTAAATAGAATGTAGAATGCAAGTTAGTACGAACCACAGCATCAAAGCCATTAGCAGAAATATTTTCCAAAGCCGAAGGAAATTGCCCACCTGCGTTATTCACTAAACCATCAAGCTTGCCAAATTTTTCAATGACTTCAGCAATCATACTTTTGACTTGTTCTTCATCACGGTTATCACAAACGATAAAATGGACTTTTCCACCATCTTCGCTAATTTCTGCTGCAGTTTTTTCTAACTTTTCAATTTTTCGACCTGTAATCACAACTTGAGCACCTAAAGATGCCAACTCGTGTGCTGTACAGCGTCCAATACCTGAGCCGCCACCTGTGACGATAATCACTTTGTCGTCAAATGCATCTGCTCTGAAAATTGATTGATAACCCATTTGATTTACATCCCTTACTTATTTTTCTAACAATTTCGCTGGTACTTTGACTGGCATATCTAACAATTGCTGTGCAAAAGCCTTACCTTGGGGATCAATGCGTAAACTTGCGATCCCACCGCCACCTAAGGCATTTTCCAAAATAAAATTCAGTGCATTCATCGCAGGTAATTCATAACGAATGACCTTTGACTTTTCTGGATCTAAAACATGCTGCATATAGTCTGAAACATTTGCTTCAGTGAGCGCCGCTCGAATCCACGGCAAATATTCTGCTTTACGCGCAATCACACCAATATTGCTATGGTTACCTTTATCTCCACTACGAGCATGAGCAATCTCAATCAAAGGCACTTCGATTTCATCGCCTTGATAAGTTACGACTTCACCAGTTGGATGGGGAACAAAATTCTGTGTAGCTGAGCCAGTAGGAATCTCAACAGGATGTCGCTGACCAGCAAAATCAACTTCAACCTTGATTTGATCTTTATCAATCAGGAAAGAGAACAATTTCACGACTGCAGAAGCTTTAGGACGACCACCGACAATGCCCGCTAATGCAGGTGCCATACCTGTAGAAGCTTGTGCGATTTCCGAAGCGAAGAACATACATGCTTCTTTAAACATATGTTTGACTGCAATTTTGACCACGACTTCACGGCTTTCTTTAATGCGTGCATGTGCCCCATAGGTGCTTTCAATACCTAAAATTTCGATCGATTTTTCTGTAAATGGAGGAACAGAACGTAAAGCCAATACACGCTCACATTTATTGATAATGGCATTGGCAATGGTTTGTGCTTTCTCAGGCGCTTCGCGACCTGCGATTAAGAAACTGACTAAAACACGATAACCATCGGCATAAGTGGCACTCACTTTATATTGTTGAGTTGGTGCTCGACCTGTTGCACCTGTGACTTTAACTCGATCATCACCCACTTGTTCTAAATAGACTTGACTAAAATCAGCTGTTACATCAGGAAGTAAATAGGCTTGTGGATTACCTATTTCATAAACGATTTGCTCTGCGACCGTTGCAGTCGACACTAAACCACCTGTACCTTGTGGTTTAGTCACAACAAAAGAGGAATCTGCACTGACTTCTACAATTGGAAAGCCCATGTTGTCAAAGCCTTGTACTAAACGCCAATCGGTAAAGTTCCCACCTGTACATTGAGCACCACATTCAATCACATGCCCTGCCAATGAGCCCTGTGCCAACTTGTCATAATCATCCAGTGACCATTTGTATTCATGCAATAAGGGTGCAAGCACAACCGCCGAATCGACCACCCGACCTGTAATCACAATATCTGCACCCAAATCCAAAGCGTCACGAATAGCAACAGCACCTAAATAGGCATTACTGCTCGCCACATGTGCAGGCAAAGGCTCACCATTAAACATTTCTTTGATATTTTTTTGCTGCAGTTCGGTGTGCTTTGGCAATACATCATCACCAAGTACCACAGCTACTTTTAAATCTAAGCCCTTTTCATCAATGATTTTTTGTAAAGCATCACGACAAGCTAAGGGATTTACCCCACCTGCATTACTGATTACTTTGATTTTCTTTTCAGCAATTTTATTAATCAGTGGAGACATCACACGACTAACAAAATCCAATGCATAACCATGATTAGGATCAGTCATCATTGCTTTAGCCATGATTGACATAGTAATTTCAGATAGATAATCAAAGACCAGATAATCAATATCACTCAAATGCACCAACTGAAAAGCAGCTGTATTGGTATCGCCCCAAAACCCAGAAGCACATCCAATTTTTACTAACTTTTGGTCATCCTGCTTGACGCTTGTCATGAGCTTTCTCATTATTATTAAAAACAACACAACATTACCAAGCAAGTGCTTGGTTTGTAAAGTGCAGAATGATATGCTGTATTAGCAAAAACAGACAAAATCAAGCAAATGCTTGTTATAAAAAGATAAGACAATTCATGAAATGAATTTTGATACAATACACTTTGATTAAACGGGATAGACGGACAGGCATGATCGCAACTTCAATTGAGCAAATACCAAAAATCGTATGTTTTGACGATAGCCCACGTGGACGTTTGCTCTTAGGTGCCGCCTATCTGTTTTATAAGCAAGGATATGATAAAACCACGGTTCGCCAACTTGGTGAATTTATTGGTATTCAATCAGGTAGTCTCTTCCATCACTTCAAAAGTAAAGATGACATTCTAGCTACTGTGATGGAGCAAACCATTATTTATAACTTTGCACGGCTTAAAGAAGCGGCTGAACGTTCAAATGATCCTGAACAACAATTGCGTGATTTAATTAGAGCTGAATTGATTTCAATTACTGGTGATACTGGTGCGGCAATGGCAGTACTGGTACATGAATGGTTTGCGCTTTCTAAAGAAAAACAAGAATACCTTTTGAAAATGCGTAATGAATATGAGCAAGTCTGGCTTGATGTGATTGAAAAATTACGTACTCAAGGCAAAGTCAAACATGATGCGTTTATTTGGCGACGTTTAGTCGGTGGTTCTATTTCTTGGACAGTCACATGGTACCGACCAGAAGGTAAAGTGAAAATTGATGAATTGACTGAAATGGTTTGGGAAATGGCTTTGAAATGAGTCAGATCTATTTACGTAAGCCTCAACTCAGTGATTTAGCTGAAATCAAAAAAGCCTACCAAAATAGTGTTCATCTACATCAACCATGGACATATCCTCCTACAGATTTTGAACAATACCTACAGCAAGAATATCGTTATTTTGTCTGTTTAACTGAAAACCATACAATTGTAGGAACCTTTAATATATCGAATATCATTCGAGGTCACTTTCATTCTGCTTATATAGGCTATGAAGCCTTTTATCCATATATAGGTCTTGGATATATGCGACATGGGCTTCAACTTATTTTACAAGAAGCTTTTCAAACACTGAACTTGCATCGATTAGAAGCGAATATCCAACCTGAAAATTCTCGCTCCATTCACCTTGTGGCAGGAGCAGGCTTTGTTAAAGAAGGGTTTTCACGCCAATATTTACGCGTTGGTGGTAAAGAATGGAAAGATCATGAGCGTTGGGCGATTTTAAATCATGAGTGGATTGAATCCACATAATTTTAAAAGGGGATGAATTAGTGATCACCCCCTTTTTTACCAATTAATATTGCAACTGCTTACTAATCAAATCCTTCATAATTTCTTCGGCACCACCACCAATCATATTCACCTTCACTTCACGATAAATGCGTTCGGACTTCATACCTCGCATAAAACCCATACCACCCAAGGTCTGTACCGCAGCATCAGCACAGAATTGCATCGTACGAGTAGCAACGTTCTTAAGCATTGATATCTGTGCAATGAGCTCACTACCTTGCAGTTCCTTTTTTCCCATACGATATGCAGTATCTTCCAACAAAGCACGAGTAGCTGTGAGTTGCGTAGCCATATCGACAAGTTTATGACGTACCACTTGATGATCAATTAAGCGCTTACCAAAGGTTTTACGTTGTTGTGCCCATTCCAAAGCTTCTTCATAGCAAACCAATGCATAACCATAGGCTATCGCTCCTAGCCAAAAACGCTCCATATTAAAGTTATTCATAATCACTTTAAAACCAGCATTTTCCTGACCGAGCAAATGACTTACTGGTACACTCACTTCATCAAAATGTAGGTGAGCTGTGTCAGAAGCCCACCATCCCATCTTTTTTAAAGGTGATTTTGTAATCCCTTCACTATGCGCATCCATCAAAAGCATCGAGATCCCTTTTGGACCTTTTCCATTCGGATCTGTACGTACCGCAACCGTATAATAATCAGCTCGAATACCTGAAGTAATAAAGGTTTTCTCTCCGCTCACAATATAATAATCCCCGTCACGAACCGCTTTTGTTTTTAAAGCGGCAACGTCGGAACCACCACTCGGTTCAGTAATCGCTAGGGCTGAGATTTTTTCACCTGCAATAATTTTCGGCATAACTTCATCACGAATCTCAGGACGTGCAAAGTGATGAATCGGTGGAGTACCAATGCTATGAATCATCAATGAAATATGAACCCCACCCGATGCTGCTTTTGCCATCTCAATTGCAGCAAGCAATACATGAAATGCATCAGCTTCAGGAATTCCACCATGTTCTGCATCGAAACCTAAACCAAGTAAACCAATGCTAGCAGCTTTTTGATAAAGTTCTCGCGGAAAAGTGCCTGCTTCATCCCATTCATTTACATAGGGTGAAATTTCTTTTTCAACAAAGCGTTTAACACTATCTACAAAAGCTAGATGTTCAGATGTGTAATAAATTGGGTTAAGTGATAAACCATCCATGCCTTTTTCCTAAATTATTATTTAACTCATTCTTGTTATGCGGATAAGGCTTTAAACCAACTTCCTCTTGATTCAAAGCCTTTAAAATATGTATTAATAGTCCAGTTGGCGACTGGCAAGATCTTTCATGATTTCCTCTGCCCCACCACCAATCATGTTGACTTTTACTTCACGATAAATACGTTCTGATTTCGTACCACGCATAAAGCCCATACCGCCTAATGTCTGTACCGCAGCATCAGCACAGAATTGCATAGTTTGTGTTGCAACATTCTTAAGCATACAAATTTGCGCAATCAGTTCATTTCCCTGTAATTCGGGTTTTCCTAAACGGTAGGCTGTATCTTCCAATAATGCGCGAGTTGAAGTTAAACGTGTCGCCATATCCACCAACTTGTGACGGACGACTTGATGATCAATTAAGCGTTTACCAAAAGTCTGACGCTGTTGGGCCCAATCCAAAGCTTCTTCATAACAAACCAATGCATAACCATAGCTACTGGCAGCAAGAAAAAAACGCTCCATGTTGAAGTTGTTCATGATGACGAAAAAGCCCATATTTTCTGCGCCGAGTAAATTTTTAGCTGGCACGCGCACATTATCAAAATGCAAATGAGCTGTATCCGATGCCCACCAACCCATTTTATCTAGTTTTGATTTTGTAATGCCTTCACTATGTGCATCAATCAGCAACATTGAAATACCATTAGCCCCCTTCGCATCGGGATCAGTTCTCACCGCAACAGAATAATAATCTGCACGAATACCTGATGTAATAAAGGTCTTTTCACCACTGACAATATAATCATCACCATCTCGCACCGCTTTAGTTTTTAAAGCCGCAACATCTGAACCACCACTCGGTTCAGTAATTGCCAATGCAGAAATTTTCTCTCCCGATAAAATTTTTGGTAATACTTCAGCTTTTACTTCTTCTTGAGCAAAATGTTGAATTGGTGGTGTACCGATCGTATGTGAAAGTAAAGATGCAGCCAAACCGCCTGATGCACATTTTGCTAGCTCGACTGAGGCAAGTAGAGTATAGAATGCATCCGTCCCAGCAATACCTCCATAATTTTCATCAAAGCCAACGCCGAGCAAGCCAATATCGGCTGCTTTTTTATAAAGCTCTCGAGGAAAGGTTTCTGCTTCATCCCATTCATTAATAAAAGGGCTAATCTCTTTTTCAGTAAAGCGCCTAACACTCTCAGCAAAGGCTAAATGTTGCTCAGTATAATATAAGGGATTAAGTTGCATGCTTGCTTCCTGGCGATTATTGGTCATTGTTTTCGAATATTTAGTGAGCACTAAGGTATCAAAACCACAAAAACCAAGCAAGCGCTTGGCAAAATTTAAAATTAAAAAAATATTCAATTGGTTCGTTTACTTTAACTTCCTACAAAAAATCATTCATCCCAATGGAACTTAGATTTTTAACAAACTACGAAATCCTCGAGTTGAATAATAAGATTGAGCACCATTGTGATAAGTGAAAACTCGTCCATAACGACAATCACAAAAGATAGCCCCTCCTTTCACCCGAATATCATCTGGCGTTTTCACCCAACTCGACGTCTGTAAATCAAAATGCTCAATAGACTGTAATTGCTTATATTGCTCTTCTGTCAGCAATTCAACTCCCATCACTTCTGCTTCATCAACAGCATTGCTAATTGGTTTATGTTCTCTCCGTGAATTTAGTGCCTCTCGATCGTAGCAAAGACTTCTGCGACCTTTGGGTGATTCTAATGAACAATCATAAAATATGATGTCAGATGAGTCTGAATATATTGATACTACGTCAGGTTCTCCAGCTGTTTCTTCCATTTGATGCAATGACCATAATTTATCTGGTACTTGTTTTAATCTTTCCTCAACCTGATACCAACTTAAGTTCAAATGTCGATGCATGTTGTTTTCAAAACGAATTTTTAATTTTTCCAACAATAACTTCTTCTCTCTCTCAACCAATTGTTTTCCATTATATTTATACTCCACTTTTTCAATAATCTATTATTTATATCTATGTAAATGATGAAAACTAGAATAACCACTTAATCAAATTTTCATTTAAATGATCCATTTTATAAATATTTAGATTAAAAATAGAACAAAAAACACACCTGACTTTTTAGCTATTATAGAAATTCGAGTTCAGAATTTTTACTAATTTTTTATATATATTTGATTTATTTAAGCTTAATGATTTTTATAGCTCTTAGATTTAATATTAACTATGAAATAAAGTCACTAACTACTAGCCTATTTCTCCAGAGATACTCGAATTTAGCGAAAGTAGCGACAAAAATTGCTTCTCCACCAATATGCATAATCGCCAATATCGTCATTTCATGCCAAAACCACCATATTATAATCAAACAAATGATGCACCAAAATCCATTTGCTATCACAAGAATATTGATGAGAGTAGCTGATCGCCTTCTATAATTTGCTAATATAAATGAATAACATGCATACAATAAATTAGTACAACCAATGAAAATGATGATGTTTTTTGGTAAATGATAAATTTGACTCAACCATTGTGCTGTAAACAAAACTATTAAACCTGCTAAAGCAGCTGTACAACAATCTACCCATAAAATATTCTTTTGAATCATCATTATAAATAATCTAAGTCTTTATAGGGATATTAGCATAAACCCTATTTTCAACCACGCAATAAAAAACACCCCCTCTGCGTATGCGGAGGGGGTGTTTTAGATTTAAAAGCTGGCGATGACTTACTCTCACATGGCAAACGCCACACTACCATCAGCGCGAAGAGGTTTCACTTCTGAGTTCGGGAAGGGATCAGGTGGTTCACTCTTGCTATTGTCGCCAGCAAACTGTTGTGGTGTTTTCGGGTCTTATTCACATTAATTAATAATGTTTGCCTTACTTACGATCCAAAGAGTTATTAACGGATTAGATAATTGGTCTGTATTGTAACTAGTTTGTACACTAAATCAAGTTATGTATTGAATTTATCTTGAATACAACAACTGTTTGGGTGTTGTATAGTCAAGCCTCACGAGCAATTAGTATTGGTCAGCTTCACACGTCACCGTGCTTCCACACCCAACCTATCAACGTCCTAGTCTCGAACGGCTCTTTAGAGGAATAAATTCCTAGGGAAATCTTATCTTGAGGTAGGCTTCCCGCTTAGATGCTTTCAGCGGTTATCCCTTCCGAACATAGCTACCCGGCGATGCCACTGGCGTGACAACCGGTACACCAGAGGTTCGTCCACTCTGGTCCTCTCGTACTAGGAGCAGATCCTCTCAAATTTCCAGCGCCCACGGTAGATAGGGACCGAACTGTCTCACGACGTTCTAAACCCAGCTCGCGTACCTCTTTAAATGGCGAACAGCCATACCCTTGGGACCTGCTTCAGCCCCAGGATGAGATGAGCCGACATCGAGGTGCCAAACACCGCCGTCGATATGAACTCTTGGGCGGTATCAGCCTGTTATCCCCAGAGTACCTTTTATCCGTTGAGCGATGGCCCTTCCATACAGAACCACCGGATCACTAAGACCTACTTTCGTACCTGCTCGACTTGTGGGTCTCGCAGTTAAGCGCGCTTTTGCCTTTATACTCTACGCGTGATTTCCGACCACGCTGAGCGCACCTTCGTACTCCTCCGTTACTCTTTAGGAGGAGACCGCCCCAGTCAAACTACCCACCAGACATGGTCCTCGTCCCGGATTACGGGACAGAGTTAGAACCTCAACATTACCAGGGTGGTATTTCAAGGACGGCTCCATTGGAACTAGCGTTCCAACTTCAAAGCCTCCCACCTATCCTACACAAGTAAGGTCAAAGTTCAATGTCAAGCTGCAGTAAAGGTTCACGGGGTCTTTCCGTCTAGCCGCGGGTACACTGCATCTTCACAGCGATTTCGATTTCACTGAGCCTCTGCTGGAGACAGCGCCGCCATCATTATGCCATTCGTGCAGGTCGGAACTTACCCGACAAGGAATTTCGCTACCTTAGGACCGTTATAGTTACGGCCGCCGTTTACTGGGGCTTCGATCAAGAGCTTCGCTTACGCTAACCCCATCAATTAACCTTCCAGCACCGGGCAGGCATCACACCCTATACGTCCACTTTCGTGTTTGCAGAGTGCTATGTTTTTAATAAACAGTTGCAGCGGCCTGGTTTCTGCGGCTGCCAACCGCTCAGGGAGCAAGTCCCATCACCGTCAGCAGCGTACCTTCTCCCGAAGTTACGGTACCATTTTGCCTAGTTCCTTCAGCAGAGTTCTCTCAAGCGCTTTGGTCTACTCGACCTGACCACCTGTGTCGGTTTCGGGTACGATTCCTGTGTAACTGAAGCTTAGAGACTTTTCCTGGAAGCATGGTATCAGCCACTTCACTGTACAAGTACAGCTTGCTATCGACTCTCAGCATAGAGCACCCCGGATTTGCCTAAGATGCATGCCTACGGTCTTCCACCTGGACAACCAACGCCAGGCTGACTTAACCTTCTCCGTCCTCTCATCGCATTACACAGAAGTATTGGAATATTAACCAATTTCCCATCGACTACGCCTCTCGGCCTCGCCTTAGGGGTCGACTCACCCAGCCCCGATTAACGTTGGACTGGAACCCTTGGTCTTTCAGCGAACGGGTTTTTCACCCGTTTTGTCGTTACTCACGTCAGCATTCGCACTTCTGATACCTCCAGCATACTTCTCAATACACCTTCATCGGCTTACAGAACGCTCCCCTACCACGTATACAAAGTATACATCCGCAGCTTCGGCACATAGTTTTAGCCCCGTTACATCTTCCGCGCAGGCCGACTCGACTAGTGAGCTATTACGCTTTCTTTAAAGGGTGGCTGCTTCTAAGCCAACCTCCTAGCTGTCTATGCCTTCCCACATCGTTTCCCACTTAACTATGATTTTGGGGCCTTAGCTGGCGGTCTGGATTGTTTTCCTCTTGACTACGGACGTTAGCACCCGCAGTCTGTCTCCCGGATAGTACTCATTGGTATTCGGAGTTTGCATCGGTTTGGTAAGTCGGGATGACCCCCTAGCCGAAACAGTGCTCTACCCCCAATGGTATTCGTCCGAGGCGCTACCTAAATAGCTTTCGGGGAGAACCAGCTATCACCAGGCTTGATTAGCCTTTCACCCCTATCCACAAGTCATCCCCTGGCTTTTCAACGACAGTGGGTTCGGTCCTCCAGTTAGTGTTACCCAACCTTCAACCTGCTCATGGATAGATCGCCTGGTTTCGGGTCTATACCCAGCAACTAAACGCCCTATTAAGACTCGATTTCTCTACGG
This sequence comes from Acinetobacter sp. A22, assembly GCF_030913345.1. Lineage (NCBI taxonomy): Bacteria > Pseudomonadati > Pseudomonadota > Gammaproteobacteria > Moraxellales > Moraxellaceae > Acinetobacter > Acinetobacter sp. A22. The sequence goes on from NZ_CP133162.1 coordinate 2,062,990, forward strand.
CTCCCCTATTCGGTTAACCTCGCTACTGAATATAAGTCGCTGACCCATTATACAAAAGGTACGCAGTCACCGAACAAGTCGGCTCCCACTGCTTGTATGCATGCGGTTTCAGGATCTATTTCACTCCCCTCACAGGGGTTCTTTTCGCCTTTCCCTCACGGTACTGGTTCACTATCGGTCAGTCAGGAGTATTTAGCCTTGGAGGATGGTCCCCCCATATTCAGACAAGGTTTCACGTGCCTCGCCCTACTCGTCATCATTATGTGTGCCCTTTCGTGTACGGGAATATCACCCTCTACGTTCGCACTTCCCAGAGCGTTCCACTAAAACACACATAACTTAATGGGCTGCTCCCCGTTCGCTCGCCGCTACTAAGGGAATCTCAATTGATTTCTTTTCCTAAGGGTACTGAGATGTTTCACTTCCCCTCGTTCGCTTCATAAACCTATGTATTCAGTTTATGATACCCGCCTTATAGCGGGTGGGTTCCCCCATTCAGAAATCTCCGGATCAAAGGATATTTGCCGCCTCCCCGGAGCTTTTCGCAGGCTATCACGTCTTTCATCGCCTCTGACTGCCAAGGCATCCACCACATGCACTTAATTACTTGACTATACAACCCCAAACAGTCGTTAACACATACAAGTGAGTGTTATCGTTGCAAACTTAATTGCTACTGGTTTGTTGTCTGTGAATTTAATCACCATACAGCTTCAATCTAAATTCATATACCAAAACGCTTGATTCAGTGTTTTTACTAGTTCTCAATATGTTTAAATCAATCAAATTACTTCGATCAACTTAAATTCTTGAGTGAACAATTTATTTCAGACTCAATTTTCTAATCTGTTAATGATTAACTACCGCCTCGTCAGCGAGTAGTAAACTGTGATAAATCACAGAAGTTAAGAAGCTATTTGCTTACTAAGTTCTGTAATCTTTAGCTCTAAGCTTCGTTCTATGTGTGCCTGCGCACAGCATAGCTGTTTGCTTAAATTCTCGGACAAAGCGTTGCTTTGTTTACCCTCGAATTTGGTGGAGACTAGGAGAGTCGAACTCCTGACCTCCTGCGTGCAAAGCAGGCGCTCTACCAACTAAGCTAAGTCCCCAGCTTTAATCATAATGAACGACATATCTTTTTATCTAGCAGCTTGTGATTATTCATCACTTCGTCAGTAGTGGTGGGTCTGACAAGACTTGAACTTGTGACCCCACGCTTATCAAGCGTGTGCTCTAACCAACTGAGCTACAGACCCTCAGATACATCTTCGAAGAACAACTTGTTGTGGATTCTTACCGGTCACCAATCTTTCGTTAAGGAGGTGATCCAGCCGCAGGTTCCCCTACGGCTACCTTGTTACGACTTCACCCCAGTCATCGGCCACACCGTGGTAAGCGTCCTCCTTGCGGTTAGACTACCTACTTCTGGTGCAACAAACTCCCATGGTGTGACGGGCGGTGTGTACAAGGCCCGGGAACGTATTCACCGCGGCATTCTGATCCGCGATTACTAGCGATTCCGACTTCATGGAGTCGAGTTGCAGACTCCAATCCGGACTACGATCGGCTTTTTGAGATTAGCATCACATCGCTGTGTAGCAACCCTTTGTACCGACCATTGTAGCACGTGTGTAGCCCTGGCCGTAAGGGCCATGATGACTTGACGTCGTCCCCGCCTTCCTCCAGTTTGTCACTGGCAGTATCCTTAAAGTTCCCATCCGAAATGCTGGCAAGTAAGGAAAAGGGTTGCGCTCGTTGCGGGACTTAACCCAACATCTCACGACACGAGCTGACGACAGCCATGCAGCACCTGTATCTAGATTCCCGAAGGCACCAATCCATCTCTGGAAAGTTTCTAGTATGTCAAGGCCAGGTAAGGTTCTTCGCGTTGCATCGAATTAAACCACATGCTCCACCGCTTGTGCGGGCCCCCGTCAATTCATTTGAGTTTTAGTCTTGCGACCGTACTCCCCAGGCGGTCTACTTATCGCGTTAGCTGCGCCACTAAAGCCTCAAAGGCCCCAACGGCTAGTAGACATCGTTTACGGCATGGACTACCAGGGTATCTAATCCTGTTTGCTCCCCATGCTTTCGTACCTCAGCGTCAGTATTAGGCCAGATGGCTGCCTTCGCCATCGGTATTCCTCCAGATCTCTACGCATTTCACCGCTACACCTGGAATTCTACCATCCTCTCCCATACTCTAGCTTCCCAGTATCGAATGCAATTCCCAAGTTAAGCTCGGGGATTTCACATCCGACTTAAAAAGCCGCCTACGCACGCTTTACGCCCAGTAAATCCGATTAACGCTCGCACCCTCTGTATTACCGCGGCTGCTGGCACAGAGTTAGCCGGTGCTTATTCTGCGAGTAACGTCCACTATCCAAGAGTATTAGTCTCAGTAGCCTCCTCCTCGCTTAAAGTGCTTTACAACCATAAGGCCTTCTTCACACACGCGGCATGGCTGGATCAGGGTTCCCCCCATTGTCCAATATTCCCCACTGCTGCCTCCCGTAGGAGTCTGGGCCGTGTCTCAGTCCCAGTGTGGCGGATCATCCTCTCAGACCCGCTACAGATCGTCGCCTTGGTAGGCCTTTACCCCACCAACTAGCTAATCCGACTTAGGCTCATCTATTAGCGCAAGGTCCGAAGATCCCCTGCTTTCTCCCGTAGGACGTATGCGGTATTAGCATTCCTTTCGGAATGTTGTCCCCCACTAATAGGCAGATTCCTAAGCATTACTCACCCGTCCGCCGCTAAGATAAGGTGCAAGCACCTCATCTCCGCTCGACTTGCATGTGTTAAGCCTGCCGCCAGCGTTCAATCTGAGCCATGATCAAACTCTTCAGTTAAAATCATTTTGCACCTTAGTTAAGACAAGGTGCTAATTCTGGCTCATCAATTTTCTGACTAAAAATTCGCTCAAATAAACTTCGAGAAATTTCTACCATTCAATCAATGAAAATATATTCGATCGATCAACCAGTAAAAATCCACACAAGTTGTTCTTCTATTCTCTTAATGATCTTCTCGATGATTCGTCATCATCAAGCTAGGTCGGCTATATTACTCTAAATTTCTTTAAAGTCAACAGGTAATTTAGATATTTTTAAAACTTATCAACCAACCCAAGAATCTAACCACTTTAGCCAAATCCTTGTTTCTCAACAAGTTTTTATCCGCATCACCGCCGATGGATGTGCATTCTACAGCATTTCAGTATGGTTGCAAGTGATTTATTGGAATTTATTTTAATATTTAAACTGATAGATTATTTTTTACACAAATAAGGCTGAAAATGTGGAATTTGGTCTAAGATTTGTTCAGTTTTACTTTTTTCTTGCCAATGCAAAGGTCGACAATCGATGTATTCACAATACCCACTCCCTTGATAGGACTGATTATTCCAAAATAAATCATAACTAAAACTACCAACATAACCCGCCGCTAGACCAAATTTATAATCGCCCCTACTCTGTCCGTGTAATTGAAAGATAACTTCTTCATTTTCTTGATATTGCCAAATGAATTCACGTGGAAGATACATCTCACGTCCATTAGGAGTTTGAATCTTTGGATATACTCTAAGGGTATCAAAAACTACATTTCGATCATAAAGAGTCGAACCTTGTTGGCTGGTTTGAACCTCAATTCGAGAGAAAATTACGTTATTCCATTGGTTGCGCAATTCTGAAAGGATGACTTGAATTTCTTCATTAATATGAATGATTTGATATGTAAAAAAGTGAAAAGCAATAAAAGGTAAATATACCGCCCTTGCATGTTTTAAAATACCTTTGGTCTCAATCAAATATTTTTGATTTTTATAAACAATTTCCCCAACGCACTGACATTGTACATACCAGTAGTCAGCAACGCCCCAGTGCAATGCTGTATGATTTTCTATTTCAGAACAGATATTTACCCTTAAATCACAGCTAAATTCATTGTCATTTCGTTTGAAGTAATAGTTTGGAAAATCAACATGAATTTGATCAACATCTAAAAACTGATAAGAATCAGTCTCAAATTGACACTGTTCTTTTGCACTATAACTTTTTAGATGTCCAACTGTTGATAAGCTACTGCTTACCAACACTGTAGCTGTATCGATCGCTGTTGTGGAAATTGCACTTGGATTATAACAAATGGGAATACGAGGTTGCCCGATCAAACTAATGAAATTTACATAATGAAAAGGTGCAGGCAGATTGGGTAGAATCAAACCTTGATAAACAATTTTAAATAAACCTTTGGGTGGGTAAAAAGTTAAAGCATCTGACTTATTGAGGTTCAGCTGCTTTAATTGACTATTATTCATCAACAATGGCATGCCGAACCTCCTTTTATTTAGATTGTTATTTTGGAATCATTTTTTTTAGCTAATAGTGTCGTTACAAAACCAGACAACACATAGATGATACATACAACAAGTATCCCTACAGGAATATTGTAGGTGATTGCAGCAAAAATCAAGACTACAGGCAACATGACTACAAAAGGAACACGTTTGCGATCCATTTGTTTAAATGAATAGTATTTGATATTTGAAATCATAAGCAAACCAATCGAAACCATAATCACGGCGTTGATGATTTGTATTATGATGTCATTTAAATCAAATACCAGTGGATAATCTTGACTCACCCATACCATTGAAATAACGGTTACAGCAGCTAATGGACTTGCTATTCCTATAAAGTAACGTTTATCCACAACACCGATTTGTACATTGAAGCGTGCAAGTCGAAATGCTGCACAGGCTGTGTAAATAAAACAACAAGCTAGACCAATTCGACCCAAATCATTGAGACTCCAACTGTACATCAAAATAGCTGGAGCTACACCGAAGGCTAATAAATCCGAAAGTGAATCATACTGTTCACCAAAAGCACTTTGTGCTCCGATTGCACGAGCAACTCGACCATCCAAACCATCTAACAATGCTGCTAAGAAAATCGCATAAATAGCTTGAGTGAAATTACCATTCATACTAGCGATGATCGAATAAAAACCTGAAAGTAATGCCGCTGTTGTAATCAGATTTGGCCATAAATAAATGCCGCGTCTTTTAACTTTTTGCCCTTCATGCGTTTGTTCTTCTTCTTCGACTTCAAAGGTGATCCCATCAAAAGAAAGCTCTTCTTTCTTCAAATCAGAATCTGACTTAGGAGAATTTGTCATTATTTTCAATTCCTCGAGAATAGTTTGACATTGATGGGCTTATTCACCCACCAACCAACGCACTGCAGCATGACCACCATTTTCACTCATGCGTAAATGAGGGAAAAGCCATTGTAAGGCTTGATCTGCATCTTCTGAAAATTTCCAAGGTGGGTTAATCACCAATAAACCACAACCATTTAATCCAACTGGAGTATCATCTGGCCATACGCAAATTTCACAAATTAATTGGCGACGAATACCAGTCTTAAACATTTTCTTCTCAAAACGGTCAATCATCGCGCGATCTTTAATTGGATACCACACAGCAAAAACACCTGTCGGCCATTTTTTATGTGCAGCTTGTAACAACTCAACTAACTGAGGGAAATCTTTACGTTCGATTTCGTATGGTGGGTCAATCATGACCAATCCACGTTTTTCTTTAGGCGGAATGACACCCATCAAACCTTCATAAAAATCACGCTCATGTAAGCCCGCACGTTTATCGCGAATATTAAAATACAATTGTTGAAACACATCACGCTGCATTTCAAATATAGTTGCTTTATCAATATCACGCATGCCTTCAAGCGCAAACCAAGGTGAACCTGGATAAGCACCTTTACCTGAACCTGCACGCATATCTTCAACAATTTTAAGATATTGTTTTACGCCTTCAGGTGCATTACGTTTAATCGAATCGTCAAGCTTGACCAAACGATGGATACCCGTTAAAAACTCACCTGATTTTTGTGCTTCAGACGTAGATAAATCATATTTACCTGCACCGCCATGGGTATCTATATATCGATAAGGTTTATCTTTAGCATTTAAACGAGCGAGCAGTTGAAGCAAAAGTACATGCTTCATAACATCGGCAAAGTTACCCGCATGGAAATGGTGACGGTAATTCATGTTGACAATTATTCCTCAATTCAAAGGGTAGTTTATCACGAATGAAAAAAGTATTCTTTAGCGTTGATGTGATCGACTAAGATCATACAGCCTCTTCACCAAGATCTATTGGAAATATATGCAGCAAAGTTCTCTTCCTGAATCGTGGGATTTAGATAAAGTTTTGGATGATTTAAATGAATCAGGTTTTGCCGTTATAGATAATGTTTATTCTGCTGCATTTGTAAACTCCCTAGTAAACGAATGCAATTCACATCTTGCTGAGTTCAGAGCTGCAGGCATTCAAAATGGTATTGTGAGTCATATACGTAGCGATCATATATTGTGGATTGATGAACAATTACCGATCGCGCAACAACATATTAATGCATTAAAGAACTTGTCTCAGTTATTAAATCAAGCGTTTTATTTGGGAATCAAAGAAGTAGAAGCTCATTTTGCCTGTTACAACGCAGGTGAATTTTATGCATTACATCGAGATAATCCTCAGAAAAAGAATGATCGCATGATTTCAACTGTTTTTTATTTACATGAACAGTGGCAAGAAGACTTTGGCGGTCAGTTACGCTTGCAAGATAAAAATGAACAATGGCATACCATTGAACCATTGCCTAATCGGCTTGCTATCTTCCAAAGTGATTTACTACATGAAGTGTTGCTTTCAAAACAGCAACGTCTATCAATTACAGCATGGTTACGCAGTGGAAATTCGCTTTGGAATGCCTAAACCTTTAAATTGCAAAATAAAGCCCTATATATGCATGCATAGATCAAGGTTTTGGATAAACTGATGTCAAATGAAACGAAACATGTAGTAAATCGAATTGGTAAAACAGACCAACTCTATTTAAGTGAAAATACACCTGAACTTGCTTTAGAAAGAGCTGACTTACGTCTGCAATTGGTTGTACTCAGTCATGTCCGTCAAGAACAATTGCATTTCTTGCAAGAAGCCATCGTGCTACTTGAGCAAGCTCGAATTGAATTTGAGGAAATGCCATTAAGCCTTTATCTTGATCTCTCGTTGAATTTAGCCAAAGCTTATATGATTTATTTTGAGCTAACCAAAGAACAACGTTTTGCGATTATTACACAGCAAATCCTAAAGCCTCTCGCTCACTACGATCATCTAGATATTTACTTCTTTTTGGCTTATGCATCTGCAAGTAAAGAAGAGTTTGCGATGACTCGACATTGGTTAAAAAAATATGTGGCATGTGTAGATCACGACTTGCAGTTGTTAAATGCACATCCAGCTTTTAATCAAGCCCGCCAAGAAGAATGGTTCATAAGTTTAATCCATAAAAAAGCTCACTGATGTGAGCTTTTCTTATTAAGTTGTACTATCAACATGTAGTTGCTGATTCAACTCATCTATCACGATAGCCCATTCATCATCTTTATCCCAATGACTCTTAAGAAAGTCTCGTTGCCCAGCACTCCAAAAATCAGCTTCGTGTAATTTCTGGCTAGCACTCAATTGATGAGTTTTAATAAAGTTTTCCATCGAAACTTCATCTGCATCAAGCCCCAATTGTTCAAATAAAAGTTCAAGTGTTGGTTGTTGTTCAAACATTTTTTCTTCTCCTTAGGTAAAACCCATCTAATAAATAATCTAACAATAAACTGTATTAACTTGCAGGCATATCTCTATATTTTCTTGTTGTATTTTGTTTCTTAAAATAAAAAAGCACTCTACAAGAGAGTGCTTTTCATAATTTATCAAAATGACAAATTATTTAACCATGTCAGCAATCGCTGCACGTTCTTCTTCTAACTCGTTAAGAGTGAAGTTGATACGGTCACGGCTGAATTCATCAATTTCTAAACCTTGAACGATTTTGTATTCACCGTTTTCAGTTGTTACAGGGAAACCAAACATTACACCTTCAGGAATTCCATAAGAACCGTCAGAAGGAATACCCATAGTTACCCATTTGCCATTTGTACCTAACGCCCAATCACGCATATGGTCAATTGCAGCGTTTGCAGCAGAAGCAGCAGAAGACAAACCACGTGCTTCGATGATCGCAGCACCACGTTTACCAACTGTTGGAAGGAATACATCTTTATTCCATTCAGCATCGTTGATTTTGTCTTTTAAGCTTACACCATTTGCAGTTGCAAAACGGTAGTCAGCATACATAGTTGGAGAGTGGTTACCCCAAACAGTCATGTTCTCGATGTCAGAAACTGCAACGCCAGCTTTTTGAGCAAGTTGAGTTAATGCACGGTTGTGGTCAAGACGCAGCATAGCTGTGAAGTTTTTCGCTGGAAGATCTGGAGCAGATTTCATTGCGATGTAAGCATTTGTATTTGCTGGGTTACCAACAACTAATACTTTAACATCACGGCTAGCAACTTTATTTAAAGCTTGACCTTGACCAATGAAGATCTCGCCATTTACTTTCAATAAGTCAGCACGTTCCATACCAGGACCACGTGGACGTGAACCTACTAATAACGCATAGTCAGCATCTTTAAATGCAACTTCTGGATCATCAGTCCCGATCATGCCTGCCAATAATGGGAAAGCACAGTCATCAAGTTCCATCATTACGCCTTTAAGCGCTTGTTGAGCTTTCTCAAAAGGAACTTCAAGCAATTGTAAAATTACAGGTTGATCTTTACCTAACATTTCACCGCTAGCGATACGGAATAATAAGCTATAACCAATTTGACCTGCAGCGCCTGTAACGGCAACACGAACGGGTTGCTTCATGTGATATTCTCCAATGAGATGCGTTAGCACGATTGAATTCTTTTGTTATTCAACCGAATTATCATAAACGGCAAAGATTGTACTCTAAAGCGAACGCAGATGCATGTAAAAGAGAATGGATTTCAACAAAAGTCTGATAGAAAATACAAATTAATTCAGAAAAAAAGCTTAATAACTTCCTTTAATTGTAAATTCACTTGGACATCCTGTGACCACATGACTCGAACACTGTTTGTACTGACCGTTTTTCTGATAGCACACTCGAATCTCAGTCAAAATAGAGTCAAATTTGGATGCTTGGCAAGTAAATCGAATTCCATTGGGTGGTAGAGAAGGATTTAGTTTAGTGAATTGCTGCCTTAAATTTTCTTTTTGTACTTCAATCGTATTAGGGCTAGTCAAATCAGCAGGTATTTTTAACCGTTCCGCAAAATTAATAATCGTTCTGAAATATTGACTCGCATTCATTGGCACACAGCCACCGACATTTTGCCAAAGTTGTACCCGTGCATTTTCATCAGGCATCACACGTGCAACCACTTTAGCTTGTAGGGGGGATAATTTAGCCGATGATTTTGTTTGACAGTCTCGACCAACAGGAACTTCAGGTAATAAACTTGAGATCGTCAAAGAATAACCTTCTAAACATTTACGTTGTTTTTGGCGTGAAGAATCAAATGAACAGACAGCAGGTGTCATTTGGACATGCATCACATATCCAGCAATATCAGCTTTGTCCGCTGCATATAATGGAACAGCAAATGAAAGAGCTAAATAACAGATTAGTATCTGTATAGCCCTAAACATTGATTCCTTCATCAAGCACATTGATTTCATCAAATACAAAAACTTCATTATCTCAAGTTCAACGATGCCATGCGTTAAGGTTCATTACGTACAGGAATAATACTCATACGTTTTTCCAGAGATTGAGGTCCCTGCCCTAACACTACCCCATAGTGTGTTGCATTGGTCATGACATGTTTTACATAGTCACGTGTTTCTAATAAAGGAATTGACTCAGTGTATTGATCAGCCGAAATTGGTTGAAAATCAGGTTGCCAACGACGTGCACGATTTGGACCAGCATTATAACCCGCTGTCGCAAGCACTGCATTTCCGCTCAATTGACCATGAATCATCGAAAGATAAAATGTCCCATATCGAATATTCGTGTTCATTTCACTCAATGCCGCAGGGTTATAGGTTTCTCCCATTTGTCGAGCAATCAATTTGGCCGTGTTTGGCATGATCTGCATCAAACCACCAGCCCCGACATGCGACCTCGCTGTGGTCACGAATCGACTTTCTTGGCGCATTAAACCATACGCCCAAGCTGGATCAATACCAGCATTGTAACTATGACTAGTCACATTACTACGATGCGGCGTTGCAAAACGGTAGGTATCATTGTGTCGAGTGCTGGTTCGATCAGCCGCATAAATTGCTCGATCATACCAGCCCATATCATGTGCGCGCTTAGCAGCCGCCAATAATAAACCATCGTCTTTTTGTAGATAAGCCTGTCTGACAGCCCAGTTCCATTCTCTATTGGTATAATTGGCAGGAGCATTAATATCACGTAAAGCGAATGCACGTCTAAAGTGAATATTTTGGTTTAAACGCTGAATATCTTGTGCGCTTGGTTGTTCATTATAAGGTTGATGATTGTATCGCTCACCTAAACGATCTTTAGCAAGCAAGTTGTGATAATCATCACCAGCTTGCGCTAGTTTGCGATAAATTTGTTGAGCTGCTAACTTCGAGTCTTTGTCATTTCTTTGCTCTGATGCGCGAGCCAACCAATATTGCCAACGATCTTCTTGTTTTTGTGTGACCGACATTGAGTCTACTGCACGAATTACACTTTCCCATGCACCAAATCGCACCGCTTGACGCGCATAAATTTCAGCTTCTTCAGGACTAAATGGATAACCATAACTCTTATCAAATGCATTTAATACTTCACGATTAAAACCATTTTTCATTACAGTTGTACCACCAACATAGCCGATAGTACGATACAAATATTTTTGTACTGGACTTGGTAAATCTTGAGCAACACGTTGCACATTGCCTAAAGCATTAGTTAAATCACTATCTGCTACGCGACCTAACGCAAAAATTAAATAGGCGTAATCCGCGTCATTGGCTTTTGGCGCACTCCATAGGTACGCGAGAGGATTAGATTGAATTTGATTAAACTGGGCCAGAGATAAACTTAAACCCATAGTTTGTGCAGTTGCGATTGCTTGCCCCGACTGACCAGCTCTAAGTTGTCCCCATAAACGTTGTTTACGATCTTGAGCAGTCATTAAGGGGCTTGATAACATCATACGCCCCAAACCATTACATGATTCAGGTTGGGTATTTGTTGCCAACCAAATATCCTTATATTCTGCATAAACCAAACTATCCCCAGTTTGAGCTCGAACCTGCGCCACAGCACAACTTTCGTCTTGATCAGGGTTCGTTACATAACTGAGGACTGGTTTTGCCTCACTAAAGTTCGCTTGTTTTACCTTTTCTTCAACATAATCTGCTGCTAACTTTTCAGCCATTGCAGACTTTGGATAACGTTGCGCAAAATTGATAATTGAAGATGCTGGCTGAAACCCAAGATTACTATTCAATTTCCAATATTCTGGGTAGTAACCCAAAACATCATTTTGCATCTCATATTGGTACTGATCGAGCAATGCGGTATTCCCCGCATTCGCAGCACGTAAAGCATCATTAAACTGATCATCTAAAGCATAAACAGACGAACACGCAAGCAAACCACCAACAACAAAACTACGTTGTAAGATTTTCTTGTTATTTAGTTTTATTTTGAGGTGTGGAACTGAATTGTGTTGCTTATTCATCTTCATCGATACATTTGCCTAATTTCGCCTGCGATTATAGTTTAATAACTCTCAAGTCTTTCTATTGTTGTGTTATGTAACTTGCTGATTCATATTCATTAAAATTCACGTATTTTCATCCACAAAGTGTCCATTTTAGTCATTTTTTTATTCTCAGCGTACATTCAAAAATGCTGCTATAATCCGCGGTTTGTTTAAATCCACCTCGTTTAGGAGCCTGCATGACGGTTCAAACATTCACTCCTAGTGCTACAAAAGCTGCCTCAGAAAACACTGTTACCCAGCCAACGCACACCACTGATGTTTCAATGAAGAAGTTATATATTGAAACTCAAGGGTGTCAGATGAATGAGTATGACAGTCATCGTATGGCAGATTTGCTTGGCGACTCACACGGCTACGTTCTGACCACAAATCCAAACGAAGCTGATATCTTGTTAATGAACACTTGTTCAATTCGTGAAAAGGCGCAAGAGAAAGTCTTTAGTGAGCTTGGTCGCTGGCGCAAACTGAAAGAACAAAATCCTGACCTAGTGATTGGTGTCGGTGGCTGTGTTGCTTCTCAAGAAGGTGACAACATTCAAAAGCGCGCACCTTATGTCGACATGGTATTCGGTCCACAAACCCTACACCGCTTGCCACAAATGCTTGATCAGCATCAAGCCCAAGTGGAAAAGCCAAAGAAAGAAAAAATCAAATTAGTTGATATTTCTTTTCCAGATATTGAGAAATTTGATTTCTTACCTGAACCACGTGTTGAAGGTTTTAAAGCATTTGTCTCGATCATGGAAGGCTGTTCGAAATATTGTTCATTCTGCGTAGTCCCTTACACACGCGGTGAAGAAGTTTCGCGCCCTCTCGATGATGTGTTAGCAGAAATTGCTGGATTGGCAGAGAAAGGTGTTCGTGAAATTAGCCTGCTTGGTCAAAATGTAAATGGTTATCGTGGTGAAACCTTTGAAGGTGGCATTTGCACATTCCCTGAATTACTGCGCTTAGTTGCTGAAATTCCAGGGATTGGTCGTTTACGTTATACCACCTCTCACCCATTAGAGTTTTCTGATGAGTTGATTCAATGTTATCGTGATTTGCCTCAGATGGTTTCGCATTTGCATTTACCTGTACAAAGTGGTTCAAACGATGTATTGCAAGCCATGAAGCGCAATCACACGATTGATGTCTACATCGATAAAATCGCAAAACTACGCAAAGTTCGCCCTGATATGCATTTATCAAGTGACTTCATTATTGGCTTCCCTGGCGAAACGGATGAGCACTTCGCTGAGACTTTGCAGTTTATTAAAGATTTAGATTTTGACCACTCTTATAGTTTCGTTTATTCAAAACGCCCTGGTACACCTGCTTCTGAACTTCCTGATGACACTCCAGAGCAAGTGAAAAAAGATCGTTTAGCACAAGTACAACAAGTGATTAAACAATCTAGTATCGATAAAACTGATGCGATGCTGGGTAAAATTGAACGCGTACTGATTGAAAAAGTTTCTGATAAAGATCCAAATCTTCTGATCGGTACAGCGGACAACACTCGTCTTGTTACTTTTATCGGTGATGCAGCTTGGGTTGGACGTTTTGCTGAAATTGAGATTACTGAAATCAAAACTTTAAATTTAGTTTATGGTGAACTCTTGAATCTTGAACCTGACGTGGCGTAATGTAAGGGTATTCTTACAAGACAACATAAAGGGTTTCTCTTGACTGCAGCGATTCGACGTACAGTAACGTTCCCTGAAATTTCCATGGAACGTTTAAAAAGCATGCTCGGTGCGTATAACGGGCATTTAAAACAAATCGAACAACGTTTAGATGTCAAAATAACTCACCGAGGCGATGCCTTTTACTTAGACGGTGATATCGAAGCGGTCGAACGAGCCGAAGCACTTTTGCAACGGCTCTTTCAAGAATCTGAAATTTCTTCTCAAATCAGTGCGGATGTACTTCATTTAATGATTCAAGGATCTCAAACTGATCGTGAATTTTTGGATGACTCTGATCAAGAACATACTGGGCTTGATAACGTTTGGCTACAAACGCGTAAAGGCCGCATCAATCCACGTGGCGCAAATCAAAAACGCTATGTACAACGTATCTTACAAAGCGATATCTCCTTCGGTATAGGGCCTGCGGGTACAGGTAAAACCTATCTTGCAGTCGCTGCAGCAGTAGATATGCTCGAACGTAATGAAATTCAACGTATCTTACTGGTACGTCCTGCAGTTGAAGCAGGTGAGAAACTTGGTTTTTTACCAGGTGACTTAACTCAAAAAATTGATCCTTACCTTCGACCACTTTACGATGCCCTATATGAAATGCTGGGCTTTGAAAAAGTAGCTAAACTCATTGAACGCCAAGTGATTGAAGTAGCACCTCTCGCCTATATGCGCGGACGTACATTGAATCATTCTTTTGTCATTTTGGACGAAGCTCAGAATACAACGCCTGAACAGATGAAAATGTTCCTTACACGCCTAGGGTTCGGTTCAAGAGCGGTGATAACGGGTGACGTAACACAAGTGGATTTACCTCGTGGTCAGCAATCAGGTTTGGCTCATGCCTTACGTGTTCTTGAAAACGTCCATGAAATTCATATCACGCGCTTCCACTCTCGAGATGTAGTGCGTCACCAACTGGTACAAAAAATTGTCGAAGCTTATGAAGGCTGGGACAGCGAACAACAACGTTTGTCAGCAGAAGCTCGTGCTGAACGCAAAGCGAGACAAGAAGCACTGGTAGCAGAAAATGATGAGAAAGCTGACGCTCAACATTAATGAATATGCTTTTAGTGTGATATTAAAAAAAGGCACTTGAAATCTGTAGGCTCCATGGTCATTACCGAGTTAAGTATATGAGTGTGAGTAGCCTACAGTGATCTAAATGAGGATAGTTTTGTGTTTTGTCAGCAAACTTATGGATCATCAATTTTTTGAAAGATGGCACATGAAAAGACAAATGATGCAACAAATTGGATCAATATGCAGTAAAGCAATCCTCCAGTCTTCTTTCTATCCCATTGAGTTTCACTCTAAGTTTGTAGATGCAATTTATATTTAAGGATCTATTTTGAAAATCAATTTAAGTCTTCAACAAGACTTTCAAGCTAATGATTTACCATTGAAGCGTGGTCAAATCAAAAAACAAATTGAAACTGCATTACGTCATGTTGGTTTTGACGCAGATTGTGAGATTGGCATTGCTTGCGTTGATCTTACAGAAAGTCATGAACTGAATTTGCAATACCGAGAGAAAGACAAACCAACCAATGTCTTATCTTTTCCAAGCGATATTCCAGAAGAAATGCTCAGCTTACTCGAAGCAGAGCCTTTAGGTGACTTGGTCATCTGTATTCCTGTTGTGTTACAAGAAGCAGCAGAGCAACAAAAAACACCAAGTGATCATTTCACTCACTTACTCGTGCATGGGATTTTACATTTACTCGGCTACGACCATGAAACCAGTGAAGCCGAAGCTGAAGAAATGGAAGCTTTGGAAATTGAGATTCTGAAAAAACTTGGGATCAGTAATCCTTACCAAGCTGATGAAAATTAAGCCTGAGTCCTATGTATATCGTTATTTTTAAAGCCACCATTAGACAATTGGATTCTACTTACACCGAAATGGCACAAAAGCTTAGAGATAAAGCAATCGGCCAATATCACTGTGTTAAGTTTGAAGCATGTTGTGAAAATGATTTTGAAATAGCGTTGTCTTACTGGAACAGCCTCGAAGATATTCAACGCTGGCAACAAGATGCTGAGCATTTAGTTGCCCAACACTTAGGTAAAGAAAAATGGTACCAGCATTTTAATATCGAAATCTGTAAAATCGAACGGGTTTACTCAAGTACAAATAAATTGTGAATAAGCTGAAACTTATCCACAATTTTAAAATAGCTGAATACAATTTCAGCCGTTTTTTGAATTCTTAAAATTGATATCGTAATGTAAAGGTCACATTACGAGGTGCGCCATACACCATCAAATTATCGCCAATGCCAGTATAGTATTTTTTGTCAAAAATATTATTCAAATTGATCTGAGCTTTAATATTTGAATCTATATCATAGCCAAGCATTAAATTTGCTAAAGCATAGGCATCCTGTGTGATGCGTTTGTCTCCTTCTCCTGTATAAAACTTACTCTTGTAATTTACACCGCCACCAACACTCCATTTATCTAACTTATATTTGGTGAATAAATTGGCGTTAGTTCTTGAAGACATTGTTTGCACTTCATTACCCTGAGCATCTTTGGCATTGAAATGAGCAATACCAAAACTTAAATTCCAGTTATTGGCAATTTCTCCATCTAACTCAAATTCAACACCTTTGCTTTCGACACCATCAGCACTACGGTACGCTTTTTCTGTTGTTGGTGTTCCATCTGGACTCGGTATAAAAGTTCCAGTTTCTTCTGCAACATTATCTTGTTTGGTTTGGAATACCGATAAAGCAGCATTCAGCTTTCTATTTAAGAACTCCCCTTTTAAACCTGTCTCATAACTTTTACCTTCTCGTGGATCAAGGTACTGCTTATTTATATCTCGTTTATCTTCTGGTTTAAAAATACTGGTATAACTCGCATACCAAGAATACTGATCAAGAAAATCAAAAACCAAACCTGCATATGGAGTTACTTCATTTTTGAATTTTCTATTTCCGACACCATCATCACTCTCATATTTCCAGTCTGATAACCGTATGCCTGTAATTAATTTCAAAGGCTCAGCTAAGCTAAATTTACCTGCCAAATAAGCGCCTGTTTGAGTCGTTTTATTAGGAACTTGATAGACATTGTTATTTTGAATCGATCCTAATAACGGTACATTTGGATGATCAAAATCAAGTACCGCATCTGATGCAATTTGAGGATTACCTGAATACCATGTGTCTTTTTGTGCTTGGTTATACATAAGACCCGCCACAATTTCTTGGTCTAAACCACTAATAGAAAAGGGAGCAGAAAGATAAGTATCAATATTATTTTCTTTCGTCTTAGTAGCATCAGACCAAGTCATTAATGTACCTTTACTGGTATTTGTAGTTTTATCGAAACTCCCCCACAAATAGAGCAATGCAGTATCTTGTTTTACTTCACGATATGCATAATTTACATGCAAATTCACATCATTGAATAGATTTTGTTTCAAGGTTGCAAAGGCTGTGGTGGTGTCCGTATTCCAATAAGTCCAATCAGAAGTTACTGTTTTGGATCGATCAAAATCAACGCGTTGACCATTACTATCAAATGCTGGTAATCCGCCCCACCGTACTCCATCACGCTCTAAGTTTTGATAACCTGCCCCAACAGAGACATAGGTTTTGTCGCTGATATCAGCATCAACCACCCCATATACAACATTATTATTTTTCTCATACCCTTTCATAAAAGAGTCAGTGTCTTCGTGCTTTACCACGACACGACCACGAACTGTTCCATCCGTATTCAATGGTGTAGAAATATCTGCCGAGCTCGTCCATGCATTCCATGAACCCAAAGAAGTACTTACCTGCCCAGTTAGTTCTTTCGCATTAGCATGCTTTCGAATCATATTGATAGCTATGGCTGGGTTACCAGCACCAGTCATTAAACCATTTGCACCTTTGACCAACTCTACGCGATCATACATTGTTAAATCAGGATCATTTGCTTCCATGCCTACATTACTTGGAACACCATCAAATAAATAATAGTCGACATCAAAGCCTCGCGCTGTAGGATATTGACGCTCATCCCATTGGTTAACTGACACACCTGTGACATTATTTAATAGATCCTGAAAAGAACTGATATTGGCATCATCCAAATACTCACGAGTTAAAACCTTAACGGATTGTGGCGTTTCACGAAGCGATAGACTCAACTTAGTCGCTGTATTTGCACTCTTCGCCGTATAACTTTGAGTTCCCTCTGTAATTGAGGATTGATTATCTTGTGCTTTGAGGCTAATCGTAGGTAGTGCAACTGTCGATGAAGAGGTGCTGGTTTCTGCAGAGGCAAATGAAGGAAGTAATATCGCCATCGCCAACATAAGAGGATGGGCTTTAAAAGATTGAAAAGTCTGAGATTGATGCATGGGAAATTTCCTTATGCAAAGATATGAGATTTAAAATGCATGCGCCGATCTCCCCCAGAGCATTTACTTTTCAGCACAGGAGCGCATACAAAACAATTAAAAACACAATACAAATGATAATTATTTTTATTATCAATTCAAGTTTTATTTATGAAATGTAATAGAGTGTTGTAAAAAAAGAAAAATGAATAACAATAAAAAAGCTATCTAATTGTAATTAAATAGCTTTTTATAAATGATTTATTTTTTAAAATCAATGCACTTCAAACTCAGCATCCACGGGATCAAAACGCCAAGTCCGAATGATACGTAATTCAGAAATATCCTTCTTCATCGTTGAATCAAATGCACCAAAAGGGGCTCCACGGCGCACTGAAGCCTTAGCTGCTTCATCTAAAATAGAATGTCCCGAACTCTCAATTAAACGAATTGCACGTATCCCACCCTGTGAGTTCAGAATAACCATTAATCTAACTTCACCCGATAACCGCTGTTGTTTAGCAGCATCTGGGTAATAGCGATTTCCGTACAGCTCAACTTTTTGGCGGAATTTATCTAGATACGCAGCAGAAGCATCCTGTTTAGCTTGAATACCATCTACCGTTTTAATCCGTTGTTTACGGCTAAAATTTTGTTGTCGTTGTAAATACTGAGCTTCAAGACTAGCAACCATGGCAGCTTTTGCTTGGAACTGACTTTGTAAATCCTCTAAGGCTTTTTTACGCTCGCTTTGTTCTGCCTGTTTCTGCCAGCTCAATACGGTCATTAAAACTTTTTCTTCAAATTTTAACTCGCGCTTTTGCTGAATTTTTTCTAAGCTTTCAAACTCAGTTTCACCTGTAGTCGCATCAGCTTGCATCGGTGAAGGCATATCACTCGACATGCGATGTGCTTCTCGAAACTCACCTGAACCCTTTTGATCGGCTTGAGCGAGAAAATCAGCATTTTCTACTTTATCAGTACTAGGGCGAATAGAAACTGCGATTTCCTTTGTGGAGGTATCGGATGGAGTTGGCATAGCAAACTGTACTGCAAGCACAGCCAAATGCAGAAGCAATGCTAAAATCACAGCCCCTACAAAAATTGAGTCTTGCCACCAATGAGATGACAACTCCGAACGAAAATTTATTTTATTCCACATGGCATCTTAGCGGCAAAAATTGCCTCATCCCCAACGGCAAAGCCGTATAAAAAGCCGAACCAGTATTCAAAATTTTACAAAAATATGATCCACTTATAGTTACAGTGTATCCATACCATCATTTTATGAAAATGTAGCAATTAATTTTGCTACACTGCAAGTCAGAAATTTATTTTTATTTTTTAGTTATTACAAAGATCGTGGCATTGCTATCTAAAACAATTCACTTTCTGGAACAACTTTTATGCAAACGCTAATTTCATCTGTTGTTAAACGTCTACGTAAAGTTTACCAAAAAGCCGAAGAATTCATCGAAGAAGAAAGAGAGTTTTCGCTTTCACAAGTATTTGTGAACGCGACGATGGAGCGTTATGTCACCGAAAAAGTTGAAATCATTAAAGACCTGCATGCTGATTTATATGATGGCTGGTTAAGACTGTACTCGACGATAGACGTCAAAGGTCTACATACCACCCTTTCTGTTGATTTAAAGCTGTTGCAGATGGAAATGAATAAAGATGTTCAACTTATGGTTTTTGAGCAAATCAGTAACACTCAAGTGATTGAGGCGAGTTTCAAAAACATTTTCCAAAAATGGGGCTTTCATCTTGCGATTTGGTATTACCAAAAGTTTCGTGAGGAAGATCCTTTAGGGAAAATTTTAGAACACTTTGAAGTCGTAACCGTAAAAGATGATTTACTTTATCTAGATTTAAATCGCTGGTTTAGTAAAAAGCCAAGTATTATTGAGACCCTGAGTAAGGTGCATGTAAATCGTGCACGTGTCCGACCAGCAGAATTAATTGTTTGGGGAAATGTGAATCTTACAGCGATCCTCTCCCCAAACAATGAATTTGATGAGGAAGATGATTTAGATATTAGCGAAGTTACCCCAATCCAGCAAAAAGACTCAAAAAGATAATTCCAAACATCCTGTGGCAGCATGTTATTTATACTCTGCCACAGAAATCTCCAACTTCATGATTAATACGAAAAATTAACAAGCACTTAGTAAAAAACCTGATCTTTTCTTCATAATCTACAGGCATAATAACAACAAATCGTAATGATATCTGGATGATCCCATCAAATGCTCATCCAAAGGACACAATGCTATGACAAACAAATTTACTAAGTTTTTGAGTATTGCAACGGTAACTTCTGCAACACTTGCTTGTGCAAGCTTCTTTAGCCATGCCTATGCAATGGCGCCATTCCAAGCGAGCTATCAATTTAGTTATAACAATAAGAATTTGGGTTCAGCAACACGTACATTATCTCAGCAAGGCAACAACTGGACATATAAATTTGTTGCTAAAGCGGGTGGTATTGCTTCTGCATCTGAAACAAGTCAATTTGCTTTCTCAGATAACAAAATCACTTCACAAAAGTTCAGTCGTACCAGTAAAATTTTAGTGCACAACAACACGATGAATATTAACTTCAATCCAAGTGCTAAAGTGATTAACACCCAAAAAGATGACAAGAAACGTTCTTTTGCTTGGCAAGCTGGTGTTTTGGACGAGTTAAATGCTGAGTTACAAGTTCGTGAAGATTTAAAAAACGGCAATACCTTGCAACCACGTTATTATATTTCGGATGCGAAAGGTGTCGATGAGCGACGTTTTATTAAACAAGGCACTGAAAGTATTAAAACCAGTTATGGAACATTTAATACGATCAAAGTCGTGTTACAACACAGCAAACCTGAACGCAATACCGTATTTTGGTTAGCTCCCAAATTAGATTATCTTCCTGTAAAAGTGACACATAATGATGGTAAGTCATCCTATGGACTATTATTGACTGGCTATTCGGGTAAAACCAATTAACCATCTGGTCAATTTTAGCTTGCAATTTTTTGGATGCTTTTTAAAATATGCCTTTGCTTGAAAAAGCATCCGTTTAGAGGATTCTCCCGTGTACGCTTTAGAACAGAAAATCTTAAATGAAGGTATCGTTCTATCTGATCAAGTATTGAAAGTTGACGCTTTCTTAAATCACCAAATCGATCCTGTGTTAATGCAACAGATTGGTAAAGAGTTTGCTGCGCGTTTTAAAGATGCAGGCATTACTAAGATTATTACCATTGAAGCATCTGGGATTGCACCTGCGATTATGGCAGGTTTAGAGCTTGGTGTTCCTGTGATTTTTGCTCGTAAATACCAGTCATTGACTTTAAAAGATGATCTTTATCGTTCTAAAGTGTTCTCATTCACTAAGCAGACTGAAAGCACAATTGCTATTTCAAACAAGCATCTTAATTCAACTGATAAAGCGTTGGTTATTGATGACTTCTTGGCAAATGGTCAAGCTGCATTAGGTTTAATCGATCTTATTCATCAAGCAAATGCTGAAGTTGTAGGCGTGGGTATTGTGATTGAAAAATCATTCCAACCAGGTCGAGATGTATTACTTGAAAAAGGTTATCGCGTGGAATCTTTAGCACGTGTTAAATCCCTTGCTGATGGCAAAGTAACCTTTGTCACTGAATAAAGATGACTAGAAACAAAGAGCGCTTATAGAGCGCTCTTTGTATTTTTAAAGAATAGAAATATTATAAGCAGGAATAATCAAGTATCATTCCCTATCAAAGATGTTGAGCAGATTAAGCTGTTTAACATGTAAGTTCACAAACGATTTTAGAGAGCGTTATGCGTACATATTTAGACCTTTTACAACATATCCTAGACAATGGCGGTGACAAGGGTGACCGTACAGGTACAGGTACACGTTCAGTATTTGGTCATCAAATGCGTTTTGATCTTTCTAAAGGTTTTCCATTACTAACCACTAAGAAAGTTCACTTTCGTTCAATTGTAATTGAGCTTCTTTGGTTCCTCAAAGGTGATACTAACGTTCAATATCTCAAAGACAATAAAGTCACTATTTGGGATGAATGGGCAACTGCTGAGCAAACCGCTCGCTTCGGTCGACCTGAAGGTGAGCTTGGTCCTGTATATGGGCACCAGTGGCGTAACTTTGGTGCTAGCCAAAATGAAGATGGTAGTTACCAACAAAATGGTTTTGACCAAATTAAATGGCTCGTCAATGAAATCAAAACCAATCCGAATTCACGTCGCTTAATCGTTTCGGGCTGGAATCCAAATGAAGCAGGTAAGGTTGCTTTACCACCTTGTCATACCCTGTTTCAATTTTTTGTGCATGATAACAAACTCTCTTGCCAACTTTATCAACGTAGTGCAGATGTATTTTTAGGTGTGCCATTTAATATTGCTAGCTATGCCCTACTCACCCATATGATTGCACAAGTCTGTGGTTTAGATGTTGGGGACTTTGTTTGGACTGGTGGTGATACACACTTATATGCAAACCACTTTGAGCAAGCCAAATTACAACTTACTCGTGAACCGTTACCGTTATGTCAGTTAAAGCTCAATCCTGATGTCAAAGATATTTTCGACTTTAAGTTTGAAGACATCGAAATCGTAGGATACGAATCACATCCAGCAATTAAAGCACCTGTAGCAGTTTAACGATAAGTGAGATCAAGAAAATGGCATGGCAAGGTATCGAAGTTGTTCACGTTGTCGCAATGGATAAGAACAACTGTATCGGCAAAGGCAATGCATTGCCTTGGCATATCTCTGCCGATCTAAAACATTTCAAAGCGATTACTCAAGGTGGCGTTGTCATCATGGGTCGTAAAACTTTAGAGTCTATGGGTCGCGCGCTACCTAATCGTGTGAATTGGGTGATTACTCGTGATCCATTATGGCAATTTGAAGGTGTAAAGGTCGCTTATAGCATTGAAGATGCCTTGAATGAAGCACTTACAGACGTACAACATTCTGAAAAAGCGTCTTTATTTATTATTGGTGGTGGAGAGATTTTCACTCAAACCCTCAACATCGCTGATCGTCTAGAATTGACTCATGTTGATTTAGATGTACAAGGTGATGCACATTACCCGAAAATCTCTGAGGATTTCCAAAAAGTAAACTCAGAACATCATCAAGATGAAAAATCGCTGGTTAAGTTTGAGTTTGCGACCTATCAAAAATAAATAATGGATCGCACAGGACTATGCAGAATATTGGATCACGTGAGTTTTTTCTCGCTTTAGGAATAGGTCTGCTCCATAGTCTTTTCACCTTATTTGTGGTCCTGTCTAGCGTGTGGTTATGTCTTGCACTTTGGATCCAACAGCCTCTTGGTTCAGTCTTCAGTCGTATTGTGATTGTGGTCTGGACCATTTTTGCTTTAAGTCTAATTGGTGTATACGTTAGTGGTCATCTTTTCAGCCGTCGCACAGATATCATTATTTACTGCCTTGCATTTGCTTGTTCATTGATCTGGTATTTTTCCATTCAAGCGAAACAAGACCGCGAATGGGATCCTGAAGTTGCACAGCAGCTTTACTATGAAAAACAAGGTGATCTTGTCCATTTGCATAATATTCGGAACTTTAGCTGGCATACAGATGGAAGCTATGAAATACACTGGGAAGATCGCAAAATAGATTTAAATAAAATCACAGGTGTTAATGTCATTACTTCCTACTGGATGGGTCCACAGATTGCACACACCCTAGTAAGTTTTGATTTTTCAGATCAAAAACCTCTGGTTTTCTCAATTGAAATCCGAAAAGAAAAAGGCGAAGAATTCTCTGCTGTGGGAGGTTTTTTTCGAAAATATGAACTTAGCCTAGTTGCATCAGATGAAAAAGATATTGTGTATACACGCAGTAACGTTCGTCATGAGCAAGTGTATTTATTTCCAATCAAAATGCCCGCAGATCAACGTAAGGCATTATTTATAGAGTATTTACATAAGGCAGATGAATTACGAGCAGAAGCAAAATGGTACAATACTTTAACCAGTAACTGTACTACGCTGGTATTTGATATGGCTCAAGCAATTAATCCCCAACAATTACCTAAAGATTATCGATTGCTTGCCTCTGGATACTTACCTAATTACTTATATGATCTCGAAGTGCTCAACCAAAATTACAGCTTAAAAGATTGGTATCGTTTAACACATATTAATCCTCGTGCTGAGCAATTTGATCAACAAATGGATCAAAGTAGTGAAAATTTCTCAAAAATAATCCGTTTAGGTATTCCAACAGCAGATTAGATTACATACCGACACGAAATCCACAGCCATTCTTCATTTTTTTAATTCGCAATTAAAATAAAATATTCACATGAATAAGGAAATAAAATTATATTAAAACCATTTCTCATCAGCCTAGGTTTAGCAACTACAGCCATCGTGAGCGCATGCGCAACGACAACATCATTAAACTCAACTCAAACGCTTGATCATAGCACTTGGGTTGCAACACAAATTCAAAGCACACAACTTGCTTTAAGTAATAACCCTCGTAGCCCACATATTCAATTTGAAAGTTCAACTCAAAGCTTTAGTGGATCAGATGGTTGCAACCGAATTCGCGGTTCATTCAAAGCTGAAAATAATCAATTAAAACTGGGACCTGTCATGTCAACCAAAATGGCTTGTATAGGCGATAATGCAGCTGTTTCACGCCAATATTTAGATGCTTTATCACAAACACAACGTTACAGTTTGAAAGCGAATACTTTGCAACTACTCGATCAATCTGGAAAGGTTCTGATTCAATTTAACTCATCAGCGCACATACACCATTAAATCTAATTCACCCCATAAAAAGTACAGACTTAACTGACTCTTAGGGCTTTACTTTTTTTTGGGTTCGTTTACTTTAGTAGCATTCTTAAAATAAAAATTGGGGAGTTACATGCAACAAGCTTTATTTGGCGGTGGTTGTTTTTGGTGTGTAGAAGCTGTTTTTCTACAACTTAAAGGTGTTGAAAAAGTCGTGAGTGGCTACGCCGGTGGTCATATTGCAAACCCAAGTTATGAACAAGTATGCCAAGGTGATACTCAACATGCTGAAGTCGTGCAAATTGACTTTGATGAACAGCAAATCAGTTATAGTGATTTATTAAATGTATTTTTTGCCACACATGATCCAACAACATTAAATCGTCAAGGGAATGATATTGGTACGCAATATCGCTCTGTCATCTATTATTTTAATGATGATCAAAAAGCACAAGCGCAGCAAATGATTGAAAACCTAATCAGTGAGGGTTTAAATATTGTTACAGAGCTAAGCCCCGTGCCAACGTTCTACCCAGCTGAAGATTATCATCAAAATTTTTATGCGCGCAATCCTTCACAAGGTTACTGCAATTTTAGCATTCCCCCAAAGCTCTCTAAACTACGCTGTAAGTTTACTGAGCTTCTTAAAACAGAATAGACATAAAAAAAGCAACTCGATGAGTTGCTTTTTTAAATCCTAAATCATTTTAATTTTCACTGACAAAGGCAATATCACTCAAACCTGCTTCACTAGCACGCGACATCACCTGAGCAACCGTATCATATTTCGACTCTTTATCTGCACGCAGTTGAACCGTAGGTTTTTGTTCAGCCTGCCCCGCTTCTTGGAAGCGCTTTTCTAGCTCTTCTAAACTTATTATCTGAGCATCCCAAGCAACTTCGCCATTTTGATTAATGCTAATGGTGATGGCTTTCGGCGGTGGATCAATAATTTCAGCCGTGGTTTTTGGCAAGCTTAATGGAATTGATGGGTTAGCAACCGTTGCTGTGACTAAGAAAATAATCATCAATACCAACATAATGTCGATCAGAGGAATGAGATTCATCTCATTCATACCACTGTCGTGGTCTTCACCCAATTGGAAACCCATTTTAAGCTTGACCTCCAACTAAACTTTGTTGAGTCGCTTTAGCTTCGGTTTTCGTCGTGCTTTCTTGTTGCAACATCGTATCGATCAATAAACTATGTGCCTGATCTTGTAAGTCATGTGCTAAACCACGATTGAAACGTACACAGATGTTATAAGCAAGTACCGCAGGAATTGCAACTGCAAGACCAAGACCCGTCATAATCAATGCCTCACCCACTGGTGTTGCTACTTGAGCTAAACCTGCTTGACCGCTCTTACCGACAGCAACAAGCGCGTGGAAGATTCCCCAGACTGTACCAAACAAACCAACGAATGGTGCGATCGAAGCAATGGTACCCAATACAGATACGCCCTTTTCCGCTTGAGACTTTTCAGCAGAAATTTGACGCAACAATGCTTGCTCAGCAACCGCTTTACGTTGTTCAAACGTCAATGGTTGTAGTTTAGATTTGAGCGACGTCAAAGCTTGAGCAAGTTGAGCATAAGCCTGTTGTTTTAATTGGCGAGTTCCCATTAAACGTAGAATAAAAATCGTCCACGTTGCAATCGACATTGCTAAAAGGATGAAATACAGAGTTTTACTTACTGCATCTGCATGTTGCCAATAAACTGAAAAGTTCATATACGAACTCCTGATTTAATCTGTCACAAGGACTCAAATTGATTAAGGATTAAACTCAAACGGTTGCTCTGTTTTAATCGGGTAAGCAACGCCATTTTCCATATACGGTTTAAATTTAGCATTTCGCACTGCACGTAATGCTTTTTCATCTAAATTCGGTAAGCCACTACTACGGGTAATACGTGCCGTAGTCACTCGACCTTTCTCATCAGCTTCAATATACACCGTAATCAAACGAGTCTGATTTTCTAAATCTCTCGGGGTAAATGAAACTTTTGGCGAACGACTCCATTGAATACCAGCACCTCCAATTGAAACACGCTTTGGTGATGGGTCAGCCGCAGGTTGTGGCTTCACAACTTCTTGAACAGGTTGAGGCTTTTCAACCACTTTTTCTGTTACGACAGTACTGACAACTTTCGTTTCAATCTTAGGTTCGACTTTCGGTTCTGTTTTCTGAATCACTTGTTTTGGTGTTTCAGTTTTGACTTGCTGAACTTTTTCAACTTTTTTAGGCGGTGGAGGTAAAGGTTTATCAACAACCTTGACTTCTTTAAACTCTTTTTTAGGTTCAGGTTTTGGTTGTTCTTTCGGTTTAGGTAATTCAGGCTGTGTGACTTCTTTAATTTTAACAAACTTTACTTTTAAAGGCTCTTTTTCGATTGGTCGCAGTTCAATCGTTTTCATGTGACTCACCGCCCACAAAACGCCAGCGTGTCCAATCGCAACTGCAACAAGAGCAGCGATGACTTTCTTTTTCATCGAATAAGGTGCGTTGAATGTAGCAGGAGATTGACTCATAAGAATCTAAGTACCTAATAGATGATGATACTTTCGAAAAAGCGATTTCAATCATCGGATAGAACAATAAAAGTGCCGTAATAATAAATGAGAAGTGTTTTCATTTGCAACTATTTTTTTGTGAATCTGCCGATTAGCTCACGACAAGCCAACAAAATCAATGTTATAACATTACAATAAATACATAAAAAAAAGCACGCGTTTATGCATGCTTTATTTTTTTAATTTATTTATTGAAAAACAACGGTTTTGTTGCCATCAACAATAATACGGTCTTCTAAATGCCATTTGACCGCTCGTGCCAACACGTTACGTTCAACGTCTTCACCAAGCTCACGTAATTGTTCGACGTTATAATCATGGCTTACACGTTCAACGTCCTGTTCAATGATTGGTCCCTGATCAAGATCAGCTGTTACATAATGCGCAGTTGCTCCAATCAGTTTCACTCCTTTCTCATATGCTTGTTTATATGGGTTTGCGCCCACGAAAGCAGGTAAGAATGAATGATGAATATTGATAATCTTCATTTCCCATTGAGCAACAAAATCTTCGCTTAAGATCTGCATATAACGGGCTAAGATTAATAAATCGTTGCCCTGCATCATGTCATTGATCTGTGCATAAGCTTCAACTTTATTGTCTTTATTCACTGGCACAACGTGAAATGGGATACCAAAGTTTTCAACAGCATCACGCAAATCAGGATGGTTTGAAATGACTTGAGTAATTTCACATGGCAATGATCCACGTGCATGACGCCATAAAAGCTCTAATAAAGCATGATCAACTTTTGAAACCAAAATACCAACTTTCTTCAATTCATTTACAAAAGTCAGTTTCCACTGCATTTCATAACGCTCAGCAACGTTAGCAGCAAAGGTTTGCATCAAGGCTTCTTTACGAGATTGCAAATGATCAAGTTCAAATTCAACACGCATAAAATAACGTCCGCCCTGAGCTTCTGTCGCGTATTGATCAAGTGCGGTAATGTTTGCTCCCTGATGATACAAAAAGCTCGATACAGCTTGCACGATTCCCGGCTTGTCTTCACAAGTAATCAGTAAACGTGCTGTATTGGCAGTGGTCGTGTTCATGTGGTTAATATCACTTATTCAAATCAAATTAAAATCAAGCCGAGCATTCTAGCTCTTTTTTGCGTCTGACTAAATACCTGATCACGACTCATCGTCATTTTTAAGGTTGGATAAACTTGCAAACAAATCGGATGGACCAAGTGACCGGAGCAACTGTTCATAAGTTTGACGACTTTCACCCATTAAATATGGTCCTTCTAAAAACACCATCTGTCTCAATGCTTGCCAAACCCACTTTTCTTCTAAGTGTGTGTTATCACTGATATGCCCAGACATGTACAAGAAGTTAGTCCAGTTGGTAAGAACGATCCACAAGTTAATAATCAATGCCTCAATTTCAGAATCGGTCATCTTCATCAGACCAGCATCCACAAAGGCACGATAAATCTTTTGACCTTGTTGCATCACTTGCCCTGCAAATCGCGGGTAGATTTTTCTAAAGTCTTCGTTATTTTCTACAAGATGATAAACATCACGATGAATAAAGCGATAAGCCCAAAGTTGGTTGCTCAACACCTGAAAATAACTAATTTTATCGTTTGCATTGAGTGGACGATCAACGGGTAAGGCTAACATTTCCAATGTCTCAGCCTGATATTGCTGAGCCAACTCTTTGATAATTTCTTGTTTATTACGAAAGTGATAATACAAGTTGCCAGGGCTAATCCCCAGCTCAGCCGCAATATGATTGGTTGTAACCGAACGCTCTCCACGCTCATTAAACAACTGCAAACTGATTTGCAAAATTCTATCTTTAGTTTTGTTCGGTTTAGCGTGCGACATCGTTTTTAACCATCTATAACATTATCAATAGGTTATAAAGCAAACTCATAAAGCGACTTGACACTTTAGAGTATTTACTCTAAAAATTAAAAAATAATAAGCTTTATTTTGGTCCACTCCTATGAACAGTCAAACAAAAACAACCGCTATGACACCTCATGTTGATGTAAAACGGCTACATGATTTGCTTGATCAGCAAAAAGCAGCTTACCAACGCCATCCTGTACCAAGTGCCAAAGAACGTATTGAACGTTTGGCTCGACTTAAAAATATCTTGGTAAAATATCAAGATCAATTTGCTAACGCAATTAATCAAGATTATGGCAATCGTGCGGTAATGGAAACCAAAATTGGTGAAGTTCTTACATGTTTGGAACACATCAAATATTACAGCAAGAATTTAACAGAATGGATGAAACCATCTAAGCGTCATATCAGCATGTTACACCAACCAGCAAAAGGTTGGGTAGAATATCAACCATTGGGCGTGATCGGCGTTATTGCGCCATGGAACTATCCATTATTGCTTTCAGTTGGTCCTTTGATTTGTGCATTGGCAGCGGGTAACCATGCCATGATCAAAATCTCAAGTGCATCATCAAACTTTGGTTATGTTCTTGAAAATGCTTTAGCAGAGGCATTTCCACAAGAGTTGGTTGCTGTTGTAAATGGTGGCGGTGTTATTTCTGATGCTTTCAGCCATCTACCATTTGATAAAATGATTTTCACAGGTTCTACGTCTGTTGGTAAAACAGTGATGGCGGCTGCAGCTGAAAATCTAGTTCCTGTGATATTGGAACTTGGCGGTAAATCACCGGCTCTTGTTCATTCAGCAATGAACATTCGTGATGTAGCTCAACGTATCGCTGTTGGTAAACTTTGGAATGCGGGTCAAACTTGTGTTGCTCCAGACTATATATTCTTACCTAAGGGCAAGACTGAAGACTTTACAAAGCACTATAACGACTTTGTAAATACAATGTACCCAAACCTTCGTGATAATAAAGATTACACCTCTATTATCAATGACAAGCAGTACAATCGTCTGCAAAGCTACTTAGAAGATGCACGTGACCAAGGCGCAACAATTGTTGAGTTGAATACGAAAAATGAATCTTTAACTGACGTTCGCAAGATTGCTCCAACATTGGTTACTGGTGTAACAACTGAAATGCAAATCATGAAGAATGAAATCTTCGGTCCAATCTTACCTGTTCTAGAATATGAACATATTGAAGATGCGATTCAGTTCATCAATAACCATCCACGTCCATTGGCATTCTATTATTTTGATATTGATAGTGCTCGTGCTGAATACGTAGCAAGTCGCACGCACTCTGGGCATTTTGGTATTAACCAAACACTGACCCACGTTGCACAGGATGATCTTCCATTTGGTGGCGTTGGTGCATCAGGTATGGGCAAATATCATGGTAAAGAAGGTTTCTTTAGCTTCTCTCATGAACGTTCAGTCATGTCGAATCCTGTAAGCCCTAAACTTTATAGCTTGAAGTTCATCCTTCCACCGTATAATAAAGCGATGCATAAAGTGCTTTTAAAAACACTATTCCGCTAAGCTGATCAAGGCATGATCTATCACACTAGATCATGCCCTGTTTTTACCAAATTCGCTTGTCTTTTAATCGTATTTTTGGTATAAAACGCCCCTTGAATGATTTCATCCGTTTACTTGAATGGCTAGTTGCACGAAACGGTGCTGTATAAACTAGCAATGGAGTTCACCATGTCTAAGGTTTGCCAAGTTACCGGCAAGCGTCCTATCGTTGGTAACAACGTATCGCACGCAAACAACAAAACCAAACGCCGGTTCGAGCCGAACCTGCACCACCACCGTTTTTGGTTAGAAAGCGAAAAGCGTTTTGTACGTCTTCGTTTAACCACTAAAGGTATGCGTATTATTGATAAATTGGGTATCGAGAAAGTTGTTGCTGATCTCCGTGCTCAAGGTCAAAAGATCTAAGGAGTCTGAACAATGCGTGATAAGATTCGCCTCGTTTCTACAGCTGGTACAGGTTATTTCTATACCACTACTAAAAACAAACGTACTATGCCGGAAAAAATGGAAATCAAAAAATTTGATCCAAAAATCCGTCAACACGTAATTTTCAAAGAAGCTAAAATTAAATAATTTTAGTTCTTTAAAAAAAAACGACTTCTCATGAAGTCGTTTTTTTTACTTTAAATTTCCTATCTTTTAAGATTTCTTTCTCTCACTGTATAAATGCGCTAGGCTTTAGAAAATGTTACAGCAATTTACATGATTTTTTTTGATAAATAAAAAAATTATCATCAACAAATTCGATTTTAATTGCTAAAATTTTAAGCTACTTGCTTTGGCATTTTTTATGCTTATTTTATTTTGACCTTAACCGCAACGATTAAGGAGCTTCGATGCCACATGATGTTGATTTAATCATATTACTTGCTGTTGGCTTTGGTATGGCTCTTATTTTTGGCTATATCGCAGCACGTTTACGCCTACCTCCTTTGATCGGTTATTTAATTGCGGGCATTATCATTAGCCCAAATACACCAGGTATCGTCGGTGACATTCATCTAGCCAACCAACTTGCAGAGCTAGGTGTGATGTTTTTGATGTTTGGTGTAGGAATGCACTTCTCCCTTAACGATCTATTACAAGTCCGTCGTATTGCTTTACCTGGGGCTATTCTTCAAATCGCTGTCGCTACCCTCTTAGGTATGGGAGTTTCAATGCTCTGGGGCTGGGGTTTTGGCTCAGCACTCATTTTTGGTTTAAGTCTTTCCTGTGCCAGTACGGTTGTATTATTAAAAGCCCTAGGGGATCGTGGTTTACTTGATTCTGTTAATGGAAAAATTGCTGTCGGTTGGCTATTGGTTGAAGACCTTGTCATGGTCTTGGCTTTAGTATTGTTACCTGCAACTGCGGTTTTACTGGGCGGGCATGCATTACCCAACACAGATCCATCTCAAAGTATTTGGGTCACGATTGGTATTACTTTACTAAAAGTCACAGGCTTTATTGCATTTATGTTGATCATCGGCAAACGACTTGTTCCGATGATCATGCAGTTTGTCGCTCGTTTGGGTTCTCGTGAGTTATTTACGCTTACTGTAGTTGCTGCTGCAGTTTCAATTGCATATGGCTCTTATGCTGTATTTGGCGTTTCTATGGCACTCGGTGCGTTCTTTGCGGGAATGGTGGTTAAAGAGTCTGACTTTAGCCATCGTGCTGAAGAAGAAACCCTTCCGCTACGTGAAATCTTTTCGATTCTATTTTTTGTTTCCGTTGGAATGCTCTTTGATCCAAGAATATTGGTCGAAGAACCACTCCATATCTTAGCTGTCGTCGCAATCATCATGGTCGGTAAAACATTAGCTGCCATGGCATTGGTTTTATTCTTCCGTTATCCAATCAATACTGCATTGACTGTCGGTGCAAGTTTGGCACAAATCGGAGAATTCTCTTTCATTTTAGCGACGCTAGGTTTAGCTCTAGGATTACTTACACCTGAGGCGCAAAACCTAATTCTTGCAGGTGCATTATTTTCAATTACACTTAATTCTTTTGTGTTTTCTGCAATTGAACCTGCACAACGCTGGATTCGTGAGCGCTCACATTTAGCCCGTCTACTAGAGCGTAGTGGTGACCCATTAGCAATGTTACCTGACGAAGTTGATCAGTCCTATCTTCGTGATCAGGTGGTAATCATTGGCTATGGTGGTGTTGGACGTCGTATCAGTGAAAATCTGATTGAGCAGAACATCAAAGTCGTTATTGCTGAAGAAAATCGTGAGATTGTTGAGAAGTTACGTGCTAGTGGTATTGCAGCCGTGAGTGGTGAAGCCACTGAACCAAATGTATTGATCCAAGCACATATTCAACATGCACGTTTATTGGTGATTTCACCCATGGATATCCTCGACATCCATCGAATTGTCGATATTTCAAAACAGCTAAATCCAGAGATACAGGTATTAATCTGTGCCGAGAGTAAGGAAGAAGCCGCTGTTATCCGTGAGGAAAATATTGGTGAGGTATTCTACGCAAAAGAAGAAATGGCAAAGAATATGAGCCATCATATTTTGAATCAGATCGAGCTTGCGCATCAACCGAATGCTCATTGATTGTTTGGTCATATAAAAAAGCGTACTCAAGGTACGCTTTTTTATTATTAGCTTAAATGTTTAGGTTTTTCATCAACGACTTCGGCTTGCCACTGATTCATTTGTTTCTCTAATAAACCAAATAGAGCTGCTTGAATCATATGTTGTGCGACGAGAGGTGTTTGATCACCTAAGATCGCTTTTACTTCTTCACTGAACTGAATTTTTACAAGAGGTTCATTTTCTGAACCCGCATTACGTAAAGCAAGCTCACCACCTTCAAGTTGAACCAATTCAAGAATCGCTTCCTGACTACCAAATAATTCTTTTAACTGTTGCATAGACATCTATTTTCTCCATGATTCAACATGGTGGCAAAGCACCCTTGCACTTTACAATCTCACGTCTTACTTATATAGGTACGGCTTGATTAGATTTCAAGTCAGTAACGATCTTGCTGGAGTTAGAATTCAACCATTTCATTACGAAAACCATCGATCAAATGACTCAATTCACGATGCCATTCTCGGAGAATCTTTGAATCTGGCAACCACGCTTGAGGACTTTGAGTGACTTTAATAATCAGGTTTGAAGATGTTTCACTTTCTGGCTCAGGAGAAGTTGGTTCAGGCGCGTATTGGCACATGCGATAAGCACGTTTTAACTCAGCAATGAACCCATCTTTGGCCAATTGCTGCAATACTGCAACCTCTGGAGAAACTTGACCTTTATCAGCCATGTGTTCTTCAATTGATTTAAATGTTGGTTGCATATCATTGAGACGATAATAGCGAACCAACTCTTGAAGAAAAGCCAAAATTGCACCATGCAAATGAAAAACTGCTGCTTCGCGATGTGCCTGTGCTTGTTGGATATTGTCAGTTTGCTCTGCTTGTTGACATGCGAGACGAGCAAAATAGAGTTTTTGATTGGTACGATCGGCATGATAGCGAGCAACACGAGACATAATAAATCCCTATCTTCATTTAAAACGAAAACTGATTGTAAAGCGTATTGGAGATGAAAAAAATAGCACTTATAGATTCAATTCAAGACGATAAAGTTTTCGTTTCGCAATTGCTTCAATTGGTTGCTTTAAAGGACGTACATTTGAAATAACCCAAGCGAAATATTCATCCGCCCAATCAGTTGCACAAGCTGCATCAATTTCTTGAGCCAACCAAGGATGTACTGACTCGATATCGATCAAAGCCACTACTTTGCCCATCTCTTCATCGCCATCATTATTCAAAAAGTGCGTATTCTCAACAATCACTAAATCTTTAAGCGGTAATTTCTCAGGTCGCCACGAGCGAACCTCTAAGGTCTTTATGCCTTGTACAATTCGCTCAGCATTTGGAGCAACAGTCGATAAGACTTGATATTGCTTTGTCATTAAGGATTAAGCTTTATCTTCAGCTATTTTTACACGAATCCCAAGACCTTTGAGTTTTAATGTATTTAGCCCTTTTACGGCTTTAATCGCTTCGCGTGGATTTGGCATTTCAACAAAACCAAAACCTTTGGATTTACCAGTCTCAGCATCTTTGACTACAACACAAGAATCGACTTTGCCATAAGCTTTGAATAAGTCGAGGATTTCTGCGTCTGTCACCAAACGATCTAAATTGCGAACTAAAATTTTCATGTTAAAACCTAGAGATGATTCACCATGAAGTGAATCAAAAGAAATGAATCACTCTAGTTTAATCGAAATCTATGCCAAAACCTAAATTGATTGTGCTTGAGCGAGCACGATTCGTTTGCCCATATGCACGAGGAATGTCACGATGAATTTGAATGTCCACTAAATGTTGAGGTAAATCATTTAGAAAGTAGCTTTCTATTTTTCTACCCAATTCATCATACTGATCTTGTGACCATAAATTTAAATTTTGTTTGGTTAAAATCAACTCATTTTCTGCACGCGTCAATGCGACATACAAAACACGCCTCTCCTCTTCGACATCATCAAAATCCCCCTGCGCCCGTGCATGTGGATATTGATTTGGAGATACATGTGGAACATAACAAACCTTTTGTTCAGCTCCTTTTGCAGAGTGAATCGTAATCAAAGTCACTAAGTCTTGATCGGGTGTCTTATCAATTTCTGATATCGAAATTGGGTCAAGTACATATTCTTCTAAAAATTCACCAAGTGAATGATGCTTACGTGCTAATTGTTTCACCAAATCAAAATCTTTGACTCTGCGTGACCAATCTTTGGTTTTGTAGTTATTTTCTAATTGCTCATTTAAAGCATCCAAAGCTAAGCCGATACAAGCTTCTACATGCTGCTGTAATACATCTAATTGCATCAAGATCAAAATCGCTTTTTGTGGCACTTTGCCATGTCGTTCTAATCGCTGACAACGTGCTTCGATATCAGGCAACTGAATGAGCTCTTGCGCTAATTTACTTGCCCCAACATCACCTACACCATCCCAAAGCGTCAAAAAGCGCATCCAAGCTAAATCATCCTGTGGATTGACACTGACGCGAAGCAAACTTAAAACATCTTTGACATGAGCGGATTCAAGCAACTTTACGCCACCGATAAATCGATAAGGAATATTCGCCGCAATCAAAGCCCCTTCCAAATACCGCCCGCTAAAACCTGAACGTAATAGAATCATATGCTCTGCCCAAGCAGCACCCTGCGAATGCCGTTGATTTAGATCTTGAACAATCCAATTGGCTTCTTCAAACTCATTACTCAGGATATGCAATTGTGGTTTTAAACCCTTTCCTCGATAGGCTTGTAAATGCTTGTCATAATCAATTTGGCTTTGCTCAAGTAACCAATTGGATAAATCTAAAATACCTTGGGTCGAACGATAATTCATTTCTAAAGTCAACACTTCAGCATCTGGTACACGCTCTTTAAAGTGATGAATATTTTCAAAATCTGCACCACGAAAACCATAAATAGATTGAGCATCATCACCAACACAGAATAATTTCACCTTACCTACCAAAGGCTGCAATAAAGCCCATTGCAGTGGATTAGTATCCTGCATTTCATCGACTAACAATGCTGAACAGAAACCCGTCACCCACTTCACCAACTCAGGTGAGTTTTGTAAATGCACCGCCACAATCGAAAGAATGTCGTCATAATCGAGGAAATTACGCTCTTGCTTGCGCTGCTCATAGGCTTTCATCAACTCGGCGATTTGCGACTTATACTCTACAGCTTGCGGTAATTGCTCGAATAAAGCATCAGATAATTTGGTTTTCGTGTTCCGTGCATAAGAATATAAATCACATAATTCAGCAGCTTTTGGCAACACATTACCTTTATCCTTACCACGCAATAAGCGGAACATCAGCAATTGATCATCTCGATCAATGATACTGAATTGTGTCAAACCAAAAGCGCGTGGATTACGGCGCAAAAGATACATACAAAAGGTATGAAATGTTGAGGCACGTAAACCTTTGGATTGTGCCCCCATATGTTGTTCAACTCGCGTAACAATCTCACTGGCAGCTCGCCGAGTAAACGTTAAAATTTGGATCTGCTGTGCAGGTAAACCTTGATCAATTAAATATGCTGCTCTAGCTACAATCGTTTTGGTTTTTCCACAACCCGCCCCTGCTAAAACTAAACAGTTATGCGCAATCGTAGTGGCTGCTTGTTTTTGTTGAGGGTTGAGTTCATCAATTAGCTTGGCGAGCGTCATAAAATTGGTCAATCAGAAATGAAGTGCTATTTTAGCAGACTAAAACTGCATCGCGGTTTTCTACTACCAAAACAAAAAGAGCATGTATCAACATGCTCTCAATATTTCAATAATTGTCGAATGTTAAATCACAGTTGAACTGTGTGGGAGCTGTTTGATTGCACTTGCAAAAGTTAAATAATTAATCCCTTGAAAAAGGATATCAATCGCGAGAAACATACCAAGTACCCAAAATGGTGAATCAGGTGACGATAGAATGAGAATACCTGTTAAAAGTGTTAATACACCAGAAAACAACACCCATCCCCAACCTGAGATCGGTCTTAAAATAAAGGCATTAACACTACGTATAATTCCAGCAATAATCAATGCGATTGCCAATAAATTGGTCAAAACCACTGCTGTAATCACGGGCGTAGTAAAAGCGAAATAACCAGCTGCAATATACAAAACGCCGAATAATGCCCACAACCACCGTGTCCCACCCTGAAAGACCATAAATGCAGCGATAAAATGTAAAATACCGCCGAGCATCATAAGGACACCAAAAAGAAGGACCGCTGATAATGTTGCAAAAGGCAGTGCAGCTAAAAGAACTAAACCAAAAATAACCAATAAGACACCTAATAACAGATACCATTTACGATCAGCGTGTAGCTGATTGCGAATCAGATCGTTACCCACCGTTTTCATCATTATTTACTCTTTTATCATCAATGTTATAGCTCTATTTTGAGCGTGTTCCATACACGATATTGTATAAAGCATGTTGAGAAATAATGACCGAATGTCAGGAAATCACGCTTTTTATTACATTGATCTTTTTATTTGATTGGTATGGATAAGTCAGAACTTATCCACAGATTATTGAACCCATCCTATCTCTTTTGCTGTGAGCAGACTAATAACTGTTTGTTCTAAATCATCAGGCATTTTACTTTTTTGCTCTGATAAAGGGATTCTCCCCCCCATAATTTCGGCTTCAGTTTGAGGATATAGGGGTCTTTTCTCGTATTGAGCATAGCCAATTGGAAAAAGTGGTTCGCCATTGGCTAAATTATATTTATCCGTAGCACCAAAACCATGAAGCAACTCATGTACGAGCACAACATTATTCTGTCTTTCTTGCTTATGAGCTGCGAATAAATTGACTGAACCAATACGACCTCGCTCAAGCGCAGTAGAGTGTTTTAACTCTTTTGTATTTTTTGGATCATAATAATTCAAATACAAAGTTAAACTTGGAGAACCATCTATTGATTCATGTTGTTTCCAAGCATAGAAACGAAACTTTAAACTCCACAATATATTATTGATAACACTTAGTTGTTCAGGTGTCTTAGGTGGTATTTGTTGTAATTCACGTCCTATCTGAACCATAAAATAACTGCTTTTCCCACGATATTGTTGACTATTTTTTTCTAAATACTGTTTGACCTCATAGAAATCATCTAGCTGTAATTCTTGGATATATTTTTGAGTAGAGGGTAAGCCATCAGCATTGATGGGATGTAGCAGAATATTGATCGGTTGGTTCCAGTCTTGGTTTTGATCACGATACGCATTAATTGCTACAATCAATAAAACAACTAAAAGACATGCAACCCTAATATTTTTCCACATTGAAGCTCTATTTCTGTTCGCCTGTTGTCGTGCCATTTTTTTTCTTCTTTTTTAAATACATTTGACTATCTTCTATCTTAGTTTCAAATAAATTTAACATTTTTATTAAACCAGATAATTTTGCACGACCATAATTTCTAGAGTCAAAATCAGGTTTAACTGCTGTAATATATTGTCCAACTATTGATAAATTAGCCCATCCATTATCTTCTGTATTATCTTTCACAGCTTTATAAATTAAATTTAGTGTTGCTCTATCAATAACAGAAGTATCTCGCTTATCATCAGAGTTGATTGTTGTCTCACTAAGAACAGTCTCATCTTTTTGAACAGCATTTTGTTTATTATTTTGTTTAACAGTTAGATCATTAGGTTCGAAATTAGGTTCAATATTACTAACAACTCGTTCTTGCTCTTCAATTAAATTTTCTACATAAATAAATTTATCGCAGGCGCGAATAAATGCTTCAGGTGTTTTACTACGTCCAAAACCATAAACAATTAAACCACTTTCTCGAATTTTTGAAGCTAATGGAGTAAAATCACTATCACTGGATACAATGCAAAAACCATCTAGTGCACCACTATAAAGTAAATCCATCGCATCAATAATTAGAATCATATCAGTAGCATCTTTACCTTTTGTATAAGCAAATTGCTGTACTGGCGTTATAGCGTGAGGTAATAACACATCACGCCATTTTTTCAAAGTGTCACTACTCCAATCACCGTATACTCGTTTTACGCTAGCAATACCATATTTAGCAATTTCTTCTAAAATGGATTCAACTGAATTGACCGAAGAGTTATCAGCATCAATCAATACCGCAAGCTTCTTCGGTTTTAACTCCATTTAAGCTTCAACCCATTTTCCATTCTGGAATACTAGACTCCACTTGGTTTGTTTACCTTCCGCAGTTTCTGAACCAACATACTGCTCTTGATTCTTACGGCTAAATTTAACAACTGTCGGATTACCTTCAGGATCAGTATCAGGAGCTTGCAGCAAGAATTGATATTTTGGATCAAGTTGTTCAGCTACGCTACGTAATTCAGATACTTTTGGTGCACGCGTTTCACGAATTTTCGGGAATTTACTTGCAGCCAAGAATAAACCAGCAGCGCCATCACGCAAGACAAAGAAGTCATCATGCTTCGTTGAACGTAGATGCTCCATTTTGATTGGGTCTACGCGTGGTGGAGCAGGTTGACCACTCTTGAGTACCTTACGAGTATTGTCACAGCTAGTACATGCGAAATATGGACCAAAACGACCCGTTTTAAGCTGCATCTCACCATCACATTTATCGCATGGGATAGTCGGGCCATCATAACCCTTGATCTTGAATTCGCCTTCTTCGACTTCATAACCATCGCAATCAGGGTTGTTACCACAAACATGTAATTTGCGACCACCATCCACGACATAGCTGTCCATCGCAGTACCACATTTTGGACAACGGTGTTTTGACATCAAATCAGCAGTTTCAGCACCATCATCATCTGATAACGCAGCTAAAGATTCGACTGGCGTAAGGTTTAAAGTACCTTTACAGCGTTCTTTCGGTGGCAGGTTGTAACCTGAACAACCCAAGAATACCCCTGTCGTCCCTGTACGAATTTGCATTGGACGAGAACATTCAGGACAAGCAACATCAGCTACTTCAATAGGCTGATTGCGACGCATACCGTCTTCGCCTTGAGCATTGGTCAGGCGCTTTTTGAAGTCACCGTAGAATGTATCTAATAGCTCTTTCCAGTTACGCTCACCTGTCGCGACTTTATCCAGCTGACCTTCCAAATCTGCAGTAAAGGCATAGTTCATCAAATTATTAAAACTTTCATCGAGACGATCCGTCACGATTTCGCCCATTTTCTCAGCAAAGAGACGGCGATTTTCAAGTTTCACATAACCACGTTCTTGAATGGTTGAAATGATCGCTGCATAAGTAGAAGGTCGACCAATGCCTTTCTTCTC
The DNA here is from genome assembly GCF_030913345.1 of Acinetobacter sp. A22. Classification (NCBI taxonomy): domain Bacteria; kingdom Pseudomonadati; phylum Pseudomonadota; class Gammaproteobacteria; order Moraxellales; family Moraxellaceae; genus Acinetobacter; species Acinetobacter sp. A22. Next base: position 2,103,316 of record NZ_CP133162.1, read on the forward strand.
TAATTCTTTAACTAAAGATGCTTCAGTAAAACGTGCAGGTGGTTTAGTAAAGTGTTGACTCGGATCAAGTTTTTCTAATTTGAGTACTTCACCTACTTTTACAGCAGGTAACAATACATCATCATCAGATTTATTCGCACCGCGAACTTTGGTAAAACCATCAAAAACAAGGGTACGACCTTTGGCCTTTAATTCAACATTTGCAGCTTCAACAGTTAAGGTTGAAGACAAATATTCAGCAGGTGTCATTTGGCAAGCCACAAATTGACGCCAAATCAAATCATACAAACGTTGTGCATCACGTTCTACACCAGCAAGTTTATCGCCAGTGAGTGCTACATCGGAAGGACGAATTGCCTCATGGGCTTCTTGTGCCCCTGCTTTATTGCCATAACGATTTGGTTGTGCAGGCAAATACTTGTCACCAAAGTTTTGCTGGATATGGTTACGAACCATATTCACGGCATCATCGCTCAAGAAAGTTGAGTCAGTACGCATATACGTAATAAAACCACCTTCATACAATCGTTGCGCTAACATCATGGTTTTCTTAACAGAGAAACCTAAACGCGTACTTGCTGCTTGCTGTAAAGTTGAAGTGATATAAGGTGCGCTTGGATTTACCTTTGTCGGTTTATCTTCACGCAACGCAACTTTATATTCAGCATCTTTCAAAACACTTAATAGTGCATCTGTTTCAGCTTTATTCTTGAGCTTAAGTGTCTTGCCAGCTTGTTTAACAGCTTCTAGACGAATGTCTTCTTTTTTAGACATCGTATCAGCAAACACTTGCCAATATTCTTCTGGAACAAAGGCACGAATTTCACGTTCACGTTCAACCACAAGTTTTACAGCAACAGACTGAACACGACCAGCAGATAAGCCACGGGCAATCTTTTCCCAAAGCAAAGGCGATACCATAAAGCCAACTACACGGTCGAGGAAACGACGTGCTTGCTGAGCGTTCACTCGATTTAAATCAAGACGAGTAGGCTGTTTAAAAGCTTCTTGGATCGCATTTTTAGTGATTTCGTTAAATACCACACGATGATAGCGACTATCGTCACCACCGATCACTTCTCTTAAATGCCATGCAATTGCTTCTCCTTCTCTATCCAAGTCCGTTGCGAGATAGATTGCATCAGCATCTTTGGCGAGTTTTTTCAGTTCAGCAACAACATGCTCTTTGCCTGGCAAAACTTCATAGTGTGCGACCCAATCATGCTCGGGATCAACGCCCATACGATTAATAAGTGCAGACTGAGCTTTTTCAGCTTTTTGTTCTTCAGTTAATTTAGTACGGGTTGCAGGCTTCTTTTCAGTTGTTTTTGCTCCCCCGCCTGTTGGTAAATCACGTACGTGACCAACAGATGACTTCACAATAAATTGTGAACCTAAATATTTGTTAATGGTTTTCGCTTTTGCAGGCGACTCCACAATCACTAAGGCACGTTTAGTTGCAGCAGAGTTAGAAGCTGCTGTGCTTTTGGAAGCAGAGCGTGGAGTATTCGCCATAATGAATCGTTTTTCCTATGATCAATCAATAAATTAGCGTTGTGCTAGTTCGTGTAAATAAACTTTTATATCTTCAAGCTGAGTGGCTCTGAGATCAGTTTCCTCATCCCAATACAGTCCCACACAGTTTGCCTGCATATCAATAGCATAAACTCCTTTTAATGCAATGGGTAAGTCATTAAATTTCTGATCACCCTGCACAACCTGAAGCTTGCCATCAACAACTCTTGCACGCATAAGTGCTAAGCGAGCATCCGGAATAAGTACACTATAATAAGCAACCATACTGGCGCGTTTTTCAGATGCCATTGGAATTTTCGTCCACTCAGGCGCAACGATGAGTCGTGGGTGTAATCCCATTTTGCGAGCTTGATCGCGCATTAAACCGAGTGCTTTTTCTCTTGGACTAACACGTAAACCAAAAATAGAGCCAAGTACAAATAGTACAATGGCAACAGTTATCCAAATTCCAACATTGCTCATTAAAGATGCCCAAAACTTCCTTTTATTAGCGTTACATAAGTTGAATGAAAAAGGCAAGTAACCAGACAAATTCATTTTTAGAAAAAGTATTATTTGATCATTGACCAATAATTTATATTTTCTTGTAAGTATACAATTTTTTTAACATTTATCTGAATGATTTGATGCTTCTTTAATAGGTTAATCATTTGTAAAACATGTTCATCCTTTTCATACTTAAAGACTGATTTTATGGAGTTACTTAATGTTTCTATTTTTGATGGTTTGTTATTACTAATTTTACTTAAATAATCACAATATTGCTTAATTCTAATCAAGTGCGGTCGTGTTTCAATTTCAAGTAATGATGACGGTAAATTACTTTTACTTTCAATATTTGAGCCAAGCTCTTTTTTTAACTGTTTCTTATTGTATAAACATTTTTCTTGATCAACTACCAACACCTTAATTTCTTGTAATTGATTTAAAATATATTCGGCTTGATTTATATCTAAATCACACCAAGACATTAATGATTTAATTAAGGTTTTAGTTTTTTTAGGTTGATTTTTTAAAAGTTGAGCTAAAACTTTTTTAATATCAACATTAAGCTCTTTTTTACAATCTAAAAGCTTCGTTTCATTTTGAACATTTTTCTGCTCAAGCACTACTTTAACTGGCTCATCCAATTGTTTAAGTAGAGTAGATTGAATCCCAACCTGATCTAATAATTCAACGGCATACGACATTGCCGTATCATTTGACATAACATCAATTAGGCTTCCCTTTCCTAATTGTGCAGATAACCGACCTGCTATAAATGTCAATCCAAAATCAGCTGAATTAGCACCAGTTTTAGGCATTTTTATAATTAACAATCTCTTATCTTGTATCGCCACACTCAACTCAATTAGATCATCTAATGCAATATTTAAGTTTGAGTGTGCATAGACTAAAATTACTTGATCATATTGTTTTAATAAAGTTCTTAATTCACGAATTTTTTTAGGTTGGTTTTCGATATCCAATAATAATATATTTTGCATAATATCAGTCATGTTTTAATAATGTGGTGGTTTGTTACTCATTGGATCAAACGGTGCAATCCCTTCTGACAAGTCTGAAGACTCAACGCGTTGGTATAAAAGCTGCATTTGTTTCTTCAAAACTGCAATTTCTTGTGTCTGAATTGCGAGCTGTTGATTGAGTTGCTCAACTAAATCGTCTAAAAATGCAATTCGCACTTGCAAATCTTCAATGGGTGCGGACAATGACGCGTGATCATCAAAATTTTGTTGTTTAGTCATTTCAGACCTCATCTGAGCTTTTAGGAAACATTATGGCCTATATTACTTTAAGGGATGTCCATCTCGCATTTGGCGGACCAGCCCTACTCGACGGCGCGAACTTTAACCTAGAACGTGGTGAACGAGTCTGTTTAATCGGTCGTAATGGTGAAGGTAAGTCTACTTTACTTAAACTGATTGAGGGAAGCTTATTACCCGATAGTGGTGAAGTTTCGATTCAAAATGGCTTAACCGTTTCTATGTTAGCCCAAGATGTTCCAATGGATTCAGGCAAAGTTGCCGACATTGTAGCGGATGGTGCAGGTGAAGCCGCAAGTGTTTTAAAAGAATATCATGAGGCAAGTGATGCTTGTGTGCTAGGTGATATGGATGCCTGCGACCGTATGGGTATGCTGCAGCATAAGCTAGATCAGTTAGATGGTTGGGCATTAGAAAATAAAGTAAATACCATTTTGGGTAAAATGGGACTCGACCCAAATGCAGATTTGGCTGACCTATCAGGTGGTCGTAAACGTCGTGTATTACTGGCGCGCGCGCTACTCACTCAACCTGATGTTTTATTACTCGACGAACCGACCAACCATTTGGATGTGGAAAGTATTGAATGGTTAGAAAAATTCCTATTAGATCAAAACAATCTCACGCTTTTATTTATCTCACATGACCGTTCATTTGTAGATAGTATTGCGACCCGTATTGTTGAACTCGATCGTGGTATTATGCGTGGCTATGAAGGTAACTATTCACGTTACTTAGAACTTAAAGCTCAGCAAATGGAAGCTGAAGAAAAACAGAATGCTTTATTTGATAAAAAACTTGCTGAAGAAGAAGCTTGGATTCGTCAAGGTATCAAAGCACGTCGTACCCGTAATGAAGGTCGTGTTCGTGCTTTAAAAGCTTTGCGTGAAGAATCTAAAGCTCGTCGCTTCCAACAAGGCAAAGTTAGCATGGCGACACAAGAGGCTAACCGTTCAGGTAAGCTGGTCTTTGAGATAGAGAACTTAAGTGTTAGCTATGATAGTAAACCACTCATTAAAGATTTCTCTGCAATCGTATTACGTGGTGATCGTATCGGTTTAGTCGGTGATAATGGTGTCGGAAAAACCACACTCATCAAAGCCATCTTAGGTGAAATCCAACACGGCGGTTCGGTTAAAACGGGTACACAACTCGAAGTTGCTTATTTCGATCAACTACGTAATGCACTCGACCTCGAAAAAACCGTTATGGCGAACGTATCGGAAGGCTCAGACTTTGTCGATGTGAATGGTAACCGTCGTCATATCTATAGTTATTTGCAGGACTTTTTATTCTCACCTGAACGTGCACGTACACCTGTGAAAGCCCTTTCTGGTGGTGAGCGTAACCGAATTCTATTGGCAAAACTTCTACTCAAACCATCAAACTTAATTGTGATGGATGAGCCAACCAATGATTTGGATATGGTGACACTTGAGTTGCTTGAAGAAATGTTGTCTGAATATAAAGGCACTTTGTTACTCATCTCGCATGACCGTGCATTTATGGACAACGTCGTCACCTCAACCTGGGTGTTCGATGGAAAAGGTAATATTGATGAATACATTGGTGGTTACCAAGATTACTTGGAGCAACGACCAGATCAGAAAGTCGTTGATCAAAAGAGTGATGTAAAAAAGGCACAAGCTAAGGCTGAAGCTGCTGCATTGGCTGCCGCAACTCCAACGCCAAAGAAAGTGAAGTTAAGCTATAAAGATCAACGTGAGCTTGAGCAACTTCCTGCTGAAATTGAGAAATTAGAAGCAGAACAAACTAAACTTTCAGAGAAACTAGCGGATGGTTCATGGTTTGTTTCTGACGCGAATGCGGCGACTTTAGCCAGTCAACGCTTAGCTGAAATTGATGAGTTATTGCTTGAAAAATTAGAGCGTTGGGATGTATTAGAAAATCTTAGCAAAGGTTCATAATTCATTTCACAAGCCCAATCTTCAGGATATTACATAGTAATTTGAAGATTGGGCTATTCCCATAGATGTTTACTTCCCTCATCTCGTATAAGAATAAAAAAATATGGCTGAGCTTGATCTTTTAAATCCATCCACCCAAGCACTGTATTTTGATCAATACGCCTAAATACATCATTAATCGGTTTTTCATCATAAATCATGGTGGCAGATGATTTACCTCTAAACTCAATCATCCTTAATCTTGCTTTACTTTTATCTGTTTTGAGTAATCTCAATCCTCTCACCAGATACTTACTCTTACTTTTTAAAAAGCTAAAATCTAAACCTAATGGCAACCATTTCGGATCAATACTAAATAAGTTGGAACTTTTTGGGTTCAGTAAAACCAGTGGAAATACTGTTTCATCATCTATAAATTTTTTCCCGTACCAATTTGCTTTATCCAACAGACCATTCATTGGATGACTAGTGATGACTTCCAAACCTTTCCATTGACCATGCATAAACTCGCAATCAACACTCTCTAAATGATCAAAATAATTCATCATTTCCTGAGTATCCATTTTCTTGCCATCAAATATTTCTGAAATATTCATCTGTCTTTTTACCTTAATTATTTTAGCTATCCCTACAATCAATCTATTAAATAACTGTTTTTTTATACAGCACTTCAATAGAGTAAAAATCAACCACCATTCTATGATTTTTATTGTAAATACAACAAACCTCCTAGAACAATTATTAGAAAAGCAACTTCGTGTTACACTTCGCAAAAATTCAACTTATTTACGCATCTAAGTATATGAGCCAACAACAGTCTTATATTCCTGGCGAATTTCGATGGGAATTTTTACTTCCAAAATACTGGAAAATTTGGATCGCCATTATTTTCCTTATGCTTTTGGCTATTCTGCCTTGGGCAATTCAATGGCGCTTAGCACATGGACTAGCAGCATTATGTTGGTATCTATTAAAATCGCGTCGTAAAACCACGCTAAAAAATTTAGAAGTTTGTTTTCCTGAATGGTCGCCTGCCGAAGTTGAAGCTCAAGCCAAACAGGTGTTTGTCGACATGATGTTAGGTGTGTTTGAAACTCTAAATGCGTGGTATTGCCCACATTGGTTTAAAGGTCGACATACCATAGAAGGCTTAGAGCATATCCTTGATGCCAAAGCCGAAGGTAAAGGCATATTGTTACTCGGCACACACAGTACCTTGCTTGATGCGGGTGGTTATATTTGTGCTCAATACTTTGAACCCGATGTTGTTTATCGACCACAGAATAATCCAATGTTGGACATGTTGATTTATCGTTGTCGAGCGACTATTTATCAACAACAAATTGATCATGATGATATGCGAGGCTTAGTACGTCGTTTAAAAGATGGCGGTGCTATTTGGTACAGCCCCGATCAAGATTTTGGTTTAAAACAAGGTGTGATGGCTCCCTTTTTTGGTGTGCCTGCTGCAACCGTGACTGCGCATCGTCGTTTATTAAAAATCTCTAAGTCCGTTGCAATTCCATTGTATTTTTACCGTTATGGTGATATCCACAATCCACAATATAAAGTACTCATCGAACCAATCGTCGAAAATATGCCAAGTGAAGATGAAGTAGATGATGCGATTCGTGTAAATAAAATTATTGAGGCTCAACTACGTATTGCACCGACACAATGGATGTGGTTTCACCGTAGATTCAAAACTCGAGCAGAAGGTTACGAAAAAATCTATTAGAAAAAATTAAAACCCGAGTTTCGCATCCTGCAAAACTCGGGCAAATGAGGTTGTGCTCTCAGATCTTTGTTATTATCTTGCTTCCGTAGCAGGCATCATATCCATAATGCATTTTCCATCTCAGCGTCGCTATCCTTAAACGGAAATCCATTCCTGCGTCCATGTGCTGATGTATTTAGAATAAATCTTTTGATCAAACTCGACTATTCGCCGTAGACTTAAATCAATGTACGATATTGCTTACATCACGATATTTGCCATTTCATTCTATTGAATCACTTATAAGGCTGAGCCAATTCATCAACAACTTGCTTGTGCTCTTGTTCTGCTTTTTCTATACCATCCCGAATCGCTTCTTGAGCCTCTCGTTCATCTTCAGCGCTTTGTTCTAGTTCTTCCTGCTGTTGCTCAAAAATACGACCCGTCTGTAAAACGACATAAATTGGAAAATGATCAGAACCTATATGAGATAAACGTTTCATTTCCACTAAGCCAAAGTCAGTACTATGAAAGATATGGTCTAAAGACCAACGTAAAAGTCGATAATCTGCGTGAAAAGTATTCATGAAATAGCGACCTACCCGTGGATCTAGCAAACCACTGATTCGTTGAAATAATCGCGTGGTGCGTGACCATGCCACATCATTAAGATCCCCCATGACAATACAACTTTCATCCAAATCTTTTATTCGATCGCCAATAATTAAAAGCTCGGCATCTCTTAAAGTTGAATCTTTAGCTTCAGTTGGGCTTGGTGGTTTAGGGTGTAAACAATATAACTGTACTTGGATACCTGAACGTAATGTTACCGAAGCGTGTATAGATGGAATTTCATCACTTAAGATAAATTTCACTTCTGTATCGTGCAATGGCAAGCGGCTATATAGATGCATACCATATAAGTTATCTAAAGGTACGGGCACGCGATAAGGATAATCTTGTTCAATGTTAACTAACGCATTTTGCCAACTTGAATCTGACTCTAATGTCAGCACAACATCAGGTTTTAATGTGTCTATATGCTCAAGTAATAAATGATATTTATCATTTGGCGTCAATACATTGGCAACCAGCAATGAGATTTGCTGGTTTTCATTGATTTGCTCAGGCTTAACTTTTTGAACTTGTTTTTTCCAAATCGGGGTATATGGTAGAACCATTTTCAACTGATAAGCGATTGCTGCGACCAATCCAACAAACAACAACTCGGTAGTCAAGGTCCATTCGGGAATGGCAAATAACATGGCAAAAAAGGCGAAGAGACCGAGTGCCAGAATCTGTAAACGCGGAAAGTCCGCACCTCTAAACCACCACTCATCTCTGGGGATTAATGACCAAAACGAAAGCCATATAACCAATACTGCACAAATCTGAATCCATATCATGTTCATTTTTCTCGTGGGGATGTCTTAGATTCTCAATAAAGTTATGGCTTTATCAATTTTCTATCTAATACAAACAAATTATTTCACTCAATTAAATTATCGTTTTATTTACGTAAAGCTTGCAGTTGTGGTCGCTTTTGATACACTCAAACCCCTTAAAAGTTTTTTGAAATACCGAGGCACAATGACATGAAAGTAGGTCTGGTCGGTTGGCGTGGGATGGTGGGTTCTGTCCTTATGCAACGTATGGTTGAAGAGAATGATTTTGCTCATATTGAGCCATTCTATTTTTCTACCAGTAATGCAGGTGGCGAAGCGCCTTCATTTGGTGGTAAGACTGCCCCAGCACTTATGGATGCTTCAGACATTAAGAGTCTGAAACAAATGGATGTCATTTTAACCTGCCAAGGTGGTGACTATACCTCTGATGTATTCCCAAAACTTAAAGCAGAAGGTTGGGATGGTTATTGGATTGATGCTGCGTCTACCCTTCGTATGGCGGATGATGCAATCATCGTACTTGATCCAGTAAACTTAAATGTGATTAAAGATGGTTTAGTCAACGGAACAAAAACTTTCGTTGGTGGCAACTGTACAGTTTCACTTATGTTGATGGGTTTAGGCTCTCTGTTCCAAAATAATTTAGTGGAATGGGCAACTTCGATGACTTATCAAGCAGCTTCTGGTGCTGGTGCGCAAAACATGCGTGAACTCATCACGGGTATGGGCTATTTGTACAACAATACTAAAGAATTACTAGATGATCCAAAATCTGCGATTCTTGATATTGATCGTCAAATTGCTGACTTACAACGTGGTGAAGGTTTCCCTAAAGCAAACTTTGGCGTGCCACTCGCTGGTTCATTGATTCCATACATCGACAAACAACTCGAAAGTGGTCAATCAAAAGAAGAATGGAAAGGCCAAGTTGAAACCAATAAAATCTTGGGTAATCAACAAATCGTTCCAATTGATGGTCACTGTGTTCGTATCGGTGCAATGCGTTGTCACTCACAAGCAATCACTTTAAAGTTGAAAAAAGATGTTGCGCTTGATGAAATTGAAGACATGATTCGCAACTCTAGCCAATGGGCTAAAGTCGTTCCAAATACTCGTGAAGCTTCAATGACTGACCTGACGCCTGTTGCAGTAACAGGTACTTTAACTGTTCCTGTAGGTCGTTTACGCAAGCTAAATATGGGTAAAGAATATTTAGGTGCATTTACAGTAGGCGATCAGCTACTTTGGGGTGCTGCTGAACCTTTACGCCGTATGCTTCGTATTTTAGTTGAATACAAGAACGCTTAAGCAAAAACACCTAAAAATCAAAAGCCGATCACACTTGATCGGCTTTTTTATGTTTTCACTTTTGAAGAATTTACAATTCATTTACATCACGTTAATGTATACTTTTACACGACTATAACATCACTTTTTCATGGATCGAGATGACTGTTTATAACAAATTAAAAATTGCCATTTTAGCCATATTTTCTTCGCAACATCTTTACGCAATTACACTCGATCCGTTGCAAGTTCAATCTGCGCCTGGGGAATTACTTTACGCTGAGATGAGTTTTCATCAAGCAGACACGAACTCAAAACTAGAAGTGAGTTTAGCTACGCCTGAAGATTTAATGATGATTGGCGCAGCACACCAACCACCATCTGGTTTAAATTTTTTTACAAGACGCAATAGCCAAGGCGAAGGAACGATTGTTATTACTTCCACACGCCCAATGACTGAAGCTGAATTAAATATTATTTTAAAAATTCAGGAAGGTAGCGCATCACATTTAAAACATATCCGACAGCCTATTCGTAGATCTGTTGATCCTGTTTTAGCTAAATCAATTGCCGAAAAACCGCTTACGCCTAAGTTTATTGTGAGTGAAAAAGATATCGCATTAAACTTACCAGTGAGTACTCGATTTAATGCCAATACATCTGAGTCAAAAGAGCAAAGTTTAAAACAAGAAACTTTGCTGAATGCACCATATAAACTTCCTCCTGTTTTAAATAATGATGATTCTTCAGTAAATGCTGAAGCTATTTCAATTGCACCACAACCAAGTGCGCAGCCAAATACGTTACAACAAACAGCCTCAGCAAATAATAACGTCAATGCTGAACAAGTTGCTCAAACTCCTGCACCTTCGAAAGTCGTTGAGTCTTCGCAAACACCACAGACGGATCTCAATAGTGAAAAAACGATTGCTCGTCAGGACATGAAAAAGGTGGAAACAACACCAACTCAACAACCTAACAAAACTCAGCAGGCAAAAGTCAAAGCACCTGAGCAGAAAAAACTAAATTCTGAAAAAAACCAACAACACGTAGTTCAACGCAATGAGTCTCTGTGGAGTATTGCACAGCAAATCGCAAGTCAGACTCAACAGCCAGTAACACAAGTCATGTCTCAAATTAAAAAACAAAACGAACATGCATTTATTGGGGGTAATCAAAATAGAATACGCCAAGGTTCACGTTTAAACTTTAATCTAAGCAATATTCCAAGTCGTCCAGCACAAAATGCTAATCAGCTTGCAGCACAAACCACAACTGTACCTAATGGACGTACCAAATACCGTTTACAACAAGCTGAAATGTCTCTAGTTGCCGAGAGTAATCAAGATTCCAGCACAGGAAGTGCGAAGAAGGACACATTACAACAAAAAACCAGTGCTGATTTATCATTAAAAGTTATGACAGCAAGGGAAAAAACCGTTACATTACAACGAAACGTGACTCAGTTAGAGTTGGCATTGCGTCAAAAGGAACAGCGTATCCAGCTATTAAATGCTCGACTGGCTGAATTACAAGAGCAACTAAAAGCTCAACAGGAAACTAAAAAGCCAACACGCTAGGTTACGAGAAGATTCTCATAAATTTACACTAAAAGCTGCTCTAATCTTTAAGGGGTGAAGATCATGTCAACTATCATCATTGTATTGTTAGTTATTGTATTAGTCGTTGCGATCGTTTTAAAAAAACGTGCTGACAATGAAAATACAGCAACTCCTAAAAAAGGAGGTGCAGCCAAACCTCAAAAGAAAGCAGCATCAAAAAAAGTTGCGACCAAATCAACACCTATTGCTGAAGTCGAAACACAACAACAGACAAATAAAGTTCAAGCCAGTACACTTGTACCAACACAACTGAAAGAAAAGATTGAGCAACTTATTCTTGCTAATAACTTTCAAGCTGCTGAAGCTCAAATCAATCAGGCACTTAAAACAGATGATTCTCAGCATGACTTGTATATCTTATTGTTAGATCTTCACATCACTCAAAAAGATGATTTTGCAATTAATCAGTTGATTAAACATTTACAAGATTTAGAACTAAATTCACTGATCCAAACTGCACTGGACAAGAAAAAAGAATACGAAACCAATAAACCTTCAGATGCTTTAGAATTTCATTCTAGCAAAGTTCATTTTGGTCAAACATCAACTATTACCGAAACTCCTGTACAAGATAATTCAGCAGATTTTGATGCATTGGTTGCTTCACCTAGCCCAGCTCAATCATTTGATCAACTGCAAACGGAAGTTACACCGTCTCCAGTCGAAGAGCCAAAAATAGAAGCTGAACCTACTCCTGAAGTTAAACCTTTAGATTTTAGTTTTTCTTTTGAACAAAAAGAAACTGCTGAACCTGCAATAGAAATTGAAACCAAATCCTCGCCTGAACCTGAATTAACAGAATCAAAAGATCAAGCCCCTCTTGAATTTTCTTTCAACCTCGAACCTACAACCTCACCTACTGTCACTGAACAGGAAGTCAAAGTTGAAGAAACCAAATCTGGTCTAGATTTTAGTTTTGCTGATCTTGAACTAAAAACACCTGAACCTGAAACAAAAACTGAAGCACCAATTCATTTAGATTTAGACTTCAATCAACCTGAAGTTAAGCTTGAAGAACAGCCAGTCTTTGACAAAACGGCATTTACATTTGAGATTAACGAACCGACAACGGCTGAAGAAACTCAACCTGAACTCATCACACCAGTCTCTCAAACAGCACCTGCTCTTTCAACTAACGATCCTTTAATGCAATCTTTTCCAGATTTGCAAACTATGGACGAAGCTCAACTTAATCTTGATCTAGCAGAACAATATATTGAATTAGGTGCTTATGAATCTGCGCGAGTTATATTGCAGACCAATCAATCACTTTTTAATCAAGATCAACAACAATACGTAGAAAAGTTACTGAATAAAATAGCTTCCTAAATTTGATCAGTCTAATATAAGCAGTCTCTCGGACTGCTTTTTTTATGATGAAAAAAATTGCTTTGATCTACATGGGTGGTACGTTTGGCTGTGTCGGTAATCCGTTAATGCCAATGCCTGAAAATGAGTTTATTCCCTTACTTGAAAAAGTCATTCCACCCCATCTTGATGTTGATTGTTTTGCAGCACCTAGTATAAAAGACAGTAGTGCTTGTACGGCTGTAGATTGGGTGAAGCTTATTCAGCAAATTCAAGACCTTCAACTCAAAAACTATCAACATTTTGTCATCATTCATGGCACTGACACACTCAGTTATGCTGCAGCGACACTTGCACGTTTCTTGGGACAGTCATCTCATATTATGATTACGGGTAGTCAATATCCTCTACTTAATATTGAAGGGAATGACACTCGAGAATTTACTGATGCTCTCGGGAATCTAAATTTAGCACTTGAGCAGGTACTTAGCCTTCCTGTCGGTACATATTTAGCATTTCATCAACATATTTTCCATGCGCAAACTGTTCTGAAAGTACATACGACTGAATTAGATGCTTTTGCAGGCGTTGATGCACATCAATCATGCCAAACTTCTATCGAAAATTTTATCGTTCAAGCTGAACATATAGAACGTGCCTCATCATTAACCGTACTGAATTTAATGTTGCAGCCAATCGCAAAAGAACAACTTGCTGCTCAACTCGAAAATTTAATTAAAAACCCGCCACACTTCTTGATATTACAAGGGTTTGGAACAGGAAATATTGCAACCAATTCCGAATTATTGAATTTATTCGAAGCATTATATGAACGAGGTTGTGTTGTCATTATTAGCTCACAAGTGGTGTTTGGTAAACTTGATCAACGATACGCTGTGAGTTCTTGGATAGAAAATGCCAAAGTATTAATCAATGATTGTCATAGTCATGCGGATTTATATGCAAAAGCATTGCAAATGTATTTAAAATACCCGACTCATGTTCAATGGTTTGAACATTGGAATACACACTAAGATTGAGGTTTAAGCATGCAACGTTACGCGATCGGTATTGAATTTTGTGGTACTCAATACCGTGGTTGGCAAACTCAACAAGCAGGCGTTGTAAGTGTGCAAGAAACCATCGAAAAGGTACTCAGTAAAATCGCTGACCACCCTGTCATTCTTCATGCTGCTGGCCGGACTGATGCTGGCGTTCATGCAACCAATATGGTCGCACATTTCGATACCACGGCCATTCGTCCCGAACGTGGATGGCTTATGGGAGCAAATAGCCAACTCCCAAAAGACATTTCTATTCAGTGGATCAAATGCATGGATGAAAATTTTCATGCACGTTTTAAAGCAATGGCTCGTCGTTATCGTTATGTAGTATACAACGCCCCCACTCGTCCTGCTTTACTCCACAAGCAAGTCACCCATCTACACCAAGAATTAGATGTGCAAAAAATGATTAAAGCTGCTGCGAAATTTGAAGGCACTCACAATTTTGAGTCATTCAGAGCTGCCGCATGCCAATCCAATCAACCTGTACGACATGTAAAGCATTGTCGTTTATTTGAACATGGTCGCTATTTAGTTTTAGATATTCAAGCCGATGGTTTCTTACACCACATGGTTCGAAATATCATGGGGTGCTTACTTGAGATCGGGCAAGGAATGTATGAGATTGACCATATAGACTCGATGTTTGCTGCCGAAGATCGTCGCGCAGCAGGGATTACTGCTCCCGCAGATGGTCTATATTTTATCCAATCTTATTACCCAGATCAGTTTGATTTACCTCAGCTGCCTCTCGGACCTCACTGGTTAAATCTACCCGAATAAAAAAAAGCCCTCTTCTTGAGGGTTTTTCCTGATGTAAAAGATTAACGCTGTTTTCTTTTACGATACTCAACAGGGGTTTCATTCGTCCAGCGTTTGAATGCACGATAGAATGTACTTGGTTCTGAAAAGCCCGTTAAATAAACAATTCTTTCAACACTTTCATTGGTATTTGCCAAAAGTTTTTTCGCCAAACGACAACGATAATCGGAGAGGATTTGCTGAAAACTGGTATTCGCCTCGCTAAGCTGAGTTCTTAAACGACGCGGTGTAATGTTGAGCTGGGCTGCAACGGTTTCTAAAGTTGTCTCACCGCTTTCTAATGTTGAGCCAATTGCACGACGTACTTCACCCACCAGATCATAGCGAGCTAATTCTTGTAACTTCTCAATCGCAAGTTGCTCGTGTAGTTGTAATAATTCTGGTTCGGCCTGCCATAGTGGATAATCAAGCACAGCCATATCAAAATAAAGACGTGTTTCTTTCTGACCTAAACTGACAGGGCAGCCATACACTCTGAAATACTCATCATCATCAGCGCCTTCATTGAAATTGAAATCAATGAAGATCGGATGAAATTGTCCTTCGGTAATGAACTTGAAGAAGCGCAAAATACCTGACATCGCACATTCAGAAAAATGACGATTGACTAAATTATCAGGCCAATATTGTTCACCATTGCTTAAATAGCAACGACCATCTTCTATGACTAACTTCGCATCAAACGCATCACTTATCAGACGTTGATAGGCTAAGGCACGCTTAAGCCCTTCACCAAACGTTTCACTACTGATAAATAAGTGTTCAATGACTTGACCACGATATAATGGAAGATGCTCACCTAAATGCAGACCAATATCTGGATCATTACTCACTTCCTGTGCTGCGATCCAAAATGCATTTTGAGCACTTAAAGGGGTTCTGGCATTGGTATCAACTTGATTTAGAGCAACACCTGCTTTTGTTAAAATCTCTTCAGTTGGTAATCCTGCTTTACGAATTGCCTGATAACCAAAGCGCAATACAACCGATGCATCTGTTAACTGACCCACGCAGTGCCCTTCCCTGTAGATACTTTATTATGACAATAAGCGATGATTTTAGATTAACGTTGATTGACCAAACTGACAACACTATTATGCTTCTTTTGTTAAAAAAAAATACAGATTGTTAGACAGTTTTCTCAAAATAAACGTTGCAGCCTTTGCTAAGCCAGCGTCTTGTAAATTTTAAATAAATTGACTATAATTTGCGCCTTTCCAATTTGATCATCAGGTAGGCCATGGCCAATAAAGAGGAACTCATTGAGTTCGAAGGCGTTGTCACCGAAACGCTTCCTAATACGATGTTCCGTGTACGTTTAGAAAACGGTCACGAAGTTATTGCTCACATTTCTGGTAAAATGCGTAAACACTATATCCGTATTTTAACAGGTGACAGTGTTAAAGTTGAAATGACACCTTATGACTTAACTAAGGGTCGTATCACGTACCGTGCACGCTAAGATTAGTGAATGCAAAAAAGCCACATGATTTGTGGCTTTTTTTATATCTATAAATTGCGCTATTCACTCAAACGTGTAGTTTTACAGCCTACTGTCTCACATTCACGTAAACGCTCTAATAGCCAATGATTGCGCTCTTGTGTCGTTGATAAGCGACATTGTACATCTACAGAAACTTGCTGATCATCAGTACATTCAGCATCTCTATAGCGAATCCAAGCAAGTTGTGACTTTTTCAAAATTTTTTGTTGTGTTTCATCTAATTTCTGACGTAATTGCTGGTAGTTCTTATTCAAATCTGCATCAGCACTCGCATAAATTTTATTGGTACAGTAAATATCATCATAGGTATTCCGAGCTTTATCACAATTATTTGCCATCGCGAATGTTGATGCCACCCCCAAAATTAAACCTAAGATGATCTTATGCATGAGTTCTTTCCAAACAATTTATTATCCAAATATCTAAGCATATTTCGCAAGAATTGAACATTGCCGACCGATAGACGAGTTTGTATATTTTTGTTTAATGGTTTTAAATAGATAGATGATCATTCATTTAAATACTTGCTCAATAAAGGATGACTTATGCAGTATTACAAGGTATGGATATTAGCAGTATTTATTTTATTACAAGCATGTACCACACCAAATTGGAGATCGGTACAGCTTCAAGATTATTTACAACCCTATATCGGTCAACCAGCAAGCAACATTCAACAAAACTTGAATCTTAGAGAGTTAGGTTTTCAAACATTGAAAGCACCTAAAAAAACCGATGAATATTTAATATTTACGGTGCTACGTCCAATCAATATTCCTGTGCCTATGACACAAAGCATAGGTGGAATAGGACCAACCATGACTGGTACTCGATTAGGATCAATAACAACTAGTCAGCAATCTTATGATGTTAATTTTTACTGTCATATTATTTTTGAATTAGATCAGCAACAAATTGCTCGTTCAATACGTTATGAAGGTAAGGCGTGCTAGCAAAAATTTGCAATAAAAAACGTAGCGCAAGCTACGTTTTCTATTGAGTTCGATACCGAATTAGTTGAGCGCCGAAACTACAGCCTCACCCATCGCATCTGTTCCAACTTTTGTCATCCCTTCAGACATAATATCTGCTGTACGTAGGCCTTGATCTAAAACTTGACCTACAGCATCTTCTATTGCTTTCGCAGCAGCTTCTTCACGGAATGTGTAACGCAACATCATTGCAACTGAGAGCACTGTTGCAAGCGGATTCGCAACATTTTGACCTGCGATATCAGGTGCTGAACCATGACATGGTTCGTACATCCCCTTACCATTTTCATCTAAAGATGCTGATGGCAACATCCCGATCGAACCAGTAAGCATAGCGGCTTCGTCAGACAAGATATCACCAAATAAATTACCAGTCACAATAACATCAAACTGTTTAGGAGCACGTACCAATTGCATTGCAGCATTATCAACATACATATGAGACAGTTGAATATTTGAATACTGCGCTTGCTGTAAATCAGTGACGGTTTGCTTCCACAATTCAGTGACTTCAAGCACATTAGCTTTATCTACTGAACAAACTTTACCACCACGTAATCCAGCTAATTCGAATGCAACTTTAGCAATACGCTTAATTTCGCTTTCTGAATAAATATCGGTGTTATAACCTTGTTTCTCACCGTTTTCTAACTCACGGATACCACGAGGCTGACCAAAATAAATACCACCCGTTAATTCACGTACAATCAGAATATCTAAACCTGCAACGATTTCTGGTTTCAAGCTAGATGCATCTGCCAATTGTGGATACAAAATCGCTGGACGCAAGTTAGCAAATAAATTGAGTTCACTACGGATTTTTAACAAACCACGTTCAGGACGAATCGAACGCTCAATGCTATCCCACTTAGGACCGCCTACAGCACCCAACAAAATAGCATCTGCTTTTTTAGCCTGTTCACTTGTTACAGCTGGATATGGTTCACCATGTGCATCAATTGCAGAACCACCGAGCAATCCATGTTCCCATGTTAAACCTAAGTTAAATTTATCATTGACCTTAGTTAATACTTTTTCAGCTGCACCAACGATTTCAGGACCAATTCCATCACCCGCTAGAATTAAAATATGCTTAGACATCTATATTTCCAGTTTCATGTAAGCAGTTACGACACTGCACTTCGATTAAATTTTCTTTTCTACAAACTCACCCAATCCCGTACTGACATCAAATGGACGACAGAAACGGCGGATTGTTCGTTGCTCTTGTAGTAAATCCACACATAAAGGTTCAGGCACAGAGACTTTTAACAAGCTACCTGACTGATGTGCTCTATCTCGGTACATTTTGAAGGTATAGCGCTGGTTAGACTTAAACGCATGAATCACATGAAAAGTTTCAGCACGGTCAGGTGAAATAGGATAATAACGAATCACTACTTCATATTGTTTAGCAGGCACGCTGAGATAAACTTGTTGCTTGCGACTAAATACTGGACCATGTAACCGAACGATTCCTTTTTCCATTGCTTGTGAGCTAATACGACGTGATTTGGGATCCATCACGACAGTATCACCTAGTCGTTCAAACTCACAGTTATCGACACCTGAACAATATAAAGTTGCATTTTCCGCTTTGTCTTCTAGTGCATTTTGCGCAATACGAACTTGATCAACTACATTTGGTGCATTCTGACACGCAGTTAAAGTCGTACCGATAAATAAACACAGCAAACTACTGCGAGCGAGTTTTCTTTTCATTATTCAAGCCCAGTCCTCATTTCATGCAAACATGCAAGCAAATCGTATTCGCTAGCATGTTAACAAGAGTTCAATCACCGCGCTATGGTTATGTTCAAAATGTCTCCAAGACATCGCTTCATATTTACATTTAAATAATATAAATAGTTAGGCTTGGATCTCTTGAAACACCCATGGGCGTTGTTGTTTTGCCTTTTCTTCGTAACGACGAATATCATCGGCAGCTTGTAATGTTAAACCAATATCATCCAAACCATTTAATAAGCAGTGCTTACGGAATGGATCAATTTCAAACTTAAACGCCTCTCCATTCGGAGTACGTACTTCTTGTGCAGCTAAATCAATTGTAAGTTGATAAGCTTCTGTTTCAGCGCACTCTTTAAATAACTGATCAACAATCTCTTCAGACAAGATCACGGGCAACATGCCATTTTTGAAACAATTATTGAAGAAAATATCTGCAAAACTTGGCGCAATTACAGTACGGAAACCATATTCATTTAATGCCCAAGGCGCGTGTTCACGGCTAGAACCACAACCGAAATTAGTACGAGCCAATAGAATTGTTGAACCTTGATAGCGCGGTTTATTTAAAACAAAATCTGGATTCTTAGGACGTTTACTAATGTCCTGCCCCAAATAACCTTCGTCCAAATAACGCAACTCATCAAATAAGTTATCGCCAAAACCTGTGCGCTTAATTGACTTCAAAAACTGTTTTGGAATAATCAAATCCGTATCGACATTCGCACGATCTAAAGGTGCAACAATACCTTGTTCTACAGTGTATTTTTCCATGATTTAGCTCCTTTAGAATGAACGAACATCAACAAAATGACCTGCAATTGCTGCCGCTGCTGCCATTGCTGGACTAACCAAATGAGTACGTCCACCATTACCTTGACGACCTTCAAAATTACGATTTGAAGTCGATGCACAATGCTCACCTGGTTGCAATTTATCAGCATTCATCGCTAAGCACATTGAGCAACCTGGTTCACGCCATTCAAAACCTGCTTCCAAGAAAATCTGATCTAAACCTTCTTGTTCTGCTTGTTGTTTGACTAAGCCAGATCCAGGAACAATCATCGCCTGTTTAATGCTAGCAGCAACTTTACGACCTTTGACAACTTCAGCAGCCGCACGAATATCTTCGATACGTGAGTTTGTACAAGAACCAATAAACACTCGATCTAATTGGATATCTGCCAATGCTTGACCTGCATTTAAGCCCATATATTGATATGCACGTGTCCAATCATTACGTTGCACGTCATCTTTAGCTTGCTCTAAAGTCGGTACTGCTTGTGATACAGGAATCACCATTTCTGGTGAAGTTCCCCAAGACACTTGTGGTTCAATTTCTGCACCGTTTAACTCAACAACAGCATCGAACACAGCATCTGTATCAGAATGCAAAGTATTCCAGTAGGCAACTGCTTGATCCCATTGCTCTGCTTGAGGTGCGTAGTTACGACCTTTTACATATTCAATGGTTTTATCATCTACAGCAACCATACCCACGCGTGCGCCAGCCTCGATCGCCATATTACAAACAGTCATACGACCTTCAATCGACATATCACGGAATACTTGACCGCCAAATTCGATTGCGTAACCTGTGCCACCCGCTGTACCGATTTTACCAATAATCGCTAAAACCACGTCTTTTGGAGTGACACCTTTACCTAATACACCATCGACACGAACAAGCATATTCTTCGATTTTTTCTGTACCAAGCATTGAGTCGCTAAAACATGCTCAACTTCAGATGTTCCGATACCATGTGCTAAACAACCGAATGCACCATGCGTAGCCGTGTGAGAATCACCACACACAACAGTCATACCAGGTAATGTTAAACCTTGTTCTGGACCAACAACATGTGCGATACCTTGACGGATATCATTAATACCAAATTCAACGATATTAAAGGTCTTACAGTTATCATCTAAGGTTTGAACTTGGATACGAGAAGTATCATCTTCAATCCCTGCAATGCCTTGTTCACGCTCTTTTTTAGAGGTCGGTACATTGTGGTCAGGTGTTGCGACATTGGCACTTAAACGCCATGGTTGACGTCCTGCAAGCTGTAAACCTTCAAATGCTTGTGGACTAGTCACTTCATGTAATAAATGACGATCAATGTAAATTAAACACGATCCATCATCACGCTCAGTGACTAAATGATCATCCCATAATTTGTCATATAATGTTTTGCCTGCCATGTCTTCGCTCTCCGTAGTGCTTGCCATAGGACTGGGTATTTGTAATCTTAGCTTGATTATAACAACCGTTTCACATAAATCTAATTTATCATTTTTATAAATTAACAAACTTTTAGGAATAAAAAACTCTTTCAAATGATTCAGGATTTCAAATGATATATAAGCTTGAATTATATAAAAAACTAGAAACTAGCACTCAGATGAAGACTTATCGTTGATTCATTTATAAATCCAATCATCATCAATTGAAATTTCTTTTTTACAATACAAGTGATAATGATTATTATTTAAATAATTAAGATTTAAAATGGTGACTCAGATGGCAAATATTCAAAAATTCGTGATAAATAACCAACGAACTTTAAAAAAAACCTTGAGTTACTACATCATGCACATCACTGTTGCTATGATGGTGGCATATCTAGTGACAGGCAATTTGATCATGGCAGCAACGCTCAGTTTGCTTGAGCCAACAGTGCAAGCCTTTGCATTTTTCTTCCATGAAAAAGTATGGAGTCGTTTCTAGAACCTATCCGTTGCAGACACAACGAATTTAAACGCCTTATGGAAAGCCAATATGAATCTTGCTGCTTTTGAAGCATTTGTGAAAGTGATGGAAACAGGTTCTATTTCAATCGCTGCAGAATTATTATTTATCACTCAACCTGCTGTCACTAAACGTATTCATAGTTTAGAAGATTATTTTGGCGTAAAATTATTTGAGTCAGCAGGTCGAGGTATTCAACCAACACATGCTGCACATTCATTACTTCCAAAAGTAAAGACATGGTTAAATGAATTAGGTGAGATTCACCACACACTTAGCCATGAACAGACTCAGGTGCAAGGTCGCCTTAAAATTGGCACTAGCCATCATATTGGTCTACATCATCTCGCCGAACCACTTAAGAAATTTGTTCAACTTTTTCCTCAAGTCACTTTGGATGTGCATTTTGTCGACTCTGAACAAGCACATGAACAAGTCCTTGCAGGAGAGTTAGAACTTGCCTTTTTAACGTTACCCCCAGCAGGTGATGATCGACTCAGCTACGTGACTATTTGGAATGACCCCTTAGTATTTGTGAGTGCACCTTTTCATCCTTTGGCAAAACAAACTCAACTTAATCTTGAAGATTTAATCGCCTATCCTAGTCTTTTGCCTGCTGCACAAACTTATACGAGTCAAATTACGTTGTCAGAGTTTGAAAAAAATGGTCTAAAACCTAAAATAACCATGAGTAACAATCCTTTAGAATCTATCAGGATGCTTGTTTCAATAGGTTTGGGTTGGTCGGTTTTGCCTAAAACTTTTCTAAACGAAGATTTAAAACAACTCGATTTAAATTTAAAAATGAATCGTCAACTCGGTATGGTTTGGCATCCAGCGCGGATTCAATCTAGAGCTGCTGAAGAGCTGATTCAACTGATGAAAAACGATTAAATTTAATCCCCACCACAACTGCTACAACTACTTCCACAACTCGATGATGAGGACGACTGTTCTTGCAAGTATTTTGCATAATCTTTAGTCATTTTATCCAAATCAAAGTGTTGTCCCTGCTCCCAATTCAAAGCTTGGTCAATTGCAAATAATCGAGGCATTTGCGTCGTGTTTCTAGGATCATATCCATGCAACATACAACTATATTTCCATGCTTCAAATAATTGCTTCGCTTGTTGCTCTGGTTGAGTCTCATCACCATAAGGATGATGATTCAACTCTCGGCCAATAGTCTGAATGCATAATTTTCTGTATTGATCAGGATATTCCAACATCTCAAGCCATAAGGCATCGACTGCGTTTGAAGGCATTGCATATGCTTGCTGTTGAATTGCATGCAGGGCTAGATAATCTTTAAATCCTGCCTCTATCAGACGACGTTGCTTTAAACTAATATGCGGATAGAGTTGTTGTAACGATCGCATAAAAACAGGGTCAAGTTTTATCTCTTGAATCTTTTGTAGTTTTTGTCTTCTGCTTCGAATGATCAGTAAATGGTTAAAGACCAGCAGCATCCATATACTCGGCAAAATCACCCAAGCTGTAAACAGATGTTGTTGCCAACCAAACATCAGTAGAACAATCAAGATGGGCAATATAATCCATAGTATTTTTAAGTGTTGTTGTTGTCGATCTAGTTTCAGTAACGCATCAAGCTTAGGAGAAGTATATTCTTCCTGATTTATTTTTATTTTCATAGTTTTATCTTAAGAAGAAAAGATGACAGTTATATGACAAAAAACCTCCCAAATGGGAGGCTTTTAACTTGATTATGCAATCTGTAATAAACGGCGAATTTGCTGTGTGATTTGATTCACATCAAGGTTTTGATTTGAAATAGTCATCGTCAATAATTGATCTGAACGGAATGTACGATCAATTTCTAACATGATATGGGTTTGCTGTGCTTCTGCGACGAATGAAACTTCTACCTCATTAAAGCCACTAAACATATGTGAGGATACAAACTCTAACTCCTGATAGCAGCCAATTGTCGATCTAAAGTTTCGAGCTGTAAGCTGTCCTTTTTCGACATCAACTGTAGATAAAACAAAACCACACTGTTGCATCGCTTGTAAAAAGCTTTGCATTGCTGCTGTTGGCAATACTTTTAGATAATCACGATCAGTGGCATCTAAGCCCCAATCAACATCCATATGAGTCTGAATCCAAACTCGCGCACCATTTCTACGACATGCAACTTCTGTAATTGGTGTTTCAAAAGGCAATTGGATACTAAATGGGAAAGAATGAGCCTGATGTGCAGGTAATAAGAATCTCGAATTCACTAACCATTCTTGTAAAACCAAAGGTTGATTAAACTCATGATCACCAGATTCTACTTCTGCTATCGTCATCAATTGTAAATAAAGACCATTAATTTCTTTATCAGAAGATCCCCCTTTGAAACTAATTTCCCCATGCAGTGTCTCACCTGCTTGCAAGTTTGGATTCTGTAAACGTGTTTCTACAGTCACGCCTTGAAGACCCAAACCAGACATAATTTTATTAAACATTTTTCTCTAACCTTTCGAATTATTTCATATCATCTGTAGCAGCATACTTATTGTTACAGCGCATCATCTCCAGCGAGCTGAATCTTACCATCAGCAACTTCATTCATAAATTGCTGATAGTCATTTAGATTACGTTCTGCATAAGCTTCTGCATACGATTGCAATACCTCTACAATCGTACCACCCTCACCAAGATATCCCATCAATACATCAGCATTTCCAGCCTTAGCGTGAGCATGAGCTAAAGCCAAACCACAACTTTCAGCATATTCATAAAAATATTCATCATCCATATCACTCAGATCAACTGAAATTTTCATATCGCGCAATTGGCGCACATGGAAATGTTGATCAAGTGTTGAAGAGAAACCTAGGAAAATATCACTAGCGGCTTGCATGAGTTGCTGACCATGCACTACACGCTCACCCTCATGTATCACTTTGTCCAAAAATAACGGACTAAGAATAGAAGGATTGGCTTCTTTCATTTGTAAAATTAATGGTTCACGATCCGCATCCTGGAATAATGCGATAGCTGATCGTGTCCCAACACTTCCGACTCCGACTACCTTCAACGCTACATCAGTGCGTTGATAACGATCAAAGAGCACTTGGCGATCATATTTCAAAGATTCACGATATTGTTTGAAGAAGATATCTACATCTTTGCTAAATGGTTCATCTGAATTTGGATGCCATAATAATGGCGCATCATCCACGAAATGGCGGAATCCTGTATCTTCATCTTTTTGCGTGAGCTTAGGCAAAACAGAATATGCATTTCTTTTTTGTGCAGAATCAAGATGCTTCGCACGCTTCTTTCTTAGCTTTCGACATTCAGTATTTTCTAACAAGGTACTGGCATCAACTTTTTCGTACCACACTTGTAATGGTGAAAGTTCCGTATTTTCCAGTAGATGCTGACGGTAGCTGTTCAGCATTGTTTTAATTGCTTTTAATCCTACATTATCTGCTAGATCAATATCACGTGCAGCAATCACAAAGCTAGTGGCTAAACGTTTTAAATCCCATTCAAATGGCGCAACCAAAGTCTCATCAAAATCATTAATACCAAATAATAAGTTACGTTCTGGACTAGCAAAGCCACCAAAATTACTCAAATGACAATCGCCACAAATCTGTTGAAATAAACCAGAGTTCGACTGCTCCCAAGCTTGATCAAATAGCATTAAGGAAGGCATACCACGATAAAAGGTAAATGGTGAAACGCTCATACGTTTTGCACGAATTGGTTTAAGCAATTCTAAACGTCCTTGATTGCTCCAATCATAAATCGTGAGTGCTGTTGTTCCCTTTGGGCGTTCAGATAATTGTGATAGTTGTTCGCGTGGAATTTTTTTCCGTTGAGCTTTACCTAATTTAAAGCCTTCGCTTTTATTGAGTAATTTCCCCTGATAACTATGACGTGTCAAATCAATCGTTTCATCATTCCAAAGTTGTTTTGGTAACTTAATTTGTGGTGTTTTTGGCATTATCCCCTCATCATTTTTTAAATAAAATTTTATATTCTTATAATCTTGATACCAGCTTAATTCAATGTTTTTATTCAATATCATCTTTATCAAAAATAAAAAAATAGACGTCATTACAACGTCTATTTTTAAACAACTAAATTCAGAAACTTAAATCGACCAGTCTTGAATGTCCCAATCCTGTTCTTTTGCCAATTTTTCTAAGCGGTCATCAGGATTTACCGCAATTGCATGAGTTGCATACTCAAGTAAGAACCGATCATTAATCGAATCAGAATATGCCCATGACTCAGCTACTGTTCGCCCAGCCAACCACTGATCCAAACGTGCAAGCTTGCCTTTTTGATAACAAGGAATTCCAGTCACTTTACCGGTATATTTCCCGTCTACAACTTCAGCATTTGTCGCAATAATTTCAGTAATACCAAATTCACGAAAAATCGGTGCAGTAATAAAATCACTTGTCGCAGTTATCCCGACAATCGCATGTCCTAAATCTTGATGTTTTTTGATTGCATCAAAACCTTTAGGGCGCATTTTAGGACGAATAACTTTCTGCATAAACAACTGATGTAACTCAGTTAAATAAGTATTGTCATGCTGAGTTAAAAATTGGAATACAAATTCATTGTAGGCAATCGGATCAAGTTGCCCAGCTTTATAATCTTCATAGAATTTGTCATTCATTTGACGATGATGAACTGGATCTACCAAACCTTCATTGACCAAAAATTCACCCCAAGAATGGTCAGAGTCAGTATTTAACAGGGTATGATCTAAATCAAACAAAGCCAATTGCATAGAATTTCTCGTTTAAACTGAAAATTAAGAAAAAAAATGTAAATCTATCTCCGCTAGTCGATAGAAATTCGTTAAGATCATAGCAATTTTAAACATTTTACTTTGACCTTTTTCGAGTTGGACGTGAAGAGTGACTGTCCCCGAGATCAAAGTCAACGATATAGACAAAATTTAGGTAGCCAAATGATCGACTCAGAAGGTTTCCGACCCAACGTCGGGATCATTTTGGCAAACGATGACGGACAAGTCTTATGGGCAAAGCGCATTGGTCACAATGCTTGGCAATTTCCACAAGGAGGTATCCAGTTTGGAGAAACCCCTGAACAGGCACTTTATCGTGAACTGAGAGAAGAAGTCGGCTTATTGCCCGAACACGTCCAGATTATAGCGCAAACTAAAGGTTGGCTGCGTTATCGTTTGCCACATCGGTACATTCGGTCAGATTCAGATCCCGTATGTATTGGACAAAAACAAAAGTGGTTTTTACTGAAGTTAACGGCGTCGCCGCATCATATTCAGTTAAACCTATCCGACCCACCCGAATTTGATGAATGGCAATGGGTGAGTTATTGGTATCCATTAGGTCAAGTGGTGAATTTCAAACGTGATGTTTACCGTAAAGCCATGATGGAGTTGTGTTTGCAACTACCTCAACGCTAAACATCAATAAATCATCACTTTAAGCAATGATTTTTGACTAGAGAGCTGTTATAACTAGGTTCATAACGATTTATAAATTGGAGTAAACATCCATGTCAAACATGCAACTCGACACGCTTAGACGCATTGTGCAAGAAATCAATGCGTCCGTCAGTTTGCATGACTCCTTGGACATTATGGTCAACCATGTGGCTGAGGCGATGCATGTAGATGTTTGCTCGATTTACCTATTGGATGAACGTAATAAACGCTATGTGTTGATGGCTTCAAAAGGTCTTAAACCTGAAGCAGTTGGACATGTCTCATTAAATATTGGTGAGGGTCTGGTCGGCTTAGTTGGACAACGCGAAGAAATCGTTAACCTTGACAATGCTCCTAAGCATGACCGATTTGCTTATTTACCTGAAACAGGTGAAGAGCTATTTAACTCATTCCTTGGCGTACCAGTCATGTATCGCCGTAAGGTTATGGGCGTTTTAGTTGTTCAAAATAAAGAACCTCAAGACTTTAGTGAAGCAGCTGAATCATTCCTCGTGACGCTTTGTGCTCAGCTTTCTGGCGTAATTGCACATGCACATGCCGTTGGTAATATTGATGTTTTCCGTAAGCCTACTAGTGGCTCAACATACAAAACGTTCCAAGGTGTTTCAGGTGCAGGCGGTGTCGCGCTAGGACGTGCAATTGTGCTCTACCCTCCTGCTGATCTTACGGTAATTCCAGATCGAGAAGCAGAAGATATTAGTGAGGAGCTCGAACTTCTTGATCAAGCGATTGCCTCTGTACGTAAGGAAATTCAATCCTTAGATGAAAAAATGCAAGACTCACTCATGTCTGAAGAACGTGCTTTATTTAGTGTGTTCTTGAGAATGTTGGATGAAAATGCATTACCAAGTGAAATTAAAGACCACATTCGAGCTGGAAGTTGGGCACAAGGTGCTGTCCGTAAAGTTATTGATAAACATATTGCGTTGTTTGCGCAAATGGAAGATGACTATCTGCGTGAACGTGTTTCAGATTTAAAAGACCTAGGTCGTCGAATTTTGGCATGTTTGCAAGAAGCCGATTCGAGTCATCGAGAGCTAAGCCCTGACAGCATCCTGATTGGTGAAGAAATCAGTACGGCTGCTCTGGTTGAATTACCTGTTGATAATATTGCGGCAATCGTTACTTCTGAAGGTGCTGCCAATTCACATATGGTGATCGTGGCTCGTGCGCTTGGTATTCCAACAGTTGTTGGCGTCACTGAATTACCAATCACCACACTTGATGACATTGAAATGATCGTCGATGCTTATCAAGGTCGAGTCTTCGTTAATCCGCCACGTCGATTGCGCCAACGATATAAAGAAGTCCAAAAAGAAGAAGAACAAATTGCGAAAGACTTAAAGCAATATGAAACCAAGGATGCAATTACCCCTGATGGTGTATCAATTCCTCTATTCGTCAACACAGGTTTGATGATTGATGTTGTCCGTGGTGTGCAACGTGGTGCAAAAGGTGTCGGACTATACCGTAGTGAAATTCCTTTTATGCTTCGTGAGCGCTTTCCAGGTGAAGAAGAACAACGTGCTATCTATCGTCAACAGCTAAGCCACTTTGCAAATAAGCCAGTGATTATGCGTACCCTCGATATTGGTGCGGATAAAGACTTGCCTTATTTCAGCATTGAAGAAGAAAACTCTGCTTTAGGTTGGCGTGGTTTGCGTTTTACCTTAGACCATCCTGAGATTTTCTCTGCACAGATTCGCGCGATGTTAAAAGCGAGTATTGGTCTAAATAACTTACATATTTTATTGCCGATGGTGACAAGCGTCAGTGAAGTTGAGGAAGTTCTTTATTTATTGGAACGTGATTGGATTGCGGTTCAAGAAGAAGAACAAGTTAAAATCACTCGACCAAAAATCGGAATTATGGTCGAAGTACCTAGTGTCCTCTTTCAAATCAGTGAGTTTGCCGAGCTAGTTGATTTCTTCTCTGTCGGTTCTAACGATTTGACCCAGTACTTACTTGCAGTCGATCGAAACAACCCTCATGTTGCAAACGTTTATTCGCATTTTCATCCATCAGTTTTGCGTGCATTAAGTCGTTTAGTTGAAGACTGCCACATCCATCAAAAACCCGTCAGTGTGTGCGGCGAAATGGCAGGTGATCCTTTATCTGCGATTTTATTGATGGCGATGGGCTTTAATACGCTTTCAATGAGTTCAAGTAATATCTTGCGTGTTCGAAAAGCAATTTGTCATGTTCCAATGAGCGATGCCAAACAACTTTTGGATGAAGTACTGAAAATGAATAACCCACTGATTGTAAAAAGTTGGTTAGAACATTATTTCAGAACACATGGTTTAGCTGACATGGTGAAATCAAATCGTATGTTGAATGCTTAAATCAATACACAAAAAACAAAAAGGATGATCTGATTGGATCATCCTTTCTCTTTGAAAGAATAAAATAGTTAAACGCTTCAAAACATATCCCTATGTTCCTATTCAGAAGATTCACTATTATTGGCGATCACGTAAAAGTACTTGTTGTTTACCTGCACCCAAGCTTACGCATGGAAACTGTCGATCATAATCAATCATAATTGTATCTTTAGTCACTGGATTAGCTGCGTCAGCTTCCCAAGTAACATAATAAGTGAGCTCTGCATTGTCCTTCACAGCGGGTTGAATATGCTCACGATGCGTCTGAGGAATAGCAAATTCAACCGTAAACGGAATCTGCGAAACCTGAACCTTTTTTTCTTGAATCAAAGTGGCAGGTGCATCAGCCATACGTTTTTCTAAAGCATACAAACGCACTGTACCTTGTTGTTGTGGGACTTTATATGAACTATTCCCAACAAACTCAACTGAGAGTAAATTTGAATTGCTTGCTTACCGCTCCTGACTTTGAGGAGATGAAACACATCCCGTTAGAATAGTTATTGTTAAACCAACACCAAACGCAACTTTCTTCATTTGCTATTCCCAATCATTTCATTTATCCGAAAATAACATAAAATTTTGCCAAATCCCGTTTGCTTACAGACCATCAACAGAGTCTAAGAAACTGGATACACTGAGCACAATTTACAGAACTACTACATGAAAATTGTTATGCTTTGACGGATTTAAAGCGATTTATAATTATGAACTTTAGATAAACTATATCGACTCCTCCAAAAAAACAGAAATTGTAAATATATATTTTTAAATGATTTTTATAAAAAAATACAAATATCATCTCTACACTTCGACATTTCAAGTTTAAGATTTAATCAGCTTCAATCGAATAAAGCATTTAAGACATCAACTTTAATCCATTGGAAAAAAAGGTTTCACAAACCTAGAGTAAAAGTACAAAGAGTGTGAATTGATTCATATGCAATCAAATTTAGGCATCACCCAGATCGATACCCAATTTGTGTAAAGGATCATTAAAGCATTCATCATTTTGAACGGTAAATAGTAAAAGTGACTTCGCTCACAGGTCACTTTGCTGGAGAAAGATCATGAGCCAAGACAATAAAGTACAATCAAATACAACGACTTCAGGACAATGTCCTGTCATTCATGGTGGTAATACCGAGGTTCATGGTGGACCAATGGCATGGTGGCCAAATGCACTAAACCTCGACATTTTGCATCAACATGATAAGAAAACTGATCCCATGGATCCTGATTTCGATTACGCAAAAGCATTTTCTGAACTTGATCTAGAAGCCGTTAAACAAGATTTACGAGAATTAATTAATACCAGTCAAGACTGGTGGCCAGCCGATTGGGGCAGTTATGTTGGCATGATGGTTCGTACCGCTTGGCATCTTGCAGGTAGCTATCGTAAACAGGATGGTCGCGGTGGAGCGAACACAGGTAATCAACGTTTTGCTCCTCTTAATAGCTGGCCAGATAATGTCAACACAGATAAAGGCCGCCGTTTGCTTTGGCCAATTAAACGTAAATATGGCAACAAAATCTCATGGGGCGATTTAATCGTACTAGCTGGTACAGTAGCTTATGAAGTTGCTGGGTTGAAAACTTTTGGTTTTGCTGGTGGTCGCGTCGACATTTGGGCACCTGAAAAAGACGTGTACTGGGGAAGCGAGAAAAAATGGTTGGATGCAACCAAAAATCGTTATGAAAATGATCAAGATCGTACTTCATTAGAGAATCCACTTGCAGCTGTACAAATGGGTTTAATTTACGTAAATCCTGAAGGTGTTGATGGTGTACCTGATCCACTGAAAACAGCTCAAGATATGCGCACCACATTTGATCGTATGGGAATGGATGATGAAGAAACAGTCGCATTAACAGCTGGTGGTCATACTGTTGGTAAAGCACACGGTAATGGTAAAGCAGAAAATCTAGGTGCTGATGTTGAAGGCGCTGATGTCGAGTTCCAAGGTTTAGGTTGGCACAACTCTGAAGGTACGGGTAATGGTGCAAATACCATGGTCAGTGGAATCGAAGGCGCTTGGACAACACATCCAACCAAATGGGACAATGAATTCTTCTATTTATTATTTACCTATGATTGGGAACTGCGTAAAAGCCCTGCAGGTGCTCATCAATGGGAACCGATTAATATTAAAGAAGAAGATAAACCTGTTGATGCCCACAATCCGAATATTCGCCGAAACCCGATCATGACTGATGCCGATATGGCACTCAAAATTGATCCAGAATATCGTAAAATTTCTGAACGTTTCTATCGCGATCCAGCTTATTTGGCTGAAGTATTCTCTCGTGCATGGTTTAAGTTAACCCACCGTGATATGGGGCCAAAAAGCCGTTATTTAGGACCTGATGTTCCACAAGAAGATTTGATTTGGCAAGATCCTATCCCAACAGTGGACTACACTTTGACAGATAGTGAAATTGCAGAACTTAAAGCGAAGTTACTTGCAAGTGGGCTCTCTGCTTCAGATCTTATTACAACAGCATGGGACAGCGCGCGTACCTATCGTGGTTCGGACTTCCGTGGTGGTGCAAATGGTGCACGTATCCGTTTAGCTCCGCAGAAAGATTGGGTAGCTAACGAACCAGAACGTTTACAAAGAGTCCTTTCAGTTTTAGAGTCAATTCAAGCGAGTTTGGCTAAAAAAGTGAGCCTTGCAGATCTGATCGTACTTGGTGGTACTGCTGCGGTCGAACAAGCCGCTCATAAAGCAGGTGTCAACATCACTGTACCATTCGCTGCAGGTCGTGGCGATGCAACAGCTGAACAAACTGATGTTTACTCTTTTGAGCCATTAGAACCATTGCATGATGGTTTCCGTAATTGGCAGAAACAACACTATGATGTAACGCCTGAAGAGTTGTTGTTAGATCAGGCTCAACTTTTAGGTTTAACAGCACCTGAAATGACCGTATTGATCGGTGGTATGCGTGTGTTAGGTGCAAATTATGGCGATAATCCTCAAGGTGTATTGACCGATCGAGTAGGTGTTCTGAGCAATGACTTTTTTGTGAATTTGACAGACATGAAATACAACTGGAAGCCAACTGGTCGAAATAGTTACAACATCGTTGAACGTGACACAGGTACAGTTAAATGGACTGCAAGTCGTGTTGACTTAGTCTTCGGTTCGAACTCGATTTTACGTGCCTATTCTGAAGTCTACGCTCAAGATGACAATAAAGAAAAGTTCGTTAAAGACTTTGTGAAAGCTTGGGTAAAAGTGATGAATGCAGATCGATTTGATCTTGCCTAAATCCTCTTAAAATGAAGAAATGAAGAACCTTTTATGGTTCTTCATTTTTTTATGCTGGATTTTGAACTATGATCACAACAATGAATCAGGAAAATAATAACAATGACTACTTCACTCGATCATATAATCCAAACCAATAGCATCATCTTGTTTGATGTTCATTGTGTATTATGCTCTGCATGGGCAGATTTCATGGTGAAAAATGATCCTCAACTTCAATTCAAGTTAGCATCAGTTCAGTCACCAATAGGTCAACGTATTTTAACGATATATCAACTTCCTACTGATCATTTTGAAACAATGGTATTAGTAGAGCATGGAAAACTATATACAGAATCAACTGCATTTATCAGAATCATTAAGCACTTATCTTTTCCATATTCAACACTTCAGTACACTCAGTTTATTCCCAAAGTGATCCGAGATTTTGGATACCGACGAATTGCGCTCAACCGTTATCGTCTTTTTGGCAAGACTGAACAATGCTACAGAATGACACCTGAAATCGCGGCGCATTTTTTAACTGATGATATGGTCTCATGAATAAATTAATCCAAACCCATCAACGTATTTTGAAATTCAGTCAATGGATGATTGCCTTACTATGGATTTATCAGGGTTTATTTCCAAAATTGATTTTTAAAGTAGAAGATGAACAATACATTTGGCAATACATGGGCTTAACTTCAGAGTACATCTTCTGGATCATTTCACTTTCAGGGATCGCTGAAATTATCTTCGGTTTTATGTTTTTATTGTTTACGCAGCGGTATTTACACTGGCTAAATATTATCAGTTTGATTGGGTTATTTTTTTTCGTTTTATTGATCTACCCAAACCGAATTTACCAAGCATTTAATCCTGTCGTCATGAATCTAGGATTGATTAGCCTTTCAATTATTGCATTGTGGTGTATTGATGCTCTCAAACAGATCAAGCACGAATAAAATGTCCTTCTCTTATACAATAAAATGGATTGACCAATTTTGACGAGGACTTCATTGCTTGTTGCAACTCATGTTCAGGTGCATCACGGTCTTCATCGGTGAGCTGGAAAGTTCGATAGTGAATCGCCAATGATCGGTGGGCATGTAGATCTAAGTGTGCATGAAAAGCATCTTGTGGATTCATATGAACAAAACGCATCAATTGACGTGGTTCGTAAGCCCCTATTGGTAATAGAGCTACACGGGCATCACCATAACGCTCATGAATCTTTTTAAAATGCGGAGAATATCCCGTATCACCAGCAAAGAAACAATGTCCTGTTTTTGCCAATAATGAAAAACCACCCCATAAGGCCCGATTTTGATCACGCACGCCACGACCAGAGGCATGCTGTGCAGGTGTATAAGCAATTTTTAATTCATCATGAAACGGAATTTCTTGCCACCAATCCATCTCAATAACATGAAAGTGTTTAGGCAAATAATATCCATTACCAAGCCCAGTATAGATTGGCATCGTAAATTTTTGATGCAACCATTCTAAACTGGCTATATCCATATGGTCATAATGGTTATGACTTAACAACACACCATGAATCCAAGGCAAGTGTTCCAAAGCAATACCTGCAGGGCAAACACGTTGCGGACCACGCCCCTGCTGAGGACTCACATACTCACACCAAACGGGATCCGTCAGGAAATTGTAACGACCGATTTGGATCAATACCGTTGCATGCCCTACGAACCAAATTTTCCAGTCATTTAAATCAGCATGTGGTCGATTTTGAGGTAACTCAAGCATCTGATTTCGTAGATTTTGCTCGTGATATCGATCAACGTTCCACGTATATGACTTCCGTGTTGCAAGCCATTTAAACAAGCGTGTTCGATCAAATGGTGGATCACGTTTTTCAATATTATAAAAACGATCAAAACCACAATGGTCAGAAGCCTCATGAGGAAATGGTGGTTTCCCAAAAGTATGGCTCAAGCAAGATTGGGTCGGCAATTGGTAAGTTAATGTCGGCTTATCTTTCATGTACTTCTTCTATAGTGGAATTTAATCATCTCAAGCAGCGATGGTGATCTATTTATCAGATAAATAGCTTTCTACTTTAACGTTTTCCATCTCACGTGAATGTATCAATTTTGAGAAGTTTGAATGCATTTCAATTCATGCACTTTAGTCCTCGTAGAACCCATTTAGTTATGCTGATTTTCACCTAATGAGTCAACATAAATTTATATAAAGGTTCAATTTTTTATCATGATCAGATTAAGTCACAATTTTAGGTTTTTAATACATTTTTTCTATCTCAAAACTGAGCACATCGGTCATAAAAACAGCTATGATATAGTCTTACGCCAGTTTCACCCATTATCAATCTTTCTAAAACTAGAATAAGGCACACTTGGATTCGTCTTATGGAATTACGACATTTACGTTACTTCATCACCGTTGCCGAAGAGCTAAGTTTTAGTAAAGCAGCAATTAAGCTTCACACAGCACAGCCCTCTTTAAGTCAACAAATCAAAGACTTAGAGGATGATATTGGTGTTCAATTATTTCATAGAACCAAACGAAAAGTAGAGTTGACAGATGAAGGTCACGTTTTTCTAGAGCAGGCACGTTTAACGATCACTCAAGCAGATAAAGCAGTGACAATGGCGCGACAAGTTGCTGCTGCAAAAGTTCAATGTCTTAGAATTGGATTCGTTCCTTCAGCAGAAATCCGTATTTTTCCTTATATTTTGCCACGTTTACGCGTGAAAATTCCAAAACTACAAATTTGTACACTCAATCTAAAAGAAACTGACCAAATCACTGAATTAAAAAAAGGTGATTTAGACATTATTTTTATTAATCAAGATTTTCAAAATGATACTTTTGCCAGTCAGTTAGTTTTGAAAGAGCCTCTTGTATTTATGCTCCCGAAACAACATCCTTTTGCTAAATTTGAAGAAATTAAACTTGAGCAATTAAAAGAGTTAGAGTTAACCATCCTTTCTAATAAATTGTCACAACCCTTATCGAAAACGATTTTGCAATATATTGAATTTAATAAAATTCAGTTCAAAACCATCCATGAAACCAATCATATAGTGGATTGCATTCAAGCGGTAAACTCAGGTGTGAGCTGTGCAATTCTGCCATCCTATATGGAAGCCCTAGCGACTGATCAAGTCATTGTAAAACCCTTAGCTAAGCCATTGCCCAGTTTGGATGTATTTATGGCGTTTAATAAAAATCCCCCCAATCAAGCGACCGAACAATTTTTGGAAGAGATTCGACAAGTTTTTGCACTTGATCAATTTGCACTTTATGCAAGCTGAAAAAATAAAAAAAGCCGAGTTGTCGGCTTTTTTGATGTTTGGGCTTAAGCATTACTAAAGAATTCAGCAAACTTCTGATAACTTGGGCGCTGACTAACACTCTGTAAATATCGCTCAATCGTAGGATGCGACTGTACTTCACCCATTTTCAACTGCCAAAATAGCATTGCTGCAACTAACACATCAGCAGCGGTGAATTGTTCTCCACATAAAAAAGGAGCTGCTTCATTCAATCCAACCACAAAAGCATGATAAGCATCTTGGTAGTCACCATAACCAATCGAAGATTTCTGCTCAGGTGTAACCTCATTTATACCCAACATTCGATCTGTCGCTGCCGCTTCCCATGGTCCTGAGATAAAGAACAACCAACGATAATATAAACCTCGTTTGGGATCGTTGAGTGCAGGTGCTAGTCCTTTATCGATAAATTTATCAGCTAAATAGGCACATATTGCACCCAATTCATAAATAACAATGTCACCATCAACCAGAACAGGTACTTTACCAAAAGGATTCATCTGCAAATATTCTGGTGTTTTCATTTCAGTTTTAAATGCAACCTCAATACGCTCACATTCAATTCCGAGTTCTAGTAGTAGCCAATCCACGACCACACCGCGTGAAAAACTATTGGTATAAAGTTTAAGTGCCATTTTTGTATTTCCTTGTTTATTGGTTTTATTTAAATTTAATCGCTTTGATTGTCAGTTTTTGTCAGTAGTCGATTCACACACTTCTTGAACCCACCATTGTTGAAATAATTGCTGTTTGAATTGTGGATAATGGACTTGGGTCAAACTTAACTCACGTATTCTATCGATACGAAAGTGTCGAAACCCTTCGCGTAACTCACACCATGCTGCTAACACAATACGATCATTAAAATATCCTAAAGCAAAAGGCCAAAGCATTCTTGTACTTATTCGTTGTTGCTCATCTGCATAATCCACGAGGATTTTTACTTGTTGGCGGATAGCTAAACGCACTTGCTCAACGAGCATTTCATCGACAGGCAACCATGTATTAATCGACCTCAAGGTCGTCTGCTCTAGCAAATGCTGACAGTGCTGAGGTAAAACTGCATTCAGTTTAGCTAACACGGAGGTTGATGCCGCTTTCAGTGCTTGATCAGGAATGTCTTTTAACCAATTCAACGCAAGAAAAATTGCTTCAATTTCAGTTTCATTTAAAGTCATTGGCGGCAAAAGAAAATCTTCTTTTAGCTGAAATCCCAGTCCTGCCGAAGCATCAATACTGACGCCTTGCTCACGTAGTGTTTCAATATCTCGATATAAAGTGCGTTGGCTAACCTCAAGACGTTCGGCTAGCGCCTGTGCAGTAACAGGATAACGGTATTCTCTAAGCAGTTGTAATAAATGAAGTAAACGAATGGAACGACTCATACTTTCCCTATTTTTATTATTGAAGATAGGGATTGATCAATCCCTATCTATGTCGTCTCAAATGATTTTTGTTGTTTAACTTTCAGTTAAAGCAGACTCAGCTAAGTGATTGCGCAAATACTGATGCAACTCCGCCACATCATTTGCAATCGTCAAAGGTTGATACTGTACTAATGTTTCAACAGTATGCACACCATAACTCACCCCAATTCGAGGCATGCCAATATTTTGAGCCATCTCAAGATCATAACTGGTATCACCTACCATAATTGCAGATTCAGCAGCCACATCCATTTCCGTGAGTATTTCCTGCAACATCAGCGGATCTGGTTTTGACTTAGTTTCACTAGCTGCGCGGGTAATATCAAAAATGTGATGGCTATTGGTTTGGCTCAAAACTCGATCTAAACCTTTACGACTTTTACCTGTCGCCACAGCAAGTTTGAAACCTTGCTGTTTTAACTCTAGCAAAAGTTCAGCAACACCCGTAAACCAAGCATCACCTTTAGAGTTGGCAACATAATGATCTGCATAGCATTGCAAAATATCTTGCTGTAAATGCGGAACCTGTGGAAATAAAATTTGCATGACTTCAGGTAAGCCTAAACCAATGATACTCTTTGCAGCATCATCGGTAAGCGGTTGTTCAAACTGCTGTGCTGCGTATTGCAGACTTGCCACGATTTGCCCAACCGAGTCAAACAACGTCCCATCCCAATCAAAAATGACTAATTCAACATTCTGACTCATTTTTGCTTTCTCAACTCATTAATCACCTGTTGCATATCTTCAGGCATTGGTGCTTCGATGGTTGGGTAGTTCGGAATATCTAAGCGCATTGCATGCAAGCATAAACGGCGTGCTTCAGGACCTGTATAAGCTGTATTGTGACCATACTTATCATCCCCAATCAAAGGATGCCCGATACTTAGACCATGTACACGAATTTGATGCGTACGACCAGATAAAGGTGAAGCGTGGACTAATGTTGCGGCTTCAAATCGCTCAATCACCTTCCATTCCGTCTTGCTCGGTTTACCTTCTTTAGTGACACGGACACGTCGCTCACCATTCGCAAGTTCATAACGAAGCAAAGGCGCATCAATCAATTGCTGATCCAAACTCACTTGCCCTTTGACGATTGCTGCATAGGTCTTCTTAATCTTATGCTCTCGCAATAGATCCTGAAGTAACTTGAGGGTACTTCGCTTCTTACTAATCATCACTAGACCGGAGGTATCACGGTCAATACGATGAATCAATTCTAAATATTTTTTGCCTGTCGCAGCACGCATGGCTTCAATCAAGCCATATGCAACCCCGCTACCACCATGAACTGCAATACCAGATGGTTTATTCACCACTAATAAGCCTTCATCTTCGTAAACCACACGGCTGAGTAAACTTTGTGCTACACCATCACTCACGGGTGCATCGGTTTCATCTTTTTGTTCATAACGAATCGGCGCAACTCGAATTTGGTCACCAATACTCAGTCGTGTTTCTGCTTTTATTCTTTTTTTGTTGACCCGAACCTGTCCTTCACGAATCAAACGATAGATTCGACTTTTAGGAACACCTTTTAATCGGGTAAATAAAAAATTATCGATTCGCTGCCCTTCTTGATGCTCATCCACGTCAAACCAAGTGACACTTTGCCATTGTTGTGTAGAATTCATACGTTCGATTCATCCAAGATTTGCTAAATACGATTAAAAAATGATCATTTAGCTAAGTTATTTCACAAGAAACCTAAACTTAGCCCATAGGCAGATGCCGCAAGGTTTGATATATTCAGCGCACGGATACCACCGTAAGTGAGCATCAAATCAGAAATTTTATTTAGATAAAATTTTAAATCGATGAGATCTTCACCAACAACTCGGATAGGTCCTAAAGAATTATGCCGACGCCGAAGGCTTATTATATCGGCAAAATGACAAACTGTTGCGTTTAATTGTGCATCAGCACATGCAGTTTGCTCAGAAAAAATATGTCGCCAGCAATTTGTTGGTTATTAAACGTAAACTGATCCACATCAGACAATTTGCTCCCTGATGTCGCATTCAGGCTAAAGCGTTGATGCATTGGAACTGCTAAGCAGTGATACGATGATCATTCCGTATCAAGACTTCCAGATGGATCGACTTCAATGCTTAATGACAGTGAAAGTCACCATCCAATGCACCGCTCACCCGCCAGTGAAGCGTACAGGAAACTTTGATTATGTCGGGGTCTTACCATATTTCTCAGATGCAAGACAGAGATGAAATATCAACAGACCAAAGATAGAAGCAGTATTGCCAACATCGAAACAACCGTATCAAAGCCCAAACTGGAAATTTACAGTCAGTGGTTTCAGAGCTTCGCAAATAAAAGTAGTCTCTGAGTCTTGATCGCGTCAATTTGATGTTTGCTCAAAAGTATTGAGCTTGTTGTTTGTGTGCATCACTATTAGGTGTCACACCCATGAAACGTATGTTGATTAATGCAACCCACGCCGAAGAAGTTCGCGTTGCACTTATCACTGGTAATCGCCTTTACGATTTCGATTTAGAAAACCGTACTCGTGAACAAAAAAAATCAAACATCTACAAAGGTCACGTCACTCGCGTTGAACCATCTTTAGAAGCGGTTTTCGTCGAGTATGGCGCTCAGCGTCAAGGTTTCCTTTCAATGCGAGAGATTGCAAACTCGTATTTCAAAGCAGATCCTCGTCAAACTTCTAACATTCGTGAACTGATCACCGAAGGCACTGAACTACTCGTTCAAGTTGAGAAAGAAGAGCGTGGCAACAAAGGTGCTGCCCTCTCTACCTTTATTTCTCTTGCAGGTCGTTATTTAGTTCTTATGCCAAACAACCCGAAAGGTGGTGGTATCAGCCGTCAAATTTCAGGTTCTGTGCGTGAAGAACTAAAAGAAATTTTATCTTCTCTAAATGTACCTCGTGGCATGAGCGTCATTGTTCGTACCGCAGGTATCGGTCGCACCCAAGAAGAACTTCAACTGGATTTACAACATTTGTTGGATCTTTGGGCTCAAATTCAAAGCTCTGCAAGTTCAGGTCCATCACCAATGCTTGTTCACCAAGAAGCAGGGGTAGTGACGCGTGCTATTCGTGATTACTTACGTGATGACGTTGCAGAAATCTTGATTGATAGCGAGCAAGCATATAACGAAGCGTATAACTTTGTTAAAGCAGTAATGCCACGTCAGCTTGATAAGTTAAAAACTTATACCTTGAATGAGCCTTTATTTGCTCACTTCGGGATTGAAAGTCAAATCCAAACCGCTTATGAACGTGAAGTAAAACTTCCTTCAGGTGGTTCAATTGTGATTGATCAAACTGAAGCTTTAGTTTCAATTGATATTAACTCAGCGAAATCAACGCGTGGTCACGATGTTGAAGAAACTGCATTAAATACCAATTTAGAAGCAGCTGAAGAAATTGCGCGTCAACTTCGCTTACGTGATATTGGCGGTTTAGTTGTGATCGATTTCATCGACATGACCAAAGATCGCAACCAACGTATGGTTGAAGCGAAATTACGTGAAGCGACACAAAGCGATCGTGCACGTATCCAGTTCGGTCAACTTTCACGTTTTGGTCTGATGGAAATGAGCCGTCAACGCTTACGTCCTTCTTTAGAAGAAGCGACAGGTTATGTGTGCCCACGCTGTCATGGCACAGGAATGGTTCGTGACTTACGTTCACTGTCACTTTCGATTATGCGTAAAGTTGAAGAAATTGCTTTACGTGAACGCCAAGGTGAAGTTCAAGTTGAAGTACCTGTTGAAATCGCTGCGTTCTTATTGAATGAAAAGCGTCACAGCCTTGTTTATCTTGAACAAACTTCAAATGTACGTGTCACTGTGTTGCCTCACCCGCACTTGGAAACACCACATTATCAAATCCAGTTCAATCCAGATGGCTTTGCCCCATCTAGCTATGAACGTACTGAAGCAACTCGTTCAAGTGAAAAAGAACTTGGTTATGAGTCTTCTGATTGGCATTTAGAAGAAGCAGATCACAGCCATCCAGCTGCTCCTGCACAAAATGCAACAGCACCACAAAAGAAAGCCCATCAAGCTCAAGCTGCACAAGCAAAACCAGCTCAAGCGACTGTACAGAAATCAGCAAGCCCTTGTGCTTGGTTAGAGAACTTATTTGTTCAAAAACAAGCTCAAACTACTGATCAATCTCGTTCTGCACAAAACGCTGCTGCTGCGATTGAGCAAATGATCAATAACGGCGCAGTAAGTCGTGGTCAGTTTGGACAAGTGAATATCCCTGCTCCTGCAGCTGTAGAAACACCTGCTCCTGCAAGCAATAACGCTTATATTTCACAAGCACCAGCAAAACAAGAAGCACGTGAAACATTTGAAAAAGACGAAAAA
Source organism: Acinetobacter sp. A22 (assembly GCF_030913345.1). Lineage (NCBI taxonomy): Bacteria > Pseudomonadati > Pseudomonadota > Gammaproteobacteria > Moraxellales > Moraxellaceae > Acinetobacter > Acinetobacter sp. A22. Next base: position 2,144,977 of record NZ_CP133162.1, read on the forward strand.
TCTCATCGTCCTAATCAAAACCAGAAGAAGCGCAAACATAAAGAACAACGTGAGCAACACTCACATGCACATGAACCACAAAATCAAGTGCATGAAGAAGTGACTCAAGTTTCACGTCATGAACAACGTCAAGAACAACGTGATCAAAAACGCCAGCAAAAGCGTCATCAACCTCAAGAAGCTCAGCAGCAACATCAAGAGACTGCAGTGAATGAGTCTGCGCCTTTGCCACGTCGTGATCGCAACAACCAACAACGTCCGAACCGACCAAACCGTCATCGTGACCAAAGTGTTTTAAATGAAACTCCAGTAGTCACAGCTGAAGCGGCAGTTAATCCACAACAAGTAAAAGTGGACGTTGTTGATGCACCACGTGCGGAAGCGATGAACACGGCATTGATCGTAAATATTGATCAAGGTCAAAGTGAAATCGTTGCAATTAATGCAGAAAAAGTACCGTTAGATGTGCCTCACACTGAGTCTGTAAAAGCTGTAAATGCGACAGCAGAAACAGTTGAGCCAACTCAAGCGGCACAGCCAGAAGTTGAAGAAACTGCTGTTGTTGAGCCATCAACTCAAGTAGCGCCTGTAAAACGTGCAAGTAACGATCCTCGTTCACGTCGCCGTTCGCATCATGGTGGCGGGCATACTAATCAAAAGCCAGCACCTAAAATTGCGCACTCGCAGATACCAACCTTAGGGCAATATACTATTGGTGGTCTGATTCGCCATATCTATGGTGAAGATTGCACAATTTTGATTGAACAATTTGGTTTAGTCACAACGTTCAACCGTGCATTACAAAAGTTCGCTGAACAATACGCAAGTAGTATTGCAGTAGAAACTGTTGTGGTTGAAGAAAAGCGTCCTGTTACACGTGATGCTGTTCTTCCTTCACAGAAGCCAACTCAGGAAGCAGAACCTGCACCAGTGTTACCGTTAACACCACCTGAAGCTCCTGTGACTCGCGTTGCAAATGACCCTCGTGAACGCCGTCGCCTTGCCAAACTTGCTGCGGAACAAGCAAAAGAAGCACATATTGCAGCGAACGCTTCAGTAGCTCAACCAGCAACTACCGCAGAGACGCCAGTTGAAGCAAAAGAAGCTGAACCAGCAACTTCTACTTCAGAGCCAGTTGATGCAATTCCTGAGCAGCAACCTCTCGAGCTCACAACGGCAACAGAAGTGCAAGATGCTCAAGAAACTGCTGCAGAAGCAATTGAAGAAGCACAAACCACTGTTCTTCAACAAGAAGCAACTGAAACAGAAACCGTTGAAGTTGCTGTAGCCGAAGAAAAAGTAGAGACTGTTGTTGAAGGTGATGAGACTGAAGCGGAAGATGAAGCTGCGAAACTAGAGAAAGATAAATCTAGTCGCCCTCGTCGCCCTCGTGGTCGTCCACCGAAAAAAGCAACTGCTGGCAATGAATAATTTGCTAAATTGCACACAATAAGCACAAGCCTAGTCATTTCGATGACTAGGCTTTTTTGTTATTTTGTCAGATTAGGTTGATTGCTCTAGGAACTTCCCATTAAAAAACAGCATTAACAACAATGATCTTAATGGTTGTGTTCCAACAGATAGCCATTTTTTGGATTGATCGAAAAATAAACAGGATTGATATGAGCCAAACTACACAGACCGATATTATTACCCTTAGTGATGTCGCAACTCGCCTTCCCAACTTCATCACAAAAGTACCTCATATCCTCAATGGTCTTAAACAGGCTTATTTGCGGACGCCTACTTCCCCAGCAGGCTTAGGAATTGCCTTTGAAAAAGCAGTTAAGCGTAATCCGCAAGGAATCGCCCTGTTATTTGAAGATCAACGTTATAGCTACAGTGCTTTGAACGAATGGGCAAACCAAATTGCGCATTACTACTTGTCGATTGGGGCAAAAAAAGGTGATGTAATTGCAGTGATGGTCGAAAACCGCCCTGAATTGATTGCCACTATTGTTGCTTTAGCTAAAATTGGCGTAACGATTGCACTTGTAAATACATCACAGGTCGGCAAAGTTCTAGCACACAGTATTAACTTAGTTAATCCTATCGCGGTGATTGCTGGCGAAGAAGTACGAGCTGCGATAGATGAAATTCGTCAAGATTTAACTGTTGCTCAAGATCGTTTCCATTGGTTTGCAGATCAAGAAACTCGTCAAAATGCCGGTGTAGCACCTAAAGGCTATGTCAATCTTGCTCAACAAATTGATCAATTCCCTAAATTCAATCCATCAACCACACACACTGTGACAGGTAAAGATGGATTATTCTATATCTATACATCTGGTACGACAGGCTTGCCTAAAGCTGTAATCTTCACGCATAGCCGTTGGACACTTGCTTATGGTACATACGGTCATATTCTAAATTTAGGTAAAGATGACGTAATGTATGTCACTTTACCGCTCTATCATGCAACAGGCGTCGTCGTGTGCTGGTGTGGTGTGATTGCTGGTAGCGCAACTTTAGCTGTACGTCGTAAATACTCGACGAGTGCATTCTGGAAAGATGTTCAGAAATTTAATGCGTCAGCGATCGGTTATGTCGGTGAATTATGTCGTTACCTCATGGATGCACCCGTTACAGAACTTGACCGTGCTCACCGTGTTACCAAAATGATTGGTAATGGTATGAGACCAAATATTTGGGGCAAATTCAAAGAGCGCTTTGGTGTTCAAGAAGTCCTTGAGCTTTATGCATCAAGTGAAGGTAACGTTGGCTTCAGCAATATTTTCAACTTTGACAATACAGTTGGTTTTTCTCCAACACCATATGCAATTGTTGAATATGACAAAGAGAAAAACGAACTAGTACGTGACAGCAAGGGTTATTGCAAGAAAGTCAAAACAGGGCAAGTCGGCTTACTCGTAGGTAAGATTACTAGCCGTTCACCTTTCGATGGTTATACTGATCCTGAGAAAAACAAATCAGTTATCTTGAAAGATGTCTTTACTAAAGGTGATTCGTATTTCAACACTGGTGATTTAGTACGTGATATTGGCTTCCGTCATGCACAGTTTGTAGATCGTTTGGGTGATACTTTCCGTTGGAAAGGTGAGAACGTTTCAACGACTGAAGTTGAAAACATGGTTTCTGAATACGAAAAGATCGCTGAAGCTGTTGTTTATGGTGTAGAAATTCCAAACACCAATGGTCGTGCAGGTATGGCTGCTATCACTTTAACCGATGGCGCTGAACTGAATGATAATGACCTTACGGAAATGGTCAGTGTATTCAAGAAATGCTTACCAGCTTATGCGATTCCAGTGTTCTTACGTGTACAAGCCAAAGTTGAAACAACAGGTACCTTTAAGTATCAAAAGAATAAGCTGAAAGAAGATGCATTTGACCCAAGCAAGACAGATGAACGCTTGTTGGTTTTATTACCAGGCGCAACGAGATACTGTGATGTAAATGCTGAAATCTTTGAGAATATTCAGGCATATCAATACCGTTTCTAGTTTATTTTTTAGCTAAACAAGAGGAAATCGTGCTTTTTATAAACAATCATGCAGATGTTTTTAAATTTCCTCTTGTGTTAGCTGAATAAGTTGCTAGAATACGCAACATCAAAACGAAGACGCACTTAGAACTGATTAGTTTTACTTGCGAAGCATGTTTAATCGCTTGCTTAGGGTCGTTAGCTCAGTTGGTAGAGCAGCGGACTTTTAATCCGTTGGTCCCGCGTTCGAGTCGCGGACGACCCACCACTTAATGTTTTGATAGTTTGTAAAATGTATTTTACAAACGCCTGTAAGAGGTTTAACTTAGAAAAATCATAGATTTTCTCTAAGGTCTAAGTAAAGGTTATTTTACTTATCCTCATTCAGGGTCGTTAGCTCAGTTGGTAGAGCAGCGGACTTTTAATCCGTTGGTCCCGCGTTCGAGTCGCGGACGACCCACCAAATTCTAAAAAACCTCATCATATGATGAGGTTTTTTTATGCCTATTCATGAAGTTAATATCTGTGAAGTTAGGATTTGTGATTACTTCATCTAAAATGATATCTAATCATGATCTAAAACTATCTTTATGTATAAAACAGAAACCAGCTCACACCAATTTAATCAATAAAAACAAATATTTATAATTATACAACATAGTATTTTGACAAAATCTTTTATATTCCGAAAACAATTTTACATACTATTCTCGGATGAAAGGACCTATTCATGAAGAATATTCAATTGATTAGCTTGGTTGCTATAACTTCTTTAGGCTTAGTTGCATGTGGTGGTGGAAGCAGCGCTGATAATAATTCAAACAATACAGGCACGCTCAATGTCAGCCTAACCGATAACCCTGCTTGTGGAATGGATCACGTCTATGTCACTGTCAAAGAGGTAAAAGTACATAGCAGTAGTACAGCAAAAGATAGTGATGCAGGCTGGTATTCAGTAAAACTAGCTAATCCTAAAAAAATAGATTTACTTACACTGACCAATGGTGCTCTCACAACTTTAGGACAGACCCCTCTTCCAGCTGGGCGCTATACACAAATCCGTTTAGTTCTGGATCAAAATCAAGGATCAAAGTGGGTTAACTCTGTTGTTCCTACAGGAGGTACCGAGCTAGCATTGACGACACCGAGCGCGGCTCAGAGTGGCTATAAAGTCGTGGGATCATTTGATGTAAAGCCAGACACACTAGTTGACCTTGTTTTAGATTTTGATGCATGCCAATCTATTGTGAAACGTGGAAATGGTTCATACAACCTGAAACCAGTTGTCACAGCAACACCACAAGTTGTGAGTGGAACCATCAGTGGCTTCGTCAGCCCAAGCCTTGCTCAAGCAGGTGCAACCGTTTATGCACAGCAAAATGGTGAAATCATTAAAGGTACTCCTGTACCAGCGACAGGTGACTTTAAATTAATGCCACTTGTCCAAAGTAAAACTAATGGCAACTATGACATTGTTATAACCGCTCCTGGATATGCAACTGCAGTGATTAAATCAGTTCCTGTCACCGCTGAACAAACTACCACCATTTCTACTCAAGCATTACCGATTAATACAAATGTAGCAACACACTATCGTGTTAGTGGAACAGCGACTCCAAGCAGCGACTTAATTAAAGTCAATGCAAAACAAACTAGTGGTGGTACGACTTATACAGTAAATACAATCAATGCGACTTTAGACACTGGTGCCTATAGCTTATCCTTAAGTACAGGTGCACCTTATTTAGGTCCATACACAGGTACATTGCCAATCGTATTAACTCCTGATATTACCGTAAATGGACAATACACTATCAGTGCGACCGATACAGTAAAAGCAACGACTCAAAATGCACCTGTTACGATTTCAACGATGGATGTAAACAACATTAACTTTAATTTTTAATATTTGTGCTCCCTTTAGCAATGCTCGTTAAAGGGAGTTTTTGTTCTTATAAGAATGATTCTAAGACTGAATTTAAAAAAATATGCCCCTGCTCAGTACAAGCAATTTTACTTGTATCATCAAGCAATAGTTTTTTCTGACGTAATTTACTCAATGGCGTTTGCAGGTGATTTAAATCTAGACCTGTTCTTTGCTGATAAAGCTCAGCAGCAACACCTTCATTCAAACGTAAAGCATTCATCATAAACTCAAAAGGTAGCTCATCAGCCTTGATACGTTTCATTTGTAGATGTTCAGCAGGAACTTTAGCAAGATAATCTTTTGGTAAACGAGTTTTTTGGAAACGGTATACTCCATCAGGTCTTGTGACCTTGCCATGTGCACCAGCACCAATCGCCAAATAATCCCCAAATTGCCAGTAATTCAAATTATGGGCAGATGGCTTTTCTTTTCTCCATGCTGACACCTCATAATTAATAAAACCATTCGCAATTAAATATGCTTCACCCAGTTCTTGAATCTGCTCCAAAATCTCATCTTGCGGTAAAGCAGGTTGCGTTCGAAAGAAAACCGTATTCGGCTCAATCGTAAGTTGATACCAACTGATGTGCGTTGCACCATGCTCTACAGCCAACTTAAGATCTGTTAGAGCTTGCTCGACAGTTTGCGAGGGTAAACCATGCATAAGGTCTACATTGACGCGCTCAAAGCCTGCTTGACGAGCCTGCTGAATTGCATCCATAGCATTGTGCGCGGAATGGATACGACCTAAGCGTTGTAAGTGTTCTGTATCAAAGCTTTGCACACCAATCGACAGGCGATTGATCCCAACAGAAAGATAATCCGCAAAAGGATCATGCTCTACCGTTCCAGGGTTTGCTTCTAAGGTAATCTCACAATCATCTGAGAAACTTAAACGTGCTTTAAGCTGATCAAAAAGCCACTGATAGCCTTGAGCGGAAATCAATGATGGCGTTCCACCACCAATAAATACACTATGAATTAATCTTCCCTGCGCCATTTCAACTTGTGTTTCAAAGTCAGCGACCAATGCTGTTAAATATTGCTGTTCCAAATCCATTGAGAGTTGACCATCAGGCACGGCATGTGAATTGAAGTCACAGTAAGGACACTTACGCACACACCAAGGCATATGGATATACAAGGAAAGTGGGATATTAATTGGATTTAACAGACTCAAAGTAGAAGCTCAATGACAGAACATCGCTATTTTAACATGACTCTTACAGAGTCTGTTGCTGGTTCTGTAGACACGGCTTATCATCCTGTAAGTATTCAGTTAGACTGAGATAACGAAGAACAATTACATTGAGATGATGATGAAAATTTCTAGCCAATTGCTACTCTTTCTGCCTTTAGCCTTTGGAGTAGGAATTGCAATGGCATTTCAAACTGCAATAAATTCACAATTGAGAGAACATTTAAGCTCTCCCCTTCAAGCAGCATTTCTTTCGTTTCTCATCGGTACTGCTGTTTTAGCGGCACTCGTCTATTTTCAGGATGCATCTAAACCAAATTTACATGAACTTTCAAGCATTCCATGGTATTTATGGATTGGTGGATTTCTCGGTGTTTATGCGATTAGCATGAGTATTTATACTGCTCCAAAATTAGGTTTTCTCACATTTTCAGGATTAGTTATTTTTGGTCAGATCGCTATTTCAATGCTGCTCGATCATTTTGGCTGGTTAGGTACAGATAAAGCACCTATCAACTGGCAGCGTTTACTCGGTGGTATCATTATTTTTATTGGCGTTTTACTCACTTTACAGCGCTAACGTTTCTTCCGTTTTTAATAAATAAGAGTATTTTTTGTGTTACAAGCAACCAGCAAGCGCTATGAATTAAAACAACTGTTTCACTTGATGCTACCAATACTAATCACTCAGTTTGCCCAAGCTGGATTAGGCTTGATTGATACAATTATGGCAGGTCATCTTTCTGCTGGCGATCTTGCTGCAATTGCTGTGGGTGTAGGTCTGTGGATTCCTATCATGCTGTTGTTTGCTGGGATTATGATTGCGACCACACCACTCGTCGCTGAAGCACGTGGTGCTAAAACACCTGAAAAAATTCCGACTATCGCACGTCAATCTTTATGGGTAGCATTGATTCTAGGTGTCGTTGCAATGTTTATTTTGCAATGTATGCCACTTTTGTTGCCTTACTTTGGCGTACCAGAGCATCTCCTCCCGAAAGCCAGCCTATTCCTACATGCGATTGGTTTTGGTATGCCTGCTGTAATGATGTATGCAGCTTTACGTAGCTATTCAGAAGCACTTGGACATCCTCGCCCAGTCACAGTAATCAGTTTATTGGCACTCTTAGTACTGATTCCACTGAACTTTATTTTCATGTACGGCTTTGGGCCAATTCCAGCTCTAGGCAGTGCTGGATGTGGCTTTGCGACAGCGATTCTACAATGGTTAATGTTCATTACACTTGCAATATACATTTCTAAAGCAAGTGCATATAAACAAGCTCCTATTTTTACGCAATGGAAAAAAATAGACCCAACTTGGGTTAAACGAATTTTAAAACTTGGCTTTCCAATTGGCTTAGCAGTTTTCTTTGAGGTCAGTATTTTTAGCACAGGTGCTTTGGTATTAGGACCACTGGGAGAAAATGCGATTGCAGCACATCAAATTGCAATTTCAGTCACATCTCAGTTGTTTATGATTCCTTTATCCTTAGCGATTGCCTTAACAATTCGGGTCGGAATGTATTATGGGGAAAAGAATTGGCAAGCCATGCGCCAAGCACAGAAAGTAGGATTAATAAGTGCGACATTCTTTGCATTGTGCACGATGCTTCTGATTGCCTCTGCTCGACCATATATCGTTGCAATCTATACCAATGATATAGATGTGATTCCAATGGCGATGTATCTGCTATGGTTTGCAATGGCATACCAATTAATGGATGCATGGCAAGTAAGCGCTGCAGGCTGCCTACGTGGTATGCAAGACACGCAAGCCCCTATGTGGATTACACTGATGGCATACTGGGTGATTGCTTTCCCAATCGGTTTGTATTTAGCTCGTTATACGATTTGGGGTGTTGCAGGTGTTTGGCTAGGTTTGATTATTGGCTTAACGATTGCTTGTGTATTATTGATTGGTCGTTTGTATTTATACAATCAACGCTTAGAGAAAACACTATAAAGAATATTCGTTTCTAACGTATTCATGGTATGGAAAGCTCTAACAACTGAGCTTTCCATTTATTATCGACCTACTCATAAATAATGACTTACATCACTTAACATTTTCTTATAGGCAATTTAAGTTTTGTACCCTATGATCAAGATACTCCTTTGAGATAAAACAATTGAGGTCTAACGAATATGGCAAAGCATGCGAGTTCTTCCGGTAAACGCTTTTTAAAACTGGCAGGCATGACCGCAAGTATTGCAAGCAAAAGCGTGGCTAACTCTATTCGAAATCTCACTGCCGATGAAGAACAAAAAAATGCAGCACGTAGCCAACTTTTCCAAGATATCGGAATTCAAATCGCTGATACACTTGGAGAAATGAAAGGTGCTGTAATGAAGGTCGGACAGATTGCCTCTCAATACAAAGATATTTTTCCACCAGAAGTCGCCAAAGCGATTGCTAAGTTACAACGCCAAGCCCCTGCCATGCCTTTTGCTGCGATCCAGCAGCAAGTCGAAAAAGAGTTAGGCAAACCCTTAAACCAAATTTTTAGCTCTTTCGAAACCGAACCATTTGCAGCAGCATCCATCGGTCAAGTGCATCGTGCTCTTTTTCCGAATGGGCAAGCAGTGGTAGTCAAAGTACAATATCCTGGTGTCGATCAAGCTTGTGAAAGCGATTTAAAACAGGTTCGCCTTGCTTTACGTTTAATGGGTGTATTAAAAATTGATAAAAAACTTCAAGATCAACTTTTTAAAGAAATCCAAGACAGTCTATCAGCTGAATTGAACTATGAAATTGAAGCCCAGAACCTAGAAGTATTTAAAACCTTCCATGAAAAACTCGATCAACAAGTGATTATACCTACCGTCTATAAAGACTATTCATCTCGCCGTGTACTCACACTCAGTTATGAAAAAGGTGAATCAATCGAAACGGCAAGTACGTGGTCTGTCGAAACACGCAATCAAATTGGTCGTCGAATCGTACGTGCGCTTGGACAAGAAATTTTCTTTTTAAGACGATTTCATTGCGATCCACACCCAGGTAACTTTGCATTTAGAGAAGATGGTAGCGTAATTATTTACGATTATGGCAGTGTAAAAACCTTATCGCCTGAGATCGTTCAATATTTTAAATCTCTCGTCAATGCTGCTCGACAAGAGAATATTGCTCAAGTTGAAGACTTATTAGTCGAATTAAAGGCATTGGCTGAAAAAGAAAAGTTCCCTGACGAACTTTATAGTCAATGGATTGAAATTTTATTACGTCCGCTCAGTACACATTATGATTTTGCAGAAAACTCTTCACATCACGATGGCATGCGCCTAGTGAAAAAATCTTTAAAATATTGGGATGTATTTAAACCTTCTCCCGATACATTGATGGTGAATCGTACTGTATCTGGACATTATTGGAATCTCATTCATCTCAAAGTGCATGACAATCTAAACGATTTATTTGAAGAACTCGTGCCTAGTTAAATTTCTTAAAACTTAGTGCCCCTTACTTAATCGAAAGACGAAAATCTATATGTCATTTCAAAGCAAAACTTGAAATACTCAAAATTGACTTCACATATTGTTATGTTATAACATTTCTATAAAATTTTAGGAGTCTTAAAAATGCGTAAAGATATTCACCCTGCTTACCAACAAGTACTATTTCACGATACCAATGCCGATGCTTACTTCTTGATTGGTAGTACGATCCAAACCAAACAGACTAAAGAATATCAAGGTCAAGTTTACCCTTATGTGACTCTAGATATTTCAAGCGCATCACATCCGTTTTATACAGGCGAAGTACGTCAAGCAAGCAACGAAGGTCGTGTTGCGAGCTTCAATAAACGATTTGGTCGTTTTAGTCGTAAAGCTTAATCTTATTTTAAGTTTGACGCTGTACATTAGAAGCATTCGAAGTCTAAGGTTATATCTCCTCCACTTAGACTTCTTTTTTTATGTCAAAAATTTGTCATCCATCTCGCAGTGATGATTGTCCAATCACACCATATTCAACAGCCTGCTTGACATAAAATAGAGAAATCGCTTTTTCTTCAAGAAATTCAAACAACGCTGTAGCCTGTTCATCATTCACGGCGAATTGAATTTGAACAGGCTGATCAGCCAACTCAAAAAATCCTGCAGAATGAATTTGCCCGCGATGATCCATGCCATGTGTTGCATTTATGACTGTTGCACCTCCCAACTTCATTTGTTGGGCAACGGACAATAACCATTCAACAATCGGTTGACCTTGGTACATTCGACTGCGTTCAGCATAAAAGGTAATTAAGAATCCATTCATAAGTTCTCTCCCGAACTATGCAGCACTCAACCACTGATGCAAGCTCATGCCAATCAAAGTAAAGACGAGTGAACCAATCACGTGAATAACAATCGCAGCAACAGCATAGCTCAGTTTACCTTGTTGCAATAATGCAATGATCTCTGCTGAAAAGGTTGAAAAAGTCGTTAATGCACCACAAAAACCTGTGATCACAAATAACTTATAATTTGGACTAAGTGCGCTTTGTGAAAAATATGAAATTGCAAATCCAATAATAAAACCACCAATAAAATTTACGGTGACTGTACCCAATGGGATCGCTGGAAAAATAGGATTGAGCTTTAAACCAATCAACCAACGTAGCCAAGCACCTAAGATTGATCCTAATGCAATTGAGATAAGTGGATAGTACATGATTTACTCCAAACTCAGATTTGGAGACAGTAATGCATTAAACATAGCGAGTACTTTTGCCATCTGCGGACTCCAGAAGATAAACAGAGCGCGCATAAACCTACGCTCCCTGTACAGGACAACGTAGGCATCATTAGCCAGTTTGGCGGTTTGTAAAAGGAGGAATGCCATCTCCTTCATCCTAAAATAACATAGATTTTGAACAACTCAACCTATGTTTTTTCCTGTGTATAACGCTTCAGTTATCCACAACTTGATGTTCAATTTAATATTTTTTCATTCAAGACGTGAAAATCTAGAGCAGGAATTACAAAAGCAAAAACATCTGCATCAGCGTCTATTTGGAACTGCTTTAGCAGTTCAGGGGGGCTTAGAGCAAGCACTTCTGCGGCTTGAATTTGCTCGAAGCAGACTGGCATTTGAATATCACCTTGCGACATTCGTTGGGGTTGATCAACCCACTCTGTCCATGCATGATCTTGGTCAACTAGAAAATGCACAGCATCCGCCCATGAATCAAATAAATTCTGCCATGTTGCAGGTAAACTTTTTTCCTGTCGAATACCGACATGGCTCTTAAAAGAATAATCTTGATCTAGATAAACCTCCGTCTGAATAGTCTGCTGTTTAGAATCAAATTGATGCTCGAACTTTGCAGCATATTGGGCAGGCATTACATCGCTTGCAAGACGACCACCAACAACATATAAAGCATGGTCAATCAAAACCTGTTCAAAAATGACCGTTTTAGGTGCCGTATCATTGAGATAAAAACGCCAGTTACTTTGTCGAGGAGAAGGCATCCAACGTCGAAATGGACCAAGAAAACGAAAGCCAAAATGATGATGTTGGTAACTGAGAATGGTAAAAACTGTTTTCCCCTGCCTTTCCCATAAATGAACCCGCTCAGGATAGCGTTCTCGAACCTGCTCGATATCGACTAACCATGATAAATACACAATATGGCTAGCCTGACTTTCAAATCGTATAAAGGGTAATAGATGCATGAAAAAACGACGCACAGTCAATATAAATTGACAGCTAAGCAGCAAGCTAAAATAACGGAGGAAAGGCTTGTGTTTAGGTACTTTAAAATGATGTCGATTCATTATTATTTATACATTTGATTTATCTTTTACAGCATAAACAGCTTGCCCTATTCGGTCTAGTTTCCACAGCATCAAACATCAATTTTCTTGATTCGATGGTATGATGCTCACATTCATTTTATGCACATGGAATTTTAAAATGGCTCAAACCTTATTGGCACAACTGAAAGATGGTTCTGCAAAATTTGCTGATGTTATTGCCTTTATTGAAGCACGTTATCAACACACGCCTACAGCTTTTCAAAATGGCGCTCAATTTAATGCTGCAACTGAAAACCAAGGAAGTGCAAAAGTCTTTAGTTTTGCTCAATTAGAAGGTTTAAACCAAGCAGATACTTTAAGTTTATTTGCGGAACACTATGCATCTGTGCTCGCAACACCTGAAGGAACAGATCACCAAAATATTCGTCAGTTTATGCAAAATGGCTGGGATGGTGTGAAATTTGAAGGTCAGGCATTGTCTGTAAAATAATCTAAAAAAAGGAGGGATTAAAACCTCCTTTTTTGAATCTCGATTAAATTTGCGGTCTCGATAATTTACGCAGATCACTAGTTAAACTATAAAAATCACCACCCATTTTTCCAAGACTGTTTAATTTTTCTTGGTCTATCATCGTTCCATTCCAGACCCGATCATCTACATAAATCGCCTGAACATCGAGTAAAGCAACTTTTCCCCCAGAGGGAAGTGTGCTGAACTCTAAAATTTCTCTTAAGCGACACTCGTAACGAACCAAAGAGTCTTGAACAGATAAAGGTTGTACTGAATAGCTTGGACAAGATGCAATCTCAGCATATTCAAATTCACTTTGCTCAGCAGCTAATGATGCACAAGACAAATTCAATTTCTCAAGTAGTTTTGTATCAGCGATATGGACCACACACTCTTGAGTATCAATAAGATTTCGAAGTGTGTCTTTATCCTGCCCACTTTGTGGGTTCACTTGTGAATACCATAAGATCGGTGGGTTACAACTCGCCACACTAAAAAATGAATAAGGGGCGATATTGGCGACACCATCTTTAGATAAAGTGCTGATCCATGCAATTGGTCGAGGGGTAATCCCACCGACTAAAAGTCGATACACTTCCGTTGGGCTTAACGATGCCGTCTCAAAAATCATGTTTAATCCTCAACCTAAAGCGATTATGGTCGCTCAACATATTGTGGTAAATCATCTGCAATACAGTCCCACTCAGCTTTTGATGCAGCAAAAATATGCATGGTTGGTCTTTGCTGAATAGCGGTATCCAGAGTACCTATTCTTAGGCGATAAAACTCAGGTATATCTGATTTAATACTTATAATAGGTGAGCCACAATCTGTACAGAAACAACGTTGAGTCGTCTCAGTGGATTGAAATTTTTTGAGTAGATGCTCACCTTGCGTAATTTTAAAATCACTTACTTTAATTGGAGCATTTGTGGCATAAGCTGTGCCATTGGCTTTACGACAACGCTGACAATGACATTGCACAATATCTCCAATTTCGCCATGGATTTCATAACGAATACCGTTGCATAAACAACTGCCGTGATATACAGGTAAAGTTTGAGACATTGCACATTCCTTTGATGAATTTTCCATTAAAAATATAGGCTAGATATAAGCTCCATGCAAATTAGAAATGCTATTTTTAAGAAACTATTTATTGTCTCAGATAGTGATTTAATCTAGGAATTCAACTCAATCTTTTGATCCAATACAGCTTGGGCACGTGCATGATCAATATCCTGTTCCCAATGAGCAATCGCAACCGTTGCCACACAGTTTCCGATCAAATTCGTACAAGCACGTACAATCCCAATAAACCAATCAACGGACAATAACAACACCAAGCCAATCGTTGGAAGACTGGGTATGACAGACAAAGTTGCAGCTAATATCACTAGTGCAGAACCTGGGATACCGTGTGCACCTTTTGAAGTAACCAAAGAAACCAATAAAATTGCAAGTAAAACATGCATCGATAAATCAATATTGCAAGCTTGGGCAATAAATATAACGCCAAGAGTTAGATAGATAGAGAATCCATCTAGATTAAAAGAAGAACCTGTCGGGATCACTAAACCCACGGTGGAATCTTTAATTCCTAGATTTTTTAACTTTTTCATTATCTGAGATAGCACCGAATCAGAGGATGCAGTTCCCAATACAATGGATAGTTCTGCTTTAAAATAATTTAGAAATTTAAATATATTTAAACCTGTAAATTTCAGGATTCCACCTAAAATAACAAGTACAAACAAAATACAAGTCACATAAAACAATAAGACTAAATAGCCAAGCTGAACCAATGAATCTAATCCGAATTTAGCAGTGGTATAAACGACTGAACCGAATACCCCAACTGGTGCTAAACGAATGATTAAAGCCATCATCTTAAAAAACACTTCAGAAAAAGCTTAGATTGCTTTACATACCAACTCTGCCAAATGCTTTGGAATCATGAGTAAAGCGACACCAAACAAAATAGCGATCAATAAGACTTGTAAAATATCACCACGAGCAAAAGCATCTACAAATGTTTTAGGAATAATATGTAATAAGAAATCTGATCCCGAACTCATCGTGTGCGCACGTTCGGTATAAACATTTAAATCCTTTCCATCTAACTGGGTGATATCAATATTCATACCAACGCCAGGTTTGAAGACATATGCAATCACAATTCCCAAAACCAAAGCAATGCTGGCCACAATCTCAAAATATAAAATCGTTTTTGCGCCAACCTTCCCCATTTTTTTAAGATCATTTGCTCCATACAATCCAAGCACAACTACACAGAAAACAATAGGCGCAATAAGCATCTTGATCAGTGCAATAAAGCCATCACCTAGTGGTTTTAAAGCTAAAGAAAAATCGTGAAAACTGATTCCAATGATAATACCGAGAATTAACGCAAAAATGACTTGAAGAAATAGACTAGATTTGAATCTCTGCAACATTGAATATTCATATATCAAAAAGACAAATCTCAACTTTGCAAGAAACTCGCCAATAGGTAAAAATCGTATTATTTAAAACATGAAAAATACATTAAATTTATAAACACTTTTTAAAACATTATCTTAGAGTGTCAGATATTAAGTATTGATGTACCCCTGTTCCTGCCGCTCGCCCAGTTGCAAAACAAGCAGTGAGTAAATATCCCCCTGTTGGTGCATCCCAATCCAGCATTTCACCACAACAAAACACAAAAGGATTTGATTGCAACTGTAATTGAGAAGACAAAGCGATCTGTTTAACACCACCCGCACAGCTAATGGCTTCTTCGATTGGACGAAAGCCATCAAGTGAAATATTCAGGTTCTTGATCTGCTGGGCCATCTGTTTTGCATCTGACCATATGCTTTTATTCGTGACTTCACGTAACATATTAATTTTGACGTGATCTAAGCCTGCTTTTCGCCAAATATTGGTTAGGGATTGCTTTTTATTGCTGTGTAATTTTTTTTCTAATTGTTCGGCACTGACATCTGGCAATAAGTCCAGATACAATATGAAAGGTTGCTTTAGATGATTCAAAGCTCTTAAATCACGCCCTAATTTATAAATCACACCACTTTCAAAACCATAGTGAGTAATCACAATATCACCATGCGTTTTATGTTCTGCATTCACCCATGCATCAACGCGTTTAAGTGGCTGTCCAAAACAGTCTTGCATAAATGGTGACCATGCTTTCAATACACCTGCATTACTGGCTTGAAAGGGTTCAATCTGATCTTCAGACAACCATTGCTGCCAAGCACCATCACTGCCTAATTGTGACCATGAAACAGCTCCACAGGCCAACACAATCGCATCATAATGATCAGTGTAACATCCTGTTTGGTTTTCAATCGTTAACTGATTCTTGGTCACATCGACACAACGATGACGATAATAAAACTTCACCCCATCATCTACCAATCGTTTTAGCCAAGCACGGAGTAAAGGAGCTGCTTTCATCTCGGTCGGGAAAATTCGCCCTGAACTCCCCACATAGGACTCTATGCCCAAACCTTTCATCCAGTCTTGAATCCACTGCGCGTCCCAATGTCTCACCCATGGACTTAACCACACTGAGTGATCATAGCGTTGAATAAAAGTATCGATTGGCTCAGCATGAGAAATATTCAAACCTGTTTTCCCAGCCATAAGGAACTTACGCGCTGCTGAAGGCTTCTGCTCAAAAACGTCAATTTGATAATCATATTGGCTCAATACTTCAGCAGCCATCAAACCTGCTGGGCCAGCACCGATAATCGCAATACGTTTAGACATCAGATTGCTCTTGAGCATTTTGACCTTGCAAAGGTGCAAAATCATCAAAACGAGTCGAATAATTTTCAGGCTTGGTGATGATCAACTGTTGGCAAAGTTCACCACGTTCCAAGTACTTGACTTCAAAATGTGTACGTGCAGAGTCTGTTGCTATTTTTTGCTTTTCATAAGGCAACTTCCACAATTGAATCAGTTGCTGTTCAGCTTCTTCAATATACTCTTCAATATTACTTGCTAAAGTAATGGTGCCATTCGGCTGAAGACGTGAAAGTAAAAACTCAAAGAACGGCATATTTAACCAACGCTGTGCTGGATTATGGGGTTCTGGGTTTGGATAAAGAATAAAAAATTGTTCTACTTGTGCAGGATGCAAAGCATGTACGACCCAAGGCAAAGCATCAGCATGTATCGGGTATAAATATTCACGTGGTTCAAGCTGATGCTGTTTTTGCATAGCTAAAAATTTTTCTTTAGTTCGTTCGATAGCATACAACGTCGTTTGCGGATTTTGCCCTGTGAACAGTAAAGCATGCTTACCTTTACCCGCACCGATTTCAACACAAATCGGCGTATTCGGAATCACCTGAAAATCACGTGGTGCTTGCATTCGGTGCGCTTGAAATTGACGAATCGACATATTCACATCAAACTATCTAGAAATCGGCATAAGTCTAACAATTCACTTTGCTTTTGCCTAATCTATTTGTTTTTGATGTAGGAATTTTCTATGCCACGTACATTCCCCTGCCCACGTTGTGGACAAGACAGCACTTGGGAAGGTAATGAATTTCGCCCATTTTGCTCAGAGCGTTGTAAGCTGATTGATTTAGGGGCTTGGGCAAACGATGAATACAAACTGCCTACCCAAGATGCACCTCAGGCAGGCGATAAACGTCATGAAGATGAATACGAGGATTAGCCAGCTTTACTTGCAACGAATGGGTTGAATTGTTTCTCGTAACCGATTGTGCTGATTGGACCATGCCCCGAAATAAACTGAGTTTCATCAGGTAAGCTAAAGCATTCTCTTTTAATCGAATCGAGTAACTGCTGATGATTTCCTTTTGGAAAATCTGTACGTCCAATCGAGCCTTTAAACAACACATCACCCGTCCAAAGCAAACCATGCTTTTGATTGTAAAACATCACATGACCAGGCGTATGTCCTGGTGCAAAACGCACCTCGAATTCGTCTTCACCCAGTTTTAAGGTTTCACCACCTTCTAACCACTGATCGACTTTAACAGGTTGGGGAATTGGGAAACCATAACGTGCTGAGACTTCTTGAATCATATCTAACCAGAATTGGTCTTCTTTATGCGGACCAATCACAGGAATTTTCCAAGCTTCAGCCAATTCTCCTACAGCACCAGCATGATCAAGATGTCCATGCGTCAACCATAGTGCCTTAACGGTTAAACCCAAAGCCTCAACTTCTTTTTTTAGTACTGCTGCATCGCCACCTGCATCAATCAAAACCGCCTCTTTGCTTTCACTGTCCCATAAAATTGAGCAATTTTGAGCAAATGCGGTAACAGGAACAATTTTGACTTGCAGCATAAAAAACCTCTGGCGTGAAAGAAGATCGTCTTAACGATGAGCTAAGGTATGAGTAAGAGCATCAAGATTAGCCTGAACCAGACTTGCAAGCAAATCTATATGTGCTTGGTCAGTATTTAATGCAGGAATATAAGCATATTCTCCACCACCAGCGTGTTGGAAAGTTTCTTTATTTTCAACTGCCAATTCTTCTAATGTTTCCAGACAATCTGCTGAAAAAGCAGGACTCAGCACTTGTACAGATCGAACCCCTGCTTGTCCCCATTGTTCCAATAAAACATCGGTATAAGGTTTAACCCACTCTTGTTTACCAAAACGAGATTGGAAACTGATTGCCCATTCATCTTCATTTAAATGCAATGCTTCAGCAACCAATTTTGCGGTCATACGACAACGATCTGCATAAGGATCACCTTTGTCTGCATAAGGCTGAGGAATACCATGAAATGACATCAATAATTTTTCAGGTTTTCCGTGCTGCTCTTGATAAGCAAGCACACTATCCACCAAAGCTTGAATGAATAATGGATGCTGATAATAATCTTTGATCATGGTTATTCCAGGCAAATGGCGCTGATTTGGAATCCATCGTGCGAAAGCATCATATAAAGGTGCAGTCGATGTCGCAGAATATTGCGGGAATAATGGTAATAAAATCACATGCTCTTGAGGCACTTTCTCAAGTTGCTCAAATACTGCATAAATGCTTGGTTGGCCATAAGTCATGGCAGGCACAACCGTTAAGTCAAATTGATGATTTTCATCCAGCAAACGCTGTTTTATCAATTGTGTTTGTTTGAGAACAATTTCACGCATTGGTGAGTCAGTTGACCAAACTGAGGCATACGCTTGAGCAACCCGTTTTGGGCGAAATGGAAGAACAAAAGCATGTAGAATCACCCACCAAATAAATTTTGGTATTTCAATTACACGCGTGTCAGATAAAAATTGCTTCAAAAAACGACGTACTGCTGGTGCAGTCGCTTCGTCGGGCGTACCTAAATTTGCTAAAATCACAGTGACTTTTGGTTTTGGTGTCGCTGACATAGATCGTTTCCGCTATAGCTGAATTTCTTCAATTACTTTAGCAGCTTTATGATTCTTTTTTAAATTGGTTTAATGCATTGTTTTAAATTGAAAAACCCGATTACTATCTAGGACATTACTTTCCAATAGCTTTTGAGCTTTATGCGTTAACTGCCATAACATACGTTGGCGATCATCACGTCCCGTAGGTACAATCCATTCATTCTGACGCATTTGCATTTTTATCTCATGCAAAGCACGTATATTGATCTGTGCTCTTGAAACGGCGTGTGCTCTTGGCATCTCTTTACGCGCATCTTCCAAACCTGTTTCATTTAAATATTCATTCATACGTTTTGAAAAATATTCTTCAGGAGTTGGACTAACAAAAGATGAACCAAGTACATTGAGCAATTGTGCCCATGTTAATTTACGGAACGTTTTGATGTCTTTAAAATTACCATCTTGATAGGCATGCATACGATATTCAAAAGAATAAAGCTCATGCATTGAAACCTTAGGTAACATTGAAATTGGATCTGCTTCGCGACTACCCATCTCAGTTTCGAGTTGTTTTAGTTTGGCGCGTAAACTATCGATCTCATCTTGTAAAACTTGAGTGTTCTGAGGACGTACCCAACCTACCACAGGATAACGCTCTAACATTTGTGGCATGCTCGAACGAACAGCTAGTTCCAAATCTCTTAAGGTACGATATGTAAATATTTGATCAACATCATGCTGCAGCTGTTTTCTAAACTCTTTAAACTTTTCTTTTAATTCAGGTTTATTATCTTGCAGTTGTAAGTCACGCGAGTCGGGATCTTCATGCATAAATACAATCACAGGTTTTTGCTTGGTCATCGCATAGATATACTCTAAATGCATATAACCTACGCCAGACACAGATTGTTCTCCATACTGGCTGCCAAGCAAAATCACTACGTAATCGCAGTCATCAATTTGACGTCGGGCGATCGATGTGCTCAATGGCGTGCGTTGTTCCAAGCCCCAAGAGAAAAAGCCCATTCCCACCAAAGTTTGAGTCAGTACTGCTCGCTCTGGTTGCATTTCATTGCCAGACGTAGAAATAAAGACTTGATAACGAGTATCTTGCATAGCCTGTGCCCCACTTCACTTATCCATAAGTTTAAGCTAAACCGCCCAAAAACCTATTAACAGATAACCCCAAATAAAATTTTAAATATGGTATGAGTCGAGCTTAATATCTAAACTTCATCCAAATTATTGATTGTCCACGTCAATTGTGACGACATAAGATGCTGAACTACGGGTTGTAACTCGACTGCATTCTGTCCACTAACGAAACATTCAATACGTGTAATATTATGACTTATTTTGTCACATAATAACCTATTTTTTATTAAAATATACGCTGTTTGTCGCGCAACTGCTTGTCCTGAATCGATTAATTTTAACTTTTCATTAAAAATCTGACGAATAGCATCTTTCAAAAATGGATAGTGAGTGCAGCCTAGTACAAGAAAATCTGCCCCCTGATCTACCACTGGTTGCAAAATATTATGAAGCTCAACTAAACATGCTTCACTCATCTGCTCTCCTGCCTCTACAAAAGGCACAAGTTTGAGGCTCGTAACAGTTAAAACTTTCACACCTGCAGGCTCTGCAAACTTTAGCATGACTTCTTTAATTAACTTACCACGAAACGTTGCAGGTGTTGCTAGCACAGCGACGACTTTTGATCGCGTCTGAAGTACAGCAGGTTTCAACGCTGGCACTAAGCCTACAATCGGAAAATGCTCACCATAATGTTCACGCAGATAATCCAAACTAAATGCTGATGCAGTATTACAAGCAACGACAGCGATTTTGCAACCTTGCCTATAAAGCCATTCAATTGCTTTTGCCGTTAGCTCACGAATTTCTTGATCAGAACGCGCCCCATAAGGTACATGAGCGGTGTCAGCATAATAAAGAATGCGCTCATTGGGTAAATGAGAGGCAATTTCTTGAGCAATCGACAAGCCTCCAATCCCAGAATCAAATACACCTATCGGAGCATCTGAGGATGCATGAGGCATAGGATTTAATAACTCTGCGATAGGTTGAACAGCTGTCATACACGAAAACGTAGTGGTGAAATATCTCTGTTAAAGATTAAACCTCAGGTGCTCAAATGCAAGACTAAATCACCACTTTTTAATGTTAAAACAGCTTCACCTTGTGAATTTTCAGACAAAGTGCCGTAATTCACGAGATGATAAAAACTTTGACGCTGAATCAAGGCATTGATTCCAAATCGAACATGAACATAAGGTCTTAACTCACCTGCATATTCACGCATAAAAATCGGATGCTGTTCATCCACAATGATGACATCTTGATTACTGGTCGTAAGTTGTAGATATTTTTTTCCATCTAGTTCTATTTGATCAGCTTGATTGATGAGTAAAGGCTCATCTTCAACTTCAATTTCAATCTGTTCAACTGGTGTTTTTAAGTAGAATTTTCCATCTTCTTTCCAAAGCACTTTACTAAACAGATCTAAGAGTGCCTGACGCTTAACCAATTGACCTTCGTGCCACCACTCACCATTGGCTTTTACTTTCAAATCCATTTTGCCACAATGCTTTGGATGCCATTGGTCTAAAGGTGGAATTGACCTTTTGTGACTTTGCTGTACATCTTTTAAGTATTGTGCAATGTTCATTAAGTTTTTATCATCAGACAACACGATTTTTCCTGTATTCTGTGGAGAATCATTTTCATTTATCATAGTTTATGCCTTGCTGACGGGAAAATATGACCACTCAGCCAATTGGCGAGATCAAGGTTTAAAACTATACTATCCCAAACGTTTGCAAGCGCAATAGATAGTTTTGTGCTTGGCAATTCAGAACACTCATGGCAGCACCGAATAGCAATGATTACGGTTGCCACCCTTAAAATATGAGGAGTCCTACATGGAACACATCGAACGTGAAGCGATGGAGTTTGACGTAGTGATCGTAGGCGCTGGACCTGCGGGTTTATCTGCTGCGATTAAAATTCGTCAATTAGCGATTGAAAACAACCTACCTGACCTTTCAGTCTGTGTGGTTGAAAAAGGCTCTGAAGTTGGTGCGCATATCCTTTCTGGTGCTGTACTTGAACCACGTGCCATGAATGAATTGTTCCCGAACTGGAAAGAAGAAGGCGCTCCGCTGAATGTTCCTGTAACGGATGACGAAACTTATTTCTTATTATCTGATACTAAAGCACAAAAGATGCCGTATTGGATGGTTCCTAAATCAATGCACAACGAAGGGAACTATGTCATTTCTCTTGGTAACGTTGTTCGTTGGTTAGGTCAAAAAGCTGAAGAATTAGAAGTTTCTATTTTCCCTGGTTTTGCTGCATCTGAAGTACTTTATCATGAAGATGGTACTGTAAAAGGCATCCAAACAGGTGATATGGGTATTGGCAAAAATGGTGAGCCAACACACAACTTTACTCCTGGTTATGAACTTCATGCGAAATATACTTTATTCGCTGAAGGTTGCCGTGGTCACCTCGGTAAGCGTTTAATTGCTAAATACAACTTAGATAAAGATGCTGATCCACAACATTATGGTATTGGTATCAAAGAACTTTGGGAAATCGATCCTGCAAAACACAAGCCTGGTCTTGTAATGCATGGTGCGGGTTGGCCTTTGTCTGAGACAGGTTCTGCAGGTGGTTGGTGGTTATATCACGCTGAAAATAACCAAGTTACTTTGGGTATGATTGTAGACTTATCTTACGAAAACCCTCACATGTATCCATTCATGGAAATGCAACGTTGGAAAACACACCCAACGATTAAGCAATTCCTAGAGGGTGGTAAGCGTATTTCTTACGGCGCGCGTGCGGTAGTGAAAGGTGGTTTCAACTCTTTACCTAAACTAACATTCC
The DNA here is from genome assembly GCF_030913345.1 of Acinetobacter sp. A22. NCBI lineage: Bacteria > Pseudomonadati > Pseudomonadota > Gammaproteobacteria > Moraxellales > Moraxellaceae > Acinetobacter > Acinetobacter sp. A22. The sequence continues at coordinate 2,168,087 of NZ_CP133162.1, forward strand.
CAGGCGGTTGCTTGATCGGTGATGATGCTGGTTTCTTGAACTTCTCAAAAATCAAAGGCTCACACACTGCAATGAAGTCAGGCATGTTATGTGGCGAGGCTGTATTTGAAGCCATCGCTGCTGGTGTAGCGAAAGGTGGTGATCTTGCCATTGCTCGTGTACTTGAAGGCGATGATCATTTTGCTAAAGAGTTAACTGCTTATACAGATAAATATAACAACTCTTGGTTAAAAGAAGAGTTATATCAAGCACGTAACTTTGGTCCAGCGATGCATAAGTTTGGTACATGGATTGGTGGTGCGTTCAACTTTATTGACCAAAATGTCTTTAAAGTACCATTTACATTACATGACTTAAAACAAGACTTTGCTGCTCTTAAAACTGTAGATGCGTCAACATTCAAACCTAACTATCCGAAAGCTGATGGTAAGTTAGTATTTGATCGTTTATCTTCTGTCTTTATTTCAAATACTGTACACGAAGAGAATCAACCAGCTCACTTGAAGCTGACTGATCCATCTATTCCAGTCAACGTAAACTTACCAAAATGGGATGAGCCTGCTCAACGTTATTGCCCTGCTGGTGTTTATGAAGTGATGGAAAATGATGACGGTTCTAAACGCTTCCAAATCAACGCTGCGAACTGTGTACACTGTAAGACTTGTGATATTAAAGACCCATCACAGAACATTACATGGGTAACGCCAGAAGGTGGCGGTGGTCCAAACTACCCGAATATGTAATTTTTAATTTGTGCTGAAACTCAGTTTTTAGTACGAATTAAGCTAAGAAAGCCTCATGAAATATGAGGCTTTCTTATTTTAATCTTTCTGTTTTTCATCAAATTTTTTATATTGTTTTGATAACAAACTTAAGCTCTTCATCTGCTTGCCAAAACGTCGACACGAACTACACATCACCACATGAAACTGTAAGGCACTCATTTCTTTGAAGTTCAGTGTCCGATCTTGTTTTTCTGAAAGCAATTGGGTCGCTTCTCGGCACGTCAACATGAACAATCCTCCTGAAGTAACCATTTGTTTTCTAAGCATTCACGTAGTCTGGTTCGACTGCGATACATTAAAACGTTCAAGTTTGAGACACTTAGCTCTAATTTCTCACAGATTTCATCTGAACTAAGTTCTATCATTTCCCGCAACATAAACACTTGTGCATACTTTGCTGGTAAATGATTCAAACAGGTATCGAAAATCATCCAAAAATCTTGCTGCTCCATCATTTCCTCAGGATTCAACCATGCTTTTGGTCTTTCTGATTTTTGCCAATGCCCTGAAGCATCAAACAACTCATCCACGCTTCGCTCATTTTCTTCCGTATCAAACAATTCAGACATACTGACTAAACGTTGCTTCTGACGAATCAGATCAACAATTTTATTTTTTAAAATAGCAAATACCCATGTTTTAAATGCAGAGCGACCAGAAAAAGAACCTGAATGTTGTAAAGCACTGACTAAAGCTTCTTGCACAACATCCTCAGCTTGATGAAATGAAGAAAGTTGCAATACTGCAAATTTCATCATTTGTTGTCGTAGTTCCATCAGAAAATCATCGTTATACAGTTGCTGCGATGCATTAGCATTCGATGTTGTCATTTCAGGCATCGCGTTTCTCACTGTGTTAGTCAGGTTTGTATAACAATTCTAAGCGGATCAAATCTTCTGCAAGTTCATCCAGTTGAGTATTCACTTCACTGACCGATAGATCTGGAATTATTTGCTGGATAAATTCAGTGAGTGCTATTCGCGGCAATGGTTGTTGTGCTAATTGCTCAATTAGATAAGCGGTTAATGGAGTCAATAATTCAACACAAACCCGATCATGTTTGTTTCGCCAAACCATGATGGCACTTGGAGCGGGATCTTTGTTAATTTGATTGATTGACCACTGGTAAACAGGATATTGATACACCAACACCCAAACTTGTGTAGTCAGCTGCCAATTTAATTCGGCATTCAAAGTAACATCTTCAATTTCAAGTGTATCCAAGTACAGTTCAAGCCATTCGTATTGCAATAGCTCAGCAAGCCACGGATATTCAAATAAAATAGGATGCTGCTTTTCTGTGAGAAACTCTCTGAATTGCAACGAGATATCGTTATAAAGTGGAGACTGATTCTGAGATTCTCGAAAAAAATCCGTCAGTAACTGTTGCCATTGCTGCTCAGGCAATAAAGATCGAGCCACCGGATAAACTAAATTGATAAATGAGCAAACATTGTTGAACAACAGTTCTCGATAAACTTGCATACGATCCAAAGCAAAAGGCACTGCTTTTACTGAATTTGGATCACGCAGCCAGTTACAAAAATCATGTTGGGTCTGCTGAAAAGTATGCTCATTCATACTCATACATTCACCCCATCGACCAAATTCTGGCTCATTGGGATTAGTGTATGTTGATTTGAATATTGATGCTGTAACTGCTGAATCTTATTCAATTCACTCTGAAGTTGCTGCCATGTTGGGATATTAAAATCGCGCTCTAATAACGTTGGTTTCACACCACAAACCTGATAAGTGTATTCCAACAATGCCCACACGGGATCACATACTTCAGCACCATGTGTATCAATGAGTAAATCTGTAGTCACCTGTTCATGCCCTGCTATATGTAAATAACGAATACGTTGTTTCGGCATCGCTTCAATGAAAGCATAAGCATCTGCTTGGTGGTTGATACTATTTAGGACTTACGCATTGACGGATTCAAAAAAGTATTAAAATGCTTTATAAAGTATCTGTGATTAGACGAATTAAACATGTTTCTACAGCAACCTGTACTCTACCCATTTATATGGGTTTTCTCATGACAGAACCGAACTCTATTAGCTGCACACAACTTGCTGAGACTTATAACATCTCGCATGATAGTGTAAATCGCTTTCTAGAGCGGGAAGACTACACACCTCACGACCTATATCAAGAAGCAATTCAACATATTGATAATAATAAACTTATAGTCAGTATTGATGATACTGTTTTAGATAAGCCATATAGTCAACATATGGACTTGGTTAGCTATTTTTGGTCAGGCAAACACCACCGATCCGTCAAGGGTATTAATCTCATTACCTTGTATGCGACAGATCAAAATGGTCAAAATATTCCAATTAATTTTCGAATTTATGATAAGTCAGCAAGTAAAACCAAGAATGATTACTTTATGGAGATGTTAAGTGAAGTACTCGATTGGGGTGCAAAGATTCAATTTATTACAGGTGATAGTTGGTATTCATCGACTGCAAATCTAAAAACCATAAGAAAATATGGTATTCGATTTATGTTTGGTGTCGACAGTAACCGTAAGGTTTCCCCTGAAAAAGGACAATGGTTTCAACTGCGTTTATTGCCGAATTTTCATCAGGGTCAAGTAGTCTGGCTCAAAGATTTTGGCTTTGTACAATTATTTAAGACTCAGTTAAAAGAACAGCAGAGGTTTTATATTGTGCATCAAGATGAAGATGATTTATTGTCCTTTGAGGGTTTTCATGAATTACATTCAAGTCATTGGAAAATAGAACAATATCACCGAGTGATTAAACAGGTTTGTCATATTGAAAAGTTTCAAGTAAGACGATCTAAACTGATTTTGAATCATATTTTTGCAGCCTTGATGGCCTACGTCGAGATACAAAAGAACCAGTTTGAGCGGATCTTTGAAAATGTATATCGTTGGCAGAAGAAATTATTTAGACCAATCATCAAAGACTTCATTGATGACTTTATTCTCGATAAAAATCATCTGCTACCACAGAGAATCTATAAATGATAGTGCGTAAGTCCTACTATTTACATAAACGTTATTCACGTCCAACAATAATTCGCAATCTGCTTGTGTGATGACTTCACGGACAAACTCTGCCTCGGACATTTCAGCATTCGGCATAAGATAAGTAGAAACATTTTCTAATACTAATCTTCGCCCTAAAATATCTTGAACTTGAGAAATTCGTTCCACTACATACTTCACAGCAGCTTCAGTCATTGGAATAGGCAAGAGATCGTATAGATAGCCACCATCATTGGTATAACTCAGATGTTCCGAATAAATCTCGACTTTATAAGAATCTAAGAATTTTTTGATTTGATGAATAAAATCAATATTTAAGGGATGAGGACCACCAATCGACAAAGAGAGACCGTGACAAATTAATGGAGATTTTTCTACACACTGAGCTAGAAGTTTCGCATGTCGACCACCAAAACCCATCCAATTTTCTGGAGCAACTTCAATAAAGTCAGGATGATGAGTCGCACCTAAAAATGCCTCGATAAAATCTCGTCTTAGACCAAGACCCACACTTGTGATCGCATCCATAAAGAATCCCTTTGGTGAATGACAGCCATCTTTTTAGATGCTGTCATCTACCGTCTGCATAAGGCTTAGTGAGCGCCGCACTTCCCATCAGCCACTTTCTTGTCAGCACCACATTTTGCATCTGCCATTTTTTTGTCTGCACAGCATTTAGCATCCGCAGCTTTTTTATCTGCGCCGCATTTTGCATCAGTAGTTTTGTGTTGTTTTTTCGCTTTATCTGAACCACATTTCGCTTCACCACATTTTGCATCTGCAGTTTTAGTCACATGTGTTTCAGTCGTCGTCGATGCTGCCGAAACTTGGGTTGCTGCACCAACCATAGATAATGCAACTAAAGCGGCAACCGAAGTCATTGAGTTTAATTTATTCATTGTGAAGTTCCTTTTAAGTAAATATTGCTTTTGTACTAGGTACATAAAATTAGACGTGCGAACAATCAAATTATTACAGTCAAATTTAGATTTTTTTTGTGTAAGAAATCAAAAATTCAAACGACCAATAACTAATAAAACTTATTCGTTGTGAATTTCTCATGAAAAATCTAATTTATTCTTTACATAAACGCTATCAGAATTTGGGTTCCAACTTAAATTATTTTGATGGAATCGCTTCTTTAGCGCTTCGCCTATATTTAATTCCTATTTTTTGGATGGCTGGACACAATAAACTACAACATTTCAATGATACAGTTGAATGGTTTGGCAATAGTGAATGGGGCTTGGGATTGCCCTTCCCATTGGTTATGGCTAGCCTTGCAATTTCGGCTGAGTTAGGTGGTGCTGTCTTACTTGCCTTAGGTCTTGCAACGCGACTGATTTGTATTCCATTGATCATCACTATGCTGGTCGCTATCTTTACCGTCCACATTCAAAATGGATGGCAAGCCATTGCTGATCCACATGCTCCTTTTGCAAATATGCAAGTGATTGAATCGGCTGAAAAACTAGAGAAAGCGAGAGAGATTCTGAGCACTTATGGAAATTATGATTGGCTTACATCTAGTGGCTCATTTGTCATATTGAATAATGGCGTTGAGTTTGCAGTGACCTATTTGGTTATGTTGGGTGCACTACTGGTTCTTGGCGGTGGAAGATATGTAAGTTGTGATTACTGGATCAGTCGTAAAGTAATTAAATCAAAAAGATAGGTGCATAAAAACCTATCTTAATAGTGAAAGTGCGATCAACCACATGATACAGCCAATCAATAGATCTAAGACTTTCCAAGCTTTAGGATTTGCAAATACAGGACGCAATAATCTCGCCCCAAATCCTAAACTAAAAAAGAATAAAAATGACGCTGATACTGCCCCACTAGCAAAAGAGATCTTATCTGCATATTGAGCAGATATAGAACCTAATAATACAACCGTGTCTAAGTAGACATGCGGATTTAACCAAGAGAAACTGAGACATAAAACTATCGTTTGCCAGAAAGTCGTTGTTTCTTGTTCAGAGGCAATTAAACCTGACTGCAAATTATAAGCATTGTAAAAGCTGCGGGCACCGTAAATAAACAAGAAGAGTGCGCCGAAATACTTCATAGCTTGAATCAACCATGCTTGTTGACTCAATATTGAAGCAAATCCAAACACACCTAAACAAATTAAAAATGCGTCGGATAAAGCACAGATCAGACATACCCAAAATACATGCTGTTTGAGCAATCCCTGCTTTAAAACAAAAGCATTTTGTGCCCCAATTGCGAGAATCAGTGAAAGTCCCAGCGCAAAACCTGAGAAATAGGTCGAAAGCAAACGATTAACCTTTTTGTACTAAATAATGATATTCAGTATTGCTATTTTCGTCTAAAGACTCTTCTTTCAACAGTAATTCATGCCCTAGATGCATGCAGAATTTAGGAATATCCCAAGAAGTTGAAGGGTCTGTTGCAAAAACTTCTACCACATCCCCAGATTTTGCTTTACGAATCGCTTGATGCAGCATCATCACTGGTTCAGGACAACGTAAACCACGGGTATTAAGTTGTACTGTTGGGAGTTTGGTTTGTTCAGACATCATATAACTCAAATATGCTAATTTTCACATTTTATCATAAAGTCATACTGTAGAAATCACCTGCACTTTTTTGAAAAACTGTACATTTCTTGCATCGTTTTATTAATGCATATCCGCTTTTTCTTCGGTATGATGAAAATCATCTAATTGATATAGAGAGTCTTTAGGAAAGATCATGGTCGATGAATCCAGTCCGTCGTGGGGTATGCGTGGCTTAAGAAAATGGTTAGGTACTGCACCTGAAACTCGCGATGAATTACTTAAGTTAGTTCAAGATTCACGTCGCTTCTTAGAACCCGACACAGTCGCAATGCTTGAAGGTGTTCTAGATCTGCCAGCAACGAAGATTCGAGAGGTTATGACACCTCGTACTGCAATTATTAGCTTACAAGAAGATGATCAGCTGCTTGACATCTTGCATGTTTTAATTGAATCAGCACACTCTCGCTTTCCCGTTTTTTCTGCTGATCAAACTGACAATGTTGTGGGCATTCTTCTTGCAAAAGACTTATTGCCATTTCTCACTGAACGCAATGTCAAAGTCGACATTCGCTCATTGATGCGCCAACCTGTGTTTGTTCCTGAAAGTGCGCGATCAGATCAAGTGCTTCGTATGCTAAAAAACACACAAACGCATATCGCCATCGTGATTGATGAATATGGTTCAACTTCTGGTTTAGTTACTCTGGAAGATATTCTTGAAGAGATCGTTGGTGAAATTGAAGATGAACATGACATTGCTGATGAAGAAGCTTTGTACATTGTTCCTGACAATGATCCAACCACAGCAAATACTTGGATTGTTCAAGCACTTACACCAATTGAACATTTCAACACAATTTTAGATGCAGATTTTTCTGACGATGAAGTTGAAACTATGGGCGGTTTACTGCTGCAAGAAATCGGTTTAGTGAGCGATCTACAAGGTCAGACGATTGAACTTGGTGATTGGGAATTTACCATTATTGAAGCAGATGCACGCACTATTCATCTGATTCGAGCTGTACGTCAATGAGAAGCTACTTTGAAAAGCTGTTCAACCCATCCCAAACCCACAAACAGCTTCCGTTTATCTTTCCACTCCTGATTGCACTTATTTCAGGTGCAATCTTTAGTTTTGCGCTCGCACCGTATTACTTTTGGTGGTTAGCAATCTTATCTCCTGCTTTACTCTATGCCGTATTACGCCAGCGTAATCCCAGACAGGCATTTGTATTGGGCTGGGCATACGGATTCGGATTGTGGTTCGTAGGTGCATTTTGGTTATATACCTCCATTCACGTCTATGGTGATACTAACTCCTTTTTAAGCGTTTTGATGATTGCCTTTATGGCAGCCGCAATGGGCTTATTTACCGCTTTTCAGACTTGGCTTTACCGTCGATTTTTCCCTGAAACTCCACTGACATTTGCACCACTTTGGGTTTTATTTGAATGGGCAAAAACATGGGTCTTCACAGGATTTCCATGGCTTTTTGCAGGCTATGCATTCACAGAACGATTATTAGATGGTTATGCGCCTTTATTTGGGGTCTATGCTGTATCGTTTGTCGTGATCGTGCTCGCATGTGCTCTTGTCGAAATCCTTAATCGTCGTTGGTTTTGGGCCATTCCATCTGGTTTACTGATCTTAGGTGCATGGGGTGCGGGTTTCATTCAATTTGTACAACCCAAAACAGAAAAACCACTCAGTGTTTCATTAATCCAAGGCAATATTCCTCAAGACCTGAAATGGTTGACTGAATATCAAATTAAAACCTTGGAAATCTATGCCAACCTGAGTCGTGCTGAATGGGGACGTGATTTAATTGTTTGGCCTGAATCTTCGATTCCTCTGTTTCAAACAGACATTCCTGACTTTTTAAAAGCAATGGATGCACAGGCTAAAAAATCAGATACTGCTTGGGTTACGGGTATTCCTTATTGGGACATCCCTAAATCACAACAAGTAGGTGAGCCTTTGTACTATAACAGTATCATGGCTTCTGGTAGTGAATCGTCTGGCTTATATAAAAAGCAACGCCTCGTACCCTTTGGTGAATACATTCCATTATCTGGAATGTTGAAATGGGTACTTCCTGCAATGCAGAACGATGTAAGTATGAGTGGTTTTTCTCGCGGAGAACCAGATCAAAAACCATTGTCTGTGAAAGGACATGCGCTTGCAGCTGCAATTTGTTATGAAGTGGCTTATCCAAATCTCACTCGCCGTAATGCACTCAATAGCGACTTTTTAATCACAGTTTCAAATGATGCTTGGTTTACAGGAACGGCTGGACCTTGGCAACATTTACAAATGGTGCAAATGCGTGCCAAAGAAAATGGTCGTTGGTTTATTCGAGCAACCAATACAGGCGTCACGGCATTTATTGATCAGAATGGTCATATTGTGAAACAGGCTCCTATGGATCACGAAGCGGTATTACGTGGTGATTTACCAGCGATGCAAGGTCAAACACTTTATAATCGTTTAAGTGATTACCCGATTCTTATTTTCTCTGTTCTACTTTTAATTATCGGTTGGATATATCGTCCTAGAAAAATCGATATTTCATTTAAATCACGTCGATAATTTCTAAAGAGCGTTTTGAATCCAAAGCGCTCTTTTTTTATTCATAATATTCAAATTAAAATAAGATTGAAAACTGTACCGTGAGATACGCGACTAAACCAGATAAGAAAAACATCGGCAAAGCTCGATAAGCTTTAAAAATGAATTGTTCATATTTTGGAATTAGATGACTAATATTCCAAATACTGGTTTTCAAAGCACTCAAGAAACAAACGATAAACCACGTACTCAATAAACTGATCGCAAAAAAGCCAATGACGATCTGACTACTTCCTTCAGCCGTTTGCCATAAGTTTAATGCCCCTTCACAGACAGGTAGTAAACTTAAAATGAGCAATACAGATTTAAGCATTGCCCAATGAAACTGATTCAGTTCATCTAACAAAAAAAATGCTTTCATCTGATTTCTCCACCACCCATTTAAATGATCTGAATTTATTATGCAAAGCTTTAATCTAAATAAAAAGTTTAATTTAATGAATCACTTCTGTTTCTTGTAACTATTAAATATGGGAATAATTCTTATTATAAATCTCAAATTAGTTTGATTATATTATTATCATGTTTTTCATAAATTTATGATTATTTTATGAATTAAGAAACATTATCACTTCACTCTTGATTTATTTATTCTAAAAGTGAAGTGATCGTTTTAATTAGAATTTATGGTTGATAATAAATATCTGCATCATTACCCTCACCACCCTCTTTTCCATCTGCACCAAACGAATACAAATCAAAAGAGCGACCTTCACGACCTGGAATCACATATTGTAAGTCATTTTCCCAGCTGTCTTTAGGATAACCACCTTTCACATAGCCACCAGGCAACCAATTTTTTGCGGTTGCAGGTTGATTCACTAATGCATCTAGACCGCCATCTTGCATCGATGGGTAACGCCCATTATCTAATTTATATTGGTCTAAAGCGCCAGCAACACCTTTTAAAGTAATTTGCGTGGTATCAACTTTAGCTTTTTCGCCGCGTCCCATCACGTTCGGAACGATCAATGCAGCTAGAACACCTAAAATGACAATCACAACCATCACTTCAATTAACGTGAAGCCAGATTGCTTCATATACATTTTTTGCTTATTCATTTTCATCTCTTTCATGCAATTCATCAAATCATATTGTTCATATTAATAATTGGCAACATTACCGCAATCACGATCACCAATACAATCGCTGCCATGAAAACCAACATCAGAGGTTCTAGCAGTGCCAATAAGGTGGAGATAAAAGTCGTGACTTCTCGATCTTGCATCGTAGATGCACGATCCAACATACGGTCTAATTCACCTGAAGCTTCACCACTACGAATCATTTGTACCATCATTGGTGGAAAATAACCGCAACGTTCTAACTGTGTTGCCAAATTACCACCTTCTGTTACACGCTCCATTGCGACTTCAATCGAATCACGTATCACCCAATTGTTACTCACCTCTGCACCAATACGCAAAGCCTCAACCAAAGGAACACCTGAACGTGTCAAAATTGATAAAGTGCTGGCAAACCGTGCAGCATTTATACCACGTGAAAGTTTACCAAATAGTGGCAATTTGAGTGTTAATCGGTCAAATGCATAATGCCCTGCAGTTGTTCTTAAAAACCTCGTAAACAGAATGAGAGCAATAAAACCAATGATCAACATGCCTATCCATGTTTGACGAATAAACGCACTAATTTTCATCAATAACACGGTGATCCAAGGCAATGCCTCTTTACTTTGTTCAAAGGTTTTTACGATTTCAGGAACAACATAAGTCATCAATCCCATCACGATCCCAAATGACATCAACATCAGGATAATCGGATAGATCATTGCACCTTGAATTTTCTTCTGCATCGCAAAACGATTTTCAGTGTAATCAGAAAGCTGATCTAAGATCAGATCCAGATGTCCAGACCTTTCGCCAGCAGCAACTGTCGCAATATACAATTCTGGAAACCGTCCTGATTGTTGCATTGCCTGTGCCAGTGAATGTCCTTCCAAAACCTTTGATCGAACCGAAATTAAAAGATTTTGAACGTGTGACTTTTCACTCTGCTTGCTCACAGCTCGCAGTGCTTCTTCCAAAGGAATGCCTGCTGCGACTAAAACAGATAACTGTCGTGTCATCAGTGCCAAATCGTAAGCACTAAAGCTTTTTCTAAACCATGATCGCTGTTGTTGCTTGTCTTTTTGCTCAACCGCATCAACAGCAATCGGTGTCCACGCTTTGTCACGCAACTGTTGACGAATTTGTCGAGCGGAATCGCCTTCCAGCACACCTTTGTGTTGCTTTCCAGCAGCATCGATTGCAGTAAATTGATAAGCAGGCATGGTTCTGTTCTAATTGTCCAAAAATAGTTGTCGTTACTGTTGCATCCATGTAAGGAATAAGGAACGATAGTTCCATTCTATATTCATCAAGATCGTAAAATTACTGTTTTGATTTGAATATTTGATACGCCTTGTGCACAGCACTTTAGCATAATTCCATGATATGACGTCATGCCATTTTACACGTGAATAAAGCCAATATGCCTACCGAAAATTCTAACGCTATTCTTTACCGTATTCGAGTTGCATTACCCGTCTATGTGTATGACACGTTTGACTATACGGTCAGTGCAGAGCAATACCTGCAAGCTCAAATAGGCGCACGTGTTTCTGTTTCATTTGGTCGCCAAAATCTAATCGGTATCATTACTGAGAAAGTTGATCCAAATGAGCCGTTTACAGGGCAATTCAAACTTAAACCGATTACAGTACTTCTTGATGAAGATGCTATCTTAGACCAACAAGTTTTAACTTTGTTGACATGGTCTGCGCAGTATTATCAATTCCCGATTGGTGAAGTGATGCAAAGTGCACTTCCTGCACTCTTAAGACAGGGTCGTGCTTTAGATATCTTATTTCACCACTGGAATATTCTCACACATGACGATCCAGAATCTTTATTAAAACGTTCTCAAAAGCAATACGATGCCTATCAGATTCTAAAACTTCATCCACATGGCGCTACCGAAAATATTTTAAATCTTAGTGGTGTAGAAACTGCAACATTAAAGGCATTGGAAAAAAAGGGACTGATTGAATGTCAGCTTGAAGCTCATGACTTTACACCGATGCCTGTACAACTTGCACAAATGCCTTTAACGCCGAACGAAGATCAAAAGCGAGCAATTCAACAAATACTCAAAGCTCAACAACGTTACCAAGCCTTTTTACTAGATGGACTTACAGGCAGTGGTAAAACCGAAGTCTATTTGCAAGTAATGCATGAGATCCTAAAGCAAGGGAAACAAGTCTTGGTGTTGGTGCCTGAAATTGGTTTGACACCTCAAACAGTCGCACGCTTCAAATCTCGTTTTCATTGTGATGTTGCTTTACTGCACTCGGGACTTAATGATTCAAAACGTTTGCAGGCTTGGCAACATGCACAAACTGGTAAAGCATCTATCATCATTGGAACGCGCTCTGCGATTTACACCCCTTTGCCGCATCTAGGTTTGATCATCTTAGATGAAGAACACGATCTCTCTTATAAACAACAAGAGGGTTTCCGTTATCACACTCGTGATGTCGCCCTATATCGTGGTCATTTACACAATTGTCCTGTGATTTTGGGTTCAGCCACACCAAGTATTGATAGTTATCATCTAGTGGAGTCTGGTAAATTGCATTTACTTGAACTCAATCAACGTGCTGGAACTGCGGTCTTACCGAAAATGCATGTGATTGATCTAAAAGTAGCAAAGAAGAAAAATGGCATCAGTCAAAACCTAATTGATCAAATTAAATTAACTTTAGAGCGCAAAGAACAGGTTCTTATCTTCCTAAACCGTCGAGGTTACGCTCCTGTTTTACTATGTGAAAGTTGTGGGTGGCAAGCAAATTGCCCACATTGTGATGCACATTTCACTGTACATTCACAGCCTTATTCTTATTTACACTGTCATCATTGCGGTACGATCAATCGCCTGCCAGACGAATGCCCTGCTTGTAAACATCAAACGTTAAAAAGCATTGGTGCTGGAACTGCAAAAGTTGAAGAACAGTTACACGAGTTATTCCCCCATCATGAAGTAATTCGGGTAGATCGTGACAGTACAAGTCGTGTGGGTAGTTGGCAAAAAATCTATGATCGAATTCAACAGAATAAACCAAGCATCTTGTTAGGTACTCAAATGCTGGCGAAGGGACATCATTTCCCACACGTCACATTAGTCGCTATTCTGGATATAGACTCAGGATTATTAAGCGTAGACCCAAGAGCACCTGAGCGCACAGCACAATTGATCATACAAGTTGCAGGACGTGCAGGACGTGGTGAACATAAAGGCAGCGTATATTTACAAAGTTTAAGACCCGATCATCCAATGCTCACAACCTTGATTGAACAAGACTATCGTGCCGTTGCAAAACAGATGCTGAGTGAACGTAAAGTTGCGATGTTACCGCCTTATCGTTACGCTGTTTTAGTCCGTGTGGAGTCGAAAGATCGTGATTATAGTCAACAGTTTTTAATGGAAGCAGCACAAGGCTTAAGAGCTATTGCAGCAGATATTATTGAAATTTGGGGACCTATTCCTGCCCCAATGGAACGCAAAGCAGGGCGTTATCGAGCGCATATGGTGATTTTATCTGCCGACCGAGCAAAACTGCATTTTTATTTACGTCAATGGTGGCAACAAGTGGTACATTTACCTCGCCAACATCAACTCAGATTATCAATTGATGTTGATCCACAAGAGTTTAGTTGAATTCACGATAAGAATTTTAGATTCGAGGCATTAAATGTCTTTATTGATTACTGTCCTTTTTTTCCTCGTAGCAACATTAATTTTTGCACCAATCGCAAAGCGTTATACATTCTCAACGATTTTAGGCTTTACGATTGCAGGACTGTTGTTAGGTCCTAGTGTTTTCAAACTGATTGATGATGTTGATGAAATTCAACTTTTAACCGACTTAGGCATGTTGGCTGTTTTGTTTTTCCTAGGTTTTTATTTAAAACCTAAACAACTGTGGCAACAACGTCATCATGTCTTAAAGCTCTATGCTATGCCTTTGGCTTTGATTAGCATTGTCCTCTGTGTCGTATGCTTTCTCTTGTTGGATCAGTTGTTACTAGGCTGTCTTTTGGGGCTATCCCTGAGCTTTTCATCTGTCTTTTTAGTACAACAATTTATAGAGCAAAAAAATCAGGTTCATAGTCAATTAGGACAAAATAGTTTAACCGCAGTTCAACTACAAAGTTGTTTTGCTGTGATCCTTATTATCCTTTTTCCATTACTCGAAGATACCGCAACTACACGTCATGGTATCGCCTATTTTGCTGCAATCATTGCAACAATCTCGGGGTTATTTTTAGCAAGCCGCTATCTAGTGCGTCCAGCTTTTCATTATTTAGCGCGTCATAAAAGTCTTGAACTTCTTCCCATCCTTAGCACGCTGGTTGTACTCAGTATTTTTTTGATACTACAGATTTTAAATATTCATATCTTAATCGCTGCTTTTTTAGCAGGTCTGGTGCTCGCTGAAACTGATTTTCGTACTGAGATCGGAAACTTTATTCAACCTTTTAAACATGCGCTCATCGGACTGCTGTTTTTTGCTTTAGGATTGAACCTAACACTCAATCCCTTATTCCAAACTCCTGTTTTTATTGTCGCTGCGATCGTTGGGCTTGTGGTGATTAAAGCAGGCATTATTGGAGTGACAAGCTATTTTCAACAACGCCAACTAAAACTCAGTAACCTGTCCGCTATATTGCTGGCACAAAGTGGAGAGTTGACCTTTATCTTGCTCAAAATTGCAGAAAGTGAAAAAGTCATCAGTACGCAAATATTACAGCCAACTCTAGTCGTGGTATTTGGGTCAATGCTTTTGACTCCACCTTTATTTTGGCTGGTGAATTCTAAAGTTTTACCTTTGATCTTGAAAAAGCCAGTTCAGCCCGATTCAGACGAAGTTGCGCAACATCCGATTCTAATTCTAGGTTTCGGGCGATTTGGGCAAATCATCGCTAGAGTATTACATGCTCAAGGTCAACACTTTAGCGTCATTGATAGCAATCAACCTGCTGCTCATTTTATAGAACAATATGGACATCGCTTTATTGATGCTGACGTGACTCAAATCGAGAATCTTCGTATCGCTGGTATAGAACACTGTAAGCTGGCAATTTTAGTGATTGATGATGTTGAGGATAGTATGAATCTCGCTCGTCACCTTCGTTTGAATTATCCAGAATTAATTTTATTTGCACGTGCTCGTGATCGACATCATGCACACCTACTGCATCAATTAGGCGTGCAACAAATTTATCGTGAAACCTATCTCTCATCTTTAGGTATGGCAGAAGATGTGCTGATAGAAACAGGTCTATCAATTGATGAGACAAAAACTCGAATTGAAGAGTTTAAACAGCACGATCAGGTGCTTTTGAGATCGCATTACAGTACATATGATGAAGACGATCAAATAGAGCGTTACCCGAATGCACTTGCAGAACTTGAATATTTATTTGAAAACACATCTATTTCTGCAAAACATCGTTTGATGAATGAGCAAAATACACAAAGTGAAGCAAATTCTCAGCAGGAAATATCTTGAGTTTTCGTAAACTGACACCATTATTGACTGCATAACCATTCACCTTCTTATAAAGCCATAAGCGCTTTTCAAGGCAAAGCATTGCTTTGTTTTCCCCTAACGGGGTATTGGAGAAAAATATGTCTGATTTACGCCAACGCTTTTATATCGAAGACTGTCCTGTTCGTGGTGAAGTGGTTCATCTAGAAGAAACATTACAAACGATTTTGGCTCAAAGAGAATACATGCCTGCGGTTAAAAGCCTTTTAGGTGAGATGCTCAGCGCAACGGCATTACTTGCAAGCACGCTTAAAATTCGTGGGCGCATCAGCCTACAAATTCAGGCGAGCGGGACATTCAAATGGGCAATGGCGGAGTGTAATCATTTAGGTGAAGTACGTGCATTAGCTGATTACGAAGAAGATCCAAGATTTAATGAAGGTAGTGACAGTCGAACTGTTTTGGCAGCCCTCACCAACCCTGTTCTTTTTATCAATATCGAACCTGAACATGGTGAACGTTACCAAGGGATTGTACCTCTTGATCAACCGACTCTAGCAGGTTGTTTAATGCAATATTATGATTTGTCAGCGCAAATCCCAACACATATTGTACTAGCAACCAGTGGAGAGCGTTCTGGTGGTCTTTTAATCCAGCTCTTACCTCGCAATGATGAGGAAGAACAAAAACTTGTTGATGAAGATATATGGCCACGTTTGAGAATGTTAACTGAAACACTCAAATCAGAAGAACTAACAGATCTTCCAGCCAATGAGATTTTGTATCGACTATACAATGAGGAAGAGGTTCGCTTACCAGAAGTTGAACAGCTCAAATTCGGCTGTACCTGTTCAAAAGAACGTTGTGCCAATGCATTGATTCAAATTGGTGTTCATGCAGTTCATGAAACGCTTGAAGCACAAAACCCAATCCAAATGGATTGCCAATTCTGTAATACACGCTATGAGTTTACAGCGGAAGAAGCTTTGGGCTTGTTCGGTGAACATTTGAGTTAATTCAGGTGCAATGTTTCTGGGTTAATTTCAAAAAATGTCCAATCAAATGATTGGGCATTTTTTTTGCAGATTAATTTCAAGCCACTTAGTTTGAATAAAATTTACCCGCGATTTTAAAGATTACTTTATTGCTAATATTTCCAACGCAGATATGGTTTGATTAGTATATTTTTCGAGAAATATTTTAATAAGAAAATATTCCAAGCCACTAATAATAAAAATAAAAAATTATCCGAATTGAATTAAAACAAGTCTTATACAATCGAATGCATTGCATTAAATTGGATTCGTTTCATAATGAAAGAAACAGATAACTATCCTAATTTAATATCATGACAAAAAATTATTATGAAGAGCTAGGTGTTTCTAGAGATGCCTCAGCAGATGAAATTAAAAAAGCCTATAGAAAACTGGCAAAAAAATATCATCCTGACATCAGTAAAGAAGCCGATGCTGAAACCAAAATGCAAGCCATCAATGTCGCATACGACACCTTGAGTCATGCAGACAAAAAAGCTGAATATGACCAAATGCTCGATCAGCCTCAAGGTTTCTCAGGTTTTGGGCAAAACAATCAAAGTGGTTTTGATGGTGCACAATATTATCGACAAAGTTCAGGGGCAGGTGCTGATTTCAGTGGTTTTGAAGACATCTTCGGTCGTTTTGGCGCTGGTTTCGGGGGTGGTCAACATCGCTCACAACGTCAACAACATAGTTACCGCGGTGAAGACCAACATGCACGTATTGAAATCGATTTAGAAATTGGATATCAGGGCTCAACGCAGCAAATTACATTACAAATACCGACCTACAATGTCTATGGTGAACCCGAAATTCAACGTAAAACACTTGAGGTGAAAATTCCGAAGGGAATGAAAGAAGGACAACAAATCCGTCTCAGTGGACAAGGACAATCAGGAGTCAATGGAGGACCAAATGGCGATCTATATATCGAAATCCAATACAAAGATACCAACCGCATTCATGTCGATGGTGTAGATGTTTACCAAACTATTGACGTTACACCATGGGAAGCTGCTTTAGGTCAAAGTATTGAGGTCAATACACCTGCAGGACAGCTAAAAGTAAATTTGCCTAAACAGGCGAAAAATGGGCAACAGCTCCGTTTAAAAGAAAAAGGGATTCCAAACAAACATCCAGGGCACCTTTATCTAATTGTGAATATTGTTTTACCAACGGCACAAACTGAACAAGAACAAAAGGCATATCAACAATTCTCAGAAGCCTTCTCATCGTTCAATCCACGTGCTTCATAAGGAGTAAGATCATGACAACAATTCAATACAAAGAAATTCAATATGACGGTCACTGCCAAGTTGAAATCATTGATGAACAATTGGCTCTTGATCTTGAGCACTTCGCTGAAGCGTGTGGTCAAAGTACCGATTGGGTTTTAAAACTGATTGATTATGATATTTTACAAATCAAAGTTGATCCACAAAGCTATAAATTCATTGGCGAAGATGTGGCTCGTGCTCGTCGTGCTTATCGCCTACAACGGGATTTCGATGCTAGCCTCTCAGCTGTGGCAGTAATGTTGGATTTAATTGATGAAGTCCAACAATTAAGAAGACAACTCAAACATTTCCACTGAGTAAAATACACAGACCAAATTCATCATTTTAATTTGGTCATTTTCTCAACTTCCTTCAGTGTTTGTTTGATTGGCTCATAATCTAAGAACCAAAGCAGATTAATATTTCGCTGCTTATTTTGTTGTGCGAGCAAATCAATCACACTACGCTCACCACGACCAACCAAATGTTGCTGATAAAAGTAATAAAGTAGCAAGACTGTACTCAGCAACATCACACCTAACATAATCCAAAAACCTACGGGTGATTTAAGACCAGGAATAAACTCAAAGTTCATTCCATAGATTCCCGTAAGTAAAGTTAATGGTGCAAAAACTGCCGTGATAATTGCAAGTATTCGCATATTCTCGTTAGTTTGGTTCGCAATCGCAGAAAAATGTAGATCAATTGCAGATTGCACAGCATTGCGAAGCCTCAAAGTATGCTTTTGCACGCGTTCGACATGACTCATCAAATCATTTAAACGAACTAACAGAATATCTTGAGTTTTGTGCTTATGTTCTCCAACCACATGATGATAATTATCTACAAGCTCATCCCGAAACTCTTGTAAAGTTTCAATTTGCTCTTCACATAGATTTTCAATCTGCTGAAATGCCATGTCTTCATGAAACAACTGATGCCATTGTTTAAATCGACGATTTCCTTGCAATAACTGTTGCTGCCAATATTCAACACGTCGTGTTAATGGGGTTCTTAGATTTAGATAACCATCAATCATACTGTTTAATAAACGAAGTGATAAATCAGCAGGTGTACTTGGTAATTTACGCGGTTTGTTTTGTTCAGCTATGGGTTTTTCCATAATCATCTGAATACGTTGGATATAACTCTCTACCGCTTTATTGCCCTGCTCTCTAAGACTAATCAAAATATGAGGCGTTAAAATAAAACTGATAGGCGTTGTCGCCAAACCAAAAACGCTTTCATGAGATTCAGATGCTTCATTTTCATAAATTTGGTCATCTGGCGTGATTAACTTACGAAAAACCAGAAGATCATATTCTTCAACACTATCAAAAGCACACGGATGTTCGATATTTAATAAATCTCGCATATGAAATTCATTGAGCACCACACCAGTATGCTCATAAATGTTCTTTTGCCACATCTCGTTATGATTCACTAAATCTTGTCTTAAACTATCGACCCATAAAAACTCTAGATGATGTTCTGCTTGTTCTTCTGCACTAATAAAAATCGTATTTTCACTGTTATGTCGATAAAAATAATAAAGCTGCATAACTCTAATGTTCAGATTAAATTTTAAAAAGATGATGCCATAAAAAAGTCCGCATTTAGCGGACTTTTTGTATATTGAGAAGCTTACGCTTGTTCAATATCTTTCATTGTTAACTTAATACGACCGCGGTTATCAACATCCGCAACCTGTACTTTCACATCTTGACCTTCTTTCAATACATCAGTCACGTTTGCAATACGCTCATTTGAGATTTGCGAAATGTGAAGTAAACCATCAGTACCTGGCATGATGTTTACAAAGGCACCAAACTCAACGATACGGATTACTTTACCGTCATAGATCTTACCTGGTTCAACTTCAGCAGTAAGTGCTTGGATTTTTGCAATCGCAGCACGAGCAGCAGCTTTAGTTTCACCAAATACACGAACTGTACCATTGTCTTCGATATCAATCGCAGCTTTAGTCTCTTCTGTAATGGCACGAATCGTTGCGCCACCTTTACCAATGACATCACGAATCTTGTCTGGGTTAATGCTGATCACTTCAAAAGTAGGAGCATGCATTGAAATTTCAGGACGAGCACGTGAAATCACTTTGTTCATTTCATTAAGGATGTGCATACGACCAGCAAATGCTTGGTTTAACGCAACTTCCATAATTTCTTCAGTGATCCCTTCAATCTTAATGTCCATTTGAAGCGCAGTAATACCGTTTGCTGAACCTGCTACTTTAAAGTCCATATCACCAAGATGATCTTCATCACCTAAGATGTCAGAAAGAACTGCGAAACGCTCACCTTCTTTCACTAAGCCCATTGCAATACCAGCAACTGGTGCTTTAAGTGGAACACCTGCATCCATAAGTGATAATGAAGCACCACATACTGAAGCCATAGAAGATGAACCGTTTGATTCAGTAATATCAGATACGATACGAATCACGTACGGGAAACGATCAGCAGCAGGAAGAACAGCTTGAACACCACGACGTGCTAAACGACCATGACCGATTTCACGACGCTTAGGGCCTGATTCACGACCAGTCTCACCTACAGAGTATGCAGGGAAGTTATAGTGCAACATGAAGTTGTCAGTCTTAGTACCAGCAAGGGTATCAACCATCAACGCATCACGAGTATTACCCAAAGTTGTTGTTACCAACGCCTGAGTTTCACCACGTGTAAATAACGCAGAACCGTGAGCACGATCTAATACACCGACTTGAACATCGATCGCACGAACAGTTTTAGTATCACGACCATCAATACGTGGCTTACCTGACAAGATGTTGTCACGTACTGTACGATATTTAAGATCTTCAAATAATTCATTTACTTCATCAGCGATACCAGTTTCGTCATTTTCAGGAACGAACTGTGCAACAGCTTCAGCATACAATGCATCTAGTGCTGTATAACGATCTTGTTTAACTGCAATCGTATAAGCTTCAGAAATTTTTGCTTCGAAAGCTTCTTTCAATTTTGCACGAAGCTCTTCATTTTTAACTGGAGCAACCCAAGTTGATTCAACTGCGCCAGCGGCAGCAGCAAACTCTTTAATGGCTTGAATTGCAATTTGCATTTCGTCATGACCGAAAAGTACAGCACCCAACATTTGGTCTTCTGAAAGTTCTTTCGCTTCAGACTCAACCATTAATACTGCTGATTCTGTACCCGCAACAACTAAATCAAGATCAGATTGTGCAAGTTGTTCAAAGTTCGGGTTTAAAACGTATTCGCCATTGATCAAACCAACACGAGCACCACCGATTGGACCACGGAAAGGTGTACCAGCAATTGATAATGCAGCTGATGTACCTAGCATAGCGGCAATATCAGCATCCATCGTCTTATCAGAAGAAACAACCGTTGCTGTTACTTGGATTTCGTTGAAATAACCTTCTGGGAATAACGGACGAATTGGACGGTCGATTAGACGTGAAATCAAAGTTTCAGCTTCAGATGCACGGCCTTCACGTTTACCGTAACCACCAGGAATACGACCCGCTGCATATTGTTTTTCTTGATAGTTAACAGTCAACGGGAAAAAATCTTGACCTGCTTTTGCTTTAGGTTGCGCAACAACCGCAACTAAAACAGTTACACCACCCATAGTGACTAAAACTGTATTTGCTTGACGTGCAACGCGACCCGTTTCTAAAACAACTTGGTGTTGACCAAATTGGAATTCTTTACGAACTATATTAAACATAGACATGTATTGTATTTTCCTAATTTTATTCTAGTGAGACCCCTAAGGTTTGGCATTCAGACCACAACTGCTGTGTAGATAAATGACAAAGCTTAGAAGCCATCGCACTAGATCAAATATTTAAAAAAGTTAAACGCAAAGAAGGAGCGAACAAGCGCCCCTTCTTAAAATCACCTAAAATAAATTAGATGAAACTCTCTTTTCAGCGATAAAGCATAACAACATGCGAAATAGCGAAAACAAAGTAAAATCGAATTAACGACGTAAACCTAATGCGCCGATCAAAGCAACATAACGACCGTGATCTTTACCGTTTAAGTAGTCAAGTAATTTACGACGTTGGTTAACCATACGAATCAAACCACGACGGCTGTGGTGGTCATGTTTGTGCTCTTTAAAGTGACCTTGCAAATCATTGATTTGAGCAGTCAACAAAGCAACTTGTACTTCTGGTGAACCAGTGTCATTTTCAGCACGAGCAAATTTAGCGATGATCTCTGCGCGATCAGTATTAGTTAAAGCCATTCGATTTCTCCGAGATGCTTAAAAGTTAAATGATAATGATCAGTTGCGAGCAACCGACTGCCGTGCATCACTACAGCAAGGTGCTATTTTAAGTGATCTATCGTTATATTGCAAAAATGTTTTATGTTTACTGGCAATTCGGCAGCTGACAGCGTTGAACAAAAACGGCACACTAGGATGAATCTGTTTTCAATTTATAACAGAAGTGAAAGAAAACGAAAAAATTCGAGGGAATCGTGAAAATTTTATCTACCAATACCTGTTATGTTCCAAAAGACCTGAATCAAGTTATTCGCTCCAAAGATGAGGTCGCAGCTGAATTGGGTGGGATGACGGAACGTCAAATCCAAAAAATTTGGAATAGTGTCGAACAACTTTATAAAACAGGTAATTACCCGCTTGTAACCCTGTGCTTACGCCGTAATGGACAGATTCTACTCAACCGAAGTATTGGCTATGCACGGGGAAATGCTCCAGAAGGTTTAGCTGCTGATGCGCAAATCGGAACACCAGATACTCCAATTTGTTTATTTTCAGCATCGAAAATGGTCACAGCGATGCTCATCCATATGTTAGATGAGCGTGGTGATCTAAATTTACTAGATCCAATCAGCTACTATATCCCTGAATATGGTGTCAACGGAAAGCGTCGTGCCACCATTTTTCATTTACTTTCTCACCGTGGTGGAATCCCTCGTATTGATCAAGAAGTAACACCAGAACTTCTGTTCAACCAAGATGAAGTTTTAAAGTTACTTTGTGCTGCTAAACCTGTTTCACCATCAGGTACTCACCTCGCCTATCATGCAGTTACCGCAGGTTATATCTTGGGTGAAATCGTTAAACGTGTAACAGGGCAAAATGTTCGTGACTTTTTGGCTGAACAAATCGAAAAACCAATGGGGCTTAACTATTTTAACTACGGTCTCAAACCAGAATATCGTGCCGATGCGGCATTAAACTATGCCACAGGAATCCATCCAAGTTTAGGGGCGGATCACTATCTACACCACGTATTAGGTGGTGGACTACAACTTGCAGTTGATGTAACCAATGACAACCGTTTTATGGATACCATCTGTCCAGCGGGAAATATTTACACCAGTGCTGAACAAGCAGGACGTTTCTTTGAAATGTTGTTGAGTGGTGGTGAATATGAAGGCAAACAAATCATGTCGCCACAAACGGTATTCCGTTCAACCCTGCCAACTTCTGGGGTTAGCTTAGATCGTACCTTATTAGCCCCTATGCGCTATGCGTTAGGACCTATGCTTGGAAGCAATCCAATTGGCTTATTTGGTCCAATGACTGGACAAGCATTTGGGCATATCGGGTTCTCGAATATTTTATGTTGGGCAGACCCAGAGCGCGACATCAGTGTTTCTCTACTGACAACGGGCAAATCAGTCGTCGGAACTCATTTACCTGCATTAGCAAAGACCCTCTATCAAATCTCTACCAACTGCCCAAAAATTCCAAAGAATCAGCGACGCTCATTGTTTGCAACTGATCGTACTGAAAATGATAACGTTTAATCTGAAACGTTCACGCATAAAAAAGCCCAAGTTAGACTTGGGCTTCTGCGCGTAATTATAGTTATCACTATTCTTCTAATTTTCTTTTCTTGTTTTGCTACATTCAACCCTCTGAGCATATCAGCACATCATTTTCTTGGTGTACTGTGCAGTTATTAGAGCTTGTTCCTCTTTATGCTTACTATTCTCTCAGAATCAATTGTGGAGAAAAATAGCATTTTTCTTATCTCTGTGTAAGCAAAAACGTACAGATCTGTATAACATTTAACTTAATAATACAAATTTGTTGTCCTACAATCATTTTTTTAGATTAAATAATAATCTAAATATTAAAATGACTCAGAGTGAATATTAACGTGTTGCAAGTTAAACAAACTAAATTGCAATTTGATGAAATCAGATAAATAAAAATCAAGAAAATAAAAAAGCCCTGTAGTCTCTCCCAAAACTACAAGGCTTAGCGGCTGTAAGTTTCCTCTTTTATCACTTACCTCACTGTAAGTTCGCTGTCATAACGACTTTATTATTATCTTTGTGCGATTTACCTAGCATTCCTTGCTAGGCTGTTTGTGGTTATATAATCTCAAAAACACGTATTTAGCTCTAGCGACAATATCTCGAATCTGTGTAAGCTTTTGCTTACAAAAACCCTCATTTTAAAGAATAATTTCACAATCAGTCTAAATTAATCTTTTGAACTAAACCACTGCGACGAACTGTTCGAATCGTAAGGGCTGCTCGTAATGATTTCTGTGTCGCTAAAATACTCACGACTTTTTTCGCTCTTGTAATTGCTGTATAAATCAATTCCTGACTCAACAATTTTTCTGCATGTGCATCTAAGACAATTGCAGTATGAGAGAATTCAGAACCTTGAGATTTGTGAATGGTCAATGCAAACGCTGTTTGCATATTACGCGGTAGTCGATGTGCTGCAATCCACTTATTTAAACTCGGAAAGTACACTTCAAATTGTTGTACTTGGCTTCGATGTTTAAAACAAATCCCAATATCACCATTTGAAATTCCTAACTGATAGTCGTTATAGGTCATCATCACAGGGCGTCCAACATACCATTCTGCAACTGCAATTTGTTTAAGCTGCTGATTCACCCAACGTTCAGCATAGCGATTGAGTTGTTCAATCCCCAAAGCACCATGTTTCACTGCCGCTAAAATTCGATAATCATCAAAGACCTGAATAACCTGTTGAATATATGATTCTGGTTGGTCGGCTTCTATATAGTTTTTTAATACGTCGACATAATCTTGAAAGCCATACATTAGTTTTTGTTGATACTGCTCAGCATCTATACCCTGTTGCTCAGGTAAATATTCCAACTGAATAAAATCAGGCATTTCTTTACTGAGTTTAATCTGCTGAAGTAAAGCAGGCTTTACAATTTCACTTTCAAGTTTAGATAAAACTAAATGAGAGTCAGCAGAAGCCGTCTGTGCTTGAATAAAACGAGCCAACTGACCAATTTTGGCTTCATCAGAAAAACGGCGACTTTTTTTTAGCTCTACTCGATTATCTGCCAAGCCTTTCACCTGCTGTAAATCTGCTAAAACTGCTCCCACATCGACGGATGCTAATTGATTGGCATCTCCCAATAAAATAATTCGACATGACTCAGGAACCGCTTCAAATAACGCGGTCGCAAGACTCAAATCTAACATCGACGCCTCGTCCACTACGATGACATCATAAGGTAATGGTTGTTTGAGATTGAAGCGTGGAACTTGTCGATTCCCCATTCCTAACAATCGATGCAGTGTTTGGGTACTTTGGTGTCGTAGGTTATCCGTTACTAGCCCAGACTCAAGCAACTTGGGATCCTTAAATGAGTTTTGCAATGCTTCTTGCATACGTTGCGCTGCCTTACCAGTAGGTGCAGCCATGGCAATCCGAATATCAGGGATTGTTTGATTTAATGCAGCAATAATGCGTGCCAAAGTATAAGTTTTACCTGTACCTGGTCCTCCTGTAATGATGCTGAGCCATTGTTGCAGCACCATACTTAAAGCTTTCTGCTGAAATTCATCACTCAATAAATGTTGATAAACAGAAATATCAATCTCTGGTACCATTCGTCGCTTTAATCGACAAATCTGATGAGCGAGGCGTTGTTCTAATTGCCAATATCGGTATAATGCCAAGCCCTGCTGATCATAGACGCATGGGGCAACCTGAGTCATTGCGATTTCACTGGAAACCGCTAGATCACCTAATGCTTCAAGCTGTATTGCTTCAAAATCAATACAACTGTCGCCTTGTAAACTGGCTTCCATCAATTGCTCTAATATTTTCGCAGCATTCGATGGTTGAGCAGATTGAGAGAACGGTGCTTGAGAAAGATAGCGACTCCACACATTCAACCACTGGTTTTGTTCTGGTTGCTGACTAATTCTTTTGTCCACAGAGTTATCCTCAAACTTACCCACACGCTTGTCCACAAGGTTATAGACAGACTTATTCACAAGATAAACTTTTGTTTAATTTAAAATTACACACTTTATCTACATTATTTTCTGATTTTTATCCTCAGAAAAATATCCCAGTATTGCATCTAATCGTAAAATAAACTCATCATTTGGCTTCCAATAAAAATAGCCTTGCTGAGCTTGCCCATTCATACCACGCAAATACAGATAAGATGCACCACCTAGATGTTCTGCAATATTATAATTTTGCAGTTTAACGCGAAGATAGCGATGCAAAGCGACTAAATATAACCCTGCCTGAAGCCAATAACTGGACAATGACATACTGTCAGCAATCTGTTCAGCAGCATAATCTGATTGATCTGCACCTAAATAATTACTTTTATAATCGGCAATATGGTAGCGCTGACCATCAAAATAAACCAAGTCAATAGAACCATTTAGATAACGTGCTGATTTCGCTTCCAATAGTTCAGGCATATAAATGTCATATTCTTCAAACAACTGCTGTATGCGTTGCATTGCTAATACACGATCAGATAAAGACAGATAAAATGGACATTCCGATAGATACTGTCCTGCTATTAACTGCTTTAACTGAAACTCACCATTCAGAGGTGTAGCCAAAACATCTTGTAGCCATTCCGCAATCCACTGATATAACAGCTGCTCAGCTTGTGGCTGTTCTGGAAACTGCTGTTGATATAAGCTAAAAAGATCAGACCATAAACTTTGATAAGTATTCTTAAAACGGCGACGAATTTCTTCGACCCAAGTATCAGGTTGTTGAAAATCAATCAGCTCAAAAATCTCATGTAAGAAATTACCTGCCAAAGCACCCTTTGGAAAATTTTGTTTAATCCATGCGATTGGCTGCGAAACAGGTCTCTCATCAATGATGATTTGTGTGAGCTCTAATTCATCTTCAGCCTGTTGTAGATTCTGATCCATATTTGCCAAGCGATCCATACGATTGGCTTTATGTTTTAAATGTTGTGCCAAATAACTAAAGCTGGTTTTGCCGCGTGCATAAAAACGTTGTGTCGGTAAAGGCTGTGCAGCAAGTGTTAAATCTTGAGAGATCTTTGCGGCACGAAGAGTTGCTGGACGTTCCTGAAGACACGCCTCATCCGCACTATAGATGTGCTGAAAAACCTCAGCTTGATTTTTCCAAAAAGCTAAAGCAGATGCTTTGGCTTTATCCCCTTTTTCAGGTTCAAACACAGCATAAACACGATGACTAGCACGCGTTAGTGCGACATACCATAAACGGTTTTGTTCGGCTTGAGCGCGTTGTTGATGCTGATTGATTTCTGTATCTTGAAGAAAATTTTTATCAGCGATCGCAACGACACGTTGTGTTCGGATTTGTCCTGTTTCAGGGAGTTGAATCTCTGTAGTGGAAAAGTTTAAAGCTTCTGATTGATTTGAGGGTGATTTATTTGCACCCAATAAAAAGACGATTTTGAACTCCAATCCTTTAGATTGATGAATCGTCATGAGTTGTACACCAGCTTCACTGGATAGTTTATGTTCCAGTTCCCACTCTCGATCACTTGGCGAATTCAGCTGTTTAAGATACCAATGATAGAGATTCTGAGGTCCTTGTACATGTTCGCTATGCTGACTCAAAATATCGGTCAAATGACGTAAATTTACCACGGCACGTTCATTATCTTTACTTTGAGTGATCACCAATTGCTGCCAAATCTCGAATTGATTTAGACATTGTTGCCACGCCACCAAGAAACCTTGGTTAATCCACAGTTCACGAAGATCATCAAAGGATTGCATGTACTCACTTAACCCAATTGGGCTCTGCTCGAGTACTAACAATCGGTTAAGATCAAATCCAAATAAACGGCTAAGTAAGGCTCGTTTCAACTTAGCCTCATCAAAGGGATGAAGTAGAGCCGTCAATAAAGCTGCCACATCTTGTGCGATAGGCGAGTCAAATACGCTGCGTTTTGATGGTCGATTGACACGAATTCCCAAATGCTGCAATGCCTGTTGTACTTCGTCTAGCTGTCTGTGACTACGTGAAAGTACAGCAATATCATCTTCGTCAATTGCTTTCCGAGTTTCACCTTGAAGATACAGTTGATTTAAGTGTGCTTGATTGAGCAAACTTTGAATTTTCCATGCGACCTGAGTCGCTTGTTCTTTTGAGTCCGCAAGCTGTAACCAGCGTAAAGGGGCAGGATTAATTTGATGATCATCGATTAAGACAGGATGTGGTCGCTCTCCTGCTTGAATCGGGTCATAGATCACTTGCTCGCCAAAATCTATTTGTCGTTGAAATAAAGCATCCACCACTTCGACCAATTCTTTGACTGATCGATGGTTATGAATCAATTTATATTCGCGTCCCTGTTTTGCCATAATATCTTGATAGGCATTCAGAAAGGTCAGCATGTCCCCGCCACGGAACCCATAAATCGCCTGTTTACGGTCCCCAACCATAATCATGCAACCCTTTTGATAACGCTGTGGATGCCGCCAAATACTCGCCAACATATCATCCTGATCTTGGTTTGTGTCCTGAAACTCATCTACCAAAATAAGCGGATATCGGGCTTGTACAAAGACTGCAAAACGTTGCCCCTGCTCACCCTTTAAAGCATCTGACAAGGTTTTAATTTGCTGAGCAAAAGTGGTTTCCCCCTTTTGTTGTAATATTTGTGGCAAACGTTTTTTGACTTCAACACATAAATAAGCTTTTAAATAAACTTGCAATTGTTCGAATTGTTGTTGAGTCTGCTGCAGAGATTGAAGTAATCGTTGTAGTTGTAAAAGGGTTGGATGTTGATAAAAACCTTCTGAAATATCAGCCGGACATTTCTTAAATATTTTCTGCTCATTGAGCTTATCTAAAAATTTAAATGCGGCATCACGTTGACTGGAAAAATAAGCATCAAAAACTTGTAAATTCTCCGTCTCAGTAAGTGTTTTTAATAGTTGAGGCAGAGATTCACTAAACAGTTTATTAAATGCATGATTACGAAAAGAAGTTCCATTGATATGTGAATAATGCGCACCATCCAAATTAAAATATTCAGCCAAGCAATTAAGTTCAATTTGCTGCGCTTGTTGCCGCCATTGTTGCAGTTGAGCGCATTCAATCTCAGGAAAATTCGGCAACTTAAATTGTGCTGAACTAAAATTTAGTGAACTTTCGACCATACCAATAAAGTAATCGACATTCTTTAATCCGCCCACCATGTAAAGTGTATCAATCAACGGTTGGGGCTGGGCTTGAATCCATTCACGCAGTACATCGTGGATCAATTGACGGGTATAGGCTTTTGCATCTTCCGTAATTTGCGCGCGTTCGATCTTGCCACTTTCAAAAGCGAATTCTCGTAATAATTTCTGGCTAAAACTATCTAATGTGCCAACAAATAACTCATCTAACTGATCTATTACTAGCTTTAACCGTTCACAAGCATAGGCAATACGCGGTGCGAAAGTTTGTAAAATATGTTGCTTTAATGGATCATTTTCTTGCAAGGCAAACTGATAAAT
Organism: Acinetobacter sp. A22; assembly: GCF_030913345.1. NCBI lineage: Bacteria > Pseudomonadati > Pseudomonadota > Gammaproteobacteria > Moraxellales > Moraxellaceae > Acinetobacter > Acinetobacter sp. A22. The sequence goes on from NZ_CP133162.1 coordinate 2,197,683, forward strand.
ATCCGCTTCCAATACATTTCGAAATGGTTCTAAAAACTGTTGAACCTCAACTAAACGCGCGCGTATCCGCGTTTTTAACTCTGCTGCTGCTGCGCGAGTAAATGTTGTAGCAATCACCTGATGTGGCAAATATTTTTCTAAAAATATCCGCACCATGAGACTCGACAGAGTATAAGTCTTACCTGTTCCTGCCGAAGCTTCAATTAAATGTAAACCTTCGAATTGAATATCACGAATCGGTTGGTAAGACACTGGAAATTGTGAATGCATGTCTTACTCCACTCGTAAAAATTCAAAAATCGGTTGATATAAAGCATAAGAATAATGATCACAGGCGAATTGCAACAATGCCGTTGCATCCTGTTCCTGCAAAATAAACTGCCAATCTCGATGCTGTTGATTCGCCTCATCTTGACTGAAATCAACAAAGCCTGTGTTGTAGGTATTTTTCCAGATTTTCAGCAAATCATTTTGGCTCTCTTCACTCAGCGTATGTAGTGCATCCTGTTCAACCCAGTCATATGCTTTCCCTTTTTCTAAAGGCTTTAATAACAATGCCGCAGGCAGCACCACAGGTTGCTGTTGGGCCTGTTGCCAAAGCTGTAACCAATGCTGTAGATAGTGCTTCGCCTGCTGTGAACTCACCCCCTCACAAATCACGGTTTGATCACTAAATACCACCACACGACGTTTTTCAGAAGCCGTCTCTTGATCCAAAATGACAAGCCACAGCAAATACTCAAGCCAAACTTTGGCAAAGCGTTTAGCACGTGCACTCGAAGCATCTAAGCTAATCCAGTCTTGCGCAATGTGTTTGGGTGTAACACAACTGATTTGAAGTTGTTTCGATACTCGCCAAACACGTTGCGTGGTTTCTGTTGGGGAAGTTGCATAGTCTCGCAAACGTTCCAACAAACGTTGTTGCTCTATACGACTTTGTTGCCATGCACTGTGTTGCACTTTTCCGACAGGTAACTGATCTTGCAATAAAGCGGGTGCCGTAGCATCTATGTTTTGTTGTAAAAAATGACGAATCGCGTATTTACCTAGACCATCGAGCATCAGAGGTTCAGTCTGATCCACTATTTCTGTAGCACTTAGATTTTCAATACCCAGCGTTTTAAGATACAAACGTGCAGGGAAAATCACGTCCTGAATCCATGAATGGGCATCTAGAATGATCATGTCTTGCCGTTCAAGTGGATAGCTTGTATTAACCCAAGCCTGACGTTCACCCTTAATCTGCTGCAACTGGGATGCCACCTTAAACCAATGATCTTGATAGCGTATATGTCTTTGCTCAGCGATAAATCCTAATGGATCAAAAGGTTGTAAGCGATGCAAATGATAAAGTGGATAAAGTTTTGACGGGATTTGCAAAGCTTTATAATCATCCGTGCAAGAAGTTTCTGTATTGGCAAATGAGTCAGCGAGATCAGGCTTTATAATCAGTCCCAAATGATCTCGAAACCCCTGCAATACACTTGATGGCTCACGTACCTCACCATCATTCACATCAAAACCATTATAGAATAGCCAAAGCTGCTCTTGTGCTAGCAAAACTGCATCCAAAAATGCACCTTGATCATCTTCCAGTCGAGAACGATCACCTAATTGCTGACGAAGAGCATCCATTAAATCAAAGGGAATATGACTATCTCGATTAGGGAACTTACCCGTATCTAAATTCAAAAGCACAATCAATCGATAAGGAATCGGGCGAATCTGACCAATTTGGCTAAATGTAATTTGCCCTGTCGGTTCGACTTGTGCAGATTGGCTTTCTAAAGCCCGTTGAATTTCATCAACGATATAAGGCAAAGGCAGTGAAATCTGACGTAATTGAGTTTCAGCATCGTCATAATAGCTCGCCAAAGTCAGCATTCGCTCTTGCTTATGGACAATATCGCGTACTGCTTTCAGGGCAACAATATCAGCTTGTTCAAACTCTTGGATGTCTTCCTTTAGCTTTTTCAACCAAGCTTCCACAGTAAAACTCTGTCCTAACTCATGTGCAACCCACCAATCACGCCGTGCCGATAAATCTTGATAAATTTCAATCAACAAACCTATCAACTCAAAGTCACTTGGCTGAACATCTGCATAACTTAAAGTCTGCTGCACCATCACATGAGCTGGGATGGCAATCCCTAGTGCTAATCGATCTAAAGCAAACTTAAAACTATAGCGATAGTCGTCATCGCTAGCACTTAAGCTTTGCTGTAAATGTGCTGCATCCAAGCCACGTTTGAAGCCTGCATCATTTAACAAAGCTAAAATGCGTTGAGCTTGACTATAATCAAGACCATAACGTTGTTGAGTTGCGGCTAGATTCAACCAATCTGCAAAATCATCCTGAGTAAAACGCCCTTGTGGTAATTGCATCCGACCTAAAACAGCTCGCCATGCATTGAGTGCATCAAGCTGCGCCACCCCAGCAATTTTGACGGGTAAAAATGCCTCTTGAGTATGAGCAACCGCAGGGAACACACTGCGAATTAAAGGTTCTAATTCAGTTAAATTAGGCGTTAATACCAAAACATCGCTCGGACGGCGTGGTATGTCATCTACTTCAGATAACCAATGCACCAATTGCTCTTTCAGCACTTCAAGTTGTCTTAAACTGGAATGACATACATGAATCTGAATCGACTGATCATTTTCAACCAACTGATACTGTTCAGCTTTGGGTTCAGCAAGATAGAAAATATCTGACTGCACTTTACCCAATAAAGTTTCTGGAAAATGATCCACAAAGGCATCGACCCACTTCCCTTCCTCACCTGTTGCCAGTTGTGATAAAAGTGAGAAATGATCTCGAGCTTGTTTACCCAGTCGAGTCAATAAAGGATGACGTGACTCACGGGCCTGCGCATTAAAAAACAAAGTGAATTGTTCAAAAAAGGCCGTTATTTCTGCATCTGTCGCCTTTGGATTTTTAAGAATAAAGCGCTCTTTGACACCAAGATCGTAACGCTGCTTCCATTGCGGATCGACACTGTCTGCCCAATACTCTTGTGACGGGTTGAAATGCAAAATCAACACATCAAGATACTGCCCTAAACGGCGTAAAAACTGTAATTGGCTGGGTGGTAAATCTAATAGTGTAAATATAATGATCTGCTTGGGAAGTTGAGCCAAAGCCTGCGTTCTTGTAACCTCATTGTCTAAAAGTTTCCAAAAGTCGGTATCAATACGCTGCATTTCCACAAAATCCTCATGGAAATAATGCTGCCACAACCAACGCTGCCAAGCCTCTAACTGTTCGATTTGGTTCAAACTAAACGCAGACGTCTGTTGATCTGTTGTCGAGATTAACTTTTCAATATCGAGGGCTTGATTACGCCCCCATTTAGACAACCAGTTACTCGCACAACTACAATCCTGTACGCAGCCACGTTGGCAACTTCCGCGATAAATCATGTAGTTATTAAAAAGATGGGAGACTTGCTCAGCGACCCAATACAGCATACTTTGCTTTTTTAACTGCTTCTCTGTGCCATCTTGTAATTGGTCGGCACTGTCATAAATACGCTGCACAATCGAATATAAAGGATGATCTTCAAGCAAGCTGATCTGTGCGGACTGAATAAAAGGTTGTAAAGCTTGGTATATACGCCATTTTAAAATCAAACGAGGAATATTGGCTTTACGAACTTGTTCTTTATTTTCAAGCACCTGTTGATAGGCATACCATTGAAAACCACGAATACGCTGGTGAAATTGGTAATTCGCTGACATGCCTTGCTGCTCAGCAATTTTTTGCGTTAGCCATTGTTCTTGAGCAGGGCTAGGAACTATAAAATGCTGCGTTTGAAAAACTTGAAATGGTGACGAACTCGGCTGATTCATCGAGGCCATCACCCCTTGTAATAATACATCTAGGCGCTGACTTTGAATGACATGAATACCCATGTGTTAAAGAAACCTCTTTAATAAATCACCATTCGAATGCACAAATTCGTACACAATCATCACTATACAACTTCAACGAACTATGTCACGTTAATCTAACAATCAAATAAAAAATTTGTTTTGAAATTCATCATTCAATACGATTGAATGTACTATCAAGGGATAGACATTAGGTATAACTTTATGAAAATCGAAAAAATTCCTGATTCAATAGATCCAAGTTTAAACTTGGAGCAAATCCGTGAGGAATGTTTAGAATTAACAAAAAAACGTGCATATTGGTCTGCTGGTGCAGCAATTGTACCGATTCCATTTTTTGATGTTGTTGTCGACTTAGGCATGTTGACGCAAATCATTCCGCATATTAATGCACGCTTTGGTTTAGCCCCTGAACATATTAGTGTTTACGATCCTGAAACCAAGAAAATCCATTGGGACGAATTACGCAAACGTGGTTTTGAGTTCTCTGGTTTCGTTGTCGCACGCACAGCAATGAAAAAATCTTTTAACGGCTTTTTTACCAAAATCGCCACGAAACAAGTGACTAAATTTATCCCTTTGGGCGGTCAACTGATCGCAGCAAGCCTTGGTTATTTTATGATGCGTAAAATCACTGAAGCACATATCCAAGATTGCTATAACTTGGCAAAACGTATTCAGCAAAAAAGTCGCAGCACAATTGTTGCCTAATTTACCTTATAACTAAGGCGGTTAGTCCGCCTTCAGTTGTTTTAGAATCGCCTTCAACACCTCGATCCTTGCTGTATTTTTATCATCTGTCGCAATCACATACCAAGGTGCATAGTCAGTATTCGTTCGCTCAAACATATCTGCCGCAGCGTCTAAATAATCGTCCCACTTTTCACGATTTCGCCAATCTTCAGGAGTAATCTTAAAACGTTTATGAGGTGTTTCTTCCCTTTCTTTAAATCGAACTGCCTGTTCATCTTTACTGATCGCAAGCCAAATCTTCACCACTATGGTTTGACTATCGACTAAGCTTTGCTCAAAGCGATTAATCTCATCATAAGCACGTTGCCATTCTACAGTAGTTGCATATTCTTCAATTCTTTCGACTAAAACACGCCCATACCATGTGCGATCAAAAATCGTAATTTTCTCCCCATCATTGAGCTTATTCCAAAATCTCCAAAGATAAGGACGACGTAGCTCATACCGTTCTGGAGCTCCTATCGTATGGATTTCATATTCACGAGGGTCTAGCTTCTTCACAATCCGTTTGATTGCTCCGCCTTTGCCTGCTGCATCCATTCCTTCCAATGCAACAATCACTTTACGGTCATCATATCGAAGTGCATCAGCCACCTTTTTGGTGAGTTTACTAAGCTCATCCTTATACTGATCTTTATCCAAAACTTGTTTGGATGGTTCTAATAACTCGTTTGGAACTTTGGCTTGTTGCCACTTCTCAGTGACTTTAGTTTGATGAACAGGGAGTTCTTGTAAAGTCTGCAAAATATATTGAGCAAAACATTGATCACGTCGCTCTGCATCTTCACCATCAATCACATACCAGTCATCCGTAAATCGTTGGCTGAGACTCTGCAATGTATCGTATTGTTTTTTATTACGCCAATCTAAGCCATGCAATTTATGCCAATGCTGCTCAGATGCATCGATTTGGTCTAATCGTTTTTGTAATGATTTCCAAGATAAATCAAACCAGACCTTAATGACATGGACATTATTGTTTTGCAAATCATGTTCAAATGATCGCATCTGCTCAACATAAGCATCAAACAGTGTTTCATCCAAAGGCTTCGCAACATGCATCGCAGTAGATAACAAATCACTATACCAATTACCAAACATCACGACAATTTGCCCTTCAGCAGGAATAAACCGAGTATAGGATTGCCAGAATGTTTCATCGGCACTCAACAACTTAGGCGCATCAGCTTTCACTTTAAGATAACGAGGATCAAGCCATTCACGTAATTGCTTAACCGCTTCGCCCTTACCTGCAAGTTCAATCCCGCTGACAAGGATTAATACGCTTTTGGCATTTTTTTTATCTTGGCTATCTTTTAAAGCATATTGAGCCTCGATCAAATCCAAAGAAAGTTCTTCTTCTGATCGTAGTTCAAACGTCGGTTGTTGTGTGCTCATATTTAATTCTAAATGTTTAATTATTAACAATAAGTATAGTTAAATCTGATAAAAAGGCATCAAATCCCGTGTACAGTTTATGTAGATTAGATTCAGTGCATATCTCGACTGACCGATTATTAAAGATTTTAGGTTTGTGCTGTCATAGTTCTAAGTTATCATCACGCCTATGATTTTAAGGTTTTATTTCTTTTGAGTTCGAACATGTCAAAACTCGCTGCATTTGATCAACTTTTATTACAATACCAAAGCTTAAATTACCATCAAGATCCAGTTCTAGCTCAGCGTTTACATGACGTACAAGCATGGATGAAAGCACGTATTGCTGCCACACACCAAGAGTTTTTTGCCCAACCTGAAAATCAGTTGATGGCACAATACTTTTTAAACCGTTTGTATGGTGGACCAGATTTTGATGCAATGGCACAGCAGATCGAACGTCTATTGAAATATGCACACAAAGCAGAAAGTCTATTGCCAGATAATGCAATTAAAACGGGAACCAAATCAGTTAGCCTAGCTGTCTTAGCAACACGTTTGGATGAGCAAGTTGCTGTACAACTTTTACAAGATTACCCAGCTGACACTGTATTGACTGATGAAATTATGCGTCAAACGCTCATCAAATTGGATCAAGGCGAAGATCGTTATGAGCAATTACGTCTTTTGGATGAGTTAGGTGTCGCATTAGATAAATATATGCGTTCAACCATGATGTACGCTGCATTTAAAATGTGTAAAGGCATTGCCCATAAATACCAATTCGAACGCATGTATGACTTTATCCAAGAAGGTTTTGCAGCGATGAAACCAATGAAATCAGCGGCTAACTTCATCAAAACTTTCACTGACAAAGAGCGTGAAATTATTGAGAAAGTTCATGCAGGTCACCCAGACCCATTTCGCCCTTAAAGATCAGCGTCATCTCTGCTAATTTTTATTGAGAGATGACGCATAAGCATTTTTCGATTTGGAAACCCTTTTTAGTCACTGACTTTCTGTATATTATTCATAACAATTACATGCTAAGCCCTGTAAAAAATTACAAAATCTGTCATCATGCATGTTGATTCGTATCGCTAGAACGAGAGTTTAGGAGAAAACAATGTCTAACGAAAACCAACAGCCTACCCCAGAAGTTGAGCAAAAACCGAGTTCAGACAAAGTCAGTCCATTCCTAAGTTCACCGCTTCCGCAAGGTACACCGCAAGGTCAACAACAATCATTACAACAAGGACTTGCATCTACCCCTACAGGTGGCTCTGTACCAAAATACAACTTACCGCGTGGTGCCAATACTGGCAATGTCGGCGCGACCACACACTTTGGCTATCAGACTGTTAGCAGTGATGAGAAAGCTCAAAAAGTTGCTGAAGTCTTCCATTCAGTTGCGAGTAAATACGACATCATGAATGACTTGATGTCATTTGGTATTCACCGTTTATGGAAACGCTTTGCGATCAACATGTCAGGTGTTCGTCGTGGGCAGCATGTCTTAGATATTGCAGGCGGTACAGGTGATTTAGCGAAAGTCTTTAGCCGTGAAGTCGGTCCTCAAGGGCATGTGGTACTTTCAGATATTAATGAATCCATGTTGAATGTTGGTCGTGATCGTTTGATTGATGCGGGCTGCACCAATGTTGATTTCGTACTTGCCAATGCAGAAACATTAGAACCTTTTGCGGATAATAGTTTTGATTTAGTGACGATCAGTTTTGGTTTACGTAACGTGACTGACAAAGATGCGGCTTTACAAGCGATGTATCGCGTACTTAAGCCAGGTGGTCGTTTATTGGTACTTGAGTTCTCAAAACCTGTTTTTGAGCCATTTTCAAAACTCTACGATTTTTACTCATTCACCGCACTTCCTATGATGGGTAAATTGGTGGCGAATGATTCTGAAAGTTATAAATACCTTGCCGAATCTATTCGTATGCACCCAGACCAACGTACACTTAAAGGCATGATGGAAAATGCAGGCTTCCAAAGCTGTGATTATCACAACTTAACAGGTGGTATTGTTGCAGTTCACCGTGGATTCAAACTGTAAGGCTTAAGATATGTGGTCGATTTTAGCACTCGGTGCAGTCGAACGTATCATTCATCATGTGATTGATTTGGATGCGATTACGCGTATCCAACTGAATCAATTACAAGGTCAACTATTACGAGTTGTGATCGATAGTCCACAACTCTCAGTTGATGTTTTCTTTGATGAAAATAAAGTTCGTCTAGAACCCACTGTCACTGGACAGAGTCAAACTCCTTCTATTTTTGAGCAGCGCCCTTTCGATCATCAAAATAAGATCACCGATGCCACTGCAACCTTACATGTTGCAAACGTGGTTGAACTGATGCGACTTTTGCTAAGTGATATGGATCAAATCGGTAATATTCCTTTACAGGGTGATTATCATTTATTGCAAGATATCCAGCGCATCATGCAACAGGCGGAACCTGATCTCGCTGCACATTTATCCCCTTGGATTGGTCCACAACTCGCACATGAGTTAGGAAAAATTCAGCTTGCGCCTCAGCAAATAAAGCGCTCGTTGCAAAGTCATTTGTTCTTTGTCGAAGATACACTTAAAGAAGATAGTGGTTTGTTTGCGCCACGTTGGCAAATGGATGATCTGAATCGAGAAACTCGTCAGCTCAATCAAGAAATTGATCGCTTAGAAGCAAAATTTCAGCAATTAAAATCTCAGTTTAATCCCACACAAGACTAGGTAAAATTCCATATGATTCCGCATATTACACGGTTACTCGAACTCTGGCGTATTGCAGCACATTACCGCCTTGACACCTTGTTTCCTGCGGAAGAGTTACCAGTTAAAGCACGTCATGCATTAAACATCATCAAAATGCATCCTGCGGCGTGGTCAAGTCGTGAGAAAAAGAATCCTCTCAAGTTAAAAGAAGCCCTAGAGGATATGGGTCCTTTGGCCATTAAACTTGGGCAATTGCTTTCGACTCGCCGAGATTTGATCCCGCCTGAAGTGTTATCACAATTGGTTTTATTACAAGATCGTGTAAAACCTTATGACACACAATTGGCGAAACAGCGCATTCAAGACTCATTAAAAGCAGATATTTCAACACTATTTCTACGTTTTGATGAACAACCGCTTGCGGCTGCATCGATTGCACAAGTTCATACTGCGGCTTTGCACGATGGACGTGAGGTAATCGTTAAAGTCACTCGTCCTGATATTCGCAGTCAAATTTTGCAAGACTTTGAGATTTTGGCATGGTTGGGCGATTGGCTAGAAAACCGTTTAGAAGCTGCGCGTGCGCTGCACTTATCTGAAATCATTCAAGATTATCGCCAAATTATCTTAAATGAACTTGATCTAAGTCTAGAAGCAGACAACACTCGCCGCATGCGTCATTACTTTACTGGCTCAAGCATGATGTATGTGCCAGAAGTCTATATGGACAGTAAAGACGTGATGGTCGCAGAACGCATCACTGGTGTTCCAATTTCAGATACCGCAACTTTTGATCGTCTAGGCATGGATCGTGCTGATTTGGCGGAAAAAGGTTTAACAATTTTCTTCACCCAAGTATTCCGTGACAACTTTTTCCACGCTGACATGCATCCCGGTAATGTGTTTGTGGAAACAATTAACCCAAGTAACCCACGCTTTATCGCGTTGGACTGCGCCATTATGGGTGAGTTGTCAAAACATGACCAAATGACCGTAGCGCGGATGCTACTTGCTGTCATGAACAGTAACTTCATGCAATTGATTCAGATCGTACATCAAGCAGGTTGGATTCCACCTGGTACTGACCAAGATGCTTTATCTCGTGAGATGCGCCGCACTGTGGGTCCAATGGTCTCAAAACCAATGGATCAATTAGATTTTGCAGGTATTTTGATTCAAGTCATGGATATTGCGCGTCGATTCCATTTAGAAATCCCACCTCAACTGATGTTGTTGTTGAAAACCTTAGTCCATGTAGAGGGCTTAGGAACTGATCTTTACCCTCAACTTGATATTTGGAAATTGGCAAAACCGATTTTGACTGAATGGGTCAAAGCCAATATGAACCCAGTTAAAAATATCAAAGAAATTGGACAACAAATCCCAGACTTACTTTTGGGTGCTCAGGATTTACCAACTCTACTCATTGATAGTTTGAATGGTTTAAAAAACCAGTCGGCATGGCAAGACAAACAACTGCGCGAAATACAACAAATGCGTTTGCAAATGCAACAGCAACAACGTCGTAGCTGGATGTTTGGCAGCACGATGTTGATTATGTTAACAATCGCAATTATAAGCCCTTGGTTTGTTTCGATCATTCTGATCGTCTTAAGTAGCCTTTTGGCGCTGTGGCGGATTGTGAAATAAGTTCTGAAGCCCTTGTACACACAAGGGCTTTTTTATAAGTCAGTTTTTTAATCTTTTTCAAAATATAGATATCAGTTAAGATCAGGGCTAGATCAATATACAAATACTTTAAAAGAAAAAATAATGAAAACACCTCATTTTGCAATTATTGGCGCTGGTACTGCAGGACTCGCCACTGCGATTCTACTTGCACGCGAAGGTCATCAAGTCACGATCTTTGAACACGTTGACGAACTCTCTCCTGTTGGTGCTGGTTTACTTTTACAACCTGCTGGCTTAGCTGTTTTCGAACATCTTGGTGTACTTGATCAAGCATTGAAATTAGGTGCAAAAGTCACAGGTTTAGAAGGTCAACTTGCAGATAAACGTCTATTGGTAAATAGTCATTATCACCAAGCTGAGGCTCTTCGTTTTGGTCTTGGTATCCATCGTGCCACCTTATGTCACGTCTTAACTGAAAAATTGGCTGAATATTCGAGTCATGTCACTTGGAGAATGGGACATCGTATCGACGGACTTGAGGAACTACAAAGTGAAGTTCGAATCTTTGGCTCATGCAAACACCAATTCTTCGATGATTGTTTTGATGCGGTACTGATTGCCAACGGTGCAAGAAGCCAACTTCGCCCTAAAGCATGGGTTAAAATCGATCAACCCTATCCTTGGGGAGCTGCATGGACAATCGTGCCTGAATGCTTAAGCTTGAATCCTGAGATTCTGCATCAATTTTATGATCGCTCTAACATTATGATGGGAATATTACCGACAGGAGCTATTCCTGCAGCACCACAACAACGGCTTTCAAGTGTGTTTTGGAGTTTACCAACATCGCAACTGCAATCTTTCTTAAAAGGTGAATCTGCAAAGCAGGAATGGCTAAAACAAGTTTCAGATCGCTGGCCAGATGTGGCTGAATGGTTCAGTCAACTTTTATTAGACCAACAAAATCAACCGCAATGGTTATCAGCTCAATATCGTGATGTGGTGATGTCAAAATTTGGTCAAGGTCGAATCGGGGTCATCGGTGATGCAGCACATGCCATGAGCCCTCAGTTGGGACAAGGCGCCAATATGGCACTGTTAGATGCATGGGCTTTTTCGCAATCATTGCGCCTCGCTCGGAAAAACCAGCACATTGATTGGTCGATATTATGGCAACACTATCATCAACATCGCCGCTCCTCGACTCAGTTCTATCAATTTCTCAGCCGTTTACTGACACCTCTTTATCAATCCAATCACTGGTGGGCAGGTAGTTTACGTGACTTAATTTTCCCGTGGATGTATCAAATCCCCTATTTTCGTAAAGAAATGGCAATCACAATTTCAGGCTTAAAAAAAGGACCTCTTCAACAAATGAGTTATCAGCAAATTGCTGAGTATCAACACCATGAAAATCGTTTGATTACAAACAATCAATCATTACCTGAATGTGAATAAAAAAAAGAGAGTTAAATTAAATATGAAAATTAGCTATTTAGACCATTTTGTTTTGACCGTTGCTAATATTGAAATCACCTGTCAGTTTTATCAATCAGCCCTGAATTTTGAAGTCATTACTTTTGCCGAAAACCGAAAAGCCCTGCAATTCGGCAATCAAAAAATCAATCTACATCAAGCTGGTAAAGAATTTGAACCGAAAGCATATTGTCCAACAGCAGGATCGGCCGATTTATGTTTTATTGCGGAAACACCGCTCCATGAAGTGATTGCGCACCTTCAGGCACAGCACATTAAAATCATTGAAGGTCCAATCGAAAGAACAGGTGCGATGGGAAAAATCCTTTCGATTTATTTTCGTGATCCAGATCAGAACTTGATTGAAATCTCAAACTACCTTTAAAGCCTGATCCATGACTTTTTACCCAACAAGCATAGCCAACCTAAGCCACAAACGCTACACTAACGGCTTTCCACTCAATGGATTTTTCACTCATGTCAAACTGGTTAGATGAAGTTAAATTTGATTCCAATGGTCTTGTTCCAGCCATTGCCCAACATCATCAAACTGGTCGAGTGTTAATGGTTGCATGGATGAACCGTGAAGCATTACAACTGACGGCTGAAAAGAATCAAGCGGTGTATTACTCACGTTCACGTCAAAAATTGTGGCACAAAGGCGAAGAATCTGGACACTTCCAAACAGTGTATGAAATCCGTCTAGATTGCGATGCTGACGTTATTATTCTACAAATTGAACAACATGGTGGTATTGCTTGTCATACAGGTCGTGAATCTTGTTTCTATCGCAAACTGACCCCTCAAGGTTGGGAGATTGTAGATGCCCAGCTGAAAGATCCAACGGCGATTTATGGTGTATCAGCGAAAGTAGAAACTCACGAGCATAACCACAGTGAACAAGTCGATGTACTTGCGTATTTAGGTCGCTTGATGCAAGAGCGTAAAAATGCTGCCGCAGATAGTTCTTATATTGCGAGTCTATACAAAAAAGGCATCAATAAAATTCTAGAGAAAGTCGGTGAAGAAAGTGTTGAAAGCATTATTGCAGCCAAAGATTATGCCGCACTAGCCTCTCTCGAAAACAAACATGACCTCATTTATGAAGTTGCCGATTTATGGTTCCACAGTATTGTCATGTTGGGCTATTTCGATCTTGATCCGCAAGAAGTTTTAGATGAACTTGCTCGCCGTCAAGGTCTATCTGGTTTGGTTGAAAAAGCAAATCGTAGCAAAGAAGCGTAATTAGAGCCTGTGTCAAATCACGAGAAACCCAAAGCTACCTACGAGCAAGCGATTGCCATAGATAATGCTCGTTTAGGACAATCATTTAAAGTGATTGCGTATGCTGGCACAGGTAAAACCACGACATTACAAATGATCAGTGATGCCATGCCTGAACGGCGTGGTATGTATTTGGCATTTAACAAAGCCATCGCATCTGAAGCGCAAAATAAATTTCATGGCAATGTGAATTGCAGAACCTTTCACTCCCTAGCCTTTCGCAGCGTGCCTCGTGGCGTGACTGATAAATTACGCTTACCACGTTTAAGCCCAAGTTTTATCGCTAAAGAATATCGTCTTGAGCCGATTACATTACGTCGCCTTATGGGGGGACGTTATGAAAAATATGTACTGATGCCTAGTCGACTTGCGAGTTTAGTGGCAAATGCAGTTAGTTATTTTTGCTCGACAAGTTCGCAATATCCTGCACCTCGTCATATTCAAGCACCTAGCTGGTTGCACCAAGATGATATTGAGTCGTTACAACAACACCTTTACCCTGCAGTAGAAAGACGTTGGTTAGAATCGATTGATCCAAATCATCAAGCAGGTATTGGGCATGACATTTATTTGAAATTATGGGCTTTATCAGAACCCAATATTCCAACAGATTATGTCTTGTTTGATGAAGCACAAGATGCAGATCCTCTGATGCTTGGCATATTACTTCGTCAAAAAAGTACCCAAGTGATTTATGTTGGTGATGCACATCAGCAGATTTATGCATGGCGTGGCGCAGTCAATGCAATGCAACAAATGCCCTTACATGAAAGTCGCTTGACGACTTCATTTCGTTTTGGTGATGCGATTGCTGATGTAGCAAACTCCATACTAGGTGCGTTGAATGAAACTGTCCCTTTACTCGGCAATCCAAATGTTAAGTCCAATGTCGTCAACAAACCGCATACCAAAATGCGCGATGCGATTTTATGTCGGACCAATGCACGAGCGATGGAGTTATTACTTTCAGGTTTAGTCCATGGTGATAAAGTCAGCTTACAAGCTGATCACCAAAAACTGAGTCGTTTTGTTGATGCTGCCAGTTTACTCAAACAAGGTAAACGCATCACCGATGTACCAGAGCTTGCTTGGTTTAATTCATGGCATGATGTACATGAATACTGTGAAACGAATGATGGCAGTGATATCAAACCCTTAGTGAAATTAGTTGATGATCATGGGACTGAGCCACTCAAACGCGCTTTAGCTAAAATCACCCCGATTGAACAAGCTGATTATGTCATTTCAACCGCTCATAAAGCCAAAGGCTTAGAGTGGAATCGCGTGCATATCGAAGATGACTATCAATTTAAAATAAATGGCTTGGAACATAAAATTACAGATGAAGAGCTGAGATTACTTTACGTTGCGTGTACACGTGCTAAAGTAAGTCTAAATATTCATCATCTATATGACTTAATACAACAATTAAAACGATGCGCTCCCTCAACTCTTCGCCAGTCCGCAGGATAAAGCGCTCAGGATTGAGGTGAGCTTATGCAACTCGAGTCGGTTCAATTTAAACATGTCGGAATGTTCCGAGATTTAACTGTTGAATTTCACCCTGCACAACGCCCAATTACCTTAATCCTTGGTGATCAGGCGACAGGCAAAACCACAGTTTTAAAAAATATTTACCAAGCCCTGACTTGGTTTTCAGCACGTTTCAAAGATATTCGAACCGCAGGCGTAGTGATCTCTGATCAAGATATTATGCTGACTCGACTTCAAGCAAAAGTTCAAGTCAACGTTAGAATCAGTTCTGAGTTAAATGGTGCTCTTGCTGAAAGTAGTTCTGCTCTAGAAACAGATACGCATAGTTGCTCATGGAAATTATTTAAAACATTTAACAGTCAAGGCGTTGGTATCAGTCAGGTTGAAACTCAACAACTAGATCAAGTGGTGAATCTTTATCAGAAAACCAGCCTGCAAGATCCTTTGTTCGGCTTACCCCTGATTGCTTACTACCCTGCTGAACGCTTCGTCCAAGAAGTCAATCTACAAAGCAAAAATGTTCCAGGTATTTTGCAAGAAATTGCGGCATATGATTTAACAGCACTTCCCTACACAACCTTTGCACGTTTTTTTGAATGGTTACGAGAAATCAGTGACGTGGAAAATGCGCACTCTGCTCATATTGTTCGACGCTTAATGGGGAATGATTTCAAACAACAAAATCAGTCTGAAATTTTACAGCAGCTTCAACAAGAACTTGCCAATCATCCCAAACAGCTGTCTGCACCAAACTTATATGCTCTGAAAAAAAGTCTACATACAGTTTTTCCAGAAGTTACTGATTTATTTATACAATATGTACCAAAATTGCAATTGATGGTGCGCTACAAAGAGCAACTCATTCCATTTCAACAATTATCAGCCTCCCTCAAAACATGGATCGCACTGATCGGTGATGTGACACGTCGCTTATGTTTACTTAACCAACATTGCTTCGATCCATGCTTAGAAGGTGATGGGATTTTATTAATTGATCAGGTTGATCATCAACTCGATCAAAACTTCTCAGCAGAAATTCTACAGCGACTACATCTTGCATTCCCTAGACTACAAATCATCGTAACAGGCAACCGAGATGAGCTTTTAGAACATGCGCTTGATTATCAATGTTTACGTTTGGATGCCAACGAAATCTACGAAATCAATCTTGCACAATCTCAAAACCAACTCTCGCAACTTTATAATCAACTGGTATGGAGTGAAGGAACTAACGTTGCTCAAACGCATAATTTATTAGAAACAGAAACTCTTGTAAGTAAAGTGGATGAGTTATTTCATCAAATACAGGAACTTAATCCACAAGAAAAAACTGATTTATTCAATCTGTTAAAAATAGATGATACCCCTCAAGAGACTTCACTTTAATTGATTGTTTTGGTGAACGATTTTTGGCTTTTGAGTTGCTAGAATGTTGTTACTTCATGTAATACCATCGGGTTTTTATTGATGTTTTATAGTAAGATAAAACTCATTTTTTATTTTCAAGTTGTGCAATACAACTTGCTGCCTCCGTTAACTTGATTGGGTTTCGAGATTTGAAACTTTGGCAATCTCTTTGAATGCCTGTGAATCTTGGAAGAAAATTCACCCTTAGGTCCTTTGATCTAAATCATCGACATGGATACCAGTGTGCTACCGATTATTATCTTATTACCGCTTATACTCGGCACCACCCTTGTCTCACAGCTGCAACGTTTTTCACGTGGTGTGACGGCACTAGGGGCGATAGGCATTAGCCTGAGTTGTTTTTTATTACTGCTAACTCAAGCACAAACGGTTCTTCAGGGCACACCGCTCATACAAAGCTGGGACTGGCTTCCGCAATTTGGGATCAATTTAAGCTTTCGTTTAGATGCTTTAGGTTTATTGTTTAGTTTACTGATTAGCGGTATCGGTACGCTTATTTATATTTATGCTTATTATTATTTAAGTCCTAAAAATTCGTTAGCTAAACTGTATCAACTTTTGATGTTGTTCATGGCAGCGATGCTCGGGATTTCACTCTCAAACAACTTGATGATCCTCTTAGTTTTTTGGGAGCTTACCAGTATTTCATCATTTCTTTTAGTGGGTTACTGGAGTCAGTACGATGCTGCTCAACGTGGCGCACGTATGGCTCTCACCATTACGGGGATGGGTGGATTAGCGATGCTAGGTGGATTTGTTCTTTTGGGGCAAATTACAGGGACCTATCAAATCGATCAACTGGTGTTGATGAAAGATGAAATTCAACAACATGCCTTATTCGTTCCGACACTATTATTAATTTTATTAGGTGCATTTACCAAAAGTGCCCAGTTTCCATTCCACTTTTGGTTACCGAATGCGATGGCTGCACCAACGCCTGTTTCTGCCTATCT
Organism: Acinetobacter sp. A22; assembly: GCF_030913345.1. NCBI lineage: Bacteria > Pseudomonadati > Pseudomonadota > Gammaproteobacteria > Moraxellales > Moraxellaceae > Acinetobacter > Acinetobacter sp. A22. The sequence goes on from NZ_CP133162.1 coordinate 2,214,706, forward strand.
ACATTCAGCGACTATGGTAAAAGCAGGTATTTTTCTACTTGCTCGTTTAGCACCTATTTTTATTGGTGCTGCGCTTTATCACAATATCGTAACTTTTGTTGGTCTGTTTACCTTGTGTATGGCAGCAGGTTTCGCGATTTTCAAAGAAGATCTCAAAGGTTTATTGGCTTATTCAACAATTAGTCACTTGGGTTTAATTGTTTGTTTACTTGGTATTGGTTCTCCTCTTGCTTTAGCAGCCGCAATCTTCCATATCATTAACCATGCAACCTTTAAAGCTGCATTGTTTATGATCGCTGGTATTATTGATCATGAAAGCGGCACGCGAGATTTACGCAAGCTTAGTGGTCTTTGGCAATTATTACCGTTCACTGGCACATTAACTATGATCACAGCTGCCTCAATGGCAGGTGTTCCACTGACCAATGGTTTTATTTCCAAAGAAATGTTCTTTACCGAATTGCTCGCTAATTTGTCAGGACCAGTGATGGTCATTTCAGCTATCGTTGCAACTTTGGCAGGCATATTTGCAGTCAGTTACTCGATTCGCCTAGTTCACGGGGTGTTTTTCGACGGCGAGCTTGGGAATCAAGTACCGAATAAAGATGCGCATGAACCACCTTTAGGTATGCGTTTACCTGCAATTTTTCTTGCGACTTTATGTATTTTAGTCGGTATTTTCCCTGCCCTTCTTGCAGGTACGATGGTCAACAGCGTGACACGTGCCAGCCTCATGCAACCAAATTTTGAAGGGACACATCTCGCGATTTGGCACGGCATCAATGCTCCATTGCTAATGAGTGTGGTTGCATTAATTGGCGGTGCAATTTTCTATTTTAGCCTCGCCAAAGATGGTCGCATTCGTAAAATCGATTTAGATCCGTATTTAGGCAAGTTTCAAGGAAAGATTTTATTCGAGTTATTCCTTAAACATTTATTATTGAATAGCCGTAAAATTAAGCAAAAAACTGAAAATGGTTCATTACAAAGCTATTTGCTCTGGATCGTTTTGTTCAGCATCATCATGGTCGCCTTACCTTTGTTCAATCAAGGTTTAACCACTGGTACTAGAGAACTTACACATGCACCTTGGGTCGCAATCGTTCTTTGGCTTACTCTATTCTCAGCATGTTGGATGATGCTGTGGTTCCATCATGAACGTATCAAGGCAGTGTTAATCAGCGGAGCCGTTGGTTTAGTCGTGACTATGGTTTTCGTGACTTTATCTGCTCCAGATCTTGCATTAACTCAGATCACAGTTGATGTTGTCACCACTGTATTGCTTCTCATGAGCCTATCATTACTTCCGCAATTAACACCATACGAATCAAGTCGCCCTCGTCGTTGGCGTGATGCAAGCTTGGCAATTGCTGGAGGTTTTGGCATTGGTTGGATTACATGGTTAATCCTAACCAGAGACCATAATTCTATCTCTTGGTTCTTCTTGCAACAGTCAATTCCATTAGGCGGTGGCTCAAATGTTGTCAACGTGATCCTAGTTGATTTCCGAGGTTTCGATACTTTTGGGGAAATTGCAGTACTTGGTATTGCTGCAATCGGCGCCCTATGTCTAATGGATGGTATGCGTGCTCATGGTACGACCATGACGCAAGGTCTTAGCTATCGTTTTAATCCGTCACCGTTAATGTTACGTATTACTGCTTCGTGGGTACTTCCTCTGGCATTAGTGGTTAGTGTTTATATTTTCTTGCGTGGTCATAACTATCCTGGTGGTGGCTTTATTGCAGGATTGATTACTTCGATGGCATTGATTATTCAATATATCGTTTTAGGTCAAGATCAGGCAGAGCAAATGATCAAAGCTAAATCTGGTCGCCTTTATGAGATATGGATTGGTTCTGGACTCACGATTGCAGGTTTAACAGGGATTGCCGCGTGGTACTGGGCACGTCCATTCTTGACCAGTGCTCATATTTATGTTGAGCCTCCGCTTCTAGGCAAAATGCATTTAGCTTCTGCGGCTGCATTTGATTTAGGCGTATACATCACTGTTGTGGGTGCCACGATGCTGTTAATTTCAGTTTTAGGTGACTCTCGCCACTCAAGTATGTCGGGTCCAATCCCAAGTGGAGATAAATAAAATGGTAAGTATTGAATTTTTACTCGCATCGGGAATTGGATTACTGACTGCAACAGGCATTTATTTGATTTTGCGTGCAAGGACATTTCCTGTCGTTCTTGGACTTGCAATGATTGGTTATGCGGTGAATTTATTTTTATTTGCAATGGGCCGCTTACAAGTCAACGCGCCTGCAATTTTAACTGAAGCAACCAAAGTAACCGATCCACTTCCTCAAGCATTAGTTTTGACAGCAATTGTAATTGGTTTTGCAACAACCGCATTTATTGTGCAATTGGCGTTACGCAGTCGTTATGAGTCTGGTACGGATCATGTTGACTCCAAAGAGGAACCAACCTTGACATATGACCCACGCGAGGATGAGCCATAATGTTCAATTTTTCAAATTTTTGGCTAAGTCACGCTCCAATTTTTAGTATTTTAATTCCCGCATTTACAAGTTTCCTTCTATTAATTTTAGGAAATCCTGGTTCTGGTTCTTTAAAACAAGATTGGCGTCAACCATGGCGACGGAGTATTAGTTTAGGTTCAGTCACTTTGGGGCTGATTACTGCAGTGAGCTATTTACTGTTAGCGAGCACAGGTCAGATAACGGTTTATCAACTCAGTGAGTGGTCTGCACCATTTGGTATTGTTTTAGTCTTAGATCGACTTTCAGCTTTCATGCTGGTATTAACTTATGGTTTGGCGCTCCCTGTACTTTGGTATGCCAGTGATAATTGGGATACTCGTGGTCGCTATTTCCATGCAATGTTCCACTTCCTACTCATGGGATTATCTGGTGCATTCTTAACAGGTGACTTGTTCAATCTATTCGTATTTTTTGAAATCTTGTTGATGGCATCGTACGTATTATTACTGCATGGTCAAGGTCGTCCTCGCTTTCAACTTGGCGTTCATTACGTCACGATTAATTTACTTGCCTCGGCGCTTTTCCTCATCGGTTTAGGCATGATCTATGGCAGCGTCGGTAGTTTAAACATGGCTGATGTCAGCCGTCTTGTCCCTACCCTAGACAATGATCAGCACAAACTCGCAATTGCTGGTGGTTTTTTGTTATTCGTTGTCTTTGGTATCAAAGCCGCAATGTTGCCCGTGGGTTTTTGGCTACCGAAAACATATGCTGTAGCGAGCACGCCTGTTGCAGCGATTTTCACAATCATGACCAAAGTAGGTATCTATGCCATATTACGTGTCAATGGAACGGTATTCGATGATGCGATGGCAAAAGACATCTTAAAGCATGTCTTACTGGTTATTGGATTAATTACATCTCTATATGGTGTAATTGGTGCACTTGGAGCAGATCGCTTACGTCGTTTTGTTGGGTTTATGGTGCTATCGTCAATTGGAACATTACTGATTGCGATCGCTATGCTAAACACCCAAGCTTGGGCAGCAGGTCTTTATTATTTAGTGCATAGTACATTAATCGCTGCAGCATTTTATCTATTCTGTGGCTGGATGACTTCACAACGTGGCGAGTTTAAAGATCATTTAAAAATCGCACCCAAAATAAAGCAAGAAAAAGTAGCTGCATTTACCTATTTCACCATCGCACTTATGATGGCTGGATTACCTCCGTTTAGCGGTTTTTTAGGTAAAGTCTTTATTCTTCAAGCAACAGCAGAAACAGCTTATCAAGGTTGGATTATTGCTGTGATTCTAGTTGTCAGCTTACTGAGTATCATCGCATTAACACGTGTAGGTTTTATTCTGTTCTGGCGAGCGACCTCACCTGAAGACAATCCTGATGAAGCAGCATTTGCTACTTATCAAGATTTACCTGAAAAAGCACCTAATCGTAATGACACAGTGATTTATGTCATTTTATTCGGCTTGATAAGTTATGTCGTTTTTGCTGCGCCAGTACAACATTATATGACTGCGACCGCACAGCAAATTCAGAATCATGCACTTTATAATGAAGCAATATTAAAACTTGATGATCAAGGTCGTCCTATTAGCGTACAACCTTATGACCCTAGCTATTTGCCAGAAACGAAATATGGTGGTGAAGTCGAAGATCATAATGCGCTGTTGATTCCAAATGTGATTTCTAAACCAACATTGCAAGGTGAGCACATTTCGGAATACAAACAACGTCAGATTGCAGAGCAAACTCTTGAAGCACCAACAATTCCAAATGCCAGTCAACTAAAACCGATGGAGGAACACTAACATGCAAAAAATCGCTTTGCTTGATCGGTGGTTTCCACACCCATTTGTTTCATTTATGGTATTTCTCAGTTGGTTAATGTTGTCAGGAAGCGTTGAACTATCAACATTATTTCTAGCTACCTTGTTAGCCATTATTATTCCACGATTAGTACGCCCTTTCATCGCACGCACACCACATATACATTGGATACCTGCTATCAAATTATTCTTTGTTGTGTTTTGGGATATCGTGATTTCAAACTTTCGTGTTGCACGGATGGTGCTTGGACCAATAGATCACTTACAACCTAAATGGTATCGAGTGCCGCTTGAAACGGAACATGAAGAAGTGAATACATTACTTGCGATGATCATCACCACAACACCAGGTACAGTTTCAGCAGGTATTGATCAAGAGCGAGGTGATATTCTAGTTCATGCACTCAGTTCAGATAATGCAGAACTTGATATTCAAGAAATCAAAAATAGATATGAAACACCTTTATTGGAGATTTTTAATGTCAAGCCAATGCAAGGAGTAGAACAATGACAATCTTGCCTTATGCTCTTGGTATTTGCTTAATTGCGATTACGATCTCTATGTTTCTTTGCCTAATTCGCTTAATCATAGGACCATCAGTGATTGATCGATTATTGGCGTTGGATACGCTTTTCCTGAACGCGACTTGTCTGATTATCGTTTTAGGTGTGTATTGGGTCAGCACGAATGTCTTTGAAGGCGCACTACTGGTTGCCATGTTGGGCTTTGTGTCAACTGCGGCTCTTGCTCGTTACTTTACAACGGGTCATGTGATCGATTAAGGAGATAAATCATGCAATTTGTTTTTGAAATAATTATTTCCTTCTTTTTGATTTTTGGTGCATTTTTTATGCTGGTAGGTTCTATCGGCATGATTCGTTTACCTGATTTATTTATGCGCCTACATGCACCCACAAAATCAAGCACATTAGGTTTAGGTAGTTTCTTAATCGCTGCGATGATCTTTGGTGCAACTCAAGGAAAATTCGGCTTTGCAGAATTACTTATCACTCTATTTATCTTTATCACAGCGCCAGTTTCAGCCAATTTGATGGCACAAGCTGCGTTACATTTACGATTACGTTCTATGAGTGGTGATGTGCCAGAAGCATTAAATCGTCCTCTACCGTGGCAACGTTATCGTCGTACAGCAAATAAAGAAGATCAGAACTAAACCTTGTGATTTAAACAATATATTCTCATCATAAAAAAGCCACCCGAAGGTGGCTTTTTTAAATTTATTCTTTATCTTCTAGCCCTTGTTCAGGCAGATCCTTGACAGCTTCCGCGATCAAACCAAACATGTAGTTACCGTATGCATTGGTTTTATCATAATGGAAACGCAATCTAGGGGTAATACGTGTCTTAATACGACGACTTAACTCATGACGCAGAAAACCAGATGCTTTATTTAACACATCTAAAGTTTCTTTATTTGCTGCTTCACTTTGCTCATCACCAAGCTCACGCCCCATCACGGTTACATAAACTTCAGCATATCCTAAGTCAGCACTGACTTTGACCGCAGAGATGGTCACTAGACCACCTAAGCGAGGATCTTTAAGCTCCTGACGGATCAACTCTGACAACTCACGTTGTACTGAATCCGCCATGCGCTTTAAGCGTTGGCTACCCGCCATTAAAGACTCCGTTTAACCAATTGAACATCATAAACTTCGATTTTATCAAGTTCTTTGATGTCATTATAACCTTTAACCGCAAGACCACATTCCATACCAGCACGAACTTCTTCTACTACATCTTTATAACGACGTAATGACTCAAGCTCACCTTGGAATACAACCACATCATCACGTAAGACGCGGATTGGTTTGTTACGGTGGATTACACCTTCCATTACCATACAGCCTGCAGCAGCACCAAACTTACTTGAACGGAACACTTCACGAACTTGAGCAACACCCAAGATTGTTTCACGATGTTCAGGAGCAAGTTTACCGCTCATTGCTGCTTTCACGTCATCAATTAATTGATAGATAACGCTGTAGTAACGAATGTCGATACCATCTTGGTCAGATTTTTGACGCGCTGTGTTATCTGCACGAACGTTAAAGCCTAATAAAACAGCTTCAGAAGATTCTGCAAGAGTAACATCAGATTCTGTAATCGCACCAACACCTGAACCAATTACACGTACTTTCACTTCATCAGTAGATAACTCATCAAGTGCAACATGTAATGCTTCTAAAGTACCGCGTACATCAGTCTTAAGTACAACATTCACAGTCGGAACATCTTTCTTGCCCATAGACGCCATGATGTTTTCAAGACGCATAGAGCTTGCACGTTCAAGACGTTTTTGACGTTCACGATCTGCACGAGCATCAGCAACTTCACGTGCTTTCTTCTCGTCATTTACGACTAGAACTTCATCACCCGCCATAGGTGCTTCAGGTAAACCTAAAATTTCAACTGGAATTGATGGTCCAGCCGAAGTAATACGTTGACCATTCTCATCTGACATCGCACGTACGCGACCATAAGATGAACCAGCCAATACAAGATCACCAATATTCAAAGTACCGTTTTGTACTAGGATAGAAGTAACTGCACCACGACCTTTATCAACACGCGCTTCAATTACTACACCTTGTGCCGCACCTTCTGCTGAAGCTTTAAGCTCCATCAATTCTGCTTGGATCAAGATAAGGTCAAGTAAGCTATCGATACCAGCACCTGAATGCGCAGATACTTTTGCAACTGGAACATCACCGCCCCATTCTTCAGGCACGATACCTTTTGTAGTCAACTCATTAAGTACACGGTCAACGTCAGCTGATTCTTTATCCATCTTGTTGATTGCAACAATGATCGGCGTACCCGCTGCACGAGCATGATCAATAGCTTCCGCTGTTTGTGGCATTACACCATCATCAGCAGCAACTACTAGTACTACGATATCTGTTGCTTTCGCACCACGAGCACGCATAGACGTAAACGCTGCGTGTCCAGGTGTATCTAGGAAAGTAATAATACCTTTCTCAGTTTCAACATGGTAAGCACCAATGTGCTGAGTGATACCACCCGCCTCACCAGCTGCCACTTTAGAGCGACGAATACGATCTAATAATGACGTTTTACCATGGTCAACGTGACCCATAATTGTTACAACAGGTGGACGAGTTGTTTGCTCACCACGTGCTTCTTCAGCAGCTTCAAGTAAGTTGTCTTCTGCTTGAGTATCAGAAACTAGTACTGGATTGTGACCTAACTCTTCGACGACAAGTACAGCTGTATCTTGATCAATCGCTTGGTTCTGAGTAACCAACTCACCCATTTTCATGAGTGTTTTGATTACTTCACGGACTTTAACTGCCATTTTTTGAGCAAGATCAGCAACAATGATTTTCTCACCGATCTCAACATCATAAATCTGCTTCTTAACAGGTTTTTCAAAACCATGTTTATTCGCTTGGCTCGTTTTCAAACCACGCTTGTGATGGCTCTTACTGAAACTTTGCTCTGCTTGAGCATCGCCACCACGACCGCTTTTCTTACCAGCACGCGGATTTGCAGTTGCACCACCACGTTTGATTTCACGGTCTTCTTTGTTGAATGAATCTTCATATGCTTGACCAACAAGACCAGCAGCCAAAGGAGAATCATCAATGACGCGAATCGTAGTCGTAGCATCATCATTTGAATATTTTGATGCCATTTTACGCATTTGCTCAAGTGTACGCTGTTGTGCTTCTTCAGCAGCTTTACGGCGTACAGCTTCCTCCGTAGCTTTTAACTGAGCAGCTTGAGCTTCACGAGCTTTTTTCTGTTCTGGCGTTTCTGTTGGCTTAACAACAGGTGCTTTAATAATCTTGTCGCTGTTACGTTTTTTAACGACAACAGCTGTTTTAGCTGGTGCTTGTGTTGAACTGTCAGAAGTATGCTCTGCACGCATTGCTTCTAAAGTTGCATTAGCTTTTTGCTCAGCACTATCACGCGCTTTCTGTTCAGCTTCAACACGTGTTTTTTGTTCAACACGTACTTTCTGATCTGCTTCAGCTCGCGCTTTTACTTCTGCTGCAAGTAACTCAGGGCTCGGTTTCGCAAATACTTGTTTTTTGCGCACTTCAACATTAATGTTTTTAGCTTTACCCGATGTACTTGTTACTTTAGCAGTACTCGTTGTTTTACGTTTCAACGCAATTTTTCCTGTGTTACCACTTTCCTGACCGTGTACTTTTTTCAAATAATTGACCAAAGTATCTTGCTGTTCAGTGGTAATGATGTCATCTGCTTTACGCTGTGGTAGACCTGCATCGCGAACCTGCTCTAGGAGTTTCTCTACAGGACGTTCTACGCTGAGCGCTAACTCTTGAATCGACTTGTCCGTCATCTATTATCTCCTAATTAAACCATGATTCACGTGCTTTCATAATTAACTGACCTGCTTTGTCATGACCTAAACCTTCGATATCTGAGATATCGTCAGTCGCTTGGTCAGCCAAATCATCAATCGTAATCACACCACGCGCCGCCAATGCATATGCAATCTCAGTGGTCATACCTTCCATACCGAGAAGTTCTGCACTTGGCTCTTGAATATTTTCTTGCTGTTTTAACGCATCCGTTAATGCAGCTTCTTTCGCACGACTTTGTAACAATTCAACTAAATCAGCCTCAAGCTCGATTTCATCAAATGTTTCAGCTGGAACATAAGCAATTTCTTCTAATGAAGTAAAGCCCATCTCAACCAATGCCATTGCTAAATCTTCATCAATATCAAGACGAGAAACAAACATATCGAGATATTGTTGAGCTTCATTTTGCTGACGAGCACGATACTCTTCTTCTAACATCATGTCGAGTTTATAACCCGTCAATTCAGATGCCAAACGAACATTTTGTCCTTGTGAACCAATCGCACGCGCCAATTGATCATTGGTCGCAAAAATGATGTCTGCACTGCGTGCATCTTCATCTAATACGATACCAGATACATCTGCTGGCTCTAAAGCACTTGCGATATATTGCGCTGGATCATCAGACCACACCACAACATCGATACGCTCACCATTTAACTCTTGTTGTACTGCTTGGATACGTGTACCACGCATACCAATACAAGCACCAACAGGGTCAATACGGTGGTCGTTAGTTTTCACTGCAATTTTAGCACGAACGCCTGGTTGACGTGCTGCTGCTTTAATCTCAATGATTTCTTCTGAAATTTCAGGAATTTCTTTTTTCATCAATGCAATCAGCATTTCTGGACGTGAGCGAGACAACAAAAGTTGTGCGCCACGACCTTCACGATTCACGCTATATAAAATTGCATTGATACGTTGTTTAGGACGCAAAATTTCTTTATGGATCGTTTCTTCACGCGCCAAATAAGCTTCTGCGTTGTCGCCTAGATCAATGATAAAGCCATCTTTCGTTTGCTTTTTCACCTCACCGTAAATCAACTCGCCGACTTTCGATTCATAAGCATCAGCAACCAATGCACGCTCAGCTTCACGAATCTTTTGTACAATCACTTGTTTTGCGATCTGTGCAGCAATACGACCAAACTCGATTGACTCGACTTCAAGTTCGCGCACATCACCAATCGACCATTTCGATTGATCTACATCTGAAATTGCATCTTGGCAAGCTGGCATTTCATGATCTTCGTCCGCAACAACTGTCCACTGACGGAAAGTACGGTAATCACCTGTTTTACGATCAATCTCAACGCGAAGTTGAGCTTCTTCTGAATGTGTACCTTCGTAAAACTTTTTCTTCGTTGCTGCAACAAGGGCTTGCTCTAACGCTTGGAAGATCGCTTCACGACTAACACCTTTTTCATTACTAACCGTTTCTGCAACGGTAAGAATTTCGCGGCCCATAAGTCACCTACCGATTTCTTATAAAATTAAGTTAATATTAGTCTTGATAGATTAAATTTGCTTTATCAATGTTATTGCTATCAATTTCAAGCACGTGTTTACCTTCCACTTCAACTTGGATTAGTTCATTTTCCAAATCTACAGAAAGTAATTTCGCCTGAAACTTACGACGGTTTTCGACGGCAGCAATCAAGCGTAAAGCCACTTGTTGTCCAATATATGCTGGTAATTGATTTAATTGAAAGAATGGTCGATCCCAACCAGGTGATGATACTTCAAGAGCATATTCACCAGAAATAGGATCATGAACATCAAGCATTGCACCCACTTGTTGTGTAACGAGCACACAATCTTGAACGCCAATACCACGCCCTTGTTCTAATTCACCATCTTCATTCAGAATAGGTTCTGCGTTCTCATCGACAGGTTTATCGATATAAATACGTAATAAAGAACGCTTTCCTTGTGGAAGGAATTCAATCCCCCACAGATCTACACCACACGCAGCTACAGCTGGCGCGATAAGATCATGCAATGCTTGAGATTTATTTGATAATTTCATTTACTCTCGTCGCTCTCATGCGAGCCAATCAATCTTAACCGTATAGTGAAGCACGACTATTTGACCAATTGATGTCGAACACTACACGATAGCTAAACAACCAATAAAAAAGGGCGTAAATCGCCCCTATGTTACACAGAAAAGCATTGCCCACTGTGCAAAAAGGCCCACCTTATTGTGAGCCTCTTTTAAGAAACTTGGTAGCGGGAGCTGGATTTGAACCAACGACCTTCGGGTTATGAGCCCGACGAGCTACCAGACTGCTCCATCCCGCATCAACGTGCAAAAATTATATACAAATATGAAAAAAAGTCAATTTAAGTTTTCATACTTGCTTGATTAAGTTGCACCTTAATCAAATGGTAGCGGGAGCTGGATTTGAACCAACGACCTTCGGGTTATGAGCCCGACGAGCTACCAGACTGCTCCATCCCGCATCAACAAAACACTGCATACACCAAACTTACTGGTTATTAAGTTTGGTGCGGAAGGGGGGACTTGAACCCCCACGCCCGAAAGCACTACCACCTCAAGGTAGCGTGTCTACCAATTCCACCACCACCGCAGCTTTGTGGGACGCATTCTATTCGTTTAAAGCGAAAAAGAAAAGTCCTAAATCAACTTATTCAGTTGTTTTTGGCGCGTTTGATGAAGTTTCAGACGATGAGGCAGGAGCTGTTGTCGTCGTTTGAACTGATTTAAGCGTATATGCATCTGTCGTTTGTTTTTTAGCGAACACAGCCAAAGTTAAACTAGTTACAAAAAATAATGCCGTAAAAATAGCAGTTAAACGGGTCAAGAAGTTACCTGCACCCGAAGCACCAAATACTGTGGCAGCACCGCCACCACCAAAAGATGCGCCAGCTTCAGCACCCTTACCTTGTTGTACAAGAACCAAAGCAATAATCAAAATTGCCAAAATGATATGTACAACGAGTATAAAACTATACATTTCTATTCCTCGTTATTTGCTTTGAGCAAAAGCTTTTGCGATTTGGAAGAAGGATTGCGCATTGAGTGATGCACCACCAACCAGAGCGCCATTAATATCTGGACATGCAGCTAATTCAACAGCATTCTCAGCTTTCACACTTCCACCATACAAAATAGCAATATTTGCTCCAAAAGGTGTGATTTGTTTTAAACCTTCACGAATTTTTGCATGCATCATTTGTGCATCAGCAGGAGAAGCAGTCTTTCCAGTGCCAATCGCCCAAATCGGCTCATAAGCGACCACAATACGCTGCCATTGATCAGGCTTCACAATCGCTGCGATATCACAAATTTGTTGTAATACAACTTGTTCAGCAGCGCCCTGCTCGCGTTGCTCTAAACTTTCACCAACACAATAAATCACAGTCAATCCTGCATTTAAAGCGTTGTTGAGTTTAGCCTTGATGATTTCTACATTATCACCAAATAATTCTCTACGTTCAGAATGTCCAATCAATACAAATTCGATTTGACTATCTTTTAGCAATTCAGCACTGACCTCACCCGTATACGCACCTGTGCCAGCAATTTTGGAAACGTCCTGAGCGACCGTATAGATTGTTCGATTAAATTCAGCTAAATGTGCTTGTATATTTGTAAGCGCAATCGATACTGGAGAAACACCAATATGACATGCCGCTTGAGAAATAGGTTCCTGTTGTAATAACAGTTTAAATTCTTCTATTAATTTTAAAGCGTCAGCATGCATTGGATTCATTTTCCAATTGCCAACAACCCAAGGGGTAATGGTCGAATTCGACATACTCCGCCAACCTACGAATAAATTCTAAAAAATGCTGCATATTTTACACAGTTTTTTAGAAAATTCAGTTTTTTTATATCGTTTGAATTTAAAGCAGTGACTACGGGAAGAAAAAGAGTATTATCAGTTTAACCAAAGTGGATTTGGTTGGCTGAGACATTTATTTATTCAAAACATCATAACTACAAGTTTATGATAAAAATAAATTTGCAAAAGATTCGATCAGTTCAAAGTTTTAAAGCTTAATCAAGTCAAAAACGACACTTTCAATGGTAGTAATTTTACGTAACGAAAGTATAATTTTGATATATAGCTATTATAACCATATTGTCATAAGGCGGACAGATGTCAGGAATACATACGTCTCCAAAATTTTCGGGGTTTATTCGACGCATAGTCGATGATGGTCACATTGCTGCATCAAATATGCAGAGTGCGATTGATGCTGCAAAAAAAGCACAACAAGATATTGTTGCTCACTTAATTGAACATCATCGCCTATCACCTCTGACAATTGCGGAAAGCATCTCTTTAGAGTTTGGTGAGCCACTTTTTGATCTTGCTGTATTTGATACGGCTCTATTACTTCGTGAAATAACTGACAGCAAACTGATTCAAAAACATCGTGTTGTTCCACTCATACAACGTGGTCAGATTTTGTATGTTGCGACCAGCAACCCGACGAATATTGATGCATTAGACGCAATCAGGTTCAATACCAAATTGAATATCGAACCTGTGATTGTTGAGCACAATAAACTCGAAAAACTAATTGAACAGCAGTTTGGAGATAGTGGCAGTTTCGATTTTGGGGAAAATGACGACTTTGACTTAGATAATGTTGATGTTGCATCGACTGATACAAACAACACGACTGAGGATGATGATACAAACCATCAAGATGAATCACCTATCGTCAAATATATCAATAAACTATTGATTGATGCGATTCGTATGGGAGCCTCTGACTTACATTTTGAACCTTATGAAAAAATGTATCGCGTGCGTTATCGTGTGGATGGTGTACTCAGACAAATTGCAAACCCACCACTACAACTCGCAACTCGTTTAGCGTCTCGTTTAAAAGTCATGTCTCAAATGGACATTTCTGAGAAGCGTATGCCTCAAGATGGTCGTATCAAACTTAAACTATCTAAGACTAAAGCGATTGATTTTCGTGTTAACTCACTTCCAACTTTATTTGGAGAGAAACTGGTTCTTCGTATTTTAGATCCTTCAAGCGCAATGTTAGGTATTGAAGCATTAGGCTATGAGGATGAACAAAAAGAACTATTTATGAGTGCATTAGACAAGCCTCAGGGTATGCTTCTGATTACAGGTCCGACAGGTTCTGGTAAAACCGTATCGTTATATACAGGTCTAAATATCTTAAATACAGAAGATACCAATATTTCGACCGCAGAAGACCCAGTCGAAATCAACTTAGAAGGTATTAACCAAGTTAACGTCAACCCTAAAACAGGCTTAACTTTCTCAGCAGCATTAAAAGCATTTTTACGTCAAGACCCTGATGTCATCATGGTCGGTGAGATTCGTGATCTCGAAACAGCTGAAATTGCAATTAAGGCAGCTCAAACAGGTCACATGGTGATGTCAACCCTACATACCAACAGCGCTCCTGAAACACTCACACGACTACGCAATATGGGGGTTCCCTCTTTCAATATTGCAACCTCGGTTAATCTAGTGATTGCTCAACGTTTAGCCCGCCGCCTATGCTCGGAATGCAAACAACCTATCGAGATTCCTAAGCAAAGCCTTTTAGAAATGGGCTTCACTGAACAAGATTTAGCCAACCCTGACTTTCAAATTTTTCAACCTGTCGGCTGCGATGCTTGTCGTGAAGGATATAAAGGGCGTGTCGGTATTTATGAAGTAATGAAAGTGACACCCGAGATTTCCAAGATTATTATGGAAGATGGAAATGCACTACAAATTGCAGCAGCATCTGAAAAGGCTGGTTTCAATAATCTACGCCGTTCTGGTTTAAAAAAGGTCATGCAAGGGATCACCTCTTTGCAAGAAGTTAACCGAGTAACAAGTGAATAAAATCAATAAAAAGGATTAATGGTCATGGCAGCGAAAAAAGCGCAAATGATGCCTACTTTTGCCTATGAAGGGGTCGATCGTAAAGGGGCAAAAATTAAAGGGGAACTTCCAGCACGTAATATGGCTTTAGCAAAAGTCACCTTACGTAAACAAGGTGTGACGATTAAAAATATTCGAGAAAAACGTAAAAATATTCTCGAAGGTTTTATGAAGAAAAAAGTAACGACCTTGGATATTACGGTTTTCACACGCCAATTAGCTACAATGATGAAAGCAGGTGTACCGTTGGTACAAGGCTTTGAGATTGTTGCTGAAGGCTTAGAAAACCCATCCATGCGTGAGGTCGTACTAGGATTAAAAAGTGAAGTTGAAGGTGGTAATACTTTCGCTGGCGCTTTAAAAAAATACCCTCAATACTTCGATACCTTATTTTGTTCACTGGTCGAATCAGGGGAACAGTCGGGTGCTCTTGAGACTATGCTAGATCGTGTCGCGGTATATAAGGAAAAAAGTGAGTTACTCAAACAAAAAATTAAAAAAGCGATGAAATATCCTGCCACTGTTATCGTTGTAGCTGTAATTGTAACAATCATTCTAATGGTTAAGGTAGTACCCGTTTTCCAAGACCTCTTTACATCCTTTGGAGCTGATCTACCAGCTTTTACCCAAATGGTTGTAAATATGTCTAAATGGATGCAAGAGTATTGGTTTATCCTCATTATTGCTATAGGTTTTTTTATCACAGGATTCTTGGAGGCAAAAAAACGTAGTAAAAAGTTTAGAGATACATTGGATAAGCTTGCTCTAAAATTGCCGATTTTTGGAGATCTTGTATATAAAGCAATTATTGCTCGCTATAGCCGCACTTTAGCTACCACTTTTGCTGCAGGCGTACCATTAATTGATGCGCTTACATCCACAGCAGGTGCAACCAATAATGTTGTTTATGAAGAAGCTGTACTTAAAATTAGAGAAGATGTTGCGACTGGACAACAGCTCCAATTCGCGATGCGTGTTTCAAACCTCTTCCCTGCGATGGCAATTCAAATGGTTGCAATTGGTGAAGAGTCTGGCGCTCTTGATTCGATGTTAGATAAAGTCGCAACACACTATGAAAATGAAGTCGACAACGCAGTAGATGGTCTCACTTCAATGATGGAACCTCTTATTATGGCAATTCTTGGTGTATTAGTAGGCGGTCTCGTTATTGCCATGTATCTACCAATCTTCCAGATGGGTTCAGTAGTGTAATGCAATCTTTTTTCTTTTACTTCCTTGAAAATCCAACTGCACTTTACCTTGCAGTTGGATTAATCAGCTTGTGCATCGGCAGTTTTTTAAATGTTGTGATCTTTCGCACTCCAAAAATGATGGAGCAAGAATGGCATCAGGAATGCCAAATGCTTTTACACCCTGAACAGCCGATCATAGATCAGAGCAAGTTAACATTAAGTCAGCCAGCTTCTACTTGTCCTAAGTGTCAAACGCCTATTAAATGGTTCCAGAATATTCCTATTATTAGTTGGTTAGTACTTCGCGGTAAATGTGGCACTTGCCAAAATCCAATCAGCATTCGCTACCCGTTGATTGAATTACTTACTATGATCTGTTCATTGATCGTTGTGGCAGTATTCGGTGCAACAATTCAGATGCTGTTCGGCTTAACTCTAACGTGGGCACTTATTGCACTCACTTTTATTGATTTTGATACACAGTTACTACCTGATCGATTTACGCTACCTTTAGCAGCATTAGGGCTGGGTATCAATACTTTTGCAATCTATACAACGGCTAGTGCTGCGATCTGGGGCTATTTAATCGGTTTTCTATGTCTTTGGATTGTGTATTACCTATTTAAAATCATCACGGGCAAAGAAGGCATGGGCTATGGTGATTTTAAACTGCTTGCAGCCCTTGGTGCATGGATGGGTCCGATGATGTTACCCCTCATCGTATTACTCTCTTCTATGGTAGGCGCAATTATTGGTATTATGCTGATGAAAATGCGCGGTGAAAATCAACCTTTTGCATTTGGTCCTTATATTGCAATTGCCGGTTGGATTGCCTTTCTATGGGGTGAGCAAATTATGAAAGTGTATCTTGGGGGTTAATATGACATTTATCTTGGGGATTACGGGTGGTATTGGGAGTGGTAAATCTGCTGCAACCCAATGGTTTGAGTCCCAAGGTATTGTGGTAATAGATGCAGATATTGTTGCTCGAGAAATCGTAGCACCAAATCAACCTGCTTTAAAAGAAATACACCGTGCTTTTGGAGATTGGGTTCTATTAGAAGATGGAACTTTAAATCGTCGAGCCTTGAGAGAACATATCTTCAGCCATCCTGAAGCACGTATGACATTAGAAAAAATCACACATCCCGCTATTCGCCAATCTATCATTCAACAATTACAACAAGCTGAAAGCCCTTATGTCATTTTAGTCTCACCACTTTTGTTTGAAACTAATCAACATGAACTTGTTCATCATACTTTATTGATCGATGCAAGTGAGCACATTCAATTGGAACGCGCAAGTCAACGAGATGGGCAAAGTGAAGAGCAAATTCGTCATATTATTGCAGCACAAATGCCCCGCTCTGAAAAGCAACGTTTGGCAAATGACATTGTGGTAAATGATGGCCTATTGGAACATCTACACCAACAATTAAAACCATTACATTTCAGTTATCTAAAACGCGCTGAATATTAATTTTTGTTTTGTTGTTCGAGCTGAGCCTCTAAGGTGTCTTTTTGAAACCATCGCCACGGTTGAAGTGCACCAATCGCCATTCCGATCAAACCACTGATAATGGCAAGATTGATTGGTTCATTTAACAAAGGAACAGCGACAACAGCCGCTATAAATGGTGCTAAAGTTACAATACTTCCTGTTTTAAATGCGCCTAACCTTTGAATTGCTGCAACATAAGTCAAAGTCGCAACGATCACCACCAACACACCATGGAAAAGTCCTTGAATCAAGAGGTGAAGAGGTTCTGCATCTTGAAAATGTTTTGGAATAAATAAAATATAAATAGGCAGGTAGATAATCGCAGACCAAATCACTACACCCGCTGTTGAATGCCAAGCAGATAGCTTCCATTGTTTTAGGAGAACGGTAAAAATACCCCACCACACCGCACTAATAAACAGCAACAGATCCCCCCAACCCAATACAGCACTTTGATCATGCAGCATTAAATAACTCATAAGTAATAATGCACTCATCATAATTGCAATACTGAACCACGTATGTTTATCAAAAGGCTGTCTAAATAATAAATATGCAGCAATAGCAGTACACAAAGGGATACAACCATTTAAAAAAATAGCAGCATGTGCAGCTGGGGCATGCAAAAAAGCGGTATATACGGTAAAACAATAGCCTAGCCCGCCGATCAGTGCCAAAATCAAAGGGCGTGGATGCCATAAAAAGGCAAAATCTTTTTTATAAATTAAAACAGGCACTAAAATAACAGAAGCAATTGCAAAGCGCATCGCAACCAAATCCCACATACTGACATGCCAATGCGCATTAAGTCGGGAGAAAATAGTAAATCCGCCCCATATACACATCGTGATCAGGACAAAAAGATAACCTTGCGAGCGAACTGTCATTTTTCAATTTTGAATAGAGCGTAACGATGATTATACAGTAGTACGCTGTCGACACGCCTCATAAAGTGCCATACCGGTTGCAACACTTACATTTAAGCTCTGCAAATCACCTGCCATTGGGATAAACACTGTTTGATCACATTGCGATTGGGTAATTGGTCGAAGTCCAGTGTCTTCAGCGCCCATCACTATCACAACCGAACCGCTAAAATCACATTGCTGAATAGGCAAAGCCTTCTCATCAAGCATCGTACCAATCACACGAGTATGGGTAGTCTCTTTTAAATGCGCTAAGGTACGAGCAAGATTAGTGACTTGAATAAACTTAACCTTTTCTGCACCACCTGCTGCAACTTTACGTGCTGTTGGCGTCAAACTTGCTGAACGATCTCTAGGTACGATGACTGCTTGAACTCCCATAGCGGCAGCAGTTCGGATGCAAGCACCTAAATTATGTGGATCAGTCACTTGATCAAGTGCCAACAATAACGCATCGGGATGCTGCTGCATTAATTGATCTAAATCTTTTTCATTAAGCGTTGGATGAGGACGTACAGCAGCAACAACCCCTTGGTGGAATGGCATACCTGCTAATTTTTCCAGACTGTCACGGCTTGCCTTTTGCACACTAATCCCGAAAGGTTCTGCAAGTGCTAAGATTTTTTGTAAACGCTGATCATCTCGACCTTTAAGCGTAAACAATGTGAGTACTCGCTCAGGCTCCAATTCTAATAATGACTCCACGGAATGAACGCCATAATAATATTCAGGTTTTGCCATGAGCGACCTCTTTTCAGCATTCCCACTTAAAGCAGGATATTTGGGGGGATTTTGAAAATAAAAAATCCTGTAAATGACTTTACAGGTGAGGAGCGAATAGCTCCGCAAAGGAATTTAATAAAAAAATCCTGTAAATGACTTTACAGGATTTTCTTCAGATATAGTGTACTCGATTTATGAAGGAAAAGGTTAACCTTCTAAATGACACACATAATCAAGTACTTCATCTGCTTCAATATGGAATACACTGTTTCCAGGGACATAGAATGACTGCCCCGCACGGAATAATTCACTTTCTGTACTATCTGCAATTTTTACGCGACACTCACCAGAAATAATTTCCATACGCTCTGGGACGTGTGTTTCAAAAGTCAAAGGTTGTTCAGTAGGTAAAATAACGCCTAAAGTTTTTTTTGTACCATCTTCAAATTGTACTGTATGGCTAATACATGCCCCGCCAAAATACACATTCGATTTCTTAATGACCGTTACATGATCAAACTGCACTGAACTCATGCGTACTCTCCAAATTCTGCCGCATTTATATTAGGTTATGCTGGACGTAGTTTAATTGTGCCTTTACAACTAATCAATCCATTTTCTGGCGTAAATACAGCAATTTTCATACCTGAGCGAGGAAAAAACAAAGCGAAGCTTTGTCCGGGCTCAAGACGAGTAGTTATGCTACGAGTGGCGAGAATCATCTTAGTTAAGTTTGCCCTGCATAAAGTGATTTGCACCGCGATGAATGATGAGGATTAAGAAAATCAAACTTCAATATATGAGACCGACTTCAGAAATAAACCATCTGAAGCACTAAAAAACAACACCGCTAAAACATTATTAGTTTAAATTATGGATCAGCTTGAAATCATGCACTTTCAGCTCTTTGCTTATCAAACAATATGACTTATTCATTTTTCCAAATTCCAATAAATCGTTTTGTTGTGAAAGCAACAAAATAGGTGAATCACGACTTGTCGCCACTATAAAAACTCTCTATCTTTAAGCAAAACAATCTGTGCATTGGATGCGTTTATGCTCACCCATTTAACTTTAATTAATTTTGCACTCGCTGACCACTTAGCTTTAGATATTGAACAAGGCTTTAATGTTCTCACAGGAGAAACAGGCGCAGGAAAATCTTTATTGTTAGATGCCTTATCTGCATGTTTAGGTGAACGCACAGATACAAATTATGTCCGATATGGTGCAGATAAAGCTGACGTTACGGCTATTTTTAGCTACCAAGCTGATAGTGCTGAAGCCAATTGGCTCATAGATCATGAGCTTGATGATGAATCAGGCGAGATTCATTTGCGTCGCGTCATCTTTGCAACTGGCCGTAGTAAAGCTTGGATTAATGGAAGACCTAGTAGCCTTGCTGAACTTAAAGAAATCGGGCGATTATTAGTCCAGCTCTACAGCCAGCACAGCCAACAACAACTTCTAGAACCACCTTATCCAAAACACTGGTTAGATCGTTATCACAATTTTGGTGATCAAGCACAAGCGGTTCGTGAAGCATATAGCATTTGGCAGCAAAATATCCGACAACACCAAGCCGCGCTAGATGCGCAAGCTACTCGCCTGCAAAAGATACAAAGCTTAGAAGCACAATTAGAGGAACTTGAAGAAATCGTACAAACAGACTATCGAGAAATTGAACAAGAATTTGATCGCTTGAGCCATCACGAACACATCATGCAAGACTGTGGTTATAGCCTAAATGTATTAGATGAAGCAGAACAAAATATTACTCAAGAAATCTCATCGATTATCCGTCGGTTAGAGTCTCATGCTGGACGCAGCGAACTGCTTTCAACCATTTATAATTCTTTATTAAATGCACAAAGCGAAATTGAAGATGCCACAGCAAGCTTGCGTCAGTTCATAGATCGCCAAAGTTTCGATCCTGAACGCATGGAGCAATTAAATTCTACACTTGAAATCTTCCATCGTCTGGCACGTAAATACAGAACTCAACCAGAGTCCCTCAAACAAGATTTTGAACAATGGCAACAGGAATTAGAACAACTTCATCAACTTGAAGATCCTGAAACTTTGGCTGAACAAGTTGAAATTGCCTATCAATCCTTTATTGAAAAAGCACAGCACTTAGATGATATTCGTCGAACCGCTGCGATTCCACTAGCCAAACAACTTACTGAACAAGTGAAACCTTTGGCTCTTCCTGAAGCTCATTTTGAATTCAAATTCGAACCATTAGAACAAGCATCATCAGAAGGCCTAAGCTTTATTCAACTGCTATTCACTGCAAATAAAGGAATTCCTCCACAACCATTAGCACGAGTTGCCTCAGGTGGTGAGCTTTCTCGTATTGCTTTAGTCATGCAAGTCATGAATGCTGAGAAGACCGAAGCAGAAGTTCTAGTATTTGATGAAATTGATGTCGGAATTAGCGGTGGAACTGCAGAAGTTGTAGGACGATTACTGGCTGATTTAGCACAGCATGTTCAATTATTATGTATTACTCACCAAGCCCAAGTTGCGGCGCAATCCGATCAACACCTACTCGTTAAAAAACAACAAACTGATCCAGCTAGCAGTACCATCATCGAACTTGACGAAGAACAGCGTATTCTAGAGCTTGCTCGTATGTCTGGTGGTGTCGAAATTAGTGAGACAACTTTGCAACATGCAAAGCAGTTGCGACAGCTTAAGTTTCAGCCTGCCTGATTTTTAGGGCAAAATATCAGAAAATGATTGGCGAAATCCGATTAACTCTTGTATGTTGATATAAAGAACCTATATAGATAGAAACGTACATTCTTTTGATGGAGAACCGCCTAGGTGACGAAACAATACTTAACTCACCGTTGTCTCATCGCTCCACCAGACATGGCAGATGACTTCTTTGCAAATACTGTCATCTATGTTGCGCGCCATGATGAAGACGGTGCACAAGGCATCATTATCAATCGTCCGTCTGATTTACAAATCAAAGAACTTCTCAATGATTTGGAGATTGATGCGGATAATGTTCACCCTCACGCGGTCTTGCAGGGCGGTCCTTTACGCCCAGAAGCAGGCTTTGTTCTACATACTGGTCAACCGACTTGGCACTCCTCTATTGCGGTAGGAGAAAATGTCTGCATCACCACCAGTAAAGATATCTTAGATGCGATTGCTCACAATGAAGGCGTTGGTCGCTATCAAATTGCTCTAGGCTATGCGAGTTGGGGTAAAAATCAACTTGAAGATGAAATCACTCGTGGTGACTGGTTAATTTGCGATTCAGATATGGATCTTATTTTTAATCTTCCATACAGCGATCGTTGGGATGCGGCTTATAAAAAAATCGGTGTAGATCGTACTTGGTTTGCTTCTGAGATTGGCCATGCCTGATATACAAACTTCCCAGTCGATTATGGCATTTGATTTTGGTACACAAAAAATGGGCATTGCGATTGGTCAATCCGCGATTGAAAGTGCCAATCCTCTGCCTTTGTTTATAATGAAAGATGGCATCCCTGACTGGAACCAGTTACTCAAACTTGTTAAAGAGTGGCAACCGAACTTATTTCTAGTTGGGCTACCTTTGAATATGGATGATAGTGAATCCGAACTCTCAGCGCGGGCTCGTAAATTCGCTCGTCGTTTACGTCACCAGACAAATATCCAAACGTGGATGGTGGATGAACGCCTAACAACTCGTGAAGCGAGAGAAGAACTCGAATCTTATCAAAGTAAAGGTCAAGCAAAACGCTTATCAGCAGATAGCTTTGCAGCAGCGTTGTTGATACAAAGCTGGTATCGCGATCCTACAGGCATCACACCTTAATCAGACATCTTAGATATAAATGAATATCTTGGCGGGCGATATCCATATCGCCTTTTGAGCTGAATTGACATTGAAGGCGGAACGGAATAACAACGTTGAATTGAGCTTATGAGCTTTCCTAACCAATATCACTCTACTAATTTTATTTATTAACAACTTCAAAGCTTATTTCTCAATCACTCTCACCGTTGCAGTACGTCCAGAAACGAATGCCAATGGATTTTGTGGTGGTTCATCTAATACAATTTTCACAGGCACTCGTTGAGCCAATCGTACCCAACTAAAAGTTGGATTTACATTTGCCAATAAGTTTGAACTGCCCGAACGCTCGCGATCTTCAATCCCAGATGCAATACCTTGCACATGACCACGAATACGTTGTTTGTCCCCCATCAATTGAACTGTTGCAACATCTCCAACATGAATACGGTCAAGTTTTGTTTCTTCAAAATAACCAACCACATAAAGTTGCTGACGATCTAAAAGAGCTGCTACAGCTTGTCCAACTTTAACGTAATTACCCACACGTAAATCAAAATTTGATAAAGTTCCATCGGCAGGAGCAACAACTTCTGAACGGTGTAAATTCAATTCTGCCAAGTGCAAATTACTTGTCGCCACATCCAGTAACGCATGTTGCTGTTCAATCGCAGCATTAGCTTGTTCAATACTTGCTTTTAATTGTTCGCGTTCAGCAAAAGCTTGATCACGTGCAGCAAAAACTTGATCTTGTTCCTGTTTGGAAATTGCACCATCCATAAGACTGGTATATCGAGCTGCATTCTTTTCGGCAAGTTTCATATTGGCTTCGGTCTTTACTAAGCTAGCTTTGGTACCCGCGAGAGTCGCTTGAGCTTGTGCTAGACCTGCTTTAGCTTTCGCAAGATCAGATTTGGCTTGCTCTACATCCAGTGCTTGACGTGCGACATCAATTTTAAACAAGACCTGTCCTTTCTTTACAGTTTGGTTGTCTTGTACCAAAACCTCAGTCACCAAACCATTGACATCTGAAGCCACTTGAATGACATCGCCACGGACACGACCATCTCGCGTCCAAGGTGCCGCATTATAGTAATTCCATAAATGCACAATCGTGTATGTCGCCACAATAATGGCAACGATAAGAACCACGGGTCGTATGACTTTTCGCATATCAAATGCATTCATGTTCTTCACCTTTACTACTCTTTTTTAAATCAGAGAAATTTAAACAATCAAAAATTTAGCTCAGATCCAAAGTCGGACAAAAATTTCATGCACACAAAGCATCAAAGCTAAATAGAAGCAGAGATTAAAAATACTGGGTAACCCGATCCATCCCGCCTGAGCGAAACGATCTACAAATGGACTTAATATCTTAAACAGCACATAAGCAATCACGGCTTGCACTAACAACGTTGGAATATAAATTCCATATAGATTGATTTCACCCATGAGCAACCTCAACGTCATTCATATTTAAACTCACCTGTTCATTTGAAACATGCCCAATGCTTTTGAGAATATTATTCAGTGAAATCAATAATCTTTGATGCAACTCATCTTCACTAATTGGCATTGCAAGATGCTTGACCACTTCGATTTGCTGAAGAATTTTCGTTGGAAAAGTTTGAAATGAAAGTTGCTCTGATTGTGTTTGAAAATATTCGGCAAGCTGCTGTTCTAAAAGAGCAATTTGCATTTGCAAGTCCACATAATGTGGAAGCTTTTGGCGGATTTCCTGTAATCGCACAAGATCAACAATCGATGCACTTTCAATTAAGGCATTTTGGATGGCATATTTCAGTTCAGCATTTTGTACCATCTTGCTATTTAGAACCCCAACTCGATCAAGCATGCTACGTAAATGAATTTTGAAATCAATCCCATAACTCAGTGTTAAAGCTTGACGCATCGCTTGGTAATGCAAACTTAAAATACGTGTTGCGCTTGTATCTGGTGAAACAGCACGAACCAAATCAATCACAATTAATGAGACCAAAACACCTAAAATCATGGCAAAGGAGCTGTCTAAATAAGACACCGCATCCATTGAATATTTATTATGTAAATTCAGCCCCATCATGGTATTAATGCCTAAAACCATACCTATCGGCATTAGCATTTGATTTGCCATCATGCTTACAGCCACAAGGAAAATTGGAAAAAGTACCAGTGCTAATTGCCAAAAGTGCGTAATGTGGGGAAAAATTACAAAGGCATAAATAAAAACCAATCCCGCTGAAACGATGCTCCCCCAGATAAATATGCGCAACACAGGTACAGGATTATCCAAAGCAGTCAAAATACACGCTGTGATCGCGCCCATTTGCGCCATCATAAATCCAGCTTTCCAACCTGATAAAATCCACGCTCCTGTCACGATGAAAGTGATGAGAACCGCACTGATTCCACCGCGTACCGCGATACCATGATCACGGTGTAAACTTGGATATTTGGTGGTGATCGTAGTTATCTCAGATGGGATTTCTTTATGACCTTTCTGGATCTGTTGCCAAAGTAACTTCACTGCCAACATATTGGCGATAAAATGACGTACATCCATTTTTAAGGCAGCCAACACAGTCTTTTGTTCAGACGAAGCCATCGCAATCAATTCGCTAAAATCTTGTTCAAACTGTGGTGGTAAATCACGTAAGTTATCGGCAGTTAATTGTTTTTCTTGATTTAAAAACTGTAAGGTCTGTTGTCGTAGTTGGCTTAACCTTGGAGCTAATGTGGTTAATGGCATTTGCTCTAATTGTTTAATCCGTTGAGACATGGCAACTAGATTGGCTACAACAAGCGAGACCTGATGCAGCATTTCTTGTAGAGGTTTGGTCATGCCTTGCAACTCGCCTTTTTCATAAGCGAGATGAACTGCTAGAGCATGGATATCTGATGCATCACGAGTGATCACCCCTAAAATTTGTGTGTAGTTTTGGTTTGTATCTTGGGCTGAAATGAGTTTTTCAAAAATATTTTCCAGATCCTGCAAAGTTTTGATGACACGTTGTTTAATCATGGCACCCACATGAACAGGAAAAAAAGTTGCTGAAACGACAGCGGTTGAAATCACACCCACAGAGATTTCTAATACTCGTGCCAGAGCAATATCAAAAATATTATAGCTATCAACATAAGTGATGGCGTTATACACAATCATTGCGGTGGAATATCCAGCCAACATAAATACATAGCTACGAGGAGTACGATCTAAGAGCGATATATACAGTGCAAACCCGACCCACAATGCCAAGATGATCGTAAACAACCACGGCGTATTGATAAAATGTGGTGTCAAAAGCAACGCAATAATTGCTCCTGCAGCCGTACCAACCAAGCGATAAATACATTTGGAAGAAACCATTCCAGAGTAAGGACTGGCAATAATTAATACCGTCCCTATCGACCACATTGGGTTAATCAAATCAAGCTCAAATGAAATAAACAGTGCCAACATCCCTGCGACAAAGGTTTTGCACGCAAAAATAATGTCAAGTCGACTCGGCCTAAAAGCCAACAACTGTTTAAATAACATGAACTTTTCTCAATACTAGCCGCGTTAGGAAACGCAAATTCACAACACAACTCAGCTGCATTTAGCTTCTTGATAGAGACTAAAAGAGCATTCAATTGACCGTGAAATAGAATGAACTGATCGGAATGGCAAACATTTCAGGGATAAATTTAAAACAAATTATCCAATGAAGAAATTGTGCTTATAATTTTTTCAAAACAAAGTTATTTAGTCAACATAAATTATCACTATTTGATAATTATTTAATTAAATATAGAATATGTCATTCAAAAAATATCATTTTTCTCATCAGAGAACTTATTCATACGTTTTAGAATCAACTACGCTAAAAGTGCATACCCGCTGAATGACTTTTCTGTTATAAAGCAAATAAAAGCCACAGCTTTAGACTATTTTTTAAGGAGTAAACAGCTCATCATGGCAATTTCGAGTTTTGGTAAAATTCTCACTGTACTGGACTTATTTTCAGTTTCTCGCCCGATTATCAACGTTGATATCATTTGTGATGAGCTCAATCTCTCAAAACCCACTGCATATCGCTATTTAAAGGAACTGGTATCAACTGATATCTTGAAACGTATTAGTGGAACATCTGGTGACTACACTTTAGGCTCTAAAATAGCGGTTTTAGACTATATTTCGCATAGTACAGATCCTTTAGTACAAATCAGTATTCCGTTCATGCGAGACATCGTAGATCGTACAGAACTTTGCTGCTTACTCACCTATTTGAATCATGATTACTGTATTGATTTACATCATGAAACCTTCAAAGCAGCCGAGCTGCTTTCATACGGACGTGGCTGTCCTCGACCTGTATATGTGGGGGCATCACCTAAAATTGTGATTGCTCATTTAACCAAACAAAGAATTCAGTCTTACTATGAGCAATTCTCAAATGAGCTTGCCAAAGTTGGCTTTGCCCATGATCTAGATGAATTCACTCAACAGATGAAAAAAATAAAAAAGCAGGGATTTTATTTATCTCAAGGTGAAATTGATCCACAAGTTTGCGGTCTGTCTGTACCGATACGTTTTTCCACAAAGGAAGCACCGATCGCCTTGACCTTAGTTGCATCAAAAAATCGTTTTGATTTTCTGAATATTCAGAAGCTTATCGAAATCTTACAAAGCAATGCAGCTCAGATCGAACATAAATTTGCAACACTGACTGAAAACCAAGCAAATCAAAACTGAGAATATTAAAAAATCTTTACACTTTCATGCGTTGTAAATATCAGTATATTCTCATATTATGATTATGTTCTTCAGCATACTCTCCCAAAAAGAGCATGACTTTCCTCAGAGAACTAAGCTCATATTCGTTATGGGCTTTTTTCTTGAGCTGTATATATGAGGCAATAAAAAAGCCCTCTAGTTAGAGAGCTTCTTAGATTTGATGCTATTAGATTGATGAGCAATTAAGGCTGTTTTAAATAAGGCCATGCAGCTCGTAGATATATAATCATCGACCACAAGGTTAATATCACCGCAGCATACAATAAAGCATACGCCCAGATTTCTAATGGCTTCCAGTTCAACAAAAATACGCTAATCGCAATCATTTGAAAGGCAGTTTTATATTTACCTACGGTTGAAACCGCAACATTGGTTCTTGCACCCAATTCTGCCATCCATTCACGCAATGCTGAAACTGTAATTTCACGAGAAATAATCACAATCGCAGCAAATGCCATGGAAATTGTAGGTTGCCATTGAACCAAAACAATCAAAGCAGCAGCGACCATCAATTTATCAGCGACAGGATCGAGAAAGCGTCCAAAAGCCGATGTTTGATTTAATGTCCTTGCGAGGTAGCCATCAAACCAATCTGTTACAGCTGCAAGGACAAAGATCGCGGTCAAAATCAAATGTCGCATCATCCCACCATGATGCTCAGCAATTCCAATCGCTGGTGGCCAATAGGCAATCACCAAAAAAACAGGAATAAAGGCAATACGTGCCAATGTTAGAATATTAGGAATGTTCAGGATTCGCCCTGTGCTCATAAACACCGCCATGTTGGTCGCATCAAATATGCATATTGCACAAAGGTTGTGCCGAGATTGTATCCATCTGTAAGCAACTTTATACGAAATACGAGGAAGTGTCGACTAGGCAAAAAATGGCAACCGTCTGCCTAAGGATCGCAATTAATCGATTTTCACTATCCCAAAGATAAGCATATTCTGTTGAATAACCGTGTTCTGCAAACTCAGTAACGACTTTATATTTAAACCAGTCATGCAGTTGATTTTCAATCGGGTGTATATATGTAATGTGCCAACTTAAAGAGCTCGCGGGTGCTGATGTTTTAAACATTGGCAAAACACCTGGCGGCCACACATCCATTAAAGAAAATAAATCACCCAAATATAAATCACGATTTGAGTGTAATTGAGGAGAAAAACGACACCATCCACCAAAATCAGGTGTTTTACTTCCTGCCATTGGATAATGTCCTTCAGCCCAACACAGCTCGAACTGTTGTAAGCATTCAGGCATCAAACCTTCAAGATAAACCATTTTTTCCAGTTGATCTGCTGTTACGTAGTCAGGAACCGTGGGTTGGTTATTCACCACAATTCTCGACTCTCGCCCCAAACCGAAGCTTGCAACTAAAACACTTTGCACTGCATCGTCTTGCCAAAGACGAATTTCAAGTGTCGTCACTGATTTCCCTTGTCTCAATACTTCAGCCGTCAATTTGGCTGCACCTTGCTGTACAGGTCCAACAAAGCTGACACTACAACTTAAAAGCTGTTTTGCTGAATCATTGACTGTAAGAATTGCTTTTTGAATCAGCAGACCTGCGATAAGACCACCAAATACCGTACGCCCTTGCAACCATCCTGATGGAATATCAATCCATTCTTGTTGTTCTAGCTGTTGATACAATCCAAGCAGTGACATTATTATTCCTTAAGGAGCAAATTCACTTTATCTTTCAACGTTTCTTAAGTTTTGTGAATGATCATTTATCCACAACTCTATGGAAGATTCGGTCAATCCGCCCTTTTATTCATGAAGAATTTTATAAATCGTCCTTGCCATCACTTCTCCCAAACCAGGAACAAGCATTAATTCTTTTTCTGAAGCTTTTAGCACGCCTTGTATACCGCCAAAATGAGTCAATAAATCGCGTCGACGTTTAGGTCCTAAACCTGGGATTGCTTCCAATACTGAACTACTACGTCGTTTATCTCGCTTGGCTCTATGTTTGGTGATGGCAAAACGATGTGCTTCATCTCGAACTTGCTGAATCAAGTGCAAAGCTTTGTGGTCTTCAGGCAATTGGATCTTTGTACCATCAGTAAAATGTAAGGTTTCTAAACCTGGTTTTCGCCCTTCACCTTTAGAGACCCCAATCATAAATGCATCTAGACCAAGCTCTTGCATGACATCCATAGCCATATGCAACTGCCCTTTACCACCATCAATCAGTAAAAGGTCAGGTAACATATTCTTCTTATAACGACGAATCAGTGCTTGACGCATCGCTGCATAGTCATCACCACCGGTAATGTCCTGAATGGCGAACTGACGATAATCTCTTTTCCGCGCTCCACCTTGATCGAACACCACACAGGAAGCGATTGGTGCTTCCCCCATGGTATGACTAATATCAAAACATTCAATTCGATCAATCGGACGTCCTGCAACTTGTTCAAGTTGATGAAAACGCTCATTCAACTCTAAATGATTACTCAACTTCCCTTTGATTGCATGCTGCACGTTCATTTGTGCAAGCTCTTGCCACTCAGCCCGTGTTTCTCGAACTTTGTGCTTGATCTGAACTTTCTTCTCAAAGGTTTGTTGTAAAGCTTCTTCGAGTTGAACTCGATCAGGAAGTTCGACATTCACAATCAACTCAGAAGGGATTTCATCTGCCACTTGGAAGTAGAAGTTAGCAATAAAATCACTGAGCATTTGTCCAAGATCATCACCCAACATATCTGGAAAATAGCTTTTTCCTCCCAGCATACGACCATTACGCACATACATGATTTGTACGCAGGTGACGCCCGCTTGATAGGCAATAGCTAAAATATCAGCCTCACCTTTTATTTTAAACACTGCTTGTTGGGCTTGAACTTCACGTAATAAAGACAATCGATCTCGATAAAATACCGCTTTTTCGAACTCAAGAGCTTCTGCCGCTTGCTCCATTTTTCCAATCAGCTCTTGATTGAGTTCTTTGGTATCACCCTGTAAAAAACGAATTGAATTATCGACATCTTCCTTATAGTCCTGAGGGCTAATCAGACCAACACAAGGCGCTGTACAACGTTTAATCTGATACTGTAAACAAGGGCGTTTACGTTGTGAAAAATAACTGTTTTCACATTGGCGAACATTAAATAATTTTTGTAAAACCAGTAAGGTATCTCGTGCACTATAGGCACTGGGATAAGGCCCAAAAAACTTGCCGACCTGATGCTTACCCTTGCCACGCCCACTGGCAATGCGGGGATAGGGCTTGTCTGCCGAGACAAAGATATACACATAGGATTTATCATCGCGCAGCATAATATTGTATGGCGGACGATGCAGTTTAATCAGATTTTGTTCAAGCAGTAGCGCTTCGGTTTCAGAACGGACAACCAATGTCTCGATATCATAGATACGGGCAACCAATGCCTGTGTTTTGGGATGGTCAATCGTTTTAACAAAATAGCTGGATACACGATTCTTTAAGTTTTTGGCTTTCCCAACATACAGTAACTCTCCATCTTTACCGAGCATTTTATAAACACCAGGCAATTGAGTCATATGAGTCAGGATTTTTTCAATATGTTCACGCGCGTTTGGATTCACAGCCAGCCTGTTATCTTTATTTACATCACATGATGTAATGTTTACGTAAGCTTTTTCAAGTTGTAAATCGTGAAATATAGCGGATGAATAAATATACCCTTACGCAAAGGCTCTTCTCTAACTCTGTCATTATAAAATGCATAGCTTACTGGTACGCAGGTTCAAGCAATATCGGGGCTGCTGTCGTGCAACCCACAAACTTCCATAACGCAGGTTTAAAGGTAATCACTTCTTCGGCATACCAATTTTCTTTTGAATAGTCTTTATCTGGATAATATTGATCACCTACCCGAAATTCTGCCACTTGTCCTTTTTGACAGCGGATGTTTTTGCGTGTTGAGTCCAACACCCATCCACCTTTATGATCATTCATATAAACAGGAGCGATTACCTGATCCTGTGCCAATTGTAATAACTGCACAAAAGCAGACTCCTCCTTGTACGCATCTACCCAAACACCCGCAATATACATGGGTCGTGGAAATTGTGCAGCCTGCAAACCATATAGACTTAAAGGACGAAAATCCTCTCCTGCATCATGCACGTTATAGAGATTAATGAGTGTACCTTTTGGAAAAAGTTGCTGATCAAATTGAAAATCCTGATCCAAAATAAAGCGACTGCGTTTTGCCTTATTTTCATCCTTTTGTGCTATTTCTTGTACAATTTGATAGAAAGAATATGACAAATAAAGACTCCAACTATTCATTAAGATGACCACAAACAGGAGCAGTTTCATGCTTCGAGTAAAGAATACAACCTTTTGTTTTAATTTATATTTCCTATATATAAAACCAATAAAGCAGCCTAAAAAAATATAGAGTAATATCCCACCCAAAAGCGGGCAAATCAGCAGCAGAAAGAAATGAAAAAAACTCCATGTTCCAATTGGAATCATTTGTATAGATGCTCTATTTTTTATTGATATTTAAGATGCCCTTGCGGGCATCTTTGTTAAAAAACATACGGTCTTATAAAAATCAGGAAGAATAATCCTAACATTAAGAACCACTTTAAAAAGTAATAAAGTTGGCGGTTTGATTTCTTTAATGCTTTGGCTTTAATTCGGATTTGGTAAACATAACCAAAAACTTTATTTAAACCACCGGTTTGGTCACCTGCTTCATTAGGAGAACTCGCAGCAGTCATCACACTTTTACCAAACCAGTGGTTAAACTTTTCCATAAAACGTGTCTTTAATGGACGCTCTACATCAGCGAAAAAGATAATACGGTTTTGATCTGTTTTATTTTCAGCATAGTGAATGTAGGTTTCATCAAACACAACGCTTTCTCCATCACGCCATGAATAACGTTCGCCATCCACATCAATAAAGCAACGGTCATCATTTGGCGTAATCAAACCTAAATGATAACGCAACGAACCTGCATAAGGGTCACGATGTCGTACTAAACGACTATCTGGTGCCAACTCGGTAAACATCGCAGCTTTAATACTTGGCAATGTTTTCAACAAAGCCGTCGTTTTTGGGCAAAGCTCAGCAGCTGACGGATGTGCTGAATCGTACCATTTAAGATAAAAACGCTTCCAACCTGTTTTAAAAAATGAGTTAAAACCTAAATCATCGTAACTACTTGAAGCTTTAATCCCACCCTTGTCGTATAAAGCTTTCGCCTCATCACGAATCATTTCCCAATTTTCATCTAAAATTTTTAGGTCTTTGAAATATTGAGTATCGATATAAGGTTGATTCGGTACTTTAGAAAACATGTACATTAAGAAATTAATCGGTGCGAGCACAGTAGAATGGTCAAAAAATTGACGATAAAACGAATGCTTAACTTTACCACGACGCTGAATATACAACGCCGAAATGATAAAGATCGCTAATATGATCCATTTAATCATTGATATCGGCACTTAAAAATTAATCGCCAAATTTTAACACCATCCCTCACAATTTCTAGCCGCTTTTACTCAAACTCCGACTTGGATAGCGAGTTAATTTTTTTTAATTCTATTTTTCAAAAACTTAATAACTTTTTTTTAAAAACTATATTTTTGTTTTACGCTCTTTTTTCACCTGATACATTCTTGCATCGGCTTCATGGATTAAGGTTGTTGCATCAATATAGCCTTCAACATGATCGGTTTGTTTGACACCGATACTCAAGCTAATTGAAGGTTCTATTTGGCGAATATATTGCTCCAAACGAGGTACAAAACTCTCTATCGCTTGAGATTCTGTACATCTTGGGAAAATGATACAAAATTCATCACCTCCGCATCGGAAACAATGATCATCAAGTCGAGCAACATAGCGGATACCATCTGCCACTATTTTTAAAATTTGATCGCCACGTGGGTGCCCAAATGTATCGTTGATCATTTTGAAATCATTAATATCAATAAATACCACCGTCACAGGTTCTAAAGTATGTTCAGCCGTACATATAGTTGCATTCAAAATACTATTTAAATGTCGAACATTCAGTAAACCTGTCAGAGGATCAGTTTGTGACAATGCTTCCATTTGTTGTGCGCGATCTTCGAGGACATTGGCATATTGTTCAATTTTCTCTTTAGACGATTTGATTTCACTGACTAAACTCCAAACATAGGTTTCAACAACTAAAGAAATATCAAACATGAATAGTTTTTCTAGAGTTTGCACAACTTGATGATATTCATCTGTATGTCCAATTTGCTCATACACCAAAGTCATTAATCTAGTTTTGAGATGATAAAATCGCCGATAAATATAATTTGGGTTCTACACCGATCCGCTTATGCACTAAACCAATCCTTAGACGGTTGTTAACGTAATTGGCATCATAAGTCCCAGAAAATAACTCAGTGACGTATTGTCGTTGCGCACGTTGTAAACGAGATAAGGTATCTACATCTCCAATCAAAGTTGCAATTTCGGCTACTGAAGTTTGTTGTTGATAAAACTCCATCACAACTTGATCAAATAAAGGCTCAAGCTTTATACCTAATTGAACCAACTGGAGAAGTTCTTTATTCGTCAACGACAATAAAGATTTTCGATATTCTATTTCCTCTGAGGAAATATGCATTTGTTGCATCAAGGTTTGGTCTGTTGGATTCATCCTGACACCTCTCATCCCCAAACAAGATTATCGAGAATCGAATTGGATTGATTTTTCAGTTCTATCTTGTTCTAAGTGTGCAAACCATCTTTAGTTAAATTCTAGCCTTTATTTTCACTTTCCACTTCAAGCATTAACTAACATTTTTTGTCAGCTGATGACGGTGTTTCAATATGAAAAATAAATGCTGTGAATGTTTAAAAGAACCACAGCTTCCCTATTTCAAGGTTCTAGCGCTAAATGTGATTTTCTTCTAAAAATGCAGCAAGAAATAGACCAAAATAAAGAATTTGCCTTTGAACAAATAAAATTTAATATCAATTCCTTTAAGAAAGCACATATTCCACAGTAAATGAGTGTTCTAGATAAATTTATTGTTGTAAGTACTTATGGAGATTATTTTATTCATTTCAGCATTTTTTATTTACAATCATCATTATAAACAACAATAAACCATTGATTTAAATTAATTAAAATAATAAAAAATGATCCATCAAAACAATAGATGACCCTAGCGTCACGGCTTGATACAACTTGTTATGTTCTTTTTGGATATAGTTATCGTAAGATTAGGGAAGCATTTTGTGTGCCTATATCCACACACACGCTTTTATGACATCAACTCAGAATCCTCCACAACAAGGGAGATCAGGCATGATCCACGCTGGCAATGCCATTACCGTCCAAATGCTTGCGGACGGAATTGCAGAATTCCGCTTTGACTTACAAGGTGAGTCGGTTAATAAATTTAACCGTGCAACCATTGAAGACTTCCAAGCAGCAATTGCTGCAGTTAAAGCCAATAACGATATTAAAGGCTTAGTTGTTACTTCTGGAAAATCAACATTTATCGTTGGTGCTGACATTACTGAATTCGGCGACAATTTCGCTGCTGGTGAACAAGCAATCATTGATTGGCTTATTCCTGTACACGAAATCTTCAATAGCTTTGAAGATTTAGAAATGCCTAAAGTTGCTGCGATCAATGGCATGGCGCTTGGTGGCGGTTTTGAAATGTGCTTAGTGTGTGACTACCGTGTCATGTCTGAACAAGCACAAGTTGGCTTACCAGAAATCAAACTTGGTATCTATCCTGGTTTTGGTGGTAGCGTTCGTTTAAGCCGTTTGATCGGTATCGACAATGCTGTTGAATGGATGGCAATGGCGAATCCTAAGAAGCCAGCTGCTGCGCTTAAAGATGGTGCTGTAGATGCAGTTGTTGCTGCTGACAAACTTCAAGAAGCTGCTGTTGACTTAGTTAAACAAGCACTTGCTGGTCGTTTGAACTGGAAAGCAAAGCGTCAAGAAAAATTAGACGCAATTAAATTGAACCCACTTGAACAAATGATGGCGTTCAATACAGCGAAAGGTGCGGTTCTTGCTAAAGCAAACCCTGCGCAATACCCTGCTCCTAAATTATTGCTTGACTCATTACAAGCAGGTGCAAGCTCAACTCGTGACGACGCATTAAAAGCAGAAGCTCAAGGTTTCGCTAAAGCTGCGATTACACCGCAAGCTGGCGCACTTATCGGTTTATTCATCAACGATCAAGTTGTGAAGAAAACTGCGAAAAAATATGAAAAAGGTGCTCATCCTGTAAACCAAGCAGCTGTATTAGGTGCTGGTATTATGGGTGGTGGTATTGCTTACCAAGCGGCAAGCAAAGGCACTCCAATCATCATGAAAGATATTGGTAACCCACAACTTGCATTAGGTATGAAAGAAGCGAATGGCTTGCTAACAAAGCAAGTTGAACGCAAGAAAATGAAACCTGCGCAAATGGGTGAAACCCTTGCTCGCATCCGTCCTACTTTAAGCTACGATGAGTTTAAAGAAGTAGATATCGTGATCGAAGCGGTAACTGAAAACCCTAAAATTAAAGAAATTGTACTTGCAGATACAGAAAAGCATGTTCGTGAAAACACGATCATTGCATCTAACACATCTACAATCTCAATTACACGCCTTGCGAAAGCATTACAACGTCCTGAAAACTTCGTTGGTATGCACTTCTTCAACCCAGTACACATGATGCCATTGGTTGAAGTTATTCGTGGTGAAAAAACTTCTGATGAAGCAATCGCAACAACTGTTGTTCTTGCTCAGAAAATGGGTAAAACACCTATCGTTGTAAACGACTGTCCAGGTTTCTTGGTAAACCGCGTATTGTTCCCTTACTTCGGTGCATTCGACCTACTCGTTAAAGACGGTGCTGACTTCCAGCAAGTTGATAATGTAATGGCGAAATTCGGTTGGCCTATGGGTCCTGCATACTTGATCGACGTTGTTGGTATCGATACAGGTGTACATGGTGCAGAAGTGATGGCTGAAGGTTTCCCTGACCGTATGAAACCAGACTACAAAGGTTCTATCCAAGCGATGTACGAAGCAAAACGTCTTGGTCAAAAGAACGATGTCGGTTTCTACAAATATGTGTTAGACAAGAAAGGTAAGAAAGCGAAAACTGTTGACCCAACAGCTTACGAAATCATTGCGCCTTTCGTGACTGGCGAAAAACGTGAATTTGATCCACAAGAAATCATTGACCGTATGATGCTTGCTTTCTGTAACGAAACAGTTCGTTGCTTAGAAGACAACATCGTTGCAACTGCTTCTGAAGCAGATATGGCGATGATCATGGGTGTAGGTTTCCCTCCATTCCGTGGTGGTCCATGCCGTTATATCGACCAAACTGGTGTTGCTGAATACGTTGCGCTTTGCGACAAATATGCACACTTAGGTAAAGCTTATGAAGCGCCACAAATGTTGCGTGACATGGCTGCTAACAACAAAAAATTCTACGGTTAAGGAGCGACGTGAATGGCTACTTTAAATCCACGTGACGTTGTGATTGTTGATGGCGTTCGTTCTGCCATGGGCAAATCACGTAACGGTATGTTCCGCAATGTACGTGCCGACAGTTTATCTGCTGAATTAGTACGTGCACTTGTTGCTCGTAACCAATTTGATACCAACGAAGTTGAAGACATCATTTGGGGTTGTGTAAACCAAACTTTAGAGCAAGGTATGAACATTGCTCGTAACATTGGTTTATTAGCTGATATTCCAAAGACTGCTGGCGGTCAAACCGTTAACCGTCTTTGTGGTTCTTCTATGCAAGCACTTCATACTGCTGCTGCACAAATTGCGACCAACCAAGGTGACATCTTCATCATCGGTGGTGTAGAGCATATGGGTCACGTAGGTATGATGCACGGCATCGACC
Organism: Acinetobacter sp. A22; assembly: GCF_030913345.1. Classification (NCBI taxonomy): domain Bacteria; kingdom Pseudomonadati; phylum Pseudomonadota; class Gammaproteobacteria; order Moraxellales; family Moraxellaceae; genus Acinetobacter; species Acinetobacter sp. A22. Next base: position 2,252,087 of record NZ_CP133162.1, read on the forward strand.
TTAACCCTGAAGCATCTAAACACTATGCAAAAGCATCTAACATGATGGGCTTAACTGCTGAAATGTTAGGTCGTATGAACGGTATCTCTCGTGAAGAACAAGATGCGTTCGGTGTTGAATCTCACCGTCGTGCATGGGCTGCAACACAAGAAGGTCGTTTTAAAAACGAAATCGTTGGTGTTGAAGGTCATGATGCAAATGGTTTCAAAATCCTTTGTGACATCGACGAAGTGATTCGTGCTGACGCAAACCTTGAAGCATTCAAAGCGTTGAAACCAGTTTTCGATCCTAAAGGTGGTTCAGTAACAGCAGCAACTTCTTCTGCTCTTTCTGACGGTGCTTCTGCAATGTTAGTTATGTCTGCTGAACGTGCTCAAGCGCTTGGTTTAAAACCACGTGCTGTGATTCGTTCTATGGCTATTGCAGGATGTGATGCTGCGATCATGGGTTACGGTCCAGTACCAGCAACTCAAAAAGCGCTTAAACGTGCTGGTTTAACGATGGCGGATATCCAAACTATCGAATTAAACGAAGCATTTGCTGCTCAAGGCTTATCAGTAATGAAAGGCTTAGGCATCTATGATAAACAAGACATCATTAACTTGAATGGTGGTGCGATTGCATTAGGTCACCCATTGGGCTGTTCTGGTGCTCGTATCACAACTACATTATTGAACGTGATGGAACAACAAGATACACAAATTGGTCTTGCGACTATGTGTATCGGTCTTGGTCAAGGTATCGCGACAATTATCGAACGTGTTTAATCGACACTGAGATAAAAGAAAAATCCCCGCCATGTGCGGGGATTTTTTTATAACCAATTCTATTTATTAGAGAATTTAAAACAGCGATCCATCCAAAAAAGTCTATAGACAAACAAAGTGGCATCAGATTAATATCGGATTTCCAAAAATTATAAGGCTCTAACAATGTTTAAAAATATGGCAGCAGATTTAATGGGGACAAGCGACATTGGTCGGATCATCGAACCAAGAGACTATGACAAAACTGATATTGATGACTATATTTTTCATGAAGATAACGAAAAAATCTTTTTCCTGATCAAAGCCAAAACTGATGAATATTGTTTCACAAACTCTGCTTTCATCCATCTCGATGGTACAAGTGCTGTAAGTAAAAAACGTACTTTAAACCGATATCCCTACAAACATTATCAAATCAGTCATGTTCAGCTCGAAACTGCAGGTACAGTAGACCGTGATGTAGAACTCAAGTTCCATCTAGGCGGTGCATCATATTCAATTGATATTGAAAAATCACAAATTGAAAAAGTGCGCGATTTATATAAAGCACTGTTTAGCATTGGTGAGGCTTGTAAAGAAATCGAGCGCCAATCATCATTGCTTTTTTCAACACAACAAGCTGTAAATAATATGTTCTCGTTGCGTGAACTTCCTGAGCAAGTGTTATTAAATTTACCAAGTATCATTTCGCAAACAACGATTCAAGTTGAAACAAAACTGACGGAGCATCGTAAAAAGATTGAAAACTATGATTTTTCTTCAATTTTTGAGCGTTATATAAAAGAATAAATAAAAAAATCCCCGTACCATATTACGGGGATTTTATATCTCAACATATGATTTAAGTTAACGTGTTAGAAAGTTCTGAGGTGTTTTCAAACCCGCTTCAATTTGTTGTTGTAATTTTAATAGATCATCCAAACTTACTTTTATTGTGCCTTCACGAAATGCATTCGCATTATCCCGATTAATATTGAGGGGTTCTAACATTTTGAAGACCCCATTACTTGGATTAGATGACTGAAAGCCCATCGCAACAGCCATAATATAATCTTCTAAAAAAGGTGAAACTTGAGATAAATCAGGCTGTACGGTTCTCGGCTGATAATCCATCGAAGTTGTGACTTCGGTGAGTTGAGCATTTTGAATATCAGTCTGCTGCTTGTTTATATAATGTTGTAGGGCTTGGCGGACTTTGATATCTTCCTGAAAAGGAACCAATCCAACCTCTTCACGTAGCTCTGATTCTGCCATGATCCGAATCGTAGGCAAAGAACCTACCTGTTCTTCGGCTTGAACAGTGGCAATACCGATATAAGTTAACATCGTAATCAGCAATGATCGTTTGAGTAAGTTCATTTCTGCTCCAAAACTCAGTCATCAAATCCGTGATGAGATTAAATAAAAGCATCTACCTATAGGCTACAACAAAGTGCTGTTTTATTCAGCAGAGGTCAGATAAACGGTAAATTTCATTAAAATTTTAAACTTTAGATAAAAAAAATTAAAATAGACTCATCTGTTAGATGTTTGTAAAAAATCAAATTTCAACGCCAAAAAAACCTCGCATATATCGTCTTTTTTGATTATTGTCCTATGAGTTATTTTCATATTTTTTGTTCTTTTTTAAATTTAAAATTCAAAATATTAGGAGTAAATGGATGTCTTCAACATCAGCAAAAATAACAATGATCTGCATGCTATCAGGCGTTGCTTTAACTGGATGTGCAACTAAAACCCTTATTACTAAAGACAGTAAAACATATACCCGTACTGAACGTGTCATGTTAGTTGAGGACAATGTCGTTGCGTTCGGACGACCTGCGCAAGCATCTGCGAACTTACCGAAAGACAGTATTGTGATTGCAGGGCAAAAAAACAGTTATATCCTGACGCAAGGCGGCACTCAGTTTGTCACTTTGATCAATAAACTTGATCCTAAAAACATTCAAATCACCAGAGAACTCAACTTCTATTCGGAAAAGAATGATGGAAATTTCTCAGGTACATTGCCGCTGTCTTATGTAAAACTCAAAGAAGACCTGAGCAAAAAGGACTTAGAATTTTTCATAGAGAATGGTGCCAAAGAATGTTCATCATCTAGTGACGAACGTATGCAAGCGCAACGCTTTTGTTTTGATATTAAATTGGCAGGGGTAGTCTACCCTGCTGCAAATAATCTCAGTTCATTAAAAGCATTAAGTAAACCTTATCAAGTCTCGATTTATACCCACAAACAAGAAACTTATAGCTCTAAATCAGGTATGAATCCTTTTGAAAAACTTGTTTTGTTGCCATTTGCAGTGGCGATTGATGTAGTGAGCTTACCGTTCCAAGCAGCTGAAAAGATTTTTGATTAAATAAAAAAATAGGTCTTTGATCATTGTTCTGAAAGATGCTCAAAGACCTTTGTACTGTGTTAATTCTAAATCAATGTGTTATATCAACTATGTGTTTCTTCTTCGCCTTCATTATCAAAAGTTTTAGCGATCTTTTCGATATTTAGGCTTTTAGCCATCGCATCAAAAATATCTTTATATACACCCTGTTGCTGATAAAGTTGATGATGTTCACCATGCTCAACAATGGCACCATCTTGCATGACATAGGTGTAGTCAGCATCTATGATCTGAGAAAGACTATGAGAGATAATAATCACAGTTCTACCTTGTTTGATTTCATCTAAACTGTGCTTAATCTGCTCTGTTGCGATTGCATCCAAACTCGCTGTGGGTTCATCTAGAAAAATAATCGGTGGATCTTTCAGAAACATACGTGCTATTGCGATTCGTTGCTGTTGTCCACCCGACAATAACAATGCATCAGATTGATAACCTTTAGGTAACTTTAAAATTTGCTCATGGATCGATGCTTTTTTAGCAGCTTGGATAATTTCGTCTTCACTTGCATCCATTTTTCCATAGCAAATATTGTCTTGTATCGTGCCCTGAAAGATATGATTTTTTTGCAGCACCAAACCAATATGATCTCGCAAATATTGAGTATCCATATCATTCAAATCAATACCATCCAACAGAATTTGTCCTGTCTGCGGTAAATAAAATTTATCCAATAAGCTGATTAAAGTCGATTTGCCTGCACCAGATAATCCTACCAGTGCTGTAATTTTATTGGGTTGTATGGTCATACTAATTTCTTTAAGCGCATGATGACCATTTGGATAGAAGAAATCGACCTGTTTTAACTCAAACTTTCCACTGAGTTGTGAAGGTTTCTGCTGTCCTGAGGTTTCAATCTGATTATCCGCTTCAAGAATCTGAAAAAAACTTTCCGCATAAATCATGGCATCATTGACCTCATCATAAATACGATGCAATGAGCGAATAGGAGCTGAAACATTATTAAATAGCAAAATATGAAACATAATCATCCCGATACTCATGTCGCCAATCAACACAAAATACGCGGTGAGGATAATGATAAAAACGATCCCAATTTGCTCAGTAAAAGTTTTAACGCCATCAAAAATAAAACTAATTTGACGCGTGTGCATCTGATTGTCGGTAAGCTGCTTTTGTAAGATCAGTTGTTTTTCAGCTTCAACTTGTTCACGGTTAAACGACTTAATGACTGTGATCGAATTAATAATACTCAAAATACCCTGACTTTTCCGCTCACGACCATCTCTTAAACTCCGTCTTACTCCACCTAATTTCTGCGCTTGTTTAAAGGTCAACCAAAAATAAATCGGCACGATACTTAGGGCGACTAGGGTCTGTTGAGAATTACCGAGAGTTAATTACACTCGCGCACAATTGAATCATGGCTTCAAAACTCGTATCTGTTTTACAACTACGCATCGCTATACGTTTAAATTCTTTTAACTTACAGAAATAGTTTTCAATGAGATGACGCCATTTATACATAGTCGTATCAAATGCTCTCATTACTTTTCGATTAGATTTGGGTGGGATCACCACTTTCACTTTACGTTCATTGAGTTCTTGGATGAGCCAATCTGCATCAAATGCTTTATCAGCTAGTAATGCTTGAAAATCAACATCTTCAATTAAAGGTTTGGTTTCTACTAAATCGTGATATTGACCAGGCATTAATCGAAACTTAATGAGGTTGCCTAGACTATCCACTAAGGCAAGAATTTTACAGGTCATTCCACCTCGAGATTTACCTATAGACTGTTTGAAAGTCCCCCTTTTGCACCTTGCCCATGTCGATGAACTTTAACAATCGTTCCATCAATCATGGCGTATTCCAAATCAACATCTTCATTTACAGATGCAAAAATAGTTTCAAATACACCAGCTTTAACCCAGTCACGGTATCTTTTAAAGACGGTATTCCATTTACCAAAATGAGCAGGTAGATCACGCCATGGACTGCCTGTACGGGCAATCCATAGGACTGCTTCTAAAAATAATCGATTATCTTTTCCACTACGACCTCGATCGGTCACTTTACCTAGGCAAAAAGGTTCCATTTTTGCCCATTGGGCATCAGTAAGTATGTATCTATCCATAGTACTATTATAAATTAATCAGTAGTCTTTGTTAATTCTCAACAAGCCCTAGCCCAATCCAAAAATTAGCATAGAACATCAAACCCAATGCGAGAATCGCGCTACTGAATAAAGGCAAAATGTCGATAAAGAAGATTTGAATCAAACGTGTAATCGAACCAATACCACGATCAATACGAGTTTGTAATTTTCCTGCTTGATTGTCATCTTGAGTGAAAAATGAAAGCCGATAGGTCAGAAATTTCTCAATAATTGCTTGGGCAACATCTTGTGACACCATGATTCTGAGACGTTCACCAAATAACTTTTGCCCAAACTGAATCAAAGTACTGATAATTTCTTTACTAAGTAAAATAACACTGATCGTTACTAAAATATGCCAATCTTGAGCAAGACCATCTCCCGCTTCTACTAAACGATTGATTTGATCAACAGCATATTGCAGCGTTAAAGCATTAACCTGAGCGGTCAATGCTCCAATCAAAGTCAGGATTAAGGTGATTATCACCAATAGTCTGTAAGGCTTCACAAAAGGTCGAACTTTGATAAAAAGTTGCCATAGATTCATGTTTTTAACGTCAACTCTCCTCAAAAACTTTTAATTTAATTCAAACCATTATCGTCTAAATAACCTAGAGCTCTTTTTCTAAAACAGCAACATTGTTATTTTTAATTTTCTCTATTTGAGCATTTAGCTTTAAAACATCTTGATATAACGTATTGAATTTGCGGACTTGGGCAGATTCATGAAACAAAATAAGTTTTCCTTGTCGCTGCCATTCATATTTTTTTAACAAATCAAACATCGCTTGGGCTTTTTCAATGATTTGCTGTTCTATAGCAAAAATATCTTGAGCTGGATCAACATGCAGATTCTTGGCGAGTTTCTGTTGTAGGCGTTGCTGTAAGTCAGCATCTAGAGAAAGTTCTTTGGCATCAGCTAAAGCTTGAGATTGTATCTGCTGACGTTTTTTATCGTACTCTAATGATGCACGGCGAACATCGCTAAACATTTGCTCTGTTTCTTTATAGTTTGATTTACTATCACGCTCCAACCTTTCTACATCTAAAAATGCATCCCACTGTGCTGCTTTTAATTGACGTAAATAGTGATTACGCGCCTCAATATTCTCCTTCCAATAATTCAGTAGAAACTCCGACATCAACTGATAATCACCAGATAGCCGATCATCTTCAACCTCCAATTGTACGGGCGTTGACCAATCCTGTGCTTGGATATATAGCTCACGCATTTTTTCTGCCATCACGACATCAAACATTTTCTGATTTTGAATTGTTCGCTGTTTTGAATTATTTTGATAGATGAAAAATGCCCCTATACATACCACGATCACACCAAGAATCATTAAAATACGGCGCATAAAGCCTCCCTAGCTTCATTTTATTTTTTTGTTGTTAAAGTCAGTTTAATCAATAAGAAAACAATATATATAGTTTTTATTTCACTTCTCGTAACGGAGCATTACATTTTAATCGCTTTAAATTCAGCAACTACGCCCCTATTATCTCTTTTAACGATAATTGAAGAGAAATTTTATGCGCGTTGATATTTGGTCAGATGTAGTTTGTCCTTTCTGTTACATCGGAAAAAAGCGTCTTGAACATGTAGCTGAACAAGCAGGCATTGAGCTAGATATTCATTGGCATAGCTTTGAACTTGATCCTGACGCCCCTGCAAAACACGAGGTTTCAAATACTCAACGTCTCGCGCAAAAGTATGGACGTAGTTATGCAGAGATGGAAGAAATGGAGCGTAATGTCGCCGCTATGGCAGCGACTGAAGGCATCGATTTCCAATGGCAAAAAGCCAACTCTGGGAATAGTTTTAACGCTCATCGCATCATTCATTTGGCACAAAGCAAAGGTTTAGGTAATGAAGCAAAAGAAGCTTTTTTCCATGCTTATATGACTGAAGGTTTGGCGATTGGCGAGCGAGAAGTTGTTGAGGAAATTGCTTCGCGTATTGGTTTAGACAATGCTGAGGTTGAATACGTGCTAGATTCAGATGAATTAGCTGACTTTGTACGTCATGATGAAAAAATTGCACATGAGCAATTGAAGGTCACAGGCGTTCCTTTCTTTGTTTTTGATCAGAAACTTGCTCTTTCAGGCGCACAGCCTCGAGAAATCTTTTTACAAGCACTTCAACAAGCACAAACCACATCAGTAGAAAGCATTGAGCAGGACAACTCAGCTCAATGTAATGATGAATCTTGTGAAATCAAACATTAAGACATCATTCATCTCATAGGTTTCGGTTCACCCCGAAACCTATGCGCTCCACGCATGTAAAAATCAATACAATTCCAATCATTATTGATCACAAATCAGGCATTTTTATTGCACTAAATAATATGAAACAAATCCTGTAATTATTTTGATCAAGTTTTGACTACAGGCTTTGTGATGAAGCTCACATAAAGAATTTAAATTTATAGATATCTTTGTGTATAGCCATCTAATTATCCGATTCTATCTTTTAATACGTAGCAGTTTTAAAGCCAAAAGTATGATCTAAATCTCGATTTAGCAAATTTAAATACAGAATTTGAATAACTTAGGCACTATAGATTTTACGCATTTTTCTTCTATAATCGTCATAAAGTGACAATCTTTTGTTATGGAAATGCAAGAGTTACAAGCCTTAATAAACGGTCAGATTCAACCAGAACAAATATGTGTAGTACAGCTTGTAGAATTGGCAAAACAGCACACTTTGGCAACCACGACTGAATACAAATTGCTTGAAGATGCTGTCAATGTTGTACTTACTTATTATTTAAAACAGGCTCAAGCCTATCTCTAAGGAAATAAGCAATGGACGTATTAGAGAAAGCATTATTGGTTGATGAGCTCAAACATCTTATTGTTGGGCTTAATGATAATAAAGCTTCGCTTTTTGAAATTGCCAAATCAAAAAAAAGAATTAAAGACATTTGTGCATCATGTAATGACCCTCTTTTTCAAGAAGAATTAGCGCAGTTCAAACAATATATACAACAAGAAGAAGTCCCATCAGAGGAACTTGCTGCATATGGTTTTTCGATGACTTATTACGGCACATATAACTTCTCAGAAAAAATTGAGCATGCTTTATTTGCTGCTCCTGATATGGGATGGGCAACCTTACGCCAAGCTAATCATTGGCAGGTATGGGTGGTTCGCCCTGCTTTATCATTTTTGAAAAGTCCGTGGATGGACTCAAGCAAAGAAGCTTTAGAATGGTTAACTAAACACGCTAAGCAATATGTCAAAACTGATGAGCAGCTAAAACAAATCATTCCAATCTTAGAACCAATCAGTGAAGCTGGGTTAGATTCAACAACAAAGGCAACTCAAACTGAAACCAAGGATGTGTTAACGGTGCTTAAAGAGAAAACTGCGAATTTCGATGCACAGCTTGAAGCGATTATTCAAGAAAAATTACAAACTGCACCACCAATTGCACCTTCGACACCATCAGTTGCAAGCAGACCAAAACCAAGTTTTAAATCCGCTTCTCGACCGACTGCGAATCTAGAAAAAATTAAACCTCTAAATACAGAATTTAATCTAGATGGTTTAGTTTGCCGACTTGAACGTGTAGATCCAAAAGTTTTTCCATCTTTGTATCATGTAGATCTACATGATGAGATTAATCAAAACATTAAAATTGATTGGTTATATTTAAAAGCTGAAAATGATGAACAACCAATTTGGGAAACAGCTCAAATCTTTTTAGCTGAACAACTCTATGCACAAGGTCAATTTTCACATTATGTTGTCTTAATTGGTACACACAGCGTTGAATATGCAACGAGTGTTTTACAAACTTACACTGATCAACGCCATACGCGTACCAGCTCCATACATCAGACACATTGGACGACCTTTAAACAGCACTATCATCAACATGAAACGCTGTTTAATGAATGCATCATGAATGGTCATACAGTTTGGCAACGTGATGAAGATGCTTATCCATATATTCCAGCGTCATTTATCAATACACAGAAGTTCATTCCTTTTGATGAAACAGAGGCTAATTTCCTTACACCAATTATTCTGTTAAAAGAACGTCAAAAAATTCGTGTTATACATGGGTTAGAACGCATCAAACTTTCCTCTGAAGATCAAGCCTATCCATTCTTATTACTTGATCGTACAAATGGCTATACATGGCAATTGATTCGACAAGTGATTAGTAGTTTAGCTCAACCGATCTCAGTCCACGCCTTGTATGATGCTTTAGCTAAGGCGGACGTTTCAGCATAACAAAAATCTATCACAAGATTTATATAGCCACATTCATCTCAGAATGTGGCTTATTTTTTTAAAGTTTATTTGTATAGCTCTCTGATAAATTGCTGTTTTTTGTGTCTAAATATTGATTTTAATAACGAAATAATAAAGAGTGAAAAGAAGAACAATATATAAGCTTAAATTATGAATACTTTTTTAAAAACGGTCCCTATCGCCCTTGTTCCAACACTTTTGGCTCTTCCATTTGGCGTGATAACTCAAGCCACTTACGCCACTGAAGAAACATCCGTTCAGGGTGAACAAGCTCATGCATCAGACTCGGCAAATCTATTAAGTTATATACCTAAATGGGTCGATGCTACACCTACTATACTTCCTGAACAATCTGATCAACCTATCGTTCCACCAACTTCAGAAACCGAAGATAGAACGTGGATTGATCGCAAACAAAAAGATATTCGGAATTGGGCAGACCGAACTTCTGTCAAAATTGATGATTGGTTTGGAGATGTAGATCCAGAAAAGCCTGCTTCAGCTACCATTCGGGTCTTGGTTGATAATTATTGGAATAAATATGATCAATATGAGGTTAAACCTCGTATTCGTGGAAAAATCAAACTACCAACTTTAGAAAAAAAGTTCAGTGTTGTTTTTGGTGATGACTCGCTTGATGATGAGTTTGACAACAATGTTGCCAATACCAACACTCAACCGAATCAAGATCCTGATAAAAAATTTGATTCAAAACAAACTAGAGACAGTAATGGATCAATCGCATTACGTTGGTCAAATTTCTCCAAACGACTACCATTTGATACCGATGCAGATATCGGTATTCGCTCTGGTGATGATGTTTATTTACGTTTGAGAGCAAAAAAATATTGGGATTTAGATCATGACTTTAATTTCAATGCTGAACAAATCTATCGCTATGGCAGTAAAAGTGAAAACTATCTTCGAACAAATTTAGAACTGATTCACGCACGCCCAAACCAACCTTTTTTATCAAATCAACTCAGTTTGACCTATGCTGATACACAAGATGATGATCTACGATGGGACAACCGTACATTCCGCCAACACCAATTTTTCGCACACAATAGTTTTAAGTACGGTATTTACACGGGTGGCTATTACGATAACAACGATTTACGTCTAAATAGTTGGGGACCTTTTGTATCTTGGCGACAACCTCTTTGGCGCGAATGGTTCTATGTACAAGGAGATCTCAATTATTTTAACGACCACCATGAAGATCGAAGCCATTACGTCAGTACATTTGTTCGCTTTGAAAGTTTGTTTTGATGAAATTAACAGCGATCTTGTGGGTAACTTTAAGTTTATCCATAGCAAAAAACCTCTAATCACTTAGAGGTTTTTTGCTATCAGATGAGATAAAACTACTTCAATAGTAGGCTATTGATTCGTTTTACATATGCTGCTGGATCTTCAGGTAAACCACCCTCCGCAATAACAGCCTGATCAAAAATCACATTCGCTAAGTCATCAAATTGCTCAGAACTTTCTAACTTTTTCACCAGTGGATGTTCAGGGTTAATTTCAAGGGTAGGCTTAATCTCTGGAACTGCTTGCCCTGCTTGTTTAAGCATTCGTACCAACTGAGGTGAGAGTTCACCCTCACTAGTGACTAAGCATGCTGGAGAATCCACCAAACGTGTAGTCACACGGACTTCTTTAGTTTTCTCTTTGAGTGAAGCACTCAAGCGATCGACGACAGGTTTAAACTGCTCAGCTGCCTCTTCAAGCGCTTTCTTCTCTTCAGCATCTTGTAAATCGCCTAAGTCAACAGCACCCTTTGAAACATTCTGTAATGGCGTACCATCGAACTCATGGACAAAATTCATCGCCCAATCATCAACACGATCTGCCATCAGCAATACTTCAATGCCTTTTTTCTTAAATACTTCAAGTTGAGGAGAGTTTTTAGCAGCACTCAAACTTTCAGCCGTCACATAATAAATAGCCTTCTGACCTTCTTTCATACGCGACTTGTAGTCAGCAAAAGACGTAACAACCTCATCATTAGTCGACGTTGCGTAACGCAATAATTTTAAGATGCGTTCACGATTACCAAAGTCTTCGCCTAGACCTTCTTTTAGTACAGATCCAAATTCCGCATAGAATTTTTTGAATTTCTCTTGATCTTTTTCATCTTCAGATTTAGCTAAACTATCTAATAAGGTTAATACACGGCGTGCATTCCCTTCACGAATAGTTTTAACATCACGGCTTTCTTGCAATAACTCTCGGCTGACGTTCAATGGCAAATCAGCACTATCCACGACACCTTGTACAAATCGTAAATAATTTGGAATCAAATTATCTGCTTCATCCATGATGAAAACACGTTTCACATATAGCTTAATGCCAGCTTTTGCTTCACGGGTAAATAAATCTTGTTTCGCTTGACTTGGGATATACAACAATTGCGTATATTCAGTACTTCCCTCAACTCGGTTATGTGCCCAAGCCAATGGTTCTGCAAAGTCGTGACTTAAATTTTTGTAAAACTCGATGTACTGCTCTTCAGTAATTTCACTCTTGCTACGTGTCCATAATGCACTCGCAGAGTTAATCGCTTCCCATTCATCTGTTTTGACCATTTGACCACCTTTAGGCTCTTCGCCCTCAGCAGTCTCTTCCTCTTGCCAGACTTCTTTTTGCATTTCGATTGGCAAGCTAATATGGTCAGAATATTTATTAACGATTTGTTTTACTTTCCAAGATTCTAAATAATCCAGTGCATCATCACGTAGGTGCAAGATGATATCTGTACCGCGTGTTGCTTTATCAATGCTTTGAACCTCAAACTCACCGGTTCCACCACTAATCCAACGTACCGCTTCTGTTGAAGCTAAACCAGCACGACGAGATTCGACAGTGATTTTATCCGCAACAATAAAACCTGAATAAAAACCAACACCAAACTGACCGATCAATTGCGCATCTGCTTTCTGATCACCAGTCAGCTTAGACATAAAATCTTTTGTACCTGATTTTGCAATCGTACCTAAATTATCAATCGCTTCTTGTTGGCTTAGACCGATACCATTGTCTGAAATTGTAAGCGTTTTATTTTCTTTGTCTAAAGTCAGACGCACTCGTAAATTTGGATCATTTTCATAATATTCGGGATGATTAATTCCCTCAAAACGTAATTTATCACATGCATCTGATGCATTCGAAATGAGTTCACGTAAGAAAATTTCTGGGTTTGAATAGAGAGAATGCGTCACTAAATGCAATAACTGAGCAACTTCAGCTTGGAAACTATAATTTTGTGATGCTTGTTCACTCATAAATCACTCCTTATTTGTGAGGCTTATCAATTTGGAATGATCTATGAATGGTGTATAACTAAAATTTTTCAATCCTTAAAATGCAATTTTTTATCTAAATCACTCAAATTTACGTGAGCTAAAAAGGTCCCTGACTCAACACGCGATCTTGTAGGATACGATCAAGTTCTTGTTGTCTTTGTAAATATGCTTTTCTCAAACATAATGTTTTCGCACCGCAACGATTACGCTGTTTCAACCATTGAAACTGCTTATCTTTTTCAGCATCACGCCCTCCCATTGGAAGAGCATGCAAGATAATTTGATAAGTTGTTGCCAACTTTACATCGGCATCATTTAATTCTCGTTGATTACAAATCTGATGTTCAACCGTTGATTTTGCTTGATGGCATGAAAAACTAGCAGCTTCCACAGATGAAATAAACAATAGAAACAAAATAAACCCAATACACCCTAATTTAAATTTCATATCAAATCACACATAAATATAGTGAATTCTATTTATCATAAGAGCAGTTTTTTAATTTTTATGTAGGTTTTTAATATAAAAAAAGCCCCATATAATGTGAGGCTTGCACAACTAGATGACTTAGAATTTATAGCTATAACCGAGGGTATAGACCATTGGATTCAAGTCTAATTTAAATTTAGTACCATCAACTAATTTAACTTTAGGGCTAATGTCTGCATAACGTGCATCAAAGTATACACCCCAGTTTTTCGCATCAGCAGGTTGGAAATTGAAACCTAACTGACCTGCAACACCGTATGCATTTTTTACGTCATCTGCCACGCCTTTTTCATGCCATGCAATAAATGCTGTACCACCGACACCGATATAAGGCGTGAAACGAGTTGAATTTTTAAAATTATATTTTGCTGTAATTGTTGGTGGTAATTGGCGCACACTTGCAACCTTTTCACCATTTAATAAAACATCGTGATTAATAGGATTAGCTAATAACACTTCAGCAGAAAACGGTGTATCACCAAAGAAATATTCAACTGACGGTGTAAATGCAAATTCATGATCACCTTTTACCGTAGCACCAGGTGCAAGCGTTGTATCTGCTGTTGGGTCAATTAAACTCGCACCCACTTTTATTTGAAAACCTCCTGCAAATGCAGTTGAAGATAACCCCAATAATGCGACCACTAAAACTTTCTTTAACATTTAAATAACCTCATTTAAAAAATTATGTTCTTGTCCAATATAATAAACACTAGTTCACATTATTATACAATAGAGATAAAATCCGACTATTTTAATTATTTATTTAATCCATTGAATAACAAAAAAATATAATTGTTAAAATATGTAATATAACTTTAATCCAGACCATTTAGGTCAAGATAAATACCTATAAAACCAAGCAATTTTATCAGAATTAACCATTAATAAAGACTGGTAAATTTATTTAAAAAATAGAATTCAATTCTACTTAAAAATAATAAATCCACAATTTTTAATATAAAGTCATCATTATTAAAATAGAATAAAAAAGAGACTAAAAATATCACATGATTATTTTAAAATCAGTTAACCAAGATATTAAATAAATAAAATACGTAATTTAATTCACAAAAAATAAGGCCCTTAATCAGGACCTTTATTTAGAAAGATTATTATAGAATCATGGCTGCAATCCAGCCAAAGATCAAAAGAGGAATATTAAAATGAATAAATGTTGGAACGACCGTATCCCAAATATGATCATGTTGACCGTCCACACCTAAACCAGCCGTTGGTCCCAAAGTTGAATCCGATGCTGGAGATCCTGCATCTCCCAAAGCCGCAGCTGTACCGATCAATGCAATCGTCGCCAATGGTGAAAACCCAAACTGCACACACAACGGTACATAAATAACAGCCAATACAGGCACACTTGAAAAAGATGATCCAATCCCAATCGTAACAAATAAGCCGATAAATAACATCAGAAATGCAGCTAATGCATGATTATCACCAATGATATTGACCACACCATTTACCAATTGATTAATATCGCCTGTATGCGTCATGACTGATGCAAATCCAGCAGCAGAAATCATGATGAAGCCTACCAATGCCATCATCCGCATGCCTTGCACAAAAACATCATCCGCATCTTGCCATTTAAAAATTCCAGAAGCGGATAGCACAGCAAATCCAACCAGTCCACCTAGAATCATAGAACCAGAATACAGTTGTGCAACCAGAGTCAGCACAATTGCAAGCAAAGCCATAAACATGGTTTTCTTAGAAATTGTCGGTACATTTTCTGCTTCATGTCGAAGCTCTTCAGCATCGGCTTTGAGATCATGCTCAACTTGAGATGTTGTACGCAATGGTTTATCTAAATCAATAGTTTTTACCGTTGTGATTGTACGATCTACATATTCTCGTGGCTTACGGTAACTCACAAACACTGCCACAAGCGTACCAAGAACCATTCCTAAAACAGGAATAGCCATTCCAATCGGCATCATACTGCGTTCGACATGCAAACCATACGCTGCACCAATTTTGTTAATATTCCCCATCAAAATTTGTTCAAGGAAAATCGCACCAAAACCTACAGGCAGGAAAATATATGTTCCCACTAAACCAAGCGTTAACACACATGCTGCCGCACGACGATCCAATTTTAGATGGTTCATGACTTTCAGCAATGGAGGTACCAGTACAGGGATAAAAGCGATATGAACTGGGATTAAGTTTTGCGAAAAGATTGCTGCAATTAACAAAATAGTTAATAAAAGATACTTCACCTTTTTTTCTTGATTTTTACTTGCTTCAAAGCCCAGTAAACCAATCAATTTATGCGCAAGTAAGTCAGGTAAACCTGATTTTGAAAGTGCTAAAGCAAACGCACCTAATACTGCATACGCTAAGGCAACTTCAGCACCATCACCTAAACCAGCATTAAATGCTTCCACAGTTTGGGAAAGACTCAAACCTGCAACTAAACCACCAATAATGGCTGAAATCACTAAAGTGAGAACAACAGAAACTCGTGCCAGTGACAGTATAAACATCACGGCAATCGCGATTACGACAGCATTCATGAAAAAAAGTAGGAGCAAAAGAAAGGCGACATTCTAGCAGATTCATTGAGATGAAGCTGAAAATATCGCCGAATAAAGTGCGTAAATCTTATGTGATTTTTATTGTTAAATATCATTCAATCTTAAGCAGCCTGACGCTGAATAAAACCACGAATAAGTTCAGCAATTTTCTCAGGTTGGCTGATGACAGCCCAATGATTCGCATCAAGTTCTGTATATTCAAACTTTTCAACCCACTTCGGCATAGACTCAGTAATATATTCTGGACTAACAAATGCATCACGACGCAATACAATCGCTTGTACTGGACATTGCGCATAACGTTGACGCGGTTGAGTTAAAGAAGGAATAAAGTTTGCACGATATAAGTTAATCCCGTATTTACCATCTGCAACAATATTTGCATTTAATGGTAAATCTTGTTTTTTCTCTAATCCATTCAAGATTTTGCCCCATTTTTCTGGACTGAAGAAAGTCCAAACTGTAGGTGCAATGAGTGGTAAATGGAATGCACCGATATACCATGACTTTGTCAGCATTTTCAGAACATTTGCTGGTGCTGATTTAAACTTTTCACGCAAATATAAAGAAGCATGATCTAAGCAAGGACCAGAGATCGTTGTATAAGACAACAAACGACCTTTAAGTTTAGGCTCAGTTGCCGATTCCCAAGATTGTAATGAACCCCAATCATGCGCTGCCATATGGAAATTACGATTTGGCAAAACTTGATCTACCACTTCTTGTAAATCTAATGACAAACGCGGTAGACGATAGTCTTTGATACGTTTTGGAATAGAAGATAAACCTGCGCCACGCACATCATAAGTTACAATAAAATAATCATTGACGAGCTTTTCAATAATTGACTCCCAAACTTCCTGATTATCTGGATAACCATGTACTAAAACCAATGGTGTTTTTTTCTCATCGCCCCATGTCTTCACACACAGTGTTTGCTGATCAGAAGTTGTGACAGTTTTTACTTGTGGTTGCATAATTTTTCCCATTTTGTTTTCAAGTGGCTTGGTCAACTAAACAGCCATTGCCAGCGATACAATAAAAATGATACTTATGAAGTATGAATAGAGTTATCAGAAAAAAAATTGACCATGAAAAACTTTTTCAAAAAAATTCGAACCATTCCAGCCGTTTCAAAATTTATGATCAATCATTACTCACCTTATCGCGGTGCAGGAATAGCAATTGAAACGATTGACCTCGACAATTATTTCATTCGAATCAAAATGCCGCTTACACGAAAAAATCGGAATATTGTTGGAACACATTTTGGTGGCAGTTTGTATTCCATGGTTGATCCCTTTTATATGCTTATTTTGATACATCATTTGGGAAACAAATACATTGTGTGGGATAAAAGTGCTGCAATCAATTTTTTATCACCAGGTCGAAGCACTGTTTATGCTGATATTCGGATCAGCCCAGAAGAAATTAGCGAAATTAAACGATTAGCTGAAAATCACGAACCTGTACTTCGATCATATACTTTAAATATTGTGGATGAAGCTGGTACTCGGATCGCAGAAGTCGAGAAAACCTTATACATTCGTAGAAAAAAGTAAGCGTCCGCTGAACCCCATGCCTATTTTTTAATTTGAGTTGGATTTCCAGCGATGTGGCAGTAATTCTTCTATTTGGGTCGCTTTATGCGTCGGCAGCCTTTTCAGCACATCACTGAGATAGGCATACGGATCCAACCCATTCAGCTTTGCTGACTGGATTAAAGTCATGATATTTGCCGCTCGCTGTCCACTGCGCAGCGAACCTGCAAACAACCAGTTCTTACGGCCCAATGCCCAGGGGCGCATTGAGTTCTCTGCCCAGTTATTGTCAATGGGTAGATTGCCATCATCCAGATAGCGGCTTAAGGCTGGCCAACGCTTCAGACTGTAATTGATGGCCTTGGCGGTTGGAGAACTCGATGGCACCGTCAGATAATGTTGGTTGAGCCATTCATACAGTTGTTGCATCACCGGTTGGCTGTGCTGTTGTCGGTATTCGCGGCGGTGTTCTGCTGTACTATCGGTCTTTTTCCTGAGTTCGGCTTCTATCGCATACAGTTTCTGAATCATCAGTAATGCCTGTTCAGCGATCTGACTTTTCCCAGTCACATGTAGCTCATGGAATTTACGACGTGCATGCGCCATGCAGCCCACCTCAATGACATCGCCTGATTTAAAGCGTGCTTTATAACCACTGTAATCATCACAGACCAGATAACCCTGCCAGCCATTCAAGAACTCTGCAGCATGCTGACCTGAACGGCTATCCTGAAAGTCATAGATCACCGCTTGAACTGGATTGTACTGTGTAGTGGCATAGGCCCAGACATAACCTTTCTTCGGTTTTTTCTCATCATCACCCATCCGCATAATGGTGACTGGTGTTTCATCTGCATGGATCACCCGCTGTTGCAGCACCACCTGTTTTAAGGCATTGGCCAGAGGTTCCAGTTCCACACCGCAGCGACCTATCCAGTCAGATAAAGTAGATCTGGACAGATCAATGCCCGCCCGCTGATAGATCAGGCGCTGACGGTACAGCGGCAAATGATCGGCATACTTCGATACCAGCACATGGCTGAGCAGTTCAGGTGAAGCAATGCCTTTATCAATCACATAGGCGGGCATCGCTTGCTGAGTCAGGGTGTCACACTGATCACAGACCCATTTGCCACGCACATGCTGTTCCTTATAGAACTGTGCCGGTCTGAAATGCAGTTTTTCACTGATATCTTCGCCGATACGACGGAGTTGGCAGCCACAAGCACATTGGGTTGATGCAGGTTCATGCTCAATACGGATGGTGTGTAGATGATCTGGCAGTGGTCGACGTTTAGGTTTATTGACTGTGGCTTTGTGTGTCGCTGCATTGGTTTTATCTGCATTTAGCCGTTCCAGTTCTAGATCAACCGCGGCAATATCTTCTTCAACCGCTTCATCCCACAGATGGATTTGTTTTGCCGTTAAGTGTTCATTCTTTTGAGCGAATTTGTGCTTTTTAAACAGCGCCAGTTCATGCTCGTATTTTTGATTGAGAATAGAAAGATGTTGAACTTTAGAATCTAATTGCTGGTTTGATTTTTCTAATTCTTGATTTGATTGTGCCAGAGACTGATGCTGCATTGCCAACTGTCTAGTGAATTCCAGCAGTTGTTCATGGGTCAGTTGGCTTAAGTCAGGCAGCGTATTCATGACCGCAGTATGCCTGAGGTCATGACGCAGAGGAAATAGAACGTTTGGAGAATAGCAGAATGCACCAACCTGGTTTAGAGCATCGTCACTACCTGCTGTCGTCCAATGCGCTGCCAGGGCAAACCCTGGATCAGTGCCTGTAACTGTTCCGGGCTGAGGGCCACGGTTTCACCTTGGTGAACTTGAGCCCAGTGAAATTTACCCTGTTCCAAACGCCGGGCACACAGCCAGATGCCCAGTCCATCATGTACCAACACTTTCATACGATGACCACGTTTATTACAGAACAGGTAGGCGCAATGCGGTTTGATGTAGCCAAAGGCTCTCACCACCTGAGCCATGGTCGTATCCATACCTGCACGCATGTCCATGGGCTGAGTAGACAACCAGATTTCATCAATGCGGATCATGTTGCAAGTGCCTTGAGTAATTCTGCCAAGGCAGGTATTTCTGATACTTGCCATTTCAAGCCAATTTCTGCTTTTGAGTGGGGTAAAGTAATTTGAACCTTTAACATGTCAGTAGGAGTAGGATCTAATGGTGCAGAGCAAGATAAGGCAATAAATGCAGGTTTATTCGGTAGTGGTGAGCGATCATTCCCTGGCTTACCATCAATTAAGCGAATCCATTTGGATACAAGATTTGTATTCAATCCATGTTGCAAAGCGACCGAAGCAATTGAAACGTCCGGTGCTTTACAAGCCTGAACGATCTGCTGTTTAAATTCAGCACTGTATGTTCTTCGTTTTTTCGCAAGAGATGCGATGGATGTCTGGTGATTTGTAGTCATAAATTTTAGTCCCCACTTGTTTTTAAGTGGGGACTAAATTAAGGCTTATAGGATGAATTCATAAGGTGTGTTCAGCGGACGCTTACAGAAAAAAGGCTAAAGCTACTACTTAATCTATACAGCTAGATAAAAAATGCCTGAGAGGAATCACAGGCATTTTTTATTACGAAATTAGAGATTATTTCTTTTCTTGGATGGCAGCACCTGCACCACCACCGATCGCACCACCTATTGCAGCACCAGAATCACCACCTAATAACGCTTTACCTACAACTGAACCAATACCTGCTCCAATTGCACTACTTGTAGTCGTACGACTACTACCACCTTGGGTATTTGCTCCTACACCAGCACCAGCTGCCGCACCTACACCCGCACCTAGACCACCACCAACATGGTTACCAACACCACCACCTACTGCACCACCTAAGGCTGCTGCACCGATACGCTGGTCTGATGCACTCATATTTTGACAACCTGTAAACATAACCGTTGATATGACTAAAGCGGAAACAACACCAATTGTTTTTTTCATGACGGATACTCTCCTGTTCTGTATGTTAAAAATAATAATCTTCTTTTATGTGGACTTTGATCATGTTATGTAATTTGGGTTAGCTAATGCTTTAATATTTGTAAATTTAAACTCAATCTTAAACCAATAAAAAAAGCACCCGAAGGTGCTTTTTTTGAATCAACTCATAATTAGAATTGATCCGAATTTAATGCTTGGCTGAACGCTTGATCAACTTCACTGAAATCATTGTGAAGTTCAAACTCAGCAGCTTCCGCTTCTTGACGACGACGTTCTAGGTGATACGCAAGACCTGTACCAGCAGGAATCAAACGACCAACAACAACGTTTTCTTTCAAGCCACGTAAATCATCTTCTTTACCTGTTACAGCCGCTTCAGTTAACACACGTGTTGTTTCCTGGAACGATGCAGCAGAGATGAACGAGTCAGTAGAAAGCGACGCTTTGGTAATACCCATCAATTGACGTTCAAACTTCGCAGGGAACTTGTTCTGAGCCAAGACAGCTTGGTTCTCTTGAACAACACGGATGTAATCCACTTGTTCGCCTTTAATAAAGCTTGTATCGCCACCATCAGTGATTTCAACTTTACGCAACATTTGACGTACGACGACTTCAATGTGCTTATCGTTGATTTTTACACCTTGGAGACGGTAAACGTCTTGAACTTCGTTCACGATGTAGTTTGTTAAAGCAACTTCGCCTTTCAAACGTAAGATGTCATGTGGGTTTTGTGGACCATCAGAAATGGTTTCACCACGGTTTACATGCTCACCCTCGAACACGTTGATTTGACGCCATTTAGGAATCAACTCTTCGTAGATCTCCGAACCATCATCAGGTGTGATCACTAAACGGTTCTTACCTTTGGTCTCTTTACCAAAGCTTACGATACCAGACACTTCTGCCAAAATCGCATGCTCTTTTGGTTTACGTGCTTCAAACAAGTCTGCAACGCGTGGAAGACCACCGGTAATATCACGAGTACGCGAAGATTCTTGTGGTACACGACCGATTACATCACCCACACCAATCGTTTCGCCATCACGGACAGTCACGATTGTATTTTGCGGCAAGAAGTAGAACTGTTCGCCGCCATCTGTTGTATCCAACACGATCGCAGGACGTAAATCTTTACCAGACGCAGGACGTGCTGTTACTGGCAAGATTTCAACAGTCGTCATACCTGTTGCATCATCAGTCTTAGAGGTTGCAGTTACACCATCAGCGATTTGGCTGAAACGTGCTTTACCCGCAACTTCTGTAACAAGTGGATGTGTATGTGGATCCCAAGTCGCTACGATACCGCCAGCTTCTACAGTCTCACCATCTTTCAACAAAATGCTGGCACCGTAAGGAAGTTTATAACGCTCGCGCTCACGACCTAAGTCATCCGCAATACCAATTTCACCTGAACGAGAAACTGAAACTAAGTGACCTTTGGCATGTTGTACAGTTTTCACATTGTGGAAACGTACAGTACCTTTGTTACGTACTTGAACGCTGTTCGCAGCAGAAGTTCGGCTCGCAGCACCACCAACGTGGAACGTACGCATCGTTAACTGTGTACCAGGTTCACCAATTGACTGAGCAGCCATTACACCGACTGATTCACCTGGATTCACCAAGTGACCACGTGCAAGGTCACGACCATAACAACGAGCACACACACCGAATGTAGATTCACATGCAATTACTGAGCGTACTTTAACTTCATCGACACCCGCTTCTTCAAGCTGAGCTGCGATTTTCTCGTCAATAAGCGTACCGCGAGGTAATACAACTTCATCATCAGATGCACGACGTACATCTTCAGCCGTTACACGACCTAATACGCGGTCACGTAATGGCTCGATGACATCACCACCTTGAATGAATGGAGTCATCACTAAACCACCCGCTGTACCACAGTCAGGTTCAGTAATTACTAAGTCTTGTGCTACGTCTACTAGACGACGAGTCAAGTAACCAGAGTTCGCTGTTTTTAAAGCTGTATCGGCCAAACCTTTACGCGCACCGTGTGTTGAAATGAAGTACTGAAGTACTGTCAAACCTTCACGGAAGTTTGCTTTAATCGGTGTCTCAATGATCGAGCCATCTGGCTTCGCCATCAAACCACGCATACCCGCTAACTGACGAATCTGAGCTGCCGAACCACGGGCACCCGAGTCAGACATCATGTAGATACTGTTGAATGATTTCTGCTTCTCGTCTTCACCTTGCTTGTTTTTAACAAGTGTGTAAGACAAGTTATCCATCATTGCTTTCGCAACCTGGTCATTGGTACGTGCCCAAATATCGACCACTTTGTTATAGCGCTCACCCGCAGTTACGAAACCTTGCTCAAACTGTTGTTCGATTTCACGAACTTCTGTTTCAGCTTTGTCAATAATGACTTGTTTCGTTGGTGGGATCAGCATGTCTTCCATACCAACAGATACACCTGAACGCGTCGCTTGACGGAAGCCCAAATACATCAATTGGTCAGCGAAGATAACAGTATCTTTCAAACCAAGTTTACGGTAGCAAGAGTTGATTAACTTAGAGATGTTCTTTTTAGTCATCTCAAGGTTGATCATATCAAAGCTTAAACCTTGTGGAACAACTTCCCAAAGTAAGCAACGACCTGGTGTTGTATCAACGATAATCGTTTGCTGTTCACGTTCACCATTTTCATTGATCACAGTTTGGTGTACACGTACTTTTACACGTGCGTGAATCGCTACTTTACCCGTTGCCAATGCGCGGTTTACTTCGTGAGTATCCGCAAACACCATGCCTTCACCCTTGGCATTTACTGCATCACGTGTGATGTAGTAAAGACCCAATACAACGTCCTGAGAAGGAACGATGATTGGCTCACCGTTGGCTGGCGACAAGATGTTGTTTGTTGACATCATCAATGCACGAGCTTCAAGCTGCGCTTCCAATGTCAATGGAACGTGTACCGCCATTTGGTCACCATCGAAGTCGGCGTTAAACGCAGCACATACGAGTGGGTGAAGACGGATCGCCTTACCTTCAATCAGAATCGGTTCAAATGCTTGAAGACCTAAACGGTGAAGTGTTGGCGCACGGTTCAACATTACTGGATGTTGACGAATTACAGAAGCAAGAACGTCCCAAACTTCAGGAGTCTCACGCTCAACCATTTTCTTCGCAGCTTTAATGGTTGTTGCTTGACCAGATGCTTGTAGTTTCGCGAAAATAAATGGTTTGAATAATTCAAGCGCCATTTTCTTCGGAAGACCACATTGGTGAAGACGTAAAGTAGGACCTACGGTAATTACCGAACGACCAGAATAGTCAACACGTTTACCAAGTAAGTTTTGACGGAAACGACCTTGTTTACCTTTGATCATATCAGCCAAAGATTTCAATGGACGTTTGTTCGAACCTGTAATCGCACGACCACGACGACCGTTATCAAGCAATGCATCAACAGACTCTTGTAACATACGTTTTTCGTTACGTACGATAATGTCTGGTGCAGCAAGATCAAGAAGACGTTTCAAACGGTTGTTACGGTTAATCACACGACGATATAGATCGTTTAAGTCTGAAGTCGCGAAACGACCACCTTCAAGAGGTACAAGCGGACGTAAGTCTGGTGGAAGTACTGGAAGTACATTCATCACCATCCATTCAGGCTTATTGTTTGATTCTTTGAATGCTTCCATCAACTTCAAACGTTTAGACGCTTTTTTAAGTTTCGTCTCTGAAGTCGTTTGTGGAATCTCTTCACGTAAACGAGCAATTTCAGCTTCAAGATCGATGTCTTTCAACAAGTCTTGAACAGCTTCTGCACCCATTTTCGCTGTGAATTCATCACCGTGCTCTTCAAGTGCATTGTAGTATTCTTCATCCGTTAAAAGTTGATACTTTTCAAACGGAGTCATACCAGGATCAGTAACGACATAAGATTCGAAATATAATACGCGCTCGATATCACGTAATGTCATATCAAGAAGTAAACCAATACGGCTCGGTAATGATTTCAAGAACCAAATGTGTGCAACTGGAGAAGCAAGTTCAATGTGACCCATACGTTCACGACGAACTTTAGCAGTCGTTACTTCAACGCCACATTTTTCACAAATGACGCCTTTATATTTCATACGCTTGTATTTACCACACAAGCATTCGTAATCTTTTACTGGACCAAAGATTTTGGCACAGAACAAACCGTCACGTTCAGGTTTAAAAGTACGGTAGTTAATGGTTTCAGGCTTTTTAACTTCACCGTGAGACCATGACTTAATCATCTCTGGTGACGCAAGACCAATACGGATACGGTCAAATTCAATCGGTGCATGACCTTCTGAATCCGTTTTCTTACGCATGATATCGAGCAAGTCTTTCAATTTTTTTCTCCGTGTGTCAGGAAGCTAGGCTTACCTGACTGGGTCACAAATATTGTTTTTTAACTGAACAACCCTCCCTCAACCCCTCCTTTTCTCAGGAGGGAAGCCCCCACCCTTTTCGAGTGGAAACTAGGAGAATTAATGGCTAATTAGTCACCATTTTTCAGTTCAATGTTGATACCTAAAGAACGGATCTCTTTGGTCAATACGTTGAACGATTCAGGCATACCCGGATCCATATAATGGTTTCCATCTACAATGTTCTTATAGATGCGTGTACGACCTTCGACGTCATCCGACTTCACAGTGAGCATTTCTTGGAGGGTATATGCTGCACCATATGCTTCAAGTGCCCATACTTCCATCTCACCGAAACGCTGACCACCGAATTGTGCTTTACCACCAAGCGGTTGTTGTGTCACAAGTGAGTAAGAACCAGTTGAACGTGCATGCATCTTGTCGTCAACCAAGTGGTTCAACTTAAGCATGTACATGTAACCGACAGTTACTGGACGATCAAACTGTTCACCTGTACGTCCATCAAACAAGATTTGTTGACCAGAACGTGGTAACTCTGCAAGCTCAAGTAACTCTTTGATTTGTGACTCTTCAGCACCATCAAATACTGGAGTTGCCAAAGGCACACCAGCACGTAAATTACCTGCAAGCTTCAAGATTTCTTCGTCAGTTAGTGTGTCAAGCTGTTCTTGCTCACCACCCACTTTATTATAAATCTTATCAAGGAATGAACGTAACTCGGCAATTGTACGTTGTTGTTTGAGCATTTTATCAATCTGCTCACCCAAACCTTTTGCTGCCATACCTAAGTGAGTTTCAAGAATCTGACCCACGTTCATACGTGATGGTACACCGAGTGGGTTCAATACGATATCAACTGGCACACCATTGGCATCATGTGGCATATCTTCAACTGGTAAGATGTTTGATACAACACCCTTGTTACCGTGACGACCCGCCATCTTATCACCAGGTTGGATACGACGTTTAACTGCTAGGTAAACCTTAACAACTTTCAATACACCAGTTGTTAACTCATCACCTGTAGAAAGTTTACGTTTCTTCTCAGCAAATTTTTCATCAATTTCATGGCTCTTTTCTTTCAAGAACACTTGAATTTGAGTTAAACGCTCAGCAATTGCTTCATCTTTTGGTTGGATTTCAAGTAGATCAACTAACTCTAGACCAGACAACATATCTTCTGAAAGCTTCTCACCACGTTTAGTCGAACCACCACCGTTAGATTCTTGACCTTTCAACAAACGAACAATACGCTCACGTGCTGCTTCTTCGAAGATTTTGTATTCTTCTTTCAAGTCTTTACGGTATGCATCAAGCTGAGCTTTCTCAATTGCTTGCGCACGTTCATCTTTTTCTAAACCATCACGTGTGAAGACTTGAACGTCAATCACTGTACCTTTAGTGCCTGACGGAACACGTAAAGATGAATCTTTTACGTCAGCCGCTTTTTCACCAAAGATTGCACGAAGTAGTTTTTCTTCAGGTGTTAACTGAGTTTCACCTTTAGGTGTTACCTTACCAACAAGAATATCACCTGCAGTAACTTCAGCACCGATATAAACAATACCTGACTCATCAAGTTTAGACAATGCAGCTTCACCGACGTTAGGAATATCAGCAGTAATTTCTTCTGCACCTAACTTAGTATCACGCGCTACACATGACAACTCTTGGATATGAATCGACGTTAAACGGTCTTCTTGAAGCACACGCTCAGAAAGTAAGATCGAGTCTTCGTAGTTATAACCATTCCATGTCATGAACGCGACGCGCATGTTTTGACCCAGCGCAAGTTCACCCATGTCAGTCGATGGACCGTCAGCCAAAATATCGCCACGAGCAACTTTGTCGCCCAAGTTTACGATGACATTTTGGTTAATACATGTATTTTGGTTTGAACGTGTATATTTGATCAGGTTGTAGATATCTACACCTGCTTCACCCGCAATCATTTCATCTTCGTTCACACGAATAACGATACGAGATGCATCAACATATTCAATTACACCACCACGACCCGCGATCACACATACACCTGAGTCGCGTGCTACGTTTGCTTCCATACCCGTACCGACAAGTGGTTTGTCAGCACGAAGTGTAGGAACAGCCTGACGTTGCATGTTCGAACCCATCAATGCACGGTTTGCGTCATCGTGCTCAAGGAATGGAATTAATGACGCTGCAACAGAAACAACCTGCTGTGCAGAAACGTCCATATGTGTTACGCGCTCAGGCGACATACGTACGAATTCACCTTGATGACGTACAGAAACCATTTCTTCAGTCAAGTTGCCATCTTTATCCACTGCTGAGTCGGCTTGTGCAATGACAGTGCCTACTTCTTCAATTGCAGATAAATATTCAACTTCATCTGTAACACGACCGTCTACAACTTTACGGTATGGTGTTTCCAAGAAACCGAAGTCATTCGCTTTAGCATAGACAGAAAGCGAATTGATCAAACCAATGTTTGGACCTTCAGGTGTTTCAATTGGACAAACACGACCATAGTGAGTTTGATGTACGTCACGCACTTCGAAGCCTGCACGTTCACGTGTCAAACCACCAGGACCTAGCGCAGACACACGACGTTTATGTGTAATCTCAGATAATGGGTTGTTTTGGTCCATGAACTGAGATAACTGACTTGAACCAAAGAATTCTTTGATTGCCGCAGCAACTGGTTTCGCGTTGATTAAATCTTGTGGAGACAAGTTATCAGTTTCAGCTTGGCTCAAACGCTCTTTCACAGCACGTTCAACACGAACCAAACCAACACGGAATTGGTTTTCTGTCATTTCACCAACAGAACGTACGCGACGGTTACCCAAGTGATCGATATCGTCGACTTCACCTTTACCATTGCGGATCTCAACTAATGTACGAAGTACATCAATGATATCGTCATGCGATAAAATACCTTCAACTTCACGTGACTTCTGATCAGTACCCACTTCGTAAGGACGACCCAAACGACGGTTAAACTTCATACGACCTACTGGAGAAAGGTCATAACGTTCAGAAGAGAAGAATAAGTTATTAAATAAGTTCTCTGCTGCTTCTTTTGTCGGTGGCTCACCTGGACGCATTACTTTATAGATTTCAACAAGCGCTTCTTCACGACCTGTTGTTGTATCTGCACGTAATGTATCTGCAATGAACGAACCACGATCGATGTCATTAGTGAATAGGATGTTAAATTGTTTAACACCACCTTCAGCCAATTTCACCATAATTTCATGGCTAAGTACGGTATTTGCAGGAATCACATCACCATTCTTAAGTGTGATGTCTTCAGCTGTAATACGTTCATATAAATATTCATCAGGTACAGAAAGCTTAGCTAAGTTAGCTGCTTCCATTTGGCGTACATGACGTGCATTAATACGCTTACCTTGTTCAACGATTGCTTTACCATCATTGTCCAAGATATCAAATTGCGCCATTTCACCACGTAAGCGATCTGGAACGAGGTCAATTTGATAGCTACCCATATCAAGATATACAGGTACTTTTTCATAGAACAAATTCAAGATTTGTTCATTGCTATAATTTAAAGCACGTAAGATCACTGTCGCCAACAATTTACGACGACGGTCAATACGTACGAAAACTAAATCTTTTGCATCGAATTCAAAATCTAACCATGAACCACGGTAAGGAATGATACGTGCTGAATACAACACTTTACCGCTTGAGTGTGTTTTACCCTTATCATGATCAAAGAATACGCCGGGTGAACGGTGTAATTGAGATACGATTACACGTTCAGTACCGTTAATAACGAAAGTACCGTTGTCGGTCATGAGCGGCATTTCGCCCATGTACACTTCTTGTTCACGAACATCTTTGATTGATTTCGTTTCGCGATCTTTAATGATCAAACGAATTTTTACGCGCATTGGTGCCGCATAAGTCGAACCACGTAAAATACATTCACGCACGTCAAACTCGGGTTTACCAAGGCTATACTCAACAAATTCTAAAGCAGCATTGCCAGAATAACTTTCAATAGGAAAAACTGAACGAAATGCGGCTTGGAGACCGATATCTTCGCGATTTTTTGGAGTTTTACCACCTTGTAAGAATGTACGATACGAATCGACCTGAATCGAAAGTAAGTACGGTGCTTCCATTACGTGGGGCAATTTACCAAAATTCTTACGGATCCGTTTCTTTTCGGTATATGAGTATGCCATCTGGAGTCCTCGGAAAGTAAACTAAGCCCGCCTGCAGAACGGGCCTAGAAGGAATTACGCAGGCCGATATGGCCACCACTGTTTACAAATGCTGCAATTTTTAGTGGTATCAAAACGCTTAACAATATTTTTATAAGCAAAAAAATATTGGTAAGCATTTGATTTTATTTGTTTTCTATAAAAATTTGCACGAAATATGCAAAACTAACAAAAAACGAGCCGATTATTGTAACGCAAAAAGGCTGATGACCCAAGAGCCATCAGCCATTTTTTGGAGCCGATTATAAAAAAATCGACTCCCTACAGAATTACTTAAGTGTAACTGTAGCACCAGCTTCTTCAAGCTTCTTCTTAAGCTCTTCGCCTTCTTCTTTAGAAACAGCTTCTTTAAGAACAGCTGGAGCGCCTTCAACAAGGTCTTTAGCTTCTTTAAGACCAAGACCAGTAGCTTCACGAACTGCTTTAATTACAGCAACTTTGTTAGCACCGAAAGAAGTCAACTCAACGTTGAATTCAGTTTGTTCTTCAGCAGCAGCAGCTCCAGCGCCTGGAGCAGCAGCAACAGCTACAGCAGCAGCAGATACGTTAAATTTTTCTTCGAAAGCAGAAATTAATTCAACAAGTTCAAGAACTGTTTTTTCAGCAACTGCGTTTAAGATTTCTTCGTTTGTTAAAGCCATGAGAATAACTCCAAATGGATATTGAATGGTGTGAAAATAGGATTAAGCTGCTTCTGACTCGTTTTTCTCTTTGAGCGCTGTAATGAGGCGACCCAATTTCGAAATAGGAGCTTGAAGAACAGACGCGAGCATAGTAAGCGCTTTTTCTTGGTTCGGAAGGTTTGCAATCACGCTAACTTCAGCACCTTGATAAACCTTGCCATCAAATGCAGCAGCTTTAAGTTCAAATGCTTTGTTAGTTTTCGCAAATTCTTCGAACAAGCGTGCAGCTGCACCCATGTCATCTTCAGAAGTAGAGAAACCGAGAATGGTTGGGCCAACAAGGTTGTCATTTAAGATATCGAATTGAGTACCTTCTAATGCGCGCTTAGCCAAAGTGTTACGAACGATACGAGTCGTCACACCTAACTTACGAGCTTCAACACGAAGTGTTGTTAATTGCTCTACGCTTGAACCTTGATAGTTAGCCACAACAACAGAAAACGCTTTAGAAGCAACTTCGCTTACTTCTGCAACGATCTGTTTTTTGCCTTCGATAAGAAGAGCCATTGTAAAACCTCCTAACGGTGATTTATGCATCTATAAAGATGCACTCCCAATTCGTAAGCCTTTCGACTTACACGTGGAGGAGGAACAAATCACACCACCACGTCTACTCAGGCTGGTAGATTAAGAAAAATGTTCGAAAACACTTCTCACCTGAGGTCTTTGACGCTGATAAATATTCATTTATCAATTCAAAGTTTGCTCAAACTCTTTTAAAAAAAGAGTCTGAGGCTTTAAAATTCTGTCTAATTACTTAGAAACGTTGTTTACGTCAACAGTAAGACCAGGACCCATAGTTGAGCTTAAAGTGATCTTTTTAACGTATACACCTTTAGAAGTAGCAGGCTTTAATTTTTTCAAGTCTGCAATTAAAGTTTCAACGTTTTGACGTACAGCTTCTTCGCTAAAGCCAAGCTGACCAATCGCAGCGTGGATGATACCCGCTTTGTCAACACGGTAACGTGCTTGACCAGATTTAGCATTTTTAACTGCGTTAGCAACGTCTGGAGTAACCGTACCCACTTTCGGGTTTGGCATTAAACCACGTGGACCAAGAATAGTACCAAGCTTACCAACAACGCGCATTGCATCAGGAGCAGCAATTACTACGTCAAAATCAAGGTTTCCACCTTGAATGCTTTCAGCAAGATCATCAAAACCAACGATATCAGCGCCAGCAGCTTTCGCAGCTTCAGCAGCAGCACCTTGAGCAAATACTGCAACACGTACAGTTTTACCTGTACCTGCTGGTAAAGTAGTCGCACCACGAACAACCTGATCAGATTTACGTGGATCTACGCCAAGGTTTACAGCGATATCTAAAGATTCTTTGAACTTCGCAGCTGGAAGGCTGTTAAGAACTTGTACTGCTTCTTCCAAAGTATAAACTTTGTTTGCTTCTACAGCAGCAGCAATGGCTTTTTGACGTTTAGTTAACTTTGCCATGTCTTATAGCTCCACTTCCAAGCCCATAGAACGTGCAGAACCAGCAATGGTACGCACACGAGCGTCTAAATCAGCACCAGTTAAATCTGGTTCTTTAGTAGTCGCAATCTCTTCTAATTGAGCACGAGTCAACTTACCAACTTTAGTTTTGTTAGGTACAGAAGAACCCTTTTGAATACCAGCAGCTTTCTTAAGAAGAATAGATGCAGGTGGAGTTTTCATGATGAAAGTGAACGACTTATCGTTGTACACAGTGATCACGACAGGAATTGGCAAACCAACTTCAAGTTTTTGTGTAGCAGCATTGAATTCTTTACAGAATGCCATGATGTTTACACCACGTTGACCTAAAGCAGGACCAATTGGTGGAGATGGATTCGCTTTACCAGCTGGAACTTGCAGCTTGATATAGCCGTCAATCTTCTTAGCCATTGAAATTACCTCTGGGTACAGACGCCGTTAGGCTCCCCAAAAAAACAAGTAATGCCGAAACATTACAACAACAATGCCCGATCAAATCGGGCGCTTTTCAAACAACTGAAATTAAACTGTTTTTTCGACTTGTCGAAATTCAAGTTCAACTTGAGTTGGTCGATTAAATACATTAATCGTCAACGTTAAACGTGACTTTTCGTACTGAACTTCCTCCACAACTCCTTTAAAGTCAGTGAACGGACCATCAATAACGAGCAATTCTTCACCTGGTTCAAACATCGTCTTAGGACGCGGTGCTTCACCAGTATTACGTACACGAGCAAGAATCGCATCAGCTTCACGTTGTGTGATTGGCGCTGGTTTTTCTGGCGTACCACCGATAAAACCAAGAACCTTTGGACATTCTTTTACAATGTGCCAAGTATCATCATTCATTTCCATTTCGACTAACACATAGCCTGGAAAGAATTTACGTTCAGATTTACGTTTCTTACCATCCTTCATTTCAACTACTTCTTCAGTAGGAACTAGGACTTCACCAAAGCTGTCAGCTACCGTGCTACGTTGAATACGTTCATTAAGCGAACGCAACACTTGTTTTTCAAAGCCTGAATAGGCATGAATAATATACCAACGTTTCATGGCGCTCTTACCCGATAATTAACTTAATAAACCAACCTAACCCATAATCAAAGCACCACAACACTAGAGATGCAATAATTACTACCAAGAGCACCTGCCACGAAGTGGTGATCGTCTCTTGTTTCGTCGGCCAAGTCACTCGACGCAGTTCAATTCGTGCATCTTGCAACAAGCGCACAAAGCCTTTACCTTGATGGGTGGCGTATAATAAACCTAAAGCGACAACGATACAAGCCAAAATTACCCCAACGCGCACCCAAATATCATTTGCAGGCGCCCAATAGGCAGGTAAATGCTGATTTACCAATGCAGAACCGATTAGCAAAGCAATAGCAACCAACCACAGGACAGCATCCAATGGCGAACCTGAACTTACAACTTCTGCATTATTTCTTTGAGGGATTGGCGCGTCGCTTAATGCGTCACGCGATTTATCATTCGACATTTTTTTACTCGTCGTTGAATTCGCGACTTATTATATGACAACTTAGCCAGAATCAAGCTTTTTTATTTAAAAAAAGTGGCAGGCCAGGAGGGACTCGAACCCCCAACATTCGGTTTTGGAGACCGACGCTCTACCAATTGAACTACTGACCTATTAAGCAAATCGAAAGCCGAAGCTTCCGATTTGAGTGTAACACAGTATTGGGCTTATGCAGTTACTTTAGCAACAACACCAGCACCTACAGTACGACCACCTTCACGGATCGCAAAACGTAGACCTGGGTCCATTGCGATCGGGTGGATTAACTCTACTGACATTTCTACGTTGTCACCAGGCATTACCATTTCTACGCCATCTTGTAATTTGATCGCGCCAGTTACGTCAGTTGTACGGAAGTAGAACTGTGGACGGTAACCGTTAAGGAATGGAGTATGACGACCACCTTCTTCTTTAGAAAGTACGTATACTTCTGCATCGAATTTAGTGTGCGGCTTGATTGTACCTGGTTTAGCAAGTACTTGACCACGTTGTACGTCTTCACGCTTAGTACCACGAAGTAAGATACCACAGTTCTCACCCGCACGACCTTCGTCAAGAAGTTTACGGAACATTTCAACGCCAGTAACTGTAGTCGTTTGAGTATCACGGATACCAACGATTTCAACAGACTCACCAACTTTGATGATACCAGCTTCTACACGACCAGTTACTACTGTACCACGACCAGAGATAGAGAATACGTCTTCGATTGGCATCAAGAATGCTTTATCGATTGCACGCTCTGGTTCTGGGATGTAAGAGTCAAGCGCTTCTACAAGTGCAAGAACAGAAGCTTCGCCGTAAGGACCGTCGTTACCGTTTAATGCTTGAAGAGCTGAACCACGGATGATTGGAGTGTCATCACCTGGGAAGTCATAAGTAGAAAGAAGTTCACGAACTTCCATTTCTACTAATTCAAGTAATTCTTCATCATCAACAAGGTCACACTTGTTTAAGAATACGATGATGTAAGGTACACCAACCTGACGAGAAAGAAGGATGTGTTCACGAGTTTGTGGCATTGGACCATCAGTCGCAGCACATACAAGGATCGCGCCGTCCATCTGAGCAGCACCAGTAATCATGTTTTTAACATAATCGGCGTGGCCCGGGCAATCTACGTGAGCGTAGTGACGGATTGGAGAATCGTATTCTACGTGTGATGTATTAATTGTAATACCACGTGCTTTTTCTTCAGGAGCAGAGTCGATTTGTGAGTAATCTTTCGCTTCACCGCCGTAAGTTTTTGCACAAATTGTTGCAATCGCAGCAGTTAAAGTTGTTTTACCATGGTCAACGTGACCAATTGTACCCACGTTTACGTGTGGTTTATTACGTTCAAACTTAGCCTTAGCCATTTGATTTTCCTCGTTTACGTCGACACCAGTTTAGAGAAAAACAACCCTGAAAAACTTTCTTTATCGACATTCGCCTAAAAAACTAGACACCTAATACTTGAAAAGCAGACTATAATAGCCTGCTTCTTTTTAAATCTTTATAGAAATTCTACCAAGTTGTATATCTGGAGCTCTTATCGAGATTTGAACTCGAGACCTCTCCCTTACCAAGGGAGTGCTCTACCACTGAGCTATAAGAGCGATCTCTTCGATGGAGCGGGAGACGAGGATCGAACTCGCGACATGCAGCTTGGAAGGCTGCCACTCTACCAACTGAGTTACTCCCGCGCGTTGGTACTTAACCACTTCAATCGAAGCTAGATGGTGGTGAGAGAAGGATTCGAACCTTCGAAGCTTTCGCAACAGAGTTACAGTCTGCCCCCTTTGGCCGCTCGGGAATCTCACCATATCACACTTACACAGTGCTGTTCTTCACTCTAACACTCTACTACATTAAGATGGTGCCGGCACACGGATTCGAACTGTGGACCTACTGATTACAAGTCAGTTGCTCTACCAACTGAGCTATGCCGGCGTTTCTTAGTGTTTCGTACGTTTCGTATCGGAACGGTGTGCAGTTTAGCAAAACTCTCAGGCTATGCAAGCAGTTTTTTTATAAAAACTGCGAAAAACTCATAAAATCAAACCATTTGATGATAATTCAACCGCTTTGATCACTGCACGAGCTTTTATTTGGGTTTCATTCCATTCTGATTCTGGATTTGAGTCTGCAACAAGCCCTGCTCCAGCTTGCACATATACTTTTTTATCACGAATCACACAGGTACGAATCGCGATCGACATGTCCATTTCACCATGCCAACCCAAATATCCAACAGCACCACCAAATACACCACGCTTAACTGGTTCTACTTCATCAATGATTTCCATTGCACGAATTTTAGGTGCACCTGAAAGTGTGCCCGCAGGGAATGTCGCTTTAAATACATCAAGCGCATCGACATCATCTCGAACCTCACCCTGTACATTTGACACGATATGCATCACATGTGAGTAGCGCTCAATCACCATACGATCAGTGACTTGAACCTTACCAATCTTTGAAACCCGACCAACATCATTTCGTCCAAGATCAATCAGCATTAAATGTTCTGCAATTTCTTTTTCATCAGCCAATAAATCTTGCTCTAAAGCCAAATCTTCTTCTTTAGTTTTTCCACGTGGTCGAGTGCCTGCTAAAGGACGTACTGTTGCGATACCATTCTCCAAACGAGACAAAATCTCAGGAGATGAACCAACAATATGAAAAGGCTTCTGATCTGTCAGTGTTTGTCCTTGTACCAAGAATAAATAAGGTGAAGGGTTTAAATGACGGAGTGCACGATAAACCTGCAATGCTTCACCATCAAAATCAGAAACCATACGTTGACCAGGCACAACCTGCATCACATCGCCTGCACGGATATACTCTTTTACTTTCTCAACGGTTTCTAAAAACTTCTCTTTACCCGTAATGGATTCGAAATGTGGCGAAGTATGAGGTTTCGCTTGTAAGCTGACAGGCGTAGCGAGCAACTGCTCAAGTTGATCTAATTTTTGTTGTGCTTGTTGATAGGCATTTTCTTGATTCACATCAGCATGATGAATCAAAAATAACGTATCTTTCAAATTATCAAAAACAATAACTGTTTTAGATAGCATTAACCATAAATCGGGTAAAGACACAGGGTCGGCTATTGGTACATTTTTAAGTTTAGGTTCAATATAACGCACTGCATCATAACCAAGATAACCAACTAAACCGCCAGTAAAGCTTGGTAAATCAGGTAACTCATTTTGAGTCGGCACTTTAAATTGTTTTTGAAAATCACGTATATATTGGAATGGATCACTACATTCTTGTTGAATAACAGAACCATCCAACTGTTGAATAGTCAAGATTCCTGCATTGCAAGAAAAAACTGTCGACTCTCCCAACCCAATCATGGAATAACGCGCCCAGTTCTCCCCACCTTCAACAGACTCAAACAAATATGCTTGTTTGTGTTCTTTGAAGCGCGCGAAAACAGAAAGCGGAGTTTCTGTATCCGCTAAACGTTGACGGTATACAGGAATAGTGTTGTAGCCTAAAGATTTTAACTGTTCGAATTGTACTAAGGTCGTCATGAATATTCTCTATGGTTTCGATTTAATCTGCGTTTAGTTTTAATGCTGCTTTAATCCCGCCATCGAAAAACCATACTCATTTTCATGCCCTTCTCCTCACCTGATCTTCATCTACCAATTCTGCCAAACTATCTATCACTTGTTGTGGTTGGCAGTCATAGATACTTTCTCCATGATTATAGCCATAGCTGACCACAATACAATCTATACCTGCACGTCTTGCCGCTTCAACATCATTACTTGAATCGCCAATCATCAAGGTTTCAGAAGCCAGAGCATTTTGCTGCTGCATACAATGTAACAATGGCAATGGATGTGGTTTTCGCTCAGCCAAGCTATCACCACCAATTACCATTTTAAAATAAGCACTCAATCCCAAAACATCGAGAATACCTCGAGCCAAGTGTTCAGGCTTATTGGTTACACATGCCATCGTAATTTGATGTGTTTGACAATGCTGTAAAAATTCCAGCACCCCTGCATATACTTTCGTGTCGACACATAATTCCTGCGCATAAATTTCAACAAATGTATCAAGTAAATGATTGAGTTGCTCTGGATTAGCATCTCCAAATAAATGATCAAGCACCGTTTCACACAACTTTGCAGCGCCTTTTCCAACCCAAGCTCGAATCTGCACTTCCGTGACTAATGGAAATCCTAGTTTTTCCAAACTGAGATTCATCGCACGGTACAAATCTGCTGCAGAATCAACAAGTGTTCCATCGAGATCAAAGAGAATAAGGCTACGACGCTCTAACTGTGCAATTAGCATAAATTTACTCGACATAAAAAAGGCATACGCTCATGGTATGCCCTGATTGTAAAAGCTTCGCGTAATTATTTAAAGAACAGCCAAGCAATCACAGCCAAAATGATCAGCACGATAATTGAAATCAAACCTACAGATGCATTTTTCTGTTGCTCAACTTCTTGTGCCACTCGTGATACAGGCTCTTCAAATGGAATAGGTTGTTGCTCTAAAGTCAACTGCACATCAACACCTTGTGGTATCGGCGCAGGCTTTGGAATCGCAACTTGCTGCGGCATTCCATCACGACTAATTGGAGTTTCGACAGCACGTTCAGCTATACTCAGCATACCTTGGTCGTGTGATGTTGATGGCACTGGCTCTGCTTCAATTTCAGGCAATTCAGCATCAACAGGTGCAAGTACAGAAAACATAAAGCTCGCAAATTGCAAAATATCCCCATCATGCAACTCTGTTTCTTGTTCAATTTTCAAATCATTGATAAATGTGCCATTTGAAGAATTCAAATCTTGAACCCAAAGCTGATGATCTTTCAACAACAAGGCAGCATGTCGACGAGAAATATCAGCAGATTGCAACAAAAGGTCAGCATCTTGATGACGACCAACTAACATATCACGCTCTACGCTAATCTCTTGCCCCGTAAATTCACCCGTAATGGCTTGTAGTTTCCAAGTCATAGATGCATATCCTTATAAAATTTCTCTCAATTTTAACATTGTGACATAAGGTCTTCTGTGCATCTACTGTGAAGATGCCGAACGAATCGTCGTAGTTGTCACTGTATTCTTACTACGCTCAGTCGATTTTGCTGGCAGCTGAATAGATTGCTGTTGTACCTGAGGTTCCATAGTCGCTACAGGTGTAGTTACGACACTACTTTGATTTTGTGTTGCTGTTGGAACCTTTTGATACGGTGACGTAGTATTTAACGGTTGTTGACGATAAATATCAGCCACATTTTCAGGTAACTTAGCAAAATTACCATTTTTATCCATAGCTAGCTGCAAGCTATAAAGCTGATTGTAACGTTGTTGAGAAATTCGACGCACATCATCCGAATCACCAACAATCGTTGGGTGAATGAAAACCAAGAGATTACGTTTTTCATTGGTTTTACTGTCTGCACGGAATAATCGCCCAAGATAAGGAATATCGCCTAAGACAGGCAATCCTTGTCTCGAATGGATTGAATTGTCGGAAATCAAACCGCCCAGAACAACCGTTTGACCATGATCAGCTAAAACCGAAGTTTTGATGGCACGCTTACTGGTCACCAAATCAGTTGCTTGACCGCGACTTTCCTGTACAGCAGAGACTTCTTGCTCAACCTCTAACCGAACAGAACCACCTTCACCAATATGCGGTACAACTTTTAGCGTTACACCCACATCCTTACGTTCAACAGTGGTGTATGGATTCACACCTGTACTATTAGTCGTCACAGAACCTGTTACGAATGGCACATTTTGACCCACAACAATATAGGCTTCTTCATTATCCATCGTCACAATAGATGGTGTAGAAAGAAGATTGGATTTCGTATTACTTTTTAGCGCCTGAATCAATGCACCATAAAGCTTACGTGAACCATTCGCACCTTCTTTATAGTCACCCACTACAATCGAAGAACCAGCCCCAATTGCAGAACCCAAACCAGCCGCTCCACCTGTCAAATATCCAGCAGCTAGTTTTGATAAACTAGATCCAACATTGGTAAAGTTTATTAATCCAATACCACTACTTATATCACCCAATGCCCACTGAACACCCAATTGATCTGCATCATCACCAGCAACTTCAATAATTGCCGCTTCGATCAGCACCTGTTGACGACGTATATCTAATTGCTGGATCGCGGCCTCAATTTCACGCATTAACTGAGGATCCGCTTTAACTACCAATGCATTCTGCGTACTGTCCGCAATAATGCTAACACCATTTCCATTAAAGCTTGAAACACCTGCATTTTGATTATTTGAGCCGCTATTCAAATTAATTGAAGGCGTGGAAATCGAGGAAGATGATCCAGATGTTGAATTTGAGCTTTGATTGTTT
This sequence comes from Acinetobacter sp. A22, assembly GCF_030913345.1. Classification (NCBI taxonomy): domain Bacteria; kingdom Pseudomonadati; phylum Pseudomonadota; class Gammaproteobacteria; order Moraxellales; family Moraxellaceae; genus Acinetobacter; species Acinetobacter sp. A22. The sequence goes on from NZ_CP133162.1 coordinate 2,291,211, forward strand.
GAAACAAGGTTATTGATTGGGTTATTTGATGAGCCTGCATTATTTGATGCTGAAGACGATGAAACTGATTGACCAGTGACCAAGCCTTGCAAAATTTCAGCTAAGTTTTTTGCACTGGCGTATTTCAAACGAAAAACCTTCAAACCGCCCAAACGATCTGCCGAAGGCACATCCAACATTTCGATCATTTGACGTAAACGTTTACGCGAATCAGGATCACCCTTAATCAAAATGCGATTAGTCCGATTATCCGCAATAATGCGTACACGTGAGCCAATAAAATCTTTAGATGCGCCTGTTGCACTCATCGTTTCTAGCAAACCAATAATTTCTTCTGCTTGGCTTGATTGCAAACTAATCGCTTCAATATCATTCTGGCCTGTGCCATCAAGATTACGCACAATATTTTCTAACTGATAAATATTTGCGGCACGATCAGAAACAATCAGCGCATTTGTTCCTGCTACAGCAGCTAAATGCGCGAATTGTGGCATCAGAGGACGAAGTGCAGGAATCAAATCATTAGGGTTGGTATTTTGCAGCCAAATCACACGTGTAACGATTTGGTCTCCACCCGCACGACTGCGTGAATCATATGGGATACCAGAATTTTTCACATTGCTATCAGGAACAAGTTTTACAGTATTTCCCGATGGTAAAGCCACAACACCGTTAACATTCAAAACACCTAAAAATAGGTCATAAACCTCATCTTTATTTAAAGGCTTATTTGAAATCACCGTGACGTTACCACGTACACGAGGATCAACCGCAAAGTTTTTCCCCGTAATATCTGCAACTTCATTAATAAATGCTGTTAAGTCCGCATCACGTAAATTGATCTTCCATGTTTGTGCTTGCACATGGGTACTGATTGACGCGGCTAAAGGTGCTGCGGCAAGTAATGCCCAAAGCGGACGTTGATGATTTAAAAAAGCCATAACCTGCACTTATTCCTAACTTATGTGGTGACGTGTTATCACTAAAAACTTTGTTGTATGGTCATCACTTGATCACCACGTTTTATTTCTATTTTGGCATGCCCTTCACGACGTACTTGCTCTAATAATTGTACTTCGCTTAGCCCTTGCCCAACAGTTTGACCATTAATCGACAGAATACGATCACCTGAACGCAAACCTAATGTGTTTTTCAAGTTCGATGGTGTTCGATCAGAGATTTCATAACCATCTGAACCGCCGCCAGTCACACCCATATTTTTTAAATACTGCTCTCGGTTATCTTGCATCTGCTGTATCGCTTGACCTAAAGCAGATTGCGGAGAACTTTGAGAAGGTGCTTGGGGCTGCATTTGAGTTGGCTGATTATTCATACTTTCATTTAAAACGGGTGCTATCGGTTGATATAAGCCGTTTTCTAGACCTTTGAATTTAACTTCTCGTGTAGCACCATTTCCTTGCCTAAGAATCACATGATCCCAATAAACCTCTGCAAGTTGGTAGGACGTTGAGCCAATCGTCTCACCGACACGATAACGTTCAGCAACATCATTGAGTTTAATGACAGCAGAGGATAAATAACTTGGATAACCTAGCAAAACACCCTGCAACTCTAAATTAACATTATCTTGAGCAGAAACTGCTGCGGGTTCGTTAAATAATGCAAACGAACTAATGTTGGGTACTTGAGCTTGCTGCGAACCCAACTCAACTCGATCAAACTGCATCGGCTGCGGCGGTGCGACAACAAACCAAAATAAAGAAGCCAACTTCCAACATAGCCATAGCACTAATATTACCAACACCAACGCACCTAGCTTGTCTAATTTCTGCCATCTCAATTGTTGAATCTTTTGAGCAAATTGTTTCATCAGAAGCCACCCTGCATGAGTGGTTGACGTGAGCTAATCACGTAAGTGTCTAAACCAGCTTTTCCTTCATATGATGGAATATTCAAAAGCATTCGTTGCGTCAATTGCACATCAAGCATCAAACTAGGGTCTAGACTTAGATTTGCCATTTTTTGACTACGCTGATCACGTACATCTACTTGTAGCTGACCATTTTCATCTTTTATTTCAGCCATTAATGAAGGCATATTCATACGATCTTGACGTTGACCGAATGTATAATTCAATTCACCACCACCCCAGTTTAGCTGCCCTTCCGCAGCACTAAATCCTTTTTCTTTTTGATAATTTAACTGAACATCTTTTAATTGAATCGCGTTCTCAGGCCACTGCCAATTTGCAAAATACTTTAAGGTTTCAGGTGAAACTTCACCTTGAAGATTCTTGATCATGATTTTTTTACCAAATCCATAACCAAAAACACCATTAAATTGGGTATTTCCACTGTGTATATCGAGATTTGCACCAACACGTAATAACAATAAATCTAGAGGTCTAGTTTTCCAATGGACAGTTCCTCGCAGTTGACCACGCTGCCAATCCGCCTGTCCCTGCCAGATATTGCCACTAACATTATGTAATATTTGATTATCTTTAGAAAACTTAGCAATTAACCATGTTGCTGGAATTTGTAAAATAATAAAAATTAAGAATGCAAAAACGGCGAAAATCCACCATCTCCATTGTTTTGTTTTTTTCTTCATTCCACCCTTACCAACACGCAAAATATCATCCTTGTCGAGACACTCGCCCTCTGATTGACATTATGCATACTTTTTCAACATCGCCAATTCTCTCATATAAAAAAACCAAGCTTTTTAAGCCTGGCTTTTTAATAAAGAATAAAATCACCTTATGACAATACGATGACTTTAAAACTTGACTTAGATTAAGAAATCTTCAAGTTTTGCACCTTTCTCTAATTCTGCAACTAACCAACGTGGCTGCTTACCGCGACCTGTCCAAGTTTCTTCTGCATTATTTTTATTACGGTAACGCGGCTCAACAGCTTTACGGGTTGTTTTCTTACGTTTTTGCTCACCAAGCTCCAAAAGCTCTTCAACGCTGTATCCAACGTTTTCAGCAATCGCAATAATTTGATTATAAGCATCTTCAATTGCTTGATCTTTTTTGCTTGCAATTAAAGCTTCAGCTTCAGCTTGCAAACGCTTGAGATCTTCAACAGATAAATCACTAATATCTGGTTTCATTAGAACCACTCCAACTCAAAAGGGAAATATATCACTCAAAAAATAAAATGAATTAAAAATTCAACTCAATATTAATTTATATGTAATTAGATAATCAATATTAAAATAGTCAACTTAATCACAGCATTCACTTAAATCAGCTATTATTTACAATAAAACAAAGAAACTTTGTTCACATCAAATATTACAGCACATTTTACCATTCTTTTAACTTCATATTTTATTGTTATTATTTCTTAAAATATCAATTCAAAACCCACCTTAAAATAAACTTAATCTAGATTTATAAGTAAGCTTTATTTTAAAAAATTTATTGAATTGCACCTCGATACAACTCAATAAATATGACTTAGATAAAATTATACATAACTGTCTTTACATATTATTCAATATGATGTCCAACACTTGATTCCAACGTTATAATACGATTACGAATCTCGGTAGGTATATTAATTTTCTTTGAATCATGTTTGCCAACACACACCATGACGGCCTCACCAGTTGCAACCACTTGAGCTTGATCACGACTCCATAAAACATAATGCATTCTAAACGCACTATTTCTTAACTCTTCAATTCTTGCACCAATATGCAGCACATCAGGATAAAATACTGGGCTTAAATATTTACATTGACTCGAAGCAACAACCGTCAATATATCCTCATCGAATATGTTTAATTTCATTAAATAAGCAATTCGTGCACTTTCAATATATCGATAATATTGAACATTATTTACATGTCCAAAAGCATCCATATCCCCCCATGCAACAGCTTGCTCAAGAATTACTGGATAGACAGACAGCTCTTTCATTATTTCACTCATATCTTAAAGTTAAGAAAATTAACATCATTTTCAAAGATTAAATTCAACTGTCTGATTAAATCAGAATCATCACCCAAGGTGGATTTAATCCTTAAATAACTCATTAAAATATTATCAGGATATAAATCCAACAATTGTGCTGCATCAGTCTGGCGATCTGTCGCCATAAATATATGCCATTTTGCAAAAGCCAGCATTGGAACGCTGGTATATTTTTGTTCCAACTCCATAATTCGTTGTTCAACATAAGCATAATCAGGAATTTGCTTAAGTAGCTGTTGTTGAAACCACAAATAAAATACTTCAGGATCAAAATGCTCTTGCAATAGATGTAAGGCAAGCTCCTCGTGCTGAACACTCATTTCAGGCATTCGAGCCAATAATTTTAACCAAAGTACTTTACTGGTATACGGCCGTGCTTTTATTTCTGAATGCAGCATCATGTAACGTTGTTGAAGTGCACCTAAATCATCGACAGTAGCTTGATCAAATTGAATTAATAATTGCTGCAACCAAAGATCACGATGTTCTGCATCTAGCAGCCCATGTTGAGTACTTTGTAAAAACACCCATGGCTTTTGTAAGGCCAATTTACCCCACAAACTGGTTATTTTTTGCTGATATGCCGTTTCAATTTCGCTTAGCCAAGGGGATAGTTGATGTTGTGCGAGAAATTCCAAATGTGTAAGTGCTTTTTCTGTTTCTTGTCGCTCTAGAAAAATATCCACTCTAAGCAATTCAGCAAGTTCAAAAGCCATAGGGGCTGACTTTTCTAGATTCATCAATGCCGTTTCATAATCACCATTGCGATAATCAAATTGAGCATCAACGATATTACTCAGTAAACCTGACTGTGTGAAAACTCGCTCAATGAACACTTGCTGATCTTTGGCAGCATCTAATAACCAAACGATGCCAAGCTGCTCATAAGGATGTAAATCTTTAAATCGAAGAATTGTATCTTTCTGTCTTTGCTGTTGTGCGAGATATCTTTTTGCTAATAACCATCCTGCCTGAGCGATGAAGCTAACAAGGATAAAGCAGGTTACTAATCCCCAAAAGCTACTTTGAAACTGCCAATCCCGCCAATAGATATAAGCGTAACCACTACCGTAACCATAGCTAAAGACTGAAAAAATAGCGAATAAGCTAAGGATTGCAAGGAAATATATCTTCAATAAATGCTTCATATCGGACTACCCTAGCAAACCGAGAGTCGTTAGTTTCGGAGCAGGAACGACGGGAAGATTAAGCATTTTCTCCACACGTAGTTTCATTTGCTGACTACTACGATCTGGCAAATCCTCTAAAAGTAGCATAACTTCTTGCATTGACTTACGATATTCAGTGGCTTGATTTAAATGTAATGCTTGCTCTGCAAGTAATAATCTTAATTGAGCCTCTTTTAGTAAAATACTTCGTTGGATTAAGTCTGGTGGAGTACGTTGCACCTTTTCAAATTTGAACCATTGCCACCATGAACGTTCACTGTTTTTCTGCAGTCGAATATCGGGTTTCTGCATTTCTTGCTGAAGCTGATGATCTAAATACTGCAACAACGTATCAAACTGCTGACGCTGCTGAGTTTGCAGCAATACATATTGTTGAATGTTTTGCTTATCTTGTTCAATCGCTTTGATAAGACCATGCTGCAATGCTGGTGAAACTTGATGTTGAGCCATTTGTTGTTGCAACTGATTCAACTGTTCTAGCGCAAAAATAAATTGTTGCTGATCTACAGCAAACTGCACTAATTGTAGTTTTTGCTTGATTACAACGGCGGGAGCAATACCATCAATCGTTATCGGTGTAGTTACAAGTTTATTATTGGTATTTGAGGTGTTTTTGTCTTGCAGTTGTCGTTGTAAACCGACTAATTGGTCATTTAACAAAGAGTATTGTTGCTGTGATTCAACCAACTGCTGTTGAAGCTGAGGAATTGTTTGAGAATATTGCGCAACGTCATAACTGAGTTTCGCCAACCACACCAAACCCAGAACCAATATGAAATAAGCAATTTTTCTCATGATTGTCCTTGCCAGCCTTGAATAGAATGAATAATTTCTAATGGTGCTAATGTTTCTAACTGAATATATTTCAACATAGAATCTACTTGATTTTGCGTTTGACACAATACCTGAGCTAAACGCTCACCAAGTACTAAATAAATACAATCCAACTCTTTGCTAATCTGTGCGGTGAGCTTTTGCCAGTTTCTCCAACTTGCTTCACTACTAATCAACACAAAAACTGGTTGTTGTGCTACCAATTGAGATACGAGTTTAGGAAATTTAGTCAAACTTAGTTCAGGGCATTGGCGACGATAAAGGATAAAGTTGAGAATATTAACGCCTGTTTGTTGCAAATGTTGCATCATAAATTGACGTCCGCCATGCCCACGCCAAAAGGCGACTGTATTTAAGTCAACACGTTCTCTAAGTATCGGTAGCTGCAACATCCCTTCTGAACTTTCCACATCAGGAACAAGACTATCAATCCCAAAGGTTTTTAGCGCTGCTGCTGTGGCTTGCCCAACCGCGATCCATTGAATATGTTTAAGTTGATCTAAATCAATCCCACTATTCTTGAGATACAGCATACCAATCTCAACAGCAGTTGGACTAACCACAACGATCACTTGCGAAGCCTTGAGTTGATCATACAACTGCATCAAATCTGCTGTAAATGGCTCAGCAACCAACTCAAGTAAGGGCAAGGATTCAACCTGTATCCCCTCTTGAATCAGAGCTTGATTTAATGAATGTGCTCGATCTTCAGGGCGCGTATTGATGAATAACATTTTAATATAAAGCTTTCAGTAGCTCACCTGCACCCTGTGCCAATAGTTTTTCGGCTAAAACCACACCCAATCGCTCTCCCTCATCCAATGCTCCTGACAATTGTTCTTTTAATAGCGTCTTTCCATCCACACTACCGACTCGACCTTCGATATGAAGTTGATTTTGAGTAATTGTCGCATAACCAGCGATCGGAACTTGGCATCCACCTTCAAGATAGGCATTAAAAGCACGTTCTGCACGTACACAAATTGAAGTTACTTCATGTTGAAGAGGAGAGATTAATTCCAGTAATTCTTGATCATCTGCGCGACATTCCAAACCCAAAGCACCTTGCCCTACTGCAGGCAAACTCAATGTAGGTGCGAGGCAATGGCGAATCCTCTCTGCCAAACCTAAGCGTTTTAAACCTGCGCTCGCTAAAATGATCGCATCATACAGCCCATCATCGAGTTTAGATAACCTCGTACCGACATTACCACGTAGATCAATAATTTCTAAATCAGGACGTTGCTGAAGTATCTGACATTTACGGCGTAGACTTGAGGTCCCTACTTTCGCACCATGTGGTAACTCATCAAAATGAGCATATTGATTCGATACAAAAGCATCTAGAGGATCTTCGCGTTCACAGATCACTGCAAGTGTTAAACCTTCAGGTAAATGCATCGGAACATCTTTCATTGAATGTACAGCTAAATCAGCACGCCCATCCAGTAGTGCTGCTTCCAGCTCTTTTACAAATAATCCTTTACCACCAATTTTTGCCAAAGGCGTATCTAAAATCTTATCACCTTGGGTTACAAACTTAACCAATTCAACCGTTAAATCAGGATAAAGTTCATTTAAACGAGCACGAATATGCTCAGCTTGCCAAAGTGCAAGAGGACTTTGTCGAGTTGCAATTTTTAGAGTTTTCATAAATCTAAGTTAAGTATTGATCAAAGCAATTGCTCCAAACTTAACTTGATCATTTAAAAATGCAAGTAAAAAAAGCAAAAAGTGATCATAACAAGCTTAGCTTCAACAAATTATAGTTGATGCATACACTCTCTTAGACTTGGTAAATGACGGCGACTCACCGACAAGCGCTCCTCAAGTTCACGTAATCGAACTTGGTATTGTCCAGCAGCAACCAGCTCTAGACCTTCTAAATAATCTAGTGAAACAAGCGCATTACGATGGATTCTAATAAAGCGGTCAGCAAACTCATGCTCTAAATCTTTTAATGTTTCGTCTATCAATACACTGCCATTTTTATGGCGCACGGTGACATACTTCTGATCCGCCAAAAAATAATAAATATTTTCTACAGGGATAAGTTCGACCCCACGATAAGTTTTCGCAGCAATTTGGTGACGTTGAGTTTTAGTATCGTACATATGATCTTGTTGTTTTAAACCCGTCATTTGAGCTTGGGTAAGTTGAGTTAAATTATCAAAAACCTGCTGTAAATCTTGTTGGGCTACAGGTTTGAGTAAATATCCTTGGGCTTGAAATTTGAATGCTTCCAATGCATGTTGATCGTATGCCGTACAAAAAATAATAGCAGGACGTGGGTTCAAGTGACTCAATTGCTCAGCGCACTCTAATCCATTCATCCCTGGCATTTGAATATCTAATAAAACAACATCTGGTGAATCATTTTCAATATGATCTAACACATCTTGCCCATGATGTGCTGTCGCAATCACTTCATGCCCCATCTGGGTCACTAAACGTGATAAACGCTCTACTGCGAGAGGTTCATCATCAGCAATCAGAACTTTCATCCTCTCCTCCTTGTCACCGTTAACATCATCCATATTTTTTATGGTTAACTGGACTTATTATTTTACTCGATCGTGGTAACTCACCACAGTCGTATATAACGACACTCCCCCATACACTTGAAACTTCACAGCTGGCCCATAATAAGCCTTCAAGCGCTGTTCAACATTTTCTATTGCAATACCATTCCCTGTTCTGGATTTTATTTTATCGTGAGAATAGGGGTTAGTAATGACTATAGTGACTTGATTTTGCAATATTTCAACCAATACGCTAATCGTTGAAGCTTGTAAAACTTTTTCCACCCCATGAAAAATACTATTCTCTAACAAAGGTTGCAACGTTAATAATGGAATAGTCGCTCGTTTTAACTCAATTGGTGTCGCTTGAATATTCCATTCTACGGTTAATCGGTCACCTAAACGCATTTTCTCAATACTGAGATATTGCTTACACAGATCAATTTCTTCCTCCAAACTTACCAGTTTCAACTCCTGAAAACTGGCCCGAAACAATCGAGAAAGACTGATCAACATATTTTCAGCTTTATCTGGATCTATTGAAATCAAACTCACCACACTATTTAAACTATTAAATAAAAAATGTGGATGAATCCTTGCTTGCATCGCTTGAATACGCGCATTTAACTCACTGTACTGCTGACGCAACCATTGCTCACGCATATATAAATAACGTAAGCAAAAAGCTCCCAATAAAATACCATACCCCAAATGCAAACTTACGCCATGAAATAAGACATCTTCGGAAAAACCAGTAGATCGAGCTGCCCAAAACTGAATGATATTCACAGCGCAAGTTGTAAGCAACACAATGATTTGCAGGACAACAAAACCCAAAGTCAAAGCAACCTTTTGACTTAACTTAGTAAAGAAATCCTGAAAATAATCGACAAATGCGGAAAAAGATAAAATCACCCAATTAATAAAAAAGGTGTATTGTAAAACGCGAATACCTTCCAAAGCATGCCAAGAGCGAGCTTCCGCCAATGCTAAAACCATTGCCAATACATTACTTGCAACAATTAGTTCTAATAAGTGTTGCCATTGACCAATTTTCGTAAAAAAATACGTGCCTGATGAATTCATCTGACGAGATTGCGATAACTTCTTGCGTCGAGTTTCGGCATCTGCGTTTGGATTTGCTATACTCTTTTTTATTTTACTGAGCCGCCATGACCACATCTTCTCAATCCTCATCTTCAGCAAGCCCTAATCAAACCTCTGGTATGTGGGGCGGTCGCTTCTCAGAAGCAACGGATGCATTTGTTGCAGAATTTACAGCATCTGTGCAATTTGACCAACGTTTTTATAAACAAGATATTGCAGGCTCTATTGCTCATGCAACCATGTTAGCGAAAGTTGGTGTACTCACTGAAGCTGAACGTGATGACATTATTCAAGGTTTAAGCACGATTAAAGCAGAAATCGAAGCTGGAAATTTTGAATGGCGTATTGATTTAGAAGATGTCCACATGAACATTGAGTCTCGTCTGACTCAACGTATTGGCATCACAGGTAAAAAACTTCATACAGGTCGCAGTCGTAATGACCAAGTCGCAACAGATATTCGTTTATATCTACGTGATGAAATTGATGACATTTTAGGCTTATTACTTCGCTTACAAAAAGGTTTACTGAGTTTAGCAAGTCAAAATACGCATACTATCATGCCTGGCTTTACTCATTTACAAACTGCTCAACCTGTGACGTTTGGTCATCACTTATTAGCTTGGTTTGAAATGCTTGTTCGTGACACCGAACGTTTACAAGACTGCCGTAAACGTGTCAATCGTATGCCACTCGGCTCAGCAGCCTTAGCTGGTACAACCTACCCGATTGATCGTGCCTATACCGCTGAGTTATTAGGTTTTGAAGCAGTTTCAGAAAACTCTCTGGATGCAGTCTCAGATCGTGATTTTGCGATTGAATTTAATGCCGCAGCATCTTTGATCATGATGCACTTATCACGTATGTCTGAAGAACTAATTCTATGGACTTCAGCTCAGTTCAAGTTTGTGAATATTCCTGATCGCTTCTGTACCGGTTCTTCAATCATGCCCCAGAAGAAAAACCCAGATGTTCCTGAATTAGTTCGTGGCAAGTCAGGTCGTGTTTTTGGCGACTTGATTAGCTTATTGACCTTAATGAAAGGTCAACCATTGGCATACAACAAAGATAACCAAGAAGACAAAGAACCATTATTTGATGCCATTGATACCGTTCGTGGCTCACTTATGGCTTTTGCAGACATGGTTCCAGCACTGGTACCAAATATTGAAGTTATGCGTGAAGCGGCTTTACGTGGCTTCTCTACAGCAACTGACCTTGCAGATTACCTTGTTAAAAAAGGGGTTGCTTTCCGTGATGCGCATGAAATTGTTGGTAAAGCAGTTGCTCTTGGCGTAGCAGAAGAAAAAGATTTGTCTGAGCTTTCTCTTGAACAGTTACAACAATTCTCTGATCTGATTGAAGCAGATGTATTTGACAAAGCTTTGACTTTAGAAGCTTCAGTGAATGCACGTGACCATATTGGTGGAACTTCACCTAAACAAGTTGAAGCCGCAATTGTTCGTGCACACACCCGCTTAGAACAGCTATACGCTTAAGGACTGATCATGACTAGACAAGTATTTTGCCGTAAATACCAACAAGAACTTGAAGGTTTAGATTTTGCACCATTCCCTGGTGTAAAGGGTCAAGAATTTTTTGAGACTGTATCTAAACAAGCTTGGCAAGAATGGTTAAAACATCAAACCACATTGATTAACGAAAAACGTTTAAATGTCTTTGAACCAGATGCAAAAAAATTCCTCGAGGAACAACGCGAGAAATTTTTCAACAATGATCAAAGCGTAGAAAAAGCCGAAGGCTGGAAGCCTGAACAAGGATAAGCTGAGTAACGCTCTACCCTTATCGAAAAGCTAAGCTCTGCCAAGTTAAGCAAGGGGGCTTAGTATTTTTAAAATTTCTTGTATCAAAAGCAATGATTCCATCATTGCTTTTTTTATTTAAAAATAGGCAAGACAACTTTTATTTTTTAATTACAGGTTATTTTTTACCATAGGTTCAAATTTTGATTTAAAAACACTTATGATTTATCATTTTTATTTACGTGATCTTTACACTAGTAATAAAGGATTACAGAGTATACACAGTTGTCTACATGACAGATTGAACGATTCTATTTAAAGTTACTTATAGAAAGATAGAGATACCCCCAATATCTCAACAATGCATGATATTTCTCTCCCAGACTTTTCCCCCGAAGTCTGGGATTTTTTTATTTACTCTATCTAAATATCTGTGTGACATATTCGTTTCTGGAATCTTATGGAGATAGCAGGAAATACTCCCAAATCACAAATCCTAAACCAAATCCAAGACATGCATATAGAACGATAATAAAGAAAACGAAGCTCGCATTATTTTTCTTTTTTAGGAAACTCATAGCATTCTCGCCTTTAGGTTGAAAATACTATTTTGAAAAAATACTGATTCTAAATATAGCCACAAAGCCTTCAAAAAAAACTATAACAGATCATTTAAATCACCCCAAAATGATCCAAACAAACCGTTTTTCATAAAAAAAGTGAACTTAATCAAAATCTGCTTCAGATTTACTTTGATTAAATTCACTTTCTATTAAATCTTTTTGGCTGTGCCAAAATTACTTTTGATTTACTTTTTGTTCAATTTCTTCAATGCTAGTATGACGAACATCCATACCTTTCGCCATATAGATCACTTGCTCAGAAATATTACGCGCATGATCACCAATTCGCTCTAAAGAACGTAACACCCACATCACATTAATAACACGTGCGATATGACGTGGATCTTCAATCATATATGTCATAAGTGTACGAGTCGCTGATTGATATTCACGATCAATATCGACATCAGCCATAACAACTTTCAAAGCCTGATCCACATCTAAACGCGCAAATGCATCTAATGCATCATGGATCATGACACGAACCTGATTACCAATATGACGCGTTTCCATGTAACCACGTGGTGACTCACCCTCTTCACAAAGATTTTGGGCAATACGTGCAATTTTTGCAGCTTCATCACCAATTCGCTCAAGGTCGGTATTGGCTTTGCTCATTGCAATAACCATACGCAAATCGATCGCAGCAGGATGACGGCGCGCCAAAATTAAAGTCAAACCTTCATCAATATCTCGCTCATATTGATTCACCGTGTTGTCTTTGAACTGAACGTCAATCGCTAAATTGGCATCTGTGTCTAATAAAGCATGAATTGAGTTAGCAACTTGCTGCTCTACTAATCCACCCATTGTCATAAATTTGGTATGAACATCTTGTAGGTCTTCATTAAATTGTGAAGAAATATGGTGACTTAACACTGGATTACTTGGACACACAGGATGCCTCCACTAGACACATGGAAAAAATGATTGGTGATTAAACCATAACTATGATGAAACTTTTATGACAATAGCATGGATTTGGCAATTAACGAATGGTGTTAATTGATACAACAATAAAGCAAAAATCTGTTAGTCTAAATGCCTAGCTTGACGGAGCGCAGTTAACAAACTGCTGAGATTGTCTTAATTCTCAATTTAAAGACAAGTACCGTTGAACCTGATCAGGTTAACACCTGCGTAGGAATCAAGCCCAGCAAAAACTTCGCCTTTATTTATCAAAGAGATAAATCCGCCATCGTTTTTGGTCGTGCTTGATTCGTTAATGCCAAACATAAGGATCATGCAATGAACCAATTAACGAATCTTTCCCCTGCTGATATTTCTGTTCAACATGAGCAAGATGCTAAAGATTTAACCCGTATCTTACCTGCCTCTAAAAAAGTCTATGTTGAAGGTTCACGCCCAGACATCCAAGTACCGTTCAGAGAAATCAGTCTCACAGATACTCCTACTGGTTTAGGTGGCGAACATAATCCACCGATCATGGTTTACGATACGTCTGGAGTCTATACAGATCCAAATGTCCAAATTGATTTGAACAAAGGTTTACCTCTAGTTCGCCAATCATGGATTGAAGAACGCAATGATACCGATGTTTTAGAAACCTTGAGTTCTGAGTTTGGACAAGCACGCTTAAAAGATATTCGTACAGCAGATATTCGGTTTGCTCATATCCAAAATCCTCGCCGCGCAAAAGCAGGCAAAAATGTCACGCAAATGCATTATGCGAAGCAAGGTATTATCACGCCAGAAATGGAATATATTGCAATTCGTGAGAATCAACGCCAACGTCATGACGTTGATATGCGCCAACATGCGGGACAAAACTTTGGTGCACAAAATTTAAGAGAAATTACCCCTGAATTTGTACGTCAAGAAATTGCTGCAGGACGTGCGATTATCCCTGCAAATATTAATCACCCTGAATGTGAACCGATGATTATTGGTCGTAACTTCTTAGTGAAGATTAATGCCAATATTGGTAATTCAGCGCTTGGCTCATCTATTGATGAAGAAGTTGCCAAAATGACATGGGCAACACGTTGGGGTGCTGACACCATTATGGATTTATCGACTGGTAAAAATATCCATGAAACACGCGAATGGATCATTCGCAACTCACCTGTTCCAATTGGGACTGTTCCAATTTACCAAGCTTTAGAAAAAGTGGATGGTGTTGCAGAAGACCTCACTTGGGAAATTTTTAAAGACACCTTGATTGAACAAGCTGAACAAGGTGTAGATTATTTCACCATTCATGCTGGTGTCTTACTTCGCTACGTTCCTATGACTGCAAATCGCCTCACAGGCATTGTATCTCGTGGGGGTTCAATTATGGCTCAATGGTGTTTAGCACATCATCAGGAAAACTTCTTGTACACGCATTTCGATGAAATTTGCGAAATCATGAAAGCTTATGATGTCTCATTCAGCTTAGGTGATGGACTACGACCTGGATGTGTTCAAGATGCCAATGACGAAGCGCAATTTAGTGAACTTAAAACACTGGGAGAATTGACACATCGCGCCTGGGAACATGACGTTCAGGTGATGATTGAGGGTCCTGGTCATGTGCCTATGCATATGATTAAAGAGAATATGGATTTACAACTAGAAGTCTGTAAAGAAGCTCCTTTCTATACTCTTGGACCACTCACGACTGACATCGCACCAGGATATGATCACATTACCTCAGCAATCGGTGCTGCGATGATTGGTTGGTATGGTACAGCGATGCTTTGCTATGTTACACCGAAAGAACATCTAGGCTTACCAAATAAGAAAGATGTAAAAGATGGCATCATTACCTACAAAATTGCAGCGCATGCGGCAGACTTAGCCAAAGGTCATCCAGGTGCGCAAGTCCGTGATAATGCACTTTCTAAAGCACGTTTTGAATTCCGTTGGGACGATCAGTTTAATCTGAGCTTAGACCCTGATACGGCACGTAGCATGCATGATGAAACACTTCCAAAAGAAGCTCATAAATCAGCTCATTTCTGTTCGATGTGTGGACCAAAATTCTGTTCGATGAAAATCACACAGAATGTGCGAGATTATGCGCAAAATCAACACAATGCCAATCAATCAAATGATGAAGATGCAGAAGTTGAAGCAGGTCTCAATGCAATGAAAACCGCTTATCAGGAACATGGTCAAAAACTGTACCACAAAGTGTAAATCGACTAAAAAAAGATTTTCCAACGAACCATTCTCGGTTAGGATGAGATATGTACAATCTCATCCTAATTTATGATGAATATTCTTGAGCACGCCAGCTTTTCAGCATCCGACGTTTCGATAGAATCTCGAGAGAACTTATTTCGAGGGTTCATTCAGGTAGAGAAAGTCACAATAAAACATAGATTATTTAATAAATCTAATTATTCATCATCTATTCATCGTGAATTAATTCACCGTCCCGAAGCGGCTGGTGTTTTATTATATGATAATCAGCAAAGACGTTTTGCTTTGATCGAACAATTTCGAATTGGCGCATTAAACGATACCGTTTCACCTTGGCAATTAGAAGTGATTGCTGGTGTTTTAGATGGGGATGAAACACCTGAAACATGTATTCGCCGTGAAAGCTTAGAAGAAGCGGGTTGTGAAGTTAATGACTTACAACATTTATTCACCTTCTATCCTTCGGCAGGGGCATGTTCAGAAATTTTTCACTTATATGTTGCAAATGTTGAATTACCAACATCAGGTGGCGTGTTTGGAATGCCAGACGAAGGTGAAGACATTCAACTTCATTTGTTTGATTATTCTGATGCACCTCTATTATTAAAAAATGGGCGGTTGAGAAATGCACCTGTCATTATGGCATTGCAGTGGCTTACTCAGCATTTACGACAACAATAAAAATCTGAAGGGGATAAAGCGGTGACTTTTCAAGTCTCAACATTATCACAAAAAGATTTTGTGATGATCCAGATTACGGATACTCATTTACTTGAATATCCACATTTAGAATTTGTCGGAATGCAACCCGAACAAAGTTTTCATGCAGTAATCGACTTGATGCGTCAAACACACCCTGAGATTGACTTGATTGTTCATACAGGTGATTTAGCTCAGAATCCGACGCCACTCACCTATCATCGCTATCTCGAGTATATGCACAGCTTGAGCATTCCTTTTTTTCAAACACCTGGGAATCACGATGATGTCAATCATTTTCCATTCCATGAGCAAGACAAGACTGCTCCAACAGTTGTCGAGCTTGGAAATTGGTGTGTCATTTTATTAAATAGCGCCCAGCCGAATCGTATTGACGGCAAAATCGCAGATGCCCAATTGCAGCAACTTCCAAAATTATTGACTCAACTACATGATCGTTATGTCATGATTGCATGTCACCACCATCCCTTTGCAATGCAATCTGCATGGATTGATCAGCATAAATTAAAAAATTCTTCTGATTTACTTGAAACCATTCAGCCCTTTAGCAATGTTAAGGCAATTATTTGTGGACACGTACATCAAGACTCTATTACGTCATGGCAAGGTATAGAATTCCTGTCAACCCCTTCTACATGTATTCAGTTCAAACCAAAAAGTGAAAAATTTGCACTTGATGAAGAACACCCTGGCTACCGTTATATCCGTTTGAAAGCAAATGGCGAGATTGAAACACAAGTACATCGTCTGAGTAATTCTCAACGCTTGAGTAGTTCAGAAGTCTTAGGTTATGACTAAACTTTTGATTACAAATCACATCCTAGATTTATCACTAATTCTAGACAGTAATGACTACCATCTTGCTGAAAAAGTCTATATGATGTCGACCCTTGATGGAAAAAACCATCTTAGGTTTCTATAAAAACACTTGCATATCACCATATTTTTTGCGTATAGATAGTACGTGTAAGATGAGGAATGCCCTATATGGCGAATGACAACCAAAATCAAGTCTTGGACGAACACACAGCAGTGATCGACGAACAAAAATCGACTGTAAAACGTGTACGCAAAACCAAACCTAAAGCTTCTGAAGGCGGTACAACTGCGAGCTTGTTTGGGATTGAACCTTATCAGCCGAAAAAAAATGAAGAATACATGTCTGATGGACAACTTGAGCATTTCCGCCAAATCTTAAATGCATGGAAAGCAGAGTTAATGTCAGAAGTTGATCGTACGCTCAACACAATGCAAGATGAATCAACAGCTTTACCCGATGTAAATGATAGAGCGACTCAGGAAGAAGAGTTTGCGATTGAATTACGTACACGTGATCGTGAGCGTAAGCTGATTCGTAAAATCGAGCAATCATTAGAAGCGATCCAAAGTGGTGATTACGGTTTCTGCGAAACTTGCGGTATCGAAATCGGCTTACGCCGTTTAGAAGCTCGTCCAACAGCTACTCAATGTATCGATTGCAAAACTTTGGCTGAAATCAAAGAAAAGCAAAACAACGGATAACCATCCCGCCTAACCTCCCTTTAGAAAGGGAGGAATATTGCGAATTTTAAAAACCCATTGTTTTCGCATATCTCCCTCCTTGTATTGGAGGGATTAGGTGTAGATTTAATTATTTAGACAACAATAAATCTTTATGTCTTATATCGGACGTTTTGCACCCTCTCCTACTGGCCCTTTACATTTTGGTTCTTTACTGACTGCTGTCGCAAGCTATTGTGATGCCAAAGCCAATCATGGTAAGTGGTTAGTACGAATAGAAGATACCGACATTCCTCGCATTTATCCAAATAGCGAAATTCACATTTTATCTTGCATCGATGCCTTTCAATTTGAACCTGATGCCGAGATTATTTTCCAAAAAGATCGTTTAGCTATTTATGAGCAAGTACTCGATCAACTCAAACAGCAACATGCCATATATGCTTGCCAATGCACCCGCAAAATGCTCGGCTCTAATCACATCTATGCTGGCACATGCCGAGATTTAAATCTTGATTTTGCTGAGCAAGCCATTCGTTTAAAAGTCGATGATCTGCTGATTTGTTTTGAAGACAGATTACAAGGTCGGCAATTTTCCAACCTAAAAGATGATCTCGGTGACTTCGTTCTAAAACGAAGAGATGGCATCATTAGTTATCAATTAGCAGTTGTGGTAGATGATTATTTACAAGGCATTACGCATGTCGTTCGCGGTGCAGATTTATTAGATAATACCGCTCGACAAATCTGGCTTGGTTCTATATTGAACTATCCAAGTTTGAGTTATATGCATTTACCCCTAGCTATGAATGATCAAGGTCAGAAATTATCTAAGCAAAATTTGGCACAAGCATTAGACGTATCAAAGGCTTCTGAATTATTACAGCAAGCCATATTGGCACTTGGGCAACCAAATGTTGAATTAAATCAACCTAGAATAATGCTGCAACAAGCTGAACAGCAATGGGATGTAAATTTAATCCCTAAAGGCATTCATTTGACAGGAACTTATTTATAAAACAAAAGAGACCCTAATAAATTAGGGTCTCTTTTGTATCAGAAACTAAATCCCTTAGAAATTCGATTCTTCTTTGACAGGATTTAGCTCTTGGGTTGAAGCATCAATTTTCAAAATTAGACTAATCATCGCAGCACACATCATCAATGATGTACCACCATAACTAATAAATGGCAGTGTCAAACCTTTAGTTGGCATCAAGCCCATATTCATGCCCGCATTTACCAAAATCTGTAACAGGAAAATAATGCTGATGCCATAAGCTAAATAACCTGCACGTAGATAATTATGCTGCAATGCACGATGACCAATACGAATACAACATGCCAGCATAGTAAATGAGAGAATCATGACCGTGGTTACACCGAAGAATCCAAACTCCTCACCTAAGACTGCTAACATAAAGTCTGTATGTGCTTCAGGAAGATAGGAAAGTTTCTGGACACTATGTCCCAAACCTGTTCCAAACCATTCACCCCGACCAAATGCCATCAAAGCATTTGACAACTGATAACCCACACCTAATGGATCAGCCCAAGGGTTAGTAAATGAAATAAGTCGTTGAAAGCGGAATGGTTCAAATAAAATCAGTGCGGTAATCCCTGCAAGAATCGCCCCTAACATAATCAAGAACTGAGTCGCAGGTGCGCCAGCTAAGAAGAACACACCAACCATCATTAAAACTATCACCGCTGTTGCCCCAAGATCAGGCTCAGCAACGATAAAACCGACTGTAAGTGCCATTACTCCGCTTAAGCGTAGCAAGCCTTTCCAGTGCGTTCGAACCTCTTTCGCACGGCGCACCACATAATCTGCCGTAAAAATTGCCATCACAATCTTAGCAATCTCCGTTGGCTGTATTGTGAAACCACCAACTTTAATCCAACGATGTGCGCCATTCACTTCTGACCCGACCACCAAAACGGCGAGCAGCAATATGATCGTAATGAGCCATAATGGAAACGCATTTTTAAACCATAAGTTTAAAGAGACACGATAAGTCAAAAATGCAACCACAGCAGCGACAACAATCGAAATACCATGTCGAATCAGAAAGTAAAATGGATTTTCGTGGATATATTCTGCATACGGCATGGAAGCAGAGGCCACCATCACCGAACCCAAACAGAGTAAAGACACCACACAGAAAATCAGAATGTTACGTGGTGTCATTTCTGCTGGAAGCTTCGGCAATCGATTTAAGATTTGAGAAATCTTCTGCACTGTATTTTGGGCCAAATCCGCCATAACGCTGTTCCTAGTTTTTATTTTCACTCAAGGCATTTACACATGCCACGAACTGATGCCCGCGATCATTATAACTTTTAAACATATCAAAACTTGCACATGCTGGCGACAACAGAACCACATCTTCAGCTTGTGTTACTTGCTGAGCAAGCTCGACCGCGGCTTTTAAGCTAGACGCATGCTGAATAACACTTGTTCCTTGTATCGCTTGTTCAATTACAGGCGCATCCTCGCCAATTAGAATGACAGATTTCACATATTTTTGTATTGCATTACGTAAAGGACGGAAATCCTGACCTTTGCCTTGACCGCCTAAAATAAGTGCTAATTTGCCTTTATTGACTTCAATAGCAGCACCAAGCCCATCAATCGCCGCTAAAGTTGCACCGACATTTGTTCCTTTTGAATCATTGTAATAACGCACACCATCAATCGTTTGCACATATTCACAACGATGCTCCAAGCCTTTGAATGTTTTCAATGTCTCTAACATACTCGGCAACGGAAATCCAACAGCTTCACCAATGGCTAAACAAGCAAGTACATTTGCTACATTGTGCATTCCTTGAATATACATCTCAGAGGTTTTTAAGATACGCTCTCGTCCACGTGCCAGCCACATGGTGCCATCTGCATCTCTCAACACACCATATTGATTTAAATCAGGAGCATTCAAACCGAAACTTTGCATTGGTGTTGCATCAGGCACTAAAGGACGGCTTAAATTATCATCTCGGTTATAAACGACTTTTTTAACACCTTGGAAAATTCGATGTTTGGCTTTGTGATAACCCAACATATCACCATGACGATCCAAGTGGTCTTCACTCATATTGAGAACAACCGCAACTTCAGCATTCAAATGCGAAGTAGTTTCCAACTGGAAACTCGATAACTCCAAAACGATGAGTTCAGGTTTATCTTTTAATAAATCTAAGGCTGGTCGACCTAAGTTTCCACCAACAGCCACTTTCTTTCCAGCATCCTGAGCCATCAAACCCACGAGTGTTGTCACTGTACTTTTAGCATTTGACCCTGTAATCGCAATAATGGGAGCATCAGTTGCACGGCGTAAAAGCTGAATATCCCCTACAACTGGAATTCCTTTATCAATGGCTTGTTGAATTTCAGGTAATTGTGGTGCTAAGCCAGGACTTAAAATAATCTCTTCAGCCTGAAGTAATAGCTCTGTATCGAGTCGTCCAAAGCTCGTTCTCACCTCAGCAGGAATTTGATCATGACCTGGTGGAGTTTCTCGAGAGTCTGTTACTGCAACTTGGTAGCCTTGTTCATGCAGAAAGTTTACTGCTGACACACCAGAAATACCCAAGCCAGCAACAACTTTTAATCCACCACGTTGTATTAACATTTTTGCCCCATTTTATCGCAGATCACAGAATGGCAAAAATGTTAGCACTTTGCTGTTTTGAATGCTTTTTCAGTTTTATCTTTATTCGCATTTTTTTGTGTCAGTGCGTAAAAAAGCCATCATTCGATGGCTTTATAAACAAAAAATCTTAACGCCATTTCACGGCTTGAATATCTTCAGTTTTTTTATTGTCCTTTTCATCGCTTGCACAACCACATCCACCACCACATCCAACAACCATTTTAGGTTTCAATCGTAGAGCTAAGCGTTGCCAACCAAAATGTTGACATACATTCGACAAAGACATGAACATAGCATTTGCGGTTTGAGGAAATACCTTTTTAAAGACAACTATGGCACTCCAACCGACCAAAACCGCAATAATCAGATACTCAAACATATGCAGCTCCTATCTAGCCCCAAATTCGCGAAGCGATTTGGTAAGTAAAGAAAGACATCAAATAAGCCAAACCAAATAAATATGCGGTCATCACAGCCACATGTTTCCAAGAACCTGTTTCTCTACGCACCGTTGCCAAAGTTGCTAAACAATGTGGTGCATAAACAAACCACACCAGCAAAGACAGCCCAGTAGCTAAAGACCAACCTGTTCCATCTGCACTAATTAAATGAGCCAAGCCTTGGGCAACAGCATCATCATCAGTTCCTGATAAGGCATATACTGTACCCAGTGCAGCAACAACCACTTCACGTGCTGCCATCGCTGGAATAAGTGCAATGCATATCTGCCAGTTGAATCCCACTGGAGCAAAAATAGGCTGCATTAAATGCCCCAACATACCAGCAAAACTATAATCAATCGCAGGTTGAGTGGCACCTTCAGGCGCTTGTGGGAAAGTACATAAAAACCAAAGTAGAATCGAAAGCGCGAAGATAATTCCACCCACGCGTTTTAAGAAGATTTTTCCACGATCCAATAAACCAATGCCGACACTTTTTAAATCGGGGATACGATAGCTTGGCAACTCCAATAAAAGCGCATGTTGTGATTTATCTTTTTGCAAAAATTTCATCACAAATGAAACACATAATGCGCTAACAATACCGGCCATATATAGACCAAACAGCACTAAACCCTGAAGATTAAAGATTCCCCAAACGGTCTGAGCTGGAATAAAAGCTGCAATCAATAAAGCATAGACAGGTAGACGAGCTGAACAAGTCATTAATGGTGCGACCATAATCGTCGTGAAACGATCACGGGGATCACTAATACTTCGAGTAGCCATAATACCCGGAACAGCGCAAGCAAAACTTGAAAGCAATGGAATAAACGCACGACCACTCAAACCTGCTTTAAACATCAATTTATCAAGCAAGAACGCAGCACGAGGTAGATATCCAGACTCTTCTAAGACTAAAATGAAGAAGAACAGGATCAGAATTTGTGGCAAAAACACCACTACGCCACCAGCACCTGCAATAATTCCATCAACCACTAAACTTTGTAAAAGCGGTTGACTGATATGAGCACCTAATGTTTCACCAAGCCATCCAAAGAATGTTTCAATTCCATCCATAAATGGTGCCGCCCAAGCGAATACAGCTTGGAAAACGATGAACATCATCACCGCTAGACTGAGCAAACCCAACACTGGATGCAAGAAGATTTTATCAAGGAAATCTGTACGTTTATCTTCCTGATCTACGAAATTCACGACATCTTTGAAAATGGTTTCAATTTTCTGATGATGCTCACCAGTCAAACCACTCAGCTCGGTCTGTGGAACGGTATATTTCTCTTGATCAAGTGCATGTAATAAATTTTCGATTCCTGAATTACGTACAGCAACCGTCTCAACCACAGGTACACCTAAACGTTGAGATAATTTTTGTGTATTGATTTGAATACCACGACGACGTGCTTCATCCATCATATTCAAAACTACGAGGATCGGACGACCAAGCTCAATAATTTCTAATACGAGACCAAGATGTAGTTTTAAGTTCGTCGCATCTACCACACACAAGAAAGCATCTTGCTGACCTTCCTCAGCTATTTTACCTTGGCAGACGTCACGAGTAATTGCTTCATCGGGACTAGTTGCTTGTAAACTATAAGTTCCTGGCAAATCTAGAACACGAACACTACGCCCCGATGGCAACTGGAAATGTCCAACTTTACGTTCAACCGTAACACCCGCATAGTTTGCTACTTTCTGGCGGGTACCAGTTAAATGATTGAATAAAGATGTTTTACCGCAGTTTGGATTTCCCACAAGGGCAACACGAAGTGCATCACTCATGTAGGTGCTCCTTCCAGCTGAATTTCAATTTTATCGGCTTCAGATTTGCGCAGAGCAAAACGGGTAAAACCTATTTGGATTAGAATCGGGTCACCACCAAAAACACCTTTGGTAATCACTTGAACTTGTGCGCCAGGCACAAAACCCAAACTCTCAAGACGTATCGCTACCAGATCTGGTTCATCATTATCATTCACTAGGCGATTCACTTGCGTGATTTTCGCTGTTTGTTTGACTTTTAATGCTGACAATCGCACCGTTTCTAACCCATAACTCTTTTGCACGTAGTATACAAGCAAATGAGAATAATTACCAAAAGCAATCTCAGTGGCATTTAGTCTTGTCACAGATCGACAACAAATACTTTTTCTTTTACAGTGCAGTAGATGAAAGGATTTAAGCTGTTATGTTAAATAAAAAACCTCGTATTCCTGCTGCTGTAAAAATCCCTGAACATTTAAGTTTTTTACATGGATTTCGTGATTATTTAGTTGCACAAACAGTAAGCCCGCATACTCGTAATGCCTATTTATCTGATTTAATTCAATGTAGTGACTTGCACGACACAGTGGTACTTACTGAGTGGTCAAGTGATGATATTGCCGATGTACTGATCGCACTGACCAAACATGGCAAAAGCCCACGCTCGATTGCTCGGTGTTTATCAGCTTTACGGCAATTTTTTAAATTTCTCAGAGAACAAAAACTTAGAGATGATAATCCTGTTGCGACACATCAATCCCCAAAGATTGGTCGAGCATTACCCAAAGATTTATCAGAGCATGATGTTGAAGCACTGATAAATGCACCAGATATCAGTACCGCTTTGGGTTTACGTGATCGAGCCATGCTTGAAGTTTTATATGCTTGTGGTCTACGTGTTACAGAACTACTGAATTTACGTTTAGAGTTAATAAATTTAAAACAAGGCTTCTTACGTATTACAGGTAAAGGAAATAAAGAGCGTCTTGTCCCGCTAGGTCAATACGCATGTGAATGGGTCGAGAAATACTTATCAAAATCCCGTCCACAGCTTTATAAAAGTAATACCGATTATTTATTTCTTACCCAACATGGCGGAATCATGAGTCGGCAAAACTTTTGGTACGCGATCAAACGCTATGCTTTACAGGCCAATATATCTGCAGAATTATCCCCGCATACCCTGAGACATGCGTTTGCCACACATTTACTCAATCACGGCGCTGATCTGCGTGTAGTACAAATGCTACTCGGTCATAGCGATCTTTCAACCACACAAATTTATACGCATGTCGCTCAACATCGAATGCAAGAGCTGCATAGCAAACATCATCCAAGAGGTTAAACCGACCGTTTATCTATGACGCATTCAACAAGTTGATTGAGTTCACAAAGCTTAAGCAAGATTTAACGAAGTCAGATGTTTTTTTTGTTATGCTTAGACCCTTAATACAAATGAATACGTAGAAAAAAGGTTCTTTATGGTGTTTACTCGGTCTAAGCTTGCACTTGCTTGTGCATTAGCATCAACTTTATTAGTTAGTGCCTGCTCAAAAGAAAATTCAGCGCAAAAACAAGATGCTCTTACAGCAACAGCGCCTGCTACGGGTGAAGCATCAACCTTAAGTGAACGAAACGCGCAACAACGTTTAGTCTCAACCTTAGAAAAACATCTTAAAACTGCAAATATCAACGCTAAAATTATTGCAGTTAAAAAAACAGAAGTTCCTAATCTATTCTGGGTGAGTCTAGAAGGCATGGGTTCTGTTTATGCCACTAGTGATGGTCAATACATCATCCAAGGCGATGTGATCCGTTTAGGCGACAAACAGCTACAAAATGTTAGCGAAGCTCTGCAAGCTACAGAAAATAAAAAACATTTAGCAGCACTCAAAACTGAAGATTTAATTGTTTACCCAGCGGAAGGCGGTAAAGCTAAGCATGTGATTTATGTCTTTACCGATTCAAGCTGCCCGTACTGTCACAAGCTGCATGAACATTTACCTGAAATTAATGCCAAAGGTATTGAAGTTCGTTATATCGCATGGCCACGTGGTGAGCAGTTTATGCCTACGATGCAAGCAATTTGGTGTAGTGAAGATCGCAAAGCTGCATTTGATCAAGCATCACAAGGTCTTCCTGTTACTGCAGCAGAATGTAAAAACCCTGTACGTGATCAATATCAGTTAGGTTTAAACATGGGCGTTAATGGCACACCAGCAATTTATAACGTTGACGGCGAATATCTTGGTGGATATATGACACCAGAAGAAATCATTAAACGACTCGAAAAATAAATCCTCACAGCAACTCCACAAAGCGACTTGGGCGACAGATTAAAGATGATCTTAGCCCTAGTGTCTGCGCACTTTTTTAGCTATGATCAAGCTTCATTAAAATGATTGAATAAAATGGAGTGTGACGTGAAACCAGTTCGTCTGGCGATACTCGGTCTTGGTACTGTAGGTGGTGGAGCCCTTAAATTATTACAAGAAAATGCTGCTGAAATTAAACGCCGTACTGGTCGAGAAATTCAAATTACACACGTAGGCACCCGCCGTCCACGTCCAGATCTACAACTCGAAGGCATTAAACAAAGCTCAGATCTCATGGAGATCGTGCGTCAACCTGATGTTGATGTAGTCGTTGAAGTCATGGGTGGCATTCATCCTGCTTATGAAGTCATCATGGAAGCCATTAAGCATGGCAAGCAAGTTGTTACCGCAAACAAAGCTTTACTCGCAGAACATGGTAATGAGCTATTCAAAGCAGCAGAAGACAATGCCGTGCAAATTGCTTATGAAGCGGCTGTTGCTGGTGGTATCCCAATTATTAAAGTCATCCGTGAAGGTTTAGCAGCTAACCATATCGAATGGCTTGCAGGCATCATCAACGGTACAGGTAACTTCATTCTGACTGAAATGCGTGAAAAAGGTCGTGCATTTGATGATGTTCTCAAAGAAGCTCAAGAGCTTGGCTATGCTGAAGCAGATCCGACATTTGATGTTGAAGGGATTGATGCTGCACACAAACTGACGATTTTGGCATCTTGTGCGTTTGGTATTCCACTTCAATTCGATAAGGTTTATACCGAAGGCATTAGTAAAATCACAGCTCAAGACGTGAAATATGCTGAAGAACTTGGCTTCCGTATCAAACATTTAGGTATTGCGCGTCGTGCTGAAAAAGGCATTGAGTTACGCGTACACCCAACCTTGATTCCTGCTGAAGAATTGATCGCAAACGTGAATGGCGTAAAAAATGCGGTACTTGTTCAAGCAAATGCGGTGGGTCCGACACTGTATTACGGTGCTGGTGCAGGCGCAGGACCAACAGCTTCCGCAGTCGTAGCTGATGTGATTGATATTGTTCGGGATATCTCATACACCGAAGATGGTGCTGGAACAATCCCTCAACTTGCATTCGAAGCGCTTACAAATGTACCAATCCTAAGCCGTGAAGAAATGACAACGGGATATTACATTCGTTTAAATGCAGAAGACCAAACTGGTGTGCTCGCTGATGTCACTAGCATTCTCAGCCGTTCAGGTATTAGTATTGATGCGATCATGCAACAATCTCGCCTTAAAGACCTCATCCCAATCGTGATTTTGACTGATCCAATTGTTGAATCAAAAATGGATGAAGCTCTTGCTCAAATTCAAGCATTACCAGCTATTCGTGGCGAAATCGTAAGAATTCGTTTAGAATCGCTCGATAGTTAATCAGGTTGAGGGAAAATGCCTTCCCTCACCCCGCTCTACCTCATATTGGAACACCATCATGTCGAATGCCAATCGTTATACTGGTCTTGTAGATCGTTATCGTGACCGTTTACCTGTGTCTGCAACTACACGTGCAATTTCTTTAGGCGAAGGAAATACTCCTCTTATTAAACTAGAGAACATTCCACGTATTATTGGCAAAGACGTTGAAATCTATGTGAAGTACGAAGGTCTTAACCCAACAGGTTCATTCAAAGACCGTGGTATGACGATGGCTGTAACCAAAGCGGTTGAAGAAGGCTCGAAGGCAATTATCTGTGCATCAACAGGGAATACTTCAGCTGCAGCAGCGGCATATGCAGCACGTGCAGGAATTAAAGCATTCGTTTTGATTCCTGAAGGCAAAATTGCAATGGGTAAAATGGCTCAAGCAATGATGTACGGTGCAATCACCATGCAAATCCGCGGTAACTTCGATGATGGTATGCGTCTAGTAAAAGAAGTAGCAGATCAAGCACCTGTGACTATCGTAAACTCAATCAATCCTTACCGTTTGCAAGGTCAAAAAACCATTGCGTACGAAATTGTTGAAGCTCTAGGGCGTGCACCTGACTACCACTGTTTACCAGTAGGTAACGCAGGGAATATCACTGCACACTGGATGGGGTATACAGAAGCAGTAGCAAATCAACCTGCTGATCAGTTCGAACAAGTCATCTATGATGCAGCAACAGATCAATTCACTGGTCCTAAACCTGAAGGCTTACCAACGATGGTTGGTTATCAAGCTTCTGGTGCAGCGCCATTCTTACGTGGTGCTCCAGTGGAAAGTCCTGAAACCGTTGCAACGGCTATTCGTATTGGTAATCCACAAAGCTGGAATCATGCAAAAGCAGTTGTACGTGATTCGAAAGGTTGGTTCGATGAACTTCAAGATAGCGAAATTCTTGAAGCTCAACGCTTACTTTCTATGTATGAAGGTGTTTTCGTAGAGCCAGCTTCTGCTGCTTCTATCGGTGGTGCTATTCGTGACATCAAAGCAGGTAAAATTGCTGAAGGTTCTGTGATCGTATGTACTGTGACAGGTAACGGTTTGAAAGATCCAGATACAGCAATCAAACAATGTGCGGATGCTGTGATGTTATCCATCGATGCAACGATGGATCAAGTTAAAGATTCTATTCTTTCAAATATGTAAGAATAAATTTTTAGTAATAAAAAACCAGTTGCTTGCAACTGGTTTTTTATTAACTAGAACATGATTTTATTCTTCATATTCATTAATCTTCATCGTAGCTGTATTGTTTCGCTAAGTCTTTTTCAATTTTTTGAATTTCTTCTAGATTAATTTCTTTAATTTCAAACAAAGGTTGCTTCAATAGCGAATTCACAGCATACAATGCTTCATCTTGCCAAGCATCAATGACAAGGGTTTGTTTTGCTTCATCATAACTTAAACCAGATCGTGTACTAATCATTGCTTGCAATAAAATCGGTTGGGCTGAAAGTTCATCCAAGCTGCCTTTTATTTCAATTGCTGAATAATCATAATCAGCAAAAATATGCTCAACTTTAGATTTAAAAGCATCTAAACTTTCTGAATATATTAAACCCGCAAAGCATTCATCATGCTCCTCCACCCATTGTTGTTTTTTTACAGACCATAAACCATAAAACTTGACTTCATTTTCGAATTCAACCAATTGGAATTTTTGCATTCCAGCAAGCTGAATAAATTCAAAGGTATCATCGTCACTTAAACTTGCAGGTAATACATCGTGAGAAACATCCCCTTCTTCGCAAATATGTTCACCACAACGTGAATATACGAAATCATCTAATTGCTGCAATAATGCTTCATCAGCATCAAAAAGGGATTCAACTTCATATAATGCAAAATCACGCGCTCCATCTATCTCAAGTTTTTTATAAACTAATTCAGCCTGTTGCTTATTATCAAAAACATTAGCAATACGATTACCAGCTACGTAGAAAACTTCATCGTTATAACCAAAATACTTGGCACGAATCACATATGTGCTCATTTTATTCCCCTAAAAATATATCGTTAAGTCGTTTGTTTTATTTGATGTAATGCTTGCGCACTCAGAGGAATTGCCATCCCATTGTCCATCCACAATTCAAAATGCATCGCATTAAAAAAATCAGCAGGGCTATAACGAATATTTCCCAAACTAGGCAGTGATCCCAATCGAGGTAAGATATCAAAAATAAACCAGCTATTATGTGTCAGTAATAAAGAATGTAATTTACCCGTCTGTGCTAATGGCGATAACATCATTTGCGAAAGTGTTTTATCCTTTACATAGTTAAGATGTAATTGTTCTAAATGTTGTTCAAAATTTTGGGGTAATTGTTTTACATCTATCGCATTTACAAAATCATGTAAGGTCGGAATAAAACGCTGTTGATAGTCCACTAACAAATGATCACGCTCACACAAATCTTTAACATCAACAGATTTGCCTGTACTCGTCACTAGACTATGCCCAAAGATCGGTACTACAACTGAGTTAATTCCCCATAAAGTATGCAAAACTCGGTGTCGTGCATCACTGCATAAGCTTTTGGTACTATCTATAAAAGCATGAATTTCATAGTAGTCTTCAGGCTCCCCACCCCAACGTTTTGCGGAAATCCGAGCATGTTGCATCGCATTCATGATTGAATGTCATCATTTATTGTAATGAATAAATATTACTCTATTTTTGATTTATTAATATAGGACTTACGCACTATTATTTATAGATTCTCTGTGGTAGCAGATGATTTTTATCGAGAATAAAGTCATCAATGAAGTTTTTGATCATTGGTCTAAATAATTTCTTCTGCCAACGATATATATTTTCAAAGATCCGCTCAAAATGGTTCTTTTGTATCTCAACGTAGGCCATCAAGGCTGAAAAAATATGATTCAAAATCAGTTTAGATCGTCTTACTTGAAACTTTTCAATATGACAAACCTGTTTGATCACCCGGTGATATTGCTCTATTTTCCAATGACTTGAATGTAATTCATGAAAACCATCAAAGGACAATAAATCATCTTCATCTTGATGCACAATATAAAACCTCTGCTGTTCTTTTAACTGAGTCTTAAATAATTGTACAAAGCCAAAATCTTTGAGCCAGACTACTTGACCCTGATGGAAATCTGGCAATAAACGCAGTTGAAACCATTGTCCTTTTTCTGGGGAAACCTTACGGTTACAGTCGATACCAAACATAAATCGAATACCATATTTTCTTATGGTTTTTAGATTTCCAGTCGATGAATACCAACTATCACCTGTAATAAATTGAATCTTTGCACCCCAACTGAGTACTTCACTTAACATATCCATAAAGTAATCATTCTTGGTTTTACTTTCAGATTTGTCATAAATTCGGAAATTAATTGGAATATTTTGACCATTTTGATCTGTCGCATACAAGGTAATCAGATTAATACCCTTGACGGATCGGTGGTGTTTGCCTGACCAAAAATAGCTAACTAAGTCCATATGTTGACTATATGGTTTATCTAAAACAGTATCATCAATACTGACTATAAGTTTATTATTATCAATATGTTGAATTGATTCTTGATATAGGTCGTGAGGTGTGTAATCTTCACGCTCTAGAAAGCGATTTACACTATCATGCGAGATATTATAAGTCTCGGCAAGTTGTGTGCAGCTAATAGAGTTCGGTTCTGTCATGAGAAAGCCCATATAAATGGGTAGAGTACAAGTTGCTGTAGAAGCATGTTTAATTCGTCTGATCACAGATACTTTATAAAGTATTTTAGTACTTTTTTGAATCCGTCAATGCGTAAGTCCTATAATACATATAATTATTTGATAAAAGACAAGTTATGTCGTCTTTCTCTGATTTTTTAAAGACATAAAAAAGCTCTTCATAAAGAAGAGCTTTTAACAATCCAATGCTACTAAATACGTTTTGGTAGGGTAGCCACCCAATTTAATAGATTAGTCGCATCATTTGTACGTGCTTGAGAAGTTGAAGCCCCGAGCAATACGACAACAGCTGGACGAGAATTAACTGTGGTGTGCATCACTACACAACGTCCTGCCTCATTGATATAACCTGTTTTTGATAAGTTAATATTCCAACCACCATTACGTACTAATGCATTGGTATTATTAGACTTCAAAACACGATAGCCTAAATTAAAATCATAAGTAGGTGTTGTTGAGAACTGACGAATCAAACCATATTGAGATGCAGCACTCACCAAAATACCTAAATCTCTTGCTGATGAAACATTATGTGGATCAAGGCCTGTAGATTCAGCATAACGCGTTGATGTCATACCTAGTTGTCTTGCTTTAGCATTCATCGCAGCCACAAACGCTGAACGACCGCCTGGATATGTACGAGCTAAAGCAGCAGCAGCAGGATTCTCAGATTTCATCAATGCGAAAAGCAGTAGTTCTGCACGATTCATCGTATCCCCGGCACGCAATGTAGAACTTGAGTTCTTACCACCAGCACCAGCGAAATCGATTTGTTGTAAGGTGATCTCTTCCGACATGTCTAAACGAGCATCAGCTGTCACAACTGCGGTCATGACTTTAGTAATCGATGCAATTGGAACTGCTAAGCTACTATTTTTACTGTACAGTACTTCACCAGTTTGTGCATCCATGACTAATGCTGCACGTGCATTGACAGAGGGTTGATTGCTATACCCGAAAGTGTCACGTATTTGTACGTTCTTTTGAGGCGCCGTTGATGAAGTAATGGAAGCAGAGCCACTCCCTCGTAAACTTGTCGTGACTGAAGTTGAACCTTGTGGGCTGATCTCAGTCTCATCATCTTCCAGAAATTGACTGACATCATTTGCAGACCAACTAATCGAAGCTGACGAACTGCCCGCACTCGGAGATACTGAATTATTATTCACTAATTCAGCAAAACTTGTTGAACTCCACGCCAACAAGATCGACATGTTTAACACATGCAAGACAGATTTTTTAGAATTTTTCACGACACAATACTCAACTCAGGACGCTGTACATTTGCGCTTACTATCATTATGCCTTACATTTGAACAAATCGGGTAAAGCTTTTGTAGACACAATTGTGTACAACTATTCTCTAATCACAAAGAATAGGATTGCTAATTTTGTCGTTTCATTGCAAGCTAATTTTGCTTTATGTAACAAAAAACCAGTTTTTTGAAAAAAAAGGAGGTCTTCTTGATCACTGTTCTCGTTGTTGATGATCATGAACTCGTACGCACAGGCATTTGCCGTATGTTAGAAGACCATCCAGATGTAGATGTTATTGGACAAGCTGAATCTGGCGAGGAAGCAATTGCATTGGTTCGTCAAAAACACCCTCAAGTGGTGTTGCTTGATGTCAATATGCCAGGAATTGGTGGCGTTGAAACTACTCGCCGACTACTCCAGTCAGCACCAGATACAAAAGTGATTGCTGTCAGTGGTTTAGCAGAAGAACCCTACCCATCACTACTGCTCAAAGCTGGTGCTAAAGGTTATATTACCAAAGGTGCACCAATTTCAGAGATGGTTCGAGCGATCAATAAAGTCATGCAAGGTGGTAAATACTTCAGTGCTGATATTGCAGAGCAGTTAGCTAGCTCATATCTTTCAGATACTCAACAATCCCCATTTGATTCGCTTTCAGAACGTGAAATGCAAGTTGCGATGATGGTCGTTAACTGTATTAGTGCTCAGGAAATTGCTGATAAATTGTTTGTAAGCGTTAAAACTGTCAATACTTATCGTTATCGTATTTTTGAAAAACTTGGGATTGATAGTGATGTCAAACTCACACACTTAGCGATTCGATACGGTCTTATTAAACCTTAAGAAAAGTGATCACATATGCTGGGCAAAATAGCCTCTTCCGTCTCCCAAACTGTCTATAAGCTCGGTATTTGGTATAGTGGATATCGGCTGATTATCTCTATCAGCCTTTTGCTCATTTATTTATTAACGGCTGAGCAATTAGCCTCAGATTATGATTATCCTTTTTTATATTTCTATACACTGATTTGCTTTATTGCATTTAGTATTTTCCAGCTTTTTTTACTCAAAATACTTCCAGTACAAGTCACTAAACAGCTCATTTTAATTTTTCTTATTGATGTGATTTGTTTAGCGTTGATTACTTTCTCTGCGGGGGGGCCAAACTTACAATTAAGTTTGCTGTACGTAATCGTAATCTTTTCTTCTGCAATTCTACTAAACTCTCAGCTCTCGCTGATCGTGACACTTTTTGCTGTCATTATGGTGGTTTATCAACGTTTTATTGGCGATTTCTTTAACTACAACAACTTAAATCATTTAAGTAATAGTATCTTTCTCGCTTTTTTATTCTTTGTTGTGCATGCGATTGGACGTATTGCAGTACAACGTTTTAAAATTTTAGAGACGTTGACATTCCATCAATCCATAGAGATTCATCAACTTCAAAATATCAACCGCTACATCCTTGAACAGATTGAAGATGGTTATCTCGTTCTAGATGAAAGTAACCATATTGTTTTAAGTAATCCTGCTGCCAATACTTTACTTGGAATTAATGTCCCTGTTTCTACTGAGAAAACACCTTTAATAAAATGGCAACCTGATCTTTTTGAGCTGATCAAATTTAGTGAGCTAAAAGATGGTGAGGAATTTAGTTTTGAATCACAACTTAGCCCATACACGGTCAATGTTCGAGTCAAACATTTAATTGTTCCTGAACAGCCCCTATTCTTATTGATCCTGAAAGATGCCCAAAAACTTACTCAACAGGTTCAACAATTAAAATTGGCAGCTTTAGGACAACTTTCTGCAAGTATTGCACACGAAATCAGAAATCCACTTGCAGCTATTGTACAAGCCAATGAATTACTTAAGGGTAGCGATATCCATCAGCAAGACATGCTATCTCGAATGATTAGCAAACAGGCAAAAAGGATCGATAGCATCATTCAAGATACTCTGGGAATGGCACGTAATAAACCCACTGAACCACAAATTATTCAATTAACAGAATTTTTTGAAACATTATTAAATGAAGATTTAGCAGATGTTAAATCTAAGATCCGAATCAGTTTGCCTGAAAATTTAACGATCATGTTTGATGAAAAACAATTAAGACAAGTATTAATCAATCTTATTCGTAATGCTATAAGACACAATGCACCTGAAGCAGAATATATTGAAGTGAATATTCATCTAAATGATGGTCGCACCCGAATAGATGTGATTGATTTTGGTACAGGCGTTGCAAAAAGAGATATTTCTCAGTTATTCAAACCATTTTTTAGTACCGAAATTAAAGGAACTGGTTTAGGATTGTACTTGTCTCATAGTTTTTGTGAGGCAAATCATGCAAAGCTCAATTATATAGAGCAACAACAAGGAGCATGTTTCAGGATTGAATGCTCAAAAATTCATTGATTAAATTAGGTTTTTCGGGGAAATGGCAACTAAACAACCTCTCGTCTTACTCGTAGACGATGAAGAAGACTTGTGTCTTCTTATGCAAATGACGCTCGCACGTATGGGAATCAAAACTCATCTTGCATATCGTGTGGAGCAAGCCAAAAAATTCTTTACCGAGTTTCAGTACGATGCATGTCTAACCGATCTTAACCTTCCAGATGGAAATGGTCTTGATCTTGTCAAACATGTGACTCAAAACTATCCAAACACACCAATCGCTGTTCTTACTGCTTACGGAAATATGGACATTGCAATTGCAGCACTAAAAGCTGGAGCGTTTGACTTTGTTAGCAAACCAGTGAATCAGACACATCTCGATCAACTGATTCAAAAAGCATTAAACCGCCCTCAACCAGAACAAGAGGCGGTAGAAACAGCCTTAGAAAACAAATTGCTGATTGGTCGTTCAGCTCCTATTCAGCAATTACGCATCGCTTTAAAAAAGATTGCTCGTTCTCAAGCGCCTGTTTTTATCACAGGTGAATCAGGAACAGGAAAAGAAGTTGTTGCGAACTTAGTTCATCGTTTAAGTAATCGCAGCGAAGGACCTTTCATTGCCATCAACTGTGGTGCTATTCCAACAGAATTAATGGAAAGCGAATTATTCGGTCATAAGAAAGGCAGCTTTACAGGTGCAACACAAGATAAACAAGGTCTTATCTTATCGGCACACGGCGGCAGCCTTTTTTTAGATGAAATCGCAGAACTTCCCTTAAATATGCAAGTAAAACTTTTACGTGCAGTACAAGAGAAAAAAATTCGTCCAGTTGGCTCAGATCAAGAAATTGATGTGGATTTCCGTGTGATTAGTGCCAGCCACCAAGATTTAGAACTCTTGGTTCAGCAAGGTCGCTTTAGACAAGATTTATTCTTCCGCATTCATGTGATGGATATCGTATTGCCCCCACTTCGTGAACGTGGTCAAGATATCTTAATTCTGGCAAATCATTTTATTCAAAAGATTAGCCAAGAATGGGAGTTACCTGTTAAATCCCTCACCACACGTGCAGAGCAATTCCTCTTGCAGCAATATTTTCCAGGTAACGTTCGCGAACTTCGAAACATTATTGAACGTGCAATCACTCTCAGTGATGATGAAACCATTGATTTGGCTCATTTGCAAACTGCACCTCTGCGTAGCTCAATCAGTATTCCTTCAAATGCTTATGTTCAGTCAGATGAAAGTGAAATAACGCTGCAAAGTGCGAGTCCAAACCCAAGCTCTAAAAAATTACCGCCAGAAGGTTTGGAGCGCTATTTAGAAAATATTGAAAAAGAAGTGTTATTGAATGCTTTAAATCTGACCCACTGGAATCGAACGCTAGCAGCAAAAAAACTTGGAATGACCTTCCGATCTTTACGCTATCGTTTGAAAAAGTTTGGTTTAGATACTGAGGATGATGAGTAATCTTCGAATAAAAAAGCCCCATAAAGTTTGGGGTTTTTTTTAGATTTTGCTTTTTAAAGTCAACTCTGCCACATGTTCTAGATATGCATCTTCCCTTGTTTCAGGCGACAAGGGATAGGTTTGATGAGGTTGAATCCCTTGACCTTCAATCATATGTCCTTCAGGCGTGTAATAATGAGAAACCGTCATTTGTAAGGCGGCTCCGCTAGGAAGTGGAAAAAGCTTTTGCACCACACCTTTCCCATAACTATTTTCACCAATTACCCACGCTCTTTTATGCTCTTTTAATGCAGCAGTAAATACTTCAGCAGCTGATGCGGAACGATGATTAATCAAAATTCCTACTTTTAGATTTTGAAAGTCATTTGAAGGAAGTGCTTGAAATTGTTGATCTCCCTCAGAACGACTTTTTGTCGTCACGATCAAACCTTGGTTTAAAAATAAATCGGCTGACTCAACAGCAGCGGATAACAATCCACCTGGATTATTACGTAAATCCAAAACAACAGCTTTCAAACGATTTGAACTATATTCATCAATAATTCTTTTGATTTCATTTGCAGTGTCTTGTTGAAAGACACGAATTTTTAAAACTAAAACTTGATTGTGCAGTAACTCAGGTTCGATATCCGTTTCAACTTTTTTGTTTCTGACTAAGATGATAGTACTCGTGCTATTTTCAGCTTGTATTTGTACTGTACTTCCGATGGACCCATAAAGTAAGCCGAGAACTTGATCTTGATTTAGATTTTTTAATTCTTGATTATCAATTTTTAAAATTGTCTGCCCATTCCGCAAACCCAATTTATTTGAATCAGAACCTGTTTTTAAATCTTGAATCTGCCATGCGCGCATATGCGTGTCGTAATTCAAATTAAAATCAACTGATGCTAAATCACCTTCGGTATATTGAATGAGTTGGCGATATTCTTCTGCAGAAAGATAACGAGAATAACGATCTAGACCACTGACTAGGCCTTGTATGGATTGTTGGAACAAAGCATCATCAGATTTTTTATCGACGTAATTGTCCTTCACAATGCTATAGATTTGAACAAACTGTTGAATTGATTCTATCGGAACTTCGGCACTACGCGATTCAGGACTCTCATCCCATTCATGCGTATGTGAGATCGGCGCAGCAAAGGAGGAATATCCCCCACACATCAACAAACTAGCAAATAATGCGCGATATATGTTGTTGTGTGGGGTCATTCTCTCACCTTATTGTAACGTAATTAGATTTTTGCCTTGCATCTCTTGTGGAACAGGAAGATTCATCAAACTAAGCAATGTTGGTGCTACATCTGCAAGCACGCCACCTTCAGCAATTGTTGCTTGTGTAGGTCCAACATAAATGAATGGCACCAGCTCAGTGGTATGTTGCGTATGCACCTGTCCGCTTTCATAGTCCTGCATTTGCTCTACATTACCATGATCAGCAGTAATTAACATATGACCTTTGTTTGCCATCACTGCTTCGTAGACTCGACCTAAACATGCGTCCACAGTTTCTACTGCTTTCACAGCAGCATCAAACACACCAGTATGACCAACCATATCACCGTTAGCATAGTTCACAACTAACAGATCAAACTCACCTGAATTGATTGCATTAACCAACTCATCAGTGACTTCAATTGCACTCATTTCAGGTTTTAAATCGTAAGTTGCGACATTCGGCGATGGAATCAAAATACGCTTCTCACCTGCATATTCATCCTCACGACCACCACTAAAGAAGAACGTGACATGTGCATATTTTTCTGTTTCAGCAATTCGTAACTGTGTCTTACCCAACCCTGATAGATATTCACCAATCGAATTCTTCAACTCTTCAGGCATATAAGCAACGGGAGCATCAATACTTGCTTGATAACGAGTCAGCATAACGAATTTGGAAAGTGCTGGAATTACTTTACGTGTAAAGCCTGTAAAATCTTTTTCAACAAAAGCACGAGTAATTTCACGCGCACGATCAGCACGGAAATTCATAAATACTATACTGTCGCCATCTTGTACTTTAACAATGTCACCAATACGTGTGGCTTTGACAAATTCATCGTTTTCATCAGCAGCATAAGCGAGATCCAACGCTTCAACCGCATTGCTAGCAACACGAGTCGCCTCACCCTCAGTCATTAAACGATAAGCTTGTTCAACACGATCCCAGCGATTATCACGGTCCATTGCAAAATAACGACCAATCATCGAAACAATGCGACCTTGATTTGGGTATTGAGCAAATACAGCATCTAATTTTTCTAACGAAGGTTTTGCACTACGTGGTGGAGTATCACGACCATCGAGAAATGCATGTAAGTAGACCTTTCCACCACGTTTTAGTGCAAGCTCACACATCGCCACGATATGGTCTTCATGTGAGTGAACGCCACCCTCTGACAGCAAGCCCATGATATGCACAGCACCATTTGCAGCTTTGGCTTTTTCTACAGCATCAACCAACACTTCATGTTCAAAGAAAGCACCAGTACGGATATCTTTAGTAATACGAGTAAAATCTTGATACAGCACTCGACCTGCACCGAGATTCATATGCCCAACTTCAGAGTTACCCATTTGCCCATCTGGCAAACCGACATCTTCACCTGAACCAGAGATTAAACTATTCGGATGCTTCGCTTTCATGGCGGTTAGATTTGGCGTTTTTGCTGCTAAATACGCGTTATCTTCAACTGCTTCACGATGTCCTACACCATCCATGATTACTAGAACGTGAGGAATTTTGCCAGCATTTGCATCCGTCATATTGGACTCTCTATTTGTCTATCATTTGATCGGCATAGTTTACCGAAATTTGACAAAATTCTCTATGACCTGACGGATGGCTTTGCTCAATCGATAAGATAGGGAAAGCAAATGCTGCGTTAACGTGCTCGATAGAGCAAATAACTACCGATGCCGAACATCAGCATAATTGGCAACAATACAAACCATGCAGGTGATGGTGCATAGACTAAACTTGCATAACCCAAGAAGTCTTGTAAATAGAAGAATCCTAACCCCGTAAATAATGCAATCACGAGCCTAAAGCCCATCGATTGTTGACGCAATGGACCAAAAATAAAAGAACACGCAATTAAAACCAGCGCAATCAATGCAAAAGGAGAAGATACTTTCTGCCAGAAAGCCAGTTCATAGCTCTTTGGTACTTGGCTATATTCTTCCAAATAGCGCATAAAACTAACCAACTGACTTGGAGATAAATCTTCAGGATCTAAGGTTACCATGTGCACATATTTCGGCTGCAAAGCAAGACCTAATGCCTGTTGAGCATGATCAGTTTTGATCGCATTTCCTTGAGCCAGCAAATCAACTTGATGTGAGTCCTGTAAAGTCCATTGACCATCTTTCACAAACTGACCTTTCTCAGCAGTAATAAAAGACTGAAGACGATAATTTTGATCAAAATCAATTGACTGAATATTGCGCAATTGCCCTTGAGAGTTTGCATAGTCAATATATGTAAAACGTTGACCTTCTCTGGACCAATATCCTTTTACTTCACCTAAAGTCGCAACACTACGTTGTTTTTTAATGCTTTGAGCTTTTTCATTTGTATATGGAATAACCCATTCACTTAATACAAAAGACAAAACAATTAATAACAGTGCCGAACGCATAACCCAGCCAACTATACGCCATAGGCTTATACCCACCGAGCGCATGACAATCAGTTCACTGTTCGATGCCAATGCCCCCAGACCAAGTACAGAACCTATCAACGCAGCTACAGGCAAAATTTCATACAAATATCGAGGCGCACCCCACATGACATACAAAAATGCCTGCCATGCATTGTAATTAGGTTTAAGTGAGCCTAACTCACCTAGATACGTAAACAACACTTGTAAAAAGGAAAGCACCAATGTTGTTCCCAACATTGCGAGTACCGTGGTTTTTGTCACATGTTTGGCGACTATTCGACGTGCTAACATCATAACCCCACTCGCTGAATGCCTTTCTTAATTTTAGGCGCTAATTTCTGTTTGCGTGCAAAAATCGCTGCTGCAATTGCATAGACAAGAAGCACAACTGGATATGCCCAAATATCTAACTCTTCTTTACTAATTCGGGTCTTAATTGCAATCATCAATACAATTAAACTGGCAAAAATAAAAATCGCAGGAATGAGACGATAATAACGACCTTGTCTCGGGCTAACTTCTGATAATGCTACGGCAAGCAACAAAGCAACAAGGATGACAAACGGTCCAAATATCCGCCATCCCAACTCACTACGAACCACCGAATCATCACGTTTTTGCCATAATTTACTCATCGATAATGCTTCAACATCATCACTTTCAAATTTAATGTCTTTATCATTTTCTAAACGTAAGCGATATGACTGAAATTCTGCTTGAGTGTAGCGTGGCTGATTCGGATAAATTTCATAACGTCGCCCCTGAACGAGGTCCACCACATTGGCTGTGTCATTCGCCATTTCCACACGTGTAGCTTCTTTTGCCAAGATCATGACATCAGGTTTGTCTTCACGTTCAGCTTTTTGATAATAGAAAATATCTTTTAAGTTTTTGCGATCTTCTGACAAAGAGCCAGCATAAATGGTGTATGGCCCAGAAGAAATAAACTCCTTCGGTCGAACCAAATCAAAACCTGCTCGCACTGCTTGAGTTTGCATCAAACTCTCGTAAGCTCTGATTCCCGACGATGATCCCCAAAACATCAGAAAAGATTGAACAAGCAAATAAACGAAGGTCATCGGTAATAATAATTTTGCCAATTGATTTCGACTGACGCCACTACCATTTAACACCGCCATTTCATGGTCAACATAAAGTCGACCAAATACCAGCATCAATCCAATAAAGAAACCGAGTGGAAGAATCAACGTCAAAAATTCGGGTAGACGATATGCAATGATACTCAGCAAAACGCCAGCATCTAAACGACCTTGTGCAGCTCGTCCAAAAATCTTGATTAACTGACCACCCATGATAATGAGCGTAAGTAATGCAGTTACAACCAAAGAAGTGGACACCACTTGTTTGACGAGATAACGCCGAATAATCAAAGTAATGCTTCCAAAAAATAGACCAATCGTGGGGTAACGCTAGTTTACCCGAATGTTAAAAATATAAAACCTATCGCATGTTGCCGATTGCAAGCTCATACCTGAACGTGTTTAATGGACTTATCTATCTTTTTTGCTCATTAGGTTTTACATAAACAATGAAATTTACACTTCATACCGCATTACCAACTCAAGCGTCTAGTGAATCCTTGTGGATTTTAGTTGATTCAGAGCAATTACAACACAGCACAAAGTCTTATAAAATCAACAACCTAGATAATCTTATTTCAGCAACACAATTTAAAGCAGTCTTTAACGAGAATTTACCGCTTATTGCTCAAATAGAAGTGCAAGCTAATGCCCAACTGCTTGGTTTAGGTAAAAGTAACGAGTTAAAACCGAATAAATTAGCAAAACTCGCACAAAGCATTATCAAATCGTCACAAAATAAATTTAAAGAAATTACGATTGATCTCACTGCTTTGCCAACAGATTTACATGCCTTATTCGCACTCACTTTAAGTCAAGCAGGCTATGGTTATGACGAATTCAAATCCAAAAAAAATGAATTTGTCTTAGAAACCATTCATCTTGTTGCTGAAACAACTCTATTAGATGATGCACAACTCAACTTAGTTCATGCTGTTCAGTCTGGACAAAACTATGCACGCGACTTAGGTAATCGACCAGGAAATATTTGCTTCCCAGAATATTTAGCTGATCAAGCACTGGCTCTTGCTGCGCAATATCCAGATATGTTGCAAGTTACCATTCTTGATGAACAACAAATGGCTGACCTTGGGATGTATGCGTTCCTTGCTGTAAGCAAAGGATCTGATCGTCCAGGTCGAGTGATTACTCTTGAATACAAAGCCAATACAGATCAAGCTCCGATCGTACTTGTCGGTAAAGGTGTAACCTTTGATACAGGTGGTATCTCACTGAAGCCTGGTGCTGGTATGGATGAGATGAAATTTGATATGTGTGGTGCTGCTTCAGTACTTGGCACAATGCAGGCTCTTTGTGAAGCACAGCTACCAATTCATGTGGTAGGTGCGATTGCCGCAGCGGAAAATATGCCATCAGGTCGGGCAACTCGACCTGGTGATATTGTAACGACCATGAGTGGTCAAACTGTAGAAATTTTAAATACTGATGCAGAAGGTCGTCTGGTTCTATGTGATACGCTCACCTATATCAAACGCTTTAACCCTGCTCTTGTGATTGATATTGCAACACTTACAGGTGCATGTGTCGTTGCATTAGGTAAAGTTGTAAGTGGCTTATTTACTCCTGATGATGAATTGGCTCAAGAGCTGCTACAAGCTGGCGAACAATCACTCGATCGTGTTTGGCGCATGCCTGTGATGGAAGAATATCAGGAATTGCTAGATTCACCTTTTGCAGACATTGCGAATATCGGCGGCCCACATGGTGGGGCAATCACAGCAGCATGTTTCCTCGAACGTTTCACACGTGACTATCGCTGGGTACATCTCGATGTTGCTGGTACAGCATGGTTATCTGGAGCAGCTAAAGGAGCAACAGGTCGCCCAGTTCCATTATTGATGCAATTTTTAGCAAATCGTGCTCAAGCAAATAGCTGAATGTTGTGACATTTATTTTTGTCATAAAAATAGGGCTTGAATATAACTTTGGACGATTCAAACTTGAGAAATTTCTAGCCCTATTTGAGCATATTGATGTATTCGCTAGTGAATACATCAACTCAACCATAAAAAACAGATATGTGTAATTAGATGTCAACTCAAGCTCAAATTAGTTTTTATCTATTTGAAAATAGTACTGAGCGACAAGTTGAAAGTGCTTGTCGTTTATGCCGAAAAATTTTGAACCAACATCCTAAAGTGTGGTGGTATTGCGATAATGCAGAAATGCAGAACGAACTTGATGAGAAGCTTTGGACTTTTGATCCAACAAGTTTTATCCCCCATGGGATTCATTTAGAAAATAGTGCCGTATGTATTTCAGAAGAATTACCATCATCCAATGATTGGATTGTCTTTAATTTTAACAATCATGCACTTGAACAAACTCAAGAATTTCGACACATTATCGAAATTATTGAAAATAATGAAATTGCGAAACAAATCGGTCGAGAAAAATTTAAAATGTATCGTCGTTTAGGTATAGCACCTCGAACATTTAAATTATAAATCCGAAATTAGAGCGTCATTCGAGGAGTGTCAGGTGGCATTAAATGTAGGTCAAGACTTTAAAAAACGTTGGTTAAACACGCCTGAAGCGGTTCGCCAAACGTATCAAGAAGATTTAGCTCGCATCTGTGATTTACTCCTGCCCCAAACACCCATCCAAACTTGGGTTCATCATGATGAACAAGCACAACGAAATTCTGCACAACGAATTGAAAAAGCATATGCTGATCTCAAAGCAGAATTAATCGAACAAGCAAGAATCCGTAAACAATTGGCTTTAGAAAAGGCGCTTGAAGAAAAACGAGCTGCTGAAGCAGCATATGCAGCACAGCTTCAAGCGGACGAAGAGCGTCAGTTCGAACAACAAACTGAACATTTAGCAGCATT
Organism: Acinetobacter sp. A22; assembly: GCF_030913345.1. Taxonomy (NCBI): domain Bacteria; kingdom Pseudomonadati; phylum Pseudomonadota; class Gammaproteobacteria; order Moraxellales; family Moraxellaceae; genus Acinetobacter; species Acinetobacter sp. A22. Next base: position 2,334,696 of record NZ_CP133162.1, read on the forward strand.
ACGTCATCATATTGACCAAGAAATTGCAGACCAAACTGAACGTTATCAAGTAAATCCAGAACAGCCAAGTATTGATTATGCTCAAGCCCAATACATGGTCATTAAAGATGAGCAAATTCAATCTGAGCTTGAAAGTGTGCGTGTCCGACTGGAACTAGAAGCTGAAAGTATGATTGAACAAGCGGTCACAGTTTTTAGAGCAAAATTACATGCGATTGCGCAAGACGAAATAGAATACATTCTCAAAAATAGTCAATTTTCAGATGAAGAATAATAAAAAGCCCAGTTCAAACTGGGCTTTTTTGAATCATTTCAAGAAACCATTTTCGGCCAAAAATGCCATACTGATATTTGATTCAGTTTTCTGCTCAGCCGCCTTATCACCGAGTAGTAATCTTTCGATATAACGAGCCAACACATCAACTTCAAGATTGACTTTGCTTCCAACTTGCCAAGTTCCAATATTGGTACGTTCAGCCGTATGCGGGATCAAATTCAAACTCAAAATATTGCCGCGTAAATGGTTAATGGTCAGACTGATCCCATCAACTGTCACAGAACCCTTTTCTGCCAAATATTTGGCTAATTCAACAGGTGCAGTCACTTCAAAATACAATGAACGAGCATCATGGCGGACTAAAGTAATTTCACCCAAACCATCAACATGACCACTGACAATGTGCCCACCAAAACGAGTCGTTGGCAGCATTGCCTTTTCGACATTCACCACTTGACCAACTTTCCACTGCCCCAATGTCGTACGATTCAAACTTTCACGGGAAACATCAGCCGCATACCAGTTATCGCCCCATTCGATCACCGTCAAACAGATACCATTGGTTGCAATCGAATCCCCCAAATGCACATCCGACATATCCAGATCAGTTTGAATACGTAAACGAACATCGCCGCCCACACTTTGTAAGCTCTCAACCTTACCTAAACTTTCAATAATGCCTGTAAACATGGGAGTTTCAACCTATCTTTATGCAATACGCGCCATAGTCAATGAGATACCTTAAAGCAAAGAACTTGAGATAACAAGCCACTCAGAGTTCAAATCGTCAAAGATAAAAAAGGTAGTCATTTCACTACCTTTGAACAATTCAATGAGGTTTATTGAAACTCAGAAATTTGTGAGTTCATCTTTTCTTTGACTTCGACTTGCTGATGTTTTAGGAACTGGCTAAAGAAAAATTTATAGCCCAATACACCTAAACACGCACCTAAAATTGGTGCAAAAATAGGAACCATAAAATATGGAACATCACGACCACCAGTAAAAGCGACAGGTCCCCAGCCCATAAAGTAAGCAACCAATTTAGGACCAAAATCACGTGCAGGATTCATTGCAAACCCTGTTAATGGGCCAAAAGAAGCACCGATTACAGCGACAAGCAATCCGACCAAAATAGGTGCTAAAGCTCCACGTGGTAAGCCATTAGTATCATCACCAATGGCCATAATTAACCAAAGTAAAAGCATAGTGATAAACATTTCCACCATGAATGCTTGACCAATAGACAACAACGGATGTGGATAGGTTGAGAAAATTCCAGCTAACTCTAAACCTTCTACGCTGCCGCGGAGCATATGATGAGTCTGCTCATAGTCCAAAAATAAGTTACTGTATAAAGCATATACAAGGAATGCACCCAAGGCTGCACCAGCGACTTGTGAAATGACATAAAAAGGGACTTTACGTTTATCAAACCCAGCAAATAAAGCTAAAGCAATAGTCACTGCAGGATTGAGATGAGCACCTGAAATGCCCGCTGACAGATAAACAGCTAGAGCAACTGCTAAACCCCAAACGATACTAATTTCCCATAAACCTAAGCTCGCTCCTGCAAGCTTAAGTGCAGCCACAACACCAATACCAAATGATAGAAATATTGCGGTAGCGAAAAACTCTGCGACACATTGACCCCATAAAGTAGGTTCCGAGCGACTCATAACAACCTCACTTGGTCATAGCTACTGATCAGCATGACCTTAAATCAAGCTCGGCAAAATATATTCATTTTCGAAAATGATCAATATTTTTAAGGTTCTTTTTAGACCAAAAAGTAAAATATTTTTCAAACAACAAAATCAACAAGTTCAAATGAAAATAATATAAGCTTCTGTTTTTGATTATTATTTATAAAATTAACAATTAAATATGAATTTATAAAAGTGCTTTATAACTCACATACAAAACAATAACTTAATCTAAATATTAGCTCTAATGATTAAAAAAGATAAAAAATAGAAAAGCCCAGACACCATTTTATAAAAAATGATGTCTGCATGAACCTACCATAGTGCAAGTTGCGTGCTGTTGCCTGTTGTATCGACCCCGCCTAGCTCAGCAAAATGATAAAGCTGCCCTAATAGTTGTCTTAATGGAGGACCAGACTTAGCATGAGTATCTGTAATGACAATAAATTCAAGTACACGCGCACGTTCAGATTGGCGTTGTTTACTAACTCGATAGCGTGGAACATCTTGCGTCAGTAGTGTTACTTTGCCGCGTTTTAAATTCGCTGTAAGTAAATCTTTAGGCTCGATATTTCCATCAGTTGAATAGCTCGTCAAAATATAACGTGCATTAATCGTTTCAAGTAACTTCTCATAAGCATCTTTGGCATGCTTCGAAGAGTTATAAGGGCTAGGACGCTCTTTACGCCATGCTCGATCAATACCACTCTTGAAGCCTTTTGTATCAGGTGATGGCAAGTCGACTTGATCCCACAAAGTCAAAGCATTTAAGACATGATAATTACTGCTGTAAGCATGTTGGTTGTAAGGAGGATCAAGATAAGCAACATCAACCTCAAAACCACTCATTTGATTTGCTAAATGCTGAGCATCTACACACCACATTTCAGCAGCAGGTCGTTTGCTATCACCAATTTCACAAAAGCGACTTGGGGTAAGCCACAATAAAGATTCAATACGTTCTAGTGCAGTTTGGGTTCTCCCCCCCCATCCTTGATGGAAACTTTTAAATACACCACTGGTATTACTCACAAAACTGGCTGAATAAAGTAATGGCGCCAACAAAGCACTCATCTCGACATCATTAATTGCACCTTGAGCTTGCCATGTCGCAATCTGTTGTCGAATTGCATCTATACGCATGCCATTGCGGCGTTTAAAGAACAATCGATCACGGGAAGGATCGTAAATATCATCATTGCGCGGGCATAAATTATGGGTCACCCAGCCTTTGACTTCAGGGAGCCTGTTTAAGTAATCAATCGCCTTTTGATAACCACCCAACTCTTTGAAAGCTGGTGCATCCACACAAGCTAAAATGGCATGATTGAGTGCATGACTATAGGGCTCCCAATCATTAGCAATCACACGATACCCATTTTGGCGGGCTAAACGAGAAACAACACCACTCCCTGCAAAAAAATCCGCAAAAATCGGTGGGTTCTTCTTTTTACTATTCAGAGTACCTGTAATCTCAAGCGCTTCTAAAATCAAATGTAGAAGTCGACGCTTATTCCCGAGATATGGAACTAACTGATGAAAAAGATACTCGTCAGTGGTACGTGCTGCATGACGACGTTTGTGATAAACCGATGGTTCTGGATTCATATCATCTCTTGGATAGGGAGCAATCTCAGGCGAATATCTTGCCCAAGTTGGATTACATCGACCAACTCAAAACGAAGTTGCTCTGCCATTTTGCTAAACTTAGCGTTGAACATTGGACGGGCAGATTGACCAAGTAAAGTAGGTGCAACATAACTAATCATTTCATCAACCAAACCATGTTCTAAAAAGGCGGTTGATAAGGTTGCACCCGCTTCTACCAACACATCATAAATTTGATATTGCTGAGTGAGGGTTTGCAATAATTGATTCAATGGTTGCGGCGCTAATTGTATCACGCCTAAATCGGCAAGTTCTTGACGAAATGGTGTCATCACCATGACGGTTTCAGGATTTTGTAAAATCTTGGCACTCAGGGGTAACTGTCCCTGACGATCTAAAATAATTCGTTTAGGTTGTACAACCGAGCTGAGATCAATCCCGTCTAAGGAACGGACATTGAGTTCACAATCATCTGCCAGAACGGTCTGGATACCTGTAATCACCGCAGCAGATATGGCTCGCCAATGTTGTACATCTTGACGTGCTGCTGTTCCAGTAATCCATTTCGACTCACCTGATGCCATCGCAGTCCGCCCATCCAAGCTAGATGCAATTTTCAAACGTACATAAGGTAAACCTGTCGACATCGCTTTTAAGAAGCCAAAATTTAAAGTTTTGGCTTCTTCATTACAAATCCCAGTTTCCACTTCTATGCCTGCATCTTGCAAGATTTTGACGCCTTTACCAGCAACCAGAGGATTTGGATCAGAACAAGCAACGACAACCTTTTTGACTTGAGCTTTTACTAAGGCTTCCGCGCAAGGTGGCGTCCGACCAAAATGGGCACACGGCTCTAAAGTCACATATGCCGTGGCATCTTTGGCATTTTCTCCAGCTTGTCGAAGTGCAAATACTTCTGCGTGTGGCTGACCTGCTTTGGGATGAAAACCCTCACCTATGATTTTTCCATCTTTAACAATAACGCAACCCACATTTGGATTTGGTTTAGTCGAATACTGACCACGTCGTGCTAAATCAATAGCCTGTTGCATCCAGTACTGATTTTCAGAAAGATGGTCTTGGATTAAATCGGACATGATTTCCCTAACTTAAGCTTCGTTTTCACGTTGTTGCATTTGCTCGATTTGACGACGAAATGCCTCTACATCTTGGAAATCTTGGTATACAGAAGCGAAACGAACATACGCCACATGATCCAATGCAAACAAAGCCTGCATGACAATTTCACCAATGGTTCTAGATTTGACATCACGTTCACCGAGACGGCGAATTTGGGATTGAATGTCGCTCAGCACTGTCTCAATTTGCTCTTGAGTCACAGGTCGCTTCTGCAAAGCGTGCATCAGAGAGCGGCGAAGTTTTGCTTCATCAAAAGGCTCACTTTTCGCATCTGATTTAATAACCCGCGGCATTACCATTTCATAACTTTCGAAAGTTGTAAAACGCTCACCACACACCACGCATTCACGACGGCGACGAATCTGACTACCCTCGGCAGCCAAACGGGAATCGATAACTTTACTATCAGCGGCGTTACAAAATGGACAATGCATAGTTGTGCAATTAGTTATTCACATCAACCAAGTGTATCAAAGTTTCAGCTATTGCTAAACAGAGAGCCACAATAGCCCATCAGTACAACCAAAAGTATATAAATGCTTCTTCATTGACATAAAAAAACAGCCCTTACGGGCTGCTTTTTTATCGATATTCGAAAGATCAATTATTCGATACGTTCGCCATGTTGGCTAAGGTCAAGACCCATACGCTCATCATCAGCGCTTACACGTATACCAATCACAAGATCGATCACTTTAAGGATAATGAAAGTCACAACACCACTATATACGATTGTTGCTAATACACCTTCAATTTGAACCCAAAGTTGGCCAGCGAATGTCGGAGCTAGTACAACACCAGCAGCTTTAATGATTTCATCACTATAGAAGACACCTGTCAGTACTGCACCTACGATACCACCAACAGCGTGTAAACCGAATGCATCCAAAGCATCATCAGCTTTAAGTAAGCGTTTCAGTGCTGTAATACCCCAGAAACATACTACGCCACCGATCAGACCCATGATCAATGCACCACCTACACCAACGAAACCAGCAGCAGGAGTGATTACAACAAGACCAGCCACCGCACCAGATGCACCACCAAGAACAGAAGCTTTACCACGGATTAGACGTTCTACAAGTAACCAAGAGAATGCAGCAGCGGCAGCAGCAACTTGAGTTACCAAGATTGCCATACTTGCACGAGCACCCGCACCTAATGCGCTACCACCATTGAAACCGAACCAACCTACCCAAATCAAGCTCGCGCCGATTACAGTTAAAGTAAGGTTATGTGGTGCCATAGATTCACGACCAAGACCTGTACGTTTACCTAACATGTATGCAGCAACTAGACCAGCAACACCCGCGTTGATATGTACAACAGTACCACCAGCAAAGTCTAAAGCACCTGCTTTGAATAACCAGCCGTCTGCAGCCCAAACCCAGTGAGTAATTGGAGCGTAGACAAGGATGACCCAGATTGCGATGAATGCCATGAACGCAGAATACTTCATGCGATCAGCAATAGAACCACTGATAATTGCCACAGTGATGATCGCAAAGGTCATTTGGAAAATTACAAATAAGCTTTCAGGAATCGTCCCGCTCAGCGCATCAAAAGCAACGCCATTTAACATCGCCTTCGCCAAGTCACCAACATAGGCACCTGAACCAGAGAATGCGAGAGAATAACCAACAATCACCCAAATCAAGCTCACAAGAATTGCAGCTGAAAGGCTGAACATCATGGTACTGAGTACGTTTTTCTTACGAACCATACCACCATAAAACAGCGCTAAACCTGGAATAGTCATTAACAGAACAAGTGCTGTTGAAACAAGGATCCAAGCGGTATCACCTGTATCTGCTGTTGGTGTCTCTTCAGGTGCTGGAGCAGCCTCTGCAGGAGCGGTAGTTTCAGCAACAACAGTCGTTACTGTTTCAGCGACAGTATCAGATGCTGCTACAGTTTGTTCTGTTGCTGGTGTTGAAGCAGCTTCTTCTGCCCAAACAACAGCCGAACCACCTAAGAGTGCGCCAGATAGACTGAGCGCCATAAGCATTTTTTTCATTCGTGTCCCCCAACCTTATTTTGTGAGCTATTTCTCTTATTTCTAACTCAGCAAACTTTATGCCAATTTAGACAGCATCTGGCCCTGTTTCACCAGTACGAATACGGATGACTTGTTCTAAATTCGTAACAAAGATTTTTCCGTCACCAATTTTTCCAGTGCTTGCGACACGAGTGATTGATTCGATTACGGCATCAACCATTTCATCGCTAATCGCAATTTCAATCTTCACTTTTGGTAAAAAATCAACCACATACTCTGCACCACGGTACAATTCTGTGTGACCTTTTTGACGCCCGAAACCTTTGACTTCAGTTACGGTAATCCCTTGAACACCAATATCAGAGAGCGCTTCACGCACGTCATCTAATTTGAATGGTTTTACAATTGCAGTTACAAGCTTCATGTTTGTTTTCCTTCGGCTTATTTTCACCAGTAAGGTTTTATGTTCAATTTTCGTGCCAATATTTAAAGGTTGGGGATTTTTAAATATCAGGCACAAGCTTTCTTTATAACCTATTTAGCCTTGAAGATGTAGATATTCAATCGAAAATAAGTTTCATTTGCCAACGTTTAGCTAAAACAAGTCTCCAGTCATCCAACGTTCAACAACAAGTCTAGAGGATTCAGACAAGCAGTGTTACACTGAGCAGCAAATATACATAACTCATTGAGCTCATTATGATTGAAACTCTTTTACAAGCGATTTTGCAGCAAATTGATCAACCTAAAAAAGATTTAGAAAAGAACCTCCGCGCATTATTAAATGAAAGCATCGAGAAACTCGATCTTGTTTCCAAACAAGAACTAGATCGTCAAAGAACTGCCCTCAATTTAGCCAACCAACGTCTTACTGAGTTACAACAACAGATGAAAACTCTTGAAGAAATGGTGCAGAACAAAAAATAAGCACCTTTTCAGTGCAACTTGCACATTTAAATGATTAAAAATAAAGCACCACAATGGAACAATAATAAAATGTCTTTTGCAAAAATTTATACAAGGGGATTATTGGGGCTACATGCCCCTCAAATCGAGGTCGAAGTTCATATTAGTTCTGGCCTACCCTCTTTAACTATCGTGGGTTTACCTGAGGCAGCAGTTCGAGAAAGTAAAGATCGCGTTCGATCCGCAATAATTAATAGTGGTTTTCTTTTCCCAACCAAACGCTTAACCATCAATTTAGCACCCGCAGATCTTCCTAAAGACGGCTCTAGATTAGACTTGCCAATTGCACTTGGAATTTTGATTGCATCAGGTCAATTACCTGAAAACTGCACTGAAGGGTTTGAATTAATTGGTGAACTTGCACTCGATGGACATTTACGCCCTGTTTCAGGCGTATTACCAATTGCGATGGCTTGCCAACATGCCCAACATCGCTTATTAGTTCCTACGGCTAATCTAGAGGAAGCAAATCAACTTCCAAATTTTGAGGTTTATGGCGCACAACATTTGCAAGAAGTATGCGCACACTTTTCGGGCAGTTCTCAACTACAGGCTTCACCAAAACGAGAAAATACAGCGTCTTCTTATTATCAATTCGATCTCGCTGATGTCAAAGGTCAATTGCGCCCTCGTCGTGCATTAGAAATTGCAGCTGCAGGTGGGCATTCTTTACTTTTTAAAGGCCCACCTGGCACAGGTAAAACCTTACTTGCATCTCGACTCCCTTCGATTTTACCGCCATTAAATGCGCAAGAAAATTTAGAAGTCGCTAGTATCTATTCGGTTGCGAATGCACAACATACCTTTGGACAACGCCCCTTCCGTGCTCCACACCATACAGCATCAGCAATCGCCTTGGTTGGAGGTGGTTGTCATTTCCAAAGAACTATGCGACATTACAAACAACTATGCGACAAATAATCTGATAAGTAAGAAGAAAATAGATCCTAACTAGGGTCTGTTGAGAATTACCGAGAGTTAATTACACTCGCGCACAATTGAATCATGGCTTCAAAACTCGTATCTGTTTTACAACTACGCATCGCTATACGTTTAAATTCTTTTAACTTACAGAAATAGTTTTCAATGAGATGACGCCATTTATACATAGTCGTATCAAATGCTCTCATTACTTTTCGATTAGATTTGGGTGGGATCACCACTTTCACTTTACGTTCATTGAGTTCTTGGATGAGCCAATCTGCATCAAATGCTTTATCAGCTAGTAATGCTTGAAAATCAACATCTTCAATTAAAGGTTTGGTTTCTACTAAATCGTGATATTGACCAGGCATTAATCGAAACTTAATGAGGTTGCCTAGACTATCCACTAAGGCAAGAATTTTACAGGTCATTCCACCTCGAGATTTACCTATAGACTGTTTGAAAGTCCCCCTTTTGCACCTTGCCCATGTCGATGAACTTTAACAATCGTTCCATCAATCATGGCGTATTCCAAATCAACATCTTCATTTACAGATGCAAAAATAGTTTCAAATACACCAGCTTTAACCCAGTCACGGTATCTTTTAAAGACGGTATTCCATTTACCAAAATGAGCAGGTAGATCACGCCATGGACTGCCTGTACGGGCAATCCATAGGACTGCTTCTAAAAATAATCGATTATCTTTTCCACTACGACCTCGATCGGTCACTTTACCTAGGCAAAAAGGTTCCATTTTTGCCCATTGGGCATCAGTAAGTATGTATCTATCCATAGTACTATTATAAATTAATCAGTAGTCTTTGTTAATTCTCAACAAGCCCTAAATAAGGTAGTTATAAATATTTTTAATGTTGCTTGAATTGACCATCCTGAATAAGATCATCTAATTCATCTTCAAAGTCCTCTAACTTATGTTTTAATGACTTTATTGAATGGATCAATCTTGTATTTTGTGGATGCCTTGGATTCTTTAATTTGTGATAAATTTCTAACAATTCAGATCGTTGAGAATTAAGTCTATCAATTTGAGCTTCAAGCGCCACTCTCGGTGTCCATTTAGCAAGGAGCTCTTGTTCATATTTATTTAATTCCTGATCTGACATCACTTCTAATTGTGCATTCATTTAGCTGTGTTCCATTACTTACATTCGTTTATTTTAGAATAAAACCCCACATAAAGATCAAATGTCCAATTAAAAGGAGAATCAATCTATTCAAACTCCCCCTGTTTGATGAAGACTTTGATATTAAACAATTGGATAATTATGAGAGAAGTAGATTTAGGTTCTAACTTAGTAGAGTTCTATACAAAACCTATTCGAGGTCGGCTTTTTGTAGTTGGTGACCTACATGGTTGCTATACATTACTTATGAATAAGTTAGAAGAACTAGAATTGTAAGCGTCCGCTGAACACACCTTATGAATTCATCCTATAAGCCTTAATTTAGTCCCCACTTAAAAACAAGTGGGGACTAAAATTTATGACTACAAATCACCAGACATCCATCGCATCTCTTGCGAAAAAACGAAGAACATACAGTGCTGAATTTAAACAGCAGATCGTTCAGGCTTGTAAAGCACCGGACGTTTCAATTGCTTCGGTCGCTTTGCAACATGGATTGAATACAAATCTTGTATCCAAATGGATTCGCTTAATTGATGGTAAGCCAGGGAATGATCGCTCACCACTACCGAATAAACCTGCATTTATTGCCTTATCTTGCTCTGCACCATTAGATCCTACTCCTACTGACATGTTAACGGTTCAAATTACTTTACCCCACTCAAAAGCAGAAATTGGCTTGAAATGGCAAGTATCAGAAATATCTGCTTTAGCAGAATTACTCAAGGCACTTGCAACATGATCCGCATTGATGAAATCTGGCTTTCTACCCAACCTCTGGATATGCGAGCAGGGATGGATACTGTCATTGCTCAGGTGGTGAGAACCTTTGGCTCGATCAAGCCGCACTGTGCTTACCTGTTCTGTAATAAACGTGGTCATCGTATGAAAGTACTGGTGCATGATGGACTGGGCATCTGGCTGTGTGCCCGGCGGCTGGAACAGGGCAAATTTCACTGGGCTAAGCTTCACCAAGGTGAAACCGTGGCCCTCAGCCCGGAACAGTTACAGGCACTGATCCAGGGTTTGCCCTGGCAGCGCATTGGACGACAGCAGGTGGTGACGATGCTTTAAACCAGGCTGTTCCATTCCGCTATTCTCCAAACGTTCTATTTCATTCTTCTCATGACCTCAGGCATACTGCGGTCATGAATACGCTGCCTGACTTAAGCCAACTGACCCATGAACAACTGCTGGAATTTACCAGACAGTTGGCGCTGCAGCATCAGTCTCTAGCACAATCAAACCAGCAATTAGATGCCAGAGTTCAACATCTTGAAGTCACCAATCAGCAATTAGATTCTAAAGTTCAACATCTTTCTATTCTCAATCAAAAATACGAGCATGAACTCGCACTATTTAAACAGCACAAATTCGGCAGTAAAAACGAACATCTCACTGCAAAACAAATCCATCTCTGGGATGAAGCGGTTGAAGAAGATATTGCTGCTGTTGATCTGGAACTGGAACGGCTGAATGCAGATAAAACCGATGCAGCGACACAGAAAGCCAAAACCAATAAACCTAAACGTCGACTGCTGCCCGATCATCTACACACCATTCGTATTGAGCATGAACCAGCATCAACCCAATGCAGTTGTGGCTGCCAGTTACGTCGTATCGGCGAAGATATCAGTGAAAAACTGCATTTCAGACCGGCACAGTTCTATAAGGAACAGCATGTGCGTGGCAAATGGGTCTGTGATCAGTGTGACACCCTGACTCAGCAAGCGATGCCCGCCTATGTGATTGATAAAGGCATTGCTTCACCTGAACTGCTCAGCCATGTGCTGGTATCGAAGTATGCCGATCATTTGCCGCTGTACCGTCAGCGCCTGATCTATCAGCGGGCGGGCATTGATCTGTCCAGATCTACTTTATCTGACTGGATAGGTCGCTGCGGTGTGGAACTGGAACCTCTGGCCAATGCCTTAAAACAGGTGGTGCTGCAACAGCGGGTGATCCATGCAGATGAAACACCAGTCACCATTATGCGGATGGGTGATGATGAGAAAAAACCGAAGAAAGGTTATGTCTGGGCCTATGCCACTACACAGTACAATCCAGTTCAAGCGGTGATCTATGACTTTCAGGATAGCCGTTCAGGTCAGCATGCTGCAGAGTTCTTGAATGGCTGGCAGGGTTATCTGGTCTGTGATGATTACAGTGGTTATAAAGCACGCTTTAAATCAGGCGATGTCATTGAGGTGGGCTGCATGGCGCATGCACGTCGTAAATTCCATGAGCTACATGTGACTGGGAAAAGTCAGATCGCTGAACAGGCATTACTGATGATTCAGAAACTGTATGCGATAGAAGCCGAACTCAGGAAAAAGACCGATAGTACAGCAGAACACCGCCGCGAATACCGACAACAGCACAGCCAACCGGTGATGCAACAACTGTATGAATGGCTCAACCAACATTATCTGACGGTGCCATCGAGTTCTCCAACCGCCAAGGCCATCAATTACAGTCTGAAGCGTTGGCCAGCCTTAAGCCGCTATCTGGATGATGGCAATCTACCCATTGACAATAACTGGGCAGAGAACTCAATGCGCCCCTGGGCATTGGGCCGTAAGAACTGGTTGTTTGCAGGTTCGCTGCGCAGTGGACAGCGAGCGGCAAATATCATGACTTTAATCCAGTCAGCAAAGCTGAATGGGTTGGATCCGTATGCCTATCTCAGTGATGTGCTGAAAAGGCTGCCGACGCATAAAGCGACCCAAATAGAAGAATTACTGCCACATCGCTGGAAATCCAACTCAAATTAAAAAATAGGCATGGGGTTCAGCGGACGCTTACCTAGAATTTAACTTTCAGCAGGATTTATTGGTCTCCGTTGGAGATTTGGTTGATCGCGGCCAAGAAAATCTTGAATGCCTAAGTCTTATTAATGAGCCCTGGTTTAAAGCAATCCGTGGCAATCATGAACAGATGTGTATTGAAGCAACTTTTGATAATGAAATGAAAGAAATGCATGCTTATCATGGTGGAGACTGGTTATATAAGCTACCTACTGTTCAACAACAAATTGTTGTTGAACAGTGTCTCAATTTACCGATCATTCTTGAAATTCATCATAATAATAAAGTTTATGGTTTTGTGCATGCAGATATACATATCAATGACTGGGATAATTTCAAACAAGAGGTTCTTAAAAATAACTACTTCATTGAAGGTGAACAATCTGCCATGCAAATTGCATTATGGCATAGAGGACGTGTCCGTTTTAGTACATACAATCCTATCTATAAGACTGTAACGGGAGTTGATGAAATTTATTTCGGCCATACTGTAGTCAAGGAACCTGTTAAGCATCAGAATTGTTTTTTTATCGATACTGGTGCTGTTTTTGGGGGACCTTTAACCATTCTTGAACTATAAGAGATCTATGTTAGGTTTCATATTTTAGTATCTTGACGTAAACATACTTCTTTCAGGAAATTTACATGTTAAAATGTAAAAACCAAAACACTATATATAGTATCCATAAAAACAAAAAACACTATATATGCATAAAAACAAGCTTAAACCCATTAAAACGAAACATTTTAGGAATAATTTGAAGAAAAATTTGCATACTCTTTTCTGTTCAGTTATTATTCGATTAACTTGATCTGTAAGTCAATCATCTTGGAGGTGAATATGACTCATTTCAATCCTGACATGCTTAGTATTGCACGAAACTTTCGTGGTCTTAGTCAAACTGAACTAATTGCTGAAATGGGACAGTCTATTACCCAGGCTTCATTATCTAAAATTGAAAGTGGGGACTTAAAACCCTCCGATGAAGTTATCCATAATCTATCCAATGCCCTACATTTCCCTATACGATTTTTCGAACATATTGAAAAGCTAAATGCACTGCCAATTAGTTTGCATGCATACAGAAAAAAAAGCTCTACCACAGCTAAAGCATTGAGCCGCATGAATGCTGAAATGATGTTAAAAATGGGCCATGTACAAACATTAGAATTATTCACAAATGTGCCAAAAAGAAAAAATTCCTTACCAACTTTTAAAATTGGCCTAGATATAAACACTCCTCAAGAAGCTGCTAAAAAACTTAGGTCATTGTGGGCATTAGGGAATGAACCTCTTGAAAACCTAACTGCCACTGTGGAAGATGCAGGGGTTTTAGTCTTTTTATGCGACTTTAAAGATAACAATGTTGATGGCGTATCCTTAAAAATGCATGGTGTGTCTCCATGTGTATTTCTAAATGCAAACCAGCCAAATGACAGAATACGCTTCACACTAGCACATGAACTTGGGCATTTGGTCCTCCATGAAGAGCCATCTGAGTTCATGGAAAAAGAAGCAAATGACTTTGCTGCCGAATTCTTAATGCCAGAAGAAAAAATTATTGATCAATTAGGTTCAACTAATTTAGCTCACTATCTAAGACTTAAAAAGGAATGGAAAACCTCAATGGCAGCCTTAATCTATAGGGCGTCAGAGTTAGGAACTATAACTTCAAGTCAAAGTGCCAATTTATGGCGGCAGATGGCTATGCGTGGTTATCGTAAAGTTGAACCAAATGAATTGGATCGAGAACCGACATATAGAGTAGCTTCAATGCTCTTTGACTACGCAATAGATGCAAAAAAAACATCAACATCTGTCATTAGTGAGTTATCTCAATTATTTGACTTATATGAAGATGACTTTAAAAAACTATATTATTTTGACCTAGATTCAATGGAGACTATTGAGATGGTTTCATAAATTAAAAAGCCGACTCTATTGGGTAGAGTCGGCTTGATAGATTTTCACACAGGAAAGGCATATGGCTCTAAGCCCTACGCATACCTCATGTTAGATCTGGCTGTCAGAACCCCATTCTAACATTTAGGCCCGTAAATCTCAAGATTTACCCGCTTATTTTGGTATGCGCCCTGAAAAACGAGCCGCCAAAATAGGAGGGCTAACAATGCCTACCGAAAATCAAGACTTCGTGTTTTGTAAATCTTATCGCCATAAATCTGGAAAAATTATTGTCCATCCAACTGGATATTTTAAATTTCCCAGAACTCGGCCATTGAAAGAAGAAAAGGATGCTATCCGTAATAAAAAATCGGATGATCCTGATAACTCAAACTCAATATCGTAAACAAGGTTAAATAACCTACTGCTATGCAACAAAGTTCACAGCAGTACGTTACTTAATTTTTCTGATCGCACTTAATTTTATGCCCCATTTTAGTACATGGGCTCAGAGAGAATTATGACAACTCAACAGCAGTTTCTTGACCTACTTTCCGATATTGAACCATCTACAACAACGGTTAATGATTGTTCAAGCGCACATAATACGCTTCGTGATGCTTTAAAAGTGCATAATGAATTCAGCAAAGTACATGTGCATACATTCTTATCAGGTTCTTATAAAAGAAATACGGCAGTACGTCCGACTACCATAGGCGGAATCACACAAAGGCCAGATGTAGATATTATTGCCCTTACAAATCACACAATTAATGATGATCCTCAAATTGTCCTTGATGCAGTACATACTGCATTAAAGGATATTGGATATACCGATCTTACCGTTAACCGTCGTTCAGTAAATGTTAAGTTGAAAAAAGTTGATATGGATGTTGTCCCTATCATTTCAGATGGATATGGCGGCTATCTGATTCCAGACATTCATCTTGAAGAATGGCTAGTTACCAACCCTCCAGCCCATACCGAGTGGACTGTTGAGGTGAATAAAAATGCAAATGGTCGATTTAAGCCTCTTGTGAAGCTATTTAAATGGTGGCGTCGTGAGAACTTGTCTGATTTAAAAAGACCAAAAGGATTCATTTTAGAATGCCTGGTTGCCAAGCATATGAATTACTACGAATCCAACTATGAAAAGTTGTTTGTTTATCTTTTAGAAACGATCAGGGATTCTTATGGGATTTATGCGTCACTAGGCATAATTCCACATTTAGAAGATCCTGGTGTTGCAGGCAATAATGTTTTTTCTGCGGTTACAGCAGATGAGTTCAAAACTTTTTATGAAAAGGTAGAAGAACAAGCTGTTATTGCACGAAACGCCTTAAATGAAACAGATGATGATAAAGCATTAGCCCTATGGCGGCAGGTTCTGGGTAATCGTTTTCCACGTTCGGCATCACACAAAAGTGCAAACTCTGCTGATATGGCCAGCTCTTTAATCCGTTCTGCTCTAGGTGCGGGATTAACCTTTCCATCAACCCCTGTTTATCCAAATAAACCAGGAGGCTTTGCGTAATGGAACTGCTAAAAACACCATTAGAACGCCTAGCTCAAGAACGGCAGTTATTGACTGATCTTGAGAAAGAGAAAAATAGTTTTAAGATTCAGGAGTGGAACTCAACAGACACAAATGAACTGCATTTGAACTTCTCTCTAAAGATAGGAACTATAGATTTTAATGGTGTTTTAGTATATCCAGAGCTTTTCCCAGAGCTACCAGCATATATACGCCCACAAAAATCTGGTGAAAGATGGAGTATCTTGCACCAGTATGGTGGTTCAGGAGTGCTGTGTCTAGAATATGGCCCAGATAATTGGAATACCAATATCAGTGGAGTGGATCTAGTTAGAAGTGCCCAGCTTCTTTTATTAACAGATGCAATGACTGTATTGGAGATGAATGTAGAACCTGTACCATCTAGGCATTCTGAAACAATAGGTCAAAAATTAAGAGGTGTTTCAGAAAGGTTCATTGAAACACCTATGTTACGTCACATACTCTTGGGTAGTGATTCTGAGAAAATGGACTTTAAGATTGCCATCTCAAGCTTTCGAGACAAAACCGTTATTGTTCCAACAAATATTCAGAACAAACCTCTACCTGACATCGTACCATCATTTTCTAATGAAAGATTTGAATTGTCTGGATGGGCGATACGAATTGATTCTGTTCCTCAATTAAAGGAATCCGTAAATGACCGAGTTTCATTAGAATCCTTTTTAGGCAATTTATGGCCTGCTCAAGAGGAATTCACAAATTCCATACAGCCTATATTGTTATATGACTTAAAGGGTAACTTGGAACTATTCTTGATTAATAATACAGCACCACTTTTCGTAAGTTATCCTGCTATTAATCTACATGATGATCAGAATCAAAGATTGCCAGCACAATTTAGCCATCTCAATAATACAAGGATAGCAATTGTAGGTCTTGGATCGTTAGGAAGTAAAATTGCAATTTCACTGGCACGGTCGGGCTGTAAAAACTTTCTACTTATTGATGATGATATTCTGGCCCCACACAATCTTGTCCGTAATGAACTCAGCTGGTTAGATGTTGGCTTTGCTAAAACCCATGCTGTTGAAAGAGCATTAAAACGAACAGTATTAGACATAGAAGTTGAAACGTATGAAATGCAAATTGGTGGACAGGAAAATCCTCATTTAAATTCCAATATCGCTAATGCCATTGCCACATGTAATCTGATTATTGATGCGACAGCAAGCTCACATACATTTCTAACCTTAGCTGCAATTGCTAAAAGAAAACATATACCAATGGTATGGGGTGAAATCTTTGGTGGCGGTGGTGGAGCAATGATGGCCCGTAGTCGCCCAACGTTAGATGCCTCACCTTTAGAGCTTCGCAATCATATTTATGGTGTCTTACAAACGTTGGAACCAATCCCAGAAGGCAAAGTTAATAATTACTGCTTTCAAACACAAAACCAAACATATATTGCATCAGATGCAGATGTAACGGCTCTTGCAGCGTCTATGACGCAGTTCACATTAGATACTTTATGTACAATTGATGAGCAATCCTCTTATCCATATTCAGCATATTTAATAGGGTTCCGTAAATATTGGATATTTCAATGTCCTTTTGATACTCATCCTATCGATTGTTCAGGTGCGTTAGTAACAGAATCTCCTACGGATAAACAGATATCTGAAAGTGAAAATGGCAATTCTATTGAAGAGCCTGAACCGATGAAAGGTTAATACTGATGCTGAAAATATCCATTCCTACTGATATACAAATTTTACTGATAAAAGCCCTGTTGAAGTCTGGAACCCACGAATGTGGCGGTGTTTTAATGGGTGAGCATATAGGTACAAACCATTTTAGAGTTAGCTCATTAACTGTTCAAAAGAGTGGAACGATAGCATCCTTTGTACGTGGAATTACGGATGCTATTAAAGCAATTCGCCTTTTTCATAAATCAACAAACAATAATTATCAAAAATTTAACTATTTAGGTGAATGGCATAGCCATCCTCTCTTTAGTGTACAACCCAGCAGTAAAGACCATCACACCATGAGGGAATTGGTGTCCGATCCAAAAGTTGGGGCAAATTTTGTAGTCTTACTGATTTTTCATTTAAAAAACAATCATCTTGAGGGCAGTGCTCACACCTACCTATCAGATGGTTCCTGTTACCGATCCACCCTAGATTTAGAGAGATAATAATGAGTGCGAGTCTGTTAGAAAAACAATCAACTGGTGGTGCGATTGCACGAGTAGGATTTGAATATCAGGATGCATTTGTATTAAGGAGCTTACCGCTATGGCTTTCACAAAGTGCATTTAGCCATATAGTGAGTGAAGCATTAAGTGATATAGAAGTTTGTTATTTTTCTTCGGAAAAGTCATTACATGTAATGTATGAAGCAAAAAATCACTCCTTAACGGCTACGGAATTTTGGGATGAAATAAGGCGTTTTAAAAGTCTTTTTGATACCCACCCAAAAAACTTTATTTGGTTTAATTTAGTATGCCCAAGTTATAACACCGCTATCTCACCATTAATTTCAAAAATAGACCGATTAAGAGGGGTTGGATCTTCTTATGATGACGACTCTTCAGTTTCAGTGAATGGGCGCTCGGAATACCTTGATTGGTGTGTTGGTAAAAAAATTGATTTCTCTTTAGCTGAATTTGCTCTTGATTATGTTGGTTTCATAACTTTTAATTCTGAGAATAGTGAGTCTATATTTCTAAGTGAAATTCAAGACACAATAAATATTGAACTGCTCAGGAGTCAGGTCAAACAACTAAAAGATCAGTTCAAAAATCTAATTTCTCGTTCATCTTTTGGTCCAATATATCGTAAAGACTTTGAAAGTTTTATTTGCCATGCTCTTGAAGAAGATATAAGTAGAAGTCAGTGGCTATCCGATCCTATAAAAATTAATCTTTCAGCATCATCCAGTCAGTATCAAGACTTAAACTTAGATATTAGTGATTTCAATGGTCCTGATCGTGCTCAAAAAAACTCCAGCGACTGGAACAACCTAATCAAAAAAGCAGTATCGATTGGGGATTTTATTCATAGCAGTGGTGACCGTAGAACCCTCCTTATAGATGGCAAACAAAGAATGTCCAACGCATGTATGCTTGGCTATGTTTTTAGTGCCACACGTAACTTCCTACTTGAAATAGAACATAATGGCCTCGCTTATCGCACTGATGACCATAAACAGAAAGAGGGACAATTTTTTAATAAAATCGACCCTGTTGAGCTACAGGGTGAAACTGAAGCCATAGTTACTATCGGATTTCCTACAACTATAGGTAAAGACATTGACTCTACAATGGATGAAGTAAAGAGCTTACCTAGACTGAATTTAGAAAGCTCTTATGTGATTGATAATATGGAAACTCTAAATCTTGCTGTGAGAGAGGCAAAATCCGCTTTAGTTTCATTCAAATCTGAAAATAAGTTATCTAAATTACACCTCTTTATTAAAGCACCCTCAGTTTTTGCAATGGTCTTGGGACATCGCTTGAATGGTATTTGCGATATCCAGCTTTACGATTGGGTAGATGGGCAATATATCCCTACAGCCGAACTGAACTTATAAGAAGAATTGACTAGTCGATAATATTACCAATAGAGAGGTTGATCATGAACAATCATTCTAATGAAGAAAATACTGATAACTCTTTAGATAAAAAAAAATCACCCGCATTCAAAGTTCTTGAATCCAATGCTGAAAAGTTCTTAATGGTGTGGTGGTATGGGGCGTTAGCAAAAGCTGAACGTAGAAATACCCAACCTAAAGTTCATGTGGCTTTTAGGGAACTTCTGGAAGATTACACACCCACAGATAATTTTATTTTTATTGATGCCAATATAACAGATTTGGTGTCTTGGCCTATTGGCACAGTTTGGCATCATGAACGATTGGTTGATTATCTTCCCTTAGAAATACGGGAGTTTGATATTGACCATACGGATTTTAAACATACCTATGTTCAAACATATAAGCGAGACGAAAAGACTGGGGAAATAGATCATTTCCTCTCAAACATAAATGAATTTTATATTAAGCCAAGCAAACGTGAGAATTGTATTTCTTTCTCCTTAACGGATCAGGAATATAAGGAACTTCTCGTACCTTGTTTTGAGTTTCTGGTTAGAGGGTATGGTCTATCTACTGAACTTCCTAGAATTCTGACAACATACGATGAGGCCGAACGGCATGAACGGCTCTACACTCCTCATCCAGGAGAGGAAGGCACATGGACTGTTCTTATAGGTGATGGCCTTACATTAAATGACCATGTATTTATTGCCTATTATCAATACAGTGAATATACCCAAAATGCTGTAAGGATATTATTTAGCAGTATTGCAAAACATGATGATTTTGATAAAAAAAATCATATATACCCTAAAGTAATGCCATGGCACGAGGAAACGAGAAAGATTCGAGTTTCAGGTTTCAATATTTCTGGTACCAATGCTTTTTTAGGTCTAAGAATTCTTGGAATAGATTTACCAGATCAAACCCTCATCAGAAGTGTCACAAAGGAAGTTCACCAAGTTAAGAAACCTATAGACCACAACGCACCTAAGCCTCCTGAGCTACAACTAGGCTCTGGTCAGATTAATGTATCTGAAGATCAAGGAGGGCGCAGACCATTGTCACAAACGGTTATTTTAGATCATGAATTTGAATGGTTAGGTTCAGGACCCATCGCGAAAAAAAGTAAAACAAAACATGAAAGAACCATTACTCGGTCACAAAGGAAGAAAAATATAAAAGAAACCAATACAGTTGGTACAGGGGAACCTGATAGCTCCAAGGATGTTCTTAATGCCACAATTAATCCGACCACTAATAAAGATAATGCCACAGAATTTGAAGCTCCAGAACAAGGAAGAATTATGGACCTTTGGAATGCTTGCGTAAAAGCACGCTTGTTAAATCCCAGTATTGTCAATGCAGTACACTATTATACTTTTGAAGAAGACTTTAATTACAACGATAAACCCACTCTAATGGCCTTTTCCGTCAATTCAGAAACTTTAGAAAATGAAGATATTTCAGATGGAGAAAAGCAAGCTTATAAAAATTGGTGTTATGCAAATTCAAATAAAACAGCAACTCGCGGAGCATTAGTCATTCGACTATCTCTTAAAAATTGCCCTCCAGTTTATATTTTCGATATACAACCAGCGATTTATATTTCAAATGTAGAGGGAAAAAGCATCCACAAGGAACGTGGGCATTCTGGGCTAGTATTTAGGTCAAAGACCCTAGAACAATTTGAACAGTATATTTCTGATCTCATGAAGAGCTTACCTTTGTCAGAGGGCTCTTATTCGAAAACTCTTCAGGGCTCCAATCTTGTTACCCAATTATTTGTTTTTAGGCGCTCAAAATCTGCTGGCTTTTCAGATGGTGAATCAACTTTATTGAATGCTCTAAGAAAAATTGGAATTACCAATATTCAGTTAAAGGAAAAAACAGAAGAAAAGCCCATCTATTGAGATTAATAACCTTTAATCTCTAAATTCTTTGGTAACTTAATAGCAGATTTATATCTTTCCATTGCAAGTAATCTTTTAGACATAGGTCACCTATAATGTAAAGATTTTTATTTTTCTTGGGCTTTAGGCAGAAAAAACTGGTTATTTGCAGGATCATTACTTAGAGGTCAACGGGCAGACGAACATCATGACTTTAATTCAGTCAGCCAAACTGAATGGTCTGGATCCGTATGCCTAGTTCAGTGATGTGTTAAAAAGACTACCAACACATAAAATGAAAGACATCGAAGAGCTACTACCACATATGTGGAAGCCTGTTTGAGTCAAGTGGGTTTAATCAAATGCTTACATTTATCGAATAAAAACTGAATCTCTCTAGGGTCTGTTGAGAATTACCGAGAGTTAATTACACTCGCGCACAATTGAATCATGGCTTCAAAACTCGTATCTGTTTTACAACTACGCATCGCTATACGTTTAAATTCTTTTAACTTACAGAAATAGTTTTCAATGAGATGACGCCATTTATACATAGTCGTATCAAATGCTCTCATTACTTTTCGATTAGATTTGGGTGGGATCACCACTTTCACTTTACGTTCATTGAGTTCTTGGATGAGCCAATCTGCATCAAATGCTTTATCAGCTAGTAATGCTTGAAAATCAACATCTTCAATTAAAGGTTTGGTTTCTACTAAATCGTGATATTGACCAGGCATTAATCGAAACTTAATGAGGTTGCCTAGACTATCCACTAAGGCAAGAATTTTACAGGTCATTCCACCTCGAGATTTACCTATAGACTGTTTGAAAGTCCCCCTTTTGCACCTTGCCCATGTCGATGAACTTTAACAATCGTTCCATCAATCATGGCGTATTCCAAATCAACATCTTCATTTACAGATGCAAAAATAGTTTCAAATACACCAGCTTTAACCCAGTCACGGTATCTTTTAAAGACGGTATTCCATTTACCAAAATGAGCAGGTAGATCACGCCATGGACTGCCTGTACGGGCAATCCATAGGACTGCTTCTAAAAATAATCGATTATCTTTTCCACTACGACCTCGATCGGTCACTTTACCTAGGCAAAAAGGTTCCATTTTTGCCCATTGGGCATCAGTAAGTATGTATCTATCCATAGTACTATTATAAATTAATCAGTAGTCTTTGTTAATTCTCAACAAGCCCTAGATGATTAACATTATTTAGTTTATTATTCATTTATTCTGATTTATAAATAACAAATCAATTTTTGGAATAAATATGGATATCAAGGGGTTAAAGGTTTTTAATGCTGTTATTGAAACAGGAAGTTTTTCAGGGGCAGCTCAGAAACTTCATTGTGTTCAGCCCAATATTACTTCACATATCAATAAATTAGAAAGTCTATTAGGTGTAAGATTATTGGTTCGATCTCCTAAAGGTATTTGTCTAACCGCTGAAGGTGTTAAACTTAAAAAATATAGCGATCAGATCTTAGATCTTGTAGATGCAGCATCGGATGATCTTAGTTCTGACAATAATACATTACAGTCATGTCCACTTGATATCGGCATTCTACAAACTGTTAACCAACGTAATCTTATTGATTGTATCCAGCATCTAAACAATAAAACGAAACAACCATTATCAATAAAAACTATGTCTTTAAACCATTTAAAATCAGAATTGATCGCTGGAAATATTGATTGTGGATTAATTAATGAAGAATTAATTCATCCTTGTATCTATAATATTCCTTTATGGAAAGAAACGGCTGTACTTTGTTATAACAATAAATTATTTCCACCACTTACCCAATATTCTAAAGAAATTAATCTTATCGCTTATCCAAAGGGTTGCTATTACCGCCAAATTGGTGAGAAAATTTTATTAAATCAAAATATTAATTTCACAACAATTGATTTCGACAATATTGACAATATATATCAGGCAGTTCTCAATGGTTTAGGGTATGCAGTGTTACCCCATAGTTATATTGAGAGAATGAATAATGATCTTATTACTTTACAAGAGATCCATGATACTGATAGCTCAGTACAAATATGGTTCTCATGTCAAAATCGTTACTTATATAATTTTAAAGAGCTTTATTTACTTCATGACATTCTTATTCACAATGTTTCAGCTAGATGTTAGGTTAATAAGGAAGATCATGTTCTTCCTTATTATTAAAGAAATATAAAATTAAATAGATTTACTTTTGTACCATTCATCTACAAGTGTACTGACTAATTTTTGCATTGAGAGAGGACGTCCCATACCTACACCTTGCCCTGCCCAAAGCGACATAAATTCCGCATTATTTTGTTCTTTTGCCCATTTACGTATAGGCCCAGATAATGCATTCTGAATAGGATAAATTGGTACTGTCTCATTATTTGCCAACTCTCTCATAAATTGATTCTCAATCCCTCTAGCAAGTTTACCTGAGAATGTTTGAGTCAGTTTGGTATCATGACCAGATGAGCTTAGTAATTTATTACGATATGCTGGCGATAAATTAGCTTCATCACAAAATAAAAATGCTGTGCCTAACTGAACCATATCAGCACCAATAGATTGCAGTGCTGCTATAGTTTGTCCAGTCATAATCCCACCAGCAGCGATTAATGGTAATTTTACTTTAGCTTTTGTTTCTATAAGCAGAGGCAATAAAGCCATTCCTCTATCTTCGGATTTTAAAAACATACCTCGATGGCCGCCAGCTTCAACGCCTTGTAAACAAATTGCATCAGCTCCTATAGCCTCCCATGCTAGGGCTTCTTGTACAGTAGTTGCTGTGCCAATGACAAAACATCCTTGCTCATGCAAATTTGTAATTTGTTGTTTATTAAGAATACCAAATGTAAAGCTTGCGATCTCTGGCCGTAATTGCAAAAGGACATCAAACTGTTCACTAAATTTTGGAGCAAATTTAGTAGGTAGCTCTAATGGTGGTAAATTTAGAGAGGTATGTAATTTCTGTAACTTCTCGATATCCAACTTATCCCAATCATGTTTAGGATGATCATTGATGATGAATAAATTAATATTAAAAGGTTTATTCGTAAGCTGACGTATCTTTTCAACGGTAGATTTAATCGCAGAGGGTTCAAGCATCCCCGCACCTAATGATCCTAAAATCCCAATTTCACATGCTTGAGCAACCATTTCCGCAGTTGTTATTCCTGCCATGGGAGCCTGAATAATTGGATACTTAAATTGGAATCTCTCAGTAATCATTTTTGCATGTCCTGATAAAATCATTATCTAACTCCTATAACATTTAATTCTGATTACTTAGGGTTTTAATAAACCTTGAGGTATACGAGGGAATAAAGTTGCTTGGCGTATATCATTTACTCCCATAAAGGTTGCAACAAGCCTATCAAAACCAATTGAAAAACCTGAATGAGGTACACAACCGTGACGACGTATATCAACAAACCAAGCGAATTCATCCAAGTCATGGCCAAAATATTCTAGATTTGCTTTGAGTTCTTCATAGTCAGAAACTCGTGTACCACCACCAACTATCTCACCTTGTCCCATATGAGAAAAGAGATCATTCGATGGGCTTAAATCATAGTTATCTGTACTATGAGCGAACCAAAAGTTTTTTAGACTCATTGGAAAATCAGTTATAAAATATGGTACTTTTACATGTTTACCAATTGCATTGTTATGCTCTTCTGTATAATCATTTCCATAATCAAATAAGTATCCTAATTCGTTAAGTAAAGTTACAGACTCATCATACGTAATACGTGCAAATGGTTTCAGTAACTGATCCAAATGTTCTGTCCCTAACTGAGCTTTTGCATATAAATCGGTATGCTTTTTGAGTTTTTCTGCGATAAAGTGGATTAAGTCCTGTTCCATTTGCATAATTTCATCATTACTAGCCCATGCCAAATCTACTTGCAATTGCCAAATTTCAACCAGATGTATACCTGTTGCATCAGTTTCTCGTCGAAAAGAGGGATTTAATGCATAGACTCTTTCTACCCCACTAACTAGCGCATCAGCATACATCCATGGACTTTGGATAAGAGTCGCAACCTGTTTTCCGTAATAAGGAAACGTAAATACATCACCACTACAAACACAAGATGCATTTGTTAAAATTGGGGTTTGAACCAACATACAATTTTGATCATCCAAAAATTCAAAAGCATATTTTCTAACAAGATGGCGAAACTCTGCTGTAGCTCGAAAGAAATTATTACGTATGCCTAAGTGTCGATGTTCAAGGTCTTTGTAGTTATATTGATTAATATCGATAGGTAATGGCTCTGCTGTATGCAATACATTTAAAGTACATAAAGGATCTTTTTCTGAAATATCACCATTTAATTGTACTATTGATTGTAATGGCAAGTTTTCTAAAAAATGATCTTTATCATCTACACGCCAATTATGTATTTGGTTATTTTGTCGAATCGAGACATTAAAAATCCCTTTTTCCAATAATTGAATTTGTTCAATCCAACCTGCCGCGACCAATTGTTGTTGTGTATTTCTTAGATTTTGCATGTGATACTCCTGATACTATTAGATGGTTAAAATCACTTCATGTTTATTGAATAATTCAGTTAAAAAATCATTACTAATACATTCCGCATATGGAGATATATGCTTCAAAGGTTCTGTTGACCATATAAAATGTGGCTGGTTCGTGAAACTACGGCTAAATATGGATTCTGCAACCAATAAAACTACATCGTTCTTAATTCTAATTTCTTGATACTTTTCAATAGCATTTAAGCTTGTCAAAATAACTAAACGGCTCATAAGAAAAATGCCTTATCATATCGATTGATATATGCTGAAAATTGCTCATTCGTTAGAAATTGCACTGGAAATTTTGTTCCATATTCCTCAAGCCCCCTTTGATCCAAATCGGATTTTCGCACAACCAAAGGAACATCACTTTCTACTAAAAACTTGTATTGATTAGAAAAATTATAAAACGGACTACTATGATCATGATGTAGAAGATAGACAGCATCATGCCAAAATGCAAAACTCACATCGGTATCACTACTAATAGAAAGTGCCATTCGAGCAACTTGCATGTTTATATCAGACATAGCTGGACTTTGACTAAGAACAAATAAAGCGGATACATTCATTTGGAGTCTCCTCCAAAGAAGATGATGCGATCTGCCATATTGTATTGCTCTGCAAACGTCATCATATTTTCTATTTGGATTCCTTCCTGAACATTGCTCTCATCTAATCCAGAAAATTTAGCCATGTTGACGCAAGTAGATACTGTTGCACCTTGAGCAATTAGTTTTCTTAAGCGAATAATATGGTTCTTTATGCTTTGTGTCTGAATAGCATTGTAGATCCCATTACCAATTAAAAAGATGTTGACCTGAAGCCCTTTATCCAAAAAGACCTTAGCCATTTCTAATGCGGCTAATGTGCGACTTTCCCTAGGCCCACAAGCGAGTACAAAGAAAATATTTTTCAATACATGATCCTCATTTCAATTAAAACTACAAATAGTAAGGTTAAAAAACTACTACTGATAAAAAGGAACCTCAAATCTGGTTTGTACCAAGAGTTATCTCCAAGAGTTGCATTCACAGTTAAGTTGATGACTGAACTTGGGGAAATAATGAGTGATTGCACCCAATAACACAGCCAAAGGGTTATAATTATGGGAAGGCTGATTTCATTCGTTAACGGACTAATTAAAGGTGCAACGATACAGAAAGGAATGATGGGATGTAGCCCTATTCGACATACCAAGGGCATAACAATTAGTAATAAAATACAAATTAGAAAGCTAGTTAAATACACTGGTATTTGTGAAAAAATGCCTATTTGTATACCTTCAAAGATATCATAAAGACGTATTGCTAATATGCCACAGGCAATGAATAATATGAGTTCAGGTAGGAGCTTTGTCTGAGCTATATTGATTAATTGAAATAAATCTGAGTGGTTATTAATGATACTGCTAGAAAACCAAGTGATAAAACATGCGATAAATATTGATTGAGAATATGGTTTATGCAGAATAATACTCAATGTTAATAATGTACCGAGAAAAATAATAACAGGTAATAGACTCTTCCACCTATTTATGTTTGTGATTGAAATGTCAGGTGGAGTAATTTCTTTAATGATGTTTATATTATTACTGAACAAATGATTTGATCTATAAGCATTTAATCCAATTAGTGCAATCATAATAACGATGGCAAATAGACTTATAGACATTACACTGAACCAACTAATCGCTGGAAACATGCTTAATGTTAATAGTACAGGCGCAGAAGTAGGAGCTAAAAGGTTAGCTGTAGCAACTCCGCGAGCAACAATATTGGGTATTTCTCTATTGTTTGTCAGTTCTTTCTTACTTAAACCTGCCAACAAGATTGGTATAGTACCCATGTTAAATATAGGTGATATACCAACTGATACACCAAGTGTTATCCAAGGGCGACGATGTTGAGTCAGCCACTGTGAGAGTATCTGACTTATCGCACTATTAGCAATTGCACTTCTCAGGAGATTCAGTGATACCAACATAATTATGACATCTACATATGGCATGAGTTTATGCCATACCGTTGTCCAGTGATTAGGTAAAATGACTGCAAGTATTAATATGAATAGTGCTATCTTTCCACTACGCAGTTTTATCCATGACCAGTGTTGTGTAAATAGAATAGTTAATAATATAAAAACTGCTAGAAGAGCTTGCTCAGGAGCAAAAATTCGCAGCAATGCTAATAATAGCCATAATCCAGAACGTAAATTAATTATCATGTTTTAATCGCTGAGAGATACCATACATTAGTGCTTTACTAGTAAGTGCGGAACCTGCAATAAATTGGCACTTGGGACCTATTCTTTTCATAGCGGCATAGCCACCGAAGAACAGCCCAGGTACACTAGACATACAATTTTCATCTAGTAACGGAAAACCATCTGAACTCTTTATTTGATGTTGTAAATCACTTAAGGGCTTTATTTTATTGATCTCATATTTATAACCAGTGCCAAGAATTAAGTGGTCTACATACTCACATTGCCCACTACGTGCTTTAAGTTCTAATTTTCCATCGGATAAAACATTGGCTTGTATTAAATCGAATTTTGGAATTATTTTTAGCTTATCCCATTGATTAATCAACTTCATTTTTGGCTCAGTAGTTCCTTTTAATAAATAGGATAAGAACCGCTTTTGTATAAATGAAGGTAGACGATAAACAAAACTATCAGCATTCTTAGAACACCATTTGTAGAGATGATTTCCTGGTGAATGTAAATTACGAAAGATGAGATTGCTATCACGAATTAATAATTTTACTTGTGCCCCACTATCAATAGCTAGTATTGCATGTTCAGCAGCACTTTGACCTGCGCCTATTACTGCAATTTTATAATCTTTGGATAAGGTGTTCGGAATATTTGTATCACTTGAATGTGTGAAATTTTTACTAGGAATTTGACGTAAAATTTTTGGAATATTCTCCATTCCTTTAAGACCAGCACACCAAACCAAATTACGACATTTTACAGTTTGGTATTGATCCGCCATTCGTAGTTGTACATTGTAGCTATTGTCCTGATAGTCTACTTTTTCAGCAGTAAATGGTAATGGAGTTAGATTTTGTTTTGTGACGAAGTAATTGAAATACGCTAAAGCTAGAGGCATCGAAACAGGTTGATCAATTGGAACACCAATACACTGAGCAAAGCTTATAAAGTCCATGTCATTTATAGGTGTATTGATACCTGATGCAGCAGCAGGAGAGCGGAGATCATTTGGCAAAATATGATATAGCCAAAAGCTGAATGGTTCGCCAAGCCACAAGTAATTTAAACCAGCATGTTCAGCATGTGCTGCTAAAGAGGCTCCACTAGGCCCAGCACCAACAATAACCAAATCATATGAATTTTCTATTGGAAGCTTTTTCGTTTGTACTTCTAAAGAATCTAAGCCACGTTTAGAGCAGTTAAATGTCAATGATAAACTACCAAGAGTTCCCAATGCAATAATAGGAAAAAATTTACCAGATTCGGAGAGAACACGTTTATCGAGAGTTCTAAGTTTTTGGTCTCTGATATTAGATGGTATATGATTAATAATGCGTTGTTCGATATTTAATGCAGTTAGTGACTCAATGGTAAGTTCATCATAGCCTTCAATCAAAATAAGGCTATTTTTATCTACCCATTTACGATGATGATCAACAATAAGCCATCCTTCACCTTGATTAACACTCAATACTATAGCCAATTTATTTAATATAACTTTTTGTCTTTGCATGTCAGCCATTTTAGCTCTTTCCATTGGTTAAACTTTTGCTCTAAATTTTTATAACAATCAGAAATTCAGTATCATTTATTCTTTGATCAACACATCCATATTCATTTTTCTGACAAAATAAATAGATATCTTTGACAACGTCTAAATGATCAGTTATAACTTCTAGATTTTTCAGATCAGAATTATTTTTAAGCATCCTCTTAATCCTTAATATTGGAATAGGACATCTTAGCCCCTGCAGATTGATACGCCCTAAATCCATATTTTCCATAAAATCCTCATATCGTGATCAATTAAATAAAATATGATTATCAATATTCATTTATGACTAAATTTACAAACTCAACCTCGCCCTTATTTAATTTTTTTAAATGATCTCTGATATATTTTTCCATTACAATTTCAGGTTGTGATAATGGCAAAGGTAGTTCTTTTTCAGATATATGAATAAATCCACCAGTTGTATCTTCAATATATTGTTCTTTGTAATAATCAATATGAGATATGATTTCAATTAGTGCGGAAACAACACAATCTATATCTTCTACAGTGTTGTATAGTCCAAGACTAATGCGAACCATACCTTTATATCGATCAATATAAGCATCAACTTGCTCTTCAGGTAAATCTATGTCATCAGCCATGCTCCAAAGTTCTTCTCGTATGAGTGAACGTACATATGGATGAGCACAAAAGCATTGATTCCTGACAGCAATACCAAAGTAATCATTGAGAATAATTGCTGTGAGTTTATGTGGTAATTTATTAATATTGAAAGAAATAACCCCAACACGATTATGAGGATCTAAATTGCCATATACTGTAATTTGAGGAATCTCGGCTAATTTATTTAACAAATATTGAGTAAGAGATTGTTCTTTTGCTTGAACATTATGCATCCCCACTCTTCGTAGGGTGTTAGCTGTAACACCAAGCATAATACTACCAACAATATTAGGTGTCCCAGCTAATTCTCGGTCAGGGTAAATATTTGAAATGGCATAATCACTTAATGAAACATCAGTAACCATTCCTCCCCCTAAATCGATAGGTTTGGATGAATCTAATAGAACTTTTTTAATGATTAAAACACCTGGTGAGGATGGCGCATACATTTTATGTCCAGCCAAAACCAACGCATCTGCCTTGCATATGGCTAAATCAATAGGCATATGCGGTCCCATTTGTGCTGCATCTATAATGATATAGCTATCATAGCTATGAGCTAATTTAGCTATTTTTTCAATTGGGTTAATGATACCTGTAACATTACTCACTCCAGTAACAGCTACATACGATACATCTTTTGTCTTTAATTCTTGTTCAAGTTTCTCAATATCGATTCCTCCAAGACCAGTTGGTGTATCAAGTAAAGATAAATGTGTTACCTCACTTCGTTGTCTATGTGGTAAATCATTAGAGTGATGTTCCATCAAAGAAACAAGCACACGAGGCTTTGGATTGATTTGTCGTAATATTTGAGATGCTCGATTAATTGCTGCTGTTGCGCCACTACCCAAAAATATACATGTATAAATCTCAGGATCTGCATTAACCAGTTTCAGAATTTCATTAGCAGACCACTCAAAAAGTTGAGTCGATATTTTTGCAGAGTTATGGCTATCACTATGAACATTTGCATAGTACTTTAGATAATCATTAATAAAATTTACGGAAGGTAGGAATGCCAAACTTGATGCTGTTGAATCCAAATAGCATTGTCGAATGTTCGTTCCCAATCTTGTTGGATATTTTGTTTCCAATCCTATAAAAAGGTTTCTAATTTGATCCAGATTTATCATAGATTTATTCACCACATAATATAAAATATTTTAGGCACAACAAAAGCAATTTAAATTACACATAATTACTGCAAAAAAAATCCAGCAAAAATTAGTGTGACAATTATTAACACCACTATTAAAAATATGGAAATAAATAAAAATTATAGACCTATAAAAATTACTTAATTGACAGGTCTTTATATGATCTTTAATTTTACTTCTGTTTTAATACATCAAACGATTTTCTTTGATATTTATTCAAACAAAATCAAATATACAAGCAAGCATAAATATTTATTTTATGTACTTTTAAACAAAAATTTAAATGGTAGTACCTATGAGGCTTATAATATCACCAACATCTCCATATTCCCGCAAGGCAAGAGTACTACTACGTGAAAAAGGTTTAGAAGCTATAGTTACAGAAGTAATAACAAATGTTTATGAGTCAAATCTGGTTACAAAATACAACCCTCTTGGGCGAGTTCCAGTTTTGAAAGATCAGTCACTTAATATTTATGACAGCATCATAATATGTCAATATTTAAATAATTATCAACCTGATATTAAAAAATCAATCTACTCATTATCTAATAGTACATGGGAAGATCAAATACGTGTAGCACTAGCAGATGGAATAATTGATAGTGCCTTACAATTAGTTATAGAAAGCAGACGACCTATTGAATATCAGTCTTCAATGATTATTGAACGTCATACTGCCCACATTCTTCGTGGGCTTCAGGCTTGTGAAGAACAAATCAGTGAATATAAAATCAAATTTGATATCCCAGAAATCGGTTTAGCATGTGCACTTTCCTATTTAAATTTCAGATTACCAAATATTAACTGGGGGAGTAAATATCACGAACTTTACGAATGGTTTGAAAAAGTTAAACAATATAAATCCATGAAAGAAACAGAGTTCACAATACTATAATTTTTTGTTTATAGGTTTATTAACCAAAGAAATGGAGGAAATTAATTTAAACTTACTAAAATATTTTATAGAACAATATTTTTAAGTATTTTTTGTGAATTAATCAACTCCATTTTATTCAAGGAACATATATGAACAAGGTGAGAATTGCTATTATTGGTATGGGGCCTAGAGGTCTTAGTATATTAGAACGGCTTAATGCAATATACAAAATTTCAGATCAGAATCTTAAGTTTGAGTTGCACTTAATAGATCCTCGTGTTTATGGGCAAGGTATTCATACTTCAGAGCAATCAGATCATCTTTTGGTAAATACCATAGCCTGCCAAATAACAATGTTTAGCGATGATTCGGTAACAGATGCTGGACCAATTATTCCAGGTTTATCTATTCTTGAATGGGCAAGGCAGCATGGATACCGAGAATTAAATAATAAATTTCTTTATTTAGGCAATCATATCTGTAATGAAATCAATGCTAATGCTTATTTACCACGTCGTATGTTAGGTGAATATTTATCTTGGGTTTATCGTGAACAAATCAATCAATTACATCCAAATATTAAAATAATTCGTCATCAACAACTTGCATACAATATTGATTCAATGGATGATGGCCAGCAGATTATCACATTGGCGAATGGGTATACTTTTCATGCTGATAAAGTATTTATTACAACAGGTCATGGAGAAAATACACCATCACCACAAGATTTGATGTACCTCAAATTTGTTCAGGAGGTTGCAAAAACCAACCACAAAGCTGATTTTATTAGAAATATTACAAATACTTATTCGTTACATCACATTAGTTCAGAAGCTGTCGTTGCAATTGAAGGTATAGGCCTCACAACATATGACCTAATTTCTCAACTAACCGAAGGTCGATCTGGAAAATTTATAAAAAATACAGATGGTACCTTGAAATATCTTCCCTCTGGTGAGGAACCACATATCCTAGTGTATTCTCGCTATGGCTTACCATATGCAAGTAGAGGAATAAATCAGAAAGGTGCACATGGACAATATCAAGCTCGTTTTTTTACAACCAATGCAATTGATAAATTACGTATAGCTAATCAACAAAATAGAGGCAATGGGCAACTTGATTTTGAGCAGGAATTGCTTCCAATTTTGTTGAAAGAAATGTGTTATGTATATCGATGTACTATAGATAAGAAATGGTACGATATAGAA
Organism: Acinetobacter sp. A22; assembly: GCF_030913345.1. NCBI lineage: Bacteria > Pseudomonadati > Pseudomonadota > Gammaproteobacteria > Moraxellales > Moraxellaceae > Acinetobacter > Acinetobacter sp. A22. The sequence continues at coordinate 2,368,403 of NZ_CP133162.1, forward strand.
GCTTATGTGCCTACATCTGATGACTTTACCAAGATTGAGCAAATTTTCTTTGGAAAATTACCAAGTTTGCAAAACTATGAAGCATTCAAGGAATACGCAATAAACTATCTGCAAACAGATATTGAAGATGCCTTAAAAGGGAACATTGATGGTGCTATTAAAGCAACAACAGATATTATTAGGGATATTCGGGATTGTTTACGTTATGCTGTTGATTATGCAGGATTAACACCAACATCACATAAAATATTTATTGAACAATATTGTCCTATTATGAATCGAATTGCTGTTGGACCTCCTGTTATACGTAGCCAACAACTATTAGCTTTACTAAATGCTGGAGTTATTGAATTTGCTTGTGGTCCAAAAGGGCGTGTTGAACTTAATTACCAGACAAGTCGCTTTAACATTATTAGTGAATTTTCTGATGGCTCATATACGAGTAGTGCTGACATTCTAATAAAAGCAAGAACAGATACTTTCTATCCAGCATTAGATAAATCTCCATTCATTGCGAACCTATTAAAGAATGGCACAATCCAACCTTTCTTTAATGGTGATTATCATCCAAGTGGTATAGCAATAAGTCATCATCATCATCCTATCAATAAAAATGGTGATGAAGTGAAGGCACTTTGGGCCCTAGGAAATATAGTTGAAGGAGCAAACTTCTATACTTATGTCTTACCTCGCCCAGGCGTCAACTCACGTGCAATTAGAGATGCAGGTAAATGTGTCTTAGAACTCTTTGAACAATTAGAAACCCATGAAGTAGTTGCCGCCTCAAAAGTAAAGAACAGTCAAGAGCTAATCGAAACTCTCTAATACTAAGTAACCAGCTGAGTTAAAGAGAGATTTATATGTGTCTTCCATTAGATAAATAGGTAAATTATGAAACAAGTAGTTATTACTGGTGCAAGTCAAGGAATTGGTCAAGAAATTGCTAAACTATTTTTGAATCAAGGATATATCGTACATAATATTTCTCGTCATGCACCACAATATTCACATCCTAATTTACGCCATTGGCAAGCAGATATGCTTTATTATGATCAGCTTGAACAAGTAATTCATCAAATTGGTTCATTTGATGTTCTAATTAATAATGCAGGTTATATGAATACGCTTACGGCAAGCTCATATACATGGAATGAAATGCATAACATCATGAATGTGAATTTGATTCACACAATACAATTGAGCATTGATGTTGCAGAAAATATTTTTAAAATACAGCAATCAGGCCGTATTATAAGTATTGCCTCAATTGCAGGGCAAATTGGACACCCTGATATTTGGTATGGCATTTCAAAAGCAGGATTGATTAATGGGATGCGTAGTATGGCTCGAAGTCATGCTCAGCATAATATTCAAACTTTTAGTATTGCGCCAGGTCCCGTTGAAACAGAAATAATGAAAAAGATCCCATTTGAGAGACAAAAACGTTTAAAGGAAGCAACCTTAAATCACAAGTTTTGCCAAGTACAAGAGATTGCCAATACAGCTTTGTGGCTAGCTGATAAGGCACCAAATTGTTTAAGTGGTGAAGTATTTGATTTAAATAATGGAGTGAATTATCGTTAATTATACCAAGAAACTGCTATATTTATTGAACGTTAAGACAGTTAAATCAAGTACATATATCGTATTGGCATATATGTTCAGTATGATATGCTTGATCTATTTTCTATATTCAATCAAAATTATAAGTGAATATAAATAAAAAATATTTATTTTCAATAAAATCAACAATGTAGATGAATTCAATTTCTATTTAAGAAATTTTTTCATAGATTATTAAAATATAAGTTTGGATTTGGTATCCAATATTGCTGATCACCAAGCCTCACTTCAAAGCCATCATCCAGCACCCTAAAATTAATACTATCCATATGATTAAAAATAGATTTATCCAAATTATGGAAATACATCAATCCTAACTTTATCCACTCTAGTGCATTAAAATTTTCCTCTGGGACTTTCATAATGGCTAACAGTTGTTTTTCCAGTTTCTTCATATTACTTTTCTCTGTTATTTTTTCATCTAGTACCCATGACGTATCAAGGTTCGTATCATAATTCTTGTTTAAAAAATTAAGAAAACCAACAATAGCGGAAGCTTGTCCAGGGGACTTAAATAAGTAATATTTTACGTGCCACATTGTTGGTAAATCTAAGCGTGATTGACTTACCAACAGCATTAAAGCAGATGCTGGTTTCATGGCTAAACGGGCAGAACGTATACTTGTTTTCCCTAAATCCATTTTATTTATTAAAACCTGATAGTAGTTCTGAAGAATTTGGGCTGAAAGTGATGAATCTGGACATGAGTTTGCCAGTTTTCTCAGTTGGTCAAATTCAGAACAGTGACCTTTAGATTGTGTATCTATATGCAGATAATGCACTGCAACCAACCACCGGATGGGCAGCTCATATTTGCGTAAACCACTTGTCCTTAGTCGATGTAATAAAGGCGCATAATCTGGGATCTGATCTCTCCAAAGATTATTGGTCTTTTCAAAAAACTGAATATGTTTATGAATTAGCAATGCAGCCTTATGTGGTCCTACCTCATGATCAAGCCAATTCATATATTCTTCAAAGTAACCTTTAAGACTTGGATTCACTAATGTATTAACTAGTTCCTTAATCCTATTGCCCAATATTCTTCGCCATGAACATGATTCACAATATTTTCCACATCCAGCAGGAATTTGTTGCTGACAGGTTAAGCATTGAAGTGGTGGACAGCTTAAACATTTTTTACAAAGCATTTTGCCTGACACAGCATCCTGTTCAACCGACCTATATCTTCTACAACTTTGGCATGTCTGGTAATCACGGGTTGCACACTTTGGGCAAACTCTTAAATTATCCTCAAAACGGCTGATACGAGACAAACGTTGTGATGCCACGCCACATCGCTCACAAGCTTGAAACTCTCTAAAATAAACTGAACAGCTATTACAAACAGGTCCTTGTGCCGTTATTTTTCCTAATGGATATTCTATACGTTGACATAGAATACACGGGCGATTAGTTTCACATTTTTGGCAAACAGCCAATTGATCAGTTTTGTGCAATCTTGAGCTTTTACCACATGATGGGCAATCCCGTTTTTTAAAAACTCGTACATAGCATTTATGGCAATAGTTACGCTGTTTATAGCATCGGTGTATCTTTTCAACCGCATCACCACATTCATCACACTGAGGCATGGCGTTTCCCTCCGAGCGTTATCCTAATTTTCTTTTTAATCTCAAAAACTTTCGTATTACAGCTTCCTTACTTTTAGGTTTTAGGGTATCAACCAATGCTCTCTTTGGAGGGTAGTTCCGATAAACTGAGCCTAACTGTTCTTCAATAGGTCTTAATATGGCTGGCAACTGGTTTCTCTTATCCCAAAATGAAGATCTGTTCATATTTAAAGATTGTGCTGTTTCAATAAATTTTTCTAGGGGAATGATGAGTAATTGATAAATACAGGAAAATAGCCGCTCTCTCTCGATAACTGGAAGTTGACTAACAACCAATCCATTCGAGATAAACTCAGAATGGGGCATCTGAATTTTGAGCTGTTCAAGAAAAGCCCATCCTTTTCCATTTATTGAGCCAGCTAGAACTTTTCTAATAAATTGTAAAAATAACTTAATCACCGTTAACCAATCATTTAGTGAAATCAACTTGTCTTGATAGGTTGCATAGCCTTGTTCCAAGAATTGACCAAAGACTTTTTGGAATGCCAGGGCATGACAATTCATAAAGCATTCATTAACTTCCAATAGGTTTTTTTTACATATTGAACAGCAAGTCATAACCTGATCAGGGGCTTCAAGTCGTCTAGGTTGAATGGCATTATGACAATGCGGACATTGATCATATAAACGCTGATTATGTTTAATACAGCCTGTATGCCAGGCAAAGCGCCAGTGTAAACGGAAATAGGCAACACCATCCTCAGACAAACACTTAGGACAATATTGCCAGCCACCTCGATGCTTACGGTTTCTTGTACCTAATACCAGATACCATGAATCAAGGGTTCCATTATCCAAGTTATATTTAATTAAGAAATTGCGAAGCGTAGCAGAATCAAATTGGCTTTCATCAATTTTTGTTGTAGTGGCCAAGGTTCGTAAATGCTCTGAGCTTAAACCTCGATCTACATCTACTGACCAAATTCGCCATTTGGGCCAGAGTACCCCAGTTAGACTTAATGGGTCACAACCACTATCAAGTGCAGCACGTATCAACCATGAAGACAATGCCTCATCTTTCTGTAAAGTCGTGGGGATAAACCATGAATGGACTTCTGTTGTACCTATCATACCCAGCCCTCCACATAGCTTATTTCACACTTTCTAGTAAGCTACGGTCGATAAACTCCTGACCAGAAACAATAGCTTTCTTTGCAGCTTCCCGTAAAATCGTTCGCAGATTACCTAAATTTCCATCGGTAATATCATGTAGATATTTTACTGTTGCTGGCTCAGCTAGTTTTGAAGCCTGTTTGAGTGGAAGAACTTTTTCAAACTTATTTACCATGGCTTGAAAGTCCTTATCTAGTTTCCATAAGGGCAAATTAACCACACGAAAACGACTTACATGCTGTGGATCAGTACGCAGGACACTAATCGCTTCTTCTGTACCAAACCCGACAATGGGTATCTGTGTTTCATTACACAAATACTTAATTGCATTCATTACAGTTCTTTGCTTAATCGGGCTGCCACATAATAAAGAATTCATTTCGTCGATAATGAGGAGTTTTACCTCGTAAAGTTTAAGGCAATGGACCACTTGGTAACGTAGCTTCGCAACGGGGTCTCTTTCTCGAAAGGGAACCCAGAACTTATCAAGAATAGCCATATACAAAGCTTTTTCATCAGGTGAAACAGGTGCCTGCACAATAATTACAGGTTTTACTGCATTATTTTCTGCATTGATATGACCCTCCCCATACAGCTTAAAGAACTGATTAATAATTGAGGTCTTACCATTATTTGGCTTACTCAATACCAGTAAGTTGGGCATACGGCTCCGCTTCGGAAGTGTCAGGAATCCTTTCAATTGGTCTAGTAAGTCATTGGCTGCTGGATACCCAATCCATCGGTCCTCTTCCAGGAAGTAGAGCCTGTCCTCAATAGACTGTTCCACAATAGGGCGAAACTCTTGAAAAACATGTGAATAGTTACTCATGAAATATCCTCATCATTTTCCAGTTCATCGAGAGGCAATAAACCATATACGCTTTCAAGCTGTTGCTCCAAAATCGTACTCTCTTGTTGATGTTTTTTGCCCTGAATTGATGCAGGGTTAACACTCATTTGGTGTTGGGTACTGCGCTGACGTGATCTGCGAGCCCGTCGAGTTTTAGTGCTTGCTTCCTGAACACGTTCCCTAAGTTTAGCTAGAGCCTGTCCAAGTTCATGATCTTTTAGATATTCGCCAGTTTCCTTCTTTAGTTCCTGAATCTTTTTGTGTTCCCATGATATGTGCTGAATTAGCAGGAGACTTTCACTTGGGATATGCTAGGCAGCTAACCGATAAAAGTTCTCTGCTATTTGATTTGGCGTTTTAAAATCCAAACTCTTTTGAATTCTTCGCTGATTATAAAATAACACAATGTATTTTGTAATATCTGCTTTAGCTTCATCTCTGGTTTTATAGTTGCAATGATGCACTAATTCATTCTTGAGTATGCCCCAGAAACTTTCAATCGGTGCATTATCGTAACAGTCCCCACGTTTGCTCATTGAACCTTGAAAATCACATTTTTCCAGTATCTTTCGATATTCATGGCTGCAATATTGGCTGCCTCTGTCCGAATGAACAATTAAGCCTTTCGTTGGTTTTTGATTACGAATCGCCATAGTCAGTGCATTGCAAACAAGTTGTGCGGTCATACGCTCATTTAAGCTATAGCCAACCACTTGTTTCGTGTACAGGTCTTTTACTGCTGCCAAGTATAACCAACCTTCAGCAGTCCAAATGTATGTAATATCGCTTGACCATGCAAGATTGGGCTTAGTCATTGAAAACTGTTGCTCTAGTAAATTTGCGTAGATCGCTCGATTATGATCACTCTTCGTAGTTCTTTTGAAACGCTTATGACGCTTACAATACAGCTGGTTGAGCTTTTTTATTTGACGTACAGCATACGTACTGATTTTGATACCTTGCGCTTGTAAATGCTTAGTTAATCGAATATAGCCATAGCTTTGTTTAGTTTCCTCATGAGCTATTTTGACCAAAATTGTCTGTTGATTTCGCTGAACCAATCTTTTATTCATGCCTCGTTTTAGCCAATCATAAAATCGTGACACTGAAACGTGAAGTAATCTAGCCATAAAGCTAATCGGGAATAAATATCTTTGCTGTTTCATATAGGCGTACCTTACTGACTTTCTTTCGCAAAGTACGCTGCTGCCTTTTTTAGAAATTCACGTTCCATTTCAGCTGTTTTGAGCTGTTGTTTGAGCTTTTTATTTTCTTCGAGTAAGGCATTTAGATCAGGTGAATATTGTTTAGTGCCTGCTAAGGTGCCAGTCTTTGCTTTATTATTCCAATTTGAAAGAGTTTGCATTGAAATGCCAAGTTGTCTGGCTGTTTCCGATACATTGCCTTGATTGGCTTCAATCAATTTTATTGCTTCAACTTTAAATTCTGCGGTGTAAGTCTTCTGTTTCTTGCTCATGGTAAACTCCTGATGAGTGTCTATAGTTTACCAAGTTAAAACCTCCTGTTTTCTCAGCACACATCACCAAATACTAAATGGCGGAATACTTTGATCCGCTAAAGGTACCTTAAAATAATTTTTGATTTCGGGATCAAAGAACCATATCTCACTAATATTTCTTGGATCACGCCTAAAGATAAATTTACGTTTTTCCTTTTGATTATAGGGGTCTACAGCATTAATCCAACCTCTTAATACATCAGCATAATAAGCAAGGCCATCAATTGTTACACCTGTTGTTTGAATCGTCCTTTCAAAACTTGGTAGAAAATCAAGAAAGAAATTATGATCATTTGCAGGCAATCTGGCAGCTCCAGAACCTAACGTGTTTTTATCGCCAAAGATACCCAACTCAAAAGCATGTAGTGGAGAAGTACCTAAAGCAGAGTGTTTTCTTTTGTGGTAAACATTACAGATAAAATCAATTAGCCAGTCCTCAAATTCGGAAAATGTGAAAACTGCTTCCGTATCTGAGTTATAGCCTTTTCTTTCAAAAATATTTGAAAAAGTTGTTCCTGGAACTGCGTGAATATCCGTTGCAAATGTTCCCATCAAACGTTCAATGTGCCCACCAAAACGTGGTTTTTTAACTGGTCGGTATTCCAGACGAATATCATGTGCCATACAGGCATTTCTGAAAGTTTCTGAGTGAAACTCAGGTCCATTATCGACATGAATGGTGTTCATAATTCCCCAGACAGGCCATTCAGCTTGAATCTTGCGCGAAGCTAGCCATTTCTCTTTGGGCAGTACAGCTTGAGAAACGCTCATTGCAATCGACATAACAGAGGGAGCATCTAATGATAAGTAATATCCCACAACTACCCTTGTACGCACATCAATTGCCAATGTAAGAAAAGGTCGTCCTATAGGGCACCTGCTAAAATCATCAACCAGAATAAGATCAACGGGTGTATGGTCAATCTGTACAACGGCAAGTGGATAATCAGCATGAGGGAATTTCCCTGCGGCAGGTGTAAATTTGTTATCGGCCTTTTCCTTATACCCCCTCTTACGAAGAGAGTCTCTCTGGCTAATCGCTGCAATACGATTTCTTACTGTATTGGCATGAGGCACCTCTAGGATATGGTATTCATGACATAAGCGTTTCACTTCAAGTACAACTTTTTGAACACTTATTCTTTGATTAGTTAGGTATAAATCGTTGATGGCTTTTTCAATGATTGCTTCAGCATGTTTATTAATTATCTTCTTGCCTTGTGGCAATCCCTCTTTTCTAGGTCGCAATCCATCAATAGTTCCATATGCTTTATAAATTTTTAACCATCTATATATGGTGGCTGGATTTATATCATGTTCCTGAGCACGTAATTCTACTTCCTTACGACCACTCACACCTCCCTCAATGAAAGGACGGATGATGTTGAAACGCCTTTCAGCCTCAATCCAGTCTTTATCAGCGATGAGCTCTAGATCTTCATGTTGTTCCACAGCTATTGACGGCCTTAATTCACTGATAGCCGCAACATTTTTCCTACCTGTATTATTGTTTTCAACAAAAACTGATTTCAGGTCAATGACTTCAATAATCGTATGGGGAATCCCTTTTATCTGAACAGGCTCCCCAGCAGCTATTTTGATATTCACACGTCTATCATTCATGACAAACTCCCACTTACCCAAAGTTCAGTAGATGGCTGTAAAGGTGCATTTAAATCGCAAACCAGATAACCATGAGCAACTAAATACCAAATTTGACTAATTCCATTTGCTCTGTCCCATTTGCCAAGGAAATGTCTGGCTAATAGAGTCTCAAAAGTTACGGCTCCTCGATCTCTCACATAAGCCAATAGGTGCATTGAATCGGCAGGAGGAAATTCCATCTTTCGGTACTTTTGTAAAAACATGGCATTCGACCATAACTGATCCCGAATCCGACCCTCATGTGCAATATGAAATTTCCAACCCTCTTCTTTGCATACCCTCATGGCAGCACGATATCTAGCTTTCCATAAATGTAAATTAACTTGCAATTCATCTATAGGTTTTACTTCAACCAGTTTAGGTGCAATAAATGGAAGAAAATCATCATGCTTATAAGTTACGAGAAAGTCAGGGGTATAAACTCGTTTCTGTCCATTATCAAAATACTCAATGGTAAAGGGTTGAGACTCAACAGCAAGAACATTAGGGTCAACCTCTAATCGAATGAGAAAATCGCGTTCCAATGTTGATTCAAAGGCCACTGCGGAATCTTTTTTAAAAGGGTATAAACCAGATACACTAATGCGTGTATTACCAATTTTTCTTCGAGCTGGTACGATGTTAACGGTGTCGCATGATTGATTGTTCATTCTAGGTTCCGTTGCATAGTTCTTTATAAAATTTGTCGCATAGTTCTTTGTAAAATGGGGTCTAAGTCATTGAGCCTAAATCATATTGTCGCATAGTTCTTTGGAAATGACAGTGGTTCACAACCAAAACCGGGAGAAATTACGCTTGCACATTTAGGAGTCTTATTCTTAGATGAACTCCCTGAATTTGATCGTAAAGTTTTAGAAGTTCTTAGACAACCACTTGAGTCAAAAGAGATTGTGATTTCTCGCGCCGCCAGACAAATGACGTTTCCTGCAAATTTTCAGTTTATTGCTGCAATGAATCCATGTCCTTGTGGTTATGCATTTAATCGGGACAGTCGCTGCCAATGTTCACCTGAAAGTATTCAACGTTATCAAAACCGTATCTCTGGACCACTATTGGATCGTATTGATTTACATATTGATGTACCTCCCTTACAAGCCAAAGAATTACAAGACCACACAACGACTGAGAATTCTGAAATTGTACGACAGCGTGTCATCACCGCGTACGAGAAACAAATCCACAGACAGCAGTGTTTAAATCAAGCGCTTTCTCCAAAGTTGTTGGAAAAACATGCGCTTTTAGATCAAGACTCAGTCAAAATTATTGAAATGGCGCAACAACGCTTAAATCTTTCCGCGCGTGCCTATCATCGGGTCTTACGCGTTGCACGTACAATCGCCGACCTAGCCGAAAGTGATCCAATTTTGAGCAGCCATTTAACCGAAGCATTGTCCTATCGAGGATAAATTAACGGACTAAAAATAGAAAAAATAAGATGAATCAGACATTACCCTTATTAAAGCTAAAGCCAAGTGACTTTCAACATGGGCTTAAAGTTGTCAATCGGACTCAACGTTTTATTATTTTTGTTCCTGCACTCTTACATGGCGGCGAAGCACTTATCTTTCCACAACAAAGTCGATATGTAGGTCAACAAATTAAACGAGGTAGAGGCATCGTCTTTTATAATGGTGTTGACTCAGCATGGCAAGCCGCGCTTGGAAATGGCGAAGACTGTATTATCATTAATGACATTACACCATCTCAGGCTTCGTTACTGCTTGAAAAATATAATGCCTTATTGGGGCAGAATAAAACCTTAAACTTACAAAGTATCAAAGCACTCTTAGTTTATGCCAAGAATGAACTCAATATCATTGATTTTTATAATAAACGTGCATCAAGCGTATTACGAGACTCGAAACTGATTGATCAAAATAATCCGTTCTTTATGGAAGTCCGTAAGGAGGAAGTACATAAAGCACTTTATATTCCGTATGGATTTATGTTTGATGGCCCTGTGCAACAGATGTATCCAAATGGTGCAATCATGGTCAGTACGGATAAACGATGATGGGGTGTAGGAACAGATGTTTTTCTAAAAGGCTATCGAAAAATAGAAAACGGAAAAGAATATAGCTTGACTCATGTTGACAACGATTTCGGAGAGAAATTTACTTTCACCAAAAACACAGTCTATTAAAATAGTGCGGCAATCGTACATGCAGATAGAAATATTGGTGCAAAAATAAGTTCAAGCAAAATATGAGTAGCCATTACTTTCTTTTTACTGACAAATAAAAAAGCCAGCATGTCTGCTGGCTTTTACTTATCTATTCCGTTTAGGAATTAGAATGTTTTCGTTAAACTAAATAACACACCTGTGTCATACGGTTTCTTCGCATTATCACTCATACCTGAAGTACTGACATTTGTACCAACCACATCAACTTCAGCAAGAATACCAAGTAAGTTATAATTTACACCAACTTTATAGTCGACATAATTTTTATCTGTACCTGGACCACCAGCAACAACACCTAAAGCATGTTTGTTTTTATGCTTGTTGTATCCTACAGATGCTAAACCTGTTAAACCAGTACTAGCAATAGGCGCAGAATAACCTAAATTGAAATACCAAAAATCATCCGTTCTACCCCAGTAATCAGGTGAATAATTTACACCTACGCTTAGAGCATCGCCTGCTAATAATGTTTCAGGGAAAGTAAGTTTACCGAATACTTCTGTAAACGCTAAACCTTTCTTACCATTATAAGCATTTGTATAATTAGATTTTGAACCAATATAGCCGTAATGAATTACACCAACATCATAAGTCGGTTTAACTTTATCGGTTAAAGCAAAGCTATTTGTAAATCCGAGTGTCGCATCCGTTTCAGTTGAAACACCAGGAATACTAAAGTCAACACTTGAACCCCAAAGTGCTAAATATGCACCTGAAGTATGTGAAAAAGTAAAACCACCTTGAATCGCAGGGTTGTTTGAAGACTGGGTCACACCACGAAAACGGTAATCCGTTACTGCTGATACGTTGCCTGACGCAGTAACGCCATAGAATGAAGGTTTATCTTCTGCCATAGCAAAAGTCGAAGTCACAGCAAAAATACTTAACGCGATCGCTTTACATGCAAATTTCATCATACTGATCTCCCCCATGATGGATATTCGACTGATTTATGTTTTAAGTTGCATCACTATGTGAATAGCAAATGCTATGCCAACTTAACTGAAGCACCATAAAACCTAGTGCTCATGTCATAAAATCGTCATAGTTATAATAAAAATAATTACAAAATGCTTTTTATTGCATCTTTCTCTCTATTTATGATCCATTTTTAAGCACAAAGCTAGATAAATTATTTTTTCGCACAAGAATAATGCAAATAGAATGATCAACAATCATACGACAGAGATTATTTTAAGTTACAATCAAAATGGCAGGGAAATCACGCCCAATAAAAGTGCATAACCGAATTTAGGTACTGATCTGAATATTTTCTACACAAAAATAACGACCATTTATCGGGATGTTAGTTTTTGCAAACTCAAATTAATCACTTTTTAACCAGTTAGTAAATAACTATTTAAATTAAAAAAAAATTATTCAATATCGTCACATATTTTACATAAAAATAATCAAAAAATAATCGATATTAATCACAATAATAAGATATTAATTATTTATTAAATATCATTGATTTAATTTTAATTTATCTATTTTTTATACAGGAATAAAAACAAAAAATCTTATCCTAATTTTGTGTAAATTTAATTAAAATATTTTAATAAAAATCTATCTTTTTCATGCATAACTTATACAATTGGTCAAAATTTTGATTCTGACCAAAATTGATTTTATTTATTATGAGGCTACCTATGCCAAAGGCAAAGAAAATAACATTAGCGGTTTTGATTAATGCCGCATTGATCTCCTCAACATATGCAAGCGAACAAAGCGAAGCTAAAGGTTTTATTGAGGATGCAAATGGTTCAGTATTGTTCCGCACAGGCTTTTTAAATCGTGATAAAAAAGACGGTTTAACAAATGATACAAGCTCAACAGCGCAAACTGCCATTTTTGATCTTCAATCAGGCTTTACAAAGGGTGTTGTTGGCTTTGGTGTTGGCCTAGTAGGTGATGCATCTTTCAAGCTTGGTGCGAATAATAATACGGGTAATCAAATGATTCCTGTAGATGATCGTGGATTTGCTTATGATCATTGGGCTCGTGGTGGTGCCAATGTGAAAGCACGTATTTCCAACACAACCGTGACTTATGGTACACAGGTGTCAACACTTCCTGTCATGGCAAGTAATCAAGCCCGTTTAGTGCCTGAGTATTACACAGGTGTTTTCATTGAAAGTAATGAAATTCCAAATCTAAATGTGGTTGCAGGTAAATTCACAAAAAACCAAATGTCAAACCAAATTAGTACCGATAAAGATGTGACAGGTCAAGGGCTTGATCGTGCAGTAGTTTGGGGTGCTAAATATAAATTTAATGATCAACTCAATTCATCGTATTATGGCTTAGATGTTCAAGATAAGTTAGAACGTCATTATGCTAATGTAAACTTTACCCAAAGCTTAAAAGACAAGAGTACCTTAACACTTGATGCCATGGGTTATCATACAAAATGGGATAAAGATGCACTCACTGATTCACATACCACAGATGATCTAGCAAACCGTAAAAACTCGATTTGGGCTGTTTCAGTGGGCTATGGCAAAGATGTACATAATGTCATGCTTTCTTATCAAGATAACACAGGTAATACTGGATATGACTATGGCTATAATGCTGATGGTTTACAAAGTATCTGTGTCCCTAATTCCTATTTAGGTGACTTTAATGGTAATGATGAAAAATCTGTCGGGCTACAATATAACTACAACTTCAAAAATCACGGTTTACCTGGTCTAAACTGGACAACTGCATTTGTTTATGGTTGGGATATTGATATCGCTAAAATAACAGATCGCTCAAAAATCATTGACCAAGCCGAAGAACATGAGTTCTTTAACCAAGTCAAATATACAGTTCAAACAGGTGCATTGAAAGATGCAAGCCTACGTGTTCGCTATTCTTACTTACGTTCAAGTGATACCTATAATAATGTTTCTGGTCAATATGTCAGCAATGTCATTGGCTCAACCAATGAATGGCGTTTGTTCCTTGATATTCCTGTGAAACTGTTCTAATTCACAGCTTTATTTAAGTCATAAAAAAACCTCCATTCAATTGAATGGAGGTTTTTTTATCAGCTAGACTTTAAATCATAAAATCTAGCTGAATCTACTCAGAAAATTACTTCTTAGCAGCTTCGATCGCTTTAAGCACTTCAGCTTTAGCAACATCAGCACTTTCCCAACCGCTAATTTTTACCCATTTTCCAGGCTCTAAATCTTTGTAATGTGCAAAGAAATGCTCAACTTGGCTAATCAATAAAGGAGGAAGATCTGTATATTCTTTAACATCTTTATAGAGAGGAGATAACTTCTCATGTGGAACTGCGATGAGTTTCGCATCAATACCACCATCATCTTCCATATTTAATTTACCAACTGGACGGCAACGAATCACAGAACCAGCAGCAACAGGATGTGGCGTTACAACAAGAACGTCTAATGGGTCACCATCTTCAGATAATGTATTTGGCACATAACCGTAGTTCGCAGGGTAGAACATTGCTGTACCCATAAAACGATCTACAAATAACGCATCCGAATCTTTATCGATTTCGTATTTGATAGGTGCTGCATTTGCAGGAATTTCAATGATGACATAAATGTCGTTTGGTGCGTCTTTACCCGCAGGAATATTGCTATAACTCATATCAACACTCGTTTATATTGGTGAACTTAGATGTAAATCCGAGAGATTATAACGTGAATACAATGAAAATGATGCTAGAAAACCACTAGCTAGAGAATTTTCTATTTTATTCACCTTAAGTCATTTTGACAGTAATCACAAAAAGGAGAATCGGACAAAGTAGCGAAAAAAACCAAATGATCGAACGCAAAGTCGCTAAATTCGCTAGATAACAAATACCGTAAATCACGCGACAAACGATATAAGCCCAACCTAAAGTCATAATAAATTTCTCAGGTACCACCATATATTCAGCCATTAATATAGCCGCAATAAACAAAGGTAAGCTTTCAAAACTATTTTGCTGTACAGCATTGGCACGTGCGGCCAAACCTGTCGTTTTAGCTAGAAATTCACGCGGATTCTGATTATCTTTTGCTTGAAAACCACCCTTCGATTTTGCAATCAAGGTGAAAACATAGGGCAACAGACACGCGACGATAATAATCAATATAATGCCGCCAATACCTTGCATGCTCACATCCGTCACTTGAAATTCTTTTGATCATGCTATCATAACCTAAAATTTATTTAATTTTCATTTGTGTATATTCGACAAATCTCTCAAGTTTATATGCCATCCACTTGTAACTCATTTTTAGTTTTCTAGGGTTAGACTATGCAACATCCAGATCAAAAAGAAATGTTTGAAGTACTTGCACAGCAACGACAACATCAAGTCCTCGTAGATCGTGTATTGAAAGTCGTGCTGCCAATCATGGCATTTTTGCTTAGCGTAATTTGTGCAAACTTGAACTGGCAATCAACTCTAGGGACCTTTGTTATACTGACGATTGCCTTCTATGCTGTTGGGATTAAGCGTTTAACGCTTTGGCATTGGTTGAGTATTATTGTTGCTTACGCTGTAGCAGATAATTATTTTAGTTTTAATGGGATTGATCCTACTCGTCTACGTTTCCAACTTGCCACAATGGTTGTATTTGTCGGGATTGTCGGCATAGGTCGACCGTATATTGATCGCTGGTTAATGAAGTCGAATAACTCTAAATAAACCCAAACAAAAAAACGCCGCGATTGCGGCGTTTTTGCAGCCTCCCTTTTTTTAAAGGGTGAGCTGCGGTTATAGCAGTGTAAAGGTTGGTTGCTTAAGCAGGTTTACGTAAATCTTTACGTAAGATTTTACCTACGTTTGATTTTGGTAAGTCATCCATAAACTCAACATAACGAGGGCATTTGTAACCTGTTAAGTTTTGTTTTGCATAAGCCAAGATTTCTTCAGTCGTTAATGACTGATCTTTTTTCACGATGAATAGTTTTGGCACTTCACCTGATTTTTCATCAGGTACACCAATCGCAGCAACTTCCAATACTTTAGGATGTTTTGCAATCACTTCTTCGATTTCACTTGGATAAACATTAAAGCCTGAAACCAAGATCATATCTTTCTTACGGTCTACAATCTTGAAGTAACCACGTGTATCCATGATACCGACGTCACCAGTACGGAAGAAACCATCTTTAGTCATCACTTTTTCAGTTTCGTCAGGACGGTTCCAGTAACCTTTCATGACTTGAGGACCACGGATTGAAATCTCACCCTGTTCGCCTTGTGCTACTTCGTTACCATCATCATCAAGCAATACAACTTCTGTTAATGGCAATGGAATACCGATTGTGCCACTAAACTCAGTTGTTGTTGGTGGGTTTGCAGTTGCAACTGGTGAAGTTTCAGATAAACCATAACCTTCGATAATGATCGTACCTGTTACTTTCTTCCAAGCAGCAGCAGTTGAAGGCAATACAGCCATACCACCACCCATTGCCATCTTAAGATTGCTATGGTCAAGTTGTTTAAACTCTTCATTGTTCACTAAAGCATTAAATAATGTATTTACTGCTGGGAAGAATGAAGGTTTGTATTTGCGTAATTCACCAACAACAGCTGGTAAGTCACGTGGGTTAGGAATCAAGATATTCGCTTGACCTTTGTACATACCGTAAAGTGCACACACCATGAATGCAAAGATGTGATAAAGCGGTAAAGCACATACGATACGGTCATCTTTAGCACCATCACCCGTACCGAATTTACTTGAGAAAATTCCGTCACACTGCAATAAGTTTGATACAAGGTTGCGATGAGTTAATTCAGCACCTTTTGAAACACCTGTTGTACCACCTGTGTACTGAAGTACAGCAGTGTCACTCAAGGTTAAGCTTGGACGTTTATAATTGCTTGGGCTTACTTTGTTTAATGCAGTATTAAACTTCACATGACCTGGAATGTTCCAAGCAGGAATTTGCTTACGCACTTTACGTAAAACGAAGTTAACGATCGTACCTTTTAAGGTCCCCAACATATCGCCAACAGTTGCTACCACAACATGCTTCACAGGCGTTTTACCAATAATGCTTTGGTATACACTTGCAAAGTTTTCAATGATCACAAGAGCTTCCGCGCCTGAGTCATTTAATTGATGCTCAAGTTCGCGTGCTGTGTAAAGTGGATTCACATTTACCAGTACTAAGCCTGCACGGAATACACCTAAAGCAACCACTGGGTATTGGAATACGTTAGGCATCATCACCGCAACGCGTGATCCTTTTGCCAAACCCAGGCTTTGTAAATATGTTGCGAATTTACGACTAGCGACTTCTAATTCATTATACGTTAAAACTTTATCCATGAAGATAAAGGCATCACGTGAACCAAATTTTTGGAAATTGCGTTCAAAAATATCAACAAGTGAGGTGTTTTCAGCAGGCAGTGCAACTGTTTCTGGAATTCCTGTCTTTTGGTATTCAGCAAACCAAATCTTTTCCATAATGCCATTATCTCCGAGTGTAATCCTTAAAATGTAACAACGTTACTTTCCATGGCAAAACATTTTTTTTAACTTTTTGAATTGCCTTGTCAATCTATTCACACAAGATGAATATATTTCATATATAACGTATTTGTGTCGCAGAATACTAGCCTTATCTCTGAATGAGGAGTCTATTTGCTTTTTGATATCCCCGTGGTAAAAGTTGCCCCTTTGTTGCTCTTTTTCCTATATATTTTTGGAGATCATCCCCTTTCAGTTTTAGATGTTGTTGTCCTGCAGCGACTTGGATTATTTCATCTAAATTCAAGGTTGTCATGGATAAAATTTGCTCTTTTTCATCAAGTTGTATCAACTTGTTACCTTTACCTTTATTCAGCACAGGTAACTCAGTCAAATCAACGATAAGTAACCTACCCGCAGAACTTAAGATTGCAACATGTGTCGCTTGCTGAATTGGCAACAATGGTAATGCCGTCGCTTTATCTGCCACAGTCAAGAAGGATTTACCTGCCTTAGCATTGGTATCAAGTTGAGCTGCTTGTGTTTTGAAGCCGTAACCATTTGAACTCACGGCAAGCAATTCACTCGCATCATCTTCAATAAAGACTTGAATAAATGACACACCGCTGGCTGGTGCAAGTTTAGAACTTAAAGGCTCACCCAATCCACGTGCCGATGGCAAACTACTGATCGGTAAAGCATAGCTTCGACCTGTTTCATCCAAGAAATACACCCGCTGATTGGTCTTTCCAACTGCATGGCTGAGATATTGATCGCCAGCACGATAGTTTAAGTTCGCAGCATCGACATCACCGCCTTTGGCAGCTCTCACCCAACCTGCTTCGGATAAAACAACCGTCACCGTTTCCGCAGGCATTAAGTCCTGCTCTTTAATTTGTACAGCATCAGCACGAGTAACGATAGGTGAACGGCGATCATCACCGAACTTTTTAGCATCTTCTTTTAATTCATTTATGATTAAATTCTTCAATGATTCTGGGTTTGCCAATTGCTCACGAATAATCGCAGCTTTCGCTTCTAACTCTTCCTGCTCACGACGAATTTCCATTTCTTCAAGCTTGGCGAGGTGACGAAGCTTTAACTCTAAAATGGCTTCCGCTTGAATGTCATCAATCCCAAAGTGCTGCATCAACACTGGTTTTGGTTGATCTTCCTCACGAATAATTCGAATCACAGTATCAATATCGAGATAAGCAATTAAAAGACCTGCCAAGATATGCAGTCGTTTTTCGATTTTATTTAAATGGTATTGAAGACGACGTGTCACCGTTTGCTTACGAATTTCAATCCATTCCAACAAAATACGGCGAATCGATTTAACTTGCGGACGACCATCCGCGCCAATCATATTTAGATTGACGCGATAGCTAGATTCCAAATCCGTCGTAGCAAATAAGTGACTCATTACCGTTTCTGCATCGACACGGTTAGAGCGCAGTACAATCACCAAACGTGTTGGGTTTTGATGATCCGATTCATCTCGTACATCACTGACCAAAGGCAATTTCTTAGCGATCATTTGATCAGCGATTTGAGTAATCACTTTGGAACCTGAAACTTGATACGGTAGTTCAGTAATTACGATTTCATTTTTATCAATGGTATATACCGCACGCATACGATAACTACCACGACCTGTGGTTTGAATTTTTAATAATTCTTCAGGTGGGGTAATAATTTCTGCTTTAGTCGGTAAATCTGGTGCAGGGATGTATTCTGCTAATTTTTCATCTGTGGTTTCAGGATTGCGAATCAATGCAATCGTACCTTTTACCACTTCACGTAA
Organism: Acinetobacter sp. A22; assembly: GCF_030913345.1. Lineage (NCBI taxonomy): Bacteria > Pseudomonadati > Pseudomonadota > Gammaproteobacteria > Moraxellales > Moraxellaceae > Acinetobacter > Acinetobacter sp. A22. The sequence goes on from NZ_CP133162.1 coordinate 2,387,239, forward strand.
GTTATGAGGCGGAATGTCAGTCGCCATCCCCACCGCAATTCCTGTGGTGCCATTCAGCAAAATATTGGGAATACGTGCAGGTAACGTGATTGGTTCTTTCATCGAACCATCAAAGTTATCTTGCCATTCGCTGGTGCCCTGTCCTAGTTCACTCAGCAATAGTTCACTATAAGCGGATAGCTTAGCTTCGGTATATCGCATCGCAGCGAAGGATTTAGGATCGTCTGGTGAACCCCAGTTGCCTTGACCTTCGATCAAAGGATAACGATAACTAAATGGCTGAGCCATCAACACCATCGCTTCATAACATGCTGAGTCACCATGTGGATGGTATTTACCCAGTACATCACCGACAGTACGTGCAGATTTCTTTGGCTTACCTGTTGATTTTAAACCTAACTCACTCATCGCATATACGATACGGCGCTGTACAGGTTTTAAACCATCACTGATATGTGGCAATGCACGATCCATGATCACGTACATGGCATAGTTTAAATAAGCTTGTTCTGTGAATTCAGCTACGGAACGGTTTTCGGTTGCATGATGTGCAAGGCTGGTCATTTCAGCAAGTCATCCAAAATCATTGTTATCGTCAATGCTTTGTATGCTATGTGGATGAAAGCGTTGTGACAAGCCCTTGTTGTTGTTTAAACGTCAAATGCTGTCTTACAAGAGATGTTATTTTTTAAATACAATCTGAAAAATTATGAGACAAATAAACATAATATTCGGAATAAGATAATTCAGTTGATCTTGTTGAGTATTTCTTAGTAATTTGAACAATCCGACAGTCACTCCGAATAAAAGGAGATCATGCAGAATGTTTAAAACATCTAACTGAAACTTATACTGTGCCAGAAAATATACAATCACCAAGATAAGAAAAAGCTTGTTACTTTTATAAAAATCTTTCTTATCAAACTTGATATCATTCATTTTAATTTATCTCAAAGCATCGCATATACAGCTAATCAATCAATGCTCATCCGTAGACGAAGCAGATTCCGCATCATCTTCTTTATAAATAAATTTCGGCATTTCCAAGCCAAAATAAATCGCGATCAAACGTAAAGTAAAACCAAAAACCAAAGTAAAAATAACGGTCAAATCATGTGGCAAACCAACCTCTAAGCAGACCCAATAACAGATCACAGCAACAAAGGAGATGCTGGCATATAGCTCACGGCGGAACACTAAAGGCACGTCATTACACAGAATATCACGCAGAATACCACCTGATACTCCTGTCAAAACTCCTGCAACGGCTGAGACGACAAAACCGTACCCCATCGACAACGCAATTTGGCAACCAATAATGGTAAAACCAATTAAACCTAAAGCATCAAGTACCAAGAAGATATTGCGTAAATGCTTCATCCATTTGGCAATAATAATCGTGACAAATGCGGCACAACACGTCAGTACCAAATACTCAGGATGCTTCACCCAAGTTAAAGGATAATGCCCTAACAACACATCTCGAACTGAACCACCACCCAAAGCTGTCACACAGGCAATCAGTGTCACACCGAACCAGTCCATACTACGACGGCCCGCTGACAGAGCTCCTGTCATTGCTTCCGCAGTAATGGCAATAATGTAAATAACGGTGAGCAACATCTGCCTACATCCTTCAATCAGGCATAAAAGTGTGCGCTATTTTAAGACAAACTTAGATGAATTGTGCACAACATTGTTTAAATTTTTTCCCCGAACCACAAATACACGGTTGTTTCATGGTGACTTGCATATTCAAGGTTGGATCAAGAAAATACCAACGCTGCTGATGTAAAACAAAATGTGAAATTTCATGATGTATATGCTGCTGTTTTGCATCCTGATTTTGATCACAATAATGGGCTTTGAATTCGACTAAGGCATGAGTTTTATCAAGTTTAGGCTGGTATTGTAACACTTCTAATTTTAACCATTGATTGGACTGACTCCAATCTGCAATTGCCACACGATCAAGCATAGACTGTTGACCTAAAGCAGTCGTCTCAACAATATAATCTATTTTTTGCAAGGCAAATGCGCTATAGCGTGAACGCATCAACTGTTCTGCATGTTCAGCAAATTGTTGTTTTAGATGCAAAGGCTGACAACAATTTATGTATAAACCTTGTCCGCAAGGGCAATTCTCTAACACAGTCATTTTTCATTCTCAAAAATAAAAACCCTGAGAAAACCATAATGTGATTGCTCTACATATTAGATTTAGCTCAGGGATTTAAAGCAACTCAACAAATCGAATTACTTTTCAGATGTTTTGTCTTTTGCAATGATGCGCACTTTTTCAATCTTGTGCCCATCCATCGTCACCACCTCAAAGCGATGACCATCGGCTTCGATCATTTCACCATTTTCAGGCAAACGTCCTAAATGGAAAAGAATATAACCCGACAAAGTTGAATATTCTTCACTTTCATCAACTAAGTCCTTACCGAGTAACAATGACACATGGCGAATATCAGTCGATCCTTCTAGCAACATCGAACCGTCTTCTAAGCTTGCCGCCGCAGCTTCGAGTTCATCCTCATCAGGGAACTCACCAGCAATCGCTTCAAGCACATCAATAGGAGTCGCAATACCCTCAATTGAACCATATTCATTGAGTACAATCGCCATTTGCAAAGGTGCTTGACGTAATTGCTCCATCACCATCAACACTTGCGCATTTTCATGAACAATCAAAGGTTCTCTAATATGTTTTGTGAAATCAATTGAGCCTGTTTCAATATATTCATTTAATACTTTATGAGTCAGAACAATACCTTCAATATTATCCAGCTCACCACGCGCAATAATTAAACGTGAGTGGGTCATTGCCATTAAGCGCTGTTTTAACTCTTCAGGATCAGAATCTAAATCTAACCACTCTAACTCTGGACGAGGTGTCATGACCGATTTAACAGGTCGTTCCGACAATCCCAGTACACCTTGTACAAGTACGCTATGGTACACACCATTATCTTCGTCAAAGACTTCTTTGGCATAAGCTTGAGTTGCTAAAACATCTTCCGCTTCTTTGTTTTGACCATCATTTTTGCCGCCCAACATACGCAACACTGCTGAAGCAGTGCGATAGCGCAAGTCAGTCGTTGTCACAAGTTTTTCTTGGTTACGACGCATAGTTTGGTTGACCATTTCAACCAAAACAGAGAATCCGATCGCTGCGTATAAATAGCCTTTCGGAATATGGAAACCAAAGCCTTCAACGACTAAGGAGAAACCAATCATCATCAAGAAACCGAGACACAGAATCACAACGGTTGGGTGTTTGTTGACGAACTCCATCAAAGGACGTGCTGCCAACAACATGATACCAATCGCAATCGTCACCGCGATCATCATCACTGAAAGGTCTTTGACCATACCCACAGCGGTGATTACACTATCAAGTGAGAATACCGCATCAAGTACAACGATCTGTACAACCACCATCCAGAATGCAGCATGTACTGGATTTTCTTCTTTTAAGGTCTGCTTACCTTCAATTCGCTCATGTAATTCCATTGTTCCTTTAAACAATAAGAACACACCACCGAACAACAGAATCAAATCTCGCCCTGAGAAAGGATGATCGAACACATGGAAAAGCGGTTGGGTTAAAGTGACCACCCAAGCGATGGATGCCAACAAAACCAAACGCATTAATAATGCGAGAATTAAACCAATTCTACGAGCAGCAGCACGTTGTTCTGGCGGTAATTTTTCCGCCAAAATCGCAATAAAAACAAGGTTATCAATACCTAATACGATTTCCAATACGACTAGAGTCGCCAAACCAACCCATGCAGAAGGGTCAGACATCCATTCGAAGATCATTGACGAGACTCCTCTGCAAAATTGGCAGCAAGGTATTGGAGTTTAAATTTTAAAAGGCCGGCATTAGCAGCCAAAACATTTTTCTTAGGAAATAAAAACAAAGCGGATCGACAACAACCACTACTCATAGAGGTACATAAATTAATAAAAGGATTTTCAGTATAGGCAAGATCGTAGTGAAATTCACCTTTTTTATGTGGATGTTTCTTACAAATTCTTTCTAAGTATTGCCAAAAGAGATTGTATGTAAAATGTGCATAAAACTGTCATAAAAGTGATTTAGCCTAGACAACTAGAATGAAAATGATAAGGTGAAAAATAAACGAAATGAATAGTGTACTAAGAATGACTGAGAAAAGAACAACACCTCTCCCAAAAACAACTCAAGCTTTAATTGCGCTATATTGTGGTTCACGTACAGGTAATAAACCAATCTACCGCGATAAAGCGATTGAACTCGCACAGCATGTCGCTGATCAAGGCTTTGGCATCGTATATGGCGGTGCCAGTATTGGTCTAATGGGACAAGTCGCAGATACGGTTTTAGAACATGGTGGCGAAGTCGTTGGCGTCATTCCTGAGTTCATGCTGGATTATGAAATTGCTCATAGTAAACTCACCGAGTTACACGTCGTAGAGACCATGCATGAACGTAAAGCGTTAATGGCTGAGCGTGCTAGTGCCTTTATTGCTCTGCCAGGTGGCTTGGGAACTTTTGAAGAAATTCTAGAAATTGCGACTTGGGGACAACTCAATCAGCATCAAAAACCAATGATTATTTATAACGTCAATCGTTTCTATGATGCACTGATTGCCCAACTTGATTATGCAGTAGAAGAAGGATTTCTTCCCCCTCAACATCGTGCCAAAGTGATTATTTGTGAAACTACTGAACAAATTTCTAATGTAATTAAAAATTTGGATGCACCGACCCATATTGAAGTTTGATGTATTTTGATCAAAAAAGCGGATCTATTGATCCGCTTTTTTATAACTTATTACTGAACATTCACTTGATAAATTGCAGTAGAGCCACTCACTTCATTTCCGACAACCAATAAGGGCTTGCCGTTTGGTGAGTCTTTGGCAGCGATAAAGATCAAACCTTCTGGTCCTAAATCACCTTGCTTGGCACTATCCGTTTCCACAAAATTACGAGTCGTGAAATATTCAACAAATTTAGGCTGCATTGGTGTAGTAATGTCATATACCATCACGCCACTCATTCGCTCTAAACCAATAAATGCAAAGGTCTTCGCACCAATCGTGCCCAGTGTAATACCTTCAGGTTCAGGACCTTTATTATCACTACGATCATCTAAACTAACGGCTTCATGATCGGTATTAAAATAAGTTGGAAACAGTTCAGAAATTTTCTTCTCAAACTCACTTCCTGAATCCCATACCAACTGTCCTTGTGTATTCCAAATACTAAATGAACGTGCGCCATAGGCATACAATTTATCGTAAGTTAATCGTCCATTTGCATCTAGCTTTGGTGATCCATCCGCATTGGTTTGATATCCCATATTCCATGCGATATTTAAACGGCCTAAATTACCATCTTTACGACAATCTCCTGCTTCGGTTGCTGTCGCACCACAATAGGCAAATGTAACAGGATTAAGTTTAGCTCCTTTCACACCATTTGCGATCTTTTGTAAATGGGCAGGATAATCACCTTCCGCATTGAAGCCTTTACTGTTAAATAAATGCTTCATACGGATATTTTCAACATAACCTTGAGCTAAGTTACCCGCAAAATAGGCATCTTCATCTTTTAACCATTCACGGCTATCCCCTTCATTGGCTGTGACCAAATAGGTTTGTCCATTCACTTGATAATTCGCAATCGAGTCTGGCTGATACATACCCACTAAACCAGTCCAAGTTTTGATATCTATCTTGCTGTCTCTATCACTGACATCCAGTTCATTACCCATTACGCCATGATCTCTATAGCCCAATGGATAAATATCGGTAACTTTCTGCTGAGCAATATCAATTCGTGCAATCGCATTATTTTCTTGTAATGTCACCCATGCCGTTTTGCTGTCACCTGAAATGGTGATGTATTCGGGTTCTAAATCTTGAGCAACCGTAGCATTTGGTCCAAAAATACGCACACCTTTTGCCATGAGATCTGCCTTTTGGCTATTCCAAGCTCTAAAATCAGCAATACTCGCTTTAGGTTGTTTAATGTCTTGAATATCAATAATACTGACCGAACCTTCAGGATCAATCGAATAATCATCATTTGGCTCAGCTTCATTTGCCACTAAAACAGTTTTGCCATTTGGACTAAAGGTCAGCATGTCAGGCAACGAACCTACAGCCACTTTACTCATAAAACTCAAATCTTTGGCATTAAAGAAAACCACGAGACCTGCATCGGTTTTATTTTTTGCTTGGACTGCAATCGCCACGATGCCATTTTGTACGGCAACACTATTCACTTCTGAGTCAGCTAAATAATCACGTGCAGAAAGTTCTGCAATATGAACAGGTTGTTCAGGCTTAGATGCATCCAGTACATCTACCAAACCTTTTTGTGCATTCACGACAAATAACCGTTTGCTTGCCGCATCATACGCAGGAATTTCTGCTGCACTTTCAGCAAAAATATTGGTTTTATAGTGTCCTAATACACTTAATTTAATGGTTTCAGGGGTAGGTTCAATTTGTTCTGATTTATTGTTGTTGTCATTATTATCGTTACATGCCACTAATCCCACAGACAGTAAAGCTGTCAATAAAACTGAAATCTTAAACTTCATGATCAATTTCCATACGATTTATTATGTAGGATCAATCTAGTGTTCTGAGATTCAAATTCGATGACATTTTGATGTCATTTCGATGACGTCTCTTTGACAATTATTGTCTTTCTTTCAGGCTCTTTTGCATTAAACTTGAATGGAGTTTTAGCACCTTAAAATATATGACAACGACGACTCATCAAGCTGTACAACCTGAATTTCGCTTGTTGGTATTATTGGTTTCGATAGGCTTCTTTATGCAGGCCTTAGATACCACGATCGTCAACACGGCGATTCCTGCAATGGCAGTTCAGCTCAATGAAGACCCATTGCAAATGCATGGAGTCATTGTCGCTTATGTATTATCCGTTGCAGCCTGTATCCCGTTAAGCGGTTGGCTTGCTGATCGCTTTGGTATTCGCAATATTTATCTCAGTTCGATGGTAATTTTCAGCTTAGCATCACTAGGTTGTGGCTTATCCCAAAATCTCGATCAGTTGCTATTCTTTCGTGTCATTCAGGGGATTGGTGGTGCATTGCTCATGCCTGTTGGTCGTTTGGCACTACTTAAATTAATTCCCCGCTCTCAGTTTCTCTCTGCTATGAGCCTAATGAGTTTGGCTGGTTTAATTGGTCCACTCATGGGACCGACATTGGGCGGATGGCTCGTCGAAGTCACTACATGGCACTGGATTTTTCTGATCAATATCCCGATGGGAGTTTTAGGGATGATCATGACCTTCAAAGTCATGCCTAACCAAAAAGAACCGAGCGTAAAAGCCTTTGATCTAAGTGGTTTTATCTTGCTCATGATCGCAATGGTCGGATTGTCTTTAGGCATTGAGAATATTGCTGCACCTCAATATTCAGGTTTAGTCAGTATTTCCTTATTAGTTGCAGGTACGATTGCAACAGTTGCTTATGCCTATCATGCACATAGCCATCAAAATGCTTTGTTTCATGGACGTTTATTTCGCTATAAGATTTTTTCAATTGGGGTACTAGGAAATTTCTTTGCTCGTCTAGGCAGTAATGCGATTCCCTTTATTTTACCGTTGATGCTGCAAGTGGCTTTTGGCTTCGAACCCTTTATCACAGGTTTAATGATGATCCCGATGGTACTAGGTGCATTATTTTCCAAACCGATTATTCGTCCGATCATTCAAAGAGTGGGTTATCGTCGCTTTCTGCTCACCAATACCGTATTGGTGGGTCTATGTATTGCCAGTTTTGCATTAATGACCGCTGATACGCCTCTATGGCTAAAAATATTACATTTATTTATCTTTGGGACGCTCAACTCACTGCAGTTTGTTGGCATGAATACGCTCACCCTTAAAGATTTACCACAGCATGATGCGAGTAGTGGAAATAGCTTCTTATCGATGATTATGATGCTCTCGATGAGTATCGGGGTTGCTTTAGCAGGTACATTGATCAATGTATATGGTCAACATTTTCCAACATCATCGATAACTACAGCTTTCCATGCCACACTCATCTCTTTAGGATGTATCAATATCATTACTGCTTGGATTTTTTGGCAAATTCCGAAAGAAACAACAGATTAATTAAGTAATAAAATATCAAAAATAAGAAGGATTTAGAGATGATCATCCCTAAATATTGGGCTGAAGCAAAAACCAAAGCGAAATTTGAAGGTCGCCAATATACGATTAAACGCTTTGGTTGGTCAGATGAAAATATTGAAGCGGCTCAGCAGCATGCCGAGCAACGAGTCTTTGAGGCGCTTGAACAACTTAAAATAGATAAAAAGGTTCGGCGTATCGATCATAAAGTTGCTTATAACGGTGCAGAGGGCTTACCTATTCGAGAGGAAATCATCAGCCAGTACGATGATGTGATTATTACGCGTAATAGCTATGGTGCATTATGTCTAAACACACCTGATGTCTTATTCGCTGATATTGATTTTGTGACCCAACCTCATTCTAGTTTGTACTTCATCATTTTCTTTGTATTACTGGCTAGCAGCGGTTTAGGCGCATTTTATTTTTCTTCTTGGTTTATCTTTGGCATTGGATTTGTCCTTTCGCTTCTAGTTACGAGCCTGATTGCAAAATCGGTATTTAAATTCCAACAAAAACTTAAGGGCGCACCTGAACAACAAGCTCTAGAGAAAATTAGAGCGTTCTCAACACATTATCCAACATGGCACTTACGTGTTTATCGCACGCCCAATGGTTATCGAATTTTAGTTATGCATCAAACCTTTGAACCTCGTGGTGAGCAAGTTCAATCATTTTTCAAAGCAATTTATGCCGATCCCTATTATGACCTGATGTGCCAAAATCAAAATTGCTTTCGCGCCCGAATCAGTCCTAAACCGTGGCGAATAGGCGTAGAGCGATTAAGACAAGGTATATGGCCGATATCAAACGAGCGCATGGCACACAGAGAAAACTGGGTTCGTGAATATGAACAACAGGCTAAAGATTATGCATCGTGTAGATTTGTGGAACAATTTGGTAGTCAGATGGTTCATCCCAAAGCAAAACGAGTACAATCAATCCATGATCAGTATTGTAAATCCGACTCTCTATTAGACCTTGCATAACTTCTGACGACATGGCGAAAAAAACTGCGAAATACCGACTCTCTGAGCATTATCCAACTTATACCAGTATCGGTTTAGCCGTCATGTTAGGTATCGTCAGTTATTTCGGTTTGTTCTACCAACAAAAAGCTTCTGCACAAGATTATTCGATTCGCGGTTTTGATGTTTCACATCATCAAGGTGAGATTAACTGGAAAAAAATCTCTCCGATGCAATATCAATTTGTCTATCTCAAAGCCACAGAAGGTGGCGATTTTAAAGATCGTAAGTTTCAGGACAACTGGCTAAAAGCTCGCGAACAGGGGTTGCATGTCGGTGCTTATCATTTCTATCGCCTGTGTCGTGATGGCAAAGTTCAAGCTGAAAATTTTATCGCGACTGTTCCAAAGAAAGCAGATGCCCTTCCCCCTGTGATTGATTTGGAATATGACAGTAATTGTATTAATACCTATACCAAAGAACAGTTACTCAAAGAAATTCAGGTCATGCATGATCAATTACAACAACATTATGGCAAACAACCTATTTTCTATATTTCTAAGAGTTTTTATCACATCGTTTTGATGGGGAGCTTTAACGATACGCCGCTATGGGTTCGTGATTACGAAGCTAAACCTGAATTAAAAGACGGACGTAAATGGCTATTTTGGCAACACACCCAAACTGGAAAAATTGATGGGATATCTAAAGCAGTTGATTTAAATGTGTATGCGGATTCACCACGCCAGTGGCGTATCTTTCTTGAGCAGCAAGGCATTCAAGATGGCAAATGAGTTACGCAAAATCATTCATATCGATATGGATGCTTTTTTTGCCTCAGTTGAGCTGCGTGATCGTCCTGAACTTAAAGATTTACCAGTGGTCATTTCCTCACACCACCCACGTGCTGTGATTGCCGCTGCCTCCTACCCTGCTCGTGTTTTTGGTCTACGTTCTGCGATGTCGATGGGACAAGCAAAAAAGCTTTGTCCTCAAGTGGTGGTGATTGAACCTCATTTTGAGAAATATCGAGAGGTTTCAGCACAAATTCATCAAATTTTTCAGCAATACACACCACTCATCGAACCATTATCTTTAGATGAGGCTTATTTGGATGTCACTGAGAATCTAAAAAACATCCCGAGCGCTACTGAAGTTGCGACTCAAATTCGCGCAGATATTTTTGCCGTCACAGGACTGACAGCCTCTGCAGGCGTTGCACCTAATAAGTTTTTGGCTAAGATCGCATCTGATTGGAATAAACCGAATGGATTATTTGTAATCAAACCCCATCAAATCCAACATTTTATTCAAGACTTAGCACTGAATAAAATCCCTGGCGTTGGCAAAGTCACGCATGAAAAATTAAATCAATTAAATTTACACACCTTGGGCGACCTACAAAAAATAGAAGAGAACGTACTCATCCATCACTTCGGAAAATACGGTAAACAGCTGTATTTATATGCACAAGGCATTGATCATCGTCCAGTTAAAGCAGAACGTGAACGCCAACAAATCTCGAAAGAAGTTACCTTTGATGATGACTACACATTGAATCAATGTGCTCATGCTTGGCAGCCTTTAGCAGAACAAGTCTGGCGCAGTTTGCAAAAAAAACAACTGACTGCTCGTGGGGTAAACGTCAAACTCAAACTCAAAAACTTTCAAACCTTGCAGCATAGTAAGAGTTTTAAACTCCCTCTGCGCTCGCAGCAAGATTTAGAACAAGTGGTTTTGCAATTAATCGAAGAAATGCATATTGATCAAAGTTTTCAGTTCCGTTTAGTCGGTGTAGGCGTTTACCAACTACAGACGCATGAGGAAGAATCTCAACTTTCCTTGTGGTAACGTTGCTTTTTTATGCAAAAGCACAATTCTCGTTCAAATTTATGTTTGCTTTTTATGCGGTTTTCAGTACTCTAAGCATCGCAGTGACATTATCCTTGTCATTTGCTCTTGCTAAAGAAATCCTCGCTTTTAGCATTTGCTCCTGTGGTTGGCGTGACGATCAAATCCGAATATTACAGGGCACTTCAAGTGTCCTTTGCTTTATTAAATAATTATAAAAATGAGTATTCCTACTTTTCTCAACCATATCTTCCGCTAAACTAACCCAATAAAATTAGAAAATATTGATTAGTTAATCATGATGAATCAAAAACAAATTCTCTGTGTTGAAGATGAAGCTGCGATTATTCTTCCGCTACGTTATGCTCTTGAGCGCGAAGGCTGGAACGTGAGTTGGGCAAATACAGGGGCTCAAGCACTACAATATCTTTCAGAACAAGCTTTTGATTTTATTATTTTAGATGTTGGTTTACCTGATCAGAATGGTTTTGAAGTCTGCAAACAGCTACGCCAAAAATATCAAACACCTTTATTATTCCTCACTGCACGAGATGACGAAATTGACCGTGTTGTTGGTCTAGAAATCGGCGCAGATGATTATTGTACAAAGCCTTTTAGTGCACGAGAAATTGTGGCACGAATCAAAGCCATTTGGCGCAGAATGGAAATACAGGCGCAAAATATCTCATCACAACCATCAATCAGCCAAGTAGAAATACCCCTACAATCTGTAACATGGACGTGCAATCCACAATCGCTACAGATTCAATATCATGGGAAAACACTGCAACTGACACGCTATGAATATCGTTTGTTATTTTTACTTATTCAGCATCCTGAACAAGTGTTTAGCCGACAACAACTGATGGATCATATTTGGGAACATCCTGAGCATAGCCTAGAACGTACAGTCGATACCCATATTAAAAGTTTAAGACAAAAGCTTAAACAAATTACCCCTGATGATGATCCCATTCGGACACATCGAGGGTTTGGGTATAGTTTAGTGAAGTTAGGTTAACCAATGTCCATCTTTATCCGCATTTGGTTTTTCTTTAGCTTAGTGGTTATGCTGAGCCTGAGCTTTATTGCCTACACGTTGAATCAACAGGTTAAACCAAATGTCCGTCAAGTGGTCGAAGATACTCTCGCCGAGAATGCCAATATTATTGCCCAACTGATTGCAGAAGATGTGGCACAACAAAAAGTCAGTACACCTGAATTTGATCAAAAAATTCAAACAGCATTATCACGCCAACTCAATGCCACAATTTGGCAGCATCAAAAAGATGAAATTAACCAACAACTGTATATTACAGATCAGCACGGTATTGTCATCTACGACTCCGAAGATCAAGCCGTTGGGCAAGACTATTCTAAATGGAATGATGTTTATCTGACTTTACGCGGCAAATACGGCGCACGTTCTACTGCAACCAATCCTTATGATCGAAACAGCAGCGTGATGCATATTGCTGCACCCATTATTTACAAACAACAATTACTTGGTGTAGTTAGCATTGGTAAACCAAATCAGTCCGTGCAACCGTATATTGCTCGTGCAGAACGTCAACTGATTCATCAAGCGCTTTGGATCGCCGCACTGAGTTTATTACTCGCAAGCATGGTGGCATATTGGTTAAGACACAGCATTGATAAAGTGCGTCGCTATGCTCAAGCACTAGCACCCGTCAATCAAGCTCCATTTTTCTATTCTGCAAAAGAGCTCAACCAAGTGACACAAGCGCTCAGTGAAATGCGAGAGAAACTCGAAGATCGTGCTTATGTCGAAAATTATGTCAATACGCTAACCCACGAGTTAAAAAGCCCACTCACGGCAATTCAAGCCAGTGCAGAACTATTACAAGATGATTTACCCTTAGCAGATCAACAACAATTTGCAGCACATATTGTTGAGCAAAGTCATCGCTTACAATCTTTAATCGAACGCATGCTACTGCTCACACGCTTAGAGAAAAATCAGCACGCCTTAGAGTTTCAAAACATTGATTTATCAAAATTAATTCGGGATTGTTTGATACAACAACAGAGTGCTCTTCAAATTAAACAGATTCAAATAGAGCTGAATCTTCCTGAATATTGCGCAATCTATGCTGATCCCTTTTGGCTTAAGCAAGCAATCAATAATCTTTTAGATAACGCAAGAGACTTTTGCTCTGAACACGGTCTTCTCGCAATTCAACTCAGGGCAAATACCGTCACTATCACTGGTGGTATTGAAATTCTATTATTCAATGAGGGTGAAACCATCCCTGAATACGCTTTAAATCGTGTCTTTGAAACCTATTTTTCATTACCTCGTCCGCAAAATCAGCAACGAAGTACAGGTATTGGTCTGAGTATCGTGCAACAGATTATCCAACAGCATCAAGGTCACGTCACCATTCAAAATATCCCTGAAAATGATTTAGACTTCTTAGAGCAACACAAATCAGGAGTACTGGTAAAAATTATACTTCATCGAAACTTCACATAAGCTTCAATTACAACTCATTTAGAACGCATATCGATTCGAGATACTTGTCAGATCACAATGACAATGGAATCCACCATGCGCAGAAACTTTATTAATCTGAAAATAGGAGCGATTTTGTTCCTGATTTTGATTTTTTATATTGGTCTTTTTTTCATCTCCAACTTAGTAGATGAGCGCCAAAGCTATCAACAACAAGTAATTCGGGACATAGCAAAAGAACAAATTCGCCCACAACAAGTGATTGCACCCTATTTAAAACTTCCCTATCAAATTCAAACTACATGTACCGATGAACAAAAGAAAACTTACGATTGCACGCAAACAGCATTTATTACCTTAGGTGCAGAAACAACAGACTGGACAGCTGAATTTAAAGTTTCAGACAATACCTACAAACGTAGTATGTATAAAGCGATTAGTTATCAAAATCACATGCAAGGAAAAGGCGTATTTAAAGGCGCTACGATTGAACCTCAACACAACTATCTTTGGGATCAAGCTGAAATCATTTTCCCTATCCAAGATGCTCGCGGTCTAAACACAAAGCCAACGTTTAATATTGATGGAAAAAATTACAAATTTGACTTTTCTGAACAAAGCCAAGGACAGCATGGCTTTGATCTACTACATATCACCAGCAAGCAATATCCTGAACTGATCCAAAAACTCCAACAAGGTTTTAGCTTTAATCTGCAATTTGATCTAGAAGGTTTAAGCGAATTTGCCTTTATCCCAACCAGTTACGAAATGACATATCAAGCTAAAGGCAATTGGGGTGATGTGAAATACGATGGTCAAAGTTTACCGTTTAAGAAACTGAGCAAAAGACAACTTTTTGAAGCGGACTGGAAAAATATTGCTTTAGGTAAACGTAATTTAGATCGTCTCTCAACTTGTGAAAACAGTCAGTGTTTTTACCAAGCTTTAAATACTCAAAGCAATCTGATCAGTGATGTTGAAGCTGCTTATGCTACTTCAAATACATCTTCAAATAACATTTCTGGTATTTCAACGCAATTTTTAGAACCCGTTAATATTTATACCCAAACTGATCGTGCCATCAAATATGGCATTATGGTGATCATTATTACCTTTGGTTGCTTCTTTTTATTCGAGGTTTTGAAGAATCTCAAAATTCATCCTGTTCAGTATGCTTTGGTTGCCATGGCACAAGGCGTGTTCTTCGTCTTATTACTATCAATCAGTGAATATTACGCTTTTTCCCTTGCCTATCTGATTGCGGCAGTTGCATGTATTGGCTTGATTACTTGGTATTTATACTTCGTCGTTCAAGGTTTTAAAGCCGCCATACTCTTCGGTGTTTTGCTCAGTGCTTTATACGGCATGATGTATCTATTACTACAATCCAGCGGAAAAACGTTCTTGTTCGGCTCCATTTTGTCTTTCATTTTAATTGCATGCGTCATGTACATCACACGCCACGTCAATTGGTATCAATCCGAACAACAAAACATATAAACGAATCGGGCAAGGTCGTATCTTTGCCCAATTTTTAACAATGATGATAAGGAATAAGATCATGTATCACACGACCACTTCAGCTC
This sequence comes from Acinetobacter sp. A22, assembly GCF_030913345.1. Taxonomy (NCBI): domain Bacteria; kingdom Pseudomonadati; phylum Pseudomonadota; class Gammaproteobacteria; order Moraxellales; family Moraxellaceae; genus Acinetobacter; species Acinetobacter sp. A22. Next base: position 2,402,299 of record NZ_CP133162.1, read on the forward strand.
TGAGCCAACTCAAACAACTGTGTCCCAACCAGAGCTCTATTGCGAGCTGTTTAAATCAACTTCGACAAGCCAAAATTCAATTTCTGAATCTCGGCAATATTATTATTTGCCCACAATCCCGCTCTATTTTGATTTTTAAACAACGTAAGTTAATGGAAATAGAAACTTTTTCAGCCTAATTTAAACAAATTTACACTGCATCAGAATTGTATCAAGTACAATCTTTTCTATTGTTATTCATTCAGGTAAATCTTATGTCTGTGCAGCGTTTGCATGTTACTTCTCGTTACTGCGAAGTCGCAATTTCAGGAAATTTGGTTCATTTAGCAGGTCAATTAGCTGATGATACCAGTGTAGATGTGACTGCTCAGACACAGCAGACTTTAGATAATATCGATCGTTTACTAGCGGAAGCAGGAACAGATAAAACCCATATTTTGTCAGTGCTTATTTTTCTTAAAGACATCGAGAAAGATTATGCCGCGATGAATGCGGTTTGGGATGCATGGATTGCTGAAGGTCATCCCCCAGCACGTACCTGCGTAGAATCTAAACTCTATGCACCTGACGTACTAGTAGAAATGACCGTTACTGCTGTTCTTCCAGATTAAGACGATTTTGCAGCAAACATACTGTACTTCATCATACGTTCTGTTTGAGGCAATGAGGTAGATGAAGTTGTCATAATGGTGTTTGATTCATAAGGATCAGATACCAAATCTTCACGTAATTCATGTTCTGTTGGAATACTACTGTAGCGTAGCACTTTATAACCAGCCAGCTCCAACAAACTATCTTGATAGTATTTTTGATTCAAACGATTAATTGAAGACTCATCTGCAATCTCAATCACAGCGAGAACCTGATATTGTTGATCAAGCACAACAAAATCTGCCATTAGTCCTTGATACTTACGGCGTGTATGCGCATATTTTGTTGTCAATAAAGCATCAAAAGACACGTGTGCAAGTACAGTATGACGTGGCAAAACAGCCTGTAAGCGCATAAGTGTAATTTGTTCAGAAATCGTGAGAATGCCGCGGCGTTTTAACGGACTATCTTGACGTTGATTTTGATGCATACGCCGAAGCGCGAGTGCTGCAATTATTAGCAACCCAGCTAATGTAATGAAATAATACATTTCTAACCAATCCCTTTAGATTTTTTATAATCATTTGGCTTTATGCCATTTTTTTAATCAATAACAGCGATAGCAAAGTCATTTTAGCAGTGCAACTTTAAAGTTTTTAATCGTTTTCTACTAGTCGACCAAAGTCGTAAAAGTTGTTCTGCTCTTTATTTATAATCATCATAGCTTAAATTTTCAAGTTGATATTGTCAGTATATGTTTCTATAAATTGTAGTTTTACACTTAAATTGTGATTATTTTGACATTTTCAGACAAAAAGAAAGGGAAAGCATGTTTCCCTTTCTTTTAAATATTAACGATGAGCTTTAGCCTTAGGTTTACTCTTTCCTGAAAATGGCTTTTTATCACCAGTTTCACGCGGTGGTAAACCTGTATGTTGCGTTAAGATTTGTCCTTTTTGTGGACGTTTCTGACTCGATTGAGACTGCGGACGAGACTGTTGACCACGTTTTACAGAATCACCAGCCACGGTCGAGTTTTTCTTACGAGCAGACTTATATTCACCTTCAGCCGTGCCTTGTGGCTGATAGGTTGGAATCAGATGCTGTTTCGAATTACCAATTAAATCCGAACGCCCCATTTCTTTCAGTGCTTCACGTAATAAAGGCCAGTTATTTGGATCATGGTAACGCAAGAAAGCTTTATGCAAACGACGACGTTTTTCGCCTTTCACGATATCGACATTTTCAGTATAACGCGCCACTTTAGACAATGGATTCTTGCCTGAATAATACATAGTGGTTGCAGTTGCCATTGGCGATGGATAGAAGGTTTGTACCTGATCGGCACGGAAACCATTCTTTTTCAGCCAAATCGCCAAGTTCATCATGTCGTAATCCGTTGTACCCGGATGCGCAGCGATGAAGTAAGGAATTAAATATTGTTCCTTCCCTGCTTCCTTACTAAAACGTTCAAACATTTGTTTAAAGCGGTCGTAAGTTCCGATCCCTGGTTTCATCATCTTGGATAATGGACCATGTTCGGTATGCTCAGGTGCAATTTTCAGATAGCCACCAACATGGTGCTGTACCAACTCTTTGACATATTCAGGGTTTAATACTGCGAGATCATAACGCAGACCAGAACCAATCAAAATCTTCTTCACGCCTTTGATTTCACGTGCTTTACGATAAAGCTGAACCAATGGCGCATGATCAGTGTGTAAGTTTTGACAAACACCTGGATAAACACAAGACGGTTTACGGCAGTTCTTCTCGATTTCAGGGTCATTACAGTGCAAACGGTACATGTTTGCCGTTGGACCACCTAAGTCTGAGATAATGCCTGTAAATTGAGGTGCAGTATCACGGATCTTTTCAATTTCACGCAGAATTGATTCTTCAGAACGGTTTTGAATAATACGACCTTCATGTTCAGTAATCGAACAGAACGTACAACCACCAAAACAACCACGCATGATATTCACAGAGAATTTGATCATATCAAATGCAGGGAAACGCGCATTACCATAAGCTGGATGCGGTAAACGTGCATAAGGTAAATCAAAGACATAATCCATTTCTTCCGTTGTTAACGGAATTGGTGGTGGATTAATCCAAACATCACGTTCGCCATGGCGTTGTACCAATGCGCGAGCATTTCCTGGATTGGTTTCCAGATGCAAAATACGGTTGGCGTGCGCATACAGCACTTGATCATTGGCGACTTCTTCAAAAGAAGGCAAACGAATCACAGCGAGTTCACGTGGAGGTAACTTATGTTTAATCGCTTTGGATGGCGCAGGTTTTAACTGTACGATCTGCGTATCTGGATCAAGTTGATCCCCTTCACGAACGATTGGATTGGTCACAATTTCTTTTTGGAAATTTTGATATTGTGCGAGTGAGTTGCCTTTTTCTTTTTCAACTTCACAGCCATCAATATCTTCAGTCATGACATATGGATTGATAATTGGGTCTACACGACCAATCGTATCCACATCATTACTTGCGATTTCAACAAATTGTGCTTTTGATGCTTTATTGTGTTTATTAATAATAAATGCAGTACCACGAACATCAGTGATGTCATGAACTTTCTCACCTTTAGCTAAACGATGCATCACTTCAATGATTGCACGCTCACCATTTCCATACATTAATAAATCGGCTTTAGAATCCATCAAGATTGAACGGCGAACCTTGTCTGACCAATAATCATAATGAGCAATACGACGTAGGCTACCTTCAATCCCACCGAGCAATACTGGCACATCAGGAAAAGCCTCACGGCAACGCTGACAATACACCGTGGCAGCACGATCTGGACGTTTATTCGGTTCATTATTTGGCGAATAAGCATCATCTGAACGGATTTTACGATCTGCCGTATAACGGTTAATCATCGAATCCATATTGCCCGCAGTTACGCCCCACGCAATGGTTGGTTTACCTAAAACACGGAAACTTTCAACATTGGTCCAATCTGGTTGAGCAATAATACCTACACGGAAGCCTTGTGCTTCGAGCACACGCCCAATCACACCCGATACAAAAGATGGATGATCAATATAAGCGTCACCACAAACTAAAATAAAGTCACACGCATCCCAACCGAGTAGATCCATTTCTTCTCGTGACATCGGCAAAAATGGTGCGGGTTCAAAACACGACGCCCAATATTTGTCGTAATCAAACAGCGCTTTAGGCGCAGTCTGCTTGGTATAGGCAGTAGACATAGCTTGCGAATCTCGGCTAGCAGATGAAGGAGAGACATCTAAAGATGAAAGCCGATCATTTTAACATGAATTCAATTCATTTTCCCTGTTTATAAAGCATTCAAGAACAAGGAGATAACAAATTATTTGTACAAAGTTTATTCAGATTTAATAATTTAGGCTGAACGTTGGTAAGCGTCCGCTGAACCCCATGCCTATTTTTTAATTTGAGTTGGATTTCCAGCGATGTGGCAGTAATTCTTCTATTTGGGTCGCTTTATGCGTCGGCAGCCTTTTCAGCACATCACTGAGATAGGCATACGGATCCAACCCATTCAGCTTTGCTGACTGGATTAAAGTCATGATATTTGCCGCTCGCTGTCCACTGCGCAGCGAACCTGCAAACAACCAGTTCTTACGGCCCAATGCCCAGGGGCGCATTGAGTTCTCTGCCCAGTTATTGTCAATGGGTAGATTGCCATCATCCAGATAGCGGCTTAAGGCTGGCCAACGCTTCAGACTGTAATTGATGGCCTTGGCGGTTGGAGAACTCGATGGCACCGTCAGATAATGTTGGTTGAGCCATTCATACAGTTGTTGCATCACCGGTTGGCTGTGCTGTTGTCGGTATTCGCGGCGGTGTTCTGCTGTACTATCGGTCTTTTTCCTGAGTTCGGCTTCTATCGCATACAGTTTCTGAATCATCAGTAATGTCTGTTCAGCGATCTGACTTTTCCCAGTCACATGTAGCTCATGGAATTTACGACGTGCATGCGCCATGCAGCCCACCTCAATGACATCGCCTGATTTAAAGCGTGCTTTATAACCACTGTAATCATCACAGACCAGATAACCCTGCCAGCCATTCAAGAACTCTGCAGCATGCTGACCTGAACGGCTATCCTGAAAGTCATAGATCACCGCTTGAACTGGATTGTACTGTGTAGTGGCATAGGCCCAGACATAACCTTTCTTCGGTTTTTTCTCATCATCACCCATCCGCATAATGGTGACTGGTGTTTCATCTGCATGGATCACCCGCTGTTGCAGCACCACCTGTTTTAAGGCATTGGCCAGAGGTTCCAGTTCCACACCGCAGCGACCTATCCAGTCAGATAAAGTAGATCTGGACAGATCAATGCCCGCCCGCTGATAGATCAGGCGCTGACGGTACAGCGGCAAATGATCGGCATACTTCGATACCAGCACATGGCTGAGCAGTTCAGGTGAAGCAATGCCTTTATCAATCACATAGGCGGGCATCGCTTGCTGAGTCAGGGTGTCACACTGATCACAGACCCATTTGCCACGCACATGCTGTTCCTTATAGAACTGTGCCGGTCTGAAATGCAGTTTTTCACTGATATCTTCGCCGATACGACGTAACTGGCAGCCACAACTGCATTGGGTTGATGCTGGTTCATGCTCAATACGAATGGTGTGTAGATGATCGGGCAGCAGTCGACGTTTAGGTTTATTGGTTTTGGCTTTCTGTGTCGCTGCATCGGTTTTATCTGCATTCAGCCGTTCCAGTTCCAGATCAACAGCAGCAATATCTTCTTCAACCGCTTCATCCCAGAGATGGATTTGTTTTGCAGTGAGATGTTCGTTTTTACTGCCGAATTTGTGCTGTTTAAATAGTGCGAGTTCATGCTCGTATTTTTGATTGAGAATAGAAAGATGTTGAACTTTAGAATCTAATTGCTGATTGGTGACTTCAAGATGTTGAACTCTGGCATCTAATTGCTGGTTTGATTGTGCTAGAGACTGATGCTGCAGCGCCAACTGTCTGGTAAATTCCAGCAGTTGTTCATGGGTCAGTTGGCTTAAGTCAGGCAGCGTATTCATGACCGCAGTATGCCTGAGGTCATGAGAAGAATGAAATAGAACGTTTGGAGAATAGCGGAATGGAACAGCCTGGTTTAAAGCATCGTCACCACCTGCTGTCGTCCAATGCGCTGCCAGGGCAAACCCTGGATCAGTGCCTGTAACTGTTCCGGGCTGAGGGCCACGGTTTCACCTTGGTGAAGCTTAGCCCAGTGAAATTTGCCCTGTTCCAGCCGCCGGGCACACAGCCAGATGCCCAGTCCATCATGCACCAGTACTTTCATACGATGACCACGTTTATTACAGAACAGGTAAGCACAGTGCGGCTTGATCGAGCCAAAGGTTCTCACCACCTGAGCAATGACAGTATCCATCCCTGCTCGCATATCCAGAGGTTGGGTAGAAAGCCAGATTTCATCAATGCGGATCATGTTGCAAGTGCCTTGAGTAATTCTGCTAAAGCAGATATTTCTGATACTTGCCATTTCAAGCCAATTTCTGCTTTTGAGTGGGGTAAAGTAATTTGAACCGTTAACATGTCAGTAGGAGTAGGATCTAATGGTGCAGAGCAAGATAAGGCAATAAATGCAGGTTTATTCGGTAGTGGTGAGCGATCATTCCCTGGCTTACCATCAATTAAGCGAATCCATTTGGATACAAGATTTGTATTCAATCCATGTTGCAAAGCGACCGAAGCAATTGAAACGTCCGGTGCTTTACAAGCCTGAACGATCTGCTGTTTAAATTCAGCACTGTATGTTCTTCGTTTTTTCGCAAGAGATGCGATGGATGTCTGGTGATTTGTAGTCATAAATTTTAGTCCCCACTTGTTTTTAAGTGGGGACTAAATTAAGGCTTATAGGATGAATTCATAAGGTGTGTTCAGCGGACGCTTACGAACGTTGTAATTTACCAAGATATAAAGCGGATACTAACCCAATCACCAAAACCACACTCACACTCAAATTAATTCCAATCCAGCCAAACTGCTCCCAAACCAATCCACCGAAGCTGCCGAGCAAACTTGAACCAATGTAATAGCAGAATAAATACAGCGAGGATGCCACTGCACGATATTGAACTGCTTGTACTGAAACCCAACTACTTGCGGTCGAATGCGCTGCAAAAAATGAAAAAGCGAAGATAATCAAACCGATCAAAATTGACCATAATGATGGAATGAGTGTAAACCACAAGCCAATCATCATCGTCATTAACATCATCGGCAGAACTTTATCTCGTCCATACTTAAAGCCCCATTGCGCGGCTTTAGGCGAACTATAAATACCTGCTAGATAAGCAATCGAAATCACACCAATCCATGCTTGTGATAAGTGAAATGGTGCTTCTAATAAATGATAGCTAATGTAGTTAAATACTGTCACTAAACAGCCCATTAAGATAAAACCTTGGGCAAATAAAATCCTTAATTTTGAATCTTTTAAGTTTTGTTCAAATGCATCCTTAAAGCGAGAAAACCGAAAGGGATACGGTTTAAAGTGCTGCGATTTGGGCAATAAAAAATAAAATAAACAAGCGATAATCAGATTTAGAAAACCAATAATATAAGTAGCAGATTGCCAAGAAATAAAATCAACTAAAACTCCCGCGATTAAACGCCCTCCCATTCCACCAATTGCCGTACCTGAAATATATAGCCCCATGGCAAAACCGATATCTTTTTGTGCGATCTCCTCTCCAATATAGGTCATTGCAACCGCTGCGACACCACTCACTGCTAAGCCAATAAAAATACGAGTAGTCAGAAAAATTTCCCAAATCGGAAATGAAGCACTAATCAGCAATAATATGGAAACAAAAAATAAGGCAAACACCATAATCCTTTTGCGTCCATAACGATCAGATATGAATCCTGTGAACAACAAACCAATCGCGAGTGCAATGGTTGAAAAAGATAAAGGGAAACTACTGTGGGTCGGTGTGACCCGAAAGAATTTTGCAAAGATTGGCATCATCGGCTGTACACAGTACAAAGATGAAAAGGAAGCAAAACCAGCAAAGAACAAAGACCATAAAATCGCGGTAAACGATTTTGAACCATATTCAATATGGGTTGGGCGTGTAACTGATTCAGACATGAGGACTCCTTCTGCCTGATCAGTATACGCTTTCAACCGAAATGAGGAATGACCATTTCGGCTAATTTTACCCGACGTTTAAAATAATGCTTTCGGCAAACGAATCTGGATAATTTCGTTGTCGTCCGCAAGTTTGGCATTACGTCCCGAAGAACCTGGGAAATTATTGTCATTCAATACAGTTAATGTCGTTCCATTTTCAATAATTACATCTTCAATCGTTTCAAATGGGAAAGCAAAGACCTGACCTGTTCCAATATCCCCTTCACGCGCTGTGCCATAGAGTAAATTTGGATTGGCAATTTTGATTAAATCCAACAAATCTTCACGCACTACCATTTGTTTAGGCTCGGTCAAAGTAACTCGTATCAGCTTTTTATACCCACCTAAATTATTTTGGCTCGCATCACGTTCGATGATGATGCCATCTTTATCACTAAACAATTGGAAATCACCGATATTGGTTGCCTTGCTATTTAAAGCGAACCAATAATATTGTCCCGTATAGCTTTTCTTCTGAATATCAAATTGAGAAATCAGAAGTTGACCTGTAGCATCATTCAGCAATGGCTTTTCCAGTAAAGGATATAGATATTTGCCATCTGGAGAAATCGCCATTCCCTCAAAGCCCCCACTGCGCTGTACCAAAGGCTCAACAAAATTGATGTTGGCTTTGTTGAATTGGTTTTGAGGGGAACGTAGTTCTTGGGCTGAATTTAAAGGATTAGGCAATCCAATTGGTGCATCCAATAAAACTCCTTCTGCTGAGAAATGTAATAAGTAAGGGCCAAACTCATCACCGATCCAATAGCTCCCATCTACTGCACGTTGCATCGACTCAGGATCAAAATCGGCACCCGTTAATAATCGTTCTGAAGTACTTCCATTCACAATTTCAAATGGAATACGTTTATTGGGATCACGTAATTGAATAAAGCTTTGGACTGAAACTTGCCCTGTACCTTTATTTTTTGTTCTGAAATCGGCTTTGATTTTATAAATACGCAATAAATAATCCGCTGAATTGTCTTGCGTACCAAAACCATTATCAGACATCGCCATATAACTACCGTCTTCATTTTTCAAAGCAGCCGAGAAACCTTGTACAGGTTGCCCTTTAAATGGTGGGTAAATACCATTAGCGCCACTGACAGCGTTGCCAGAATCAGGTCCAATCGCATAGGTTTCTACAGGCAGCTTAGCAAAAGAGATCAAGGTTGGCTCAGTCACTTGATCTACCGATGTTTTTTGATCTTGATCATCATCATTACATGCCGTTAAAGCCAAAGCACTACAGCACAATAAAGCCAATAAAGTTTTCTTGTTCATGGTTTTATACATTTGGTAAAAATTAAGAAAAATTAGAACAAGTTTTTATGAAACTTTGACTTCAATAAAATGACATCTTTATGGCGATGCAATCCGATGCTTTCTCCTTAAAACTCTATTTTGTTTTAGAGTTTTGTGGGCTGATATTCACCTGCAATCGCAGCTTTTAAAAAATTCTGAAAAGTCGGACATTGCATATGATTTTCTGCGGGACATATCGCAGCATGTCTCAATCCTTCGCTAATAAAATGTAAACGTCGTGTCATTTGTTCTAATTGTTCTGCCTTATCATTCAGCATTTTCCGATCCAACTCAGGCTTTCCATCCTGCCCAAACATGCTTGCAATTTCATCCAATGAAAAGCCTGCTGCTCGACCTAATGCAATGAGAGCCAGTTGATCCAAAACTTGTTTACTGTACTGACGACGTAAGCCATGACGACCAATCGATTTGATTAACCCTTTCTCTTCATAAAAGCGCAATGTCGATGTCGTGAGCTTTGCTTTTTTTGCGACTTCACCAATATCCATAAATCCCCCTTGACTTCAAGTTAACTTGAACTTGCACAATCAATTTATCAGATTTTATTGGTAAAGGCTCTAGGTGATGAAATGAATGTGTTGGAACGATTGATTTACATTTTTGGACTTGGTATTGGTGCAACCATCATCATGGATATTTGGTTGTTGATACTAAAAAGATTCAATATCCCAACGTTAAATTTTGCTTTACTTGGGCGTTGGGTTGGCTGGATTTTGCGTGGAAAAATCCAGCATCAATCCATTGCTCAAAGTCCAGAAATTCGACATGAATATCTACTTGGCTGGATTGCTCATTACAGTGTGGGTGTCATTTTCTCTTTCAGCTTTATTTTAATGGTAGGCCAAAATTGGTTGGCTCAACCTCAATTTCCTTCTGCACTTTCCTTTAGTGTCATCACTGTTTTGATCCCTTTCCTGATCATGCAACCCGCGATGGGTTTAGGTATCGCTGCCTCAAAAACACCTCAGCCTTTTATTAACCGCATCAAAAGTTTGATCAATCACAGTATTTTTGGGTGTGGTTTATTTCTCACCGCTGTATTGCTTAATTTTTTCTAATCGAGGACGACTCCATGAAATCTATCGCAATTATCTATCATAGCCGCCAAGGTCATACACAATCTATTGCAGAGCAAATTCAAATAGGTGCTGCACAAGTAGAGAATATTCAAATTGATTTGTTTACAGCAGAATCATTGATGGCTCATCCAGACCTCATCACCCAATATGATGGACTCATTTGGGGTAGTCCAACTTATTTAGGCGGTGTTTCAGGCACCTTCAAACAACTGATGGATCTCACAGGACCATTATGGAAAAAGCAAAGCCTAAAAGGAAAACTCGCGGCAGGATTTACGGTTTCATCACTTCCTGCTGGAGATAAACAGTCGACACTCATTTCACTTTTCACCTTTTGTATGCAACACGGTATGATATGGATTGGTAATCCTGTTCTACCTGAACAACATCAAGGTATACCTTATACTCAGGCACTCAATCGTCTTGGTTCTTGGTCAGGTTTAATGGCACAAGCTGAACATCAAAGTGCAGCCAATGCGTTTGATTTTGGTGATATTAAAACCGCCCAATTATTCGGGCAAAATTTTGCATTAAATTTAAATGCAATTCAGAGGTGATTACGTGAAGGCAGCAAGTCTTTTATTTCCATTCATATTATCTTGCATGATGTCATTTCTCATCTCAGGAATTACTACCTTTAAAGCGGTAGGTTTAATTGATAACTTCTTTTCAATGTGGATGTCAGCTTGGATTGTGGCGTGGATGTTTGCATTTCCAAGTGTATTAGTCTGTGCACCGATTGCTCAAAAGCTAGTAGCATGGATAATAAAGACAGCCAATTTGAAGCATTGAGATATTCAACTATGTAAGCCACAGCCTACACGAAATCAGGTGATTAACGCATATACAACATGCCAATACTTACCTAGAATGCAAGACATAGAGACAGGATGTCTCATTTAAAATAATAAAAAGCACAGGACGTGGTCATCGACAGGAGTTGGTGATAGCACCAAATACGAAGAAGCCTCGACAGGAAGTCGAGGCTTCTTTTTTTCTAAATTAAGTCAAGCCTAAAATATAAAAACCAACGATTTTGCCTATGAACTATCATTGACCCGAACTAGGCCTCTTTTTACTATCCGCGTGCTTTTATAGAATGGACACACTTTTTTCACGATGATAACGCGATACAGATTTTCTTTTACTCAGTTTCAAAACAAATGTCTTAAACTCAGCTTTATAGTTATTAGTGCCTACTTCATCGTTGCATGTACAACAACAAAATCACCAACAATCAACCATTCACAACAATTTTCACAAGGCATTCAAACGGCTTTTTCTGTTCATCCAACGACTGCAAATCGTGTCGCACCCATGATTCTGCAAAGTGCTGAATCTTATAACATTTCTCCACATTTACTTGCTGCACTGATTCGACAAGAATCTAGCTATATCGCCAATGCCAGATCATCAGCAGATGCCGTAGGTTTGACCCAAGTACGTCCCAAGTTTTGGCAACAGACCTGTTCTGGAAATCTTTATGATGAACAGATTAATATTAATTGTGGCGCATACATTCTTGCAAAATACTATCAAGCGACTGGTGATTGGTTCAAAGCACTTGGTTATTACAATGTCGGGCCAACCGGTTATAAAAGAAGTCTTTACATGCGCAATCAAGCACATCGCTACGCCAACTCAGTAAAACGCCATGAGCAAGCTTTAAAAGAAGCATTATGATTACATCATGTACGCATATACGTACATCAGTTGCGGTGATTAGCGAATATACGACTAAAGTATAAAGCTCTATTATAAGAATCATAAAGAGACAGGAAGTCTCATTCAGAACAACAAGAAGCACAGGACGTGGTCGTTGACAGGAGTTAACGGCAAGAAACCAAATATGAAAAAGCCTCGACAGGATGTCGGGGCTTTTTTTATATCTAAACAATGCTCTTCACATGATCGCAAAATAACTATTATTGACTCATTTACATGGTGTTAATACCATCAATTCATCTTTGTACTTTTGGTTTATTATTTTGCAATTCTTATTCAATCATACTGATCAATACAGTCGTATCAATAAATTTAATGGAATGATTTTAAAAATTAGTTTGATCATGATAGCGATCAGTATGACAGCATGCAGTAGTTTAAGCGGGTCATTTGCAAACCGATCTAATCAATTGTCTTCAGGTTTGCAAAATGCTTATTCTGTTGCTCCAAATACTGCCAATCGTTTATCTCCTATGATTGTGCAAAGTGCTGAACGTTATGATGTTTCACCGACTTTACTTGCTGCACTAATTCGCCAAGAATCAAATTTTAATAGCTCAGCGCGTTCTCCCACAGGTGCGATTGGTCTAACTCAAATTATTTCTAGTTATTGGAGTACATCTTGCCCTGGCAATTTGTATGATGAAAATACCAATATCAACTGTGGTGCTTATATTCTTTCTAGCTATTACAAATCTGCTGGCAGTTGGTCTAAAGCTGTAGCGTATTACAATGTTGGACCGACAGGCTATGAACGTAGTTTTTGGACTCGCCATAAAGCGAAGAAATATGCACGCTCAGTTAAGCGCCATGAAAAAACCTTAAAGAAAGCCTTATAAGAATGAAGTAATAAAAAAACCATGCGCTTAGGCATGGTTTTTACTCACTAAACAATAGAATCAAACTTCGTCAAATAAACCTTCAAATAAAACAGAAGATAAATAACGCTCACCACTATCAGGCAAGATCACCACAATGGTTTTACCGGTATTTTCAGGACGTTCTGCAATTTGAGCTGCTGCTGCTAAAGCTGCACCACTTGAGATACCAACCAAAATGCCTTCTTGAGTTGCACACTTTCTTGCCCACTCAATCGCATCGGCACTATTTACGGGTACAACCTCATCCACCAAATCCAAATCTAAGTTCTTAGGAATGAAGTTTGCTCCAATACCTTGAATCTTATGCGGTGCGGGTGAAATGCTTTCGCCATTTTTTGTTTGAGTAATGATTGGAGATTCAGCAGGTTCAACTGCGACAGAATAAATTGGCTTATTCTGAACTTGCTCAAAATAACGAGAAATGCCAGTAATTGTCCCGCCCGTGCCAACACCTGCAACTAGAATATCAACTTCTCCATTGGTTGCCTGCCAGATTTCTGGACCTGTAGTGTCAACATGAATCTGTGGATTGGCTGGATTTTCAAATTGTTGTGGTAGAAAATAAAGCTCTGGATTTTCCGTTGCTAAACGAACCGCTTCATCTACTGCACCTTTCATACCTTTAGCAGGTTCAGTTAAAACAAGATTCGCGCCTAAAGCTTTTAATACTTTTCTGCGTTCTAAACTCATACTGGCTGGCATTGTCAAAGTGATTGGATAACCTTTTGCTGCTGCAACGAATGCTAATGCAATTCCTGTATTGCCACTGGTTGGTTCAACAATATGCATACCCGCTTTCAACACACCACGCTTTTCCGCATCCGCAATCAAAGCTGCACCAATACGGCATTTCACTGAGAATGCAGGATTACGACTTTCAACTTTTGCCAATACTGTTGCGCCAGTTTTAATCAGACGATTGATACGAACCAATGGTGTATTACCAATCGCTTCAGCATTGTTTGAATATACTGCTATCCCTAAGTTTGCAGGCGTTGGAAATTGTTGATCGGTCGACATGTTATTTCCTTATTAGATTTGGAATGATTCTCAATCATTATAGGCTTGTCAGCTGAGTAGGAAAGTAGAAAACGTAGGATTTATGAAAAGTTATATTTTAATGAGCTAACTCTACTTCATCATCCACTAATATGTGTGTTGTATCACTCAACAAGATTGCTACACGGCTACAGTGAACTATAAGATGTTCCAACCATCTTTGCGCAGCTAAGAGCTCTAAAGTATAAGTCGCAGGAATATTCTTGTTTGCAGCATCTTCTATGGTAATCCCCCCTAAAAATAATAGGATCTAAAAGTAGAATTTTCTCTTAAGATACGAGCAGGAGATTCTGCATGAAAACATCTAAATTTACTGACAGTCAGATCATGTCCATCTTGAAACAGGCAGAATCTGGCACACCTGTAGCGACCCTTTGCCGTGAACACGGCATGAGTAATGCTACCTTTTATAAATGGCGTGCCAAATATGGTGGTATGGATACATCATTAATGGCTCGACTGAAAGAGCTAGAAGCCGAAAATACCAGACTTAAAAAGATGTATGCGGAAGAGCGATTAAAGGCCGAAATCATCCAGGAAGCGATGGCAAAAAAGTGGTAAAGCCATCTTGTCGTCGTAAGATGGCACAACAGGCAGTTGCCCAGCATGCCATTAGTATTCGTTTGGCTTGTAAAGCATTTGGCATTAGTGAAACCTGCTACCGCTATCAAGCCAAACTCAGCGATGACAATGCACTTATTGCTGAACAGCTCATTGAACTCACTGAGGAAAATTCCGATTGGGGCTTTGGTTTGTGCTTCTCGTATTTACGGCATGTTGAGAGTTGCTGCTGGAATCACAAGCGTGTTTACCGTATTTACTGTGAGCTGGCATTGAATCTGCGGATCAAACCAAGAAGACGATTAAAACGACATGTACCTGAACCATTGAAGGAACCAACTCATCCAAATCAAATATGGTCATTGGATTTTATGCATGATCAGTTAAGTGATGGACGAAGTTACCGTTTGCTTAACGTAATTGACGACTATCGACGTGAGGGTTTAGTGATTGAAGCAGGTTTTTCACTGCCTGCACTGCGCGTCATTCGTACACTTAACCAATTGCTCGAATGGAGAGACAAACCGCTTGTGATTCGCTGCGACAATGGACCTGAATTTATCAGCCACGAATTCGTACGTTGGGCAGCTGAGCATGGTATCCGTATTGAATATATTCAACCAGGCAAGCCACAACAAAATGCTTATATCGAACGATACAATCGTACAATGCGTTATAGTTGGGTGAGCAAACATTTGTTCGATACATTGGAGCAAGTACAAGATTATGCAACACAGTGGTTGTGGCACTACAATCATGAACGACCACATCAAGCTAACGGAGGCAAACCACCTTTGATGGCTGCTTAACCTCTACTTTTAAATTCAGTTATTTATGGGAGGATTACCCTATCAGTTGTTGTCGAACAAATTCTTGTTTCTCTTTCAGCTCTTCGACTATTTCAGTTAATTCATTTACCAATGATTCAGGTAAATTTGAAAAAGGTTGCTGCAGTAAATAAGAAATATTCTGCTCCAAAACTGTGGCGAAACGCTGTGCTAAATCATAAATAATGCTTTGATTTTGAATAAATTCAATTTTAGAAACATCAGCTAAATCATTTTTAAGCACTCGAACATACACAACTAACCGTAACAAAATAATAAAGCGCTGCTGATCAATATTCGACTGTGGAATCGACATTTCTTTTAGATACTGCTCAACTTTTACAAGTGTATGATCATATTCACTTATATTTACAAGTGAAGGAATAATCTCGTTTCGGATACAACGAACCAATACACTGTACATATCTGCAATCGACTTCAATAATGCTCGTTCTACTGCTGCAATTGCCAATGCTGGAACGCTATAAAGTGACTCATCCAAATAACGGGTCGTCACAGGCTCTTGTTCAGGTAGTAAACGGATAATCAGTTGCTCAAATTTAGGTAAAAGAGGCATGAAAATACATGCTCCCAATAAGCTAAAAGCTGTATGAAATGCTGCAACTAACAATACTTCATCTAATTGATGGATCGCATCCACATGTTGATATGCCCATACAAAGATTGGAGACAAAATAAGAAAAGCAAAAATTGCCGTAACTACATTAAAAATAACATGAACCGCTGCTGTCCGCTTTGCACTTGTGGTCGCTCCCATCGCCGCGAGTACTGCTGTTGCGACGGTCCCAATGTTCTGACCGATCACTAATGCTAAAGTTTGTTCAAAATTGATTGCTTGAGTAGATAATGCTGCCAATGTCGTTGTTATTGCTGCACTTGATGACTGTAATAGGATGGTCATCAAAATGCCTATCACCACTAAAATGACCTTCATTATAAGTGTTGGCTCTGCCCAACGAGATAAATCAATAAGTTCAGCGATACCACTCATCACATCTTGTAATATTTGAATTCCAAAGAATAGCAGGCCGAATCCAGCTAAAGTTAATCCTAAAAAAGAAACTTTTTCATTACCTAATACTTTAAGCAGAGCTCCAATTCCGATCATAGGTAAGGCGAAACTTGCAATTGAGAATTTCAATCCCAGCAGTGCAACTAACCATCCCGTACTTGTTGTCCCTATGTTCGCTCCGATAATCACTCCAATTGCATGACTAAAACTAAGAACGCCTGCACTGACAAAACCAATTGTTGCTAAAGTAGTAGCTGTAGAGGATTGTACAACTACAGTTAGACCAATCCCTGATAAAACAGCTTTAATCGGAGAATTTGTAAATCTAACTAACCATTGTCGTAGAGCTTCACCAGCGATTGCTTTTAAGCTATCCGTCATCAGAGACATGCCTAAAAGGAATAGGCCTATACCACCTAGCAACTGGATAATTACATTCAATGCTGAATTCCTTTTTTATAATTATGAATTTAACTCGATTATAAATTGAAGTAGAGATAAAACAATTGAGATTAGTTTTAAGTTTTCTTATTTCAATAAAAAACACCCCCTCTGCGTATGCGGAGGGGGTGTTTTAGATTTAAAAGCTGGCGATGACTTACTCTCACATGGCAAACGCCACACTACCATCAGCGCGAAGAGGTTTCACTTCTGAGTTCGGGAAGGGATCAGGTGGTTCACTCTTGCTATTGTCGCCAGCAAACTGTTGTGGTGTTTTCGGGTCTTATTCACATTAATTAATAATGTTTGCCTTACTTACGATCCAAAGAGTTATTAACGGATTAGATAATTGGTCTGTATTGTAACTAGTTTGTACACTAAATCAAGTTATGTATTGAATTTATCTTGAATACAACAACTGTTTGGGTGTTGTATAGTCAAGCCTCACGAGCAATTAGTATTGGTCAGCTTCACACGTCACCGTGCTTCCACACCCAACCTATCAACGTCCTAGTCTCGAACGGCTCTTTAGAGGAATAAATTCCTAGGGAAATCTTATCTTGAGGTAGGCTTCCCGCTTAGATGCTTTCAGCGGTTATCCCTTCCGAACATAGCTACCCGGCGATGCCACTGGCGTGACAACCGGTACACCAGAGGTTCGTCCACTCTGGTCCTCTCGTACTAGGAGCAGATCCTCTCAAATTTCCAGCGCCCACGGTAGATAGGGACCGAACTGTCTCACGACGTTCTAAACCCAGCTCGCGTACCTCTTTAAATGGCGAACAGCCATACCCTTGGGACCTGCTTCAGCCCCAGGATGAGATGAGCCGACATCGAGGTGCCAAACACCGCCGTCGATATGAACTCTTGGGCGGTATCAGCCTGTTATCCCCAGAGTACCTTTTATCCGTTGAGCGATGGCCCTTCCATACAGAACCACCGGATCACTAAGACCTACTTTCGTACCTGCTCGACTTGTGGGTCTCGCAGTTAAGCGCGCTTTTGCCTTTATACTCTACGCGTGATTTCCGACCACGCTGAGCGCACCTTCGTACTCCTCCGTTACTCTTTAGGAGGAGACCGCCCCAGTCAAACTACCCACCAGACATGGTCCTCGTCCCGGATTACGGGACAGAGTTAGAACCTCAACATTACCAGGGTGGTATTTCAAGGACGGCTCCATTGGAACTAGCGTTCCAACTTCAAAGCCTCCCACCTATCCTACACAAGTAAGGTCAAAGTTCAATGTCAAGCTGCAGTAAAGGTTCACGGGGTCTTTCCGTCTAGCCGCGGGTACACTGCATCTTCACAGCGATTTCGATTTCACTGAGCCTCTGCTGGAGACAGCGCCGCCATCATTATGCCATTCGTGCAGGTCGGAACTTACCCGACAAGGAATTTCGCTACCTTAGGACCGTTATAGTTACGGCCGCCGTTTACTGGGGCTTCGATCAAGAGCTTCGCTTACGCTAACCCCATCAATTAACCTTCCAGCACCGGGCAGGCATCACACCCTATACGTCCACTTTCGTGTTTGCAGAGTGCTATGTTTTTAATAAACAGTTGCAGCGGCCTGGTTTCTGCGGCTGCCAACCGCTCAGGGAGCAAGTCCCATCACCGTCAGCAGCGTACCTTCTCCCGAAGTTACGGTACCATTTTGCCTAGTTCCTTCAGCAGAGTTCTCTCAAGCGCTTTGGTCTACTCGACCTGACCACCTGTGTCGGTTTCGGGTACGATTCCTGTGTAACTGAAGCTTAGAGACTTTTCCTGGAAGCATGGTATCAGCCACTTCACTGTACAAGTACAGCTTGCTATCGACTCTCAGCATAGAGCACCCCGGATTTGCCTAAGATGCATGCCTACGGTCTTCCACCTGGACAACCAACGCCAGGCTGACTTAACCTTCTCCGTCCTCTCATCGCATTACACAGAAGTATTGGAATATTAACCAATTTCCCATCGACTACGCCTCTCGGCCTCGCCTTAGGGGTCGACTCACCCAGCCCCGATTAACGTTGGACTGGAACCCTTGGTCTTTCAGCGAACGGGTTTTTCACCCGTTTTGTCGTTACTCACGTCAGCATTCGCACTTCTGATACCTCCAGCATACTTCTCAATACACCTTCATCGGCTTACAGAACGCTCCCCTACCACGTATACAAAGTATACATCCGCAGCTTCGGCACATAGTTTTAGCCCCGTTACATCTTCCGCGCAGGCCGACTCGACTAGTGAGCTATTACGCTTTCTTTAAAGGGTGGCTGCTTCTAAGCCAACCTCCTAGCTGTCTATGCCTTCCCACATCGTTTCCCACTTAACTATGATTTTGGGGCCTTAGCTGGCGGTCTGGATTGTTTTCCTCTTGACTACGGACGTTAGCACCCGCAGTCTGTCTCCCGGATAGTACTCATTGGTATTCGGAGTTTGCATCGGTTTGGTAAGTCGGGATGACCCCCTAGCCGAAACAGTGCTCTACCCCCAATGGTATTCGTCCGAGGCGCTACCTAAATAGCTTTCGGGGAGAACCAGCTATCACCAGGCTTGATTAGCCTTTCACCCCTATCCACAAGTCATCCCCTGGCTTTTCAACGACAGTGGGTTCGGTCCTCCAGTTAGTGTTACCCAACCTTCAACCTGCTCATGGATAGATCGCCTGGTTTCGGGTCTATACCCAGCAACTAAACGCCCTATTAAGACTCGATTTCTCTACGGCTCCCCTATTCGGTTAACCTCGCTACTGAATATAAGTCGCTGACCCATTATACAAAAGGTACGCAGTCACCGAACAAGTCGGCTCCCACTGCTTGTATGCATGCGGTTTCAGGATCTATTTCACTCCCCTCACAGGGGTTCTTTTCGCCTTTCCCTCACGGTACTGGTTCACTATCGGTCAGTCAGGAGTATTTAGCCTTGGAGGATGGTCCCCCCATATTCAGACAAGGTTTCACGTGCCTCGCCCTACTCGTCATCATTATGTGTGCCCTTTCGTGTACGGGAATATCACCCTCTACGTTCGCACTTCCCAGAGCGTTCCACTAAAACACACATAACTTAATGGGCTGCTCCCCGTTCGCTCGCCGCTACTAAGGGAATCTCAATTGATTTCTTTTCCTAAGGGTACTGAGATGTTTCACTTCCCCTCGTTCGCTTCATAAACCTATGTATTCAGTTTATGATACCCGCCTTATAGCGGGTGGGTTCCCCCATTCAGAAATCTCCGGATCAAAGGATATTTGCCGCCTCCCCGGAGCTTTTCGCAGGCTATCACGTCTTTCATCGCCTCTGACTGCCAAGGCATCCACCACATGCACTTAATTACTTGACTATACAACCCCAAACAGTCGTTAACACATACAAGTGAGTGTTATCGTTGCAAACTTAATTGCTACTGGTTTGTTGTCTGTGAATTTAATCACCATACAGCTTCAATCTAAATTCATATACCAAAACGCTTGATTCAGTGTTTTTACTAGTTCTCAATATGTTTAAATCAATCAAATTACTTCGATCAACTTAAATTCTTGAGTGAACAATTTATTTCAGACTCAATTTTCTAATCTGTTAATGATTAACTACCACCTCGTCGGTGCGTAGTAAACTGTGATAAATCACAGAGATTAATAAACCAAGATCAATTACTTAATCTTTTTATTCATTAAACTCTATAATCTATTTAGCTCAGAATTAAACATTTCATTTAATTCATGGTGGAGACTAGGAGAGTCGAACTCCTGACCTCCTGCGTGCAAAGCAGGCGCTCTACCAACTAAGCTAAGTCCCCAGCTTTAATCATAATGAACGACATATCTTTTTATCTAGCAGCTTGTGATTATTCATCACTTCGTCAGTAGTGGTGGGTCTGACAAGACTTGAACTTGTGACCCCACGCTTATCAAGCGTGTGCTCTAACCAACTGAGCTACAGACCCTCAGATACATCTTCGAAGAACAACTTGTTGTGGATTCTTACCAGTCACCAATCTTTCGTTAAGGAGGTGATCCAGCCGCAGGTTCCCCTACGGCTACCTTGTTACGACTTCACCCCAGTCATCGGCCACACCGTGGTAAGCGTCCTCCTTGCGGTTAGACTACCTACTTCTGGTGCAACAAACTCCCATGGTGTGACGGGCGGTGTGTACAAGGCCCGGGAACGTATTCACCGCGGCATTCTGATCCGCGATTACTAGCGATTCCGACTTCATGGAGTCGAGTTGCAGACTCCAATCCGGACTACGATCGGCTTTTTGAGATTAGCATCACATCGCTGTGTAGCAACCCTTTGTACCGACCATTGTAGCACGTGTGTAGCCCTGGCCGTAAGGGCCATGATGACTTGACGTCGTCCCCGCCTTCCTCCAGTTTGTCACTGGCAGTATCCTTAAAGTTCCCATCCGAAATGCTGGCAAGTAAGGAAAAGGGTTGCGCTCGTTGCGGGACTTAACCCAACATCTCACGACACGAGCTGACGACAGCCATGCAGCACCTGTATCTAGATTCCCGAAGGCACCAATCCATCTCTGGAAAGTTTCTAGTATGTCAAGGCCAGGTAAGGTTCTTCGCGTTGCATCGAATTAAACCACATGCTCCACCGCTTGTGCGGGCCCCCGTCAATTCATTTGAGTTTTAGTCTTGCGACCGTACTCCCCAGGCGGTCTACTTATCGCGTTAGCTGCGCCACTAAAGCCTCAAAGGCCCCAACGGCTAGTAGACATCGTTTACGGCATGGACTACCAGGGTATCTAATCCTGTTTGCTCCCCATGCTTTCGTACCTCAGCGTCAGTATTAGGCCAGATGGCTGCCTTCGCCATCGGTATTCCTCCAGATCTCTACGCATTTCACCGCTACACCTGGAATTCTACCATCCTCTCCCATACTCTAGCTTCCCAGTATCGAATGCAATTCCCAAGTTAAGCTCGGGGATTTCACATCCGACTTAAAAAGCCGCCTACGCACGCTTTACGCCCAGTAAATCCGATTAACGCTCGCACCCTCTGTATTACCGCGGCTGCTGGCACAGAGTTAGCCGGTGCTTATTCTGCGAGTAACGTCCACTATCCAAGAGTATTAGTCTCAGTAGCCTCCTCCTCGCTTAAAGTGCTTTACAACCATAAGGCCTTCTTCACACACGCGGCATGGCTGGATCAGGGTTCCCCCCATTGTCCAATATTCCCCACTGCTGCCTCCCGTAGGAGTCTGGGCCGTGTCTCAGTCCCAGTGTGGCGGATCATCCTCTCAGACCCGCTACAGATCGTCGCCTTGGTAGGCCTTTACCCCACCAACTAGCTAATCCGACTTAGGCTCATCTATTAGCGCAAGGTCCGAAGATCCCCTGCTTTCTCCCGTAGGACGTATGCGGTATTAGCATTCCTTTCGGAATGTTGTCCCCCACTAATAGGCAGATTCCTAAGCATTACTCACCCGTCCGCCGCTAAGATAAGGTGCAAGCACCTCATCTCCGCTCGACTTGCATGTGTTAAGCCTGCCGCCAGCGTTCAATCTGAGCCATGATCAAACTCTTCAGTTAAAATCATTTTGCACCTTAGTTAAGACAAGGTGCTAATTCTGGCTCATCAATTTTCTGACTAAAAATTCGCTCAAATAAACTTCGAGAAATTTCTACCATTCAATCAATGAAAATATATTCGATCGATCAACCAGTAAAAATCCACACAAGTTGTTCTTCTATTCTCTTAATGATCTTCTCGATGATTCGTCATCATCAAGCTAGGTCGGCTATATTACTCTAAATTTCTTTAAAGTCAACAGGTAATTTAGATATTTTTAAAACTTATCAACCAATCCAAGAATCTAACCACTTTAGCCAAATCCTTGTTTCTCAACAAGTTTTTATCCGCATCACCGCCGATGGATGTGCATTCTACAGCATTTCTAATCGCTTGCAAGAGATTTTAAAAATTTAATAGGACTTACGCACTATTATTTATAGATTCTCTGTGGTAGGAGATGATTTTTATCGAGAATAAAGTCATCAATGAAGTCTTTGATGATTGGTCTAAATAATTTCTTCTGCCAACGATATACATTTTCAAAGATCCGCTCAAACTGGTTCTTTTGTATCTCGACGTAGGCCATCAAGGCTGCAAAAATATGATTCAAAATCAGTTTAGATCGTCTTACTTGAAACTTTTCAATATGACAAACCTGTTTAATCACTCGGTGATATTGCTCTATTTTCCAATGACTTGAATGTAATTCATGAAAACCCTCAAAGGACAATAAATCATCTTCATCTTGATGCACAATATAAAACCTCTGCTGTTCTTTTAACTGAGTCTTAAATAATTGTACAAAGCCAAAATCTTTGAGCCAGACCACTTGACCCTGATGAAAATCTGGCAATAAACGCAGTTGAAACCATTGTCCTTTTTCTGGGGAAACCTTACGGTTACAGTCGATACCAAACATAAATCGAATACCATATTTTCTTATGGTTTTTAGATTTCCAGTCGATGAATACCAACTATCACCTGTAATAAATTGAATCTTTGCACCCCAACTGAGTACTTCACTTAACATATCCATAAAGTAATCATTCTTGGTTTTACTTTCAGATTTGTCATAAATTCGGAAATTAATTGGAATATTTTGACCATTTTGATCTGTCGCATACAAGGTAATGAGATTAATACCCTTGACGGATCGGTGGTGTTTGCCTGACCAAAAATAGCTAACTAAGTCCATATGCTGACTATATGGTTTATCTAAAACAGTATCATCAATACTGACTATAAGTTTATTATTATCAATATGTTGAATTGATTCTTGATATAGGTCGTGAGGTGTGTAGTCTTCACGCTCTAGAAAGCGATTTACACTATCATGCGAGATGTTATAAGTCTCGGCAAGTTGTGTGCAGCTAATAGAGTTCGGTTCTGTCATGAGAAAGCCCATATAAATGGGTAGAGTACAGGTTGCTGTAGAAGCATGTTTAATTCGTCTAATCACAGATACTTTATAAAGCATTTTAATACTTTTTTGAATCTGTCAATGCGTAAGTCCTATTTAATTATTTGGTTGTTTTATTTTTAAACTTTAACTTATCTAATTTACTGATTTATATAATTTAAAATTTATTAATTATAAGAAAAAACGAATTTTACAAACCTAACTTACTGTAATTTAATAATTTTATTAAAAAATTGTTTTAATTATCTACAGAAAACTAGCTCTATTTTTATATTTAGCCTGTATTTAAGACAATATCCTGAGTTAGAAAATATTTCTTAAAGTTCAATAATGCTCAAATTTAATTCATTCAAAATAAAATAACGGCTTCAATTACTTTGAAGCCGTTATTTTAATCTCTCAGGAAATTATTTTTGAGGGTTAGGAAGTTGTCGTTCGTACAATATTTAAGAAATAAAGATGTCGTTCATACTGATCAATAATGTCCTGAATTAAATCTTCTTGCGTCCAATCCATTACATCATAGTTTTGACCACCCTCTCGCAAAAACACTTCGGCTTGGAAATATGAAGAATCATCGATCTCAGATCGACCGAGCATAAAACTCGGTGGAAGCGTTGCATGTGATACGACTTTATAAATAAAGTTAATTTCATGCTGATGGTCAACATGTAGCTGCAAACCCTGTTCAGTCTCTTGAATGTCAACTTCTAAATGTCGACGTTTGAATTCTCGTTGAATGCTTTCGAAGGCTTTGCGAACGTCATTTGCAATATAGTTTCTCACCTCTTGTTCTGTATGCGGATAATGCATAATCAATCCTAAACGTTGCTGCCAACTTCGTGGGTTGTTGATTGCGCGTGGTGTGATACGTGCCTCTTGGATAGCTCGAGTTTTGGTTACATCCAAATTCAATGCTTTTAAAAGCCCCCAACTCATCAACAACATCACAATCGTAAAAGGCAATGCACTCATAATAATGGATGACTGTAATGCGGCTAGACCACCGACGAGTAAAAGCGTAATCGCCAATAGCGCCATCAAGACAGTCCAAAATAAACGCTGCCAAGTCGGTGAGTTTTCAGTTTTTGAGGTGAGATAATCCGTCACCAATGCACCCGAATCAGCTGAGGTAACGAAAAAAAGTATAACCAAAAGCGTGGCAACAGAACTTAAAATTCCTGAGAATGGAAGATGATTTAAAAATTCGAATAATGCAACCGAAGAGTCTAACTGTACCGCCTGAATTAAATTGGTATTGCTTTCTTGCATGATGCTAAAAAGTGCCGCATTTCCTAAAAAGCCCATCCAAATAATAGTAAAGCCTGTAGGAATCAGTAATACACCAACAATAAACTCGCGAATTGTTCGTCCTCTTGATACTCTTGCAATAAACATTCCCACGAATGGAGACCATGAAATCCACCATGCCCAATAAAGGATTGTCCATCCTCCAATCCAACCATTGGGTTGATAGGCATAAAGATTAAAAGTCATCGCAAATAAATTTGAGATGTAAGAACCTGTATTTTGAATCGTGGTCTGTAACAGATAGATACTCGGCCCTGCAATAAATACAAAAGCAAGAAGGGTTAAAGCGAGAATTAGATTTAATTCAGAAAGGCGTTTCACGCCTTTATCGAGTCCTAGAAAAACAGATAAAGATGCCAAAATACTGACAAATATAATAAGTCCAACTTGGATATTTGTACTTTGTTCTATCCCAAATAAATAATGCAAACCTGAATTAATTTGCGTTACCCCAAAACCCAATGAAGTCGCGACACCAAATACAGTTCCAATCGTTGCAAAAGTATCAATACTATCGCCCAAAGGGCCATAAATCCGTTCACCGATAATAGGATAAAGTGCTGAACGTGTTTTTAAAGGCAAATTATGTCGATACGCAAAATACGCTAGAGCTAAACCCACCAAGGCATAAATTGCCCATGCATGTAATCCCCAATGAAAAAAGGTAATTCTTAATGCTTGTTGAGCTGAGGCGACACTTTCAGGATCACCACTCGGCGGACTGACATAGTGCATGACAGGTTCAGCCACACCAAAAAACATCAAACCAATCCCCATGCCTGCCGTAAATAGCATGGCAAACCACGAACCATTTTTATATTCAGGCTGGCTGTGATCAGGTCCGAGTTTGATTTTCCCACTGTCCGAACAGGCGATGTAAATCAGTAGAATAAGGAAAACGGCGACTGATAATACATAGAACCAACTAAACGAGTCAGTGATCCACTGTTTCAGTTGTTGAGTTAAAAACTCAAACGAGCTTGGGGCAATTATCACAATTGCTAAGAAAATTGCGATAATAATGACTGTGCTAAAAAACACATTTGGATTCACATTCGCAAACTGCGAAGGAGTCTTGGAAGACATAATTCACCCATATTATTTTAATGATCATGACAGACCTATAGGTCAAATAAGACATTCACTTAATGTGAACAAAAGCGAGTTCAAAACAAGAAAAACTCAAACAAAAGTATATAAAACGTGAAAAATAACGCAGTTGTAATGCTGTAACAGGATTAAAGATTAATCTTGTGAATTTTTCGGTGCATGAGGAATATATTGCAGCGCAATTAATCTCGAAACAATCACTGCAAAATACATCACACCACCAAACATCTGTAGCATGGTTAATACTCGAGCGGCTGGACTGAGTGGCATAAGATCAGATAATCCTGTGGCTGATTGCAAACTAAAACTCAAAAAGAGTAGGTCTAACCAACGTTGTAAGGCTTCAGGATGGTTTGGATTTTGAAAACTATTCGGCAAAATAATCTGACAAATACTAGGGTCTGTTGACATTTACTGTTCATAATTAAACCTATAAAGGTAGCCATAAAAATATACAGGCTAAGGCAACAGCACTTTGATAATTTCTTTTGAGCTTGTCATATCGAGTAGCTATCCCTCTAAATTGTTTTAATCTACAAAACATATTTTCAACTAAATGCCTGATTTTATATAAATACCAGTCCATATGATCATTGTTCGATTGGCTATTTATTTTCTTTGGTATATTCGCTTTTGTTCCTGTTTTTCTGATCTGCTCACGCAGTGGTTCTGAATCATAGCCTTTATCTGCGCATACCACTTCTGTCTCTTTTAAATCTAATGTTGCTATTAAATCAGGTGCAACTTTGATGTCATGTGTAGTGCCATCGGTAATCATGAAATCAATAGGATTGCCATGTGAATCAACAATCAAATGTATTTTTGAGGAGTTTCCTCCTACACTTTTAGAAATGGATTGATTCGCTATACCGGCAGAATGTTGATGAGCACGTACGTGAGAGCCATCAATAAAAATCCACTCCATATCGGGGCATGATGCTAATAATTTGAATAATCTAAGCAACTTACCGCTGCTTGACCAACGATTAAAACGTTTGAAAATAGAGTTTGATTGACCGAAATAGGAAGGAATATCTCGCCACGGACAGCCTGTTCTAATTCTATAGAGAATAGCTTCAATAAAATTACGTAAATTTGAGTTGTGATGAATAGATAAATTACGCAAAATAGTTTTCAACTTTTGCCAGTGTTGATCTGTCAGCATGGTACGAGGCATAGCGAATAGTAAAATTGGGTTTGGCGATTTGATTTTACTACTTCGCTATTTTTTTAAGCTAAAAGTGTCAACACACCCTATATAAAAAAGCGAATGCCCAAGCGATCAAAGTAAATACGGCACCAGCCGCAAATAATTCGTCTTTTGTGAGATAACGATCTGAAAACATATACTTTAGTAAACCATACGCTGCATAAAAATAGGCTAAGGCTTCAAAACTGTATGCCGTAATCTGTATTGTATGATTGTCAAAACCGACAAAGATCAAAATAGAAAATATAAATGCACCACTGACAAAGAATAGTCCCCAAAATGCAAATACTGGGGTTTGTCGAATGACTTTTGCAATAATAAGTAAGGCCAAAACACCTAATGACCAGGTTAATGCACGATAGGCACTATCGTCATAAGTGATTGTGGCTAAAATTAATAAAGCCAATTGCACCAATAAGAGCCAAGCTGATGGCAACAATCTAAATCCATTCCAAAACTGTTTTATTGTTTGCATTACTTTTCCATGTCCAAATTATTGTTTTTCTGAACTCATGATACGGCATCTAAATAAGAAATAATCATATTGGTGAGTTCTTGTTGTAAGCGTTGTTCTTCGATTAAAAACGTATTCTTACTGGCATAACGCATCATTGTAAATAATGTACTATTAATAATCACAAAGGACTTATGTTTTAAAGTTTCAAAATCCCAATGCGGATAATAACGCCCAAATAAATACATCCCTATTTCTAAAAAATGCTGTTCTAAAACTTGCGCTGCATCTGAATCACTATAAGCATGCCAGTTTTTTAAAATTTCAATGGGCTTTGTTGCACAAACCTATCTGTAAAGGCTTTTTCAGCGATATAATTTTCAAATGAAGAAGCCTACACACAAAATCTACCGCACAACCAATTGGCCCGCATATAACCGAGCACTCATTAATCGCGGAAATATTGCCCTTTGGTTTGATCCTGCTACGCAATGGTATGCTCCATCAAAAGGCAAACAAGGGCGAAATCAAACCTACTCCGACGCAGCCATCCAATGCTGCTTAATGATTAAATCCTTATTCCGTCTATCTTTACGTATGGTCACTGGCTTTGTGCAAAGTCTGATTAAACTTTGCGGATTAAATTGGACCGCACCAGATTACAGTACGCTTTGTAGAAGACAAAAGCATATTGATATTGCAATCAGCTACCAAAAAAGTAGCGATGGGCTGCATCTACTCGTAGACTCTACAGGGATGAAGTTTCTAGGTGAGGGCGAATGGAAACGCAAGAAACATGGAGCTGAATATCGTCGCCAATGGCGTAAACTACATATTGGTATAGATGCCAAAACCCTACAAATACGCGCTATTCAGCTCACAACCAATAATGTCTGTGATTCACAGGTGCTTGGTGATTTACTTAATCAGATTCCACAAGATGAGCAGATTGACTCTGTTTATACCGATGGAGCTTATGACACCAAGCAATGCCGTCAGGTCATTGCAGATCGGCAAGCACATGCGGTGATTCCACCTAGAAAAAATGCGAAACCATGGAAAGATACAAAGAGTAGCTCGCTAGAGCGAAATGAATTACTTCGAACAATTAAACGTTTAGGTAGGACACTATGGAAAAAATGGTCAGGCTATCATCGCCGAAGTTTGGTTGAGACTAAAATGCACTGCATCAAATTATTAGGAGATAAACTCAGTGCAAGGAGCTTTGATAGCCAAGTCAATGAGGTTCATGCACGTGTAGCTGTCCTCAACAGATTTACGGAATTAGGTCGACCACTTACCCAAGTTACGCCTTAAATTTGGCTCAATTAGGGGCGCTTTGCCTTTCAAATCTTTGTGCAACAAAGCCATTTCAATGAAAAAACCTTGATCGGATTTTAGGGACTCAAAACCAAATGCAATACTCAATCTGATGATATCTTGAATCGCAGTCTGTTGTTGAAGCATCACCAGCTGTTTCAGTGCTTGTCCTAAATTTTCACTTTTTCTTAACAGCAGTTCAGAAACGATCTGATCTTTATTTTCAAAGTATTGATAAATCGAACCAACGCTTACACCTGATTTTTCTGAAATTTTTGGTGTTGTGAGTTGCAGAATCCCCTGTTCGGAAATGCATTTTTGCGTACCTTCCAAAATACTTTCAACGATCATTTTGGCGCGTTGTTGTTGTGGGCGTTTTCTCATCAAGAGGCTCTGTTGAAATGCGAATTGAATGCGAATAAATATTCATATTATGCTTTGATTAAATAACAATCAAAGGTGTTTTGCAATGCTAAGCATCCCTAAGCCAAGTCGTTTAGCTGCATTTGAAACTATGGTGCAGTCCAATTTAAAAACCAAAATCTTGGGTTATATGACCAATCAACATCTACAACCAAGCTATGCTGAATATTTACAACTCAATGAAGCGCTTCAAGCAGGTGATGAGCCGATGGATCAGGTGATGCGATGGGTATTACAAAATCCCAAACTTCATCGAAAATACTTTGAGACGGCGTTATATGAAGGTTTAGATAAACTGCCTCATGACGTTCCTGAACTGACACAATTTTTTAGCTTAGTTGAACGAAAACCCACTTGGTATGACCAAGTCAAAATAGATAAAGCTCTGCAATTCACTTATCGATTGGGAGCAAATAATGGTCTGATTCTTAGAGATCTCTCTTTAATGGCGGGCTATATGTATCCTGGTTTTAACCAACCGCTAATCCTCACAGGTGCATTAAAAAAACAAGCAGCTACGCGCCTTGCAGAAACCACAAAATGGTGGGTTGATATCACAGAGAAAGAGGGCTTTGAACGTTATAACAAGGGCTTTTGTTCCACAATTTATGTTCGTTTCATTCATTCTTTAGTACGGCATCAGCTACAAAAATCAGAAAAATGGGATGCTGAAACATGGGGCTTACCAATTAATCAATATGATCAAGCCATGACGAATATTGCCTTTAGTGGTGTGGTGCTATTAGGAATTCGAGCCTTAGGTATCTTTCCAAGTGCGGAGGAAGTCGACAGCTTTTTACACTTTTGGAAATATGCAGGTTGGTTGATGGGAATTGAGGAAAAATGGTTGGTGGATCAGGAATCTGAAGGATGGAAACTCATCTACTGGATGCAATTCGCGCATCCAAAATCGGATGCAAGTAGTATTTCACTTGGCTCAAGTCTTTCCAAAGAACCTTTTGAACGAAAATATCGTTATTTGCGCACTTTTCAACAAAAATTGGCATATAAACAACACTTAGAACTGACTCAGTTCTTTATAGGGCGTAAGAAGATGAAATTGTTGGGCTTAACCCCTCAGTCGGCCTCTTGGTTTGCCTATTATTTGATTGGTCGAAACTTGGCACTTTACTCAGGTGCTAAACATATTCCACGATTGAATCAGTTTCTTGAGCATAATGGACGCCATCTGCAAAAACTTGGCTTGTCTCTTTATCGCAATCAAGCACAACAACTGGCCAGTATGCATTAGCAATTAAAAAGCCCTCAATGATGAGGGCTTTTTAATAAAGCGTAGAATCTACTTAGTGATCAGATGCACCTGAGATTCCAATACCTGTTTGTGAGCGAACAAACTGTGCGTCGAATGCTTTGCGTTCTTTTTGAGCGCGTGCTGACTTGTCTGTTACAGAGAAGAACCAGCAGCATAAGAACGATAGTGGCATAGCAAATAATGCAGGACCATTAAATGGGTTTGGTGCTGTTTCTGAGATCGCAAGCGTATCTACCCAAACTGCTTTTGATAAGATAATCAGAGTCACTGCACCAACTAAACCAACAACACCACCGATAACCGCACCACGAGTCGTTAAGCCTTTCCAGAACATTGATAAAACAAGGACTGGGAAGTTTGCACAACATGCTACAGAGAATGCTAAACCAACCATGAAGGCAACGTTTTGTTTCTCGAACAAAATCCCCAAGATCATTGCAAAGATTGCTAAGCCTAAAGTTGCAATTTTAGACATACGCAATTCTGATTGAGGAGTCGTTTTACCTTTTTTGAATACGTTTGCATAAAGGTCATGAGAAATTGCTGAAGCACCTGAGAGTGTCAAACCAGCAACAACCGCCAAGATTGTTGCGAAAGCCACTGCTGAGATGAAGCCCATGAATAGGTCGCCACCCACAGCATCACTAAGGTGAACCGCAGCCATGTTGTTACCACCGACCAACTCTAATTTTCCTGTCATAGCAGCTTTTGCAACATCAAGGAATTGAGGGTTGTTTGCAACAAACAAGATTGCACCGAAACCAATGATGAAAGTTAAAAGATAGAAGTAACCAATAAAACCAGTTGCTACAACTACAGACTTACGTGCTTCTTTTGCATCTTTAACTGTGAAGAAACGCATTAAGATATGTGGTAAACCAGCAGTACCAAACATCAAAGCAAGACCTAATGACAGTGCATCAATTGGGTTTGCAGCGAGTTTGCCTGGCCCCATGATTTTTGCAGCTTCTTCCCAGCTCATACCATGCGCTTGGCTATAAACACCAATCGCTTGGTTAAACATATTCGTGAAACTAAATCCAACAGCTTTCATTACCATAAATGCCATGAAAGTCGCACCACTGAGTAACATCACCGCTTTGATGATTTGTACCCAAGTGGTCGCCAACATACCACCGAAGATTACGTATGCCATCATCAATAAGCCAACGATCACAACAGCGATGTTATAGTTCAGACCAAACAATAATTTGATTAACTGACCTGCACCCACCATTTGAGCAATCAAATAGAATGCAACAACAACCAATGAACTAAATGCTGCTAAGGTACGGACTGGCTTCTCATCTAAGCGGAAAGAAACCACGTCAGATAAATTGTATTTACCCAAGTTACGTAAACGCTCTGCAACTAAGAATAATACAATTGGCCAACCCACCATGAAACCAAGTGAGTAGAGTAAGCCATCAAAACCTGAACTGAAAACAAGTGCGGAAATACCCAAGAACGATGCTGCCGACATATAGTCACCCGCTATCGCCAAACCATTTTGGAAACCGCTGATACCACCGCCTGCCGTATAGAAATCACTAGCATTTGTTGTCTGTTTTGCTGCCCATTTAGTAATAAACAGCGTAAAACCCACGAAGATCATAAACATAATGATCGCGTGCCAGTTGGTTGCTTGCTGCTCTGCTGCTCCAAGGTCTGGTCCAGCGTAGGCGATTCCAGAACTCACCAAGCTTGTGAGAGCGAAGAGTTTCGCTTTTATTGACGTCCCTTTCATCTCAGTGCATTCCTTTTTCATGTGTGATCGCCTCAACTTCCTTGAGAGCCTCTTCATTTAGACGGTCTAATTTATTGTTGGCGATATATGAATACACACCACATAACAAAAAAGACAACACGATAATGCCCAAACCAAGAGGCATCCCCCATGTTGTTACACCACCGCTAAATGAACTTGCTAGAAATTCTTTGTTGTAGCCAACTAAAAGCATAAAGCCGACGTAGATAAACAACATGATTGCTGTTAATGTCCAACTTAAAGTACGCTTCTTGCTCACCATCTCTTGAAACTTTGGATTACGTAGAATTCGTTCTACCTGTGAATCATCCATAACCGACTCCTTATTTTTGTGTCCAACCATGGACCCCTTTTTCAAATGGGATTTTTCATAATTAAAGTTAACAAGATTATGCTTGACTCGTAACTTAGACTTTGGTCTCTAAATGCACATCTCAACTCATCATGCAAGCGAAGCATCGGGTATGATAAAAAATGGGGTGGTGTTTCAAAAAGTATGCTGACATTAAATGAAGCCATTATTGATGTAAAAAAAGGTTAAGTCGAAAGCTTTAAAATGGTTTTCAATCTTTTTTGAAAAATTACAACTCCTTCTAAAACCGCGCCTAATTCGATGCCTTATTTTGCAATTATTACCTTCAATACCTACAGTAAAAAATTTACCAATACTTTGCTCGCAGTTTTTAAAAGCAGTTATGAAACTGTCCCAATGATCACTTGCAATTCGGGTGTAGTGAATACCTAATTGTTTAAGCTTTGTCTTCAATCGTTGAACTGTAGCTAAGTCTCTTTTACCCCAAACATAAGCAACAATCTCACCTGTTTCTCGATGGTAGGCGTAAATAAGCCATTGTTTATTATTTTTATTTCCCACAAAAGTCCAAAACTCATCAACTTCAAGAGACTCATAATGACTTTGTTTAGGCTGAATTTGGTAGGTCGATTCGGTTAAAGTACGTAAAACTTTACCGATACTGATTCGCTCAACTTCAGCGATATCTCGTATACCACTACCTCTGACCATCAACTGTAATATTTTTCGAGTAATGCCTGAATTACATCCTAGATAGCTCAGAGCATGGTCACCAATAAACTGACGTTTACAGTCTTTGCACTGATAGTTTTGTTTCCCATCTACTTTGATGCCATTTTTCTTTATACTGTCACTGAGGCAGGTTGGACATTTGATTTCTAGAGTTATTCGCATTTCTCTATTTTATCAAAATTCAACCTGCTTTGTTTCAGCATACTTTTTGAAACACCACCAAAAAATGGAATTTGAACACGTGGGCAATATGAACAGTTGGCTTATTATCGGGGTACTCGCCCTCTATATCGTGCTACTTTTCGGCTGTGCTTTCTTCGGTGAAAAACACGCTAGCCGCTTGAGTCCACGCGGTCGTATGCTGTTGTTTAGCCTAACGCTCGGCGTGTATTGTTCATCTTGGACGTTTTATGGTGCTACAGGCGCTGCTGTTCGAGAAGGTGTTATTTTCCTCCCGATTTATCTGGGTCCTTTGCTATTTATTTGGTTTGGATACGATATTTGGAAACGGTTGGGACGTATTCGCCAATACCATGCCATTTCATCTATTGCCGATTTTGTTGCTGCTCGTTACGGTAAAAGTGGAAGTTTGGCTGCACTCGTCACGATTTTAGCAGTCATTGCTATTGTTCCTTATTTGGCATTGCAATTACGTGCTATTGCACTCAGTGCATCGGTCATTCTAGAACAAAATGCACACGTCACTACGACAACAAACAGTGTGTTAATGCTGACAGCCCTTTTGGCTATTTTGGCTATGATTTTCGGAACACGACATATTGCACACACGGAACAGCATGGCGGTTTGATGCTGGCGGTTGCCTTTGAATCCTTTGTGAAATTATTCGCCCTCCTCTGTGTTGCAGGATTTTTCTTATTGCAATCGCCTGAAAACATTAAACAAGTCAGCAACGATGTCAGTCAACATTTTCATGACTTACAACAAGTTGGCGTTCCAGAAACCTTTTGGGTGCAAACGCTACTGGCTGGTTTAGCCATGATTTGTTTACCTCGTCAGTTCCACGTTGCAGTGGTTGAGTTACGCGATGAAAAACATATCCGTGGTGCTCGACGTTGGTTTGCAGCGTATTTGATTTTGACCATCATCGCGATTATTCCTATCGCAAGTTGGGCATTACACTCATTGCCTGAATCATTGGGCACACCTGATATTGCGGTGCTCGCACTACCGCTCAGTTATCAACAAGAATGGCTTACATTACTGGCATTTCTAGGCGGATTTTCGGCTTCTACAGGAATGTTATTGGTTGCATCTGTGGCACTTTCAATCATGCTTAGTAATGATTTGATCATGCCTGCACTTTGGCGATTTAAGATCATTTCTCGTCAAGATCAACAACTGCCACGTGTTTTGAAATTAACTCGTCGGATTAGTATCGTTGGTGTCATGCTGCTCGGCTTTTTGTTTTTCCATTTTTTTAATGATATCAACCAACTATCTGTTTTTGGCTTACTCGCTTTTAGTGCAGTCGCACAATTTTCACCTGCTTTGATTGGTGGTTTGTACTGGCGAGGAGCTAGTCGTCAAGGAGTATACGCGGGACTGATTGTTGGCTTTGTGATGTGGAGCTATACACTATTATTCCCAACAGTTTTACGTAGCCTTCCTGGGCATTATCAAAATTTTGCGCAACATTTATTGCTGTTTGGTCCTTTTGATATTAATAGCTTACGCCCAGAAGCATTATTGGGTTTTGAATCTTTTGTTCCATTAACACATGGTGTTTTATGGTCTTTAGGACTGAATATCGCCATGTATATTTGGGTTTCACGCTTGTACCGCCCAAGTATTGCTGAACAAATTCAGGCTGAAAGTTTCTTTTATTACGAAAGCAAACCTCTACCTTCAGCACAGACTTCAACAGATCTCAGTGATTTACATCAAAATGCCGCACGATTAAAAGTCGGTGACCTACTCGCTCTCGCGAAAAGAATTACAGGTGAAAAACCGACAATCCAAGCATTCCAGCAATTTTGTGAACAAAATCATGTGGTTTTAAATGAAAATCATGTCGCAAATGGGATGTGGTGGCGTTTTACTGAACAATATTTAGCGGGGATCATTGGTGCAGCATCGGCGCGAACTTTATTGACCACTGCTTTGATCAATAATGGTTTAGCTTTAGGTCAAGTCGCCAATATCTTAGACCAAGCCTCCCAATGGCAGCGTTTCAACCAAAACTTACTGATGACCATGATTGATCATATGACTCAAGGGGTGAGTGTGGTCGATAAAAATATGTGTTTAGTTGCATGGAACAATCAATATCTAAAACTGTTTGATTACCCTAAAGATTTAGTTTATGTCGGCTGTCCAATTGCTGATCTTATACGCTATAACGCCGAACGTGGTGAATGTGGTCCAGGACCAGTTGAGGAACATGTTCGTAAACGTATTCATTGGATGAAAGTTGGAAGTGCTCATGAATTTGAACGGATTCGTAAAGATGGTCTTGTGATTCAAATGCGTGGTAATCCAATCGAAGGTGGTGGTTTTGTCACGACTTTCGCAGATATTACGGCGTTCCGTGAAAATGAGGCTGTTTTAGAAGAAAGAGTCCGTGATCGTACCCGACAGCTTGCCGATGCATTGACAGAACAGCAATTAGCACTTGAACAAGCCGATAAAGCCAATCAATCCAAAAGTCGATTCTTGGCTGCTGCAAGCCATGACTTATTGCAACCGATGCATGCGGCACGACTGTTTAGTACTGCACTTGAGCAAAGTATTGATAATCCAGATGATCAACTCACCCTACAACAGCTAGACCGTGCACTCTATGGTGCAGAGAGTATGTTATCCGCACTTTTAGATATTGCTCGCCTCGAAGGTGGAACCATTCAACCGAAGCGCCAAGCATATTCATTACATGATTTATTGAGTGATCTCGAATTGCAATTTAAATCCATCGCAGCTCAACGCAATATTCAACTCAAAGTGCATGACACTAAGTTTTGGGTAGATACTGATCCACAATGGATGCGACGAATAATCCAAAATTTTGTCAGCAATGCATTACGTTATACTGCTCAAGGTCGTGTTGTAGTAGGTGTATTACGTTCAGCTCAACGTCCGAATCATATTCGAATCGGTGTGTGGGATACAGGACCTGGTATCAATGAACAACAACGCGTAAAACTTTTCCAAGAGTTTGAACGTTGTGGACATACTTCACCATGGGGTGAACAAGGACTTGGTTTAGGTCTAGCGATTGTGCAACGTATGACGAGCTTACTAGATTTCCCTGTTCAAGTTTATTCTGAGTTGGGTAAAGGTTCTTGTTTTATGATTGAAGTGCCTCTAGCAGAAGCTCCAAAAATTCAAGTCGCCTCACCACAACTGACCGCCTTACAACATACGGCTTATAAAGTTTTATGTTTGGATAATGATGAAACGATTTTGGAAGGTATGCGGACTTTACTCAGCAAATGGGGTTATCAAATCTTTACTGCCACTGAACCAGCAGAAGCATTAGAGCTGATCCAACATGAAGATATTCAGGTTTGGCTAATTGATCAACATTTAAATCATGATCAACGTGGACTCGATTTTATCGAACAGCATCGCCCTGCCCACATTCCTGTTGCACTCATCACTGCGGATTCTGACCCAGAGTTACCGCAAAAACTTAAACAACAGAATATCGTCTTACTGAAAAAACCACTAAAACCAGCAGGTCTGCGTTCGTGGCTTTCGGGATTAAAAATTATGCCGATGCACAAAGATTGAGTTAAAAGGATCAAACGCCCATTAATGATCAGCGACTAGCATAATATTTTTAGATATAGGCAGAAGTGATCAACAAAAAGCATTTTGGTTGCTAAAAAATTGACCAAAATGCTCAAACAGTAGTTGACTATGGCAAAATAAATCACTTACATTAGTGAACGTTTGTACACTTACTTACAATTACATATATCATTGATTTTAATAATTTTTATAACATAAAAATCCACATCTACAACTTTAGTCGTATTCTACTTGCTTTTTAAATCACGCATAAATTGATCAAATTGCAAGAAACCAATGCATCAATCCTTTGGTTTCTTACTCTCGCCAAAAAGGACATTGATCATGAATAGCAATACAGCCCCTTCAGAGCATACCGCATTACAATTTTATCGCCAATACAGTGCAAATGCGCTACTTCCAGAACTTGACTGGCAACAAATTTTCGAACAAAGCAAGCTCAGTGAATTACACACTCGTGCATTAAATACACTATATCAAGCGGCTGTTCCTCTCGCGCTAAAAGTGTTTCACGATCTGAATTTTGATGTTTTTGCACCAGCTGCATATCATCCACAAGGTTTAGGGCTTTTTGATAAATTGGCTCAGCAAGAAGAGAATCTAGTGAAAGCCTTGGAAAATGAATCTGCACATCTAGATCACGATACACGCCATCAAATGTGGAGCATGCTACTTCGTGGTGGTGCAGTTCTCGTCTTTAAAGCATGGTTAGGGCACGTTAAAACAGGCACACATCAACTCGATAAATCACAATTTGATGAATTGACCGATTTACTGTTTATCAAAACACGTCCTTTAGAGCTTGCACAACGACTCAAAGTCGATACGAATGCAGACTTAGACCATGTATTCCTGATGTATGAAAATGACGTATTTTTAGATCATTTTAATAGCTTAGAAACTGCTGCTTTATTTGTAGATTTAGGAGTTTACGATGCAGCATTCTTAAGTTTAAGAGATGATCGCGTTGCAGAATATCTCAAAGCTAAAGGCTATGTGACCCAAGAACAAATTGATGACCTACAATGTGCTTTAAATCCGTTGTACTGCGATAGTTTGATGCCAAAACAAGATTGCTTGGCTTATAGTCTAATCCAAATAAAACCGATACAATATTTATAACAATCTTAATTAATGAAATAAACAATGACTTATTCAATAGACTATCGCAAACAGGTACTTTCTAGCATTGCTGATGGTATGACCATACGAGAAGCTGCGCTATTTTATGGACTTAGCACCAGCACCATTCACAGCTGGCAGAAGAAATTAGCGCCTAAAACAACCAGAAATAAAGCACCGACTAAAATACCTGATGACGCATTGATTGAAGACGTAAAAAGATACCCAGATGATTATAACTATGAAAGAGCTCGTCGCTTGAACTGTAGTAAAACGGGCATCTTTAATGCTTTAAAGCGTCTTGGTGTCAGTCAAAAAAAAGACCTTGGAACATCCAAAAGCATGTCCAATAAAAAGAGCGGCGTATCAGAGTAAGCTTGATAACTTTAAACAGCAAGGTTATCCCATTGTGTATATGGACGAAAGCGGTTTTGAAAGCCAGACCATTCGTCCTCATGGTTATGCACCGATAGGCAAACCCTGTATCGACAGCTACAACTGGCAAGGTAAAAAGCGAACCAACGTCATTGGGGCTCTATATGAAAAGATGCTATTTGCACTGGATTACTTTGAACACAACATTAACAGCGGCATATTCTACGATTGGTGCAAACACACCCTAATCCCAAGCCTTAAAACCAAATGCGTGATTGTCATGGATAACGCTCGGTTTCATAAAAGTAGACGTATCCAAAAATTACTGAACAGGCATGGTCATCGTATCCTATGGCTGCCGCCGTACAGCCCAGACTTGAACCCTATTGAGAAAAAATGGGCTCAAGTGAAGTTTCTACGCCAAGGGTGGATGGAAAATAATCTACCTAAACTGTTTCATGATATGGGCTGTATCGATTTTATAAAGACTTAACTATATTTAGCAAAACATCAGTCAATCATTATAAACGACGTCATCAGCGCTACCACATACGCTTTATCAGCTTATCTTTTTTGATAAATTGATGGTATAGCGCCGCGCCAATGTGAGCGGCAGTAAAGGCAAGAATCAGCGGCCAAATGATCTCTGTATGCCAGTCATGAAAGGTACGCGCCAAACCGCGATCTGGGGTAACGAACACCGGGATTTCGAACAGGCCAAACATATCAACGGCTCGGCCGCCATAAACAGACATCAACAGCCCGACTACCGGCATCGCTATCAGTAGCGCATAAAGTGCAAAGTGGGTGAACTTAGCAATGATATCTTGCCATTTTGGCATTGGCACGGCAGGTGGTGCTTTTGTGAATATTCGACTAATCACTCGAGCCAGCATCCAAAACAATAAACTTAACCCAAACGCTTTATGCAAACCGATATAAAACGAGTCATCAGTATTGTCATAAAGAAATATCAGCGCCCATGTCACTAATAATAGCAGTGCGCTTATCCAATGAAAAACACGGCTGATCATAGGCCATTTGTTTAGCGGCGCTACCCTAGGTTGAACTTGATTCATATGTCACCTTTAAATAAAAAAGCATTACTTTTTAGCCAAACATAACTGCTCTATTTAGCTTTTTTGTGCTTGCAGTCTGTTGCCAATAAAGAAATACTTGTGAGCTAAATACTTATGAGTTAAATACTAGGGGCTATCCTAGCGGCTCGATAATAAAACCTTATAAATAGTAGCGCTTATGATAGCAAATCTGCGTGCAAATGACTGCTATTGGCTCGTTTCGCTACCATTTAATAGCGTTCAGTAGTGAACAGTGACTGCAGTACGCTAAAAGCTACATGTTACAAGAGTATAAAGTAGATGATCTTAATAAGTATAGTCTAATCCAAATAAAACCGATACAATATTTATAACAATCTTAATTAATGAAATAAACAATGACTTATTCAATAGACTATCGCAAACAGGTACTTTCTAGCATTGCTGATGGTATGACCATACGAGAAGCTGCGCTATTTTATGGACTTAGCACCAGCACCATTCACAGCTGGCAGAAGAAATTAGCGCCTAAAACAACCAGAAATAAAGCACCGACTAAAATACCTGATGACGCATTGATTGAAGACGTAAAAAGATACCCAGATGATTATAACTATGAAAGAGCTCGTCGCTTGAACTGTAGTAAAACGGGCATCTTTAATGCTTTAAAGCGTCTTGGTGTCAGTCAAAAAAAAGACCTTGGAACATCCAAAAGCATGTCCAATAAAAAGAGCGGCGTATCAGAGTAAGCTTGATAACTTTAAACAGCAAGGTTATCCCATTGTGTATATGGACGAAAGCGGTTTTGAGGCTGAAACCATTCGTTCTCATGGCTATGCACCGATTGGTACACCCTGTATCGATAGCTACAACTGGCAAGCAAAAAAGCGAACCAACGTCATCGGAGCTCTCTATGAAAAAATGCTTTTTGCGCTTGATTACTTTGAGCAGAACATCAATGGCACCATATTCTACGACTGGTGCAAACACACTTTAATTCCAAGTCTCAAGACTAAATGCGTGATTGTCATGGATAACGCTCGGTTTCATAAAAGCAAACGTATTCAAAAGCTACTCAACAGACATGGCCATCGTATTCTTTGGCTACCACCGTACAGCCCTGATCTAAACCCTATCGAGAAGAAGTGGGCACAGGCTAAGTTTCTACGCCAAGGGTGGATGGAGAATAATCTACCTAAACTATTTTATGATATGGGCTGTATCGATTTTATAAAGACTTAACTATAACTACAAAATAAAACAAGGTGGAATTCCCACCTTGTTTTTTTATTCCTTAGAACTTCATACTCATACGCATCCAATAATTACGTCCAATATTATTGAATTGCTCATTGGCTGCATAACCAAACATCGAAGCGCCTGCTTTATTTAAATGCTCGGTGTAAGCCTTATCTAAAAGATTATCAACGCCTACCGAAACATCGACAGTATCGGTCAATTGATATGTTCCATTGATCGCCAAGGTATTAAACGCTTTACTTTCATTCATATCATAACCAACCACATTCCCTTCATTAAGACTGATACGATCCTGTTTTGCAACGGCACGCCATAACAATCCTAGACTATATTTTTCATCCACATAACGAAGATTCATACGCGCTTCAAAAGGTGCTATCTGTGGCAAAGCACGATCATCTGACCTATTTTCACCCCACGCATACATTGCTGAAATATCTGCTTGGAAATGATCATTAAATTGATAACCTACCCCAGCCTCTGCCCCAGCAATTGTGGCATTAACATTACGCGCAAGTGGTTTTCTTTTATCTGGTGTATTGTATTCAAGTAGGATGAAATCTTTGATTAATCCAGCATAAACTGATGCCCAAGTACTCCATGCACCATGCTCTGCTTGCAAACCGAGATCCAATTGTGCAGTGCGTTCATTGTTCAGATTGTCTAGATTATCCACCATTTTATATGTGGTTTTACCCATCATATCTGTGGAACCTACACCATGATCTGTCGTGGTGCTATACAACTCCCAAAAGTCAGGTGTACGCTCCACATATCCCAAACCTAGATAAGTCTTTAAACCATGTTCTGGGAGACTCTTTTCCAAGCGTACAAAACCACTTGGTACAGTATCTTTACGATTTTTAGCATTTTGCAGATTGTCTATTTTGACTTGATCTACACGCGCTCCTGCTACGACTTTTTGATCTTGATCAATCGCATAAGTCCATTCACTAAATGCACCATAAGATTGAAATTTCAAATCTTCAGCATAAGGCGAATTCATTGATGGCATGGCATACATGACCATATCACCACCATGCTTATTCTGCTGCGTATCTACACCTGAAATGACGCTAAATTTATCCCAATCTGTCGTTACAGCTAAACGGGTATTTAAAGTACGACGATCAACCCGCATCGACATTTTATTTGGCACAGTCATATTCATTCCGTGCATATTCATGGTCGTCATTGGCGGCGTACGTAAGCTAAAATTATCCATCACATGATCGTTATAGCTGTAGTCCACTTGGGCTTCAACTTTATTGATCACCTCTGTAATATTTTTCTGTTCAGCTTGTAGACCAAGGCTTTCTCGTTTAAATTGCGAACCATCCATGCTACGACCAGCGTAGGCAGCCTCACCATCACCTTTACCTGCACGCAATTCTAACCAAGAATCATCTGTTGGCTTCCAGCCTAAGGCAAGATCGGCATTCCAGCGCTCCCAATTTGAATGAACCGTCTGACCATCACCATCTTGATAATCATTTGAGACAGAACGATTAGCATTTAATCGCGCATATTTGCTCTCATCCCCAATCGCAGCCTCTACATTATGATCGAGTCTCCCATATGAACCGATCAAGACGCTCGCTTGTCCACGATAAGGCTGATCTTTGCTCAAACTCTCTGGTTGGCGCTTAAAAATCACCGTTGCTGCAGAGCCAGGCGTTGCATATTGAACAGTTTGTGGACCTTTCACTACCGTAATTTTGTCAAAACTTTCAGGCTGAATATATGAAGTCGGAGCATCCATTCGTTGTGGACAAGCACCTAAACTCTCACTGCCATCCACCAGCATTTTTATCCGAGAACCAAACATTCCTCTAAATGTAATATCACCATTCGTTCCGCCATTTTTGATGGCGCTAAAGCCTAAGATGCTTTGCAAATAATCAGCACCATCAGTTGCTGGTACAGGTTGTATGGGTTGTTTAGGATCCGCTTCAATGACTAAACCATTATTTTGGTTCGGTTGTTGAGCAGTCACAACAATAGGTGCAAGCTTTGCTTCAACACGTTGCTGAGTCGATAAATCTTCAGAATTTGCCCAAAGTAAGCTCGAATTTGAGGCAGCAAGAATCGCAACCGTTAAGGGTTGTAATAAAAATTTAGGCTGTGCCATGAGATGTCTTCTCTTAAAACATAAATAAAACGGGCTTAGAGTTCATACAAACCCTAAGAAAAAGTGCTTTGATTTATGCGAAAACAGGTGGGGCTCGCCCTTGTGGCAATAGAAAAAGTCGTTGTAGCGCAAAATAAACATGATGAAATGTTTGCTGAAATGCGACTAAACGTACTTGAACACGAACTAAAATTTCTTTGACACCCACATCAGGCGGCAATACTAAATTGGCATATACCGTACAGTACTGACATTGATGATTGGGATCGTGATGATCGTGCGAAGATGCAGATGCGGGTGCTTGTTCGAGTTGATGTGAATGATGATGAGCATGATGCTGTGATTGACTTTGCTCAGCTTGTACCTGAGGTAACAGTAAAGCTTTGGTAATCGTTTCACAGACTGGTGCGATTTGATATTGCTTCGGCAGTAGCGGCTGCAAAAAGACCGCAATCTGCAAACAGACTGCGGTAAATGCGAATAATAAACCGCTGCGAAACAATAATGGCATCACGAAAAACCGACGATGAGCTTAGCGCTTCACAGCAACTTTCTCTTTTTCACGCTGGCGTACTACTTTCTCAACCTTTTCACGTGCACGCTGACGTTTTAATGGCGATAAATAATCAACAAAAAGTTTGCCATTTAAGTGATCCATTTCATGTTGGATACAAACTGCGAGAAGTTCGTCAGCTTCTAACTCAAATGCTTGACCATCAAGGTTAATTGCTTCAATTTTTACACGTGACGGACGCTCAACTTTGTCGTATATTTGAGGCACAGAGAGACAGCCTTCTTCGTATGGCTGAGTCTCTTGAGTCAGTGGAGTGACTTTGGGGTTA
Organism: Acinetobacter sp. A22; assembly: GCF_030913345.1. Lineage (NCBI taxonomy): Bacteria > Pseudomonadati > Pseudomonadota > Gammaproteobacteria > Moraxellales > Moraxellaceae > Acinetobacter > Acinetobacter sp. A22. The sequence goes on from NZ_CP133162.1 coordinate 2,446,409, forward strand.
ATGAACACCATCGGTTGATTTTTCTCTTCAGAAAGGTCCATGACAATAAGCTGAATATGATGATCAACCTGAGTTGCCGCTAAACCTATACCCGGTGCCTCGTACATGGTTTCTAACATATCTGCTGCAAGCTGACGAATATCATCAGTGACTTCTTCGACTGGCTTGGCAATGGTACGAAGACGGGGATCAGGAAAACTTAAAATAGGTAATAAGGCCATACTGTTCCTCATTTATGCCATTGATCAGAAAACCAACTGAAGGGAATGCTTGATCAAAAAATTGTGTGTAAAGTCGTTATTATAGCGCAACTACACACATAATTTTTAGGAATTATGATAATGAAAAAGGTTTTAAACGGCATACACTCATTTCATGCCTTGGGGTTAAAAAAACAACTGATTGCTGTTGCCATCTGTGCAGGATTAGGCATGACGGTAAATATAACGCATGCAGCAAGCCCTAATGTTAGCCCACCCTCTGTTAAAGCTGGGGCACCACATGTCTATGTAGTGAAAAAAGGCGATACCCTTTGGGATATCTCAGGCAAGTTTTTAAGTAAACCATGGCGCTGGCCAGAAATTTGGGCAAGCAATAAACACGTTAAGAATCCTCACTGGATTTATCCAGGTGACCGCTTACTACTCTGTAGTTTGAATGGCAAACCGTTAATCGGTAAAGATGAAGGTGATGGCTGTGACGGTATTATTCGTCGTTATACAGGTGGCGGAACAACTTTACGTCCGCAAGTACGTATCGAAGCATTGAACAATAGTGTGCCAGTTATTCCATTGGCTCATATTCAACAATGGTTAGAACGTAGTTCAGTATTACCAGCGGATGCGATTGCGAATACCCCTTATATCTTAGGCACAGCTGACAATCGCGTGCTTGCAGGCAAAGGACAAAGTGTTTACGTCCGTGGTCAAGGTCTAGAAAATGGTCAGCGTTATGGCGTTTACCGTGAAGGTGAACCTTACATCGTTGTTGATGAGCAAGGCAAAAAGCAAAACCTAGGTGTTGAATTACTTCAAGTCGCATCTGGTGTTGCTGTGCGCAATGAAAACGACATTACTACGGTTGAACTCACTGATAGCTATAACGGCGAAGTTCGTCGTGGTGATCGCGTGATGCTTGAACAAGAGGCAATGTTGCCAACCTTGTTCTATCCTATCGATGCAAAACAAGTACGCGATGGCGGTAAAGTGATTCGTGTATTAGGATCGATTGGTACAGCCGCAAAAAATGGTGTTGTCACTGTTGATCGTGGTACTGCTGATGGCGTTGAAATTGGTCAAGTCTTTAGCACCTACCAAGAGGGTGAGATCGTACAAGATCCAAAAACTAAAGAGAAAGTTAAATTACCTGGACAATATGTGGGTAGCTTGATGATCTTCAAGAGTTTTGATCGTATCAGCTATGCCTACGTTTTAGAAAGTGAACTACCAATCAAGGTCGGTTCAAACATTCAACCACCACGCTTGGATGACTAAGAACAAACTATGTTGAATCAATTATCACCCCACCACTACCATACCGTGTTGGTGTGGTATTTGGTTCAACATTCCCTATCCAGCTTTCACAAAATTCTGAAACATTTTGGGAGTTGTGAACAAGCAACACAAAACCACAGATTCTCTGAGTGGTATCAACTCAGTTTACATGCAAACCATCTAAAACGCTTAGAAGAATTTCAAAGTACACAAGGTCAAAAACAATTTGAACAGATAGTTCAACTGATTTTGAAGCACTGTGACTTTATCGTGACGCCACACGATATTGACTATCCCAAACAACTCATGCCTTATGCAGATCATCCCCCCATATTATTTGGTCAAGGTCATCTTCAGGCTTTACTGCAACCGCAAATTGCATTGGTGGGGAGCCGCAAACCTAGTCCACATGGTCGCCAAGTGGCTTATGATTTTGCTTATTACCTTAGTGAGAAAGGATTTTATATTACCAGTGGTCTTGCACATGGGATTGATGAAGCTGCTCATCGCGGTGGCTTAGCACATCATCGAAGTATCGCTGTCACAGGTACTGGGTTAGATACCGTTTATCCCACTCAAAATAAACCATTGGCACAACAAATTGCTCAATCAGGTGCCATCATCACAGAGTTTCTTCCTACGACACTCCCATTACAACAACATTTTCCACGACGAAATCGGATTGTTAGTGGCTTAAGTTTAGGTGTCTTAGTGGTTGAAGCAGCACTAAAAAGTGGATCTTTGATTACGGCGAATGAAGCAGCCAATCAAGGTAAAATGGTATTTGCTATCCCTGGTCATATTTACAGTGAATACCATCAAGGCTGTCATCAACTTATTCGTGAAGGGGCTGTTTTGGTCGATCATCCTGAACAGATTATTGAAGATTTAGCATTACCTACACATTGGCAGACCCAACAACACACTAAAGATGCTGTAGAACAGCACTCAACACTTCCACCACATTTGATTAGCTTGTATCAGAATTTAGATTGGATTGGACAGGATTTAGATTTACTCAGCCAACGCTATCCAGCACCGATCTCTGAAATCACATCTCAATTAATGGAATTAGAGTTACTAGGTTTGTGCATACAACAAGGTGGTCGCTATTTACGTTGTCGTCCAATCCATTAAACTATAGCCAATCTTTTCTGTTAGTACCCTCCTAGACATGATTACAAACTCGATTGCCGAAGCCGCTGATTGTCTAAAACAAGGACAAGTCCTCGCCTATCCAACAGAAGCCGTTTGGGGTTTGGGCTGTGATCCTTTTAATCAACAAGCATTTCAAGACATTCTTGAGTTAAAACATCGTCCAGTTGAAAAAGGCGTGATTTTATTAGCTGGGCATCTAGAACAAGTAGAACATCTACTACAGAACCTAGAATCGAACCTCCGCAACCAAGTGATTGCCAGTTGGTCAAATCGTCAAGAGACCGAACGTGCCACAACATGGCTACTTCCAGCCGACCAACATATCCCGACTTGGATTAAAGGACAACACCCTTTGGTTGCTGTTCGTGTAACAACACATCCTTTGTGCGTAGAGCTATGTGATTCATTTGGTGGATTTATCGTATCGACAAGCGCAAATCCCGCAGGCTTAACTCCAGCAAAAAGTTTAGAAGAAGCACAAGCTTATTTTGGTTCATCTCTGCATTATCTAGATGGTAAATTAGGCTTGAGCCAAGAACCAAGTCGTATTCTCAATGCGTTAACAGGTGAAGTGATTCGCGCTTAATTACATGAATAGCAGATAAAAAAAAGCTCAGTTATATAGGGATAACTGAGCATAAAAAGGATGTGTATCATCACATCCAGAGGGTTCACAAATTTGTTAAGCAACTCATTCATTCTAAAACGAATCATCTTGCTGTGTTGAGTATTATGGATCAATCATTCATCTTATACAAATATATTATTTATCTAACAAAAAAAGTGAAAAGCGTACCTTTTTTGTCAGTTTTAAAGATCTAATAAAAATATATTTTTATTTTTATTGATCTTTTTCAGAATCACAAATGAGGCACTCCTTTAAAATATATTTGTAAATCATATAGAAAGAATAAACAGTTAATAAAAAAATTACGTTCGTTTGTTGCTCTTTTAAGCAAAACCATCTCATTTATGCGCAACTAAGTCGCCGTTTCCAACTGTGATTGAACAACTTTTTTTGTCTTTTTTTGGGCCAAAATAATCCCTATGAGAATCATTATACCGCCAATCGAGTGATAAATTGCCCATTGTTCAGCCAACCAAAAACTGGCTATCACTGCCGTAAATACAGGCATAAGATTCATAAAAATACTGGTTCGATTTGGGCCAATCGCTTGTACTGCTACCATCCATAACAAGGGAGCAATCAAAGATGGAAACATACCAGCATAAAGCACACTCATGGCATTCTCTGCATCAATCGCATCCAAGCCTAAATATAATAAAAATGGGACGTGATATAACAATGCAAACCCTATTTGGACATATAAACTGGTCATCAAGGGTAACTGGACTTGCCATTTTTTGAGAAACACCCCATAAAATGCATAGAATCCTACAGCAATCACCATGACAGCATCTCCCCAATGCCCACCTTGAGCAAACAAACTAGAAAGCTGACCTTGGCTCATCACATAGATCAATCCAGCAAAGGACAATAAACTACCAAAGATCGCAAAACGATTAGGTTTATCCTTTAAAATCAAATATGAAATAAATATAGTAAAAATGGGAACAAATGCATTGACGATGCCCATATTGGTCGCAGTCGTATAATGTGCCGCGGTATATGAGAGACCTTGATATAACACCATACCAAAAGCACTTAGCACAGCTAAACGTCCAATCAAAGGTCGAATCAAAGCACGTTGTTGCCAAACTTTGGGTAGCATGAATGGCGTCAGGATAATAAAAGCGACAAACCACCGATAAAAACTAATACTGGCAGGTGAAATATAATCTGCAACATAACGAGTCACCGCAATGTTCAATGACCAAATGAAAATAGCAATGAGAGGTAAGATAAACACCCATTTTTGATATTTGCTTAGCAGACCCATCCACTTTCCCGCATTTTCTAAGTAATGCGAATATTTTGAAAGATGTCTAAATCAATTTAAATATCGTATTTCAGACATTTATATCGCTGTTTAGACATCAAATTTAGAATAAGTCCCAGCTACGCATTGCGTGTTCAACCACCTTATGCAATTGTTGAACCGTTGCACCATCTCGTGCTTGCACAGTCAATCCTTGTAAGACTGTTGCATAGAAATCTGCTATCTCTTGTAGAGAGGCAGAATGGGCAATGTCACCATTTTCTACACCCTGTTTTAAACGCTCAAGCATTTTCTGTTTGGTCTTCAGACGCCTTTCAAGAATAGTATGCTGCACTGTCTGCGCATGATCAGAACAATTCATGGTAGCAACGACAAGCATACAACCTGTAGGTTTATTGGGTTGAACCAAACGTTGTACATTGTCATAAAGAAATAATTCAAATGCGACTTTGGCAGTTTTCGCCTCTAAGAAAATCGCTTCAATTGGACATGCTTCATGAGCCAAATAGTAGTCGATACACTTATAAAAAAGTCCCACCTTATCACCAAAGCTACTGTATAAACTTGGTGCAGTTAACCCTAAAGCTTGAGTTAAATCACTCATCGATGTCGCTTCAAAGCCATGTTCCCAAAACAATAGCATGGCTTTTTGTAAGGCTTGTTGTTCATCAAAACACTTTGGGCGACCACGTTTCTTTTTAAAGCTATTATCACAAGGCATTAGGTGAGATTCATGCGTATCTTTCATAAAAGCCACAGATATTTTCATAACGATCATTATTAAATTAATTGACGCATCTATTTTTATTTTATAACGATCGTTATAAAAATTTAACCAGTATTCGAAATTTTATTGTTATGCATCTAACAATAAAAGAATTTTATATGGAAAACTCTTACTCTCCCGAATCTAGTGGCGCATCATCAACGAAAAATCAAGGGAGTTGGTATGCGATTCTCGCAGTCGCGATCGGCGCTTTTGCACTTGTGACCAGTGAATTTCTCCCTGTAGGTGTACTCAACAGTGTTGCAGCTGATTTGAATATTTCTATTGGCACAGCGGGTTTGATTATCACTCTACCAGGCGTCATGGCAGCATTTGCAGCCCCCCTTCTCCCGATATCAGTGAAACAACTAGATCGTCGTTATGTCTTAATTCTACTGACTGCGATCATGGTGATAGCAAATACCATTACTGCATTTGCTGAGAGTTTTAATATCCTCTTACTGAGTCGGTTAGTATTAGGAATTGCAATTGGAGGCTTTTGGGCAACAGCAATTGCTTTGAGTGGCAAACTTGCTCCTGCTCATTTGCCCATCGCTAAGGCAACCGCAGTCGTCATGGCAGGTGTAACCTTTGCAACGGTATTAGGCGTTCCTATCGGCACATGGCTCAGCGAGTTCTACGGATGGCGTAGCGCATTTGGAATAACGGCAGCAATTGGCTTAATAGTCCTCTTATTACAAATCATCTTCTTACCCAAATTAAATCCTGAATCCGCTATTCACCTGCGTGATCTTCCTGCGCTGTTAAGAATACCCAAAGCACGTAGTGGCATGTTGATTGTACTCTTGATTGGTTTAGCACATTTCTGTGCCTATAGTTATTTAGCCCCTTTCTTTAAAAATATTGCAGGTTTTGATGGCAACACCATCAGTTCTCTATTGTTACTTTATGGAATTGCTGGTGTATTTGGGAATGCATTCGCAGGTTATAGTGGCAATTTAAATGTTCGCTATACACTTGCTTTTGTGGGTTTCTGCTTTGCAGTTGTGTTCTTTGGCTTCCCAATATTTGCAGTGCATGAACTGGGTGCTGTCATCCTCACCGCACTTTGGGGTTTTGCCTTTGGAGCTTTTCCAACTTCCGCGAATATTTGGATGTTTGTTCATGCACCCAATGCTGTTGAAAAAGGAATGCCTCTATTTGTTGGCATGTTCCAGGTCTTGATTGCTGTTGGCTCATTATTAGGCGGTTATGTCGTTGATCACTTTAATGAAAATATCTTAATTTATGGTGTAATTAGCTTTGTGGCTTTAGCCTTGATTAGCATTTTTACTTTAGCCAAAGGCTTAAATAATCCAAAAGTCACTTGTGAAAATTAAAAGTTGAGAATCCAAATGAAGTTTGACGGTACCCAACAATTTCCATTATTAACAGGTATAGAGGTGCATGAATTTCTCTATCAAAAGAATGACGTTGTTAGTCCTCACTCTTCACTTTGGGGTGACTTTAATTTTAGTTTAAATGGAACACTAGAGTTTGATATTGAAGGAAAATATTACTTATCACCGCCAAGCTATGGGCTATGGCTACCACCACGCACAGAACACCAATCACTGCCTGTTGAACATGAAATTCATTATATTTGCATCCGACTTCATCCTCGTTTCGGAAATGCATTAGGCGATGTCTGCCGCTGTTTTAGTATTCAACCTTTTTTTCGCGCCTTGGTCATTCAAATTCTAGAGCAACAAAAGCAAAATCCTGCACCCGAATATCTTGAACATTTATTACAAGTGTTATTCGATCAACTAAAACAAGCTCCAGCATATACACATTATTTGCCGCAAAGCACGCATCCAACCTTAGCTCCGATTCTCGATCAACTTGCGAATCCTGAATTATTTCATATGAGCCTACAACAGATCTTACAGCACTTTACATTCAGTGAACGTCATCTGTTTCGCCTCAGCCAACAAGAGTTACAGCTATCTTTAGCAGAATGGCGCAATCGAGCTAAGATCATCTATGCGATCAATCAAATTCGCCAAGGGATGACCATTAAACAACTTGCGTTTTCTCTAGGTTATCAACACAGCTCAAGTTTTATCGAATTTTTTAAGCGCTATACAGGACAAACACCTATTCAACTCAAAAATGCATCTACCTAATTCAGCTTTCTTCTTTTGCTCATTATTTGTATTGATTACTATGAATAAGATTGCACTCTGATAAATAAGCAGTTAAAACAAACAAGTCTTGTCACAACAACAAACTAGGACGTATTCCATGAGCCAATCGGTTTATCACATTCCTGTTAAGGATATCAAAGGTCAGGAAGTCGACCTTGAACAATACCAAGGTAAAGTACTTTTAATCGTCAATGTCGCATCTAAATGCGGCTTAACTCCCCAATATGAAGGTTTGGAAAAACTGTACCAAGCGAAGAAAGATCAAGGTTTAGAAATCTTAGGTTTTCCAGCAAATAACTTCTTAGAGCAAGAACCTGGCAGTAATGATGAAATTCAGCAATTTTGTTCATTGAATTATGATGTTCATTTCCCTTTATTTGCAAAAATCTCCGTTGCTGGCGATGACAAACATCCACTCTATCAAACACTAACTCAAGCAATCCCTGAACGTATTGGTGAAGGTCCTTGGTGGAAAGATTTAGTTGATTATGGTTTAACGCCAAACAATCCGCCTGAAGTTTTATGGAATTTTGAAAAATTCTTGGTAAATAAAAATGGTGAAATTGTGGCGCGTTTTGCACCAGATATTACAGCGGATGATGAACGCATCGTAAATGCAATTGAAGCTGAATTAGCAAAATAAAATAAAAAATTAATAAAGAGAATAGTTTAACTATTCTCTTTATTAAAATAAATATTATAATTTTTTTACTTTAATTTTAATATTTACATAAATGTTGGAACGACATGTCTAAATTTCTTAATACAAGTGCAACTAATTTTTATCTAGAAGAATTAATTAAAAATGCAAAAGAACGCCTTATTCTAATTAGGGTCTGTTGAGAATTACCGAGAGTTAATTACACTCGCGCACAATTGAATCATGGCTTCAAAACTCGTATCTGTTTTACAACTACGCATCGCTATACGTTTAAATTCTTTTAACTTACAGAAATAGTTTTCAATGAGATGACGCCATTTATACATAGTCGTATCAAATGCTCTCATTACTTTTCGATTAGATTTGGGTGGGATCACCACTTTCACTTTACGTTCATTGAGTTCTTGGATGAGCCAATCTGCATCAAATGCTTTATCAGCTAGTAATGCTTGAAAATCAACATCTTCAATTAAAGGTTTGGTTTCTACTAAATCGTGATATTGACCAGGCATTAATCGAAACTTAATGAGGTTGCCTAGACTATCCACTAAGGCAAGAATTTTACAGGTCATTCCACCTCGAGATTTACCTATAGACTGTTTGAAAGTCCCCCTTTTGCACCTTGCCCATGTCGATGAACTTTAACAATCGTTCCATCAATCATGGCGTATTCCAAATCAACATCTTCATTTACAGATGCAAAAATAGTTTCAAATACACCAGCTTTAACCCAGTCACGGTATCTTTTAAAGACGGTATTCCATTTACCAAAATGAGCAGGTAGATCACGCCATGGACTGCCTGTACGGGCAATCCATAGGACTGCTTCTAAAAATAATCGATTATCTTTTCCACTACGACCTCGATCGGTCACTTTACCTAGGCAAAAAGGTTCCATTTTTGCCCATTGGGCATCAGTGTATGTATCTATCCATAGTACTATTATAAATTAATCAGTAGTCTTTGTTAATTCTCAACAAGCCCTAGCCCTTTTTTAAAACTAAATGATCGTATAAAGGAACTTCTTGAAGATAAAAATCGTCTTAAAATTGATATTCGTATAATTTATGGCAAAAGTGATTTACATCCTGATGAAATCAAATGGATGCAAAAACTTGATTATGTAAGGGTGAGTTTCTGTAAGAACCTTCATGCTAAATGTTACATCAATGAATCAACTTGTATAATTTCCAGTCTAAACTTATATGAGTTTAGCCAAGTGAATAATAATGAGATGGGGATTTTGATTGAAAAAGATCATGATGAATCGGTGTTTAAAGATGCTTATGAAGAAGCCCAACGCATTATTCGAATCAGCGATGAAGTTAGAATTTCTCTTGATGAGGTGAGAGATACAGAAATAAGCCAAGAAAATAGTGAACAAGATGATTTTAGCAAATTAACAACTTCGAAACTTGCTGCCAAACATAAACTGAAAACAAATGAGCTTTTAGAAAAATTTGTAGCTAAAGGCTTTCTCATAATTAATGATAAAGGTAGGCACCAATTAACAGATGAAGGGAAAAATATTGGTGGTTAATTTAAATTTAATAGCTACGGTGGTTATTTCCTCTGGCTTGCTGATATGAGTATTTAAATTCTTGAGCTCAAGTATCTTTATTAGAAATACTTGAGCTTTTAGAGAATGAGAATACTAATTACATGATCTTAGTAATATCAAATCTCATAACTCATTTTGATGGGTTGTATCTGATACGATGGCATAGAAACTGAAGTATTAGCTTTCTGCTTGCTTAGATTTGGAAAATCATGCCCCATTTGAGTCATCTTTTTATATTGATCTAATACAGTATTTAATTGATTAAGACGTTGCTTCAACTCAATCGACATAAACTGATCTGATTGTGCTAATGCCACCCAACCTGCTTGAACTTTGCGTTTGGGATTGTCATGTGTCAATTGTTGCTGCATCCATTCATACAACTTTACCGCTCGATGATGCGCTTCAAACTTATAGGCAAACAACAAAGTAGAAAGAGACAACTCAGGTATCTGTCCCATCAGCTTCATTTCAATTTGTCTGAGTTGGTAAGCATATAAATCAATCCGATACTTGAGTAGGTCGTGAGTAAACCATTCCGCAAAATCAATCAACAAATCCATGACTTGGTTTCTTTGCGCAATGATTTGTTGTTTCTCATGAGCCGATTTGGTTTGTTCTTTATTCTGAACACGCCAAGTTCGATAAATCGCTAGTCCCCCAACAAAAAAAGCACCGATCGAACCTGAGACAATCCCACCGATTGCTGCTCCTAAAGCCAAACCATTTTTCATAGTAGAGTTAGACGATTTGTATTGCAGAAAAGGGCGTACTGTTTGTCTAGTTTGTACTTTATTAAAATTACGATAGACAGCAAAACCAGTATTCATTAAAGGGATTGGTAAAAAATTCTCACGTCCAACGACTTGCTGTAAGCTTTGCTGAGCAGTGCGTTGGACCGACTCATAACTAAGTGCTAAATCAGCAAAAACCGATGGGTATTTTTCTTGCAAATGAGCCAGTTCAATATTCACAATGATTGCAATATGTGGATAGCTCTGCGCAAATTTTTCGACTTTTTCAGTATCAAGCGTGCATTTAACCTGCATCGGTGTACCATCCACAATAAGGTCAAATCCAGCTAAATGTGAATGCTCTACAAACTCAATGCTATGTCCCTGCTGACTCAAGTTATATGCTACTTGTTGTTTAGCCAAATAAGATGAAATCTGCTGCATAGCAGCATCATGATTATAATCAGGCGCTGGAATCTGTTTTAAATTATAAAATGCTTCTGGATCACCCTTTGAAGCAGTGACAAGCGCATCTAAAACCAAAGGGTTTATATGAAAATAATTCCAAATAAATCCTAAGCTATGATTTGCAGCGTTAATCCCACTAACAAATTTTAAATCTCGCCCAGTTAATATTTTCTGTAGTGCTGCATTTGCTGCTTTATGGCGATCTAAATGCATAACAACCTCTTGGTTATTGAGCAATTTAGGTGCTTGTTCAATTCTATTTTTATAATAAGGTACAACAAACTCATCAGCCGATAGCCAATGATTTAAAGAGTATCCAACGAACTTTAGCTTATGCTGAAGATGTATAAATGGTTTTGGAGATTGCACAATATGCGAGTTGAGATTCTCAGGCAATAATAAGCCTACAGCTCGTCGTGTCAGTTCATCGTGTAGTTTTTGCTGTTGAATCTGATCAAGATTTCCTAGTCGATCCAAAGCCTCAACGATATCACCATGACCATGTTCATTCGAATAATGATTACGATTTAACAGACTTTGAATGTAATCGTAGTGAATATCTTCATGCTGTGTAGGTTGTTGCTGGAAGACACGATCATAGATTTCTATAGCTGCATGCCAATTTTCCAAACGCACATACAACTTCGCAAGATTCAATTTGATTTCAACAATATCGTATTCATCACACAATTGTTTCAAAACACTCAGTTTTAATTCACCGTCTTTGCACTCTGATAACTGCAACAAAATCGTTTGAATTTCATTTGAGCTAAATTTTTCTTCTGAATATTGCAAACGAAATGCTAAACACTGCTCTAGCCATGCATTTTTTTGTGCATGGAACTTATAAACAGGAATAAAGGTCTCTGTAATTAATTGAATTAAACGTAAAGCACAATGAATATCTTCTTTGGTGGAATGACGAAAATTCCAAATCTTGGGTAAAGTAAGATTAAATATTTGTGTGTAAATATTTGCAGTTAAATCAGGTTGGGTGAGCGTTACCAGCTTCAATTGGTCTTTGACAGATAAATGATGCCCTTGTTGTTCGATGCGATCTAAACGCAACTTTAAGACATTACTCGGTAACATATACTTCCTAATTGAATTTTTATAAGATCTATTCGTTATTGCAAATATAGAAAAATCAGCAAGCTCTTACTTCCGATCACTATTGTTAAGCGAGTTGCTAGATTGTTAAATATATCCTTAATTTATGCTTCACGCACAGATTACCAAATAAAAAAAGTTTAAATAAACTAAGCATTATTTTCTTATATCTTTAAGAATATCTATTCTTGATCGTATTGCTACTGAACCTTTTTATAAAGGCAATTGTGATAATTGTCAGATTCATAAAGCCAATCCAAATAAAAAAGCCACCTGACGGTGGCTTTTTCAATCTTAAATCTGCAATTACATTGCACGATTCTTGATTTTACGGATCGTTTCAAGCTGAGCAGCTGTTTCAGCCAACGCAGCAAGTGCAGCAGCAGAATCCAAATCACTCTTTTGATTTGCTAGCAATTGTTCAGCTTGTTTACGAGCTTCCATAATTGCAGCTTCATCCAAGTTGTCTGCACGGATTGCACTATCTGCAAGTACCGTAACAACATGAGGTTGAACTTCTAACACACCGCCAGATACGTAAACAATTTCTTCCGTACCATTTTCCAACTGAACACGAATCGGTCCAGGTTGGAGTAAAGTTACAAGTGGTGCATGTCCAGGTAAAATACCTAACTCACCACCCGCACCTTTTGCGATTAACATCGTAACTTGTCCAGAGTAAATAGACTCTTTAACACTTACGACATCACATTGCATAGTCGCCATGAGATGATCTCCTTAAATTAGAGTTTCTCAGCTTTAGCAATCACTTCGTCAATACCACCAACCATATAGAACGCTTGTTCTGGGATGTGATCGTATTCACCAGCTAATAGACCTTTAAAGCCACGAATAGTTTCTTTAAGCGGTACTAATTTACCAGGAGCACCAGTAAATACTTCAGCTACGTGGAATGGTTGAGAGAAGAAACGTTGGATTTTACGCGCACGGTAAACAACCAATTTATCTTCTTCAGCTAATTCATCCATACCCAAGATTGCGATAATGTCTTTAAGCTCTTTATAACGTTGCAATACGTTCTGTACAGAACGTGCAATTTCATAATGCTCTTGACCAACAACCAATGGATCTAACTGACGTGAAGTTGAGTCAAGTGGATCGATCGCTGGATAAATACCAGAAGATGCGATGTCACGGCTCAATACTACTGTTGCATCTAAGTGAGCAAACGTTGTTGCAGGTGATGGGTCAGTCAAGTCATCCGCAGGTACGTACACAGCTTGGATCGATGTGATCGAACCAGACTTAGTAGACGTAATACGCTCTTGGAGAACACCCATTTCTTCTGCAAGTGTCGGTTGGTAACCTACTGCAGATGGCATACGACCTAACAATGCTGATACTTCAGTACCCGCAAGTGTATAACGGTAGATATTGTCGACGAATAATAATACGTCACGACCTTTACCATTTTCGTCTTTTTCATCACGGAAGTATTCAGCCATAGTCAAACCAGTTAACGCTACGCGTAAACGGTTACCTGGTGGCTCGTTCATCTGACCGTAGACCATTGCTACTTTGTCAAGAACGTTAGAATCTTTCATTTCGTGATAGAAGTCGTTACCTTCACGAGTACGCTCACCAACACCAGCAAACACAGATAAACCTGAGTGTGCTTTCGCGATGTTGTTGATCAACTCCATCATGTTAACGGTTTTACCAACACCCGCACCACCGAATAAACCAACTTTACCACCTTTCGCGAATGGGCAAAGTAAGTCAATTACTTTAATACCAGTTTCTAAAAGATCAGTAGAAGCTGCTTGTTCAGCATAAGAAGGTGCTTGACGGTGAATCGGCAAACGTTCTTCAGTCGCTACAGGACCTGCTTCATCGATAGGGCGACCCAATACGTCCATGATACGACCAAGCGTAGCAGGACCCACTGGAACAGAAATCGGTGCATTTGTGCTAGTTACATTAAGGCCACGTTTAAGACCTTCTGTAGAACCCATTGCGATGGTACGAACAACACCATCGCCAAGCTGTTGCTGAACTTCTAAAGTAGTTTCAGTACCGTCAACTTGGAGAGCGTCATAGATCTTAGGAACGCTATTGCGCTCAAACTCGACGTCGATAACCGCGCCGATGATCTGAATGATACGACCGCTACTCATTGCTGTCTCCTCAATTCAAACTTAATAATGTTAAACGGCAGCGGCACCGCCAACGATCTCGGAAATTTCCTGAGTAATCGCGGCTTGACGCAGCTTGTTGTAAATGAGTTGTAGGTCTTTAATCAATTGGCCTGCGTTGTCTGTCGCTGCTTTCATCGCGACCATACGAGCAGACTGCTCACATGCAACGTTTTCAATCACACCTTGATAAACCATAGACTCGATGTAGCGAACCAACAAACCATTTAACAATTCTTCTGCTTCTGGTTCGTAGATATAGTCCCAACCATAAGTACGGTTGAGATCATCGCCTGCTTGCGCTGGTGCTAAAGGAACAAGTTGTTCTACTTTAGGCTGTTGAGTCATCGCATTGACGAAACCATTTGAAACGAGATAGATACGATCTAATTCGCCTTTATCAAATGCATCAAGCATAACTTGTACAGAGCCAGTTAACTGTTCCAAACTCGGCGCGTCGCCAAGTTGGGTCGTTGCACCAAGCACTTTACCGCCGTAATTCTTAAAAAACGAAACCGCTTTTTGACCAATCAAAGCAAATTCAACTTCAATTGACTGCTCTTGTTGTGCTTTGACATGCTGCACAACTTTCTTGAACAAGTTAATGTTCAAGCCACCTGCCAAGCCACGATCTGAAGACACCACGATATAGCCAACGCGCTTAACAGGGCGATCAACCATATAACGGTGTTTATATTCAGGATTTGCTTGAACTAAGTGAGCAATTACACGGCGCATATTATCGGCATACGGACGGCCTTGAGCCATGCGCTCTTGCGCACGACGCATTTTAGAAGCAGCTACCATTTGCATCGCGCGAGTAATTTTCTGCGTGCTTTTGATACTAGCTACTTTGGCGCGAATTTCTTTTAAATTTGCCATACGCTTAACCTAGTATTCGAAAGCTCTTTCGAGCTTCCGAAGGTTGATCCGTGAACCAAACTTAACTAAAGATAAACTTAGTAAGTTTGAGTCGCTTTGAAGCTCTCAATACCTGCTTTGAATGCTGCTTCGATGTCTTTGTTATAATCACCAGTTTCATCGATCTGTTGCATTAACGCAGCATGTTCTGAACGGAAGTAAGCAATTAACGCAGCATCAAAGTCTACGATTTTCTTCACTTCAACGTCAGCCATGTAGCCTTCGTTAGATGCATAAACAGATACAGCTTGGTCAGCAATTGAGTAAGGAGCATATTGTTTCTGCTTCATTAACTCAGTTACACGTTGACCATGCTCAAGTTGCTTACGAGTTGCTTCATCAAGATCTGAAGCGAACTGAGCAAACGCAGCCAATTCACGGTATTGTGCTAAAGCAGTACGGATACCACCAGACAATTTTTTGATGATCTTAGTTTGAGCAGAACCACCAACACGCGATACAGAGATACCCGCGTTCACTGCAGGACGAATACCTGCGTTGAATAATGATGTTTCTAAGAAGATCTGACCGTCAGTAATCGAAATTACGTTCGTTGGTACGAATGCAGATACGTCACCGGCTTGAGTTTCAATGATCGGTAACGCAGTTAAAGAACCAGTTTGACCAGTTACTGCACCGTTCGTGAACTTCTCAACATAGTCAGCTGAAACGCGCGAAGCACGCTCAAGAAGACGTGAGTGAAGATAGAATACGTCACCTGGATACGCTTCACGACCTGGTGGACGACGTAATAACAATGAAATTTGACGGTAAGCAACAGCTTGCTTAGACAAATCATCATAAATAATTAACGCATCTTCACCGCGGTCACGGAAGTATTCACCCATTGTACAGCCTGAGTACGGAGCTAAATACTGCATAGCTGCAGGATCAGCTGCCGCAGCTGCGACAACAGTTGTATACGCCATAGCGCCAGTTTCTTCTAGCTTACGTACAACGTTTGCAATTGTTGATTGTTTTTGACCAATTGCAACGTATACACATTTAATGCCAGAGTTTTTCTGAGCGATGATCGCATCGATCGCCATTGCTGTTTTACCAGTTTGACGGTCACCAATGATCAACTCACGCTGACCACGACCTACAGGGATCATGGTATCAACTGATTTATAACCAGTTTGAACAGGTTCGTCGACAGATTGACGCCAAATTACGCCTGGTGCTACTTTTTCAACAGCATCAGTTAGTTTTGCATCAATAGGGCCTTTACCATCAATTGGGTTACCCAAAGCGTCTACGACACGGCCAAGAAGTTCAGGACCTACCGGAACTTCTAATACACGACCTGTACAACGAGCTTTTTGACCTTCTTGAAGGCTTAGGTAGTTACCTAAAACAACGGCACCCACTGAATCCTGTTCTAGGTTCAGTGCCATACCAAATAAGCCGCCGTCGAATTCGATCATTTCACCGTACATTGCATCCGCAAGACCGTGAATACGCACGATACCGTCAGATACCATGACGATGGTACCTTCATTCTTAGCGGTCGCGCTGGTGTCCAGATCGCCGATACGCTGTTTAATGAGCGCACTGATCTCGGATGGATTCAGTTGTTGCATTGCGCTATTCCTCAATCTTTTTTAAGTTCAGTCTTTTTGCTGTTACGCAAGAAGACGAGTCCGCATTTTTTCAAGCTTGTTAAGCGCAGAGTCATCTATCACTTGGTCGCCTGCACGAATCACAACACCTGCGATTAACGCTGGATTAACGCTAACAGTCACATGTACAGTTCTGTTAAAACGTTTTTCAAGCGCATGAGCTAAAATATGCTCTTGTGTCGCATCCATTGGAAAAGCAGATTCAATCTCCACTTCCAACGTGTTGTTGTTCTGCGATTTAAGTAATTCGTATTCTGCAGCAATTTCAGGCAATAAAACTAAACGATCGTTATCTGCAAGAAGTGTCAAAAAGTTAGACACTGATTGAGATTGATCTTCACCTAAAACTTTCGCAAAAAGACCTACTTGTTCCGCAGGAGTCAGCTCAGGGCGATTTAAATAAGCGGAAAATGCTTCGTCTTGCACCGCAGCACTGAGCAGTTGTAACGCATTTGACCAAGCGTCAGTTGCATTCTGCTCAGATGCATAAGCAAATGCTGCTTTGGCGTACGGGCGTGCTAACGTCAAGAGTTCAGCCATATTTCGCCTCGCTTATAGTTTAGCAGCCAGCTGAGTCAGCATGGCATTATGAGCTTCTGCGTCAACTTGTTGGTTCAGAATTTTTTCTGCGCCAGCAACTGCCAAAGCAGCAACTTGTTGACGTAATTCTTCGCGAGCAGCATTGATGTCTTGATCAACAGTTTCTTTTGCCTGTTGACGAATACGCTCACCTTCAGCCGCAGCCTGGGTACGCGCTTCTTCTACCAATTGTGCTGCACGACGGTTCGCTTGTTCGATCAATTGAGCCGCTTGTGCTTTCGCTGCATCTAACTCTGCCTTAACTTGTGCTTGCGCATCAGCAAGGTCAGCTTTAGCTTTTTCAGCAGCGTTTAAGCCATCAGCAATTTTACGCTGACGCTCACTAATCGCATTGATTAGTGGTGGCCAAACAAACTTCATGCAGAATGCGACGAACATCGCAAATGCAATTGCTTGGCCAATCAATGTGAGGTTGATATTCATTTCGCTATTCCTCAATATGTGGATTTAGGAATTAAGCTATTAACCTACAAATGGATTAGCGAAGATGAAGAACAAGCCAATACCAACACCGATCATAGGCACAGCATCAAGAAGACCCGCGATTAAGAACATACGAGTTTGAAGTTGTGGAGCCAATTCTGGTTGACGAGCAACAGCTTCTAAGAAGCGACCACCTAAAAGACCAAAACCAATCGCAGTACCTAAAGCACCGAAAGCGATCAAGATAGCAGATGCAATTGCAACTAGACCTAAAGTGAGTTCCATGAAAAATTCCTCAGAGGTTAGGTTATTACCAAATTAAACTAAAATTTAAGCCCAACCATCAGGTGATAGTTAGGCAATACCATTAATGCTTTTCGCTTGCCATGCTCAAGTAAACGATGGTCAGCATCATAAAGATAAATGCTTGCAGCGTGATTACAAGAATGTGGAAGATAGCCCAAGGCACAGATAACGCCCACTGGATCCAGAACGGTAATAACGCGATTAAGATGAAGATTAACTCACCTGCATACATGTTACCGAACAGTCGTAGAGCCAACGAAACTGGACGAGCAAGGAAAGTTACTAATTCCAAAATCAAGTTCACTGGAATCAATAACGCTTTTGCAACTGGGTTACTTGGATTAAACGGGTTAAGTGCCAACTCGCCAACGAATCCTCCAACACCTTTTTCACGGATGCTGTAGAACAAGATCAACACAAATACCGACAATGACATACCTAAAGTAATGTTCGGGTCAGTAGATGGAACAACCTTGAAATAAACGTGGTGAGGGTCCATACCAAATACACTTGCACCAATCTGTTGAGCTAGATAAGGAATCCAGTCTACAGGAATCAAGTCCATTGCGTTCATGAGGAAAATCCACACGAAAATGGTCAATGAAAGTGGAGCAATTAAACGTGATTTGCCGTGGAAAGTATCACGAACACTTGAGTCAACAAACTCAATGATCATCTCGATCGCTGATTGGAATTTAGTTGGTACACCTGCATTCGCAGCTTTCGCAACTGTCCAGAACAACAAACAGAAAATAACACCAAGTCCGATAGACCAACCCATTGAATCCAAGTGAATTGCAGTGAACCCCATCGATTGAGCTTCTTCAGCAGTCTCAGCCAATTTCCATGTACCATCAGGCATTTTGCCATAGGTCATATTGGTCAAGTGATGCTTGATATACTCGGTCGAAGTCAGGGCATGTTCTTCAGCAGCCATAAATCACACCTGGTCAATGTCAATCATTAAAAAGAAGTTAAACGAACCATGCGTACTGCAATAATCTCGTTTTTACTTCCAAAAATCTCAAAATGTGCTTTATCCACGTTTTTGTAGACGCGACGCCCAAAACGGCGCGACCCACGACATCGCTTGTACGAGGATAAATCCACTAAACAATGCAACCGGTGACAGCGGTTTAACATTGCTTAAAATTAATATAAAACCAACGATCACAATCGCAAACTTCCCAAGCATGCCTCGATACATGTTTAGCATGACTTGTTTTGATGCTCTGGCACCTGTCGTTCTGAACGACTGCCAAGCAAAATAACAGTGTGCTAACCAACAGACCAAAGCTCCAAGCGCAGCACTTAAAGCAGCAGTTGTATCTTTAATCAGCCAAGCCAATAAAGCTGCCACTGGAATCATACACGCTTGTAAGAAGACCAAAGCTTTTGCTAATCGTCGGTCAATCATGCGACTAGTTCGGCTCATTTTTTACCCACTTACAGCGTAACTGCTTGACAAGTTTTATTGATGATCGTTTCGAATCGCAGGCATTATAGAGTTACACCCCTGAACATGCAATCTTTTCTCGACTTAAGTCTGTTTTTTTCGTTACCATATTTTCTGACGATAGAGTCAACTCAATTAATTTTTTTTCATCATTTTTGCGCACTTAATACGCACTTATCGGTTTTTGAAGCCAATTTTTTCCAAGCAACCACAAAATCATCCTCCCCTCTCATGCTTTCATCTACCGATTCAAAGATGATGGGATTCAGCTTCTGATATTGGCTTGAACTTGCTGAAGTTTCAGCCAATAGGCACATTTTTGACTTTGGTCGACTATCTTTTAAGTACTTTATTTGTGCAGCTGTAGGCGCAATATGCGGATCATCAGTTAATGCTCCAGCAAACTTCAAATTCAGCGCCCGCTCTAAATATTGATAGGCATCATGATAAGACCAATATGGTTTTGCCTTATTAGTACTCTCGTATATTTGCGAAGCCTGTAGCACTTGTTGTGCAAAGTTTTTTGCATTTGACATATATTTATTTTTATTTTCTGGATTTTGCTGTGATCGCAAAGTCGCAATAAAGAAAGCAATACGAACTGCATTATTTGGTTCCAACCAAACATGACTATCCATCGTATTCGCTAAAGCTGCTCCACGTAAACTACGCTGAGGAAGTATCGTTAAAATTCCTGAGTCCAATAAAGCAATCGCTTTTCGATTTTGACCTAAGAGCTTTTCTAAAGGTGCTTCATGTGCCTTGCCTAGCCATATCACTAAAGAGGCATCCTGAATCGCTTTGCGGTGAGCAGGTGTCAATTGAACATCATGTCCAGTTTGATCATTTAAAAGTAATACAGGTTCTTCAATTCCTTGTGTTACTTCCTTAGCGATCAAATAAATTGGATGTGTCGAAACCACTAAACTTTGAGTCCACCCCCATGTACTAAACATTGAAAAGAAAACAAAGATTAAAAGGCGTGACATTACAGTAGTACTCAACTTAGCGAAGCATGTTATAATATAACAAAAGTTAAAAATTGCATATGTCTATTTTCTACCCCCTTTGTCACCATAATCATCAAGATCACGATATAGATAGTTATAGATCATTTGCATGTTATGATATGTGCAAAACAATGAGGTCAAGTTATGAGTTCTTGTTCACATGAACATGATAATGCTTTGCACGGTGTCCACGGTCATCACGATATTAAAGCAAGAATTGCGGAAGCAGAGCTTTTATGTACTGCGGTTGGCGCACGACTAACACCTTTACGCAAAGAAGTTCTTGAACTCATTCTAAATGCCTCAGCCCCTATGGGCGCCTATGATCTGCTGGCAAAAATAAAAGGTCAAGCTGATCGCCCTGCTGCACCACCGACGGTGTATCGAACATTAGATTTCCTGCTAGAGAAAGGTTTAATCCATCGTTTAACCTCAATCAATGCTTACATCCCTTGCTGCCATCCACGTGAAGGACATCAAGCTGCTTTTTTGATTTGTACAGAATGCCACTCTGTAAAAGAAGCATCTGCTCAAGGCTTAATTCAACAGTTAGATCAATTGGCGGCATCTGATCAATTTATCGCGCAACACAGCATTATTGAAATCTCTGGAAAATGTCATCAGTGCAGCACTCGTCAATAAGCCCTTCATTGATTGAACTTGAAAATATTTCGGTTCGACGAGATGAACGAGACATCCTTAGAAATGTTAATTTTGCTTTACAAGCAAAAGAAATCGTCACATTAATAGGTCCGAATGGCGCTGGTAAGTCTACGTTGATCAAAGTATTGCTTGGCATCATGCAACCCAACGCGGGCAAAGTCACTTTTGCTAAAAAGCTAAAAATGGCATATGTCCCACAAAAATTTAATCCGTCTAGCAGCCTACCCTTACGTGTCCAAGACTTACTTGATCTAGAAGCATGTGCAAGTGATCTTCGCAAAGAAATTATTCAGGACACTGGGATTTCAAAACTACAATTATCTAAAGTTCAGCAGTTATCTGGAGGAGAACGTCAGCGTGTTCTCCTTGCTCGCGCCTTATTACGTCAACCTGATATTTTAGTTCTTGACGAACCCATGCAGGGTTTAGACATCCAATCAGAAGCCGAACTGTATGAATACGTACGTAGTTTGCCAGAGCGTTATGGTTGTGCTGTTTTAATGGTTTCTCACGATTTACAGTGGGTTATGCAAGGTACGCATCGTGTAGTTTGTCTCAATAAGCACATTTGTTGTAGCGGACTACCTGAAAGCATTCAACAGCATCCTGAGTATCAAGCAATTTTTGGAACTCAACGCATGTTTTATCAGCATCACCACAATCATTGTGGGCATAGCGATCATGTTGAACCCTGTACGCATGACCCTCGTCCACATATCCACCCAGAACCAAAGGTCTAAGCGATGATGGAATGGTTAGAGTTACTGTTACCTGCTTGGATCATGGGGACATTACTAGTATTTCTCACAGCACCTTTAGGCTGTCTGATGCTTTGGCGCAGGATGTCATTTTTTGCAGACACTATGGCGCATGGCACATTACTCGGTGTTGCTATAGCAGGAATGCTTCAACTGCCTTTTTGGTTAGGTGTTGGTTGTTTAGCAGGACTCTTAGTCGCTATTTTATGGGTTCTACATGATTCAAGATTGCCAAATGATGCCTTATTGGCATTGTGTTCAGCGACATTACTGTGCTCAGGCCTACTTCTAATACAGCATTTACCAAGTTTAAGACCTGAACTATTAAGCTATTTATTTGGCGATCTGTTGAGTATCGAATGGGCTGATTTACCTTTATTTGCGATTGTTATCGCTGCAGCATTGGTTGTTCTTTATCGCTCATGGTCCGCACAAATTCAGATTTCTATTGATCCTGACATTGCGATCAGTGAAGGCGTGAATGCTAAATGGCAACGTCTAGTTTTTATGTTGCTTCTCGCTTTATTTACCGTGTTGGCACTTCGCGCAGTAGGCTCTCTACTGATGGGTGCTTTGCTGGTCATTCCCGCATTGAGTGCTCGCTTACTGGCTCACTCCCCTAAACAAATGGTGATTTGGGCATTTATGCTTGCTCAATTTGGAGTGACCGTTGGATTATGGTCAAGTGCAGCATTGAATATTGCTACAGGATTAAGCATCGTTTTGTGTATGGCACTGACATTCGCAGCTATTTTTGCAACACAAAAATTTAAATCTCTTAGCGTGTCTTCAGCAAAAGATTAACTCGTTTGCTGAATTGCACTCAACAATGCAGCTGCACAACCAAACATCACCGCAAAACTTCGATTTAAATATTTTTGCTGTCGAGGTGAACGCAGTAATCTCAAGATTTTTGATGCAAGTCCTGTATATGCCGCCATCACCATCAAATCAATCACGACCATTGTAATCGCCATGATCACATATTGTATCCACTGCGGTTGGTTTAAATCTAAAAATTGCGGGAGTACAGCCAACAAAAAAACGATAGCTTTAGGATTACTCATGTTGACGATAAATCCTTTAAACACTAGTACTAAAGCAGGTGTGTTTTTCTGCTCGGTTTGAATATCAATATTTTGAGCTGGGGCAGTCCACTGAACATAAGCTAAGTATAATAAATAAATGACCCCAAACCATTTCACCACCTGAAACGCCCACGGTGTCGTCGCAAAAAGAACTCCCACACCTGCGGCTACAATCATAATTTGAATAATCAAAGCCAGCTGCAAGCCAATCGCATTCCAATAGCCATGCTTAAAGCCATAGTTTAAACCACTCGACATTGAAGCGATCGCCCCCGCCCCTGGAGAAAGACTAATCACCCAGCATGCCAACATAAAGGCGAACCAAACATGGAAACTCATATATAAAAGAGATAAATAAAAGTGGAATTATACTGTTTTATTGCTGAAATTTTCTGCTAATTCATGAGGTAAAAAAGAATAAATAAACTATTAAACAGTTATATCATCAGGCACAATATTGTTTTTTGCTGTATTAAAAAATAATTAAGGAGATTTTAATGACTGCTCAATCTGTAATTCTTCCACTACCTTCAGATCATGCACGCTTTATCGTGCTTCGCTTAAAAGATCTTACAATTTCTGAATTAAAACAACAGATTGAAGCTCTCCTGTCAACTCGCGACCGCCTCATCACCCAACATCCAAATGATCAAATTAAAACTGCTGTGGCGTTTGGTCCTGAGTTGTGGGCACAACTCAGCACTGAAACACCAGAAGGTTTTAAACAACTCGACCCTCAAAGTGGCGCATTTAATATGCCTGTTGTACCAGCAGATGTATTTATTCATATTGCAAGTGCACGTGCTGATATTTGCTTCTCAATCAGTCAAGCTTTCTTTGCAGGTATTCAAGACAAAGTAGAAGTCTTGGATGAACGCCATTGCTTTAGATTTTTTGATGGACGTGATATGACAGGGTTTATTGACGGCACTGAAAACCCTCAATTTCCTGACGATCGTGCTGAAGCCGCGCTGCTACCTGAGCAAGCAGGCAAATTTGCGGATGGAAGTTTTATTTTTGCTCAACGTTATGTCCACGACTTAGCGAAATGGCAACAACTCAAAGTCGATACGCAAGAGCAAGTATTTGGTCGTACCAAATTAGAGTCAATTGAACTTGATGATGATATCAAACCTGAAAACTCTCATGTTGCACGCACAGTCGTGGAGGACGATGAGGGTGAAGAAATGGAAATCCTCCGTCACAGCTTGCCATATGGTGATGGCAAAGGTGAACAAGGTTTATTTTTCGTCGCCTATACCAATGATCTAAATATTATTGATGCAATGTTACAGCGTATGTTCGGAACTGCTGGTGATGGCATTCATGATCGCCTATTACATTTCACTACAGCAGTTGATGGTGCCTATTACTTTGCGCCTAGTGATGAACTTCTAGAGGAAATATTGGCAGCATAAAA
This sequence comes from Acinetobacter sp. A22, assembly GCF_030913345.1. Lineage (NCBI taxonomy): Bacteria > Pseudomonadati > Pseudomonadota > Gammaproteobacteria > Moraxellales > Moraxellaceae > Acinetobacter > Acinetobacter sp. A22. The sequence continues at coordinate 2,470,834 of NZ_CP133162.1, forward strand.
AAAGGAGCGTTACGCCACTACTGTCCCATAGTTTGCTCTAAATAAAAAAACCTGAGTCTAAATAGTTAAAATATGAGTGCAAACAAACACTTTAACTATAAAGGACTCAGGTTTTGTCACATCAGAATACCGTATTTCATCAATTACTCAAACCCATTCTAAGACAAGATTTTGAACGTCTGGCTAAACTGCACCACTCTGGGCAAAAATTAAGATCAGCCACCCGCTGGGATCAGTTTGTTGCCATATTGATGTCCCAACTTTCTTGTCGGCAAAGCTTAAGAGACATTCAATCCAATCTCGAATCCCAGCAGGAAAAGCTCTATCATCTTGGCGCGAAGAGAATTGCGCGAAGCACCTTAGCAAGACTCAACGAAGAACAGCCCGCCAGCCTGTATCAGCAATTGTTCACACAGCTGCTTCAGCGCTGTGAAAACTCTAAAACTGCACATAAATTTAGATTCAAGAATCCGCTGTATTCACTAGATGCCAGTCATATTGATCTTTCACTGTCATTGTGCGCATGGGCAAAAGTACATGAATCCAAAGCCAGTATTAAACTCAGTGTTGGCTTAAATCACAGCAATACCATTCCTGAATTTGTAGCGCTTGGGGATGGTATTGAAAATGATATGGTGCAAGGCAGAGCATTTAAATTTCCTGCTGGCAGCATTATCGTCTTTGATAAAGGATATGTTGATTATCAATGGTTTGCTCAGTTGACACTTCAGAACGTCAGCTTTGTAACCCGGCTACGCCCAAAGACAGTTTATCAAGTTAAATCAAGCCGCAGCGTATTAGAGACTAAAGGGATTATTGCGGATGAATGTATTGAATTGAGCAGTGCGCATGCCAAGAAAAGAGGCGCACCTAAATTATTAAGACGTATAGAGTTTTATGATACAGATAAGAAAAGAACATTCGAATTTCTGAGCAACAACTTTCATCTGGCAGCATCCACCATTGCTGCAATTTATAAAGACCGCTGGAAGATTGAGTTATTCTTTAAAGCCATCAAGCAGAATTTAAAACTGAAGTCATTTCTAGGTCGAAGCCGCAATGCGATACAAACGCAAATATGGATTGCATTAATTGCCTATTTGCTGGTGAACTTCGCTAAACACATGGCACAAGAAGGATGGAGTGTTCAGCGTTTACTGAGAATTATTCAGGTCAATTTATTTGAAAGGAAACTTTTAAGGTCACTCTTTGTGCCTGATAAAAAATGGCGAAAACAAGAAGAACCTCAATTGAGGTTCTTCTTGTGATATTTGTGGGACAGCAGTGGCGTAACGCTCCTTTTTATTTAAAACGGGATTCGTTTATATCGACGGTATTCAGGATGCCAAAAAGATTCTTCTATTTTTTGCTGCAATAAATCATCACTGATCGTTACCGCAACACCATCTTGAATCGCAGCTTTCGCCACCTCAAAAGCAATCACTTTAGACACAGCCTGAATCTCACCTAATGGAGGTAATAAGTCCGCTTTAGCATCTGCTAATAAAGGAGAGCAATCAGCCAATGCACGACTTGAAGCCATCAACATATTTTCAGTGATTCGGGTAGCCGCACAAGCGACTACACCCAAACCAATACCTGGGAAGATATAAGAATTATTGCATTGAGCAATATTGTATAGTTGACCATGATAATTCACAGGTGCAAATGGACTACCTGTTGCAATCAACGCACGCCCTTCAGTCCACTCAATTATGTCTGAAGGTACTGCTTCAACGCGAGAAGTTGGGTTCGATAAAGGCATGACTATGGGACGTTCGCAATGTGCCGCCATGGTACGAATAATTTCTTCAGTAAATAAGCCTGGTTGCCCCGAGACACCAATCAATACGGTCGGTTTGACATTCTGCACAACATCTAATAAAGAAATAGTATCTTCAACTTTCGCCCACTGCTCGATGACTTCCGCCTTTTGCGCCAACTTACGCTGGAAATCTAACAAGTTCGGCTGATTTTCAGTGATTAAACCAAAACGATCAACCATATAAACGCGCGCACGCGCTTCAGCATCCGTCAAACCTTCTGCCATCATTTGGGCTATGATTTGTTCAGCAATACCACAACCTGCTGAGCCTGCACCCAAAAAGGCAATTGTTTGATCTTTTAATTGTTTTCCTGCTGCTCGACTCGCTGCAATTAAACTTCCAACCGAAACGGCCGCAGTACCTTGAATATCATCATTGAAACAACAAATCTTATCGCGGTATTTTTGCAATAACGGCATGGCATTCTTTTGAGCAAAATCCTCAAACTGAATCAAAGCTTTTGGCCAACGTCGTTTAACTGCATTGATCACATGATCGATAAATTCATAATATTCATCGCCATTGATACGAGGCTGACGCCACCCCATATAAATCGGATCATTTAATAATTGCTGATTATTGGTTCCGACATCAATTGTAATCGGCAAAGTATAGGCAGGGCTAATTCCACCACAAGCAGTATATAAAGACAGCTTCCCAATCGGGATACCCATCCCACCAATTCCTTGGTCGCCTAATCCTAAGATACGCTCACCATCAGTAATCACGATCACTTTTACATTGTTTTTATTCACATTTTGTAAAATATCATCAATAAATTCACGATCAGGATATGAGATAAAAACACCACGATGGCGGCGGTAAATATCTGAGAAACGCTGACATGCTTCCCCGACAGTTGGTGTATAAATAATCGGCATCATTTCTTCTAAATGATGTTCGATGAGGTGATAAAACAAGGTTTCATTGGTGTCTTGAATATTACGTAAATAGATATGCTTATTGATATCATCACTAAACGCGCAATATTGCTGATATGAACGCTGACTTTGTTCTTCAATGGTTTCAATAATATGTGGAAGTAAACCGTGCAAATTAAAATTGGTTCGTTCTTCTTGAGTGAACGCCGAACCTTTATTTAAAAGTGGTAATTCTAGGAGGGTATAACCTGCATATGGGATGTAAAGAGGGTGTTTACTTGGATTTCCTGTTGTCATTGCCTATCTCATTTTCCAGCTTAGAGCACAAAAGCCTCTTAAAGATCACTTCATGCTCGTGGTGTCTAATAGCTTAAGGCTATTTCGTATAAAAATGACATTTTAAACAGTGATACAGTTTAGGCTTAGTATTCAATAGCGACATACAAGAGATATTTCATAATATTTTCATACAATTATAATTATATTGTGATCATTAATAGTTATCAGTAAATCTTATGCACATAAATTTTTATGTTATCAGCCATTTCACAATTAAATAATATGAAACTCTTGAACACTTGATCCAATCCACATTCATTCAAATCAGAAATTACCAATCAAACTAAAAGCTGAGATTCAATGAACCTCTCATTCACACAGGTCATTACTTAACTAAAATTATTCACTCAGCCGCCAAATGTCTCCCCTAACAGGGGCGAAATTTGCTATATTTAGCGTTTTTCCGCGACATTTATTTCGGTAACTATGAATACGGCAATACAATCAGCTCTTGATCATGCGGTGCAATCCCTTCAACAACAAGGGGTACTTCCTTCAGATTGGACAAACACGAGCCATTTAACCCGTACTAAAGACCGAAGTCACGGTGACTTTGCTTCGAATATTGCGATGATTGGCTCGAAAGCTGCAGGTATGAAACCTCGTGATCTTGCTGAAAAAATCCTAGCAGCACTTCCAGAAGTTGCTGATATTAGTAAAGCAGAAATTGCTGGTCCAGGATTCATTAACTTCTTTCTAAATGCTGATCAACGCTTTGCTGTGCTCGACCAAATTCAAGCACAAAAAGATCAATATGGTCGTAGCCAAGTGAACGCTGCGAAAAAAATCCAAGTTGAGTTTGTATCAGCAAACCCTACTTCTAGCCTACATGTTGGGCATGGTCGTGGTGCTGCTTATGGCATGACTGTTGCGAATCTTTTAGAAGCAACAGGTGCACAAGTTGACCGTGAATACTATGTCAATGATGCAGGTCGCCAAATGGATATTTTGGCAACATCAACTTATTTACGTTATTTAGAATTGACTGGGCAAACGCTTGTTTTCCCTAAAAATGCCTATCAAGGCGACTATGTTAAAGAAATCGCACAAAGCATTATAGATAAAGATGGCGATGCACACGTTCGTCCAGTTGCAGATATCTACAAAGATGTTCCAGAAGACGTTCAATATGCAGAAGAATTAGACGCTGATGGCAACAAAGTTGTGCTCTCTGGGGATAAAGAAAAGCATATTGATGGTTTAATTGCGAATTCTCAACAGCATTTAGGTGAAGGCTATCGCGTTTTCCACCAAGCGGCTTTGCATGCCATTTTAGATGATATTAAAGACGACCTCGCAGACTTTGGTGTGACCTTTGATCAATGGTTTAGTGAAGCATCATTGGCTGATAAAATTGATGAAGCACTTGCAACACTTGATCAACGCGGTTTCCTATACGAAAAAGATGGCAATATCTGGTTTAAATCAACTGAATTTGGTGATGAAAAAGATCGTGTTGTGAAACGTCGTAACGGTCAAACCACTTATTTTGCATCCGACATTGCTTATCATTTGAATAAATTACAACGTGGTTATACTGACTTAATTGATATTTGGGGTTCAGACCATCATGGTTATATCTCACGTGTCAAAGCAGCAATTGACGCGATGGGCTATGACTCGAAGAAATTGACTGTACTTTTAGTTCAGTTCGTGAGTTTGTGGCGTGGCGGTGAGATGGTACAAATGTCATCTCGTTCAGGTCAGTTCGTCACATTGCGTGATCTACGTAAAGAAGTTGGGAATGATGCGGCACGCTTCTATTACGTGATGCGTAAATCTGAGCAACATATTGATTTTGACTTAGACCTCGCAGTTTCGCAAAGCAAAGACAATGCGGTGTATTACATCCAATATGCGCATGCACGTGTAAACAGTATTGTCAATCGTGCTAAAGAAAAAGGCATTGTATTTGACGCTACGAATGCACGACAGTTTGCTAATCTATTAACCTTAGAGACAGAAACAGAAATCCTCGCGAAATTAGCAGCTTATCCTGAAATTGTTGTACGAGCTGCAAATGTTTGCGAACCACATCAAATTGGTAACTATCTCAAAGATTTGGCTGCACTATTCCATGGTTGGTATGCACAAGATGGTGTGAAATTTGTAGATGAAACAAATACCTCATTGTCTCAAGCACGCTTACTGCTCTCAACGAATGTACAGCAAGTGTTACGTAATGGTTTAGAGTTATTGGGCGTATCTGCACCAGACTCAATGTAATCTAAACAACGTTATAATTAATAGATGCAAGCAAAGTTCGCTTTGCTTGCTTTATTATTTATATCGTTTAAGTTTAACAAATGAGAGATTCATATTCACTTTACAGAAAAAAACACTATCTTAGGTTTTATCTGATAAATAATAAGGTGAATAACGCATTATTTTTGAACATAATGCTTTGTTTATTCAATGATTCACGTTACAAATAACATAATAGGATCAAGAGGAATTTCAGGTGTTTGGAAAAACGCAACGTGGTGTATCTGAACGACCAAATAAACCCAAAAAACCACTCATACCTAAGTGGCTCGGTATGCTTGTAGCCATTTTGGCGATTCTATGTGTAGCGGTTATGTTGATGCTATGGAAACCATGGCAACCTGTACCTGCTAAAATTCAGGTGACATCAGAGCATTATCAAGAAGAAGATACCAACAAAGACTATCGCTTCTATGATCTGCTCCCTCAACAACAAGTCACTCCAATTCCTGAACAAGCTGTTCCTGAAACCAAACAGCAAGGTAATGTCGTGATTATTGAATCCCCAGCCGCAGAGACGACAAACGCTGATGCGTCAGGAGGAATTACGCCAAGTGAGCAAACAGCTCCTGCTCAAGCCACTTATATTTTACAAGTGAGAAGCTATCCAGATCCTGATAGTGCCGATGCACGACGTGCCGAAATTATTTTGAATGGTTTATCGGCAGATGTAGTCAAAACTGTTGAGAATGGTCAAACATGGTATCGTGTTTTTTCAGGACCATACGATAGCCAAGATGCCGCTTTAGCAGCACAACAAACACTTCAAAATAGTGGTATTGATTCGATTGTCATCAAACGTTGATCGGCAAAATATCAAATAGAAAAGGAACGCTTGATCGTTCCTTTTTTATTTAAAGCAAGATGATTTGAACTAGCCACACTCAGATTCTAAACTTTTCTGTTCAGCACGTTGAAATGCTGCGCGCTCTTGTATTCGCTGTACAAAGGCTTGAATATTTGGGTATTTCCCATGTAGACGTTTTTGTAACGCAATCAATGGGAACGCCATTTGAATATCAGCAAATGAAAACTCACCTGCAAAATAATCATGCTCAGACAGATATTGTTCTAAATACAGAATATGTTCTTTTACACGAGGACGAATAAAACCACCTTTTACGCCATCTGTGATTTTCTCAGCAATTGGACGAATCACCCACGGTACATGCTTACTAACATTGTTCATGACTAAAGTCATCACCAAAAGCGGCATCAAAGAACCTTCTGCATAATGCATCCAATAGTCATATTGTCTTTGATCTTTCGCTTGTTGGGGTTTGAACTGCTGAAGTCGATCATATTGTTGCTGCAAATAATCCAAAATCACTGCCGATTCAACAATCACATCACCATCATCTACCAAGATAGGTGCTTTGCCGAGAGGATGTATGTTTTTAAGGATTTCTGGTGCTGCGTAACTGGCTGACCTTTGATAAAACTCTACTTGGTAGTCCACACCAAGCTCCTCTAACGCCCACAGTATTCGAAACGAACGGGAGCATTGCAGATAATGTAAGGTAATCATTTTGTGTGCCTGCTTGTGCTACGCAACTGTTGTTTTTTATCCCTCTAACAGTTGCGTTTAGAATTATGTTTTGCCCAAGCACAATAGCACTAAAGCCTTAAAGAATCACGGTCTGAATGTCTAAACTGCGTAACAAAGTTTTAGTGACAGGTGTCTTGCTACAGACATTGAGAAGTTTTTCTTTTAGCTCTGGTGAAACAGGTTGCTTAAAGGTGACACGACGTTCAATTCGCTCCTGTTGTTCACGATTAGTATAAAAATCCACCTCAACCGTAAACTCACCTAAGTCTATTTCTTTATGTTGAGCATACATGCGCAAGGTGATCATGGTACATGATGCTAGGCTAGCTGTAAGAAAATCATATGGTGCGGGACCTGTGTCATGTCCACCGAAAGATTCAGGCTTATCTGTCAAAAATTGATGCGTTCCACTAGCCACTTCCCCTTTCCACGGTTCAGGTAAAGTTAGAACTTTTGCACTTGCGATAACACTCATTTTGAAGCCCTCATTTGATCAGGTAGCGTTGGTGCTTCCAAGCGTTTGCCTTGATAATCTGGAATCTCACCAAAGCGTACATCATGGTTAATCCAGTCTTCACGTGCTTGCTCCAAGTCTTCCATCGTGCGTCCTACGAAGTTCCACCACAACAAAATAGGTGATTCAAAAGGTTCACCGCCAATGAGAAGCACTCGATTACCAGATTTGATTTCAACTTCGATTTCCGTCAAACCTGTTTCTAAAACCACCATATTATCAGCAGTTAATTCATGTCCGTTCACACGAGCTGTGCCATCAAGCGCCATGAAAGCATATTCAAATGCTGGATTGAGTGGTATACGCGTTTTAGTATCCGCTTGAGCTGTTAGATCAACACCAACTAAAGGTGTATGTACTTGAACTGGAGAAAGAGTATTGAGGAAGTCACCGACTAAAACTGTAAATTCAACTTGATCTTTAACCACAACAGGAAGTTCTGGGTAATGCTCAAAGTTAGGCTCCATATTGCGCTTGTTATCAGGAAGAGCAATCCACAACTGTGCAGCATGCATTTGAGTTTCAGTATCAGGCGCGACCTCTGTATGAGAAATACCACGTCCAGCTGTCATTAAGTTTACTTGTTTTGGACGAATAAGCTGTTTTGAACCCAAGCTATCGGTATGCATCATAGTGCCTTCAATCATCCATGTAAAGGTTTGCAAACCAATATGAGGATGTGGCCCAACATCTAACCCATCTCCAGCTGGAAAGCTGACTGGCCCTGCATGATCTAGAAAGCACCAAGCACCAACTAAACGTTTTTGGCGGCTTGGTAATGCACGTTTAATCGTTGTCCCTTTTCCAATCTCTGCTGAACGGATCGTAAAATCTTGAATAAACTGATTAATATAAGTTTCACAGTCTTTTGAATCAGAAATGTTGTAATCGTTATTATTACTCATGATGTCGCTCTCTTTTACCTATGCTGTTGCAATGAGTTGTTCTGATGATCTTAGCAATTCAAGCATGAATCAATATAGTGTTTTGGTAATACGCTGAGTGTTATCTTTGGGACAATATTTATTTGGGTATACATATGCAAATAAATAGCTCTTAAAAGATTAACCCGTTAGGTCAGGTGGCTTAACTTAAATAAAAAAGTCTCCGACAAACCCGGTACGGTTCACACTCTTAAAAATTATCTTCATCAAAGCGATCTTGATCTATTTTATATATATGAAAACTTCGTTCTATTTGAACACCTAATCCGAATTCAATCATTAATGAAGTTAGCTTACTACCATCAATCAATACAATTCCTGATTTCTTAGCCGATTCAACTGCTTCCTTGCTAAAATTCGAAGTCGTGATGAACACACCTTTTTTAGCGACCTGATCAGCTAATGCACCTTTGAATTGTTGAATATCAGGACGACCCACAGTATTTTCCCATCGCTTAGCTTGAATATAAATCTTATCTAATCCCAAACGATCTTCACTAATAACTCCATCAATCCCACCATCATTTGTTTTCCCAATCGCTTGTGCAGCATCTTGATGTGAACCGCCATATCCCATAGCTACTAAAAGATCGACAACGAGTTGTTCAAAAAATCTTGGGGAATTTTTTTTAATTTTATCTAATAATTTAGGACTTACGCACTATTATTTATAGATTCTCTGTGGTAGCAGATGATTTTTATCGAGAATAAAGTCATCAATGAAGTTTTTGATCATTGGTCTAAATAATTTCTTCTGCCAACGATATATATTTTCAAAGATCCGCTCAAACTGGTTCTTTTGTATCTCAACGTAGGCCATCAAGGCTGAAAAAATATGATTCAAAATCAGTTTAGATCGTCTTACTTGAAACTTTTCAATATGACAAACCTGTTTAATCACCCGGTGATATTGCTCTATTTTCCAATGACTTGAATGTAATTCATGAAATCCCTCAAAGGACAATAAATCATCTTCATCTTGATGCACAATATAAAACCTCTGCTGTTCTTTTAACTGAGTCTTAAATAATTGTACAAAGCCAAAATCTTTGAGCCAGACTACTTGACCCTGATGGAAATCTGGCAATAAACGCAGTTGAAACCATTGTCCTTTTTCTGGGGAAACCTTACGGTTACAGTCGATACCAAACATAAATCGAATACCATATTTTCTTATGGTTTTTAGATTTCCAGTCGATGAATACCAACTATCACCTGTAATAAATTGAATCTTTGCACCCCAACTGAGTACTTCACTTAACATATCCATAAAGTAATCATTCTTGGTTTTACTTTCAGATTTGTCATAAATTCGGAAATTAATTGGAATATTTTGACCATTTTGATCTGTCGCATACAAGGTAATCAGATTAATACCCTTGACGGATCGGTGGTGTTTGCCTGACCAAAAATAGCTAACGAAGTCCATATGTTGACTATATGGTTTATCTAAAACAGTATCATCAATACTGACTATAAGTTTGTTATTATCAATATGTTGAATTGATTCTTGATATAGGTCGTGAGGTGTGTAATCTTCACGCTCTAGAAAGCGATTTACACTATCATGCGAGATATTATAAGTCTCGGCAAGTTGTGTGCAGCTAATAGAGTTCGGTTCTGTCATGAGAAAGCCCATATAAATGGGTAGAGTACAAGTTGCTGTAGAAGCATGTTTAATTCGTCTGATCACAGATACTTTATAAAGTATTTTAGTACTTTTTTGAATCCGTCAATGCGTAAGTCCTATAATTCATCTTTTAATGACTCTTTAAGCTGCTTCGATGCGACTTCAATACTTTCCTCTGGGGTCTGTTCATTTTGATTCACTATCGCTGATTGATAGACTCCCCCATTTTCCACCACTTTTCCTGATTTAAAAGCTACAAAACTCTCAAATTGATTTAAAAAATTATTATCAATAATTCTTAAATTGGATAGATCTATTGAATTTCCTAATTCACTGATTTGACAGAATGCTCTTTTAGGCTGCTCAATTAACCCAGCTTTTAATAAATAAGTTTTTGCCCAACTTAGTCTATCGCTAAACATATTCAAACCACTAGGCAGCCGCTGTGCTAGATCTTCATCTGTTAATGAGAGTTGAATTGCCAATGTATTTTTAATATCAGCAATAGTTACAGCTTCTGTTTGCATCTTTAAATATTTCAGCATAGGAAGTGTGAGTTCATGATATTTGGGTACAGGCATTTTGATTGTCTTAAAGTGCTATTTTTATACATATTAAAATAAAAAAGAGCGCCTAAGCGCTCTTTTTTTTTAATTTTCTTTGGAAAATTATTCCCATTCGATCGTTGCTGGTGGCTTAGATGACACGTCATAAACTACACGTGAAACATCTTTGATTTCATTCATGATACGAGTAGAGATTTTATCAACCAACTCGTATGGCAAGTGAGCGAAACGCGCTGTCATAAAGTCAACAGTCTCAACCGCACGAAGTGCAATCACCCATGCATAACGGCGACCATCACCCACAACACCCACTGATTTCACAGGTTGGAATACCGCAAATGCTTGAGCAGTTTTGTCATACCAACCACTCGCACGAAGTTCTTGCATAAAGATGTCATCAGCAAGACGTAGAATATCTGCATATTCTTTTTTCACTTCACCCAAGATACGCACGCCTAAACCCGGACCTGGGAATGGATGACGATAAATCATGCTATGAGGTAAACCTAAAGTTGTACCTAATTTACGTACTTCATCTTTGAATAAGTCACGTAATGGCTCAACAAGATCAAAAGCTAAATCTTCTGGTAAACCACCTACGTTGTGGTGTGATTTGATGACGTGTGCTTTACCTTGTTTGCTTGCAGCAGATTCGATTACGTCAGGATAAATCGTACCTTGTGCCAAGAATTTTACGCCATCAAGTTTACGAGCTTCTTCTGCGAATACTTCGATAAACTCACGACCAATGATTTTACGTTTTTTCTCAGGATCAACTTCACCCGCTAACGCAGTCAAGAAACGCTCTTCTGCATCTGCACGGATCACACGAATACCCATGTTCTCTGCGAACATCTGCATAACTTGATCACCTTCGTTTAAACGAAGTAAACCATTATCTACAAATACACACGTTAACTGATCGCCAATCGCTTTATGCAACAATGCTGCGACTACAGATGAATCAACACCACCTGATAAACCTAAAAGAACTTTTTCATCGCCGATTTGTTTACGTAATTGTTCTACACGTAAATCAATGATGTGCTCAGGTGTCCAAAGACCACGACAACCACAAATTTTATGAACAAAGTTAGAAAGTAATTCTTCACCTTTCGCAGTGTGAGTCACTTCAGGGTGGAATTGAACGCCATAGAAACGACGTGTTTCATCACTTACAGCAGCAAAAGGACAGCTTGGTGTGCTTGCAGTAACTTGGAAACCTTCAGGAATCGCGCTTACTTTATCACCATGACTCATCCAAACATGCAGCTGGTTCTCACGATCTTGCAAGTTACCAATTAACTGGTCACGTACCAAGATATCAACTTCTGCATAACCAAATTCGTGAACTGTACCTGGCTCTACCTTTCCACCAAGTTGTTCCGACATGGTTTGTAAACCATAACAAATACCCAAAACTGGCACGCCTAATTCAAACACGATTTGAGGTGCTCGTGGGCTACCCTCTTCATGTACACTCTCAGGGCCACCTGACAAAATAATCCCGTTTGGATTAAATGCACGAATATCTTCTTCAGACATGTCAAATGCATACATTTCAGAATAGACACCCGCTTCACGTACACGACGTGCAATCAGCTGGCTATATTGAGAGCCGAAATCCAAAATAAGGATACGATCTTCAGTAATTTGAGTATTGGTCGTCATGGGATAATCATAAAGGCAAATGAATTAAGCGCCACATTCTAACATTTTTCACGCTTTGGCGCATCGCAATTCATCATCTATCTTATTTTTTAGCTTTACTTGCTAATCCCTGCTGAAATTTAAACTAAAATTTCACAACTTTTTGCCTATTTTAGAGAGTTAAATCAACAATTCTTGCCAACTCTGCTCAACACAAAGCAAAAATTGGTGCTAAGATGATGAACTGAAAAAAGCATTACCATGGAAAGGTATTCAATAGATCTCATCGTTTCCTTTTTATGTGAATGCGATGTCCTTGATAAAAGGAAAAATTAAAAGAATCTAAAGATATTGGTGTACCACCAATGTCCTAAAACATTTCATTATCATCTATGGCTTGTCTTGTCATAAGGCAACAATTAGGACTTGAAGGACCAATACAATAATGTTTCAAGAAATGATTGCAGATTTTCAACAGAATTTCTGGTTATATATTTCAATCCCTTTTATTAGTGGCTTTATTGGCTATGTAACAAAAGTGATTGCGATTCAAATGATGTTCTCACCACTTGAGTTTAAGGGGTTAAGATTATTTGGTCTTCCTATTGGCTGGCAAGGTATCGTTCCTCGCAAAGCTGAAAAAATGGCAACCACTGCCGTTGAATTGATGACCTCAAAACTGATCAAACCTGAAGAAATATTTGCACGACTCGATCCGAAACGCATCGCAAAAGAAATTGAAAAACCGCTCATGGCAGCCGCTGAAGACATCACTCGTGAAGTTGCTCAGCAATACCAACCTGGTTTATGGGAAGGGATGCCAGAGTTTGCTCGTCAAAAACTGATCAAACGTGTCCAAACCAAAGCACCTGAAATCGTTGAACATATCATGAGTGAAGTACAGCGTGATGTGTCTAAATACTTCGATATCAAACACATGGTTGTCAACAACCTACTCAAAGATAAACGCCTCCTCAATGAAATCTTTAAAAAAGTCGGCAAACTAGAATTTAAATTCTTTAGTAATGTCGGCTTTGTTTTTGGATTCGCGATTGGTGTCGTACAAATGCTTTGTTGGATTGTGACACAAGGAAAATATCCTTGGATGCTTCCAATGTTTGGTGGTTTTGTCGGTTTCTTTAGTGACTGGATCGCATTACAAATGATGTTTAGACCTTTGTACCCGAAAAAAATCATGGGTTACACATGGCAAGGACTATTCATTAAACGTCAAAATGAAGTGGCTGCGGATTACGCTGCATTAATCTCGAAACAGTTACTCACCTCTCGTAACATGATGGAAGAGCTTTTTTCAGGAACTCACTCAGACAAGGTAATTGAACTGGTAAGCCGCCATGTAAAACAAGAAATTGATTTACAAGCAGGTATTGTTCGCCCATTGGTGGTGTACGCGATTGGCGGCGAGAAGTATCAAAGCCTGAAAGCTGAAGTTGCTGAGCGTATTTTAAAACAGCTGCCAGATACGATGCGTTATGTTGAATCTTATGCTGAAGATGCAATGAATGTTCGTAATACCTTAGTTGATCGTATGCAACGCCTCAGCCCTGAAGAATTTGAAGGTATGTTACGTCCAGCATTCAAAGAAGATGAATGGTCATTGATTATCGTCGGTGCTGTGCTCGGTTTCCTCGTCGGGGAAATGCAAATCCACTTTATGCTCTAAGATTTTTATCAAATTTAAAAGGAAGCTAAGGCCACTGCTGTCCCATAGTTTGCTTTAAATAAAAAAACCTGAGTCTAAATAGTTAAAATATGAGTGCAAACAAACACTTTAACTATAAAGGACTCAGGTTTTGTCACATCAGAATACCGTATTTCATCAATTACTCAAACCCATTCTAAGACAAGATTTTGAACGTCTGGCTAAACTGCACCACTCTGGGCAAAAATTAAGATCAGCCACCCGCTGGGATCAGTTTGTTGCCATATTGATGTCCCAACTTTCTTGTCGGCAAAGCTTAAGAGACATTCAATCCAATCTCGAATCCCAGCAGGAAAAGCTCTATCATCTTGGCGCGAAGAGAATTGCGCGAAGCACCTTAGCAAGACTCAACGAAGAACAGCCCGCCAGCCTGTATCAGCAATTGTTCACACAGCTGCTTCAGCGCTGTGAAAACTCTAAAACTGCACATAAATTTAGATTCAAAAATCCGCTGTATTCACTAGATGCCAGTCATATTGATCTTTCACTGTCATTGTGCGCATGGGCAAAAGTGCATGAATCCAAAGCCAGTATTAAACTCAGTGTTGGCTTAAATCACAGCAATACCATTCCTGAATTTGTAGCACTTGGGGATGGTATTGAAAATGATATGGTGCAAGGCAGAGCATTTAAATTTCCTGCTGGCAGCATTATCGTCTTTGATAAAGGATATGTTGATTATCAATGGTTTGCTCAGTTGACACTTCAGAACGTCAGCTTTGTAACCCGGCTACGCCCAAAGATGGTTTATCAAGTTAAATCAAGCCGCAGCGTATTAGCGACTAAAGGGATTATTGCGGATGAATGTATTGAATTGAGTAGTGCGCATGCCAAGAAAAGAGGCGCACCTGAATTATTAAGACGTATAGAGTTTTATGATACAGATAAGAAAAGAACATTCGAATTTCTGAGCAACAACTTTCATCTGGCAGCATCCACCATTGCTGCAATTTATAAAGACCGCTGGAAGATTGAGTTATTCTTTAAAGCCATCAAGCAGAATTTAAAACTGAAGTCATTTCTAGGTCGAAGCCGCAATGCGATACAAACGCAAATATGGATTGCATTAATTGCCTATTTGCTGGTGAACTTCGCTAAACACATGGCACAAGAAGGATGGAGTGTTCAGCGTTTACTGAGAATTATTCAGGTCAATTTATTTGAAAGGAAACTTTTAAGGTCACTCTTTGTGCCTGATAAAAAATGGCGAAAACAAGAAGAACCTCAATTGAGGTTCTTCTTGTGATATTTGTGGGACAGCAGTGAGCTAAGGCTTCCTTTTTTTATTGATGTCCGTATTTCTCAATTTTGATTACTTCAATATCCGTAGATTTATATCGATGTGTATCAACCTCAACGATTAAACGTACAGAATCACCAACACTTAAACGTGCTTGCTGCCATAAATCATCATCAATTTCTACAACAATGCTGCCACTCTGATCTTGAAATTCATAATGATCACTGTGTAAATGTTTGCTAATTCTTCCTGTGAGCGTCACACCAGTTTCATCTGCATATTTGACGATATCCCTAACCAGCACACTATTTTGAGCTGCTTCCTTCAACAGTACAGCATCTTGTTTCCCAGCCCATGTGTGGCTTGCAGCTATTGATAAAAGACCGATCATTAAACCTAAGCTTATTGTTCTCATTGATTCATTCCAAACAATTTAATCCTTTAATATTCAAACAAATTTCGATAAACAGTGAGATCATTTTTTGTAATAAACGGTAAATTCAAAGGATGTAAAAAAGCCCCATCAAAAGTGGGGCTTTTTTGAAACTGATTGTTTATTTTTCAATTGCGTGATCTAAACTCAGACGACCTGCACCATAAAGTATTAAGTAAAATAATCCGCCCGCCATTGCCAAGTTTTTCATAAAGTTGATCTGTTGCATTTGATCATCTGTGCCATGGAAGATGAATGCAGTAATAATACTAAACACTCCCAAACCCAAAGCAGCTAAACGAGCTTGGAAACCGAATAACAGAGCTAATCCACCACCAAACTCAACCAAGATTGTGATCGGTAATAATGCCGCTGGAACTCCCATCGACTCCATATAGCCAGCTGTAGCACCATATGCGGTCAATTTACCCCATCCAGCAATAATGAAGATATAGGCCATTAAAATACGAGCAATTAAAGTCACTGTATTTTCTACGCCAGATTGCGTTACGATATTTTTTACAACGACATTAGGATTAAACATAATCAATTCCACACTGTTTGTTTTTTAACTTAACACCAGTTTATGTATCTTCCTATTTGCAATAAACATCATATTTATTAATACATCGTTCCATTTTAAGAACAATAATGACTAATTTAACAGCAATTCGTTATGCTTTGCATCATTAAGTAAAGTTACTAATTAATTTGCTTTTCTTACTGACATTAGACAGACGCACTGCTAGGATTTAGCTCAAATTTATAGTGTTAAAGCCTTCATGGAACTCATTGATTTTATTCTGCACGTTGACGAACACCTTTTAGAGTTTATTAAGAATTATGGTGTCTGGATTTATGCCATTCTCTTTTTGATTATTTTTGTCGAAACGGGTTTAGTGGTGATGCCATTTCTGCCAGGCGATAGTTTGTTATTCGCGGCAGGTGCGCTAGCAGCATCAACTGGTGCAATGGATCCTTGGGTTCTCGGTGTCTTGTTGTTTATCGCTGCAGTTCTTGGTGACACTGTCAATTATCATATCGGACGATACATAGGTCCTCGTGTATTTGAAATGAACTTGCGTTTCATCAATAAACAGCACTTGTTTAAGACTCAAGAATTTTTTGAGCGTCATGGTGGGAAAACCATTATCTTCGCACGTTTCGTGCCATTTGCACGTACCTTCGCGCCATTTGTAGCTGGTACAGGCAGCATGAACTATAAATACTTCCTAACTTATAATGTGGTGGGGGCGTTCTGTTGGATCGCATCATTCATTACTTTGGGTTATTTATTTGGAAATATGCCAATCGTGAAAGATAATTTTACGCACTTAATTTTCGGTATCATTATTATCAGTATCTTACCGGGTGTAATTGGTTTTCTACGTCAGAAAATGCAAAGCATTAAAGGAAAATAATGCTCTGCCCCATTGATTAAAAGAAACGAAAAATCATTGGTAAGGTACAAATAATCAATAACATAGCCGATCCTTTATACAAGTGATCGGCTTTGATTCCTACCAAACTACCAGCCAATAATGCACTCCCAAAGATCATCCAAAAGATTGATACTGGTATTAACACTAAGCTAAACACTGCGAAAACCAATAATGCATTTTCAACGGAGTCCCATGTTTCTCTTGGGAAAATTCCTGCTGCCAATAACAATGTTTTAGGATTCTTTAGACTTGAAACAAATAGTCGAGGAGTTTTAATTTGTTGATGATGCTGATTATATTTTTGAAGATGTGAACTTTTCCATAAATGAAATGCTAGCCATAAAACATAGGCAACACTACAAACATGCAAAATGATGATTAAAGCAGGCCAAATTGGGTCAAAAAGATGGATAAATAACGCCCACAATCCGATCCCATAGATATAACCTAGCCACTCTACAGGTATATATGACAACGTTTTCAGCACGCCTTGTTGATGTGTTGAACTGGCTAATAAAGCATTCGTCGGCCCTGGAATGAGTAACACTGCGATCATCGCCAAAACAAAAAACCAACTCTCAATCATATAGATACCAACTGACTCAACATGCTCGCCACCTTATACGAAATTCGCTGCGACAAACAAGTTTTATGGGAAAAATGAACAATTTGAAATGAAGAAAATTGAAGATAAAATCAATTAAGGCATTGTTATATATATTTTTTTAATGAAACATTTTGCTAAACTTTAATTGAGCATCACCAGCATAAACACCAGTGATGCACATATGAAGATTAAGAATTTGCACGCTGTTTGACAATAATTGGGCAACCTTTAAACTTCGCAGCCTGAACAATTGCATCTTGTTGGCCCAGTACATTCGCAAGCTCAGTATTTTTGGTGTTCATCGACTGCCCCATATTGACTGAGATCGAAGGCCCAAAGCCCCAACCACCTTTACCCCAGCCACCGCCTAGTCCAACTCCCACCCCTACGCCTGTGCGCTTCGGTGTTTGTACACCATTATCGATGTAATGCTGAATACGATTGTATTCTGCTTGTAGTTGCTGACAGTTTAATGACTGATATTGCGTTGGAGATACATAAGCAGGTTTAACCGTCGATGCACATGCACCGAGAAATAAGGTTGTTGCCAAAACTGGCAACCAATATAAACGCTTCATAAGCTTCTCTTATTTTTTTGCTTCAATCTCATTGAATAAAGTGACATAAGCAAGCGTCAATTTATGTTCAGCTGCGAGATGAACCAAAGGTAAATTCTTCTGATGTGATTCTTTCATCAAAACTGATGGCGGCAGCATACTTTCAAGTACAGGCAAACCATCATCTTTCAATTGTTGAACCACTTCACGTGGTAATTTTGCTTGAGCTTGATATTGATTGACCACAATACCTTCAATCTCTAAGCGATCATTATGATCATCTTGGGTTTCGATCACATTTTCAATCAAAGTTTGTAACGCACGTTTAGAGAAAACATCACAATCAAATGGAATTAATACACGATCTGCTGCAATTAATGCGGATAAAGTAAAGAAATTGAATGCAGGTGGTGTATCAATAAAAATACGATCATAACGTGCACTAAGCGATTGAATTGAATCACGTAATTTATAAATTTTATGTTTGCTTTCTAATGCGTGTTCTAATGAACCTAGACTTGGGCTGGCAGGAATGACATCTAAATTTTCAAATGACGAACGATGTACATAACTTTCGAGCCCTTTACCACGTGGGGCTTTCAAAATAGAACCAATTGCATTACCAATCAGTCCTTTTTGTTGTGTTGTACCTAAGACATCTTCAAAGAAGTTCTCAATGTTTGGCTCTAATGCTGTTTTATCAGCAGAATATGTCGCATCTTCACCCAAAAGGTATTGGCTCGAATTTGCCTGTGGATCAAGATCAATAACTAAGGTTCTTAGACCTTGTTTAGCACTGATTGCTGCCAAATTGACTGTGATACTTGATTTTCCCACACCACCTTTTTGGTTAAATACCACACGAGTTAACATGATTTCCCTCTACAAGATTTTTTGTAAACTGCACGCAGTTTAACCTAGTGCTAAAACAATTACTAAAACAATGTCAAACAATCATGCAAAAACTGGCTTGATCATAACTAAGCCCAGAATACCCACTAAGGCCACTGTTCCGATCAATAAACCAGCACGACGTTGAACCAAAAGCACCGTATCATCTTTTTTATACATTTTGATCATCGAAGACCACAGTACAAAAAATAGGATGACTTTGGCATAGAACCACGGCTCGACTTGGAAGTTCTTCATATAAACCAGCACAGCACCCGTAACAATAATTAAAGTTAACGATAAATGCTGTAACCCTACGATCGCTTTACTTGAACTAGTATTTGGCTGTTGATTATCTCGCAATCCAATAAACAAAGTTGCTGCTCGAGCGACAAATACTAGAATGAGCAAACTCACCGCTGACATATGGATAATTTTGGTAATTAAATGCGCGTCCATAGTCGATTCCTAGTTTTTTGGTGCATGGGCACATTCAGGACTTGCTGGTGCTTGTCCTTGCCATTCTGAAGGGATATAAGCATGTATAGCTAAGGCGTGAATTTTCCCAGGACTCATCAGTTCCGCAGCAACCGCATAAATTTTCTGATGACGTTGCACGAGACGTAAACCTTGAAACTCTTCACTAACCACCACAACCTTAAAATGGGATTCTTTACCTGGAAAGTATCCACCATGACCTGAAGATTCATTGATAACTTCAAGCTGAGTTGGGTTTAACGTGTTTAAGCGCTCAATTAACTGTTGTTCTAAGTTCATCATTCACTCTGTAAATCAGATTGAGATAGTGCATTGATTATACATAACTACTTGCATGAGGTCTGTGATGATTTCGGAGATACAAACGCAGAGTATCTGGGCAAAATAGATTAAAACTTCGCCTCTAAAGGTGAGTTTTTCGGTATTTTCAAGATAAATGCTTTTATTTTATGCAATTAAGCAAAAACTTTGCATAAAGTTGTTGACCCTTGTTTTGCTTAATGTATTATAGCTGGCACGCGGGAATAGCTCAGTTGGTAGAGCATAACCTTGCCAAGGTTGGGGTCGCGAGTTCGAGTCTCGTTTCCCGCTCCAGATTGGTTTTTTTAAGTGTAAGTTTTAGTAAAAACTGCTCAATATGCGGGAATAGCTCAGTTGGTAGAGCATAACCTTGCCAAGGTTGGGGTCGCGAGTTCGAGTCTCGTTTCCCGCTCCAAATTTAAAAGGCCCTATTCGAAAGATTAGGGCTTTTTTCTTGTTGATTTTATTATATTTTTGAAAATTCCGCCTTCCTTTGTGATTCAATTCAATAAAAAATATTCTTAATGTAATTTGTATTTTGTGACCAAGATGTGACCATGGCGTGCCCACGACAATAAAAATGGTCTTAATTGATCTCAAATGCTCTCATTCCATCTCTACTTTTTAGCCCTCTCAGAGCTTTTTTGGCTGTAAAAAACACCTAACTCTTTTCAAAGCACAGTGTTTTTTACCAATCGTTCAATAATTTGTGACCATTTCACTTTTTGATGTGACCATTTGTGACCAAACTAACCATTATCATTTTGATTATTATCAATTTTCTTAAAAATCAATAAATCACCCACTCCCACATCTAATGCAATACAAATTTTATCAATGGTTTCAAAATCAATCCGTACAGATTCATCATTATAAAGTTTGTGCAAAGTAGATTTATTAATTCCAGTACTTCTTACCAAATCAGCAACCTTAAGTTTCCTTTCTGCTAATAAAACTGCCAAGTTTGAAATAATCATAAAATTTCCTACTTAAATCATAAAAAGTACTTGCAACAACATAAAAATATGATAATTTATGTCTTAGGAATAATTTTTCCTAGTTACCTAGTAAAAAATATGAGGCTCTATTATGTCATATACCTATCTCACAGCCCAGCAACTGGCTGAAAAAATCCAGTACGACGCTCGTACTATTCGCAACCAGCTAAAGGACAGTGTCTTTATCGAAGGTGTTCACTACATCCGTCCTTTTGGTGGCCGCAAAATTCTTTTTGTTTGGGAACGCATTGAAACTGAAATGCTTAAATTCACTGGTTTAAGCATGGATGCCCTGCAATAAGGCTTAGGAGGTTTAACTGATGGCTACCATCCGGGAACGAAGTGGCAAACTGATTGCCGATTTTCGCTACATGGGCATTCGTTGCAGAGAAACAACTAGTCTTGAAGACAATGCCTATAATCGTCGTATTTTGAAAAAACGTCTCGAGCAGCTGGAGGCGGAAATTACTTTGGGAACTTTTGAATACGAAAAGTACTTTCCAAAAAGTAACCGTGTTGAGGAGTTTAAGGAAAAAAGAAGTCAGCAAATTGCTGTACAGACCAAAGTTCCTCTTTTTAAAGAGTTTACTGAATTGTGGTTAAAGCAGAAACAAGTTGAATGGAGAACCTCATACCAGCAAAAGGTTTCAATTGTGATCAAAAACTATTTGATTCCTGCTTTTGGTAATCAGGTTCTCTCGAAAATCAAGAAGTCAGACTTGCTGAACTTCCGTGCCTCTCTCGCCAAAGTGACTCACGGAAAAAATCAGACAAGTCTGAAAGCATCGAGAATCAATCAAATCATGACGCCTTTACGTATGATACTCAATGATGCGGCTGAACGATACGAGTTTGAGTCGCCTTATAAAAATATTAACAATCTGAAGGAAAGCAAGATTGAAGTCACACCTTTTTCTCTGGAAGAGGTGCATAAAATTCTTACCACAGTGCGTGAAGACTTTCGCCCCTATTACACCATTCGCTTTTTTACGGGTATGCGTACCAGTGAAATCGATGGTCTGCAATGGAAAAATATCGACTTACAGCGTCGTGAAATCCATATCAGAGAAGCGTTAGTGAATGGTGTGCTTGGTGGAACCAAAACTTATGGTTCTGACCGCACGATCCAGATGAATGACCGCGTTTACCAAGCCTTTCTGCAACAGAAAAGCTTAAATAACGGTAAATCAGAGTTTGTTTTCTGCAATCGTGATGGTGGACCTCTCGATTACCGTCTGGTGAATAAACGTGTCTGGCATCCGATCTTGCGCTTTCTAGGATTGAAGTCTAGAAGAGCCTACCAAACACGTCATACAGCCGCAACGCTCTGGCTGTCGGCAGGAGAAAATCCGGAATGGATCGCACGTCAATTGGGACATTCAACCACTGAAATGTTGTTCCGGGTCTATAGCCGTTACATCCCCAATGTTACGCGCCGCGATGGCAGTGCATTTGAAGCCATGCTGGAAAAACTAAATACAGAGGAGCTTGCACATGAATAGTAAAGCTTTCTTTGGTGGTGTGGTCGTCAGTCCTGAAGCAGATATGGTCGCTCGTGAATTAATCCATGAGCTACACATTCCCAAACTGCACAATCTGGCCTTTTTGCTGGAAATCAATAAATGCTTCGATGATCACCAAGCATTGAGACTCTGGTTACAGCGAATGCTGGATGAAGGACAAGCTCATTACGATGACTTGGCTCAACAGGCCCGTCTCCGCTTGATGAGTCTCGCTCACTCATAAAACAAACATAAAAGGTCATCAAATCGATGACCTTAGCCCCTTTATACCTATAAAAAGGTCAACATATGAATAAAGATATTTCAATTTGGATGCCACTCTATATTGGCGACCTACAGGCGAAATTTGCACGAATGACAGCAGAACAAATTGGTGCGGCACTGCTGTTAATGATGGATTTCTGGAAAAATGGTGCCATTCCTCACGACCTAGCTACTGTATGTAGCATCACGAAATTACCGCAGCACACCAAGGCTAAAACTTTGTTAAATACGCTGATGGCCCTAGAATTGTTTGAAGTCGAGTCTGAGCAGATTCATTCAAATTTCTTAAGCAGTTTAAAAAGCCAGGCATTGCAAAATCAGCAAATGAAATCTGATAAAGCTAAAAATGCAGCTCAAGCACGTTGGGGGAAATCCGCTAGTAATGCTCAAGCATCAACCAAGCAACGAAAAGTAAATGCTCAAGCAACTCCTGAGAAGAGCTCGAGTATTACTCAAGCCATGCTTGAATCATGCCCTTCATCTTCATCTTCATCTTCATCTTCATCTTCATCTTCAAATTTTGAAGAAAAAAATGAGAATTTTTTAGAAAATTCAAAGTGGATTTAGGAGATGAGTCATGAATACGATGCTTAAAACACTTCAGTTTCGCGCAGAAACAACGGAAACACTTTGCGCTACCCATCATATACCCCTGATGGAAATTGCAGGTCACAGGCTCTGTAAATTGTGTGCCAAAGAAACCGTCCATCACTCAAATGCAGCCTATGAGGATGGACTGCAACAGCGATTGCTAGAACAGAAAATCAAAAACTCAGGGCTCAATAAACGCTATCTGGACCGTGGCTTCAAGAATTTTGTAGTTGCATGCCCTGCACAAGAAAATACCATCAAGCTATGTCAGGCCTTTGCACAGCAAATTATTTCTAACCACAACCCGAACATGTTGATGATTGGTACACCGGGTACAGGTAAAACCCATCTGAGTGCATCAATTATTCGCAACATTCTGCATAACAGTACAAAATCTGCACGCTACTATACCAGCGCAGAAATTGCTCAAAAAATGATGGATACTTGGTCAGATACTTCACGCTCTGAGAAAGAAGTCATCGACCATTTCTCCAGTTTTGATTTATTGGTGATAGACGAATATGGCCTGCATGACCGGCATGAAAAACGCCTAGAGATGGTACATAAGGTTCTATATAGCCGTTATGACAATATGAAATCTACCCTGCTGATTTCCAATTTCACAGTCCAAAATATGCAGCGAGATTTAGGTGTCCGATTATGGTCACGATTACATGAAAACAATTTGATTGTAGTACCGTGTTATTGGGATGATCGACGAATAACCAAATAATACGACTCTTTACTTAAGCCAATTATCTTGCTGAGATGATTGGCTTTTATAATTAGATTTTTCAAAATTGCATTAATCGCATATTCTTATTAAATGGACAGATATTCTTATTTGAAGCTGAACACCCGTTCTTATTTTACATGGACACCTCAGAAAATTAACTCTTAGATAAATTTCCATGAATTGTTAGAGTATACCTGTACCTGTCTGATGCTTTAATAAAGCTGCCAATTGTGAACCTGATTTTAGCTTCTCTGTATAAGGGCAACCTTGGTCATTAGGTGCCCAATGTGGACATCTTAGATAATATTGATCTAACAACCCAATACCATTCTTTTTCTTTTGTAAAACCATCGGTTCAGCATGCATTGGGCAACAAACAACGCTAATACCTTGCTTTTTATTCTTTAAATCAGACTGTAAATCATCCATACGCTCTATAATACTTTCAGACGTATGATGATCCTGAATAATAATATTAAAGTCTTGAGCTGAAAGACTAAATTCAGGTGCGGATGTATCTGTCATTAATGCTAAGTCTTGTCGAGATAAATTTTCACGATATTCACATAAACGAACCTGCTTATTCTTAAAATACCAACCTGTACACCCCCAATAGAAATCTTGTGGATTAACATAAACTAAATTACGTGCCCACTGCAATTTCATAGGTCTTTGACATTTAGGGCATGTCTTTGCCATGGTATCTGCAAAAGCATTCCACTGAAGAACATGTGTTGTTTCTAGATCAATATCAACTTTATGAATATTATTTTCATTCTGTTGAAATCTATCAGCAGCAATAATTTGACTATCACTTTTAATGCCTTGTTTTAGAAAATTTCTTTCCTCATCAAGCTCATACAGTCTTTTACGTTGTTGTTCAGTAATACGTCCTGCTTCATTCAATTTTCTACGCAAAAATTGAATTTCTTGATTAAGCTCATGTATTTGATCTTGTTTTTTGTCTCGTTCATCGTAGACAGTCTTTGTCACGATTTCTTTTGCCGTGAAATAGGTTTTGACTGTAGAAACGACTTCAGAAACTACGCTCACTGCTGCACTGAATAAAGACCCAATGCCAGAAAACAACATATCAAAAAAGCCCATAATTTCCTCGTAAAAGAAAGTCTATGACTTAGTCATAGACTTTCGATTGCTTATTTCACTAAGTTCATCAAACTGCTAAAACTATCAATCACCGAATAATGAACTACCTCCTCCAACGATTGATTTTCTTGATTTAAAGTAGCGAAGAACTTTTTAGCACTGTCAATTTTACGTTTCTCTTTTTCCCTTAGGTCACTGTCTAGCATTGAGCCTTTAGTTTCTGCAACGAAATAGATTTGACGTACTTTATCCTTATTGAAAGCAATTGCCCAATCAGGGTTATAGCTACCAAAAGGCGTAGGGATCTGAAAACGATCAGGGAGTTTTGCATAAACAACAACTTCTTCTGCACCATCCAGCTCCTCAACAAATTTACGCTCATTATCAGAATCAGTGACGACATAATCCCAAATATGCCGCTCTGCCTTAAACGCCTGTAATGGAATATTCTCATTACTGACAAAAATTTCATTGTCAGGATAAGTGCTATCTAAAGGGTTGTATTTCAGTCCTTGAATGACCATTTTTGCTTGCTGTTCGTTGATGATACGACTCATTTCACGAATGAAAGCTTCTGGATTCAACTTAAACTGTGCAAATACCGCAGCGTTAATTCCCTGTAAGATACGGGCAACCGTTTTACGAGTGAGATTGGTATCATCGGCAATATTGCCAATTAGGTCATAGGTCACTTGAGACTGAATAGAAATATTCGCAACCTCAGTTTTTGAAGTCACCTTCCCAAACATTTCTTTGGCTTTGACTTGCTCATAGGTGGATTCATCATTCTGCGTTGCTTCAGCAAGTTTATAACTCAGCGTTTCCACAAATTTGTTGTTACGCTCTTTAGCCGTACGTTCAATAGCACTAATGCTTTGCTCAATGAGTTTTTCAGAATCTAAATGAATTTGATAAACGGCTTTTCGATTAATTCGAGACCATAAAGCCTGAAACTCTTTACGTTCTAAATTGGCTTGATTGATGTTATTGGTCAGCTTCTTATTGCCATCGTCTGCAATGCCTTCCAGAGCTTTAGGATCAAACAGCCCATCAATCAGCTTGTGAATTTGCTCAGTATAAGCCACTAAACTTTCAGGCAATTCAGCCAGCGTGCCTTGATCTTTCGCTTCGTGATACTTTGGCGTTAACTGATCATTGTCATCAATATAATCGTGCTTAGACAGATGCTTATTAATCTGCTTTGCCATTAATTCAGTGACTTCAACACTAGACCCATCGGATAACTTAAAGATTTTCCCTTTAAAGTAATCAGGGGTCGCTTGTGTCGGGCGATTCTGAATCGTATTCAGAATTTCTGATTGTAGATTCGACACAAACTCTTTGTAACTTTCATTGGTCACAACTGTGAGATTATTCAGTTTATGAATTTCTCCTAATGCCCCTTGGAAATGGTTGGCATCCATACGTTCGCCAAATTTATTCACTGCAAGGCGCATACCACGGCCAACTTCTTGGCGACGAGAAATTACATTATCTGAATGCTTTAAAGTACAGATCACAAACACGTTCGGGTTATCCCAACCTTCTCGTAACGCTGAGTGAGAGAAAATAAAACGAGTTGGCTCTTCAAAGGAAAGTAGGCGTTCTTTATCTTTTAAAATCAGGTCATAAGCGTCTGTATCATTGGATACCTGAGCTTCTTCAGCTTTCTTATCAATTGCTGGATTGGCAAGACGTTTTGATTTCTTATCAATTGAGAAATAACCGTTGTGAGTACGGTCTACCTCAATTGCTTTCAGATAGTCAAAATATGGGTCATTTTCTAAGTTTAGATCCAGAACTTCATTGAGTACCTGTTGATACTGTTCCTTGAAAATTTGAACGTATTCGCCATCTACAGGATTATTATCCTCATCATATTGACGATATTTTGCCACTTCATCAATGAAGAAAAGACTCAAGACTTTAATACCTTGATTATATAACTGACGCTCTTTTTGAATGTGTGCCCGAATCGTTTCACGGATCTGAATGGTTCGCATGATCTTTTCATCAACATGCCCCAATGCTTCACCCACATGAATTTTTGTGCCATTCAAGAAAGTTACAGAGTTATCACGTGCATCAATGTCTGAGACGACATAACGGTCATTGTATTGTTCAGCTTTATTGGAAATATCGTAAAGGTTATCGCCTTTACTAACCTTTCTGACTTCACGTTTAAAACCATTCTTTGTTTCTATCTCAATTTCCAAGCGAGCGACAGGTGCAGATTTAGATACGATGATGTCCTGTAAGTATAAATAACCATGTGTACCCGTTAAGCCTTGTACTTCCACACCTTTTACAGTGATTTTTTTCACCAGTTTTTGGTTATAGGCATCCAAAGCATCCAAACGGTAAACAAGGTTATAATTGCGCTTATGTGTCGCGGAATAGCGCAGAATAAACAATGGGTTGAAGTTAGATAAAGACTCTAGGGTTTTATCCGCCCCCATCTTTTGCGGTTCATCTAAGATCAAAATTGGACGGTTACGACTAATCACATCAATGGGACGACGGGATTGGAATTCATCTAGTTCATCATAAATACGACGGTTATCTTTACCTGTCGCATTGAATGCTTGAACGTTAATGACCATGACATTGATACCACCATTCGAGCTAAAGCTTTCCAAATGGTGTAATGCTTTGGAATCATAGATAAAGAAACGGGCCTTTTTGCCGTATTGCTCTTGAAAGTGATCAGCCATCATATTCAGGCTTTTGTAAACGCCCTCACGAATGGCAATGCTTGGTACGACCACAATAAATTTAGACCAGCCATACTGCTTATGCAGTTCAAACATGGTACGGATATAACAATAGGTCTTACCTGTACCTGTTTCCATTTCAATATCAAGGTTTAATGGACTTTTGGTCAGGTTCTTGCCTTTGCCATTATCATCCGTGATGAGTTGAGATGATCTTTGTAATCCACTTGCTGCTTGGACGTCCTGAATGTTTTTCAGTACAGCTTGTAGATCAAAAATATGGGCATTCTCAAAACCAACATCTGCAA
This sequence comes from Acinetobacter sp. A22, assembly GCF_030913345.1. Classification (NCBI taxonomy): domain Bacteria; kingdom Pseudomonadati; phylum Pseudomonadota; class Gammaproteobacteria; order Moraxellales; family Moraxellaceae; genus Acinetobacter; species Acinetobacter sp. A22. The sequence continues at coordinate 2,498,930 of NZ_CP133162.1, forward strand.
TCACTTTTTTAGGCTTACCACCTTGTAAATCCAAGGTTTCTTCAAGCATATCACCCTGTGCAGTTGCTTTTTTAACTTTAGCTACACCTTGGTCGATCATATAGCGATGACCTTCAGACCGTGGCTGTCCTTTAAAGCAATCCACAATTGCCTGTACAGAGTCTTTCTGATAACCGAGAGTTTTAAAACGGATTTCCATTGCCTAAACCCTCTTAAAGAAATTTAACTTCAGTATCAGAAGAGAGCTGTTTAAAGCGTTCCTTGATATTAGTTTTATCATGATCGAGATGAATAGATTTTTCTGCTGAAACGAAGCGCAATGGATAGTCTTTGGCAACTTCATCAACAACATCAAATGTTAAATCATCAAAGCATGCGACAAGGCTATTACCAGCAACATAAAACACTTCTTTTTCTGCAATATTTTTACGTTCAATTGGCAATGAAAGTTCAAGCCCCCAATCCAACATCACTTGGAATAACAAGTCTTCAGAGGTACGATCTTCTTTAATATTGGATGCTAGATCTAAAAGATTAGATTGCTTCAAAGCATCAGGAGTGTAATACACATCCTTCATATTGGTTGAATCAATTTTTAAGACACGGAAACCAATATCTAAATTTTCGATACCTTCTCTATCTTTATTGTCATCTAGAATCTTTTTTCCCGCACGACGGATACGTTCTTTACCAAGTTCAGTTAAATATTCTGGTAAGTTATTAGCTTTTAAAAAATCTAAAGTTTCTTTAACTTGCTTTTTTGTACTTCCAGAAGAAAGAGCATAAGATCTATTCAAATCTTCAGGTATTTGAATTTGAATAAACTTTAACTCATACTCCATGGTGGAGTTTAATTGTAGTATTGCTTCAGCAGTCGAAGATGAGCCTGCAAAGAAATCTAAAACTATTGCATTTTTATCATTTCCAATATTTGATTTTATGAGTGCTTTTAATAAGGCTAATGGTTTTTTCCCATTTTTAAAGGGTACATAACCTTCATTATCTAGACCAGTTGTTTTGATATGCCCCCAAAAATCCCCTGGATGAACTGATAAATTTTGATCAGCGAAAATCATTTGTAATCTAGGTTTTTTACTATCTGATGAATAATCAGATTTTACTAAATATAGAATCCCTGTAGAGGATTTCACAAAAAATAATAGATTTTTATTGAAACCTTTTTTCTTATTAGCTAGTTGAAGTACACTTGCAGAAGTCGCGGATTGACAAATTCTCCAAGCATTATCAAATAACCACTTTTCCTTTTCTGTTTCTTTTAAATTTAGTGAGTTAAATTTTTCAGAAACTGATAATAAAGAAATTTTAGAAACTATTTCATCTAATATACTAATATCATCATCTGAAATATTTTCTCTTTCAGACATCTCATTAATTATTTTCTTTTCTTCTAAAGAAAAATTTTCAAGATAAATATTATATTCTTTATCCCAATTATCCTTTTCTATTTTATCAAAGAATAACCCATTAACTCCTCCATTTTTCTTAATAACCAACACATATTCTTTAAGTTTAGGGATAGTACCATTTTTTATGACACCACCCATTTTTAAACCACTTGCTTCACTCATCTTTACTGTAATAGTTTTATTTGAATTTTCTCCAAATATTTCATCACAAATCTTTTTTAAATTATGATATTCATTATCATCAATACTGATAAACATTACTCCGTCATCTGAAAGTAGATTCCTAGCTAACTTTAAACGACCATACATCATGCTGAGCCAATCAGAATGAAAACGCCCGTTACTTTCTGTATTTGCAATTAAACGGTTACCTTCTTCATCGATTTGATTCGATTTTTCAAAAAAAGCGTCTGTACTTTCCGTAAAGTCATCTTCGTAAATAAAGTCGTTTCCTGTGTTATATGGCGGGTCAATGTAGATTATTTTGATCTTACCTAAGTAATTCTCTTGCAGGAGTTTTAAGGCTTCTAAGTTATCGCCTTCAATAAATAAATTTTCTGTGGTGTCAAAACTTACACTCTCTTCACGGCATGGACGCAAAGTTTTTGCAATTGGGGCATTAGCCGTTAAAATGGCTTCTTTTTTACCGACCCAATCAAGACGATAGCGTTCCTGCTCACCTTCAACTAAAACTTGTGAAAGTTCTTGTTTAAGCAAGTCAAAATCAACGGCTTTTTTTAGCTCACCATTTTCACCTTGTGCTTCTGTAACACAGTTTGGAAATAGTGCTGCAATTTTTTCAATATTGGCATCAACAAGATTGGGTGAGTGCATTTTTAACTTGTCTGACATAATAAACTCTTAATTTTCTGAATGATTGAATTCGGTATTGGTACGGTATGCTTGCTTTTCATGCGTCGGTGTCGTTGGAAATGCAAGACAAAGCTGATTGGCTTTTACCATTGGCGATAAATAACGCTTTCTTAATGGGTCAGCCTTACGATTCAGCAATTCGCCCAAAGCGGAAATAGTAAAAAAATGCTCACTACAAAGTCGCAAAATAATATGTTGCATGACCTCTAAAGAAAGACGTTGTTTCATTCTCGCTTCATTCGCCAATACATAAAGACTTTCCCTAAAATCCTCAGACAGTTCCATTAAATTATCAATAATTGGAAAGTCCAAACGATCGCTACACAAACGCCCCATCTCATCTCTATATGATCCATTAGGTATAGAGCTCGACTCTTTAAGACCTAAGCTAGCGTCGTTAGAACCTAAGCTCGCTTCGTTAGAACCTGAGCTAGATTCACTTATTTCTTTATTTTGTTCATTAAAAATATCATCTGGCTGAACAATATCTACCCCAGCCAAGGTATATACAGAACCACGACCACCACTTGTATTTAGAAAGCCAAGTTTGACAAGATGTTGTAAATCACGAGTGATATCAACTGAATGTCCTGTCACAACAGTTTGTAAACGTGCATGTGTTACAGTGCCTTCAAGTTTAGCGATGGCAAGGGCAGCGCGCTCATTTTGCGTGAGTTCAGTAAAACTAGAGCCAAATTGTTGCATCAATTGCTGCATGGTGTCAGATGGAAATAAATCGACCATGGTCATTTCGAGAAGGGTTTGATTATTGGGTTGTCGCTTCTCATGTAAATAAGGTGGAATCCAATGCTGAGAATGCCACCCAGATAGGATTTTTGGAATTCCTGAACCTGCTTGCTCGCCCACATTAATAAGTCTAAACATTTGATGTAGTTTGCGATTACGACAGTCGGATTCACTACCCTTTAGTGCATGCTCTAGTGGAATCCGCATCAGCCCAGGATTTCGGAAACCGAACATATCGGGACGTTTTACAATTAGGACCGAAGCTCGATCTGTATAATCCGCATGTACAATACAATTCACCAAAGCTTCACGTAATGCAATATGAACTGGTGTATCTTCTTGACGCACTCCATCTTTAAGCTCAAACGGAATTTTTAAATCTTGTATAAGTTTATTATAAACCTTACGGTAAAAGTCATATAAATTCCCGCTCCAAGAACCATCGGGCACGACGCGATCAACCCAACGCGCTTCTGTTTGCGCATGAGGTCGTTCTTGATAGTCCACCATGTAGTTTGGAAATACCTCAGCTATTGTATGCTGCATTCCAAACATCAATAATCCCGCTTTAGTTAGACCGTACGCACCTGTTTCACGGTTAATCCCATAAGCTCCGATACGACGTAAAAAATCTATATCAACCAAGTCATTTAATTCAGCATTAGGATTTAAATTACTATATCGTTGTCGATAAGACCTTAATGACTCTATCGCTAAATCATCTAACCCAAAATTCGGAAGAATTTCGTCATCTCGACCATCATGTGCTTGTTCAGCCAACATGCGTTTGACATGTTCATCATCAAGTTTATAGTCACCCTCATTCTGACGAACATAAGTATTATTGAGTGGATTATTATTTAAATAAATTGGCTGCTGCTTTCGTGACGCTCTAGGCACAGCAATCACTAGCAAACATTTACCATCAACTTGCCATTCTCGAACAAACTGATCGGTTAACAAATTTTTATTAATCTTTGCAGGATTATTCAGCGTATTAAATAAATCTGCTTTGATCCGAATAAGATTTTCTATACCACGTGCTTCAAATGTGTCATTTTTTAACTCTTTAGCACCTAGAATAATAATGCCACCATCCGTATTTGCAAAAGCACTGTATGTTTCCCAAAGGCTTTTTGGTAAACCACCTTTTCCATCCTGACCAATAGCTAATTTGCACTCAATATCTACGCTTTCTCGTAGAAGGGCAAAATTTCCTGCGATCAATTGCTCTAACTGCTGAATAATGGAATTTATCATTTTATATCAACCATTAATGAATACGGTTTATCTGTAATTGCAAATTTTGCAATTGTTTATTCAACTCAACTCTACGATTAAATTGCTTTTCATTTCTTAACTTGGATTTCAGCTTATCAAGCTGCTTTTGCAAGCTTTCAAGTTGTTGAGATTTTTGCAATTGAAGTTCAATAGAAACGGATTCATCATCGTTTTCTTGATCTTTACTTGATGCAATCGGCAATATTTGGGTGATGAAATGTTCATATAGATCAGCCAGTTTTAAGTAAAGGGGCAATTCAATACGATCATGATCTTCTAGCCACTCAGAAGCATAATATTGACCTATCACCGCTTTAGTTTTGTCTGCTTGATTCAAACGTTTATAGGTTGCAACAACTTTCACTTTATCTTGATAAACAACTTCAAAAATAATTGGAGTGAGAATGAGTTTATCAATGAAAGATAGAATTGACACATCTAAATCTTCAACCCGACTTTTTACTCGAAAGATTTGAATTTCCTTCAAATCTTCCTGATCTTGGAGGTGAATTGTAGATGAAGCCAACTTGTACGCCCACCGTATATTTTCCACTTGATTAACAAATAGCTGTTCTATCTTGGTATTGGCTTTTCCTTGTTCATAAAACTTATTTTTCGGAATTAACCGATCCACTTTAGCCTGCTGCGGAAACTTGTATAACTTCATGCTTAAGGTTCTTCAATCACAATAAAGCTAATCAGCTCAAAGTCGTTTAATCCAGAAACCACATCTACCAACGCTGATGTAGTCAAGCCTGAAAACAGGCTATCAATATCCTTTTCCGCTTTTACGTCCTGAATGGTATGAATCACAATATCCAACAATTCTGAATATTGGCTCATATCTCGTCCATCATTGGTTTTATCATTAAACTTTTCATACGCTTCAGGAATCGGATGATCTTTTCCTCGACATGCTTTACGTGCTAGATCCAATAAATATTTGGCTTGGGTGTAGTCATAAACGACTTCACCGCCTTGATTAATATAAACTAAGTAATATGGATATAGGCGGTTGCTTTGGCTGTTAGGCGACTCAGGATGTCGTGCTCTTAGGGTGAAAATGACTCCCGCATTTAAACCGAGTTCTGGCTGTGCAGGCACAACAGTATGTAGTCCATTCGGTAATCGCTCCAATTCAGGATGCTCTTCCATATAGCCAAGCAAATCCATACGGAAGTCATTCAAACCTAAATCAGTAATAGAAACACCTGTGTTGGCATCTTCCAAGTCTAAAACTTCAGTTTGTAGCTTCTGTAATTGTTCACGACGATAGGCAATATCATTGGCTTGAGCACTGAGAACGTTATCATCTCCCGTACTAGTCATATCGACGATCACCATGCGATTCTCGACCCGTTCACGCAAGTTAATATATTCATCCAGACTAATATCAGGCCAGTAATTAACGAGCTGAATGACGCTGTTTGATGAGCCAATACGATCCACACGCCCAAAACGTTGAATGATGCGTACAGGATTCCAGTGAATATCGAAATTAATCAAATAATCACAGTCCTGTAAGTTTTGACCTTCGGAAATACAGTCCGTTGCAATAAGCACATCAATTTCTCTGGACTCTTCAGGAAATATGTCTGCTTTTTGCTTTGATTGTGGAGAGAATAGAGTCAGTAAGCCCTGCATATCATAACTTTGACGACTTCCCACTCTGGTCTTAATCGTTGAAGTATTATCACTGCCGATCACTTTGGCACTGTGCAGACCGTAGGTTTCTAGCAAAATCGGAGCAATATGCTCATAGATATAATTCGCTGTATCCGCAAAGGCAGTAAATATGATGACTTTACGGTTATTGGCATTAATTGGGTTCTGAATTTTCTCAACAACATGCGCTTTAAGATGTTGTAGTTTGGCATCCTTTTCAGCATTAATTGGCTGAATCATTCGCAATAAACCGAGAATAATGTGGTAGTCACCATCTAGATCCGTTTTCCAACTCAACAGATCCATATCAGCCAAATGAATTTTGAGCTTATTACCAATTAGATCTTCAGTATTGAGTAACTCACCATTCTCATCCTCATCATAGCCAAAGTCTGGTGAAAGACTGACCTCATCATCCGCCTGACGAGCTTCAAAGTCCGCAATTTTAGTGAGTACATTTTCAATATTTTTCTTTAAAACGTTCAATGTCAGCCTAAACGCATGGACAGAACTTTCTAGGCGTTTCAGTAAGTTGACCGTCATCAAGGCCTGTAAACTTTTTTCACGGTCTACCTGTCTTAATTTACCTTTGCCTTCTACACGAGTATCAAAAATTTCTTCATACTTTTTTAAAGCACTTGGAAAGATATAGCTGACTGGCGCATAGACTGACATCTTGATTAAAGACAGATCTGCATAAATTTGATTCAGAGAAACGCTATCCTGATCAGTTGATAATGCACAACGGAATGAAATCGGCTTGAGTCGTTGAGGGAACTGTCCAATATCTTTGGTGTCATAGAAAGTTTGGATGTGTTTTCTTGAACGAGCAATTGTCACGCTATCCAACAGCTTAAAGAAATCGAAATCTAGAAGGTTCAGAATCGCTTGAGTTGTCCGTTGGGCAGGATCTAGTTTTGCCCAGGCATTAAAACTGGCCTGTGCTCTACGGAATACGGTTTCGATATCACGTTCAGTATCGAGCTTATTTTCCAATAACGCTGCATTGCCTTCATAAGCAAGGGCGAGCTGATTCTTAAGGTCAGTAAAGTGATTGTTTACTGGCGTAGCAGATAACATTAACACTTTAGTTTTCACGCCCTGACGAATCACTTGATTCATTAAGCGGTCATAACGTGTTTCACGATCCTTAAATGTGCCACGGTTACGGAAGTTATGAGACTCATCAATCACCACTAAGTCATAGTTGCCCCAATTGATTTTCGCCAAATCTATACCTAGGGTTTCACCACCTTTGCGAGAGAGATCGGTGTGATACAGCACATCGTAGCTAAAACGGTCTTTGGCAAAGATGTTCGTGACTAGATTGGCGTTATAATTCGTCCAGTTCGCTCCCAATTTCTTAGGACATAAAACTAGAACACTCTTGTTTCGTAATTCGTAGTATTTGATTACGGCCAATGCGGTAAAGGTCTTACCCAAACCAACACTATCCGCCAAGATACAGCCATTATAGGTTTCAAGTTTATTGATAATGCCTACGGCTGCATCTTTTTGGAAATTGAACAGCTTATTCCATACTAAGGTATCTTGATAACCTGTCAGGTCATTCGGCATCACATCTGCATTGATATCTTCTAAAAAATCTTTGAAGATGTTGTAAAGCATTAAAAAGTAAATACGTTCAGGTGGATTTTCCTGATAGACAGACTCAATGTGTCGAATAATTTCACTGGTGACATCGTCAACTTTTGAGGGGTCATTCCAAATTTGATTGAATAGCTGAATATAGGTTTGCACCATCGGCTGCTCATCAAAGCAATTGACCATATTGGAAATCGCATTGCCTTTTTCAAAACCGAGTCCCATCGGGGTAAACCCTTGAATAGGCATATAGGTTAAAGACTGCTCAGGTTTTTGGATGCTGATAAATTCCTGCATCGGCGCATTGCTATTATTTGACTTAAATTTTGCTTTTCGTCGTATCCAATCTGCACATTCTTTAGCAATTGCTTTTTGTGATAACTGATTTTTTAAGTGAATTTCAAATTCTGTCCCGTACAGACTGCTTTCACGATCTTGTTTAGGAATGACGAATTCACGTTTTTCCTTTTTTAGCTTATCTGTGACGTTATCAGCGACAAAGGTTGGAGATGTAAAAACAAATTGCAGCTCTTCGATCTTTTCTAATTCTTTTTTTAAAGCAGCGTAAGCATAGATGGAGAAATAGGAAGCAGCGATCTTTAATCTGGACTTACTACTGAGATTTCCCCCAATATCTGAACCTAATGTGCTGTTGATGTTATCAATGAGTTTCATTTGTCAAATGCAGTAATTAAGACAATATGATAATAGCTGATATTTTTCTTATTAATTAAATTATCACTTTGTTCTCACAACGAATTTCTATAAGTTTAGAGACTAGTTTTTTTTCACTACCACCCAACCAAACCAAATACTCATTCTCAACTGCCTGTCTGTATGCCCAATCAGCTACCCGATGCGAACGCTGAATATCGGTTAAAAAACCCAATTGAGAAATCTCTTGTGTGATCAGCTGATCATGTAAATGATTCCGTTCCAGCCATTGATTCAAGAACTCTTCCGAGGCCAGATAGTTACTTTTCTGAGAGTTACATTTGTCATCTGCCAGGACAAAGTTATGCCCCGTATCTGCTGGGTAAAGTGACCACGGTATAAAGTGATCTACTGCGTATTTATTGTTTTTAAGACTCTTGCCACAGTAGAAACACTGACATTCTTGTAGGTCAATGAGAAAGTTTGCGACTTGCCCCAATTGACTACGACTAGGAGCAAACATAAATTCATCCAAATCAGGTAGCCCATCCAAGACAACAAGGTTTTGTTTATTCAGTCGAACAAAGTCAATCCAACGTTTCTGACACAACTCTTCAATGATTTCACTAAATTGTCTTAAGCAATACATCACCTTGGGCAACAGCTTGAGGGACTGCTTGGAATCTTCAAGATTATAGAGAAATTCTACGGTTTGACCATTTAAATTCTGCAAATATACTACCGGCATTTGCTTTACCGTTGTCGCAACTGTTCGCTTCAGCCTGTTCCAGTAAAGTACATCCTTTCTCAACGCGGCCAAGGTCTTGAATTGTTGCTGTGCATTCTGAATTTCACTGATGATCTTTGCCTGCTTACCAGTGCTTTGATGAATAGTAAAAGGCTCATACTGGTTAAACTGAAACGGCAGTGACTGTTTCCAGTACAGGTCAATAAACTTTTCCGCAATATCCTGATATTCCAAATGCAAGGCAGCACCGGTATCTTGACCCTGTTCAATCGCCAGACGCGTGATACTTATCAGCAAAGCAAACTTATATGTCGAAGTAAACGTCCCTGACTGCAATATCTGCTGAATATGCTTCAAGAATTTCAGCTGCTCGTTGGGTGTAGGTTTATTATTTTCTATAAAGTGATCATCCTGCCACATGTTGAAGCTTCACCTGTCTTTGTAATCCTGCTTCCGTAGCGATTTCCATCATTTTCGCATTTTGAATGGCTTTTTTACGCATAGCTGAAAGGGTTTTTTTAAACTCGTGCTGATTACCTTTCAAATTGAGTGGCAGTATCGTTTGTTCAAAAACCTTTTCCTCAACATTCCAAGGTTCTTCACAAATTATCCAGGACACATATGCATTATCTTCAAGCCATGCATCCAGCCATTGCTCACCTGAATGCGTGAAAGTCATGCGATTACCTGACCCTACTCTTCTAAGCGGATACCCACTCATCTCAGCCAGAAGTATGCCCAATGTTCGTCTTAGTGTTGAACCTTCTGCATTACCTGTAAAGTGTGTTTTAAGCCGTATTCTCAAGTTTGATTTACTATTTGGTTTAGTCTTTTTGTCAGGCGATATGCCAACATACAACAAAGTGTATTCTTGATACGTTATACAGTTTTTTGTTGGGATTCCCAGTGGATTTGTTTTGAACCACCAAAAATAAATCCCGTGTTCTGCAGGAATCAAAGAGGGCTCTTTCATTAACTCGGCACGACTGTATAAACGCTGTGGGTAATAATCAAAAGCATGTGATTGCTTTTTCCATATTACGTTGATCCACTCTTCTGTACGGTCTGGACGTTTATCTACAGTAATCCATTGCTGTAACAGTAAAGCCTGATCTATTTGTTTGAGTAAGTCGTAAGCTTGCTGCTCATTCAAGTCAGTAAAGCTGCGCCCTTCTTTCTCACGGTCTGTATCGCCATATTTAAAAGACATATAACACACACCATTTGGCTTTAATGCTTTAAATATGCGCGCCAGCACTTCAGTCAGGCGATCTCTTTCACAGTGCAAAAGAGAAGCACAGGCCCAAATACCATCATACTTAGCTACTTCATTCAGCTCATAAAAACTTTGCTGACGTACATTGATGCCTGTCAGCTCTCTCGCCTTTTCAACCAGCTCGGCAGAATAATCAATTGCCTCAACTTGATAGCCTTTTTTCTTAAATGCCAAAGTGTCCCGCCCCGAGCCACAGCCCAAATCCAGGATCAATGCCTGTTCGGGCAAATATCTTAGAAATGGTGCGTAAAGACTTTCCATCTCAACCTGATAGGTATTTTCAAAAAATGCTTGAGCATGTTGATTGTAATAATTTGATGTTTGATTCATTGTCTAAAAGCCAATATCTTATGTTAAAGAACATACTGATATTTCACTAGATAAGTCAAATGATCAGTCCTATGAATGAATCAAACTCTTATTTCACTTTATCCGGACAACTCAGATAGAAACCAAACTGGTTCTTGTAAATGGAAAAAATATGGGCTTCAGATTTCGCAAGAGTATTAAAATATTACCTGGATTAAAAATCAATCTGACGCATAAAGGCATCAGCAGTGCAAGCATTGGCAAACCTGGTGCTTCTTTAAATATTGGCAAAAAAGGCACCCGAACCAGCGTTGGTATTCCTGGCACAGGCCTATCCTATTCCAAGCACCAACCCTATAAAAACAGAGTTGGCAACCAAGAAAATCCTGCTCAGGAACAACAACCGCTCTATACATCAGATACGGAGCAACCTAGGTCGAATGTCTGGATTTGGGTAATTTTTGGATTATTTTGTTTTATTGTCGGGGCAATTATTTTTTAAATTTAGCCATTCTTTGCACCCATAACATTCATTCCTATAGGCAAAATTTAATTCATTCATTACTATGGACAGATGTTAAATACAATAAAGGCTGCCACTGATGTCTGATAATGACAGTACTCTGGATTATGATGAAAATGATTTAATCGATTCTCCCTTGTCTCAAATTTTACAAGAGGATAATGAGCAAGTTGAAATTCTCATTTATCGATTACCTGATAGTAACTGGACACTGGAAGTGGTAAACCAAAATGGTACTTCTACGGTATGGGATGAAACATTCCCGTCAGATCAGGAAGCTCTATCTGTTGCTATAGATGGAATTAAAGCCGCAGGCGGTATTCAAGCATTTTCCGAACTCAGTGACCTCGAAGCAAAGAAAAATATTTTTCCTGAATTCCTTACTCGCCATTAAAAATGAAGCTGCTGGCTTGGATCTGAGTCAGTATTTTCTGGATTCTTAGAACCTGTCGTGATGATAGGTTCACTTCAACCCAAACCCATCTAGTGTTGAAGGGTCAAAATTTTCATCAAACATAAACTCATCTGCTCGCTCTTTTATTAATGTCGCCAAGGCATAAAAGAAACATTTCTCACATAACTGCAATTCATATCTTTCCCCGTCATGCTTGGAACCATAGCCTCAATGCGCCGATAAAGTTCCAAACTCCAATTTCGTTGATTGGTTGCATACATCACATACAACATCTGTAACGACTTCTACCTGTTTCAGTTGTTTAATTTCCATATACGGCTCCCGATATCAATCATGTTAAATTTGTCTACATACTTATCAAAAATTGATTCCTGTTTGGTTTTAATTACCATTAAAAAAGATCAAATTTGAGCATTGTTATTGTAATAATCAACTATACTCATCCCTACTGTATTCATTGTAATCTGCTATGTGAACATCATAATAGAAACATGATATTTTTTGCCAACTCACAAATATAGCTAACTAATAGTGAGTATCTAATCGAGGAGGAAAATTTGAAACTTTCAATAATAAATAAACTTTAAAAACAAGGAAAAAATGATACCTCCTGCCATATTCAAAAACTCTAAATATACGTGAATATTGCTGTATTATTTTTATTCAATAGCACACATGGATCTGACATCTGAACTACTTTTGAAGTTTCCAGCAACACAGATAAGTACTCTAAAAAATTTCAAAAAAAGCAGAATCACCATTCATCCACAAGCGTATGGTTTCAACTTATGCTACTTAAATATGTTTAAAAATCTCACTGCAGATTTAGATATTTCTAATCGCATAAAAGAACTCCATGTGTGGAAAACTTCAGAATTTGATGGCTACTCCATTTTCAATAATATTCACTTATATCTTAGCTATTTAAAGCAAGATATTAATGAAGTCACTTTAATTATTCACAATCAACAATCTTTTTCAGATGATGAGTTAGCATTTCTGATGGAGTTATGCAGTCGTGAATTTATTCAATTCATCAAATCTACAAAATTTGACATTAAGCCTTTGAACCCACGAAAAACATTGCACTTGATTAATACACATCTTTCACGTCAAACACTATTAACTCTTAACAAAGAATCATCTTTGAAGCCACACCATCAAATGAGCCTAGAGTTACTTGCACACTTGCTTTCATGCTCTCGAAACCAACTCAATCAGCGGATGAAAAAGATCAAGCAAGAACGTACACAGATTTTTAATGAATTATCATTACACAGCAGATGTGTAAAAGATCTCTTAGATCACTCAAATAGCGATCTGAGTGCAGAAAAAATTTGGAGATCTTAAATGTCTAATGATCTAAACGAACATTTTGATTTACCAATGATTTCAATTAAAAGAACAATTGAAAAATTGTTCGGTGATGAGCAATTTGAACGTGCACAACATATCAACTTTGTGATTGAACTATTGTCTTCTCAACAGACTGACAACTGTCTAGATGGTCTCAATCTCGATTGCTTTGACATCGATGTAGAATTTCAGTCAAATCTGCCCAAACCTTCAGTAATCTCTTTTTCTAAAAAAGTTAAGATCAGTGATCTACCGATTACTTCATATGTCAATTCAATTTCGCAATTATCTGAATCGCAGACGCATGCAAAAAATTGGAATATTCTAGTTTTAAAAGCAGCAATTTATTTAATTGCTCTTCCTGAGCTCAAGCCAGATCTTTTTAAACAAGCGCACGCCGAACACTTCAATACAGTAAAGCGCTTATTCCAACGTTTTAGAACTGCAAATAAAAATTTAGATACTGAAAAAAAATATCATAATACAGAAGAATATAAACGCCTCTGGAATGTCTATCTTAAAGATCTAACGTTGAGCTTAGAACAATTTATTCAACATCTGATCACATTAGATACGGATGAATTGCCTGAGTTTGATCGCAATCTACTCAATGATATTCGGATTACTTTTAACTACATTTTAAAAAACAAAGCGAAGATTGCACGTGCAAGTATCGATACGCAGCTTCAACATCAGTTTCTTGATGAAGAACAATTCATTGAAGAAAGTATCGAAATCAAAAAAGGGGCTAAATCTAAAGCACTGAATATAGAAACCTTAATCGATGAGCCGATTAATCGACAAATTGTTGTCAATCCAACTGACGTCACACCACTCGCAGCACATTCAGAAACGAGTCAAAACTATGTTCTACCGCTTGTTGCAAAACATATTCAACGCAAAGAACATTTACTCACGTCGAGTAGTTTTTTTCCGAATCCATCTAGCGTGAACCATCTACTGAAAAGACTTCATGTGGACTACTCTGAACATCAAAATAAAAGTGCTTTAATCCTGATGCTCGCATTTTTGACAGGCAACAGTGTGAATGAGTGGCTATATATACAAAGCAAGCGAGCTAAAAACTTAAATAACCGCCAAAAATTGATCCATAAAAATGATCAATTCTTCTTAAGCAGTAAATTTAATGTATTTGAGAACCGTGATTTTGAGTATTCAACAAGCTTACTTAATCAGACGATCTATTTAGACATTCCAATCCCGAATCTATTCATTGAGGATCTCCGCAAAATGGATTCGGTTAGTTTCGATGATATACAGCAATATTTACGCAAATTAAGACAAGAATTATTGATTCCAAAACTATCTGTCGTAAAGGTGAGTTCTCTACTGCATCATACGGTTCTTGCAAAAACAGGGAGTAAACAACTCGCAGATTTAATCACAGGGATTGATGCCAATCAGTCATCATCTATTTCTTATTGTCATCAGAATATTCCACGATTACATGCACAATATGTTGATATTCTAAAATCACTTTGTGCAGATATAGCAAGCACATATGAAAGTTGTGTACCTTCGCCCCCTGATTCAATAATTCATTTTGGTAGTCGTAAAGCTCCAAAACCACAGATCATTACAGAGATTTTTGCTGTATTGAAGTTTAATATTTTTTCACAAGCTGAAGACGATCTGATTGCTATATACAACCACTACAACATATGGATGTGGCATATCCTCCTTCTTTTTACAGCAGCACGCCCCGTTGCTGAATTCCCTGGATTTCTTAAAAACTTTAATTTAAAACGCCAAATTTTGATGGTTTCTGACAAAGAAGCAGGCGGCCGCAATGGATTCGGACGTTTAATCCCACTTTGTTCATTTTTAGTTGAAGAGATAAAAAAATTCCTTAAATTTTTAGAATATTTTTCGATTCAAATCGCGATGAATTACCCACTTTTAAATGATGTCACACAACAAATAGAAACAAGTAAGTTACCCTTGCTTGGAATCATTCAAAATAACAAGTGGACACCACTAAGACCTTATACAGTCAAAAATTTATATCCTGAATTAGGACTTGCTCATGAAAATTGGCATCGCCACACAGCTCGTGCATTTTTGACTCATAAATTTTCTGAACCTGAAATTTTAGCTCTCTTTGGACATGAGCTCATGCAACAAGAAGCAGCACATCCTTTTTCCAGTTTATCACTATCTCAATTTTCTAAAATTGCGAATGTTTTAGAGCAAATGAAAGATCAATTTAAAATTAGCGGGATTGAAGTTCATGTCATCATTCAATAAAAAAATCCCAAAAAAACGCTATGCTGAAGATAGACGTCAATTCAAACGAGATGAGCCTAAAAAGGACATACGAGCTGATGCAGAACAAGAGCTCCGACAATACTTTGATGAACAAAAATTCTCAAATGAAGACTTAATTCAAGCTTATCCTGCAATTTATGAGTTTATTAAACGTAAAGCACCGAATCTTGCCTGGAAAAAATATGCTCATGAAATTCTTCCGAACATATATCAAAGACCTCAATAAAAGTAATAACCTAGACCTCCCTCTACCTTATCTCACCTTTGAGATGAAACGCGATGAACCAATTTTCACCCTAGATTGGATCCAAGCCGGTCATGAAATTGACATCATCCTCGAAAGACAGTGGGATTACTGGATTCTTGCTCAAGATAGTTCCGCTTTTTCTGATGATGAAATTATTGGGAATATTCTGCTTTGCTCAATGTTATACGGTGGATTAAATCAAACAGCTTCATTAAATGCTTTGCTCGAACATTTAAAAAACCCTGAAAAAATCCAAAAAATTTTCGATTTTAATATCATCTTTTTAGAGCCACTTTCTCCAAGCTATGGCGATCTATTTGTTGATGAAAAAACAATACGAAAATCGCGTAATTTTGTTCCAGATCAACTCACACGACTCTGGCTCATTCATTTTAATACAAGACAAATTCGTGACATCAGTCTAGATGTGAATGCGTATCTGCACCTCATTTTTCAAAAAATAAAACATCCATACACCAACGAGACTTTTAAGTTTTTACGTGACTACGCCAATTTTAATTGGCTACAACTACAGAATGCAGATATTGATCCTGCCCTCTCACAATGTTTGTTAGAAAACACTCTCACGTGTGGTTTATCAGAACATGAGTTTGAAAACTTTGCATTCCCAAAATTTAAAACTCAATTAAGTGATGAAATCGAACGAAATGTCTCTTCTACAGCCAAAGTCCTACCAGATCTCAATACGTCTGAAGCAGTAGAAAATGTGATATTTATTCATAAAAACTTGCTGAAAATTATTCGCACATCATCAACGGACCAACCCATTGCTAAACTCATTATTGATTTTTGCCTGCGTCACCAAGAGCAGTTTAATGAGTTTTCTAAGCGCATTATCTTATGGCTCATCAGTCTCTATCAACCAAGTTCAGAGCAAATAAAAGAATTATCAGCCACCTTTGATTTTGATACAACTCAGTACACGAAGGCATTTCAAGACAATCAAAAACTCGCAGATAGTTCAATCTATACATATTACACCCGAATTACAGAACCGTTTTTAACTCATGCCTTGCAATACATTGATGCCGATGAAGATGTTAACGATCTGCTGACCAAAATTTATCAACAAATCATCAGCAATACACGCCTTGCTGACGAATCCAATCAACCCGAATTTAAGAAGTCTAAAGACCAAACGATCCGCATGTTGAAACGTTTTCACACCTTCCAACAAATTGTTTTTCAAGCAGAAGATTTCGAACTTGAATTTATCTCATCGCAAAGTCGACCTCGTGCACGCATCATTGGTCACACAGCCTTCCAAGTAATATTAAAGAAGTTAAATCAGCTCTTACATGAACACTCCATCTCCGACCATTATTATAAATTATTAAAAATCATTTATATTTTGGCCTACCGTACTGGTATGCGTATTAACGAAATACTCGGGTTACGTGTAAAAGATATCGAGGGTTTAAATCAATTTTCTATCTGGGTTCAACCTTATGGTTCAAAAAAACAAGGGAATCAACATCTGCTCAAAACGGATAGTGCGGAACGGATTGTGCCTGCATACGCTTTGCTGAAAGATGATGAGTACCAATTCTTTAGCGATTTTGTTGTTGAAAAACGTTTAGAGAATAAGAAAGGTTTATACTTATTCAGCAACTTGAATGAAAATAAAAAACTGAATAAACACACTGTTACTGTGCCCCTAAAACTGATATTGAATCAGGTCTTTAAAGAGCATCATTACTCCTTTCACTCTTTTCGTCACACTGCAGCGAATCATTTATCGCTTTTACTGAACTGTGAATATGCACCACTTGTGCAAGAGCTGACTGACTACAGTGAAAACGAATATGAAAAAATTCGAGCTGAACTTCTTCAAAATCAACATGGACAAAACCATTGGTTTGTTATCGCCCATCTTTTAGGGCATATAGAACCCGTTGAAACTTTCAAAAATTATATTCACTTAAGTTATCTCATTGCTGGTCAAAAACTACTAAAACATCATCCAGATATGCCTAATGAATTGGCTAAAAAAATTATGGGCCACAATGCAACGTTTAAAAATTTGCAAATAACAAATGGTGAAAAAGACTTTAATTTTGAAAAAAACCAGGCCGTTCTAGCAACTATATTATTGAACGATCAAACAAAATGGCTTCAAAGTAATGCTACTGACATTTTAGATGAACTGTCGTTACAAATAGATCAATCCCATGATTTTTTTGCTTTCTTTGTTGGAACAGAAGATTCTAAAATTTCACTTCAACGCTTCTATGAAACGCTCAATATATTGGAGACTACTAAAGATCCTAAAAGTACAGCTCAACGTATGTGCTTGCCAGAAGAACTCGTCAATTATTGGTATGAAAATGCTCTAAATTTAGCAAACATTAAATCAAAAAAAGGGAATCCACGTTTATTTAGTATTGATAGCTCAACCCACTTAAAACCAGCAATGCTTGATAGCGCTGAAGAGCTTCATGCGGTGACTTATTTTTTTGAACATCTACAGAAAATAGCTCGTAAAAATCCAATACAAATTGCATGCGTCCTGAATGTATTTTTAAATCGAGTGACCGCATCACACACAGGTATCCATTATCGCTGGAAGGATATCAATCAACTCGAACATTTTTACTCCCAAGTTAAGGCTTTATTTCCTGCCAAATTTTGGCACTTATTTGGACAAGATTTGCAAACAAAGTTAGATGCTAAACAACAGCCTCAACTTTTCAAATTAGCAAAAGCATCAACAGAAAAACATCCATCAACTCAAGAGGAATTTCCTCGTCTACAACTCTACTCAGTAAAAGATGGTCATGCTCTTGCTGCATTTAAATTTTGCTTACATCTAGCTTGTATTGGCAGACCTCGATCTCTTGAACTGCAAGTTGAAGCTCTAAAAATCACTACATGCGGTTAAATAATTTAACCGTTGCTTCCTTATCAAATAATTTAACCGTTGCTTCCTTATCTAAAGCCAAACTTAATATATCTTTAGTAAAAATTGAGTGTCTGATCAACGATAATTAAATAGTATAAACTCTATGAATTAGCAGCGTCTGAAACAGGGATCGGTCATGCATACAACATCAGAAAAAACTGCAAAACAGAAAATGATATTAGCTAAGGCAGTTTTAGCTGCTGCTGAACGACTTGGTCTTGCACAGGATCAACTAGCCTTAATACTCAGTATAGATTCGGTGAAAACTTTAACCTCTCTTGAATTAGATCCCACTTCAAAACAGGGAGAAATCGCCCTCACTTTAATCCGTATTACCACATCACTAGATGCTCTGGCGGGTGGAGATACTACCTGGATGCAGCATTTCATGAAGTCATCAAATAAATTAACTAATGGCATTCCGGTAGAACAGATTCAAAATGCTCAGGGATTGTTCTCTGTTTTACAATTGCTAGAGGGTCTTCGAGCAAAACTTTAAAGAAATTAATGCATATAAATAATTTTGTATAATATTTTGAAAATTAATTGATTTATTATATTGTAATTCTTTAATTTAAGATTTGATATCAGGACAGTAATAGCTGTGTTTTAGGAAAAATCAGTGAATAATAAGTTAAAAGAAATTGCAGTTAGATTACAGCAAATTTTAGACCAAATCACATTATTACAAAATGAATATCAAAGCCTTTATCAAGAAAAAGAAAAACTTATATCGCTTGAAGAAAAAAATAAGAATTATTTATCAGCAGAAGAAAGACTTTTATTATTTTCTCAAAGGTTTATTGGACGAACTGATACCTTTGCTTATCGTTGGGAAAATAGCAGTGGAAAATCTGGTTATTCTGTTGCTTGTGCAAATGAGTGGAAACATGGCATTTGTTACAAACCTCAAATTAAATGTTCAGACTGTAAAAGCCGTCAACTATTACCCATCACACAAGAAGTTCTTTATTCTCATTTAACTGGACAGAAAGTTATAGGCATTTACCCACTATTAGCAACAGATCAATGTAGGTTACTCGCAGTAGATTTTGATAAATCAGATTGGAAAAATTGTGTAACTGCATTTTCTGAAGCGTGCTTATCTTTAAATATACCATTTTTGGTTGAGCGCTCTCGTTCAGGTAATGGCGCACATGTTTGGATATTTTTCTCTGAACCAATTGCAGCTAAGCAAGCTCGCTTAATGGGTGCAGGTATTCTAGATAAGGCCATGGAACTTTATCCAGCTCTAGATTTTGAATCTTATGATCGTATGTTTCCAAATCAAGATCACATGCCAGCAGGCGGATTTGGAAATTTAATAGCATTACCCTTACAAAAGCACGCAAGAGCGCTAGGAAATAGTACCTTTATTGACAGTAACTTTAATGCCTTTACTGACCCATGGACTGTTTTACAACAAACTGAATTAATGAGTTCTTCTGAAGTTAATAATATTGTGAATGAACTAGGCTACAATTTCATCGAACAGAATCAAACAGATGTTGACCATGAGGCTCCATGGGTAAAAAATATTCCTAAAAAAAATCAAAAGATCGCGGGATGTCCAGACGCTATTGAATTGGTATTCGCAAATATGATTCACATTCCAATTCAGACATTACCCTCTCAATTGATAGCTCAATTAAAAAGATTAGCCACTTTCTCCAACCCTCGTTTTTTTAAAGCACAAGCAATGCGTTTTTCAACGACAGGAATTCCAAGACACATATGCTGTGCCCGCCTTGAAGGACAATATCTCAGTTTACCACGAGGATGCCTAACAGATATAATTCACTTGCTTAATCAACAAGATACTAAAATAAAACTAAAAGATCAACGTACTAAAGGCAACATATTAGTCAATATAAATCTACTTACCGAATTATCCTCTGAACAGGAAATGGCATGTAAAAAAATCCTTGAACACGATGTTGGAGTTCTACATGCACCAACGGCTTTTGGAAAAACTGTTACTGCAATCTCTATCATTGCCAAACGCCAAACAAATACACTCATTATTGTTCATAACAAAGAACTTGTTTCTCAATGGAAAGAACGATTACATTCATTTTTAGCCGATGTCGAAATTGGTACAATACAAGGTGGAAAAGCCAAACCATCTAATCAAATTGACATTGCAACATATCAAAGTCTAATCAACCGTGTAAATAATTCAATCAAACCTATCGCCTTTAATTACGGACAAATTATCGTAGATGAATGCCACCATTTATCCGCACCAAGCTATGAATTTCTTCTCAGTGAAGTCAGTCCCTACTACATTCTCGGGTTAACTGCTACACCAGAACGTCAAGATGGGCATCAACCCATTATTTTCATGCAAGCTGGTTCTATTGTATACAAAGCGAAATCCAACAATCACACCCAGCTTAAAAAATTATTAATAAAAGTAAATTATGAAGGTGAATTCCCAGAAATTTTCTTTGGTACCGAAAATAAACCACATATTTCAAAGCTGATGCAACATCTTACTGAAGATACAGAACGTAATAATGCCATTATTAAAGATGTCTCTCATTGTATTCAAAATGGTCAGATCCCGTTAATTTTAACTGAACGTAGAAAACATGCCGAAAATCTTAGAAATAAGTTGAATGATTTAGGGTATAAAACATCTATTTTACAGGGAGGTATGAGCCATACAAAAAACATAAAAGAAAAACAAAATTTAGATGATGCTCATGTTGTGATTGCCACGGGAAAATACATTGGTGAAGGTTTTGATCTTCCTCGTTTAGATACCTTGTTCTTGGCATTCCCGATTTCATGGAAAGGCACTTTGGCTCAATATGTTGGGCGTATTCATAGATCAAATGAAGGTAAATTTGAAGTTCAGGTATATGATTATGTTGATGTTAACCATCCGATATTTGTCAAAATGTTTCAGAGAAGGAGTAAAAGTTATAAAGCTCTAGGCTATATTGTAGAACAATCACACAATAATATCGTTTTATAATTTTAGATCTATTGACACTACCCCAATTTTCAATCCATAAGATAATTAAACGTAAAGCCGCTTTTAAAATTCTAAATGTGTGGGTCTCCTTGGCATCAAAATAACTGGCCATCACAAAGGATGCGGGTCCGAATGCAAATTTTAACTGTATTTTCAGAGTCATTTCAGATCACTACGTAGCTAAGGCTGTTTTGCAGATCGAAATGATAAAATCATAAATTGCTTTTCAAGAAAAAAGAAACTAATATGTTTCTTATAACACTAAAAAGCAATAAATGTGTCTACAATGAATGAGTCTTTACTTCAGCAAATCAAAAAAAGACGAACCCAATTGGGCTTAAAGCAAGTTGATATGCAATCCCGTACAGGCATTTCAAGACAGCAATACCAAAAGCTGGAAAGTCAGGGCAACCCTCGATTAGAGACCTTAGAAATTATCGCGGCAGGATTAAATGCTCAACTGATGCTCATCCCTGATGATAAGGTTCATTTGATTAGACAATTATTGAATGATGAAATTAAAGTCACTATTGAAGATCAGGATGACTTAATGACTAACCCATGGAAGGGTCTTCTCGGAGGAGAGGAACCATGAATACTGTTGCCGTCCTGAAATTAACATTACATCACGCTGTCGTTGGATACTTGGCAGGATTTCAGAGCGGAAAAAATATTCTGGTTTTTACGGATTCTTTCCGATTTGATCAGCAACGCCAGACCTTGAGCTTGCTGACTTCCCCCTTGTATCCTCAAGCAGATAAGATTTTAGAAAAGACTTATGTTACACATCAGCGCTTACACCCCTTGCTATCAAACTTGCTACCAGAAGGCGCATTACGCGAACTCATTGCACAAAGCCTTAAAGTACATATAGACAATGAATTTCAGTTATTGGCAGCTTTAGGTCATGACTTACCTGGAGCACTCATTGCGACCCCATTAGATCCAGAAGAAATTCCAGATGAAATAAAATTCAAACTGCAGATCTCGAATCCAGATCAGATTTTAAAGCAAGAGATTCGAACAGATAATAAGTTTTCCTTGGCCGGCGTCCAAATGAAGTTTTCCATGAAAGCCAAAGATGGGCGTTTTACACTAGCACAGGCAACGGAAACGACTCTACTCGGGGACTGGATTATCAAAACTCCTTCTTCCAGACATGCTTTTGTTCCGCTAAATGAATATTCTATGATGACCCTTGCCAAAACGGTCGGAATAGATGTCCCTGAGATTCGCTTGGTGGATATGGCCCTTTTACAAGACCTTCCACCATTAAATTTACCCCAAGAGCAATATGCTTTCGCAATCAAAAGATTTGATAGACAGAGTACTGCTGATACTACAGAGCTTATTCACATCGAAGATTTTGCTCAGATCTTCGGCGCATATCCACATCAGAAATACAGCACCACAAATTATGAGCAGATAGGAAAGATCATTTATCAATATTCAGATAACAAAATTCTTGATATTCAGCAATTTGCCAGCCGCTTACTCGTCAATATTTTACTCGCCAATGGAGATGCGCACTTAAAAAACTGGAGTATGATTTATCATGATAAAAGTGCACCCAGATTATCTCCCGCATACGATATATTAATGACCAGTGTATATATTGAAAATGAGCGTCATTTCGCATTAAATCTTGCCAAAAATAAAGATTGGTATTTAGCTGAGATGAAACACTTTGAACAATGGGCTGAAAAAGTCGGTGTTCCATGGCGTGTTATTGAAAAACAGCTTCACGTGATCATGGACAAAGCACGGTCAGTATGGCCAGTGCTATTACTAGACTTACCTATGATTTCTGCTCATAAAGAAAAATTAAGAGAACATTGGAAAAAATTGCATCCAGACTTTCAGATACTTACAGATGATTAGAGGAAACCTGTAACCAAGCTAAAATTTCTCAAACAAGTTCATCACGTCATTTTCCGTCAGTTTCGCTTCGCCCTCATGATCGGTACTTAGAATAGACTGTGCCAGTTCTGCTTTATTTTGCTGTAAGGCAAGAATTTTTTCTTCTATGCTTTTATTGGTAATCAGCTTATACACAAATACTGGCTTGTCCTGTCCAATCCGCCATGCACGATCTGAAGCTTGATCTTCAGCAGCAGGGTTCCACCATGGATCATAGTGAATGACTGTATCTGCGGCGGTTAAATTCAGACCGACCCCTCCTGCTTTCAGACTGATTAAAAATACCGGCACTTGTCCAGACTGAAATGCTGTAATGACTTCATCCCGTTTCTTGGTCTTTCCAGTCAGTTTCACATAGCCAATTTCTGCGTGATGGAGCTGCTGCTCAATCAGTTCCAACATTGAGGTAAACTGAGAGAAGATCAGAATTTTTCGCCCCTCCTCCACCATTGGAACGACCATATCCATCAACTGTTCAAGTTTGGCAGAGTGTGCCTGCCCGGTTTTCACTGAATCCAGCTTTAGTAAGCTAGGATGGCAGCACACCTGACGTAGCTTCAGTAAGGCATCTAAAATTTGAATTTGACTACGTTTAAAGCCTTTTTCTGCCACAATTTTCTGAATATTTTCCTGCATCGTGGCACGAACAGCCTCATATAACTTGGATTGCTGGTCATTCATATCAATATTGACTTCAATCGTAGTTTTTTCTGGCAATTCTTTGGCTACGTCAGTTTTCAAGCGACGTAAAATGAAGGGCTTAATCCGGTTGACCAGCTTTTGCCTTAACTGCTGATCACCGCGTTTTTCAATCGGATGACGGTACTTTTTATTAAAAATTTCTTGTGAATATAAAAATCCTGGCATCAGGAAATAAAATAGTGCCCACAGTTCACCCAAATGATTTTCCATCGGGGTACCTGTTAGACACAAACGATGTCGTGCTTTTAATTGGCGTACTACCTGTGCAGCTTTGGCACGCGGATTTTTGATATTCTGCGCCTCATCCAAAATGAGTTGATGATATTCATATTGCTTTAATTGTTCTTCATCTCTCGCTAGAAGCGGATAGGTGGTTAACACAATATCATAGTGCGGAATCTGCTCAAAATTCTGATGGCGGTCGGGCCCCTGTAGCAGCAATACCTTCAGCTGAGGGGTAAATTTTTCCGCTTCTTTGAACCAGTTATGCATCAGCGGTGTGGGTGCAACAATTAAGGCGGGTCTGTCCTGCAAATGACCAGCCTGCTTTTCCATGAGTAAGTGGGCTAAAGTTTGTGCTGTTTTACCCAAGCCCATATCATCCGCCAAAATCCCGCCATGCTGGGTTTCCCTTAAAAACTGTAACCAGCCTAGGCCCTGCTGCTGGTATGGACGTAATTCCCCCTGAAAACCTTGTGGTGTCGGCAGTTGTTGCTGGTAGCCTTGTTTGAATTTCTGTACAAATTGCTGCAGCTGGTCACTGACCTGCCATGTCATCCCAAGATTATGCTGCAATTCTAATAATTGACTCGCATCATAGCGATCAATACTGCGCTCTTCTTGCTGTAAAATGCTCTGCAGATGCAACAATACCGGCTTAATATCCCTAGCGGATAGCGCCAAATCAGGTTGATCAACTGCAGTTTTCACGGTGAAAATTTGACTGTCATGCAGATGAATAAAAGTCCGTGGATCAAGTAAATCAGGATTTACTCGCACCAAAGCTACGAGCGCATCAAGCAAATTATAAGAATTGCCTGCACTGTCTTGAACCGTCGCCCCGATATTGAACCAGTCCTGCTGGCCTTCAGATTCAGTGATAGAAATATTTAAATTTTCAACATATTGCAGGTTAAAGGGGCTGTTTTCCAGATGCTCTATCTGCCAGCCCATCAACTCAATTTGATTGATGGGCATCAGCTGTTTGATCCAGTCTCCATAGAAAGCAAAAACCATAGAATCAAGACGTTGTTTATCCAGTTTTAATTGCTGGTCATAACTAAGATCTTTCACCCACTTCAGTGATTCGACCAATAGCTGTAAACGCTGGATTGACTGTTGTTCCTGAACTAAGTCCCGAAGCTGTCGCACCATTTTGCCATGCTGCTCACCAATAAAACTGTCGCCTGATGTACCTGCTTTTATTCTTCCGCCTGCATAGGAGAATTCAATTTCAGCACAAACAGACTCTTCCCATTTCCAATCAAATTTATCTAAAACACCGAAGCGTAAAATTGGCTGGGGACTACCCTCAAGGACATCAATATGCTGAATAGACTCGGGCTGAGGCAGATTTTTCACGTCTGAATATTGATGAGTCAGTTTCTCAAACTCTGGCAAGAGCATAGATGGAAGATCAGGCATCTGTAAAAAATGGTACAGAAGATTTGCCGTATATTCACCATATAACTGGCCCACCGTGTTCTGTTGAATATCCACATAACATGGTGGATGGCTCGCGAGAATCTGAATATGTGGATTTGATTTCAAATCGAGTCGAATATCACCATTGACCAATTCAATGTTTAAATGCTCTGTCTGTTTGTTTACACCTTGTTGCCAGATCAGTTCGATGTGATAGCCTTGTTCTGACCATTGAAGTGCAGTATGGCTCTTTTTTTGCCAGTATACATCGCCACTTTGAATAAAAGATTTGAAATGCTCCAATAAAATGCTGGAGATATCAAGATTGCTTTGATAAAAGCGTTCGTCACTGTTTATTTTGGCATAATAATAAATCTGGTTAAATAATTGTCGTTTTTGTTCAGGTAAAGTCAGATGCTTTCTGGTGATATTTTCATATTGGGTATAATAACTTTCCCCCGCAATTGAGCCGTTTTTATTGCGTCTGGCCTTCTGAACATCAACTGTCAATTTCTTTAAGCTGACCGACTGATCTAGCAGGTAAATTAAATAATTGTTTGTTTTGACAGATTGCTCTGGTTCAGTCTGTTGTAAATACCGTTTAAAATCATTCAACCAGCGCTGTGCCTGATCATCCCCACGTTGGCGTTTTGCGATTCCCTGCGGGGATTGAGAGTCAGCATAACGCTGTTGAAATTCCTGACGATATTCTTGAAAGAATAACCGCGCTAAAGCAGCAGCATGTTTACAGTTATATCCAACCGGACAAGTGCAGTCGTCATCGATTAAACGGTCTTTTTGGGGATTATAGGTAATCGCGGTATCGTAATAATCTGTCCCTTCAATTTGAGCATACATCGTGACATCATCATTTTCCTCAAAAAACTCAATTGTTTCCCTATCAATGTGCTTAGCATAGCTCAGACTACGATGAAGAGTTGCAGTACTAAAGCGAGATAGAAAATTGATCAATGACGACATGATTACCAGACACTAAAAATGTTTATACAATTATAACGGACAAAGCTGTCATTTCAGAACAGTAGCCGAACTGCTCAACCTGAGCACAGATTCGACTCACTCAATAGGAATATTGTGAATAAAGACAATCAAATTCGAGAAGTTAAACAGTTCATTGAGATCGAAAATATCCTGATAGAAAGTGATCATTTCTTCACAACAGTTAATTTTAAACCAAATGGGGTCAAAAGTTTTAGCATTGTTTCTATGTGTGATTCATAGAGATCATTTCAATTTAGCGATCTCTAGATCCATCTTGTAATTGGCATGTTGAATCCGTTCATTTGAGGGGTTGTATTGCTTCTGGACTTCATCTGAGAAAGGAGTTTCTTCACATAATTCAAAGTACCTCTCCATCGGTGTTTTACCTTTCAACGCTGAATGTGGTCTCATCCAGTTATAGTAATGCTGCCATTCGGCTAGCTTGTCTTGGATATCCTCAGAATTGATATCTACAGTAGCGTAGAACTCAGATTTATCAGTTTTTTGTGAACGCTCTACCTTGCCATTCAGATGAGGTGAACCTGGTTTATTTGGCCTAAATTTGATTCCATGCTGCATCATTTTTTTCTGTACTTTTTCAGCAAAGAATTCCCGCCCACGATCGGTCTGTATTCGCTGTATGGGAAAAGGCATTTCTTCAATTACGCAGTCTAAAAAGTCGAGAGTATTCGCTGCTGTTCGGCGTTTATATATCCTTAAAACGCGATATCGTGTGCAGTCATCGATAGATGTGTACTGATATAGTCCTGGACCCAGTTTACAGGTATCCATTTGAATTCTATCGCCTGGTAATGGGCGTTCATAACGAATGAAATCTGCTTTACGACGGAATTTTTTAATCGGTTTGACTTGATGGGTGGATAGTACTTTATGGATAGTCGCTAAGGACAACGAGACTCCGTGCAGCCTCATCAATTCTGTTTGCAAACGTCGAGCACCAAAATTTCTAGCTGAGCGCATTTCTAATATTAAGGCTTTTAGCTCAGCATTGATTTTAGTATTTGGCGATTTTAAGGGACGTCTACTCTGGCTACTTAATCCATCAATACCTTGCTCAGAATATCGTTTCCACCACTTGCGTAACGTTGGTCTAGAAATGCCACATCTCCGACAAACTAGGCCAGCATCATTAGTCTCTTCAAATAATTTAACTCATACGAGTCTTTGTTGAATTTCTCTGTTCATAGACACCCATTATATTGAAATAATGTCTATGAATAAAATACTTAAATAAAAATTCTCCGACAAGCTCAGTACGGTTAATTTTTATCCAAATGAGTTTTCAAAATTATGCTTCATCCATAATCCATTCTTTAAAAAGAGCATCCTCGATTTCATAAGTACCATTTTCTGGTTTAAAAATAATTTGTTTTTTTGATAAAGAACGTAGGGCCGATTGAATACTTGATACCGCAATGTTATCTACACCAATGGAATCAGCCAGATGTTGTCTAAATTGACTACTATAAAGTTCAACTTGTGATTCCGCTATGGCTTTTAAAATTAGCTGTTCTAATAACTTAAACTCTCCCCATAATCCCGAAAAGTCACGATGCCCCATTGTATCGGCTATAAGCTGTTCCTTGGCAAAATCTATAGCCAGCATTGGGTTTAAGGCTAAACGCTCCACTAATGATCTTGCTAGTTGAGGACTTTGCTTCATATCTAAAAAAGCGTGCCATAAAATTTCTTTATTCAAACTACGTCCTGTTGTCTGATTAAATACATCTGCCAGATGATCTGTAAATGCTTTTGTTAGATTTGGAAAAGGTAAATTCTGTCCATAATGAAAAAAGGGAGCACTACTCACAGAAAACATTTGTCTCAGGCCTTCTCGACTTGAACCAGTAAAAACTACCTTTATTGTTTCTTTATGCATATCTAAAGCGGTACGTAAACTGGCAATCGTGGTTTTATATTTTGAACTAGCTAAAGCCTGAATCTCATCAAGTAACAGTAAAATAGGTTTCCCCTGCTGAGCCAGTTTAGTAATGCTAGACAAAATACTGGAATTCACTTGTCCTTGTAGAAGTGTCACTTCAGCTTTTACCCCTGCCACCTCTGTACTTAAAGAACCAATATTTTTAATCCAATGTGTGGCTTTCCCCATTAAGCCATTTTGTTTTGAAAACTCATCAAGAGCTTTTACAAACTGCCCTTCACTATGCAGGCCTGCATCGGCTTTGTTGCACAAAGATTTGAAAGGCAAAGCGCCCCTAATTGAGCCAAATTTAAGGCGTAACTTGGGTAAGTGGTCGACCTAATTCCGTAAATCTGTTGAGGACTGCTACACGTGCATGAACCTCATTGACTTGGCTATCAAAGCTCCTTGCACTGAGTTTATCTCCTAATAATTTGATGCAGTGCATTTTAGTCTCAACCAAACTTCGGCGATGATAGCCTGACCATTTTTTCCATAGTGTCCTACCTAAACGTTTAATTGTTCGAAGTAATTCATTTCGCTCTAGCGAGCTACTCTTTGTATCTTTCCATGGTTTCGCATTTTTTCTAGGTGGAATCACCGCATGTGCTTGCCGATCTGCAATGACCTGACGGCATTGCTTGGTGTCATAAGCTCCATCGGTATAAACAGAGTCAATCTGCTCATCTTGTGGAATCTGATTAAGTAAATCACCAAGCACCTGTGAATCACTGACATTATTGGTTGTGAGCTGAATAGCGCGTATTTGTAGGGTTTTGGCATCTATACCAATATGTAGTTTACGCCATTGGCGACGATATTCAGCTCCATGTTTCTTGCGTTTCCATTCGCCCTCACCTAGAAACTTCATCCCTGTAGAGTCTACGAGTAGATGCAGCCCATCGCTACTTTTTTGGTAGCTGATTGCAATATCAATATGCTTTTGTCTTCTACAAAGCGTACTGTAATCTGGTGCGGTCCAATTTAATCCGCAAAGTTTAATCAGACTTTGCACAAAGCCAGTGACCATACGTAAAGATAGACGGAATAAGGATTTAATCATTAAGCAGCATTGGATGGCTGCGTCGGAGTAGGTTTGATTTCGCCCTTGTTTGCCTTTTGATGGAGCATACCATTGCGTAGCAGGATCAAACCAAAGGGCAATATTTCCGCGATTAATGAGTGCTCGGTTATATGCGGGCCAATTGGTTGTGCGGTAGATTTTGTGTGTAGGCTTCTTCATTTGAAAATTATATCGCTGAAAAAGCCTTTACAGATAGGTTTGTGCAACAAAGCCTTAAATATATCCAAAAAAGTAATGGAGAAATAGCTCCAATTTCTATCTTTTAGTCAGCTTATTCTTTACTCATTTTACTATTTTGGTTGTTGTTAAAATATTGCTTCCGTCTTCTAGAATTATGCTTCCAACTTTTTGCAACTTTATAGACATAAGCAGGTAAATCATCCCATTCTTCAGGCAAGCCCGTACCTCGTGCAACACGAAGTTTTAAAGGATAGTTCTTATATTCAATCAAATGAAGAAAATAAAAACTACGCTCTTGAAGTGTACTGAACTTTTTATGATACACATTTCTCAGATGAGGGTATCGTTGTCGTATACCGTCATTAGGGTGAGTATTTTCAGGTTGTAGGTACTGAAATTTCAGCTTTTTCATATTGCCTCCTAGGTCACATTACCTAGAAGGGGTCCTCTGCGTAGTAGTTCATTGTTTTAAACCTATGACTTATCGTTGATTGATTGTTTTTTAACGCATGCTCTAAGCTGCCAATCCTTCTCTTTATTTAAAATAATAACTGATGGTCGTATCTTTATGATCTCCCCAACCTGTCGAGATATTTGTCAATTCAACACCATTTTTCTTGTAGCTTTTTACCAGGTATAAATAAGTACGTGGTGGAGAAACTTCATTGGTTCGTACTTTCTCAATCAAAATGAAAGTCTTGTCATCTAACCATTTTACTCTTAATGGTAATGGATCTTGGCATTGCCCTATTTCTGCATACATTGCAGCATCTTTTCCATTCTTGGAAAAGGACAAGCCTGCACATTCTACATCGGGTAAATCTAAGACCAATCGTTTACCAACTAAGCTTTCTTTTACGCCTGCACTAGCCAAGGTTGAAAGACTTAAACATAATCCTGCAATTATTAATTTTTTCATTTGAATAGACTCTTAATTTAGTTGTTAAAACACATTGTCAATAAAGCCACACTGTAAGATGTGTTGTGATGGATTTACTGGATTGTCATAAAGGCTAATAAAAGCAATCATGTCATTCGGATCAGATACATCTCTTTTATAGGGCTGGCTATAGATATAAATTTGTTTGGGGGTGTAGACCTTTTGATTGTTGAAAACCTCTCCATCAAAGACCTTTAAATGTGGATATTGCTGAAAGACTTTGTGGGTCTTGCTTCTGTTTTGATCATCATGCATTGAAGCTTTATCCCATTGCTGTTTAAAGCTTTTCAATTGTTGTCCGCTATAGCGACTAAATTGAATCTTTAATCCATCCTCAATCTTTTGTTTGGTGTTATTAATGTCATCAGCACGATAGATTGCAGTTTTTGCCCCTGCAACACTGACGTGTACTAAGGTTTCAATCCTTTTGATGGGATTGCTTTTGCTATTGGGTAAATAAACTTCGGTTTCAGGACAATCTTCACAGAAATTTTCATCATCAGGATCATTGATGACGCTGCTCTTTTGTTTGCGGTACTGCTGTTGAAATTGTTGCTGTAATGAGGTGATTCCAGATGGCCATTTCATTTCGGTGCCCATCAAGGCTAAGTGGTTACTCAAAGATTGTTCTTTCTTGGCCCAATCCAGACAAGTTAAGCCCTGCTCTAAGGTGAATGGCTTAGATGTAGACAGGGGTTGAGCCGTCACAGTCTGCATGATCAACAAGGTCATGCTGCTGATCAGTAGAGGTTTAAATCGAAATTTCATTTTAATGATCCTCGCATCTCCTACGGGCTTTGGCTACCCGCAAGAAGTGCTCGTGTAAAATACTTATTTATTTTTAATCGTTTAACATCAGTTATTGATAATGATCCGCTGATAGTAGCTGACGGATTTCACTGGCCATTTGTGGACTACGCCAAGGAAATAGGACTTTTAGACTGTAATTCGGTTTGAATGGATCTCGTGTGCCAATATTGACTTGAAACTCTCGTTTCATCGGTGTGCGATGAACTTGTTGATTGACATGTGTTCCCATCATTGGATTGCTGATCACAGTGGTCGTGGTTCTAAAATTATCTTCAACTAAGTTGTAGTGTCCAACGGAAGTGATGTAATCAAAGGGATATTTCACGAGGCGTTGATCTGGCTGATCAAACAGAATAATGGTTTTATCTTGGCTGTTGATCCAAACACCACGGTTTTGGTAGTTAAAAGTTTCTCCTTGACGCTTGAGTTGTTCAGTCATCCCGTCAAAGTAGGTATTTCCATATTCATAAAGGTAGTAAAGGATCACAAACCAGAACAGGTCAAAGCCAAAGAAGATGTAACCGAAAGCACCAAAAGAGAAGATTTTGGCAACGATGAGAAAGATCACGATGGGTAAGACCACACATTTTATAAAGAGCTTAGATTTTTGTGGACGGTGTTCAATGGTTATGATTTTGGGTTTGCTTAATTCAGTCATGGTTGTTTCCCGCATGTTCAATGCAATGCACAATCACCAGCAGATATAAAAAGGTTTATTTTTTATAGGCGTGACTTAGCCATCCACCGTTGGATTGTTCTTGTAAAAATGTTGTTTGAATACAGACGAATAATAATAAATTAGCCGTATCGCCCTCGTTGCAAAGCACAACAAGGTTGAACATGGGGTGAGTCGCAAATTAGAAAAGATTGGTACAGCATGAGAAACTCCTTGAATCTTAAGAAGTTCTGCCATATCACTGCTAAATAATGGTGGCAGAACAAAAGAGGGTTAGCAGACTGGGATCCAAGGAACCAGCACACCCGAAGGTGTCCCCCTTCTGTCCTACCATAAAGATAAAAGGGGGACGAGAAGGTCCACGAAAAATAGACAAGCTATTTTCCGTACTGGATCAACGGTCTGCTAAAACCGACTGGCAATGTGTGCCCGCAATCGCATAATAAAATTAAGAAGATATAGAGTCAATCGGCTTTGTTGTATAAAGATTTTAAAGAAATAGCTTTCCTAAGTTGCTCAAATTTAAGTGACAACTTGGGTTTGAGGTCGACCTAATTCTGTAAATTTATTTAAGGCATGAGTAGTACTACTACGCAAGGTGCATGAATTTCATTGACCTGACTATCAAAACTTCTTGCACTGAGTTTACCGCCCAATAATTTGATGCAATGCATCTTAGTTTCAACCAAACTGCACCGATGATAGCTAGGCCATTTTTGCTAAGCGTTCTTCCTAGAGGTTTGACAGTTTTCAATAGTTCATTTTTTCTAAAGATCCCAATTTCCTATCATTCCATGACCTTGCATTTTTTCTTGGAGGAATTTCCGCATGTGCATGACGATCTGAAATCACGTGTCTGCACAATTTCGTATCATATGCTCCATCGGTATAGACAGAATCAATGAGTTCATCAGATGAGATTTGATTTAGCAGATCACCCAAGACTTGTGAATCACTTACATTATTTGTTGTGAGCTGTATAGCTCGTATTTGCAAGGTTTAGCATCTATACCAATATGCATTTTACGCCATTGCCAACGATATTCAGGCTGATGTTTCTTGCGTTTCCATTCGCCTTCGCCTAAAAACTTTAGGCCAGTTAAGTCTACTAATAGATGTAGTCCTTCATGACTTTTTTGATAGCTGATCGCAATATTAATCTGCTTTTGTCGTCTGCAAAGTGTGGAATAATCCGGTGCTGTCTAATTTAACTCACTGAGTTGAATAATGCTTTGCACAAAGCCTGTGACCATACGCAAAAAAGTCGAAAGATAAATTTGATCATCAAACAGCACTGAATTGCTGTATCAGAATAGGTTTGATTTCTTGCATGTTTAGCTTGTGGCTGAGCATACCATTGAGTCTGGGGATCGAACCAAATTGAAATATTTCCTCGCTTGATTAAAGCTTGGTTATAAGACAATTCGTTGTGCGATAGATTTTGGATTCAGGTTTCTTCATTTGGAAATGATATTGCTGATGAAACCTTTTAGAATAGCTTTGTTCAACAAAGCCAATTTAAACTGATAAACATTATATATTTACAAGATATTTATATAATACACTTTCAACAGGATTTTTATTTTTAAATCGATATTAACAAAAAAAGCAGGACTGGCACCTATTTAAATTAAAACTTCTTGTACGCCACAATGTACCTCAGCCGAAATTTAATTGTAATTTTTTGTATTAAAAATGACTCGGAACTCAAACAATTTTTAGGCTATCTGCCTAATTTTTAAAAAATAATCTCAATTAGAATAAATATTTATTCTATTTTTATCAACAACTTAATGTGATACTTTTAAAACTGGTTAGCAGACTGGGATCACTGAAGGATACTAAAAGGCATCCTTCTTTTTTTCCCTAATAATTAATATTTACTGAATCTTAAAGACTTTAGTTTTAGAGATTCAGTTAGTAACACAACCTAAAACATTATTATTTTTCGATGGTTATTACTAATGAAACTACTAAGCAAATTTTTTAGTGTGTATTTGAACAATATAAATGTAAACAATAAATACTTTAATTTTAGAGATTTTAAGGAAAATAAAAAACCTTTGATTTAACAGAATAATTTTAAAAAAAACTTATCAGTATTTAGATCTGATCTAAACTTTCTGCGAGACAATAAAATATGTCAAAATCAAAAAAGGGGATTCAAAATTACCGTGTAGCTGTAAAAAATCTGCACTTAAAGTGTTATCCAAAATGTATGCATGCATATCAAATATGGATAGCTTTATTCCTCCAATTGAGTGATAAACAACAGAACTACCATCTTGATTTAGCTTTTAAACAGAATATCGACATTCCACTCATTACCACTAACACCCTGGGTCACTATTTTTTTAGTAGTCATTTCAGCTGGATCTATGCCTATTTTTACAACAAGAATAAAAATGAATTTACGTTTAGAGCTTATGAGAAAAATAATTCCTACGAATTCACAATCCAGGCTTTAAGCGAAGTAATGGCCTTACTGTGTTCCGGATTACATCACTCAATTCATGGCTTAGATATCATCGCGCATTGGCTAAATGAACAATACTTAGCCGCACATCTTCAGGAAGTTTTCGGACAGGAAGTTTTAACTATCAATCATCTAAGAGAATTATCAGGGCTATCTAAATCCCAAAGTCCAGTAAGTTCTATTTCAAATTATGCTGGTCCACTTTCATTAGAAAAAATTCTGGCTGGAATATCATCATGAACGGATATAGTTACTTAGAAGATACTCAAGAATTAAAGCTTGAGCCATTTCGAGACTTCTATCAAGCACTGGCAGAAGCAAAGCTAGAAAGTTTTCAAAATTCAATCAAACTCAATGACTTCATTAAACCTACTGAAATTATTGAACTTAACAATATTATAAATCAAAAACTTATAGAAAAATCAATCAGTGAATATCCTCTGGTTCATTATCTTATTGCAGTCATTAATACCCCTTCAGCATATCAAGCTAATGCCCTGAAATGGGCCATTTTCAATACTAGATGTATTGAATTGCTTGATAGCAAAGAACATGCAGCCACCGTAGCAAATCTTTGTATGCGTTTTCGTTTAGCCTGCAGAAAAAGGGAATACCATTGGCTTTATAACTTCTTACCAGCTCTCCCGATGGAGTTGGAGGATCTACTTGAGTTTTTAAATAAAGCTGAAACAGAGAATAAAAATTTACTTGAACGTTCTACTCCAAAATTAACAGCAAAACAAATTGGACAATTGGCAAATATCCGCGTTATTTATACGTATGCGCATACGCAATCAGATCGGCAAAAAAGACACAGGCAAAATAATCCAAGCGCCCAGGAGCCTCCTCAAATCGATGTTAGGAAAACATCAAAAATAACTATCGATGATGAGCAAACACATCAGACTTATTTTGAACGCGGTATAGCAAAACAACCACGTGAGGATAAAACTATAGAAAAAGTTGAAGACCATAATTTTGAATTCAACCCACTAGAGCAATCTTCTATTACAGCTCAGATCAATAATCTCAAAAACAGAATTCTGCATCAAAACAAGAATGAATTAATGAGCAAGTCAAATCCTCATGTCTTCGATTTACCTACCGCACAGTACATTATGCAAATTTTATTAGAACGGGCAGAAAACTCTCCAATTCATGCATTGCTTTTATTCTCAGTACTTAGTTTCACGCATTATGAAGAGCTACTGGTATTCAGAACTCGTTTCTTTCTAAGCTCAAGAAGTAAAGAAATCCGTTTTAGTCATGAAAACTGTTTTTTCAAGCAAGGTATTGATAATTCGAAATTTAAAGATGCATTATTAAAAGAATATATGCTCAACATTGGTAATTCTTTTACCATCCCCTTACCCAAAGTTTATTTAGATCGAATCTTTCAGTTAAAAAATTGGGATAAAGCTGATATTGCTTCTGATGTACAAGATTATCTACGTAGAATCAGTGATGATCTTACTTTCCCTTTAACAACTCAAAATCTTCCTCGTTTAATCAGTGACATTACATTGAATGAACTAGGATATGAATTAGAAAGTAAATTATTCGCTGGAGAAAATGTTAATAACTACACTCCATGCCATTATTTCTCAACGAAAATTATTGATATCTTAGATATTTATATTCAAACACTTGATCTGGTTTGCCCTCAGCTTGACACTGGATATATTGAGGAATTTAAATCCCCTATTACGTTTGGCAGTCAGCAAGTACCGAATCTCCCATTCGTCCAGTCTTTTTTTTACCAGCTTGACCACAAAGTTAGGAATAATCTCAATCCCTTTCAGACTTTAAATCATTATTCGATGTGGCTTTGGCATATTTGCATGTTGACAACTTCAGCACGGCCGAGTGAGTCCTTCCCGCCCAGTCTAGATTATATTGACCTTGACAACAAATTGATGGCTGTTGCAGATAAAGAGCAGCGTTATTCAGGCACCATTGGACGCTATTTACCTTTTAATAATTTTCTTCGTGATGAAATACAGCATTACCTAAAGTATTTGAAATATTTTCTGCAGCTCGCAAAAGCCTATTTGACGCAAGAACAAGTACAAGCAATCCAAGAGGTCTTCGATGGTGAACGTCTCTTGCTCTTATTTTACGATTCGAAAGGATATGTCCGAAATCTGGAACTTTCTGATATTCAAAAATACTGTACCGAAATAGCATTACAGCGCAATTGGACCCGCCATTTCGCTCGCTATTTTTTTGCCCAATACTGCAATGAAGATCTAATAAATGGCATCTTTGGTCATGATGAAGCTATGCAGGAACTGTTTGACCGCTATTCAGGTTTTAAGACAATAGATTACGATCAGATTAGAGCAGCACAAGACAAGCTGGTCGAAATCTTAGCGCTTAAAAGCATGTCTACGTTTACAGGAATGACTATTGCATGAGCAAACATCCGCACTCGCTAAAACGATTAAAAAAGCAAAGAGAGAAAAAAAAGTTTTTTTTGCAATTATTTAGCGAAAAATTCACAGAACTCACACCCGAAAATTATCCAGAAATTTTTCGACAAGTTGACGATCGACTTTTAGAGCACTGTAAGTCAAATATCCGAAGCTACCAAATCGCACGTATAGAATTTGCTAAATATATCAAGCGCTTTAATCTTTCATCGAATCACCACTATCCGGTGCCTGCCGCCCCCGTGAGGTACGAAAGGTCTCTGCCACTACAAAATATTGAAACCTTAAAACATGGCAAAAAGGTGACTCAATTTGCCAAAAATTTGATTGCTCACTGGACAGAACATAATGACTTCAGTCCAACTCAATCCCTCGCTTTTTGTTTGATCAGTTCAATATTATTTAATGGCATTTATAACCATGCCGAATTGCAATTTTTTTTAAAAATTATTTTAAAAACAAAGAAATTTCAAAGTTTTTTAAACCTAAATCATATGGTAACACTCGAAATCCCGAACCGGAATTTCGGTAATCAGCGTATAAATGACCCTGATTTTTCAGTCAGCTATACAAAAACGTTTGTGCTACACGACATTGTGAAATGCTGGATCTACAGACTAAAACATCAAAAGTTTGATTTATTTTCGGATATTGAAGATGCAGAACATCTGATTAACGCTTGTATTATTGAATGCTTCCCCGAGGAAAAGCTACGTTGTAAAGACCTGTTAAAATACGGTTTTTACTATACACAGTTCCTGAAAAACAGCGGACTGGATCAAATGTCCATTTGTATCTTAAAAAATGAAATTTACAGTTCCAGTCCTCTCGAAAAACAATTAGAAGCTTATTTTGTTCAGTTTGAACAAAAGCACACCAATAACATTAAAGTTGAGAATACTTGTGAAAACCATCAGGCCCACTCTAGAGTCAATATCGCATCAGATATAGCAGAAACTCTTGTAGAAATACGTCAAGCCATTCGTGCAAAAAACTATAAAGATCAACTCATAGGGTTATATTCCAGAGAACTGTCTCCTGCCTTAGAGCGTTTGTTGCTGTGGAGCATTCTACGTTCAAAATTAACGGAACCTCAACTGGACCTTCTCAATCATATTATTCAGCAGCAGCAACGATTTAAGCGCAAGCTTATACGTGCAGATTTTCAGCCGCTCAAGCAAAGTTCTCTGAAGACCATGTTTTCACAGTTTGCAGTCCATTGGCTGCAGGCAACGCAAGACAAAGATATTTCATCATTTTCAAATGCTGATTTTGAAGATCTGTATGGAGAAATGCTTTTATTAAGGAAGGAAACAACTAGAGAGACTTTACAAAAACGTCTACAGGAGTTTCATCACAAACAGACATTATTTTTTAACGCGCCCACTGTGGATCTGGATAGTTTAATCCAAGTAAAAATCTGCAGAACCGCATTGATCTCGCCCCATATTTTTTACCGCATGCTAGAGCAGCTCGAAAATACTCAAGATATTTCAATTCAGGATAAAAATATATTTAAACTGATTTTTATTCTGGGGTTCAGAGTCGGACTACGGATCAATGAAACATTGAATATCTTCGTACGTGATCTATTTATTGGTGCAGATGCTGTGATACTCACCATTCGCAACAATCGCAATAAAAATCAAAAAAGCTACTCAGCTTACCGCAAGATTCCTTTACATCATCTACTTAAAGCCGATGAATTACATGCATTTAAAACATATAGTCAGAATAGAAAACGCCTGCTAAAAGAACAAAGAAAATCAGTTACTCAACCGCTATTTTTAAAACAGTCCCTAGAAGAAACTCACGAAAATGAAGTCAATGCTCTCTTGAAACAATTGATCCAGTCTGCTTCTGGAGAACACAGTTTTACTTACCATACTCTGCGTCATTCAGCATTTAATCATCTCTATCTGGTTTTAAAACACTCACCGCTTGCTGATGCATTTACAGACTATACGCCAAATGATCAACTACGCATCCGTTATGCATTGCTGCGAAACAAAAATACTCAGCAAACCTGGTATGCGCTTTCTCATTTTGCCGGGCACCTAACGCCTGAAACCACTTGTTCAAGCTATCTGCATTTAATGCATCTAGCAATTAGCTACCAGCTGAATCAAATGCACAGCCCGCTTCCTAAAGAAGCCTATTTTAATATTCTGAAACATGATGATTCTATTAAATATCCTGTTCAGCAGCGGGCGATCAAACATTTTTTATTTGATCAACTCACTAAAGACCGTTACAGGCAACATGATCATCAATTTCAACCAGGTCAACAGAAATCACCTGATTCACTGATGCTAGGAGCTCATGACTCAGAGATGACTTTTGAATTATTGCATCACATTCTTGCAGTAGAAAAAGAACAAGACCTTCTATTACCTGAAGCCATTCCTTTGCAAATCGCGCAAAAATTACGTGCTAGAGCCCAGCATTTGAAAACCTCCTGTGTAAACCAAAAAAAATCATCGAGGTTATTTACCACAGATTTTTTAAGGAAAACTCCGAATGCATTGGTCACCATGTTGCCAACCAATCAGGAGGAGAAAAAGGTCATTCACCATGTCCAGGAGCGTTATGCAAATGTACAAAGTAAATATAAAAAACAGCTTCATACGATCTACTCAATTTATCTTGAAAAAGTTCAGCCCAATTCAGCCCAGTTCATTTTTGAACTGAATGAAAAACGCCAACTGAAAAAGTTTATGTCTTTTATCAGCAGTTTATTTCCTAAAAAATATCTTCATCTTGAGCTTTCCCAACAGAGCGAGGAACAGCTCAAAAACACATTACAAGATTTAGCATTACGGACAGAAAATTTCAGCCTGAATGAGGATGAAGAGCGAATCAAGTTCTCTTTCAAGTATAAAGATGCAAAAGCACTTGGGGTATTCAAACTACTGATGTACCTAATGATCGTTTCTCGTCTTTAAGCGATCATTTAGATCGAAAATATCTTGGTAGAAAGTTCTTATTTCTTCACAACAGTTAATTTTAAACCAAATGGGGTTAAAAGTTTTAGCATTGTGTCTAGAGTTGGATTTGCATCTGATCGCTCTAGTTTCTATAAAGTTTGAAGCGAAATTTTAGTGATCTTGGACATTTCATGTACTGTCAGATGCAGCTCTGTTCTAATGTACTAGCTCAAACCTGATCTGACAGTTACCCATTTTTTAGTGTTCCTGCTTCAGCTTGCTTTAAAATACTCATGATTAAGCTATCTAAATATTTAGATGTTTTCATAGAAAATCTCCTCGTTTAAAGGTTATTCGATTTTCTACTTTTAAACTCGTTTAATTTTAGGAAGCATTACCCACTAAAAATCAGATAGCTTTTTTCAATCAATATATTTCGTTCAAAGATGATGCATGAAGCTAAAAATTCTGGGGTCCAAATATCCATCAAAAAGAAGATCACTTTTGAGTCATGAAAGATGTCTATTCTATAATGTTCCTAAGAATGAATAATTATTAATTATGAGGCCTTACTAAATTTGGTTTAATGGGATCTTCAAGTATTGGACTCCATTTTGACTGTTAGGTGGAAATTTACCTGCTGCCAAGTTAATTTGAATCGCATAAATCAATAACTGAGGTGGACTTAAAGTTGAGTCACGCTGCTGTCTCATATGTACAAAACTAGTTTTATCTACCTCTTGCTTAATATGAATATTTTCTTTTTTCTGTTGATCTACCGTACTTAAAAATTCATGTGATCTATAAGCCGGTGGATAATCGTGGCATAAATAAATTTTAGTGCTATTAGGGTCTG
Organism: Acinetobacter sp. A22; assembly: GCF_030913345.1. Taxonomy (NCBI): domain Bacteria; kingdom Pseudomonadati; phylum Pseudomonadota; class Gammaproteobacteria; order Moraxellales; family Moraxellaceae; genus Acinetobacter; species Acinetobacter sp. A22. Next base: position 2,539,842 of record NZ_CP133162.1, read on the forward strand.
TTGAGAATTACCGAGAGTTAATTACACTCGCGCACAATTGAATCATGGCTTCAAAACTCGTATCTGTTTTACAACTACGCATCGCTATACGTTTAAATTCTTTTAACTTACAGAAATAGTTTTCAATGAGATGACGCCATTTATACATAGTCGTATCAAATGCTCTCATTACTTTTCGATTAGATTTGGGTGGGATCACCACTTTCACTTTACGTTCATTGAGTTCTTGGATGAGCCAATCTGCATCAAATGCTTTATCAGCTAGTAATGCTTGAAAATCAACATCTTCAATTAAAGGTTTGGTTTCTACTAAATCGTGATATTGACCAGGCATTAATCGAAACTTAATGAGGTTGCCTAGACTATCCACTAAGGCAAGAATTTTACAGGTCATTCCACCTCGAGATTTACCTATAGACTGTTTGAAAGTCCCCCTTTTGCACCTTGCCCATGTCGATGAACTTTAACAATCGTTCCATCAATCATGGCGTATTCCAAATCAACATCTTCATTTACAGATGCAAAAATAGTTTCAAATACACCAGCTTTAACCCAGTCACGGTATCTTTTAAAGACGGTATTCCATTTACCAAAATGAGCAGGTAGATCACGCCATGGACTGCCTGTACGGGCAATCCATAGGACTGCTTCTAAAAATAATCGATTATCTTTTCCACTACGACCTCGATCGGTCACTTTACCTAGGCAAAAAGGTTCCATTTTTGCCCATTGGGCATCAGTAAGTATGTATCTATCCATAGTACTATTATAAATTAATCAGTAGTCTTTGTTAATTCTCAACAAGCCCTAGGAAATGCTAAAATTTTCATAATAGATTTATAAAGTTGATATGCATTTCCTCCTGGAAAATCACATCTCGCAGTACCAATATCTGTTGCGAATAATGTATCTCCGACAAAAATATGCTCCTCTACTTTAAAGGCAATATCTGCCGGAGTATGACCTGGAACATACAATGCCATAGCCTGATGACCACACAATTCAAAGACTTCATCTTCTTCAAAAAAATAATCAAATTGAGATACTGTGGCTGGAGGAAGATCATAAACAGGATGAAACATCTCAAATACAGAGTGGATATGCTTGCTTACCCCAATCTTTCCACCTAATTTTTGCTTGATATAAGTTGCAGCGGATAAGTGATCTACATGAATATGGGTTTCTAAAATCCTGAACCGTACCGGGTTTGTCGGAGACTTTTTATTTAAGTTAGGCCACCTGACCTAACGGGTTAATCTTATCATAGTACATTGCTTCAAACTCAAAAGGCGATACATAACCCAGTGCACTGTGTACACGCTTTTTGTTGAACCAATCTACCCAGTTTAGTGTCGCAAGCTGTACATCTGCTAAACCTTGCCAATCTGCTTTTAAATATTCAATCACCTCTGTTTTGTATAAGCCATTCACTGTTTCAGCCAGAGCATTATCGTATGAATCACCAGTTGTACCGACTGATGCTCGTAAATTTGCAGCTTCTAAACGATTGGTATAGCGAATAGAAAGATATTGAACACCTCTATCGGAATGATGAATCACATTCTTTGGCATGCCTCGATCGTGCAATGCTTGCTCAAGTGCATCGAGTACCATATCTGTATTCATCCGTGTAGATACTTTCCATCCAACAATTGCTCGTGAGAACACATCAATAATAAAGGCGGTATAGACCCAGCCTGAATTTGTTTGAATATAGGTAAAGTCAGCAACCCACAAGTGATTAGGCTGATCAGCTCTAAAATTCCGTTTCACCAAGTCAGGTGCTCGTTTTTGGTCATCTCGGCTACGGGTGGTTTGTTTGTTCTTACCTCGCCAAACACCTTGTATACCTAGCTTTTTCATTAATCGAGCAACAGTACAGCGTGCAATAATATAGCCTTCACGTTTCAGTTTTTGCCAGACTTTACGTACACCATACCGACCTGAACTTTCCTTCCAAATTCGTTTAATCTCCTCAGCATGATGCAAGTCATGTAAATCTCGCTTTGCTCGATGTTCTGGATTGTCAGCGAGATCTAAAGTTCGGTAATAGGTTGAAGCTGCGATCGGTAAAATCCTACAAATCGCATCAACACCATATCGATCTTTATTGTTATGGATAAAATCCACCATTATTTGTATGGGCGGTCGAGCTCCGCCTGGGCGAAAAAAGCGGCTGCTTTACGTAGAATTTCATTGGCACGCTTTAATTCTTTAATTTCACGTTCCATTTGCTTCATTTTTTCTTGATCAGATATCTGTTGTACTTTAATAGGATTTTGCTGATCTAAATGCTTTTGATGCCAGGCACGAAGTGTTTCAGGAGTACAACCAATCTTAGGCGCAATTGCTGTGATTGCAGCCCAAGTAGAAGGATAATCTTTTTCAGATTCAATCAATAATTGAACCGCTCTTTCTCTGATTTCAGGGGTATATTTTAATTTTGTCATCGGGATAGTCTCTCAGAATATTGACTCTCCGACAAACCCGGTACGGTTCAATCCATTCAAGATGATATTGATGATCTTGAATATATTCAATAATTTCATCTGCATGTGATGTTGAAGTTCTCGCAGAATTAATCTCATAATCAAGCACTGAATCAATTACTGCACATTTTTTATTTTCTGTATCAGCAATCACATAACTAAATGTTGAACTTATTGGCTCTAAAAATGCTTGGATACTAAGCGCCATAAATAACCTCTATAAAATATTAATTTTAAAATTTATTTTGCAATCAACTGACTCATCATGATGCATGCTGTACACAACATAATTGCGGCACAAATACGCTGTAAAATGGGTTGAGGGATATAATGTATTACCCATCTTCCCAGAATAAGCCCTAGGATCGACATCACTATAAAAGGGTAACTCGTTGCAGGTATGTGCATGCCTTGATAAGCCATGATGCTGATTGTAGATATCGAAACCAAAGCAACCACCATCAAGGATGTTGCAATAATACTATGCAGTTTTATATCGCTACTCGCTGTCATTCCAGGGACAATAATAATCCCTCCCCCAATACCCAATAAGCCACTCAATAAACCTGAACTACCGCCTAAAAATCCGAGTTTCTTAAAGCAGGGATATGTCCAATTGAGGCGATGAGTTTCAGAATTAACCAGGCATGGCGCACTTGATAGCATGCTGGTTGCTTTCGTTGATGAACTGGCTTTTCTCCAAAGCTGAATGGCTGAATAAAATAGAGGGGCTTAGGAAGTTAAAGAGGATTGTTACGGAGTAATTTAAGCAAATCGAGATATAAATTACCGTTCCGATGATTGAAGCGATACTCCGTTTCTTTAAGATGCAAATAAAACATCTTTTTGTCAATTCCATTAAACTTGACGAGTCGCTTTTTAGCATATCCCCAGAATGATTCTATGCCGTTAATATGACGCTCCCCGCATGCAAATTCGTTGTTCCCATGATTCACTCTTAAATGTTTGTCAAAACCAATATCAACTAAACCATCATAGCCTCGCCATCCATCTGTATTGATCACAGAATCAAGCTCTATATGCCCCCGAATAATACCCTGTAGCGTAGCTTTGGAGCAATCAGGCACAATTTCTGTGTATACGTTTCCATCTCTTTTGAGTAGTCCAAATACAATGGTTTTTCCTGATGCACCACGTCCACGTTTTCCTCGAATACGACGAGCACCAAAGTAGGATTCATCAAGTTCAACGATACCGTTGAAAGGAGATATTTCCTCACATTGAGCCGCAATCTTTTTACGCAACCTGATGTAAATTGTATTGATGGAACGTACAGAAATATTGGTGAGTTTAGCTGTATCTGAAGCAGTTAAATCCATGGCAAAAAAGCGAATGATCTGTCTGAATTTTGCCTCTGTGATTCTTGAACGGGAATAGTATCTATTTTTTGCTTTCATATAAGGAAGTTACCATACTTTTTGATATGCTTAACTTCCTAAGCCCCAAATAGAAAACAGACAAATCCTGTCAAACTTAGCGTTAAAGGAATATAGTTTGCCAGCAACAAACCTAGGGGAACTAAGCAAAAACCAATCACAGCCATATACAAGGCAGCTCGATAGCGAACGATACCCTTATTGAGTCCCTGAACTGCAGCCCAACTTGCAGATAAAGCAATCGCTAACAGAGCGATGGGCTTTGCCTCTTCAAAGCTATATCCTAACCCCATCATGAGAATAGGAAGTGCAACGATGCCCCCACCGCCCCCTGTTAAGCCTAGTAAAATTCCAACAAACAGACCAAAAATGACTGTAAGCATGGCCACCTCCATTAATTTCCATTAGAAACGAATGAAATTAAAGATTCAGGCATCAACATACTCTCAATGTCACACGTGGATGCCTAAAAGGTTATACAGGTTGTTCCTTCATTTGCTGAACCTGTCCAATTGAACTTTTCTCATCACTGACATCTCTGGCTTTTAGGCCAGGATGAACGTGTAAAGGTTCTGCATCAATCGGAATGAGCACTTTGTTCACTTCTTTAGAACGTCGTACCAAGAAATCAATTAAGTGGTTACGAATTTGATAATACTGTGGATCGTGATGCATGGTTTCACGACTACGATCACGTGGCAAAGTATTCACAACAATTTCTGCAACACAGGCTTGCGGGCCATTACTCATCAACATGATTTTGTCTGCCAGCAAAATGGCTTCATCAATATCATGCGTGATCATAAACACCGTTTGCTTAGTCATTTCACAAATTTTTAACAGTTCGTCTTGAATCACCCCTCGGGTTAATGCATCTAAAGCGCCAAATGGCTCATCCATCAATAACATTTTAGGTTCAACCGAAAATGCCCGTGCGATGCCTACACGTTGTTTCATTCCACCTGAAAGCTCACTCGGCTTTTTCTTGCCTACATTTTTGAGTCCAACCAAATCTAAAAATTTAGATGCGTGTTCTAGAGTCTTCTGTTTGGACCAGTCTGGGTAACGTGATTTAATTGCAAAACACACATTTTCTTCAACTGAGAGCCAAGGCAACAAAGCATGGTTTTGAAAGACTATGCCACGATCTAGACTTGGCCCCTTAATCTCCTTACCTGCCATAATAGCAACGCCTTCACTGGCCTCTTCCAAACCTGCAATCACGTTTAAAATTGTACTTTTGCCACAACCTGAATGACCAATTACACAAACAAACTCACCTGGCATAATGCTAAAGTTAATATGTTCAAATACAGCAGGTTGATCTTCACGGTAGCGTTTTGCTAATCCTTCGACTTTGATAAAAGGTGTATTCATCTTATTCTCCGATTTATTCTACATAAGTCACTTTCTTTTGCAGTTTTCCAAACATCATATCTAGCAACATTCCAATTAAACCAATTAGAAAAACTGCGAATACGACATTGCCAATTGATAAGTTATTCCATTGATTCCAAACAAAATAACCAATACCTGTACCACCTACCAACATCTCTGCGGCTACAATCACCAACCATGCAATACCCATTGAAATACGCATACCTGTAATAATGGTTGGTGCTGCTGCAGGTAAAATCACCAAGAAAGCTTTACGAACTGGATTTACTTCTAAAACACGTGCCACATTCAGCCAATCTTTACGTACCGCAGCTACACCAAAGGCGGTATTAATCAACATGGGCCATAATGAACAGATAAAGATCACAAAGATGGCTGAAGTGGTTGAATCTTTAATGGTGTACAGTGCAATTGGCATCCAAGCTAAAGGTGAAATTGGTTTTAAAATTTGAATGAATGGGTCAAGCACCTTGTACAGTAAAGGAGAATTACCAATTAAGAACCCCACTGGAATTGCCACTAAAACTGCCAGTAAAAAACCAATTGCGACACGTCCTAATGAATGCATCAACTGAATGCCAATACCTTTATCGTTTGGCCCATTGTCATAAAATGGGTCTTTCAGTTGGTTAAATGTGATCTGGACAAATTGAGCTGGCGTTGGCATACCATTATTGGCTTTGACGTTGCCATACTCATCTGGAATTTTTCCCATTAATTTTGCATATTCAGTTTGCTCACTGGTCATACTGGTCATGGGTTTGGGCATAGTTGCAAGCTGCCACACCATCAGAAGTGATAACAAGAGAAAACAGGATAAAACTGCCGACTTTAATTTAAAGGACATGTGCAGTACTCCTATGATGTGCGTCTAATTTTGAAACTATTGATATAGGCATCGGGTTGAGCAGGGTCAAAAACCTTACCCATAACCACAATTTTTTTACTTCTTTGATACTCGCTTGGATGAAATACACCCAATGCTTTCATTTGCTTTTCAGCATCCGTCATTAAGAAAATTTGCTTGGCGATATCTTGAAAATTCACATTTGCTTTGAGATAACCCCAACGCTTCATTTGGGTTAAAATCCAGATCGCCATGGAATCCCAAGGCATAGGGTCAAACCCTGCACGATTAGGCTGGTCAATGACATTCCCCAAACCATCTGCAAAACGACCTGTTAATGTTTGACGAACCACAATTTCAGGCTGATTCAAATAGTTCGGTTTTGAAATTACCTTAGAAATATTCATCAAGTTTTCAGGTTGATTGGCCAAATTTGCAGATTTCAAGATGGTGCGATACAGCGCTGCAAAGGTGTTTGGATTTTGTTGAATAAAGGCTTGCGATGTCCCAAAAGCACAACATGGATGACCATCCCAAATATCTTTAGACAAAATATGAATAAACCCGACCTCTTCGTACACGGCACGTTGATTAAATGGGTCTGGTCCTAAAAAGCCATCAATATTGCCTGCTCTTAAATTTGCAATCATTTCTGCAGGTGGTGTTACCCGAATCTGAATATCACGATCTGGATTTAAACCGTGTTCAGCCAAGTAATAGCGCAACAAAAAATTATGCATGGACTGTTCATACGGAATTGCAAAGCGAAAACCTTTCCAGTTCTTCGGATTACGGTTATTTCTATGCTTTAAAGCTAAGGTAATACTTTGACCATTGGTATTCTGGACGGATGCCACACGCATGGGTTGAGCACTTGAACCAATCCCCATACTAATAAAAAGCGGCATAGGGGCCAAAAAGTGTGAGGCATCTAGCTCATTATTTAACATTCGGTCACGTACCAAAGCCCATCCTGCTACCTTTTGCAGTTGCACATCCAAGCCTTGCTCCTTATACAGCCCCATTGGGTGGGCCATAATTAAAGGTGTCGCGCAAGTAATTGGAATAAACCCAACATCTAGTGTCTTTTTCTCCAAAGGCCGCTTTTCTAAAGCCATTGCCTGTAAAGATTGAATAGGCAAAATTGAACTGATTGCTGCAATCGCTGTACCTGCGCCCACAGTTTTTAGAAATTGTCGACGCGTCACTTCGTGTGGGAAAATTGCTTTCATTAGTGCAGCTTCCACAAAATCATGTGAACGCTGCTCTATTGCTGACTCTGCACTTTGCAGGGCAAGTTGATGCTCAGATTCAGAAGCATGTTGACCACATTGACATCCACCTAAACTAGAATCGGCAGCATAGGGACGATAACGGTTATGAGATTCCATAGTGCTACTTCCTATTTTTGCGCCATTTTGAATTCGGCAGTGATCTTTTGTTGTTGGCTTTGTCGCATGTGCAATAGCCCTGTGCGGTCTTCAATACTTTCCCAAGCGAGCTCAGCTTTGGGTGAACCTTGAATTTCAATAGACACCGTTTTAGTTTTCAGTTTGATCAGTGGCGCACGATGCTGATAACCTGCATAGTCTTTACCTAAAATGTGATGTGCTATGGCCTGTGCTTGTTTCGCAATTGGCTCAATAAAGCGACATGGCAAGCCATTTAAACTAATGCAATCACCTAAAGCGTAAATATCAGGCTGACTGGTCTGTAAGGTTGCTGAGTTCACTAAATAACCATTTTCAAATGCTAAATTTGCTTGTTTAGCCAGTCGGCCATCTGTTTTTAAGCCCAATGAAACAATGATGAAATCAACCGTTAATATCTGACCATTAGCTAAATACAAACGTTTTAAATTGCCTTGTGCTTCAATTTTTTCTACTTGGCAATTGCCATAAAACTGAATCCCAATTTTTTCATGTTCATTTATTAGTTTTTGCCCTGCGCAAGTCGGTAGCAAAGTCGATAAAGGATAGGCATTGCGTTCAATTAAATGCACACGAAGTCCTGAGCTGGCTAAATCTTCTGCAAGTTCACAACCAATCATCCCTGCCCCGACTAAAGCAATGGTCGATTCAGGCTTCAGTTGAGCTGCGAGAGCTTTCCAATGCGTTAAATTATTAATGCGCCAGCAGACCTTTGGTGAAAATGGTTCTGGCAGAAATGACTGCGCGCCCTGCGCCAGAATCAATTTGTGGTATGCAAACATGCCGCGGGTCGTGCGAATCATTTTTGCTTGGGCATTGATTCCTGTGACAAAGCATTCTGTCACCAGTTGCACATTTAATCGCTTGGCTTTCTCTGGTGCACTTTCTTTGATGAGCTGATCAAGACTACGCTGACGTGAAAAGGCAATAGACAATTCAGGTTTATGATAAATATTGGCTTCGCATGCGCTGATAATCGTGATAGGTGTATTCGAGTCTAGACGGCGTAAATGTTCTGCTGCAGACCAACCCGCCAAACCCGCCCCAATAATGATGACTTGCTCAGCTGAATTTTTGAAAAATGTACCACTTTCTGTCGTAGCTTGAGTGTAATCAACAGTAACATAAGGCTCAAAATCGAGTTTAGTTACACCACATAAAGGACACTCCCAATCATCAGGAATATCTTCAAAACGTGTTCCTGCTGCTAAGCCGCTGTCTGGGTCACCAATCGCTTCATCATAAATTAAGCCACATGCTCTACAGATATATTTTTTCCATTCAATTGCTGTTTGAACTGTATTCATGCTGGTAACTCCTCTTTTAATAAGCGTTGCATTTCCCAGCGCAGGTGTTTAATTGCAGGTGTGACAATCGCGACAAAATGAGCTTCTCGAATACGGCGCTGTGGTGCGGCTGCTTTTAAATATCCACGCGCGCCTTGATGCAATAACGCAGACTGTGTTGCACGTAAGGCGAGCGTTGCACCTTCTGCACGTGCATCCAAAACATCTAAAAAGGCATCTGCAGGTGCTGTCAGTGGTTGTTTAGCCAACTCCATTACTCGAGCCAAAAGATCATCAAGTTCGGCTTGTAATTGTTCTGCTGAATCTTCTAAAAATTGATTTACATGCCCCAAGGGTTGTCGTACTTCTAAAATCGAATCGATGCTGCCCGCAATTAAGCCACTTGCCATACCCGCTTGAAGTAATACAAATGCATGTTTTACGCTTTGAATGAAAGGCTTTGCAGGGACTGCAATTAATTGCTCAGGCGATACCACATAGCCATCTAAATTAATTCTCCAAGTACTTGTCCCTTCCATCCCTGAAAACTCAGGACACTGACTTAATTTCACCCGATCATCTAAATCAAGCAGGAACATGATTTCATAAGGTGCTTGTTGTGGGTCGTCCGACTCTACCGTTGCAATCGCACCGCAGTATTGACCCGTTTGAATATGACTCACCCAAGGCAATGTGCCTGAAACCTCAAAACCATCGCCTAGTTTTTTAGCTTTAAAAACCATTTTTTCAATTCCAGCAAATGCCTTCATTGGATTTGAAAGTGCTGTGCCGCCAAAGCTTTTGCCTTCTGCATGGTCTTTTAAACGGGCAATCAGTGCTGGGTTATTTGACTCTTGCATGTACAAACCACACACCATATGGCACCACATTAAAAATGCTGTTGAACCACAAGTTTTGCCGACTTCATGCATGGCTTTAAGCGCCAAGTCATAACGGCTACCATACATTTTTAAATGAGCACCCAAAGCACCGGTCTGTGCTAATGCTTGCATGACATCTAGTGGGTAATAACCTTCATCAATACTTTGAACTTTAGGTGCGAGTTTTTCTAAAATGACAGATTTCACGTTCATTAAAACCTGATCTGCGTCTAGATATTGTTCAGGTGTAATATTTAAACTGGTCATTTGCACATTCCTCTTGTATTGGGTTTAAAAGCAGCGTGATAAGACATGTCGGCTTCACTTCACGTTTGCTTAAAAATTATTTAACGGCTTCATACCAGTAGAAATGCAATCAACATGCCAAGTTTTTAAATTTCACTTAATCATTAAATATCAATAATTTAAATTTATTTTATTTTCTATTTTTAATTATTATGTACAACATTATTTACAATGTCCGACATTTTGTAGAAAACGAACAATCCTATTCAGATTGTTCGCTCATTTTGCTTAGACGATAACTAAACTGACGTGGAGTCATCCCCAGTAATTGAGCGGCTCGGGTTTTATTCCCCCCTGCTCTTTGTAATGCACTCATTAATTCATCTATCTCATGCGAGTCGGATTTTGCATAAGGTCGGACTGCAAAATGATTCGACATTTCCGTGGGCTGTGGAGCATGAAATACTGCAGATGTTGTTGCTACCGAATGTGACTGCCTGCTCGGAAGTTGGATATTATCGGCAAGGTTTTGTGATAAGAAAAATTGAATATCTTCTGCATTCACAATGGTTTTGTCACTGAGTAAAACCAAACGCTCAATAAAATTAGACAGCTCTCGAATATTGCCCGGCCAAGCGTGCTGCTGTAGTTGATCTAATGCACTTTGGTTTAAATGTAAATTTTTTTGATTGGCCTGATTGGTTTTATTCAGAAAGTACATGGCCAGTAAAGGAATATCACTTCGGCGTTCTGCCAAAGATGGTAGCTGAATTGGAATTACATTCAGTCGGTAAAATAAATCTTGTCTAAAGTTTCCAGCATTTACCTCATGGGCTAAGTCACGGTTTGTTGCTGCAACCACGCGAACACTAATTTTAATCTCAGACTTCCCACCCAGTCGTGTCAGCGTCCCTTCCTGTAAGGTTCTCAGCAATTTGGTTTGCATTGGCAATGGCATTTCGCCAATTTCATCTAGAAAAATAGTTCCCCCATTGGCTTGCTCAAAGAAACCTGCCCGCATACCCACCGCGCCAGTAAATGCCCCTTTTTCATGACCAAACAATTCAGATTCAAATAAATTTTCTGGAATCGCTGCACAATTCACTTTAATAAATGCTTCTTCACGACGTGGACTGGCCAAATGCAGTGCACGAGCAAATAACTCTTTCCCCGTTCCCGACTCACCGAGCAATAAAACGCTCGCATTGGCTTGTGATACTTGTTCAATGGTTGTTATGGCCTGAAGCACCTGCGGTGATTTACCCACAATTCCATAACGTGTGCTGTCGGAATGAAACATTTTTTTGAGCCAGTCATTCTGTAAGGCAAGTGCGCTGGTTTGCTCTTCAATATGCTGATGCATATACAAAATTTGGCTGATCATCGTGGTTAGAATTTTTAGAATGGTTAAATCGTCATTCATCATCCGTCTGCGCATACGAATACGATGACAAGCAAGCACCCCCACAGTCTTAAAATCAACCTGAATAGGCAACGCATAAAACGATACAATGTCCTGAGGTAAGTTTTCACGCTTAACACTACGTGCTAGAAAATTATGATCTTCATCAATATTTTGAACAATAATGGTCTGCCCCATTTGCAACACACTGCCAGTAATTCCCTCACCAAGTGCGTAACGACCACGTTCTATTTCCTGACGTGTCAAACCATAGGCATATTTAATACTGCCGAATTTTTTATTATCTTCTAATAAAATAATTCTACCTCTATTGAGTCCTAATAACTCAGACATGAGATGCAGAATTTCTTTAAATACAATCTGCGTATTGAGCTGTTTGCTCGCCAAAGATGTGACTTGCTGCAAAAGTAACATTTCTTGAGCACGCCAATACGCAGTTTCTGTATTCAGTTGGGTCACTTCGTTAACGCTATTGCTCATGTTAAACCGTATCCCTCTATATTCAATCTTGATATTCAGGAATAACTATAGCAAGACGCATGCCAGTTTATGGCTAGTATGCAGAGCAGAACGCTAAAAAAATATGTATACGGATTTATTTAAAGAGAAACAACATGACGTACCTATACATCTTCTAAATATATAAACCTGCCTCACTTTATGCTGAAAACAGTGTTATCACTTCATCTGAATAAATTTATTGATAATTACTGATAATATTCAGATATCTTTAGGTTTCTGATTTAAATAAATATTTGCAACAGCCAGACCCATTTCAAATAATAAATACATTGGCAGCGCAAGCATGATCATGCTCAAAGCATCTGGTGGCGTAATAAACATTGCGATAAAAAAACAGCCCACAAGCACCAAACGACGTTGTTGCTTCCATACTTCTACAGACACAATATGATTGATAGACAACAAAAAAATTAAAATTGGAATTTCAAAAATAATGCCAAATATAAAAAACAAGCCCAAACAAAATTGCAAATAACTTTGAATATCCGTCATTGGCAGCACACTATCTGGGCTAATGCTCATAAAAAACTGTAAAGCGGTAGGTAAGACAAAATAATAAGCACCACTTACGCCTAAATAAAATAAAAAAATGGCACAGATAAAAAGAGGTAAAACCAGCTTTCTTTCAATATGCTTCAGTCCGGGTTTAATAAAATTCCACAGACAATACACCAATAGCGGCAAACTAATTAAAATACTCACAAATAAAATTAATTGTAATGGGGCGACAAATGTACCTGTGACCGTTGTTGCGATCATCTGACTTTGATGCGGTAGCTTTTCAATTAAAGGCTGAGACACCCATTCATAAATTTTTTTATGAAAAGGCATCAGCCCTATGACCAACAACAGCAGCACACCAATCATTTGCATTAAGCATTTTCTCAAAGCTTGAATGTGCCCTGTGATTGGCAAACTCACTGAATTTTGCTCTGAAAGCACCCAAGATTTTTTCATCTAAGCCACCTCTTGCAAATGCTGCACTGAATTCTTATCCGCTGAGTGTTGTTGTCGTTTTACCTCCCAAATCTCTTGCTTCAAAGCTTGGCTGTGCATTTGATGAATTAAACCAATATTACAAAGGTGTACTGTTTGAGGCTGAAACAATTGCTGAATGAACTGACGCTGATAGGGCGATAATGCTATTGGATCAAGGTAGTGATATTGTTTGGCAGATGAGGCTGACGGTGTGCAAAATTTCTCAATTTGTGCCTCTAAATCATAAATATTGTGATCAAAGAGATACTTGGATTTTTTATAAAAAGCACGTGCTTTCAGCAAAACATGCGGTAGCTTCTCTGGGCCTAAAATTAAAATAGCCAAGACCACAAATACAATAAACTCTGTGATGCTTATATTGAGCATAGATCTACCTCCCTAAACCAGCAAAGCATGTTCGCTCATGCATTTACCGTTTTGGTTGTGCAATTTGAGTGTTTTTATTGTCGGGTTTTAACTCATCTTGCGGGCTCTCTCCTAGAGATGAATCCGCATCGATACTTTGTCGAAAATCTTTCATCGCTGTGCCCAAATCACGACCTAATGTCTTAATACGTGACGTACCGAACACCAAAATGAGTACAATCAGCATGACCAAAATATGCCAAATAGATAATCCCATTGCTGTTTCTCCTAAAACTTATTGCTTCATAAAAAGACCTAAAGGCTCAAGCTTGAGCCTTTAGTCATTACGGAATTAATAACTCTTATAGGGCAAGAACTTACCTGAGAGCACGACATTGACACGGTCACCATTCGGGTTACTTTCGCGTTGAATATCCATACTAAAATCAATTGCACTCATAATCCCATCACCAAACTCTTCGTGGATAAGTTCTTTGATGGTAGAGCCGTAAACACTAACCACTTCATACCAACGGTAAATCAATGGATCAGTCGGCACTGCTGTAGGTAATGAACCTTTGTACGGTACAATTTGTAACCATGCTACGGCTTCATCAGACAAACCAAAAATTTCACCTAATTTTTCTGCTTGTGCTTTATCAAAAGCCATTTGCCCAAGGCAACCTGAAGTTACCCATTCTTTAGATAAACCCAACTGCGCAGCAACATCTGCCCATTTCAAACCTTTTGTGACCTTAGCTGAGATAATTTGCTCAGTGACTTGGCTTCGATTTGTAATCATTATGTTTTTCCTAATATATTGATAAAACTGTAATACTGATTATGGATATTTTTTACTCATCCATTAAACCAATGCTAAAGGCGATTGGATTACGCATTGAATTAGCAACTGGTGAATAGAAATTGGCATGCTTCACAATTTCATCTAACTCTTCACGCGTTGCATCTCCTTCAATCAATACTTTGACGCGAATAGCCTGAAAACCCATTTCTTCTGGCGCTTTCAAGGCACCGCCAGCACCCCAAGCCGCAGGATTACCAATATCTGCTTCCAAGAAAATTTCTAACTTACTTAATGCAATACGTTTCCATGTTGCAACTGCCGTAATGCCCACAGCCAAACAACCGCCTAAACCAGAAAGTACAATCTCACCAGGTGCAGGTGCTGTATCTTCACCAAATAAATGCAATGGTTCATCTACCACAACAGGCTGATGATTACCGACATAGCTTAAGCTGCGGTACATGCCCTGCATGACGGTATGAACTTTATTGCCACCCATAGTTTGTGGGTTATTACGACCTTTTTCGGCAAATGCCATTAAACCGTCACGGTCAATTGGTTTAAGATAAGTTTTTACAGTTTGAGTTTGCTCGATTACATCTGACATAGGTTTCACCCTTTAGGTTGATCAATTTGTATGTCGTATATAAAGCAAAGTGCATGCCAATATTTTTTATTATTAAAAAACAATAAGATAAAAATTTAAGATAATTTTAGGGAATATTTGAATTAGACAATGATTACAAAGTTCGACATTTTGTCCGAAGTGTCAAATGCTATATATTCTATGTTGCTTAAAATCTTAGTACTAAAAATGAGTTCATTAGCGAAGCCAATCTAAGAAAAATAAAAAATTTCAAAAAATGGTTATTAAACTATAAGTCTGGTGAATTCTATAATTTTAGGACTTACGCACTATTATTTATAGATTCTCTGTGGTAGGAGATGATTTTTATCGAGAATAAAGTCATCAATGAAGTCTTTGATGATTGGTCTAAATAATTTCTTCTGCCAACGATATACATTTTCAAAGATCCGCTCAAACTGGTTCTTTTGTATCTCGACGTAGGCCATCAAGGCTGCAAAAATATGATTCAAAATCAGTTTAGATCGTCTTACTTGAAACTTTTCAATATGACAAACCTGTTTAATCACTCGGTGATATTGCTCTATTTTCCAATGACTTGAATGTAATTCATGAAAACCCTCAAAGGACAATAAATCATCTTCATCTTGATGCACAATATAAAACCTCTGCTGTTCTTTTAACTGAGTCTTAAATAATTGTACAAAGCCAAAATCTTTGAGCCAGACCACTTGACCCTGATGAAAATCTGGCAATAAACGCAGTTGAAACCATTGTCCTTTTTCTGGGGAAACCTTACGGTTACAGTCGATACCAAACATAAATCGAATACCATATTTTCTTATGGTTTTTAGATTTCCAGTCGATGAATACCAACTATCACCTGTAATAAATTGAATCTTTGCACCCCAACTGAGTACTTCACTTAACATATCCATAAAGTAATCATTCTTGGTTTTACTTTCAGATTTGTCATAAATTCGGAAATTAATTGGAATATTTTGACCATTTTGATCTGTCGCATACAAGGTAATGAGATTAATACCCTTGACGGATCGGTGGTGTTTGCCTGACCAAAAATAGCTAACTAAGTCCATATGCTGACTATATGGTTTATCTAAAACAGTATCATCAATACTGACTATAAGTTTATTATTATCAATATGTTGAATTGATTCTTGATATAGGTCGTGAGGTGTGTAGTCTTCACGCTCTAGAAAGCGATTTACACTATCATGCGAGATGTTATAAGTCTCGGCAAGTTGTGTGCAGCTAATAGAGTTCGGTTCTGTCATGAGAAAGCCCATATAAATGGGTAGAGTACAGGTTGCTGTAGAAGCATGTTTAATTCGTCTAATCACAGATACTTTATAAAGCATTTTAATACTTTTTTGAATCTGTCAATGCGTAAGTCCTAAATTTGTAAAATGTTCTGTTTCAGGGGGCTTGGTTATATAAGATTTGTGAATGCTTTTGATCTAGCTTGTTTTTGATCGAGCAGGTTATTGAGATTGAAGATCACACTAAATCCAAGCATTTCTCAATTGATTTAAGCCAAGTTATAAAACCTCTTGGTTAGATTATAAAATTGGATGCAGGCTTGTTCATCTGATAATTGTATTTTTAAAGAAAATATAAGAATTCATGTGCCAAAACTTATGACTTACAAATATTATATTTAATCATATATTGTTTATAATAATTTATAAAATTAATGCGAAAACATAGGTGACTTCTACAAACCGAAATATCCAAAATAAAGTGACCAAAACCACATTAAATGATCTAAATTGATCAAAATTTTACCCCCATCAAAAACCATATACTAATAATTAAATCATATACTTATAATTAAGGTGATTTAATGAAATAAATCTCGGTGACCTTGCCAAGGTTGGGGTCGCGAGTTCGAGTCTCGTTTCCCGCTCCAAATTTAAAAGGCCCTAGTCGAAAGATTAGGGCTTTTTTCTTATCTATGGATTTTGCAAACTAGGATTGTTCAGTAATCTTCGTTTTTAAATCTAGCTCATTTGATTGCTGATAAGTTTGAGCAATTCGGTCACGCGGCATAAAAGTTGTCGCAATAATTGCTATCATCGCCATCGAACCAATATAAATCATAATCAAATATGGATTGCCACCACCGACACTCAACAACTTGGTTGCAATCAACGGTGCAATACCACCACCCAATACACCAGCCAACTGCACTGAAATCGAGATACCGCTATAACGAATCTCAGCAGGGAACTGACGCGCGAATAATTGTGCTTGCGGCGCATACATAATCGGGAACACCACACCAATTGCCAATACAATCGCAGTCCACACCAGTACAGGGTCTTTGGTATTGAGCATACTAAAGAATGGATAGCTAAATACTGCCAACACGCATAAGCCAAACATAAACATGTTGCGTTGACCAACCCGATCGGACAGATGTCCACACAATGGGGTCATAAATAGAATGACTGCTGCACCACAAATGGTGGCAAATAAAATCTCTTGTCGAGGGATTCCAAGTTGAGTCGTGGTATAAGCCAAGGTGAATGTTGATGCAATATAAAACCATGCGTTTTCAGCAGCACGTGCCACAATAATCGTAATCAACTGTTTTGGATGTTGTTTGAAGACCTGTAACGCAGGAACTTTAATATTCTCAGCTTGCTCTTTGACTTTCTCAAAGTCAGGTGACTCAGGTACTTTGACACGGATATACCATCCTACAGCCAGTAATACGATACTTGCGAGGAAAGGGATGCGCCAGCCCCAACTAAACAACGCTGGTTCAGGCAGTAGGGACACTAAACCGAGCGCAATTGAAGCCAGCATTAAACCGCCACCTGTACTGGCTTGAGGCAAACTGCCCCAAAATCCTTTTTTGCCCTCAGGTGCATGTTCAACTGCCATGAGCACAGCACCGCCCCACTCTCCACCCATAGCCATACCTTGGATAAAACGCAAGATCACCAAGCAAATCGCAGCCCAATAGCCAATTGATTCATAAGTAGGCAACAGCCCAATCAATACAGTGGGAATACCCATCAGCATCAAAGTCAGTAACAACATGGACTTACGACCAATCTTGTCGCCGAAATGTCCAAACACTAAACCACCTAAAGGTCGTCCAATAAAGCCTACTGCATAAGTACCAAATGCTGCGAGTACGCCTGTCAGTGGATCAAGATTAGGGAAAAATAATTTATTGAAAATCAGTGCTGCCGCTGCACCATAGATAAAAAAGTCATACCACTCGATGGTGGTACCCACCATACTGGAGATACCTGCCAAACGATGTGATGACTTTTTAGGATGTGAACCGTTTCCATGTAATGTTTGCATCTTCATTTTCCTTTCTTGGAAATTTTTATTCTGAATTTTTATGCTGATGATCATGCTTGATCAAAAGTCTACGTCCTGTTTATATTTCTCCTTTGTGATAACAATCGGATGAGCCGTACTTAGCTCAGATTTTCTAATATTTGCTCTAGTTCAGGATTGGCTTGTTTCCATTGCGGTTGTTTATCTTTATCGACAATCAGGGCACGCACACCTTCAATAAAGTCTCCATGCTCAAACCAAATATCCTGCAAATCACGCTCTAGTTGCATACATTGCTGTAAGGAAAGCCCACGTCCAAGATGTTGTAGTTTCAAGCTAGTTTGTTTTGCTACGAATGAGCGTTGTTGCAGTAGATGCAGTAATTTGCTTGCCCATTCTTTTAACTGCTCATCTTGTTCATTTACAAGACTTTGCTCAATCTCATCCAAATGTTGAAAACCGAAATGTTTACGAATCGCTTCAGCATACTGTTTCAATTCACTTTCTGCTGGGCGGGTGATAAAGCAACTCACAATATGTTCAATGTTTTGTTGACTTAAATCGTCTTCTGCAACCAATGCATCTTGCAAGGCTTGCAGTCTTTCGCTCGGTACATGGTAGTCAATCAAATCCAAATAAAGGGCATCACTGCTACTGATTTGCTCACCTGTAATCGCCATATACACGCCTATGTCATCCAAGCGCGATAGGAAATGAGTAGCGCCGACATCTGGGAAAAAACCAATCGCTGTTTCAGGCATGGCAAAGCGTGATTTTTCACTACTCACAATGATGTGGCAGGCTTGCGCTAAGCCAAAACCACCACCAAGCACATAACCATCGAGCAGAACGATGACAGGTTTTTGGTACTCACGTATGGTGGTGAGCATCTTATATTCGGCACTAAAATACCCCTGATGATCTGTCGTGCCCAGTTTATAACTGTCATACAAATAGCGAATATCGCCTCCTGCACAAAAGGCTTTCGGGCTGTTCGATTTGATTAAAATCGCTTGGATAGCAGCATCATCTCGCCAAAGCTCAAGTTGGGCTCGAATCCCCTCAATCATCTCAAGCGATAGTGCGTTCAGATGTGTCACTCGATCTAAGGTGATCATGCCTAGACCACCTTGTTGCTCAATCATTAAGTGATTTTCTTTGTTCATTTTATTGATCTCTTATTGATTTTTAAAATTTGCCTGCCGCTTTTCTACAAATGCTTGCATGCCTTCTTTTTGGTCCGCAGTGGCAAAAATAGAATGGAACATGCGTCGTTCAAATCGTAATCCTTCGGTCAAATTGACTTCGAAAGCTCGATTAATGGTTTCTTTCAGCATCATGTTTGCGGTCAGAGAACGTGTCGCAATTTGTTCAGCGGCTTGTAGGGTTTGTTCGAGTAGGTCTTCTTTGTTGAATACACGTGCAACCAAACCACTTAACTCAGCTTCTACTGCACCCATTTGTCGTGCGGTGAGGCACATTTCCATGGCTTTGGCTTTACCAATGGCATGAGTTAAACGTTGTGTTCCACCAATTCCCGGAATTACGCCCAAAGTCACTTCCGGTAAGCCGAACTTGGCATTCTCAGCGCAGTAGATAAAGTCACACATCAGTGCCAATTCACAACCACCACCCAAAGCATAGCCACTCACCGCAGCAATCAAAGGTTTACGGCGTTGGGCAATACGATCAGCAAGATGGAAAAAATCATCAAAATAAATATCAGGAAAATTCAGCTGTGCCATTTCCTTAATATCCGCGCCTGCTGCAAAAGCTTTTTCTGAACCTGCTAATACGATACAACCAATTTCACGATCCTTTTCCAGTTGGTCGAGGGCTTGATTCACTTCACTGATCAATTCACTATTTAGCGCATTTAAAGCTTTAGGACGATTGAGGGTAATTAACCCTACACCATTACGCTTTTCCAATAAAATAGTTTGCCACTGCATCATTCAATCCTTGTTTGAGTTTTATAGACTACGTGCGATCACTAAACGTTGAATATCGCTAGTACCTTCATAAATCTGACAAATTCGTGCATCACGATAAATTCGCTCGATTGGAAAATCTTTCAGATAGCCATAACCACCAAAGACCTGTAAGGCACTTGAACAAACACGCTCTGACATTTCAGAAGCAAATAATTTGGCCATCGATGCTTCATTCAAACAAGGCTGACCCGCTTCTTTGAGACGTGCAGCATAATGAACCAGTTGTCGTGCAGCTTCGATCTCTGTTGCCATACTGGCAAGACGGAAGGCAATCGCTTGATGTTCAAAAATTGGTTTACCAAATGTCAGACGTTCTTTGGCATAGTGCGTGGCTTCTTCTAAAGCTGCACGCGCCAAACCCACTGCTTGTGCTGCAATCCCGATACGACCACCTTCCAAATTGGCAAGTGCAATTTTCAGACCCTCGCCTTCTTTACCCAACATCAAACTTTTATGCACACGTACATCGGTCAAAGCAATCTGACAGGTATCCGAAGCATGTAAACCTAACTTTTCTTCGACACGAATGACATCATATCCGGGTGTATCGCGTGGCACGAGAAAGGCACTAATACCCTTTTTACCTGCGCTTGGATCAGTCACGGCAAAGACGATAATCACCCCTGCATTATGACCAGAAGTAATAAACTGCTTTGCACCATTCAGAATATAATCATCACCATCTTTAACCGCGCGAGTTTTGATAGCTGCGGCATCCGAACCAGTATGAGGTTCGGTTAAAGCAAAGGCTCCGATCATTTCACCTTGAGCTAAGGGCTTTAAAAAACGTTCTTTTTGCTCGTCATTACCAAATTTTAAAATGGGTACACAGCCCACCGAATTATGCACACTCATAATGGTCGAGGTCGCACCATCTGCTGCTGCGACTTCTTCGAGTGCCAATACATAGGCCAAATTTCCCGTATCTGACCCACCCCATTGTTCTGGGACGAGCATCCCCATAAAACCAAGCTGCCCCATCTGTGCTAACGCAGCTTTGGGAAAGGTGCCATCTCGATCCCAATCACTGGCATTCGGTTTGATTTGTTCTTGGGCGAAACTTTTCGCCATATCACGAATTAACAATTGTTCTTCGGTAAATTGCATTGTTATTTCCCTTACCCTGCTTTTGCTTGTTGCTTAGCGATTTCCTGATTACGCAATAAAAAACGTTGGATTTTACCACTCGGCGTCTTCGGCAACTCGGTGACAAACTCCACTAGACGTGGATATGCATGCGCAGAAAGGCGTTTTTTCACAAATTGGCTTAATTCTTCTGCCAAAGCAATCGTAGACTGTACGCCTGCCGCTAAAATCACAAAGGCTTTAACCAGTTCGGTACGATCTGGATCAGGCACACCAATCACTGCGGCTTCAATCACCGCATCATGTTCAAGCAAAGCACTTTCAACATCAAATGGACCGATGCGATAACCAGATGTGGTGATCACATCATCGCTACGTCCCACAAAACTCATACTGCCATCACTATGTAACTCAGCGGTATCGCCTGTTAAGTAATAATTGCCAACAAAAGGTGATTTACGGCTTTCTTTATAACCACCAAACCACATCATTGGCGACTGGCTGATATCCACCGCTAAAATTCCGGCGGTGTCTGGCGGAAGCTCTTCACCTTGTTCATTGACCACGGCAACCCGATAACCCGGACTTGGAAAACCTGCCGCACCCGCACGTATTTCATGGCTTAAACCGTGATGGTTACAGACCACCATACCCACTTCAGTTTGTCCGTAATGATCGTAAATCGGCGCATCTAAAACTTGTTTGAACCAGCGAATCACTTCTGGATTCAGTGGCTCACCTGCACTGCTGACCACACGGAACTGACCTTTTAACGGCGCCATTTGTGCTGGATCAGCCGCCATCATCATACGATAAGCCGTTGGTGCACCTGCCAAATTGGTAATTTGATAATCCTTGACGATTTGACACAAACTATCCGTACTAAATCCACCCTCGTAGAACAAAGTGGCATGTCCCAAGAATAACGGCCCCGTAATCGCATAATACAAACCATAGGCCCAACCCGGATCAGCAATATTCCAAAAAGCATCATCTTCAGTTAAGCCAATTGCATCTTGCATATAGCGACCAAATGCAATCAAGGCTTTTAGTGGAACTTCGAGCGGTTTGGCAGGTCCAGTGGTCCCTGAGGTAAACATCAATAAGAATGGATCATGCAAATTACGCATGACTAATTCACATTGATCAGGCTGCTGATTCAGCTCCTGCCAAAAATTAAAATCGCTGGCTTTGAGCACTGAACCTTCTGTATCAGCAACGGTCACGATAGCTGGACATTGTTCAACTTCATCGAGCTTGCTGCGATTGCCCACATCCGTGACGACTAACTTGCTTTGTGCAAGTTGAATACGATGCTCAATCGCTTTCGGTCCAAAAGCCGTAAACAGCGGTTGATATACGGCTCCAATTCGCCATGCGGCTAAAATCGTCACGATCAGTTCAGGCGTTCGTGGTAATAAACCCGAAATACGATCACCTGCCTGTACACCTTGTGATTTTAGAAAATTAGCAAATTGACTGGACCACTGTTTGAATTGCGCAAAGGTATATTGTTCCTTACGCCCATCTTTGCCTTGCCAGTACAAAGCAACTTTTTCACCGTCTACATGTCGGTCACAACACTCAAAGCCTGCATTGAGTGCATCCAACGAACCTGACAACATTTGTTGAGCCGTATTTTCAAAATCAAATGCGTTTGCCACATCTTTATAATTCAACATCTCTATTCCCTCAGTCTGGATTTGTAGTTATTTACGACAGAGTTGCATTTATTGGATTACAAGCCATCCAATGGCTTGATGTTTAAACTTGGTCTGGTAGGTATTGCTGGATAATGCTGGAGAAATCCAAATGCGCATTTCCACGCATACACATCTGCTGATACATCTGCTGTACCATGCCACCTAACAAAATAGGCTGTTTGACCTGACCTGCTGCCTCGACTGCCAGACCTAGATCTTTCAGCATCAGTTGTGTCGCAAAACCATCTTGATAGCCACGTGAAGCAGGCGCATTTTCATTGATATGTGGCCATGGATTACAAATCTCTGAACTCCAGCAACGACCACTTGAGGTGTTCACCACACCCGCCAATGCTTGCGGATCGATCCCCAATTTGGCGCCCAATGCCATGCCCTCTGCCACAGCAGCCATCGAGATTCCAAGAATTAAGTTATTGCAAATCTTGGCAATTTGTCCTGCACCAACCTCGCCACAATGAATGACATTCTTGCCCATGTGGCTGAGCACAGGTTTGACTTCCTCAAAGGTCTGATCATTGGCACCCACCATAAAAGTTAGGGTGCCTGCTTGCGCGCCAATAGTGCCACCCGACACAGGTGCATCACAGATGTGAATATTTTTACTTTGTGCAAGCGCAGCGATATCTTTGATGGTCTGTGGATCAATGGTACTGCTATCAATACACAATGCCCCTGCCTTCAAGACTTCCAGCACACCCTCCTCACCGAGGTAAATCTCTTTGACATGCTTGGCTGCTGGTAACATGGTGATCACCACATCTGCTTGTTGGGCTGCTGCTTGTGGACTGTCGCAGACCACACCACCCGCTTCAGCAAAGTGCTGATTCGCCACTTCACTGAGGTCATAACCATAAACTGTAAGTCCTGCTTTGAGCAGGTTATGGGCCATTCTGCCACCCATATTTCCAAGACCGATAAAGGCGATATTCATCCCTGATTCTCCCTTAACGTAAACTAATGGTGGTATTTACACCGCCAACTTCATGGCTATCTTCAAACCAACGACTGGTAATGGTTTTAGTCTGCGTATAGAACTGTACAGCCTGCTTACCATAAGGACCTAAATCACCTAGTTTTGAACCACGCGAACCTGTAAAGCTAAAGAATGGTACAGGCACAGGAATTGGAATATTGATCCCCACTTGACCAATATCAATTAAGTTTTGGAAGGTACGTGCTGTCGCACCACTTTGAGTGAAGAGTCCAACACCATTACCAAATGGATTGGCATTGATCAGCTCAATCGCTTCTTCCAAAGTATCAACAGAAATAATTGCTAATACAGGGCCAAAGATTTCTTCTTTATAGATGCGCATGTCTGTGGTCACGCCATTAAAAATGGTCGCTCCGACAAAGTTACCTGACTCATAACCTTTAACTTGCACATCACGACCATCGAGTAACAGCTCTGCGCCTTGCTCGACACCACTATTGATCAAATCAATCACACGCGCTTTGGCACGTTGAGAAATGACAGGTCCGATATCTGTATTCGGCTCATGTCCTGCATTAACTTTCAAGGTTTTGGCTTTTTCAACCAACTCTTGAACCCATTGCTTACTTTCACCCACCATCACAGCAACTGAAAGTGCCATGCAACGCTGTCCTGCAGCACCAAAAGCCGCACCGACTAAAGCATTGAGGGTTTGTTCTTTGTTGGCATCAGGCATCACCACCACATGGTTTTTCGCCCCCATCATCGATTGCACACGTTTGCCATGTTGCCCTGCGAGGTTATACACATGCGTACCCACCGCAGTTGAACCGACAAAGGAAATCGCTTTAATGTGTGGATGTGTACAGAGACGATCGACTACTTCTTTGCCACCATGAACCACATTCAACACACCAGCAGGTACACCTGCTTGAATCGCAAGTTCGACCAACATCATCGTGGTTAATGGGTCTTGTTCAGAAGGTTTAAGTACAAAGGTATTGCCACAAACAATCGCCATCGGGAACATCCACAATGGAATCATGGCTGGGAAATTAAATGGAGTGATGCCCGCACAAACACCCAATGGCTGTTGCAAAGTATAGGTATCTACACCACGTGCTACGCCTTCGATATACTCGCCCATTTGCAAAGTACCGACAGAACAAGCGTGCTCAACCACTTCTAAACCACGCTGGATATCACCTTCTGCATCAGCTAAGGTTTTGCCTTGCTCAGCGGTCAGTACTTTCGCGATCTCTTTCATATTGGCACGAATCAAGTCTTGTAGCTTCAGCATAATGCGCATACGTGCTTGAATCGGTGTTTGACGCCAAGTGGCAAAAGCATCTTGTGCAGCTTGAATTGCTGCATCCACTTCCTGCACTGTTGCAAAAGGTACGCGACCGATGACTTCCTGTGTCGCAGGATTGACGATATCTTGCCAGTGTTGGGTTTCAGACTCGATCAACTGTCCATTAATGAGTAGCTTAGCTGTGTCCAGCTCGATTTTCTGGATTGTATTCATAACCTCTCCATAGGCCTATTTTTATTGTGTTCAGATGTTCGAAAATAGCGATTCGTCGTATTTTCTTTTTTTAACATTTGTTTGAGACTAGCAAAGAATGCTTTGACCACCAACGCAAATTCATGCACGATTGATGTGCAAATATGCACAGGGATGACAATAACAATGAAAGTGGATTGGGATCATCTACAGTTTTTTCTGGTTTTAGCGAGAACCAAAACCTTGACCAATGCAGCACGCATTATTGGCGTGGAACACAGTACCGTAGCTCGACGGATTCAAGCATTGGAGCTGGCTTTAGGCACGACTTTGTTCAAGCGTGAAGCATCAGGTTATGAACTAACGATGGAAGGATTAACCCTTGTTCCGCAGGTTGAGCAAATGGAACAGGCCTTTCTTCAGATTGAGAAACCGCATCAACCTTTGCAAGGTCGTGTGCGAATTGGCACACCTGAAGGATTTGGTACCGCATTTCTTGCACGACTATTAGCAGAGTTTTCGATTCACTATCCTCAGCTCACAATTGACCTGATTCCTGTGCCAAAGATGATTAAGCTCTCGCATCGTGAAGCGGATATTGTGGTGTCTATTGATCGACCAACGTCTGGACCTTATATCATCACGCGACTGTCAGATTACTCATTAAAGATTTATGGCAGTCAAAACTATCTGTCTCAACATCCACCAATTCGTGGATTAGAGGATTTAACCCAACATCGTTTTGTTAATTATATTGATGATTTGGTCTATAGCCCTGAGCTGTATTGTCTAGAACGTTTACCCTTAAAACTCACTGCAAATTTTCGCAGTAGCAGTATTTTGGCACAGCAAATCGCAGTAAGTGCAGGTGCTGGATTAGCAATTTTGCCGAAATTTTTAGCCCATGATAAACCTGAACTTCAGGATGTTTTAGCTGAACAAGTACGTTTTAATCATACATTCTGGATGCTTACCTTTGTAGATTTACAGCATGAGCCACGGATTAAACTGGTCTGGGATTATTTACGTAAACAGGCAGATAAATATCAGCATTTATTGGTTGATTAATACTTCTCAGCGTAGACATAAAAAGAGCCGATCTAGTTAGATCAGCTCTTTTTATGGGAGATGCTAATGAATCGATTAAGCTAATTCACGTCCAAGTTTACGCATACGTGGTTTGTATAATACTTGATAGGTCACCGCTAAAATCACCACCCACAACGGACTCACATACAGCGCTTTTAGCGTGTCAGGTTCGAGTGCCAAAATCACCAAAGTGAACAATAAGAATGCGATCACCACATAAGACATGAACACGCCGCCTGGCATTTTAAATTTAGACTGTTCATGTAACTCTGGACGTAATTTGCGATAGCGAATGTAGCAGACCATAATCAAGCTCCATACGCTAATAAACAGGATCACACAAAGCGAACTTGCCAAAGTAAAGGCTTCCATGGTGTTCGGGACAAAATACTGAAGCACAGCTCCACCCATGATAAATACACATGAGAAGATCAGACCATTTGCTGGCACTGCACTTTTGGATAAGCGACTAAATGAATTCGGCGCCTGACCATCTTTTGACAGACCAAACAACATACGACTGGTAGAAAAAACACCACTGTTCATCGACGACATCACCGAAGACAACACTACTAAATTCATGATGATCGCTGAGGTCACAATCCCCGCATTCAGGAATAACTCAACGAATGGACTTTTATCTGCGCGAATTTGATCCCACGGTGTCACAGCCATCACCACTAATAAAGCTAAGACGTAGAACAAAATAATACGAATCGGAATCGCATTAATCGCTTTGGGAAGATTCTTACGTGGGTCTTTGGTTTCTGCCGCAGTGGTTCCAATCAACTCCACACCGACAAAGGCAAAAACAGCAATTTGGAAACCAGCCAAGAAGCCATCAACACCTTTCGGGAACATACCACCATGCGACCAAATATTATTGAGTGAAGCCACTGTGCCATGAGGTGCGGTAAAGTGACTAAAAATCATATAGCCCCCAACCCCAATCAAACCAATAATCGCCAAGATTTTAATCAGTGCAAACCAGAACTCGACTTCACCAAACAATTTTACAGTAAGTAAATTCAACGCCAAAACGAATAATACGCAGCCCGCACTAATCAGCGCCTGTCCCATTGGAGTAAAGGTCGTTCCATCAGGCAGCCAAAAACCCAGATAATTAATCACAGCAGCTAAGTCCGCAATACCAACCAAGACCCAACCTAACCAATAGGTCCAACCCAAATAGTATCCGGCCCACGGTCCAATCAGATCGTGTGCCATATCGACGAAAGATTTGTACTGTAAATTGGCAAGCAACAATTCACCGAGTGCTCGCATCAAAAAGAAGAACATGCCACCAATAATCATGTAAATAAACAAGATTGATGGACCAGCAAGGGATATGGTTTTTCCTGAACCCATGAACAGTCCAGTCCCAATCGCGCCACCAATGGCAATCAATTGCAAATGGCGATTGGAAAGTTTTCGTTGTAAGTCTTGAGGTGCATCATCACCTGAAGACTGATTATGTATCACCGCCATAAAAAAGTTCCTTTTTACTACTTCCTAAAATGAATCGGTCGCTAATTTATGAGCTTAACCAGCTGTCCTTTATAAATGACCCATTCATTTTGACTGCAAGAAAATACGTATTTGCCTTACTTTTATCTATGACAAATACGTTATTTTTCTTCTTTTTAATCTCACTTAAACAAAAATAAAGCGATTCGCTTTATTTTTGTGCTGCAATCACTGCAATTTCAATTAACCAATTTGGATTGATCAAATCAGCTTGAATCGTAGCGCGTGATGGCGCCACACAGTCTTTTAACCAATCAACATAGATCGCATTGACCTTAGGAAAATCCGCTAGGTCTTTCAGAAAAAGCTGTACCGAAAGTAAACGTGATTTATCGCTATTTGCGGAGGCTAACAATTGCTCGATCGTTGCCAATACATCACGCGTTTGTCCTTCGATATCTAAATCAGGATTTTTAGGCACTTGTCCTGATAGATACACCACCTGATTAAAAACCGTGACTGCACTCATCACTTCGGTGCTATTGATTTTCTGGATATCTGAATGTGACATGATGACTTCCTTAGTCTTGAGTGATAAATGGAACTCGTGCAGTTACGCCGCACATAAGTTCATAGCCAACTGTGCCTGAGGCTGCTGCAACATCATCAATAGAGAGTATTTGTCCTGTTTTTGATGTTCCCCAAAGCACAACTTCACTGCCAATTTCAGCATTCGGAACTGGCGTTAGATAGACTGCCAACATATCCATACTGACTCGCCCAATGGTTCGGGTACGGATTCCATTGACTAACACGGGCGTGCCTGTAGGAGAGGTACGCTGATAACCATCTGCATAACCACACGCGACAATACCAATCGTCATTGCATATGCAGCTACGAAACTTGAACCATAACCCACACTTTCATTGGCATTTAACTGCTGGATCGCGATCAATTCACTGCGCAAACTCATAGTCGGTACAAGTCCCCAATCTTGGATACTATGCTTCGGATAATCGGGAGAGCTGCCATACAGCATGATGCCGCCACGGACATAATCGGAGTGTACTTGCGAGGGATATCTGAGAATGGCGGCACTATTACTCACCGATCTTTCCCCAGGTAAGTCCTGAATAGTGCTTTCAAATTCTGCGAGTTGATATTCAACCCCAGCTTGACCAAAACGTTCGCCATCAGCATCAGAGAAATGCGTCATATGGGTGATGTTGGAAACATTATTGAGGCGTTGCAGATGTTGCCAGATTTTTCGGTATTGTTGAGGCTTGAAACCTAGACGGTTCATGCCACTGTTCATTTTTAAGAAAATATCAAACTGGGCTGGATAGATATGCTGCTGTATCCATTCGACTTGATGCTCGCTATGTACCGTGAAACTCAACTGATATTCAGCGCAGTCAAATAAATCCTGTGGCGAAAAAATTCCTTCCAGCAATAGAATTGGACCTGTCCAACCTAATGCACGCAAACGTTTCGCTTCATCTATATCAAGCAATGCGAAGCCGTCCGCAGTTTTTAAAGCATCGTAAACTCGTTCGATTCCATGTCCATAGGCATTGGCTTTGACCACTGCAAACACCTTGCTGTCTGGAACAGAAGTTCTCACGACCTCAAGATTTTGGCGCAAAGCCTGAGTATGGATGACCGCAGTAATTGGGCGAGGCATAATCAACTTCCTTGTATAATCAAATTATGCCGCGTGTGAATAACGCTGGATCGATAAGCCATCCGTACTAATCTCGGTACGATGATTCATCACCAAATCACTAATCAATTTGCCTGAACCACATGCCATGGTCCAACCTAAAGTGCCATGACCAGTATTTAAGAATAGGTTCTTATATTTGGTTGCACCAATAATCGGTGTGCTGTCTGGTGTCATTGGACGTAGACCTGTCCAGAATGATGCTTGTTGTAAGTCACCACCTGGGAATAAGTCTTGGGTAACCATTTCCAAAGTTGCACGACGATCATCATTCAAGCCCAAGTTAAAGCCACTTAATTCCGCCATACCACCCACACGGATACGTTGGTCGAAACGTGTAATCGCGACTTTATATGTCTCATCTAAAACCGTTGATTGCGGAGCAAATTTTGGTTCAACAATTGGAATCGTCAATGAATAACCTTTCACTGGATAAACTGGCAGATTCAATTGCAATGGTTTTAAGAAATCGCGTGAATAACTACCAAAGGCAAGTACGAAACGATCAGCCGTTAAAATCGCACCATTGACCATCACGCCTTTGATTTCATCACCTTCAACGATCAGTTGCTCAACATTTTGATCGAATTTAAATTCGACACCTAAGTCCTGCGCTACTTTCGCTAAGGCATTGGTGAATAAATAACAATCACCCGTTTCATCATTCGGCAAATGTAAACCACCGACTAATTTATCGGTGTGTGCCAATGCTGGTTCTACACTGCCCAGTTCTTGAGCATTGAGTAAATTAAAATCAACATCACATTCTTTCAGTACTTGAATGTCACGTTGCACTGCTTCAAGCTGCGCTTCATTACGAAATACCTGTAAGGTACCTTTGGAACGATTTTCGTAATGAATACCTGTTTCACTTCTGAGTTGACGCAAACAATCACGACTGTATTCCGCCACACGCATCATGCGTTCTTTGTTGACCGCATAACTTTGTGGATTACAGTTTTTCAGCATCTGTGCCATCCACTGAAGCTGCCACATGCTGCCATCTATATTAATGGCAAGTGGTGCATGATGCTGGAACATCCATTTTACTGCTTTGAATGGAATCCCTGGTGCAGCCCAAGGTGTTGAATATCCTGGCGAGATTTGCCCAGCATTACCAAAACTGGTTTCTTTTGCTGGACCAGACTGACGATCAAGTACAGTCACTTGGGCACCTTGTTGCGCAAGATAGTAAGCACTTGCTACACCAATAACACCACTTCCTAAAACGATGACGCGCATAATAGGCCCCTCTCGCCCACTAGTTTATTTAACTAGTATATTTTTGCTTCAATAGTTTTTTTGACTGTTTTATGGCTATAATCTAGGTAATTTAATGTTTTTATCGCGGAAAAATTAAAATAAAAGGGAATAATCTATGCGTAAATTAGACCGTATTGATCGCCTGATTTTAGACATTCTGCAACGTGAAGGGCGTATCGCAATTAGTGAGTTGGCTTCACGTGTGAACTTATCTACCACGCCTTGCTCAGAACGCGTCAAACGATTGGAACGTGAAGGTATTATTATGGGCTACTACGCTCGGCTTAATCCTGCGCATGTTGATCGTAGCCTGTTGGTGTTTTTGGAAATCAAACTGTCAGCAAAATCAGGTGATGTCTTTGATCAAGTAGCTCGAGATTTAGTCGATATTCCTGAGGTCTTGGAATGTCATCTGATCTCAGGTGAGTTTGATTATTTAGTCAAAGCTCGACTCAAAGAAATGAGTGCTTATCGACGTTTATTGGGTGATTTACTGAAAAAACTGCCTGCTTCGGCATCATCCCATAGTTATGTGGTGATGGAAGAAGTCAAAGAAAGTCTTTACTTAGATGTGAGTAAATAAAATTAGATGTCGTAGGATGCATCATTAAAAATATTTCAGCCTGCAAACGCAGGCTGAATATGTATCATTATTCGTCTTCATCATCATAGATATAGCTCATACAACCCCATCCGTCGTATTCACCATCAAACTCTTGCGCAATCCGCGTCATCCACTCTTCTAAATCTGCAATATCTTCATATTCCAACATCATATTGACGTGAATATTTAACACCCACAAATCCGATCCATCTGAATGCAATTCTTCTTGATACAGTGAAATTTTTTGCTCTTGATGCAACAGATGCAATGCACACTTTTCTGCTTGTTCTTGCTTTTCAAATACAATTGAAAATTCGACTTCATGCGGTTCACTTAGGTCATTGCCATCTTCAACCATTTGCCAAAGCACATTACCATTGTCATTATCAGGAAATTGCTCGTAATCACGTGTCATTTGAATATCCTTTGTTGTCGTTTCAGTTTAATTATTTGGCTATAGATTAACCTATTTTTATGTCAGTTTTTAGACGCATGAAGATCATTATTGTAGTGAAAGCATAAATGATCTTCATGTCGATCTTCGATAGCTATACGGTCAACTCGATGGATAGAACAACTTGATCGATACAACGGATTCCATTTTCATAAATCGGCTCAGGATAGTGTTTAAAGACATCTCGCTCAATGTATGACATACGAAAACCACACTTCTGATACAGAGCCAACTGATCAAAACTTGAGTTGCCTGTTTTAATCAAAACAGTGCTGACCGAAGATTGCCATGCATTTTCTATCGCATGTTTAATCAATGACTTGGCTAAACCAAAACCTCGATGCTCTTTGGTGACGGCTAAATTGATAAGTTCCGCTTCATCCCCGCGTTGTAATAAACATAATTCTGCAATTACATCCCGACGATCATTGGAAATCACAAAGATTTTTACTTCTGATAGATAAGTTAAAACATGCTGCCAATCTGGATCGGCTTCAAGTAGTAATTTTTTTAATTGCGCTTGAGTCAAAGTTGGCAAACCAGCCCACTTTAACTCGTTGATACACGAATACATAGTTAAGAACATTATTCCTTGTTTTATTTTTTTCGCAAGAGTAGATAACTAAACTTCTGTTCATTTCCCGCTGGGGTGATATGAACTTCTTTCCCCTCTTCCACCACATCAAATGCAGATTGTCCAAAGAAATGTATCAGCTCTTGTGTGCTGTAACGTAGCACAGGTAAACCACTACACTTCAATGCTCCATCTTCTGCAAAGGTTGAGATCACTAGATAACCACCTGATTTCAGCGCAGCAGTTACTTTTTGCAAATAACGCTGCTGATCGTTGTGCTCTGTCAAAAAATGAAAAACTGCCCGATCATGCCAAAGATCAAATTGGTGATCTGCAAACTCAACCTCGACTATATTCGCAATAAGCCATGTCACTTTGTTGGCAAGTTCTCCCAAGCGTACCTGACTTTTTTGTAACGCAGCCTCTGCCAAATCTAAAACTGTGATGTGTTTAAAGCCTTGTTCTAAAAGCTGATCAACTAAAACTGAGGCGCCACCCCCAACGTCTATGATTTCTGCCTCAGGGTGGAGTTGCGCTTTTTGGATCAATCGCAAGGAGGTCGAAGCCTGAGCTTGGAACCAACTGACTTCTTTAGGATCTTTGGTGGAATAGATGGTTTGCCAATGCTGGGTTAATGGTTGACTCATCGGACATCTCACAGAACATTATATGTTTTTATAATCTATTATAAATCCATCCATATGCCTAGCTTAGCTACACTTCATTTCACCTTAACTTGCATTTTAAAATGGAATCACCGATTTAATTTCAACGAGATGTTGTTGTAAAGGATGCTGAAAAGACAAGAATGCAGCATGCAATGCCATACGTTTTAAATGAAATTTGGCAGGCTCAGGATGATAAAGTTTATCACCCATGATTGGATGTCCGATATGCATCATATGCACACGAAGTTGGTGTGAGCGACCTGTAACGGGTTCTAGTCGCACACGACTTTGATCAGTTTCAGCATCGTAATCCATCAATTGAAACAGTGTCTTGGCTTGCTTCCCCAACTCGAAATGCACAATTTGACGTGGACGATTTTCCCAATCTGTAATCAATGGAACATCGACACTGCCTTCAGCCTGAATTGCACCTTGTACCAAGGCCTCATAATATTTTTTGACGGTACGCGCTTGAAACATTTTACTCACGGCGACCTCTGCATCACGATGCTTAGCAAACATTAGTAAACCTGAAGTGGCCATATCTAAACGGTGCGTTACTTTAGCTGTTGGATGGAGATCCAATACTCGCAAATACGCGCTGTCATGATGTTCTGGTAATCGCCCCATCACGGACAATAAGCCCGCAGGTTTATTGACCACGACCAAATCCTCATCTTCGTACATGATCTCAAGAGGTTCTTGGGGAGGTTGGTAAATAAAATGATCGTTTAAAGGCATAGGAAGCAAACAGATTGAATCAAGCGAGCAGATTATAACGACAACGGATAGAAAATCGACCCATTCAAAAAAATCACAACCAGCGGATCGCTATTTTTTATCTTTGGTTTATCTATAATAAAAACCCCGAATAAAATGTCTTTATTCAGGGTTTATTCGATTGTGTTCAGGAAGATTAGAAGTTAAGACGCAGTCTTCAACGGTTTATTTAAGCTGTCACGATAAAGGGCTTCTAACTCCTCAACCTCCCCATTCATAAACGCGATGAGATATTCTTTGGCACGGTTCAGTGTCAGGTGATTAAAGGAAATCGTATCTTTGGCTTTGCGGGTGACCAATCCAAATACATCCTTTCTCGAAATCAGAACAGGAATATCACTATCCAATTTAAATTCAAGTTGCTGGGATTGAGCATAGGCATCCAAAATGATACGGACACTTTGTCCTGTATATTCATTCGTTACGATAAAACTGGTGCTTGTACCATCCAGTTGTAACTGACGGACCATTTGTTGTCGCCATCCCATTTCATCAAACTTACGAATGATCGTCTCTGCGTCAAATATACCCAAATGAGCAGCATCATTTCTGTTGGTTTGATGGGGATAACGTATTTTCAGATCGAACTCGTTCATTATTTTTCTGACCTATTCCAGTATGATCATATTTTGATTTTTCGCTTTTAATGGCATTATATCACTTTGTTTTTTAAGATAAAAATCTCGACTTCTATTCATATTTTTTGAATTTAAAGATGTGTTTCACATTCGAATTTGCTTTTATTGATCTAGTATTTATTATTTTTAATGTTTTCGTCATATTCTGTTTAGATTAATTTTTTAGGGTATCAAGGGAAAACATGTTGTTTACTTCAACACCTATGACTTTGTAAGCCATAACCTTTGCCTATAAACTTTTGATCTATAGCGTCCTAAGCCGAATCGAGACCTTTTGGGTTCGTACACACTTGCTTTATAAGCCTCGGTGCATGCTACTCTTTTCGATCCCTTTCACACCCTTGAAACATAGTTTAGGCAGATCGGGATGGGATTGTTTTCCTAAAAAATGGTATTTTTCGCCACAAATGAAATAGTTTTGCATACTAGATTATAAAATCAGAATTATTTCCCATTTCAACAAAAAATAACTGATTTAAATTCCGATATATTCAAATTTACATGTGTATTTTTTCATGAGCTTATAAAATTTAAGCCCAAATCACCATAATCGCAGCCACGATCACCAACCACAAACCTAAATGATCGGTTCTCGCCAATTTTTCCTTAAAGAAAAATGCAGAGATCAATAAACTAAATAAAATCTCGACCTGACCCAGTGTTTTCACGATTGCCACGGTTTGCATACTCATCGCACTAAACCACCCCAATGAAGCAAGAAAACTACAGACACTCACTTTGAAAGTCAGTCCAAGACGTTGCCACATTTTGTATAAAGTCTGACGACTGAAAATGCCAAGATATAGCAACAATATAATGCACTGAAAACTAATCAAGCTACACAGCACCCATGCGGCACGATGTAGAAATGGCAACATGCTCAACTCTAAACTTGCTTCACGTACCAACAATGAGGTGATGGCAAAACACAAACCACTGCCTAAACCGATCATCAAAGTTTTCATTGAAAGTTCAGTATGTTGTCGGCCTTTACTCAGTAAAAATACCGCGACTGCACCAATCGAAACACCCACCCAGCCCCATGCTGTTAAATGCTCTTGTAAAAACAGTACACCGACCAATGCCGCTAAAATAGCTTCACTTTTGGCGAGTCCGACCCCGATGGCATAATTCTTTTGTTGAAATAATTTGACCATTAAAGCCGTTGCATAGATTTGGCTAATCCCTGCGATCACCACATAGAACCAAAATTTATTAGAAAAACTAACTTCAACACTGACAGGCTGCTGAGCATAAAGAATGACGATATAACTAAAAGCAAAAATCGGTGCAAATAGAAAGCGTGCCAATGTCGTGCCATAAACATCGACTGTGGTGCTGAGTTGTTTTTGAAATGCATTGCGCCACGCCTGCATAAAAGCAGCCATCAAGGTAAATAAAATCCAAGTAAACGCCATCATCAACCATGCACACTCAAAATGTGGGTGTAATTTACTCGCTTGAAGATGATTTTTCGAGCTTTGATTGAGAAAAATACTGTCATTGCAACTCAGAAGCGATGGATAAGATCACCATGCCATCGCTGTTTGTTGAATTAAAACTAACTTTGCTTCACTTCAATTCTTTTTGCCAAGGAAACTTTTTTAGGCGATGTCTCACACGATACATCAGTCCGCCATGAAGATTGCCGACATGCCATGCTAATTTTGAAGTCAGCGTCATGTCAGGAATCCAATAACTAGATGCTAAAGGTTCGACAGGTTTAGGTTCAGCCAATTCAATTTCTGCGGCGATATAGCCCTCACCATCGGCTAAACTCATACGTGCCAATACATTTCCAGCCGCATCACAAATTTGCGTTTCGCCCACCATTTCAGTTAACCATTTGACATAAGGTAACAACGGCATATCACTCAAGATTTCGCCGACATGAGCGGCATGCACTACGGGAATACCTGTTAAGCGTGCCATTTGCGCAGGTAGCGCTTCACTTTGTTGTTTATAAATTTCATGTTCACGACGCATCCAAGTTCCCAACACTCCATACCAATTGATCGGCATCGAATACCAACACATTCCACCTAAAATCAACTGTGCATGTTGTTCTCGAACACGCTTGGCGGTACGGAACCTTGCCCACTCCCAACCTGAGAGTAATCGAACCTTACAGTTCAAGCTACTTGAATCCACAACTCCATCATCCGAACCACCGCGATAAAAATTTTGCTCCCATGCGGTTGGAATATCTTTGTCATGCAGATGATAATCGCCATTCCGCTCCACCATGACATAAGTACCATACGTATGCCCATCACGAATTGCCACGAAGCCCCCTGTGATCACCACATTCAATTGCTTGGCTAAACGAATTAAAAGCTGTAAGGGCTGACCCTGTAATGGTTGTGGCGTCAGCAAAGCTTGTGGTGAATAGACATTTGGAGAAGTCATCGACTCAGGAAGTACGATCACATCAGGCGAATGCTCTTGATATGCCGCTAAAATCAATTGTTCGAGTTTTTTTAAATTTGCTTCAACCTGTCCTAACTGCAATGCAGGCTGAATGGCGACGATTTTCATATCTGTAATTCTTCTGAGTGTTCATGAAAATCTTAGCATCGAATCTTAGAAATACTTTGACCGAACTCTTTCAATGCTTAGTTTATTTTTCGGTAGCGTCATCGCTGATAAAAATCGTATTAGCTTTCAACATCGACGGTGCAAAATCCACCATACGACGTAAAATTCGGGTGAAATGGGCTTGATCAGAAAAGCCTGATTCAACTGCTATCTCAATCAAAGTTTTGCCCTGCATCCACAGCTTGATGGCATAGCGGATACGCAACCACAAGATATATTGCCGCATAGAAAGTCCGAGTTGCTGACTAAACAGATGCATCAAACGTGACTCTGATAGCCCAACCTGTAGCGCAACATCTGCGATGGTTGGAATTTGATGGGGTACACAGCGTTTGATGTATTCACATGCGAGTTGAATCCGTTGATCCCATGGTAAAGCCAATAATGGCTGAGGATTGAGTGCCAATAACACATCCTTCAGCAATTGCTTTACTTGTTCTAAGCAGAGTTGAGCAGTCATCAATTGCTGAAACTGTTTTTGAAAAGCTTGAAGTCGATCAGCAGATAATGAATTAAATGTCTGTCCATTCAATAAAGGATGCAGATAAGCATAAAGCACATGATCAGGATCGATCAGAATTGCAATATAAGGTTGATTCTGTGAATCGGTACTGTGGCTAATATTGGGTGCCATCACTACAATTTCATAATAGTTCGCAGGCTGATCTTCAACGGCCAATGCAAAAGCAGTGCCCAAACCGATTTGTAATAGTGCTGGAAAATGCGCGTGTGCTTTATTCAAATGATCTTGAGTCACATACACAATCACGCCATCCCACGCATAGACCAAGCTTTTATGCGGTGTGATCGAGTCTAATTCCATGTGTTGAGATAGCATATTCGTTCAAGACCATTTCGGTTGGAGTGTTCAAAATGAAGACGACTTTAAACGAAAGGAATAGTCGTATGTCTCACAATACTCAAGAACTGATGAAAAACAATACTGTGCAGATGGAAGCCAGTGAAGTTCGTTATAAAACCCTTGCTGAATTTTATCCTTTTTATCTTTCGCAACATGAAAATGCGACTTGTCGTCGTCTGCATTTCGTGGGGACAAGCTGTGTAATTGGTATTGCTGCTGCATCTGTTGCAACTGGAAATGCCAAATTACTTTGGGCTTTGCCTGTAGTGGGATATGGCTTTGCGTGGGTGGGTCATTTCTTTTATGAGCATAATAAACCTGCGACCTTTAAGCAGCCTTTCTTTAGCCTCGCCTGCGATTTTATTATGTATAAAGATATCTTATTAAAACGTGTGAAGTGGTAATACACATAGGAAACTTAGGTTATAAAATAAACTCTAAGTTTCCTGATTGTACTGAATTTAAAAACTCACGATGTTGAATGACTGATCTTTTCTTGCTTTTTTTGGCTCACCCAACGTGCGACCACAATCACGAGAATAATCACAAATACCGTAATCACAACAGGCATCACAAATGCCAAGATCGACAAGACAATTGAGCCAATCAACTCACCTGTTGCCACTACAAAATTTCCCAATCCACCAGTAGTTGCTGTTGAAACGCCACGTGCAGCTACCGTACTCATTTGCACCATACCTGCTGTTCCACCCCCCACGATCAATGCGGCTGCCCACGTCGCAAATTGTGACATTTCTCCACTACTGACTGCCATCGTACTGAGTGTGCCTGCCACTACAGCAGCAGGTGTGGCAATGGTATCCAAGAGATTATCGACCCACGGCACATAGTAAGCTGCGATTTCACAGATGGTTGCAAATCCAAGTGCAGCGCATACGGCAGGGATCGCTAACCATTCAAAACCTTTTGCAGGTTCATACCAGCCCATCAGGGTTGCAATGCTCATCACCAATAAAGGAACAAAGACACGAAAACCACAGGCTGCGCTTAATCCTACGCCGATACAAAGTCCTAAAATTGTTTCCATCTGGGTTTTCCTTATTTTTGTCTATATCGCTATCTTGTTATTTCATATTTTACAGTAACAAAAAAGCCCTATCGAGTGACAGGGCTTTCATCAAAACAGTGGGTAACTGTTTGGTGTTTGCGGCTTAGGCATTCTTACTGTTGAATTGATTGCCAAGGCATTTGGTACACGGAGGTAAACGATCAGTACCAATTTCTAAATAAGTGCGATGTCCGCATTGGACACAAAAATAGAAGCCAGTTCCAGGTCTTTCGCCAGCAGTAACCATCTTTGTTCTCCATAGATTTTAGAAATGGTTCATATACTATAGCGTGATAGTTTTGATTATTTATTGACCTTTCTGACAAATGGTGATGGCGGAAAGGTTAAAATACTTATTACCTAAATTATTTCAGGTACATCAATCGCGTTAACAGTAAATAAATTTAAAATATCTTCTCTATCCATAAAAATGATTTGGCTTCTCTTATGAGCATCTAATTTGCCTCCCAGCCAATTTCTAGCGGCTTTTGTTATCTCACCACCAGCAATAATATAGGCATGATCAACTAAAACTCTTTTATTTGTTTCAGGATCAAAAATTTCATGACCTAACATCATAATCGTCTGATTGTAGATTTCAGCAATATTATGATTGCCTGTTTTTGTCACTCCTGATGAATCAAGCTTTCCTTTCTTAACTTGTATACCAAAATAAATTATGTGCTGTGTTGGTAATATAAATTTCATCCAAATATCTTTTCCATACTCGAGTGCTTTATCTTTGTGCCCAGCCACAGTAATTCGCTGAAAGCCCAAAATTCGAAATAATGGCAATAATACATTTTCTATAAGTTGATCCTCAGAGCACATGTCCAAATAACTTATTAATCGCTCTCTTTTTTTAATCTCAATTTCAGAAAATATTCTATGTGGATTTTCAACAGGTTTTATAGTCTGATTATTATGTAAACTTTTAATATATAAATTATTGTCTGTACCGTAAAAAGCCTCATACCCTTCTCTACTTAAAGGCTTATTTAATTCAATTAAGGCATTTATACGTTCAGGATCATCTTCTGTCGCATCAGATTTATGCATTAAAGCTCTTAATACATGTACAAACGTTGGTGGCAATGCATTTGGAGGACAAGACTCTTCCAACAGTTCTGCCAATCTGTCTGATGTCCAAGCCCAACGTGTTGAACCATCATGCGTAAAGGGTAAGCCACAATCTTCAAAAAACTCTGAAATATATCGACTACTTTTATAATCAAAGTAATTTTTATCACCAATAATACATTCAGCAATTTCTCTTAAATTTTTACTTTTGAATTTCATAATTTTTTATTTTTCGTAAAGGTTATTTGCATTTAACTTAATATAAGAGTTTAAACCATCGCCATGTCTAGCTAATCTTTTCATCTCTTCGACATTATTAACTCCAGCACTTTGATAACTATAAGTATAAATTTTAAATGTTCTATCAAACTTTACCCTTATATAAGTTTCACCAATTTCATATGCAAGGATTCCAGAATCACCATCTAAATCTAAATATCTTTCCATTATTATTCTCTATAAAAAACCCCATCATCAAGATAGGGTCTTTTTTAAACAATATCAATTACTTTTAGCTAAAGTATTAAGCCACTTGACCTTCTAAAAAGTCTTGCGCAAAACGCTGTAATACACCGCCCGCTTCATATACAGAAACTTCTTCTTCTGTATCTAAACGGCAAGTGACAGGCACTTCAACAATCTCTTCTTTACCATCCGCTGTAGCACGCTCAATGACCAATGTTAAAGTCGAACGCGGTGAGATATTACCAATCACGCTATAAAGCTCGGTACCATCTAACTTCAACGTTTTACGGTTCACACCCGGTTTAAACTCAAGCGGTAAGACGCCCATACCGACAAGGTTAGTACGGTGAATACGCTCAAAACCTTCAGCCACGATCGCTTCAACACCTGCAAGACGAACACCTTTCGCTGCCCAATCACGGCTTGAACCTTGACCATAATCCGCACCTGCAATGATGATCAACGGTTGCTTACGGTTCATGTAAGTTTCAATCGCTTCCCACATACGCATCACTTCGCCTTCAGGCTCTACACGCGCTTTTGAACCTTGTTTAATCGTGCCGTCAGAACGAACCACCATTTCATTAAACAATTTCGGGTTGGCAAATGTTGCACGTTGGGCTGTCAAATGGTCACCACGATGTGTCGCATATGAGTTGAAGTCTTCTTCAGGTACGCCCATTTTGTGTAGGTATTCACCCGCAGCCGAATCCATCATGATCGCATTGGAAGGCGATAAATGGTCAGTCGTGATGTTATCACCCAAAATTGCAAGCGGACGCATGTTGGTCAAAGTACGTGGTGCAGCCAACGCCCCTTCCCAATACGGCGGACGACGGATGTAAGTACTCATAGGACGCCAGTCGTAAAGTGGGCTTTCCGCTTGCTCAACTTCACCGAGGTCAAACATTGGAATGTAGACTTTGCGGAATTGTTCAGGCTTCACAGCTTCTTTTACCAGTGCATCGATTTCAGCATCAGATGGCCAGATATCTTTCAGGTAAATTGGATTACCGTCTTTGTCTGTACCCAATGAATCTTTTTCGATGTCAAAACGAATTGTCCCTGCAATCGCATACGCGACCACAAGTGGAGGTGATGCCAAGAACGCTTGTTTTGCATAAGGATGGATACGACCATCGAAGTTACGGTTACCCGAAAGTACCGCTGTCGCATACAAATCACGGTCAATGATTTCTTGTTGAATCACTGGATCAAGCGCACCTGACATACCATTACACGTAGTACATGCATACGCCACGATACCAAAACCAAGTTTCTCTAGGTCTTTGAGTACGCCAGCTTCTTCAAGATAAAGTGCAGCCGCTTTAGAACCTGGTGCAAATGAAGATTTCACCCAAGGTTTACGCACTAAACCAAGTTCATTGGCTTTACGTGCCAATAGACCTGCTGCCACGGTGTTACGTGGGTTTGAGGTATTGGTACAAGACGTGATCGCAGCAATGATGATCGCGCCATCAGGCATTAAACCATCAGTACGGTTTTCAACAACACCTGCAATACCTTTTTCTTTCAAGTCAGCAGTTGATACACGTGCATGTGGGTTTGATGGACCTGCAATGTTACGAGTGACTGTTGAAAGATCAAAACGAAGTACGCGTGGATAATGTGCTTTGGTCATATCTGATGCCCAAAGACCGATTTCTTTTGCGTATTGCTCAACCAATGCCACTTGTGCATCTTCACGACCTGTCAGGCGTAAATAATCAATCGTGTTTTGGTCGATGTAGAACATCGCAGCCGTTGCACCGTATTCAGGTGTCATGTTCGAGATGGTTGCACGGTCACCAATCGACATGGTGTCTGCGCCTTCACCGAAGAACTCAAGGTATGCACCAACCACACGTTCTTTACGTAAGAATTCAGTGAGTGCCAATACGATATCCGTAGCTGTGATGCCTGCTTGACGCTGACCGACAAGCTCAACACCGATAATGTCTGGAAGACGCATCCAAGATGCACGACCCAACATCACGTTTTCAGCTTCTAAACCACCCACACCCACTGAGATCACACCAAGTGCATCCGTATGTGGTGTATGTGAGTCTGTACCTACGCATGTGTCTGGGAACGCTAAACCATCACGATTTTGGATCACTGGAGACATTTTCTCCAAGTTGATCTGGTGCATGATGCCGTTACCCGCAGGGATTACGTCGACATTTTTAAATGCGGTTTTCGTCCACTCGATAAAGTGGAAACGGTCTTCGTTACGACGATCTTCTACTGCACGGTTTTTTTCAAACGCGTCAGGATCAAAGCCGCCATATTCAACTGCCAAAGAGTGATCCACGATCAACTGAGTTGGCACCACTGGATTGACTTTAGATGGATCACCACCTTTTTCAGCAATCGCATCACGCAAGCCCGCAAGGTCGACGAGTGCCGTTTGACCCAAAATGTCATGACAGACCACGCGCGCAGGATACCAAGGAAAATCCAAGTCCTGACGGCGTTCGATCAATTGCGTTAAATAGGCAGTTAAATTTTCTGCATCAGCTTTACGCACAAGCTGTTCTGCCAACACTTTCGAGGTGTATGGCAAAGTTTCATATGCGCCTGGCTGAATGTCTTCAACGGCTTGGCGCACGTCATAGTAT
This sequence comes from Acinetobacter sp. A22, assembly GCF_030913345.1. Lineage (NCBI taxonomy): Bacteria > Pseudomonadati > Pseudomonadota > Gammaproteobacteria > Moraxellales > Moraxellaceae > Acinetobacter > Acinetobacter sp. A22. The sequence continues at coordinate 2,583,018 of NZ_CP133162.1, forward strand.
TCGAGCTGGGTATTGCCATTCTGATCTGGCAGCGGTTTACGGTATTGATTTGTCATTAACCACGCTCCGCCAATGGTTTAAATTCTAAGTTTTCAGGGCCAGTATAGTTCGCGCTTGGACGAATAATCTTGCCGTCTTGACGTTGTTCAATCACATGTGCAGACCAACCAGCTGTACGTGCAATCACGAATAATGGAGTGAACATTGCTGTTGGAACACCCATCAAGTGATAGCTCACCGCACTGAACCAGTCGAGGTTCGGGAACATGTTCTTCACTTCTTTCATCACTGCTTCTAAACGTTCAGCAATGAGGTACATTTTGGTGTTCTCTTGAGCATCAGCAAGATCACGCGCCACTTTCTTGATCACTTCATTACGTGGATCAGAGATGGTATAAACAGGGTGACCAAAACCGATGATTACTTCTTTTTTCTCTACACGGCTACGGATGTCTGCTTCTGCTTCGTCAGCGTTGTCATAACGTTGTTGAATCACAAATGCAACTTCGTTCGCACCACCATGTTTTGGACCACGCAACGCACCAATACCACCTGTAATTGCTGAATACATGTCTGAACCTGTACCTGCAACAACACGTGAAGTAAATGTAGAAGCGTTGAATTCATGCTCAGCATACAGAATCAAAGAGGTATGCATTGCTTGAATCCATTCTTCAGATGGCGCTTCGCCATGAAGTAAATGGAGGAAATGCGCAGCGATTGAATCATCATTCGTTTCAACTTCGATACGACGACCGTTGTTGCTGAAGTGGTACCAATACAACAACATTGAACCCAAGCTTGCCATCAATTTATCAGCGATATCTTTCGCACCTGCTTCATTGTGGTCTTCATGTTCAGGCGTTAAACAACCTAGAACTGAAACGCCCGTACGCATCACATCCATTGGGTGTGCAGATGGCGGTAACTGCTCAAGTGCAGTTTTCAATGCTGCTGGTAAGCCACGAAGTGCTTTCAGTTTTGCTTTATATGCTTTCAACTCAGCTTTGTTTGGCAGTTTGCCATGTACAAGCAAGTGCGCAACTTCTTCAAATTCGCTACCCACTGCAAGGTCAAGAATGTCATAACCACGATAGTGCAAGTCATTACCACTACGACCCACTGTACAAAGTGCTGTGTTACCTGCAACTTGACCACTTAACGCAACTGATTTTTTTGGCTTGAAGCCTGTTGGAGTTTCATTACTGCTCATAAGATTGTCCTTTTCTGTTCTTTCTATGTGAATTATGAGTTCTAAAATCCCACTTGCGGAGCTAAAACCGCTCCTCACCTCCCTTTCCAAAGGGAGATTTAGGGGGATTCCTTATTTTGCTTTTTCAAATGACGCATCAAGATATTGTTCAAACGCATGGTAGTTAATGCGCTCATACAATTCTTGACGAGTTTGCATGGTGTCAACAACGTTCTTCTGTGTGCCTTCTTGACGCAAAGTCACATACACATTTTCCGCTGCTTTATTCATCGCACGGAATGCTGAAAGTGGGTACAACGCAATGCTCACATCCGCAGAAGCCAATTCTTCAGTCGTGAATAATGGTGTAGAACCAAATTCAGTAATGTTTGCTAATACTGGAACTTTAGTCAGGTCAGCAAATTGCTTGTACATCGCCAATTCAGTGATCGCTTCAGGGAACAACATATCCGCACCTGCTTCGATATAAGCACCTGCACGATCAATTGCTGCTTGTAAGCCTTCAACTGCAAGTGCATCAGTACGCGCCATGATCACAAAACTTTCATCCGTACGAGCATCAACCGCAGCTTTAATACGATCAACCATTTCTTGTTGGGTCACGATCGCTTTGTTTGGACGGTGTCCGCAACGCTTTGCACCCACTTGGTCTTCGATGTGCATTGCTGCTGCACCGAACTTAATCATTGATTTAGTGGTACGTGCAATGTTGAATGCTGAAGCACCAAAACCTGTATCCACATCAACCAATAATGGGAGATCACAGACATCAGTAATACGGCGTACATCCGTCAATACATCATCAAGGTTACTAATCCCTAAATCAGGTAAACCTAACGAACCTGCGGCAACACCACCACCTGACAAATAAATTGCTTTATAGCCTGCACGTTTTGCTAACAATGCATGATTGGCGTTGATCGCACCCACCACTTGTAATGGTTTTTCATTTGCGACCGCGTCGCGGAATAGCTGACCAGCAGATTTAGCCATGTTGATGTTCTCCTTGGGTTTGCAGCAATGTTTGCTCAACAATTTTGTAAGATGCATTGATGTGACGGTGCATCAGCATTTCGGCAAGTTCACCGTCACCTTCTGCGATCGCATCTAAAATGCGGATATGTTCGTCCCAAGCTTTGCTCGGTCGATTTGGGGTGTTTGAAAATTGAATTCGGTACATACGGATGAGGTGATACAGCTCATCACATAACATTTTTTCTAAGGTTTTATTACCACTGCTTTTGATAATGCAGTAATGGAAATCGTCTTGACCTTCTTGTAGGTAATAACCCTTACCTGCTTTAAAATTTTCATCTTCAGCATGCATTCGCAACACATCACGCAATGCCAAAATTTGTTTTTTATCAATGTGCTGTGCAGCCAGCTTACAAGCTAAGCCTTCAAGTGAAGCACGAATTTGGTAAAGTTCTTTAAATTGTTGTAGAGAAAGAGAAACAACTCGCGCACCAACATGTGCCGTACGCTCAACCAATCGCTGCCCTTCGAGACGATGAATCGCCTCGCGCAATGGACCACGACTAATCCCGTAAATACGCGCTAACTCAGGCTCAGAAATTTTACTGCCCGCAGGAATTTGTCCTAATACAATCGCCGATTGAATTTGCTTAAATACGTGTTCCGTCAGAGTAATACTCTGACTCGTGCTGATGGCTTGAGGAACAAGGGTATCTTGCATATTGTCGACAATCTCTACAGTTTTGATGATTTTATAACGGGATAATAGAAATAATGCAATAGGATTGTCGACAATAAAATAGACCTGTGCAGTCAGTCAGACATTCTATCCATTCTGATTAGAATCATTCAAAACCGTCATAAAAATGACAATAATTATAAATAAAACAAATATTTATGATTTTATTGCAATTGATCTACGCTCAATTTTGTATATCTTTGGACTCATTGATATTGCTTATGCTACGACTATGGTATGACAGCTTGATTGTAGACAATCTTTATAATCGAGTGCTTTGCTACAAATTTTTTTAAGTAAATACTGCACCATAAATGTAAATAACAGCGTGCTTCATCATCGCTTTATTGGTACATTATTGGGCATCTGGAGCAGCGCTCCACAAGACACATCCATGCACCTTGTTGAATAAAAGGACATTGTTAATGTTTCAACATATCCCACCTTATGCAGGCGACCCAATTCTCTCTTTAATGGAACAGTTCAACGCTGATCCACGCGCTGAAAAGGTTAATTTAAGTATTGGTTTGTACTACAACGAAGACAGTATCGTTCCACAGCTCGAAACTATTATCGAAGCTCAAAAACGTATTGCACCTAAAAATACTCAAACCAAACTTTATCTACCAATGGAAGGTTTTAAACCTTACCGTGATGCGATTCAAGCGTTATTGTTTGGTGCAAATAGCCCTGCAATTCAACAAGGTCGTGTTGCTACCATCCAAACGCTTGGTGGTTCAGGTGCATTAAAAGTTGGTGCAGATTTCTTAAAAACTTATTTCCCAAATTCAGAAGTTTGGGTGAGCCAACCAACATGGGATAACCATGTTGCGATTTTCAACGGTGCTGGCATCAAGAGCAACTACTATCCATACTTCGATGCTGAAACACGTGGCGTTGATTTTGATGGCATGTTGTCGACATTAAAAACTTTGCCAGAGCAAAGCATCGTGTTGTTACACCCTTGCTGTCATAACCCGACAGGTGCGGATCTAAATCCAGCACAGTGGGATCAAGTCATTGCAGTATTAAAAGAGCGTAACTTAATTCCATTCCTCGACATCGCTTATCAAGGCTTTGGCGATAGCATGGAACAAGATGCTTATGCGATTCGTGCTTTAGACCAAGCTGGTCTGAACTTCATCGTGAGCAACTCGTTCTCTAAAATCTTCTCACTTTATGGTGAGCGTGTTGGTGGCTTAACTTTCGTATGTGACGATGCTGAAGCAGCAAAATGCACATTCGGTCAGTTAAAAGCAACGGTACGTCGTATCTACTCTAGCCCACCAACAACTGGTGCATGGTTGGTTGATCAAGTGCTCAATGACGCTGATCTCAATCAACAATGGCAAAACGAAGTTAAAGAGATGCGCGAACGTATTATCAAAATGCGTAGCATCTTAAAAGATGAGTTGACTAAAGCACTTCCTGAGCGTGACTTTAGCTACCTTGTAAACCAAAAAGGTATGTTCAGTTACACAGGTTTGACAGGCGAGCAAGTCGACACCTTACGTGAAGAATATGCAATTTACCTTGTACGTAGTGGTCGTATCTGTGTTGCTGGTTTAAATATGAATAATATTTATAAAGTTGCAAAAGCGATGGCAGAAGTTTTAGCAAAATCAGCTTAAAATCCCCTTGCGGAGCTATAATCGCTCCTCATCTCCCTTTTAAAAGGGGGACTTTATGGATCAAAAAAGGTTGTTTCACGTGAAACAGCCTTTTTTATTTTTACAAAACCAGCGTCATTAAAACAAAAATTTATCCGACAACTAGAGCCAAGAATAAATGTGCTGAATGATTAAATCTGTATCATTCAATGTTCAATCTAGCTCAGTCTTTGTATACTGCAACACATGAATAAACAACAAACAGCACCTTTAAATATGACTCAACTGACCTGCTTTAAAGCCTACGATATTCGCGGAAAACTAGGCACTGAACTCAATGAAGAAATTGCCTATAAAATTGGTCGTGCATACGGACAAATCTATCAACCTAAAAAAGTGGTGATTGGTTGTGACATCCGTCTGAGTAGTGAAGGCTTAAAGCAAGCAACCATTCGTGGTCTTAATGATGCAGGTGTCAATGTTCTAGATTTAGGCATGACGGGTACCGAAGAAGTTTATTTCGGCGCTTTCCATCTTGATGTACAAGGTGGCATTGAAGTTACGGCGAGCCATAATCCAATGGATTATAACGGCATGAAATTGGTACGTGAAAATGCACGTCCAATAAGTGCTGATACGGGATTAAAAGACATCCAAGCACTCGCTGAATCAGGTACTTTTACAGAAGTTGAGCAAAAAGGTACAACTAAAAACTATAATATTTTGCCAGAGTTTGTTGATCACCTATTAACCTACATCGATCCTCAGAAAATTAAACCACTCAAACTGGTGGTAAATGCAGGTAATGGTGCAGCAGGCCATGTCATTGATGCGATTGAACAGAAATTCCAGCAACTGAATATTCCAGTTGAATTTATTAAAATTCATCATGAAGCCGATGGAACTTTCCCTAATGGAATTCCGAATCCGATCTTAATTGAAAACCGAGACAGTACCCGTGATGCTGTGCTTGCGCACAATGCAGATATGGGCATTGCATGGGATGGTGACTTTGACCGTTGCTTCCTATTTGATGAGAAAGGTCAATTCATCGAAGGCTATTACATTGTTGGCTTATTGGCACAAGCATTCTTAATCAAACAATCTGGCGAAAAAATTGTGCATGATCCACGCCTAGTTTGGAATACCTTTGATATCGTAGAGCAATACCAAGGTATCGCAGTTCAATCAAAATCTGGACATGCTTTTATTAAAGATGTGATGCGTGAACACAATGCTGTTTACGGTGGAGAAATGAGTGCACATCATTATTTCCGTGACTTTGCTTATTGTGATAGCGGTATGATTCCTTGGTTACTCACCATTGCTCTACTCTCAGAAACAGAACAATCACTCTCGACACTCGTTGAAAATATGATTGCCAAATTCCCTTGTAGCGGCGAAATCAATTTTAAAGTGGCAGATACTCAAGCGACAGTTCAAAAGATCTTTGATCATTATGCAGACCAAAATCCATTAGTAGACAGTACTGATGGTGTTAGCCTTGATTTTGGTGCCTGGCGTTTGAATGTCCGCGCATCGAATACAGAACCATTACTGCGCTTAAACATTGAAAGTCGTGCTGATAAAAATCCGCAACCTATGCAAAATTATGTGGATGAATTGACAGATTTGATTCAAGGATAAGCGAAGAGTTAAGAAATAGGGAGCTATTGCTCCCTGTTTCTACAAAACGATAATTATTGAGTAAGCGTCCGCTGAACACACCTTATGAATTCATCCTATAAGCCTTAATTTAGTCCCCACTTAAAAACAAGTGGGGACTAAAATTTATGACTACAAATCACCAGACATCCATCGCATCTCTTGCGAAAAAACGAAGAACATACAGTGCTGAATTTAAACAGCAGATCGTTCAGGCTTGTAAAGCACCGGACGTTTCAATTGCTTCGGTCGCTTTGCAACATGGATTGAATACAAATCTTGTATCCAAATGGATTCGCTTAATTGATGGTAAGCCAGGGAATGATCGCTCACCACTACCGAATAAACCTGCATTTATTGCCTTATCTTGCTCTGCACCATTAGATCCTACTCCTACTGACATGTTAAAGGTTCAAATTACTTTACCCCACTCAAAAGCAGAAATTGGCTTGAAATGGCAAGTATCAGAAATACCTGCCTTGGCAGAATTACTCAAGGCACTTGCAACATGATCCGCATTGATGAAATCTGGTTGTCTACTCAGCCCATGGACATGCGTGCAGGTATGGATACGACCATGGCTCAGGTGGTGAGAGCCTTTGGCTACATCAAACCGCATTGCGCCTACCTGTTCTGTAATAAACGTGGTCATCGTATGAAAGTGTTGGTACATGATGGACTGGGCATCTGGCTGTGTGCCCGGCGTTTGGAACAGGGTAAATTTCACTGGGCTCAAGTTCACCAAGGTGAAACCGTGGCCCTCAGCCCGGAACAGTTACAGGCACTGATCCAGGGTTTGCCCTGGCAGCGCATTGGACGACAGCAGGTAGTGACGATGCTCTAAACCAGGTTGGTGCATTCTGCTATTCTCCAAACGTTCTATTTCCTCTGCGTCATGACCTCAGGCATACTGCGGTCATGAATACGCTGCCTGACTTAAGCCAACTGACCCATGAACAACTGCTGGAATTCACCAGACAGTTGGCAATGCAGCATCAGTCTCTGGCACAATCAAATCAAGAATTAGAAAAATCAAACCAGCAATTAGATTCTAAAGTTCAACATCTTTCTATTCTCAATCAAAAATACGAGCATGAACTGGCGCTGTTTAAAAAGCACAAATTCGCTCAAAAGAATGAACACTTAACGGCAAAACAAATCCATCTGTGGGATGAAGCGGTTGAAGAAGATATTGCCGCGGTTGATCTAGAACTGGAACGGCTAAATGCAGATAAAACCAATGCAGCGACACACAAAGCCACAGTCAATAAACCTAAACGTCGACCACTGCCAGATCATCTACACACCATCCGTATTGAGCATGAACCTGCATCAACCCAATGTGCTTGTGGCTGCCAACTCCGTCGTATCGGCGAAGATATCAGTGAAAAACTGCATTTCAGACCGGCACAGTTCTATAAGGAACAGCATGTGCGTGGCAAATGGGTCTGTGATCAGTGTGACACCCTGACTCAGCAAGCGATGCCCGCCTATGTGATTGATAAAGGCATTGCTTCACCTGAACTGCTCAGCCATGTGCTGGTATCGAAGTATGCCGATCATTTGCCGCTGTACCGTCAGCGCCTGATCTATCAGCGGGCGGGCATTGATCTGTCCAGATCTACTTTATCTGACTGGATAGGTCGCTGCGGTGTGGAACTGGAACCTCTGGCCAATGCCTTAAAACAGGTGGTGCTGCAACAGCGGGTGATCCATGCAGATGAAACACCAGTCACCATTATGCGGATGGGTGATGATGAGAAAAAACCGAAGAAAGGTTATGTCTGGGCCTATGCCACTACACAGTACAATCCAGTTCAAGCGGTGATCTATGACTTTCAGGATAGCCGTTCAGGTCAGCATGCTGCAGAGTTCTTGAATGGCTGGCAGGGTTATCTGGTCTGTGATGATTACAGTGGTTATAAAGCACGCTTTAAATCAGGCGATGTCATTGAGGTGGGCTGCATGGCGCATGCACGTCGTAAATTCCATGAGCTACATGTGACTGGGAAAAGTCAGATCGCTGAACAGGCATTACTGATGATTCAGAAACTGTATGCGATAGAAGCCGAACTCAGGAAAAAGACCGATAGTACAGCAGAACACCGCCGCGAATACCGACAACAGCACAGCCAACCGGTGATGCAACAACTGTATGAATGGCTCAACCAACATTATCTGACGGTGCCATCGAGTTCTCCAACCGCCAAGGCCATCAATTACAGTCTGAAGCGTTGGCCAGCCTTAAGCCGCTATCTGGATGATGGCAATCTACCCATTGACAATAACTGGGCAGAGAACTCAATGCGCCCCTGGGCATTGGGCCGTAAGAACTGGTTGTTTGCAGGTTCGCTGCGCAGTGGACAGCGAGCGGCAAATATCATGACTTTAATCCAGTCAGCAAAGCTGAATGGGTTGGATCCGTATGCCTATCTCAGTGATGTGCTGAAAAGGCTGCCGACGCATAAAGCGACCCAAATAGAAGAATTACTGCCACATCGCTGGAAATCCAACTCAAATTAAAAAATAGGCATGGGGTTCAGCGGACGCTTACATTATTGATATCCATTTGGATTTTTCTTTTGCCAGTGCCAACTATCAGCGAGCATATCTTCCAAAGTATATTGCGGTTGCCAACCAAGCTCCGTAATTGCCCGTGTATTATCAGCAAATGATATTGCAACATCACCCGAACGCCGTGGTGCAAACTCATAAGCAACTGACACACCATTTACTTTCTCAAAAGTATCTTTAACTTCTAAAACAGAACAACCATTTCCTGTTCCAATATTCCAAACACGACAGCCATGTTTAGACAGGCGATTATTTAGAGCGCATAGATGGGCATTCGCCAAGTCCACCACGTGGATATAATCTCGAACACCAGTACCATCTACCGTATCATAATCATTACCATAAATTGATAACTTTTCACGACGCCCTACAGCAACCTGAGTGACGTACGGCATTAAATTATTTGGAATACCTTGTGGGTCTTCGCCAATTTGACCACTTTTATGTGCACCAACGGGATTAAAATAACGAAGTAATGCGATTGACCACTTCGGATTAGCTAAGGATATTTTTTGTAATAATTGCTCAACGATAAGCTTCGTATAGCCGTAATTATTGCTAGGTATACCTGTAGGCATATTCTCATTCAAAGGGGATATATTGATCTCATCATAAACTGTTGCTGATGAACTAAATACGAGAGTAAATATACCTGCTTTTTCCATAGCTTTTACAAGCTGAATACTACCTGCAATATTATTGTCAAAATAAATTAATGGTTTTTCCTGACTTTCCCCAACGGCTTTCAAACCTGCAAAATGAATCACCGCCTCAATCTCATGACTTTTAAAAAGCTGATCTAAAGCATTTGCATCACGAATATCTCCTTGAACAAAAACTAAAGATCTATTCGCCAACTTTTGCACACGTCTTAGAGATTCTTCAGAGCTATTCGACAAATTATCAAAAACAATAACATCGTGACCCGCATTCAGTAACTCTACACAAGTGTGTGAACCAATATAGCCTGCTCCACCTGTTACTAATATTTTAGCCATTCATCTTTCCTAGTATTATTCGGAGTAAACCCTGCGTTGAAGCATCAAATGTTGAAATATCATCGATCTCATGATTTAAAATTGGCAATAGTTGATTAGCAATTTCCTTACCCTTCTCAACCCCCCATTGATCAAAAGGATTGATATTCCATAAGACGGATTGTACGAACACCTTATGCTCATACATTGCTATCAACATCCCTAAACTATATGGATTAAGCTCTTTTAACAAAATGGTTGAACTTGGTTGATTACCTTCATATTGTTTATATCTTGGTAATTCATTTAACTCATCTTGAGAAAGTGCTTGGTTCCCAAAAGCCAACAGGCGTGATTGGGCTAAACAATTCGATAATGCCAAATGATGCTGTTCTATCAAGGCATCCGCATTTTCAGCATAAGTAAATTGATTTGAATTATAACGTTTTACAGGTGCGATAAAATCACAACTGACTTTATGCGTTCCTTGGTGAAGTAATTGATAGAACGCGTGCTGCGCATTGGGTCCAACTTCACCCCATACAATTGGGCAAGTAGCTAAGCTAACCTTTTCTCCATCCCGTTGAATAGATTTACCATTAGACTCCATTTCAAGCTGTTGTAAATAGGCAGCAAAATATTTAAGCCGACCATCATATGGCAAAACAGCATGTGTTTGGATATCGAGAAAATTATTATTCCACGCACCTAACAAACCCATCAGAACAGGGATATTCACTTCAAATGATGTGGTTTGGAAATGCTGATCTATCGCATGAGCCCCTGCTAAAAGTTGTTTAAAACCCTGAATTCCGATCGTTAATGCGATCGGTAACCCAATACAAGACCATAGAGAATAACGACCACCAACCCAATCCCACAGTAACAATTGTTTATCAGCTGCTATTCCCCATTCCGTCATTTTCTCAGGTTTAGTTGAAACCCCAATAAAATGATTCTTGAGAATTTTGTCATTGTAACCTAACGCCTTTTCAAGCCATTGACGTACGGTTTGTGCATTAGAAAGCGTATCAATTGTGCCAAAAGACTTCGATGAAATAATAAATAGCGTTGTTTCAGGTCGCAATTGATGCAAAAGCTCAGATAACTGGCTACCATCCATCGTAGAGACAAAGTGGACAGCTAAAGGTTTTGCAGTTGGCACTTTAAAATCAGACAGCGCGTGAGTCACCATTAGTGGACCCAAATCTGAACCGCCAACACCAATATTCACGACATCTTGAATTACCTCACCAGTAGCGCCACGATATTGACCGCTATGAATCTTTTCTACTAAGGCATACATGCGATCAAGTTGCACATGTACTTGTTCAGTAATTTCAGGTTGAAAACTAGAATCCTTTGGCAGCCGCAATGCCCAATGCATTGCTGCTCTTCGCTCGGTATAGTTAATCAACTCTGTTGAAAATAACTTCTGAATCCATTGCCCTAAATTTCGCTCATCTGCTAATTCAACTAAACCATTAATTATGCTTTGATTGATACGGTGCTTACTAAAATCTAAAACAATTTGATCATATTCAACTGAAAAACGATTAAAACGTTTTGTATCTTCAGCAAATAAGGTATTGAGATGAGTATCGATTAATTGTGTTTTTAAAGAAGATAAGTTTTCCATTGCAGAAGACTTCTGCGTTAAAGATTGGTTCGGTTGAGTCATCATTAACGCCCCACGCCTATATAAGCAAAACCTTGTGCTTTCACATAATGAGGGTCATAGATATTACGCCCATCCAAAATCAAAGGATGCTCCATCAGCTGCAGCAATCGCTTAAAATCAGGGCTCCAGTATTGTTTCCACGCCGTTAAAAGACAAAGGGCGTGAGCATTCTGAACAGCTTCATATTGATTCTGACAGAGAATCAAATCTGAGCGTTGCCCATAAATCATTTCAATTTCATCTAAAGCCTGTGGATCATGCAAATGAACTGTAACACCTTGTGCCCAAAGTGCTTTTAGCATGTGATGGATAGGTGATTGTTGGATACTGGAGGTATTTTCCTTAAAGGAAGCCCCCCATATTGCTATTGTTTTACCTTGCAAATCACCATGATAATAATTCCATAATTTACGAAACAGAATTTCTTTTTGCTGCTCATTAATATCCCAAACTTGTGCAAGTAACTGACTTTTAACTCCTGTATTTGCTACAGTACTAGCCAATGTCAAAACATCATGGGAAAAGTTTTCACCACCAAACCCCGCTCCAGGTGATAAATAAGCAGAGCCTATCCGATTGTCTGCAGCCATGCCTTGACGTACTGAGGCAATATCTATTCCAAGTTTTTCGGCGACTACAGCCAAATCATTTATGTAACTAATACGGGTCGCCAACATGCCTGAGATGCTAAGTTTAGTAAACTCGGCATCTAGGATGGGCATAAACAAAAATTGCTGTTCCAAAGGGAAAAAAGGTCTTAATAACTCTTTTACTTTGCATTGAGCACGATGATCCAAACAGCCCACGATCAATTGCTTAGCTTGGGTTAAGCTCTGCAAAGCATTACCTTCTTGGATTGTGTCAGGTAAATATACCCAATCATCCTCTGCAAGTATTTTCTGCATCTTTTCAGTACCATGCAGACCAAAAGTAGATGCATTAATCATGAGTTTTGGATGAATAATATTTCGCTGCTTTAGTTTACCGAGCAACTGAAAAACAAAAGTTTCTTGAGTTTGGTTAAAACTAAATACATATCCATCTATATCCAGTGGCAACTCAGAAAGAGCTGCGTAGTTCAAAAAGCCACTCTTTAATTGTTTTTCTAATAGTTGATTAACATTCTCATCATGAAATGCATATTGCAAATTATTTTCATTGCTTTGAGTATCTGAACACCAAAAAACCTGATGCCCAGATTCAGATAAAAGTACGGACATTACTCCCGCATATAAAGTATTGCCGAATATTGCAATTTTCATAACCGTTAACCCTAAATTACAGGGCTAACTCACGAATTAAGCCCTTAAAATCAGCACCTAGCTTTGGATGCTCAATACCATAGTGCAATACTGCTTTAAGATAACCAATCTTACTGCCACAATCAAAGGTTTGACCTTTCATTCGATAAGCCTCTACAGTTTCAAGTTGTTGCAAGCTTGCAATTGCATCAGTGAGTTGTATTTCATTGCCCGCCCCCTTGGGTGTATCTTGCAATAATTGCATGATTTTAGCTGGCAAAATATAACGCCCAACAACTGATAAATTTGAAGGTGCTGTACCTACTGCGGGTTTTTCTACAATACCTTTCATTATGATGCTTTCACCTTCATTCGGTGATTTTGCAACATCTACAATGCCATACTGATCCACTAAATGATCAGGCACTGCTTCAACCATAATTTGTGCTGCTTGAGACTGTTGAAAACGTTGAATCATCAACGATAAATCATTTTCAACTGCATGATCTTTAACCAAGACATCAGGTAACAAAACTGCAAAAGCTTCGTCACCAACAATATCTTTCGCACAAAGTACAGCATGCCCCAGACCTAATGGTTGTGGTTGGCGTACACTTACGACACTGATATGTTTAGGTAATATATCGGTAATTTCTTTCAATAAATCAAATTTCTTTTTTTGTTCCAGCGTCGTTTCAAGCTCGAAATTTCGATCAAAATAATTTTCAATAGATGCCTTAGATGAATGCGTGACTAAGATAATCTGTTCAATACCTGCATCAACGGCCTCTCGAACAACATACTCAATCGCGGGGCGATCTACAACAGTCACCATTTCTTTAGGAATCGATTTACTGGCTGGCAAGAAACGTGTACCTAACCCTGCAACAGGCAAAATTGCTTTTTTGATCATAGATTTTCTCTAATTAATTTACTCGAACTTCGCCACTACGTTTATAGCCATCAACATAATGTTCTAACTGGGTTAATGCCCAATCTATATCTTGCTCAACAGCAGTCATTTGGTTGATTTTACTAAATACCGATTGAATTTCGTGTAATGGAAAATGTTTTTCAAAAGAACGTAAAATACGAGTATGCTCTGTGTATTCAGTATTATCCTGATCAATCAATAGCTCCTCGTAAAGCTTCTCGCCAGGTCTTAAACCGCTATAAGCAATTTCGATATCGCCATCAGTTTCCCCAGTTTCCCGAACTCTCAAACCACTCAGTTTAATCATTTGTCGTGCTAAATCTTGGATACGTACTGGTTCACCCATATCTAAGAGATAAACATCACCACCTGATCCTAGAGCACCAGCCTGAATAACCAACTGAGACGCTTCTGGAATCGTCATAAAATAACGAGTGACTTCTGGATGAGTTACCGTAATAGGCCCACCCTTTGCAATTTGTTGCTTAAACAGAGGGACTACTGATCCTGATGAACCGAGCACATTACCAAATCGAACAATACTAATTTGTGTATGAGGCTTAGTTTCAGCAACAGCTTGACAATAAAGCTCAGCCATACGCTTGGAAGCGCCCATTACATTAGTTGGTCGAACTGCTTTATCTGTAGAAATAAGTACAAAGGTTTCAACGCCTTTTTTGACAGCAGCATTAAGGCTGTTTGCAGTGCCAATTGCATTATTTTTTAGACCTGCAATTGGATTACACTCCACCAAAGGAACATGTTTATAGGCAGCAGCATGATAAACTGTTTGCACTTGATATTGCTCTATAATTCGTTCCAGTTTTTGTTGGTCCTGAACAGTTCCCAATATCGGAACGATTTGACAACTAGCAGCTTGTCTTAACTCTTTATCAATATCGTATAGAGCAAATTCTGTTAGCTCATAGAGCACTAACATTTTAGGTTGATTCTTTATAATTTGGCGACATAGTTCTGAACCAATCGACCCACCTGCGCCAGTCACCATCACAATTTTATTCTGTATATTTTTAGATAGTAAGTGCGCAATCGGTGGAACTGGATCTCGACCAAGTAAATCAATAATATCAACTTCTTGAATATCGGAAACTCGTATTTCACCATCAACTAATTGGGTAAGTCCAGGAAGTTCGGTAATTTTTAAATGAGCTGATTCAAACTGCTGAATAATTTCAGTTTTACGAACTCGACCAACAGATGGAATGGCTAATAAAATCTCATCAACGCGTTCTTTGCTAAATCTCTGTAATGCTTTTTCTACAGAGTAAACTCGTAGTCCTTCAACAATTTGACCTTGCAATGAAGTATGATCATCAATAAAAAAAACAGGTAAATGGTCATCGGATCGGTTTAATGCAGCTGCAATCTGTTGCCCGGCATCCCCTGCACCATATATGGCGATTCTCTTACGACCTATGTCTGAATAGAATGAAGCTTTGATAATGAAACGAATAGAAGCACGGCTAACCCATACCCACGTAAACATCATAAATCCGAACATAAATGGGATAGACATCGGAATATATGCATGGGTAAAACTGCTCAGACCATACAAAGCAATCATCGTCAGCGCCACAGCTAGAGCTAATTTAACGATAAAAACTTCATTGAATGTTCTGACAATAAAGTGATAAACGCCTGTAATGACTAAACTGACGATAGCAATCAAACTCACCAACAGGACACCATGTTCAATGCCTGGAATAATTTGTGCACCTAAATCAAATAATCGAATGACATAACAGAGCCATAAGATCACTGGAATAGCTAAAGCATCCAGAAAAACAAGGAAAGTTTGCTTAAGTAGCCTTGGTGCTGAGGCGAATTGATGAATAATCTTTTTCACAGTGATCTTCTAATCATCCATTTTTCAGTTTGATCTTTATACGCATTTCTTCTTGAACTTGAAATGACCTTTACATACTGATTACATAATCATAAAAAGCAAGAGTTAGAGCTCATTTCACTCTTGCATGTATTTTTACACTTAGTGAATCGCAGTTTTTACGGTTTGAATTGCTTGAACCGTTTTATCTATACTATCTTTGCTGAGTGTTGGGTGTACCAAGAACATCAAACTTGTTTCACCAAGTTGTTGCGCGTTCTGTAAACGCTGTTCAGGACGCCAAGGTGTACCATCAAAAGCATGTTCCAAATACACCTCTGAGCACGACCCACTAAAGCATGGCACATTTTGCGCATTAATCTCTTGCATAATTCGGTCACGTGACCAACCTTCAGGTAAAGCAGCTAAATTGACTTGTACATAGCATTTATAATGTGCATGTACATAGTCAGTCGAAGGCAAGTGAACTGTAAAATAAGGAGAATTAGCAAATGCTTTCAGAATCTGCTCTGCATTTTCAGTTCTTTTTCGCGTCCACTCCGCCATATGCGTGAGTTGAATACGACCTATCACTGCCTGCATTTCCATCATACGCCAATTTGTGCCAAACGAATCATGTAACCATCTAAAACCAGGAGGATGTTGCTTGCTATAAACACTGTCAAAGCTTTTACCATGATCTTTATAAGACCACATTTTTTTCCAAAGTATTTCATCATTAGTGGTGACCATACCACCTTCACCACCTGTGGTCATAATCTTATCTTGACAGAAAGACCACGCTGAAATGTGCCCGATAGATCCTGCAGGTTTACCTTTGTATCGAGCACCATGAGCCTGAGCACAATCTTCAATAACATACAGACCCTTTTCCTCAGCAAGTTGCATAATCGGATCCATGTCACACATCCAACCTGCTAAATGCACGCAGATAATTGCTTTAGTATTGGGTGTCAAAACAGCTTCAATGGTTCGTCGCGAAATATTTTGAGAATTTAACTCAACATCTGCAAATATAGGATTTGCACCAGCTGTGACAATTGAACTAGCTGAAGCAAGAAAGGTTCTAGATGTCACAATTACATCATCTCCTGCACCGATACCTAATGCTTTAAGTGCTACATCCAATGCAACTGTTCCATTCGCTAAAGCTACCGCATATTGAGTACCAGCAAATGCAGCAAACTCTTTTTCAAATTCACGACACTCCTGTCCCGTCCAATAGTTCACCTTGTTTGAAAGTAATACCTTAGATACGGCATCTGCTTCTTGTTGAGTGAAACTTGGCCATGGTTCAAATGCAGTATTTAACATCTTAATTTACCTTTTCATTGACCATTATCAAAAATGGCATTCTTTCCGCTTTCATCTTACTTATATGAAAAACAATCTTTCTTCATATATTTTGTATTACTTCTTTTCCAAAATATGTGCAGGATTTCCAACCACTGTTACACCAGCCGGAACACTTTTGGTAACCACAGCGCCCATTCCAACAACTGCACCTTTTCCAATAACTAGAGGTTTATCAGGTGTGCCCTGTTTAATAACTGCACCAGTCCCAATATAGGCATGGTCCTCAATATGAATATTACCATTGCATTTCACACCTGGAGCAAAAGTGACGTAATCGCCAATTACACAGTCATGAGCAACGTAACTATAGATGTTAGCGTGGAAAAATTTGCCAATTTTAATATTTGATGTCAAACAAGTGAATGGACAAAGTAGACTTCCTTCGCCGATCTCTACTTCGTCTAGAATCACTGTATTTTCTGCTTGTATCGCTAAATGTTGAACACTATCCTCATTTAGACGCATAACTAGTTTTTCACGAACAATACTATTTGCTATCGCAATCGTTACAGCCTTATGTTTAGCAGTGTTATTAATAAAATCTGTATAGGCTAAAACAGAATAACCATTCAGACTTCCACCTGCTTGACCATCATCAATAAAAACAAATTGTTCTTTTTTTAAATTTTGAAATTTTTGGCGAACTAATGGCATGACTTCTTTACCAAAACCACTCGCACCGTATACACCAATAAATTCTGTCACTTATCTAACTCCTTAATATTTGTTCCTGTGAATTTACTCATCGTTGCTTCGCCAGCTTCATTGATATCATCTTTGGCGATCACTTTTTTCACTGTTTTCAACATGATTTTGAAGTCTAACCAAATCGACTGATTTTCAACGTACCAGGTATCAAGTTTAAATTTCTCTTCCCAACTAATCGCATTCCGCCCATTCACTTGGGCATGGCCTGTCATACCTGGACGTACATCATGACGTTTTGCTTGATCTTTATTATAAAGTGGTAAGTACTCCATCAGTAATGGGCGTGGCCCCACGATACTCATGTCACCTTTAATCACATTCCAAAGTTCAGGCATTTCATCTAAACTTGTAGCACGCAGCATCTTACCAAAGGGAGTTAACCGCTCGCTATCTGGTAGTGGGTTGCCCTGTGCATCAACAGCATCCTTCATGGTACGAAACTTAATCATTTCAAACGGTTTACCATGCAGACCTGGACGGACTTGACGGAATAAGACTGGCGAGCCTAAGTTCTTTTTTACCTTATATGCTACATAAAAATATAAAGGTGAAAGCAATACCAAAGCAATTGAAGCAATAACGATATCCAGTAAACGTTTAAGCATATTACGCTCCTGTGACCCAATCAGAAAACTTCTGCGAAAGAATAGAACGATTAAACTGTTCTCTGGCAACCTGCTGACCATTTCTGCCCATTTCAATCAGTCGTTCGCGCTGATTCGCTGCTTGTTCCAAGGCATCAGCAAACGCTTGAGGATTCTCTGGGGGTACAGCAAAACCACACTGCGATTTGGTGATTAACTCCGCTAACCAGCCTGGATAATTATTTAAAACGGGTAGGCCTGCTGAAATATAATCAAAAAATTTATTCGGCGACGTTCCATAATAAAAGGCTGGAACATTGGCTAAAATTTGCAACCCAATATCTGCACTGGCCATTAACCCTGCTAGTTTAGTTTTATTCACAGGATCATGAAAAATCACATTATCCAATTGAAGCTCGATCGCTCGTTCAAGCAATGCTTTTTTCTGCATGCCATCACCAACCAGAACCAATTTAATGTCCGTTCTTTGACGTTTTTTCAATTCAACTGCTGCGTCTAACACTGCATTTAGGCCATTGGCCAAGCCATGTGTCCCAGTAAAAATGGCCATAAGATCTGTTGGTTTAACGCCCTCAGGTCTCCATGCTTGATGCTCAGATGCAAAAATATCTAAATCACAACCATTTGGAATAGAGGCTACTTTTTCAGGAGCAATCCCTCGTTTAATAATGCCGTCCACAATACCTGGAGACAATCCTACTAAACGATCAGCTGAATGATAAGAAGTCCATTCAAGCACAGACATCATCCATAAAACTATTGGGTTTTTGATCACCCCCATCGCTTTAGGCAGCTCTGGCCAAAGATCCCTAACTTCGAAAACAAATGGTTTTCGTCGAAACCACTTGGCAAAAATACCTGGAATACCAGCAGTTAATGGCGTTGTTGTCGCAAATACAACATCGTATTGTTCAGTTAAAGCAACTTTGATCGATTTAAAAGCAAAACTAAAAAAAATTAAAATACGCTTGAGGAAAGAGAGCGCATTTGAATAAGGCAATTCGAATTCAATAATATCGATCCCATCGACCATACCACGTCGCATGCCTTTATTAAACGGCTGAGTTAATCCCGTTTGACCTGCACCAAAAGAGCCACAAACCATCGTCACCTGATGACCATTACGAATGAGCGATTGAGCCATAGCATACGAACGGATTCCTGCAGACCCTTTAGGTGTTGAAAAATGCTGATGGAAATATAAAATTTTCATGTTAAATCTTTAATTACAGTAAAAATTGTAGTCGCTTGTGTAGCGATCACTTCTAGAACAGGCACTTTGCTCTTTTGATAGTAGTACCTAGACTCCTCTCCTTCGCACCAACGAAGAGTTATCGGATGCTCAGCCTCTAAAATAATCTCTATTTGACCATTACTTAGAACATTGTTCTCAAGAGTCCAATGATCTGGCTGTAAACGCCAACGTAAGATCGCCTGTTGCTGAAAACCAGATATATTATCTGCTACTTTAATTACATTATCCGTTAATGAAATTTTACGGTGGTGTGTACAACCCCAATGATCTTCATAACCACAACCAAATTCATTAGCGCTATACGTTAATTCTTTTGGTGTCAGCCATGCACCAAATAAAAAGCGACTTAAACGCGGCATTTGTTGATGTTGATCAAACTCAACGGTATTGTGACTGGCAACACCAGAAAAGTAATTTAAATCCTTTACGGTGGAATTATAACTATAAGTTCCGCCATCACGTAAAAGGTTTTGTCCTTTAAACCAAACATCTAGATGCAAAGCATCACATTGACTTGGACGAAATTTGAATTTCGGCAATTTGAGCGCAATAAAGAAATTATTATTTTCAGAACTAATCAAACCACTTTCATTAAAAAATTGATTTCGCGAAGGCAGTTCAAAGTTTTCTTGCTTCAATTTTTGAATTTGAAAGAACGTTAGACTTTCATCATACAAATCTGGTTCTGGATAATAACTATGTTGATGGAATAAAGTACTTGCCAACTGAACTGTTGGTCTAAAATCACGATAATCTGTTTGGCTTATAGGAATCAGTCGCGCACCATCATTGGCACCTAAATTAGGAACATCACCATTAGCTTGGGTTAATACATATAACCAGTCTGTTGCATTCTGCAATTGACGGTATAGTTGTCTTGAAAAAGGTTTCAATTCAAATTTTTGGCGGACGATTTCAGCTAAGCAATAAGAATCCAGCATCACTCGATGGTAATTAATCGAATATTGGCTAAAACCGCCATCTTGCATAATGAGCTTGCTTGCACGGTTCAGCAACCATTTTTCACCCAATGCCTGCCATTGTTGATATTGAGGCTTAGGTTTCCAAAGATTTAGAACAGCTCCACCAATATACAATGCAACTGCCTCAGAGGTCCCATGATTATTATCCTGAGCAATGGCATAATCAATTGTAGGTTCAATACGCTTTAAATGCGCCTCGATAAATGCACAGACATTGTCATGCGGATGCTGCTCTCGCTCTAAACCAATGAGTGCAGTAATGATATGCATGACACGGATGGATGCTTCCTGCCCACATTTCCAATTCGGCCCAAAATAAGCAGGGTTCTTCTCACACCAATCATTCAACCATAAATCAAGCTGAAGCAATGCTTGCCCATCTCTCATTTGACGCTCGTGTAGCACAAGGTCGATTAACCAGTCAAAACGAGAAGCCTCCCAGATGCCTTTAATATCACCAACATTTCCATCAAAATCTGGAATTTGATACCACGCCTTCTCTGTATTTTGAAAGGTATGTTGGGTTAAAGGGCTATAGAACCAATTGGGCAACTGTCCAGCCACTGGATACTTGAGGTATCCAAAGGCTGTTAACGTTGAGTTTACGGGCACATTCATTGTGCCAGTGGGTGCACTCTGATTAAAGAAGCAACCCGTTGGCAATTGTGCAGACAGCTTTTGTACAGGGTTCAAACCTGTTTTTACGCCCACACGATATTTAAACACTCTGAACAAATTAAACAGCCCTAATGCAAGCGCTGTTTGACCTTTCATGACTAAACTCATGTTTGTGCTCTTAAAATTTCGGCAACCTGAATGGTCACTCTAGCAACTTCAAAAATTTCATCGGCAGGAATTGGTGCTTCTTTTCCATCTCGTATACTATCTACAAAGACTGCAGCACAAGCATCTTGACCTTTATCTTGACGCCAGAGATTCATCTTGTTAAATCCAGGCCAGCCAAATGCTTTTAGCTTTCTGAAATTATCTAATTGTAATACTCGACCTGCTGTAAAGACTTCTACACGCTCTTTAGGGAAGCTTGAAGCGCCATTTGCCAAGTAGAAAATGGTGCCAAATGACCCATCTTCAAAACCAAGCGTAATTGAAGCTTTATCTTCTAAAATTTGTACTGCATGAGTTTCGCCCATACGTCGAGCCTGAATAGACACAATTTTTGAACCTGCTAGGAAGCGCATCAAGTCGATAAAGTGACATGCTTCTCCAATGATACGCCCACCACCAACAGCATTATCTTGTGTCCAATGATCCGCCGGTATCGCACCTGCATTCATGGTCATGATAAAACTCTTCGGCTCTTTTACTGTATCCAGCAAAGTTTTCATTTTTTGCACTTGTGGTGAGAAACGACGGTTGAAGCCCACCATGACTCGTGCATATTGATTATTCTGGATATTTTGATTGTAAATCGTTTCAATTTTTTCAATTTCTTCGACAGTCAGAGCCAATGGCTTTTCAACAAAAACATTCTTACCTGCCGATAAAACTCTTTCTACAAAGTATGCATGGCTATTATGACGGGTCGCAATCGCGACGGTATTAATATCTTTATTATTTAATAAACCATCCAGATCTGTCGAAGCTTCGGCAAATCCTGTTTTTTCTCCATGAATAACCCCATTAATGCCACCAGAAGTTACGATGGTATGTAATTGAGAAGATGCTTTTTTGAAAGCTGGTATCAACACACGTGAAGCATAGTTGCCTGCCCCAATAAAACCAACGACAGCATTTTTGGCTTCAATAGAAATTGGACGTAACACCACTCGTTTTTCTAAACGGGTCTCGACTGGAGAGTTATATTTAAGCAATAAACCCAAACCAGATTTGTCTTCCGTTAATGCATCATACGCTTTAGGTGCATCTTCAAATTCAAATCGTTGCGTGATCAACGGCTCTACATTTAAAGTACCTGCAGCCATCATATCCAAAACGGCAACAAAGTTGCGTTGCTCTGTCCAACGAACAAAGCCAAGTGGATAGTCATTACCCTTGTCTTCATATTCGGTATCATAACGACCTGGACCATATGAACAAGAAACTTGGAAACTGAGTTCTTTTTCATAAAAATCGGCACGATTTAACTCTAAGCCAGTTACACCAACTAAAATAATGCGACCGCGTTTTCGACTCATTCGTGCTGCTTGAATAACAGGATCACTTACCTTGGTTGAAGCGGTAATAATGACACCATCTACACCCGCACCACGACTAAATGCTAGACCAACAGCCACTGGATCTTCTCCTTTGCCAGGATTACAGATCTCTGCACCGAATTGTTTTGCCAAATCTAATTTACTTTGGTCGAAATCAATAGCGAGAACGCGACAGCCATTTGCTCTTAGCATCTGAATGGTAAGTAGACCAATCAGGCCCGCACCTGTCACGACAAAGCTTTCGCCCAAAGTTGGTTGAGCAAGACGGATACCTTGCAAGCCAATACTTGCAACGACAGCAAAAGAAGCAGATTCATCACTGACATTATCTGGAATTTTTGCACAAAGGTTTTTAGGTACTTTCACCATATCAGCATGGGGACCATTTGATACAACACGATCTCCAACTTGGAAATCATCTACATTTGCACCTACTTCATGTACGATACCCACATTGCAATATCCTAATGCAAGTGGTTGAGCAAGCTTAGACTTTACAGCATCGTAAGTTGTTAATAAGCCATCTGTTTGTACCTTTTCTAGTACCATTTTTACTTTTTCTGGTTGTTGACGTGCTTTATCAATTAGAGATGCCTTACCAAATCCAACCAACATACGTTCTGTTCCAGCAGAAATAAGCGAAGTCGTTGTGGAAATCAGTAAATGACCTTTTGAACATTGTGGTACTGGAGCCTCGGTCACAGTCGTACCACCATTTGCCATATCTTGAAGAATTTGTTTCATTAATAACTTCCTAAATATTCATCAACTTTTTGACTAAGATCATCTTTTTCTAAATTAAACAACATAACACCATCTGGTCTAGGTACTACATCTGATGCTAAAACTGGTGCACCAAAATATAATGCCTCTCTCAAACTAACAGAATCACCATCAGTAGTTGTTGCTCGGATAAATAATTTCGTCACCGTTAAAAGTGGCCAGATTTTCTTATCATTCTCTAGAAATATAAGATTGTCATATTTATCAGTGAGTAATCGTACCTTTTCTTTTATTTCTTGACTAAAACTAGTTTCTGGATAATTTGCAATAGCAATAAGGAAATAATCATGTTTATATTTTGGTGCTAGTTTCGCAAAAATATCTATTAAAGAACCTAATGTATAAATATCAGCTCCCTTAGCATCTAAATTTGGCTGAAATGCACTAGTTAATATGATTTTTCTTTGTTTATTTTTTAAGGCAGTTTCATACAAATCTAACAACCTCTGATCATAAGTAGATAGGATGTCTGCTAATTCAGCTTTTGCAGGAGGCAAAAAAGCTGAAATAGTTATAAACTTATTATTAATTTCGTAAAACTCATTAAATACTCTATAATTTTCCTTAAGATGCTCATTAACTAACATAATATTTTTACACTTACGAAAAAACTTCAAATAGATTTCTTTTCTCCAATTCAACAAAGAAGAAAAATGCCTACTTGAGTTATGATCATAAAATATCACAGTTCCATATCGTGCAAAAAAACATGCCAATAAAATCAATATAAAATTAGAAGCACTTAAATGTTTAATTTCTTTAGATCTTAAAGCCACAACTATCTTTAAAAAGTTTTTCTTACATGGTTCAAGTAAAACAATATTAGCATTTTTAGTATTATTACTTAGCTGCTCTAGTTTGCGTTGGTTAAAAACCGTAACACCACCTATGGGCGATGGAAGTTTACCAATAAAAAATATTTTATCCACTTAATTCCCACCTGCTCTAGACTTTCCAACTCTACAAAAAATTAAAATACACATTGAAATAACAACACTAAGAATAAAAAAAGTTCTAAAATTACTAATCATATCGTTTCTGAGAGTAAAGGAAAAACAGAATATGTATATTGCTCCTAACAAAACCCCAAAATGAGACTTATTATAAAACTTAGAAAAGAACACGATTAAAAAAGCAAAAGCGATAGGGCCGAAAATATTAAAATTCATCATAGATTCAAGAATGGCATTAAAAGCCAAACCACCACCCGAATTATAAATATCTGGATAAAACTCTTTCACGAAGTTAACTGATGGTGAAATAGGCCTACTAGGAAAAATAAATGTAGGAACGATCTGTGCAAATGTTTCCAGATAAGTAGGCTGCATTTGGACTGAAGAGTATCTAGAGAAATAGTCATTCCAAACAATACTAAAAGCACCAAATTCAGATTTATCAGGACTAAAGGCTGTTCCATAATCGAGTTCACTTAAAATAGCACCCCACTCAGAAAAGCTCGTATTCCTCAAATACCCATAAACCCACATTAATAAGCCGAATACAAACCCATATCCAATATAAATTGGATTAATACGCTTTTGCACATTAACAGCAAATGCACAAATAACGAATAAAATTATTGCTAATTTCCTATCACCTAGGATTAAAATATCCGTAGCAGAGAATAAAATTAATGGTAACAACCAAAAAACCAAAGCCCTCCCATTTTTCTGCTCAACACTAACAATAAACCAAATATAAAATACAGAAAAAGAATAAACAAAAAGTTTATAAACATCAAAAAGAGTGGATTTAGATTTATAAATATCTGCACGAGAAACAGCACCAATATCTAGTGAAAAAAGCGTTGCAACCATGCTTATATATACAAAAACGATAATACTATAAAATAAAAAAACTGCATTTAAACTCAATCTTTTTCTAAAATTTAATTCTGGAATTTTCACTTTACTTAAATATGAATCAAAAAAAATAAAAGACCCAAAAAAAACAAACGTATAAAAAATTAAGCTTGCATTAGTTCTTTCAAGTAAATAACTATAATCTCTATAAATAAATGAGTTAAAGATTGCAGTCAAAAAATATGGCAATGCAGTAACAAAAACAATTGTGCTCGGTGAAAGAATTCCACTTTTCTTAATCTGAAACAGCGATAGCAAAACAATAGAAATAAGAGCAACACTTACAAAAAGATCTAAACTCTCTAAACTTATGAGTAGCCATAGTAGACATATCATAACAAGTGAAATGACCCCCCAAATAAATGCTAATCTATTCATTTCAACCTCTTAACATACTTTAAAATGCTATAAAAATTTACAACATAAATGAGCAGCATAATTATCAAAAATAAAATCACAAAACTTGAAAAAGATAACTTTGCAAAGAAAACTACTAAAGGCAAAACTATAGCAACAGAAGCAAATCTAACTAATTCAAAACCTAGAGCTTTATTAACCTTGCCCCATAATGGATATAATGTAGTTAAAGGTTGAAGCAAAGCATCAAAAAAGTAGTATATAAACAAAAGGGACAGCAACCATGAGAATTCCAACCATTCACGGCCAAAAAATATCATTATTATATAACTTGAGCAAAACACTAAAAAAACTAAAAAGCATGCAAAAGACATTAAGACAATAATAAAATTTCTTGCCGTCAATACACTTTCAAAAAGCTCTTTAATTTTTTTCGCATCACTGTATTCACCATTAAAAAGTATCAATACATTTCTTCTTATCAATGAAAATGGAACAGCCATTGTTTGAGAAAATAAAAAATATGCACCAATTTGACTCTTGTCAAAAACATATCCACCAAACAAAACTGGTATCACAGGAGTTGAATATTGTATAAAAGTGAGAAAGGAGTTCTTAAAACCTTCCTTATAGTTTTTATAAAAAAAAGGGATGAAATTATTCAACTTAAATGATAAGGATTTCCTAATAAACAAAAAGAATAGAATAGAAATTATTAACTGAGGCAAAATATTG
The DNA here is from genome assembly GCF_030913345.1 of Acinetobacter sp. A22. Classification (NCBI taxonomy): domain Bacteria; kingdom Pseudomonadati; phylum Pseudomonadota; class Gammaproteobacteria; order Moraxellales; family Moraxellaceae; genus Acinetobacter; species Acinetobacter sp. A22. Next base: position 2,609,315 of record NZ_CP133162.1, read on the forward strand.
GCTAACAATAGTCCATTTTCATGAAAAACATAATAAAAACCTACAATCATTACAATTTGAAGAAGCAATTGATTTGTTTTATAAAAAATAAATTTATTGTAATCCTTTATTAATATAAGATATTGACTCAATAAATTAAAAAAACTTAGACTCAGGCAGAATAACAACAAATAAATAATATTATACTTAAAATGAAAGACATTGTTAGCAATAACAACGCCTATACACAATAAAAAGAAAGTTATGATACTTACAACTATAGCATTAGAGAAAAATTCATTTTTTTCTTCTGCACAAACTCTATCACTGAGCACAATATAATCAAATCGCATCGCAGCTACAATTGCAAATACTGAGGCAAAACTTAGATACCAACCTAACTCACCAAATACTTCTGGTTTATAAAGTCGTGATGAAATCACAACAGATACTGCTACCAGTATCTGTACAATTACCCCACCGGCTATAAGCTTGGATAGAATCTTCATAAACTTTATCTATTCTTTATAAACTTTAGTGGATTACCTGCATGTATTTCCATAGAAGATATTTCTATACTTTTAACAATAGATTCAGCACCAATAATTGAACCCTTACGAATCGTAGTATTTAAAAAAATACTGCTCCCTCGTCCTATCCAAACATCTTCTTCTATCAGAATTTCACCTTTCTTCATTCCTTGTTTGTTTATTGGTTCATTCTTATCAAATAGATGTTGTGCGTCTCTAATAGAGACCCACTCTGCAATTAAAGTATTACTTTGTATCTCAACTTTATTAATTGCAGAAACAACAACGCCTTGTGTCATTTTCACACAATCACCAACTATTAGTTGGCCAAATGGCGGTATATCAAAATGACTAAATGCCCCAATATCACATTTTTTACCAAACTTAATACCTTTATGCGGTGGGTATTTGAAAATGACATTTTTCCCAACTTTAGGAATTCCTTTACAGATCCCGCCACATAAATTAATTAACAAAAATAATTTTAGACCACGATAGTAATCACCTAGTCTAAAAAAAAATTTGAATAGGCTATACATTTATAAAATGCCTTTTGTATCGACTACATAAGAAAAAGAGAAGTTCATATTTTTAAACTGTCTATGATCCACCAAAATCAAATGGATATCTGCTTGTTGATGCTCTTCAAGAGCAATCAATCTAATATTTGAAGGCAGCTTGGCAGGAAGTTCATGAATATTCGGTTCTATTGCAAGAATATTTAAACCTTGTTCAGCCAACTTTTTTGTGATTTCGAGTGCTGGGCTCTCACGCAGGTCATCGATATCTGGTTTAAAGGCCAAACCATAGCAAGCGATCGTGACATCTTGAATCGTCTTATTGGGATTTGCTTGTAAGAAATCCGCAATTTTAATTTTAACCTGATCAATGACCCATTCAGGTTTGGCATCATTCACTTCACGTGCAGTACGAATCAAACGTGCCTGCTCTGGTGTCTTTGCTACAATAAACCAAGGATCAACCGCAATACAGTGACCGCCGACCCCAGGTCCTGGCTGTAAAATATTGACGCGCGGGTGACGATTCGCCAGTGAAATCAACTCCCATACATTGATATCTAGCTTGTCACAAATAACTGAAAGCTCATTTGCAAAAGCAATATTGACGTCACGGAATGAGTTCTCTGTCAACTTACACATTTCTGCAGTACGAGCATTGGTTTCAATACATGCGCCTTTTACAAAGATTTTGTATAAATCACATGCTGCTTTTGAGCAACGTGGTGTCATTCCACCAATAATACGGTCATTACTGATCAATTCTTGTAAAACTTTACCTGGCAACACACGTTCTGGGCAGTGCGCGACTAAAATATCAGCATCTTCACCCTTTTGTTGCGGGAAGCTTAAATCTGGACGTGCTTCACTTAACCAAGCCGACATTTGTTCAGTCGCTTCCACAGGTGACGTCGACTCTAAAATAACCAAATTACCTGGCTTTAAAAAAGGTGCTAAAGCCTTAGCAGCAGATTCAATATATTTGAGATCTGGCTGATAATCATCTTTAAAAGGTGTCGGAACTGCAACAATATAAGCATCTGCTTCAGTCGGCGCCAATTGAGCAGACAATTTACCCTGAGCAACGACGTCACGAACTAAAGCATCTAAATCAGGCTCAACAATATGAACTTTACCTTGATTAATCATATCTACCGCATGTTGATTCACATCAACACCAGTAACTTTTACCCCATGTGCAGCAAATGTCGCAGCTGTGGGTAAACCAATATAACCTAGTCCTATAACGCAGATATGCTTGAATGAATTGCTCATACTCTATACTTTTAAATCAAAATAAATGGAAATTTCGGCTTAGTTTGTTTTAAGAAAATCAATAATTTGCTGACATGAATCACCATCCCCGTACGGATTATGGGCTTCTGCCATCTCAGCATATACATTTGGATTTTCAAGTAACTCTATGACTGAACGCTCAATAGTTTCTGTATCTGTACCCACTAAACGTACCGTTCCTGCATGAACCGCTTCAGGTCTTTCAGTGGTATCTCGCATGACCAGAACTGGCTTACCCAGTGATGGTGCTTCTTCTTGAATACCACCAGAGTCGGTCAGAATCAGATAACTACGATTCATCAAATACACAAAAGGCAAATAATCTTGCGGGGCGATCAGATGAATATTGGCAATACCCGCCAACAGTTCGTTAACAGGTTGTTGTACATTCGGATTTAAATGCACAGGATAAACAATTTGGATCTCAGGATATTTTTTAGCTAAATTTGCTAAAGATGTACAAATATTTAAAAAGCCTTGCCCAAAATTCTCACGACGATGTCCTGTAACTAAGATCAGTTTTTTATCTGCATCAAGAAATGAAAACTCTTGCTGAAATTGAGTTACTAATGCTTGATCTTGTTCAACCTTCTGTTTGACTTGCAGCAAAGCATCAATCACGGTGTTTCCTGTTACTACAATATTTGCAGGATTCACATTTTCTTTAATTAAATTTTCATACGATGATTGGGTCGGTGCAAAATGATAGTTCGCCAGTACACCTGTTAATTTTCGATTGGCTTCTTCTGGCCAAGGAGAATAAAGGTCGCCCGTACGTAATCCAGCTTCAACATGTCCTACTTTGATTTTGTGATAATAAGCAGCTAATGACGCTGCAAATGTAGTTGCTGTATCTCCATGCACCAAAATAAGGTCTGGTGTCCACTCATTGAAGACTTGCTCCAGCCCTTTTAGTACACCAGAAGTTACATCAGATAAGGTTTGCCCAGGTTTCATTAAGTTAAGATCAAAATCTGGTTTTAAATCGAACAATTCTAAAACTTGATCTAGCATTTGTCTATGCTGGCCAGTTACACACACTTTAGTTTCAAAATATTCGTTATACTGTTGTAACTTTAAAGCCAAAGGGGCCATTTTTATCGCTTCTGGTCGAGTACCAAATACTAATAAAACTTTTCTCACCCAATTCACCCTGTTTAAACATGACTTGTAAATTACGGATTAAACATATTTAACCCATATATTATTTCACTTTACTCATTCAATTTATGGTATGTAATTATCAATTAACCACTGTAATACAATGAGTTTAAATCGATCAGATTGAGATTATATGACAGCAAAAAATAGTCTTATTGATTATTTTTCAACCTAACCAATGTAGTACATTAAGATTATTAAGAAGCCTTAAAAACGCCACATTGACTAAAATTCACCCACATATCTCAAAATGCTCCAATACTGATTCTTTATATGCTTACACTTGTAATAACACAGCTACGCTTTATTACAAACAAACGGGCGTAATATAGCAGATTTTTACTCCCCCCCCTATAGGAATTGTATGATTATGTTTAACAATACATTTTCTCTAAGTTAAAATATAAATCGTTATACCTCTTAAGACATCTCCTTAAAATTTATTTAGATAAACTAAACATACAAACCTAAATGATTCTTCGATGTTTTTTTAATATTTTTAAGCTAGAATTAGCGTAAATCTAAAGATATGTTGTTGTGCAACAACAGTTATAATTATTCAAGGGTCAAGTGTGAAGCATTACCAACTTTTTTCCATTCTTGCGATTAGTATTAGTGCTACAGGCTGTGCTGTTACTTCTGGCTTACAAACATATGATATCCCTAGTGAAGGTGTTTACACGACTGATCTGGGGACTGATGTTAATGTTATTAAAATTACGCAGGAAAACTTACCAGCCATTCAGCCCGCTCAAATCGACTATCGAAATAATTACGCGGCTCTATTTAAACAACAGCAACAAGCCTATCGCCTGAGTTCTGGAGATGTGCTCTCAATTCAACTATGGGCCTATCCAGAAATTACCCCACCCGTAAACAACTTAACCAACGATCAATCAATTCAAGCGAATGGATACCCAATTGATTATAATGGTTATGTACAAATTCCATTAGTTGGCCGCTACAAAGCCGCAGGTAAAACATTAGCCCAACTCAATACAGACTTACGTAAGCAATTCGCACGTTATTTAAAAAACCCCGATGTCATCGTAAGGATATTGTCTTATCAAGGACAGCGCTATTCGGTCCAAGGTAGTGTCATCAAGGGCGGTCAATTCTTTTTGAATGATCAACCAATTAGTATTTATACTGCTTTAGGTATGGCTGGCGGTGTCACAGATAAAGGCGATAATACCTTTATCCAGCTCATTCGTAATGGAATCACTTATGATCTCAATACCATCGCATTAGAAAAGGCAGGCTACTCATTACATAAATTATTGGTCCAGCCTAACGATACGATTTATGTAAGCACTAAAGAAAATCAAAAAATTTATGTGATGGGTGAGTCTGGTAAAAATCAAGCTTTACCAATGCGAGATCAAGGAATGACCTTAAGTGATGCTTTGGGTGAAAGCTTAGGTCTCAATCCTCTTTCAGCCAGTGCCAGTCGGATTTATGTACTCCGTACCAATCCAAATGATCGTCATACTGAACTCTATCACTTAAATTTAATGAGCCTAGGTGATTTTGGTCTCGCCAATCAGTTTAGACTGCGTAGTAATGATATTGTCTATGTCGACGCAACAGGCTTAACTCGCTGGCAGCGTGTTATCAATCAAGTCATCCCTTTCTCTAGCGCACTCTATAACATTGATCGTTTAGGACAGTAATCTAAATGAAGATCCAAAATATTTTGGTAGTTTGCGTTGGTAATATCTGTAGAAGCCCTATGGCTGAATACTTATTAAAACAGCAGCATCCTAATTTGCATATAGAATCCGCTGGAATTTCTGGACTTGTGGGTCATCCTGCTGATGATAAAGCACAATTATGTATGCACCGACTTAATATCGACATGAGTAGTCATATTGCAAAAAAACTAAATGCTGAATTGGTCAAGAAAGCTGATTTAATCTTAGTAATGAGTAATAATCAGCAACGCCACCTTGAACAAACATGGCCATTTGCTAAAGGCAAAGTTTTTCGCCTGGGACATTGGCAAAATAAGAATGTGACCGATCCCTATCAACTTGATCAAGACTTTTTTGATAGTACATGCCAGCTGATACAGCAGTGTGTAGCTGATTGGAAAAAATATATTTAACTTTTAGATTTAAGATTATGAGCCAAAAAACCGATACTGAAGAAACGATTGACCTAAAAGAGCTTTTTTTTGCTTTGATTACACAATGGAAGCTTATTGCTCTGTGTATTATTTTGAGTTTGGTCTTTGCTTTATTATACCTACGTGCAACTCCAGATACATACTCAGTTGATGCGTTGGTTCAAGTAGAAGACAGTAAAGGAGCTTCTGCTGCTTTGCTTGGCGATCTTTCGCAGATGATTGAACAAAAATCACCAGCTCAATCGGAAATCGAAATTTTAAAGTCCCGTTTGGTTCTTGGTTCTGTTATACAAGCACTTCATCTAGATCTAAACGTTTCCAGTACAGAAGATACCTTCTCTCATCGTTTATTCAATAAAGTGGATTACACCACAGAATACACACCAAAAGCGGTCATTTTTAATGATGAAGAGAGATCATTTGATATCAGACAGTTTGATATTCCAAACTATTACTTGGATAAAAAACTTAGTTTGAGTTTTAAAAATAATAATTTTAGCCTTGCTGATCTTGAAACAGATGAGATTATTCTAACAGCCCCATTAAATCAATTAAATACTATTAATACTAAATACGGGTTATGGAAACTTGCAATTTTTACAAATGATGCATTTGACACTGATTATTTAGTACAAAAGAATTCTTTGCCTGCTACAGTCCAAGCTATTCTTTCAAACTATTCTGTAGCTGAAAGAGGTAAATTAACTGGTATTTTAGGCTTAAATTATCAAGGTCAAGATAAGGAGCATATTACTAAGATTCTAAATGCGATTTTGGCTGCTTATAGCGCACAAAATGTGGAACGTCGCTCTGCAGAAACGGCACAAACTTTGAAATTCTTGGATGAACAACTCCCTGATTTGAAAAAACAACTTGATGATGCTGAACGTCTCTTCAATAAATTTCGTCAGCAATACAATACCGTTGATGTAACTAAAGAATCAGAGCTTTATTTAACTCAAAGTATTACCTTAGAAACTAAGAAAATTGAGTTACAACAACAACAAGCTGATCTTGCAGCAAAGTACACAGCTGAACATCCTGCAATGCGTGAAATCAATGCTCAGATTGGTGCTATTGACAAACAAATTACTGAGTTAAACAGTACATTGAAACAATTACCTGATATTCAGCGCCAATATTTACAACTTTTCCGTGAAGTTGAAGTTAAAACACAACTCTACACAGCATTATTAAACTCATATCAGCAATTACGTATCGCGAAAGCGGGTGAAATTGGTAATGTTCGTATTGTTGATACTGCCGTTGAACCAGTAGAACCTATTAAACCGAAGAAAATACAAATTCTCATTCTTGCTATTTTCCTTGGCGGCTTTTTAGGGGCTTTAGTTGCTCTACTAAGAAATATGCTACGTACTGGAGTCAAAGATTCAGCACAAATTGAACGCGAGTTCGATCTACCAGTTTATGCAACAGTACCAAGATCTCCTGTACAAGAAACTCGTATGAGGATCTTGAAAAAGAAAAAATCAATTACTATCTTGGCTGTCAAGCATAGCGATGATATTGCAATTGAAAGTTTACGGAGCATTCGTACCGCTATTCATTTTGCGCTATCGAATGCAAAAAATAATATTATTATGGTTGCTGGTCCTGCCCCTGAGGTTGGTAAGTCTTTTATTTCAACAAACTTAGCAACGATTTTTGCTCAAGGTGATAAAAAAGTACTTCTAATCGATGCTGATATGCGTCGTGGTTATATGCACAAATACTTTGATGTTGAGGTCAAACCAGGTTTATCTGAGTTTCTTAGCAATCAAGTAGAATTGAATCAAGTTATTCACAATACACAAGTGAATGGTTTGAATGTGATTACACGTGGTAAAAGTCCAACCAATCCATCTGAAATCCTAAGTTCACAAAAACTCAAAACCTTGCTGGATGAATTAAGTACGCAGTATGACCATATTATTATTGATACACCGCCTGTATTGGCAGTGACAGACGGTATCATTATTTCTCAATATGCTGGCGTAAACTTGTTAATTGCACGTTACTCGAAATCACAAATGAAAGAGCTTGAACTCAGCTTAAATCGTTTCGAACAAGCTGGTGTGAAAGTCAATGGTTTCATCTTGAATGATATCCAACGCACAGCAGGTGCTGGTTATAGCTATAACTATGCATATGCCTATAAAGCCCAAAAAGAAGATTAAGTTCTCTTTTCAAGCTTTAATCAAAGCCAAATCATTTGATTTGGCTTTTTTTTAAACATAAATCTTATAAAAAAACCTACGCATTTTACAGCTAAGTTATTCATTGCTTAAGCTTAGACATGCTAAGATCATTGACATATTTTTATTTAGAATCTCACTTTTGGACATCTCATGAGTAAAGCTTTACCTCTCATTGCTGCAGTTGTGTTAGGCGGTGCGGCCCTAGTACCTGTTTATTATGCGACACAAAATCCAACCACTGAGTTTGGCGCGAAAGCTGATAAAAATGCAGCACCTGTTGCTAAGATCAGCTATGCTCTCGGTTATGAAGTTGCAAAACAAACTCCACCAGAGCTTGAAACGAATGCATTTATTACAGGTTTTCGTGATGCACATGCTCAAAAACCTGCAGCATACTCTGAGGAAGAATTACAAGCAGCATATGTAGAATTCCAAAAAGAGATGCAACAAAAGCAACAAGACGAAACCAAAAAAGTTGAGGCAAGCAACTCAAGTTTCTTAGCTGAAAATGCTAAAAAAGAAGGTGTTCAAACAACAGCATCTGGCTTGCAATACAAAATCACCAAAGAAGGAACTGGCAAACAACCTGTTGCAACTTCTGTCGTTAAAGTACATTACAAAGGTCAATTAACTGACGGTAAAGTATTTGATAGCTCATACGATCGTGGTGAACCAATCGAGTTTCCATTAAATCAAGTCATTCCTGGCTGGACTGAAGGTCTACAACTCATGAAAGAAGGCGGTAAGGCAACGCTTTATATCCCTGCCAACCTAGGCTACGGTGAACAAGGCGTGCCAGGCTCTATCCCACCAAATAGTACTTTGATTTTTGATGTCGAATTAATCGCTGTAAAATAATGATATAGGGAGAGCTTGTGCTCTCCTTTATTTTGGAAGAAAGAATGAAAAAACTTACACTTACTCTCATAACATTGATGATTGGAACGGTTCAAGCAGCTCCTATCACCCTAAAAAGTCCACAAAAAGATCAATTGGGTTATAGCTACGGTTATTTAATGGGGAAAGGAAATACAGAAACGCTCAAAGACTTGAATATCGAAACCTTTGTACTAGGGCTTGAAGATGCAATTAAGGGAAAACCAGCAACTCTCAGTGATGAGCAAATGGCGACAGTTCTCAACCAGTATAAAAAACGACTTGAAGCCAAACAATTAGTTGAATTCCAAGAGCAGGCAGAAAAAAATGCTCAGGAAGGAAAAAAATTTCTAGCAGAAAATGCTAAAAAGTCAGATATCATCACAACAAAATCAGGTTTACAGTATCAAATTCTTCAACAAGGTACTGGTAAATCGCCAAAGTTAACATCGACAGTAAAAGTTAATTACGAAGGTCGATTAATTGATGGAACTGTGTTTGATAGCTCGATTGCTCGTAACCACCCTGTTGAATTTAAACTGAATCAAGTCATTTCTGGCTGGACTGAAGGTGTCCAAACGATGAAAGAAGGTGGCAAAAGTCGTTTCTTTGTTCCATCTAACTTAGCATATGGTGACGTGGGTGCTGGAGATGCAATTGGACCGAACAGCACACTTATTTTTGATATTGAATTACTCGAAGTGAAATAGTAATAAACCCTCCTTGTTGGAGGGTTTATTTTTTAATGTTTCAAATGTCTTGGGCGAAAACCCGTGATTAGTAAACCAATAACATAAGCAGCGACACCCAATACACACAAGCCAACAACTTCTGCAATTCGCAACCACTGAGCGATATCACCTTGATACCATGTTAAAGCATATGCAAGAGCAGCAATCATGGTTATGTTGGCAACTAAAAATTGAAAACCTAGCTTTTTCCAATGCGCCCCAAAACGATAGATATTTCTTTTGTGTAAATAAAAATAAAGCATTCCAGCATTGACTAAAGCAGAGCCCGAAGAAGCGAGTGCTAAAGCCATATGCTCAGCATGCCAATCAATTAATTTAAAGAATCCAATAAATACAACGTTTAAAATCGCATTTGCAGCAACTGCCATGAGACCAACACGAACTGGTGTTTTGGTATCTTGTTGTGCATAAAAACCTGGTGCAAACACTTTAATCAACATAAATGAAATTACACCTGCACTCATGCATTGCAATGCAAGTGCCGTCATATGTGTATCTTCTAAAGTAAATTCGCCACGTTGGAATAAAGCTTGAATAATCGGCGTCGATAACATGAATAATGCAATACTTGCAGGAATACCGACCAACATAATGATCTTGGCAGCCCAATCAATCATGCTTTTAAATTTAGCTTGATCTTGCTCAGCGTGACGCGCAGACAGTGAAGGCAAAATAACTGTGCCGATCGCAACACCAATGAGACCTAATGGCAGTTCAGTCATTCGTTCAGCACTGTATAACCATGATACTGAACCATCTTGCATGAACGATGCCCAAATCGTATTTAACAGTAAATTAATTTGTGTCACTGAAACACCGAATAATGCTGGCAACATTAGTTTTAAGATACGATCAACACCCTCATGCTTAAAATCAACTTTAGGTGGAATAAGTAAATTCTTTTTCCAAAGCTCAGGGATTTGTATCGCTAACTGTAAAACACCTGCAACCACGACAGCCCAACCCAATGCCATAATGGGTTCTGCCATAAAAGGTGTTAACCACCATGCTCCTGCAATCATCGCAATGTTCAAAAGCACAGGTGAAAATGCTGGCGATGCAAATGAGCCATAGCTATTTAAGATACTGCTCGCAAAAGCCGTCAATGACATGAACATTAAATAAGGAATCGTGAGGCGGAACATATCCACCGCTAAATCAAATTTCTCTGGATCGTTATGAAATCCTGGTGCATACAAATAAATAATCGCTGGTGCGGCAACCATCGCCACAAAAGTTAGCAATGACATAGCCGTCAGCAAACAACCAAATACACGGCTAATCAGAATCTGCACTTCTGCATGTGTTTTACTAGTTTTATATTCGGTTAAAACAGGAATGAAAGCTTGAGAAAAAGCCCCTTCCGCAAATAAGCGTCGAAAAAAGTTTGGAATACGAAAGGCAACAACGAAAGTATCGAAATCTTTACCCGCACCAAATACATTTAATAGCACGATATCACGCACTAATCCCAAAACTCGAGATAACATCGTCATTGCACTGACAATAATAGTCGATCGCCACAATGCCATCGCATTCACCTACGGCTTATCTTTAAAAAGCGTTATTGTAATGAAACTCAAAATAGATTTCGTTGTGAAATCATAAATTGGCGGATATTTTTTAAGTTAATTTGGCTTGTGATAGTGCTTTTCGGAATCTTTGCCAATCAAAATAAGGACCTGGATCTGTTTTCCGCATTGGTGCAATATCAGAATGCCCCGCGATATGATTCTGAATTTTTGGATAGCTTTTAGCTAGCATCAGTACAACATCAACCAATGCTTGATACTGTGCGTCCTCGAAAGGAAGATCATCGCTGCCTTCCAACTCAATGCCGATCGAATAATCATTACATTCTTTGTGTGCTAGATAACTCGAACGTCCTGCATGCCACGAACGATCATTAAAATTTACAAATTGAATCACTTCTCCAGTGCGCAAAATCAATAGATGTGCGGATACCTGCATGCCTTCAATGGTCTGAAAATAAGGATGAGTATTCCAATCTAACTTATTTTGAAAGAATTGCTGGATATAACCACCACCAAATTGAGAAGGTGGCAAACTGATGTTATGAATAACAATCAGTTGAATGTCAGCATCCATTGGACGTGCATTAAAATTTGGTGATGGAAGTTGCGTCGCACCTTCTAATACACCATTTCGAATTTGCGCAAATCTAGAACGTTGCATGGTTTATCAAATCGGCAATTTAATCTTTATCTTTGCCATTTTGACATGCTTTATGCGCAATAATCGAGATGAAATGCTTATTTTTTATGTTGAGGGTGCTAATATAACGCACTAGTTTTTTGGTCAACCTATACTGGAAATAGTATGAGCATTCCTCAATCTTTGCTTGAACAATCGATTCAAATTAACATTCAACAAGCATTACAGGAAGATATTGGGGACGGTGATATTACCGCAATGCTCACACCAGAAGATGAGCAAGCTACAGCAACGATTATCACTCGTGAAGACATGGTATTGGCTGGTCAACCTTGGGTTAACGCCTTAATCAAAGCTTATGATAAAGATGTTCAAATCACGTGGTTAAAGCAAGAAGGTGAACTTGTTCAAGCCAATGAAGCTTTTCTAAAATTGGCAGGTTCAGCCCGTAGCTTACTGACTGTTGAGCGTCCTGCTTTGAATTTTGTGCAAACGCTTTCTGCTGTGGCGACCAAAACGGCAAATTACGTAAAACAATTGGATGGTTTAAACACTAAACTTTTGGATACACGTAAAACCTTACCAGGCTTACGCATTGCTCAAAAATATGCAGTGGCAATCGGTGGTGGTCAAAATCATCGTCTAGGTTTATTCGACGCTTTCTTAATTAAAGAAAATCACATTATGGCAGCAGGTGGTATTGCCCAAGCCATTACCAAAGCACATGAAATCGCACCAGGTAAACCAGTAGAAGTAGAAGTAGAGACTTGGGACGAACTGAATCAAGCACTCGAAGCTGGAGCTGATATCGTGATGTTAGATAATTTCAGCCAGCAACAAATGATTGATGCAGTGAAGCATGTTGCTGGACGTTGTAAGTTAGAAGCCTCAGGCAATATTACTATTGAGAACTTACGCGAAGTTGCAACAACTGGCGTAGATTATATTTCAATGGGTGTACTGACTAAGGATGTGAGAGCTGTAGATTTATCTATGCGTTTTAATGCTTAAGCATCATCAACATCTTTTGTTTCCTTCTGAGTCGAAGTGTCACTAGATACTTCGACTTTTTCATTCCAAGCTGACTTGGCTTGTGTCGAATCAGTAGAGCGTGGATCAACAGTCATCAAAACAAAAGTCACTGCTGTTAAAAAAACGAGAAATACCTGAACCATTATTCCCCCTCCTTATTATTTTCAATTTACGCAAGCGTACCAAACTAAGATGAGCTGAATAAGCGGGTATTGTTACCGTTTGAAAATTTATAATGCGTCTATGTAGAGATAGATATTCATTGATCATGCTTATTTTTATGTCGCTTAGAGATACATTGACCCATAAACTATTTTAAATCATAAAAAATGGAATCTATTTTCGAAACCTTCTTTACTTTGCTTTTTCAAATCATCCGCTTTTTTCTGCATATCATTTTTGAGGTGGTTATCGAGGGCTTAATTCGTGGCACTGGGTATTGTGTTGTATCTGTTTATCGATTGAGACGTCACGTTGATATTGAGAGCACTGAGGTTTTTATTGTTGGCTTTATTACATGGGGCATGGTTATCTTTTTGGCTATTTATTTTTTCCTTCTGATCTAATCTTAAATAAAAAAAAGGCGGTCTAAAAAAAACAGACCGCCCGCACTATCAACTGGAACTTACCAACCGAGTGCTTGCTGTTGCTTTTGAATCAACTCTGAGATTCCTTTTTCTGCAAGCTCTAACATGGCATTACACTGCTGGCGTGTGAACGGTTTGTCTTCTGCCGTCCCTTGAATTTCAATAAATTCACCTGCTTGTGTCATCACCACGTTTAAATCCGTTTGGCAATTTGAATCTTCTTCGTAGCATAAATCTAGTAGGACTTCGTCTTGATACATTCCGACTGATATCGCTGCCACTAAACCTTTTAATGGGTCATGTTTAATTTTCTTGTTGCTCAGCAATACATTCATTGCATCTACCAATGCAACCGCTGCACCTGTGATTGCCGCAGTACGTGTACCGCCATCCGCTTGGATCACATCACAGTCAATCGTAATCGTGTTTTCACCCAACTTCTTCAAGTCCACCATCGCACGAAGACTACGACCGATTAATCGTTGAATCTCTTGAGTACGACCCGTTTGCTTACCACGTGCTGCCTCACGATCACTACGCGTGTGCGTTGAGCGTGGCAACATGCCATATTCCGCAGTTACCCAACCTTGTCCCTGACCTTTCAAGAAACGAGGTACTGAATTATCAATGCTTGCTGTACACAACACTTTGGTATGGCCAAATTCAACCAAAACTGAACCTTCAGCGTAACGGGTATAATTACGCGTAATCTTTACGTCACGTAACTGGTCTAATGCTCTTTGGTCAATACGCATAATAATTCCTTAAAACGATAGCACAACTATAATAGCACCATAGTATATCTCAATTACACGTACTTTCCCTTTTGCTTGTTGGTAAAGAGCATCGCTTAATGACTCAAACAATGCTCTATCTTAATTAAGCAGCTTTACCAAACATACTTTTCACTGCGTCAACAAAGCTATGTTTGATCGCCACCAAACGGTCTACCACATTGTCAGGCAAAGAGTGAATCGCCAGACGTTTATATACACTCACAATTTGAGATCCAAACGGCGCTGTATTGTACTGTTGACCAAACTCTGCACAGACTGCACGTACTTTAGGAGCCATCTCTTGATAGCGGTTGGCAGGTACATCTGGGAACAAGTGATGTTCGATTTGATGACTCAAGTTACCACTTAAGAAATGCATGATTTTACCGCCAGTAAAGTTTGCTGAACCACGAATCTGACGCAAGTACCACTCTGCTTTGGTTTCATTATCAATATTGTCAGTGATAATTTCAGAGTCTTCTGTAAAGTGACCACAATAAATCACGGTCGATGCCCAGTAGTTACGGATCAGATTGGCAACAAAGTTACCCGCTAATACTGGCAAGAACATTGGGCCAGCAATCAATGGGAACAGCACATAATCTTTACCAAACTGACGTACCATCTTTTTGCGTAGATTTTTGGATTCTACATACACTTCTTTCCAAGTTTTGGTGCCATCAAATAATACTTTTTCCATCTCTAGACGTTGTAAAGCCAATAGCCATTCAAAACCTGTAGATAATACAAAACCCGTTGGTACGTTAAACAAAAAGCGAGGTTCCCACTTTTGCTCACGACTCATACGCATCACGCCATAACCACTAATGTCATGATCCATGCCATACACATTGGTATAAGTATGGTGCTTATAGTTATGCGTATATTTCCAATCTTCACCCGTACACACCGTATCCCAGTCGTAGGTTGCACCATTAAGCGTTGGATCATTTAACCAGTCGAACTGACCATGCATCACATTATGACCAAGTTCCATGTTTTCAACGATTTTAGATACGCCTAGCATAACTGTACCCAATAACCATACGGGTGGAATCCAACCACCAAACATCAACATGCCTCGTGACGCAATTTCGGTATAGCGTACAAAGTTACGTACTTTATAAATATAATCAGAATCTTCTTTGCCAATTTTAGCCATGGTTTCAGTACGGATGGCTTCAATCTTACGGCCAAACTCTTGTACTTCTTCTGGTGTTAATGCACGGCTTGTGTTACCGCCAAATTTGATTGGAGGAATCGTTTTAGTCGGATTTACTGTCATCATGTTCATAATATTATTCTCTATCTGGTCAATATGAATTAAAGGTCAATCTCAACGGGACTCACCGCTTCACTCACACACAACTTAATTTGCACATTGTTTTGGTTATCGATTTCACCTGTAAGTAGATTTTTCACTGCACCACTAACCTTGGTACAAACACAGGTATTACAAATCCCCATACGACAACCAAAAGATGGTTTCAAACCCGCAGCTTCAGCACTGGCCAATAGGTTGCCACGACCTTCAAACTCTTGCATACTGCGGCGGAAATTGACTGGTTGGATTTGAGCATCCACATCCATCGTCACTGGCAAGAAGCTTTCTTGCGTTAAACGGTCTAACCAACCACGGTTCGTCCAGATTTGACGTGTCGCTTTCATCAACCCTGGAGCAGCACACACATAGGTTTGACGTTGAGCAGCATCAGCACACAAACGATCCAAAGTTTCTTCATCAAAATAAGCAGGCTGTTCAGCACTATCGACAATAATGTGTAGCTTAAAATGCGCATATTCTGCTGCCAGTGTTTCCAATTCAGTACGGAACGCTGGATCACGTGAGTAATAAATCAACGTTACAGGTTGATTTGAACGTGCTAAAGCCTGTTTCGCAATCGGAATAATCGGCGTAATACCACTACCTGCAGATACCAAAAGAATTGGTTGTTTACCTTCTTCTGTATCAAAGTCTTTTAGCGTAAATTCGCCCATCGCCTGAGTAATTTCAATCACATCACCAGCACGTGCGCTGTTGGCTAAATAGTTAGATACACGACCTTGTTTTTTTATACCCAATACCAATTTGTCGTGACTTGGTGAACTTACCAAGCTATACGCTCGTTGATGCAGCACACCATCAATACGAACCGTCACCATCACAAATTGACCAGGCTGATAGGTTGTAAATTTATTGTTACTGCTTAAAGTGACCTTGATCATTTCATCTGCAATCGGCTCAATCGCTTCGATCTTTGCCATAATGCGGCGCAAAGCCCACATCGGGTTAACTTTTGCAAGGATAAAATCAACAAAATCTTCACGAATCCAATGCGGTTGATAATTTAACTTAGCGTTCATACGTTCCTCGTTTTGTATCTGGCTATTTATATTGAGTGAACAAATGTTCATGTAGTGAACATGTGTACACTATATTAATTTGTGTTCACTGAGTCAACACTTGTTCACTAATTTTTGGTTATTTTTAATACTTTTTTATAAATCGCTAAAATGACGAGAAAAAAATAATGGATTAATCAACAAATCTAGCCCTAACAAAACATGTTCCTATTATCGCTTGGCAACTTCACCTCTTAACAGGCATTAAATGGTTATGAGAACAAAGAAAGTATTGGTATAAATTCTATTTGCAGCCTAGTTGCTCATTTTCTTGCTAGGCTTTAGACACTTCTCAGGACAAAGTTGCTTTGTTTAATCCTCGCTCAGGGCTAAAAAAATCATGTTTTTTTTGCTAGACTCTGCTGTATGAATTCAATGGATCTTTTTCATGTCGATTAGAGATGAACGAAAACAACAGAGCCGACAAGCTCTGCTTGATGCAGCACTCCATCTCAGTACTTCTGGACGCTCATTTAGTAGTATCAGTTTGCGTGAAGTGGCTCGCGAAGTTGGTTTAGTACCAACGGCGTTTTATCGTCATTTCCAAGACATGGAAGCGTTAGGGCAAGAACTCGTTGATCAAGTTTCTTTGCATCTCAAAAGCCTGATTCATCAACTGGGGCAAAGTTATTTACAACACAGCGGGTCTGCGAAAACACGAACTAGCATTGAGTTGTTTGTCCAAGCAGTAAATCATAGCCCTCAACAGTGGCAATTTATGATCGCTGAACGTTGGGGTGGTTCTGAAACAGTACGAATCGCGATTGCCCGTGAAATCGAATTTTTGATTGAAGATCTTGCCATTGACCTGTGCAAACTCGAAACCTTTAAACATATTAAGGAAGCCAAAGACCTCCAAGTCTTATCAACGATTTTGATTAATATGTCATTTACATGGGCGATGACATGGATCAACTTACCGAAACAGTTCACGATTGATCATTTGTTAGAGCAGCAAAATTTATTTATCGATAATGCAGCGACTCAAGTGCGCTTACTATTTCGTGGGATCTCAAACTGGGAACCTCAAAACGCTTGATTATATCAATATGAAAGGTTGATATATAAAAGCATTGCTAAGCGTTATGATGCATTAGACAATAGCGCGATGCCGTTTAGAACACTATGAGGAGCTTAAAAGCATCATGAATCCTGATCGTCATACTCAGTTCTTAATACGTAAAGAAAAAATTTTGCAGGTTGCGGAAAAGCTATTATTAGAAAACAACCAAGAAATGACCCTCGATGAACTGGTTGCCGAACTGGATATCGCAAAAGGCACCTTATATAAGCATTTCCGTAGCAAAAATGAATTGTTACTTGAACTGATCATTCAAAATGAAAAAGAAATTCTCAAGATTTCGGATCAATACAATACAGATTTCAAAGAATATGCCCCTCGTTATATGCTGCATCATTTAACGGCGCCGAGTCGTACGATTCTTTTACATCAGTTAGAAGAACATCTGACCATGACAGAGTCGAAACTCAAACATTTGTTTGATGAACTATACGCTGTTCGCCAACAACGTATTGTTTCACTCAAAGACATGACTGAAAAATATTTAAAATCACAGAACTACGATATGTCGATTCGAGACTATTTATCTTATATTTGGTCTCTGACTTATGGCGCAGCACTATTATTGAACTCAAGCTATTACCAACGTTCAATTGGCTCTCGCCAAAAACTGATTAATCTCTATGTCAGCCAAGCACTATCTTTACCTACTCAAACAGTACAGATCGATCTAAAAGAATTTCAGCTCGATGAAAACGCTTAAATAAAAAAAGGACTGTGATGACAGTCCTTTTTTTATTTAAGCATGCCAATTATTTAGCTTTACGCTCTTTCTCAAGTAGGAAGTCAACGACTTGAGTCACTTTAGCATCTCCACCTTGCACCACATATTTGCCATTTACTACAACTGCTGGAACACCCGTCAACTGATATTGTTGAGCTAATTTGTTAGATTCAGCAATTTTTGCAGTAATTGGGAATGAATTGAACATACTGTTAAATTTCTGTTCTGGCACACCATAACGTGCAAAGAATTTTGCTTGAGAAGCTTGGTCAAAGATTTGTTGACCACCTTCATGAATCGCATGGAACAATGGAATATGGGTTTTCTTGCGTACGCCAAGCGCTTCAGAAACGTAGTAACCACGTGCGCCCTGCTCCCATACTTTATTCATCGCAGCAGGTGTACGTAAGAAATAAACATCACTTGGAATCTTCTTTAACCACGTTTGCATATGTGGCTCAAGTGTGAAGCAATGTGGACATCCGTACCAAAAGAATTCACGTACTTCGAGTTTGCCTGCTGGTGCAGCGGTCTTCACTGGATTCGCAACCACAGTATAATCTTTACCAGCAACAAAATTAGCCGCCATAGCATTCATTGAAAACGCCATTGCAACCGCACTTAAACCACCTAATACTAACTTTTTCATTGAGTTTGCTTTTCCTCTAAGCATTTTTCGTAAGTTTATATGCTAAATATAAATCAAACACGATCAATTTGTTTTGCTTCTGTGAAGTTTTTTATAGGATTTATCGCTTTTTTTTCAAGAATCGCTACACTAGACCTAGATCATTATGCCAATAAATAGAGGTGACACCATGTCGCAATTGAATGTTGACCCACAAGAAATCGCAAAATTTGAAGCACTGGCTGCCAAATGGTGGGATCAACATTCTGAATTCCGCCCTCTCCATCAAATTAACCCATTACGTTTAAACTGGATTGATGAGCGTGTAGGTGGATTGGCAGGCAAGAAAGTTTTGGATGTCGGTTGCGGTGGTGGCATCCTCGCAGAAAGCATGGCACGTCGTGGTGCAGATGTTCTCGGTATTGATATGGGCGAAGCCCCACTCGCTGTCGGTCGTCTACACGCACAACAAGAAAATGTACAAAACATTGAATATCGCCAAATCCCTGTTGAGCAGCTTGCGCTAGAGCAAGCAGGTCAATACGATGTTGTCACATGCATGGAAATGATGGAGCACGTGCCTGATCCAGCTTCGATTGTAAAAGCATGTCAAAGTTTGGTGAAACCAGGCGGTCATGTATTCTTTTCAACGATCAACCGTAATCCTAAATCGTATTTGTTTGTGATCATTGGCGCTGAGTACGTGTTACGTTTACTGCCAAAAGGCACACATGATTATCATAAATTCATCCGCCCTTCAGAAATGGCACACGATATTCGTAACGCTGGTCTTAGCTTAAAAGAAATGATTGGTCTTCACTATAATCCAATCACCAAACACTATTGGTTAGCGCCAAATGTCGATGTGAATTATATGGTTCATACTACCAATACAGGTGCCTAATGAAAGCGGTATTATTCGATCTTGATGGAACGCTCATAGATACTGCGGCTGACTTTATTCGCATCATTCAACAGATGTGTCGTGATGAGCAACGTCCAGTTGTTGATGCGGAGTTAATTCGAACTCAAGTGTCAGAAGGCGCACGAGCCATGGTGAAATTGGTCTATCCAGAATTAGACGTGACTGATCCAGTGTTTCTCGCTCATCGCCAACGCTTTTTAGATGTATATGGTGAAAATATCGTTGTAGATACAGACCTTTTTAATGGTATGTATCCTTTACTCGAAGAGCTAGAAGCAAAACAAATTCCATGGGGTATCGTAACCAACAAACCACGTGGTCTGAGTGAGTCACTGCTTAAAGAGTTAAATCTCAGCTCACGTTGTTCCGTCTTGGTTTGCCCCGAAGATGTTCGAAATACTAAACCAGATCCTGAACCGATGTATTTGGCTGCAAAACAACTTCAAATTGCTGCCGAAGAAATCATCTATGTTGGTGATCATCCTCGTGATATCGATGCAGGTCGTAATGCGAGTATGTATACGATTTTGGCAGCGTATGGTTATTTACCAATTGAATCTCGTGATGACCTTGATGCGTGGAATGCAGATGCGATTATCCAAACAGTTCCGGAATTACATGAATTGCTCAAACAGAAAATCACTGTTTTGTCAGAAAATCAGCGTATGATGGGTTAAACATTAAAGATAATTATAGGAGGCATAACAATGAAATATTCAGAATATCAACCTCGTCCTGATCTATTAAAAGACCGCATTATTCTGATTACAGGTGCGGGTGATGGAATTGGGCGTGCGGCTGCTATTAGTTATGCCTTGCATGGCGCTACCGTCGTATTACATGGTCGCACACTGAATAAGCTTGAAGTTATTTATGATGAAATTGAGGGCTTAGGTGCACCTCAACCTGCAATTTTACCTTTACAGCTGTCTACCGCATCAAGCCATGACTATGAGCTATTGGTCGACACACTCGAGCAACAGTTTGGGCGTTTAGACGGTATTTTACATAATGCAGGCATGTTAGGTGATCGCGTCGAATTAGCACATTATCCTGTAGATGTTTGGGATGATGTTATGGCCGTTAATCTAAGAGCGCCTTTTGCATTAACTCAAGCATTATTACCTTTACTCGAAAAGTCTGATCGCGCTTCAGTTGTATTTACCAGTTCAAGTGTAGGTCGAGAAGCTCGTGCATTGTGGGGAGCTTACTCCGTTTCAAAAGTTGCGATTGAAGCGATGAGTAAAATTTTTGCAGCTGAAAACACTTATCCGAATATTCGATTCAACTGCATCAATCCTGGTGGGACGCGAACAGCCATGCGAGCAAAAGCCTATCCTGAAGAGGATCCAAAGGTTTTACCAACACCAGATAGCATCATGCCTGCCTATTTATATTTGATGGGTGATGACAGTTTAGAAATGAACGGTCAAAGCATAGATGCTCAAAGCTAGAATGATAAAAATTCTAATGGATGAGTGAGAGAGGCTGCTGAAGGAATCTTCATAGTTTTAAACGAATCATGAATTGATCTTCACAGTTTCTCTGCATTTTTAAGTTACAGTTTTCACATGAGAGACATCCGAAGTCACTAAGGTGCATCATGAAAAAAATTTTCATTATCTTTGTTTTAGGTTCAACCGCTGTATTAAGTAGTATGAACAGCATCGCAGGTCCCCACTTTGATCGCGGAGAAGACGCACGAGGTGGTTGGCAAGGTCGTGGTTTAGATAACTCGGATAATGAAAATCGTATGCGTGAACGTCGTATGCGCGAAGAACGTGGTGTTGAACGTTTGAAACAACATCGTTGGCAAGCAGGTTATGTAATGCCTCAACATTATCGAGGTAATGGTTATAAAGTTGATTATAAACAAAATAATCTTCCGAAACCGGGTCGAAATGAACAATGGTATAAAATCAATAATGACTACATTCTAGTCAATTCCGATGATAATAGTATTATTCGTATTGTCGGTTTCTAAACCTTAAAAAACCTCAGTTGAGCAATTTAAATTCGCCACAACAGCACTAAGAGATTTATCTTTTACTTTTTTTGGTTAGAATCAAATAAATTGCAGTAAATCTGAGATCGACATGGCGAACCAAATCACTGAAACTTCAAATAGTACAGCGCAAGATTATGTACATTGGTTTCGCCATTCAGCACCTTATATCAATGCTCATCGTGATAAAACATTCGTCCTGATGTTTGGCGGTGAAGCGGTTCAACATGATAATTTCCAGCATATCATCCATGATATTGCCTTGCTGCACTCGTTAGGTATTCGTCTGATCCTAGTACATGGTGCACGTCCTCAAATTAATCAAAATTTGCTTGAACGCAAAATTGAAACACCTTTTCATCAAAATCGTCGTGTAACGACACGCGAGTCTTTACGCGGCGTTATGAATGCTGTTGGTTCGATTCGCTTAGAAATCGAAGCACTACTGTCTATGGGCCTTGCGAACTCACCGATGTACGGCGCCCGTATTGATGTTGTATCGGGTAATTTTGTCACCGCAAAACCTTATGGTATTCGTGATGGTATCGATTTCCAACTGACAGGTGATGTACGTTCGATCGATACAGATGCTATTCAGCGTCATTTAGATAATCACAATATTGTATTGCTAGGACCGACAGGCTACTCCACCACAGGTGAGGTGTTTAATTTACTGGCTGAGGAGGTTGCAACCAAAACTGCAACTGCGATTAAAGCCGATAAACTCATTTTCTTGGGTGAAAAACAAGGTTTAATGAATCAAAAACAGCACTTGCTTCGTGAACTAAGCCCTCGTCAACTTGAACCTTATATTCAACAGTTCCAAGCAAATAATCCTGAATTTTCATTACATTTAAAACAAGCTCAACAAGCCTCTTTATCAGGGGTTCATCGTGTACATTTAATTTCTTATGCTTATGATGGTGCATTGATCGAGGAGTTATTCACTCGTGATGGTATAGGTACCATGATTACCGATGCACATTATGAAGAAGTTCGAATTGCCAATATCCATGATGTTGGTGGTCTCATTAATCTACTTCGTCCACTCGAACAAGAAGGTATTTTGGTTTATCGCTCTCGGGAACGTCTTGAGAGTGAGATTGAACAATTTGCAGTGATTGAACGAGATGGCATGATCTTGGCTTGCGCTGCATTGTATCCAATACCTGCACAGGACGATGAAATTCGTTCAGCGGAAATTGCCTGTGTTGCAGTCGATTCTAGCTATCGAAAATCCAATCGTGGCAGCCAAATTCTGCAATTCTTGGAAAGCAAAGCCAAACAGCAAGGTATACAACAATTATTCGTTCTCACCACTCGAACAGGCCACTGGTTTTTAGAGCAAGGATTTATTCCTGCCACTGTGGATGACTTACCCAACGCTCGCCAAGCGCTCTATAATTATCAAAGAAATTCACTTGTGTTTAAAAAGGCATTAAACTAATTCCAGTACGTGAAGATATTTTTATTTCTGATAAAGATATCTTCGAATCGCTCAATACTGTGATTATTGTTTTAATTTAATTTGATCTAAAACCTTAAATAAAATTTAAAAAAATATAATAAACATTAGCTTAGGTTATATTTTTTAATTCCTTCATTATTCAATAAATCACTAAACTTATTCTTTTTTCTATTTTGCACTTTTACTGATAACTAAAGCCTGATTATTTATTTTTTCTGCAATAAAAAGCGTTCTAGTTTAGTTGCTCACTTATTTAGATCTTTTTGGATTTACGGGGAGCACAACCACTATGAACATTTCAATGCATTCTTCATGGCTAAAATACACACTTCTTGCTGCAAGTCTTAGCAGCTTATTGGGTATTTCTGGTTGTGCTAAAAAACCTGAGCAGCAAGCAGAAACAAAACAAGAAACCACAACATTAAACATCGGCTTCCAGAAATATGGCATCTTGCCGATTGTCAAAGCAAAAGGTGAATTAGAAAAAAGTCTTGCTGCTCAGGGTGTGAATATTAAATGGGTTGAGTTTCCAGCGGGTCCTCAACTCTTGGAAGGTTTAAATGTTGGGAGCGTAGTATTTGGTGAAGCAGGTGAAGCACCACCTATCTTTGCTCAAGCAGCGAACCCTAACTTAGTTTACGTTGCAAACCAACCACCTGCACCTACTGCTGAAGCTCTGATTGTGCAGAAAAATTCACCGATTCAATCAATACAAGATTTGAAGGGTAAACGTGTTGCTTTAAACAAAGGTTCAAACGTTCATTATCTTTTATTAAAACTGCTTGAAGCGCATAACCTTACGCTCAATGACATTCAGCCCGTTTATCTCCCTCCTTCTGATGCCCGTGCTGCTTTTGAAAAAGGTGCCGTCGATGCTTGGGTGATTTGGGACCCATTCTTCTCTGCTGCTGAACATCAAATCCAAGCTCGAGTAATTGCGAACGGTGAACATCTGGTCAGTAATCATCAATTCTATTTGGCTGATCGTAAGTTTGCTGAATCCAATCCAGCAGTTTTGAAAACTCTGGTTGCCACTCTGAATCAAACAACTGACTGGGTCAAAGCACATCCTGATGACGCAGCTAAATTACTCGAAAAACCGACAGGGCTGGAATTTGCGGTTTTAAAAACATCAATCTCTCGTATGGGTTTCGGCGTTCAACCAATCTCTGAAAAAGTCGCTAAAGAACAACAATACGTTGCTGATGCATTTTTTGCGCAAAAACTTATTCCAAAACAGCTTGTCATCCAAGATGCCATCCTAAAAAACGATGTTAAATAATTGGAGATCTCGATGAAGGTATTTTCTAGCGTTTCAATTTTGGGTGTATTGATCGCGGCTGTGACAATCGGAGGCTGTCAAAAAATCGAACAGCCGTTGGTAGACACAGCGAGCTCTACTGAAAATAGCGCGGTAAAAACACTTTCTATCGGCTTCCAAAAATCTTCGCTGAATCTACTGGTCGCAAGACAACAGAAATTATTCGAGCAAGCCTTTCCAAATGCCAGAATTGAATGGCGTGAATTTCCTGCAGGTCCACAATTACTTGAAGCATTGGCTGTTGGTGCTGTCGATTTTGGTTCTGTTGGAAATACACCACCTATTTTTGCTCAAGCAGCTGCCAAGCCATTAACTTATGTGGCTTATGAAGTTGTCGCACCTACTGCACAAGCCATATTGGTTCACCCCAATAGCCAAATCAATACACTACAAGATTTGAAAGGTAAACGAATTGCTGTGCAAAGAGGTTCTAGTGCACATGAGCTGCTCGCTAAGACCTTACAGAAAGCTCAATTGTCTTGGCAAGATATCGAACCCATTTGGTTACCGCCCTCTGATGCACGTGCTGCATTTGACAAACAAGCGGTAGATGCTTGGGCAATTTGGGAACCTTATTTGGGCACTGCGGAATTACAGGGTCATACCAAAGCGTTGATTGACGGGCGATCTTTCCCAACCACTTATTCTTTTTATATTGGCAACCCAAATTTCATCCAGAAGCATACTCAAGCTGTACAGAAAGTCATAAATGCGATCAATGATGCAGATCACTGGATCGTAAAACACCAAGATCAAGCCTTAAAAATCTATGCAGGCAGTACAGGCTTAGATAGTCAAGTTGCTCAACGTGTTTTAGACAAAAGACCAAAACCTTCGCCTGTTCGTCCTCTCACAACAGAGGTAATTCTCCACCAACAAGAGATTGCCGATTTATTTCAACAAGAGCAATTGATCCCTGTGCAAATTGACGTTCAGCGCAGCGTTTGGTCTACCAAATAAATGCTTATTTTACTTTCATAAGGAACATCGACATGAATATTTTTTGGTTTATTCCCACTCACGGTGACAGTCGTTATTTAGGCACCAGCAAGGGTGCTCGTCAGGTCGATCATGCTTATATGAAACAGATTGCGGTTGCTGTAGATAATCTTGGCTATGCAGGAGTATTAATTCCAACTGGTCGCTCTTGTGAAGACCCTTGGATCACCGCAGCAAGCCTAATCGATGCCACAAAACAGCTTAAATTTTTAGTCGCACTTCGACCAGGAATCACGACGCCTGCACTCGCTGCACGAATGGCTGCCACATTTGATCGCTTATCAAATGGTCGTATTTTATTAAATCTTGTGACTGGTGGTGATGAGCAAGAACTCAAAGGTGATGGTTTATATGAAGACCATAGTACGCGTTATCAAACGGCATCTGAATATGTAAAAATTTGGCGTGAAATCCTAAGCCGATCACATACTGGTGAATCATTCACTTTTCATGGTGAGCGCTTAAGCGTTGACGATGCCAAACTTTTGTACCCACCTGTGCAAAAACCTTATCCTCCCCTTTGGTTTGGTGGATCATCGGAAGATGCTACTGAACTTGCAGCGGAACAAGTGGATACCTATTTAACATGGGGTGAACCACCAGCTGCTGTAAAAGAAAAAATCGAATATTTAAAAGCTAAGGCTGCTTCCAAAGGCCGTAGCTTGAATTATGGAATCCGTTTACATGTGATAGTACGCGAGACTAACCAACAAGCCTGGGCTGCAGCCGATGAATTAATTCAATATTTAGATGATGAGACTATTGCAGCAGCGCAGAAAAAATTTGCACAAATGGACTCTGTCGGCCAGCAGCGCATGGCAGCTTTGCACGGCGGGCGTAAAGATCAATTAGAAGTCTCACCAAACTTATGGGCAGGTATCGGTTTAGTTCGTGGCGGCGCAGGCACAGCTTTGGTTGGTGATCCAGAAACCGTTGCTGCTCGTATTCAAGAATATGCTGAGTTGGGTATCGATACTTTTATCTTCTCAGGCTATCCACATTTAGAAGAATCAATCCGTTTTGCAGAATTGGTGTTTCCGTTATTGCCACTAAAAACACGAGAGAAACTTGCACAACCTCATTTAACAGGCCCCTTTGGTGAAATTATTGCTAACAATTATGTGCCCGAAGTCAAACAGCCTAAAGTGTTAAACAAGGAGACCGCATGACTACACAAAATGTTTCACGTGGAACACAACGCATTTTTACCAATCTTTTACCGTGGCTATTCCCTATTTTATTGATCGTGATATGGCAAGTTGCATCAAGTTCGGGTCTCTTGCAAAGTCGTGTTCTTCCTGCACCGACCGCTGTAGTGGGTGCCTTTTGGCACTTACTAATTTGTGGCGAGCTTTGGCAGCACGTAAAGGTCAGCGCTGGACGGGCATTACTAGGATTACTCATCGGAGGCGGACTAGGTCTACTGCTCGGGTTGTTGAATGGTTCATCACGGATCGCATCGACCTTACTCGATACCACTCTACAAATGATCCGCAATATCCCTGCTTTAGCACTGATTCCATTGGTTATTTTATGGTTCGGTATTGACGAAACAGCCAAATTATTTCTAGTTGCAGTCGGTGTGTTTTTCCCAATTTATATCAACACTTATCACGGTATTCGTTCTGTTGACCCTCAACTAATCGAAATGGGAAAAAGTTATGGTCTGAGTCGCTGGCAACTGTATAAAGAAATTATTTTACCTGGGGCCATGCCTTCGATTTTAGTCGGTTTTCGTTTTTCACTCGGCTTGGTTTGGGTGCTTCTGATCGTAGCTGAAACGATATCAGCGCAATCTGGTATTGGTTATATGACTATGAATGCACGTGAATTTTTACAAACAGATATCGTTTTGGTCGGCATTTTGCTCTATGCCCTACTTGGAAAACTAGCTGATGTTTTTGCACAGATATTAGAACGTTATTTATTGCGTTGGCATGCAGGCTATCAAAAATAAAAAGGATCAATTTATGACGAATCTCAACCTAAAATTCTTAAGTGAATCTCGCACCCAAGACTCACTATCAAAGGATGACAATAGCAATGGGGCTGCTATTCAAATTGAGCAACTCTATAAATATTATGGTGATGTCAAAGTATTAGAAGATCTAGATTTAGATATTCAAGCAGGTGAATTTGTTGCAATTGTTGGACGTAGTGGTTGTGGTAAAAGCACCTTGTTACGTTTAATCGCCCAACTGGAAAAACCAAGTTATGGCGAAATCAAATATCAATCTGCACGCCATTTTAGAGAAGGGATTACCAATGCTGATATTAGGGTCATGTTTCAAGATCCACGTCTACTACCATGGAAAAGTGTATTGAAAAATACGCAACTTGGATTAGCCAAAGAAAAATATAAATTTACCGAGCAATTGCTAGAAAAAGTGGGCTTAAAAGATAAAGCCGAACATTGGCCCACTCAACTTTCAGGGGGACAACGTCAACGTGTTGCTTTAGCGCGTGCTCTATCGCATGCGCCTCGCATTCTACTACTGGACGAGCCATTAGGTGCATTAGATGCGCTCACACGATTAGAGATGCAAAATCTCATCGAACAACTTTGGAATGAGCAAGGTTTTAGCGCTATTTTAGTGACCCATGATGTTAGTGAGGCCGTTCAACTGGCAGATCGTATTATCTTGCTCGATCAAGGTCACATTAAACAGAGTTTCAACGTAGATTTAGCTCGTCCACGCGTTAAGAATATTGCCTTCACACGCCTAGAACAGCAGGTTTTAGAGGCTGTTTTAGCCACTTGAGCTATATGTTTTACGACTAAGAAAAATGACTGATCGTTCTGTTTTTGTCTACAAAATAAGCGGCAGAAGATACCCCAAATGGTCAGTTTTTACCGTTAATCAACAGAACGTTACCGTTAATCTAAGAACTGAACGATTTTTGCTAAAAAAAAATGTGTTCTTGTGCACAGATATATGAATTTATCTTACAATGTCAAGGACATTTTTTGAATCAAGCTCGCAGATGGAACAGAAAAAAAGTACACAAAAGCGCAATCAACTGCTGAATGCTGCCCTAGATGTTTTTTCCGTCTATGGGTTCAGCGGCGCAAGTTTGGATGAGATTGCACAACTTGCAAATATGCATAAATCGAATATTTTCTATTACTATGAAAATAAAGAATCGCTTTATGTTGAGGTGCTGACAACTGTATTACAGAAATGGCTTGCACCTTTGCAAATTTTAGAAGCAGAACTTGAGCCTACTCAAGCACTTACTGACTATCTCATTCAAAAACTCGAAAGCTCACGCGACCAACCTAAAGCATCTCGTTTGTTTGCTTTAGAGATCATCCAAGGTGCTCCACATATCTTGCCGATCTTAAAAGGACCTTTGAGAAAGCTATTTAAACGCAAAACTAAAGTGATCCAAACTTGGCAGGAACAAGGGAAAATCTCAAAAGAAATCGATGCAGAACTGTTAATTATTAACATTTGGTCAATTACGCAGAATTATGCGGATTTTGCTACACAAATGGAGATGGTGACAGGCAAAACTTTACGCAATCGCAGCATGTTTCAACGCACGGTTGAGCACACTGTGCATATGATGTTATACGGCGTATTACCACGTTAAATTTTCTTTAGTTACAAGCTTTAATTTTAGCGATTGGCGTACACAAAAAAAGCGACTGTGTTAGTCGCTTTTTCTTGCCAAATAATTAAGGCGATTATTCAATTGAGCTCATCAAAAATATAGAAAATTGATTAATAAACACACGTGAAACGTAAAAGATCAAGAAAAACCGTTCCAGAACGCTGTTTACTGAAACGAATTTATTTAAGATATTGATAATAAAAGGAAAATTAAAGAATTTCGCATAAGGTGTATTATGTTAATTTTAGATAAACTTAATTTTTAATATCCATATAGCAGCTTTAAACAAAGTTAAAGAGTTAGGCCGACCACATACCCGAATTGTCACTTAAATTTGTTTAGCTTAGAGAAACTCTATATTTTAAAGCTTCATGCAAAAAAGCCGAAAAGAATCAAAACCGTGTGTTAGCATTATGGAAATAATAGTACCGTTTTTGGTCTCTAAGATTTTTTTGAATCGAATATCATTGACTTAAGTCCTTATTCGTAACAGCGCTCTCAGGCCGATACAATTCTGTCTTTCCCCGCATTTTTAGCTTCATATAGAGCTAGGTCAGCTCGTTTGATAGTGTCTTTGTATGAACGATCTTCCGGCACTATAACTGACACCCCAATACTAAGCGTGACAACTGAACTGTCCACTGAAAACTGGCTTAACTCTTTTTTGGAACTGTCATGTATACGCTTGGCAAACTGAATTGCCTGCTCATGCTCAGTATTGGGCAAGGCAACAACAAACTCATCACCACCCAAGCGGCAGGCAAAATCAGTCTTCCGTAGTGTTGAGCGAAGAAAGTTAGCTACTGCCCGAATCGCCTCATCTCCCACGTGATGCCCCTTGCCGTCGTTGATTTTTTTTAGGTTATCAAGATCCAACATCAAGATGGAAGTTGGCACTGAATACCGTACGTATGACTCATAGTCTAGCGTCAACTCATGCTCTAGTTTTCTTCGGTTGAAAAGGCCAGTTAGCTGATCGGTATCGCCTAGTTCTCTCAGTCTGATTTCCAGGTCGTGTCGCTTTGAAATATTACTTGCGACCCAGAGCACCACATCTTCGTCGTCCACAGAAAAACTAAGTGGCTGGATGCGTCCTTCGAACCAAATCGGTTTTTCAGGACCATGATCGGGTAGACCTTTTACATCACTGTTGCTCAATTCGTACTCTTCGATGATTAGTTCTCCAGACTCCAGAGTCCGGCCAATCTGTTCAAGAAACCAGTTGGCCTTATCAGGCTTGATTAAATCCGAAATATACAGACCAACGAGACCGGAACCATCGTGATAATAGCGCTTATCACGACCACCAAATACCGCAACGTACTTTCCACTTCGGGACAAGATAAAGGCAGGGTCTGGTAATGTATCAAGAACTATGGACATCTGCTCAATGTTAATCATGAAGCACTTCTTCTGCTTGATTTACAATAATTAACACATTACTCAAATAAAAATAAAATGCACGTATTTTTTGACCAAAAGCTACTACTACTGGCTATTTCGTGGGTACTGTTGGGTAATCCTCCCATAAATAACCGAAGTTAAAAGTAGAGGTACACATAAGTTAAAATTTTATAGAATTGCTTGAGTGTAAAATCTCTAATTAGCATGTATTGAAAACATGTATATTTATATAAAAAGAGAACTATTTAACATAATGGGCATTATGCGAACTCAACAACAACATAGACATTTTAATTGGTGAATAACACAACACAAAATAACACTTTAGTTTCAACAACTCACCCACCACAAATATGTCCACTAATTACATACCACAGCATTCAACCATTGCATTTAAAAATGGGCTTGATACAGCGCCAATAATTTTTGTGCGCCAAGCAGCAGATTTTCCTCCCAATCCAGATGCGCGGTATCGTTGGCCCCATCGGTAATATACTTGACTGAAATCAGGCGCACCCCAAGCTTCTGGCACACTTTGGCGAGGGCATAGGCTTCCATGTCCACCAGATTACAGGATACTTTTGGCTGTCCTGTTTCAAAGGAGTCACCTGTACCACAGATCCCTTTAGGTAAATGTTCAAAATGCGGCTGAACATGGATTTCGGCAGGAATGTCCTCATCCATTGGGGTCACACCCACCGCAAAACCCAGTGGAGACACATCCATGTCGCGTTGCACAAAGGTAATCACCTCAACCAGACTGTGGGCATCAAAATGTGGACTGCCTGCACTGCCCAGATTGATCAGGGTTTTACAGCCAGTTTTCTGAATCACTTCAAAGGCTTTAAACGCCGCATTGATTTTGCCAATGCCACTATAGTGAACCTGAATGCCTGCCTGCTCAAACAGACCCTTTGATTCATTCGGCAATGCCATGATTAAAGCAATATCAGACTGCATCGTGATCACCCAACAATTTAAAATGCGTAGTGTAGCGAATTATCCACCAGAATAAAGCGGGCTAAGCAATCACCCTAAAAAGCCTTTCTCCGAATTTTTTACTGATGAAAAACACAACAACAAGACGAAACGCTGAGAATATGGCAATATATAGCCTTTGCAAAATCACTGTATTTAACGCCCATGAAGTTGCTTCGTCTCAACGCATTATCGCCAGATTTTCAGTTACCGCCGACTGCGGTAACGATTGGCAATTTTGATGGTGTCCATCTTGGTCATCAAGCGATGATTGCCCAACTCAAAACATTGGCAGATACCAAAGGCTTAAAAACATTGGTGATGATTTTTGAGCCGCAACCACTTGAATTTTTTAAAGGTTATGATGCACCTCCTCGCATCAGCTCGCTCAGAGAAAAAGTAGAATATTTAACTGAACTCGGTGTTGATTACATTGCAGTTGCGAAGTTTGATCAATATTTTAGAAGCTTAAATGCCACTGAATTTGCCGACCTACTCAAATTAAAACTCAATGCACAAAGCTTAGTGCTAGGTGATGATTTTCATTTTGGCAAAGACCGCCAAGGCAACAGCGAATTTTTACGCGATTATGGCTTTGACGTGACCAATTTAAATACCGTCGCTTTAAATGGTGAACGTGTCAGTTCAACCCGTATTCGTCAGGTTCTACAAGAAGGTGATCTGGCATTAGCAGCCAAACTCTTGGGCCGTCCTTATAGCATCACAGGCCGAGTGCAATATGGAGATCAGATTGGTCGCACCCTTGATTTTCCAACCATTAATGTCCGTTTAAACCGTCACAAACCTTGTTTAAACGGGATTTATGCAGTGGATGTGGTCTGTGAAAATGCATCATTAAATGCAAAAATAAAACATTCAGATCCTGCCCTCAACGGGATAACAGGCTATCAAACTGACAGTTTGTTTGGTGCAGGTCATGTCGGGACACGCCCCGCCATCAAACAAGACCAACCAGAATGGCGATTAGAGGTACATTTCCCTGATGTTTCTGCTAATCTGTATGGCTTATTGATGCGGGTAACTTTTCTTCACTATCTACATGGTGAACTGAATTACCCTTCGCTTGAAGCACTCAAAGCTGGAATCGATGATGATGTGCAAAAATTACGAGACTATCGTGAACGCACACCAGAATTTCCTTTTTAAATTTAAATTTCATTTGTAATACATGTCAGTTTAGACTGATAAAACTGGAAGAAAACTTGCATGAGCGATAAGCAAACTCCTGAAAATGCAGTGGATTATAAAGCCACACTCAATTTGCCAGATACTGAATTTGCCATGAAAGCAAATTTGGCTGTGCGTGAAGCCAAATGGTTAGAAGAGTGGTATGCCGACAACATTTATCAGCAGATTCGTGCATCGCGTATTGGCAAGAAAAAATATGTTCTTCATGACGGTCCTCCATACGCCAATGGTCAAATCCATTTGGGTCATGCAGTCAATAAAGTCCTCAAAGACATTATTATTAAAAGCCGTGTTATGGATGGCTTCGATGCGCCATACGTACCAGGTTGGGACTGTCACGGTCTGCCAATCGAACTGAAAGTCGAAGAAAAAGTAGGCAAAGTGGGCGTTAAAGTCGATGCTTCAACTTTCCGTAAAGCGTGTCGTGAATATGCCTACACCCAAGTCGAATTACAGAAAAAAGACTTCGTGCGCATGGGCGTGTTTGGTGATTGGGATAATCCTTACCTCACCATGAATTTTAAGCAAGAAGCAGACATTGTTCGTTCGCTTGGCGCAATTGCCAAAGCAGGTCATATCGAACCCGGCTTAAAACCTGTGAACTGGTGCTTGGATTGTGGTTCTGCGCTCGCAGAAGCTGAAGTTGAATATGAAGATAAAAAGTCTGATGCAATTGACGTTGGTTTCACCGTTGTTGACCTTAAAGATTTAAGCAGCCGTCTTGGTGTTGATGTCCAAGATGTGACGGATATTGTGATCTGGACAACCACACCTTGGACGTTGCCTGCTAACCAAGCCGTTGCACTCCATGCTGAAATTGACTATCAATTGGTTCAAGTGACAACTGAACATGGCAAGCAAAACTTTATTCTTGCCAAAGATCTGGTTGAATCTGCAATTGAGCGCTATAAACTTGAAAATCCAGTGGTACTCGCTGATTTTAAAGGTTCAGCAATCGAGAATGTCTTATTACAACATCCTCTGATTACTGATCGCCAAGTGCCTGTTATTTTAGGTGAACACGTTATCGCAACCAGCGGTACAGGTGCTGTACACACTGCTCCTGGACACGGTGTGGACGACTATAAAGTCGGTCTGCAATACAATCTAAAAGTCGATAATCCAGTCGGTGGTAATGGCGTATATTTACCAACTGCACCGATTTTTGCGGGTGAGCACATCTACAAAGCCAATCCAAAAATTATCGAAGCTTTGGGTGCTGTAGGTCGTTTATGGGCACATCAGCCAATTAAACATAGCTATCCACATTGCTGGCGTCATAAAACACCGATTATCTTCCGTGCAACACCACAATGGTTTATCAGCATGGATGCCAAAGGTTTGCGTCAAACTGCTTTAAATGCGATTGAAAATGACATCGAATTTGTTCCAGATTGGGGTAAAAATCGTATTCAATCGATGATCGAAGGTCGTCCTGACTGGTGTATCTCACGTCAACGTACTTGGGGCGTACCAATCCCATTCTTTGTACATAAAGATACTAATGCATTACACCCTCGTACACCTGAACTCATTGAAGAAGTTGCTCAACTGATCGAACAAGAAGGTATTGATGGTTGGTATAACCGCGATGCTAGCGACTTCATTGGCGCAGATACTGAACAGTACAATGCCGTACGCGATACACTTGACGTTTGGTTTGACTCAGGTACTACACATTATGCAGTGTTGCGTGAACGTGAAGAGTTACAAGACCCTGCAGATTTGTATCTTGAAGGTTCAGACCAACATCGTGGCTGGTTCCAATCGTCATTGTTAACTTCAATTGCGATCAATGAACGTGCACCATATAAAGGTCTACTCACTCACGGTTTCGTCGTGGATGAGAAAGGTCGTAAAATGTCTAAATCATTAGGCAACATCATCACCCCACAAGACATCATCAAAGATATGGGTGCAGATGGTTTACGCTTCTGGATCGCATCTGCTGACTATCGCTATGAAATGACCGCAGGTAAAGAAATCTTTAGCCGTGCGTCTGATGGTTATCGTCGTATCCGCAACACGTTACGTTTCTTGTTGGCAAACTTAAATGGTTTCAAGCCATCAACAGATGCTTTACCTGTAAACGAATTGATCGCATTAGACCAATACATCTTGCAACGCGCGGCTGAAGTACAAAAAACCATTCAGCAAGCCTATGAAGAGATGAACTTCCACATTGTAACTAACGCATTGACCAATTTCTGTATCAATGACTTAGGTGGTTTCTATCTCGACATCATCAAAGATCGTCAGTACACCACCAAAGCGGATTCACAAGCTCGTCGTTCAGCACAAACTGCGCTGTATCATTTAGTACAAGCTTTTGTGCGCTGGATGTCACCAATCCTGAGCTTTACTGCTCAAGAAGCTTGGCCATTGATCCCAGAGCAAACTGAGAAATATGTATTTACTGCTGAATGGTATGATATCCCAACGGCATCAACAGCAAATTTGCTTTCAGAAGCAGATTGGCAAACATTGATTAGCGTAAAATCAGCAGTAAATAAACAGATTGAAGCAGCACGTAACGCTAAACTCGTTGGTAGTAACTTATCTGCAAAAGTTGAACTTTGGGCAGATGAAGCATTACAAACATTATTAAATCAGTTGGCTGATGAATTACGTTTCGTCTTGATCACGTCTCAAGTCATCGTTTACCCGTATGCTGAACAAGGTGAAAGCACTGACTTAACAGGATTACGTGTCAAAGTTTCTGCGGCTGATGGTGAAAAATGTGTACGTTGCTGGCATGTATTGCCAGACGTGAATACCCACGTTGGTCATGCTGGTTTATGCGCTCGTTGTATCGTCAATGTCACTGGTAGTGGCGAAGTGAGAAAGTATGCCTAATACACAAGCAAAAAAAGGCTTGTTCCAGTTTTATCCTCATAATCTCATGTGGCTTGGACTTTCAGTCCTTGCCATTGTGTTAGATCAATGGACAAAATGGATTGCAAGTACACACTTAAACTATGCCGATCCTGTTCCTGTATTACCTTTCCTGAATTGGACATTACTGCATAACTATGGTGCTGCATTCAGTTTTCTTTCTGATGCTGGTGGCTGGCAACGTTACTTTTTTACTTCTTTAGCAGGCTTTGTCTCGATTATCTTTATTTTTTGGTTAATGAAAATGCCAAAAAAAATGATCATCCTTCCGATGGCAATTGCATTAATTCTCGGTGGTGCTATAGGCAACCTTATAGACCGCGTCTCATTGGGTTATGTCGTTGACTTTATTCATGTCTATTATCAAGACAGTCACTTCCCTGCTTTTAATATTGCAGATAGTGCGATTACCTTAGGAACAATCCTGCTACTTATTGATACTTTCTTCCTTGAAAAGAAACGTATCCAAAATGCGGAAACAAAAAATGTCTGAAATTATCCAACCAAACGAAGAAATTCGGATTGAAGATGGTTCAAAAGTTGATTTACATTTTTCAGTATCGATCGAAAATGGTGTTGAAATTGATAATACCCGTGGTCGTGAAGAGCCTGTTAGTCTAGTCATTGGGGATGGCAACCTACTCCCTGGATTTGAAAAGGCATTATTTGGTTTACGTGCAGGCGATCGTCGTACTGTACATTTACCGCCAGAAGATGCATTTGGTCCATGGAATCCTGAAAATATTCAAACTTTTGATACCGTGAAGTTTGAACAACGTCCTATCATCGGGCATATGATTGAATTTGAAGATAAAGCTAAAGCAACCTTGTTTGGCATCGTAAAATCAGTCAATGATGACATCACAGAGATTGACTTTAATCATCCACTTGCTGGTAAAAATATTACCTTTGAAGTTGAAATCTTTAAAGTGACCCCAGCAGGTCAGCAAGGCATCAAATTGATGTAACACAAAAGCTCTCAAATGAGAGCTTTTTTTATCGCCTAAAAAAAGTATAAGATCATTTAAAGGCATTCATTTTTAAAATCAAAGCAATAACACAGGAATTTAAATATGCTCATTTATATTATAGTCGGCAGTGTTCGTGAAAGTCGAACTGCAATTAAAGTTGCAAACTGGGTACAACAAGCAATCTCTGAGCTCACGTTAAATAATCTTCAAACAGAAATCGTCGATCTTAAAGAGTGGGATTTACCGTTATTTGCAGGTGCTCACCCACCCGCAACAGGTATCTATGATCAGCCTAAACAGCAAGCTTGGGCAGATAAAATTGCTCAAGCACAAGGATTCATATTTATTAGCCCTGAATATAACCATGGCTATAGTCCAGCACTGAAAAATGCCTTGGATTATATTGGTAAAGAATGGCAAGGCAAAGCTGCAGCTTTTATCGGCTATGGTTCAACCAATGGTTCACGTTCAATTAGCCAAATTCGTCAAGTAACTTCAAGCTTAGGAATTATTGATCCAAATGCAGTGATTGAAATTCGCGACATCTTTAAACGTAATAAAGACGAAAAATTTGAAGCCAATGAATTTGAAGTAAAAGGATTAGCAGCACTCGTTGCCAAATTACAGAAATATAATATCGCCTAATTGTACGTCTAGGCGTACATTGATCAGGTAGATTTACGTCTATTCCACTGTTGACTTGACCGCTAATATAAGATGCATAAAGAGACAGGAAGTCTCATCGAAAATAACAAGATACGCAGGAAGCGGTCGTTGATAAGGAATATAAACGACAAGAAACTGAATACTAAGAAGCCCCGTCAGGATGATGGGGCTTCTTTTTATCTATTCTTTCTCTAGCAATTGCTGAATTCTTTTTTGATAATTATTTAGGAGCTTAGGAAGTTAAGCATATCAAAAAGTATGGTAACTTCCTTATATGAAATCAAAAAATAGATACTATTCCCGTTCAAGAATCACAGAGGCAAAATTCAGACAGATCATTCGCTTTTTTGCCATGGATTTAACTGCTTCAGATACAGCTAAACTCACCAATATTTCTGTACGTTCCATCAATACAATTTACATCAGGTTGCGTAAAAAGATTGCGGCACAATGTGAGGAAATATCTCCTTTCAACGGTATCGTTGAACTTGATGAATCCTACTTTGGTGCTCGTCGTATTCGAGGAAAACGTGGACGTGGTGCATCAGGAAAAACCATTGTATTTGGACTACTCAAAAGAGATGGAAACGTATACACAGAAATTGTGCCTGATTGCTCCAAAGCTACGCTACAGGGTATTATTCGGGGGCAGATAGAGCTTGATTCTGTGATCAATACAGATGGATGGAGAGGCTATGATGGTTTAGTTGATATTGGTTTTGACAAACATTTAAGAGTGAATCATGGGGACAACGAATTTGCATGCGGGGAGCGTCATATTAACGGCATAGAATCATTCTGGGGATATGCTAAAAAGCGACTCGTCAAGTTTAATGGAATTGACAAAAAGATGTTTTATTTGCATCTTAAAGAAACGGAGTATCGCTTCAATTATCGGAACGGTAATTTATATCTCGATTTGCTTAAATTACTCCGTAACAATCCTCTTTAACTTCCTAAGCCCCTTATTTAAAAAATCCTTTGTCACTCTAAAATGTTCTGTTTCCTCATAAGATATCTCTCTAATCCCTGTGTCCGAAAACTGATAAATTTTGGCATTTGGATAAGCCAATAAAATAGGAGAATGGGTAGCAATAATAAATTGAGATTGCTCCTGACATAAACGATCTAAAACCGATAAGGTTGTCATCAACATGGTTGGAGACAAGGCTGCTTCTGATTCATCTAAAAGGTATAAACCTTTCCCTTTTAATTTTATTGTTAATAATTTTAAGAAAGCCTCCCCATGTGAGCGTAAGTGTATATCTCCACCAAATAGTTCACTTGCTTCATATAAGTTGCAACGTTATAAAAGCTCTCGGCACGTAAAAAGTAATAATCTTGAGGCTTCTTATAGCTTTTTATCGTTCGAATCGCCTGATGCAAATCAGAAGCTGTGGTCGCTGTATTTAATTGTACATTACGCGTTCCACCTTTTTCTGAAAAACCCAAAGCAAGTGCTAAGGCCTCAAGAATGGTCGATTTCCCTGAACCATTCTCCCCGACAAAGAAAGTTATTTGTGGGTGGAACTTGATGCTTTCTAAATCGTTAACAGCTGGCTCGACATAAGGGTCTAGCCCAATCCAAAGACTCAGGCGACTTAAACTTTACAGCTCTAATATAAGGTCTTTCTTGCATAAAATATTGGGAAATTTATTATTTGTTATAGCATGCTAGATTTTAAGTTTAAAAAATACCTTAATTCATTTATGAACGTCTTAAGCTGTCATATGCAAAAGCCAGACTAAACTGTACTCACCTTAATTTTCTTTATAAATTTTAAAAATTCAATAAAAAACACCCCCTCTGCATTAGCGGAGGGGGTGTTTTAGAATTAAAAGCTGGCGATGACTTACTCTCACATGGCAAACGCCACACTACCATCAGCGCGAAGAGGTTTCACTTCTGAGTTCGGGAAGGGATCAGGTGGTTCACTCTTGCTATTGTCGCCAGCAAACTGTTGTGGTGTTTTCGGGTCTTATTCACATTAATTAATAATGTTTGCCTTACTTACGATCCAAAGAGTTATTAACGGATTAGATAATTGGTCTGTATTGTAACTAGTTTGTACACTAAATCAAGTTGTGTATTGAATTTATCTTGAATACAACAACCGTTTGGGTGTTGTATAGTCAAGCCTCACGAGCAATTAGTATTGGTCAGCTTCACACGTCACCGTGCTTCCACACCCAACCTATCAACGTCCTAGTCTCGAACGGCTCTTTAGAGGAATAAATTCCTAGGGAAATCTTATCTTGAGGTAGGCTTCCCGCTTAGATGCTTTCAGCGGTTATCCCTTCCGAACATAGCTACCCGGCGATGCCACTGGCGTGACAACCGGTACACCAGAGGTTCGTCCACTCTGGTCCTCTCGTACTAGGAGCAGATCCTCTCAAATTTCCAGCGCCCACGGTAGATAGGGACCGAACTGTCTCACGACGTTCTAAACCCAGCTCGCGTACCTCTTTAAATGGCGAACAGCCATACCCTTGGGACCTGCTTCAGCCCCAGGATGAGATGAGCCGACATCGAGGTGCCAAACACCGCCGTCGATATGAACTCTTGGGCGGTATCAGCCTGTTATCCCCAGAGTACCTTTTATCCGTTGAGCGATGGCCCTTCCATACAGAACCACCGGATCACTAAGACCTACTTTCGTACCTGCTCGACTTGTGGGTCTCGCAGTTAAGCGCGCTTTTGCCTTTATACTCTACGCGTGATTTCCGACCACGCTGAGCGCACCTTCGTACTCCTCCGTTACTCTTTAGGAGGAGACCGCCCCAGTCAAACTACCCACCAGACATGGTCCTCGTCCCGGATTACGGGACAGAGTTAGAACCTCAACATTACCAGGGTGGTATTTCAAGGACGGCTCCATTGGAACTAGCGTTCCAACTTCAAAGCCTCCCACCTATCCTACACAAGTAAGGTCAAAGTTCAATGTCAAGCTGCAGTAAAGGTTCACGGGGTCTTTCCGTCTAGCCGCGGGTACACTGCATCTTCACAGCGATTTCGATTTCACTGAGCCTCTGCTGGAGACAGCGCCGCCATCATTATGCCATTCGTGCAGGTCGGAACTTACCCGACAAGGAATTTCGCTACCTTAGGACCGTTATAGTTACGGCCGCCGTTTACTGGGGCTTCGATCAAGAGCTTCGCTTACGCTAACCCCATCAATTAACCTTCCAGCACCGGGCAGGCATCACACCCTATACGTCCACTTTCGTGTTTGCAGAGTGCTATGTTTTTAATAAACAGTTGCAGCGGCCTGGTTTCTGCGGCTGCCAACCGCTCAGGGAGCAAGTCCCATCACCGTCAGCAGCGTACCTTCTCCCGAAGTTACGGTACCATTTTGCCTAGTTCCTTCAGCAGAGTTCTCTCAAGCGCTTTGGTCTACTCGACCTGACCACCTGTGTCGGTTTCGGGTACGATTCCTGTGTAACTGAAGCTTAGAGACTTTTCCTGGAAGCATGGTATCAGCCACTTCACTGTACAAGTACAGCTTGCTATCGACTCTCAGCATAGAGCACCCCGGATTTGCCTAAGATGCATGCCTACGGTCTTCCACCTGGACAACCAACGCCAGGCTGACTTAACCTTCTCCGTCCTCTCAT
The DNA here is from genome assembly GCF_030913345.1 of Acinetobacter sp. A22. Taxonomy (NCBI): domain Bacteria; kingdom Pseudomonadati; phylum Pseudomonadota; class Gammaproteobacteria; order Moraxellales; family Moraxellaceae; genus Acinetobacter; species Acinetobacter sp. A22. Next base: position 2,650,233 of record NZ_CP133162.1, read on the forward strand.
CGCATTACACAGAAGTATTGGAATATTAACCAATTTCCCATCGACTACGCCTCTCGGCCTCGCCTTAGGGGTCGACTCACCCAGCCCCGATTAACGTTGGACTGGAACCCTTGGTCTTTCAGCGAACGGGTTTTTCACCCGTTTTGTCGTTACTCACGTCAGCATTCGCACTTCTGATACCTCCAGCATACTTCTCAATACACCTTCATCGGCTTACAGAACGCTCCCCTACCACGTATACAAAGTATACATCCGCAGCTTCGGCACATAGTTTTAGCCCCGTTACATCTTCCGCGCAGGCCGACTCGACTAGTGAGCTATTACGCTTTCTTTAAAGGGTGGCTGCTTCTAAGCCAACCTCCTAGCTGTCTATGCCTTCCCACATCGTTTCCCACTTAACTATGATTTTGGGGCCTTAGCTGGCGGTCTGGATTGTTTTCCTCTTGACTACGGACGTTAGCACCCGCAGTCTGTCTCCCGGATAGTACTCATTGGTATTCGGAGTTTGCATCGGTTTGGTAAGTCGGGATGACCCCCTAGCCGAAACAGTGCTCTACCCCCAATGGTATTCGTCCGAGGCGCTACCTAAATAGCTTTCGGGGAGAACCAGCTATCACCAGGCTTGATTAGCCTTTCACCCCTATCCACAAGTCATCCCCTGGCTTTTCAACGACAGTGGGTTCGGTCCTCCAGTTAGTGTTACCCAACCTTCAACCTGCTCATGGATAGATCGCCTGGTTTCGGGTCTATACCCAGCAACTAAACGCCCTATTAAGACTCGATTTCTCTACGGCTCCCCTATTCGGTTAACCTCGCTACTGAATATAAGTCGCTGACCCATTATACAAAAGGTACGCAGTCACCGAACAAGTCGGCTCCCACTGCTTGTATGCATGCGGTTTCAGGATCTATTTCACTCCCCTCACAGGGGTTCTTTTCGCCTTTCCCTCACGGTACTGGTTCACTATCGGTCAGTCAGGAGTATTTAGCCTTGGAGGATGGTCCCCCCATATTCAGACAAGGTTTCACGTGCCTCGCCCTACTCGTCATCATTATGTGTGCCCTTTCGTGTACGGGAATATCACCCTCTACGTTCGCACTTCCCAGAGCGTTCCACTAAAACACACATAACTTAATGGGCTGCTCCCCGTTCGCTCGCCGCTACTAAGGGAATCTCAATTGATTTCTTTTCCTAAGGGTACTGAGATGTTTCACTTCCCCTCGTTCGCTTCATAAACCTATGTATTCAGTTTATGATACCCGCCTTATAGCGGGTGGGTTCCCCCATTCAGAAATCTCCGGATCAAAGGATATTTGCCGCCTCCCCGGAGCTTTTCGCAGGCTATCACGTCTTTCATCGCCTCTGACTGCCAAGGCATCCACCACATGCACTTAATTACTTGACTATACAACCCCAAACAGTCGCTAACCCTTACAAGTAAGGTTAGGACAGATTGCCATGTTCGTTTTTCAACTTACATCGCTCTCATCCAGTTTGTTGTTTCGTGAACTTAATCACCGTACAGCTTCAATCTAAATTCATATACCAAAACGCTTGATTCAGTGTTTTTGCTAGTTCTCAATATGTTTAAATCAATCAAATTACTTCGATCAACTTAAATTCTTGAGTGAACAATTTATTTCAGACTCAATTTTCTAATCTGTTAATGATTAACTACCACCTCGTCGGTGCGTAGTAAACTGTGATAAATCACAGAAGTTAAGAAGCTATTTGCTTACTAAGTTCTGTAATCTTTAGCTCTAAGCTTCGTTCTATGTGTGCCTGCGCACAGCATAGCTGTTTGCTTAAATTCTCGGACAAAGCGTTGCTTTGTTTACCCTCGAATTTGGTGGAGACTAGGAGAGTCGAACTCCTGACCTCCTGCGTGCAAAGCAGGCGCTCTACCAACTAAGCTAAGTCCCCAGCTTTAATCATAATGAACGACATATCTTTTTATCTAGCAGCTTGTGATTATTCATCACTTCGTCAGTAGTGGTGGGTCTGACAAGACTTGAACTTGTGACCCCACGCTTATCAAGCGTGTGCTCTAACCAACTGAGCTACAGACCCTCAGATACATCTTCGAAGAACAACTTGTTGTGGATTCTTACCGGTCACCAATCTTTCGTTAAGGAGGTGATCCAGCCGCAGGTTCCCCTACGGCTACCTTGTTACGACTTCACCCCAGTCATCGGCCACACCGTGGTAAGCGTCCTCCTTGCGGTTAGACTACCTACTTCTGGTGCAACAAACTCCCATGGTGTGACGGGCGGTGTGTACAAGGCCCGGGAACGTATTCACCGCGGCATTCTGATCCGCGATTACTAGCGATTCCGACTTCATGGAGTCGAGTTGCAGACTCCAATCCGGACTACGATCGGCTTTTTGAGATTAGCATCACATCGCTGTGTAGCAACCCTTTGTACCGACCATTGTAGCACGTGTGTAGCCCTGGCCGTAAGGGCCATGATGACTTGACGTCGTCCCCGCCTTCCTCCAGTTTGTCACTGGCAGTATCCTTAAAGTTCCCATCCGAAATGCTGGCAAGTAAGGAAAAGGGTTGCGCTCGTTGCGGGACTTAACCCAACATCTCACGACACGAGCTGACGACAGCCATGCAGCACCTGTATCTAGATTCCCGAAGGCACCAATCCATCTCTGGAAAGTTTCTAGTATGTCAAGGCCAGGTAAGGTTCTTCGCGTTGCATCGAATTAAACCACATGCTCCACCGCTTGTGCGGGCCCCCGTCAATTCATTTGAGTTTTAGTCTTGCGACCGTACTCCCCAGGCGGTCTACTTATCGCGTTAGCTGCGCCACTAAAGCCTCAAAGGCCCCAACGGCTAGTAGACATCGTTTACGGCATGGACTACCAGGGTATCTAATCCTGTTTGCTCCCCATGCTTTCGTACCTCAGCGTCAGTATTAGGCCAGATGGCTGCCTTCGCCATCGGTATTCCTCCAGATCTCTACGCATTTCACCGCTACACCTGGAATTCTACCATCCTCTCCCATACTCTAGCTTCCCAGTATCGAATGCAATTCCCAAGTTAAGCTCGGGGATTTCACATCCGACTTAAAAAGCCGCCTACGCACGCTTTACGCCCAGTAAATCCGATTAACGCTCGCACCCTCTGTATTACCGCGGCTGCTGGCACAGAGTTAGCCGGTGCTTATTCTGCGAGTAACGTCCACTATCCAAGAGTATTAGTCTCAGTAGCCTCCTCCTCGCTTAAAGTGCTTTACAACCATAAGGCCTTCTTCACACACGCGGCATGGCTGGATCAGGGTTCCCCCCATTGTCCAATATTCCCCACTGCTGCCTCCCGTAGGAGTCTGGGCCGTGTCTCAGTCCCAGTGTGGCGGATCATCCTCTCAGACCCGCTACAGATCGTCGCCTTGGTAGGCCTTTACCCCACCAACTAGCTAATCCGACTTAGGCTCATCTATTAGCGCAAGGTCCGAAGATCCCCTGCTTTCTCCCGTAGGACGTATGCGGTATTAGCATTCCTTTCGGAATGTTGTCCCCCACTAATAGGCAGATTCCTAAGCATTACTCACCCGTCCGCCGCTAAGATAAGGTGCAAGCACCTCATCTCCGCTCGACTTGCATGTGTTAAGCCTGCCGCCAGCGTTCAATCTGAGCCATGATCAAACTCTTCAGTTAAAATCATTTTGCACCTTAGTTAAGACAAGGTGCTAATTCTGGCTCATCAATTTTCTGACTAAAAATTCGCTCAAATAAACTTCGAGAAATTTCTACCATTCAATCAATGAAAATTATTTCGATCGATCAACCAGTAAAAATCCACACAAGTTGTTCTTCTATTCTCTTAATGATCTTTTTTCACCTCGTCAGTGAAAAATTTAACACAATAAAGTTAATCAACTTAACCGTTTAAAGCTAAGTTATTTGCTTCATTGCGTCGGGATGTGTGCATTATAGGAGGTTTTTTTTGGTGCGCAAGTGTTTTTAGAAAAAGATTGTGACGAGTGTTGTTTTTTTACCCACAACACCCATAAAAACACAGTGAAAACTACATTAAAATATTGAATTTAAAAAATAAATTAGGTTTTCTTTTAATTCATTCGTTATTTCTTTATTTGCACACTGATAATTTTAATCGGTTGCTTTGGTACATTTTGATGCATTCCATAATTACCTGTAGGCACATTTACGATTTTATCAACAACATTCATTCCTTTGGTGACTTTACCAAATACGGCATAACCTGCATCCATAGCTGAACGATTCAAGAAGCTATTATCAGCAACATTAATAAAAAATTGACTCGTGGCAGAATTAGGATCATTTGTGCGTGCCATTGCTAAAGTTCCCCTTGCATTTTTGAGACCATTATTTGCCTCATTAATAATTGGAGCTTTCGTCGCCTTCTCAATCATATTGGCATCCATCCCCCCACCTTGAATCATAAATCCTGGGATGACTCGATGAAAAATGGTTCCAGCATAAAAGTTACTTTTTACATAACTCTCAAAATTTTTTGCTGATACGGGTGCTTTATCATTAAAAAGTTCAATTTCAATATTCCCCATTGAGGTTTTCATATCAATAATTGTATTTGCAAATAGCTGACCACTTGCTAAAACCAAACTGGTTGCGAGGAATAGTTTTTTCATGATTACTGTTCTCAATTTAAAGTCTATTTAGAATGGGTACCGATTTTAGTTTTCTATCTATAATTTTGCTATTTCTAATTGTTAATTAAAGCATGCCGATGTTCCACGTGAAACATCGGCATTTTTTGAATCAGCTATGCTTATCCCAAAATTTTCTAAAGTTCTTGGCTATTTCGATTGTATTGCGCTTAGCCTTGCTAGAAATAGGTGTCAAATTGATAAATCCATGTGTTTGATCTGGATAATCTACATATTGAACTTTAACTCCGCTTTGTCTCAATTTATGGCTGTAAATTTCCCCTTCATCATGAAGCAAGTCATGCCCAGCTGTAATAACATACGCAGGTGCTAGCTTTCTCAAATTACCATAGGTTGGAGAGATCAGTGGATTATCCAAAGCGATGTTGTGTTGAATCGCATAATACTGAGTAACATAATCAACATCCTTACTCGTCAATACCAGCCCTTCACCATATGCATAAAATGATGGATGTCTACTTTTGAAGTCTACAACTGGATATATAAGTAACTGAGCTTGTGGAGCATAAGATTTACCAGCTGTGTGTTGTGCAACGACTGTACTGATATTTCCGCCGGCACTATCACCAGCAACAGCAATTCTATTTTTATAAATCTTTAATTGTCGGCGATTCTGATAGACCCATGCTAATGCATCTTCACATGATTTGATTAAAAGTTGCGGAGAAGCTTCAGGTGCAAGTGGATAATCAATACTTAACACCTGTACTTTGGCATATTTGGCAACGAGTCGACACACCTCATCATGAGTATCCAATCCACCAACCACAAAACCACCACCATGATAGAACAAGATCATAGGTAGTTTTTTATTGGGTGCAGGATGATAATGTCTAGCGAAGACTGTTCCACTTTGTAAAGGTAATCGAATGTCTTCTACCGATTCAATCTGTGTCGCTTTGTTTAGGATAGCCAACATTTGTGCATCAAACTGGCGGCGTGATTCAATTGGATCTTCCCCGATAAACCCTATACGCCCTTGTTTAATTTGCACCGCCATTAAGCACTTGGTAAAGGCGTCTAAGTCAGGATATTGATAAGGATAACCTAAAACTTTTGCGAGAGATTCTTGAACTATTTTGGGAAGTTTATCTAATGCACGTGCAGCTGTACCTTGTCCTTTATCTAAAATCGTTTGAATTTTCTGAGGTAATGCTGTCACGTTTGTCCCCTTTATCGCACTGTTCATAATTCTTGTTCTTTCCGACTATATGCTTTTATAAAGCCAGAGATCAAGATCAAGATTTCAAAAATATGATGTACGCTAAAGAGCTAAGCTTAAAAAGTCATTAACTATTCTGCTTAATCCAAACTGATTATTTTGCCAATCTATGTCAAAAAATGCTTCATGAGCGTCATTAAAGGATGAGAGTTTTTTCTATTCACTCTCATCCTCTGGATCAATATCCATTTGTGCTTAACGAGTAAATTGATGCAATGTATAGCAGTACATTTTGATCAATTGGATTGGGCATCTATCACACCAATTAATCATATCTTTTACTCAAGAACGAAGAAATTATTGTGCCGAAGCATCTGCTGAGCCTGAAACAGAACCAGAAACACCTGCTGAAGCGCCACCAGGTTGAACATCAACAGATGAACCCGCTTGTACACCTACGCCACCTTGTACGCCTGAAGGGCTAACACTAGTTTGTGCTGAACCAGAAGCATCAAGACCACCTTGTGTTGAACAACCTACAGCTGTGAATGCAACACCTGATACAACCATAGAGATTAGGGCTAACTTTTTCATTGTGTATTTCCTTTCATTATGACAAAAAGCAAAGTTGTCTTTGCGTTGCCTATGATTCACAATTTTTTCGATGAACGTGGTGAGGATTGGTTGCAGTTTGTTGTTTAAGCCGTATTGTTTTGCAATTTTTATTAAACCAGTTTAGATGAGCATTCACTTAATTTTGCAATTCTTTGAATTAGATTAAATATTTATAATTTATTATTTTTCTGCAATACGATTCGGATCAGATCATACAAATATAGTCTTATCTTCAATATTTATCATTTATACAAAGTGCTATTAACACTGCTAAAAACTTACAATTAAAAAGTTTGAGTTAACAATAGATGTATTAAAAATAAAAAACCGTGAAAATTAATCACGGTTTTCTTCGTTTACAGCGAATTTAAGGCCACTGCATCTCACCTTTAACCACTTTAGCACCAAATTCGAGACTGCTTGATTCGCTTAAAGTTGGATATTCTTTTTGCATCATTTGAATTAAAGCAGTCGATGTTTTCGTAACTTTTGCTGCTTTCTCATATTGCTTCAAATAATCGATAGAAAAGTTAACTGCATCCAATCCTTCTGCTGCACCCGCTTTCATGTGTGCTGGAACAACAACATTCGGTTTTAATGATTTGATACTTTCTAATGCCAGTACCACTTCGTTATGATCTTTTGTTGTTGGGGTGTCTGCCATCCATAAATGAATCCCGGAAGAGACTGGAATACCGCCTACAACGGCTTTAGCACTTGGAATCCACAAATAAGTCAGCTCATTTTTTCCCTTAATCTCAATATTTTCATTTTCAAATTTTAAGATCTTAGCCGTATACGCTTGCGGAACAATAATTTGACTCGGTGCATTGGCTCCCATTTTGGGTCCCCAATAAGCAACTTTTAAAGCCTGAGTATCTTGAATATGTTTTACCGTTTCAGGAGTTGCAATGATTTGCACATTTGGGAAATATTGTTTAAATACATCTAAGCCAAAATAGAAGTCAGGGTCACCGTAACTGACAAAAATTGTTTTTAAAGTTTTACCGCTGTCTAAAATATCTGCCGCAATACGTAAAGCTTCCGATTTAGAAAATTGCGCATTGACCAGTAAGACTTCTTTGTCACCTTCGATTAATGTTGAAGTTACGCCAAAATGTTCAGGCTTTGCTAGGAAGTTCTGAATTTTTAAATCCTGTGCAAAGCTTGTTGATGTTGCCGCTAATGCAGTTAGTGCAAGTGTGAATGATTTGATATTCATTAATATGTCTCCTATTTGATAAGAAACACTTTAAGTTGCAATTATTGCCAAATAAACACCCTAAATTAAGATAAAATGTTGCATAAATTGCAACAATAAGAATTCTATATGGATACTTTAAAAGCCATTCAAGTTTTTGTATGTATTACTCAACAAGGCAATTTGAGTAAAGCAGCGGAACATTTAGACTATTCGAAAGCGATGGTGTCACGCTATCTTGAACACTTGGAACAAACCTTTTCTACTAGCCTATTTCAGCGTAATACACGTAAAGTTTCTCTTACCCCTGCGGGTGAAAAAGCCTTGGTATATTGTGAGAATATTTTACAGCAGCAACAGTTGCTTGAAGGTTTGGCTGCACCTGAACAACATAGTGGTACGATCCGTTTTACTTGTGGTTTGTTTTTGTTTCAACTAGGGGTAAATGAATGCATTAAGCAATTTAAAAAATTATATCCACACATTCATTTTGATGTGTATTTAACTGAAAATACTGTTGATTTGATGGATGCTCAGGTTGATCTTGCACTCAGAATTACACAAAAAGTTGCTGATGGTTTAATTACTCGGCCTGTTTGTGATATTGAATATATCTTTTGTGCGCATCCACATTATTTACAAGATCACACTCCCCTTTCACACCCAAGCCAACTGATTCAGCATGAATGTATAGCCCACCATACGCATAATCAGTATTGGACTTTGTTTGATACAGATCAACAACCTCAGAATTATCCATTAAATGTTACGTTTAAAAGTAATGATGTGATTGCGCTCTATCAAATGTGTCTCAAAGCAGAAGGCATTGCCATGTTACCAACGCTATTGGTGCGTCAGGATATAGCACAACATCGTTTGCAACAGGTATTTACAGATTTTTCTGCACCTGACCTAACCTTGTCGTTAGTCTATGCATCAAGGCAACATTTACCGAAAATCACACAAGAATTTATTGCTTTTGTCATCGAAAACTTAAATTTTTACTTAAATCAGCAAAATTAAAAGATTTAAATCAACCTGAACGCTTGAATTTTGTCGCCTTGCCCATACTTCATCCCTATCTATGAATGACCAAGATGTGGCAGTTCGGGTTTAACCCTATGAGCATTCACGCCAAAAGGACTGTACATGTTTAAGAACTTTTTTCAACGGAGATCATCAATGGCTAATGAGCAAAATGAGCAAGCTCAAGACATTCAAAATGAGCAACAAACTGAACAAACTCAAGCTGAAGGTGTAGAGCAAGCAAACGAGCTTAGCGTTGAAGATTTACAAGCGCAAATCACCAAACTCGAAGAAAGCTTGAAACTTGAAAAAGCCCGTACTGCAAATGCCGTGTACGAAGCACAAAAGAGTGTTGAACGTATCCAGCGTGAATCTGAAAAACACAAAGATACCGTTCTTGAGAAATTTGCTAAAGAGTTGTTGGATTCAGTCGACAATCTTGAACGTGCGATTCAAGCCGCTGGTGATGAACAAACACCTTTACTTGAAGGTGTAAAACTGACTTTGAAATCGCTACTGACAACACTTGAAAAATTTGGTGTGGTTGAAGCAGATACACAAAATGGTTTCAACGCAGACCTTCATCAAGCAGTCGGTATCGATCCAAATGCTCAAGCGAACCAAATCGGCACCGTATTGCAAAAAGGTTATACCTTAAATGGTCGCCTACTCCGCCCAGCAATGGTGATGGTAGGTCAATAAATTGACGTTGAGCATTTAAAATTTTGCTCAAAACACAATAATTCGAGAGTTTTTTGATTTTTTTTCATAAAAATGCTTGAAAAAAACCGATTGACTCTCATATCGAATAACAAGCAAATCCCCTTTTAAATTCCATTTATTAAATAGGAAATCAGGGGGTTCACAAAATTTTAGAGGAACATCCCAAATGGCAAAAATTATTGGTATTGACTTAGGTACTACCAACTCATGTGTTGCTGTACTTGAAGGCGATAAAGTAAAAGTAATCGAAAACGCTGAAGGCGCACGTACAACTCCATCAATCATCGCTTATAAAGATGGTGAAATTTTAGTTGGTCAAAGCGCTAAACGTCAGGCTGTAACAAACCCGAAAAACACTTTATTCGCAATCAAGCGTTTAATCGGTCGTCGTTATGAAGATCAAGCGGTACAAAAAGACATCGGTCTTGTACCTTACAAAATCATCAAAGCAGACAATGGTGATGCTTGGGTTGAAGTAAACGACAAAAAATTAGCACCTCAACAGATCTCTGCTGAAATCTTGAAAAAGATGAAGAAAACTGCAGAAGACTATTTAGGTGAAACAGTTACTGAAGCAGTGATTACAGTTCCTGCTTACTTTAACGATGCTCAACGTCAAGCAACTAAAGATGCGGGTAAAATTGCAGGTCTTGATGTTAAACGTATCATTAACGAACCAACTGCTGCGGCACTTGCGTTCGGTATGGACAAAAAAGAAGGCGACCGTAAAGTTGCAGTTTACGACTTAGGTGGTGGTACATTCGACGTATCAATCATTGAAATCGCAGACCTTGATGGCGACCAACAAATCGAAGTGTTATCAACAAATGGTGATACTTTCCTTGGTGGTGAAGACTTTGATAACGCGTTAATTGAATTCTTGGTTGAAGAATTTAAGAAAGAACAAAGTGTGAATTTGAAAAATGATCCACTTGCGTTACAACGTTTGAAAGAAGCTGCTGAAAAAGCAAAAATCGAGCTTTCTTCATCAAATGCAACTGAAATCAACCTTCCATACATCACCGCTGATGCAACTGGTCCTAAACACTTAGTGATCAATGTAACGCGTGCAAAACTTGAAGGTTTAGTTGCTGATTTAGTTGCTCGTACAATCGAGCCTTGCAAAATCGCGCTTAAAGATGCTGGTCTTTCGACTTCAGACATCTCTGACGTAATTTTAGTTGGTGGTCAGTCTCGTATGCCACTTGTACAACAAAAGGTACAAGAATTCTTTGGTAAAGAGCCACGTAAAGACGTCAACCCTGATGAAGCGGTTGCAATCGGTGCTGCGATTCAAGGTGCAGTATTGTCTGGTGACAAAACTGACGTTCTTTTATTAGACGTAACACCATTAACTTTAGGTATCGAAACAATGGGCGGTGTATTAACACCAATCATTGAGAAGAACACTACGATTCCTGCGAAGAAATCACAAGTGTTCTCTACTGCTGCTGACAACCAGCCTGCTGTAGATATTTCTGTTTACCAAGGTGAACGTAAAATGGCTCAACAAAACAAATTGTTGGGTAACTTCCAATTAGGCGATATCCCACCTGCTCCACGTGGCGTACCGCAAATTGAAGTATCATTCGACATCAACGCTGACGGTATATTAAAAGTATCGGCTAAAGATAAGAGCACTGGTAAAGAGCAATCAATCCAGATTAAAGCGAACTCAGGTTTGTCTGATGCTGAAATCGAAGCAATGATTAAAGATGCTGAAGCGAATGCTGAAGAAGACCGCAAATTTGAAGAGTTAGCGAAAGCTCGTAACGAAGCAGATGCTTTAGTATCTAGCTCAAACAAAGCAGTTAAAGATCTAGGTGACAAAGTGACTGAAGATGAAAAAACTGCAATCGCTACAGCGGTTTCTGAGCTTGAAGCAGCAACTAAAGAAAATGATGTTGAAGACATCAAAGCGAAAACTGAAGCTTTACAAAACATCTTGATGCCAATCACTCAACGTGCTTATGAACAAGCACAAGGTGCTGGCGGCGCAGAAGGTTTTGATCCAAATGCATTCCAAGGTGGTGATGCGGGTCAACAACAAAAAGCGGACGATGGCGTTGTAGATGCTGAGTTCACAGAAGTTAAAGATGACAAAAAATAATTTGTCTCTTTAAAAAAGACCGCGCGAAAGCGCGGTTTTTTTTATTTTAAGATTCATTATTTTGATCGAAATATAGTTCACCCGAAATCGGCATAAATAATGGTTCGACTCCAGAAGCTTTTATTTCTTCTAAAAATTCAGGGATATTCACACCAGGTAATAATTTTGGTGGTTGATCAATAGGCGTAAGCATCGTATCCCAATGACATGGAATAATGTATTTAGGTTTCAGCAAGCGCACGACATCTTTGACATAGTTCGGGCGATATTTGCGTCCAATCGCACATAGACAAACAATATCTGCTTGCCTCCCTTGTAATTCTTGTTCAATAAAATCAGCTGAATCAATGTGTACAACGCGAAGATGCCCCGTATTAATCCACCAATTAAACACTTGACCATGCCGCAGGTGATGAAATTTCGGTGGATAAGGTGGCGGTGTAGTCATATCCCCTGGTAATGGCACCCGACCAAACAATGCTTTGCCATGAATCGACGGCAGCCCAACAACTTGCCATTGCCCACATTCAATTATTTCCCGACCTTTGGTTTCCAGCATTTGTGCTTCAGACAAACCTGCCGATCTCCCATACATCAAAGTAGCCTTCGAACCAATTAGGCGTGCACCTGTTTGTTTACATACCTCTGGTGCATCCAAGATATGATCGTAATGCGCATGCCCAATTAACACGTCATCGGCATTTGGAATATATTTTTTGACTAAAGTTGGGTCACTGAGCAAAGGTTGCGTGAATGTTTGCCAAAAATTCGGACGACTAATAAAAGGATCCAAAACTATAGTTCGATGTTGATCTGAAAGGATAAATCCTGCTGTTCCCAAGTATTGAATCTTTAAATTTTGGAAACTACTTTTTGCTGGTGAACTCGCATTCCACTGGTGATCAGGTACTTTTAATAAATAGTTGCGCATCTGCATTCCTTGATTATTTTTATCATTCCAAGTATTGCGTTATTAAAGCAAAAGCCTAAACACAATGATATATTTTCTTAATCCACTCTTTTACAGTAGTGCTACTTTATGTATGAAGTTAATATGCTTCTACAAGATTGATGCAATGTAAGCTTAGACAAGAATATTCAAAAATGCCTCGCCTTCTGATAGTTGTATTTATACTGATTGCTGTATTTTGGCTGAATTATCAAAGTCGGGAACATCCACAACTCAAGTTTAATGCGCTTTCAGATCGAGTGCTTCATCCTTTTGATACCCGCCTACGTTATCGTATCGGCGATGTTGATCCACGTTTTAAACTCAGCATCGAACAAGTACGACAAATTAGCGAACAAGCAGCGATGATTTGGAACGATGGAACAGGTCAGCAATATATTGTTTATGATCCAAATGCTCAGCTTACAATTCACTTGATCTATGATGAGCGTCAATTTGAGAGTGAACAACAACGCGCTCATCTCAATCAACTCAAAATGAATCAACAAGAATGGATCAATAAAAAACAAGAATTAGATCAAATGGAACAGCAATTGGCCTTCAATAAACAAAGTCTAGATCTAAAAAAACAAGAACTAAATCAACAAATTGACAACTATAACCATCAAGTACTTTTGGCTAAACAAAATGCTACTGATCATGATCGCCAATATTTCCAACAGCAACAATACGAATTACAACAGCTTGTACAAAAACTCAGGCTTGAGATTGATAACTTTAATCAGAACATTGTCGAACTGAATAGAAAAATTGACAGCTTAAATTCGTTAGATCAACAGCTTGATAGTTCTGTAAAATTATATCGACAGCGCTTTCAGCCACGCCTTTTTCACAAAGGGCTATTTAACGGAAAACAGATTTTGATATATGAATTCCAATCTGAAAATGATCTACGGCTCACCCTTGCTCATGAATTTGGACATGCACTGGGGCTCGCCCATCATAATGATCCACAAGCATTGATGTATCCATTAATGCAAGATCAAGACCTCAATGATTTCCGTTTAAAACCTGCTGATTTGGAGTTACTTCAAAGCGTGCAATAGAGAAAGTTATAGAAGGTGATGTATATCTCACTTAAAAATTAAATTACAAAAAATAACAATTTGATTTTTAACTAAAAAGAAGCTTAAGTTATGCACTTTCGGTCAATTGATCAATTTTAAAGCATTGATTAATCTAATGTTATGAATAAAAAAAACAACAATATAGACTCCATCTCTCTTTTATTTCGTTGTGCTATGAATCGCATTATTTTTTTTATTTTAAGGAAAAAAATCACACTTTTTCATATTAATTATTAATTAGATAGCGTTTTGACGACATCAAAATTTTGCTCAAAAATGAATTTTATTTGGGGGGATGTTGCTCATGCGTTATCAAGCTTTGTCCATTATTGTTGCGTGTTTGAGTCTAAATATTAGCAGTTTAAGCCATGCTCAAAATAACCCGCACAATGCAACTTCGCATCAGCATCAAGTTGCTGACATGCCCCTACGCTATCGTATCGCTCCAATAGATCCTCGTTTTAATTTGAGTAGCAAACAAGTCCTTGAACTGACTCAGCAAGCTGCAAAAATTTGGGAAGAAGAAACGGGTAAAAAGCATTTCATTTATGATCCAAATGCTGAATTTACAATCAATCTAGTTTACGATGACCGTCAACAACACACCTCAAATCGCCTACAAGGTCTCAATCAACTTAAGCAACAACAGCAACAATGGGAAATCGACTCTCTACAAATACAACAAGTAAAAGATGAGATACAACGTGCAACCGCCTCAATTGCAAGCAAACAAAGCCAACTCACTGCACAATTCCAACAATACAATGCAGATGTACAACGCTTCAATCAAATGCGATCTTCCTCTAAAGAATGGGCAGATCAACTAGCACAACGTCAAAAACAACTACAGCAACAATCTGCTGAATTGAAACAAGCAATCCAACAACACAGTCAAAAAACGCAACAACTAAATCAACAAATCAAAGGGTTAAACCAAAACAATCAACAATTGGCACTTTCAGCAAATCAGTTTAACCAAACGTTCCAACCACGCCTTTTCCACAAAGGTCAATTTAATGGAAAACAAATCTCTGTGTATGAGTTCTCTTCCAAAGATGACTTACGTATGACTCTTGCGCATGAGTTCGGTCATGCCTTAGGTTTAGATCATACTGATGATCCAACGTCATTAATGTATCCTGTCATTCAAAAACAAAATATGGAACGATTTGCGCTAGCACATGCAGATCAACAAGAGTTGGTTCGTGCCGTCAATTAATCATATTAAGAACTTGATTTGCACCGATCAATTTAACCATTCGGTATATTTATTAGACAAACAAACTTTTTTATTAGATGAATAAGAAAGTAAATATTGAAATTAATTTCACATAATATTTAAAGTTTATTATTAAATCTAACATGCTGTAATTATTTTTATTATTCAAATTTTGTACATAAAAAACACAAAAAATGGCAATTTTAAAGCCAATTCCCTATTTTATTTAGAACTCCATTATTAAGAAAAAATAGTAAAAATGGTTTTTTTAGAAATTTGACTGATCATTTTAACTAAATAAAATACATCCTTTTTCCAGTTTATCTCCTGTATATGCATCCATTATCTTGGCTGTTGTTTATCATTATTTCAGCATTTACCTCAATCCATATTCATGCTCACCCTGTGTCACAACATCTGAATGAGGCGGAAGATGATGATTCGCCTCTACACTATCGTATTGCCGATCTTGATCCTCGCTTAAACATTAGTAAGCAAAAAATGATTGAAATTAGTCAAGAAGCTGCCGCTATTTGGGAACAAGGTACGGGTAAACGCTATTTTGTTTATGATCCCAAAGCAACATTTACTGTAAATTTGGTCTTTGATCAGCGTCAAGTTCGTAGTATGAAACGAACTGAAAATCTCAAAAATTTAGAACAGGAAAAGCAGCTCTGGTTAGATGATAATCAAAAACTGCTAAAACTGAAGCAAGACTCTCAACAATTACACACCCAATTAGAATTACAAAAAATTAAATATCAGGCCCAACTCAATGCTTATGCAAGCGCTCAGAATAAATATCTCAATAAATCAAATACAAAAAATTTAAACTTACTTCAAGAGCGCACAAAACTACTCAATCAGCAAAGAGACGTCTTAAAAATCCTGATCAATGATCATGATCGTAACCATCAACAAATTCAGGTTAAAACAGATGAATTAAAACAACTTCATGAACAGCTAACTCAGTCCGTTGATCGATTTAATCAAAACTTTGCACCTCAACTCGTTCATAAAGGGCAATTTAAAGGAAAACAGATCTTTATTTATGAGTTTTCTTCGATTGATGATTTACGCTTAACCCTAGCCCACGAATTTGGACATGCTTTGGGATTGAAACACACACATAATCCTAAATCATTGATGTATCCACGAATTAAGGAGCAAGATCCCAAAAACTTCCAACTAACAGCAACTGATCTCGCACTGTTAAATCATACAAATTAATGATGATCCCTCTATAAAATCACATGAAATCTACATTTCTATTCAGGTAACAAGAATAGGTCGATTCTTTGGATTTATTCGTGTTATTGTGTTGATAAAACATCATCTTAGTCTTAACGGAGATCAACATGAGTTATTATCATATCCTCATTGAAGTGAACGACCACATCAGTACGATTGAACAAACTCGTGATATTGAGATCTTGAATATTCAAGATATTAGCCCTTATCTCCACTCGATTTTGATTCCATATTTCAATGAACAAATCGTTGAACTTGAAGATGAAAATGTGACTTATGATGAGATTCTTCATCTAGAAGTAAAACAAACGCTATTACCTATCGAACATCTGATTGAAGAAGAACAAAAACAATTACCAAGCGATACAGATGTCACTATTACTGCTTATGAAATCTTTAATGATCGAGATTTGAGCCAAGATGTGACTGCGGTAATTTTTGATATCTTAGAAGCAGTCAAATTAGACGTTGAACCCTAAGAAAAAGGTCTACTTTAAGTAGACCTTTTTATTTTTAAATTATTGATAAATGATTTATTGCATCATTTGTTTTGCTTGTTCTTGACGGAAAGCTCGTAATATCTGCTGCCCTGCGCGTCCAGTTGGATTTAAGCCAAGTCGTGTTTGTTCTTGTCGAATAGCTTGACGACTCTTATCACCTATTAGCCCATCTACTGCACCAATATCATAGCCACGCTGTAGTAAAAATTGTTGAATTTCGCGGCGTTCCGCGCGTGAAGTACCCGCATCATCCGTCGGCCATGAAGTTAAAAATGGCGTACCTCCACGTAATCGGTCAGATAAATGAGCAATCGCTAATCCATAACTTTCCGCAGCGTTATAACTATAAATCGCATCAAAATTTTTGAAGACCAAAAATACTGGACCATTTGAACCTGCTGGTGCCATTAAACCTGCCAATGTACTACCAGAGAGATTTCCTTGAATTAAAGCGGTACCATCGGCACGTGTAAGACCTTGTGCAATCCAGTGATTAAGTGATTTTTTATTACGGCGACTTTCACCTGAAATCGACATTCCATCAGGAATTTTGACTTCAAATCCCCATGGCATTCCTGTTTGCCAACCTGCTCTTTTCAAGAAATTTGCTGTAGAGGCTAACGCATCGGTTGTACTAGAAACCAAATCACGGCGACCATCTCCATCAAAATCTACAGCTAAGCTTTCATAGGTTGATGGCATAAATTGCGTATGTCCAAATGCTCCAGCCCATGAACCATAAAGTTGGTCTTGGGTTAAATCTCCACGCTGTAAAATACGCATTGTTGCAAAAAACTCACCGCGGAAATAACCTTGGCGACGTCCTTCACAACTCAAAGTGCCTAAAGCCTGTAATAAAGGATATTTACCTGAAATGTCACCATAGTTACTCTCAACTCCCCAAACAGCAACGACTGTCTCTGCTGGAACACCATAGGCTTGTTCTACTCGGCGTAGTACGTCTTGATGCTGTGTAAGTTTCTGTTGACCTGCTTGCACACGCTCGTTATCAACCAAACCTGATAAATAATCCCAAATCGGCGTCGAAAATTCAGGTTGATAATTTAATTTATCAATCACTGAATAATCTGGCGTTAGATTTTGCGTATAACGATCATAGGTCGAAGCAGAAACACCAGATGCGATGGCTTGAGAACGTAAATTTGCCAAACATCCCTGAAAATTTGAACTTGGAGAATAAACGTTGCTAGTTGGCGTTACAGTGGTAGCTGAAATGGTAGCACCATTAATCACCAGTTCCGCATGAGCTTGATTTAATAAAGTGAATAAGGCAGTGCCTAGAAAAAAACGCAAAGAATGTTTCATGTCTTAACCAGAATTTTTAAATTTAAATTTCATATTCAAGATAGCATGCAGCAACAGCATGTATCGTTTGGAATCGTAACTTTGAATTCATTTCTTGTCTTTTAAATTTAAATGAATATTTTAAATTCATAAAACTTGCGATTTTTAAATTTAAAACTTCGACCTATCTTTTTTTGAATTCAAAACACAATCCAAGTGATACAGTTTGTTTTAAATTCAAAAAAACCACTCAATTTAAATTTAGGAGCTTAGGAAGTTAAGCATATCAAAAAGTATGGTAACTTCCTTATATGAAAGCAAAAAATAGATACTATTCCCGTTCAAGAATCACAGAGGCAAAATTCAGACAGATCATTCGCTTTTTTGCCATGGATTTAACTGCTTCAGATACAGCTAAACTCACCAATATTTCTGTACGTTCCATCAATACAATTTACATCAGGTTGCGTAAAAAGATTGCGGCACAATGTGAGGAAATATCTCCTTTCAACGGTATCGTTGAACTTGATGAATCCTACTTTGGTGCTCGTCGTATTCGAGGAAAACGTGGACGTGGTGCATCAGGAAAAACCATTGTATTTGGACTACTCAAAAGAGATGGAAACGTATACACAGAAATTGTGCCTGAGTGCCCCAAAGCTACGCTACAGGGTATTATTCGGGGGCATATAGAGCTTGATTCTGTGATCAATACAGATGGATGGAGAGGCTATGATGGTTTAGTTGATATTGGTTTTGACAAACATTTAAGAGTGAATCATGGGGACAACGAATTTGCATGCGGGGAGCGTCATATTAACGGCATAGAATCATTCTGGGGATATGCTAAAAAGCGACTCGTCAAGTTTAATGGAATTGACAAAAAGATGTTTTATTTGCATCTAAAAGAAACGGAGTATCGCTTCAATCATCGGAACGGTAATTTATATCTCGATTTGCTTAAATTACTCCGTAACAATCCTCTTTAACTTCCTAAGCCCCTAAATTTATTTCTTTAGCAATCATCCTAAAACAATCAAGAAGATGAATTAAGCCAATTATCTCTTTAAAATCAGTATATAGTCATTGATACACATCACTAAAATTTAAATTCAAAACAACTTAAATCATCAAGTTTAAATTTAAATCTCACCCAATACTTTTGAATTTAAAAACATCCTAACAACCAAAACTCAGTTTTAAATTCAAATTAAGGACATCATATTTAAATTCAAAACACCAGAAAGAGTTATCCACAACCAAATTCATTATACATTTTTAAATTCAAAAACATTAAGCCAATAAAAAAGCGATCCGAAGACACTACTGTCCCATAGTTTGCTTTAAATAAAAAAACCTGAGTCTAAATAGTTAAAATATGAGTGCAAACAAACACTTTAACTATAAAGGACTCAGTTTTTGTCACATCAGAATACCGTATTTCATCAATTACTCAAACCCATTCTAAGACAAGATTTTGAACGTCTGGCTAAACTGCACCACTCTGGGCAAAAATTAAGATCAGCCACCCGCTGGGATCAGTTTGTTGCCATATTGATGTCCCAACTTTCTTGTCGGCAAAGCTTAAGAGACATTCAATCCAATCTCGAATCCCAGCAGGAAAAGCTCTATCATCTTGGCGCGAAGAGAATTGCGCGAAGCACCTTAGCAAGACTCAACGAAGAACAGCCCGCCAGCTTGTATCAGCAATTGTTCACACAGCTGCTTCAGCGCTGTGAAAACTCTAAAACTGCACATAAATTTAGATTCAAGAATCCGCTGTATTCACTAGATGCCAGTCATATTGATCTTTCACTGTCATTGTGCGCATGGGCAAAAGTGCATGAATCCAAAGCCAGTATTAAACTCAGTGTTGGCTTAAATCACAGCAATACCATTCCTGAATTTGTAGCGCTTGGGGATGGTATTGAAAATGATATGGTGCAAGGCAGAGCATTTAAATTTCCTGCTGGCAGCACTATCGTCTTTGATAAAGGATATGTTGATTATCAATGGTTTGCTCAGTTGACACTTCAGAACGTCAGCTTTGTAACCCGGCTACGCCCAAAGACAGTTTATCAAGTTAAATCAAGCCGCAGCGTATTAGCGACTAAAGGGATTATTGCGGATGAATGTATTGAATTGAGTAGTGCGCATGCCAAGAAAAGAGGCGCACCTAAATTATTAAGACGTATAGAGTTTTATGATACAGATAAGAAAAGAACATTCGAATTTCTGAGCAACAACTTTCATCTGGCAGCATCCACCATTGCTGCAATTTATAAAGACCGCTGGAAGATTGAGTTATTCTTTAAAGCCATCAAGCAGAATTTAAAACTGAAGTCATTTCTAGGTCGAAGCCGCAATGCGATACAAACGCAAATATGGATTGCATTAATTGCCTATTTGCTGGTGAACTTCGCTAAACACATGGCACAAGAAGGATGGAGTGTTCAGCGTTTACTGAGAATTATTCAGGTCAATTTATTTGAAAGGAAACTTTTAAGGTCACTCTTTGTGCCTGATAAAAAATGGCGAAAACAAGAAGAACCTCAATTGAGGTTCTTCTTGTGATATTTGTGGGACAGCAGTGATCCGAAGATCGCTTTTCGTTGCATTGTGGATAACTTAGATATTCATATCAGTCGTCAAAGCTAAAGGCACAGGTAAAATTTGAGCCAATTGACGGCATAAATCTGTTAATTCATCAGAATTATTCGGCATCAAAGTGATATGTCCTAACTTACGACCAGCACGCTCAGACTTATTATAAAGATGTAAATGAGCACCTTTCAGAGCTAAAATGTCCTCAGATTTAGGATGTTGCCCGATGATATTTACCATCACAGTTGGACGAACAACATCCGTTGCACCAAGTGGTAAGCCTGCAACTGCACGAATATGATTCTCAAATTGCGAACAAATCGCACCTTCAATCGACCAATGTCCTGAGTTGTGTACACGACATGCCATTTCATTGGCATAAAGCCCTTGCTCAGTTACGAATAACTCAAGCGTAAGCACACCCACATAATTCAAATGGTTCAATAAACGGGTAATGTAATCTTGTGCAACAGGCTGTAGATCTGTGCTGTTTGGCGCAGGAACAATCGAGTGTGACAAGATACCATTGTGATGATGATTTTCTGCCAATGCCCACGTTTTGACATCGCCATCTTGTCCACGTACTGCAATAATCGATACTTCTCGACTGAATTTCACAAAACTTTCAGCGATTAGACTTTTTGCAGGCCCAAGTTCAGCCCAAGCTGTATCAATTTGATCTTCTGAACGCAATACGAACTGACCTTTACCATCGTAGCCACCTGTTACGGTTTTTAATACGATCGGTAAGCCTAATTCATCAACAGCTTGCTTTAAACTTTGCAAGCTATCCACTGCGCGATAGGGCGCAACAGGAATAGCTAACTCATCAAACAAGCCTTTTTCAGCTAAACGGTTCTGAGCAGTCGCCAAAGCAAGACGAGGAGGGTGTAATGTTTTTGTCTGAGTCAGAACATCCACATCAGCTACAGGCGTATTTTCAAACTCAAGGCTGAATACTTCAGCACTTGCGATGAAAGCTTGAAGTGCTTGTGGATCTTTACTTGAAAATACAGGACCTAGAATAGCCGCAGGGCAATCTGTTTCTGCTTCGAAAAAGCTACATTGAATATTGAGTGGTAAAGCGGCTTGCGCCATCATGCGTCCAAGCTGTCCGCCACCAAAAATACCGATGGTTTTATTCATGATCAACCTCGTTATACTTGACCAGGAATGTTATTACTCGATACTTTTTCAGTTTGTGCAGTACGGAAATCTGCAACATTTTTTGCGATCTCTGGACGTGTTAAACCTAGAATTTGAGCTGCCATAATTGCTGCATTGGTTGCACCAGCTTGGCCAATTGCCAATGTGCCTACCGCGATACCTGCAGGCATCTGCACAATCGATAACAACGAATCAACACCGTTTAAAATCGAAGATTTTACTGGCACGCCAAGCACTGGCAAATCAGTTTTTGCTGCGCACATTCCTGGTAAATGTGCAGCACCACCAGCTCCCGCGATAATCACTTGGATACCACGATCACGTGCTGTTTCAGCATATTCAAATAAACGATCTGGTGTGCGGTGCGCAGAAACCACTTCAGCTTCAAAAGGCACACCCAACTGTTTGAGCATGTTTGCGGTATGTTCAAGTGTTGCCCAATCCGATTGAGAACCCATGATAATCCCGACTAAAGGTTGGTTATCTGTTGCGACCGCATTCATTGGCTTTTCCAAAACAAGATAAAAAGAGGAGAGTGTCTCGACTTGCGCCAAGCACAAAGGAATAAATTGGGGGATATTATAGCGTTTTTTTCAGGCATCCCCAACTACAGAAACGATTAAGCATCGCATAGAAAAACTAGCTCTGATTACGAAAAACAAAGTAGACGCACCCAAGCAAACACAACATTGCCCAGATATAATCTAATTTAAATGGCTGTTTAAATAAAAAAATCATGAACGGAACAAAAACCAATAGTGTCACGACTTCTTGAGTAATTTTCATTTCCCCCAAGCTCCAGCCATATTGATTTAATAATTTCGTTGCAGGGATCATAAAACTGTATTCGAGTAGAGCGATACACCAACTAAATAGAATCGCTTGCCATAGCGGAGCATCGTGTAAGATTTTGAGATGTCCATACCATGCCAAGGTCATAAAACAGTTTGAAATAATCAATAAACACAGGGCTAAAAGCGTCGGGCTCAAAATAGCGTCCTTCTGATTCGGAAAATAAAGACAACAGGGAGATAGATACATCTTAAAAACGATGAAATCTTAACACTTCTCGCTTAAATTTTAAGTGAAGAACAACAACGAATTTTGACTATCTTTTCACTGCAAGCCTTGCTATCGTTGCGATTGAATTTTATTGATAACGACAATCATACACACGTGTTCCGTGCTGTATGCAAAGCAGTGGAGTAGGCGAGTTATGCATCTGCATATTTTGGGTATTTGTGGCACATTTATGGGGTCTTTGGCTCTATTAGCACGAGATTTAGGACATAAAGTCACAGGTTCAGATGCCAATGTTTATCCACCGATGTCGACTCAACTCGAAAATGCAGGCATCGAACTGATGCAAGGTTATGATCGTAGCCATTTGCAACCACATCCCGATCTCGTGATCGTCGGCAATGCCATGAAACGTGGTATTGATGCCATCGAGTATATGCTCAATGAAGGTTTACCTTATATTTCTGGCCCACAATTCTTAGCTGATCATGTGCTACAAGGTAAACATGTCTTAGGTGTCGCGGGTACACATGGAAAAACGACGACGACTACAATGTTGGCGTGGGTACTCGATCAAGCAGGTTTAAATCCAGGTTTCTTAATTGGTGGTGTACCGCTTGGTTTTAGCGAAAGCGCACGTTTAGGTGGTGGCAAATATTTCTGTGTGGAAGCTGATGAATATGATTCTGCTTTCTTCGATAAGCGTTCTAAGTTCGTCCATTATCATCCAAAAACTGCGATTTTAAACAATCTTGAATTTGATCATGCTGACATTTTTGATGATCTTGCTGCGATTCAAAAACAGTTTCATCATTTAGTACGCACCATTCCAAGCGAAGGTCGTATTATTGCTCCAATTACTGAAACCAATATTGATGAAGTATTAGCACAAGGCTGTTGGACGCCTGTGGTTCGCACCAGTCTTGAACCTAATGACCAAGCTGCTTTATCAGCGGAGCTGATCAGTGCCGATGGTAGTCATTTTAAAGTCCTTGAAAATGGCAAGGCAATCGGGGAAGTAAAATGGAATATGACAGGACAGCATAGTGTAGCCAATGCTTTGGCAACGATTGCTGCTGCTCAGCATGTCGGTGTCAGCCTTGAACAAGCCTGTGAAGCATTATCTAACTTTGGTGGTGTAAAGCGCCGTATGGAGCTGTTAGGTACTGTGCGTGGCATCGAAGTCTATGATGACTTTGCCCATCACCCAACTGCGATTGAAACTACACTCGACGGCGCACGTAAACGTCTTGGTGAACGTAAACTTTGGGCAATCATTGAACCACGTTCTAACACTATGCGTATGGGCAGTCATAAAGATGGTTTGGCGCACTCTGCGCGTTTAGCGGATGAGGTAATTTGGTATCAACCAGAAGGTTTAGACTGGGATTTACAACCTGTAATCTCAGCATCTTCAAACAAGGCTGAAGTCAGCCGCTCTTTGGATGACATCATTACCCGTGTAGTGAATGAAGCAGGCGAGGGCGATGCTGTGGTGATCATGTCCAATGGTGGTTTTGGTGGTTTACACCAAAAGTTAATTAAGGCTTTGTCGTAATTTAGCCAATAGCCTATTTTAATCATCTAATTTTGTCACGGTATTCACTATCGTGACAGGCGGCATCCATGCCGCCCGTTGGACTGTGGTATAGGGATATACCATCAGTCCAACAAAGGATTTTTGTTACCTTGCGGAGTAAACTCCTCACCCATGAAAAGTAAGGAAACGCCTATATCCAAACAGGTCAATGATTCAGCCTATATGAGGCTGTCAAACTTTCCAAATAGAGATATCTCCGATCTATTTTGAATAGTAATTAACTCAGTTTATTCACCAATTTTAACGGCAAAATCTTCATTGCTATGCCCATTGGCAACCATGGCCACTGCGGTACATAAGCCTTTACTGATTCCTTCTCAATGGCTTTCACCAACGCCTTGCAACCTGTCTTTTCATCCACTTCAAACGGTAGTTTTTTCGCACCCTCATTCATTTCAGTACGAATATAGCCAGGGAAAATGGTTGAAACTTTAATTGGCGTATCCAACAACTCTGCACGAATACCTTCCGCTAAATGTGCCACTGCTGCTTTACTCGCAGCATAGGTCGACAAATGCTTCGGTAAACCGCGCATTGCACTCATTGAGGAGATCACCACCAAATGACCCTTATTTTGCGCTCTGAAGATTTCAACTGCTGCTTCGCACTGTGCCAATGCTGAAATAAAGTTGGTTTCCGCTGTGGCACGATTTACTTCAAAATGCCCTTTACCAATACGACGACCATCACCTACACCTGCATTGACAATAATCCGATCAATTGTCCCAAATTCCTGCTGAAAAGCTTTAAAAACCGTAAAAACATCATCGTAATGAGTCACATCAAGACTTTTGATTTTGACCTGAATTGCAAATTGGCTTTGCAATTCTTGTTGTAAGGATTCCAAACGATCTAAACGGCGTGCGCACAATGCCAAATTGTATCCTTTGGCTGCAAATTCACGTGCCATCCCAGCGCCTAAACCTGAACTTGCACCTGTAATTAAAATCGTCTTTGTCATTTCCTTCACCTATTCTTATTTATATCCATGTTAAGAGTTCAGCATCACGCGCTTTCAAATAATGATGCTCATTGAAACTGAGTAATTGCAAACGACCATCTGTCCAACGCAATGTGGTGATACTGGCATTGGCAATCGACCAATTCAGCGCAAAAATCTGTTTAGCATTCAAACCTAGAACCTTGCCAACCGCCACAGAAATCACACCACCTGAACTAAACACTACAGCCTGACGTGGTTGCGTGGCATCAATGTGCTGACATAAACCATGCAAAGCACCTTCTACACGTGTTTGAAAGCCTAACCATGTCTCATGATATTCATGGTCATAGTGCTCTCCTGTCCAGCGTTCAATCGCGCCATCAAAGATTTTGGCAAGATAAGCACGTGGATTGGCAATTAACTCAACATCCTGCTTCAATAACTCTGGTTGATTAAAACGTTCATCATATTTGGCAAATACTTGTTGATGATCAAACTCATTCCAAGCCGACTCTGTTTGAATTGGCGCATCATCAAAACCTTGAGCCAAGGCTAATTGTGCTGTTTGCTGATGCCGCTGCATTGACCCTGCAAGCACCAAAGGATGTTCTTTCAAGGTATGTTTAAAAAAATCACCCACCACCTGCGCCTGTTGTTCACCTTTGGCTGAAAGCTGATCATAACTCGCAGCACCAAATGATGCCTGCCCATGTCGTACCAAATAGATCGTGGTCATCGTTTTAAAATATCCTGTAATTTCGCCCCATATTCAGGAATTAACTGCTGTGCTTCAGCATTGTTTTGTGCAATTAATTTAAGTGCCCGAATATGTAAGGCATGGATCATGATCCAGAAATCCTTAAAGGCTGGATTATCGGTTTGCTGATGGTAATAACGATAATAAATCTGTTGAGCAATCACCGCCAAACGGAACAAACCAAATACTTCATAAAATGCCCAATTGGCAGGTTGCAAACCAGTTTTTTCCAAGTAGTAGTCTACCACCTGTTGACGTGTCAGCATGCCTAGTAGATTGGTCGGTTGACGACGACTAGACTTCATCAAAGCATCGTCATCTTCTTGAATCCAGTAGGCGAGAGCACTGCCTAAATCCATCAGCGGATCACCAATAGTCGCCATTTCCCAGTCCAGTACTCCGATCACTGTAGTTGGTTGTTGTGGATCTAAAATGACATTATCAAAACGCCAATCATTATGAATGACACAAGTTTTAGAATCCGCTGGAATATGTTGCTGTAGCCATTCCCGCACAAAGCTAAAATCAGGTACATTTGGCGTAAGCGCTTTACTATAACGTGCATCCCAACCTTCAACTTGACGGCGGCAATAGCCTTCGCCTTTGCCCAGTTTTTCCAGTTCTGTACCTTGATATGGCACTTGATGCAATTCAATTAATTTATCCAAAACATTCAGACACAACTGTTGAACTTGTGACTGATTCAATTGTAATTCTTTGGGTAAATTAGCTCGCGGAATGATGCCTTCAATCCGCTTCATGACATAGAAATCACAACCTATTACGTTCTCTTCCTGACACAATGCAACCATTTCAGGTAAGACAGGGTAGAACGGCGCAAGATGCTTCTGCACATTGTATTCACGCGCCATATCATGCGCTGATTTGGCTTTAGTACCTTTCGGTGGACGTCGTAGGATTAAATCTTGATTGTCGTATTGCAAACGATAGGTCCAATTCGAAGCACCCCCTGAGTATTGAGTGACTTGTGCTTGACCTTGCAGTTGAACACCTTGATCCTTTAACCACTTTTCAACAGCGGAAATATCCAATTCTTCACCGTGACGAACCTGACCGCCGATATCAATCATTGTCATTTTTTTATCCTTATTAACGACCATAGCCACGTTTTTTCAATTCTAATTTAGCAATCATGCCCTTATGCACTTCATCAGGTCCATCAGCTAAACGCAAACTGCGTGCTTGATTGAAAAATGCTGTCAGCGGAGTATCGCGTGATACACCTTCACCACCGTGAATTTGGATCGCCATATCAACGACGTTTTGCAATACAGTCGGTGCAACGACTTTGATTGCAGAAATTTCGGTGAGTGCTGCCATATTGCCTAAGGTATCCATCTTATAAGCAGCATACAGCGTTAATAAGCGAGCTTGATCGATCTGCACACGGGCTTCCGCGACACGTTCTAAATTGCCGCCAAGTTTAAGAATTTCTTTACCAAATGCCTTGCGTGACATGCCACGATCAATCATGAGTTCTAACGCTTTTTCCGCTGCACCAATACAACGCATACAATGGTGAATACGACCAGGCCCTAAGCGTCCTTGAGCAATTTCAAATCCTTGACCTGCACCACCAATAAAATTGCTCACTGGCACACGCACATTGTCAAAACTGACCTGTCCATGTCCATGCGGTGCATCGTAATCACCAAATACAGGCAACATCCGTTCAATCGTTACGCCTTGCGTTTCAATCGGCACAAGTACCATCGAATGTTGATGGTGACGGTCTTTGCTTGGGTCAGGGGTGTAGGCCATAAAAATAATCACTTTGGCATTCGGATCACCCAAACCAGACGACCACCATTTACGCCCATTCAGAACAATTTCATCGCCATCAATCACTGCCGTGGCTTGCATATTGGTGGCATCACTGGAAGCAACGGCGGGTTCCGTCATACAGAACACTGAACGGATTTCACCAGCAAGCAGGGGTTGTAGCCATTGTCGTTTTTGCTCATCGCTACCATAACGCCATAGCAGCTCCATATTGCCACTATCAGGCGCATTACAGTTGAATACTGTCGGAGCCAGTAAACTACGCCCCGTCAATTCAGCAATATGTGCATATTCCTGTACCGATAAACCTGCACCCAGTTCACTATCAGGCAAGAACATATTCCATAAGCCTGCTGCTTTGGCTTTCGCTTTGAGTTGTTCAAGTTGTGCCGGCCATTGCCATTTGGTCCAGTCACCATCGACATTTAAACGATGTGTTTCATCCCAAAATGCTTTTTCTATTGGTTCTATTTCTTGTTGGATAAACGCCTGTGTGCGAGCAATAAAATCCTGTGCACGTTCAGATAATGCAAACATCATCATTTCCCTCAAGGTAAATATGTGGCGAAACTGAATTCGCTGCTTTACATCACCTTAAGCGAAAACTTATTATGAATGAAATGATTTTATTTTATGCAAAACTATGAATCAGATTCATAATACAAATCCATTGGAAGTGGGTAACTTCCTTCGTATTGATATCAATCTGTATCCACTTTTTATTGCGATTTTTGAGCAAAAAAGCATTTCTAAGGCCGCTCAACTTCTTTGTATTAGTCAATCTGCGGTCAGTCATGCTTTACAACGTTTGCGTCTGCAACTTAAAGATGAATTATTTGTGCGTAGTGGACAAAAAATGCTTCCCACACCTTTTGCCGAACAAATTTATCAACCGATTCAAACGGCGTTATCAACGATTCAAAATATTGCGATTCCACAACACGACTTTGATCCTAGCATGCTACAAAGCTTGAAAATCGCAATTCATGATGAAATTGAACCGATTATTTTTCCTCAATTAGTGCATCATTTTAGTCAACTCAATCTCGATATTCAGTTTTTGAGTTCCAAACTTGATCGAAAAAATATGCTGGCTGATCTTTCAGCACAACAAATTGATTTTGTGATTGATCTAGTACAACCCTATCAAGAAAATTTACAGTTTGAAAACTTGATTGAAGATCATTTTGTGGCGTGTACACTTCAAACAGAGATGGATTTATCGCTCTATTTATCCTCACCACATATCGGTGTGTCCTCTCGGCGAACAGGATTATTGCTTGAAGATATTTATCTCAATCGACAGCAACTTTCTCGACAAATTTTTATGCGCTGTCAGCACTATTCCACTGCCTTACAAGTCTTGGCTCAGTATCCCAAGGCGATTCTCACCATTCCTCACAGTATTTTAAAACATCTGCATTATGCGCAAGATTTAAAAATACATCAGTTACCCATCGAGCTGCCTAAAATTAAAATGGGGATGTATTGGCACGAACACGTCAGAAAGAATCCTCGCCATCAGTTTCTTCGAAATGAAATTTTGAAAATTTTTTGAGCCTACCAAGTTAGCGTATTAAAACGCCAAACTTGGTGGTAGTTCAAATGGAAAGGAAGCTTAATGCGTTGTGATGCTTTGCTCATCATCACAATTCATCAAAAAGCTTTAGACAACATAAGACGAAGGATGTAGACAATCGCCATCGCAAACACAATGTGTCCAATCTGATTAAAGATAAATGGCATACACAATAGAATAAAAACCGTGATTGGATAAATCTAACGTCTCCATCCCTTTAAATAAAACGCTTCATAAAATAGCCATACGCAGGTGCTATAAACAACTAAACTTGCGGCAATAATCAAACCCATCATTTGAGCTGAAATTTCGGCATGTTTCGTTGAAACATCGACCGCAGCGGCTAATGCAGCCCCTAACACAGCAATACTAATAAAAATGAGAAAGTGCCCATAACCCCATAAAAATGGTTGTACACCACGGCGTTGATGGTGGTGATGACTGCGATCAAAATAAACCCACCACATCGCAAACATCATCAATAGCCCACCTACAATCAGAAAAATCTCTTCGAGATTCAATACCTGATTCGAAAATGCATCTTGAGTGGCAGCAAAACATCCAATAATCGACTCACCTAATACGATAATCGTCAACAAACCATAACACTCCACAATATGATGTGGGTGCCAAGGTGTGATCGCATGTTTTTCGGCATAGAATGGTACTGCTAATTCACATATTACCAAGACTAGAAAGAGCAACTGACTAAGATGAATCGAACTAAAATTAGTAATCAACCAACCTAATTGAACTAATACAATGCCGATGGCATATCGATAGGCGGTTACTTTTCGCAAAGGATCATGTTTAGCGACACGAATCCACTGGGTCACCAAAGCCAAACGCATAATCACATAACCGATAATGATCATGTCAAAATTATGCTGCTGAAATACCGCAGGAATACCTGCCGCCATGACTAAAGAACCAGCCATTTGCACAAAGGTCAAACAACGATACAGCGTATCGTCATTGTCATAGGCTGAAGCAAACCAAGAAAAGTTCATCCATGCCCACCAAAGTGCAAAAAAACACCATAAAGTAGGTCGGTAAAGCATGCCACAAATGACCTTCGACCATAGCGTGATGCAGTTGTTGACCTGCAGTTGCAATCGCAACAACAAAAACCAAATCAAATAACAACTCCAAAGGGGTAGCGGCACGATGTGATTCTTGGGGATCTCGTGGGGCAAATGCCTTTAATGTTGTGTGGTGAAGTTTTTCAGCACTCATATGTTTTTTCTCTACGCTGTATTTTGTTCATCATTGCAAAGAAAATCCTTCAGAATGAAAGGGCAACAACGAGCATGATAAAATATTGTTGAAAATTTATTCATTCAAAAATTGCACAAACACACAAATTATGTAATCCTATATACATATTTGGATGTTACCGTCCATACAGAATTAGTTTGACAAGGGGAGTAGCCTCCTCCAAGCCCAAGTGCATATCATGCCTTCGGTGTCAGAGTTTCGTCATTACACTTTGCAAAAAGTCGGACTCTGAGCATCACAGTACATTGTGATGTAGGCAAGACCTTGATCATGTTGAAACAGATGTTTTTTATTCATCTGGCAACTGGTCAAGGTTTTTTTATGCCCATTTGCCAGATAGGGAGTTGTGATGGACACTATCGGTAATATATGGCTATATGCCATCTTCTTTGGCATCGTCATCGTGATGCTACTGATCGATTTTTTGGGCTTTAAACAAAAGCAAAATCAGGATGTTCCAATTAAGCAAGCGGCTTATTGGAGTATTGCTTGGGTTTCAGTTGCGGTAATGTTTGGTGGTGGTTTGTGGTTCTATTTACAACAAACTGTTGGGGTAGGTATAGCCAACCAAAAAACCATGGAATACTTTGCAGGTTATTTGTTAGAAAAATCTTTAGCGATTGACAACGTTTTTGTTTGGTTAATGATTTTCTCTGCATTTGCGATTCCTTCTGCGCTGCAACGTAAAATCTTACTCTACGGCGTATTAGGTGCCATCGTATTAAGAACCATCTTTATTTTTATCGGTGCATGGTTCGTTCAAGAGTTTTCATGGGTTCTTTACATTTTCGGTGCGTTCTTGGTCTATACCGGTTTCAAATTCCTAAAAGGACAAGACGAAGAAACCAATATCGAAGATATCAAAACCTTAAAATGGTTACGCAAACATATGCGTATCACGCCACAGCTTGAGGGTGAAAAATTCTTTGTTCGCCGTGATGGTTTGTTGTGGGCAACACCATTATTTTTAGTTCTGATTTTGGTTGAAGGTTCCGACGTTATCTTTGCGGTCGACTCAATTCCAGCGATTTTTGCGGTAACAAGTGATCCATTTATCGTATTGACTGCAAACCTAATGGCGATTTTAGGCTTACGCGCAATGTTCTTCTTGTTGGCTGGTGCGGCAACGAAATTGCATTACTTACCATACGGTTTAGGGATTATCTTACTGTTTATTGGTGCAAAAATGCTGATGCTCGACGTGTTCCACATGCCGATTTGGATTTCATTAGGCTTCATCGTCCTCGTCTTAAGCATTACAGCTTACCTTTCTCTGCGTCATAACAAAAAACAGCTACAATCCTAAGCGAATCACTCAAGACATCTGAGCTTCAGATGTCTTGAGATTTAAAAACCTAAAATTAGACTGTACATTAAAAAAACAGATCAATATGATATGTCGGCTTTACGCTTTTATCTTTCTGATTAGAAACATAATAAACAAAGTTGCTTCGCTATGAAGGCGCTTACAACTAAATTAAATGAGTGGCAGATTATGCGTTCTAAAAAAATCAATCTCGTTGTCGTCCCGCTATTATTAACTGCATGTAGCCATAATGATGGTCCATTGGTTCAAGATGTTTACAACAACCAATATGACTGCGCAGCTGACTGGAATACTGACACTTGTGAAGAAGAGAATAACAACGTGAGTAGTGGTTATTATGCAGGTAGTTATGGATCAAACCGTTATCTAGGGCCACAATACTACCAAAATAATCGTGAGGTCTCGTTTAGAGGTCATACTTTACGACCTAGAAGCAATCTTAGTGTGGGACAACCCACTGTTTCAACTACGCTGAAAAGTTCTTCATTATCTTCTCCAATCCGTGGCGGATTTGGACGTGGTGGCATGTCTTTCGGTGGTTAAATTAGAACAACAATATGAAAAGAAAATTATTTTCCCCACGTACCGATTGGCAGCTTGAACACCAAAAGATTGGTTTCGATTATTTTAATCTACCTTCATTGGACGGTTCTATTTATTGGTCGGAAGGTGTCGCCTACGAGTTCACGCTAAAACAAATCGAACAGTTGGAAGATGCAGCAAACGAACTTCATCAAATGTGTTTAGCTGTAGTAGGGGATTTAATTCAACGTGGTGATTATCCCAATTATTTCCAGATTCCACAGGCTGCTATTCCACATATTGAGCATTCATGGCGACGAAATAGTCCGATGCTCTATGGACGTTTTGATTTCGCCTATGATGGATTGCAGATCAAAATGCTGGAATACAATGCTGATACACCCACGGGTTTATTGGAAGCCTCTGTAGCGCAATGGCTATGGATCGAACAAGTCTCAGGCATTCCAAATCGAGATCAATTCAACAGCATTCACGAAGACCTGATTAAGCGTTGGAAAACTATTTTACCTCGCGGGAGCCATCTCCACTTTGCAGCTTGTCAGGAAGCAGGGCGAGAAGATTGGGGCAATTTAGAATACTTAATGGATACTGCCTTTCAAGCTCATTTACAGGTCTCTGAACTGTCGATGGAAAATATTGGTTGGAATGGTCAGAGTTTTGTAGATCTAAACAATCGACCGATTCAAAATCTATTTAAGTTATATCCGTGGGAATGGATTTGGGAAGAATCATTTGCCCAGTATCTTCAGCTAGAAACGAACTGGATCGAACCGTGTTGGAAAATGTTGCTCTCCAATAAAGCGATTTTAGTTGAGCTATGGAAGCGGTATCCAAATCACCCACTGTTGGTTGAAACCTATGCCTATGACCCTGAACAACACTTCAGTGGAAAATGGGTAAAAAAACCAATCTTGGCGAGAGAAGGGGCAAATATCCGTGTCTTGCAAGATGGTCAGGATCAGGGCGCTGCTTCAGGTAGTTTTTATTTTGATGACTATGACAAATATGGTTATGTGATTCAGAAGTGGGTCGACACGCCGTTATTTTCTGGTCAGTTACCGACACTGGGGTTATGGATGGTCGGACATCAATGTGCAGGCATGTCGATTCGTGAAGACTGTTATGACATTATTGGCAATGATGCACATTTCGCAGCGCATTATTTTATAGAGTAAATCTAGATAACAATCATCAATCGGTCAGGATTTAATGAGATACATCCTGACCGTATCAAGTTTAAATCGTATGTGCTGCCACACGTTTCATATAAGATACTAGACGTGTAAAAAATAAAATTTGCAGAAAAATTGTAAAGGCTGACACACACCATTCATACCATATTGCAAATGCAGTCTGAGCCAATCCAAAATATTGATAGATCAGCAAGAGAACAACTCCAAAAACCACACCAGCAACCGTGGTTTGAATCAAAATAGGAAAGGAGAGGGCGGTGATCCGATTCAAAAAATTGATTCCCTCATCAGCACCATTGGCTTGATAAGTTCGTTGAATACCAATCAGCATAATCAATAAAGTTAAAATGGCTTCTAGGCTAATCACACGTACATCATAATAAGGTGAATACATCCCATAGTAATACACCACACTCACGACCAAAGCCGCAGCTAAATAATAATTTTTATAATGCTGTTTGCTCAAAGTATCTTCGGCAAGTTCATGTGCAAGTGCTTTGGTATTCCAAAAATACATGCTTATTTTTCCAAAAAGTATAATTATTGCTGACAATTTACTCATTTGAGCTTAAAAGTAAAGTGAATTGATTCAGATGATTAGTTCACTTCAATCCATTTTACTGCGTCAAAATATGAGAACAATCCAGTAAAATGATCAAAATCAGGTACAATCAACCGAAAAAAGTAAAATTGTAGGTTGTTATGACTTTGGCTACTCCCATCACGGTTGTTCGTGGTCGCTTCTTAGATATTCAAAACACAGTTTCACACGCGTCAGAGATCGCAGAGCAGGTTCGTTATATTGAGGATGGTGTTCTGATCACTGAACAGGGCAAAATTCGCTGGTTTGGCCCTTGGGATGCTGCTCAAGATCATCTTCCTACAGATGTTGAGATTCAACATTACCCAGAACAACTGATCATTCCTGGAATGATTGATACGCACATTCACTTCCCACAGACTGAAATGGTGGGTGCTTATGGTGAACAATTATTAAGTTGGTTAAATACCTATACATTTCCAACAGAAATCCAGTTTAAAGACAAAGCCTATGCACAAGAAATTGCCAAATTTTTTGTTAATGAACTACTCAAAAATGGTACGACCACAGCTTTAGTTTTTTGTACCGTACATCCAGAGTCTGTTGATGCCTTATTTGAAGCCGCAGAACAGCACCAAATGCGTTTAATCGCAGGCAAAGTAATGATGGATCGTCATGCACCTGAAGCGCTATGTGATAGCGCAGAAAGCGCTTATGTTGATTCTAAAGCGTTAATACAGAAGTGGCATGGTCAAGGTCGCGCACTTTATGCGATTACCCCACGTTTTGTACCAACCTCGACACCAGAACAACTTGAACGAGCAGGGCAACTTAAAGCAGAGTTCCCTGATGTGTATGTGCACACGCATTTAAGTGAAAATAAAGATGAAATTGCATGGGTGAAAGATTTATTTCCTCATCAAAATGGTTATCTTGATGTTTATCACCACTATGGTTTAACAGGTCAGCGCTCCGTTTTCGCACACTGTGTATATATAGAGGATACTGAGTGGAAATGTATGCATGATACAAACTCAGCAATTGCTTTTTGCCCAACATCAAACTTGTTCTTAGGCAGTGGCTTATTTCCCTTAAAGAAAACATGGGATCAGCAAGTCAAAGTTGGACTCGGTACAGATATTGGTGCAGGAACTTCGTTTAGCCTATTGCAAACAGTCAATGAAGCCTACAAGGTACAACAACTACAAGGTGATAAATTATCCGCATATGAATCATTGTACCATGCCACTCTAGGTGGTGCAAAAGCTCTGGATTTAGATGATAAGCTGGGTAACTTTACTGTAGGTAAAGAAGCGGATTTTGTAGTACTTGATCTTAAAGCAACGGCATTACAACAATTGCGTCAATCACGTGCTAAATCCATCGAAGACAGTTTGTTTGCCCTATTTACCATGGGCGATGACCGCAATATTGAGGCGACTTATATTTATGGACAAAAAGCCTATCAGCAAAACCAAAGCATTTAATTCAAAAAGCTTAGGACTTCTCTTATTGACGATCGGATGTGCTGTCTTACTTCGACGAGACAGTCATTCCTCTCAAAATGATACATTTTCATCAGCATCAAAAGATGCATGAAAATTCATTTTGTTTTAAAATTCTCGTATTAACTCAAGATTTCGAGGTGTTGCAGGTCAACACCTTTTTTATTTTCCCATTTTTAAAGTTTTAGGAATCTATCGATGACTGTTGCAATGCGCGTAATGATTTCCAGTGAAGAGATCCAAGCCAAAGTGAAACAACTTGGTGACAAAATCAACGCACACTATGCTCAAAGTGATAAAGAACTGGTATTGATTGGCTTATTGCGTGGTTCAGTCATTTTCATGGCAGATTTATGCCGTGCAATTGAAAAGCCACATGAACTCGACTTTATGACGGTTTCAAGTTATGGCGGTGGTACGGTTTCCACGCGTGATGTCAAAATATTAAAAGATCTCGATGGTGAGATTAACGGCAAAGATGTCCTGGTTGTTGAAGATATTATTGACTCTGGGAATACCTTGAGCAAAGTTGTTGAAATGCTCAAAACACGTAATCCAAATTCAATCGAACTATGCACTCTGGTGAGCAAACCATCACGCCGTGAAATTGATTTAGAAGTGAAATTCTTAGGCTTTGAAGTCGAAGATCGTTTTATTGTCGGCTACGGCCTAGATTACGATCAGAAGTACCGTCATCTCCCATTCATTGGAGAAATTGGTCTTTAATTGGCATAGGTTCTTAGCATTTTTTGATAACGATGCTGTCATAACTAAAAGCAGATTAAATATTGATAAGGTACGCTTGCGTACCTTTTTTTATACTTGAGCTTTCATCAAACACTGTTCAATTTTGCACAAAAATACGACATAAGTGGGCAATTGACTACAGACATTTCAAGGTGAAATCTAGCAGGATAAGACAAAATACTAATGTTAAAACAAGGAGAAAATACAATGTGGTCTCTTATTGTAGCAATCGTCGTTGGTTTCTTTGCGGGTTTGATTGCTCGCGCTTTGCATCCAGGAAATGATAAAGCAGGCTTTATAGTGACGACCGCGCTTGGTATCGCAGGTTCTTTACTCGCGACTTATGGTGGTCGACTATTGGGGCTTTATGGCGAAAATTCAGCAGCAGGATTTATTGCTTCTGTGATAGGGGCAGTGATTATTCTGTTTATTTATAATTTAATTATGAAAAAAACCTAATCAGTCTGATAGCTCCCAAATCATTAGCTTGAATTGGGAGCATCTGATGTTATAAACCTAGTTCTTTCCAAATCATTTGAATATCAGCGGCACTTCGCCCACCCACCATTTTTAAACCATTTGAAAAGATTAAGGTTGGCGTACCATTCACATCCAATTTACGTCCTAAGCTCAGGTTTCTCTCAATTGGGTTTTCGCATGTTTTTGCTTTCGGCTGAACATTTTTTTGTAACAAGTTTTTCCACGCTACACTTTGATTTTGCTCACACCAGACCTGCTTAGATACAGTGAGTGATTGTGCTTTTAATGGATAAATAAATGTATAGATAGTCACATCATTAAGTTTATCAAGTTCTGCTTCTAGCTGTTTGCAGTACGGGCAATTCGGATCTGAGAAAATAGCCAACTGACGTTTACCACTACCTTTTACCGTTTTAATTGCATCCTGAAGAGGAAGTTGTTTCCAATCAATAGAGTTTTGTTTGAGCACTAAATCCTTGGTCAGATTTTTCTGATCTTGCAGGCGAATCATAGATCCTATGAACATATGTTGTGCATTTTCATCCAAGTAAATAATTTGATTATCAAGATTGGCACTATACAAGCCTGACATTTCTGTTTTTTGGATATTTGTGATCTCCATATTTGGATACTGTTTGCTTAAATTGCTTTTCAATGTCTCAACATTCGCCATTGCTAGAGTAGACACTCCTCCCAACACAGCCAGCATTCCAATTTTTTTTAGCATAGTGCAACTCGAATAAAAGGTTTTCCGTATTGTACGCATATCATATTTCGGGTGTAGCAGAGCTTACCGAGATACAACCAAACTTGAACTAAATACAGCAATGTTTCACGTGGAACATCATAGCGCTAAATTCGATTTGAAATGGATCACACTTTTACAAACACGCGAAGTAAAAAAGCGACAAAAATTATCACAGAACATTGATATAAAAACAAAAAATATATTAAAAGTAGAACGTTTGGTCGCTTTTTGAAATAATCTGATGATTCAAAAAACCGTGTTGTCCTTCATTTAAAAGAAACAAGGAGATGTTTTCTTTTGATGAACCATTTTCCAACAAACAACATTCATAAGTCTCGTTTTTACTTTAGGTTGACCCATGTATACCACTGAATTATTAGAAGAAGCCAAAACCTTTATGTTTCATATGCTCACTAAAGTAGTTGAGTATGGGGGATCTGATTTATTTATTACCGCAGATTTCCCACCTAGCATTAAGTTACAGGGTTTGATGCGCCCTTTAGGACAACAAGCGCTTACGGCAGAAAAAACCAAGTTGTTTGCTTATAGTTTAATGAATGACAAACAACGTCTAGACTTCGAAAATGATTGGGAATGTAACTTTGCCATTAATGTCCCGAATGTTTCAAGGTTTCGGGTCAATGTATTCAAACAACAATTACAAATAGGCATGGTGATTCGAACCATTACGTCTGAAATTCCAACCTTTCAAAAACTAAAACTCCCAGAATCACTAAAAAATGTGATTATGGAAAAACGAGGTTTGGTACTGGTGGTTGGCGGAACAGGATCAGGAAAATCAACCTCTTTAGCAGCCATGATTGATCATCGAAATGAGAACTCTGCTGGACATATCATTACCGTTGAAGATCCTGTTGAATACGTCCATAAACACAAAAAATCCATGATCACGCACCGTGAGGTTGGAGTTGATTGTCATACATGGCATCACGCGTTGAAAAATACGCTACGCCAAGCACCAGATGTGATTTTAATTGGTGAAATACGTGATACTGAAACGATGGAACATGCGATTGCTTTTGCTGAAACAGGGCATCTATGTTTGGGAACACTGCACGCCAACAATGCCAATCAGGCACTGGATCGTATTATTAACTTTTTCCCAGAGGAACGTCGCAATCAACTGTTGATGGATCTCTCATCCAATATGAAAGCGATTATTTCTCAACGTCTCGTGCGAACTCAAGATGGTCAAGGTCGTCGAGCTGCCATTGAAATCCTCCTCAATACGCCATTAATCGCAGACAATATTTTGAAAGGGCAATTCCATGTGCTCAAAGAGATCATGACCAAATCTCGCGAGTTAGGTATGCAGACCTTTGATCAGGCTTTGTTTGATCTATATAACGAAGGTGCAATTAGTTACGATGAAGCATTGCGTAACGCCGACTCTGTCAATGAGTTACGCTTGCAAATTAAATTAAAAAGTTCACGCCAAGATGGGATGCCGGTTTCAACCACTTCACTGAACATGGTCAAAGAAGAGGAAGTTGAGGAGCAAGAAGAAGCTTAATAGCTTTGACACAAGAAAAAAGCCTAGTTCCCTGTAAAGTAACTAGGCTTATTTATTATTTACCAATACAAAATGAACCGAAAATCTTACCCAACAAATCATCAGCACTAAAATCACCTGTGATCTCGCCCAAGGCATTTTGAGCAAGTCTTAATGATTCAGCAACCAATTCTCCTGCATTAAACACAAGGAGTTGCTCACGCGCCTCTGCTAAATAGCGCTGAGTACGCTTCATTGCGTCTAAATGACGAGTTCTCGCAATAAAGGTATCTTCTTCTGGTTGGAAGCCAGCATGCGCTGTAATCGCATCTATCAATGCCTGAACACCCATATCTTGTTTTGCTGAAACACGAATATGACGGAAGCCCTGATAATCGCTTAATTCGGCCGCTTGTCCTGTCAAATCACATTTGTTTCCAATTAAAAGTAAACGTTTCGGCTCTAAATGTTCAGCAAAATATTCTTGAGCCAACAACAATGGATCATCGTTTTGGTTTAAATCATAAACCAGTAACAATAGATCAGCTTGTTCAATTTCTTTGATTGCTCGGCGGATCCCTTCACGTTCAACAATATCTCCTGTTTCACGCAAACCTGCTGTATCCGTCAATGTGATCGGTAACCCATTTAAACTAATTTTTTCATGCAACACATCACGTGTCGTACCAGCAATATCGGTAACGATCGCACGCTCATGTCCTGCGAGCGCATTCAAGAGGCTCGATTTACCAGCATTTGGTTTGCCTGCAATCACAACTTGTAATCCTTCGCGTAACAACTGACCTTGACGCGCAGATTGTTGTACTGCCTTAACTGAATTTTGTACATCATCCAACAACGCTAGAATCTTTCCATCCGCAAGGAAATCAATTTCTTCTTCTGGAAAATCAATTGCAGCTTCAACATGCAAACGTAAATGAATTAATTTTTCTAATACGGTGTTGATTTTGGTGGAAAAGGCACCTTGTAGTGAACGAACTGCTGAACGTGCAGCCGCTTGAGAGCTTGCATCAATTAAATCTGCAATCGCTTCAGCTTGTACTAAATCCATTTTGCCATTTTCAAAGGCACGCATTGAAAATTCACCTGCTTTGGCTGCTACAGCACCTAAGTCAAGTAATCGGGCAAGTAATGCATTTTGAATGACAGGACCACCATGTCCCTGTATTTCCACCACATCTTCACCTGTAAAGGAATGTGGATTTGGAAAACATAAGAGAATTCCTTCGTCCATGACCGTACCATCAGCATCATAGAACTGACGAAATCCAGCCATACGAGCTGCTGGTAAACCTTTCGCTGTAAGTTGTTCAGCGATCGCATACGCTTTTGGTCCTGACAAACGAATCACGCCAACACCGCCACGACCTAAGGGAGTAGCTATCGCCGCAATAGTGGTTTGATGTTGCATAGTGTTCATCTAAAAAATCCAAAAAACAGCCAAAGAAAAATCCGCTTAAGATTACCATCTTAAGCGGATTTATTCAGTAAAAGTTCGAGATTAAGACGCTGACTCTGACTTGTTCAGACGATCTTTCTCAACGCTTTTATTGATGAACGATTGCTGCAAAATAGTAATACTGTTGTTCACAATCCAGTAAAGCACTAGACCTGCTGGGAAGAACAACATAAATACCGTAAACATGATCGGCATGATACGGAATACTTTTGCTTGCATTGGATCAGTTGGTTGTGGGTTAAGCATCTGCTGAACATACATGGTGACACCCATGATCAACGGCAGAATAAACCATGGATCCATCGCAGATAAATCCTGAATCCAACCTAACCAAGGTGCGTGACGTAGCTCTACAGATTCCATCAATACCCAGTACAAAGCCAAGAAAATTGGCATTTGTAATAGTAATGGTAGACAACCTGATAACGGATTAACTTGCTCACGCTTATACAATGCCATCATTTCTTGAGAGAAACGCATACGGTCATCGCCAAACTCTTCTTTCATGCGTTGCATTTCAGGTGCAATCACACGCATTTTCGCCATAGAGCGATAACTTTTCGAAGAAAGTGGCCATAAAATCGCTTTCACAAGAATCGTCAATAGAATAATTGACCAACCCCAGTTACCTACGAGGTTATGGAAAAACTGTAAGCCTAAGAACAATAATTTAGCAATTGGCCATAACCAACCATAATCTACAGTTTGGTTCAAACCAGGTGCTAAATCTTTGAGTTCTGATTGAATTTTTGGACCTGAATAAAGTTTAGCATCCACTTCCATTGAAGTACCAGCGGGTACATTGATCACTGGTGAAGTGAAGCCAATAATATTCATATTATCGGTAGATTGACGAGATTCTAACTTGGCAACATAAGGCTGACCATCTGCTTGTGTCAGTTTTAAATTACCTGGTACCCAAGCACTCACAAAGTAGTGCTGAACCATTGCAACCCATGCTGTTTTTGCTTCTAAACTCAGTTTTTCATCTGAGAAATTAGCAAATTTCAACTTATTATACGGCTCTTCAGGTGTACCCCATGCTCCACCTAGATAGGTACCTAGTGTGAAAATACCTTGAGAAGACTTCCCTGGATCATCAGAATTATCACGTTTCAGCTGACCAAACATTTGACCTTGCCAGTTTTGCTGGCTACGGTTGATGACTTGGTGCTTGACTGTAATCGGATAATCACCTTGCGTGAAGGTAAATGATTTGATGATCTCTACGCCTTCAGGTGTTTTGAAAACCAAAGGTACTGTTAAGACCTGTTGTTTTTTTCCATCCTGCGTCGTTATGCTTTTTGCATCAGCCAAAGTATATGTTGTTTTTTCAACATCATAAGTCGGACGACCACTACGGCTACTGTCAGGACCATTCAAACCAATTAAACCGGATTGAGCGACATAAGTACGTTTCGCATCACTTTCAAGCATAACAAACGGCTTTTCGCTGTCTTTGCTTTCATCATGGCTTAGTAGTTCAACACGGACAATATCTCCACCTTTTGGGTTAATCCAAAGATGATAAAGATCCGTTTTAACAGAAATCAGTTGCTGATTCACAGATGACTTTTCTGTGGTTTGTGATGCAGTCACATTTGCTTGTGGCAAGTCTGAAGCCGCTGTTGCATTTTGAGCATTTGGCAAATCTGCAGATACTTCATGCGTGGTGACTGCTGCTGCTTGTTGCTGCGGAGCAGGTTGTGCATGACCATAATCTTTTTGCCAAGCCAAAATTAGCAAATATGCGGTAACAAACATGGCTCCAAGAATTGCAAATCTGGCCCATTGTTGCATATCTATTATCCCAAATGGTTAGAGAGATTTTGCTTGAGTAAACGATCACGAAAGGGTACAGCAACGTGATGCATTTGAGAATCTATTTGATGAAACGAAATAAAACGAAGTGCTTTGGGTGGTACTGGGTCATAGCCTGATCCACCCCATGGATGGCAACGACAAATCCGCTTGGTAGAAAGCCATACACCTTTTGCCGCACCATGCGTTTGTAAAGCTTCAAGCGCATATTGTGAACAAGTTGGAATATAACGGCACCGAGGCCCCAATAATGGACTGATTGCGATTTGATAACATCTTATCAACCAATGCAGTAGACGTACCATTGGAGATCTCTAATTTTGGAGGGAGGTCACAACGACTTTAGAATGCTTTTTTGCTAAACGTTGTAATTTTTGCCAAGCAAAATCTAATTGCTGATGTAATTCTTTATTCGCAATTGCTTCTATACCCACTTTAGGCATTACCACAATATCAATGTCTGCATCAAACTGTGCTTGATGTAAACGAAAGCTCTCCCGAGCAAGACGTTTTATTCGATTTCGCTCATGTGCACGACGCACCTTTTTTTTAGCAACGACAATACCCAAACGGCTATTCGGCTGTTCGGTTAATTTTGCTAAAAAAAGGAAATGGGGCTGATGCACTTTAAAAAGCGCACCATCAAATACACTTTTATAATCTGCAGCACAACGAATACGAGATTCAGTGCCAAAACTGTAAAGTGCCATCACCCAAGTCTGGTCGGCTTAACAGTAATTAAACAGTTAAGCTGTGACGACCTTTCGCACGACGACGAGCTAAAACCTGACGACCAGCTTTAGTTGCCATACGAGCACGGAAACCATGAACGCGTTTACGCTTTAATTCAGATGGTTGGAAAGTACGTTTCATATCGAAACTCCCAAAAATGATCTTTCTATAAAGGTCCGCGATT
The DNA here is from genome assembly GCF_030913345.1 of Acinetobacter sp. A22. Taxonomy (NCBI): domain Bacteria; kingdom Pseudomonadati; phylum Pseudomonadota; class Gammaproteobacteria; order Moraxellales; family Moraxellaceae; genus Acinetobacter; species Acinetobacter sp. A22. The sequence goes on from NZ_CP133162.1 coordinate 2,693,627, forward strand.
TTATTGCGCAATCTTTATTCTGTCAATCAAAATGCAAAAACTTTACATATTGTTTGCTTTGTTTTACAGCAAGTTGATTGTTCTCAACTAAATATATGAAATTAAGAAAAATAATTATTCACAAGCTATCTATTTAAATTTTATATGAAATACCTTATATTCACATCATACCAACAAGGTTATCAACAATTCATTTTTGATTTTAAATTTAGTTCCGGTATTTTGAATTTAAATTTAAAACATTTTAGTTATCCACATTTGGAATCTCACTTATAAGTAAATTCAAATTTTAAAATTTAAATTTATTACTATTAGGGTTGATGTTTTTTGTGGAAATCATACTATTTTCATTTTTAATCATTAGATTACGGTGTGGATAAGTGTGTTTTTAATGGTTTTATGTTTTGTGGATAACTTTGGTGTTAAAAATATCCACAGCTTGTGCTAAAAGTTATTCACAAGTGCTTTTGAATTTAAATTTATAAACAAACGCTTTCTTTTTCGGCAAAAGTCCCATAAATTTGCCTGACAGATGTGGATAACTTGGTTAGAATGGCGACCCCTTCGAAAGGTGGGGTGTAGGCTTTTTTACTTTTAAATTTAAAAAAATGGATATATAGGGGATGCACATGCTCTGGACAGACTGCTTAACTCGCTTGCGACAAGAGCTATCTGATAACGTCTTTGCGATGTGGATTCGCCCGTTAGTTGCAGAAGAAGTGGATGGTGTGATGCGTTTATATGCACCCAACCCTTATTGGACTCGTTATATTCAAGATAATCATCTCGAGTTGATTTCTATATTGGCTGAACAACTGTCTGAAGGGCGAGTGCGTCAAGTAGAGATATTGGTCGATTCAAGACCTGGAACGATTTTATCTTCGAGTGAACAGCCTGCAACAACGACAGCTGCTTTGAGCACAGCAGTGCCTTCCCCAATGAAAGTAAAAAAAGAAGCTGAATTGGTTCAAGCGAATCCCCCAGTTTCTAAAATTCCTAAGAAAAGACAATTAAACCCTTTATTCACTTTTTCTTTATTTGTCGAAGGTCGTTCAAACCAGATGGCAGCTGAAACTTGTCGAAAAGTTTTAACGCAGCTTGGTGCATCGCAACATAATCCATTGTTTCTCTATGGCCCTACAGGTTTGGGTAAAACGCATTTGATGCAAGCTGTCGGAAATGCGCTGTTACAAGCAAAACCGAATGCGCGTGTGATGTACATGACTTCTGAAAGTTTTGTACAAGACTTTGTAAGCTCTTTGCAAAAAGGCAAGGTTGAAGAATTTAAGAAAAACTGTCGTTCTCTAGATTTGTTATTGGTCGATGATATTCATTTACTTGCAGGTAAAGAGGCAAGTCTTGTTGAGTTCTTCTATACATTTAACGCTCTGTTAGATGAATCCAAGCAAATTATTTTAACTTCAGATCGTTATCCAAAAGAATTAACTGAATTGGATCCTCGTTTGGTTTCTCGTTTTTCATGGGGGTTATCGGTGGGTGTAGAACCACCAGATATTGAAACTCGTATCGAGATTTTGCTTAAAAAAGCTGAAAATAGTGGTGTTGATTTACCTCGAAATTGTGCTTTATTTATCGCTCAACAAGTAGTGGCAAACGTTCGTGAACTTGAAGGCGCGTTGAATAAGGTTGTCGCTATTTCTCGCTTTAAAGGTACCTCTATTGATCTTGATGTGGTACGTGAATCATTGAAAGATGTGTTAGCGATTCGAGCGAGAACGATTAGTGTTGAGAATATTCAACGTGTCGTGAGTGAGTATTTCCGTATTCCCTTAAAAGAATTGGTTGGACCGAAGCGTACCCGTATTTATGCTCGCCCTCGTCAGTTAGCAATGGGTCTAGCACGTGAATTGACAGGGGATAGTTTCCCTGAGATTGGAATGGCCTTTGGTGGTCGAGATCACAGTACGGTGATGCATGCTTGTGAAAAGGTTGTAAGTCTTCGCGAAGAAGATCCGATTTTTAATGAAGATTATAAAAATCTACTTCGTCTGTTACAAAGTTAAACTCATTTTCAGAGTTGCAAACTCGTTTTAAGTGCAGCATAGTACACTGCTAACATTTTTATCGGCTTCCGTTGTAAGAGGAATAAAATCGTGCGTTTGAAAATCGCTAAAGAAAGTTTACTCAATGTTTTGTCACACGTTGTGGGTGCGGTTGAGCGCCGTCATACGTTGAATATTCTTTCAAACGTTAAAATTCAAACCACACAGCAGGCCTTGACGATCACAGGTTCTGATTTGGAAGTTGAGTTGGTGGCAAGTACGACCTTAGCTGATGGTGCTTGTATTGAAGCAGGTGAAACGACGGTTCCTGCGCGTAAATTAGTCGAAATTTGTAAGTCACTCCCTAGTGCGGCTTTGATCTATTTACAAATCACAGAAGATCAACGTTGTATCTTGAAATCAGGTAACAGTCGTTTTGTATTGGGTACTCTTCCAGCTGAAGACTATCCACTACTTTCTACTGAGAATAGTTTAGGCACGCAAGTTCAAGTCACTCAGCGTGAACTCAAACGTTTATTTGAAAAGACTGCATTTGCTATGGCAGTTCAGGATGTTCGCTTTTATTTAACAGGGACATTACTAGAAATTGATCAAAATCAGTTACGTACAGTGACAACAGATGGTCATCGTTTAGCATTGTGTGAAGTGTTAGCTTCATCAACAGCGACATCTTCAATTCAAGCGATCGTTCCTCGCAAGGCAGTAGGGGAGTTACAACGTTTGCTCAGTATTGAAGATGAACAACTCACTTTATTAATCGGTCGTGAGTTGTTGAATGTAACTATCAATACGCCAAGTCGAGATAAGGAACAGGGTGATATTACAGTTCGTTTTACGACTAAGTTGATTGATGGTAAATTCCCTGACTATCGCCGTGTGATTCCTCGCGGTGGTGACAAACATGTGTTGATTGCACATGATGTATTTAAGCAATCGCTACAACGCGTTGCAATTTTAAGTAATGAGAAATTGCGTGGTGTTTTCTTGAACTTTAGCCAAGATACATTGCAATTACGCGCCAATAACCCTGAACAGGACGAGGCGAGTGAAGATTTAGTAATCCAATATCAAGATGCACCTCTTGAAATGTCTTTTAATGCTCAATATATCCTTGATGTGTTGAGTGTTCTTGATGGTGATGATGTGCGAATGAGTATGACAGAGGCGAATCAGTCGGTATTGGTACAAGATCCTGCACATCCTGATCAAACTTATGTTGTTATGCCTATGCGAGTTTAATTTGCATTGTTGTATTAGGTTTAAATCATGCAAATCACGCGTTTAAATATAGAACGTGTACGAAATTTGAAGACGGTTGCACTCACTGAGTTGCAGCCGTTTAATATTTTCTATGGTGCAAATGGTTCAGGAAAAACATCAATTCTAGAGTCTATTCATTTGTTAGCAACTGGACGCTCTTTTCGCACGCATATTCCAAAACATTATATTCAGCATCAGTGTAATGATGCGATCGTATTTGCTCAGTCCGCAACTGAGCGTGTCGGCATGAAAAAACTCATTTCTGGTGAGCAATTAATTAAGGTCAATGGCGATACGATTGCAACGCAAGGGCAGCTAGCAAAGTTGCTCCCTTTGCAGCATATTGATCCGCAAAGTACCGATATTATCGATCATGGTGCTAAACCTCGTCGTCAGCTCTTGGATTGGTTGATGTTCCACGTGGAACCTGAGTTTTATTTTGCTTGGCAATATTATTCACGTGCTCTGAAACAACGAAACAGTTTATTAAAAACACGTCGAAATCTCAGTTTGTCTGAACTTGAGCCGTGGAACAAAATGCTCAGTGAATATGGTGAAATTTTACATTCACAACGGATCAGTATCGTTGAGCAATGGAATCAATATTTTCGTGAGGATTTACAGCAGCTTTTGCCAGATATTGATATTGAACTCGAATACTATTCAGGATTTCATACTGAGCAAGGGTTATTTCAAGACCTTATTCAACAGCATCAAAAAGACCTTGAGCGTCGATATACTGAATACGGTCCACATCGGGCTGATTTACGTCTAAAAACCCCACAAGGTAACGCTGATGATGTGTTGTCTCGAGGGCAAAAAAAGTTGTTAATCATGGCATTAAAACTGTCACAAATTGCAATGCTACATGCGAGTAATAAGGAAACTGTGGTATTATTAGATGATCTGACAGCAGAGTTAGATGTAGCTGCACAACAACGTTTAATTGAGCGACTGAGTCAGTTAGGAAGTCAGGTTTTTCTGACCACCTTAGACCATGCGTCGGTATTAAAACACTTACATGATTTGTCGATTTCCTTTCAATTGTTCCATGTTGTACACGGTCAAGTCAGTCTTGCTGCACCATAATTTTATTTCCTCATTTTTGGATAGATTCGATATTAACTAGGGAGTAACCATGAGTTCAGAGTCTCAATCAGTCTCTCAAACAGAACAAACAAATGAAAAGGCTTATGATTCCTCTAGCATTAAAGTATTACGTGGATTAGACGCGGTTCGTAAACGTCCTGGTATGTACATTGGGGATACCGATGATGGTACAGGTTTGCACCATATGGTGTTTGAGGTGGTGGATAACGCGATTGATGAAGCACTAGCAGGTCACTGTGATGAAATTCTAGTGACGATTCATGAAGATGAATCTGTTAGCGTATCTGATAATGGTCGTGGTATTCCGACAGATATTCACCCTGAAGAAGGTGTATCTGCGGCAGAAGTGATTCTGACTATCCTGCATGCAGGTGGTAAATTTGATGACAACAGTTATAAAGTTTCTGGTGGTTTACACGGTGTCGGTGTTTCAGTTGTAAATGCCCTGTCTAAAAAATTACATTTGACCATTCAACGTGCGGGTCAAATTCATGAGCAAGAATATTGCCATGGCGATCCTCAATATCCATTGAAGGTTGTGGGTGAGACAGATAAAACAGGAACAACTGTTCGTTTCTGGCCAAGTGAGCTTACTTTTAGTCAGACTATTTTTAGTGTGGATATCCTTGCACGTCGTTTAAGAGAGCTTTCTTTCTTGAATGCGGGTGTGCGTATCGTATTGCGTGATGAACGCGTAAATCTCGAAAATGTTTATGATTACGAAGGTGGTTTATCAGAATTCGTTAAATACATTAACGAAGGCAAAACACATCTCAATGAAATTTTTCACTTCACGACTGATGCTGACAATGGCATTGGTGTAGAGGTGGCATTGCAGTGGAATGATAGCTATCAAGAGAATGTTCGTTGCTTTACTAACAATATTCCACAAAAAGATGGTGGTACTCACTTAGCTGGTTTTCGTGCGGCTTTGACCCGTGGTTTAAACAGCTACATGGAAAATGAAAACTTACTCAAAAAAGAGAAAGTGGCTGTTTCAGGTGATGATGCTCGTGAAGGCTTGACTGCAATTATTTCAGTAAAGGTTCCTGATCCAAAATTCTCTTCTCAAACCAAAGAGAAGTTAGTTTCGAGTGAGGTTAAACCTGCTGTTGAACAAGCAATGAATAAAGAGTTTTCAGCTTATTTGCTTGAAAACCCTCAAGCAGCAAAATCAATCGCGGGCAAAATTATTGATGCAGCTCGTGCACGTGATGCAGCTCGTCGAGCGCGTGAAATGACACGTCGTAAGAGCGCTTTAGATATTGCAGGTTTGCCAGGGAAATTAGCCGACTGTCAGGAAAAAGACCCAGCATTGTCTGAACTGTATCTAGTCGAGGGTGACTCTGCGGGTGGTAGTGCCAAGCAAGGTCGTAACCGTAAGATGCAGGCTATTTTGCCGTTGAAAGGTAAAATCCTAAACGTTGAACGAGCACGTTTTGACAAGATGATTTCAAGTCAGGAAGTCGGAACGCTGATCACAGCTTTAGGCTGTGGTATCGGTCGTGAAGAATACAACCCTGATAAATTACGTTATCACAAAATCATTATCATGACGGATGCGGACGTTGATGGTTCACACATTCGGACCTTGTTGTTGACTTTCTTCTTCCGTCAAATGCCAGAATTGGTAGAGCGTGGTCATATTTATATTGCTCAGCCACCTTTGTATAAATTAAAGAAAGGTAAGCAGGAGCAATACATCAAAGATAATGATGCATTAGAAACCTACCTTATTTCGAATGCGATTGATGAACTTGCTTTGCATATAAGTGCAGATTCGCCTGCGATTACAGGTGAAGCTTTGGCTAAAGTTATCGCAGATTATCAAGTGTCGCAAAAAAGCTTGCAGCGTTTAACACTACGTTATCCTGCGAGTTTGTTAGATGGTCTGCTTGAACTAGAAGCTTTTAAAGCGGATCACAATCATGAGCGTGAATATGTTGAGTCTTGGGCAGAACAATTACGTGCTGCAATTGAGAAACTCCAACCAAGTTTACGTCCAGAGATTTCTTTAGAATCATTTGAACGTGAGAACTCACACGGCGAGAAATCAGCTCATTATTGGCCACGTGTCACCGTGTATGTACATAACTTGCCACATTCATATTTGCTTGACGCAGGATTGTTAAACTCTGCTGAATATGCACGCTTACTGAAGAATGCGAAGAGCTGGTTTACGTTGCTCGAAACGGGCGCTTATTTGCAGAAGGGTGATCGTCGTATTCAGGTGAATAGTTTCCATCAAGTATGGCAGCATATTTTGCAAGATTCTCGTCGCGGCATGATGATCCAACGCTATAAAGGTTTGGGTGAGATGAATGCTGAGCAGCTTTGGGAAACCACGATGGATCCTGAAAACCGTCATATGCTCCAAGTGACGATTGATGATGCCATTGAAGCTGATCGTATGTTCTCTTGTTTAATGGGTGATGATGTTGAACCACGTCGTGCATTTATTGAAGAGAATGCCTTGAATGCAGATATTGATGCTTAAGCGCTAAAAAGGATATTTTTAATGAAAAAAGGATTTTGCTTAGCTACTTTATTTGCAAGTGTGTTGATGTTCAATCAAGGTGTATCTGCTCATCAACTTGAAACAGATATGCGAGTATTGGCTAAAAGTATGACGGCTTTTGCTCAAACTCAGGATTTAGCAGAAGCGAAGAAACAATTGATGCTTATGCGCAAAGCAGCTGTTGCATCAAAGGCTTCTTCACCGCATAAGCTTGAAGGTGTGTCTAAAGATGATGAACAGCTTAAAGCATATCAACATGGCTTAGATCTATTGTTAGCTCAAATTGATTCAGTCAATGCTTTGGTTGAAAAGGGGCAGCTCGAACAAGCCAAAGTACAGGCACTAGAGTTGGTTAAATTGCGCAATGAGTATCACCAACAATTTAAATGATACTTAGATTAACTTTAAGATCATTATAAAAAAGAGCTTAAAACTAAACTGGTTTTAAGCTCTTTTTTGTTCCACGTGGAACCTTTGCTATTGGTCAACCAAATCATTCACCTGAATTAAGGCATGACCAAATAAATATCCAGCGGTGACTAAAACACTGATCCATAACAATGCGCCTAAAACGTTATAGACTACGAAACGCATATAATTCATGTTGCCAGAGCCCGCTGCTAAAGGGGCAAAAGAGCGCGCAAAAGGAATAAAACGTGCCAGAAGAATCGTTTTACCACCATGAGTTAGGAAGAATGTATTAGTCTTTCTTAAATATTCTTGTTTGATAAAGCGTGAATCCATTTTAAAAATACGATCACCAAAATGACGACCAATATGATAATTCACCATATAGCCCAATGTTGCGGCTACAAACAATAAACTAATCATATAGCCAAGATGCATCATTTCAATGACTGAGCAGAGTGCACCAACAGTGAGTAATAAACTATCACCAGGGAGGAAGAACATAAAAACAAAAGCGGTTTCTGCAAATATAATTAAAAAAAGAATAGCGTAGATCCAAACGCCATACTCTTGGATCAAGATTGGAAGAAAATGTTCAAAATTAAAAATAAAATCTAAAGAATTCATTCAGTTTGTATGAGTCCAAATCAGGTACTTACCAAATTGAAGTACAAAAAATATTAAGAAAGTAGACGTTTTAAACGTCAATCGAAAGTCACAACTTTAGAATGATGGGAGCTGAGTATATCGAGCCTAAACACAAAGCTCAATTTTTGAGGAAATTTCCATTTTTTAATTTAACTGATTAGATAGAAAAAAACATGGTATTTAAATGTGGAGTATCAATGTAATTGAGTTTGAGTTTCTATTTTTCTTGTATTGATTAAATTGAAAAAACCTAACCACACATTTGGTGTGGTTAGGGGATGTTGCTTAGTTTTCAAATGAGCCTTCAAGTTCCTCTAAACTCATCATGAATTCTAGTAATTGCTCTTCAAAATTTTCCAATTTGGCTTTGAGTTCATTTTGTTCATTCATGAGCTTCATGAGATCATTTTTGCGATTTGCTTCATAAAGCGTCGTGTCTCCTAGAAGTTCTTCGATCTCAATGAGTCGTGGTTGAATTTTACCAATCTGTGATTCGACTTTTTCCATGTCTTTTCGGATAGGTCGAGTCAGTTCACGACGGCGAGCAGCTTCTTTACGTTGAGCTTCTTTATCAACTTTAGGAGTAGCAGCTTGAGATGAATGGCTCTCTTGTTGTGAAGCACTCTGTGCATTTATTTGTTGTTGGCGCGTTTCACGTAACCATTTTGCATAGTCCTGAAGATCACCTTCAAACTCTGTACATTTTCCTGCATGAACAAGTAACAAATCATCGCACACACTTGCAATCAATTGACGTTCATGCGAAACCAAGACCACTGCACCCTCAAAATCTTGCAATGCCATGGTCAAAGCGTGGCGCATATCTAAATCTAAATGGTTAGTCGGTTCATCTAGAATCAGTACATTAGGACGTTGCCAAACAATTAAAGCTAAAGCCAGACGAGCACGTTCTCCACCAGAGAAGCTCTCACATGGTGTGTCCATGCGTTCACCACTGAAGCCAAAGCCACCCAAGAAAGAGCGTAAAGATGCTTCACTGATTTGTTTATCTGCGATACGTGCCAGTTGAAGCATTGGGCTTGCATGCGCGTCTAAAGCATCCATTTGATGCTGAGCAAAATAACCGATATTAAGAAGTTCAGAAGCTTTACGCTCTCCAGCTAATAGTGGCAAGTCACCAACCAAGGTTTTGATTAGAGTGGATTTACCAGCGCCATTCATTCCGAGTAAGCCTATTCGAGAGCTTGGCGTAATCTGCAAACGAATTTTTTCAGCGATGACTTTGTCACCGTAACCGATCGTTGCACCATCAAGACTGAGTAATGGGGAACTCATTTTGGTAGGTTCACGGAAGCTAAAGGTGAAAGGTGTATCCACATGTGCAGGTGCTAATTGCTGCATACGTTCTAATTGTTTAATCCGACTTTGGGCTTGGCGGGCTTTGGTGGCTTTTGCTTTGAAACGATCAATAAATTTCTGTAAATGAGCACGTGTTTCTTGTTGCTTCTCAAAAGCTTGTTGTTGTTGTGCTAAACGTTCGCTTCGTGTGGTCTCAAATGTTGAGTAATTTCCTGTATACAAGGTTAATTCTTGGTTTTCGATATGCAGAATATGATCAGTGACTGCATCCAAGAAATCACGATCGTGTGAGATTAAAACCAGAGTACCCTCATAAGCTTTAAGCCAGTCCTCAAGCCATAAAATTGCATCTAAATCTAAATGGTTGGTTGGTTCATCTAATAATAATAAATCTGAACGACTCATCAGTGTTCTAGCAAGATTAAGTCGCATGCGCCATCCACCTGAAAAGCTGGCTACATTTAATCGAATTTGATGATCTAAAAAGCCTAGTCCAGCCATCAGTTGTGCTGCTTTAGCAGGGGCAGCATAGCCATGAATTTCATCAAAACGACCATGAAGCTGTGCCAAATCCTCATTACTCAATTGATCAGGATGCGTGAGCTTTTCTTGAATCGTCCAATACTCTTCGTCACCTGAAAGTACGAAGTCGATGGCAGGAATATCTAAGGCTTTAATTTCTTGTGCCATATGAGCCACTGTCCAAACAGACGGACGACTTAGATTTCCCTCATCAGCGACCAAATCACCTAAAAGTGCTGCAAATAACGTAGATTTTCCTGCGCCATTTACGCCTGTGAGACCAATTTTCCAGCCTGGATGAAGTTGCATAGATGCTTTTTGGAAGAGAACGCGCCCACCACGGCGTAAAGAAACTTGGTCAAATTGGATCATGAGTATGCAAAATAGCGAATAGATAGCCGCATTTTAAGGTGATCCGAAGCGATTGCAAATTTTTATATGAATTTATGCAAAGCTGAAATCAAATGCGTTTAGATGATAAAAATAGAGTAAAAACTCTACTTCTGTGTTTAAAATCAGATTATTATTTAGTTTAGATGAAAAAATAAGTAACAAGACCAAAACTATACGACAGGAATTCAGGATGAATAAGGGAATTTTGGCATTGGGGGCAATGTTAATTTTGGGGGTAAACACATCATCAAATGCGGCAAAAGTTTGTGTATTTGATCTATTAGGTAAGTCAGGAGAGGCTTACAAAATGATTGAATAGTGGGCGTTAGCTGCAAAAGTTTGGCGTGGTGATATTGATCTGATCAGTTACCAAAATGAAGCTCAGGCTGAAAAGGATTTTCAACAAGGGAAATGTGATGGCGTGTATATGACTTCTATGCGCGCGCGAACTTACAATAAATTTGCTGGGTCTGTTGATGCGATTGGTGCAGTTCCAACCTACGCAATAGCCCAAAAAGCAATCAGCTTTGCCTTAGATAAACGTAATCAGCGTCGTTTGGTAAGTAGGGTTGGAAATCAGAGCTAAGAAGTTGCAGGTATATCAGAAATTGCTCTGGCATATATCTTCGTCCGAGATAAAAAGATCAACACCATTGAGAAAATCAAAGGGAAAAAATTTGCGGTGCTTGGATATGACGAAGCACAAAAAATTGTCGTTCGAAGTCTAGGTGGGCAAGCAGTATTGTCAGATATTTCGGATATCGCAAAGAAATTTAATAGTGGTCAAGCTGACATCATGGCAGCACCAGCCTACGCATATAAGCCTCTAGAGCTATATAAGGGGCTTGGAGAGGATGGAGCAATCATTACCTTTCCAGCTGTAAATATGACAATAGATCTGATTATTCGTCCTGAAAAATTTTCGAGTAATTTTGGACAAAACTCACGAGATTGGTTTCTTGGACGCTTAAAAAGTAATTTCACCTTGATACAACGCATGGAAGCGGATTTACCTGCAAAATACAAAATTAATTTAAGTCAGGAAGATAAAACCCGTTATCAACAAATTCTACGTGAAGAACGAATCAGTTTAACCAAGCGTGATATTTATGATTCAACCATGATGAGTGTTTTAAAACGTGCACGTTGCACGGTTGAACGCACAAACTTTGAATGCAGTCTTGGTGGTGAATAATTTTTTGTTTTTTTAAAGTGTGTTTTTATTTTTTTATAGGGGGAAAAATGAAAAAGGGGCTATTTGCTTTATCAATCTTAACATTGATGGGGTTTGCAACGACTGTTCAAGCAAAACAAAAAGTATGTGTATTTGGTTTATTAGGAAAAGCAGGTGAAACATTTGGAGTGACGCAAGAATGGGCTGTCACGGCTAAAAATTGGCAAGCTGAAATTCAATTGATCCCATATCAGGATGAGGCGAAGGCACAAAAAGACTTCGAGTCAGGAATCTGTGATGGTGTGTATATGACCTCTATGCGGGCCCGCAAATACAATCGTTTTGCAGGTTCGATTGATGCGATTGGTGGTGTGACCAGTAATGATGTAGCACAAAAGGCGATTAGTTTTGCTTTAGATAAACGCAATAAGCACCAATTACTGGCAAAAGTTGATGATCAAAACTACGAAGTTGCTGGCATTTTACAATTTGGTTTGGCTTATGTATTTGTACAAGATAAAAATTTAAATACGATCGAAAAAGCCAAAGGAAAAAAGTTTGCCTATCTTCACTACGATATAACTCAAAAAGCAGTAGTAGATAGTTTACAAATGATTTCAGTACCTTCAGAAATCTCTGATTTTGTAAAAAATTCAATAGCAAGCAGGTCGATGTAATTGCTGCACCTGCGTACGCCTATAAGCCACTCGAGATTGAAAAAGGGATTGCAAAGTCGGGTGTCATGTTTACCTTCCCAGTTGTAAATATCACAGGAGATTTAATTATTCGTCCTGAAAAGTTTCCTGTTAATTTTGGATTAAAGTCACGGGAATGGTTTGTTAAGCAGCTACCGAAAAGCTTTACGATGGTTAAACGCCTAGAAGACTCTATACCCGCGAAATATAAATTGAGCTTAGGTAAAGAAAATGAGGTTCGCTATCAACGAATACTAAGAGACGAACGTATAAATCTGACGAAACAAGGTGTATACGATCCGATTATGATGAGTGTTCTGAAACGCGCACGTTGTACGGTAGAACGCACAAACTTTGAATGCTCCTTAGGTGCTGAATAGTAAATATCCTGATCCTAGTTCTGATTAGTCCAAATATTTCAATCAAATGCTTTGCTATGAGACATCGTCAATTGACTCTTTAGAAAGTGTGATCAGGATAGTTAAATATCTGAAAAACCCGACATATGTAGACAAAAGGACTAGGCTTTTAAATAAAACCTGACTATATTTGTCCTTAGCTGGTGGAAAAATATGCAAAAACAGCAATTAAGGGAAAACAAGATGAAAAAAGGACTTTGGGCACTGAGCGCTGCAACGCTTTTTGCCATGACCACTTCTGTGCAGGCAAAACAAGAAATTTGTGTATTCGATTTGTTAGGCAAGGCTGGGGAGTCTTATAAACTGATTGAAGAGTGGAAGCTTGCATCAAAAACTTGGCAGGGTGACGTTGAGTTAATTGCTTATCAAGATGAACAAAAAGCTGAACAAGACTTTGATGCTGGTAAGTGTGATGGGGTTTACATGACCTCAATGCGTGCGCGGAAATATAACAAATTCGCTGGTTCGATTGATGCTGTGGGTGCAGTAACGAGTAATGCAATTGCGCAAAAAGCAATTAGTTATGTGCTCGACAAACGTAATAAAAGCCGTCTGACTGCAACAGTCAATGGGGAAAAATACGAAGTTGCGGGAATCATTGAAGTCGGTCTTGCCTATATTTTTGTGCGGGATAAACGAATTGATACGATAGAAAAAGCGAAAGGAAAAAAATTCGCTTATTTGCATTACGATCAGGCACAAAAAACAATTGTTGAAAGCTTAGATCTGATTGCTGTGCCATCCGATATTTCTGATTTTGTGAAAAAATTTAACAGCGGTCAGGTCGATGTAATTGCTGCACCAGCATATGCCTATAAACCGTTAGAAATTAGCAAAGGATTGGCAAATGGTGCTTTGTTTAATTTCCCTGTTGTGAATATCACAGGTGATCTGATTATTCGTCCAGGTAAATTTCCTGCAAATTTTGGTACTCAATCGAGACAATGGTTCATCAATAAACTTCCAAGTAACTTTGCCATGGTGCAACGTTTAGAATCAGGCATGAATGCCCGAAAAATTAACCTATCGAATGAAGACAAAGTACGCTATCAAAAAATGTTACGAGAAGGGCGTATGAATCTAACAAAACAAGGCGTTTACGATGCTACTATGATGAACGTACTCAAACGTGCACGTTGTACTGTTGAACGTACAAACTTTGAATGTACATTGAGTGGAGAATAGAAGTTTTACGTTATTTCAAATCGTGAACCTTAGCGTACAACTTTTGACTTATCACAAAAATGTCTAATAAAAGAAGTGGATGATATAAAAAAGGACAAATATTAAACAATCCTGACATAAAAATAGAGCACAAGCTCTATTTTTTTTCAGAAAACATGATTAATATTTGCTTCGAACAAGGAGACAAACATAAAGTTTGTGAAAGGATGAAAAATATGAAAAAAATTGCATTAGCTATTGCAGCAACTGCGATGATGGGCATGTCAGCATCTGCTCAAGCAAAAATCGATGTGTGTGTATTCGACTTATTAGGGAAGTCAGGTGAATCATACAAAATGATGCAAGACTGGGCACTTGCTGCAAAAGGTTGGGGTGCTGACGTTAACCTTCTAGCAATCACTGATGAGCAAGTTGCTGACAATAATTTCAAGGCTGGTAAATGTGCTGCTGTAGCAATGACAGCAATGCGTGCTCGCCCATACAACAAATTCGCGGGTTCTATCGATTCTTTAGGTGGTGCGCCGAGCAATGAAATTGCTCAACGTGCGATTACTTACGTTCTAGATGCTCGTAATGCTGCGAAGATGACGACTAATCTTGGTGGTAACAAATATGAAGTAGCGGGTATCTCTCCATTGGGTGCTGCGTATATCTTCGTACGTGACAAGAACATTAACTCAATTGAAAAAGCTGCTGGTAAGAAATTCGCTGTATTGGGTTACGATGATGCTCAAAAAATCATGGTACAACGCGTAGGCGCTCAAGCAGTACTTTCTGATATTTCTAACTTCGCTGCTAAATTTAACAATGGTCAAGTTGATATGGTAGGTGCGCCTGCTTATGCATACAAACCATTAGAATTGAGCAAGGGTTTAGGTACTAATGGTGGTATCTTCAACTTCCCAGTTTTACAAGTAACTGCGGATCTTGTTATTCGTCCAGAAAAATTCCCTGCTGGTTTTGGTCAAAAATCTCGTGATTACTTTGTGAAGCAACTTCCAAAAGCATTCGCAATGATCAAACGTTACGAAGCTGAAATTCCAGCGAAGTACAAAATGAACTTAAGCGCAGAAGATACATTGAAGTATCAAAAATTATTACGTGATGGTCGTATGGATTTGACTAAGCGTGGTATTTACGATGCAGGTATGATGTCTGTATTGAAAAAATCTCGTTGTTCAGTGAACAAATCAAACTTTGAATGTGCATTACCTGGTGAATAATCAGTAATTGCCAAAAATGACACTTAAAGCCTAGATTTATCTAGGCTTTTTGTTTTTTTGTGATCGTCATTTAAGTCATAGCCTTTACTTTAAAATCTCGTAATCATAATGAGATAAAAATCAAATGAAATCGTGAAGATTAAAATATATTTTGATCAGGAAGATTTACGATTGATGATGAGGGATTTCGTTTATATACCATTAGGGAATTAAACGTGGTTCTACGATTTTGGGTGTGATGTCACAACAATCACCAAAATGCAAAGGAAAAAAGAACATGCAATGGTTTAAAACATTAATGCTTGCAACAGGTGTTGCAGTCGTATCCGCAGGCGCTCAAGCAAAGCAAACAATCTGTGTATTTGATATTGTTGGTAAAAGTGGCGATGTTTACGCACTTATGAAAGATTATCAGCTCGCTGCAAAGACTTGGGGCGCTGATATCGAATTGAAAGTTGGCACCAATGAGGCTGTAATTGCTGAAGACTTTAAAGCTGGAAAATGTGATGGTGTGAGTATCACAGGAATGCGTGGTCGCCAATTCAATAAATTTACAGGTTCTCTCGATGCAATTGGCGCAATCACTGACTTAAAACTTGCAGTTAAAGTGATGCAAGGTCTTGCTAGCCCAGTGTTCGGAAAATCGATGGTCAATGGCAAATATGAAGTTGTCGGTGTGATCCCAGTCGGTGATGCTTATTTACTTGTTAATGATCGTAATATCAATACGGTGGCAAAAGCTGCAGGTAAGAAAATTGCGGTATTAGACTATGATGAAGCACAAAAAATTATGGCTTCACAAGTCGGAGCGCAGGCTGTAAGTTCAGATATTACAAACTTTGGTGCAAAATTTAATAACGGTCAGGTTGATATTATTGGTGCGCCAGCAGCTGCATTTAAACCTTTGGAATTGCATAAAGGTTTGGGTACAAAAGGCGCAATTGTGAATTATCCGATCTTACAAGTGACAGGTAATTTGATTATTCATCCAGATAAATTCCCAGCAGGATTTGGTCAAAAGTCACGCGAGTGGGTTAAAAGCCAACTACCACGTGCATTTGGTATCCTCGGTAAAATGAAGGCGGATATTCCGCAAAAATATTGGATGGAAGTTCCTGAGTCTGATAAGCCAGGCTATCAAAAACTTATGCGTGAATCACGTATTAACCTGACAGCAAAAGGGATTTACGATAAACGCATGATGAAGCTTTTATGGCAATTCCGTTGTAAAGAAAATCCAAAGAATTTTGAATGTGGCTTACAAGACGAAAACTACAAATAATCTTGTAAAAGTATTTTGAATAGCCCTTTAAAACTTCAAATACAGACCCGATATTGAGTATGCTATACTGAATATCGGGTCTTTTATGTATGAAAGACAAAGAAAAGTCGAGGAATATCCATCATGAACGCACAAGCTCTTGAATTGTCAGATAATGCTGCCAAAAAAGTTCGCCAATTACGCGAAAGTGAAGGGAATAATGATCTTATGTTACGTGTCTATGTAACAGGTGGAGGTTGTTCTGGCTTTTCTTATGGTTTTAACTTTGCAGAAAGTGCCAATGAAGACGATGCTGAATTTACCAATGGTGATGTCAAAATGTTGGTTGACTCATTAAGTTATCAATATTTAGTCGGTTCAGTCGTTGATTATCTAGAAGGTTTGGAAGGTTCACGTTTTGTTGTACAAAACCCAAATGCAACAACGACGTGTGGTTGTGGATCTTCTTTCTCGATTTAAGTTTAAAAAAAATATAAAAAAGCTTCTCGATACGAGAAGCTTTTTGCTATTTACACCGCAGTAATTGTCCCCAAGATACGATTTCCTGATGCACCCGTGACAGCTGGTAAATTACCACTGAGTTGCTTCATAAAACGCATCGCTAACCAAGCAAAAGCTGTGGCTTCAACCCACGTTGGAGCAAGACCCAGCGCATCTGTAGTTTGCACAGACCAATTATGCTTGCGCAAACGCCAGCGTAGTTGTTCAAGTAAATATGAATTATATGCACCACCACCACAAACATAAATTTCACCTGTCGGCATAGCATCTTTACTGCGATAAATTGCTTTCTTAATTGCACGAGTTGTCAGTTTCATTAAGGTTGCTTGAACATTCTCTGGTGTATCTTCAAGTTCATCGTATTCTAAATCACTTCGCCAATCGCTGAGCTGCTCATCCAACCACTCTAAATTAAAGTCTTCACGACCCGTACTCTTCGGAGGTTCTTTTGCAAAAAATTCGTGTGTTTGTAAACGATCTAGCAATGAGCGAATGGGATTGCCGTATGCAGCCCAGTCACCATTCTCGTCATATGGATGACCTGTATGACGATGACACCATGCATCCATCAAAATATTGGCTGGACCTGTATCAAATCCATATACGCCGTCTGCATTGTTTGCAGGTAGCATACTGACATTTGCAATTCCGCCCAAATTTAAGATGACGCGATGAATACTGTCATGCTGAAATAAGGCCTGATGAAAAGCAGGAACTAAAGGTGCGCCCTGACCACCAGCAGCCATATCCCGACGTCTAAAATCAGAAATAACAGGGATTTGAGTGATTTCAGTAATAATATTGGGATCACCAATTTGCAAGGTAAACCCATGTTCAGGACGATGACGAATGGTCTGCCCATGTGAGCCAATGGCTTTAATTTGATTTCGATCTAAATTATTTTGTTTGATCAGTTCATTGATACCATGTCCAATCATCTGTGCCAGAGCCACATCAGCTTTGCCCATACGATCGATTTCGTTATCATCAGGCAAAGTGAGCGCCATCAATTCATCACGTAATTCTGGATCAAACGGAACAGTCAGGGTTGCGTGCAAAGTTAAAGGATTAAAAGAAGCTGCAACAATATCAACACCATCCATGCTTGTGCCAGTCATTACACCAATATAGATTGCGCTCATATACAACTTCCCCTGCAAGACGCTGAAAAAATGTTAGTATATCGCACAAATTGAATAACTGATGTGTTTAGGTTTTGTGATGTCAAATTTCTTGCCCGCCGAAGAACAGCTTGCTCTCATCCAACGAGGCACGCACGAGATTATTTCTGAAGAAGATTTATTGAAAAAACTCAAAGAGAATCGTCCACTACGTGTAAAAGCAGGCTTTGACCCTACGGCTCCTGATTTACATTTAGGACATACTGTTCTCATCAATAAGTTAAAAACCTTCCAAGATTTAGGGCATGAAGTCACATTCTTAATCGGTGACTATACTGCGATGATTGGTGACCCAACGGGTAAAAGTGCAACACGTCCGCCGTTGTCAAAAGAACAAGTCCTTGCCAATGCAAAAACATACCAAGAACAAGTCTTTAAGATCTTAGATCCAAATAAAACTAAAGTCCGTTTTAACTCAGAATGGTTCAATCAGAAGTCTGCTGCTGATTTGATCCAATTGGCGAGCCAACAAACCGTATCACGTATGTTAGAACGTGATGACTTTACTAAGCGCTATAACAATCATCAGCCTATTGCCATTCATGAGTTCTTATATCCATTAGTACAAGGTTATGACTCAATTGCGCTTGAAGCAGATGTTGAGTTAGGTGGTACAGACCAGACCTTTAACTTGTTAATGGGGCGCACCTTGCAAGGTCGTTATGGTCAAGAATCACAAGTGTGTATTACAGTACCTATTCTTGAAGGTTTAGATGGCGTAAATAAGATGTCTAAATCTTTAGGCAACTACATTGGCGTGTTCGACACACCAGGTGCAATGTATCAAAAAATATTGTCGATGCCAGATAGTTTAATTGAACGTTACTTTGATCTACTTAGCTTTAAGTCATTAGATGAAATTAAAGTTCTACTTGAGGAAATGGCTGCAGGTCGTAATCCACAAGAAATTAAACGCATCTTAGCACTTGAGCTTGTTGAACGTTTCCATGATGCAGAAGCAGCAGAAAATGCACATAAGAGTGCAGGGAATCGAATCACTGAAGGTGAAGTTCCTGAAGATACGCCTGAAGTAACCATTTCTCGTGCTGAATTTGGTGGTGAATTATTTATTGCAACTATTTTACGTGTGGCGGGTTTAAATCCGAATGCAGCATCAGCTAAAGATGCCGTTGGACGTGGTGCAGTTAAAGTCGATTGGAATGTTGTGGATATGAGTTTCTCTGTAAAAGAGAATGGAACTTATATTATTCAGTCTGGTAAAAAAGCCATCGCCCGTGTGACGTTTACTGACTAATACGGCAATGGAAAAAATAAAAAGCAGGCCATGAACCTGCTTTTTGTACATAAATAGATGATAAAAACAACGAAAACATCAGATTTGTAGAAAAAAGAAACATGCAAAAGAAAATAATAAAAAACAGGGTTGCAACCATACTGAAATACTGTAGAATGCACATCCATCGGCGGTGATGCGGATAAAAACTTGTTGAGAAACAAGGATTTGGCTAAAGTGGTTGGATTCTTGAGTTGGTTGATAAGTTTTAAAAATATCTAAATTGCCTGTTGACTTTAAAGAAATTTAGAGTAATATAGCCGACCTAGCTTGATGATGACGAATCATCGAGAAGATCATTAAGAGAATAGAAGAACAACTTGTGTGGATTTTTACTGGTTGATCGATCGAAATAATTTTCATTGATTGAATGGTAGAAATTTCTCGAAGTTTATTTGAGCGAATTTTTAGTCAGAAAATTGATGAGCCAGAATTAGCACCTTGTCTTAACTAAGGTGCAAAATGATTTTAACTGAAGAGTTTGATCATGGCTCAGATTGAACGCTGGCGGCAGGCTTAACACATGCAAGTCGAGCGGAGATGAGGTGCTTGCACCTTATCTTAGCGGCGGACGGGTGAGTAATGCTTAGGAATCTGCCTATTAGTGGGGGACAACATTCCGAAAGGAATGCTAATACCGCATACGTCCTACGGGAGAAAGCAGGGGATCTTCGGACCTTGCGCTAATAGATGAGCCTAAGTCGGATTAGCTAGTTGGTGGGGTAAAGGCCTACCAAGGCGACGATCTGTAGCGGGTCTGAGAGGATGATCCGCCACACTGGGACTGAGACACGGCCCAGACTCCTACGGGAGGCAGCAGTGGGGAATATTGGACAATGGGGGGAACCCTGATCCAGCCATGCCGCGTGTGTGAAGAAGGCCTTATGGTTGTAAAGCACTTTAAGCGAGGAGGAGGCTACTGAGACTAATACTCTTGGATAGTGGACGTTACTCGCAGAATAAGCACCGGCTAACTCTGTGCCAGCAGCCGCGGTAATACAGAGGGTGCGAGCGTTAATCGGATTTACTGGGCGTAAAGCGTGCGTAGGCGGCTTTTTAAGTCGGATGTGAAATCCCCGAGCTTAACTTGGGAATTGCATTCGATACTGGGAAGCTAGAGTATGGGAGAGGATGGTAGAATTCCAGGTGTAGCGGTGAAATGCGTAGAGATCTGGAGGAATACCGATGGCGAAGGCAGCCATCTGGCCTAATACTGACGCTGAGGTACGAAAGCATGGGGAGCAAACAGGATTAGATACCCTGGTAGTCCATGCCGTAAACGATGTCTACTAGCCGTTGGGGCCTTTGAGGCTTTAGTGGCGCAGCTAACGCGATAAGTAGACCGCCTGGGGAGTACGGTCGCAAGACTAAAACTCAAATGAATTGACGGGGGCCCGCACAAGCGGTGGAGCATGTGGTTTAATTCGATGCAACGCGAAGAACCTTACCTGGCCTTGACATACTAGAAACTTTCCAGAGATGGATTGGTGCCTTCGGGAATCTAGATACAGGTGCTGCATGGCTGTCGTCAGCTCGTGTCGTGAGATGTTGGGTTAAGTCCCGCAACGAGCGCAACCCTTTTCCTTACTTGCCAGCATTTCGGATGGGAACTTTAAGGATACTGCCAGTGACAAACTGGAGGAAGGCGGGGACGACGTCAAGTCATCATGGCCCTTACGGCCAGGGCTACACACGTGCTACAATGGTCGGTACAAAGGGTTGCTACACAGCGATGTGATGCTAATCTCAAAAAGCCGATCGTAGTCCGGATTGGAGTCTGCAACTCGACTCCATGAAGTCGGAATCGCTAGTAATCGCGGATCAGAATGCCGCGGTGAATACGTTCCCGGGCCTTGTACACACCGCCCGTCACACCATGGGAGTTTGTTGCACCAGAAGTAGGTAGTCTAACCGCAAGGAGGACGCTTACCACGGTGTGGCCGATGACTGGGGTGAAGTCGTAACAAGGTAGCCGTAGGGGAACCTGCGGCTGGATCACCTCCTTAACGAAAGATTGGTGACCGGTAAGAATCCACAACAAGTTGTTCTTCGAAGATGTATCTGAGGGTCTGTAGCTCAGTTGGTTAGAGCACACGCTTGATAAGCGTGGGGTCACAAGTTCAAGTCTTGTCAGACCCACCACTACTGACGAAGTGATGAATAATCACAAGCTGCTAGATAAAAAGATATGTCGTTCATTATGATTAAAGCTGGGGACTTAGCTTAGTTGGTAGAGCGCCTGCTTTGCACGCAGGAGGTCAGGAGTTCGACTCTCCTAGTCTCCACCAAATTCGAGGGTAAACAAAGCAACGCTTTGTCCGAGAATTTAAGCAAACAGCTATGCTGTGCGCAGGCACACATAGAACGAAGCTTAGAGCTAAAGATTACAGAACTTAGTAAGCAAATAGCTTCTTAACTTCTGTGATTTATCACAGTTTACTACGCACCGACGAGGTGGTAGTTAATCATTAACAGATTAGAAAATTGAGTCTGAAATAAATTGTTCACTCAAGAATTTAAGTTGATCGAAGTAATTTGATTGATTTAAACATATTGAGAACTAGCAAAAACACTGAATCAAGCGTTTTGGTATATGAATTTAGATTGAAGCTGTACGGTGATTAAGTTCACGAAACAACAAACTGGATGAGAGCGATGTAAGTTGAAAAACGAACATGGCAATCTGTCCTAACCTTACTTGTAAGGGTTAGCGACTGTTTGGGGTTGTATAGTCAAGTAATTAAGTGCATGTGGTGGATGCCTTGGCAGTCAGAGGCGATGAAAGACGTGATAGCCTGCGAAAAGCTCCGGGGAGGCGGCAAATATCCTTTGATCCGGAGATTTCTGAATGGGGGAACCCACCCGCTATAAGGCGGGTATCATAAACTGAATACATAGGTTTATGAAGCGAACGAGGGGAAGTGAAACATCTCAGTACCCTTAGGAAAAGAAATCAATTGAGATTCCCTTAGTAGCGGCGAGCGAACGGGGAGCAGCCCATTAAGTTATGTGTGTTTTAGTGGAACGCTCTGGGAAGTGCGAACGTAGAGGGTGATATTCCCGTACACGAAAGGGCACACATAATGATGACGAGTAGGGCGAGGCACGTGAAACCTTGTCTGAATATGGGGGGACCATCCTCCAAGGCTAAATACTCCTGACTGACCGATAGTGAACCAGTACCGTGAGGGAAAGGCGAAAAGAACCCCTGTGAGGGGAGTGAAATAGATCCTGAAACCGCATGCATACAAGCAGTGGGAGCCGACTTGTTCGGTGACTGCGTACCTTTTGTATAATGGGTCAGCGACTTATATTCAGTAGCGAGGTTAACCGAATAGGGGAGCCGTAGAGAAATCGAGTCTTAATAGGGCGTTTAGTTGCTGGGTATAGACCCGAAACCAGGCGATCTATCCATGAGCAGGTTGAAGGTTGGGTAACACTAACTGGAGGACCGAACCCACTGTCGTTGAAAAGCCAGGGGATGACTTGTGGATAGGGGTGAAAGGCTAATCAAGCCTGGTGATAGCTGGTTCTCCCCGAAAGCTATTTAGGTAGCGCCTCGGACGAATACCATTGGGGGTAGAGCACTGTTTCGGCTAGGGGGTCATCCCGACTTACCAAACCGATGCAAACTCCGAATACCAATGAGTACTATCCGGGAGACAGACTGCGGGTGCTAACGTCCGTAGTCAAGAGGAAAACAATCCAGACCGCCAGCTAAGGCCCCAAAATCATAGTTAAGTGGGAAACGATGTGGGAAGGCATAGACAGCTAGGAGGTTGGCTTAGAAGCAGCCACCCTTTAAAGAAAGCGTAATAGCTCACTAGTCGAGTCGGCCTGCGCGGAAGATGTAACGGGGCTAAAACTATGTGCCGAAGCTGCGGATGTATACTTTGTATACGTGGTAGGGGAGCGTTCTGTAAGCCGATGAAGGTGTATTGAGAAGTATGCTGGAGGTATCAGAAGTGCGAATGCTGACGTGAGTAACGACAAAACGGGTGAAAAACCCGTTCGCTGAAAGACCAAGGGTTCCAGTCCAACGTTAATCGGGGCTGGGTGAGTCGACCCCTAAGGCGAGGCCGAGAGGCGTAGTCGATGGGAAATTGGTTAATATTCCAATACTTCTGTGTAATGCGATGAGAGGACGGAGAAGGTTAAGTCAGCCTGGCGTTGGTTGTCCAGGTGGAAGACCGTAGGCATGCATCTTAGGCAAATCCGGGGTGCTCTATGCTGAGAGTCGATAGCAAGCTGTACTTGTACAGTGAAGTGGCTGATACCATGCTTCCAGGAAAAGTCTCTAAGCTTCAGTTACACAGGAATCGTACCCGAAACCGACACAGGTGGTCAGGTCGAGTAGACCAAAGCGCTTGAGAGAACTCTGCTGAAGGAACTAGGCAAAATGGTACCGTAACTTCGGGAGAAGGTACGCTGCTGACGGTGATGGGACTTGCTCCCTGAGCGGTTGGCAGCCGCAGAAACCAGGCCGCTGCAACTGTTTATTAAAAACATAGCACTCTGCAAACACGAAAGTGGACGTATAGGGTGTGATGCCTGCCCGGTGCTGGAAGGTTAATTGATGGGGTTAGCGTAAGCGAAGCTCTTGATCGAAGCCCCAGTAAACGGCGGCCGTAACTATAACGGTCCTAAGGTAGCGAAATTCCTTGTCGGGTAAGTTCCGACCTGCACGAATGGCATAATGATGGCGGCGCTGTCTCCAGCAGAGGCTCAGTGAAATCGAAATCGCTGTGAAGATGCAGTGTACCCGCGGCTAGACGGAAAGACCCCGTGAACCTTTACTGCAGCTTGACATTGAACTTTGACCTTACTTGTGTAGGATAGGTGGGAGGCTTTGAAGTTGGAACGCTAGTTCCAATGGAGCCGTCCTTGAAATACCACCCTGGTAATGTTGAGGTTCTAACTCTGTCCCGTAATCCGGGACGAGGACCATGTCTGGTGGGTAGTTTGACTGGGGCGGTCTCCTCCTAAAGAGTAACGGAGGAGTACGAAGGTGCGCTCAGCGTGGTCGGAAATCACGCGTAGAGTATAAAGGCAAAAGCGCGCTTAACTGCGAGACCCACAAGTCGAGCAGGTACGAAAGTAGGTCTTAGTGATCCGGTGGTTCTGTATGGAAGGGCCATCGCTCAACGGATAAAAGGTACTCTGGGGATAACAGGCTGATACCGCCCAAGAGTTCATATCGACGGCGGTGTTTGGCACCTCGATGTCGGCTCATCTCATCCTGGGGCTGAAGCAGGTCCCAAGGGTATGGCTGTTCGCCATTTAAAGAGGTACGCGAGCTGGGTTTAGAACGTCGTGAGACAGTTCGGTCCCTATCTACCGTGGGCGCTGGAAATTTGAGAGGATCTGCTCCTAGTACGAGAGGACCAGAGTGGACGAACCTCTGGTGTACCGGTTGTCACGCCAGTGGCATCGCCGGGTAGCTATGTTCGGAAGGGATAACCGCTGAAAGCATCTAAGCGGGAAGCCTACCTCAAGATAAGATTTCCCTAGGAATTTATTCCTCTAAAGAGCCGTTCGAGACTAGGACGTTGATAGGTTGGGTGTGGAAGCACGGTGACGTGTGAAGCTGACCAATACTAATTGCTCGTGAGGCTTGACTATACAACACCCAAACGGTTGTTGTATTCAAGATAAATTCAATACACAACTTGATTTAGTGTACAAACTAGTTACAATACAGACCAATTATCTAATCCGTTAATAACTCTTTGGATCGTAAGTAAGGCAAACATTATTAATTAATGTGAATAAGACCCGAAAACACCACAACAGTTTGCTGGCGACAATAGCAAGAGTGAACCACCTGATCCCTTCCCGAACTCAGAAGTGAAACCTCTTCGCGCTGATGGTAGTGTGGCGTTTGCCATGTGAGAGTAAGTCATCGCCAGCTTTTAATTCTAAAACACCCCCTCCGCTAATGCAGAGGGGGTGTTTTTTATTGCGCGAGAGATATTTAAGAGGAAATAGTGAGAAGAAAATAGGGTGGAATACATATGATTGAAAAGATATATAGTTTATAAAATCAAAATAGCGATAAATATTAAAAGTGCTGTGAATAATGACATAGAAGTTTTATTTGTTTGTGGAGCAAACTTGGGTGCCTAATATCTTACATGTATTACGACAGCTTGGCCGCGAGATGGGATTTCCCTTGCTGATAGCAGTTATTTGGACAATCTACAGTCTTGTAGTTGCTCCCGATAAGAGGAATTTGGTTAACGCCATCTCAATTTTTGGTCCCTCCTTTTTTTTAGCCTGTTGGGCGTTTGCGCAATGGTTTCGTGTAAAAAAGCAACAATCTGTTGAGAACGGATTTAGTGGTATCGTGCAGAAACAAGAGAGCTTACTGGACGAGCTAACAAAGGTGGCTGAGCGATTGGAAGGGTAAACTTCTGGTGGAAAGAGTGTCGGGTGGTTGATGCTTGTTAATCCGCAGGGTGGAGTCATTAGGAATATCACTGCCCATGTTGAGGGGGATTATCCTCTTATTGATGCCCACGCTAGTGTTCTGGATTTGGATAAAGTAAGTTTAGGAGTTGAGGAACTTAAGCGCACTGGTAATATGCATGACTTTTTCAAGCATCATGTGAAATTTAATTGCGGGACAGTGCAGCCAAATTTGGCTGTCATGCAAAACCAGATAGTGCCGTGTGATATGACTAAGTCATCAATTCGCTTCAAGATTGAGTGGACTGCCCGTAATGGGAGGTGGACTCAATATGTAGAGTTGAAACGCAAAGAAGGTGGATATGACTTTTATACTGCAGTACAACGTGGTGAGGAGTGGGTTTTCGAGAATCCTCTCAGAGACTCAATTCCCCAGCGTTCAGATGGTAAGCCAGATGTATTTTGGCATACTGACTGAGATTGCGGAGGCTATGGTCAGAAACAACATTTGAAGTTGAATAAACCAAAGCATATTTTAATTCACTTAACTCGGGTATAAGATTTCCATAAAATTTGAGATAGATACACTACAAAATTTAGATTTTAATTTTAGTTAGCACTAGAAAAAGGATCATTCCTTATGAAACTCAATTCATTCTCTCCACTCCCTGAAAACGATGATGAACTGCATCTTCCTGAGCTGGTCTATTGGGCATCCCTTGGTGATGTGGAACAAGTCGAGCAATTATTGGCTGACGGTATAGACCCAAACCAAACTGATGACGAAGGCTATAGTGCATTACAGGCTGCGGCTGAGAATGATCATTTGGCGGTGGTGAAGCTACTAGTGAGTAAAGGAGCAAATGTTGCGTATAAAGGCGAATATACTGCGCTGCAGCTTGCAGAAATGGCAGAGCATCGCGATGTAGTCGCGTATCTCAAAAGTCTTTAAATCACGCATAAAATGATAAATAAAAAGAAGCCCCATCATCCTGACGGGGCTTCTTAGTATTCAGTTTCTAGTCGTTTATATTCCTTATCAACGACCGCTTCCTGCGTATCTTGTTATTTTCAATGAGACTTCCTTTCTCTTTATGTTTTGTATGATAAGGCAAAGTTTTAAATTAAACTATTCGCCAATGACGACGATGGTTGTAGGCTTAAGCTTACATGGCAAATATATGCTTTATAATAAAAAAGCGGAATCATCAGACTCCGCTTTTTTATTAATTTGATTTAGAAATGAATGTCTAAACCAACATATGGCCCTTTAAAATCAAATTTAAGATCATTTTTTTCATAATCATCTAATTCGATGTTTAAAATACGGTAGCCTGCTTTTAAGCCAACATCGACCAATAAATTATCAATAAAGTTATATTGTAATTCTGCTTGGGCATCTGTGATTTTAGCATCATTAAAGTTGCTATATAACAATTCCGCTTTTGCGCTTAAACCTGTAAACGGTAGTTTGACCCCAGCTGAACCGTAGATCACTGGAATTGTTTTATCGATATCAGTTTTTGTTAAATTCAACGTTTTGACATCGCCATTCAAATTGGTTGCACCAAAACCAACATCTGCATTCACAACGTTATTGAGAATTTCATAATATAGAATGAAATCGGTATGATCGATATCTAAGTCATAAACAGGTTGACCTAAAACTTCATTTTCAGTTTGTGTTTTTAAATTCACATAACGGATTTTTGCATTTGGAATTAATGGAACAGGGTGTTCAACAGCAAGAGAAATTTGCGCAGCCCCTTTACGGTCAAGGTCTTGATCTTGAGCAGAAGTTTGGGTTGCCATGTTTGCTTTACCGTCGTATGCCCAGTAGCTCACATCACCTTTGACACCAATAACATCTGCTTGTGCTAAACCACAAAGGCTTGTTCCTAAAGCAAGCATCGATATTTTTAAAATTTTCATCGTATAGTCCTAGGGCTTGTTGAGAATTAACAAAGACTACTGATTAATTTATAATAGTACTATGGATAGATACATACTTACTGATGCCCAATGGGCAAAAATGGAACCTTTTTGCCTAGGTAAAGTGACCGATCGAGGTCGTAGTGGAAAAGATAATCGATTATTTTTAGAAGCAGTCCTATGGATTGCCCGTACAGGCAGTCCATGGCGTGATCTACCTGCTCATTTTGGTAAATGGAATACCGTCTTTAAAAGATACCGTGACTGGGTTAAAGCTGGTGTATTTGAAACTATTTTTGCATCTGTAAATGAAGATGTTGATTTGGAATACGCCATGATTGATGGAACGATTGTTAAAGTTCATCGACATGGGCAAGGTGCAAAAGGGGGACTTTCAAACAGTCTATAGGTAAATCTCGAGGTGGAATGACCTGTAAAATTCTTGCCTTAGTGGATAGTCTAGGCAACCTCATTAAGTTTCGATTAATGCCTGGTCAATATCACGATTTAGTAGAAACCAAACCTTTAATTGAAGATGTTGATTTTCAAGCATTACTAGCTGATAAAGCATTTGATGCAGATTGGCTCATCCAAGAACTCAATGAACGTAAAGTGAAAGTGGTGATCCCACCCAAATCTAATCGAAAAGTAATGAGAGCATTTGATACGACTATGTATAAATGGCGTCATCTCATTGAAAACTATTTCTGTAAGTTAAAAGAATTTAAACGTATAGCGATGCGTAGTTGTAAAACAGATACGAGTTTTGAAGCCATGATTCAATTGTGCGCGAGTGTAATTAACTCTCGGTAATTCTCAACAGACCCTAATTTATGAGCGTAAACCGTAATGAATTGTTGTGAATTCATCATAGATTGGGCGAATGATATAGTGATCTGTAAAATTATGCAGTAGTCTAATTTTAGTTTTTTGAAAAGAGAATAAGAAATGAAAGAGCAAGAAAACGTTGTTGAATATCCATTATATTTGGCTGGTAAAGCGGTAA
Source organism: Acinetobacter sp. A22 (assembly GCF_030913345.1). Taxonomy (NCBI): domain Bacteria; kingdom Pseudomonadati; phylum Pseudomonadota; class Gammaproteobacteria; order Moraxellales; family Moraxellaceae; genus Acinetobacter; species Acinetobacter sp. A22. The sequence goes on from NZ_CP133162.1 coordinate 2,722,130, forward strand.
AGACAGCAGTGTGGTTAGATGTACATCATAAATATCAGGCTCATGTTTTCGCACGAGTTGCTTTGGCTGATGCTAAAACACTAGAAAAGGCAATTGCATCAGCTGTTAAAGCTGAAGCTGAAATGGCTGCTTTAAAACCTTTTGAAAAACAAAAAATATTGTTGCATTGCGTGAAACGGTTCAATGAATTGCGTGGTGAATTGACTGAGATTTTGATTGCGGAAGGCGGCAAGCCTCGTGGTGCAGCAAGTGCTGAGGTTGAACGGCTGATTAATACCTTCCAATTGGCTGCGGATGCAGTGACTCAAATGGATGATGGTCGAATAATACCTTTAGCGGTCACACCAGCAGCTTCTCGTTATCGTGGGATGGTTAAACAGGTGCCGATTGGCGCAGTTTCCTTAATTAGTCCATTTAATTTTCCTTTGAATTTAGTGGCGCATAAGATTGCACCTGCGATTGCAGCGGGTTGTCCTTTTGTGCTGAAACCAGCAAGTTTAACGCCAATTAGTTCGCTTAAAATTGCAGAGATATTGGCTGAAACAGATTTGCCTAAAGGTTCATGGTCAGTATTGCCTTGTGATCGTCAAGCGGCGGATATTTTAGTTACGGATGATCGTTTTAAGTTGCTCAGCTTTACGGGTTCTGATCAAGTCGGCTGGGATATGAAAGCGAGAGCAGGTCGTAAAAAGGTTACGCTTGAATTGGGGGGTAATGCTGCGGTGATGATTGAGGCGGATGCAATCATTGATGATGCTTTGATTGACCGTTTAATTGGTGCAGCTTATGGTCATGCAGGTCAGATTTGTATCAGCGTGCAGCGGATTTTAGTGCATGCTGATATTTATGCGGATCTAAAAAAGAAATTAATCACAAAATTAAAAAAGATTAAAGTTGATGATCCAAGCTTAGCAACGACGTTGGTCGGTCCAATGATTAAAGAAGCTGAAGCGATTCGACTGAAAAAATGGATTGATAAAGCCGAAAAGAAAGGTGCAAAAATACTTGTTGGTGGTGTTTTAGATGGTGTTTGTTTTGAACCGACCTTATTGGAAAATGTTGATTCAACTTTAGAAATTTATAAAGATGAAGCATTTGGCCCTGTTGCCATTTTAGAAAAATATAAGGATTTCGAGCAAGGAATTGCAACAATTAATCAAAGTCGTTTTGGATTACAAGCAGGAGTTTATACACAAAATCTCAATAAAATGTTGTATGCATGGGACCATTTACATGTAGGAGGTGTAATTATCAATGATGTGCCAACCTTCCGTGTCGATAATATGCCGTATGGCGGTGTGAAAGACTCAGGCTTAGGTCGAGAGGGAATTCAATCCGCGATTCGAGATATGCAGGAAGAACGGTTGCTGGCGATCAAGCAATAGATTATTCAGGTAGACCTTGTGATTCTGCACCTAATAGTTTTCTGTATCTTAAATTTATCATTTGACTATAAGGTCAACTATTGACTGAGTTGAAAAATAATCAATCGCTCGAAAAGTGTGATTTTTTCGTCAGGAATTTACAGTAAAAAGAAATAAAAACAGGTATTGTTCAGCTATTAAAAGCAGAAAAACAAAATCCAATCTTTAAGGAAGATGGTTTGGTTTTTGCTTGTTTGTACATGGAAATAAGAGACCCACAAGGTTGAACTTTCATGCAAGCAAAACAAGATTTTTACGGTACTTTTCTCTCTGTTGGATAATAACAAGTGAACGCAGTTTGAAAAGTGCCACATGAATATATTAGGTGTTCTATGGCAGATTCTCGTGAAAACTGGACATCACGATCTGGTTTTATTATTGCAGCTGTAGGTTCAGCTGTAGGTTTAGGTAATATCTGGCGCTTTCCATATGTTGCCTATGAAAATGGTGGTGGTGCCTTTCTTATCCCGTATTTATTGGCACTTATCACTGCGGGTTTACCGCTTTTGTTTTTAGATTATGCCACAGGTCATCGTGCTCGTAATTCTCCACCGAAAGCTTATCGTTCTTTGTTTAAAGGCGGTGAAACATTAGGTTGGTGGCAAGTCTGTGTCTGTATTATCATCGGTTTATATTACGCTAGTGTTTTGACTTGGGCGGGAAGTTATATTTATTTCTCGATCGGGCAAGCGTGGGGTAGTGATCCTGAAAGCTTCTTCTTTAATACTTACCTACAAACTTCGAAAGCTTCAGGTTTTGATTTTCAGTTTGTTAGTCATCTATTCTGGCCAATTGTGGGAATTTGGGCATTAACACTCATCATTCTTTATGGTGGGGTTAAAAAAGGTGTTGAACTATCGAACAAGATTTTCATGCCTTTACTGTTCGTATTGTTCACTATCCTTGTTGTTCAATCTTTACGTTTACCTGGTGCGGTTCAAGGCTTAAATGCTTTCTTTACGCCAAACTGGGCAGCGATGATGGACTATAAAGTTTGGTTAGCAGCTTATGGTCATACGTTCTTCTCACTTTCTGTAGGTTTTGGGATCATGGTGACCTATGCATCTTACTTGAAGCCTAAAACTAACTTAACAGGCTCTGGTTTGATCGTTGGTTTTGCCAATGCATCGACTGAAATCCTTGCTGGTATTGGTATTTTTGCTGCACTCGGCTTTATGGCACATGCTGCGGGTACAGAAGTTAAAGATGTCGTAAGTGGTGGTATTGGTCTGGCATTTATTGCATTCCCTAAAATTATTTCAAGCTTAGGTGCAGGCGCAGACGTATTTGGTCTGTTGTTCTTCTCATCGTTGTTTGTTGCTGGTATTTCATCGATGGTGAGTATTCTTGAAGTGCCAATCGCAGCAATGCAGGATAAATTGAAATGGGGACGCAAGAAGGCAGTAACGATCATCGGTGGTGGTAGTGCGCTAGTTTCAGTGATTTTATTCTCAAGCGTTAATGCCATTAAGCTGGTGGATATTGTGGATCACTTCATCAATAACATCGGTATTATTGGCGGAGCATTGGTTTCTATCATTAGTATTGCTTGGTTTAAACGCTCTGCTTTGATTGAACTTCGTGATCATGTGAACCGTATTTCTACGATTCAGTTAGGTAAAGGTTGGGCGTTTACGCTTACTGTGATCACATCATTGATCCTGTTAACGACTTTGAGCATGACAGTGATTAACTTGATTAAGAACGGTTACGATACTTACAGTATGAGCTTACAAGGCGTGTTTGGATGGGGCAGTGTCATTTTCTGTGCTGTCGTTGCGCTCGTTTTAAGCAGAATGAAAGATCGCTAGGAGAATAAAATTATGAATACTTCAGCAATCGTAATGATGATTATTTCAATGGTGTTTTTATGGGGTGGACTCGCTTTGTCGATTCGCCACCTAATGAAGAATCCAGAAGATTTAGATGATGTTCTTGAAGAAGTTAAAGATCAGCATACGCTGTAATTGATTCTTAAAAAAAAGCAGGCTTTTAAGCCTGCTTTTTTATTACGCTTGTTTTTGGATATGACAATAATAGAAACCATCACCTGATTGATTTGAAGGCAACAGCTGACGACCATGGATCTGTTCTATACCCCAATCCGCAGAGATTTTAATTTCTTTTGCATCGGGATGGTCTGCAAAAAACTCGACCATCTGCTGCTCATTCTCGACTTTTAATATTGAGCAGGTGATATAAAGCAGCGTACCGTCAACTTTAAGCTGTTGCCACATCTGTCTCAAAATCTGTTGCTGTAAAGCCACGGTTTGTGCGATGTCTGTGGATTGTCTGAGCAAGCGAATATCAGGATGACGACGAATAACACCTGTTGCAGAACAAGGTGCATCCAGCACGATACAATCGACGGGTTCTGGTGCCTGCCATGTGGTGGCATCGGCTGCGATAATCTCCACTTCAGTTTGATCTAAGCCAAGACGTTCGATATTTTCAGAAACACGCAATAAACGTTTTGCATCATGATCTAATGCGATTAGCTTTTTAGGATTAAAGCGCTCAAGGATGTGTGCTGTCTTTCCACCTGGTGCAGCACAAGCATCAACCACCACTTTGCTATCTAGGTTCGGTAAAAGCGTGGCACACAATTGTGCATGTTCATCCTGAACAGAAAAGCCACCTTCTTCGAAACCTGGTAAATGGGTAATATTGCCCGTTTGTTCCAAAACAATACCAACGTCAGAAAGCATGCAAGGACGAGCATTAATCTGTTCTTCGTCCAAAATCTCTAAATATTCATCACGACTAACTTGGCGTTCATTGACGCGCAGGGTGAGTGGCGCGACTTGTTTTAAGGCTTGGCACAGATGCTCTGCTTGCTCAGGCCAATCTTTTTTGATTCGTTTGAATAACCAACTTGGTAAACCATGTGTATTATTCAAAGCTATTTGAAATTCATCTGTTTCACGTGAAACACGACGCAGAATCGCATTGACCAAACCACTCATTGGCTCGAAACCTAATTGCTTAGCAGCATTTACAGTTTCCGAAATTGCAGCATGTACAGGAATACGGGTACATAAAATTTGATATAAGCCAAGATATAAACAACTTTCTAATGCTTCATTGTCTAACGGTTTGGTGAGCAATGGTAAGGTAATGGCTTTTAATGAAAACCACTGGCGTAAACAACCTAAAGTCAGTTCGTGATATAAACCACGATCACGTTCAGAGACCATATTGATATGTTGATTCAATACAGAAGTCAAAGATTGCCCATTTTGAACAGCCAAAAGTGTTTTGATCACTTGCGCACGTAGATTCAAATTTTTTGTAGATGATTGATTCGATTGGCTCATGGGAGAATTTGTCCAAGATGTAATTTTTGAGTTTGGGCAATTTGTACAGGATTAAGCGCTTTACCCCCTGACCACTGTAAACTGGTTAAGCACACGACACTGTTTTCACCACAAGCGACATGTACGCCTTGCTTATCAATTGCAAGAATTTCACCTAATTGAGCATTTGCTTTACTGATCTCGGAGGGCATTGAACTCCAAACACGTAAAGCGTTATTTTCATCCAATTGAATAAAAGCCACAGGCCAAGGATTGAACGCACGAATATTGCGGTCGATTTGGATTGCAGTTTGTGTCCAATCAATACGTGCTTCTGATTTCACTAATTTATGTGCATAAACCGTCAGGGATTCATCTTGAGCTTCACGTTTGGCAATAAATGATTGCAAACTTTGCTCAGATTCAAGCACGGTACAAATGGCTTCAGCACCTTGAGTTGCCAACTTGTCATGCAAGCTTGCAGAGGTATCTTCTGCAGTAATTGGGCAATAGGTTTTGTACATCATATCGCCTGTGTCCAAACCTGCTGCCATTTGCATGATGGTGATGCCTGTTTCGGCATCTCCTGTTGCGATTGCACGTTGAATCGGAGCTGCTCCACGCCAACGAGGTAATAGAGAACCGTGAATGTTTAAACAACCGTATTTAGGTGTATCTAACACTGTTTGTGGCAAGATCAGACCGTAAGCAGCGACTACCATGACATCAGCACCCAAAGCTGCTAACTCTTGTTGAGCAGCTAAACCTTCTTCAGTTGACGCTTTAAAATGCAGCGGTTGAAAAACAGGTAAGCCATGTTCAAGTGCAAGTTGCTTTACAGGAGAAGGCGTAAGCTTTTGTCCGCGTCCTGATTTACGATCAGGTTGAGTGTAAACCGCAATAATCTGGTGTGGTGTTTTTAATAATGCCGCCAATGCGGTTGCCGCAAATTTAGGCGTACCAGCAAAAATGATCTTCACAAAGATAATCCACAGAAAATTTACCCCAAATTATAAGCCAAAAAGCCACTAGCCCCTAATTAGGTGAAAGGAATTGTCTTTGAACAAAAAAAGATAGGTTCGCTGGTCATCAGTTAAACGATAACTTGTAGTATGATGGGAAAAGCTCAGTATCATTTCGCCAGAGAGAATGTCCTATTCATCTCGAGCACAAACTTGTTGGGAATAAAAAATGCCTGATTATCGTTCGAAAACATCAACACATGGAAGAAATATGGCTGGCGCGCGCGGTTTATGGCGTGCGACAGGTATGAAAGATGAAGATTTTGGCAAACCTATTATTGCGGTCGTCAACTCATTTACCCAATTCGTTCCAGGTCACGTGCATCTTAAAGATTTAGGGCAACTGGTTGCACGAGAAATTGAAGCTGCTGGTGGTGTAGCGAAAGAATTTAATACCATCGCGGTAGATGATGGTATTGCGATGGGGCATGACGGCATGTTGTATTCATTGCCATCACGTGATTTGATTGCGGACTCAGTTGAATACATGGTAAATGCGCACTGTGCAGATGCGATGGTCTGTATCTCGAACTGTGACAAGATCACACCAGGAATGCTCATGGCGGCTATGCGCCTTAATATTCCAGTGGTTTTCGTTTCTGGCGGCCCAATGGAGGCGGGTAAAGTTAAATTCCGAGGTGATGAAAAAGCGATTGACCTTGTTGATGCGATGGTTGTTGCTGCTGATGAAAGCTATACCGATGAAGAAGTTGCTGCTTTCGAACGCTCTGCGTGTCCTACTTGTGGTTCATGTTCAGGTATGTTTACTGCAAACTCGATGAACTGTTTAACAGAAGCATTAGGTTTATCATTACCAGGCAATGGTTCAATTGTTGCAACTCATGCCAATCGTGAAAAATTATTCCTAAAAGCGGGTCGTTTAGTTGTTGAACTTGCGAAACGTTATTACGAACAGAATGATGACAGCATTTTGCCACGTTCAATTGCAACTAAAGCTGCGTTTGAAAATGCAATGACGCTTGATATTGCAATGGGTGGTTCAACCAACACTGTATTACATTTACTTGCAGCTGCACATGAAGCTGAAGTTGATTTTACAATGGATGATATTGACCGCTTGTCTCGCCAAGTACCAGTGTTGTCTAAAGTTGCACCTGCAAAATCTGATGTACATATGGAAGATGTGCATCGTGCGGGCGGTATTATGGCGATCTTAGGTGAGCTTGATCGTGCCAATCTACTGAATACTTCATGCCCAACCGTACATGAAAAAACACTGAAAGATGCTTTAGATAAGTGGGATATTATTCGCACTGAAGATCCTGATGTTTATGAGTTCTATCGCTCTTCTCCAGGCGGTGTTCCTACGCAAGTAGCATTCTCACAAAACCGTTATTATTCAACGCTTGATGGTGACCGTGAGAAAGGCGTAATCCGTAATGCGGAACATGCTTTCTCTAAAGACGGTGGTTTGGCTGTACTTTACGGTAACATCGCATTAGATGGTTGTATCGTTAAAACAGCGGGTGTAGATGAATCGATTCTGAAATTCACCGGCACAGCACGTGTTTTTGAAAGCCAAGATTCAGCGGTTGAAGCAATCTTAGATCATAAAATCGTTGCAGGTGACATTGTTGTGATTCGCTACGAAGGTCCACGCGGTGGTCCAGGTATGCAAGAAATGTTGTATCCAACAAGCTACTTGAAATCAAAAGGTTTAGGTAAAGACTGCGCTTTGATTACGGATGGTCGTTTCTCTGGTGGTTCTTCAGGCTTATCAATTGGTCACGTGTCTCCTGAAGCTGCTGAAGGCGGTGCGATTGGATTGGTTGAAGATGGCGATACCATTGAAATCGATATTCCAAATCGTACGATTCACTTGAATGTAGATGATGCAACGATGGCTCATCGTCGTACGGTTCAAGAAGCGAAAGGCTGGCATCCAGCTGAAGAGCGCAAGCGTAAAGTTTCTAAATCACTTAAGATTTATGCAATGCACTCTACGAGCGCAGCAAAAGGCGCCGTTCGCGTTCTGTAATTCTGATCGCCCCTTAAAGCGGCGAGATCCCTCTTACAATAAAAGGGGGATTTTTTTTTGATTTTATTAGATACTGAAGATAATTTTTGCTGACGTATAAATTGATACGTGAGTACAATTTCATTCACTTACAGATTTTATGACCATTAGAGGCTATCGACATGTCTTTGTTACGTCGTTGGTTTGATCCCATCCGATCGCGTTGGTTTTACCAAAAACCTTCTCGTCAGGCGGAATTACCCACGGAACAGGGTTTAAGCATTTATCTTCGTTTAGACGATGTTTATAGTTATCTTGCGGTACAACAACTGGATCAGTTGAATGAGATTTTGAGTGACGAACTCAAACCATTAAAGGTGATTATATCTAGACAGGGTGCAGAACCCCCAAATGGAATGACAGCCGAAGATTGGCTTCAATATTGTCTAAATGATGCCAAGATTCTAGCAAAACAGCATCGTTTTGGATTTGACGATACACCTGAAATACCAACAGCAGAAGCCTTACAACAAGCAGAAACAATTCTAAGAAATACGCCATTAAGAGAACAAAATTTTTTACATTTACTAGAAGATGTCTTTCATATGCTTTGGCAGCAGCAATATGGAAAATTACGTACTTTGCATGCTATGGCCAGCAAGCATCAAACTCCACAAAATTACCCAGAACGCATTTTTAAAGATGTGCCAGTGATTGCTAGCTATTTCGAATTTGGTGAGCGTAAGTATCAAGCTGTTGATGATTTATTACGTTTGACCCGCCGTTTAAAACAACAAAAACTACTTACGGGTAATCCCATCTTTTTGATTAATCATATTGAGTGGCGAGAGCATTTAATCAATGACGGTGAGTCTATAACTGAAGTTCAAGGTTTGCATCCAGAGCTGGATTTATATATCGCTCTTGAAGATCCAATGAGCTGGCTATTACTCGCCTACATCAAAGAAGAACTGGCAAATTATTACAATATCCAATTAAGCGTGTATCCATTAAGTTATCACGGACGTGATTGGTTTGATTGGAGTTTGGCAACACGAGTGTCTAAGCGGACACAAGTTGCATTTACACCTTTTTGTCGACCAACCAAAGAGGCAACCTATGAAATGGCAAAATTGTTTTATAGCGTCCCTGTTGAGCAACAAGTCGACTGCATGCATGAGATTTTAGAAGCGGTTTGGACACGTGGAAAAGATTTATCCTTTAAGGCGCATTTTCAAAAAATGCAAAAGCGTTTGGATATTGACCAACTGACTGAACAAGATGTTGAACAATGCTTAAAGCAAAATGATGTTCTGTGTCAGGAAAAGCATCAACCTGATTTTCCAGTCTTAGAGTTTCGTATAGACGGACAAACTTATGTGTTTAATAGTTTGTATCGAGTGTGGATGATTGAAAGCATTATTAGTAATGTTTTAGAAGAAAAGTATAAACAACAAAGCCAAGAGTAACTTTGAGCATTTTAATACTGAACAATAAAAAAGGAAAAAATGATGGGAACGTGGTCACATGAATCGTTTGGAAATGACACTGCAAATGACTGGGCATACGAACTAGAGGATGCGACAGACTTTGCAGTGATTGAGGCTGCTTTACAGGTGGCACTTGATGAGGGCGATGAGTATTTAGATGCTGATTTAGCGATGGAAGCCATTGCTGCGGTTGAAGTCATTGCAAAGCGTCTTGGCGAAGGGACTCAATCCGATGTTTACACTGAGAAAGTAGATCAATGGTTAGAAACCATTTCGGAGCAACCAAGTGATGATCTGTTGTCATTGGCGAAGCGTGTTTTGGAACGAATAGTTGCTGATGATTCTGAACTCAAGGAATTGTGGCTAGAGTCCGATGAATATGAGTTATGGTTGGGGAACATTCAGCAGTTAAATGATGCTTTACAGTAAAAAAGGCAGCTCATGCTGCCTTTGATAATTAAATTTTTATTTTTTTAGGCTAAACAGAACATTTAGAAAGATAGCGGCGAAGGTTGCTGTACCAATTCCACCTAAGTTAAAGCTTCCGAATAATAACTCGAAATTACCCGCACCCAAGATAATTGTCACAGATGCAACGATCAGATTTTTATTATTAGAGAAGTCGACTTTGTTTTCGATCCAGATTTTTGCGCCAGCAATAGTAATTAAACCAAAGACCACAATTGAGGCACCCGTAAGTAGCGCGGTAGGAATTGTGCTGATCACGGCACCAAATTTTGGTGATAGACCTAAAAAGATTGCAAAGACACCAGCGATTACAAAGACGATGGTTGAATAAACACGGGTAACAGCCATGACACCGATATTTTCACCGTAAGTCGTCATCCCTGGTGCACCCACACCACCTGATAACGTGGTTGCTAAACCATCGGCAACAAATGCTTTACCTAGTTGAGGGGTTAGGTCTTCGCCTGTCATTGCACCCACTGCTTTGATATGACCTAAGTTTTCTGCAACTAAAATTAATGCAACAGGTGCAATAATTAACATGGCATTCATATCAAAAGTAGGATGAGAAAAGCTTGGAATACCAAACCATGGTGCTGCCGCGATTTGTGAAAAATCGATTGGTTTTCCAAATCCAAGCACATTCGTCACGATGACGTAAATGGCATAGGCAATCAGTAAACCTACCAACAGTAATAAACGCTGTAATAAGCCTTTGGTAAATACCGCGATAACACCCATGCTCAGCACAGTGATGAGCGCCATCCACATTTCAAAAGGCTGACCTGCAACGCCTTTGATTGTTACTGGGGCAAGGTTTAAACCAATGATCATTACGATCGCACCTGTTACAACAGGTGGCATTAATTTTTCAATCCAACGTGTGCCTGTCAACATGACGGCAAAGCCAATTAAAGCATACAAGATACCGCAAGCAACGATACCTCCAAGTGCAACTGATAGATTCGGGTTTGCACCAGAGCCCGTGATGTGACCTGTAGCGGCTGCAACCACACCAATAAACGCAAAACTTGAACCGAGATAACTCGGTACACGTCCACCTGTGATCAAGAAGAAGATAATCGTACAAATCCCTGACATTAAAATCGCGAGATTTGGATTAAAACCCATCAGCAATGGCGCAAGAACAGTTGCTCCAAACATTGCAAATGCGTGTTGTACCCCGAGTACCGCGCTTTGTAAGGGCGGTAAATATTCGTTTGTCGCAACAGGGCGATGATCAATCTTCCCCTGATACGGCTGCCATTTTGGAAACCAATTTGACATAAAGTAGACTCATTATGTGATATCAGCGCGTATGATACCCTGTCTTAAATTATGCTTTCATCTATTGGTCATTGATCTGAATGAACGCAAATGGTCATAAATTTCATATTTTTACCTTTTGGTAAAATATATATGTAAATAAACTTTAGAATTCATTGTTGATTTTGCTTGTTGTATTTGCAAAATAGCTCAATTTAATTTTTAAAATAAATTTAAAAAAATTTTGTCCGGTTGGCATATTTTGCCAATTTAACCCTCATCAAACTGAATTATTTGATGAGGGTTAGACATAGAGAATGATTAACCTGTATTGCGAAGCCCTGCGGCAATACCTGCAATACTCACCATTAAGGCATGATCAACAGGTGTATGTTCTGTTTGATGCTCAGCTAAATATAAACGACGACGTTTCATCAACTCAGCTTGCAACAAATGAAGTGGCAATAGATAAGGTTTTCTAACCTGCATCGACTGATCTAAGACCTCATTATTGCTCAGAAGTTTAGACTCACCTTTCAGATTCAAAAGTGTATCAACCGCATTTTGTAATCGTTGTCTTAACTCTATTCCGAGTGCTTTGAGGTCCTGATCATCAGTCAAATGAGATTCGTAATACAACGCAATGTCTGCATCTGATTTAGACAATACCATTTCCAACATATCAATTAAGGTTTGGAAATACGGCCACTGATCTAGCATGTCATTGAGCGTATTTTTATGTTGTTCATGCACTTGATTAATTGCGGTGCCAGTTCCCAGCCAAGCGGGCAACATCAAACGAATTTGTGTCCAAGCAAATACCCATGGAATTGCACGTAAGGATTCGATGCCACCACTGACTTTTCGTTTTGCTGGGCGTGATCCCAATGGCAGCATTTGCAGCTCTAATTCTGGTGTAACCGTACGCAAATAACTCACAAAATTTGGATTCTCACGAACCGTTTGGCGATATACCTTAACGGAGAGATCCGTCATCTGATTCATCAAATCACGCCATTCTTTCTTAGGTTCTGGCGGTGGTAATAAAGTCGCTTCTAAGGTCGCAGCAGTATAGATTTCCAAGTTTTGTAAGGCAATCCCTTCTAAACCAAATTTAAAGCGGATCATTTCACCTTGCTCAGTGACACGAATAGCACCTGAGATTGAGCCTGGTGGTTGAGAAAAGAGTGCTTGTTGGGTTGGAGCACCGCCACGACTGATTGAACCACCACGACCATGGAATAGGGTTAATTGCACATCATGTTTTTTTGCAACCGCGGTGAGTTCTTCTTGTGCACGATATTGAGCCCAATTTGCTGACATAAAGCCTGCATCTTTGGCAGAGTCAGAATAACCAATCATCACTTCATGTTTGCCATGGATATGCTGCTTGTACCAATGCATATTAAACAAGGTATCCATGGTTTTGGCAGCGCCGTCCAAATCTTTCAAGGTTTCGAACAATGGCACGACACGCAGAGGATTTTGAATGCCCGCTTCTTTTTGCAAGAGCAATACAGCCAACACATCACTAGGATATTCAGCCATTGAAATGATATAAGCCCCTAAACTCTCTGCTGGTTGCTCAGCTAGAGTACGCATAGTGGCAAACACTTCGAGCACATCTGGATGTTGAATGAGACTACCTTCTGGCTCATTCAAATACTTAGGTAATAATGGACGTTTACTTTGTAATTCCTGAATCAAGAAGTTTTGACGCGCTTGTTCTGTCCACGATTCGAAATTACCCAAACCTAAATATTCCGTAATCGCAGAAATGGCTTGACGATGACGACCTGATTCTTGGCGGATATCGAGTTTGAGTAGTTCAATTCCGAAACAATTCACACGATAGATAAAATCGAGCAGTTGTCCGTTGGCGATTTCAGCAAGGTTACTGTCCACAAGGGAGCGATAGCAAAGCAGAAGAGGAGCCAATAATTCATCTTTATTTCGAATGATATTGCTATCGTCGGCATCCAAACCTTGTAAACGTTGACCTAAACAATAACGTGTTGCTTTAAGTCGTTCACGGGTAATGCGTAGATATTCACGGTATGGCTCAGGATGTTCATAACCTAAAGCTTCACTAAGCTCTTTAGAACAATTTTGGATAGAAAGTTCCCAACGTAGATTTTCAATATCTCGGAGGTATAAATCTGCAGCTTGCCAACGCGATAACCACAGGACTTCCTGTGTCACTTGATGAGTGACATTCGGATTACCATCGCGGTCGCCACCCATCCATGAGGCAAAACGGATCGGTGCTATGCTGAGAGGCAAAGCTTGCAGGCAATGCTGTTGTGTTAATTCATTTAATTCACGAATAAATTTAGGTACAGCATTCCATAACGTTTGTTCAATCGTTGCAAACCCCCATTTTGCTTCATCTACAGGCGTCGGGCGGTGTTGACGGATTTCATCGGTTTGCCATGCAGAGGTGACTAGCTGTTTGAGTGTGGCGATGGTCTGTTGACGTTCACGAGGCGTTAATTTCTTTTGATCAAGCTGTGATAGACAATCCGTAATATCATCATATTTTTGGATCAGGGTACGACGACTAACTTCTGTTGGATGCGCTGTCAGTACTAGCTCAATTTTTAGATCGCAAATTTGTTGAAATAATTGCTGTTCAGAAATTTGCTGATTTTTAAATTTTTCAAACAGGTGAGTGAGCGGATTGGGGCTAGGCGCATGCTCGTCAAACTCCGCATGACGTCGACTACGTACCACGTGATATTGTTCAGCAATATTAGCGAAGTTAAGAAAATGTGAGAATGCTCGTGTTAAAGGCAAAATCTCCTCATCTTTTAGCCCAAGAAAAAGCTGTTCTAACTGCTTCTCTGCTTCTATTTGACCGTCACGTGCGCCTTTTGCTAAAGCGCGAATTTGCTCAATTTGATTAAACAAATCTTGCCCAGCATGTAGTTTTAATGTTTCGCCGAGTAAGTTGCCCAATAAACGGACGTCTTCTCGTAATGGAGCTGTGATTTGTTGAATCATTCTATTTCTCCTGATGTTCTCATTCGACTATAACGCGATTGAGAGACAATCCAAGAGCAGAACGTAAAAAATGTGAATTTTATTTAATTTTTGGGTTGATATTTAAGCAAAAAAAGCTCAATCGCTTGTTGAATCATCTGATCGATTTCATTCGCGGTCGGCACTTCATCCAATCCGAGTAGAACTCGGTAATGACGTAAGCCCAACATTAAAGACACGAATAATTCAGTTTGTTTTAAAGGATCGTCAGCACGAATAAATTTAAGTGCAATTGCCTGCTCAAAAAAATTACACCAAACATTGCTCATACGTGTATGTGAAGCATCGAAAAACTGCTGTGTTAAAGGGCTTTGTTCTGCTGCGAGTTCGAACAATAAACGATCAAGTTTTAATGCCTCAGGAAGATAAATAATAGTTAAAGCACGATGGCACATCAGATAGAGTGCTTGTGTAAAATTGGTTTCTGCCGTGAGAATGATTTCTTTAGCACAAATAGATTCTTCACAGGTTTCTTCAATTGCACAGATAAATAAATTGGCTTTGTCTTGAAAGTGGTTATACACGGTCAGTTTCGTGACGCCTGCTTCTTTGGCAATTTGATTCATGTTGGCAGCGTGATACCCCATTTTCAGGAAAAGAGATTTCGCAGCCTGTAAAATTTTAGCTCTTTTTTCCAAATCTTTAGGGCGACCACTACTGTTTTGCACGTTATCGTTCTCTTTTAATTAAATTAAAAATCAAATAAATAACTTTAATTTTTAATTAGTGTACTCATGGGTATATTAATTAAAAAATAAACAATTTATCATGATATTCATATTGTGCCTTAAAAAATCAATTTGAATAAGAGCGAAAAAGAGATGAATCTGCTAAATCATGTAATTGTGGGATTGCTCGTACTCAGCAGTGTCACTTTAACAGCATGTCAAAAAGAGGTTCCAAAGACGGAAGAAATTCCTTATGTCATGGTCGCGCAACCGAGTAGTAATCATATTGATCAAAAAAGCTATGCAGGTGATGTACAGGCGAGACAGCAAACGGCATTGGCATTTCGTGTTGGAGGACAAATTACCGAACGCTTTGTCAATGTTGGTGATCGAGTCAGAGTTGGGCAAGTATTAGCGAAGTTAGATGTTAAAGATGCTCAGTTACAACTTAATGCAGCTAAAGCACAGCTAGACAGTGCACAAGCAGCAGCAAAAATTGCAGCGCAAGAATATCAGCGTTATCAGCAATTATTGCCAGTAAATGCAGTCAGTCGCTCACAATTTGATGCGATCAAAAATCAATACGAAGCAGCGCAAGCAAGTTTGCAACAAGCACGCTCAAACTATGAAGTTTCTTCGAATCAAACGGGATATAACCAACTGATCTCCAATAAAAATGGCGTGATTACCGAACGTCAAATTGAAGTGGGTCAGGTGGTTGCAGCAGGACAGGCTGCCTATCTGCTCGCGATTGATGGAGAGCGTGAAGTTGTATTTGGAGTCCCTGAACAAGCAGTCGCAACGATTAAAGTGGGGCAGCCTGCTTGGGTCACACTGTGGTCTCAGCCAGACCTTCGCTTTGCAGCTAAAGTACGAGAGGTTTCTCCTGCTGCTGATCAATCTCGAACATTTACGGTCAAGGTTTCCTTATTGGAAGGTCAATCTAGCATTCAGTTGGGACAAAGTGCGCGTGTATTCTTTGTTGCAAATCAAACAAATGTCCTCAGCGTCCCACTCTCTAGTGTGACGGCTAATGATCAGCAGGCATTTGTATGGGTCGTGACGACAAATAAGACCTTACGTAAAGTTCCAGTTCGCTTAGGCGCCTATGGTCGAGATAGTGTTCCTGTCCTGTCTGGTTTAAAAGCAACAGACTGGGTTGTGGTTGGCGGTGTGCATTTGTTACGTGAGCAACAAAAGATTCATCCTGTAGACCGAGAGAATCGTGAAGTCACGATCAAAACTGGAGGTTAATCATGAAATTTAACCTCTCAGAATGGGCACTGAAAAATAAAGGCATTGTGCTTTATTTTATGCTGCTACTCGGCATCGTCGGGATTATGTCTTATTCCAAGCTGTCGCAAAGTGAGGATCCACCTTTTACCTTTAAAGTGATGGTGGTACAGACTTACTGGCCTGGTGCAACGGCTAAAGAAGTCTCGACACTCGTGACCGATCGAATTGAAAAAGAATTGATGACCACAGGTCAGTATGACCGCATCATGGCTTATTCACGTCCCGGTGAATCTTTGGTGACTTTTGTTGCTAAAGACAGTTTACCTTCGAGTGCAATACCTGATGTTTGGTACAACGTCAGAAAAAAGGTCAATGATATTCGCCATCAGTTACCCAGTGGTGTACAAGGACCATTTTTCAATGATGAGTTCGGCGATACTTTTGGCAACATCTATGTCCTTACAGGGAACGACTTTGACTACGCGGTAATGAAAGAATATGCCGATCGTTTGCAACTGCAATTGCAACGAGTCAAAGATGTGAGCAAAGTCAATTTAGTCGGATTACAAGATCAAAAAATATGGATTGAATTATCCAATACCAAAGCGGTGCAGCTCGGTGTACCTGTGACAGCCATTCAAGAAGCGATACAAAAGCAAAATGATATGGCAAGTGCAGGATTCTTTGAAACTGGCACAGATCGTATTCAACTTCGCGTCAGTGGACATTTGCACAGTGTAGATGATCTGAAAAAAATGCCGCTATTGGTCGGTGATAAAACCATTCAATTGGGGGATGTTGCTGATGTTTATCGGGGCTTCAGTGAACCTGCTCAACCTCGTATGCGTTTTATGGGGGAAAATGGCATTGGCATCGCGGTTTCGATGCGCAAAGGCGGTGACATCATCGCTTTGGGCAAAAACTTAGAAACCGAATTTAATCATTTGCAGAAATCATTGCCTGTGGGCATGAAACTTCAAAAAGTTTCAGATCAACCAGTCGCAGTACAACGCAGTATTCAGGAATTTTTAAAGGTATTGGCTGAAGCGGTCATTATCGTTTTATTGGTCAGCTTCTTTTCATTGGGTTTTCGCACAGGACTGGTGGTGGCTTTGTCTATTCCACTCGTTTTGGCAATGACCTTTGCAGGGATGAATCTATTTGATGTCGGTCTGCATAAGATTTCCCTCGGTGCCTTGATTCTTGCACTCGGTTTGTTGGTCGATGATGCCATTATTGCTGTTGAAATGATGGCAATTAAAATGGAGCAGGGCTATAGCAGACTCAAAGCAGCAGGATTTGCGTGGCAAACCACGGCATTTCCAATGCTGACAGGAACATTGATTACCGCAGCAGGTTTCTTACCGATTGCAACGGCACAATCAGGCACTGGTGAATATACACGTTCTATTTTCCAAGTCGTAACCATTGCGTTAATTGTGTCATGGATAGCAGCCGTACTCTTTGTTCCATATTTGGGTGAAAAATTACTCCCTGACTTCACCAAGCAACAACAGAAAGCAGCATGGTATTTGAGGCTTTGGGCGAGATTGCGGAAACAGCCTGAACCTGTTGTACAGGCACATGGACAGCACCATGATCCCTATCAAACCAAGTTTTATCAGTCTTTCCGTCGTATGGTAGAGCTCTGTATTACGTACCGTAAAACAGTAATCGCAGTCACGGTGGCAATCTTTGTTTTATCAGTTGCGATGTTTAAATTCGTTCCTCAACAATTCTTTCCACAATCTAACCGTGCAGAAATCTTAGTGGATTTAAAGCTTGAAGAAGGTGCGTCACTGACAGCGACTGAACAGGCTGTTAAAAAGGTGGAGTCATTCTTATCTAAACAAAAAGGGATCGATAATTATGTTGCCTACGTTGGAACAGGTTCTCCTCGCTTTTACTTACCTTTAGACCAACAACTACCGCAAGCCAGTTTTGCGCAGTTTGTCGTACTCGCATCGTCTTTAGATGATCGTGATGAAATTCGCCGTTCTTTAGAAACGCAAATCAAGCAATTATTGCCTCAAGTGCGTACGCGTGTTTCGTTGCTCGAAAATGGTCCACCAGTGGGATACCCATTGCAATATCGTGTTTCAGGAGAAGATCTAAGCACCGTGCGTCTATGGGCACAAAAAGTGGCAAAAGTGATGAGTGAAGATCCGAATACCACCAATGTGCATTTAGATTGGGGTGAGCCAAGCAAGATTATTGCTATCGAAATCGATCAAGACCGTGCGCGTCAAATGGGTGTTACGAGTTTTGATTTAGCCAATTTCTTGAATGCTTCGGTGACTGGTACAGTGATGAATCAGTATCGCGAAAAACGTGAGTTAATTGAAATTCGCTTGCGAGGAGATCAGGCTGAGCGTGCAGAAGTGGCATCTTTAGCATCTTTAGCCGTTCCGACAACGCAGGGCACAACAGTCCCATTGGCACAGATTGCAAAAATAGAATCACGATTTGAAGAAGGCTTGATTTGGCATCGTAACCGTTTACCAACCATTACTGTAAGAGCAGATATTCGTAGCCATCTACAACCTGCCACGGTAGTTCAGCAGTTAGCTGATCAGATGCAGGACGTGCGTGATGATCTGCCAAATGGTTATTTGCTCGAAGTTGGGGGAACTGTTGAAGAATCTGCTAAGGGTCAAAGTTCAGTCAATGCAGGAATGCCATTATTCCTAGCTGTAGTGATGACTTTGCTCATGATTCAATTACGCAGTATGTCGCGTGCGACGATTGTATTGTTAACCGCACCATTAGGGTTAATAGGCGTTGTTGCATTCTTGCTATTGTTTAATAAGCCTTTTGGTTTTGTGGCTATGCTTGGGACAATCGCCTTGTCTGGTATGATCATGCGTAACTCATTGATCTTGATTGATCAGATTGAGCAAGATATTCAGGCTGGACAAGCAGCATGGGATGCGGTGATTGATGCGACGATGCGACGATTCCGTCCGATTGTACTGACAGCACTTGCTGCAGTTCTTGCAATGATCCCACTTTCACGCAGTATTTTCTTTGGTCCAATGGCTGTTGCAATTATGGGTGGATTGATTGTTGCGACCTTATTGACCCTATTTTTCCTGCCTGCACTCTATGCAGCGTGGTTTAAGGTCAAAAAAGCAACATATCTAACGTAATTATTTTGTGAATAAAGGTGCGAAATATTGAAAATTTCAATATAGTAGCACCTATATTTTAAGACCAAAAAATAATTGAATTTCATTGCATGATTGATTTGGCAAAATGCATGGATTGAGGTGAAATAGAGCATGGGGCAAGACAATATTGAGCAGCATCGTCGCTATGTAGCGATTTCTTACGTGTTCATGTTTCTTGCATTATTTACAATTTTGTTTGCTGCGTTTGCATACATGTTTGCACGAAAAGTTGCGATTGTGGATAATGCCGAAGTTTGGATTCATGCGCATGCCCTATGGATCATGCGTAATGTGCTGTTATTTATTATGATGGCTTTTTTTGCCTCTTTGTGGTTTATCCCATTGTTCTTTTTTGCATGGGACAGTGCAATTTGGGTGACTGCTACAACAGTCGCAGGTGTCGTATTTAGTTCAATTGCTTGGTTATTCTTGTTGAATGCTTGGCTGAAAGGACTTTCTAAGTATTTAAAAAATAAAGCAGTTTTCTAATAAAGCTGCTTTTTTATTAACTTAGACCTTGTAAATTTGTAATATAGCCCCTATCTAGGCTCTGTTGATCTCAAAAATAAGATCAACAGAGCCTATTTATTCGTAGAGATTTAATAAATTCCGTGAGGAGCATCGCCAACCATGGCTAAACGTGATTATTATGAGGTTTTAGGCGTTTCGAAAACCGCAGGTGATGATGAGATCAAAAAAGCCTATCGTAAGTTGGCGATGAAGTATCACCCTGACCGTAACCCTGACAACGCTGAAGCTGAAGAAAAATTCAAAGAAGCATCAGAAGCCTATGAAATCCTATCTGACAGTGAAAAGCGCAGTATGTATGACCGTGCTGGACATAGTGCATTTGAAGGCGGTTTTGGTGGTGGTGGTGGCTTCGGTGGCGGTTTTAGTGCCGAAGATATTTTCAGCCAATTTGGTGATATTTTTGGTGGTGCATTTGGTGGCGGTCGCCAGCAGCAACGCCAACGCCGTGGTTCAGACCTCCGCTATGTGATGGAATTGACCTTAGAAGAAGCAGTTAAAGGCGTTAAAAAAACCATTACTTTTACGGCTCCTGCGCCATGTGAAACTTGTGATGGTAAAGGATCTAAAAATCCAAACGATGTCGAAACATGCCGTACTTGTCATGGTTCAGGTCAAGTTCGTATGCAACAGGGCTTCTTCTCTGTGCAGCAAACTTGTAGCACCTGTCGTGGTCAAGGCAAAATTATTAAAAATCCATGTAATACTTGTCATGGCTCTGGTGTTGCAGATCGTCAACAAACACTTGAAGTTACCATCCCTGCGGGTGTGGACAACGGTGATCGTGTTCGCTTAACAGGTAAAGGCGAAGCGATTCGTGATGGTCAATCAGGTGATTTATACGTTGAAGTGGTTGTGCGCGAGCATGAAATTTTCCAACGTGATGGCGCTGATCTATATATGGATGTGCCAGTTAGTATCGCGGATGCCGCTTTGGGTAAAGAAATTGAAATCCCAACCTTGGACGGTCGTGTGAGTTTGAAGATTCCTGAGGGAACTCAAACGGGTAAATTGTTCCGTTTACGTGGCAAAGGTGTTCGTCCTGTACGTAGCAGTATGGTGGGTGATTTACTTTGCCGCATCGTTGTAGAAACCCCAGTAAATTTAACCAGCCGTCAACGCGAGTTACTTAAAGAATTACAAGCCTCTTTAGATGGTGATGGTCATGCATCGTCTCCAAAGAAAAAATCATTCTTTGATCGCCTCTTTGATTAATAGGCATCAATAAAAAACCTGCTTCGGCAGGTTTTTTTATGGGAAATTTTAAATCCTCCGCAACCTTCATTTTTCAAATGAGGGCGCATTGTCTATCCTATAACATACTGAATTAGCAGAAATTTACCCTCTATTTTTAAAGAGGTGTTAGTGGGATTTAAGTCTATGATAAGTAATACTTTATAGATGTATAGATGCCATTCATTTGCTATAGTAGCGAAATTGTTTAAATAAAAGACTGGGAAACATTATGTCAACTTCTCCACGCATTGGGATCTTAGGTGCTGGCGGACGCATGGGCCGTATTCTGATTCAGGCTGTACAAGAAGCAGGCTATCAACTTGCAGCAGCAGTAGAACGCCCTGAAAGCAGTTTAGTCGGCGCAGATGCAGGTGAGCTTGCAGGCGTTGGAAGTTTGGGCGTAAAGATCGTTGGCAGTTTAGCTGAAGTATTAAAAGATTGTGACGTGGTGATTGATTTCACTGCACCAGCCGCAACAGAACAACACTTAAAGCTTTGTCGTGAAGCTGGTGTAGCGATGGTGATTGGAACGACGGGCATGTCCGAGGAACAAAAAGTATTCTTAGATGAATCAGCAACTCAAACCCCAGTTGTTTATGCTGCAAACTATTCTGTAGGTGTAAATGTATCAATCAAACTTTTGGAACTTGCAGCAAAAGTATTTGGTGATACGGTCGATATCGAAATCATTGAAGCACATCACCGTCATAAAGTAGATGCACCGTCTGGCACAGCATTTATGATGGGTGAAGCAATCGCTGATACCTTAGGGCGCAACTTAAAAGAAGTTGCAGTCTATGGTCGTGAAGGCTATACGGGTCCACGTGATCGTCAAACTATCGGTTTTGAAACCATTCGTGGTGGCGATATTGTGGGTGAGCATACCGTTATGTTTATCGGTGAAGGTGAACGTGTTGAAGTGACGCACAAAGCGACAAACCGTATGAACTTCGCTTCGGGTGCAGTACGTGCAGCAGCATGGGTTGTAGGGCGTGAAGCTCGCAAATATGACATGAAAGATGTCTTAGGCTTTAACGATATTCAAGTATAAAAAGTTCCCTTTTTGCACTATAAAAAGAGCTTATTGCGCTTTCAATACATCCCAAAAAGCACGATAAGCTCCAAACCTCATTACAACAATTGAGCATGACATGAATAAAAAACATATTGTTCTTGCTACGCTGCTAAGTGCGACGAGTTTGGTCGTCAGTGCCGCAGAAGCTCCGAAACTCAGTTTGCACCGAAATAATATTAAAGTTTGGACATATCAAACTGAAAATAATCCAGTATTCCAATATAAAGCAGAAACAACTTTTGATGTGCCATTAGAACGGGCTGTAGCCGTAGTTCTAGATGTTGAACGCACCCCACAATGGGTTCCTTATGTGGGTAAGGCTCAACTATTATCTCGAGATGAGAAGAAGGGCGAGTTCACGTTATATATGGTGCTTGATTTTCCTTTTCCATTAAAAGATCGCGATGTGGTGATTAAAGGGAAAATGAGTAAAAATGCGGATGGCAGTATTAGTATTAAAAACAATGCCATTAAAAATAACTATCCTGAACAGCCTGATGTGATTCGTTTAACCCGCTATGAGGGTGATTGGACTTTTCAAAAGTTAGCAAATAATAAAGTCAAAGTATCAACAACAGGTTATGCAGATCCAGCTGGTGCAATTCCGCTTAGTTTTGTGAATATGTTTGTACAGCAACAACCCTATCAAATGCTGATGAAAATGAAAAAGGAAGTGAATAATCCTTTGTATGCACAACCTAAATTACCAGATGTACTGAAGTAATAAAAAAGCCTGATTCAATCAGGCTTTTTTATGTTCTAGGTTTGGGTGCAGTGCTGATAGTTAAGCTTAGATCGAGATGCGAGAAAGATTTGGATAAACACCAAAAGTAATCCAATCGCTGCAAGACCTGCTCCGATCATTGATACTGAGGCATAGCTCAGACCTAGACTTAAAACAGCTCCTCCAGCCGCCGCACCAACTGCATTGCCTAAGTTAAATGCTCCGATATTTACAGAGGAAGCGAGACCAGATGCTTCATGTGCTACCGACATAACCCGCATTTGCAGTGATGGTACAATTGCAAATGCTGCCGCGCCCCATAGAACCAGCCCAACAGCTGCTCCGACTTGGGTTTGAGCCAGCAGAGGGAAAACGGCCATCAATACAATCAAGGCGATGAAGAAACCAATTAAAGTCTTATCAATAGATCGATCTGCAAGCTTGCCACCTAGATGGTTTCCAATCGAAAAACCAACCCCAATTAAAACTAACATCGTGGTGATAAACATCGGTGAGGCGTGATTGAAAGCAACTAAACTCGGGGCGATATAGGTGTAAAGGGTAAACATTGCTGAGGCACCGAACACAGTCGTAAGAAGTGCCAAAATCACAGGGAGCCGAGTGAGAACTTTTAATTCCATTTTAACGTCGGTTTTTTTTCCAACAGCACCCACAGGCAGTGCTTTCCATAGAGAAAACATCGTCACTACACCCAACACCGCAATCGCAAGAAAAGACATCCGCCAGCCTATGGTTTGTCCTACCCATGTCGCTAAAGGAACGCCACCAATATTGGCAATTGTTAGTCCCATGAACATGGTAGCTACAGCACTGGCTTGTTTATGTGCAGGTACGACACTCGCAGCGACGACTGAGCCAATCCCGAAGAAAGCACCGTGATTGAGACTGGTAATCAAGCGTGCGCCCATCAGGCTCATATAATTTGGTGCAAATGCCGCAATTAAGTTGCCTATGGTAAAAATGGCCATCAGAAGAATTAAAGCATTGCGACGAGCAAAACCACCGAACCATAAAGTGACGATTGGGGCACCTAGCATCACCCCCAAGGCATAACCTGTAATCAACATACCTGCACTTGGAATCGAAACACCAAGATCATGGGCAATGTTCGGCAATAAGCCCATAGGCGAGAATTCAGTGGTTCCAATGGCAAACGCACCAATAGCTAATGCGAGCAAAGGAAGATTGATGCGCTGCTTCATGTTTATTTATCCCATACTGGTGCAAGTTCAGGTGGGTCAATTTCACGACCATTACGATCCAGTTCCGCAATCAGCTGCATTTCTTGTTCGCTTAGTTTTAATTCTTGTGCTTTCAAGTTGCTGATCAGGTTCTCACGTTTGGTTGATGATGGAATAACCGCATAACCCTTTTGTAATGCCCAAGCTAAAGCAACTTGTGCTGAAGTAGCCTGATGTTGTGCTGCAATCTCAAGCAAAGTTGGGTCTTTGAGCACTTTCCCGTAAGCAAGAGTCATATAAGAGGTCACATCAATCTGTTGTTGTGTCAGGTAATTTGCCAAGTTTTGATTTTGCAAATAAGGGCTTAGTTCGATTTGATTGGTGGCAATATGTTCTGCGCCAATGCTATCAATCGCTTGTTGAGTAAGTGCAATATTGAAATTTGAAATCCCAATGAGTTTGGTTAAGCCTTGTTGTTTGGCTTCTAATAATAATTGCATCACTTCTGTGATATCTGTTCCTTGCGATGGTGCTGGCCAATGGATTAAGGTCAGATCAACTGCTTCAGTGCCTAATTTTTGCAAACTTTCTTTTAGGCTTGGGATCAGGCATTGCTCAGAAAAGTTATTGATCCATATTTTTGTAGTTAAGAATAAATCTTGGCGAGCAATCCCACTTTCACGGATAGCCTGTCCTACTGCTGCTTCATTCTCATAAATTTGTGCTGTATCAATAGCGCGATAGCCGACATCTAAGGCAGTTTTGACTGAATCAATCAGGATTTGATCATTTAAACGATAAGTACCTAAACCAAATTGAGGAATTTGCATATTCTTCACCTAATTTTTTAACTCAAAAGAGTCTAATTTGTTGATGAAGGCAATTTTGCGATGATTATTGTTGCTAAAAAATAGATGAATTTGCAAAATATAGTTGACTGAATATCAACAATAGGGGGAGATGATGAAATCAAGTATTGAGGAATTGCTCGCCTTTATAACGATTGTTGATACAGGTTCATTTATTGCAGCTGCTGAGCGATTAGGTCAAACAGCATCTGGCTTGAGTCGTTCTTTAAGTCGTTTAGAGTCTAAGCTTGAAGTGACTTTGCTGGAACGCACCACACGAAAATTAAAACTCACTCAAGAAGGTCAGCAGTTCTTAGCGCATGCCCGAAAGATTTTAAATGATTTGAGTGCGGCCGAAGAAGCTTTGCAGCGTTCAGATCAAGATACATCTGGTTTGATTCGTGTTGATTCGGCCGCGCCATTTATCTTGCATGTGATTGCTCCTTTGATGCGTGTATTTCGGCAGCGCTATCCGAATATTGAAATTGAATTAAACAGTAATGATCAAGTGATTGATTTACTAGAGCATAAAACTGATGTCGCATTTCGCTTTGGTGAATTACATGACTCAAGTCTTCATGCAAAATTGGTATGTAAAAGTCGCTTGTATATTGTGGCAAGTCCACATTACTTAAAACGGATGGGGACACCGACGCAAGCAAAACAATTGTTACAGCATGATTTAATTGGCTTCACACGCCCGATTCATATTAATCAGTGGCCGATTAAAGTAGATGATGAATACTTCTTTGCACAAGCCAAAATCAAAGCATCTAGTGGGGAGACAGTACGGCAATTGTGTCTACGAGGACAGGGAATTGCACGATTATCTGAGTTCGAAATCTGGCAAGATTTAAACCAAGGACGTTTGGTCGCATTATTTGAAGACCAAATTGAGCACTCTTATCAAAGCATCCATGCTGTTTATTACCAACAAGAGCATTTACCCAAACGTGTTCGTCTCTTTATTGAATTTTTGTCTGAGCAACTAAGCCAAGGTTTTTCTGTGTGTCAGTAGACGTGGGTGGAACTTGAACTTCGAGAACAGGAATAGATTCTCCTGTTGTTTGAGGGATAGACATGACAATCTGTTGCTCTTTGCGCGTACACTCCAAAACAACTGTCGGTAATAATGATGCGCTTACGACCACACCATTTTCATTGGGTTTTTTATAGGTCAACTCTACCGTATCTGTTTTGGTTTGAGGGTTATGATTTTTTAGTTTCCATAGCTCATAACCTTGTCGGTTTTGAATTTTCAAATAACCTTCAGCGAGAGATTTGCAAATTTCTTGCTGCTGATGTGTTTTCTGATCAGGCAACTGACAACCTGTAAGTAGCAATATACTTACTAAAAATAAGTTATTAATTTTCATTGTTTTACTCCTCTGCTGTTGATTTTTATAGCTTAAAGGTGTTGTATAAACCAATACAGATACAGAAATTTTTAAAAAATCAGTACAGACATGACATTTCAATATCAACGCTTGGCGGAACAGCTGTCACAAAAGATTTACCAACATGAACTGCAACCGCAACAGAAGTTAAGTTCATTAAGGGAATTTGCACGCCAACAAAAAATCAGTTTAAGCACAGCGCAGCAATGTTATGAATTGTTAGAAGCCAAAGGCTTGATCTATGTCAAACCCAAATCAGGTTACTTTGTTAGCTCGAGACAATACCAAAGTCCGGTACCTGAAAGCCCAAAATTTGAATCGATGCCAAGACGAGTTTCAAATTTAGAGTTGCAAAATCAAATCCAAACGGCATCCATACAAAGTCATTTAACGCCCTTAGGTGCGATTCAGTTATCTCCTCATTTAATACCTGTGGATGGTTTGCGCCGTTCTTTGCAGCGAGCTTTGAAGCATTGCCAACCTGAAGATTTTTTGTACTGTAATAAACAAGGACATCTACAGCTCCGACAAGCACTTTCTGATCATTGGCGTGAGGATGGTATCTATATCGCCCCAGACGATACTTTTATTAGTAATGGATGTATGCCTGCACTGTCACTGTTGATTCAGCAAATGAGTCGAGAGGGCGATAGTATTATCGTTCCAACACCAACCTTTAACGGTCAGCTTCAGCTCCTTGCAGGATTGAAACGTAAAATTATTGAAATACCTGCGGATCATCAAAGCATAGACCTAGAGCGGTTAGAATATTTTATGCAGCAGGGTAGTGCGAAGTTATGCTTACTGACTGCGAATTTTCAAAATCCTTTGGGCTATTGTCTGAGCAATCAGCAAAAACAAAAAATTGCCGAGTTGGCACAAAAGTATCAATGCTTTGTTTTGGAAGATGATATTTATGCTGAATGTAGTTTTCAAAAAGAACGCCCTTTACCGATTCGTTATTGGGATCAACAGGGCTATGTAATTTGGTGTGGTTCTGTTTCTAAATCTTTATCCAGTGCTTATCGTGTGGGGTGGTTTTGTTTAGGTCAACAATTACAGCACTTAAGACCAGCTCTGTTAGCAAATAATGTTGGGGTTAATACCCCCTTACAGCTTGGTTTAGCCGACTTTATCTATAGTCGTGCCTATCGAGAGCATTTGGAGCGTTTAAGACCTGCTCTCATGCAGCAAGTCGAACAATATCGTGCATGTATTTTGGAGCAGTTTCAGGGGATTCCGATCGCACTTAGCCAATCGAGTGGTGGATATGTGCTGTGGATGCAACTACCAAACACCATTACAGGTTTAGAGTTGTATTATCGCGCGCAGCAATATGGAATCAATATCGTTCCAGGTGAGGTATTTGGTGAAGATCAGCGTTATCAGCATTTTCTACGATTAAACGCTGGCCATGCTTTGACTGATGAAATCCGCCAAGCTATTCAGCAGTTGGCGGATTGGGTCAGAGAAAGTCTCAAGTCGAAATTGAGTTAGTCGAAGTCTGCTTTTAAGACGATGCGATAACGTGCTTGACCTGAATGAAGTCGCTCAATGGCATCGTTGAGCTGTGACATAGGATAGAGTTCAATTTGCGGGGCGATATTTTTACGTGCTGCAAATTGAAGAAGTTGACGAAGTGCTAAAGGAGAACCCGTCGGTGAACCTGTTACTGATTTGGCACCATCAATCAAAGCACCGACTGAAACTGGAATAGGTTCTAAAGTCAGACCTAGAAAATGCAATGAGCCATTAGGTGCTAAAGTACTGAGAAAGGCTTGCCAGTTTAGCGTCACATTGACTGTACTCAACAATAAATCAAATTTTCCTCGTTGAGCTTTGATGGCCTGCGCATCGCGGCTATTCACAACGTGATCTGCACCCATGGCTTTCAGCTCATCAGTTTTCTCAGGATTTGAGCTAAATGCCGTAATTTCACAACCCCATGCTTTGAGCAGTTTAATCGCCATGTGACCTAAGCCACCGATACCAATAACACCGACATGATGCGTGGCTTGGATTTTATGTTTAAGTAGAGGATCGAAAACTGTAATCCCACCACATAACAAAGGACCTGCACTTTCTGGGTCTAAATCATCGGGTAGCGGAATCACCCATTGCCAGCCAGCACGAACTTTATCTGCAAATCCACCAGCATGTCCTACGATCGTTGCAACACTGCCGCCAGTACATAACACTTGATTACCACCGATGCAGGGATCACAAGCTTGACAACTTTCTGCTGTCCATCCGATACCAACACGTTGACCTACTCTGAGCCCTTTCGCTTCAGAACCAAGAGTAGTGATGGTTCCAATAATTTCATGACCAGCAACCACAGGATAAGTAGATGATCGCCAATCATTATTAATCACTGAAATATCTGAATGACATAAACCACAATATTCAACTTTGACTTCGACTTGATGGGCTTGTAAATCGCCTGCGTCAAATTGATAAGGAACCAGTTGTTCACCTGCTTGCATCGCAGCATAAGCACGTATTTGATTGTTGCTCATGGAAGGACTCCTTTGGATAGGATTGTATTTTATTTAAAGGGACAATGATTTTCGTGATCGTTGACCATGCCCACAGCTTGCATGAATGCATAACAAGTCGTTGGACCCACAAACTTAAATCCACGCTTTTTTAAGGTTTTAGAGAGGGTTTGGCTGATCTCTGTTTGTGCTGTGGCTTCTCGATAATTGATCACATCATTGTTCAATACATCGTGACTGACAAAAGCCCACAGCCATGCAGAGACATCGTCCACATCCTGCTTTAATTGTTGCCAAGCAATCGCATTGTCTCGAATTGCTTTTAGTTTACCTAAATGGCGAATCAGACCTGTATCACTCAGTTTATGTTCCAGTTGATCATCTGTAAGCTCGGCAATTTTTGCTACAGGATGTTGAAAGAAATGAGCACGGTAGTGTTCTCTTTTCTTGAGTACAGTAATCCAAGAAAGGCCAGCTTGTTGACCCTCTAGGCAAAGCATTTCAAATAAACGCGCTTCATCGTATTCAGGCTTACCCCATTCTTCATCATGGTAAGCGATATACAGGGGATCATCAGAGCACCAACCACAGCGTTGACTTGTCATTTTGATGCTCCTTATCGTTATAAATATCGAGAAAATTAAAGTTTGAATGCAACCCATTCATTTGGGCGAGTATCCCAATAATACAACTCAGCAGAACTCAAATCAGTGAATTTCAACCAAAAGTCTTTACCAGATTTATCTGCGAAACCTGTGCTGATCAGCAAAGCATCTTCTGTGATTTCCATAATCCAACCTTGATAGCTGGTGCCATTCAGAATAATTTTTTGCTGATTTCCTGATTCTGCAAATGTAACCAGACGTTCTATCAATGCTTCTGACATTGTGTGTTCCTAACGTAAATATGGGTATGGATTGACTGCTCCACGCCCTTTGCCATTTAAATAAATACCGTAATGTAAATGCGGAGCAGTATGACGTGCATTACCTGTATTGCCGACATAGCCAATCACATCACCCTTGCGAATATAATCCCCAACTTTAAGTCCGCGTTTGTGGTCATCCAGATGTGCATAGTAGTGCCAAGAACCTGATGGTCCTAAGATCCAAATGACCTTGCCACCCAAATTATTATTGCGTAAATCTGCGATGAGTCCTTCGGTTGCACTATACACTTTCGTGCCACGCTCTGCCATGATATCAATCCCTTCATGGCTTCGTCCTTGGCTACGTGCAGCTCCCCAAGTATCGCGTAACTCGTTTTTGCGAACACCTTTTACAGGTATGGGGAGGCGAGTGTCTAAGCGCATATTTTTTAATTTGCTGACTTGTGCGCTGCGTAAAGGAGATGGT
This sequence comes from Acinetobacter sp. A22, assembly GCF_030913345.1. NCBI lineage: Bacteria > Pseudomonadati > Pseudomonadota > Gammaproteobacteria > Moraxellales > Moraxellaceae > Acinetobacter > Acinetobacter sp. A22. The sequence goes on from NZ_CP133162.1 coordinate 2,752,053, forward strand.
TTTTGGGGTGTAGTGGTACACGCAGATAGAAAAATAATGAGCAGTCCAATCACCGTATACGAAATTGAATGTCGCACATAAACTCCTATGTTTTGATCCATCGCATTTTAAAGTGTTTAAGTTTTTTGTTTTGCATTGATCAGTTTCTTCATCGCGGTTGGAATACCTTTAGCAATCGCAGATTCTGGTGTGAGCCATATCCCATTTAATTCTATGCTCAGTTGTTCTTTCTGATCATGTTCCACGTGGAACATTTTTTCATCGAGCAACCATGTGAAGTGTGTAAAACTATGACTGATCTGTAAGGATGATACTTGAGCTTGTAACTTAAAGTGCTGTTCGATCTGTTGTAATTCAGTTGCACTTTCAATGATAGGAAGACAATACAATCCACCCCAAAGACCATGAGCTTCACGCTGTTGCCAAAACCATTCTTTACCTGACTGAATCACAACGACACTTGCTGTTTTAACAGGAACAGGCTTCTTGGCCTTTTTAAATGGCAACTCTTGTTCTAGGCCTTGTTGATATGCCTGACAGTGTTGTTGCATAGGGCAATATAAACAGAGAGGTTTTTTCGGAGTACAGACTGTTGCACCCAAATCCATAATGGCTTGGGTATAGTCATGATTTCGCTGTTCTGGACATAAATCTTCAGCAATTTTCCATAAAGCACGTTCATGTTGTGGCTTGGACAAATCATCTTCAATCGCAAAGAAACGAGCCAAAACACGTTTCACATTGCCATCCATGATCACACCGTATTGACGCAAACCGAGCGACATGAGCGCCCCTGCGGTTGAGCGTCCGATCCCAGGAAGTTCAATCCATTGTTCTAAGGTTGCGGGGAATTTACCTTGCTGATGAACAATCGCTGCGGCTTTGTGCAAATTTCTTGCTCTTGCATAATATCCAAGACCCGCCCAAAAAGGAGCAACATCATCCCAGCTTGCCTGACCTAGATCATTTACGGTAGGAAAGCGTTGAATAAAACGATCGAAATATTGCAACACTGTTTTGACTTGAGTCTGTTGCAACATAATTTCTGACACCCAAACTTTATACGGGTCATCGGCAACTTGCCAAGGTAGGTCATGGCGACCATGTTGATCAAACCATGTAAGTAAAGCATCAGAAAATGAGAAATCAGACATGAATCAGAACATTGAAAAGTAGAATTATAGTATAGCGGAAATATGCACTAGAGGGTTTGTGTGAGGAGCTTATGAGCTTTACGATTTCTATCTAGGAGGATGAGAGGATCATCTGAAATTTCTAAAAACTCTCGAAAAAATTTACATTCTGTTGGCGACATCCATGTCGCCGTTTCGCAAGTCAATGTTGGCGAGTATTGGTATAAATACGAATTTTAAAATTACTTTAAATGCTTATCTAACAACTCATACATCGCTTCAAGACCTTGACGCTCTGCTTCTGCGTTATAGCCCAAATCTACGTTATTGGCTTTAGCACGCTCATCAGCCTGAGGGTTACTAAAACCATGTTTAGCATCTTCGAAAATAATTACTTCATGGTTCACTTCAGCAGCGTGCATTTCTTCACGGAAACTTGCAACATCGTCCAAAGTCACCATGCTATCTAGTTCACCATGTAACACTAAGATTTCTGCTTTTAGCTTACCTTTTTCAGCAGGAGCTTTGGGACTGAGATTCGCATGGAACGTTGTTACCGCTTTTAAGTTAGCACCTGAGCGAGCTAGATCCAATACCACTTTGCCGCCATAGCAGAAGCCAATCGCTGCAAGTTTTTCGGCATTTACCTCAGGCTGATTTGCCAAAGTATTTAGACCTGCTTGTGCACGATCAACTACAGTATCCACATGCTCAAACGTTTGCATCATCCATTCGTATGCTTGTGCTGAAGCTGTTGTTACTTTCTTATCACCATACATATCAATTGCGAGAGCAGCAAAGCCGTGTTCAGCCAGTTCACGTGCACGTTGTTCTGTATATTCATTACGTCCCCACCATTCAGGTGCAACGATTACGCCTGCCGTCGGCATATCGATTGCAGGTGCAGCAAAATAACCTACCAAACGTTGACCATCTGGTGCTGTATATTCAATTTCACGAGTTGTAATCGGGAAGCTCATTTTCAAATCCTAATCTGTATTTTTAGAATGCATTGATTAAAACATAAAAAGCAAAAGTTGATACGCTGAGAAAACTAATAAACTGTTGCTTTTGTTAAATAATGGCAATAAAAAAGAAGAATACAAAGATTCTTCTTTTTATAAATTGAGATGTTAATTTTCTATACTTTGCCACGTGACAAAAAGCCCACGACAGCGAGAATAACAGCGACAACCAGTAAAATAACGGCAAAATCTTTGGATAAACCTGCTACACCACCAAAGCCAAGTAAACTAGCAATTAATGCGATGATTGCAAATATTATAGCCCAACGGAACATATGAGTTACCCTCCTAATTTTATTATGTTTTTACTATAGCGTGTATTTTTTGAGCAAAATGTGGTGTTTCTGTGGTTGAAATGTTCACTATAGAAAGAAGTGTTAAAAAGCGAATGATTTCAGTAACTCAGTTTTTTGAATTGGAATGCTATACTATGCGCATTCTCCTCTTCAGCTTAAAATCATGTCTTTAGAATTGCGTCCAAACTTTTGGAAAAACTACTCACTTGATCAGCTAAACCCTGCTGAGTGGGAAGCCCTATGTGATGGCTGTGGTTTGTGCTGTTTGGTCAAGCTTGAAGATGAAGACACCGCAGAAGTCGTATATACCAAAGTGGCATGTAAGCTTCTAGACTGTAAAACGGCACGCTGTTCAGACTATGCACACCGCCAAGAGCATGTTGCTGATTGTCTACAATTAACCCCTGAACGTTTGCAAACGATTACATGGTTGCCCCCAAGCTGTGCTTACAGACGTTTGAATGAGGGGAAAAATCTTCCGTCATGGCATTATTTGAATACTGGCTCTCGTCAGAGTGTTCTAAAAGCAAAAAAATCTGCGGCAGGACGTTGTATTTCAGAAACTGAAATTAATGAAGATGACATTGAAGATTATGTCGTACGGTGGGTGCGTTGATCTTTTAATCATATCATTTGGTTAAATGGATCTTGATCAAAAACAACAATTTTACAGTATTTCTATGCGCTGATCTCCGTAATATGAATGAATGCGAAGGGAGATCAGTCATGTCAAAATTATTTGTAGCACCTTTAATTTGTAGCAGTGTACTTTTGCTACTCGCTTGTGGTCCCAATAACACCAACTCTAAGGCACCAGAAAACTCTGTTCAACATACTCAAAATACGCTCAACCAAACTTTTCAAGTTGATACTTTTGCCCAGTTTGATGAACCTTGGGCTGTTGTTGTATTACCTGATCAGCGTTTACTGATCACTGAGCGTAAAGGACAGTTAAAATTATTTGATCCTAAAACGAAGAAGAATCTTAATGTTCAAGGCATCCCAACTGTAAGTTATGGGGGGCAAGGTGGCTTAGGTGATGTAGTCTTGCATCCTGATTTTAAAAATAATCATTGGATTTATCTCAGCTATGCTGTGCAAGGCAGTGGTGGTTATGGTGCTGAAATTTCTCGTGCCAAACTTGATTTATCTAATCCTGAGCAACCGAAATTAACGGATTTAAAACGAATTTGGCAGCAAGTACCTAAAGTGTCAGGGCAAGGACATTATGCTCATCGTATGTTATTTGGTGCTGATGGAAAACTTTGGGTAAGTTCAGGTGAGCGACAAAAATTCGATCCTGCCCAAGATATGAAAAGCAATCTGGGTAAGATTCTACGTTTAAATGAAGACGGAACTCCTTTATCAGATAACCCTTTTAGCCAACAAGGTGGCGTGACTGCTGAAATTTGGTCATTGGGTCATCGTAATCCACTGGGTATGGCGTTTGATGACCAAAAACAATTGTGGGTAGTGGAAATGGGGCCGAAAGGAGGTGATGAACTTAATCAGATTCTTAAAGGCGCGAACTATGGTTATCCAATCGTATCGAATGGCGATCATTACTCAGGATTACCAATTCCAGATCACAAAACACGCCCAGAATTTAAAGCACCAGCAATCGATTGGACACCTGTGATTTCACCTTCAAGCATGATTATTTACACGGGTGATAAATTCCCGTTATGGCAGCAGAAAGCTTTGATTGGCGGTTTGTCTTCCAAGTCGATTGTTGTGGTTGATTTAAAGTCGCAACCCGTTAAAGAAGTGCAACGTTTGGATATGAAGCAACGAATTCGTGGGTTACAACAAGCACAAGACGGTTCGATTTGGGTGATTCAAGATGGTCCACAAGCAAAATTGCTAAAGCTCAATGCAAACTAAATATGAACTCAAAGTGAAAAGATTAATGATGCAGTCGGAATACCAAAATTTATTTTCAAATAAAACATTGATGTTGATTGGGCTATTGTTCTCTAGCTCTAGTTTATGGGCACAACCTTTAACTGAGCTACAGATAAAAAAGATTGTAGATCAGCAGTTTAAACCACTTTTAGAGGAATATAAAATTCCTGGCTTAGCCGTTGCCGTGACTTTAGATGGTCAACATTACTTTGTAAATTATGGTGTTGCTTCGCTACAAAGCAACCAAGCTATGACCAATAGTACCTTGTTTGAACTTGGTTCAGTCAGTAAAACGTTCAATGCGACTTTAGCGGGGTATGCGCAAGCACAAGGGCGGTTGTCATTATCGGATCATCCTGCCAAATACTTCCCTGAACTTAAAAATACAGCCGTGAATCAGGCTACATTGCTGAATTTGGGAACTTATAGTGCAGGTGGCTTTCCACTGCAATTTCCAGATGAAGTTGTTACTCAGCAGGATATGGTTCAATATTTTCAAAACTGGAAAACAAAAACCAAAATCGGGGAGGCTCGTCAATACTCAAATCCGAGTATTGGTTTAATGGGTTATGTCACAGCTTTGGCGATGAAAAAGCCATATGCGGAATTGATAGAGAAAACCTTACTTCCTCAATTAGGAATGACGCAGAGTTATATTCATGTCCCTGAACAAAAGATGTCACAATATGCTTGGGGCTATAAGAATAATGAAGCAATCCGTGTATCAGCGGGGATGTTTGATGCTGAAGCCTATGGTGTTAAAAGCAGTAGTTCGGATATGCTGAAATTTTTAGATGCACAGATTAATTCAGCTCAATTAGATCGGCAAATTCGTCAAGCCGTTGAAAATACCCATATCGGTTATTATAAAGTCGGTGCAATGACGCAGGGTTTGGGATGGGAGCAATATGCTTATCCCGTTAAGCTTGAAACACTTTTACAAGGCAACTCAAGTAAAATGGCTTTAGAAAGCCATGCAGTAACGCTGATCAAACACCCCCAAATTGCCTCACAATCCACTTATTTTAATAAAACAGGATCTACCAATGGCTTTGGAGCTTATGCCGCATTTGTCCCTCAGCATAAAATCGGTATGGTGATGCTCGCCAATACCAATTTCCCAAATGAAGCGCGTATTAAAGCAACCTATCAAGCGATGCAGCAGATTCTGAAACAGAAGGCAGCCCCTTAACTTGATCAGTTGTTGGTAGATTCAAATTGTAGATTTGATTCAGACACAATAGACTAGGATAAAACAGCATAAAGCCAGTGATGATGTCAGATACGCATATTCCTTTACCTGAACGTTTACGTCCTCGTGACTTATCCGAAATTATCGGACAAGATCATTTGTTAGGTGAAAATGCACCTTTGCGCCAAATGATAGATCAAGGGCATTTACCTTCGATTATCTTTTGGGGTCCGCCAGGGGTAGGTAAAACTACGATCGCATTATTGCTGGCGCAAGCAGTTGATCGCCCATTTATTAGCTTATCTGCGCTGAATACTGGTGTAAAAGAGCTGCGAGAAGTGATTGCGGAAAGTGGTGATCTGCTGACTCCAGTGGTGTTTATTGATGAGATTCATCGCTTTAATAAATCACAGCAAGATGCGTTACTAAATGCAGTCGAAAAAGGCAAAATTACGCTGATCGGTGCAACCACAGAGAACCCATCTTTTGAAGTTAATAGCGCTTTACTATCGCGTTGTCAGGTCTACACGCTGAATAGTTTGGATGCTGATGCAATTCAAACACTCATCAATAAAGCGATTCAAAGTGATAAGTTTCTCAAAGAGCGTTTTATTCAAGTTGAAGAATATGATGCATTGATTCAATTTGCTGCAGGTGATGCGCGTAAGGCGCTTAATCTGATCGATTTAATCGCCAGTACCTTTGAAGCTGATGTTGAAAATGTCGTGACCAACGCGATTGTCGTCAAAGTTGCACAGCAGAATATTGCGCGTTATGACAAGTCAGGTGAGCAGCACTACGATTTGGTTTCAGCATTTATTAAATCGATTCGGGGAAGTGATCCAGATGCTACCTTGTATTGGATGGCAAGAATGCTGAAAGGTGGAGAAGACCCAGTATTTATTGCTCGTCGCATGTTGATTGCGGCATCAGAAGATATTGGAAATTCTAATCCAAATGCCTTGTTACTTGCAGGTGAGTGCTTCCGTTCAGTTCAAGCGGTGGGTATGCCTGAGGCGCGTATTATTTTAGGACAATGCGCAGTTTATTTGGCAACCAGCCCGAAAAGTAATAGTACCTATTTAGCCATCAATCGTGCCTTAGAGCTGGCAGAGAAAACGGCGAATTTGCCTGTACCATTGCACTTGCGCAATGCGCCAACCAAACTGATGAAGCAACAAGGATATGGGGTGGATTATTTGTATCCACATAATTATCCTGAACATTTTGTATTACAAGACTATTTACCACCTGAATTGCGTGGTACGAAGCTGTATGAACGAGCCTTAAATAAACGTGAAGTTGAAGCTGAACGTTTGCAACAGCGCCGCTGGCAGCAAGAACAGCAACAGCAATAATTCTTTCTGGGCGCATGCCTCATTTTAAATTTACCAAAGCAGCATTCTAGTCCCGATTGATGGCATGTTGCTTTGGTTCCAAGATTCAATTGATATCAATATGAACTCAAAAACAGCAACACTGATTGGACTGCTTGCCATTTTGCTTTGGAGTTTAATTGTTGCGCTCATTAAAGAAGTAAGTACTCAGTTTGGTGCAGTTGGTGGTGCTGCATTAATCTATACACTTGCTTCAATATTCTTATTACTTTCTGTTGGTTGGACGCCTCTCAAAAGTTTTCCAAAAACTTATTTGATTTGGGGTGCTTTTTTATTTGTCGCCTATGAAATTTGTCTTTCACTTTCAATTGGATATAGCCAAACAAATAGACAAGCAATTGAAGTTGGAATGGTCAATTATTTATGGCCAACTTTCACGATGGTTGCGGCGATTTTATTTAATAAACAAAAAGCAAATTTTCTGATCATTCCTGGCTTCGTTGTTTCTCTACTCGGTATTTGTTGGGTTTTGGGAGGAGAGCAAGGATTTGATTTGATTGGCATGGCTAACAATATTCAACAGAACCCACTGAGTTATGGATTGGCATTTCTAGGGACATTGTTGTGGGCGGCTTATTGTACCCTTACAGCACGAATCGCTCAGGGAGCAAATGGAATTACTTTATTCTTTATTTTGGTTTCGATCGTGCTTTGGATTAAATATCTTGTGATGGGGGGTAATAGCTTTATTTTTGATTGGTCATCCTCTATTTCCTTGGTTTTTGCTGCTGCTGCGATGGGCTTCGGCTATGCAGCTTGGAATGTTGGAATTTTGCATGGTAATGTGACATTACTGGCAGGAGCATCTTATTTTATTCCTGTGCTTTCCGCTTTTTTTGCTGCATTGTTACTGAGTACGCCATTGGGTCTTTCTTTTTGGTATGGTGCGCTGATGGTGTGTGTAGGTTCTATACTGTGTTGGTTGGCGACAAAGGCGAAGTCATAAACAAACAGTGATTTTTATTCAAATCAGCTTGGTGAAATAGCTATTGATCAATGGTTTAAACTGTTTATTGATTCAAAAATTTATCAAGCATTACAAAAATAACAAGTTATGCCTTTTTATATCAGAAAGAATGAGCTTTAATCTAAAAAGGCATAATAAAAATATGGTTTTAATCTATGACTTTTAAATATTTGAATAAACTGACGACAGCAACAATCAGCGCCTTTACCTTATCAGGCTGTGCAAGTACTCCACTTGATCAAGATCGGTCAGAACAATTGTTCTTTGGTGGTCCGATCTTAACGATGGAAGGTATGACGCCAACATATGCAGAAGCCTTGCTGGTTAAAGATGGAAAGATCATTTTTGTTGGTTCAAAAAAACAAGCAGAGCATTTAGCAAATTCGAATGTTCAATCCATTGATTTAAAGAATAAAACACTTTTGCCAAGTTTTATTGATGCACACAGCCATGTAAATATGGTTGGATTCCATCAGATGGTTGCAAATCTTTATCCTGCGCCAGACGGTCAAGTTTCTGATATTGATTCTTTGGTTCAAGTATTAACACAATGGAAAAAGCAAAATCCTCAAGTCATTCAAACGATGGGGGGTGGATTTTGGGAAATGGCTATGATGATGCGCAATTAAGTGAACAGCGTCATCTGACAGCAACCGATTTAGATCGAGTCTCCAAAGATCAGCCCGTGATGATCTTACATCAATCAGGGCATCTCGCTTCAGTGAATCACAAAGCTAAATATCAATAAAAATACTGAAAATCCAGCAGGGGGGATTATTCGTCGAGAAGCAAATTCGAATGTTCCTAATGGGGTGCTGGAAGAGTCCGCATTATTTACTGCGATTGGTTCAATATTCAAAGATGTGCCACCGCAAGTGATGTTTGAAATTGCTCGTAAAGGTCTTGATGCTTATGTCAAAAATGGTTTCACTACAGTACAAGAGGGACGAGCAGATCAAGGTACGACGGAGATGTGGCAGGCTCTTGCCAAGCAAAATCAACTTCCGATAGATGTCGTGTCTTATCCTGATATCACCACTAGCCAAGAATATATGCTTAAGCAAGGAAGTAGCCGACAATACGATCATCACTTCCGTATAGGTGGCGTTAAAATCAGTTTAGATGGTTCACCTCAAGGTAAGACTGCATGGTTAACTCAAGCCTATAAGATTCCACCTGAAGGTAAAGATAAAAATTATAAAGGCTATCCAGCGATCAAAGACGATCAACAGGTCGATCAATATATTAATGTAGCCTTCAAACATGGCTGGCAAGTGCTCGCTCATGCCAATGGAGATGCGGCAATAGATCAGTTTATAGGTGCTGTCAAAGATGCTACGGCAAAACAAGGTAAAGCAGACCGCAGAAGTGTATTGATTCACTCGCAAACGATTCGAGATGATCAACTAGACCAATTGAAGGCTTTAGATATTATTCCTTCGTTCTTCTCATTACATACCTATTATTGGGGGGATTGGCATCGCCAACAAACACTAGGCGAGACGCGAGCAGCACATATTTCCCCGACAGCAACTGCACTAAAGAAAAATTTAATCTTTACCGAGCACCATGATGCCCCCGTTGTTCCGCCACATAGCATGATGATGCTAGATGCTACAGTCAATCGCGTGACGCGTAGTGATTATGTTCTAGGTGCCGATGAACGTATAAGTCCTTATCTTGCCTTAAAATTCATGACAGATTGGGCTGCTTATCAATATTTTGAAGATCAATATAAGGGTACCTTAAAGCAAGGAAAGCTCGCTGATTTAGTGATTTTAGATAAGAACCCACTGACTGTACCAAGCCGAGAAATCAAAAAAATTAAAGTTTTGGCGACCTATAAAGAAGGTAAACTTATTTATCAGCAGTAGTCAAAATGTAGACATAAAAAAACCAGCTCAAAGGAGCTGGTTTTTTATAAATCATGAATGCTTAAAATGATTAGATATCATCTAAGTTAATGCCTAAACGCGCAGCAACTTCTTCATAAGCTTCAACCACACCGCCTAAACCTTGACGGAAGCGGTCTTTATCTAATTTTTTCTTGGTATCTTTATCCCATAAACGGCAACCGTCTGGAGAGAATTCATCACCCAATACGATGCGGTCATGGAACACACCAAACTCAAGTTTGAAATCAACAAGAATCATATTACCTGCATCGAATAATGCTTTAAGTACATTATTCACTTGGTAAGTAAGTTCTTTCATTTTTTCAAGTTGATCAGCAGTTGCCCAACCTAAAGCGATTGCTTGAGACTCATTGACCATTGGATCGCCAAGAGCATCATCTTTGAAGAATAATTCAAATGTAGGAGGCGTTAACTCTTTGCCTTCTTCAACACCTAAACGACGGCAAAGTGAGCCAGCAGCATAGTTGCGGATGACACACTCTACAGGAATCATTTGAAGCTTTTTAACAAGTACTTCAGTTGGAGAAAGTAACTTTTCAAAATGAGTTTCGATACCTGCTTCAGCCAACTTCTCCATGATGAAGGCGTTAAAACGGTTGTTGACCTTGCCTTTACGATCTAGTTGTTCGATTTTTTCGCCATTGAACGCAGAGGCATCATCACGAAAGACTAAAATCAGGTGGTCAGCATTATCTGTTTCATACACAGATTTTGCTTTACCAGTATAGAGCAAGGTTTGTTTTAACATGGGGGAACCTTTTGAAAAATATGCCTAGTAAACGACTAGGCTGGCCAATTTTGATAAATCTGGGCTAATACTTCAGTTGCGACAGTAGGGTCAGCAAAAGTTGTATCTAGCTTAAACAGAGCAACAGTATTACTTGAGCCCACAGCAGAGAGTTTGAGTAGGTAATTTTGATCACCTACAGTAATCGTCGCCTCATAACCATTGTCTGCTTGAGAGATGATCTTATAGTTGAGACTACTCAATGTTGCGAAAGTGTATTGCCAAGCTGCAGCAGTTGGACCTTCAACTTTAAGTAATGGGTTTTTATTGCCATCCATTACAAGTTGAGGGCGACCTAAAGTTGCTGTAGTCGCTTCACTGGTATTCGCTGTTGCCTGCATCGGATCAGGGCGAGGTAAAGCGTAACGGTTGCCACTTTTATTTTCGAATGTAGGTGCATGTTGAATCGCAAGTGGATCAACCGTTGGAGCTGGATACAATGGTGTAAATGGTCTTACCGTTGCATTCTCAGGGAATTTGAGAGGTTCCAGTGTTTTCGCATTTTTATAATCTAATGAGTGATTATTGAGGGCAAAGCGACCACAACCAGCCAAACTTAAAGCTGAAATAACAAGGACAACACCAAGACGTAATTGCATCATAAATTGCTCGTATTAAATTATTCCCGCAGCTTTTAGACTGTTACGGATAGGTTCACGATATTGTTCAGCGAGAGGGGTTAGCGGTAAACGAAGACCAGTGCTGATATAACCCATCTCATGCAAAGCCCATTTCACAGGAATTGGGTTTGATTCGCAAAACAAAATATTGTGTAGATTTGCAATTTGTTGATTTAAACGTTGAGCTTTTTCTTTGTCGCCAGCAAAAGCAGCTTCACAGACGTCACTCATTTGCTTTGGTGCAACATTCGCAGTTACAGAGATGTTGCCTTTAGCACCTAGTAGCATCAGTTCCCAAGCAGTTTCATCATCGCCTGAGTAAACAGCCATTTTACCAGCTAAACCTTCGATGAGAGCTTGTCCGCGTGGAACATCGCCTGTTGCATCTTTGATACCAATAATATTTTTCACATCTGCAAGACGAATAACAGTTTCATTTTGCATATCCACGCCCGTACGACCTGGAACATTATAAAGAATTTGTGGAATATCAACGGCCTCAGCGATAGCTTTATAGTGTTGGTATAAGCCTTCCTGAGTTGGTTTATTATAATATGGCGTTACAAGTAATGCTGCATCTGCGCCTAATTCTTTCGCAGCTTTGGTCAGCTCAATCGCTTCGCGTGTTGAGTTTGCACCTGTACCCGCAATAATCGGAATGCGTTTGTTTGCAACACGAATCACCTCTTTAATGATCTGAGTATGTTCTTCCATACTAAGGGTCGATGCTTCGCCTGTTGTGCCGACCGCAACGATACTGTGAGTACCTTGTTGGATGTGCCACTCAACAAGCTTCTCAAGACTCTTCCAATCTACGCTGCCATCTTCATACATAGGGGTGACGATTGCGACAATTGAGCCTTGAATATTCTGTGCTAGCTGAGTCATTTTGAAAAAATATCCTATTTTCCCATCCGAGATTGAAGTATTTGAAACGAAATATTGGATGGTTGCAGTATTTTGATTCGTCACTCAATCAATATGGTGAGTTGAATGACAATTATGCAAATTATGACTGATCAGCGACATAAGAACAATATGCTTTAGTTAAACTGTGGAAAACTTTAATTGATCTTTGTATTGAATTCTTTTCATTTGCTGAAAAAGTTAAACATGACTAGCCATAGAACAAGCAGCAGCGTATTTTAAAATGATGGAATTTAAATAGGGTGATCAAATGCTTAAGCAAGTAAAACAAAGTGTTTTAATTGTAGTGGATGTGCAGAATGGTTTCACGCCAGGAGGAAATTTAGCGGTGGCAAACGCCGATGAAATTATTCCGAAGATTAATCAACTTGCACAAAAATTTGAGCATATTGTGCTAACGCAGGACTGGCACCCTGACCAACATATTTCTTTTGCAGATAATCATCCCAATAAAAAGCCCTTTGAGACCATCGAATTGGATTATGGTCGCCAAGTATTATGGCCTAAACATTGTGTTCAAGGGACGCATGATGCTGAATTTCATCCCCATTTAAATATCCCGACAGCCCAACTGATTATTCGAAAAGGTTGCCATCAAAATATTGATAGTTATTCAGCTTTTATGGAAGCAGATCGTAAGACACCAACTGGATTGAATGGATATTTGAGAGAACATCAGATAAATACTGTGTATATCGTTGGGATTGCTACAGATTTTTGTGTCGCTTGGACTGCGATTGATGCTGCTGAACTGGGTTTTGATACTTATGTGATAGAAGATGCCTGCAAGGCAATTGATTTAAACGGCTCTTTGCAACAAGCATGGCAAGATATGTCGCAGAAGGGCGTGCATCGCATCGAAGCCTCCAGCATTTTGCTTTAAACTTGTGGTTTATATCCCAAAACAGCTACACTTTATCGAGTGATGCTTTGTATTTACCCAGATTTATTTGAGAGTTGTATGATTGACGAATTAGATGATTTTGATAAAAAAATTATTCATCATTTACAACTCAATGGTCGTTTAGCTAATCAAGAATTGGCTGAGCTGGTGGGGCTTTCGACCTCGCAATGTTCTCGTCGACGAATCCATTTAGAACAGACCAAAGTGATTACAGGATATTATGCTCAGGTGGCTCTAAGCGCAGATCCCACGCCAATTATGGGAATTATTGAAGTTAAATTGCAGAATTATAATGATGCGACGCATGATCGCTTTGTCGACTTTCTCTTAAGAGAACCTGCGGTTAAAGATATTCATAAACTTACAGGCAGTTATGACTTTGCACTTAAAGTCGCTGTTAAAAGCTTAGATGAAATGGTAAAACTGATTGGGATCTTGTCCTCAAGTGATTTTGGTGTAAGTAACTTAAATACCTCAATTGTTTTAGAAAAATTAAAAGAAAATGGCATCGCGATGAAATAAAAAAATTTGATCTATGACGCTAAAAGCTGATTAGTCAAATTGCTGGATATTCATATCTGATTGATCATTCGAAATCCGTTATTGTGAATATAAATTGCATTTATGATAAAAATATAAGAAAAAATTGCGAAAATTAAATAAAAATGATCAAATATGTCATATCTTTTTTAAAGATCTCTCCCTTCTGTTGTTCTCCTATTGAGTTATACCATTATGAATACCGATCAAAATGTATCTTTGGTAAGTCCAGTCATGTCTGCAATAGATCAGCATTCTAAGATTGAGGATGCCTTGGCCATGTTAATCGGTACCTTCATTTTATCTTTTGCGATGACGCTATTGCAGCAAGCGGGCATTATGACAGGTGGTACAGCAGGTCTATCCTTACTCATCCACTATGTGACCGATATTAAATTCGGGGTACTCTTTTTCCTGATTAATATTCCATTTTATTATTTTGCTTATAAAAAGATGGGTATGGGATTGGTGGTCAAAACCTTCATTGCTGTTGCTTTGCTGGCTAGCTTTACAGAGACCATTCCACATTTTTTTCAGTTGTCTGATGTCAATCCGATTTATGCAACTATCTTTGCAAATGTGTTGATGGGAGTCAGTTTTTTGATCTTATTTCGACATCGTTCGAGTTTAGGTGGAATTAACTTGTTGGTTTTATATCTGCAAGAGCGATTTAAAATTCCTGCTGGAAAAGTACAGATGGGCATCGATGTTGCAATTTTACTGGCATCGTTATTTTATGTGGATTGGAAGTTAGTTCTATTTTCAATTTTGGGTGCGGTAATTTTAAATTTAATTATTTTATTGAATCATAAAACCAGTCGTTATATTGCTTAATACGATTAAAAGTTTCTCAAAAGGAAATGGAAGAAAGGCGTGTGTTTGAACAATAAAGTTGTAAACTTATGGTTTAATAAAATCAATGAGTTAAAAATTTTATACCATTCAATTTTTACATTAAAGTCTTAAACTAAGTTTAAGACTTTAATTTTCCATTTAACAATATAGTTGTAAACTAAAAATGCCTACTTGATCAGAGACCAATCTTCTTTTCCAACTTTGCTAAAAGCTTTAGTTCTTTAGGCTCTAAAGAATTTTGTTGATCAAGTAGTCTACCCCACATAACAATATCTGATTGTATACTGGCACAGATCCAAGCATTAGGGCTAGTGTCATTTTTCCGAATTACTTTAAAGCCCATATGTAGTGCTGCACAAATAAAGGCTCCATTTGACACATATGCATTATCAAAGTGGTTCAATTGACGGTGATAGTATTCAACGCTATGTTTAAATGTATAACTACCTAGATTGTAGCGAGTAGCTTTTATTTTTTTCAGATGTTGTAGATACATACAGCATCGCTGGCATTCATCAAGCGCTTTTTTTAGACTTTCTCTATTCTTTTTAAAATTTTGAAGATATTCAGCTTTAGAGTCCTGAAACGTATACCGTTTATAAAAAGATTCATGGTATGAGTCAGAGTGGCCAAAGCCGTTATAGTCTAGTAGAGGTTCTTGCTCCAGAATTCTTTCAATATCAGCCAATGTAATTAAATGATTTAAAGAGTCTGATTTTTTTTGAAGTTGCGCCATTGCTAAAGCCCATGGCTTATTCACTTCTTTGAAAGAAATTACATCAAGTGCATCAGTCTGTGTTTTTGCTTGTTTGTATATATCACCAATAGTAGTCCACTAATTCCAATTAAGAGTAGTCCACCGATTCCAATTAAGAATAGTCCACCGATTCCTGATTAATAGTTCTAGAGAAATCTCTAAATCCAAATTACATCTAAGAATAGCTACATAACTCCTAGATCAACAATATGCTTGTTTAGTTTTTCGATGCATAAGAACTCAGACTTTTCCGCAGTCCTTTCCTCAAATTGTGAATTCACTCTTATAGACATGTTTACTAAATAGCATAATTTTTCAGCTCTTGTGATCGCGACATAATGTAAATTTTTGTCCCCATCTAAATCTTGTAAAATCCATTGACCGTGTCGTCGAGTCATTCTAGGGAATACCCATGCTTCTAAACCTAGATGGATAACAGCTTTAAACTCTAAACCTTTTGACTTATGGATTGACATTATTTGTAATTCATTCTTATTATTTGGTTTATATTTTTTCAATAGAAACTCATCATTCAAAATATTTCTTGCTGCTAAGATATAATTTTCATAGTCACCTTTATATTTAATTTTTCTAATCATCTCTTCAATTATTTCACAAATCGTATCAGTATCATTTTGACACCTTATTTTTTTTGCTATAGCCTTGAAATCATTAAGTTTAATACTAATAAGTTTACCTTTATAATTTTCATATATTGAGTAACTTGAATAATTGTTACAAAATTTATACTGAATCAAATCAGAACATAATTGTGCAATATAATGATTCATACTCTCAAGAGGATCATCTTCATAAATTCTATAGCTATGCCGCGTATTCATAGCATAATGTTTAAGTGTTGCATTATTAGCTGCTAATATCAAAAAATCTGAGAATTCTAAATTATTCTCATCTTTAATTTTCTGTATAAAATCATCTAATTTAGAATATCTGTGTTTTCCTGAATCATTTATATGTAATCTAAATATTTTTTTTTCATCATTTTCTTCTAGATCTAGGTCTTTTAAGAAAACTCTCGCATACAAATCAATAGATGGATCACACCTATGGTTTTGATCAATAATATATTCTTTAAATTCGTAATTTTTTACGAGTGAAGTAAGATTTTCAGGAATAGCATCACGCCATCTATAAATTGACTGAT
The DNA here is from genome assembly GCF_030913345.1 of Acinetobacter sp. A22. NCBI lineage: Bacteria > Pseudomonadati > Pseudomonadota > Gammaproteobacteria > Moraxellales > Moraxellaceae > Acinetobacter > Acinetobacter sp. A22. The sequence goes on from NZ_CP133162.1 coordinate 2,768,439, forward strand.
CAATATCTCCTACTGCTGTAAATTTCAATCCTAGTTTTAAAATTTCTAGAAAAATTAAATGATGTCCTGAGGAAGTATCTTGATATTCATCTACAAATAAATATTTATATCTAGATGATATATATCTTCTACAGATTGATGAATTTCTAAGTACAAACAAAGCCAAAGGTGTTACTGTTTTTTGCCAAACTTTTCCTTGTAAAAATAACCCTCGAAAAGCAATATCACCTTCTATATCACTTAAATATATTTCTCTTGTAATATACTCTTGAACAAATGGAATAGATTCTTCTTCTGACAAAATATTTATAATTTCAATATCATCTATTTCAATATCCCATAATTTTGGCAAAAATGGTCGAATAATTTCATTGATTAAAAAACTATCTATAGTACCTAGAAAGTTAAGATTAGAATTTCGCATCTTTTTTTGAAATTTTCTTTTCAACTCTGCACTAGATTTCCTAGTGAAAGATAATCCTATTACTCCATTATGCCTTTTTAACTTTTCACAACATAAACTCATTTTATTGATAAGAACGGTGGTCTTACCACTCCCAGGGCATGCCATGATTACTGAATTATTTTCTAAATCTTGAATTGCTCTTATTTGATCATCAGTAAGTTTCATGCTGCACCTTCTTCTTGAGCATATTCAGTTTCTAATTCAATTTCCGATTCAGTTTTTAATATAGGCTTACTCATTAATATTTTTATTAAATATCTTATAGGCTCACCAAAATAACTTTCATAAATTTTCTTAAACCCTTCATCTTCTAATTTTGATACTAATATCTGCATATTTAGTGCCTTATTGGTTTTAAGAAAATCAACCGAGCTAGTATCAGTTTTTTTACTTAAAGCTTTTTTAATTTCTTCTGAAGCAACACTTACTAAGTCCAACTCTAAATCCCTATTTGACATAAATATGCCTTTAGAATTAATCATCTTTTCAAAAGCTTTCCACCTTTTATCACCTAGAATCTTAGCTCTATTTAAAGGATAAAGGCTATGTTCCCACTTTTCAGAATTTTCATTTAAAACTCCATAGCATCTATTAACCCCCAAATACTGCCATTTTTTGCATTTTTCTTCTTTATAATTAATTTCAATCCTTTTATATACATAGCAAGGATTTACACCATCAATTCTAGTGTAACTAGAAACCTTACAATTCATTTCTACAGTACTAATATCATTATCAGTTCTTAATGAAACAGGTATTTCTAGAGCTCTTAAAACGGCTGCAAATACTTTAAATTGAATTCCTCCAACTGCAAAAACGGATAAATTGTAGTAATCAATATCAACTTTATTTTTAAGCAACAGTTCCTTATATAGAATTTCTTCAGATGGGCCCTCAACTAAAAAAACACCACTTGAAAAAAATGCTTCTGCAGGGATAATGCTCATCCTATAACCTAATTCTTCCCATGCTTTTTCTAGTTCTTTTGTACAACCATTACTGGCCGCAATTGTAGAGAAATCTTTCTTAAATAATCTAATAATAGAACTTGGCGAAAAACTTGAGGCTATTTGCGGAGAGTGTGTTGTTATTAAACATTGACTTTGTAATTCTGAAGATAAATAACTAGCTAATTTTCTTTGTTGATGTGGGTGTAAATGTGCCTCTGGCTCCTCAACAACATAAAACACTACTTCATCATTTGAATCGTGTTCAAATTCGCTCAGTGCCTTCCATAAAGCAATTAAAATTTGATTATTACGTCCATCACCACCCAACATAACATTTGAGCCACCGCTCATTGCCCCTAATTGTAATTTATTAATAAAATCATCCACTTCTATACCGCTAGCATTTAGTTTTACATCATAATCATCATGGGCATAAGCTAATTTCTTTAATTCTAAATTAACTTCTTGAGTAGCAGTTTTTACATATTCTAATTGTGCAACTTTATCGTCTAGGTCAACCAATTGCTTAGAAATTTCTAGTACGTTTTCTCGATCAAGCTTTTCTTGTTCTTCAGTAATCTTTGTTTTGGAGATCCTAAGTAATTGTTTTTTCTCTTTAGCAATAAATTTGCTTAAATCTCTTTGGGAAGAAATATACTTTAAATTGATATATTTTAAATAATAACGACTTTGAATTTCAGATAAGTCTGTCTCATTTTGACCAAGATATAATTTGTAATCTAGATTTTCTTTAGAAGCCATGTATTTAAAAACACATTCTCCATCATCACTTACGTGTTCTTTCAAAATGGATAATGCAGCTTCTTCTTTAATATCAAAGAATTTAATTATGATTTCTAAATTTTCAGACTGGACACCACCCTGTACATGAAAATCCAACTCTGATGGCTCTATATCCAATTCAGAAACACTTCTGTCTAACATGAGGCGTAATGCATAAATGAGATTAGTTTTACCAACATCATTTTCACCAATAATTAAAGTGTTATTATTAAAATTTATTGTCGCATCTTTATAATTTCTAAAACCTTTTAGAATTACTTTATCAATTTTCATCATTTTACCCTTAATTATTACGCCACCGCTTCATTAAATGCTTCAACAACCCCAAATATGTTGTCAGCATCTGCTTCGCTAAACACACCGTCAATTCCTTCATAGTGGATTTGATTAAAAGGTGCTTCATAAAGTTGTGCCGCATCCAGCACACCGTTTTGAGTCAAATGATCAATCATCATTTCAATAAAGCGGATTTGCTTTTCGTTATAGCTTGAGCCTTGTAAATACTTAGAAAAGGCTTCTTGTACGGCTTTCCGATCCAAACCGACCAATGAGCGGATGAACATTGGCAATGATTGATCTGTACCAAAGCATTCTTCAAATTTATCTCGGCTTTCAACTTCTTGCGCTTCAAAAACAAAGCGTTCTAACTCACTTAAATCAGTCGGTGTAAGAGTCAAACCACGTTTTAACTTTGCAATCGTAATATGATTTTCATTCGCTTTGATGAAACTTTCTACACGCTTACGGTACTGTGCAAGATTGACACCACTTGATACGACAGGAATATCAACCGCTTGCATTTCTCCAATTTCATCATCTAGCATGGAATACACAACAGTCGATGTGGATTTTTCAATCAGTTTGACCAAGCCGCGAATAGGCTTACGCATCGCCTCAAGCATTGGCAAGGTGATGCCTTTCCAGTATTCAACGGTTTGAATGTCTTGAATTAATGCAATTTGTTCTGCAACCACAGGAATATTTTCTTTGCTTTCCAGTTTAGAAGCAATTTCAATCACTCGATTGGCATAACTCTGAATCGCTGTATTGTTCTTTTCCAATACTGCCAACTCAAGGTTGTAGCAAAGCATATCAAACAGTTTGGCCTCTAAGGTTTCAGGCTCAAGCTGATTCGGTAATTTAGAGATGTGTTCTCGTAATGTACCGATGGCAAGGTCATCTAAGTTGTTCCAAGCATCATCATTTTTGAAATGCTCAACATGCTCAAGCTCAGATTTCACAATGAAGTTCTCATTGTTCATGGACTTCACTTCGGTCTGTAAGCTTTGACGCATATCTTGCTGTACAGCTTTTAATTCTTCGGTGGCATCGTCCTTTGCATTCAGTAAACTCAGGATATTTAAACGTGCTTTAAACAAGCGTTGTCCGAGTGGCTCTGTGGTCGCAACAGGTGCACCATCAGGGTTTTCATTGAAGTATTCAAAGTTAGAGCAATAGTCGAAGATATAAAATTCTTTTTTATCTTCTTCAGGGCTAAACAGTTCTTTGCAGAGTCGTGTGCCACGCCCGATCATCTGCATAAACTTCACTTTAGAACGTACAGCTTTAAAGAATACTAAGTTGACCACTTCAGGTACATCAATCCCTGTATCGAGCATATCCACTGAAATCGCAATCTGTGGCTCAGCTAAATCTTTCTTGCTAAAGTCATCAATTAAGCTTTGTGGATACTTGGTTGCATGGGTAATGACACGGGCAAACTTGCCATCATATTGCGGATAGTTTTCATTGAAGCGATCAGCAATAAACTGGGCATGTTTTTGATTGACGGCAAAGATAATGGTTTTACCAAGACGATCACCGCCTTCGGTTTTAATGCCATTTTCCATCAAGTGCTTGAGCATTAAATCAATCGTGCCTGTATTAAACAGCTCTTTATTAATCTTGGATGCTGAGACTTCTTCAGGTGCATCTTCATCGCCCCAATTTAGGCTATCCCAATGTTGTTTTTCTTCTTCGGAAAGTTCGTCATATTTCACGCCTTCACGCATGAATTTAAGTGGGACAGAATAAGCTTTCGGTGGCACGAGATAACCATCGGCAATGGCTTGATCAAGGTCGTAGTAATCGGTTGGGACACCACTTTCTAAGCCAAACAGTGCGTATGTATCACGATCTACTTCATCTCGTGGCGTTGCGGTTAAACCGACAAGCAAGCTATCGAAGTATTTAAAAATCTCGCCAAATTTTTGGTAAACGCTGCGGTGTGCTTCATCAATAATAATCAGGTCAAACATGCCAGTGCCGAATTGGCGTGTACCATCGGCATTTTTTTCGTCAATCAAGCCGATCATAGTTTGATAGGTAGAGAAATACACTCGACCGACTTGGTTTTTATCTTCAAGCAAATTGACGAATGAAGCATCTTTTAAATTGGCTTTAAAGGCATTGTGTGCCTGATTGACCAATGAAGTACGGTCTGCAAGGAATAAGGCTTTTTGCACTACATTGGCTTTCATCAGCACATCGACCAGTGCAATGGCAGTACGTGTTTTACCTGTGCCTGTTGCCATAATCAGTAAGCCTGCACGTTCTTTACGTTGATAGGCTGCAAGCATGGCTTTGATGGCACGAGTTTGGTAGTAACGCTCGACAATGTCCGCATTGATCGGGAAGCTACTTAAATCAGGATTGTTTTTACGTCTTTCGATCAGACGCTTGAGTTCTGCTTGCGTATAAAAGCCGTGAACTAAGCGTGGTGGACCACCTTGCACATCATTCCAAATTCGGGTTTTGTAGCCATTGGTATAGAAAATGACAGGGCGTTGTCCTGTTTGTTGCTCTAAACAGTCTGCATAGAGCTTGGCTTGTTGTTGTCCAATATCAGGGTCGGTTGATGTACGTTTAGCTTCAACCACTGCCAAAGGCAAGCCATTAGCATCATATAGCACATAATCCACTGCACCTTTACCCGATGGACTCGGCATACCTGTTACAGCAACTTCCTCTCGAACCGTTGTACCTATTTCCCAGCCTGCTTCTTCAAGCATGAGGTCAATTTTAAGTTTTCGAGTTTCGTCTTCTTTATAGTCGGTATGGTCTTCGATTTTGCTGTTGGCAATTTTAGCTTGTTCGACTTGCTGACGGATCTGCGCTCGTTCCGCATCTGCTTGAGCGAGTAGTTTTTCTCGTTCTTCTAAGTTTGCAGATTGTTCAAATAGGCGTTGTTCGAGTTCACGTAGGGCTTTGTGTTGTTCTGCAAATTGTTTTTCTTTGGCTTCGGTTTCTTTTTGCAGTTGTTCTTTATTGACAGTGATTTGCTGAGTGTTATCAGTATTTGGAATCAGTTTTGGGTTAAATATAATCGACTGAGAACGGTCTTTTGATGGAGAGCCATAATTACGCTCAAACCAGACATACATCAGGAATAAATGGCTGATGTGTTTAACGGTTTCTTCTGTGGTCAGTTGCTTGAACTTTTTCCCATGTACGGCACTGTTGCCGACCATGCGGATGTTGTCCATTTTGTCCCAAATATAGGGTGGAATCAGGTCTTTAAACTTGAGATCGTTGAGTAAGTTATGCAGTGACGGGTCATAAGGTTGGTTCAGTTTTTTGTCGTATTGATACAGCCACAGTACAAGGTTTTCGAGTGATGTACGAGCCGCAGCAAGGGCAAATTGAGGGGATATATACGTGAGCTTTTCGGCTTCTTTGGCAGTGGCTGCCAAGCTTTTAAATTCAGGTTCTAAAAACGAGAAGTTGCTCATGTATATACCCTCATATTTTTAATTAAATTTTATAAAGTGCCGTTAAATGCTTGGTTTTGTAATGATTGAAATAAACTCTCTTGCATAACAAGAGCCTTTTGCAGTAATTCTTTCTGGAACTCAACTTTATCAACTATTTTACAAAAATCTAATATCTTCTCTTCATTTGGGAAAATAATTTCAGTTTCTTTCACAAAAGAGACATTTAGAGTAGGTTGACTTACTGTACGAGTATTTTTTTTGAAGTAATTCTGAATCGCTTCGGTTTTCAGACACTCAGCAACAAAATTAATGATTCTTTTATCCTGTAAAGGGACTCGTGTGATTGCTCTTGCAATATTAAAACCAATTGCTTCATTTGGAACTTTAGCAATAGTACCGATTGACCCAACACAGCTAACTAAAACTTCATTTCCCTTAATTCTAGAACGACTGTAGTCTTTCTCAATTTCAGGATCTATTCTTTTTATCAAATGAAAAGATAATATTCCTCCATCTATATCACCAACTCTAATAAGTGGAACTCCTCCTTCAAACTCATTTCCTGGCTGAACTACTCCATAATTAACCCTATCTTTTTGATCACAAATATCCCCTAAAACTACTTTATTCCACTTTTTAGGATTTTTTTCTGGATCACCAAACATATCAATAAAGGTGGCTTGTAAAAGCTGATCTAACTTTTCAATCGCTTGCTGACGTTTTTGGCGTAGCTCATCCGCTTGATCTAAAATAGACGCAATTCGGCGTTGTTCGGCAAGTGGTGGGAGTGGGATTTTTATTTTTTCTAAATCACTTTTACGTAATGCTGGCACTGTCGTAGCAGGAGCTAGACGATAAAAGTCAACTTGTTTCAAAAAATAATAGAGATATAGATTATCAATTTTTTCTGATGGTATTGCTGCCATAGCATTATTATCTATCAATAAACTTCGATGAGAAATAACTCTATGATTTTGCTTGATTGCTTCACCAATTTTTGCAAATAAAATACTACCTTCAGGTATTATCTTAGCTCGTAAAGATTCAACATCTGTTTGATCTATATAATTATCCACTGTTGATAGTATTGGTTTACCTGTTCTACCATTACGAGAAATATCACCAACTTTTGCGAATGGAAACTTTCCAGATGTTTTACCCTGTAACCTTGTTGGAAATCCAATACCAGCCTGAAGATCAACAACTGAGCCTAAATCTACTTGAGGATAAGTCACTTAAGCATCTCCTTAAGCGTAGCCATTCCTTTTAAAATATCCTGCTCAAGTACCTCTAAATCCGCCAAAATTTTACTTGGTGCTTCATATTCCACTTGCTCATACACCACTTCTTTATAACGGTTAATCGACAAATCATAACCATTGGCAGCAATATCGGCTTTATCCACCATAAAGCTTTGCTCTGTGGCTTTACGGCCTTTTTCACCCTCTAAATTTTTAAAACGGGCAATAATGTCAGGAATGTTGTTATTTTCATGCTTAGAGGCATCTAGCTCATTACGCTTATCATCCAGTGAATAACCATCTGCCTGCATATCATAAAACCAAACTTTGTCCGTACCGCCCGACATGGTTTTGGTGAAAATCATAATGGCAGTTGAAACCCCAGCATAAGGCTTAAATACACCAGATGGCATCGAAATAATTGCTTCAAGTTTTTGCTCTTCCACAATCTTTTGACGTAATGCTTTATGTGCAGTTGATGAACCAAATAACACACCATCAGGCACAATCACCGCAGCACGACCACCAGTTTTCAGCAAACGTAAAAACAACGCTAAAAACAGTAATTCAGTCTTTTTGGTTTTGACTACAGCTTGAATGTTCTTGGCACAGCTTTCATTGTCCAAACTGCCTGCAAATGGTGGATTGGCAAGGATCAGACTGTATTTTTCAGCAATATGAGAATGCGCTTCACTTAAAGAATCACGGTTTTCAATACTTGGGTTTTCTACACCGTGCAGCATCATGTTCATTGAACCAATACGAAGCATAGTGCTATCAAAATCATAACCAAAGAAAGTGTCTTCACTAAAACGCTTTGCAGCTTCAGGATTGGCAAAAATCTCAGTGCTGTAATGATCATTTAAATATTCACTTGCAGCGACTAAAAAGCCCGCTGTACCACACGCAGGGTCACAAATGGTATCTGTGGGTTTTGGTTGCATCAGCTCCACAATCATCTTGATGATATGGCGAGGAGTACGGAACTGACCGTTTTGACCTGCTGAAGCGATCTTACCGAGCATGTATTCGTAAATATCACCTTTGGTGTCTTTATCATCCATGGGCACATCGGCAACCAAATCCACCACTTTGGTGAGTAGCGCAGGCGTAGGAATGGTAAAACGGGCATCCTTCATGTGGTGGCTATAGGTGGTTTCGTCTTCTGCACCTAAGTTTTTAATGAAAGGAAAGACTTCATTGGCAACGGTATTATATAAAGTTGCAGCATCGCCTAAAGTGATGAATTTCGACCAACGTAAATGATCTTGCTCTGGGGTAAAAATAGGATGTTCTACGTCTTTTTTTAAACGATTGGCTTTCTTCTCTTTAGTGATCTGAATTTCATCTAGTCGGCGAATAAAGAGCAAATAAGTCATTTGCTCCATGACTTCTAAAGGATTGGAAATACCGCCACTCCAAAATGCATTCCAAATCTGGTCAATTTTGCTTTTAATCTCGCCTGTTATCACGCTGATGACTCTCAAATTTCTTTGAGAGTATTGTGGGAGAAATCAACAAAAAAAGCTATTTGAATTAAAGCAGATGCGACAGGGTTTGGCGTTATATTTATATCATTCCAAATCACGAGGCTCTGTACTAATGTATCTATTCTGCTAGTCTATAATTTAACCCATTTAAAGCAACATAAGGTTTTAGACATGAAAATTCAAAGTATAGAAGATGAAAGGGAGATAGCTGCCACAGCAGCTAAGGTACTGCAAGAAAGATTTATTGAGGCTGCACGCACCGAAACAGTACTGTATGTAAAGAATGATGCTGTATGGAGTAAGGCTCCAAATGGTGATCCCATCTTAATTAAACAATTGTTTAGACGTAACCCCGATCTCGCCAAAAAATTTGCTAGTAGAGGAACTTACAAAATTAAAAAATGAAACAAAAATTAGCACCCCAAACAAATAGCTCATACTAAGCAGAATGCTATAAGCCTTTATCGTAAAAATTTATACCATAATTTAGAATTCTAGCAAAAAGTTCATATCTGGTTAATCTTTAGGTAGTAAATGATAAGGTTCAACTTTAAGAATATGAGCGATTTCATAAAGCTTTAAAACTGTAATATTGACCTCTCCACGTTCAATACGACCAAGATAACTACGGTCAATACCACACTGTAACGCTAAAGCTTCTTGTGTAATTTTTTTCTCTTTTCTTTTTTTGCGTATTAATTGACCAATCTCAATAGATAATTCTAACATTTAAAATAAATTGTTCAAAAATAGAAATATCACTAATTGAGGATTAAATATCCACGGACTATAATCCTCATTTTTAATAAAAGATTAAAAGACTGAACATGAAGAGACCTGTACATTTGCCGTTGTATCAGAAATTCTTAGAATTATTCGATAACTATGAAATTCAAAATTGGGAAGCCAAACAATTTTGGGAAAAACTTAATATTAGTCAGAACAACAGAAATGAAAAAACTAAGAGGCTTATGTATTCTGGTTTAAGAGTTTTAATGCAACTTCAATATTTGGAAGTAAATCCTTCAATATCCAAAAAAAATATCTTTTCTTATACGGAAACACCACGTATGAATGAACTCAGGAATCGAACAAAGAAGCAAAAACTGGAAGAGATTTTTTCTAAAAAGAAAGCAGAATTTTTAGATCAGATCAAAGATAAAGAAAATAATATTGAATTTCTACAGTCATTATTATCAGATGATAAAACGTTAGAGAAATATTTTATTAACTATAAAGAAACTATGGAGAATGATATTAAAAATATAAAATCAAATATTAAATTAATGGACGATATAATGAATAAATAAACGTTTCTCAATTAATTTATTATAGTAAAAACAATAGCTTAAAATAAAAAATAATTACTTGACTTAAGCATGCCCATCCGATATTTTTTCGTCAAATTTATTCAAAATTAGTCTGATATGATCAAGTCAATTAAGCAAGTTCGAGATGATTTTTCTCAGTCTGGAATTTCTATAGCCGAATGGGCACGTATTAATAATTTCTCACCTGATCTTGTATATCGAATTTTAAAAAATAATAAAGTCCCACTACGCGGAGAGAGTCACAGAATCGCAGTAAAACTAGGTATTAAGGAGCAAAAAACTATGGATTAATTGTTAATTATTCTTTTTTACTGCAGAAAACATAAAGACCCATGCGGGAACATGAGTCTTTATGAATTTGTCTTTAACTTGTAGGTCCAAGACAATTTCATTCTAAAAGACATTGATATTCTAATCAATGTTGTAGGGTGTTTTCTGCCTCATTTTTTATTCTGAGGTATAATTATGAACACATCTATTGAAAAAATTAGGCTAGTAATTAGCTATATATTTAGTCATAAAAGCAATCGAGAAATAGCTAAAATTGTAGAAATCTCTCGTGAAACTGTATCAAAAATCAAGTCCTTACTAATTTTGAATCAAGATCATATTTGGAGTTTGATCGGCTTTGTTGCACAAATAGACGAAAGGTAGAGTTGTCTAATCTTCAGATATTTATGCAACAGCCACCGTTTTAGCTGTACCAAGTTGAGTAAATTTATTCAAAATATCGACTCTTATTTGCAAATCAACCACCTGACGATTAAAGCATCGACTAGATACACCTTGTCCAAGTCGTTTCAAGGCAAACATTTTAGCCTCTATTCTGGATCGTCGATGATAACCAATATCTCGTTTCCACTGCTTTTGACCCTTGTCCCAACAGCCTTGTACTGCATGATTCCTTGCTTTACCAATTTCATTTTCTACCCATAAAGCAGCATTGGAACGAGGAGGGATAATTACATTTGCTTGCCGTTTCAAAATCGCATCATAACAATTCACTGTGTCATAAGCACCATCAGTCGTGACAGATGCAATGGGTTCATCAATTTGATCTAAAAGAGGTGGGAGCATTTCAGCATCACCATATTGGCAGGTCGTGACTTCAACCGCTTGTATTTCTCCACTGTTTGCATCTGTCGCAAGATGTAATTTCAGCCATTGACGATGTTGGTTTACGCCATGTTTTTTACGCACCCATTCCCCATCGCCTGTAACTTTGATCCCTGTGCTATCAACTAAAATATGCAAGTCTTCCTGTGGATTTTTTGCTGATTTATGTAGAAGTGGCTGGAGCTTATCTGCTCGCCGACTCAATGTTGAGAAGTCTGGAACATTCCAGTCGAGGTGAGCCATTTGAAAAAGGCTTTGAATGAAACCTTGTGTTTGGCGTAAAGCCAGTTGGAACAGGTTTCGTATCGTGAGGGCAAATTGAATTGCTATATCAGTGTAGGTAGGTTGACGTCCTTTTTTTCCAGTAGGTGTTGCAGACCATTGCATTTGGGGATCAAACCAAATGGTGAAAGCACCCCGTTGACGTAAAGCCTGATTGTACTCAGACCAGTTCGTTGTTTTGTATCGGCTTTTTGATTGTGTATTCATCTAACATGTATGGGGATGAAATTTATTTATGCAACAAAGCCAGTTTGATCAACAAGATGTTGTAAAAGAACATAAAAATCTGCGTGGTTCCAGTTATTATAAAGGGGATAAATAAATGTTAAATCCTCATTTATCAACATTACTTGCACAGTTGAAATTGCATGGTTTTACTCAATCATTAGATTCTAATATTGATGCTGTTTATTCAGGTGAAATCAATTTTGAAGAAGCTATGATTGATGCTTGTAAAACCGAGTTGTTAACTCGGGCACGAAAGCTCACTGAACGACTAATACGAAATGCGCATCTAAGATATCCTCATGCTTGTATTGATGAAATTAAGTTTGATATAGAACGTCGTGGCTTATCAAAGCAATTTGTTAATAGATTTTCAGAGTGCACTTGGATTAATTTACATAAGAACATGAGCATACAAGGTCCAACTGGGGTAGGAAAAACATGGCTTGCATGTGCTTTCGCAACTGAAGCATGTAAAAAAGGTTATAAGACTATTTTTTATAGAGCATCTGAGTTTTTTGAAGCATTAGAACAAGCTATAGATCAATCAAATGAAAAGCTTTTTATTAAAAAATTGATTAGATATGATTTACTTATAATTGATGATTTTGGTCTTAGTAATATTCCTCCAAAAATAGAAAGTCTTTTACTAGAATTTATTGATAATTATTCAATATGCGGCAGCTTACTTATTACAAGTCAATTCTCATATGATTTATGGCACACAAAATTCCAAGATCCTACCATTGCTGATGCAATTCTAGATCGAATTATCCATAACTCTTATACACTGGAAATAGATGGTGACTCAATGAGGAAAACTGTAATGCTAGATACAACTACCACTCTTTAAGAGTGGTAGATTTTAAAGTGAAATGGGTGGCAGATTTTGAGTGTGATATACAGCTTGTTCACTTTTGACAAGTTCTTTGGCACGTTTTTTTGCTCTCTGAACAGACAATCCTGATGGGAAAACTAAGTTTTGCATAAGTGCTAACCTTATAGCTTGCCATTTTTACTGTGCAGCCCACATCACCCTTATGGCATTACAATAAGGATAGGAATATTCATCTCAAGACAAGAAATATACATTATCACAAGGGGACATTCGCCAACTCAACTAAAATTGAGCGGTGGACTGACAAGCATAGTATCGATGCTTGATATCAAATTAATGTCCAAACAAGTAAATGTCAAAATATTTTTGGTATGGAATAAAAAAGAGCTCTTTTTAAATTTTTTAAGTTTTATTTAACTTTAGATAGGGCATGTATAGACTATGAAAGTAGTATCATTGCTTTTACAGCCTAGCGAATAGGTCAAAAAAAGCTTGACCTATCCTAGAAGTTGAACAAGATTTCTCACATCTTCATTGCGTGGAAATTCTTGAGATAAAATATTTGCAATACTTTTTGGATATTTATGAATTTTACCTTGAGACGCTACATTAATCGCATGAACCCATTGATCGTAAATGGTGCCGTTAGTAACTAGATCACTAGCATTTCCACCAGCTCTTAGCCATATAGTTTTTAATCTGTCAGCAAAAAGCTCCGCACATAACTCTATAATTATTTCATTAATTTCATGATGAGAAATAATCGTATTTCTTGTAGGAAAGCTTCTGGCCTCGAATAGTTTTAACTTAAGTCTTTCTGTCTTAGATAATAAGGCCTTAATATGTGGAATAGTTTCCTTAAATGTCTTGTCTCCACTCTTATAAGAAGAATAGATATCTTTTGCAATGTTTTTCCACTTGTTTTGGCTAATTATAATACCAATCATATTTCCCTGACTTTTCCAACTTCCATGGCTAAGTAGATATCTTGCAATTTCCTCATTTATAGAGCGCCATTGGATTAGTTGTATAATCGTATTTAAAGGTAAAGAGCTTTTTTGTTGAGCAAGTTGAATGATTTTTTGACTAAGTAATGATTCTGGTTGGCTAATATTTTTAACTGCTAGTAGAGTCAATATTTTCTCAGCTACAGAATGAAGTATTAAATTTTTTTGAGGGTTTTCAATATGTGACCATATTAAATCTCTATTATCATAATTTAAAAAAATATTAGAGATTTCGTCATCTATATGCAAAATTTGAATTATTTTGTTGAGAATTTTTTCTGGATTATTGTTGCTAATAATTTCACTTAAAATATAGAGAATATAATATTCTTTTGTTTCTTTAGTTGGAAGAATTTTATTGTCGATATCAAGACAGTTAAGCCATACTTTAAGCCAAATGTAATTACCTAGGTCAATATTGTTTAATATTTTTTTATCTAATAAAATTCTATTTGTTACAAATTTTAAAATACTGGTATTTTTATATTCAATGATAGCGTAAATTATCTCTGAATTAGGATAATTATCTACCAAGGTTTGTAAGCTCTGTGAGTTATTGAAAGTTAATTGATGTGTAAGAGATTCTTTAGCATCATAAAAGTATCCTGCGGCTAATGCATGTGCATGATACCAATTATTTTTCTTGCAAAAATCTAAGAAGTTTTTAGTAATATTTTCTTCTGAAAATTGAGACTTATCACACAACTTAACTTCAAAGGATTTTTTATCAGTAAGAATATTTTCTATAATTTGTGAAATGATAGGATTGGATAATAGTGATAAGTATTCAGACGCTAACCCATTGGTTTTATTTATATTGTGACTAAATCCAGCTAAAACTATTTCACTCCACCATTTATAAGACTTTTTTTCACTAGCTGTTTTAAGGATAATTTCAATTTTTTCTAGATTAAAATTATTGCTTAGATTTGAGATCATCCAATTGTATATATCAATGCTATAGTCTGGAGGTAAAGGAATATTGGCAAGAGTAAACAATTGATCAATATCTAAATTATTTATATTTTTATTTATAAAATCAGTAGTTTCCTCTACTAATTTTATAATTAGTGAATTTTTATCCTTACCTGTTGATAAACTAGCTCTTAATAGTTTAATAGAGTTTGGTATGTTGGGATTTTTTTTGTACTCCTGATAATTGTTTATTATTTTCTCTACAATTCTTAATTCATTTAAGTTGTTATAGTCACAAATTAGTTCTTTAAAAAATAAAAAACCTTCACTGTGTTTGTTCAGTAGAAATTCTGAAATGTTTTTTCTGTTTTGTATACTATGACTTTTAACTTTACTAAATCTATCTGTCCAAGAAAGCTCATAGTTACCTAATACACAGTATAATATTGGGTTTAACAAAGATGTTGTATCTTGCTCTTTAAATACACAATGCAGAGATAAGTTTTGACGTGCTTTTGGCCATAAAGACTTCCATAAAAAACTAATAATATTGGGCCATTGCTCAATATTGTTCGTTAAACATACAGAATTTGAGTCTATTAATGTATTTAAAATAGTTAAACATTCATCATGGGGTAAAGAAAAATTTATGATATTTTTACCCATTAATTGATTGAGTACCGTATCAATTTCTTCTTGTTCCAGTAGATGAGTGATGGGCCAGATTGCGACGTTACTCTTTACTGAGCCAGATCTTGTTTGGGTTAAATCTGGTGTTGTATACCAAATAGCGAAATAGGTATCTATAGTTCCACAATTAAGGGTATATTCCCAGCTTGAAGGTTGGCTGGGGGGGATATCTGTTAGACTAACTAATTCTATAGGAAATTCAATATCAGTTTCAGATATTAGTTTATGACCTCGAGAAGTATATCCAAATACTAAATACTTAGGCCAAGCCATTTTATCCATTATTATTAACCATAAATCCAAACTATAGGTGAGGTTAGATCAGCACTTCTTTCAGGGTTATCTGGAGAAATAATCCATCCCTGATTTTCAGGACCATTATCTACAAAAGTATTTTGTGATCTTTTATCTAAAGGTCTGCCTAGTGAAGATAACCCCCATATAGAGATTCTATCTTTTTCCCAGTTAGAATGTAAAAATTGATTTAATAATGGTAATTCTTTTTCAAAAATTTCTTTAGGTGTAGTAGTGCTAGTTGAGTTAGAGATCTGATCATAACAAGATAAGACAATTGCAAGTTTAGGTTTTGAAATTCTTTTACTTCTTTTCAAATTACAAACATGAAGTATGATTTGAAATAGTTCAATCCACCAGATGTTAGCATCAACACTATCTGTGTCCTCTTGTTTTGTCTTTCCTTTTTTTATTACATCTCGATTTGTTAATAGATCCTCAATTTTATGTTTATATTTAGTTTCATCATTCAGGCGAATAAATACCATCCAACCATTTGCATTGATTAAAGTTTCGGCCCATTTTTCATTTACTGATCTGCTTTCAAAAATATGAGTCAACTGTTCGCCAGCATAATCGAACCAAGTAAGATCTACTTCTTTTTCATTTTTTATGACTAAAGGTAATGATACATTCGCAAACTGAGAAGAGGTTGTTCTTTGAGGATTATTACCCTCAGCTAACCTTTCTAGAGCTTCTTGAAAGATATCAAGATTTTCTGGAGTATTACGTATAGCAATTTGTTGCTCTACGCCTCGAGTTAATCTTCCATATAGTTGAGCTGAATAAACAGTTTTACCGCTATTTGGCTTTCCTAATACCATAATAGAATTAGTTTTATCCATGGTTTCCTCTAAAAGACTCAAATATAGAATTACCAATAATATGATCAGTGATTTCTTTATGTTCTACTGAAATATTTGAAATTAATTCATTAATTATAGTAAACATTTCATCTGGTTGTGTTATTGAACAAGAATGATTAGACGTTGAGCAGAAGTTGATTGAATTAAGATTACGAGTAATTAAATCACGAATAGTTTTCGGGATATTATTGTTTTCTTCCGCTTTAGTCCAAACTAAAGCAATATGTTTTGCATAACGATAGTCTTTTAATCGATCAAAAATACTTGAGATATCATTTCTGGTGCTTCCACGGATTTTAGCATCTTTGTGTGAAAGTTTTTCTGAATCAGAAGTTATAATGAGTAAGTCAGAATGAGTTATTACCCAATTTGCACCTTGAGCTAAATTAGGATTAGTTGCCCATTGATTGAACCATTCCCCTGGAGCATCTATAAATATAACATCTCGAATTCCATCGTTTTCATCTCTAAAAGATAGATGTAAAAAACCTGGTGTTCTCGCATCTCCCCTTGGTGTTCGAGGAGGAAAGTCTGGTGAGGATAAGGGAGAGGCGAATCTAGAGTTTTTTGCTAGGGCCTCCCATGATTCAAGAGTATAACTTGCCCAAAAATCTCCAAATTTTAATTTTTTACCACTTAAAATCTGTAAATATAGTGAGAGTAGAATTGTAGATTTACCTGCTTCTGCTGGACCTACGATACCAATAATTAAAGGTTTCCGAACATCGGATAATTTTTGTAGACCTTTAAAACCTAGATGTGTTCCACTCCAAAAAACTTTATATGCAGATTTAGATGTATCCTCGACTAATTGTTCATCGGTTTCCTCAGGTTTAATAAAATCTTCACAATCAGTCATATGAAGATGACCTTTTTCACAGCTTATACCATCTGCGATACCACATTCTGGATTATTACATTTATACATTTTTATTCCTGAAATCTATAAACTTGCTCTTGTCTATAAATGGCTTTGGCTAGATTTGGTAAAGAGATTTCGTCAATTTGTATAATACATTGATTTTTTAAAGTTTCTAAATCAATATCAGTTTTAAATGCTGAAACGATAAGATCTCTTATATTCAAGCAATTTTGATTCGAAGAAAGTTCAAGATTATTAAAGATATCTTTAGTCAATAGCTCCGCTTTATTTTCTCTAATTTTTTTTAGAATATCTATTAATGGATACTTTGTATCATAATTAGCATTTTCTGTTTGGTTAATTGATTCAGCTAAAATATAAGTTGAACTAACAGGAGCTGGATATCCTTTAATGAGTTGTAATAGATCGATTGCCATTACTAATGGATTAAGTAAAGGATCGATTTCTCGATAGCTTTTAAAAAAACTTTGTGAATACTTTGCTTCATACCACCAGAGTATATTTAATTGCTCATTTTGATATTCAAAAGGACTTTTTAATGCTGAGGAAACAGAATTTATCTGATCATTTAATTCTTTAAATGTATCTGTAAAATTCTTTGCAACTTTTTCAGCAGAGACTTCAACTTCACCGTCAGCTTGAAAAATTTCAGACTTAAAAGTTTTATTTTTTAATCCTTTAATTTCTACACTTTCTGTATAAGTAGAATAAGAATAAATATTAAGTTTTTTGTTCCATTCATCAACTAACTCTTTACTTAGAATTATATGAGGGTTATGAACAGATAAATATGGCCAAATATCAACTATGTTTAATGCCAACATAGATGCATAGCTATTATTCTTTTCTGCAAGTTTCACACATGCATATAGAACCATTGCTGTAAGTAATCTATGGGGCTTTTCATCAGGATAAATAAAACCAACATTTATCCAATACTCTTTCAATGTAGAATATGCGGATTGCATTGCCACATTTGTCTCAAAAAAAGACTCTTTAATTAAAGAATGAAATCCATCAATTAAGAGATTTGGCTCCATATCATTTGCAAACTTTTCAGCCGCAGCATTTACTTTATCAAAGCGATCATCACTTTCAGTAATTTGTTTATCAATGCAACCAGCTTTATTTAAAGCTTCTAAAAAACTCATACTCATTAGATAATTCCTTTTAATTTACATATTTGCTAAGAGATTTATTTTTAGGAAAATCTACTAAAATATTTTTAATTAAATCATCAATAGTAACATTTGCCCCATTAGTTGCTTTATGTATCAACTCAAACCAGAGGTCAGAAATATTTGAGATATTAGAAATATCTGAAGGTTTACCGCCTGATTTAACCCAAATACTTCTTATACTATTTACATCATAATATAAAGTTGATAACTCATTAATTAGACCTTTATTAGATAAGGCAGAAACTCCAGGAATAAGTTCATTTATTTCTTGATTGCCTAGAATTAAATCAGAACAATTTATTAAAAGTTTGATCAAGCATTCAGCTGCGGCTCGCGATGCAAAATGTCTATACGTATCATCTTTAAAAGTATCACCGTAATCTGAAACAGCTTTGGAAATTATGATAGGAATATCTAATATTTCGCCTAAGGCTGCTAATCCACTTGCCTCCATATCTATCCCTAAGACTTTACGCATATCTCGATCAGCTAAGTAATTGAATATGTTCTCATCTTCTTTCACAGTACTTCCAGTTGCCATAGGTGCAATATGGAGTGAAAAATCAGGATCATTGGGGAGACCAAAAAGATATTCCTCTTTTAATGTTGCTGCTTCCTTTAAACCTACATCAGTTAAATTAAATCCCTGTGGTGTAATCCAGTTACGCTTTTTTAAACGTTTAATTACTTCAGAGAAGCTAGGACAATACGTCTTAAATATTTCATTATCAGATGGTTGGATTCCTTCAAATAGCTGTAAAATAAGCCATCTTTCTTGATAGTCTAATGAGTATTGGGGTCTAAATTCTAACCATTTTTCTTCTTCAAGCTTAAAGCTTTGCATTCTCTGTAAAATTTTAGGATTAGGTCTAAATTGGAGTTGATCTCCTTGAAAACTTTCGACACCTCCAATAACGACTGATTTACCAGCATCATATGACCATAACCTATCGGCAAATATAACGTCACCAAGATGAACTTTTCCTCTTCTTCCTGCACAAATACCCGTCATACAGATGCACTTTATTCTATTTTTTTCTTGTTGTAGTAAAGAGGTGGTTGCAGCAATTGCTTGCTCTCGGCCCATAAAGTTTTGCCAAGTAGCCATTAGAGATAAAGTGCCTGATGCACTTGCTATAGTTGCTTTAGCAACAGTCCATCCATCAACAACCTCTTCTTTCCAAGAGGTTTCACCACCTAGTGTTTTTAGTAAGGCATTGTATTCATCGCGTAAGGCACAAATAATAAGTACATCAGTCATATTTAATAATTGTATTGCATGAAATACTAAATCATATAGGACTTACGCATTGACGGATTCAAAAAAGTATTAAAATGCTTTATAAAGTATCTGTGATTAGACGAATTAAACATGTTTCTACAGCAACCTGTACTCTACCCATTTATATGGGTTTTCTCATGACAGAACCGAACTCTATTAGCTGCACACAACTTGCTGAGACTTATAACATCTCGCATGATAGTGTAAATCGCTTTCTAGAGCGGGAAGACTACACACCTCACGACCTATATCAAGAAGCAATTCAACATATTGATAATAATAAACTTATAGTCAGTATTGATGATACTGTTTTAGATAAGCCATATAGTCAACATATGGACTTGGTTAGCTATTTTTGGTCAGGCAAACACCACCGATCCGTCAAGGGTATTAATCTCATTACCTTGTATGCGACAGATCAAAATGGTCAAAATATTCCAATTAATTTTCGAATTTATGATAAGTCAGCAAGTAAAACCAAGAATGATTACTTTATGGAGATGTTAAGTGAAGTACTCGATTGGGGTGCAAAGATTCAATTTATTACAGGTGATAGTTGGTATTCATCGACTGCAAATCTAAAAACCATAAGAAAATATGGTATTCGATTTATGTTTGGTGTCGACAGTAACCGTAAGGTTTCCCCTGAAAAAGGACAATGGTTTCAACTGCGTTTATTGCCGAATTTTCATCAGGGTCAAGTAGTCTGGCTCAAAGATTTTGGCTTTGTACAATTATTTAAGACTCAGTTAAAAGAACAGCAGAGGTTTTATATTGTGCATCAAGATGAAGATGATTTATTGTCCTTTGAGGGTTTTCATGAATTACATTCAAGTCATTGGAAAATAGAACAATATCACCGAGTGATTAAACAGGTTTGTCATATTGAAAAGTTTCAAGTAAGACGATCTAAACTGATTTTGAATCATATTTTTGCAGCCTTGATGGCCTACGTCGAGATACAAAAGAACCAGTTTGAGCGGATCTTTGAAAATGTATATCGTTGGCAGAAGAAATTATTTAGACCAATCATCAAAGACTTCATTGATGACTTTATTCTCGATAAAAATCATCTGCTACCACAGAGAATCTATAAATGATAGTGCGTAAGTCCTATCATATAACAAAATCACTTTTCTTAAAACAATATTTGGAATTTTTTATTGGGATAGATATCTAATTAACATTATGATTTCTTTGATAAAAAATTAAGAATACTCTGATTGTCGGGCTTCGCTCGTTGATATGCCTCGCTGTTAATTATTTTTTTAAATATTCTTATTTTTACGATGTGACTGGCCTTTAATTGCATTAAATGTATGGCATTAGCTTAACTACGAATGAACAACTTTTTAAATTTCTAAAACTGTTAAGAATCCCCCAAAAACAGTCCCTGTATCAATGAAAAAGGGTGGTGTTTCAAAAAGTATGCTGAAACAAAGCAGGTTGAATTTTGATAAAATAGAGAAATGCGAATAACTCTAGAAATCAAATGTCCAACCTGCCTCAGTGACAGTATAAAGAAAAATGGCATCAAAGTAGATGGGAAACAAAACTATCAGTGCAAAGACTGTAAACGTCAGTTTATTGGTGGCCATGCTCTGAGCTATCTAGGATGTCATTCAGGCATTACTGGAAAAATATTACAGTTGATGGTCAGAGGTAGTGGTATACGAGATATCGCTGAAGTTGAGCGAATCAGTATCGGTAAAGTTTTACGTACTTTAACCGAATCGACCTACCAAATTCAGCCTAAACAAAGTCATTATGAGTCTCTTGAAGTTGATGAGTTTTGGACTTTTGTGGGAAATAAAAATAATAAACAATGGCTTATTTACGCCTACCATCGAGAAATAGGTGAGATTGTTGCTTATGTTTGGGGTAAAAGAGACTTAGCTACAGTTCAACGATTGAAGGCAAAGCTTAAACAATTAGGTATTCACTACACCCGAATTGCAAGTGATCATTGGGACAGTTTCATAACTGC
Source organism: Acinetobacter sp. A22 (assembly GCF_030913345.1). Taxonomy (NCBI): domain Bacteria; kingdom Pseudomonadati; phylum Pseudomonadota; class Gammaproteobacteria; order Moraxellales; family Moraxellaceae; genus Acinetobacter; species Acinetobacter sp. A22. The sequence continues at coordinate 2,790,000 of NZ_CP133162.1, forward strand.
TTTTAAAAACTGCAAGCAAAGTATTGGTAAATTTTTTACTGTAGGTATTGAAGGTAATAATTGCAAAATAAGGCATCGAATTAGGCGCGGTTTTAGAAGGAGTTGTAATTTTTCAAAAAAGATTGAAAACCATTTTAAAGCTTTCGACTTAACCTTTTTTTACATCAATAATGGCTTCATTTAATGTCAGCATACTTTTTGAAACACCACCTGATAGTTTTCTTATTCCATCCAAAATGATTTTAGTTTGATGAAATAAGAAAAAATATATTTTTGAATTACATATATTGTGGATGGCAATCACCAATTTTAAAATTGGTGATTGATCGCATGAAATTCATTCTAGTACATTCTCAAATTCCAAAGTAAAGAGCTGGTTTCCTATTAAAGAGTAATTAACCGATTGTAAATCCGATTAGCCCAACTTTCTAAACCTTCAATACTATGTTTTCAACGATAGGTTGGAAAGCGGGAACGGAATGAGCGCCATAGAAAAAATGATACCGATACGATGATCCAGGCAAGGATAATGCCAACGAGGTTGGGAAACAGGTCAACAACACGAGGATTGTGGCCAATTACGGTGGTCTGAACGAGTTCCCAGCTCACTCCCACAAGAAATGTCAGTATGGCAGCAAGCCAAGTGCGAGAATAGCCAGTTGCGAGTACTGCAAGAATAAACAGCATAACCATGGACGCTATGTGCGGAACCTTGGTAAGCGCATTGGTGATTGTTTCAAACGTAACGGTGAAGTCCATCTGCGGAGGACGACGACCATCAGGCGCCCGATTAGCAGCCCAAATACTGGCTAAAGCGAGGGCCGTAAAAGGTAGTATTCGAAGAAACCTTAGAGCTTTCATTGAGCAAGGACTCCAGTATGAAAAAGTCACTATTTACACTTTACAAAGTATCTATAATATTGAATGAGAGAATAGCATCCAAACAAGTGTAAATTTAGAAGATAGCTATTAATAGTTTTCTACTCTTATTGGGTTAAACCTGTATAAATCCGACTAGCCCAGCTTTCTAAGTCTGCAAGAGCGACGTTTTGACCTTCATCAATACGAGGGTGATTCAATCGGATCTGTCGCATTGCTATTTTTTTGATAAAGCCAAGTGGCCAGTTAAGCGTTTTTTGAACCACAAACTTGCGAAGTTTTTCATAATCTTCTTCCCAACTATTCATATCTTTTATCGTTAATAATTGCGTTGAAAGACGGGTCGCATTATCGGATGTATCAACTTCTAGTAAAATGAAATGTTGGCCTCGATAAATGAAATGTACTTCAGCAATACAGCGTGGATTTTTATCTGCTTTTAGATGTTTGGTAAATCCTTCTACTTCAGGTAGTACTTTTAGAGTTAGTGAATACTGTATCCCATACTTTTCCTCAAGTTTATAAAGCATCTGCATAAAAGCGGAGAAACGGTCTAGGTATAAATGGGCATCATCAGTTTGATCCTTTGCACCCTCAAAATCACCCGCTTTAACTGAACCACCAATTCCTGGTTCATCTGCATTCACATCACCAATTAATTCATCAATATACTCTTGAGCATCATCCACGATAACAGCGTTTTTTGTACCAGTTTTATCTGCGACTTTCCTTGTTTCAAATGGATCATTAAAATCAAGTAAAGTGGTTGGAGCATCTACAATAGTAGGCTTGTTGCTAGGCGTTGCTTCTTCCTCATCATTGAGTTTGGGCTCTGCATGATTCGGCTTTGGTGGTATGGTACTGGTATTACCCGATTTTTTTGAGGCTTTAGAAAATTTATCATGATGAAAATAAACAGGCTTATCAATATGGGTGGAGAGCCCAGAAAAGCCAATGATTTCATCTATCTTAAATGTATTGGTTAACCTGTCATAGTAACCATGCGCTTCAATGTTCACGTCTGTTAAATTGGGTGGGATGAAACTAAAGTTCCATGTTCTTACCGTATTATTGATACTTTCAAAAGCCTGACACTGTTGAGCGATGCTTTCGTATGAAGCTCTTATGTTTTTATTTAGGAGTAAATATGCAAGAAATCGACGAAACCCAGGCTTATTGAAATGAGAAAGTGCAAGTGAACCCTCACATGAGGGAAGAACATTAATCAAGTAATGATCAGCCCTGTTCTGAATGTCAAAGTCTTCTGCCAGCACATTCAACTCAAGCGCAGATCGAGTTAGGTAAGCATTCTGGAAGAAGAAAGCTCTTGCCAACTCAAGCTGAGGCAATTGAATATGGACTTGCTTAACGGTTTGAACTTCATTTGAAAACGTTGCCAGAGCATCAAACCCAAAAAAGTGAAATTGTGATTTAGACTGGGCAAAAGACATCCACTCTGCTGGTAGGGGACATCTAAATTTTAGGTAAAAGCCTGACTTTCGATGCTCATTTTGTGTGGAGTTGATAATGCGACGTTTGGCTAACAAATGCATGTGGGAAAAAGAGGTGTTATATTTTGCTTTAGATTCTTCGGATTCTCCCCACAGATTAATAAACCAGGGGTTATCATCATATTTAAATAGTCGTCCTATACCTGTAATCAATGTATCTAAAGGGAGGCGTTTAATGTGCATAAATCTTCTTCTCACAAATCATATTTAGGAAAATTTGGGCTTCTTGAGTAATTCTTTCTTTACTTAATCCTGCAAGTCGTAATATCCGCCATCTATCTGTAGTACTGGATTGGGTATAACCAAGCTTGATCATGGCATGGGTAATTCTCCGTATTTGATAAGTCATTGTATCTTCAGAATAAGTTGAAAGAAATTTGGAACTTAAAGGCAGTTGGTGCAAATGTTTGGAAATGGAATTTCCTTTGGATAACTGATTGAGAAACCAATTTTTTGACATTCTTGGACAAGCTAAATCATCATTTGAACGATATAAAACTTTGAATAATTCTTTGGTTATTGAAAAATCACGTATAAGCCAATTTACTTTATTTTTTCGGACTTGAGGTTGTGATAAATGTCTTGAATTAAAGGTCAGTAGCCAATTTTGATCATTTCTATATAGCCACATATAAATTGCCTGACCTGACTTAATATTACGGCCAGTCGTTACACCATGAAGTAGCACGATATTTTGCCATTTTTGTCTAATCTCTCTTATTTTTATAGGAGGAACATTCTCAGTAGAAATAGGTCGTTTTACAAAATATGGGGTTGTTGAAATAGAACCCACATATTGCATAATTTCTTTAGGTGACATTTCGGGTATAAATGAAGACCAGACAATACAATGTTCTAAGAAACTAAAGGCTTTGCGATGTTTTCTGAAAATCGATCTAAACCAGGACGTATCTTGATCAGGATCAATCCCTAAATTCTTAGATTTGAGATAGACATCGTTAAACTTATTAATCACCTGCTCATAGGTCTGATCATGACAAACATGATTCCCCCTACGGAAATTCTTTGCATCAGCAATTTCCAGATAGAATCTAGTCCATTGTTCATAGCTTGGGGATGATTGAGGATCGAGTTGTAATAAATCTACAGCCATTTGCCCTAATATGAAGTCTTCCTTGTAATAGGAATGAGCAGAGTCTTGAGTTTGATTTGGTAATAAGGGCAAGAAAAGATGCCGATGCTGTTGTTGAATATAATCCTGAGACAGAAGTGAACAATTGTGTTTCAGGCAGATTGAAAGATTGGGTAGAAACCAAGCCCGATTCCAGAAATACTCTCCATAAGTTTCTCGTTGCTGCTGTATGCAGATTGGACAGTAGTGGAATTTGGTGTTGTTGGGGACTCTGGAAGCATTCAGACCAAGCATAAGATGAATAGATCCAGATGCCTGCTCAGCCATTAAAATGATTGCTTTTTGTCGATGGGATTCCTGAACAAAAGGTGCATATAAGCCAAACATCGTATGTTTGTAAATCAGGTCTATTAAAGTAAAACAGCCAGTTCGCTCTAATAAATGTACGATAGCATTTAAATGACTGGGTAAGTCTATGGTAGCAACGACTTTTCTATCTTGGTAAACCTCATCAAGTAGCTGTTTAGGACTTTGAATGCCATGGTGTAATCCAGCACGGGCGATGGTACTGTAAATCAGCTCATCAGGAAGCGGTGTTGGAAAATTCCACATGATTCTTACCCCATACTATGACAACAGGTCTGACATTTGCAGAATTAAACCTTGATGGTCTAATTGGGTATAAATACTTTCTGGGCTGGTTGGGTTCATTGAGAAAACATGACGAAGATCGGTATCCTCCAGCTCATTCCATTGTTTTAAGCTAATCCGTTGGTTTTTCTTTTTGACTACTGGTACTTGTGACGTTGTATTGTCTGTTTCCATTGCTTGAATAATAGCAGCCAAGAGCTGTTGTCTAGATATTTGGGGTTTTAACGCTACAATTTTTTGAATGGCAAAGATGATGGAGTCTGACGGAAACTCATCTTTTAGCATCAAGTAGATACGTCGTTGATCATCATTATTCAACTGTTTTAAGGCTCGGTCTTCTTCGGATTCAACCGTAGATGCGGAGATTTTCTGAATAAGATGGATGATTTTCTTATCCATATCGGGTACAGCCAAATCTGAGAATTGAGCGATTCTTTCAGGTATACCTGAACGTAATGCGCTGAGCATAGGATGTACAAGTTTCAGTTCATCCTCATAAACACGCTTGAGTAGCTCTACAGTAATCGTTTCTGCTCCCGTTGCGAGGGCACGTAACTGGGCCAAAATAAAAAGTTTTACTACAATATCGAGAATACCTTGGCTCAAATCAAACCAGGTATCTCGAATCTCATCACTTAAGATAGGGTCTCTTTTCTGCAAATACTGCAACTTCCAAAGCGTATTAGTAAATGCTATCCACTCAGGATTTTGACTCTTCTGATCCGGTAGGTATTGTGGTATTGGGTTCCAAAAGATAGACCCTAGACCAGCAGCACGTCGGCTGGAACGTAGATCAAGATCAAAGATGTCTCTTGCTTTAGGTGTCCCCACAAAAAGTACAGGAATACCAATAGTATTGCTCATAGTGACAAAGAAGTTGAGCATTTTCTCTGAACCACCAGACTTTGCCCGACTTAAATGTTGAATCTCATCGATGACTAACAGGCCTAAAGCAAACATATTGGCTGTTTGAGCCATGAGAGCAAGCATGGTTTCTACGCCATGTCTTTTCATCCCATACTTTTTCTCATAATTTGAACCGATGATTTTATCAATCGCCCGAAAAAAATTGAGACAAAGTTCTTTAAGTGAACCATCATGTGAGCAATCTATCTTTAAATAGACGATCTGATGACGATTTAATGCTGGGTGAAAAATGACTTGAGGATATGACCCTAGTATTCTTCGTAAAGAGGTCGTCTTGCCACTGCCTGAACAGCCAATGATGGCCATGCTATGAGCAGTTGATTCGGTTTCATCAAAGCGTTTGGCATTCAAATCACGTGTTTGCAATCTTTCATAACCATTTTGCAGGTGTTGTTGCAACTTTCCTGTGTTTGGATTACGACCAACATATCCTCCACGAATCATGAGAGAAATACGTTCACTCAGTAACATATGCATTGCTAAAGGCTGAAAAAAAGAACCTGTGATCTGATGGATATTATGGGCACGAATGACTCTTTTTTGCTTTAGATCATCAAGAGTAGGCGTTACTTTTGAGATAAGATTTTTTGTATCTTCAAAAGGTTCTTGAATAGGCGGTAGAGCCTCAATGAACGGGTTATCTTTATAAGCATGAACACCAGTGTCCTGATATTCTGCATTACTTATTATATGATTTGTCATGACTGATCATCCTCATCATCAAAAAGACCTGGAACGAACTGTGGATAGCTTGATTCATCTTGTTTTGGCTTAAATGAAATAATTGTTCCCTGATCTTTAGGGTGTTTATCAGTTTTTAAGGAAGTATTTGATAATTTCTCATTTTCACGAACAGACTTTTTATTCGATTTAATTTCAGATAAACGCTGGCGATTGGATACACCAGAGTTGGTCGCCATTTTTTTTGATTCAGCAATGGTGTCACGAATAAATTGATCCAACTCTCTACGGGCAGTTTTACTGTTATCTTTTTCAATTGCATGTAGATTCTTTTCTTGATCTTGTATCTCCCACACTTGCCAAAATGACATACCCGCAAATTGACGACTTTTGGTTGATAAAGAACATTCCCAATAGATCGTACTATCGTGTTTTGGGAATAAATATATCTTATCTACACAACTTGGATCATAAGCAGCTTGGAGATCCTGTGGGCGAGTGACTTCTTTACTACGATGTAACCAGCCTTCTCTAAGTATCTCTGATCCAATGTAATACAGGCCCCATAAATTGACACCAGAAGTGGAAATGGAAACTTTTTTACGAGGTAGTATCATGATCCGTAAAGTATCTGGATCTACAGTACGAAGATGGCCTGTACGGTTTTGGATTCCCCAGTTCCATATATGTAATGGAATTGAGGGTAAGTCTGGAGGGAAATCTGCATCTCTGTCATAAGTATCCAATACATGATACTGATTACGATAAAGTATGGTCTTTATGATTATCTTGGCAAAGGCTGAAATAGGTACAACCGCCTCAAGACGGTAATCTTTTTCACCATGTTTTTGAATACGATTTCCTTTGACTACCCCAGGGGCATAAGGTTTGAATTCTGCCTGTAATGTTCCAAAATAGCGTTCAACAATACCTTTTGCATCCCCTCGATAAGCAGGCGCATTTTCAATACGAACATTATAGCCTTGGATTAAGCGTTCGACCTGATGACTCATCATTTCACCACGGTCAGCAAGGATGACATCGGGCAAGCCTAGGGTTGGCCATTGTTCTGGCTCGATATCAATTCCAAGCAATTTGCATAAACTGACTTTATCACTGCAAGCATTTACAATCGCCTGCATAGCAACAACATAGGATGGATTATGAAATCCGATATAGAATCCCACGACCATTCTGCTAAAAACGTCAACCACTACATATAGGATCGGACGACCTAGAATCTTGCTTCGATCATCATCAGCAACTAAATAGATATCAGCAATAGTTGCATCAATTTCATAACGACTACCTGGCCCAAGGGTATTAGCTGTAGCAGTTCCACTTAATGGCCGTACATCTTTTTGGAAACTCAAGACAGGAGTTCTGGCTTCTATTCTCTGTGGAAGTTCGTATTCACGTTTGTAGAAATGGTCAAACTGTCTACGTGTCGGAATATCTCCCTGTTTTATATGTGGGTAATGTTGGACAAAAAGTTCTTCAAATTGTCGATGAGCCGATGTGATATTGATTTTCTTGTCATTTAATAATTCAGATTCAACGATTAATCGAAAGAGCCGTTCAATTTCTGGTGTAATTTTAATACCAGTTCCATTACCAAATTTACGCTTTGCTCCAGATTTTTGAGAACCAGCTAAGGTTCTTGGCTTTCCTGGTGCACCAGCATTTCTATAATCTGGCAATAAGGCATTTGGAATTTGGCCTCTTTGCCAATAGCGGCGTAGGTATTTGTATATCGTCGCCTTAGTTGCGATATTTGTCTGTTCTACTAAACGAACCCGTTTAGCTCTAATCTCTTCATTAAAACAGCCCGTGTCATATACGATTGGTTCAATAATTCGGTAAGCCTGAGCACGTTTTTCAAAAGCGACTGAGTTTACGGGTGGCTCTATAGACTTAAGATATTCAAAAGGGTCTGAACTTCTAAATAAGCGTTTTTCATCAATCCATTGTGAAAGTTGTTCTTCAAGAACTAAAGATGGAACTCCTTTGGTTTCCTCCATATGAATCCATATGATTTCGCCAGATTGAAAGAATAAAATCCGGTAGTGGCTTTCATCAAATTTAACGACCTCATTGATTTGCCACATATGACACCTCTAAATCAAACAGCAGGTCAGACCCTTTTAATTTCTGGAATGGCTGTTGGATATCAAATTTAATTAAACGATTTGCTATAAGTGTTCTTAAATATTGTAGGGTTGTTCCAGAGGTAGTTTTTTCCTGTGTATCCACTTCTGTACAGAGTTTAATGATAGAAACCCCTGGTTTTTTTGACAAATAATAAGAAATTGTATGTAGGCTATCCCAGATATCAGGTTCTAAATGTTCAGTAATAAAAGGGCTCAACCATTCAAGATTTTTTCGGGCAGTTGTGGGAATATTTTGTTCCGTCACAATACTCCATGGGATTTCTTTAACCTCCCAGTATCGACGTTCAATTTCGAGTTTTTCAATTGTTCTTTCTTTGATGAGTTCTTTTAATGGTTTCACCTGAATAACGAATTGAGGTTTTTTCTTATCATTTGTATCAATCAGAAAATCGGAAGTCATGACCTGTTCCGAGCCTTGTATGCTGGGATGTCTCAAACCATGCTCTAAACAGATTTCTTTTGTGTCATCTAGATTCAAAGGAAATTGTTCCCGAATATCCTGAACAGAACTAGACCAATCTAAAATCAAAAAAACATACAGTTCCAAATTAGAAAGTAAATGATGAACTCTTTGCGTTTTATGAGAGTAAATACGATGAGAGACCCCACGAGAGGGTACATCCTGAATAGTCAGCCATGGTTGGTAATCTTTTCCCATACCTTGTCCACGACCACTTTTTATTCTTTTGCTAATTTGTTCTTGTGTGAAGAATCTCGGTGCTCTACTCATAGAAAAACCCAGCCTACTTTTTAATCAGTATAGCTGGGTTTAGCTAGTTTACAACTTTAATGTCTAGTTTAGAACTATATTGTTACAGTTTAGAACTTTAATGTTTAGTTTAAAACTATATTGTCCAAACACAAGGCGAACCTTTCTTCCATTTTTTATTATTCGACCGTTACACTTTTTGCAAGGTTACGTGGCTGATCCACATCAGTACCACGCAATACAGCGACATGATATGACAGAAGCTGTACAGGGATACTGTAAACAATAGGTGCTAACCATTCATTGACTGCTGGGATATGAACCACGTGTTGGCGATCTTTTTCTTGGATTCCGCTATTTTCATCAGCAAAAACAAAAAGCTCGCCGCCACGCGCTTGTACTTCTTCCATATTCGATTTTAATTTATCGAGCATGTCATCATTTGGTGCCAAAATCACCACAGGCATTTCATTATCAACTAATGCCAATGGACCATGTTTGAGTTCACCTGCCGCATAACCTTCAGCATGAATATATGAAATTTCTTTGAGCTTCAAAGCACCTTCCAGTGCGATTGGGAAGTGTGTTCCACGGCCAAGGAATAAACAGTGGTTCTTTTCTACAAATAACGCAGACAAACGAAGAATCGAAGTATTGTGCTGCAAAGTATCTAGAATTACTTTCGGGCAATGCCATAAAGCTTCAGTAATTTCTGTTAACTGGGCATCAGAGAGACGTTGCTTCACTTGACCGATTTTTAGAATCAGTAACATTAATGCAGCAAGTTGGGTGGTAAATGCTTTAGTTGAAGCAACACCAATTTCAGGGCCAGCAAGAGTGAGCAAATGATGATCAGTTTCGCGAACCATCGATGATGTCGCAACGTTACAAATCGTCATCGTGCTAATGTCAATCGTATTGGCTTTAGCGCGTTTTTGGGTTTCACGTAAGGCTGCTAGGGTATCTGCCGTTTCACCAGATTGAGAAATACAGATATACAGCGTATTTGCCACAATGACAGGCGTACGATAGCGGAACTCGCTGGCAATTTCGACTTGGCAAGGTACGCCGATTAATTGTTCAAACCAATATTTTGCAATCATACCTGCGTGATAGCTGGTTCCACAGGCAATAATTTGTACCTGTTGGATTTTAGCAAAATCAGCATTAGCATATTGAAGAAAATCTTCACGCAAATAATTGCCATTTAAGGCTTGTGAAATGGTTTGCTGGATCGCTTCTGGCTGCTCATAAATTTCTTTGAGCATGAAGTGCTTATATTCACCTTTAGATGCGTTGCTAACCGTAGCATCCAGTTCTTTCACTGGGCGTTGAACAGCTTCACCTTGCGCAAAAACTTCAATGCTCGTACGAGTTAAGCGAGCAATATCGCCTTCTTCTAGATAAACAAAGCGATTCGTGACTGGAAGTAGAGCCAATTGATCTGAACTGATAAAGTTTTCACCGATACCCACACCAATCACGAGAGGAGAACCTTCACGGACAGTGATTAATTCATCTGGATGTTCAGTATGAATAATCCCAAGCGCGTAAGCACCTTTCAGTTGAGGAATAACTTTTTGTACGGCTTCAAGCAAGCTATCGGTCTGTTTTAATGCATCATGTACGAGATGAGCAACAACTTCGGTATCTGTTTGGGAGGTAAATACATAACCTAAGGCTTGTAGATCGTCTTTTAATACTTGGTAATTTTCAATAATACCGTTATGTACGACAGCGACATTTCCAGAAACGTGTGGATGTGCATTATTTTCAGTTGGTTTACCATGAGTTGCCCAACGTGTGTGTGCAATTCCGATATGACCCGTTAAATGTTGTTCTGAAACAGCTTCGGCAAGATTGGCAACTTTCCCTACGCGACGCTCACGTAGAATTTTTTGATTATTGAGTAATGCTAAACCAGCAGAGTCGTAACCACGATACTCAAGACGCTTAAGTCCTTCGATCAAAATATCAGTTACGCAACGTTCAGCAACGCCTCCAACAATACCACACATAATTTTATCCTCTTATTTTTTCAGCTTTTGGGGACGTTGATAATTTGCTTTTTCAAACTGTTTAGATCGTTCGACAGCTAAACTATGGTCAGCCACATCTCGTGTTAAGGTTGAACCAGCGCCAGTTGTAGCACCAGTACCGATTTTGATCGGAGCAACCAGTGAATTATTGGTGCCAATAAATACATGATCTTCAATAATAGTTCTATGCTTATTTGCGCCATCATAGTTACAAGTAATTGTACCTGCACCGATATTACAATCCGCACCAATATCAGCATCACCAAGATAAGTGAAATGATTGGCTTTAGAACCTACACCAATATTAGAATTTTTAACTTCTACGAAGTTACCGATATGCACATCATTTGCAAGATTTGCGCCTGGACGTAAACGAGCAAAAGGACCAATTTGAGTATTTTCGCCTACTACTGCATTTTCAAAAATACTATAAGCCTGAACTTTAGTGCCTGCTGCGATACGCGTGTTCTTTAGGATACAGCCTGCACCAAGTTGTACGTTATCACCGAGCTCACAGTGACCTTCAATAATAACATTCACATCGATTTGAACATCTTGCCCACATTTTAATGTGCCACGTAGATCAAAACGATTTGGATCAATTAAGTGAACGCCTTGTTGCATTAATTCTTTGGCTTGTTGTTGTTGAAATTGACGTTCCAACGTAGCGAGTTGTAGACGATCATTTACGCCTTCAACTTCAAATGCCAGTTCAGGTTGAATGGAAGCGATTTCTAGACCATCTGCAACCGCCATCGCTACGATATCGGTAAGATAATATTCACCTTGTGCGTTGTTATTCGACAGCTTTGGTAGCCATTGGTGTAATTTTGCATTGCTAACGCAGTAGATCCCCGTATTGATCTCTTGGATCTGACGTTGTTCTTCATTGGCATCTTTATGCTCAACAATGGCTTGAACTTTTCCTGCCTGACGAACGATACGACCATAGCCCGTTGGATTTTCGACATCGAGTGTGATCATCCCAATACCCGACTGGCTAGATGCCTCTAGTAATTGTTCAAGAGTACTAAGTCGAACTAAAGGTACATCACCATATAAAATGAGTGAGATACCATCTTGCGGTAAAACGGGTAAGGTCATCTGTACAGCATGACCAGTACCTAATTGCTCAGCTTGTTCAACCCATTCAATCTGTTCTTGTGCAAAGCTTTGTTTAACAAGTTCACCGCCATGCCCATAAATGGTAATAATATTTTGGGCGTTGAGTTTTTTTGCGGTTTCAATGACGTGTCCCAAAAGTGAACGACCTGCAAGTGGTTGTAATACTTTAGGAAGCTTTGAACGCATTCGCGTTCCTTTCCCTGCAGCTAGAATAATGACGGTTGTTGACATAATTAACCCTAATATTAATGTGTTAGGTCAAAAAATAAAATTGAATAAGAAAAATACATAATGCAGCCCAAAGTCCTGCAATCAGGTCATCAAGCATAATACCAAAGCCACCGGAAACTTTCTGGTCGGCCCAATTAATTGGAAATGGTTTCCAAATGTCGAATATACGGAAAAAAATAAAACCCGCAATGACCCATAACCAATTCATTTGCTGTAAGTAAAGCAGAGGTAAAAAGGTAATCGATTGTCCAGCAAATTCATCCCAAACGATACGACCATCATCATGGACATTAATCACTTTGGCAGTGTGACCACAAATATAAATACCTGCAATCGACATGAGTAGGATTGCAAAAACACTGGCATTGAAGCCAAGTATTAGCCACAGGGGGACGAAAAGAAGAGCAAACGCTGACCCAAAAGTACCAGGGGCTTTGGGACTGAGACCAGAGCCAAATCCTACACCGCAGAACACAATAAAGCGGTCAAACCAAGTCATTTGGCTAAAGTGAATAGGGGGTTTATGCAAAGTGTTGATATCCATGAACATGTAATGGGTAAACTTCGCCCATATACTTAAATAACAATCCAGTTTGTTGGGTAATTTCGCCGATTATTGTAAACGGTACATCAGATTGATGTCGCGATAGTTCTTCGAATTTTTGCGGTGATATTGTAAAGCATAATTCGTAGTCATCCCCTCCAGCGAGCGCATATTGCCAAGCTTGTTGTTGATCTAATGCTTTTAGCGCTGAATCTATTGGCAAACGATCTAAAAATAAGGTCGCACCCACGCCAGAGGCGTTCAGAATATGTCCTAAGTCTTGTGCTAAACCATCCGAGACATCGATCATACTGGTCGCTTGACCTTTCAGTCGCTGACCTAAATCACAACGCGGTGTTGGATAATCTAAACGTTGTTGTAGTGCATGACCTAAATGGTGCAGTCCATACGCAGCATCACCGACTTGCCCACTCACGCATATATAGTCACCGACTTGCGCACCAGCTCGCGTAATTGCTTGCCCTTGTTCGATCCAACCTAGCGCTGTCACTGTAATCGTTAATTGGGAGCTTTGCGTTGTATCTCCGCCGATTAATGCAACATTGAATTGGTCACAACATTCAAAGAGTCCTCGACTGAATTCAGCCAACCATGTCTCATCTACACTTGGTAAACTAAGTGCAAGCAAGATACTGTGTGGTTGAGCTCCCATTGCCGCGATATCTGATAAATTTACGGCTACACTTTTCCAACCCACAGCATGTGCGGAAGTGTCTAAAGGGAAATGGCGACCAGCGACTAGAGTGTCTGTGCAAATGACGAGTTGTTGCGAGGTAAGAGGGGTGAGAATGGCTGAGTCATCACCAATACCTAAACTGACATCCTGATGAGATGCTCGTTTAAAGTAACGGTCAATAATTGAAAACTCAGCCATGAAACATCAAGCCTATTATTTCGCTTGTTGTTTTTCAGCTTCACGAAGCTTTGAAGAAAGACGATCTAATACACCATTGATGTATTTATGGCTGTCTGCACCACCAAAGTGTTTTGCTAGCTCAATTGCTTCATCAAGTACAACGCGATAAGGAACTTCGAGGTGATCTCGTAATTCATAAGCGCCCAATCGTAAGGTTGCAAGTTCTACACCATCAAGTGCAGATAGCTCACGGTCAAGTACAGGAATGAGTAACTCATCTAAAGCTTCATGTTGAGCAACCACTTGAGTGAGTAATTCATGGTAGTAGTTGAGGTCAACCTTGTGCATGGCATTTTCAACACGTGTACGTGCTTCAATTTCATGAACAGGATTTTGACTCATTTGCCATTCATAAATCCCTTGTACAGCAAAACGACGTGCTTTGCGTTTCGCTGCATAAGCGGCCTGAAGTGTTTGCGACATGCTTTAAATTGCCTTTAATAAGTTAACCATTTCGATAGCAGTAAGTGCAGCTTCGCTACCTTTATTACCTGCTTTCGTACCTGAACGTTCAATCGCTTGTTCGATGCTATCGGTAGTTAAAACACCGTTGATCACAGGCATTGTGCTTTCAAGTGCTACAACACCTAGACCTTTAGCACATTCACCAGCAACGAAGTCAAAGTGAGGTGTGCTACCACGAATTACTGCACCTAAAGCAATGATGGCATCAAATTTGTTTGAAGCCGCTAATTTCTTCGCAACGATCGGCAGCTCCCATGCACCTGGTGCATGAATCACGGTGATCGCATCTTCTGCAACGCCGTGACGTTTTAATGTGTCGATCGCACCTTCAAGTAAATGTTCTACAACGAAGCTGTTGAAACGACCAACTAAGATCGCATAACGACCTTCGCTTGCGAGATGTAATAAACCTTCAATTCGGCGAATTGCCATAGCAACCTCGATTATTTTGCTGTGATTTGATCGGCAGTGATGTATTCCACCACCTCTAAATGAAATCCTGATAAAGCATTGAAACGAAGCGGAGAACTCAACAACTTCATTTTCTCAACACCAAGATCACGTAAAATTTGTGCACCGACACCAATTGTTTGATATTGCTGCGATAGCGCTGCATTTGATTTCAGTGGCTTTGGTTGGTTCAAATGATGAATGGCATGACCTAAATCTTCCAAGTGATCTTGTCCAATCCAAACCAATACACCACGGTCACTTGCAGCAATCGTTTTCATTGCAAGATCAAGATTCCATGCTGGAGAACCATCAGCTTTATTGAGCTTTAAAAGATCACGAACAGGATTGAATCCATGAACACGAACAGTGGTCACGCCTTCTTTCGGCTCACCTTTTACCAAAGCTAAATGAATGTCTGGGTTACCGATTTCACGGTATTTATAAAGATCAAAAGTCCCGTATTCAGTTTGAATGGTTTCTTGAGATAAGCGTTCAACAGTTTGCTCGTTGGTCATGCGGTAGTGAATTAAATCCGCAATCGTACCAATCTTGAGACCATGTTTTTCTGCAAATACTTCTAAATCAGGACGGCGCGCCATAGTGCCATCTTCATTGATAATTTCACAGATCACTGAAGCAGGCTCTAAACCTGCTAAGCGTGTTAAGTCACATCCAGCTTCGGTATGACCTGCGCGGTGTAAGACACCACCTGGTTGAGCCATTAATGGAAAAATATGACCAGGTTGAACAATATCATTTGGTTTAGCATGGGCAGCTACAGCTGTGCGAATAGTATGTGCACGTTCTGCTGCTGAGATACCTGTGCTGATGCCTTCGGCTGCTTCGATTGAAAGGGTGAAGTTCGTGGCATGTTGAGCGCCGTTTTGATCAACCATAAGCGGAAGGTTGAGTTGCTTACAACGTTCGCGGCTTAATGTCAGGCAGACCAAACCACGTGCATGTGTAATCATGAAGTTAATGTCTTCAGGACGAACATGGGTAGCAGCGATGACTAAGTCACCTTCATTTTCTCGATCTTCGTCATCCATAAGGATAACCATTTTGCCTGCACGAATATCTGCGACAAGTTCTTCAACACGACTCAGCGGCATTCGCTTTCACCTTTTAAGCAGCCTTTTAAGGCATTAGTATTCGATAAATTTGGCATAGTTTACCGCATTTTAAAACTTTTCGCCTGTGCTTCTTATCGCTCGTGACGAATTTATACATCATGCTGAGTAAACGCTTTTATTGATCTAAATATTTGGTTTTGATTCAGAATATAATATTTTGTTTTTTCTAAAAATTTCATTATTTTACAATAATTTTTAACTCAAGCTGCATTGAATCGATTTAAGAAAATAGTTTGAGTGTGTTGATGATTTAGGCAAATCAAGCACTTTTTGATGGAATGAACTTTATCATTATTCAAATAATAACCCCATTCTATACTTAAAAAATGGGGATATTTTATCGAGGTGAATTACGAAAGGCTGGATGATTCAGATGAGACTTTTGCCTTTTTACCCATTAAAATTTCAGTGCGCAGATTTTGAGCTAAAGTTGCACACTCCTCATTCATACCATTAATCATAAATGCATGACGTGTCATGATGTTGCTTGGGTTAGGCATAGCAACTAATTCATAGCTATGTTGAATCGCTTTTAATTGCTCGTGATTCAAATGCAAGGCAGCTTCTTTTGCATGTAAATGTTGAGTTAGGCGTTTTGAAGCTTCAATTGCGTCGATCTGCATGGCATCTACAGGGCTAGCAACAGAACCACGCGTTTGCAAGGCAAAGCGTTTGTCTTCGCGATAACGTTTATACAGTACTTCTGCGAGCAGTTGGAAAACAGCACCAATCATCATAAGACATTCTAAAGCATGTGTTTGATCTGACTGAGTACTTAAGGTTGCCCCTTCAGCATTAAACTCTTGTTCAACACAAATTTTAGATGGATCAATTTGATAATGTTTAGCACATAGATCGATACTTTTATCCAAAAATAACTGACATAGCTTAAAATAAGGCAATGAAACGGATTGGTTAACACTATTTAAGAGTTGTTTTGGATCATAAAACTGGATGTTAAGCGCCAATGTATGCTGATCAACTTGAGGTGTTTCAGTGTTGACTTTCTCAACTCGAGTTTTGGGTTGTACTTTTGCTTGTTGTTGTGCTTGAGCGACCAAAGTAACGGTATTTTGTTTTTCTAATGCCAAAGCTTGAGTTAAACGTTGAATTTCATGCTTGAGATGATTTTCTTGATTGATACGAGCAAGATATTCGGTTCGCGTTGGGCGTGCAATAGCACGGTAGCCTAACCAAATTAATCCATGAATCAAGAGAGACAAGAGAATCGCTAACCACTGTGTGCGTAAAATTTCACCAATACTTGGTTGTATCAGCGTTATTTCGACTGTTCCCACTTTCTTTTCATTCTGTAAGGCATCACGGACAAATACTTCGCCTTGACGAGTTTTAGCCATACCGCTAGTTGCTAACACTTGTTTGTTGGCATCCAAAATGCGGATTGAGGCAACACTTGGATTGGTCGCATAGCGATTAGCAACCAATGCTAAAGAAACAGTATTGGCGGGTTCCATTTCAGAAAGAGTATCTGCCACTAACTGACTGGTCATCAGTTGTCCTTGGCTGGCGCGGTTTTCATTGAGTTGATGAGTCGTTGCAATCACCAATAAAAAGGTATGCAAGGCAAAACTAACGATCAGTAGGCTAGCAAATAGCCCTTGGCGAGGCGCATTCAAGTTAAACTTCCAAGGCAAATAGATTCATGGGTTATGTTATGATTCTTACAATAGTTGTCGCTCTAACACGAGTCAATTCATGCGAGAAATCATTCTTATATCCTTTTTAGGACCAGATCAACCGAATCAGTTTACTCGATTAATGCAGGTACTCTCCGTACATTCTTTGCAAATACTCGATGTCGGTCAGGCGGTTATTCACAATCAACTGACCCTTGGGATCGTTGTTGCATCAGATAACGAGACTGCAACAGCATTAGCAATGAAAGAGATTCTGATTTTAGCACATGATATTGGCTTAACTGTGCGATTTAAACCAATCAGCAACGCAGAATATGACCAATGGGTGAGTGAGGGCGGACGTACACGCTATATCGTGACGGCTCTTGCACCTGAACTGACCGCTGCACATTTGCAAGCTGTGACTCAAATTGTTTCGGGTCAAGGGTTTAACATAGAAACGGTAACACGTTTATCAGGACGTTTAGAACTAGAAGAACAAAGTCAGTTCCCACGACGCGCTTGCGTTCAGTTCGGATTAAGTGGACAAATGCTAGATGCACAAGCAATGCGTGCTGCTTGTTTGAGTTTATCAGGTGAGTTAAACATCGACGTTGCCGTACAAGAAGATAATGCTTATCGCCGTAATCGTCGCTTGGTTTGCTTTGATATGGACTCTACATTGATTGAGCAAGAAGTGATTGATGAGCTTGCATTAGAAGCGGGTGTAGGTGAGCAAGTTGCTGAAATTACAGAACGTGCAATGCAAGGTGAGCTTGATTTCCAACAAAGTTTCCGTGCACGTGTTGCGTTGTTAAAAGGCTTAGATGCATCTGTTCTGCCTAAAATTGCTGAGCGTCTAACTGTGACAGAAGGTGCAGAGCGCTTAATTTCAACGTTGAAAGCCTTGGGTTATAAGACAGCAATTCTTTCGGGTGGCTTCCAATATTTTGCAGAGTATTTACAAGCTAAACTTGGCATTGATGAAGTGCATGCCAATATTTTGGATGTGCAAGATGGGCTTGTCACTGGCGAAGTGAAAGGTGCGATTGTTGATGGTGCGCGTAAAGCAGAGCTGTTACGCCAGTTGGCTGATAAAATGGGTATCTCACTAGAGCAGGCGATGGCTGTTGGTGATGGCGCAAATGATTTACCAATGCTGTCAATCGCTGGACTAGGTGTGGCATTCCGTGCCAAACCTCTAGTTCGTCAAAATGCTAATCAGGCAATTTCGAGTGTGGGTTTAGATGGCGTGCTTTATCTTTTAGGTATGCATGATAAAGACCTCAATCGAGCATAGATAAGTGTAGATTTCAGCCTTCAAATAAAGCCACAGATCATGTGGCTTTATTGATTTTATTGGCTGTCATCACTTCGTCATATTTATGTCTAAATGTATAGAAAACCTACAATTAAAAAATTCAGAAAAAAGTTTTTTTGAGGTCAAAATTAAGCGTATTTTTTTGTAATGACACTCAGTAATTGATGCTATATAGAAATTTCAGAATTTTGATTTTTAAAAAATGTAATTACAAAAGCATATTGCGACATCTTGTGTCGTATCGTTAATTTTAAGCTCTTTTTTTCTAAAAAAAACGCTCCATAATGCATAAAGACGTTAATGCAACACGAAGTACTGTTAGAGATTACAGAACAATATAAGGTCTGAACGTTGATTCAGACATCCTTTTAAAGACGGAGGTTTCTATGGAAGCAGCGAATTTCACCATGTGGGTTGGATTTGGCTTGATCGCTGTCGCAGTTATTGCTGTTTTCTTCTCTCCTTATCGTCGTTGGTTAGGTTTTATGTTGGCGGGTATGATTAGTTGGGGACTGCTCGAAGTGGTACGCTTTGGTGTGCAAACCATGTTCGAAATGTCTGTCGCTTATAGTTATCTGACAGCGCTCAGCCTTGCGATGGTGACGGTGACATTTATTCTTTTACGTGAAGACAAACAAGCACAAAAACAACTGGCAAATCGCCAGTATATTGAACACACGCCTGTTTATAAGGATGACCAACAACAATGTTCTAGTCGATAAATACATAATAATTCTAATCACATCAAAGGCGTGCTCAGCACGCCTTTTTTACATTCACTTTCTGAAACAAAGCTTTTACAGAGTTCTTCACAATTGTGCTAGGATACGGGTTGTCTTAATTTTCATCATTATACTGTGGGCATAATTGTCATGAAGCTTTCTTCTCTACCTGTGGTTAAGTTACCTATCGTTGACGTAAGTACAGATCCACTGGATTTGTTGGTGGCAGGTTTGGCGTTGCGTATGAAGCAATTGGCACGTACTAGCCCTAAGTTTATTGAGTTAGTTCATGATCGTGAATTTCGTATTCAAATTGGTACAGACTTGGGTATGGCACGTCAGATTATTGTCAATCACGGTAAGATCGATACAGTTGCGGGCAATCCTGAAAAAGCGGATTTTATTTTGCAATTTGCTTCAAGTGAGCAAGGCGTAAAAACTTTAGTAAAAGGCGACCCAACAGCATTCATGACAGGTATGCAAGACGGTAGCATTAAAATGGAAGGTGACTTTAGCTTATTGGTTTGGTTCAACCAAGCAGCGAAATTGATTCCACCTAAAGTACCAAAACCTGTAAAAGAAAAAATTCGCCAAGCACGTGCGTTTATTAAAGAAAAAACAGGTAAATAACAAGCCTGAAAAAAACTCCCTAGATGGGAGTTTTTTATTGCCTAAAGTTATTCAATCTCTAGGTTAAAAGTCACAGGTCCATCATTCACCAAATGTACTTTCATATCCGCAGCAAAAATACCTGTTTGTACATTTTCAAATTGCTGTTGTGCGTATTCAACCAATTGCTCATAGAGTGCTTTGGCATCTGAAGGTGGCATCGCAGGTCCAAAGTCTGGTCGTAACCCTTTTTGAGTTTGTGCCATGAGGGTAAATTGAGATACCAATAAAATACCGCCACTGGCTTGACTCACATTCCACCCCATCTTGCCATTTTCATCGTCAAAGATTCGATATTTGAGAATCTTATCTATCAGTTTCTGACCCTTTTCTAAAGTATCGTCTTTCCCTAAGCCTAGAAAAACCAATAAGCCTTTTTCAATCTCGCCCGTCGTTTGTCCGTCCACAACCACTTTTGCTTCAAGAACTCGCTGAATTAATGCACGCATAACTTTAAAAATTGGATGATAGGAGATGCGCAATTTTAGCAGAGCAAAAGGATAAAAATGAGTCGTGCAGCAAAAGTCTACTATTCAATCTCCAGCGTTTGGTTGTATAACAACAGATATCTAATAAAAATTGGTTAAAACCATCCTTTATGCCTGCCATTATTCGATCTTTACTCGACACGGACTTGTATAAATTCACGATGTTGCAAGTCGTGCTACATCAGTTTCCGCAAACTCACAGTGTTTATTTATTTCGTTGCCGCAATTTAGATGACACGGTTTATCCTCTAGTTGAGATTTTGGATGATTTGAACCATCAACTTGATTTGTTGTGTGAGCTGCGCTTCACCGATGATGAGTTACAGTATTTACGTTCCTTGCGTTTTATTAAAAGTGATTTTGTTGATTACTTAGAGTTATTTCAACTTAAACGTCGTTTTATCCAAGCCAGTATGGATGAGGCAGGTCGGCTCGATATTCGAATCGAAGGTCCAATGGTACAAGCCATGATGTTTGAGATTTTCGTTTTAGCTATCGTCAATGAGCTGTATTTCCAACGCATCCGTAATGATGACGTTTTTGTAGAAGGCGAGCGCCGTTTACAGCAGAAGCTGGTTCAACTACAAGATTATGCTCAGCAACAGCAAGAAAATGATCCTCCATTCTTGGTCTCAGATTTTGGAACACGACGACGTTACAGTTTTGAATGGCAAAAACATGTAGTTCAAGCCTTTCACTCAGCTGCACCCAAAGTTTTCCGTGGCACCAGCAATGTGCTGTTAGCTAAAGAATTAGGCATTAGCCCGATCGGAACCATGGCACATGAGTTTTTACAGGCTTTTCAGGCATTGGATGTTCGGTTACGTAATTTCCAAAAAGCGGCTTTAGAAGCGTGGGTACAAGAGTATCGAGGGGATTTGGGTATCGCTTTGACCGATGTGGTTGGGATGGATGCTTTCCTGCGAGATTTTGATCTGTATTTTGCTAAATTATTTGATGGTTTGCGCCATGATAGTGGTGATCCTTATGAATGGGGTGATAAAGCCTTTGCGCACTATCGCAAATTAAAAATAGATACCAAGACCAAAATGTTAACTTTTAGTGATGGTTTAAATTTAGAGAAAGCATGGTTATTGCACCAATATTTTAAAGATCGCTTTCAGGTTAGTTTTGGTATTGGAACTAATCTCACCAATGACATGGGACAGACACCGCTTAATATTGTTTTAAAACTGGTGGAATGTAATGGGCAATCGGTAGCAAAAATTTCTGATAGTTCAGGCAAGACCATGAGCGATAATGAAACGTTTTTGGCGTATTTGCGTCAGGTGTTTGAGATTGAAGAGGCCTAGTTATTCTTTCATACTCAAAATTTAGTACGGCTGTGGAATCGCTCAAATGTTATGAGAGATCTGTAATAGGTACTCTTTACTTTTGAAAGATCCAAAGTAACATTTTTTTGTTGAACTGACGGCTCATCCTGAGCAATTTCAAAGCAACGCTTTGAAAGCAGCGCAAGGCAGCTACACAGCCGGCATGGATGCCGCCTCTGCACCAGTAAATTTTTTCGACAGGTTTATATGGCTTAACTTTCGAAATTGTCAGCAAATTTTATGCTTTAAATCTAAAATCGTTGGGTTTTTTCCTATATCTTGTTTTCTGCTAAATGAATATGAAAAATCAGACAAAGATAAAAAGTGAGCTATGCTAAAATTTGATGTAATGCTGTAATCATAAGACACCATAACAATGACTGACACAGATTTTAAATTAGGTTTATTGATTGAACCTGAACAACTTGTACCATACTTGGGTCATGAGTTGATTCGAGTGATCGATCTAAGCCGAGCTTCGGTTTATGAGCAACTGCACATTCCACATGCCATTCATTTGCAACCTAAATATTTAGTTGCGCAGAATGAACAAGCGAATGGTGTATTGCCAGATGTCGATGGTTTAAAAACCTTGATTGAGAAATTAAATATTTCACCGCAACATCATGTAGTAGTGTATGACGACGAGGGTGGTGCTTGGGCAGGGCGTTTGATTTGGAATTTACACTGCTTAGGTTTCACACGTACCAGTTTGATTAATGGTGGTATTCACGGCTGGTTAGGTGCAGGTTTGCCAACCACATCTGAAGTTGAACCATACAAACCTGTTGCAGAGTTAGTTGCTATTGATGAGCAGGCGGTACAACAGCATCGTATTGAATATGATGAACTCCTCAATGCAGTCAATCATAAGAATATTCAACTTTGGGACTGTCGTACCATAGATGAATATACGGGTTTACGTCTTGCTGCGCGACGCGGTGGTCACATCCCAAATGCTTTGCATTTTGAATGGAGTACTGCCCTAAATCGTGAAAATCATCTAAAATTACACCCGCTTGAACGCACTCAACAACGTTTGGAACAATTAGGCTTTAATTTACAACAACCTGTGGTGGTGTATTGTCAGTCACATCACCGTTCGGGTTTGGCGTATATCTTGGCAAAATTACTCAATTGGCAAGTGAGAGCCTACGATGGTGCGTGGAGTGAATGGGGCAATCGCCTCGATAGTCCTATTATTTCAGGGGAGTCACCATCTTGAGTTTTTCAGCAGACCTAAAAAAACAACTTTTTATCAAAGCACAAAACTTAGTACCTCAACATCAACTGAGCCGTGTCATCGGCAAAGTGGCAGCCAGTGAAAATGTTTTGGTAAAAACTGCTGTGATTCAGGCATTCAAAGCGAAATACGGCATTGACATGAGCATTGCTGAGCAGACTAATCCGAATCAATATAAATCATTTAATGAGTTCTTCACCCGTGCATTGAAGGAAGGTGTACGTGGTGTGGACGAGCGTGCGGATAGTATTGTTTGTCCTGCAGATGGTGCAATTTCTCAGTTGGGTAAGATTGAGGCAGGGGATATTTTCCAAGCCAAAGGTCAAAGTTTTTCTGTAGAGAAATTGATTGGTGATCCGCAACTTGCAAAGCCATTTGTAGATGGTCAGTTTGCAACTGTTTATTTATCACCAAAAGATTATCACCGTGTACATATGCCATTTGCAGGTACATTGACTGAAACTTTATACATTCCAGGAGAGTTGTTCTCAGTTAATCAAACGACTGCTGAAAATGTACCAGGTTTGTTTGCGCGTAATGAGCGGATGGTATGTTTGTTTGATACAGAACTTGGTCGTATGGCGGTGGTTTTAGTTGGTGCGATGATTGTTGCGGGTATTGAAACTGTTGCAACAGGTAAGGTAAAACCTTCAGGTAAAGTTGAATTACAGCATCATCAAATGCAGTTAGATAAAGGTGCTGAGTTAGGTCGTTTCTACTTAGGTTCTACTGCTGTGGTTTTATTTGAAAAAGATAAAATGGTATGGGAAGAGCAGTTTAAAGCGAACTCGACTGTGGTGATGGGTGAGCGTTTAGGTCATTCGATTTAATCAATAAAATTATAAAAAGCCCCTATAGATAGGGGCTTTTTGTTTTACGTATTTCGCATAAGGCGTATTATGTTAATTTTAGGAAATTTAAACATTTACCTTATAATTTAACTGTAGTTCATCCGCATTTTCCCCTCTAATGCCCCAGTTTTCTTTAGGGGTTTCAAATATAGTTATCTCAACATCATTTGAATCAATACCGCATAGATTGTTTATATTTTCGAATAGGGATCTAATAAATGCTTTTTTAGTCTCTTTTGTTCGTCCATCGAACATGGAAATTTCAATAATTATATAAGATGTACTGCGGTCTGCTGGATATATAAAATTTTTGGATTGTAGTGGAATAAAACGTTGAAACCTTTTTTCTTCAGGGTATTTTAACTCTCTAACTAAAGCCTGATGGATAGCTTTACTTAAATTATCACGATGTAATTCTATAGTTTCATCTAAAGCATAAATTTTTATCTGAGACATTACTTTCTCTAAATTAAAATCCTAATTTTAGCTTAATTTATCCCATTCATTTAACATAGTGGCGCTTATGTGAAATCATATTGGAAAAATTATATTAAATCAATTCCTTAATGGTTTTTATACCGTCCTAAAAAAGATAAAGAAACTGACTTAGATACAAGTCGGCTGCTTTTTAAGCATGTTTGATGTTTCTGACCAAGCATAAAACTAACCGTGTAAGCCATTTCCTACACCGATTAACGTCAATGTCCCATTTTCAGCCTAAGTTAAATTCTCTAATATCAACTCATCAGGAACAGGAAGTTCCAAAACATAAAACAATAATAATAAGTTTGAGCATCAGGACGTGAGGTAGAACAGGAGTTATACCTAAAGTGCGAAATACGAAAAAGCCCGACAGGATGTCGGGCTTTTTTTTATTCGATTTGAATTTGTTTTGCCCAAAACTCAATAAGAAATTGCAGAGATTGGCTGAGCGGTTTGTAGCTTGGCCAAATCGCATGAATTGGCATATCTAGTCCGTTGGTGGTATCACTAAACTCCAAACGAACCAAACTTTGTTTAGCAAAATGCTCATGGACGATGGACAACGGAAAATTACCCCAGCCGAGTCCTTGCTCCACCATCCCAATCGCCATGGATAAATTATCTGTATGCCAGTAGGCATCTGAGACCAAAATACGTGGGTCAGGGAGAGGATAATTTTTACTTGCCACAATAATTTGTCGAAGCTCAGATAACATCGTCAGCTCATTTTTATGTTGTGCCCGAAGCTGTTGTGCTTCTTTAGGGGAAATCGCAGCAACAAATTTTTCAACACCCAATAAGCGGAAGCGTTCATTGGTATCAATCGTAGATGAACTATAAGCAACATACAGGTCGATTTCATTATTTCTAAGGCGTGCTTTGAGTTCTTGCTGTGCTGCGCAGTGCATTTCGATATTTAACAGCGGATAGCGATGCGTTAAATCTTCGATGCCTGCCAATACGATTTTTTGATTAATATCAGCCGCAACACCAATTTTAAGATTTGTTTCCAATCCCATAGAAAGCTCTGTGAGATGCATTTCAAGTTGACGCAATTTGGTCACAATTAATCGTGCATGTGGTTCAATAGATAGGGCAATCTCGGTAGGTTCTAAATGATTTTTGCTACGTTCAAATAATTTTAAATTCAATTCTGCTTCTAAATTCGCAATGGCCATACTCACAGCCGAAGGAACTCGATTTAAAGCACGTGCTGCAGCAGAGAAATTGCCTCGATCAATCACTTCAAGAATTAATTCCAGCTGTTCACTATTCATATTTATCTCTGCCTTGCTTGTCAGTAAAACTGATCACGATTAACTTTTTTTATCAGAAAGAGCGCGTAAAATCCACGTTTTGTTGATTTTGAGGTGCTGTCATGCAAGGAATGAAAAGAAGAGTGACCTATGTATTTTTCTATGAAGTACTCAGTTTTTTGATTTGTGCGATGATTTTGGCTGTACTTTCAGGCTCAACAATCAGTCACACTGGACCTTTGTCATTATTAATTGCGGTGATCGCTGTCAGCGTAAATTTCTTTTACAACTATGCCTTTGAATGGTGGGAAAAACGACAGCATTCTAAGACACGAACCATTTTTAGACGTGTCGTGCATGCTATCGGTTTTCAGGTGGTCTTAGTCACTATTTTGATTCCATTGATTGCTTGGTGGATGCAAATCAGTTTAGTCAAAGCCTTCTTATTAGATTTTAGTTTGATGATCATCATCCCATGTTATACCTTTGTTTATAATTACTTTTTTGATCATTTGTTTGGCTTGCCAAGTCACTTGCTTGAAACTAAGCCATTGCCTTCAACGACTAAGCTTTAATTTAAATCAAAGCCTATTCAAGCAATCATGATTGCATATAAATATGGGGACTTATAAAAGCCCCCATGTTTTATCTATGATATTAAGCGATGTATATTTTTATAAGCGAATCCATGTCATATTACGAAAGCTATTATTACTTGGATGTTTGGCACTGATATTTAGCATTTTACCAGTTTTGCTTAAACGTCCTTGAATACTGTATTTATGACCATCATAAGGGTTGATCCAGACACCTTGACCAAATTCCTCATCTTGATTGAGTTTTTTGAGCTTAGTTAATACTTCCATACCGACGATAGGTTGATCTTTCAACGCACCTGTACATTTTGTGCAAGTAGTCGGAGCGACCTCTTTAGCGGAGGGATACATTTTGACGATGACAGCACTGTATTGTTCTGTTTTAGAATTGCGTCGAATCACAATATCTGATACATAAGAACCAGTGCGTTCATCGACAACTTTCCATGTACCAATTAAAGGATCAAAAGGGCTTGCTTGAATATGAAAAG
The DNA here is from genome assembly GCF_030913345.1 of Acinetobacter sp. A22. Taxonomy (NCBI): domain Bacteria; kingdom Pseudomonadati; phylum Pseudomonadota; class Gammaproteobacteria; order Moraxellales; family Moraxellaceae; genus Acinetobacter; species Acinetobacter sp. A22. The sequence continues at coordinate 2,816,640 of NZ_CP133162.1, forward strand.
CAGTACTGAGTCCGAGGAGTAACGCAAAACTGCGAATTAAAGAAATAATCATAAGTCGTTTTTACATCGAGATGAAGTGTAGAAATAGCGAAATGAAACAACAACTTATTATATTATTTAACAGTATAGAAAAACATCATAAATCAGGGAACTTGGCAGTTCCCTGTAATTATTTTAGATCATATGGTAAAGGCGTTCTTTCGGGAACACGGCTGTAAATGTAGAGCCTTCATTTTCTTTAGAGGTGATTTCGAGATGTGCACCATGCTGCATCAGCACATGCTTAACGATCGCTAGACCTAGACCTGTGCCGCCTGTTTGACGACTGCGAGCGCTATCAACCCGATAAAAACGCTCCGTGAGACGAGGGAGGTGTTTAGGGTTGATCCCAATACCATTGTCTTGGACAGAAAAATAGGCATGATCACCATCTTCGTGCCAACCAATGGTAATAATTCCACCTTTGGGGGTGTATTTAATGGCATTAGTAATTAAGTTGCTGAAAGCACTAGCAATTTCCATGTCTGAACCAATCAGATCACAGTGGCTATCAATATCTAAATTAAGTGTATGACCATAGTCGAGATTATAGGCACGTGCATCATCAAATAATTGATTCATCAGATTTGCCATATCAATAATCTGATTTTTAGCGACTTTTTTATTATTCTCTAAATTGGACAATAGTAATAAATCATTGACCAAAGCATTCATACGTTTGGTTTGCGACTGCATCTGGGTAAATGCACGTTTCCAACGTGGGGTAATATCATCTTGATCGGTAAAGGTTTCAAGGTATCCGCTCAATACCGTCAGTGGCGTGCGTAGCTCGTGGGAAATATTATCCACGAAATCTTTACGCATCTGTTCAAGGTTATGCATACGAGTAATGTCATGTGCAACCAAGAGACGACTTTCCCCACCAAAACGTGTGATTTTAACTTGTACATAACGCTCTTCGTCCATCTGTGCTTGAAGACGAATTCCATCTGGCGCTTGATCACTATTTTTGAAATATTCAATGAAATTAGGTTGGCGCAAAATAGAGAGTAAATTGCGACCACGATCTAAAGGATTAATCCCCAATAACTTTTCAGCAGCAGGATTCCACCATTCAATCTGATGCTGATCATCGATTAAAACCACCGCTTCAGCTAATGCAACTAATGATGACTGAGCACGATCTATTAATCCCACCATCTCCGCTTGTACGATTCGTTCTTGGCGTTGTGCGCGATAGACATTAAATAATAGTGCGCCCCAAATGCCATTTAGATTAGGTGGCATATCGTAGGGACGGTTTGAAATCCAATCATTGACTAGATAAAGCGAGCGGAGCTGAAAAAGAAAAAAAACAACAAAGGCAACAAAGATACAGCTCCAAAAGTATCCAACCCCAAATCCAATTAAGCTTGCAATCAATAAGAAAAACATCAACAGTCTTAAATCTTGTTTTGCAAACGTCCACAAACTGCTGTAACGAAATTGTTGGTGCTCACGTGCCAGTTCAGGGACGGGATAAGGTTCATACATAAAGGGTTTTAACCTGCTGCTAAGTCAGCTCGTGTAGAAAAACGATAACCAGTGCCACGTACCGTTTGAACAAAACGATCAACACCAAAGGGTTCTAACACTTTGCGCAAACGACGAATATGTACATCAATAGTACGGTCTTCGATATATACATTGCCGCCCCAAACTTGGTCAAGTAATTGAGCACGTGTATATGCACGTTCAGGGTGAGTCATAAAGAAAGCAAGCAAACGATATTCAGTCGGCCCCATCTCGAGGATGCTGTTTCCAAAACTCACACGCTGGCTGACAGGATCAAGCATTAAGCCATTGGCATCAATAACTTTTTCACCGCTCAAAGCATTGGCACGACGTAACACTGCTTTAATACGTGAAACCAGTTCACGAGTCGAAAATGGTTTGGTCATGTAGTCATCAGCACCAGCATCAAGACCTTGAACTTTATGGTCTTCTTCACCACGTGCAGTCAACATGATCACAGGAATTTCTGCTAAGTTTTCATCGCGTTTTAGGCGACGGCACAAATCGACACCACTCACACCACCTGGTAGCATCCAATCCAGCAAAATAAGAGCAGGACGCTGGTCAACAATAATCTGATGCGCTTGTTTAGCATCTTCCGCTTGCAAACATTGGAAGCCTGCCATATCCAAAGATGTATGGATCATTTCGCGGATCGGTAGTTCATCATCGACAATTAAAATATAGTCATCTTTCACAGCGCAATACCCTTAATATCTGTAACGGTGAACCGTTTTGTTGTTATGACAGGCTTATTACAAAGATTAATTATGACAATATCATTGCAAAAGAGTTAATAAAGTCGAATTTAGCAATAAATTGTGACAATTGTGGGGCAGAGCAATGACCAAATGATGACAGGTTGCTGATTAATAAATCAAATGAATTCATTTGTTTAATCTAATCATCATTTAAGTATATGCTTTGTAACAAAACTGTAAAATGATTTTAATTTTTTTGTGATGTGGTTTCGATAAAGGATAAAAACACGGCACAACAGGCTGCAAGAACTTCATCAAGTGGTTGTTTGAAGCCTTCAGAGACCCAACGAATAATAATATGGGTCACGTATCCATTCAGCCCTGTTGCCATTAACGACACTTCATCATTGCCTTGAGGTGCATTCGGCATCGTGATCATGACGAAAGCCTGAATAATACGGTCAAATTGCGTCAATGTTTCTTGAATTGTGGCTTGGTTATGTAAGTCTTGAACGAGCATGGCATCAATATAAATGATACGTGCCATACGCGGATCATCTTTAATCGCAGTGAGCAATGCAGATAAACCCGCAGTCACCATGTTTTTAGGTTCAGGGGCAGCCATGATGACCGCTTGGGTCAAGCAAGTTTGCATTTTTCCAATCATTTTTAAGAAAACGGTTTGGAATAATTCTTCACTTTTCTTAAAAGATTCATAGAAATAGCGTTCAGTAAGTTTTGCCTCATTACAGACATCTTTCACAGTGACAGAGAAAAAACCTTGTGTCCCGTAAGTGGCGATACCCGCTTCAATCAGTTTCTCTCGGCGCGCTTCTTTACGCTCACTCAAAGACAGCCCTTTAAATTGGCGTTCTTTCGCGTCAACATTCTTTTTTTTACGTGTCGCCTGATCTTGAGTCGTCATTAGAAAAACCGTTCCCTAAAAAATCTTTAAATCGTGTGGCTCGGACGAGTTTGCATTGAATTACTGTCATTTCAGATCAAAAATCATGAGGATGACCATCCATACCACAACTTGCAAAAGGTAGATAAAATTATTCCCCATGTTAAATTTTATAACGAAGTTTGGGGAAACATCTTAGCCCTAACACTCTCGACAATAACATTTTTTACTAATTGTCGATTCTTTATGCGGCTCTAGCATAACTAAATTCCACACAATATGCTTTGTCTCGTTCCAAGATCTTAGGTCATGAAATGTAAATAGACCTAATATGACAAGCAATATGTTGATTCTTGCCATTTGTCTTAAAGTGATATTGTACTATATTGACAATATGTATTGTCAAAATTATATTGGTTATAACTCAAACTGCACATGATCTACTCAAATGTGTGCAATTCATTCGCAATACAAAGGATAGGCAATGAAAAATTTTAAAAATAAAGTCGCAGCGATCACAGGTGCAGGTTCTGGGATTGGACAACAACTGGCAGTTTTATTGGCTAAACAAGGTTGTCACTTGTCATTGAGCGATATCAATGAAAAAGGCTTAGCACAAACTGTTGAGCTTGTTAAAGATAATCCAATTACAGTTACAACCAAAGTGCTTGATGTTTCTGATCGCGAAGCGGTAAAACAATGGGCACAAGAAACAGTTCAAGATCATGGTTGTGTCAATATGATCTTTAACAATGCAGGAGTTGCATTGGGTTCTACCGTTGAAGGTGCAAGCTACGAAGATTTAGAGTGGATCGTCGGAATTAACTTCTGGGGTGTGGTGTATGGAACAAAAGAATTCCTTCCATTCATCAAACAAACTAAAGATGGTCACATCATCAATATCTCAAGTATTTTTGGTTTGACATCACAACCAACTCAATCTGCTTATAACGCAACAAAATTTGCGGTACGCGGTTTCACAGAGTCATTACGCCAAGAACTTGATATTGAAAAGAGCGGTGTAAGTTCACTTTGCGTACACCCAGGTGGTATTCGTACCAATATTGCCAAAGCTGCAAAAATGAACGACAGCTTAAAGAGCCTAGGTATGGATCCAGGCAAATCAATCAAGCAGTTTGATAAATTCTTGCGTACACCACCAGAAGAAGCTGCACGTCAAATTTTAAATGCGGTATTAAAAGATAAACGCCGTTTGTTGATTGGAACAGATGCTCGAATTTTAGATTCTTTCCAACGTCTATTCCCTACGGGCTATCAACGTATTGCAGCTTTTGCAACTAAGATGCTTTAAGCTTTATATGCTTGATCAAAAAGCCATTCAGATTTGAATGGCTTTTTTATTTATTAGATGAGTCGTTTAATATCACGTTTTTTCCAGACAAATTGATAATAACTTGCTTGGAAAATACATAGGCATACAAAGGCGAGCGCGTAAGCTGTCCAAATACCATTTAAGCCCCACATAGAACTAAACCAATAAGCACAAGGCACTTCGATCAGAAGGATGGTCAAAATATTGATCATCATTGGGACATTGACTGTACCACTGGCACGCATGATTGAAGCAAAAATAGCGCTTGCACCAAAAAACAAAATTGACCATAGCACAATAAATAATAGCTGTTGCCCTAATACCACCACACTATGATCGGTGATAAAAAGTGCCATTAAATACTTAGAAAATAGATAAGCCAAAGTGATGAGTGTTCCTGTAAACAAGATATTCATGCCTAAGGCAGTCCGTGTCACTTTTGCCAATAAGTCGGATTTTCCAGCCCCAATTGCTTGCGCGGCAAAGATTGATGCCGCTATGGAGATCGACATGGCTGGGAATTGAATGTAGTTCAGAACTTGATTGACTGCGCCATATGCGGCAGTTGCGTGTGCGCCATAACGATTAACTAAGCCAATAATCACTAAGCCAGCCAAAGACGTGGTGACCATTTGTACGCCTGTCGGAATACCCAGTTTTAAAATTAACTTACTTAAATTTGGATCGTGACGAATACTTCGAATCAGTTGTCGATCAATTTTAAGAGGATGATTTTTATAATTTAAGTAGAAAGCTAGAAAAATGAGTACAGCCGCGTAACCCATGATGGTGGCAACTGCAGGTGCGATAATGCCTAATTCAGGAAAACCAAAATAGCCTTTTAATAAAACAGGTGTAACCACCAAGCCAATTAAACTGGTTAAACTCAAGGCAATTAGCGGTGTCACGCTATCGCCAACACCCCGTAAAATCGAGGTATAAATAATATAAACAAATAATAACGGACTACCCACTAGCATCCATTGAACGTAGGGTAATGATAGATGCATGACTTTAGGGTCGGTGCCCAACACATTTAAAATCTGCTCAGCAAATACCAGACCTAAAATGGCAATCAAGGTGCCCCCAATCAGGGTAATAAATAATGTTGAGCCGATGACACAGCGAACCTTTTCAAGATTTTGTGCTCCCCATGCTTGCCCAACTAATACGGTAGTGCCTGCTGAAATTCCAATCACAAAAGCCAAGAGAAAAAACAGGATAGGGAAAAATACAGAAACGGCTGCAATCGCATCCACGCCCATCATCTGACCGACAAAAATCGTATTAATCGTACCTGAAAGATTCTGCAAAATATTTGTGGCGATTAGCGGGACAAGAAAAACAAAAAAGGTTTTCCAGAGATTGGGTTGCATCACCAACGTTTGGCGTGGCGTCATTTAAACTCCTTTACGCGTCTATTGGAAACGCAAATCATCTCTTCAAAATAACATATGCAGCACGAGCTTGGGTTGAGTTCAGTTTATGTTTTGTTGATCAACACTGTACGAGGATTTCTCCCGCACGTTGCAAGGTTATATCGGTTTTAGCAAAACAAAATCGAATGAGTCTGAGTGATTCAGGAGGCTGCTGATAAAAGACGGAAATTGGGATAGCGACAATTTTGTGTTGCTCTGCAAGGAATTGGCACATCTCCACATCATTTAGATCAGGTCGAATTTCACTATAGTCGAGGTTTTGGAAATAGGTTCCCTGAGATGGTAGAAATTTAAAACGTGAGTCTCGGATTTGAGCATTAAAACGATCACGTTTTGCTTGGTAGAAATGAGGAAGTTCTTGAATATGCTCAGGATGCTGCTGCATATAATTAGCCAGTGCGATTTGGCATGGTGTAGTACCACAAAAATTTGCGTACTGATAAATCTGTCGAAATAGACGCATTAATTCTGGTGCAGCAACACAATATCCTGTTTTCCAACCCGTGACATGATAGGTCTTTCCGAAAGAACCAATAACATAACTACGTTCACGCAGTTCGAGAAAACTTAGAGCACTAAAATGTTTTTGCCCATCAAAGACCAGATGTTCATAAACTTCATCAGACAATACAACAATATTTTTATCTTCAATAAGTTGAATCAGTTGTTGCCAGTCCTGCTCTGACCAAATTGCTCCTGTAGGATTATGTGGTGTATTGACAATAATCATGCGAGTTTTGGCAGTGATGCTGTCTTGAACCCTTTGCCAATCTACCTGAAATGAGGGTGCTTCCAAATGAATATGAATCGACTTACCACCTGCGAGTTGTACCGCAGGTGCATAACTGTCATAACTTGGATCAAAAATAATAACTTCATCACCTGCGTGGATACAGGCTTGAATTGCACAGAAAATGGCAATGGTTGCACCAGGTGTAATGGTAACTTCGGTGATGGGGTCGCAATTTAATTGATCACGTTGCAGAAATTGTTGTGCTAACTGTTCGCGCAGAGCTAGTACACCATCTCCTGCTGGGTATTGGTTATAGCCATCTAATGTTGCTTGGCTAAGTGCTTCTAACAGAGCGGGTGGGGCAGGAAAATCAGGAAAACCTTGTGATAGGTTCAAGGCATTGAGCCTGTGAGCGAGTTCAGTCATTACACTAAAAATGGTCACACCTTGACTTGGAAGTTTTGACTGAAGTTGCAGCATGGTGATTAACCTAATTGAAGTTTTGTTTTGAGTTGATTGTATCGGTAAAAGGATGAGATATCCAAATCGTCGCAACTGGTGCGAACAGAGATTTACGTCTCTTCCTTGCTTCAATAATGTGCTAAATATCAAGAGAAATAGTGGAATAGTGTCTTAATCAAAACAATAGTGACAGAATTGGTCATTTTTTAGTTAAATTTGTCTAATAAATTATTATTTTTCAATCACATATGGTGTTTTAATTTAATTATTTAAGCGATATAATTTATATCGAGAGATTAAAATAAATACGAATAATTGTGAAATAGGACATTAAGCAATGGACAATTTCGATCTAAAAATACGCTATCCGCATCATCTTGATTTAAATGATGTGGAACAATGTGGAGCATTAAATACCATTGGGGTATTAACTCGATTTGACAGAATGGGTTGGAAACAACAACTCAATCGTTGGTTGCAGCTCGACGGTGCAAGCCCGACTTTTACCATTACAGATGGTAATACAGAACACACCATCGAAATCGTTTTAAATCCCTATGCCTCATCTCAAGAGTTGAGCTTCACGGTAAAAACAGATATTCCTGTGGTCGTTGCTAAAAAACAAATCTTTGGTTTAGTACAATTTCAGGCAAAAGAGCGAATTCATTTTAGCCATCTGTCACTGGTTCAAGTAAAAGCGTACTTAACTGCCTTTTTAAAACAAGATACCGAAGCTTTGGCACGCTATTATCAAGAAAGTAAGCAGTTGGTTTGCTGATGAATGACAGGAAAAGAGACCCTTCTCTTTATGTGTTTTTGTTGGGAAGATGGATGAGCCCTAATCACAGGGTGCTTAGGGCAAAAGACGGCAAAGTCGAAAGACTCTACCGTATATGGCTCTATCGTTTATAAAACGTTTTCAACAATTGCACGAATGACACCAAGTGCCAAACCAATAAATGCCCCGACAATCACACCATTCACACGGATCATATGTAAATCGCCGCCCACTTCGCTTTCGATTTTGGCGATCATTTCTCTAGAATCCCACTCGTGGATGCGCTCACTGATATAACGAATAATTTTATCGCTATATTGTTCACTGAAGTTGGTTGCTAAGCCGACCATTTTTTCATTCAAAACTTCACGAACTTTTTCATTTTGAATCAAGCTTATACCAAGCTGTTGAATCGCAGTTCTTAAATTCGTCGCGATACCTGAATCTTCTTGCATTAAATCCGTTTTAATTGCATCACACAGGATCGCGATGGCACCACTAATAAAATTGAGCACCTGAGGACTATCGAGCAAAGCATCCTTGCCACTATTTAGACGTAGACTGGCTTCACTATCGTTATCAGCAAGTTGTAACATGAGCGCATGTGTTGTGGCTTCAATGTCTTGGCGCCATGGGTGATCAGGGTTGGCTAACATCGATTCAACTTTTTCGATCAGTGAATCAATCGTCCGTTGTTGTACATCGATCCCAATCCAGCTCGCACCTTTTGCCAGTTTCCATACGCCTAATTCTTGAAATAATTTACGAGATAGGTCTCGTGCTTCTTCAGGATGAGACACCATCCATTCATGTGCTAGATCAAGCCCACGTTGCAATACATCTTGGTGGAAATCATTATCTAAAACAGCACGTAACATTTCACTGGCAAGTTTGTTTATTTTGGTGCTACGCACCCATTGCACACTATTGTTCTGTACAAAGTGAGCAATTTGATCTTGGCTGACAAATTCAAAAATTCTAGGGATTGTGTGCTGAATCATCTGCACCACTTGCGTATTGTTTTTAGGATTGGCTAACCATTCACCAATTGCCAAACTCATGTCTGCATTTTTGAGACTACGTTCTACGATTTGCGGTGATAAAAAGTTTTCTTGGACGAAGCGACCCATCGATTCGGCTATACGGGCTTTATTACGTGGAATAATTTCCGTGTGGTCACGGAGTAATTTCGGTAAAGGCATTTTGCCGAAAGGATTACGAAATAGTACTGTGACCGCATACCAGTCTGCTAAACCACCAACTACGCCTGCTTCCGCGCCAAGCATAAATATATGGATGATCCATTTATATTCAGGAAAAAAATGCGCCGCGACCATTAAGCCAATCCATGACACTACCGCAATAATCAGTGCCATCGTGGCGAAGTATTTACTTCTCTGGAGACTAGGTACGTGGATTTCTTCGACTGAATTCATTTAGTCATCCTTTATTCACTTTTTGTTTTGAGTGGGCACAGCGGGCTGTAACACATCTCCTGATGGACTCAATCCGTACTTTGATCCTAATGATTGCAAAATCATTTGCGCGTCAAAAGCATCTGGAGATTGGTCTTGAGTCTTGAAACACTCGATAGTATACGATACTTGGATTGGATCAATATTGACCACTTGTGGCATATCATAGAATGGATCGGGCCAAAAGCCTGGATGGCGACGATAGTAGCCATATGGATAATAGCTAGGCGATGGATAAATCACAGTCTGACGCGGTGCTTTATTCCGTGCATTACTTGGGTCATCCACAACCGTAAAATAACGGTATCCATTTTTGAGTGTTGTTTGAGCAGCTTTTAATAAGGTAATTTCTTCAGCTGTACCATAACTTAGATTTGGACCTGCTTGAAAACCAATACGATACGTTTTGCTATTTAATGGATAAGCGGTGAAGTGACCAAGTTGATCAAAGGTTTTGGGTTGTTGTGGAATGGTCGCGCACCCTGTAAATGCCAATGCGACAAGGAGAGGGGTGCATTTCAATACAGTTTTCATATGCAATTCCTATTTCAATGTCTGTAAAACTGACTTAAAAGCTACTGTTGGGTTGGGTTAAAAATTCCAACTCTTCCGCCGTTGATGTTCTACCTAAAATTTCATTTCGATGTGGATAGCGGCCAAAACGATCAATAATGATCTTATGTTTCTTTTCAAAACTCAGATTGATTTCATTACCCAAGCGTTGAAAAAGCTTGAGGGCATATTCATGCATCAATTTAGATTCACTGTGCATAAACGGCATATATAAGAAAGAACGTTGTTCAGGACTCAATTGCGCATCAAGTTGTAAGCTAATTGCTTCCTGTGCCAGTGCCAATGCCAAACTGTCATAAGCAAATGCTTGTGCTTGGTCACGGTAGATATTACGAGAGAATTGATCGAGTACAATGATTTCAGCCAAACGACCTTCTGGTGTTTTGCGCCAAGACCAAAGTTCTGCTTGGCTTGCTTGCTGGTGAATTATTTGAAATTGCTCGCGAATTTTATCGTCAAAAGCATCACTTTTCGCGAACCAAAGTGAACGATGATTCGGATCAAACCAAAAGTCGAGAATGTCTTGTGCTTGCATGAAGAAGTGCCAAATGAAAGATCGATTATTTTAATAAAATCACAAATTCAGCGTGTCTTATGTAACAAGATTGTGATAAAAATTGCCAAATTAAATCAGATGACTAGATCACAATTGTCGTTATAATTGGCAGAATAACGAAGTCGCTAACACTTATCTTGTTGGCCGATCTTGAATAAGCGAGCATATAAATTATGAATCAACCCAACACATTTTCTTCCTCTGTGATTCCAACATGGGTAGATGCTTCGCTATTGAAGGGGATGTTACGCGGCATAGAACGTGAAAGTTTAAGAATGCAAAGCAATGGATTTTTATCACAAAAAAATCATCCAAAAGCTTTAGGGTCTGCACTCACGCACCCTCATATTACAACTGATTATTCAGAAGCATTGATGGAGTTTATTACCACTCCTCAATCTACTATTGCAGCGGCATTAGATGAGTTGCGAGATATTCACACCGTGGTGCATCAACACCTAGAAGAAGGTGAGCGCTTATGGCCACTGTCGATGCCATGTATGCTGGATGATAATGAAGAGAATATCCAATTAGCACAGTACGGAACCTCGAATATTGGTCGTTTTAAAACGCTTTATCGCCGTGGTTTAGGTGTGCGTTATGGTCGCCGTATGCAGACGATTTCAGGGGTGCATTATAATTTATCTTTCCCTGATCAATTGTTTGCTGAGTTACAACAGCAAGAGAGCGATCAAGAATTAAAACAACTCAGTGCTCAAGATTATCGTAGCCATCGTTATTTTGGCTTAATTCGTAATTTTATTCGTTTAACTCCTTTGGTGATGTATTTATTAGGAGCGAGTCCATCCGTTTGTCGTTGTTTCCTGACAGGTCGTGAACATCATTTACAACCTTTGGTTAAAGGCACTTTGTATTTACCAGAGGCTACGGCTTTACGTATGGGGCGTTTGGGATACCAAAACTCAGCACAGAAAGAATTAGGCATTCATTATAACGATCTGCATGACTATTTGGATGGATTGCAGAAAGCAGTTCATACACCTTATCCAGAGTTTAGTGCGTTGGGCTTAGACGATGAGTCTGGTGAACCTATCCAAATTAATGATCATGTGCTTCAGATCGAAAATGAATACTATAGTTTGGTCCGTCCAAAACAAGTTCCTCAGGCCGGTGAAACGCCATCACAAGCGTTGAAAAATCGTGGTGTTGGTTATGTCGAACTTCGTGCTGTTGATGTAAATCCGTATAGTTCAATCGGTATTGATGAGATCGCTGCAGGTTTTCTTGAAAGTCTAGCTTTATATTGTTTACTGAGTGATAGTCCAGAGTTGTATGCAGATGAACAAGAACAGATTGATCGCAATCAAACAGAGGTTGTGAATCGAGGTCGTGCAGCTGATGTAAAGATTGAGCTTGGTAAGAATACAATGACTTTTCAAGCTTGGGCACAGCAGCATTTAGCTACTATTCAACAATGTGCGACTTTACTTGATCAAGCGAATCAAACACAGTTGTATCAAGACGCAATTGTTGTGATGCAACAACGCTTAGCACATGTTGAAAATACGCTTTCAGCACATGTCATTGAAGATACCTTGAAGCATGGTGGTACATGGAGTTTTGGCAGTGTTATGGCTCAGCAACATGTGCAATATTATGATCAGCATGTATTAAACCAAGAAAGAAAACAGTATTTTGATGAGCTGGCACAAACTTCGTTGCAAAAACAGGCTGAACTTGAACAAGATAACGACATGAGTTTTAGCCAATATCTTGCAAAATACCGTTAAAAATTTTTTAGAGGATTTCCCATGCGTTGGAATTACCGTTTGGTCAGTGCTTTACTTGTTCTAACCAGTATTATTGGTATCTCATTTGCCTTGTATTTAGAACACGTACAAGGATTAGAGCCATGTCCACTTTGTGTTTTCCAACGTATTGGTTTGATCGGTATGGGATTTATCGCATTGATTGCTTTTATTCATAATCCGATTTCGAATGGCTTCAAACGTTTTTATGCATTATTAGCGACCTTATCAATTGGTTGGTCTGCGGGTGTTGCTGCACGTCATGTTTGGTTGCAGAATCTACCACCTGATCAAGTGCCAAGTTGTGGTCCTGGTTTGGATTATTTGGTAGAAGCTTTGCCGATGAAAACGGTTTTACAGCAAGTGCTAACAGGTTCTGGTGAATGTGCCTTGATCGATTGGACTTTTTTAGGTCAGTCGTTACCTGTTTGGTCTTTGGTATATTTTAGTTTTATTCTGCTGATTTGTTTGTGGCAGTTGTTTAGAAAATATGATTCTACTAAAGCTTAAAATACCATTTTGAATAAAAAGAGCCGAAATTTATAGGCTCTTTTTTTATTGATAAGCGAAATGTAAAGATTTGCTAAAAATAAAACATAATTATAGACAGATAGGTCTGTTTTTTATAAAGTGCAGCCGTTTCTTTATCCTATGATTATAAAAAAATGCTTTTTAATATATCTAATGTATTAGAAAAAATAGGGCTAAATGCACAAAAACGTGCAATACACGTACAATTTTCTAATGAAGAATTAAATAACCAAGTTTTTTTACAGCGTATCGAGGGAAAGCATCAACTGAATGATGGCTTACATGCGGAATTAATTTGCCTCTCTACCAATGCTCATATTGCATTAAAACAATTTATCGGTGTTCAACTGGCTGTGGATCAAGTCACAGATTCAGGACAGTTGTTCCGTATGACTGGCATAGTAACTGAAGCGTGCTATGGACAAAGTGATGGTGCCTTAACTCTATATAAACTGACTCTGAATGATGCGACAAACTTATGGCATAAACGCCGTAATAGTCGTGTTTTTATGAATAAAACAATCGTTGAAGTTACAGAAGTTTTATTCAAAGAATGGCAAGAAAAAAGCCCATTATTTGCGGCAAGTTTGAGTCTTGACCTGAATGGACTAAAGCAAAGTTATGATGTGCGTCCATTTGTGATGCAGCATAATGAATCTGATTATGATTTTCTTACACGCTTATGGCGTAGTGAAGGGATTAGTTGGCTCATTGATGAAGCAGAGCTTTTTGTTCCGCATTTTTCCATACCGATTCAATCACAAAAGCTAAGATTGATTGATGATAATAGTCAATATCAAGCTTTAGCTCGACGCAGTATTCGCTATCATCGAAGTAGTGCAACCGAATACCAAGACAGTATTACAGGTTTTGTCGCAGTGCGAAGTTTGCAACCCACTGCTGTTCATTTGCAACGTTGGCAGCCTGATGCTTTAGCACAAGACGAAGGCGCTGGTTCAGTCATCACCACACATAGTCATTCCACAAGTTTTGACTCAGTCAGTTTAGGTCTTGAACAAGCATGGCATGTAAGTCCAGCATGGATGCAGGATTTAAAAGGTGAAGATCAAGCTACAGCTTCAGGTAACAGCCAATTAGAAAAGCAAAATCAAATATTAAATGATAGGTATGCTTTTCAGGCCAAGTTTTTTAAAGCTTATAGTTCTGTGCGTGACAGCCAAGTAGGATATTGGTTCAACCTTATTGATCATCCAGAAATTAATCAGCATGACGTCGTAGATCAAGAGTTCTTGATTATTGCTAAAACGTTCTACAATCAAAATAATTTACCGAAAGATTTACAGCAACAGGTACGCCAATTATTAAAACAAAGTCGTTGGCATGCACTTGAAGATGAAGGGGCTGAGCGGCAGGCAAATGAACTGACATTGATTCGCCGTCAAATCAAAATTACACCAGAATATGATCCTCTACAGCATCGCCCAATCGCTTATCCACAACGCGCTAAAGTTGTTGGACCAGAAGGGGAAACTATCTATGTAGATGAGTGGGGGCGTATTAAGGTTCGCTTTCTGTTTACCCGAAGTGATGATCATGGACATGATGGCGGTGCGGGCAGTAATGACAATGATACCGATTCAGCATGGGTCGATGTGTTAACACCTTGGGCGGGAGAAGGCTATGGCGCACGTTTCTTGCCGCGTATTGGTGAAGTGGTGGTCATTGATTTCTTTGATGGCAATATTGACCGTCCATTTGTGACTGGTCGCATCCATGAAGCACAGCGTTCACCAACTAAATTCGATGTAAAAGGGCAGCTTCCTGATACTAAAAAACTGAGCGGGATTCGCAGTCAGGAAATCAATGGTAATGGCTTCAACCAATTACGCTTTGATGACACAACAGGGCAGATCAGTACTCAACTACAAAGCAGCCATGCAGCAACACAGCTGAATTTAGGGAACTTAAGCCACCCTAAAGAACAAGCGACGAGCCAAGGTCGTGGTGAAGGCTTTGAGCTAAGAACAGATGCTTGGGGAGCTGTGCGTGCGGGTAAAGGTATGCTCATTAGTACCTATGCACAAGAGCAAGCAATTGCAGACCATTTAGAGGCTGCACAAGCACAATCTTTACTTTCACAAGGCTATGAAAGCATGAAAATGCTCAGTGAAGTTGCAGCCAAGCAACAAACTGATGCTTTGAACGTGATTAATCGCTTACCTAAATTCATTCAGTCACTTGAGTTAAAAACCACAGGTCAGGCATTAAATAGTACGGTAAACCTATTCAAAGAAGGAATTAATAAGGATCCTATCCATGCCCTAAAAGACTGCGGTGGCTTTATTCAAGACATCGGTGCACTAGGAGGAAACGCAAAAGGCGTTGTAGATGAATTTAATTCTTTCTTTAGCGATGCCAAAGATGCGGTAGAAAATTTAAAAGCATTCATCGAAAACGTTGAAGAACATGGCCCTGATATTGTTAAAGGAAAACTCGCAAGTATTAAAGACCGAATTCATAAAAATCCATTTGAAAGTATTCAAGAGGTCGGGAGAGTCTTAGCAAATGTCGAGACTAAAGACTTTGATTTGATGAGTACGTGCGGAACTTTTAGTAAAGGCAGTAAATTGGAAGTATCACCTTCTAAAGCATTGAGTTCTTTACAAGGCTTTATGGAGGGTTATACCCAAGGTTTAGAAAGCAGTTCCGATACTAAACAACAAGAGCAAGGCAAGATCTTCAGACAAGCCCTTATGTTGTTAGCATCGCCAAATGGTATTGCTTTGACGACGCCTGAAAATATTATTTTGCAAGCTTCGCAAGATATTGCCGAAAGTGCCAGCGGTTCTATTAATTTAAGTGCGCAAAAAAATATTATTGGGCACGCACAAGACAAAATCAGTTTGTTTGCTGCGCAAAAGGGTTTGCGTGCTTATGCAGCGAAAGGAAAGCTCGAACTACAAGCACAAGATGATGCGATTGAGGCAATTGCGAAGAAGGTGATTAAGCTTATTTCTACTGAAGAAAAAATCGAGCTTACCAGTCCAAAAGAAATTGTATTAACAGCAGGTGGGTCACAGCTCAAAATTAATGCGGATGGCGTATTTTCAACAACAGGCGGTAAGTTTGAAAGTAAAGCTGGGCAGCATTTATTTACGGGGGGGCAAAGGTTTCTTATGAGCTTCCTGAGTTACCGAATACCCCAACTTTTAGTAACCGTTTAGATATTTATGATCTATTTTGGGAAAGTGATTTTAGCAAACTTAGCTATAAAGCGTTCATGCCAGAGACAAATTCATTTACTTCAGGAGCTATAGATGAGCATGGACGAACAGGAAAAATCGGTACTCCTGATCCAACAAATGTTCAAGTTTTAATTGGCTCTGATGATGAATGGGGACTTTTAATTGATAGTTTTGATGAAGATGACATTTTGGAAGATCAGAGCATAAATAGTAATAACTCTGCAATTGATAATAATATTGAAGATAGGGGCTGAAAATGAATAAAAAATCATTAGTTACAATACAAATTTTAGATTTATTTGGTAGCCCAATTTCAAAAGCACAATATGAAGTAAAAAATCAGAGAACGGGGCAAGTTATCGCTGCTGGAACAACAAACTCATCTGGATGTATTGTTGAAATCAGCCGAGATAAAGGAACTGCTTTAGATGTATATATTAAAAGTATGTTTAAAGGCTCAATGGTTAAAGTACAAAGTTTTGTAATGTCTAAAGACCGAATGGTCGTAAAAATTACAAGTCCCAAAGTACTTTTAAATTTAAAAACATTAACAAATCAAGGTAATAATGGGCAATATAAAAGAAAAACACATATTGTTAAAAAGGGTGATACGCTATTTGAAATAGCACAAAAAAATCACACGACCGTTCGAGCACTAGAACGTTTAAATAAAATAGACGATCCAAATAAGATTAGTATTGGTCAAGTAATTAAACTGCCAGTTCATATCCCTGCTTCTGGAAATCATTCACACCAAGACAAACCTAAGCACAAGCACTCAGCTCAATCTACAAATAAATCTACTACGAGCAGTACAAAAACTACCCCAGCTCCAGCAGCAAAAAGGCCAGCTAATCCTGCTTCTCAAACAAAACAAGAAAATGGGCTTCCAGAAAAAGTACATCAACTTTATGAAGATACTAAAAAAGCATTGAATGAAGCTGCAAGTTCAGTTTCTAAAATTTTGACTATTGATGATCGTAGTCAAGATGGAGGTACTCCTAAAGCAAATACTACAAATATTTGTAAAACCAATCCTCAATGTATTTCCAGTGGTAAAAGTGAGTTAATCAGAGAAGTTAATATTCGCTTAGCAGGTTTTGGTGGAGCATTACCAACAGATGAATTTACAGAACTAACAGCAACATGTATTAAACAATTTCAACGGGATTATATGGGGGTTCCAGATACTGGGAAGATTTGTGGTTCTGTTTTAGCTGCTTTAGATCAATTTTATGATGAATACCCCATTTCTAGCTTCATGGGAAAAGCTGCATGTAATTGTGGTAAGTGTTCTGGTTTTGGAAATGGAAAGATGGGAGTGCGATCAGGTATAAATACTGCTAATGAATATCCGGGTATTCATAGGTCTTTAATTTGGATACTAAAAACCTTAAATTTTTATTTAAAAAATGAGTTTAAAGATAAGAAAATTAATGTGGCATATATAGAATCTGGTTATAGATGCATTGAAAATAATAAGAAACATGAGAGAACATCTGTAAACCATATGGGGCTAGCGCTGGATATACATTTTCATAAAAATGGAGTTAGGACACGAGAATTAAGTGATATGGAATTTATTCGAAAAAATATTATGGCAAAAAAAATGGGAGCATCTGAACAAAGAATCAGAGATAAAATTTATTTAGAACCTAAAGTCTTTAGAAGTGGAGAGGCTGGTGCAAAAACATGGGTACATTTTGATGTTACAGCGTTTTCAAACAAATACCTTAACAATAATTTGTTCAAACAAAAAGTAGAGTCTCTTAATGGTGTTAAGCTCTTGACTTTAATAAAAGAAAATTCTTTAAATTCTATATTAAATTGCTCAGGTCAAATTCCTACGAATAATAAACTTTCTGTAGAGACCACAGGAACTGTTTTGGAATTAACAAAGCAGGATTTAGATGACTTATTAAAAGCTGCAGCTACAGAAGTACATATATTCAAAAATAATGAAGATATGACGTACCAGCAAATGGGCGGAGTTGTTGAAACTATGTTAAATAGAAGAATGACTGGTAGAAATAAATGGTCTACTATCAGAAAAGTTTTAAATGAACAATGGGCTTTCTCTGATATTAACTCCACTCGTCCTACAGCTTATGGTAGTGTACAAAATGTACCTTGGTCTAGAGTAACGGATGCTCATAGAAAAGCTTTTAATAAATATATTAATGACAGAGTTAATGGCAAACCTTCTATTATTGGCAGTGAATTAAATTACGCAAATCCTACCCAATTACAAGAAGCTAGCCAAAGTACTAAAAAATGGGTTGCAGATGTAGTAAATCAAGCAAAAAAAACAGGTTATATCTTTGGTAGAGGTGATTTCATACATTATCATGGTACAACATCAGATATGAAGCCGCATAAACCTGCTTCATTTAAAATTAAGATTGTAAACTAAGAGTCAAAAGAGATGAAAAAACAAAGTTTAATAATTACTTCTGTTATTACTATGATTTGCGGATGTAGTGTAATAGCCAAACCCGTATCTACATGTAAAACAGACTTTGATAATCTAAGTTGTATTAGAAGTGCATCAAGTTCAACTAATTCTGAAATGAAAAGAATACTAGAAAATTTATATAAGTCAGTAGATAATGTTAGTGAATTAAAAGCTTCACAAATAAAATGGGCACAATATAAAAATACATATTGCAAAGAATTTATGGGAAAAGAAGCAGCTAACGCTCAAGGCGATGGAGCAGAGACAGTTATAGAATCTTGTTTACTAAACAGTGATAAAAGTAGATTGTTAGAATTGAAATCTTTAAATAAAATGTATTCAAATTGATGTGTTCTTATAGAAATTTGAAACTATAATCCAAGTTTAGATGAGTACATAATAAAATATACTAATAATATCTTATTGAAGTTATTTTAATTAGTAGATTTTTTGTGTACTATCATTAATTATAAATTATAGCTAAAATATATGACTAAAGATAATTGTTTTTAAGATAAAATAAAAAAGTATTTTTGAAATCTAGTAATTAAGTAGTAGATCTTCTTTTTTTAATTAATAAAAATTAATATAAAGGTATTTGATATTTTTAAAGCTAATATGACTAAAAAAACTAAATTAAGGGTATGGAAGATAGTGTGGAGAATGTATGAATACTGATATTGATTTTCTAAAATTACTAGACCAAAGATTCTGAATTGATATATGAGCTTTGAAAATATGTGTATGCCACATGTAAGAAAAAATTAAAAATTTTGTTAATAGTTATTTTATAGAGTGGATTAATGGAAAAATCAATTATTGGAGAGAATTTAAAATATATAAATAAATATTATTCAGATGAAAAGAATAGAAAAGCTTGGGTAGATAAATTTCATAACAAGGCAGTGAAAAATGGTATGATACTTGATACAGGTAAAGCTATACATGCCACGAAAAGGTTTAAGAGTTAAGAGATAAAATGCCCAAACCGTTTAAAATTGTTCTACCTTATGGTTTTAAAGGAATTTAATATGTTTAAAAAGTATGTGTTTTATACAGGTTGGTTATTAGCAACCTTGAGTTTAAGTGTATCAGCATATGCAGACAATTCAAAAGTTAAGAAAAGTGACAAAAATATTCATGGTTTAGAATTAACATATTTACCATATAACTCCAATGATCATCTTAAATGCATCATGACAAATGAAGCAAATAGTTGTTCTAAAGTTAACTTAGTAAAATCATCTAATTTAACTAAATACTATTCGTTTATTTCACCAGCATATGGAGATAGCGTTGTATTACCTGAAACAGATGATAGTAAACAAATAATTGTTTCTCCTTTTGAAGACAATGAATATGAAGGCCCCCAGTTAGAAATTTCTATTATCAATGCTTTTGGCCTGGTGGAACAAAAAACTATATCTGCAAAAAAAAATGTAGTAATCGATAAAAACTATAATTTAATTTATAAAGATGGTAATAAAGAAAAAATATTAAAATTAAAGTAAAATATTAAAAATTAATATAAAATATAAATTTCAAAAAATAAATGATTGATAAAAACAGTAACTTTTTACTGTTTTTTTTATTTTTTGAATTTGAAAATTTGGTGTTTAGTCTTCTCCTAAAATAAAATTAATCATAAAGATGGTTTAATGAACTTTTTAAAATTAAAATAATTTAAAAGATAAATTATAGAATTTTACCTATTTAATATTGAGAGGCTAACTATTTTGACTCTTAAATTTTGTAGATTTATTGTTAGTTTGATTGTCTTTGTAAAGCAATTTAAATGTTGAATTGAAATATAAAAGGTGTCAATAGCTTAAAAATTATTAAAGAGAATGATGGTTTTCTTTCAGATTGAACAAAATATTTTTATAAAAGTAAGGCCAATCATGCAAATATGGGCTCTACAAAAATGGTTAAAGAAATTTTGGAAAAAATTTTGAAATAACATCAGCAACATCAAAAGTGAGAGGAACAGTGAAAAGACTAATATACGTATTATTATTATCTGCAATAGGCCTTACAGTAGGTTGTAATGCTAAATCAGTAGAGCCAAAAAACCTGAAGAGTATTAAAGTTGAGCCTTGTGGTTTTGATTATGATGTAGATAACTATTATTGTAAAAAAGATAAACTAAAAATTTTTGAAAATAACATTGGTATACAGCCAGATTTTAACAAAGATTATTCTGTAATAAAGATTGAGGATGGTAAATATTATAGATTGTCTGTATTAAACCAAAAAAATTATGTGGTTTATCCTCTAAATTATCAAATGAGTAAAAATAAAGCTAACTTTAATTATTCTGTTGAAAAAGATGAATTGTGTATAACTGGAGATTTATACTCTTATAGAGATACATATTTAAATTCAAAAGCATGTTTTAAAATTATTGATGATGCTTTTGTAAAGGTTAGTATTGTAGAAAATATAAATCAAAAAACTAATAATAAGTCACTAGTTTATTTAAAAACTCCAATTTCTTCAGATTTTTTCTCCAAATGTAACGAGAAAAACTCAGCTAAGAAATGCACGCAACTTGAAAATTCTAATAATCGGGCTTATTCTTTATCTGAATTAAGAAAAATATCTCCTGATTTTATAAATATATTTAATGACACAAAAATAAAATCATTGAACGTAAATACATTTAGGTTCCTTCCTCAACTAACAGATAGTTTTTATTCTATTGCTGAGAAATATATAGATACAGATGAAAGTTCTAGTTCCGAATTTTATTTAATCAAAATAAAGCCTGATTTAAAAGTGGAGAAAATAGGAGATTATTACTCAATTGATAGTTCAGGAGTGATAACTTATAAAGATGAAAATGGTAAAATTTTAAAGAAAAATTTAAAATAAGAATGGTCTTAAAAATTAAACTAATATATACTTTGACTGAACCCCAATAGATTTGGGGTTCAGATAGAAATTTTTAATGAAAATTTTGAGAAAACTAGTAATATTTTTATTATTACATAAATGTCAAAGTATTTTTCACAAGGAAGATATTCAAAGAGTAAATATTTCCCCTATTAGTTTCAAAAAATGTAAATAAAAATAAAAATTGTTGCGATATTTTTTATAATTTTCCTTGTAAAATAAGATATCAGCTTAGGTATAATTTATGAAATACAAATTATTTACATTTATTTTTCTATCCTTTTTCTTTGGTATTACAAATGCAAGTAATGATGAGAAATGTTTTAAAGACTCAAAAAGTTTAATCACGAATTTATATAAAAATTATCCTGTAGATGGAAATAAAATTATTGAGAATGCTGGTATAAAAACTATTTCTAGGTTTTTTACTAATCAATTAACAAATATGTTAGTAAAAGATTATGAGTGTAGAAATAATTTAAATGGCGTGTGTAATATAGATTTTAATATTTTAAGTAATGCACAAGATGATATAGGTAAATTTAGTATACTACAACCAACAGATAATATTGTTACTGTTAAATTTGATACGCCTACACATGGTGAGTTTATTGATTTTTTGATAGAAAATAAAGGGGTAAGAGTTTCGAAACACTGCGTTTCAGAAGAGCAATATAGAAAAAATAATATTATTGATTTAGGTACGAATAGTAATGGTTTTGGTACTAATAGTCACTTGAATGCACAAGGGAAAAAATTTAAGCAAGCCTGTAAGGATGCTAAGCTTAATGGTATCATTAGTGGCTTTATTTCTGGGGATGAACCTGGAGAAGGTGCAATGCATATAGAGATAACCCAATGAAAAATACTTTATTATTAATACTAGTTTTATTAATTTCTGGATGTTTCAATACAGCTAATACAGCTAATACAGCTAATACAGCTAATACAGCTAATACAGCTAATACAATTTATTATTCATATAAAAAATGCACTTTAAAAAACATTTGTAATGAATTTAATTATACAAAAAATCAAAACAGCTATGCATTGTTTGCTTATAAGCCTCCGGTAGATGAATTTTATATAGAAATAAAAGATAATAAATATTATGTTATATATAAAAATATCTTTTCAGAAGGTGTTGAAATGGGGTGGGCACAAATGAAAATAGTTACAAATAATGAAAATAATCTAGTTATGGAAACTAATAAGATATTTCAAACTTTAGGAAACTATAATTCTATAGGTAGTGGTGATAACTCTAATTATGTTCCCTCGAGAAACTATAGAAAAGATATGTATATAATTAATGACTTCTATGATGGTTACTCTTTCAAACAATATCAAAAATTAACTTTTATAAAGAAAAATAAGCAGCTTTTACTTGATTGTAAAAGTTATATGAAAGATTTAGATCCGAAGAATAATTATTCAGGCATGTTCTATAGCGTTTGTTCTGATAAGGAAAAAATTTATTTTAAAGAAATTCCAGAGTTATAACCAAGGTTGTTTTTTACTATATTAACTCTTTAACTTTATAGCAAGAGTGGTAAGTTTTTTTACTTTTATAAATTAGAGAGACTAAGTACTTGATATGAGAATAATATTATTTACACCTAATCTTATTTAAGTAATAAGATTAGGTGTAAGATGGTATGTATTACTATTAATTATATTTAACTAAAATATTTGATATTAAATTACGTAAAACAGTTGATGTTCAAAATTAAGTATCAAATGTTTCAATATATTTTATTTTAGCAGATGTAGCTGGTGAAGGTGCTATGCACATAGAGACTATGCAATGATGAGCAGATTATTTCTTGTATTTTTAATTAGTTTAACGTATGCATGTACAACTGAAGCTGATCAGCCTAAATCAAGTAACACAAAACTTTATTTTTCATATCAAATCTGTGAAAAGTTAGGAAAGTGTAATAATTTTACACCTACAAAAAAGATGGATAATTATCTCTTTAAAAGACTTGATCCTGCATATGATGAATTTTATATAAAAGATAATAATGGTAATTTTACCTTATATTATAAAAATGTTTATAGTGAAGATGTTCAAATTGGATGGGCAGAAGGTAAAGCGGATAAAAATAATAGTAGTGAGTTGAGTTTAAATATTGATAAAGTTAACCTCGCCTTGGGAGGGATTGATTTTATAAAAAATGGATATGCAACCAAACAGGCTGAATCAAAGAATTTTAAATCGGGAATCTATTATTTAGCTGATAATTATACGGGTGCTCCATATTATCAAAAGCAAAAAATATTTTTTAAGAAAAATGCTGGAGATTTAGTATTGGACTGTAATAGTTATTTGAATAATCCCTCTGTAAAGAATGAATCTTATGGGGTTTTTTATGGAGTATGTTCCGAAGGGGAAAAAGTATATTTTAAGCAGGTAAACTGATTTAGTTTTTCTTTTTGAATAAAAATGTAAGAATGGTAAGTCTTACATTTTTCAACCTAATATAGTTTATTAAAATGAATAACTTAGGTGTGATATTTGTTTTTAGGATTAGAAAAAAACTATAAAAATAGCAACTTGTCTGAGTTTTGATTTTTATTGAAGGTACATATAGTGAGAAATAGTTTCACTAAGTTTTCTAACGTTTTATTAGTCTCTAGTTTGAGTATCTATTCAAATGCTGCAGATTATAAACCACAACGGTTAGACAAGAAAAAAATATATAGTAATAGTGAGTATGATCTGAATAGTGTATATTCAGATATAAAAGGCTATATCAGTGATAATAAAAATGAAGTTAAATATCTTGTTGATACTCAACGCTCTTGGTTGAAAAATAGAAATTTAAAATGTGATTTTAATGGAAAAGAAGCAAATTATGAAAACTATAAATGTCTAAGTGATTTTAATAATTCAAAAATTAAAGATTTAAGAAAGTCATATTTAGATTTTGATAGCTTGGAACGGAGCTTAATAAAACCATTTAAGTATCAAGATGGTATTATAAAAGAGTTAGAAGTAGGTGGTTGTTATTGTGATGAAAGTATAATTAAGATTTTGAAAAACAAGATATATATATATCAGGCTTGTGATCAAAAATTAAATGAACCACGTATATATAATATTGTTGGTAATAAAAAAGACGAATTTTCTGTAGAGTATCAAATTGATACTAATAATAATAAAGTACCAGAATTTAATTTAGTTTTTGTCACTAATGGAAAAAATGTTTGGAATATTGTTCCTAAGGTTTTTAGAAAAGAAGATTTATTGAATTTAAATTTTAAAATTGGCTATACAACTGATGAAAATTTGAAAAACAATAAAATTGATTGCAGCGATTATGAGGAGTAATGCTCTAAATTTAGATTTTTTTTACCTAAGATACAGTGAATTTTATGATTAGAATTACAGTTAAGCAAAATTAATCTGAATATTTAATCTCAAAAATCTAAAAAAAGCTCAGCTATACAGCTGAGCTTTTTTACTTTTATGTCTCAACAATCCCTTCTAAATCATCAAAGGTATAATTGTTGGGTACATTAATCATATGTGTTTGAACACCTTCTTCAACGACTTCCCCAACTTCTGGATAAAGCCATCTCGTGATTTGCTCAGCAACACTCGAATGGTATTGGATTTCAAAATGATTCAAACCATAGAAAACAGCTTTATGTGTATCTGGCAATTTAAGCTGAAAACGAGGGTTCGGATGTTCACCAAGAGCACTTTTAACACTGACGAGATAATCACCTATCACTTTAAGTGCTTTATTTTTAACTTTCTCAAACTCTAATGTTCCAGCAATCAGGAATGTGTTGATATGAGATGGTAATGGTGCAGGTTTACGATTGTCGTCCGCGAAGCCGATACGCGCATCATTATGTTCCCAGTCATCATCACGAACACTACCATAACGTAGATCGAGTATCCCATTACTGCGTACATTTACTAATTGACCGATCAGGCTGATAAAAGGGAATGCCCCTAATTTGTCTTGTAAGACAAAACCAAATCGTTCCAGTACGGCACCGTGATGTGGGGAACCGATACATACGAGATTTTCTACCATATGTACCCATTGATGTAGATTTTGTTTGCCATAGAAAAGCGCACTGCGTGAAACCAGTCCACCCATACTATGTCCGATCAAATCGATACTGGTAATACGAGGGTTTCTCTGGATCAAATCTTCTAATACGTTGGCAAAACTGCGACCATTTGCAGAGATTCGACGACCTGTATTGTAATTTAAATACAGCATCGTGTTATTGTCGCGCTGAGCAAGTAAACGCTCACCGATTCCACCATAACGATGATTTGACCAACTCAAATGGTTCATACATAAACCATGTGTAAGTATTACGATACGCCCAGTAAGTTCACCTTGTTGTAATGATCCATAGTGATCATATAACACCATCGGTAATGCCATTGGGTTATGTTGTTTTAGGAAGAAATCCCCAAAAATCCCATTCAATGCCCCTACAACAAAATGAAGGCTTGGCGTTAATGGTTTATCGTGTAGAACTGGAAATTTTTCAACGATATGACGCAGACTAGGAGCAAGAAAGCTACTTCCGTATTTTTGAATAGCATCATATGAAAATTGATAGAATTTCTGTAATTGTGGATGTTTCTGTAATTTTTTGGCTTTTTGTGCACTTAAACCGAGCGTAGTCCTTAACACTTCAGTTTGAATTAATTGCACCAGTTCATGAACACCACTTAAACTTGTGCTCACTAATTGTGCCAAACCTTCCAAAACATCTGCCTGACTTGGGGGCGTACTGTCCCATTTGCAGTAGGTTTCATGCAGAGGTGTTAAACTTGGCATATTATTTTTCCCCATCCTTGATATATATACCGAAGGTTTGAAGTTATTAACTTAACATTGTTTAGATAAACTACAACAAACTCTTACATCTTATGTCTTTCAGAACTAATTTTTTTAGAATACTGATGAATGGAATTCAGTATCGTTTTTTATGTCAGACAATATCGAGCTTAAATGTAATTTATATTGTTATATGTTTAATCATTACGCAAAAAAATGTGATTTATTTCACAATAAGTCAAGCGCTTGTCTAATTTGGTGCATATGCAAATTATCTATTTACATGGTTTTAGAAGCAGCCCACTGTCAAAAAAAGGGCAAGAGCTGTATCAATATTGTGCAAATCACGATCATATTCACGTGCATTTGCCCGATTTGAATCAACCACCTGAAGTGGTCTTAAAATACGTTTCTAATTTAATCGAAAGTTTACCACTCGATCAAGTTGTCTTGGTCGGTAGCAGTTTGGGTGGATTCTATGCGACATATTTTGTCGCCAAATATGATTGTCCTGCTGTACTGATCAATCCTGCTATGCAACCATGGCAACTCTTTCAAGAATTGTTTGGTATTGAGCAAATCCCACTCAAAGTCACTGAATCATGGACGCTTGATCACGATCAATTGCAGCAATTACAATCAATTGCTGATACGAAACCAGAACAGGCTGATAAAATTCTCGTGCTGTTGCAACAAGATGATGAAGTCTTGGATTATCGTCAGGCACAACGTTATTATAGTGCCCTACATCCATCTGCATTGATATTAACGGATGTGGGTGGTAATCATGCAATGGATGATTTCAAAGACAAATTACCCTTAGTACTCGAATTTTTGTCGGCAGGCATATAAAAAGGAAGTCAGATCAAGTGACACAATACACGGCACAATCCCTCGAAGTTCTTTCTGGTTTAGATCCTGTTCGTCGTCGTCCAGGGATGTATACAGATACCTCACGCCCAAACCATTTGGCGCAAGAGGTGATTGATAATGCTGTCGATGAGGCGCTGGCAGGACATGCCGACCAAATTTGTGTGACGGTCTATGAGGATGGTTCGTTGTCAGTTGAAGACAATGGTCGAGGTATGCCTGTCGATATCCATCCAGAGTATGGTCAAAGTGGTATTGAAATCATTCTGACCAAGCTACATGCAGGTGGTAAGTTCAGTACTGATAACTATCAGTTTTCAGGTGGTTTGCACGGTGTTGGTATTTCTGTGGTCAATGCTTTATCTACACGGGTTGAAGTCGCTGTACAACGTCAGGGTAACTTGTATCAAATGGCATTTGAGCAAGGTGAGCCCGTTGCGCCATTGTCTGTGTTAGAAGGTAAAGTTGCGAAACGTGCGACAGGGACAACCGTTCGTTTCTGGCCGGAAGCTAAATATTTTGATAGTCCTAAGTTTGCATTAAAAGCGCTGAAACATAATTTAAAAGCCAAAGCTGTATTGGCAGCAGGCTTAAAAATTATTTATGACGATAAAATCAATAATGAAAAAATCGAATGGCAGTTCGAAAATGGTCTCGTTGACTATTTAATGGATGAATTGGAAGATCGAGAGATTTTACCAGCACCTGCTTTTGTGAGTAGTGGACAAGCAGAAAGAGCCGCATGTGAATTTGCAATTTGCTGGAATGTTGAGGGTGGTGAACAGATTCAAGAAAGTTATGTCAACTTGATTCCAACTGCGCAAGGCGGTACGCATGTGAATGGATTGCGTTCGGGGGTCACGGAGGCTTTACGCGAGTTCTGTGAATTACGTAATTTATTACCGCGTAACATGAAACTTTCGGCAGAAGATGTCTGGGATGGGGTGAATTTCATCCTATCTTTAAAATTCCAAGAGCCACAATTTTCAGGACAAACCAAAGAGCGTCTCTCGAGTCGTGAAGCTTCGAATATTGTGCTCAATATTGCCAAAGATGCGTTTGCGTTATGGTTAAACCAACATGCTGAGATCGCAACGCAACTAGCTGAAATGGCAATCGCTAAAGCAGGTCGTCGTTTAAAAGCAGCTAAGAAAGTCGAACGTAAGAAGATTGTGGCTGGTCCAGCATTACCTGGAAAATTAGCAGATTGTGTCGGCTTAACCCGTGAAGACAGTGAGCTGTTTATTGTCGAAGGGGATTCCGCAGGTGGCAGTGCCAAACAAGCACGGGACAAAAATTTCCAAGCGATTATGCCGATTCGTGGAAAAATCCTAAATACTTGGGAAGTCTCTTCGGATGAAGTCTTGGCATCTCAGGAAGTCCATGACATTGCGATTGCGATTGGTGTTGATCCAGGTAGTGATGATTTGTCTGAACTACGTTATGGCAAAATCTGTATCCTTGCCGATGCGGACTCAGATGGTCTACATATCGCAACTTTACTCTGTGCATTGTTTGTGAAACATTTTCCAGCATTAGTTGAGGACGGTCATTTATTTGTCGCGATGCCACCGCTTTATCGTATTGATATTGGCAAAGATGTGCACTATGCCCTAGATGATGATGAGTTAGAGGCAATTCTGAAAAAAGTAAAAGGTAATAAAAATCCACAAATCACTCGATTTAAAGGTCTGGGTGAAATGAATGCCAGTCAATTACGTGAAACCACCATGGATCCAAATACACGTCGTTTGGTGCAACTAGATTTAGATGATGCACATTTAACTGCAGGTTTGTTAGACAAGTTACTCGCGAAAAAACGAGCGGCTGATCGTAAACACTGGTTAGAGCAGAAAGGTAATTTGGCGGATATTGTGGTTTGATTTGAATCGATTTTTGCATAGCCCAGTTGATCTGGGCTTTTTTTATGCCTTTTTAAAAAATTTAAATTCATAAGCTGAAAAACAAACATGGAATGCTATTTGCTTTTTATCTCTTGGTAAAATTTTATCTAACATTTGAAGCGCATTGGTCAAAATATCTTGTTTGTTTTTAAGATTTTAAAATTCAAATATATCAAATTCTTAAATGATAATAGTGAAAATAGAATGAAGCGTTTTTTAAGTATTTTTTTCCCAATTCTGTTTAGTAATACGATTTTTATTATGAGTGGTGTCATTGATACCGCATTTTTATCTCACTATAGCCATGTGCATTTAACAGCTTTATCGGTTTCTCTCTCAGTTTATATGATTGTTTTTGTGGTGGGCTACGGATTACTACAAGGAATGTTTCAAATCCTCGCAGAAGAAAAAGGGCGGGAAATCAATCAACAAAAATTAACTAACGTCGTGAGTTTGGCCGTATTAATCGCAGCTGTGTTTAGTATTGTTGCGATTGTTTTGATCAACAATACCGAGCATTTATTAACCTTTTTTCAAGCATCAGATACCGTCCTGTTATTGGTTAAAAATTGTTTGATGATTTTTTCAGTCGATCTAGTGGTTCGGCTATGTTGCCGTATCTTAACCATACAAATACAGGTTCTTGATCGTCCAATTATCGCAACTTATATAGGCGTAATTTTTTTATTGATTAAGTTGCCTCTGTCCTACGCTTTGATCAACGGTGTAGCGTACTTTGATATTGCACCTTGGGGTGTCTATGGCGCCGTATTTTCGACATTGCTTTGGGATAGTGTGATGTTGATATTGTTATATGGTTATATACGTGGCAAAGCTATTTTTAAACTTGATCTGAGTCACTTTTCCTTTAGTTATGAATTGTTGCGCCGTTTTCTTCGAATTGGAATACCTACCGCACTGATGATCGTGATTGATGTGATTGCTTTTATGGCAATTTCGATTCTAGCATTACCACTTGGTAGTATTGTGATTGCCTCGCATCAGGTGGTCGCTAGTATTTGTTCCATGCTATATATTTTACCTGCTGCATTTTCTGTTGCTTTCAGTTTAATGTTATCTGAAAAAATTGGCGCCCAACAGAAACAAGTTGCTTTGCTTTGGTCAAAAAAAGCCTTTCTGCTTATCTTTATTTTTGCCGTCACTTTATGCAGTGTATTACTGCTTCTTCGAGATGAGTTCATTTCTCTATTTACCCAAGACCTAGCGGTTATTCAAATCACGACCTCCCTCTTTATCCTCGGAATTTTGTTTCATTTAGCAGATGCAATGTTATGTATTTTTGCAACGGTATTACGCTGTTGGGGCATAACGATTGTGCCAAGCATGATTTATAGCACTTCATTGTTGATCTTTGGTTTAGGTGGCGGACAGCTATTGGCATATTGGGGAATGGATTGGTGGATCTTTGAAATTATTCCATTGGGTATTGATGGGTTTTGGATTGCTTTAATTGGGTCGTATAGCTTAGCTGTCACCA
Source organism: Acinetobacter sp. A22 (assembly GCF_030913345.1). Classification (NCBI taxonomy): domain Bacteria; kingdom Pseudomonadati; phylum Pseudomonadota; class Gammaproteobacteria; order Moraxellales; family Moraxellaceae; genus Acinetobacter; species Acinetobacter sp. A22. Next base: position 2,847,096 of record NZ_CP133162.1, read on the forward strand.
TGTGTGCTTTATGTTTTAAATACCGAAATGCCACTTGGATTCGTTGAAACAATCTGATTTTTTGAATCTTCTGGATCAAAAAGTTAAATATTCTTTATCTGAGCAAGGTATCAATTTTTTATTTTGATTAATTGTGCTTCATTTTAGTTCAGCATGTATTTTTTGTATGCAATGTTGTATACAAGATTGGATTTTTTTTCTACTGGTTTGAATTAATTTTATTATAAAACAATGCCTTGATGTGTTGGCACAGATATTGAATAACTCCACTCAGTAAAAATGAAAAGATCAATCTGTGGAGAACAAAGATGCAAAACAAATTAATGTCAATGTCCGTTCTTATGGCAGCGATGATGGGGGTAGGACTGGTAGGTTGTTCAAAACCAGCCGAAAAAACAGAACAAACAAAAACTGAAACGAAAGCGGCACCAGCTGCAAGCGGTGACACCATTAAAGTCGGGATTTTACATTCACTCTCTGGCACGATGGCAATTTCTGAGACCTCTCTGAAAGATACTGCATTGATGACCATTAATGAAATCAATGCCAATGGCGGGGTGATGGGTAAAAAACTCGAACCTGTCATTGTTGACCCAGCATCAGATTGGCCGCTATTTGCTGAAAAAGCACGTCAGTTAATTACTCAGGACAAAGTTGCCGTTATTTTCGGTTGCTGGACATCAGTATCACGTAAGTCGGTTCTTCCTGTGGTTGAAGAGTTAAATGGTTTATTGTTCTATCCAGTGCAATATGAAGGTCAGGAACAGTCTAAAAATATTTTCTATACAGGTGCAGCACCGAATCAACAAGCGATTCCTGCAGTTGAGTATTTGATGGGAGAAGAGGGCGGTAAAGCACAACGTTTTGTTTTACTTGGTACAGATTACGTCTACCCACGTACGACCAATAAAATCTTACGGGCATTCTTGAAGTCTAAAGGCATTGCCGATGCAGACATCATGGAAGAATACACACCGTTTGGTCATAGTAATTATCAAACCATTGTTGCCAATATTAAGAAATTCTCTGCAGGCAAAAAGACTGCGGTGATTTCGACCATCAATGGTGACTCTAACGTTCCTTTCTATCGTGAGCTTGGTAACCAAGGTATTAAAGCGGCTGATATTCCAGTCATGGCATTCTCCGTTGGTGAAGAAGAGTTACGTGGTATTGATACCAAGCCATTGGTGGGTCATTTAGCGGCATGGAACTATTTCATGTCAGTTAAAAATCCGAAAAACACCGAGTTTGTGAATAAATTCAAGCAATATGCGGTGGAGTACAAACTTCCAAATGCCGATAAAGTTGTGACCAACGATCCGATGGAAGCGACTTATGTTGGTATCAATATGTGGAAACAAGCCGTTGAAAAAGCAGGTTCTACAGAGGTTGATAAAGTTCGTGATGCAATGGCAGGTCAAACTTTTGCAGCACCATCGGGTTATACCCTCAAAATGGATGAAACCAATCACCATTTACATAAACCTGTGATGATTGGGCAAATCCGTGGTGATGGGCAATTTGATGTGGTTTATAAAACGCCTCAAACCATCAAAGCTGAGCCTTGGAGCCCATACATTCCTAAATAATTTTCCTATGCAACTTGCTGTTTCGGCAGCAGGTTTTTCTTAGTTTTATTTCTTATTGATTGGTTTAAATAGAAAATATAAGGGGAGTCTTATGGCGAAACACTATGTTTTGGCAATGCTCTGCATCATGGCACAGATCATGTTTAATCCTGCATGGGCAGAAGTTACTTCACCAACAACTGTGACGTCTACAACTTCTCAGGATGCCATCCAAACTTTTGTTAAATCTGACTTTGCTACTCGCCGTGCCATGTTGAATCAATGGCCAGCCAGTATTGAGCAACTCGATCAGTTGGTGGCATATATTGATCAAAATGAGTTATATAGTGATAGTTCAGGCAATACTTATATTCTAAAAAACGATGAAGAATTATTAAGTTACCCACAACTACAAGTCGTCGAAACTTGGCCTTCAGACTTGTCTCAAGTGACTTTGGTCAATACTTTGCGTAAGGCGCTGAACTTTGGACAAGCCAAAGTTAAATTGAATTCTGATGATGCATCACAACGTTTAGCCGCTGTTGATATTTTAGAAAATAATTTAGATGAGCTCGATGTTGCTACAGTTAAGCAACTCTATCTCAATGAAAAAAGTGAAGCGGTTAAAGCACGTTTGGCACAACTGAAAGCACGTTTAGATTTTAATAGCTCAGATGAATTCACCAAGATCGAAGCAGTAAAAGTTTTGGCGGATTCAAATCGTCCAGATGTATTGGCGTTGATCAACCAAAGCTTAGAACAGCCACAAAGTAATCCTGCATTAAAAGCAGCTTTGCTTGAAGCACAAAATAAAATTAAAACGCGCATTCAAATCAGTGAATGGTCAGGGCATGTATTTTCAGGTCTCAGTACCGCTAGTATTTTACTTTTAGCAGCACTTGGTCTTGCAATCACCTATGGTTTGCTTGGTGTCATCAATATGGCACATGGTGAACTCATCATGATCGGTGCTTATACCACTTACGTCATTCAAAGTTTTTTTAAAACGCACTTTGCAGGCTTGGTTGATTGGTATTTATTGGCAGCGATTCCTGCTGCATTTCTGGTGAGTGCGCTGATTGGTATGTTGATTGAACGCACGGTGATTCGCCCGTTGTATGGTCGCCAACTAGAAACATTATTGGCAACCTTTGGTGTGAGCTTAATCTTGATGCAATCGGTTCGCATGATCTTTGGTGCACAGAATGTTGAAGTGTCGAATGTCGCATGGCTTAGTGGTGGAATTGCCCTGACGCCAAGCTTGATGTTGCCGTATAACCGTATTGCGATTATTGGTTTTACTGTGGCGGTCTTACTGCTTTTAGTTTTCTTATTAAATAAAACCCGTTTCGGATTATTTGTCCGTGCTGTGACACAAAACCGTCAAATGGCGCGTGCCGTGGGCATTCGTTCTGCACGTATCGACATGCTGGCATTTGGCTTAGGTTCAGGCTTAGCTGGATTGGCAGGTTGTGCGTTAGCACAAGTCGGCAATGTTGGCCCTGATCTCGGGCAAAACTACATTATTGATGCCTTCCTTGTCGTTGTCGTCGGTGGTGTGGGTCAAGTATGGGGGGCAGTACTTGCAGCCTTAGGTTTAGGGATTAGCGGTACAGTTTTGGAAATTGGCTTAGGTGCAGTTTTAGCAAAAATTATTCTCTTGGTTCTTGTGATTTTGTTTATCCAAAAGCGTCCACAAGGTTTGTTTGCCATCAAAGGTCGTTTCGTGGAGTAAGCCAATGAAAATCACTTCTTTATTTGCAGATAAACCGTATAGCGCAATCGCGATTGCCATTTGTTTTGCCGTGTTATTGAGCTTACCGTGGTTACATCTGTTATCCCCTGATTCGGCATTTTATCTGTCAGCGTATTGGATTACGTTGATTGGCAAAATCATGTGCTTGGCTTTGGTCGCTTTGGCATTGGATTTAGTGTGGGGCTATGCAGGGATTTTAAGCTTGGGGCACGGTTTATATTTCGCCCTCGGTGGTTACGCCTTTGGCATGTATTTGATGCGCGAATCCGCAGGTGATGGTTTACCTGATTTCATGCGTTTCCTCAGTTGGACAGAACTCCCTTGGTATTGGGTTGGCACTGAGCATTTTGCTTGGGCGATGATCTTGGTTTTATCTGTACCTGCCTTAGTTGCGTTTATTTTTGGTTTCTTTGCTTTCCGCTCAAAAATCAAGGGTGTGTATTTCTCAATTATTACCCAAGCCATGACCTTTGCAGCGGCACTCTTGTTCTTCCGCAATGAGACAGGTTTTGGTGGAAACAATGGCTTCACGGGTTTTAAAACCTTATTGGGTTTTGATATCACTTCTGCGCCAATGCGTGCCAGTTTATGTTTTGTCACTGCTTTGGTGTTAATGCTGTGCTTTATCGGCTTACGTCAACTGATGAATCGTCCTTATGGGCGTGTGTTGGGGGCGATTCGTGACAGCGAAAACCGTTTGCAATATTTGGGTTATCGTACGCTGTGGTACAAGCTTTCAGCATGGGTATTGTCGGCTGTGATCGCAGGTATCGCAGGTGCGTTGTATGTGCCACAGGTTGGTATTATCAACCCAAGTGAAATGAATCCAGTCAATTCGATTGAAATGGCAGTGTGGGTGGCTGCAGGGGGGCGTGGCACCTTGATTGGGGCGATTTTAGGTGCAGGTTTGATTAATGCAGTGAAAACTTATTTCACTGTGGCTGCGCCCGAAGCATGGTTACTGATCTTAGGTGCGCTATTTATCGTAGTGACGATTTTCCTACCTAAAGGCGTGATTGGTTTATTTGATCGTTTTAAAAAGGAGAGCAATTAAATGAGTGATTTATTCATAGACTCAGCTCAACATGGCGGTCAACTTGGTGAGGGCTATGGTCGTGCCAAAACCCAAGGTGCAGATTTTAGTCACGGGATTGCTTTGTATTTAGAAAAAGTCAGTGTGTGGTTTGATTCGTTTCGTGCGTTAAATGATTTATCACTGTACATCGCTGAGGGTGAATTACGCTGCATCATTGGACCAAATGGTGCGGGGAAAACCACATTAATGGATGTGATTACAGGGAAAACTCGTCCAACCACGGGCACTGCTTTTTTTGGACAAAACTATGATCTTGCCAAAATGAGTACCGAGGAAATCGCAGAAGCTGGGATTGGACGAAAATTTCAAAAACCAACGGTATTTGAAAATTTCACTGTGATGGAAAATTTACTACTCGCTGCACCACGCGATAAGCGAGTGAAAAAAAGTTTGTTTAGCCGACTTGATCCAGAAGCACAGTTAGCACTGGAGGAAAGTTTGGAGCAAATTCGCTTAAAGGAATTTGTAAAAAAGCCCGCAGGATTATTATCTCATGGTCAAAAGCAGTGGTTAGAAATCGGTATGTTATTGATGCAACGTCCGAAGCTGATTTTATTGGATGAGCCTGTGGCAGGAATGACTGATGCGGAAACAGAACGCACTGCTGAATTGTGTTTGGAATTGAAAAAAAATCATACGCTGGTGGTCGTGGAGCATGACATGAGCTTTATTGACACCATTAGTGAAAAAGTCACGGTACTGGCGCAAGGTGCAATTTTGGCAGAGGGCACATTGGCAGAGGTACAAGCCAATGAAGATGTGATTGAAAAGTATTTGGGACGCTAGGAGACTGCCATGTTAGAAGTGAAAGAAATTAACCAGTTTTATGGTGGTAGTCATATTCTGCGTGACGTGTCTTTTCAAGCGCCTGTAGGGGAATGCAGTGTTGTTCTAGGACGGAATGGCGTTGGTAAAACCACGTTGCTGAAATGCTTGATGGGGATTCTCCCGATTAAATCAGGACAGATTTTGCTAGATGGCAAAGATATTGCCAAAATGTCCCCTGAGCAACGAGTACGTGCAGGATTGGCTTACGTGCCGCAAGGACGAGATATTTTTTCAACTTTAACCGTAGAGGAAAATATCTTAATTGGTATGGCGAAATTTTCAGGTGCGAAAACTCGAAAAGTACCGAGTCATCTCTACGAAATTTTTCCTGTCTTGGATGAAATGAAGCATCGCCGTGGTGGAGATTTGTCAGGTGGTCAACAGCAACAGCTCGCGATTGCGAGAGCGTTGGCTTCGGAGCCAAGAGTCTTGATTTTGGATGAACCGACTGAGGGGATTCAGCCCTCGATCATCAAAGACATTGGTCGAGTGATTCGTAAATTGGCAGATCAGGGTGAAATGGCGATCGTTTTGGTGGAGCAGTTTTACGATTTTGCTGAAGAACTGGCAGATAACTATACGGTGATGGCGCGTGGTCAAGTGATCGCGCAAGGACAGGGGGGCGATATGCCTGAAAAGGGGATAAGGGAGTTGGTGGCGATTTAGTATCGACCCTATATATCTCATTTTACTATTTAGAAACTAGATATTAAAAAAATGATTATCTTTCGGAGTCATACCTAGTAGTCTTCTAATTTTTAAATACGCCTTCTGCTGGAGTTACTTTGGTTTTGCCCAAAGTAACCAAAGGCATTGTCATTCACAAAACCTGTTCAATTCTTGGATTTTTTCTATTGTTTCGCAGAAACAATATCTTTCAAAGATTACGCAGGTTGTGAATGACGTTTCCGAGACTCATAAGTTTTCTTAAATTTTTTGTTGAGTTTGAGGGTAAAGATCATTTATTTACCTTCAACCTTATAGAACGTGCCGCCCGCATAGACGTTATGCCCAAAACCACATCCAGACTCGCCGTTATTTTGTTTCACCTCAATTTTTTGACCATTATTTGTATCATTCGCAAATTGAAGCTTAATCTGACAGTCCCCATAGCGATAGTTGGCTTGCTTTGCAGTGATCGGCATTGTGGTGTCAAACTCACCTAAATTTGGACCATAAATCAGACCACGAATGCCAAAATAATAACCTTCAAAATTAATTAGATATTTATTTTGTTGTTTCTTTACCGTGATGTAATCCCATTGCCCAAAACCATTGGCTCTTACATAAGTGCCTTGTAAGTCTTTGCTGATATGAGGTTTAGGAAGTTGTTTTAAGTTGTATTGACTGGTTTTTGAATCTTTATCCCGTAAAAACCACACTCGTGCCCATTGTGGTTTACCTAATTTTGCATAACTCAACCCGACATTATTATTGGCTATTTCAATCTCTCGATCAGTCACTTTAATACCGCTTTCTTCAGCATTTATTTGGCAGAAATGTGCCCATGCGGCTTGATCTTCAAATTGTTTCACTGCTTTGGCATATTGCTTTTGGTCGTAGAGCTTTTTCCCATTTAGAGCGTATTGTTTTACTTTGGCACAGCCTTGCTGTAATTCTTGCTCAAAAGATGTTTCTGCAAAACTAACGGTTGTTGCTGAAGCACATGTAATGATTAAAGCGAGTTGTGAAATTTTCATGTTTTAAATTATTTTGTAAATGAGATGTTTTTATTCTAACCAACTACATATGCATAGTAGAGATGAAATTGTTCTGTTTATGAACGACTCAATTGTAGCTGCATTAAAACTAAATCACGCCATTTGCCAAACTTTTGTCCCACTTGTGGCATATAGCCAGTTTGAATAAAACCCAATTGTTGGTGTAATACGATTGAACCCATATTTTCGCTATCAATCGCAGCCACCATGACATGCATATGCTGTTGAGTCGCAAGATGAATCAGTTGTTGCATGAGGGCTTTACCTAAACCCTGACGAGCATAATTCGGATCAATAAAAACAGAATGTTCAATACTGTGTCGATAGCCTGTAATACTACGAAAGGCAGAGTAATAGGCATAACCCGTAATTTTTCTCAATGACTGATCTTCGACGACAATCATAGGAAATTGCTGTTGTTGCATCTCCTGAAAGCGCTGTTGATATTGCGCTAAAGTAACGGCTTGATCATTCCAGTTGGCTGTGCCCGTGATGATTTCATGATTATAAATGGTGAGAATCTGCTCGAGATCATCAGTAGTTGCAAAACGAATTTGATAAGAGTTTTGTAGTATGTGCGTTGCAAGTATAAGATCGTGAGACATAACAAAATAAAAGAAAATTCATCTATTTCAATATGCGCGATCTAAAAAAAAACAGCAAGGAATTCCTTGCTGTTTTGATCAGTCAAAACCGTTTAGAAATGGTATTTCACTAAAGCACTGACATTATTTTCGTCGCTGCCTTTGATACCAAACTTGTTATTCCAAACAGAATGTTCTACGCCCAAATATAAACGTGTTTCAGGTGAAATGTGTTTACCTACATTCCATTTATATTGGGTTGTCCAGTTAAGTTCACTTGCATGGTCTTTTTCTGCTGTAGACCAGTCAAGGAAACCATCAACTAAGAAATCTTCGCTAGATACTTTAAATGGAACCGCATAAGCGATAGTCATTTGATAGTCATCTGCTGTATTTTCATTGTTTGCACGGTAGAAATTGACATTCGCATATTGGAAATAAGGAATTGCAAGATCGAAACCTACGCCGTATAAGAAGTTATCAAAACTAGAAAAGTCATCATTGTTACTTTCCCAAGTCGTTGAGATCAACACATCTTTAATCGGACCAAAAGCAAGTTTCTGACCTGAAACCTCACCCAAGCTCAAGCGTGGAGAAAGCTCGAAATAAGTGCTTTTATGATCGTCGCTACCACGCATACGATCCATAAAGAAGAACACATCGGCATATTTTACTTTTGCCGCATATTCAACTGTTAAAGTTGTTTGTTTTTCATCAACCACTTCGTAGTTTTCGCCGTATAAACCCGTTAGGCTGAAATCCTGCCAAATTGGTTTCGCTTGAGCGAAAACTGCTGTAGATAACAATAAAGATGTAGCCGCAAGTTGCTTCAATTGCATTTAAAAAATCTCCCCCACAAAAGGCGTGTAAAGCATACAAGTTATGAAGCAAAAATAAAGCCAAATTTGACCAAATGCTCAAAAGAATTGTATACGGTAAAAGGTCTGCCAAAGATAAGATTCGGTAAGAGAATCTTTTTGATCAAGTTTTAATAAAAATGTCAAAAATCAGCTTGCATATTTCTGATGAAAGACAGATATTGGAATTATAGAAGATCTTCTAAATAACTGAAACACAACTGATGTGAAGCAAGGAGACGACAAGCATTTACATAATCAGAATATACAACTGCACTGAATGAATGCATGCTCAAAGTGTGCTGAATAAAAAGCTTCGTAGAACCGTCTCAATATAGAAGAGAGGAAGATATTTATGAATATTGAAATCCGTACAGATAAAAACATCCATGGTAGCGAACGTTTAATTAGTTATATCCGTGCAGAGCTTAAACAAGAATTTCAACGTTATAGCGAACGTATTACACATTTTTCGGTTCATATTAGTGATGAAAATGGGGAAAAAACGGGAGATCATGACAAACGCTGTATGATCGAAGCCCGTCCAGCAGGTATGAAACCTGTAGCTGTGACACACAAAGCTGCAAATATCGATGCATCTATCCATGGTGCAATTGATAAATTACAACGTAGTTTGGAACATTTATATGAGAAAAAAGACCACCATCGTGGAGCTTTACCAGAATATGTTGATGTCGATGATGATATAAAAGTAGATGATGAGGCGTAGTGAGCGCGTTTAAAAAAAGCCCAGTATTGGGCTTTTTTTATGCCTGTATCAAATTTATACATGATTTTTAGGTCGTTTTATAAAATCCCGATGGGATATTCGGCATAATAGGCGAATTAAATACTTTGTGAGAATTGGTCATGTTAAGCAATCAGCAACAGGCCTTGGTGCAAGCCATACAACAACTCGATTTAGACCAAGTACAAGCATTACTTGCTGAAGGACTTGACCCAAACTTTATTGATCCAGAACAAGGACCACCTGTTTCAGTTCTTTGTGATGGTTTGTTTGCGTGGTGGGAAAAAATTTGTGAGGCTTATGAAGCTGGCAAGCCATTAAGTGAAGATGAAAAACAACAAGAACTTCACGTTTATCTTGCTATTTTAGATGCATTGATTCAAGCCAAAGCAAATCTACATTTGTGGGATGCTGAAGAATTTTATGGTCCGCTTTGGGATGCTGCAAGCTCGGCATGTGTCCCTGTGGTACAGCGTTTACTAGACGAAAAAGTTGATCCAAATACACGTGATGAAGAAGGACTAACGATTTTATCTTCGATTAGCCAATTATTCTTTGATTGTGATTTTGATGAAATTGATTGGTCAGAATCGCTGAAAGAAGAGCGCGAGACACTCGAATTATTGCGTCAGCATGGCGCCAAAATGTCAAAAGAGCTAACAGCATAAGTTTAGCGGAAACAAGGAAAAGGGGTTCATCATGAAGAAGCTTAATGCTTTAACTTTTGTGGCTGCGTCAATGCTAGCAAGCACGGCTTTTGCGGCAGAATTTTCATTTGATCCTCCTGGTGCAGGGATCGGAACAGGGATTACACCTGTTGGTCAACTTGCTTGGGAACAGGGCTTACCAACAGTAAGTTACCAAGAACAAAATATTGAAGGTGTAAAAGATAAAACTTTAACCCTAAATGGCGATATGTTGTTGCGTACAGGTTTAGCAAATGGTCTAGAACTGCAATTGGGTTGGCAAGGTCCAGTATGGCAACAACACAAGCGAGCTGGATTTAAAACTGAAACTGATGGTTTAGGCGATGTCAGTATTGGTTTAAAGAAAGCGATTGATCTGAAAGATGATCGTTTATCGATGGCGGTGTTAGCTGAAGCGATTATTGCAACGGGTAACGATGAATTCACTGCACATGATGATATTTACAGCTTAACTTCAGCTGTTGCCTATGAGTTTAGTGATTTAATCGGTACGTCAATTACCATGCGTTATGAAGCACAAAATAGTAATTGGGCAGTGACAGCGATTCCAACCATTGATTATAAAATTGCAGGTAAATTATCAGGATATTCTGAGTTTATTTATCGCAAAGCAGAGAGCCAAGACTATCAATATGGTTTAGGGACTGGTCTGGTTTATGCCATCAATGATCGTGCACAGCTTGATGCAAGTGTGGGTGTTGATTTAGATGGTGATGTGAGAAGTTATAACGGTGGTTTAGGCGTATCCGTTTTATTCTGATAGATGATCTCTCAAATGCTCTATGTTGAACTGCCATTCAAGAAATCGGGCATTTGAGAGAACATAGAGAGATGATATGAAAATGCATGTTCGGGGTGAGGCTAGTGTCTCGCTGATCCAATACTTTTTGGGTACATTATTGCTGTTATGTGGGTCTTTAACCTACGCCCAAGAAAATTCAGCAGCACCATTATTAAGCCCTGAAGAGGCATTTACATTTTCAGTTGAATCGACGCAAACAGATCAAGCACGATTGCGTTGGGAAATTCAGCCAAACTATTATTTATATCAACATAAATTTGAAGTTCAGCAAGGCAATCAAGCTGTTGCGTTGGATTTGCCCAAAGCCGTTGATCAATATGATGAAAACTATGGTCATAGCCAAGTTTATTATCAGCAAGTTGAATTCAATATTCCGACACTAGCATCGCAGCACTACCGTGTCACATGGCAGGGTTGTGCCAAAGATCGAATTTGTTACCCACCTCAAACGATTGACTTTCAAACCGATATTGATGGTTTGGTGAGTATGCAAAATACCACTGCAAACTCTCAAAAGCGTTTTTTAGATGTTGCTCGATCTGCTCAGGCAGCGAATACAAATAACGCAGAATTAAGTGAAACGCCACAAGACCAATCAACGGTAGACAGCAACAATACTGTTATGGCCCAAGATCAGAAATGGTCGAGCACATTAGAACAACATTCTTTAGCTTATAGTTTGGCTTTATTCTTAGGATTAGGGATTTTACTGGCATTCACGCCATGTTCATTGCCGATGCTGCCTATTTTGACATCATTGATCGTGCGTGAACATAAAGGTGTTAAAGCATGGATGATTGCATTGACGTTTGTGATCAGCATGGCGATGGTATATGCGGTACTGGGATTAATCGCATCAGCCGCAGGGCTGAACTTTCAACGATGGCTTCAACAGCCAGCGACATTAATTGCCTTTAGTTTATTGTTTGTGGTTTTCGCACTCAATTTATTTGGTTTATTTGAAATTAAACTGCCACAAAAATGGGTCAATCATCTTGATCGAATGCAATCGGTGCAACAAGGTGGCACCTTAATTGGCGCAAGTGTGATGGGGATGATTTCAGCTTTGTTGGTTGGTCCATGTATGACTGCTCCACTTGCTGGAACGCTACTGTTTATTTCACAGACCCAAAGTCAATGGCAAGGTGCATTACTCTTGTTTACGCTCGGATTCGGGATGGGTATACCTTTGCTTTTGGCGAGTGTACTTGGTGCAAAAGCACTTCCTAAAGCGGGAGAATGGATGCATCAAATCAAGGTGATTTTTGCCTTTTTGATGTTGGCGCTCAGCTTGTATTTTATTCGACCACTTCTACCTGAATTGGCGATGCAGATTCTCAGTCTATTATTAGGTATTGGATTTATTGTCTTTGCAGCGTATCGACTCTTTGTGAAGACGAGCCAATTAAAATGGCTATACGCATTATTGTTGTTGGTTGTTGTTCCTTTTTTAGCATTTAATCAATATCAACATGTACAGAATTTGACAACGCAACAAGCTGATCAACTTGCTACTTGGCATATTGCACGAACAGCAGATGAGTTTGAACAACTTCTTGCAACTGCGCCGAAAGATCAAATGATCGTGGTTGATGTGTATGCAGACTGGTGTGTGGCATGCCAACCGATTGAGCATCGGATTTTAAAAGATGCAGAGGTCCAACATGCTTTGGCTCCTTATTATTTGATCAAGCTTGACCTCAGTCAGTATGATCTATCGCATCAGAACTTACTCAATCAATGGGACATATTAGGTCCGCCAACTTATTTATTCTTAGATCAACAAAAGAAAGAAATACGTGCTTTACGTTTGACGGGTGCATTCCAGAAATCTGAACTAATACAACAACTCGCTGCATTAAAAGAGAAATCATTATGAGTTATCAACTGTTCATCGGAAATAAAAATTACTCCACATGGTCGATGCGTCCGTGGATTTTGTTAAAACAGGCGGGTATTGCGTTCCAAGAACATTGGATTCAGTTTGATAGTTTTGAGCCAGATAGCCAGTTTAAAACTGAAATTCTAAAACTTAATCCAACAGGAAAAGTACCTGCTTTAGTTGATGAGGATATTATTGTTTGGGATAGTCTGGCGATTGCAGAATATATTGCTGAACAACATCCTGATAAAAATTTATTACCTCAAGATAAAAAGTTACGTGCCCGCGCACGTTGTATTAGTGCAGAAATGCATAGTGGTTTTCAGAATTTACGCAATCTTTGTCCGATGAATGTTGAAGCGGATTTATCCCATATTGGAAAACAGCTTTGGGCTGAGCATGAGCAACTGCGTAATGAAGTCGCACGTATTGTTCAAATTTGGTCAGAGCGACCACGCGAAGATCAGTTTTTGTGTGGTGAGTTTAGTATTGCCGATGCATTTTATGCACCAGTGGTGATGCGTTTTGAATGTTTTGACTTACCTATTTCAGCATCAGGCAAAAGCTATATAGACAAGATTTTGTCTTTACCATCGGTTCAACAGTGGATTGCGGAAGCAAAACAAGAGCAAATGTTTGTACCATTTGATGAACCATATCGTCAGACTCGAGATGAATATTTAAAGAAATAGACAAAAAGTAAAAGAGGGAATTTCCCTCTTTTATTGATCAACCCACCAGCTCACTAAATACTTTGACTTGGTTACGTCCATTTGCTTTGACTGCATACAATGCTTGGTCAGCTTGACTAATAATTAAGTGTGACTCACTGGCATTTTGTGAGCTGCTAATTCCAAAACTAGCACTAACCGAAAATTCTTGATGATCTTCAGAAATAAAACTTAATTGTGAAATCGCAATTCGACAACGTTCAGCAATGCTTTTTGCTTGTGCTGTACTGGTGTTGGGAAGCAAAATAATGAATTCCTCGCCCCCAAAGCGACCAATCATGTCTTGATCACGTAGATTTTCAGTTAAGCATTTCGCGACATTTACTAATACTTCATCCCCTAAACTATGTCCAAAGTGATCATTAATATTTTTGAAATGATCAAGGTCGAGCAAAATCACAGAATACAACTGATCGGCTTGTTGATTGAGCTTCTCTAGCTGATTACTAATGCTTCTACGATTCATGACATTGGTTAAAGGGTCGAGGCGGCTCAGAGCTTGAATGGCAGTTTCACGAGTACGCCATTGTTGCAGTAAAATTTCAAATAAATACAAACAAGCCAATAGAATTGGGAGCAGAAAGAAGAACATACTGCCAACCCAGAAAGGGTGCATTTCCGCTTGATTTAAGATCTCAGGATTAAATATTGGCGCATACTGAAGGATGCCATACATACTGAGGAAATTACAAAAGAGCAGAGCAATAGTCGCGGGAATCAATGCGCAGTAGATCATGCGACGATCAAACAAGATGAGACCGACACCGACTACACTAGCGTATGTCACCATGGTCGCAGGACTAAAACTGCCGATCAGATAGCCTGTATGGCAAAGCAATACTGTAAAAATCTGTACACTCAAAATAGGAATAATTTCCTGAACCCACACTCGATCTTTGTAAAAATAACTAGGAATAATCAAGCTGAGAAAAACGATCAGCATGATCAAGTTGGTGAGTAGTTTTGAGCGAACAAGTGGTAAATTCACCCATTGCCATGTACTAGGATTCAGCAAGACAAAACTGTCCCACAAAATTCCAAACAAGCTCATCAGTGCAGCGAGTATTAGCAACAAAATACTTTTTTTCAGCATGTCCCAATTGATAAGCGGTTCATGCTCCCAAAGTTGTGAGAAATTCCATTTTTCACGTTTTGCTAAACTCTTAAAGTGAACCTTCATGATTGACATGCATCCTTTATGCAATGAGATTCCTAAGAACGGTTATAAGTGTAAATTTGTCATCAAAAAAATTGAAAAACGATTATTGAAATTACAATAGCATCTTTAGATTGAGAAAAAAGTCTAGCTCTCGGTTTTTAATGTTAAATCGCAAGGGAAAATTTTTTGGAAAAAGGCTTGGTTATCTAAATAATCGATCAAATTTTAACTATTATGACAAAAATAAATTAAGAGTGACAATGGTCAGCCATTGCTGACCATTTTTTCATTTGGAGAAAATGAGTTAATTTTGATCTAAGGAATGAGCAAACTCAGCAATATCCGCTAGTGCTTGTTTCGCTTCAGGGAACCATGCATTAAACATTTGGAAGTTATGCCACATACCTGTGTAAAGTTTGAAGTTCACTTTGACATTGGCTTTTTCCGCCTTTTCTCTAAAGCGTTTTGAATCATCCAATAGGATTTCCTTAGAGCCGACTTGAACCAACGTTGGCGGTAAACCTTTTAGATCATCAAATAAAGGAGATACGCGAGGATCATCCGCTTGAATCCCATCCTTCAAATAATGATTGATTCCTGCTTGTAAAGCTTCAATCGAAAGTAAAGCATCATGCTTCTGATTGAAACGTAATGATTCACTGGTGAGTGTCAGATCTAAATATGGTGACATTAAAATCATACCACTTGGCATCAGTTCAGGCTGTTGCTTCAAGCGTAAGCAAAGCGCCAATGCAAGGTTAGCCCCACACGAGTCGCCAGAGACAATAATATCTTTGGGTTTAATTCCTTGTACCAGTAGTGCTTGGTATACATCAAAAATTGCATCAATCGCCTCTGGGAATGGATGTTCAGGTGCGAGTGGATAATCTACATGGATCACCTGCATTTGAGTACGAGCTGAGATGTCAGTCATTAACGCACGATGTGTGTTTAGGCTACCTAAGAAAAAGGCACCTCCATGAATATGAAAGATCAGTTGGGTTGCAGAAGCTTGAGCTTTGATTTCTTCACCGCGAACACCCGCCAAATGTAGTGGTCGAATTTGTACTGTTGGATTCTGAGGAAACAAGCGACAAAGTTGAGCTAAAACAGGTCGTAACGCATTCGGTGCTAAATTAAACTGACTCGGTGTGCGAATAGTCGCTTTTAGTAACGATTCAGTAAAATAATATTTCCAAACAGTACCAAATTTCATAATTTTTCCATATTGTTAGTTCAGTATATAACTAAGAGAGTTTTGACTCATGTGCCTTGCACTGTAATTACAGCAATGTTTTGTTGTTGCTCAGGCTATACCCAATAGTCATAATCAAGAATTGCAATATTGATAGAAATTCTCAATACTCTTGGTCTTGAAAAGACCCCCTTAAGGATATTACAAAAATGAAGAAAATTGCTTTAGCATTTGGATTGCTCGGTTTAACAACTTTTGCCAATGCGGCAGATGTGCTTAACGGGAGTGTTTGGCAAACGATTGATGATGATACTAAACAACCGAAAGCGATTGTGAAGTTTACAGAGCAAAAAGACGGTACGCTCAATGCATCAATTCAAAAATTTTTAGTGGCTGGTCAGGAAAATGCCTGCACTAAATGTGAAGGTACTTTTAAAAATAAACCGCTGAAAGGCGTGACAATTGTTCATGGTCTTAAAAATGCAGGCGGTACAAATTATGATGGCGGTTCTATCATTGATCCTAAAAATGGTAAAACTTATAAATTGAAAGCTGAAATCATCGATGGTGGTAAAAAGCTTAAATTACGTGGCTACATCGGCGTTGCAGCATTAGGTCGTAACCAAACTTGGATTCGTACCAACTAAACCGAATTCGATATAAAAAAACCGAGTGTAAATCCACTCGGTTTTTTATTGTTTGCTTATTTTAAGCCGATAAATTTGCATAAGCCGCTTCATCAAAACCGATCACATAACCTTGAGGAGTTTGTAAAACTGGGCGTTTAATCAAGCTCGGTTGTGCGATCAATGTTTCAATCAGATTTGATTCGTTACGAGTCGCATGATTTTGTTCCGCTTCGCTGAGTTTGCGCCATGTGGTGCCTTTTTTATTTAATACTTTGTCTGCGCCAATCTCTTTCAGCCAGACTGTTAAAGTTTCAGCATCAATGCCTTGTTTTTTATAATCATGAAATTCGTAAGCAATTCCTTTGGCAGTTAAAGCATCGAAAGCTTTTTTCATTGAATTGCAATTTTTAATACCGTAAATTTTAAACATACTGAAAAACCATATAGATTGATGAAAAGATTTATTCGAAAGCCTAACGTAAAAACTGACTCAGTTGCCAATCGATATTGTTTATAAAGTTGATTGAGAGATTTCTAAAAGATGGGTGATTGATTAAATTGTTCTTATATATTTGAGCATAAAAGCTAAAGACAGCGTCAAGAAAAAAATCGAATATCTAAAAAAGAGAAAACCCGCATCTAATCATCCTGATCATGCGGGTCTCATTTCAACGTCCAATGTCTCATCCTTGCAAATAAACTTAAACTAAGTTTATTTTATCTTCCTACGGCGTCCTATCCCTTCTGGTCATCCTGACCGCTTCCCTGTGCCGTGGTGCTATAATGCCGTTACAGGGGATAAATAAAAATACACAAAAAACGACACGGTATGTAAGCTAAAGAAGCGGTCAAAGTGAACACTTGTTCACTTATTCGTTTATTTTGTAGTCGATAATCACAGGGGCATGGTCGCTAAACCATTGTTCTTTATAGACCCATGCATTAGCTGTACGAGCTTTCCAGTCTGGAGAGCAAGCTTGATAGTCGATGCGCCACCCGACATTTTTCGCACGGGCTTGACCGCGATTTGACCACCACGAATATAATTCTGCTTCTTGGCGGACTTCACGGAAAGTATCCACATAGCCCAAATCATCATAAATGTGATCAAGCCATGCTCGTTCATGTGGTAAGCAGCCTGATGATTTTTGATTGCCTGACCAGTTTTTAATATCAATACGTTTATGCACGATATTATAGTCACCACACACGATGATCGATTTATTTTCATCTCGCCATTGTTTTAAAATCTTGGCGTATTCTAGTAAAAATAAATCTTTACGTGCTTGTGCATCTTCACCACTTGAACCTGATGGTAAGTATAGAGAAGCAATATGAACAGGATGTGACAGTCCTAAATCAAACTCCGCCGTGATAAAACGCCCTTGCGAGTCAGCAAGTTCAAAGCCAAGTCCATTTTTCACCGTAATAAATGGCAAACGACTATAAATTGCTGTACCTGCATAGCCTGCACGTTCAGCTGGAAATAAGTGCGTATACCAACCCTCAGGTTTGAATTTATCAGTCCATTGTTCATGGGTGATGCGGCTTTCTTGCATACATACGACATCCGCATCGGACTGTTCTAACCATTCGAGTAGACCTTTGGTTACTGATGAACGTAGCCCATTTACGTTAATTGAGACGACTCGAAGAATTTTTACATCACTTGGATAGCTATCCTTTGGTATCATGCGTATGTTTAACCTCAATTGATGAATTTGGAGCACCTTATGACAACGCCTGTGTCATTTAATCCGCAAGCTTTTATTGAACTCGCATTATCACGTGGTGTGCTTAAATTTGGTGAGTTTACCTTAAAATCAGGTCGTGTCAGTCCTTATTTCTTTAACGCAGGTTTGTTAAATGATGGTGAAGCACTCTCTCTTTTAGCACAAGGCTATGCAGATAAATTGGTTCAGTGTGACAATGTCGGTGTGATTTTTGGTCCTGCGTACAAAGGCATTCCTTTTGTAGCAGCAACTGCGGTTGCGTTGTCTCAAGTACATGGTAAGAGCGTTCCTTGGGGTTTTAACCGTAAAGAAGCCAAAGATCATGGTGAAGGGGGGGTGTTGGTTGGTGCATCGGTTGCAGGTCAAAAAGTTTGGATCATTGATGATGTGATCACTGCGGGGACTGCGATTCGTGAAGTTGTGACTATCTTAAAAAATGCTGGTGCAACGA
This sequence comes from Acinetobacter sp. A22, assembly GCF_030913345.1. Taxonomy (NCBI): domain Bacteria; kingdom Pseudomonadati; phylum Pseudomonadota; class Gammaproteobacteria; order Moraxellales; family Moraxellaceae; genus Acinetobacter; species Acinetobacter sp. A22. The sequence continues at coordinate 2,865,543 of NZ_CP133162.1, forward strand.
TTGCAGGGGTATTAGTGGCGTTAGATCGTCAAGAGCGTGGTCAAGGTGAACTTTCTGCGATTCAGGAAGTACAAAAAGAACTCGAAATCCCAGTGCATGCTTTAATCACAATGAAAGATTTGATGGATTATTTGGATGCAAAAGGCGAGAAAGAAGCATTGGCAAATATGCAGGCTTATCGTGAAAAATATGGCATTTAAGTTTTAAATGTTAGGAAAGGAAGCGAAAGCTCACTACTGTCCCATAGTTTGCTTTAAATAAAAAAACCTGAGTCTAAATAGTTAAAATATGAGTGCAAACAAACACTTTAACTATAAAGGACTCAGGTTTTGTCACATCAGAATACCGTATTTCATCAATTACTCAAACCCATTCTAAGACAAGATTTTGAACGTCTGGCTAAACTGCACCACTCTGGGCAAAAATTATGATCAGCCACCCGCTGGGATCAGTTTGTTGCCATATTGATGTCCCAACTTTCTTGTCGGCAAAGCTTAAGAGACATTCAATCCAATCTCGAATCCCAGCAGGAAAAGCTCTATCATCTTGGCGCGAAGAGAATTGCGCGAAGCACCTTAGCAAGACTCAACGAAGGACAGCCCGCCAGCCTGTATCAGCAATTGTTCACACAGCTGCTTCAGCGCTGTGAAAACTCTAAAACTGCACATAAATTTAGATTCAAAAATCCGCTGTATTCACTAGATGCCAGTCATATTGATCTTTCACTGTCATTGTGCGCATGGGCAAAAGTGCATGAATCCAAAGCCAGTATTAAACTCAGTGTTGGCTTAAATCACAGCAATACCATTCCTGAATTTGTAGCGCTTGGGGATGGTATTGAAAATGATATGGTGCAAGGCAGAGCATTTAAATTTCCTGCTGGCAGCATTATCGTCTTTGATAAAGGATATGTTGATTATCAATGGTTTGCTCAGTTGACACTTCAGAACGTCAGCTTTGTAACCCGGCTACGCCCAAAGACAGTTTATCAAGTTAAATCAAGCCGCAGCGTATTAGCGACTAAAGGGATTATTGCGGATGAATGTATTGAATTGAGTAGTGCGCATGCCAAGAAAAGAGGCGCACCTAAATTATTAAGACGTATAGAGTTTTATGATACAGATAAGAAAAGAACATTCGAATTTCTGAGCAACAACTTTCATCTGGCAGCATCCACCATTGCTGCAATTTATAAAGACCGCTGGAAGATTGAGTTATTCTTTAAAGCCATCAAGCAGAATTTAAAACTGAAGTCATTTCTAGGTCGAAGCCGCAATGCGATACAAACGCAAATATGGATTGCATTAATTGCCTATTTGCTGGTGAACTTCGCTAAACACATGGCACAAGAAGGATGGAGTGTTCAGCGTTTACTGAGAATTATTCAGGTCAATTTATTTGAAAGGAAACTTTTAAGGTCACTCTTTGTGCCTGATAAAAAATGGCGAAAACAAGAAGAACCTCAATTGAGGTTCTTCTTGTGATATTTGTGGGACAGCAGTGGCGAAAGCTTCCTTTTTTAGTTTTGAAAACCGACTTTATATCGGGTTTCTACTTACTTAGTATTTCATTTAAATAAGATAATTTTCAATAATTCTAAATATTCATACTATCTCGAAAATTTTTCCGCTTAGGTTACTTTGAAAAAACATTTCAAGACTGGGTCTTATGTTTTCACCTTCAACTGTAATGTGTTTTATATCAGAAAATAACTGGGGGTTTTCGAAGTTATTATTTACGGTTGCTTGAATAAAGTGCTTAACACCAAATTGATCTTTTACGCTGATACTTTGCTTTAACATCTATTCACCTTCATAAAATTCTTAGAAATAATTAAAAAACAATGTTTTAATTTTATTTAAATAACCTTTTGATTAAATTTAAATAATTGATTTAAAGAGGTATAAAAGGTACGACCATCTAAGTTTAAATCAACTTCAATACCTGATTGTAAAAGGACTTTTTTGCCAACTTCAATTTTTTTAAAACCTTGACGCGTACTTTGCATTTTATTTATAGGAATTAATGAAACTATAATTTCAGTACCATTTGGAGATTTTGCAATCAAATCATGTGTTTCTAACAATTGATATCCTTTTTTAATTTTGATCTAAAAAAACAAGTTTTAAATTATAAAAAGTACGTGTCGGTACTTTTTATAATCTTTTATTCATTAGAGGGCTGTAATATTTACAGCATTTGGTCCTTTTTGACCTTGAGCTATACTGAATTCAACCATTTGACCTTCAAATAAGGTTTTAAATCCTGAATTCGATATCTCGCTGAAATGAGCAAAAACATCTGGACCTGATTCTTGTTGAATAAAACCAAAGCCTTTAGTTTCATTGAACCACTTTACAGTACCTTTAACAGTATTTGAATTTGACATAATATATCCTATTGATTTTTAATAGTTTGTTTAAAATATTGTAACTTTGAAAATAATAAATAATGAAACTTAAAATCTAAAAAACGAAGGATTATTACTAAAACTACGATACTGCAAGAAGATTTACCGAGACAAAACTTTTTTCTAGTTAAGCTGAGTATACACTAAAAAATAAGATTAACTTATATATATATTTATTATTCTTATTAATTTGTATAAATAATTGAATTTATTACAATAATATTGATGATCTGTGAATGGGTTATTTAGGTTCATAATCATAGAATTGTGCTTTAATTTATAGAGTGCTGTTTTTAAATATATAAAAAATATAGAGTTATACAAGGTTGGTCTTAAAGTAATGATAGAGTTTGGTTGTGATTAATTCTGAATAAGAAAAATATTTGTTGTAAAGCTTAAAGTGCTTCATATCTCGACATTTAACGTAGTCGGCGTTACACAAATTACAGTTCATCACACTTTTTACATTCCAACATCACCCCTAACTTTTCCTTACGCCCTTGCTCCGTCAACACCCAAGGACGATTTTGCCACGGTGGGTCATGGCGTACATGCTGACCATGACCACAAGCGAGGTCAGCAACGTAATGTCTTTCCTCATCCAGATGAAATCCAACAATGGCCTGTTGCATTTATTCACTCATGCTTTCGAGTTTAGAACTTTCCAAACCCTTTAAGAAGCGATGACATAGATTATGAATTGCCACCAAATCATTGGGATCGAGACCCAAAGAGCAGGCGAGTTTAAACGGAATTAAGGTAATTTCATCTTTTGCAGCAAGTGCTTTTTCAAGCAAGATCACTTTTTTCATACGCTCATCTTCTTTGACTGCAACGCGCTTTAAAAACTGTTTTTCTTCAAGTTTTTTAATAATTGGCGTCAGCGTGCCCGAATCAAAAAAGGTCTTCTGACCAATTTCAGACAACGTTACATTGTCCTTTTCATACAAAGCCAACAGTACGATAAATTGAGGATAGGTTAGGTCGTATTCCTGAAGTAAGGGACGATATTGACGAATCATTGCATTGGTCGCGGAATACATTGCAAAACACACTTGATTATCCAAGTAAGAAAATTCAGTCATGCTTTACTCCTCAAGGTCACCTTTGCGAGCTCACAGTATAGTTTGGTTAATAGGAAAAGTATATTGTGCGTAATTAACTTGCATGCAAGATAATTGTATGCAATATTAATTCACATAGCTGAACAAATAGACAAAGCTATTAAGCAAATAAGATGGATTGAATCAGAGCGAGATGTTGTATGACCACAATTTATGATTTTCAGGCTGAACTTTTAGAAGGCGAGCAAAAGAACCTTGCAGACTATCAAGGCAAAGTTTTATTGGTAGTGAACACTGCAAGTCAATGTGGCTTAACCCCACAATTTGAAGGACTTGAGAAGCTATATCAAGACTATCAACAACAAGGTTTGGTGATTTTAGGCTTTCCATGTAATCAGTTTGCTAACCAAGACCCATCAAGCAATGAAGAAATTGGCAGCTTCTGTCAACGCAACTATGGTGTGTCATTTCCTATGTTTGCCAAAGTCGATGTGAATGGTTCAAATGCACATCCGATTTATAAATACCTCACCTCAGAAGCCAAAGGTATTTTAGGTAGTGAAAGCATCAAATGGAATTTCACCAAGTTTTTGATTAATCAAAATGGCGAAGTGATTAAACGTTATTCTCCAACGACCAAACCTGAAAAAATTGGCAAAGATATTCAAAAACTTTTGGCTTAATTCGACGCTGAAAGCGAATGTTGCACGAATTACTGGCGATGAAATCATTTGCCAGTAATTTTATAATTTTTATCACTCAGAAAATCGTCTATTAAAATAAATAGAATCTAGTGATCTGAATAAATTAGAATTTTTTAGATTTAAGAATTACATAACTTGTTTAAACATCATCACTAAACTTCGCTATACTTTTTGCCAAGATTAAAAATACGAGCGTCAAATTATGCGTGTACTTGTAGTGATGGACCCAATCGAAACGGTAAATCTTAAGAAAGATTCCACGATGGCTATGTTATGGGCGGCAAGTCGTCGCGGGCATGAATTGGGTTATGCATTACAACACGATTTATATATTGATCAAGGTAAAGCATTTGGTCTGATTGCACCGCTTAAAGTCTTTGAAGATTATGATCATTATTATGAGTTGGGTGACAAGCGCAAAGAGTCATTGGCTGACTACGATGTGGTGTTGATGCGCAAAGACCCGCCATTTGACATGAATTTTGTCTATACCACTTATATTTTGGAACAAGCAGAACGTGAAGGCGCGTGGATTATTAACAAACCCCAATCCCTACGCGACTGCAATGAAAAATTGTTTGCAACTCAATTCCCAGAACTTCAAGTGCCCACTTTAGTGACTTCACAACAAAGCCTGATTCGTGAATTTATTAAAGAACATGGCGATGTGATCGTAAAACCACTCGATGGAATGGGTGGAATGGGGATTTTCCGTTTATATCAAGATGGCGTAAATATCGGTTCAACTCTAGAAATGCTCACCGAAATGGGCACACGTCCAATCATGGCGCAACGTTATATTCCTGAAATCGTCGAAGGAGATAAGCGTATTTTGATGGTGAACGGTGAACCTGTACCGTATTGTTTGGCACGTATTCCACAAAATGGCGAAGTGCGTGGTAACTTGGCTGCGGGTGGTCTAGGTCAGGCGCGTCCACTCACTGAAAATGATAAAATGATCGCAGCAAAAGTGGGTCCTTTCCTGCGTGAAAAAGGCTTAGTTTTTGTCGGTCTTGATGTGATTGGTAATTATGTGACAGAGATTAATGTCACGAGCCCAACCTGTATCCGCGAGATTGATGCACAATTTGGAACATCGATTGCAGACGATCTATTTAATGTCTTAGAAGCAGGTCGTTCAAATTAATCAAGCTGTTAGATTTTGACCCAAATGCCCATTTGTTTTTTGCGAAAATTAACATACGAATGGGCATTTAGATGTCGACAGAACCATGTTTTTAGCAAACAATTGAAAAAAGCCACGCTTTCTGTTGTAAACAGGTGAAATTCGCTTTTCGTGAATGAAGCTTTAGGATTAAAATAACTCCCGAAAACAATAGACGATAACCTTCTTTTTTGAGTTGAAGAATTAGACCGTGACCAATTCGCCACAGAACAAACCCAAACATGTCATGATGATGGCCGCTGGTACAGGTGGACATGTCTTTCCAGCACTTGCAGTTGCGAAACAACTTCAACAAGAAGGTTGCCAAGTCTCATGGTTAGCGACACCATCGGGTATGGAAAATCGCTTACTCAAAGATCAAAACATTCCAATCTATCAAATTGATATTCAAGGTGTACGCGGTAATGGTTTATTACGTAAGCTCAGCGCACCTTTTAAAATCTTAAAAGCGACCTTAAGCGCTATGCGCTACATGAAACAGTTGAAAGTTGATGCAGTTGCAGGCTTTGGTGGTTATGTCGCAGGGCCGGGTGGTTTAGCTGCACGTTTACTTGGTATTCCTGTATTAATTCATGAGCAAAATGCGATTGCAGGATTTACCAACACCCAATTGGCTCGTATTGCCAAAACCGTGTGTCAGGCATTTCCAAATACTTTCCCAAACAGTGATAAAGTCGTCACCACAGGCAATCCTGTACGTGCGGAAATTAGTTCGATTTTGAATCCTTCTTGGCGTTATCAAACCCGAGAGCAGGAGCATCAACCGATTAGCATCTTGATTGTGGGAGGGTCATTGGGGGCACAAGCGTTGAATGAACGCCTACCCGCAGCATTGAAAAAAATAAATGCGCCTCTCAATGTATTCCATCAATGTGGTCAGAACCAACAGGATGTCACGCTTGAGCGTTATCAAGATGCGCCAGCGACATTAAAAGTTGATGTTCAGCCATTCATTCATGATATGGCAAAGGCGTATAGTGAAGCAGATTTGATTATCTGTCGTGCGGGTGCGTTAACCGTCACAGAGGTTGCGACAGCAGGGGTTGCTGCTGTTTTTGTTCCACTACCGATCGCTGTAGATGATCACCAAACTGCAAATGCGAAGTTTTTAGCAAATGTTGGTGCGGCTAAGATTTGTCAGCAAGCAGAAATGACACCTGATGTGTTGGATAAACTGCTAAGTAGCTTGATCAATCGTCAGTTACTTTCTGAAATGGCAGTTAAAGCACGTCAACAAGCACAACCAAATGCTACACAGCATGTGGTTGATCTGATTAAAAAATTGTAATTCGAGTCCATCTATGTCACCTACAAATCCAAACCAAGCCAAAAAGCTAATCAAAGTGCCTGAAATGCGCCGTATTAAAAACATCCACTTTGTTGGTATTGGTGGTGCGGGGATGTGCGGTATCGCTGAGGTATTAGCCAACCAAGGTTATAAAATTTCAGGTTCAGACATTAAAGCCTCAAAAACCACAGCGCAACTCGAAGCGAATGGCGTTAAAGTCTTTATTGGACATAGCGCTGACAATATTAAAAATGCCAACGTCCTTGTTGTTTCAACAGCGATTGATTCTGAAAATCCAGAGATTAAAGCCGCGATTGAACAACGTACACCGATTGTACGTCGTGCTGAAATGCTTGGTGAGTTGATGCGTTATCGTCATGGTATTGCAGTTGCAGGTACACATGGTAAAACTACAACGACTAGTTTATTAACAACGATGTTGGCGGAAGAAAATCTTGACCCGACATACGTGATTGGTGGATTGCTGAATAGTACAGGGGTAAATGCGGCACTGGGTGAAAGCCGTTTTATCGTGGCAGAAGCAGATGAGTCAGATGCTTCTTTCTTATATTTGCAGCCAATGGCCGCGATTGTGACCAACATCGATGCCGATCATATGGACACTTATGAAGGTAGTTTCGATAAATTAAAAGATACCTTTATTCAATTCCTACATAACTTGCCGTTCTATGGCTTGGCTGTGGTATGTGGTGATGATGCCAATATTCGCGAAATTTTACCGCGTGTTGGTCGTCCAGTACTGACCTATGGTTTTAATGAAGATAATGATGTACGTGCCGTTGACGTTGAACAAGATGGTATGCGTTCACATTTCACTGTATTACGTAAAGATCGTGAACCATTACGTGTCACGATTAACCAACCAGGTTTGCACAATGTCCTAAATGCGCTTGCGGCGATTGGTGTTGCGACAGATGAAGGTGTTTCTGATGGTGCGATTTGTCGTGCTTTAGAAGGCTTTAGCGGTGTTGGTCGTCGTTTCCAAGTTCAAGGTGAATTTGAGGTTGGTGAAGGCACTGTTAAACTCGTTGATGATTATGGTCATCATCCAAAAGAAGTTGAAGCAACGATTAAAGCAGCGCGTGCCAGTCATCCAGATCGCCGTTTAGTCATGATGTTCCAACCACATCGTTTTAGTCGTACTCGTGATTGCTTTGATGACTTCGTGGATGTTCTTTCGCAAGTTGATCAACTTTTATTGTTAGAAGTTTATCCAGCGGGTGAAAAGCCGATTGTGGGTGCAGACAGCCGTGCTCTTGCGCGTAGTATTCGTTTGCGTGGTCAGGTTGAGCCGATTTTAGTTGATCCTGTTGAAGGAAATTTACCAAACGTTTTGCAAAAAGTGTTACAACCGAATGACCTGTTATTAACACAAGGTGCGGGTAACGTCGGTGCAATTTCGGTAGAATTGGCTCAGCATCGCTTGTATGCCCAGTAGTTTTAGAAAATTCCTCCCAACCTTCTTTTAACAAAGGGCGGAGTTCCCCTCTTTCATAAAGATGGGGCGGGAAGATTTAGAGAATTTAGAAAAGTTTTAAGGATATAAACGTGTCAAATGCTGCAAAATTCGGAAAAGTTGCTGTGTTATTTGGTGGGAAGTCGGCTGAGCGTGCTGTGTCATTAGACAGTGGTCAAGCTGTATTAGAGGCTTTATTGCGTTCAGGTGTACAAGCAGAAGCATTTGATCCACAGGAAAAAAGCGTAACTGAGCTTGTTGCCTATGATCGTGCATTTATTGTATTGCACGGTCGTGGTGGTGAAGACGGACAAATTCAAGGTGTGCTTGAGTGGTTAAATATTCCATATACAGGAACGGGCGTTCAAGGCTCTGCGATTGGTATGGATAAAGTCAAAACCAAACAAATTTGGCAGGGTAGTGATTTGCCAACAGCTCCATACCGCATTATTACAAAAGATTCTGATTTGAACTCAGTTGTAGCTGATCTAGGCTTGCCCGTGATCATCAAGCCTGTACATGAAGGTTCGAGTGTCGGGATGAGTAAGGTTGAAAAAGCTGAAGATTTTGCTGCTGCAATCGAGAAAGCGACCCAACATGATGCAGTGGTCATGGCTGAAAAATGGATTACGGGTCGTGAATTCACGATTTCTTTCCTGAATGGTCAACCGTTGCCAGTTATTCGTTTGCAACCCCCAGCTGATGTCGCATTTTATGACTATGAAGCGAAGTACCAACGCGATGATGTGCAATATGGTATTCCATGTGGTTTGAGTGAAACTGAAGAAAAGTCTTTGCAAGCGCTATGCTTACGTGCATTTCAAGCAGTAGGTGCAGAAGGTTGGGGACGTATTGATGCGATGCAAGATGAGCAAGGTAATTTCTGGTTGTTAGAGGTAAATACTGTACCTGGTATGACCAGCCACTCGCTTGTACCTAAAGCTGCACAAGCGGTCGGTTATAGTTTTGATGAGCTTTGCCTAGCAATTTTAGAGCAAACTTTAACAAAGTCGGCTTAATTATTCATGGCTCAACTTCCTGCATCAATGCGTCGTAAAACACGACCTGCCATCAGCTCTATTCATGAGAAACCGCCTTCGCCTAAACAAAAAATGGTGAACGCGGGTGGTTGGCTGCTTCTTGTTGTTGCATTTGCCGTGCTTGCAGTTGGTCTTTATGGCTTATATAAAGTCATGACAGATGCAACTGTTGCACAATTGCAGGTGGTGGGTACTCAATCAGAAGTTGAGAACCAACAGTTGGTTCAACATCTCAATCCTATAATTAAAGATAATTATTTCACTTCAGATTTAGAATTAATTCGTGATCAGGCGTTACAAGTCTCATGGGTTGATCGGGTGGTAGTTTCACGAGCTTGGCCAAATGCAATTCGTGTGCGGGTGATGCCGCGACATGCGATTGCACGTTGGGGAACAGGGCGCTTGCTCAGTGATAATGGCGATGTATTTAGCGAAGCTGTGCCAAAGGTACATCCAAACTTGCCGCTTTTGCATGGTCCAGTCAGCCAATCCAAAATGATGATGCGTCGCTATAATGAAATTAATCAGTTGTTTTATCCTGCAAATTTGCGGTTAAAAGAGCTTTATTTAACAGAGCGTATGACATGGTTCATGCAGTTTGACTCAGGTTTACGTATTATTGTTGACCAAGATCAAACCATGAATAAGTTACAACGCTTGAGCCAATTGGCACAAACGGATTTAAAACCTGTATGGTCAAAAATCTCGGCGATTGATTTACGTTACCGAAATGGTTTAGCCATTCAGTGGAGAAATGCAATGCCGCCAAAGATTGTCAATGGTCAATTAGTTGTAACGATTGATGACACAAACCTTGCGGGTGCAATTCAGGCAAAGCCATAATACGTGGCTTGAAAATAACAGGCAATTTTGCCCGTATAAACAACAAAAGATATGGTATTGAAGTAATGAGTGAAGCTGTTCCCTCAGTTGTTGCGATTGATATTGGGACTCATAAAGTCTCAGTTTTGATTGGTAAGATCCATGCACCGGATAAAATCCAAGTGATCGGCATGGCAACTGCTCGCAACCGAGGTATGGTTAAAGGCAAGATTGTCAGCTTAGACAAAGTGATTGCTGCCATTAAAAATGCAGTATCCGAAGCAGAAGATATGGCGGAATGTCGTATTCATAGCGCATGGGTGTCGATACCAAGTACTGAATTACAAAGTTTTTATGCTTCAGGTCGCACTCCTGTCGCAAATCATGATCATATTATTACGACAAATGAAGTAGTTAGAGCGTTAGAGTTGGCTAAAGCGAGCCATGTGACCCCTGATTATTATTTGGCAAGTGCTGTGCCTTTAGGTTTTGAGTTAGGTGACTCTGTTGAATGGGTACAAAATCCTGTGAATATGTCAGCACATAGCATGACAGGACACTATCAGTTGATGATGATGCCGATCAGTACCATGCAAAACCTTGATCGCGCGATGAAAGGTGCGAACATTGGTGTTGAGAAAATGGTGGTATCTTGCCTTGCAACAGCTGAATCGAGCTTGTTGAAAGATGAAAAAGAATATGGTGTTTGTTTAGTTGATATTGGTGCAGGTATTACCAATATTGCGGTTTATTTGGATGGACGTTTGGCATTAGCACGTACTTTACCGCGTGGCGGTGAAAATGTGACACGTGATATTGCAGCAGTTTTACAGACTACAACTGAAGAAGCCGAACGTATCAAAATTTTACATGGTTGTGTCGATATCAGTGTGGTCAAACCAGACCATATGATTCAAGTTCAAGGTATTGATGGTACACAAACCATCAGTCGTATTGAGCTTGCAGAAATTGTAATTGCACGTTATGAAGAAATCTTTACATCTATCCGTGAAGAGTTAGAACATAGTGGTGCAATTCATGGTTTATATCATGGTGTTGTACTCACAGGTGATGCTTGTCAAATTGAAGGAATGGTGAATTTGGCGCGTCGTATGCTTGGTGTATCTGCACACTTGGGTAATCCGCCTTTGCAAGTTTATGCTGAAGATCAGCACTTACCTGCATTGCGCCGTTCAATGTATGCGACAGCGGCAGGGTTGTTGATGTTTAGCCAAAGTGACTTACAAGATGCTGTTGAAGAACCTGAAGAAGCGAATGATCGAAGTTTTATGGATCGTGTCGCAAACGGTTGGAATGCACTCAATAGCAAGCTTAAGGCGATTTTCTAACTTGTAGGTATTTTGGGGAAAAATTGTTAGGAAGTTGTAATAGTAAGTCACTGGACTTGACAAGCTGAGTAATATTGAACAGCATCCTAGGCATCAGTAGTTTTAAAAATCAAGGCAGTAACGGGCTGAAGTAACTGCCATTTATATATTAGGAAATCTAAAGGTCATGGCCTCATTTGAATTTATAGAAGATGAACTAGACGATGGCAACGGTCAAGCCCGTTTCACAGTATTTGGCGTGGGTGGTGGTGGCGGTAACGCTGTTCAACACATGGTGCAGTCAGACATCAAAGGCGTAAAGTTTGTTTGTGCAAACACGGATAAACAAGCCCTAGATAGCATGAATGCTCCATTCAAGATCCAGCTGGGTGAGCAAAGTACTCGTGGTTTAGGTGCAGGTGCAAATCCAGAGGTTGGTCAGATTGCTGCTGAAGAAAGCCGTGAAGTGATTCGTCAACATCTCGAAGGCACGGACATGGTTTTTGTCACCGCAGGTATGGGCGGTGGTACAGGTACAGGTGCAGCACCTGTGGTTGCCGAAGTAGCTAAAGAAATGGGTATTTTGACCGTTGGTGTTGTGACAACCCCTTTTAATTTTGAAGGTCGTCGTCGTCAAAAATCAGCTGAAAAAGGTATCGATGCACTTGAAGCACATGTAGATTCGTTGATTATTATCCCAAATCAACGCTTACTCAGCGTGTATGGTGACATCTCAATGAAAGATGCCTATAAAAAGGCAGACGATGTATTGTTAAATGCTGTTCGCAGTATTTTTGACTTAGTGGTAAATCGTGGTCACATTAACCTAGACTTTGCTGACTTAAAAACTGCGATGAGCACACGTGGTTATGCAATGATGGGTGCTGGTTTGGGACGTGGTGAAGACCGTGCTCGCCAAGCAGCTGAACAAGCAATCCGTAGCCCATTACTCGATAACGTGAATATTATCAATGCTAAAGGTGTATTGATCAATATTACTGGTGGTGATGATATTACGTTACGTGAAACAGAAATTATTACCGATGTGGTCAATCAAATTGTTGATTTGGACGAAGGTGAAATCTTCTACGGTACGGTATTTGATCCTGATGCACGTGATGAACTTCGTGTGACTGTAATTGCAACTGGTCTGACTCGTAATGCGAGCGAAGTTGAGGCGAAGAAGCGCGTTACGACAACGCATCATGCCACAGCACATACAGCCCAACAATCAGTTGATGAAGATGATGTACCTGCAATTAGTAAGCGTACAAATGCTGAATCACCAGTAGCGAACGCACCAAGTTCAACCCCGCGTTCTTCGCCGATGAGCATTCAGGACTATCTGAAAAATCAACAGCGTAAATAACAAAATCATATGTTTAGCTAAAGGGGGACAGTAATTGTCACTGCTGTCCCACAAATATCACAAGAAGAACCTCAATTGAGGTTCTTCTTGTTTTCGCCATTTTTTATCAGGCACAAAGAGTGACCTTAAAAGTTTCCTTTCAAATAAATTGACCTGAATAATTCTCAGTAAACGCTGAACACTCCATCCTTCTTGTGCCATGTGTTTAGCGAAGTTCACCAGCAAATAGGCAATTAATGCAATCCATATTTGCGTTTGTATCGCATTGCGGCTTCGACCTAGAAATGACTTCAGTTTTAAATTCTGCTTGATGGCTTTAAAGAATAACTCAATCTTCCAGCGGTCTTTATAAATTGCAGCAATGGTGGATGCTGCCAGATGAAAGTTGTTGCTCAGAAATTCGAATGTTCTTTTCTTATCTGTATCATAAAACTCTATACGTCTTAATAATTCAGGTGCGCCTCTTTTCTTGGCATACGCACTGCTCAATTCAATACATTCATCCGCAATAATCCCTTTAGTCGCTAATACGCTGCGGCTTGATTTAACTTGATAAACTGTCTTTGGGCGTAGCCGGGTTACAAAGCTGACGTTCTGAAGTGTCAACTGAGCAAACCATTGATAATCAACATATCCTTTATCAAAGACGATAATGCTGCCAGCAGGAAATTTAAATGCTCTGCCTTGCACCATATCATTTTCAATACCATCCCCAAGTGCTACAAATTCAGGAATGGTATTGCTGTGATTTAAGCCAACACTGAGTTTAATACTGGCTTTGGATTCATGTACTTTTGCCCATGCGCACAATGACAGTGAAAGATCAATATGACTGGCATCTAGTGAATACAGCGGATTTTTGAATCTAAATTTATGTGCAGTTTTAGAGTTTTCACAGCGCTGAAGCAGCTGTGTGAACAATTGCTGATACAGGCTGGCGGGCTGTTCTTCGTTGAGTCTTGCTAAGGTGCTTCGCGCAATTCTCTTCGCGCCAAGATGATAGAGCTTTTCCTGCTGGGATTCGAGATTGGATTGAATGTCTCTTAAGCTTTGCCGACAAGAAAGTTGGGACATCAATATGGCAACAAACTGATCCCAGCGGGTGGCTGATCTTAATTTTTGCCCAGAGTGGTGCAGTTTAGCCAGACGTTCAAAATCTTGTCTTAGAATGGGTTTGAGTAATTGATGAAATACGGTATTCTGATGTGACAAAACCTGAGTCCTTTATAGTTAAAGTGTTTGTTTGCACTCATATTTTAACTATTCAGACTCAGGTTTTTTTATTTAAAGCAAACTATGGGACAGCAGTGCAGTAATTGTCCCCTTTTTTATTTTTTTAAAATGGCAAAATATGCTAAGTTATATCGGTTTTTGCAAATGAAGTTGGCGTGGCATGGTGAAACAACGTACTTTGAAACGTGTGGTGAAAGCGAGCGGTATTGGTCTGCACAGTGGTCAAAAGGTGCTGATTAATTTTGTTCCACACCATATTGATGGAGGTATTGTCTTTCGCCGTATTGATTTAAATCCGCCAGTTGATATTCCAGCAAATGCTTTACTTATCCAAGAAGCCTTTATGTGCTCCAATCTCGTTCGAGAAGACATTAAAGTCGGAACGATTGAGCATGTGATGAGTGCGATTGCAGGATTGGGGATTGATAACCTTATCGTTGAAGTGTCTGCATCTGAAGTGCCAATCATGGATGGTAGTGCTGGTCCATTTATCTATCTTCTTATGCAAGGTGAGCTCGCAGAGCAAAATGCACCGAAGAAATTTATCCGAATTTTAAAACCTGTAGAAGCGCTGCTTGAGGATAAGCGTGCTATTTTTACCCCTCATTCAGGTTTTCAACTTAATTTTACGATCGATTTTGATCATCCCGCCTTCGCAAAAGAATATCAATCTGTCAGTATCGACTTCTCTACAGAAACCTTTGTCTATGAAGTTAGCGAAGCCCGAACTTTTGGTTTCATGAAAGATTTGGATTATTTAAAAGCCAACAATCTTGCATTAGGTGCAAGTTTGGAAAATGCGATTGGTGTTGATGATACAGGTGTGGTCAATGAAGAAGGGCTGCGCTTCGCCGATGAGTTTGTTCGCCATAAGATTTTAGACGCAGTAGGTGATTTATATCTATTAGGGCATCAAATTATTGCGAAATTTGATGGCTATAAGTCAGGACACGCTCTGAATAATCAGCTTCTTCGCAATGTTCAAAACGATCCAAGCAGCTATGAAATTGTAACATTTATTAACGAGAATGAATGTCCGATTCCGTATGTAAGTGTGACATAAGTCATTGTCTTATATTGTGTATGTTATAATATAACAATTAAAATTGTGATGTGATTCTCATTATTTGATTGAGTGTTTCGATCGTCAATATCGGTCCTTTACTTTTTATTGCTTGCCAAACGTAGTAAAGCTTGGCTAAGCTTAGGGTCGCTCACATATTCAGCGGCACTGCGTAATAGCTCCTTTGTCTCTGAAGAAAGTGCTTGAGGCGGGGGAGAGACTTGTTGAGAAACCACGGTCTTATTTCTTAAACGGACTTGGATTTTTCTTAAATCTCTGAGACCTTCAAGCTGAGCTAACTGCGCAACATAGTGACTTTGTAAATAACTGAGCTGACTAATCATTGCTTGATTTTCACCTGTTATGGTCAAAACGCCATGTTGATAACAAACAACCTGCCATTGTTCTGGTTGGGGCAATAATGGTTGAATAATTTTCGTAAGTTGTTTCCATTGTGTGACTTGCGTAGTCAGAAACGTTAAGTTTCCTGTTTTTATGTGTTGTCCTTTCTGTTGAAAGACGTTTGTAGGTTCAGACATTTTAACTTCCCACGAGGTTAGATGTTCATCTTAAGCGTTCACTTCAGCTGATTTCAAGGAAGAGATGATAAAGGAACTTTAGTAAGGACGGTTTCAAGAGGTTTTTTATGCATCATACGCGTCGTATTTTACTCGCATTTTCATTAGCTGCTTCTGCAGCATCGGTTGCCTTTGCAGATTATCAAAATATCACTCAAACTACGGGTGATGACCGTTTAGAAGAATTATCAAAAACACTTGCTCAAGGTTCTTATAATCATCCAGATGATATAGATCTACCAGCAGTTTCAAATGTATCTGTTCAGTTGCGTGAAAAGACGATTGAATTAAACAACGCAATGATTGAAAAGAAATATGGCCGTTCGGCAATTTCTACTCCGAAAGAAAAATCTACATCATCATTTTCATCAAATACGGGTTATTCTTGGTTAGTGAGCCATCCGTTGGAAGAAGGGCGTGTAAGTTCATCTTGGGGAACTCGTACTTTACTCGGTTCTACTCGTCACCATTCAGGTATTGATCTTTCAGCACCATCTGGAACTCCGATTTATGCAACCGGTCCTGGCGTTGTAACAAAATCTGGTTGGGGTTCAGGTTATGGTCAATACGTTGAAATTGATCATGGCAATGGATATATCACACGCTACGCTCATGCTTCGCGTTTAATCGTAAATGCTGGTGATCGAGTGAGTGCAGGTGAACACATTGCAAATGTAGGTTGTACTGGTCGTTGTACTGGTCCACATTTACATTTTGAAGTTGTTAAAGATGGTCAACGTAAAAATCCATCAACATACTTAGCGATGCTGCCTTAAATCATTTGTATAACATTTGTATATTAATTCTGAGAAAATCGCCATTATTGGCGATTTTTTATGTCTTTTGTTTTATTTAGGTCAATGACTATTTAGTGAGAAAATATTAAGGCATTTTGTATTCATTTGGGGCGATACCTTTATGAAGTCAAAACATGATAAAAATAGAACGTCAAAATAACTTAAGGGAAAAGGTGAATTGTATGGCGTTTTATGGCGACTCTGACGCGCAAGAAACCCAGGAATGGCAAGAAGCATTTGATTCAGTATTACAACACATGGGCACAGAACGTGCTGCTTTCTTACTAGAAAAACTATATCAACGTGCGATTGCAAAACATGTGCCGATCCAACGCTTAAATACACCTTATCTCAACACGATCTCAGTTGAAGAACAACCAGCAATGCCAGGCGATCAAGACATGGAGCGACGTATTCGTGCCTTGATTCGTTGGAATGCACTTGCAATGGTTTTACGTGCAAACAAAACAGGTGATGACTTAGGTGGTCACCTTGCTAGTTTCGCATCTTCTGCGACGTTATATGATGTTGGTTTTAACCATTTCTTCCGCGCTGCCTCTGATAATTTTGGTGGCGACATGATTTACTACCAAGGTCACTGTGCACCTGGTATTTATGCGCGTTCTTTCTTGGAAGGACGTTTGAATGAAGAGCAACTTAATAATTTCCGTCGTGAAGTGGGTGGTAATGGTCTCCCAAGTTACCCTCATCCATATTTGATGCCTGATTATTGGCAATTCCCTACCGTATCGATGGGTCTTGGTCCAATCATGTCAATTTATCAAGCTCATATTCAAAAGTACTTGATGAATCGTGGTTTGATTAAAGAAGAGAATCGTAAAGTCTGGGCATATCTTGGCGATGGTGAGATGGATGAGCCAGAAAGTACTGGTGCAATTTCACTTGCGGGACGTGAAAAGCTTGATAACCTGATTTGGGTCGTGAATTGTAATTTACAGCGCCTCGATGGTCCTGTACGTGGTAACGGGAAAATTATTCAAGAATTAGAATCTTTATTCCGTGGTGCAGGCTGGCGTGTCATTAAAGTAGTTTGGGGTCGTCATTGGGATCCACTACTTGCTCAAGATACTTCAGGCGCTTTAAAAGCGGTCATGGAAGAAACAGTTGATGGTGAGTACCAACGCTATCAAGTGAAAGGTGGTGCGTATACGCGTGAGAAATTCTTTGGCAAGTACCCAGAAGCTGCGGAACTGGTAAAAGATTTAAGCGATGAAGATATCGATAATCTGAACCGTGGTGGTCATGACCCATACAAAGTTTTTGCTGCCTACGCAGAAGCAATGAAAGCCAAAGGTCAACCAACCGTTATTCTTGCAAAAACGGTTAAAGGTTATGGTTTGTCTGAAGAAATTGAAGCGGTGAACAAAACTCACCAAATCAAAAAAATGCAGATCGACTCTTTGAAATATGTACGTGACCGTTTTAACTTGCCATTTACAGATGATAAGTTAGAAGAGCTTCCATTCTACCGTCCAAGTGAAAACTCTCCAGAAATGAAGTACATGAAAGCACGTCGTGAAGCGTTAGGTGGTTACCTACCTGCACGTCGGAAGGAAAGTACTTCTTTGCCAATACCTGAACTGTCAGTTTTTGATGCCGTATTAAAAGGTAGTGGCGGAAAAGAGCAATCAACGACGATGTTGATGGTACGTTTGATCTCAGCTTTGTTAAAAGAAAAAGCTATCAAAGATCATGTTGTGCCAATCGTTCCAGATGAGGCTCGTACATTCGGCTTGGAAGGTATGTTCCGCCAACTCGGGATTTATGCCGCACACGGACAAAAATATACCCCTGAAGACAATGAGCAGCTCATGAATTATCGTGAAGCGAAAGATGGTCATATGTTGCAAGAAGGGATTAACGAAGCTGGTGCAATGAGTGCTTGGGCTGCGTTAGGGACTAGTTATTCAACCAATAACTTACCAATGATTCCGATGTACATGTATTACTCAATGTTTGGTTTCCAACGTATTGGGGATATTGCATGGGCGGCAGGTGATGCACAAGCGCAAGGCTTCTTGTTAGGTGCAACTGCTGGACGTACCACTTTAAATGGTGAAGGTCTACAACACCAAGATGGTCATTCTCATATCTTGGCAGGTACGATTCCAAACTGTGTTTCTTATGATCCTTGTTTTGGTTATGAACTTGCGGTGATTGTGCATGACGGCTTGAAACGCATGTATCAAGATCAAGAGCGTGTGTTCTATTATTTAACAGTGATGAACGAAAACTACGAACATCCTGAAATGCCTGAAGGTGCAGAAGAAGGTATTAAGCGTGGTATGTATTTGTTGCAGAAAGATGAGCAAGCAACGGTTCAATTATTAGGCTCAGGTGTCATTTTACGTGAAGTGATCAAAGCAGCAAAAATACTTCGTGATGAATATCAGATTCATTCAAATGTCTGGAGTGTGACGAGTTTCAACGAGCTGGCACGTGATGGTATGGCATGTGACGAATATAATCGTTTACATCCATTGACTGAGACAGCAAAAGAATCTTGGGTATCTCAGCAATTACGTGATACTGACGGTATTGTAGTTTCAGCTACGGATCACATGCGCGTTTATAGTGAGCAAATCCGAGCATATTTACCAGACAATCGTCCATATGTCACTTTGGGGACAGATGGTTATGGTCGCTCAGATACTCGTGCTAATTTGCGTAGCTATTTCGGAGTTGATGCGGCACATATCGTAGTTGCGACTTTGAAAAAATTAGCCGACGAAGGTGAGGTGGAAAACCGTTTAGTAAAAGACGCAATCTCATCATTTGAGTTAGATACAGATCGTCCAGTTGCATGGGCACCACAGGCGCACCCGCAAGTGCAAGCTGTGGCTGAATATCACGAAAACCAAACAGGTGAGGGGAACTAATCATGCAAATCCAAGCACCTGATATTGGCGTTGATAAAGCTTTGGTCGCCGAAATCTTGGTAAAAATAGGTGATCGAGTCGCTGTAGAAGATAGTCTTTTAGTTCTAGAGTCTGATAAAGCGACGGTAGAAGTTCCAAGTACTGCCGCAGGTATCGTGAAAAGTATTTTGGTTAAACAAGGTGATGAAGTTACTGAAGGTGTTGCTTTAGTTGAGCTGGAAGCAGAATCTCAAGCAACTGAAAGTCGTGTTGTTGAAACAGCTCAAGTTGAAACTCCGAAGGTAGAAACTCAATCTGAACAGATTGAAACTCCATCTGCACCTGTCGTTAACCAATCTGCGACTTCGACGCAAGTTGTGGATGTAAAAGTTCCAGATATTGGTGTTGAAAAAGCTTTGGTTGCCGAAGTTCTTGTAAAAGTTGGCGATGAAATTGAAGTTGAACAAAGTATTGTGGTTGTTGAGTCAGATAAGGCAACGGTCGAAGTTCCGAGTTCAGTTGCAGGCGTAGTTGAAGCGATTCAAATCAAAGAGGGCGACAGCATTAAGGAAGGAGTGGTATTGATTCAGGTCAAGACCGCGAGTGCTGTAGTACCATCTGAACCGCAAGTAGCTCCAGCTCAAACAGTAGCAACTACAGAAGCCTCAGCTGCAACTAATAGCTCAACAGGTAATGTTGAAATTGAAGTACCTGATCTAGGTGTAGAAAAAGCACTTGTTTCAGAAATTTTGGTCAATGTTGGTGATCGCGTTGAAGCTCAACAAAGCTTATGCGTGGTTGAGTCAGATAAGGCATCTGTTGAAGTTCCAAGCTCGGTTGCGGGGATTGTGAGAGCAATCCATGTGTCAGCCAATCAAGAAGTTTGTCAAGGCATGGCTTTGGCAACGATAGAGGTGAGTGGTCAGGCCGCTGCTCAAGTAGCACCAAAAACTCAACCAGCTGCAAAGCAACCAACTGCTACTGAAGCTGCACCAACAAAACCACAGGCGGTAGCGACAGCAGCAACGAGTGCGCCAGCGCAAGCTGAGAAGCTGACCAAAGAGCAAGAAGCTGACAATGCCAAAGTTTATGCGGGTCCAGCGGTACGTAAATTGGCGCGTGAACTCGGAGTAGTCCTTGGTCAAGTGAAAGCCTCTGGCGAACACGGTCGTGTGATGAAAGACGATGTTTTTGCTTATGTAAAAACGCGTTTAACTGCACCACAAGCTGCTCCTAGTACACAGGCTGCACCTGTCGCTTCAGGCTTGCCATCATTACCTGATTTCACTGCCTTCGGTGGTGGCGAAGTAAAAGCAATGACACGTTTGCAACAGGTCTCTGTTCCGCAATTGTCATTGAATAACTTCATCCCACAAGTAACGCAGTTTGACTTGGCTGATATTACAGAGCTTGAAGCATGGCGTGGCGAACTGAAAGATGGGTTCAAAAAACAAGGAATTAGTTTAACTATTTTAGCGTTCATCGCGAAAGCGGTTGCTCACTTGTTAAAAGAAGAACCTTATTTCGCGGGTCATTTGGCAGATGATCAAAAGTCAGTGTTGTTGCGTAACGAAATTCATATGGGTATCGCAGTCGCTACACCTGATGGTTTAACAGTTCCTGTGCTACGTAATCCTGACCAAAAATCCATTAAGCAAATCGCGATGGAATTGGCTGAGCTAAGTCAAAAAGCCCGTGATCGTAAGTTATCACCGAAAGATTTGCAAGGTGCCAACTTTACCATTACGAGTTTAGGTAGTATCGGTGGAACTGCATTTACGCCTTTAGTGAACTGGCCTCAAGTCGCAATTTTGGGTATCTCTCCAGCAACCATGCAACCTGTATGGAATGGTAAAGATTTTGATCCACGCTTAATGTTGCCATTATCGTTGTCATATGATCATCGAGTTATTAATGGGGCTGATGCGGCACGCTTTACCAATAAATTGACCAAGCTATTAAAAGATATTCGTAGCTTATTGCTCTAACGAATAATTGATTTAAGAATACCTCGCTCAGGCGGGGTTTTCTTTTTATTGAATATAGAAAAACGTTACTTTATTTGCTATCAATTTGAAAATGAGCAATGAGGGAATCAAGCACTGAATTTGAGGTGGAGAAATGTTTGCGATTTATAGAGTCATGTTGCCATTATTGCTGGTAGTTTCTGTGCTTATGGGATTATGGGTGAGTTTTCTGCATTTTCCATCAGAGTGGGTGCTTTATATTGTGATGGGGATTGAACTATTAGTCGCAACCATTGTGATGGCGATGGAATATCAGGCACAAAATTTAAATACGAGCAGTGGTTGGGGTGGTTTTAGTTTTGTTGGTATAAGTGTTTATTTAGCTCTGCTATTAGGTCTGGTTCGATTGTTAATGTGGAGTTATCAAAAATTTTGGACTTAAAGATTCAAAACAATAAAGTTCTTTGATAGAATAAGAATACTTCATTGGGGAGTAGCCGCTCTTTACGCAAAGTAAAGAGGTGATGATCAACATAATTGTTCAACAGAACATGGTCATCATAGCAAAGAACCAAGAACAGCTATTTAGCTGTGCTTTTGTTGGCAAGACCTTTGATTTATCACTCTGCATCAATCTAATTGATTTTGGCTAGCAGGAGGGGTAGATCATCGGTATATATTGCTAGCCAGAGCATTCAATTATGTATGAATTTCTCATCTCTACTTCGATCGTTGCCCTTGCTGAAATGGGTGATAAGACGCAATTGCTCGCTTTATTGTTAGCAGCACGTTTCCGAAAACCTGTTCCAATCCTCATCGCAATTTTATTAGCAACCACGATTAACCACGGTATTTCTGCTGTTTTTGGTCAATGGATTACGACTGTTCTCAGTCCTGAAATTTTGATTTGGATACTAGCACTTGGTTTTATCGGGATGGCGATCTGGATGTTGATCCCTGATGAACTTGGTGATGAAACAGAAAGCATCAATAAATGGCAGAGATTTGGTGTATTTGGCGCGACCTTTATTCTATTTTTCTTGGCCGAAATCGGTGATAAAACCCAAATTGCAACTGTTGCCTTAGCTGCACGTTTTGACAGCGTATTTTGGGTCATGTGTGGTACTACTGTTGGGATGATGCTTGCAAATGCTCCAGCAGTATTTATTGGTAATAAGTTGGCTGATAAATTACCAATCTCTTTGATCCATAAAATTGGTGCAGCGATTTTCTTGGTGGTAGGTATTTCAACTTTAGTTCAGCATTATTATTTTGCTTAATCTTATTCAAACATGCACCTGTTGTTGAACAGGTGCATTTTTTATGTCGAAAGAAAATTAATAATTAAACTTCACTGTAAAATTAATTTGGCGTGGATTGCCTAAAGTAACCAAGTTCTCGTTGAGCGCACCAGCATAATAATCTTTATCAAACATATTGCGGATTGCCAGTTGAGCACCCCAGTGTTCGGCATCATAACCTGCCTCAGTATCAAACAAGGTATAGCTTGGAAGATCGACCGTTAAACCATTGATACTTTTTTTGCTTTCACCGCGAACGCCTGCGCCTACATACCAACCTAAATTTGAATTGGGTTTAAAACGATAGCGTGTAGACAAGCTATAACTGTGCTCTGGAACATTATCTATCGTCAATCCGATATTCTCAGCTTGAGTATCTTTACTTATTTCTGCATCCGGCGTGTAGGTATAGGCTGCTGTAATTTTGAGTTGATCAAATAAATGCGCTGCAAGCTCTGTTTCGATTCCACGTGTCAGCTGTTCGCCACGTTGTACTTTAAAACCTGTGTTGATTGGATCAGTCACGGAAACATTTTGGCGACGTAAATCAAACCAAGCGATACTGCCTTGAATGCGTTGATCTGGACTTTGTAGTTTTAGACCTACTTCAATTTGCTTGCCTTTCTCGGGTTTAAAGGCATTGTCATGGAAATCTGTACCACTTACAGGTAAGAATGAGGTTGCATAACTCACATAAGGTGCGGCGATTTCATTGATGCTGTAAAGCAAAGAGGCATTACCTGTAAATGCATTCTCAGATTGGGTTGTTTCGGTATTTTTAACTAGATTTTGAGTGGTTGTTTCAGTCCAGTCATGTCGCCCTGCGAGATTCAAAACCAGCTGATCATTCAATTCGATTCGATCACGAAGATATAAACCTGTATATCTGAGACGATTGATATCATGGTTGGTCGGTATATCTGGGCAAGTCACCTTGGTATTGTATTCAGGTTGATAGAGATTCAAATTACCCACTGTACAACGGTTATTGATGTAATCACTTTTTTCTTGCATGGCATCAACTCCCACTGTGATTTCATGTGAGGTATTGCCGAAATTTAATGTTTTTTGCAGTTGATTATCGATAGAAAAATTTAAGTTATCGACATCTTGATAACGCCCTTGTCGTTGGATCGTGGTGTAATCAATTTTACCTTCTTCATTTTTTGCCCAAAAGTTTTTACCTGTTGCAGCAAATACTGCGGGTCCAAGCATTTCTGTTTTTTGCACTGCAAAATTTTGTTTAAATTGCCAATCATTTTCAAAACGATGCACGAAATTATAACCTACACGATAGACATCGGCCTCATAAGCGCCATGTGATGGTTCACTAATCAATAGTTTGGAATTCAATGCGCCATTTGGATTATTTAATAATGTACCTAAGACTGGTAAACCTTGTTGTCGTAGATATTCACGATGTTGATAGCTGGCAATCACTGATAAATCGGTTTTATCGCCTAAATCAAAATTATAAGAAGGTGAGATATAGTAGTTTTTAAAATAAACAAAGTCAGTCGGATCATTTTGATCAGAGATGCGACCATTTAAGCGAAAAGCACCTTTCTCACTTTCATTCGGACTGTAGTTGATATCGAATGTTGCTTGCTTGAGTTGATGAGAGCCGTAGGTGATAGCGCTGCGGTAAAAGCTCTCGGCTTGTGGGCGTTTGGTGACCATGTTCACCATGCCACCAGGTTGAACTAAACCAAAGTTAACCGATGCAGGCCCTTTTAAAACTTGAACTTGATCCATACCTGAAATTTCAGTAGCAACAAAGGTACTTTGACCTTGACGTAACCCATCAATAAAGACCTGATCAGACGAAGTTTGCCCACGAATAATAAAATCATCCCAACCCCGTCTTCCGAGTTGCCCTGAGACGACCCCTGCAACACCATTTAGGGCTTCAGCCAAAGTTTGAGCTTGTTTTTGTTGTAATTGTTCTTGGGTAATCACCGTAACAGACTGTGCGGTTTTAAATAATGGCGCATTTGATTTCAAAGTGGATGTTGCTTGTGTCGCCACATAATCATTGTTTTTATCTTGTTGAGCTTTGATGGAAATTGTTGGAAGGATATTGCTTTGATCTTCAGTTGCATAAGCAGCGCTTGTTATATGGCTCAAAATAAAGGTTGCAAGTAAAGTGGGGCGCGTAAAGAGCATAGAAATTTCCAAGAAAGGGCAGATCAATAAAGATGCTAATGAGAATTATTATATTTTATAGCTTAGGCGTGTTAAATCCAATAAATATATCGAAAAAGAATTTTTTTAAAAATTACGATAAATATCCAACATTCGATTGAAACATGAACTTAATCCCATTATTTTATTATGGAATTAAAATAATTCATATTTAAAGATTTTTATGGGGTTGCTATGAGCTTTGAAAGGACAACATCACAGATATTATTCGATAATGGTAAGCATAAATGTATTAGTTTTACCAGTTTGGTAAAAGGTGAGGGAATTCAAGCCAACCAGTTTTTAATTATTGATCATGATCGTGCAGCTGTCTTAGATCCAGGTGGTGATTTGACTTATGTCCCGCTCACAATGGAACTTAATCGCTATACCAAATTGAAGAATCTAGATTATGTGATGGCTTCGCATCAAGATCCTGACATTATCACTTCGATGCCACGTTGGTTGGTCTATACCGATGCTAAAGTCGTTGCATCTAAGCTATGGGCACGTTTCTTACCCCATCTCAATTCTGCTTTTATGAGTGATCGAATGAAAGGCAATTGGGAAGAACGTTTGATTGAACTCCCTGATACAGGTCAAGTTATTCCTTTGGGAGAGTCGGCGATTATTGCAGTTCCTGCGCATTTCTTACATTCCGTCGGGAATTTTCAGTTTTATGACCCAACTGCAAAGATTCTTTTCTCAGGTGATATGGGCGCATCAATTGTTGAAGATGCCAGTCTGCCGATAGTCGACTTTGAGGCGCATATTAAAAAAATGAAAGGCTTTCACCAACGCTATATGTGTTCCAATAAAGTGATACGTTTATGGGTCAATATGGTTCGTCAAATGGATATTGATATGATCGTTCCACAGCATGGCACGGCATTTGTCGGTAAAGAAATGATCAATCAATTTCTTGATTGGATTGAAACACTTGAATGCGGTGTTGATCTGATGAGCGAATACGTATTTAGCTGCCCAACAACCTAATTGGGATGTAGGTGATTTAGCAAAATCGACGCATGATTGCATAAAAAATTTATAGGCAATATTGTTTTTCAGAATGACTTTTTTTAGGATTCTCGTTGCAAAGGAATTGGTTTTGATAACGAGAATTTTAAAAAAATGTTGTCTCAAATTGCAACGCCAGATGCATGTATGACTTGTGGTGCATGCTGCGCGAATTATCGAGTTTCATTTTATTGGGCTGAAGCTGAATATATCCCTGAAACAATGGTCGAGCCACTGACTGCTATTTATTCTTGTATGAAGGGAACCAACCAATCACAGCCTAAATGCATTGCTCTTGAAGGTGAGGTTGGAAAGCGTGTGAGTTGTTCGATATATCATGCTCGAAGCACAACTTGTAAAGAAGTGAAAATTGCGGATGAACAATGCAATAAAGCAAGGCTGAAATACAGTCTGATCCCGTTGATAGATATTGAACAACAAGACTCAGAAAATAATGAAGATTATGATCAAGTCTGTTGATTGTGATAGCTTAAATTGAGTTTTTGAAGCAGTTGATATATCGATCAACAGCTTTTCTCAAATAATTTTCATCATAGAAAATGAAAATCACCCTGAAATTTGTTTATAATAGCTCACGGAATTTACCAGTGAGATTGTTATGCTGACCATCGTTCAAGAAGCGTTAACCTTCGATGATGTCTTATTACTTCCTGCCTACTCAACTGTTCTCCCAAAAGATGTCTCCTTAAAGACACGTTTAACTCGCGGAATTCAACTTAATATCCCTCTTGTTTCTGCTGCAATGGATACCGTGACTGAATCACGTATGGCGATTGCGATGGCGCAAAATGGCGGTATCGGTATTTTGCATAAAAACATGGATATTGCCGCACAAGCTGCGGAAGTACGCCGTGTAAAAAAATTCGAAGCTGGAATGGTGAAAGATCCAATCACAGTAACTCCTGAAACGACAGTTCGTGAACTTATTGCAATTACTCAAGCCAATAATATTAGCGGTGTACCTGTTGTAAAAGATGGCAAAGTTGTGGGTATTGTCACAGGTCGTGATACTCGTTTTGAAACCAATCTTGAACAACCAGTGAGCAATATTATGACGGGTCAAGACCGTCTAGTGACTGTTCGTGAAGGTGAGTCGAAAGAAAATATTCAAGCTTTGCTACAAAAGCACCGTATTGAAAAAGTCTTAGTTGTTGGTGAAAACAATGAACTCAAAGGCTTAATTACGGTGACTGACTTCCGTAAAGCGGAAAGCTATCCAAACAGTTGTAAAGATGACCTTGGTCGTTTACGCGTTGGTGCAGCAGTTGGTACAGGTGCTGAAACACCTAGCCGTGTTGAAGCCTTAGTTGATGCGGGTGTTGATGTGATCGTCGTCGATACGGCACATGGTCATTCAGCGGGTGTAATTGAACGTGTACGTTGGGTAAAAGCCAACTATCCGCAAGTTCAAGTAATTGGTGGAAACATTGCAACAGGTGATGCTGCATTGGCGTTACTTGATGCGGGTGCTGATGCTGTTAAAGTTGGTATTGGTCCAGGTTCGATCTGTACAACACGTATTGTTGCTGGTATTGGTATGCCGCAGATCTCTGCAATTGACAGTGTTGCAAGTGCATTGAAAGACCAAATTCCGTTAATTGCGGATGGTGGTATTCGTTTCTCTGGCGATATGGCGAAAGCGATTGGCGCAGGTGCGAGCACGATCATGGTCGGTTCACTCCTTGCTGGTACTGAAGAAGCGCCAGGTGAAGTTGAATTCTTCCAAGGTCGTTACTATAAAGCGTATCGTGGTATGGGTTCATTGGGTGCAATGGCGGGAGCAACAGGTTCTGCTGACCGTTATTTCCAAGACTCTAAAGCGGGTGCTGAAAAGTTGGTCCCAGAAGGCATCGAAGGTCGTGTTCCATATAAAGGTCCAATGGGCAATATCATCCATCAAATGATGGGTGGTTTACGTTCTTCTATGGGGTATACAGGTTCATCTGTGATTGAAGATCTTCGTCAAAATGCAAAATTTGTGAAAATTACTTCAGCAGGTATGTCTGAATCACATGTTCATGATGTGACGATTACTAAAGAAGCACCAAACTATCGTGTAGGTTGATCTTTAGTAATTTTGGCAATAAAAAAACCGTCAGTCCACTGACGGTTTTTTTGTTTTGGTGTAAAGTAAAACAGATGAAAAATGATATGACGATACGTCATATAAAGATAAGAAAGCGAGTAAAGAATGAGCTATTTTGGAACTGATGGAATTCGTGGCAAATTTGGACAAATGCCGATTACCCCTGAATTTGCATTAAAATTAGGATTTGCAGCAGGAAAAGTATTAAAAAGAAATAGTCCTAAAAACAAACCAATTGTGGTTATGGGTAAAGATACGCGTTTATCAGGTTATATTCTAGAAGCAGCTCTCCAAGCAGGTTTAAACGCAGCAGGTGTGTATGTGCATTTGTTGGGGCCATTACCAACGCCTGCTATAGCGCATTTAACACGTGCTTTGCATGCACATGCAGGTATTGTGATTTCTGCTTCGCATAATCCTTATTTTGATAATGGAATTAAATTCTTTTCAAGTGAAGGCAAAAAGCTACCAGATTCTTTGCAAGAAGAAATCAATCAAGAATTAGAAAAAGATTTGATCATTGAAGATACGGCTAATTTGGGTAAAAGCGTTCGTGTCAAAGATGCCAATGGTCGTTATATCGAGTTCTGTAAATCAACTTTCCCATATCATTTCGACTTACGAAATTTAAAAATTGTTGTCGATTGTGCAAATGGTGCAGCCTACAGCGTTGGACCTTCTGTATTCCGTGAGTTGGGTGCGAAGGTGATTCCATTATTTAATGAGCCAGATGGTTTAAACATCAATGAAAACTGTGGCTCAACGCATCCTGAATTATTGCAGAAAGCCGTTGTAGAGCAACAAGCAGATCTAGGTATTGCTTTTGATGGTGATGCAGATCGTGTCGTGATGGTAGATAAACATGGTCAATTGGTTGATGGTGACCATATTCTGTATATTCTGGCGACTCAAGCAAGTCATAAACCTGCGGGTATTGTGGGTACAGTGATGAGTAATATGGCACTTGAGTTGGCTTTAGCAAAAGCAAATGTCAATTTTGTACGAGCTAAAGTCGGTGACCGTTATGTATTACAGGCACTTGAAGAAAATAATTGGGTGATTGGTGGTGAACCATCTGGTCATATCTTGACCCTTGATAAGAGCACGACAGGTGATGCCATTATTGCTGCATTGCAAGTGCTCACAGTCATGGTAGAGCAAAGTAAAGCTTTGCATGAATTGGTTGAAGATTTTATTTTATTCCCTCAAGTGTTGGTGAATGTTCGTTTGCAGCAAATGCTCGACCCATATTCTATCCCAGCCTTAGTTGCTGAATTTGATAAAGCCGAAAAACAACTTGAAGGTCGTGGACGTATTTTGATTCGTAAATCAGGTACTGAGCCTGTGATTCGTGTCATGGTGGAAGGTGATCAATTGGAAGAAGTTGAAGCCTTGGCAAATCACTTAGCAGAAGCGGTCCGAGCTCAAGCACAAGCTGCTTAAAAGGTGACAAGAATGAACGATGTTATTAAAGATTTGAGTGAACTACGTTTAAGCTATGAGCAAGGTGAGTTGCATGAGTCTCAAATCAGTCATGATCCTCATCTTCAATTTCTAAACTGGTTTAATCATGCCTTAGCTGCAAATTTGCATGAGCCGTATGCAATGTCGTTAGCAACAGCTAATCGACTAGGTCGACCACATGTTCGTACGGTTTTACTCCGTGGAGCGACTGAAAACGGTTACGATTTCTACACCAATTACGATAGTCAAAAAGGTTTGGATCTCGCGGAAAATCCATACGCTGAGTTATTGTTTTATTGGCCGAGTTTGGAACGACAAGTGCGGATTAGTGGAAAGGTGACTAAGATTTCTGAACAGGAATCAACCGACTATTACCATAAACGCCCACGTGACAGTCAGATTGCAGCACATATCAGTACACCTCAAAGTGGTGTGATTGCTGATCGTGAAGCATTACAGTCTCGTTTTGAGGACTTGCAGCAGCAAGTGGGCGATCAAGAGGAGCTTGCTAAACCTGTATTTTGGGGCGGTTATCGTTTAGAAGCAGATTATTATGAGTTTTGGCAAGGTCGACCAAATCGTTTACATGATCGTTTGAGTTATGAAAGAACAGATCAGGTTTGGGTTGTTCAACGATTGATGCCATAAATGACAAAAATTCAAATTTTAGAAAGACCATTACTCACACGCCCTGAACAGTTTCAGGGCGTGCCAACGTTTATTGCCGAGATTTTGGCACGACGTGGTGTTGCCTCAGAGCAAGAACTAGAACTGAAGCTTAAACATCTGCTTGCACCCAATCTAAAAGATTTGGATCGAGCTGTAGAAATCATTGATCAAGCAATTGATCGTCAATTACAAATCGTAATTGTGGGAGATTATGATGCTGATGGTGCAACCAGTACGGCTTTGATGGTTCTCGTACTTCGAGAGATGGGAGCAAGAGTTGAGTATCTTGTTCCTGATCGATTTAAATATGGTTATGGTTTAACACCTAAGATTGCAGAGTTAGCAGCCCAGACTTATCGCCCAGATTTATTGATTACCGTTGATAATGGAATTTCGAGCCATGCAGGTGTTGAGGTCGCTCAAGCACTTGGAATGCAGGTGATCATTACAGATCATCACCTGACCACTAAACCAACACCTAGTGCGGAAGCTGTGGTTAATCCTAATCAGTTGGATTGTGACTTTTCGAGTAAGTCACTGGCGGGAGTTGGTGTTGCTTTCTATGTCTTAGCAAAATTGGCAAGTCACCGTAGTCAGCAAAATAAAAGTACTAGCAAAGTGTCTCAATACTTGGATTTGGTTGCTTTAGGTACTTATGCGGATGTTGCAAGTTTGGATTACAACAATCGTATTTTGATTGATGCAGGTCTAAAACGTATTCAGCAAAACCAATGTCGGGCAGGTATTCTCGCGCTACTTGACGTCGCAGGTCGAGAGGCTTCAACTTTGCGAGCACAAGATTTAGGTTTCGTCTTAGGACCGAGAATCAATGCTGCTGGTCGTATGGAAAGTATGAGAATTGGGATCGAATGCTTACTCGCGGAGGATATGGCAACAGCTTATCCACTGGCACAGCAACTCAATCAGTTAAATGTTGAGCGACGCCAAGTTGAAACTGAAATGAAGCAACAAGCATTAATTGCTTTGCAAAACGTTCAACTTGAAACAGATCAAATTCCGCCCGCTATTGTGATGTATGACGAACAGTGGCATCAAGGTGTAATTGGGATTGTCGCTGGACGTTTAAAGGAGCAGTTTCATCGTCCGAGTTTAGTTTTTGCTCCCGATGAAGATGGTATTCATATTAAGGGATCTGCACGTTCTATTGATGGGATTCATATCCGCGATATGATTGAACATGTCGCAGAGCAATATCCGCATCTTGTGACCCATTTTGGTGGGCATGCAGCTGCAGCGGGTTTGACGCTCAAAAAAGCACATTTTAATGAGTTCAAACAGCTATTTATTCAGACAATTGCTGAAATGGATGCTGAATTGTTTCATGCAACGATTTGGACAGATGGTGAATTGCCTGAGAACGCTTTAGATCTATCTACAGTGGATTGGATTGAACAAATGGGCCCATGGGGACAAAAGTTTCCATTTCCACAATTTCAAGGAACATTCAAAGTCATTGATTATCGCTGGTTGAAAGATCAGCATCTCAAGTTAAAACTTTCACTTGGTACACAGTCGATTGATGCAATTGCATTTAATGCGGTTGACCGTTTTGAGTTTAATCCAATGCAGGGTTTTGTTGATTTGGTCTATACCTTGGAGCGTAATGTTTTTAATGGAAATGTCAGTCTACAATTACAGGTTGTGCATTTAAAACAATAAAAAACCGCTCAAATTTGAGCGGTTTTTAGAAAGATTAGTAGCGGAATGTGCCGTTAATTCCATACGAGTTCGCGCCGTCGATCCCTGTATAACCAATACCCACAGCAAATGTTGGGGTAAAGAATTTTTGCGCACGAATGCTGAAAATGGTATCTGCATCTTCAGCGGTTGAATCTGCGAATGCAATTCCGACACTGAGTGTTGGGTCTAGATAGAGATCAGCAGCTAAACGATATGTTGTCTCATCACCTATATAGCTCTGAGCTTCAAAATTGGTGTAATAACCTGCAATAGGTGAAACATACTTAGCACGAAGCGTAATCGCGGTGTCTTCATCTTCTTCGCCTGTGATAGCGACTGCATTTGAATAAGTTGTGATAAAGCCATATTGAGCAGCTTGAATAAGATCAAAACTTTTCGATAAATCTGCGACACCTACGGCAAGTAGCATCCCATGTGTTGGAAGAAAGCCTACTTCAGCCGAATAACCATTGCCATCATCACTCGCAAATTTGTAAGACTCATTATAGCTCTTTGCAATCGCTTCTATGTCGGTTCTATGCAGACTTCCTGAGATATAGAATTGCGTGTTGGGAATATAAAATTCACCATTAAGACCGATAGAGTTGAACTCTTGTTTGAAATCTGCGTTTATTTGCGGTATTCCGCCAAAATTCACAAAAGAATAAATACCTGATTCTTCTGCATAGGTATAACCTAAGCCAATGTTTGATGTTTTATCTAAGAATGCCGCTTCCGCTAGAGGAGCATTACGTGTTTGAACTGGGTTAAAATAATATTTACCGTTTAAACTTGCGGTGTTAACGCGATGGCTATCCATTTCGCTGTCTTTAATATATGTATATTCATAAGCACCCATGAGCTGAGTTTGGTATGCATTTGCATTTAAACCGATGCAAGATGTTAATAGTGCAGTAATAAGACTTAATTTTTTCATAAAAAACCTGACCCCTTGTTAAAATAATACATGCTATTAATAAGTTATTGCGCGATGTAGTGTAGTGATATTTGAAAACACGTCAATAATGCTTAAATGGACAGTAAAATTTTATTGATATTTTTTTCGACCCATTGGTTTGAGACTTAATTCTTTTTCTATGTACTTTTATCTAAGAAATTAAAAAAAGCCCTGATCTTAAAGAGCAGGGCTTTTGTCTTTTCGTATGAAGTGATGTTTAGTCACTTTCTTATTTAGAAGCGATATGCACCACGGATACCATAGGTATTGTAGTCATCACCAAAACCAACACGACCTTCTAAACTTACTTGTTGATTTAGGAATTTCTTCGCAGAAATACCCCATTCATCACGTTTTGTGAGGTCATTGTTGTAGTAATCTGCACCGACACTTAAGGTTTTGTCGAGATAGAAGTCACCTTTAACACCGTACTCATCTAAATCACCAAATGCACCATAAGCTTCCAGGTTGACATCATTCGCTCCAACCTGAGTGACGTATTTAGCACGAACTGTTGGGTCAGCGCCATCTTCACCATCTTTCTCATCGTATCCTTTAACACCAAGTGCAAGTAATAAACCTGGTGCTGGTAAATAACCTACCTCAGCACTATAAGTTGTTACTTTTTGATCGATTGGCAGGTTGTCTACTTCAAGTTCGTCACGACCTAAATTACCGCTTAAGTAAAAGTCACTGTTCGGAACGAAGTATTCAACACCAACACCGTATTGCGAGTTCTTCACACCGTCATTGTCGGCATAATTCACTTTTGCATTTACATTACTAGAGCGGTTCAAGAACGCTGCTTCAGCAAGAGGTGCATTACGTGTTTGGACTGGATTAAAGTAATAAGTCCCATCTACACCAAAACTATGTGTACTATCGAACTGATCCCAATCTGTATAAGTATATGAACCACCTACTTCAGCTTGATACGCATGTGCAGTACCTGTTACTGCCAAAGCAGATAAAAGTGCTGATGCAATTGCTAATTTTTTCATGGCTACTCCCCTTTGAGATAATGAACCAATTGAATGTTAATTACATGTTTTGTTACAACTCTCAGTCTAGTTAAAAACTTTAGCGGGTCAATCAAAGGAAAGTAATCAAACTGTACGAATGTAATTTTTTTGTAAAATTTGCAATATAAAATATTGATTTATAACTAGTATTTAATAATGTTTTGATTTATTAAAACTTAGGAGAGATTGTGTGTTTAGGTAATTTTCGTGTATTTAAGCAACAATCTTGTCGCTAGATGTTTCAAAGTACGATTACTTTGTTTCAATATTTCTGATAAGTAAATAGTAAATCTATAAGAAAAACACTTTAAAAGGTTATGGCTGTGTCGCATAAAGCACTTATGTTAAAATATTAGGTTAGGTGAAAATTTGTGAGAACAGACGCGTGGAAATCAATCCGTATTTAATCCAATTGAAAGATTTATCTGATCGTAGCCAAACACTACGGGGGTATCTTTGACTACGATCTAAAAGCAGAGCGTTTAGAAGAAGTTTTAAGAGAATTAGAAGACCCTGCGATTTGGAATGACCAAAGTCGTGCGCAAGCAATTGCAAAAGAAAAGGGCAGTTTAGAAAATACTTTGGGTGTATTTGATCGTCTTGCAGAACAGTTAGATGATGCAAAAGCGATGCTTGATCTGGCTGTTGAAGCCGATGATGAAAGCTTACTTGAAGATGTGCAAGCAGAATTAGATAGCGCTGAACAAGCTCTTGGGAACCTCGAATTCCGTCGTATGTTTAGTAATCCGATGGATCCAAACCCATGCTTCCTTGAAATCCAATCTGGTTCGGGCGGTACGGAGGCACAAGACTGGGCTTCGATGTTATTACGTATGTATATGCGTTGGATCGAGCGTCATGGTTTCAAAGCAGAACTGATGGAAGTTTCTGATGGTGACGTGGCGGGTATTAAATCAGCGACGATTCGAGTTGATGGTGAATTTGCTTATGGGTGGTTACGTACAGAAAGTGGTGTACACCGTTTAGTTCGTAAATCTCCATTCGATAGTAATAATAACCGTCACACTTCATTCTCTGCCGTATTCGTTTCACCAGAGATTGATGACAATATCGAAATTGATATCAATCCATCAGATGTCCGTACGGATACCTATCGTGCATCAGGTGCTGGTGGTCAGCATATTAACAAAACTGACTCAGCTGTTCGTCTGACTCACGCGCCAACAGGTATTGTGGTTGCATGTCAGAACCAACGTTCACAACATGCCAACCGTGACCATGCGTGGAAACAACTACGTGCCAAACTCTATGAGTTAGAAATGAGCAAGCGCAACGAAGCAGCTCAGGCGCTCGAAGATTCTAAATCGGATATTGGCTGGGGAAGTCAGATTCGCTCTTATGTACTTGATGACTCACGTATTAAAGACTTGCGTACAGGTGTCGAAAACTCCAATACAAAAGCTGTGCTTGATGGGGATTTAGACAAGTTTATTGAAGCGAGTTTAAAACAAGGTCTGTAAGTTTTATCCAATAAAAATGGCAATCTCGTTCAGCTCTCAACCCTTGATCGAAAAAATATGATATTAATATCGGAAAAAATAGATATTAATATTTATAAAATTCGATATACTGGGTTGAGATGCTGAACAAAGCTTTGCCTGTTGAGAAACGTGGTGAGTCTATGGATATTGATGTTATAAGCAAAGCCTTAGCCAATCCGTTGCGTCGACAGATTTTGCAATGGCTGAAAGAGCCTGAGCAATTTTTACCTGTACAAGAATGTGGTGGCAGTTTCGAACGCGGCGTATGTGCAGGACACATCGAACGTTTAGGAAAGGTTGCTCAATCAACCATGTCAAATCATCTGTCTGTATTACAGCAAGCAGGTTTGATTAAGGTTGAGAAATATGGGCAATGGTCATATTTTACGCGTAATGAAGCTTTGATTCAGCAATACATCGAACATTTAAAACAAACACTTTAAAGTAACAAGTGTAAGTTGAGGCGATTATGGCTGAGTTAAATTCTGCATTGCAAGTCGGTGACTTTACAATCAAGAACCGTTTGGTTTTAGCACCGTTAACAAGAGCACGTAGCGGTGAACAACGTATCCCAAATGATCTGATGGTTGAATATTACCAACAACGTGCTAATGCTGGTCTGATTATTACTGAAGCGACTGTGATTAGCCCGAAAGCGGTAGGTTATGCCAATACCCCAGGTTTATGGTCACAAGAACAAGCGCAAGCTTGGAACAAAATTGTAAAAGCCGTGCATGCGCAAGGTTCAAAAATTGTTGTTCAGTTATGGCATGTAGGACGTATTTCACATCCAGACTTATTAGAGGGTGATACACCTGTCGCACCAAGTGCAATCCAGCCAGCAGGGGAAGTGAGTTTACTTCGTCCGAAACGCCCATTTGTGACACCTAGAGCTTTATCGCACGAAGAAATTCAAGAAATTGTAGCTGAGTATAAACACGCTGCTGAACTTGCAAAGGCTGCAGGTTTTGATGGTGTTGAGCTGCATGCTGCCAATGGATATCTAATCGATCAATTCTTGCAAAGTAAAACCAATACTCGCGAAGATGAATACGGTGGTTCAATTGAAAACCGTGCACGTTTGTTGTTGCAAGTCGTGGATGCATTTATTGAAGTATGGGGTGCAGGTCGTGTCGGTGTACATTTAGCGCCACGTGCTGATTCTCATGATATGGGTGATGATAATCCATTAGCAACTTTTGGTTATGTCGTTGAGCAATTAGATCAGCGTAATGTTGCGTTTATCTTTACTCGCGAGTATGAAGCTGAAGATAGTTTACAACCAAAGTTGCGTCCTAAATTCAAAGGTGCTTGGATTGCCAACGAAAAATTAACGCCAGATTCAGCCAAGCGTATTTTAGCGACTGAACAAGCGGATGCAGTTGCATTTGGTTTAGCATATATCGCAAATCCTGATTTATTCGAGCGTTTGGAAAATGATCTACCGCTTAATCAGGTTCAATTCGATACCTTGTATGGTCCGAGTGCCAAAGGTTATACGGATTATCCTGTTTTTGAACAACTCGAAGCTTAAGTTGTTTTTAGAATTACTCATGTCATTTACCAAAATGGCATGAGTTTTTTTTTGAAATTCCGCATAATGTGCTGAAATCAAATCGAAATATATGGTCTAGGATGGCGCAGGAAATCGCAGCACAACAAACACCATTTTGGTATAACATTTTATTGGCTTGTCTCAAGCCTTTATACCGCTGGAAAATAAAACAACGTGCTGAAAGCGAAGAGCTCTTTCAACAAGAATGCCTTGAGCGTTTTGGACCATTTCAAACGCCAAAAAACCTGCATACGATCTGGTTCCATGTGGTTTCTGTAGGTGAAACCAATGCTGCACAACCTCTTATCGAGCATTATTTAAAATTAGGTCATCCTGTCTTAGTGACCAATACCACAAAAACGGGACAAGCCCGTGCCAAATCACTTTTTCTTAAAGCACCCTACTTAGCGTTATTTCAAGCTGTATATTTGCCTGTTGATCAAAAACCATTACTCAAGCAATTTTTTGATTTGTATCAGCCGAAGCTACTCGCTTTAGTTGAAACTGAGATTTGGCCAAATTTAATTGCCCAAGCGAAACAGCAACAGATTCCATGTATTTTGCTTAATGCACGTCTTTCCGAAAAATCCGCCAAAGGTTATGCCAAGGTGAGTCGACTTACCCAAGTCATGTTGCAACAATTAACGTGGATGTTGGCGCAAGATCAAGCGACACAGCAACGCTATGTGGATTTAGGCTTAGAGAAAGCCAAAAGTCAGGTTGTTGGAAATATTAAATTTGATATTAGTGCTCCAACCTCCTTTATTGAGCAAGCTGAACAGTTAAAACAGCAATGGCAGTTAGAGAAACGCCAAATAATTACTTTAGCCAGCACACATGCACCTGAAGAAGAACAGTTACTTAAACAGTTACAGCCACATTTAAATTCAAACCCTCATTTGTTGTGTATCGTTGTACCACGTCATCCAGAGCGTTTTGATGAGGTACATAAGATCTGCCAAACCCTGAATTTAAATACGCAGCGGCGTAGTCTTAAACAAGAGATTACAGCGGATACACAGGTATATCTTGCAGATAGTATGGGTGAGATGTGGTTATGGTATGCATTAAGTCAGGCATGTTTTGTTGGTGGTTCACTCAATGAACCAGGCGGTGGGCACAATATTTTAGAACCAATGGTTTTAGATGTGCCCACTGTGATTGGCCCTCGCTATTTTAATTTTCAAACGATTGTCGATGAGCTTGTGACGGAACAAGGGATGCTTGTTGCTGAAAATGCTGAACTAGTTATACAAAATCTGATGAGTTGCCTAAATCATCTAGAGCAAAGCCAGCAATTGATTCATCAAGCTGAATTGGTGTTGCAACGCAATAAAGGCTCATTACAAAAACATATTCAATTAATTGACCATTATTTAGCGCAACGAACTGCTTCATGAATATCGTTTTACTGGACGCGAACCAAGATTGCTCAAGGGATATTTGGTCAATCGAGGATCAACGTCAAATCAAGCACTTGAATCAACATCTTCAATTAAGGGCTGGAGATACTTTAAAGGTAGGCGTTCGTGATGGTCAGCGTTATCTCACTGAGGTGCAGAGTATTACAGCACAGCAGATTATGCTAAGACCCATTCAAACAGAAAGTGTGCCGAATAAACTCCCTGTGCATTTGATCTTGGCCTTACCTCGCCCCAAAGTGTTGCGACGGATTATTATGGATGCGGTGACGCTGGGTGTGGAACGCATAAGTTTGATTCATAGCTATCGGGTTGATAAAAGTTATTGGCAAAGTCCTTTTCTGCAACAACTCGATGATTATGTGACACTCGGCTTAGAGCAGGCTGGCGATACGATTGTTCCTGAAATTCAACTCTACAAGCGGTTTAAACCTTTTGTTGAAGATGTCTTACCAACTTTGATCTCAGAGCAAAGACCTGCTTATGTCGCACATCCTTATGCAGAACAACCGATGCCCCATGCGATAGCTCATGGCTGTAATTTAATTGTAGGGCCAGAAGGTGGGTTTATACCGTACGAAATTGAGTTACTCAAAAAAAATGGTTGCCAAGCAATGAGTCTAGGCAACCGAATTTTGCGAACTGAAACAGCGGTGTCGAATATCTTAGGTCGTTTGTTTGTCTAAATTTTCGGTGTTATCTGATTGATCACCGCGATAGACTTTGACTTCTTGCACAGGGTAAGGAATCGAAATCCCTTTCTCATCAAAAGCCGTAACAACCAATTCTTGAATTTCACTGATCGATGCAGAGGTCGATGTCTCGGTGGTGTTGACCCACCAACGCACGGTTAAATTAATTGAGAAATCCGCCAAAGCAGTGACATTTACAGAAAAAGCAGGCTGACTGAGTACAGTCATATTATTATTCAGGATATCCAGAATAATTTTCTTAGCCTTTTGCATGTCATCTTCATACCCAATTCCTACAACAAACTCGCAGCGGCGACGTTGATACGCACTGTTCACAATAACAGCGCTGGTATATACCGTCGCGTTTGGAATTACGATGCGACGACCATCGGGAGAGCGTAAAAATGTTGCACGAATTTGGATATCTTCAACATTTCCTTCCAAACCATTGACTACGATATCGTCACCGATACGGAAAGGCTCACTGAGCAAGATTAAGATTCCTGACAGTAAGTTTTGGAAAATATCTTTAAAGGCAAAACCAATTGCTACCGAACCAATTCCAAGAGCACCAATCAATTGACTCGGTGTAAAACCTGGAATTGCGATCACAAGTGCGATTAGGAAACCAAAGAAAATAATAAAGGTACTTCCGACACGGTTTAATACCAACACCAAATTTTGACGCGTGTAAGTTCGATTTTCCAAGGTTTTACGAATAAACAATTTAAATAGTTTGGTCAGTAACCAGAAAATGATAAAAACGACCAAGGCAATACAAATATAAGGAACGCGTTCCCAGAAACTGTCCATGATCTTATCGATGGTCGTATATGCATCTTGATACTTTTCAGTGTGTGCCAATACAGTTTGCGTTGTTTTGGCACCTGCTTGGTGAATCAATTCGCCAGTATCTTTTGCGACATCAGTCAATGTCGGTTGTTCATTTGCCACAAGAAAATCTCTATTTCGCAAAGTTGGGTGTGATGAGGAACGCAATCATAATAAATTTATCGTCAGCACGCATGAA
The DNA here is from genome assembly GCF_030913345.1 of Acinetobacter sp. A22. NCBI lineage: Bacteria > Pseudomonadati > Pseudomonadota > Gammaproteobacteria > Moraxellales > Moraxellaceae > Acinetobacter > Acinetobacter sp. A22. The sequence continues at coordinate 2,905,371 of NZ_CP133162.1, forward strand.
AAATTCGTTAACAGTAGCGATTGATGTCGATTTAGAAATATTCGGTTGTGTTTTGAATCATCTGTGTCGGTGCATCCCAAAAATCAGGACTTGCGAAATAATAAGCAAAAACAAACATGCCGAAAATCATAAATAGACTGAGGAGAATCATAATCAAAGCGAGTAATTTTTCCCAAGTTCTTGATGGGCGAACATCCCCATAATCGTTGCGGTGAGGTGTTCCTGCTGCAAGTAATACATAGAGAGTGAAAACTAATTGGATAAATGGCACCAGTAATAGCAAGCTTAGCCAACCTGTTTTATTCAAATCATGTAAACGTCGAATAAGAAAAACGATTTGAAAATAAAAAGCGAGAAACCATGAGATCACTAGTGCGAGTACCGCAATGCCTGAAAATGCAGGCATGATAGGATCATTTACATTGACACTGTTGATGCTCAATTGACCTGCAAAGACAATAATACAAATGAAGGTAGCGAGATAAACGATGGTCAGTAACCCATACCAACCCAAATAACTCAGACGATTAAAACGTCCTTTAGGTGACAGTGGATTATCTTTTACTAAAGCATTACGACCAGTGGATGAAGAGTCAAACATTACAGATACCTATTTTTTTGATTATTTAATCTTTAAATCTATGCATAATGATCAAAATATTCACTTATTTTAAAAAGAAAAAGCATAGACAAGCTGTTAAATTTTAAATTATTTTGAGTAAATTTTTGAAATAAAATTGGTTGTAAAACAATAACAGTCCTACGACCAAAGCCGAATTGTTTGCTCTTGTTAATGGTGACCATACTGCAAGAGAAAACAAAACATACCAATGCTAGATGAGTATATCTAAGGTATGAAATAAAAAACCAAGGAAGTGAGCTATGAAAGAAATCTACCTAGTGCCAGAGAAATTTAAAGAAACGGCAAGAATCTCGGAAACAGACTATTTCAAACGTTATCAGTACTCTATCGAGCAGCCAGATGCATTCTGGGCTGAAGAAGCGAAAAAGGTCGATTGGATCAAGCCTTTTACACAAGTGAAAAATACTAGTTTTCAACAGGACAATTTCAAGATCGAATGGTTTGCAGATGGGGAGTTGAACGTCTCCGCAAACTGTTTGGATCGTCATCTAAAAACTAACCCGTTAAAGCCTGCCATTATTTGGGAAGGTGATCATCCATCACGTCATAAAATTATTTCTTTTGCTGAATTACATGACGAAGTATGCCGCTTCGCAAATGTATTGAAAAAGCAGGGCATTGTGAAGGGGGATCGTGTCGTTTTATATATGCCAATGGTGCCTGAAGCAGCAATTGCGATGTTGGCTTGTGCACGTATTGGGGCAGTCCATTGTGTAGTGTTTGGTGGTTTCTCACCCGACTCATTGGCGAGTCGTATTGAAGATAGCCAAGCAAAATTAGTGATTACTGCGGATGCTGGCATGCGCGGTGGCAAGCTTATTCCTTTGAAAGAGAATGTAGATGCTGCTTTGCAAATCAAAGGGACAGAAAGTGTTGAACATGTAATCGTGGTTCATCGTACTGGAAACCCAATTCAATTCAATGATGATCGTGACGTTTGGTACCACCTTGCCATCATGGAAGTGGATGAGCATTGCCCACCTGAACCGATGAAAGCGGAAGATCCTCTATTCATTCTCTATACCTCGGGTTCTACAGGCAAACCAAAAGGGGTATTACATACCACGGGTGGTTATTTAGTTTATGTGAACACCACATTTAGAGAAGTCTTTGATCTAAAAGAAGATGATGTGTACTGGTGTACTGCTGATGTGGGTTGGATTACAGGACATAGCTATTTGTTGTATGGTCCATTAAGCAATGCAACCACCACAGTGATGTTTGAAGGGATTCCTCAATACCCAACATGGGCACGTATCGGGCATGTAATTGATAAGCATAACGTTACCATTTTGTATACTGCACCAACTGCGATTCGCGCGATGATGCGTGAAGGTGATGCCTATGTCCGTGAAAGTGATCGCAGCAGTTTACGTTTGCTTGGTTCGGTGGGTGAACCAATTAACCCTGAAGCATGGAACTGGTATCACGAAGTGGTCGGTGAAGGCCGTTGCCCAATTGTTGATACATGGTGGCAAACTGAAACAGGCGGTATTCTAATTTCACCATTACCAGGTGCAACTGCACTCAAACCAGGTTCTGCAACACGTCCATTGTTTGGTGTGCAACCTGCTTTAGTTGATGGTGAAGGCAACGAGTTAGAGGGTGCAGTAGAAGGGAATCTTGTGATTAAAGATTCTTGGCCAGGTCAAATGCGTACGATTTGGGGTGACCCGCAGCGTTTTATCGAAGCTTATTTTTCAACTTTTAAAAACTGCTATTTCACAGGAGATGGTGCACGCCGTGATGCTGATGGCTATTACTGGATTACTGGACGTGTAGATGATGTGCTGAATGTTTCAGGACACCGTTTGGGAACAGCAGAAATTGAAAGTGCGCTAGTTGCACATGAGGCAGTCGCTGAAGCGGCGGTCGTTGGTATGCCACATGATATTAAAGGACAAGGAATTTGTACTTTTGTCACTTTGCAGGCTGATGTTGCAGAATCTGAAGAACTTCGTAAAGAGCTCGTGGATTGGGTACGTAAAGTACTTGGTCCTGTGGCGACACCAGATGCTTTGCATTGGGCACCTGCTTTACCCAAAACACGTTCAGGTAAGATCATGCGTCGTATCTTGCGTAAGATCGCGGCTAATGAGTTAGATAGTTTAGGAGATACTTCAACATTGGCTGAGCCAGCAGTGGTGGAAAACCTGATTGCAACGGTTTATCCAAATCGTTGAATTTAAAATATCTGGAAAGAGCGTTCATCTGAACGCTCTTTTTTATTTTCGCGCTTACTGATTGTTCAGGAAATCAGAGGTATTTTGTACTTTCGCAAAAACATTTAGAGCTGATAAAAACGCTGACTGTACATCCGATGCTTTGACGATGGAGTCTTTATATTCTAGATCACGAGTTGCTGTAGCATCGGCAATTAATATGGGTTGATAGCCAAGCTCGCATGCGGCACGTGTACCTGAATCTATACACATATGCGTCATCATGCCTGTAATCACCAGTTGTTCGATCTGAAGCTTTTGAAGCACTGATTGAAGATTTGTTTCCAAGAAACTATTCGGAAAATGCTTTTGCACAACGAGTGATGAGTTGCTAAGTAAGAGTTTAGGATGTAATTCAACACCCAGCGTATTTTCAAGGAAAAAGCCCGCAGATGCAGGGTTGATATGTTGAACATAAATAATCGGTAAATTGTTTTGATTAAAGTAATGTTCTAATTGATTAATTTTTTCTAAAGCATGCTCTGGATTCACTAATTCCATTTTGCCATCTTTAAAATAATCATTTTGAACGTCGATAATGAGGAGTGCTTGTTTCATTTTAAATGTCCCAATAGGAGATAAAACAAGCTTAGGGAGATGATGAAAAATCAGCTATAGTCTGATGAAAGCTTTGAATCCTATTTTCTTTCGTAATGAAAAATGAATATTGAACTTGATCCAATTGATTTAAAAATTATTGCGTTACTCAAACACGATTCACGTCTGACTCATAAGCAGATCGGGCAACACGTGCATCGTACAGGGCAAGCTGTAGGTGCTCGAATCGCACAACTGATGGATGCGGGTATTATTAAGAATTACACCATCACGATAGGTTATGAATATAAACAATTCATTCAACTGTTCTTAAATGAGCAACAGGCTTTTACAGAGATTGAGCAACTGGTCAAGCAATATCCGCAGATAGATGAATGTTTTAAAACCTTAGGAAATGGCTGCTATATGATTGTGAGTCATTTTAATCCATCCCAATTAAATCAGTTTATAGAGAAATTATCGCAGTGGAGTCGCTATTCAGTTGAAACTGTGATGCGAGAAATAGAGCTTCACTAAAATAAAAATCCCCAAGCCGAGTCTTGAGGAAAAGGTTTTTTTACTCTTTCTTTTTCTTCTTATATCACAGTGTGTCAAGCTGATTTGGCAGGTACTTGCAAGTGTTGTAATTGCTGCTGTTCGATTTGTCGAACCAAAGGTAGAACGTTTTCACCGAAATACTCAACCTCTTCAATGAAATGCAGAAAGCCAGACAGGATGAGATCAACGCCTACGCTTTTTAAATCCACGATTCGTTCAGCTATCTGCTGTGGTGTACCGATCAAGTTAGTTTTAAAACCATCGTTGTATTGCACGAGATCATCAAAGGTTGATTTAGCCCAATTTCCTTCTTGTTCTGGTGCTGCTGCACCTGCTTCACGCGTTGCATCACCAAATGCATTGACTGCTTCGACATTTGCCTTAGCGATGATTTCATTCAGCACGGCTTGAGCTTCTTGCTCCGTATCACGTGCAATAATAAATGCATTCACTCCGATTTTCACATGGCGATTTTCGAGTTTTGCTTTGGCACGGACATCATCAATCTGTTTCTTAATCTCTGCAACGCTATTCCCATTGGTAAAATACCAATCAGAAACACGAGCTGCCATGTCTCGTGCGGCGCGTGAACTACCACCTTGAAAGACTTCGATATAGGGTTTGTGCTGGCTTTGGTTTTAGCGTATAGTTTTGAAATTGGTAATATTTACCTTCAAAACTATAATTATCTGTAGTCCAAATGCCTTTAAGGGTACGAATAAACTCTTCAGAACGGATATATCGTTCATCATGCTCAGGCCAAGGTTCACCGATTGCATCAAATTCTCCACGGAACCATCCACTGACCACATTAATGGCAATACGACCTTGAGTTAAATAATCCATCGTTGCCAATTGCTTTGCTGCAAGTGCTGGTTTCCACGGCCCTGGCAAAATCGCCGCAATCACTTTGAGCTTCTCTGTTTTTGCCAACAAAGCGTGACTAAAGCTCACCGATTCATGCTGATTTTCTGCACCATAGCCCGCAGTAAAACGGATTTGAGTGAGTGCATATTCGAAACCATTTTTTTCTGCTGTTTGCGCCAAACGAATGTTGTAGTCATAACTCCAGTCAGTACGTTGTTCAATTTTACTGACCACTAAGCCACCACTTACATTTGGAACCCAATATGCAAACTTAATTTCTGATGATTGCAAGGACATAGATTTTCCTCCCTCAGGTCGCTTATGCAACCTGAGTTAAATTTTTATTAGATTTCTGATGTAAACGTGATTCCGCAGCATCCAAATCTGGGACAGCGGCTGAAGGGAGAACTTCGGCTTGTTCAATTTGTTTATTAATGCCGAGATTCTGATTGGCCTGTTCAGTTTTTGCTTTGATAACTTCGGCACGTTTGCCTTTGGCGGGTGCCCATTCCAAAATAGGCAGGGCTCGTGCTACAGCTAAGGTGACTCGATCCGCCAATTGTTCACTTTTAACAGTATATTCTGGGGTAAAGTCACGATCAGTTGCATAAACCCCGATAGGTAAGGTTTGTGCTTGGAAAAAGCTAAATAACGGGCGTAATTGATGTTCTAGTACCAAAGCATGGCGGTCGCTGCCTCCTGATGCAGCCAGCAAAACAGGTACATCAACTAAAGCAGTTTGCTCTACGAAATCAAAAAAGTGTTTAAACAACCCTGTAAATGAAGCACGGTAAACAGGTGTTCCCACGATCAATGCATCAGCAGCTTCAACTGCAGCTAAATCATCTTGGACACGTTGTGGTAACTGATTTCGATAGATGGCACCTCCTAATAAAGGACCAATCTCACTGAGTTTAATAAAATGCACATGGATCAGAGTTGCCTCCGCAAGTTCATCCAAAATTGCTTGTACCAAGCTTTCTGTTTTTGATGGGCTATTTAAGCCACCTGAGACCGCAACAATATTTAAGGGAGTAGAAAGGTTATTTTGATGTGACATGGATAAACGCCTAAATCAGCAATAAGGAATTGCTATTTATTTATCTATAGCTTGTGTCGACTGTAAAATAAGGAAATGCTGCAAGCTTATCTGTTTTAAATATAAGTTGAAAAATCACGTTTTGAAGCAAATTAAATGAATTTAATGCTCTGTTTCTATTCGCTATTTCGGTATAGTAGTTTGGGAATGATCTAGGTTGTGTGAGTTATATCATTATCTGATTTATTTTTCATATTTGCGAAATAAATAAGTTTTGATGCTCTTACAACAGTTTATTTCAAAAATAGGCTAAGATAGATTAGATTTGAATAAACACCGTACAGTGACGTACTTGCAGATTGCGTAAAGCGCTTATGAATATTTTAATTGTAGACGACCATCCGTTATTTAGACACGCTTTGATTCAAGCGGTTCGTTATAGCATTCCGCAGGCACAAATTCAGGAAACTGCGGATGTTGATGAATTTTATGAACGCTTAGAACATGGTGCAGAGCCAGATTTAGTTTTGTTGGATTTAAATCTACCAGGTGCCTCTGGTTTTTCTGCGTTGGTATATGTGAGAGCGCAATATCCTGCAATTCCTATCATTGTTGTTTCTGCTCATGAAGAAACCTCCATCATTCAGCGTGCGATTGCACATGGTGCGATGGGTTATATTCCAAAATCATCTCATCCAAGTCATATTGGTGAAGCCATTAAACACGTTTTGGAAGGTGAGATTTGGTTACCTCCAAATCTACCGACACATTCAGGTTTTGATCCTCGAGCTGCCGATGAAACGGCTTTGGCAGAACGTTTACAATCACTCACACCACAACAGTTCCGTGTGTTGATGATGGTTGCTGAAGGCTTGTTAAATAAACAAATTGCTTATGAGCTAGATGTATCAGAAGCGACAATTAAAGCGCATGTGACAGCAATTTTCCGCAAATTAGGCGTACAAAACCGTACGCAGGCAGTACTTGCGATTAGTGCATTAAATATCGAAGATAAAAAGATGTAATTAACAAGTTGAATAACTCATTCGGTTATTCAAATGTTTAAAGACAATAAAAAACCCAGTTCATATGAACTGGGTTTTTTATGCATAGATGCTTAATTAGAACATCTATGACTGCATTAGAAGCGTACTTTAGCGTTTAAGCCTACAGTTTGCATATCAGCTGCATTAACACCATTAGCATTTAAGTAGCTTGCACCAACAGCGATCGCTGGAGTGATGAAGTAATTTACGTTCACGCCCCAAGCTGAGTCTGGTGAACCAGCAAAGCTAGATTCAGCGTAAGAAACACCAGCGCTAAGTTGAGAGTTTAAGTACAAATCAGTTTTTAACTCGTATGCAGTGTCTTCACCATAAACGAGACCAGTTTCAAAACCGATTGACATTGGAGTACCATCGATCGCACCAACGTATTTAGTACGAGCAGTGATTGCATCTTGGTCATCAGCGATAGTCGCTGTTTCACCAACTGCTTTAGCAAAACCACTATTTAAGATTTTGAAAGTATCCAAAGATGTTTGTTCAACAACGTTGGTATAACCTACAGCAACAAGGAAGTTAGGAGCGATTACCGAACCAAATTCAACAGCCCAACGCTGACCACGGTCATCATTAAGACCATATTTACCGTCATTGTCAGTCGCGCTATAGCTTAAGCTTGCATACGCTGGTGTATATGGAGTTGGTACATAAGCTTCAGCTTTAACACCTACGTTTTGAGATTTAACTTCGTCAAGATTAGCAAAGTTATAACCAAGAGATACGTTAGAAGCTTGGTTAACAAAAGCTGCTTCAGCTAAAGGACCTTTAGAAGCATCTACATTTTTGAAGTAGTAAGTTGCTTGTCCGCCAACAGTGTAATTATTAAAATCTCTGTTTTCATCGTTAGAATCTAGAGCTTCAGACTGACCTTGTATTTCGAATTGGTAAGCGTGAGCACCGGTCATGGCTAATACTAAAGCAGTGGCTAAACCGAGTTTTTTCATAATAATTTCCAGCTTTAACAGTAATGAAGAAAGTTGAGTCATTGTATTGTAACAAAATATGATGTCAATGTAATAAATCTGAGAACCCGATAAACGATCATAATGCACTCAGGTTGTGATCAAAATACATACAACTGTGTGTGGTGCTGTCAACCGATATTGAAGTTTATATCTTACAAATAGATAGATTCAAAATAGTGAATAAAAGCACATATTATTTGGGGTTCATAATTTACTATTTTGATTGATAAATACGATTGTATTAATCTAATTTATCAATTATTGGTTTCTTAAAACTGTCATAATTGGCTGGAAAAAGTGTGTTCAAAATCTATTTTTTTTACAAATTGGAATGATAAATCATATTTTTTAACAGTAGTTCGGGGCAAGGTTTGCTATTTAATTGAACAGTGTTGTTTTTTAATTCCAAAAAACGATCAAAAAAAGAATCCTGATCTATTTAATCGACTTTACATTTGGAGACTTAGTTCACATAATTGCGCCCAAGAGATATTTGTTTAGCATTCTATCTCATAACATTTTCTTGAGTATTCGATGTTTAAAAGCATCTGATTTTACTAGCTCGGCTTTCCCCAAGGCTGAGCTTTTTTTATCAATTTTTTAGTGTAGGAAATTTGATTTATAAGTTGTTCAAATAAAAAATTATTTATAAATCTATGAAATAGCTGTTCGCTCGACTGTTTGATCAGCTTCAGACATCAAGTTGTAAGACAAAGTATGACAATATTAAAAAAAACCACATGCAGTTAGTTTTTAAAAATAATATTAAAATAGCAATATCTCAATGACCGATATTCAAGATGTTGAAAGTACTTCGATTGCATTTGGCATAAATTTATATTGATAATGAATCACATATATCATATGGCTAATAATCAGATCATCTGGGATATATATTATTTTTAGGTGGTGTTTATATTCTGCTTTAGTTTTTGGTTTTGATGGTTTTTTAGTAAATTAATAATAAAAAAGACCCAACCCTATGAGGTGGGTTGGGTATGAGAAGAAGGATGTTTGATCATTGGGAGAAACATCCTTGAGGAATTTGTATCAAATTGCATAATTTCTTATCTAAATTGATTGTGTCTCTTTTTACTTAATTAGGGAAATTGATAATATTTATCTTCAGAATTTGTTTTTTCGATTATTTGTTTTTTTAATTAAATCAATAGCTTGAAATTTTCTGCTGTGTCGAATGATAAAGAGACTATTCATTTTTTTTAAATACTTGTAAATACACTAGAGTATTGTTAAAACTAAACTAGTTTAATTATTTTAAAGTGTTTTTTTAATAAAATGAAATTTAAAAAATTTGCATATTATTCTTTGATTATAAAAGTCTCAAAATTAATTGGAATCATATCAGCGCAAATTAAAAATTAAGGTAAGATTAATATTCTCAAGAAATCAAATAGGATGAGTTTTTGAAAAGAGCAGGATGTCTTCATGGAACGTAGTTTGAAACGTGTTAAATTACGTTCAGAGCAGATTAGCCTTCGTCTATTTTCTTGCATGGTCTTGATTATTTTTTCGATCTTATACATTTCTATTCCATTAATAATTCATAGTTATCAAGATTATATAAAAACTCAACAAGTATTATCAGAAATCACAAGTTTGCGGGCCTTAGTAAAAACAGCCAATAAGATTTCAAGAGAGCGAGCGCCTGCCAATAAGCTCATGTCGAGTACGCCTGATGAGCTTCAGCAACATCAAAAGGAGTTGAAAGAATTTAGACTGGTTGTCGATCAGCAAATTGATGAGGCGATTACAACACTTCATCAAGCAGGTTTTAACTCTATCGCGACGGCTTTAAATTCTGATTTAAAAACTCAATTAGCACAGTCACGAAAAGTCGTTGATGACTATGCTCTGATTCCTCCAAAACAACGTAATGCAGCAGAATTAGATCATGCGATAGTATCCATGTTCGCTGCATGGGATAAGACACGTGAATATCTGAGTGCTTTGGTGCTAGAAGCAAAAAGTAAAGACAGTAAGATGTCAAATTACTTTATTTCTATTGTTGTTTTAACGGATATGCGTGATCAAGCGGGTCGCGTAGCATCTAATATCATGGCACCTGTGACGTTTAAGGAAACGATATCAGATATTAATCGTGCTCGATCATTACAAACTCAACATCAAGCAAGATATCTATGGTCTTTGGTTGATACGATTCAGCCTGAACAAACCAAAACTACAGAATATTATCGTTTACATCGACGTGTAAAAACGGAGTTTCTAGATCAGGGATTACCACTGATCTCAAGATTATTAGATGAGAGTGCAAAGAAACAAACTTATTCACTTACAGGAACGCAACTCACCGAGCAAATTGTAGATAAATTTATTACGGTGATGGATCTACAAAATTATATTTTGGATAGCAGTATCCAAGTAGCGTATGAACAGAATAGAAAAGCAAAACAACAACTGATTTTTACATTGTGTATGACTAGTCTTTCATTGCTGACAGCTCTATTTATTATGATTTATACCAAGCGAAAGGTATTTATGCCTTTAATTAGGGCTCGGCAAATGATCTTACGCTTATCTAACACATCCTTTGAAGACCTGAATACGAAAGCATCAAAACAGGAATTTGCTTCATTATTCGAAGCGATCGATCGTTTAAAAGCGATGTTAAAACAACGAGACATGATGGAGTCTCAGTTGAAGAAAATCGCGAACTCAGATGTGCTGACTGGTGTAGCGAATCGCTTAGCTTTGGATGAATACATTCGGGTTTTGGAAAGTCGTCCAAATGCGTTTTCTAAAACAGGTGTGATCGTAATTGATATTGATAACTTTAAGTTGGTCAATGATCAGTATGGTCATATTGTGGGTGATCAGGTGATTACAATGATCGCGGATCAATTGAAGCATAACGTAAGGGCATCTGATCTGATTGTGCGTTATGGTGGTGATGAGTTTTTAGTGGTCATTGAAAATATTCAGTTAGATGCAGCTAAGTATATTGCGGAAAGTATTCGTACTGAAATCGCCAGTCAGTCTATAGAGGTTTCGAGTTTAGGTGAATCCATCCAAGTATCGGTAAGTATTGGAGTTGCTGTCGGAGCAGAAAGCTGGCTTGAACTGCTAGAAAATGCGGATCAATCGATGTTAAGAGCGAAGGCTAAGGGGAAGAATATAGTTGAGACTTGATTCGCTCAATTATTGAATTATTATAAAATTTTATATTTAAAGCATTAGGATCTGATGGACATATTAGAGAAAGAAGAAAGATTAAAAGGAATATTAGAACATAATATAAAAAATGTGAAAATTGGTACCGCAATTGCGATTACTGGACCTTGGGGTGTGGGAAAAACGTTTTTCTGGAAAAGATGTATAGATGGATATAATTTTAAAAAGAAGTATGTCTATATCTCTTTATTTGGTCTTGAGTCACTGAGTGATTTAAAAACGCATATTTATAGCAATATTGAGAATAATCATTCAACGTTAGATATTCCTCGATGGATTCGAGGCTTGCCATCGATTTTAAAAGATACCAGAGTTTCACAATTCGGTTTAAGCGCTTCCACTAAAATTTTTGATAGCCTCATGTTTAATCAGGTCAAAGATGCGATCATCTGTTTTGATGACTTCGAACGCATGTCTAATAAATTAGACATAAAAGATGTTATGGGGTTAGCTAATTACTTAAAATTAGAAAAGAATTGTCAGATCATTTTGATTTTAGATGAAGATAAAGCTGAAGGTGACAATAAGAAAAAGTATGCGGACTATAAAGAAAAGTTAGTTGATGAAACGATAGTTATTAATTCCGTTGAGCATTTGATACGTGCAAACTCTATAGATGTAGGAATTGATGAACCACTTGTTGAACTAATGATCGAATTTGCTGAGGCATTAGAGATCCATAATTTCCGCTTTTTCCAAAAGGTACTTAAGCTATATCAGCAATTTAGAAAAGAATTAGGTGCCGATATTGCACTGTCGACAAAAGAAATTATTTTAGTAAGAGTTCTTCAAGGCTATTTAATTCAAGATTTTACAAATTTTGAGTATAGTTGGAGTGATTGTCGATACTATTCTAATAAAGATCGAGAAGATTGGAGTGAAATAAAACAACAGAAATATGAAGCATTGAAGAAGATTAGCTATAATTTTACTCAAGATGATTTATGGTTTTATGAGTTTAAAAAATGGTTTGAACAAGTTGATGGAATTGATTTCGATAAGTTAAAAGAGCTTGCTCAGTCTGATTTGATTTTAGATAAAAATAATCAAAAAAAAGATAGTTTCCATGAATTGTTTGATCACTTCTGGGGGCTAAAGATCGATGATAACTTCACAGAAAAGTTATATTTTGCTTCACAACAGGTTATCGCTTTGGAGAGTTTACATAATTTAAGCTTTGCGTTAAAAATTTTGGAACAATTGGGGGATGTTCAAAAAGCAAATTTACTTGAAAAACAAGTAATGGAATGGATGAAGCTAAAATTAAAAGAGAATAAAAAGTTTTTTAATAATATGAGTAGCCTTGGTGAGGTGAAAAAAATATTTCAAGATTTTTTATCAGAATATGAGGAACAAAATAAATTTGAGGGTTTACCTAGTTTAGTTGAGGTGATATATCGATATATTTATGTCCAGAGCTGGAGTTCAGAGCATGTTATTGCCTTGGAAGGAGCAACAAGAAATGACTGGAAAGAAGTGCTATTTGAATTAATACCTTATGATAATCGCTTTCATGATATGAATACCAGTCAAGTTGTTACACAAATGCTTAAACAGTCAATGAAGCCAGAACTAAATTCAAAAATTAAACAAATGATTATCGATGTTTATAAAGAAAAAGGGCAAGAGTCAGAGTTTCATCAAAGATATATGGATTATTTAATTTTAAGACTGAAAGATTAAAAAAGGGCTCATATGAGCCCTTTTATATCACTTCAACATCGATTTTAAAAACTTACCTGTGTGTGAAATCTCAACTTCAGCAACTTGCTCAGGCGTGCCTTCAGCGATAATTTGACCACCACCAGAACCACCTTCAGGGCCTAGATCAATCACCCAATCGGCAGTTTTGATCACATCTAAATTATGCTCAATCACAACGATGGTATTACCCTTATTACGTAGCTCATGCAAGATATCGAGTAACTTGGCAATATCATGGAAATGTAAACCAGTGGTTGGCTCATCTAGGATATATAAGGTTTTACCCGTATCACGTTTTGCTAACTCACGCGCTAATTTCACGCGTTGAGCTTCACCACCTGAAAGGGTTGTTGCTGCCTGTCCCAAACGGATATAACCAAGTCCCACTTGAGTGAGGGTTTCTAGACGACGATGAATCACAGGAATTGCACTAAAGAATTCGGCTGCATCTTCTACCGTCATTTCTAAGACATCAGAAATATTCTTACCTTTATAGCCTACTTCCAGTGTTTCACGATTATAACGCTTGCCATGACAGGCATCACAAGGCACATACATATCAGGCAGGAAATGCATCGCGACCTTGATCATGCCATCGCCTTCACATGCCTCACAGCGCCCGCCTTTTACGTTAAATGAGAAACGACCTGCGCTATAACCACGTGCTTTGGCTTCAGGGGTTTGCGCAAATAATTCACGAATTGGGGTAAATAACCCCGTGTAGGTAGCAGGGTTCGAACGTGGTGTACGACCAATTGGACTTTGGTCAATATCGACCACTTTATCCAAGTGTTGTAAACCATCAATTGAATCAAACTTTTCTGCGGTAAGAGTGGTTGCACCATTAAGTTGAGTGGCTGCTAAAGGTAATAAAGTGCGGTTAATTAAGGTTGACTTTCCTGAACCTGAAACCCCCGTGACACAGGTCATAATGCCTAAAGGAATGGTTAAATCGACATTTCTAAGATTATGTCCGCTTGCGCCTGAAAGCTTAATCACTTCATCAGGACGTGGTGATTGGGTACGTTGTTTTGGCACTGCGATCTTTAATTTGCCTGAAAGATATTGACCTGTAAGCGAATCGGCATGGTTCGCCAATTCGTCATAAGTTCCTTCAGCAATGATCGCACCACCGTGAATCCCTGCACCTGGTCCGATATCAATGATATGGTCCGCAGCACGAATCGCATCTTCATCATGCTCAACAACTAGCACGGTGTTGCCCAAATCACGTAAACGAATGAGCGTTTGTAATAAGCGATCATTATCACGTTGGTGTAGACCAATCGATGGTTCATCAAGCACATACATCACACCCATCAAGCCTGCACCGATTTGCGAAGCGAGACGAATACGTTGTGCCTCACCCCCTGAAAGGGTTTCAGCCGAACGTGCTAAGCTCAAATAATTGAGTCCAACACTCACCAAAAAGTGTAAACGCTCACGAATTTCTTTAAAAATTTTATCGGCGATTTCGCCTTTAGCCCCCTCAAGATTGAGGTCTTGATAATAACTTTCGGCATCACCAATCGACATCTTGGTGATTTCAGCAATGGTTTTGTCTTTAACACGAACATGACGCGAGATTTCATTGAGACGAGAACCACCACAGGCGTCACAAGCGGCATTAGATAAGTATTGGGCTAAGTCATCACGGACATAATTCGATTCCGTTTCACGATAACGACGTTCCAAATGTGGCAAGATTCCTTCAAAAGGTTGCACACGATTATGTTTACGACCACGTTCATCAATATAACTGAGGTCGATTTTTTCTTTGCCTGTGCCTTGTAAGAATTTCTTTTGTGTCTCTTTATCCAGTTGATTCCACGGGGTATCGAGTGGAATATCAAAATGATCTGCGACTTTTTGAAGCATCGTATAGTAATACGGACGCTGTCTGTCCCAACCACGAATTGCACCTTGGCTGATCGATACTTCTGGGTTTGGAATAAGTTTGTCGGCGCTGAAATGACTACGCGTCCCTAAACCATCGCAGACAGGGCAAGCACCAAAAGGATTGTTAAATGAGAACAAACGAGGCTCGAGTTCAGCAACCGCACGGTCACATTCAGGACAAGAGTGTTTCGCTGAAAAGACACGTTCAGGGTGTTCGCCATTCATCCACGATAAAATTGCAATATCACCACCTAAACGTAACGCAGTTTCAAAGGATTCAGCAATTCGATTGCCAAGATCATCGCGGACTTTGAAACGGTCGACGACGACTTCGATGGTATGTTTTTTCTTTTTGTCTAATTCAGGTGGGGTATCAATATCAATAATTTCGCCATCGACACGCGCACGCACAAAGCCTTGGCTTTGTAATTGTTCAAATAAGTTACTGTATTCGCCTTTGCGCTCACGGACCACAGGTGCGAGCAACATCAGTGCCGTACCTTCTTCAAGCGATTTTACTGCATCGACCATTTCCGAAACGGTTTGTGCGACCATCGGTAAGTCATGTTCTGGACAATAGGGTGTACCCACACGCGCATAGAGCAGTCGTAAATAGTCATAAATTTCGGTAATTGTTCCGACAGTTGAACGCGGGTTATGGCTCGTTGATTTTTGCTCGATCGCGATCGCAGGGGATAAACCTTCGATTGAATCAACTTCAGGTTTTTCCATTTGCGAAAGGAATTGTCGTGCATAAGCCGAAAGTGATTCAACATAACGGCGCTGACCCTCAGCATATAAGGTATCAAATGCCAACGATGATTTCCCTGAACCTGAAAGCCCTGTGATCACCACAAATTTGTCACGTGGAATATCGAGTGACACATTCTTTAAATTATGGGTACGTGCGCCTCGAATACGGATATGACTTTGGCTCATGAAAACATCTCAATAATATGCAATAGAAGATCAAAAGACGTTGAACATTGATGGGGTGCATCATCAATTATTTAATTTGAATGTCTTGAGAGAAAGTTCAGTACCAATCAATTTAAAATAATTGCAGAGCAGCATCGTGCTGTTTAACAGGTCTTATATGATAGCGCCTTAAAATTGTTCAAGTGGTATAAAAATATTTAAAACGACAAATTGTGACGGTCAGACCACTTTTTCAAACATGATCAGTCTCAAACCGAGTTGTATTTTTATCATTCCTTTTCTCATTTTACTACTGTAAAGCTGTTGCTAAATAAAAATACATAACTTTACTAGACGACTGGTCTAATATTTATTTATAGTGTGAACATGAAACGATCAATGAAAAGTGAAGCAACCCGAAAACACATCTTGGATACCAGTTTTGAATTGGTATTGCATAAAGGTTTTGTTGGGGTTGGCTTACAAGAAATTTTGAAAGCCTGTGACGTACCCAAAGGTTCGTTCTATCACTATTTTGCGTCTAAAGAGGCCTTTGGTTGTGCTTTATTAGAACAGTACATGGCTGACTATAAAGTACGTGTCGAGCAGCTGTGGCAGCACACTGAACAAAGTGCTTATGCACGTTTGATGGCGTTGTGGCAGGCGTGGATTGACGATCCAATTTACGGCAGTTGGGCAGAAAACTGCTTAATTGTGAAACTCGCGGCTGAAGTCTCTGATTTATCAGAAGACATGCGACAAATTTTGAATTTAGGTGTGCATCGACTCACGCAACGCATAGCGCTGCTATTACAAGAAGGGCAGCAGCAAGGTTCGATTCCAACACATCTTGACCCATTTAAAACAGCTCAAGTGATGTATCAGCTTTGGTTTGGTGCAGCATTGATGACCAAATTGGCACAAGACAAAGCACCATTGCATCTAGCTTTGGATACCACGAAACAGCTGTTACAACCGATACAGGAATAAATCATGCAAAGTATTATTCATCATCAATTTGGCGAACCCGTAGATGTTTTAGAAGTAGCGGATATGCCTCAACCAGAGCCTAAAGCAGGTGAAGTGCGTATCAAGACCATTATGTCTCCAATCCATAATCATGATGTATGGACGGTGAGAGGGAGTTATGGCTATAAGCCAACTTTACCTGCAATTGGTGGTAGTGAAGCGGTCGGTATCGTCGATGCTGTAGGTGAAGGTGTCGATGAAAGTAAATTAGGGCAACGGGTTGCAGTTGCTGGCGTACATGGCAGTTGGGCAGAATATTTTATTGCTCCTGCGCAAAGCATCATTCCTTTAAATGATGCGATTGATGATGAAACAGCAGCTCAATTGATTGGTATGCCGATTAGTGCATTGATGTTATTGGACTTTGTAAATGTTCAAGCAGGTCAATGGCTGATTCAGAACACAGCGAATGGTGCTGTGGGTAAAACCGTTGCCATGATTGCTCAAGCGCGTGGTTTGCAAGTGATTAATCTCGTGCGTCGTACCGATGCGATTGCTGAAATGCAGGCTTTAGGTATTCAACATGTAGTTGCGACTGATCAGGCGGATTGGAAGCAACAAGTGAAAACCATTCATGCTGATCAGCCATTAATTGCAGGCGTGGATTCAATTGGTGGAGCGGCGAGTGGTGAAATGCTGAATCTACTGAGTGAAAATAGCTTATTAGTTTCATTTGGCAGCATGACGGGTGAAACCATGCAGATTTCATCGGGTGATTTGATTTTCAAACAGGCTACAGTGAAAGGCTTTTGGGCAAGTGTAGTCAATAAAGAAATGCCAGCAGAGCGTAAAAAGGCATTATTTGTTGAGCTACTTACACTTGCGACCCAGAAAAAACTGGTTCTACCTGTAGAAGGCGTTTTCAGTTTTGATGACATTAAAACTGCTGCACTGAAAGCGACTCAGGGAGCACGTCAGGGTAAAGTGTTGTTAAAAGCTTAATTTTGAAAATTGCATGACCAGTCGTGAGGCTGGTCTACTGATATTGAGTCATACAATAAAAAGGAAAATGAGATGATCGGACAACTGCTCGTAGGACTAATTGCTGTCTTGCATGTTTATATCTTAGTATTGGAAATGTTTTTATGGGATAAACCAGCAGGTTTAAAAGCATTTACGAATACTCCTGAAAAAGCCCAGCTCACCAAAGTTTTAGCGCAAAACCAAGGTCTTTATAATGGTTTTCTTGCAGCAGGCTTATTCTGGTCGTTAATTGCACCTGAAACCTATGCTGTGGCTTTGGCGAATTTCTTTTTAGGTTGTGTATTGATTGCAGGTATTTATGGTGGTTTGACGGCGAGCAAAAAAATTATTTATATCCAATCTGTACCCGCATTGATCGCCTTAATTGCCGTTAACTTTTTTAAGTAATAAAGGTATTCACTCGATCTGATTTGTGTTTTAATGCAGCCAGTTTGAGATGAGCCTCATACAGTATATCGGACGATACGATATACGACTAAGCCCCTTTATGGGGCTTTTTTATGTCTAAGAGAATGTCGTGTTTAATTATTTATAGGATTAAGCGTGATCTAGCCCTAACCATTGGCGTTGCTGATAAGCGCTATCCCAAAATAACCACTCCAGTTTTGCACCCATCGTATATGCTGCGTGCATTTTCGCTAAAGTATCTTCATCGCAACGCGCTGCTACTTTATCAATCGTTGCAATCACATTACTTACCGCTGTATTAAATTCTTCACCTGCATAGGTATCAATCCATGCTTGGTAACGGTTATTGTCAGCGGATTGGTGAATAATTGATTTCCCTACTTCTGCATAAATCCAAAAACATGGAAGCAATGCCGCTAAAATCACAGGATAACTTTCTGACCAAGCTGTAGCCGTTAGAAAAGATGTGTAGTGATGACAGGCAAGGGTGAGCGGGGTATTTTCAAACTCAGTTTTGCTGATGGAAAACTCTTGCATGAAATCACTATGTAGACTACGTTCAACGATGATTGCAATTTTTGCAGCTTCAGAAAATTGAATCACATCATCCGCTTCATAAGCTTTAGCAGCAGCAACTGCGAGCGCACGACCATAAGCCAATAGATAATGTGCATCTTGAATCACATAATGACAAAAGACTTGAGGGTCCAATGTTCCTGCTGCAAGTTCTTGGTTGAATGGAAGTGCGAGGATTTTTTGATAAAGGTCGATGTTGCGCTGCCAGACATCCTGAGAAAAAGTCATAAATTGAACCTGTAAAAACAATAATTCTAAGATTTTATTCAAACTATATCAGAACTTAGCTTTGATCGTATTTGATCTCAAAATAAGTCCAACAATCTTTTCTGTCTTTCGGTCAAAACTCGCCTACAATAGTCACATTTTTCTACCCAAACGATTTCGAATAAAAGGTTGCTCATGAAGCATTTTCGTTTCTCAATTTTCTTTACAGTAGTGTGTTTAGCACTATCTGCTTACTGGGGCTATACGCATGGTCCAGAAGCAGGTATTGCAACAATGCTGAAAGCATTAACTATTACTGCAATTTTGGCAGTGATGGAAGTCTCTCTCTCTTTTGATAACGCCGTGGTCAACGCATCAGTACTCCGTAATTGGGATCATTTCTGGAAAATGATTTTCTTAACGGTGGGTATTTTAATTGCCGTATTTGGTATGCGCTTGGTTTTCCCTGTCGTGATTGTCGCTGTCACAGCAGATATGGGCATGATGGAAGTCGTGAAATTGGCACTTAACGATCCGAAGTCTTATTCAGCTCGTTTGATGGAACATCATGCAGAAATTGCAGCCTTTGGTGGTACTTTCTTATTGATGGTGTTCTTGAATTTCTTCTTCGATGATGAAAAGGAAACTCATTGGTTCCGTTGGATCGAATCTAAACTCTCACATCTTGCAAGTGTTCCTGCGATGTCTGTTTTCATTGCTTTGGTTGCGATGTTAATCATGGCGGCGAATGTTGAGGAAAGCAAACGTCTGGTAGTGACGATGGCTGGAATCTGGGGGATTGTGGTTTATATCGGTGTCCAAGTTCTCAGTCATTTATTGGGTGGTGAACCTGAAATTGATGAACACGGTAATGCCGTAATGCATGATGCCAATGGGGCTGCATCAGGTGTTGTCAAAGCAGGTTTTGGTGGTTTCTTATATCTTGAAGTCCTAGATGCATCGTTCAGTTTTGATGGTGTTATTGGCGCATTTGCGATTACCAGTGATGTTGTGATCATTATGTTGGGTCTTGCGATTGGTGCGATCTTCGTCCGTTCGATGACCATCTATCTGGTTGAGAAAGGCACTTTAGATGCTTACATCTTCCTTGAACATGGTGCGCATTATGCTATTGGTGCATTGGCATTCATTATGATTGCTAGTGGTACAGGTTTACATGTACCTGAAGTGGTGACTGGTTTGATCGGTGTCGCATTTATTGTTTGGGCGGTAATTGCCTCGATCCAATACAGTAAACGACAGAAGCTAAGCTCTTAAGATTAGTTTCAGTTTGATCACTTAAGATCTTTTAAAGGGACGGTAACGTCCCTTTTTTATTTATTCGATTGTTATTTTTTCAACGCTTTAAAAGGAATAGCTTATAATCCTTTGAGCCAGTTTTAGTGTCTAGTCAATGATGAATGCTTTAGAACGTCGTTCAACCTTTGCCTTAAGTAGCATTTTTGCCTTACGCATGTTGGGCTTGTTCATGATTATTCCTGTTTTTTCAGTTGCAGGGCAATCATATCAATACGCAACACCTGCTTTGATCGGTTTAGCTGTCGGGGTGTATGGCTTAACGCAGGCGATCTTACAGATTCCTTTTAGCTTGTTGGCAGATCGTTTTAGTCGTAAGCCACTGGTTGTTCTTGGACTGCTATTGTTTGCGATTGGCGGTGCGATAGCAGGGTTTTCCGAGACGATCTATGGTGTAATCATCGGTCGTGCGATTGCGGGTGCTGGTGCTGTTTCGGCAGTTGTGATGGCCTTGTTGGCAGATGTAACCCGTGAAGAGCAACGAACGAAAGCAATGGCAGCCATGGGTATGAGTATTGGCTTGTCTTTTGTGGTGGCATTTAGTTTAGGGCCGTGGTTGACGAGTTTAGTCGGAATCTCAGGTTTATTTTTTGTCACGACCATCATGGGATTAGCCGCGATCTTAATGTTGTTATTGGTGCCGAAAGTCACTCGCCATCATCGAAATTTTCAACAAGGTTATTGGGCACAACTAAAACAAGTGATTCAAATGGGTGATCTAAATCGCTTGCATGTGTCAGTGTTCTCATTGCATTTATTGCTCACTGCAATGTTTATTTACATCCCTTCGCAATTAATCGACTACGCACAAATTCCTTTAGCAAAACATGGTTTGATTTACTTGCCGTTGTTATTGGTAAGTTTGTTTTTTGCATTTCCGAGCATCATCATTGCGGAAAAGTACCGTAAGATGCGTGGGATTTTTCTATCTGCAATCGCAGGCATTATTGGGGGCTTGTTAATTCTCATTTTTGGTTATGAATCGAAATATGTGTTGCTAACAGGCTTAGGAATTTTCTTTATTGCCTTCAATGTTATGGAAGCTTTATTGCCTTCTTGGTTATCGAAGGTCGCTCCGATTCAGTCTAAAGCCACTGCGATGGGTGTTAATGCAAGTAGTCAGTTTTTAGGCGCTTTTTTTGGTGGGACATTGGGCGGTCAGCTTTTGATGTTACAGAATACGGCGCTTGGCTGGAGTGTGTTAACAGGGATTGCTATACTATGGCTGCTGGTTAGTTTTGGGTTGTCTCAACCAAGATATTTGTCTTCAATTGTGCTTCGACTACCTGAAGCGCAACAAACAGATGAATGGTCTTCAAAATTACTGGCAATTCGTGGTATTGAAGAAGTCGTGGTGATGTCTGAGCAACAAGTTGCTTATATTAAGGTCGATAAACAACATCTAGATGATGCTGCGCGACAAGATTTAACGCACTTGTTGGGTAAAGAGGTAGCCATTTAAGCATAACTCTTATAAAGTAAAACATAGAAATAGATAGGACGTAGACAAGCTAATGCGTGGTGTGAATAAAGTTATTTTAGTCGGTACTTTGGGTAAAGATCCTGAGACAAAAACCTTTCCAAATGGTGGATCACTGACCCAATTTTCGATTGCAACAAGTGAATCGTGGACAGATAAAAATACAGGCGAACGAAAAGAACAAACAGAATGGCATCGTATCGTATTGCATAACCGTTTAGGTGAAATTGCACAGCAATACTTACGTAAAGGTTCGAAAGTTTATATCGAAGGTTCATTGCGTACACGCCAATGGACAGACCAAAATGGTCAAGAGCGTTACAGCACCGAAATTCGTGGTGACCAAATGCAAATGCTCGATTCTCGTCAGCAAGGTGGTGAGCATCAAGCGGGTAATGATTTTAACCAACCGCGTTTTAACAATAATCAAGGCGGTGGCTACCAAAACACAGGCTATAACAACAACCAAAATGGTTATGGTCAAGGTGGCGGTTTTGGTGGTGGAAATCAGGGCAATTATGCAGGCAGTCCGCAAGCAGGTAATGGTTTTAATACACCAAAAGCCACACCTCAACCTGCTGCGGCTCCAGCTGACTTAGATGATGATTTACCGTTTTAATCGGTTAAATGAAATAAAAAACCTCTTTTCCTGATCTGAAAAGAGGTTTTTTTATGGGGATTTATTGAAACTAGAAGCCAAGTTTAAATGGAGCTGAATCGAAGTTTAGGGTCTAGACAAATTTATATTTCGATTCAGATTTTATTTTTAGAAAGGATTTTAAAGAAGGGGTTGATATATTAAATCACTGATTTATTTTAATTAATTTTAGGTTGTATTTTTTAATTTGATGATGTTTCCTTTCAATTTTGTTTAAAAAACTCTCCGAGATTGAGCATTATTTTTACAATTGGCTCTCTCTGTTATTCTAAAAATGGCTCTCGTTTCTTCAGAGCCGAAACGACAAATTAAAGCCATAGAAAGTATGCATGCGGAAGCGTCGTTTTTAATCCTTATTCCATTCTGGACGGAATAGGTTGAACGACACAGTTTTTAGGAGGTATTTGCGGCATGGTGTATGTGATGCCAAAAGCCACTAATACCTTCAATATATTAAGGAAAATGATATGGCAGCACATCAAAATGGTTCTGAAGCCAATCTCTCCCAAGGTTTAAAACACGAGCTACAGTCACGCCACCTCACGATGATTTCAATTGCAGGTGTGATCGGTGGTTCTTTATTTGTCGGTTCAGGCAGTATTATTTACAACACAGGACCAGTGGTCTTTCTAACCTATGCCTTAGGTGGTTTACTGGTTTGGTTCATCATGCGTATGTTGGGTGAAATGGCGGTGTTAAACCCAGACAGCGGTTCATTTTCAACTTATGCTGACCGTGCAATTGGTCGGTGGGCAGGCTTTTCAATCGGATGGTTGTATTGGTGTACCTTGGCGATGTTGATGGGGTGGGAAGCCTATGTCGCAGGTAAAATTCTGAATAGTTGGTTCCCCTTTATCCCGATTTGGGCTTATATGGTCTTGGTCATCGGCGGATTAGTTGCAGTCAACTTACAAAACGTCAAAAACTATGGTGAGTTTGAGTTTTGGTTTGCTTTGATCAAAGTCGTTGCGATCGTGGTGTTTTTGGTGATTGGTAGCTTAGCGATCATGCATTTATGGCCGTGGGGTGATGCGTCTGCTTCTGGAATCAGTAATCTAACCGCTCAAGGTTTTATGCCAAATGGCGCATCGTCAGTGATTACGGCATTACTTGGAGTAATGTTTGCCTATATTGGAGCTGAAATTGTCACGGTTGCAGCGGCTGAATCAGAAAATCCATCGAAAGAAATTCGTAAAGCCTCAAATTCAGTGGTTTGGCGAATTGTATTATTTTACGTCGGTTCAATGTTTGTCGCGGTTTGTTTGATTCCACATAATAACGAGTTATTAAAAGACTCAACTTGGGGAACTTATAGTGTGACTTTAACGGCACTCGGTATTCCAGAAGCACGTCATATCGTGAATTTCGTGGTGTTAACTTCAGTATGTAGTTGTTTTAACTCAGCATTGTATACGTGTTCGCGTATGCTATTTTCATTATCAAAACGTGGTGATGCACCGAAAAGTTTTGGTTCTGTAAATAGCAAGAGCAGCCCTTGGGTTGGGGTGATTGTGTCATGTTTTTTCTCGGTAATTGCTGTGATTTTAACGGCTACCGAAAGTATGAATGTATATGACTTTTTCATGTTAACTACAGGTGCAGCAACACTGTATGTGTATTTAACCATTGCCTATTCTCAGCTTCGTATGCGTAAAAAACTTGAAGCAGAGGGCGCAAAAATTGAATTTAAAATGTGGTTATTCCCTTATATCACTTATCTCGTGATATTTGCCATTATCGGTGCAATTCTCACGATGTTGATAGAGGGAACTTATTTTAAAGAAGTCATTTACACCACAGCGCTCTTTGGCATTATCGTGTTCTTTGGTTTTGTCTCGCAAAAATTGCGTTGGGGAGAAGAGCGTCGAGCATCTCACCTGAGCCAAGTGCATGAAGAAAAATTGGTCTAAGTTCGTTTAAAAGTAAAAAGAGCCTCAAATCATGAGGCTCTTTTTTTTAGATGCGATAATCGTAAAACAGCATCAATTGAGCGTGGGAACACCTACTTCTCGTAAGCATTGCAATAACACACCAAAAGCCATCACCATATCTTTTTCATTAACACAGGCGAAGCCCATCAACAGTCCACGTTCAGCGAGAGCATGTGATTGCATGTAATATTGCGACAAAGGACGAACTTTCACACCTCGTTCTAAGGCTTTACTGGTAATCGCGACATCATCGCAATCATTTGGTAATTTGAGAACCAAATGTAAGCCTGCGGCTTCATCATATTCATGTAGAAATTCAGTACCTAGATAGCGTTTGATCAAACTGACCAAATAATCCCGACGTTTGCCATACAGTAGGCGCATACGTCGAATGTGCGCTTCATAATGACCTTCACGAATAAATTCAGCGAGTGCTTTTTGTTCAAGCAAATGCCCACCACGATATAGTTCTGCTGCCACGATTCTTAAAGATGAGAACAATGGTTTAGGCACAACGAGATATCCAATTCTGAGTGATGGATAAATGGTTTTACTAAAGGTACCCATGTAGAGCACAGGGGTATTATTTTCTAAACCCTGCAAAGAGGGATAAGGTTGTCCTGAGAATCTAAACTCACTGTCATAATCATCTTCTACGATCCAACTGTTGTGTTGACGAGCAATTTGAATCAATTCTTTACGTCGATTTACACTGAGATGAGAGCCTAAAGGGTATTGATGAGAAGGGGTAACAAAGATCAGTTTAGGCGGTTGAGTTGGATTATTTTCAGGAATAATACCTTCTGCATCGACGGGCATAGGTTGAATATCCAAGCCATTGATCCTGAGTGTGTTACGCATTCCCCAATATGCGGGATCTTCAATCCAAACACGATCACCAATGTCACTCAGCGCACGAGAAACTAAGTCAATCGCTTGATGAATGCCTTCGGTGATAATGATTTGATCTGCATCACATTGCACGGAGCGGGCGACTTTTAAGTAATCTGCCAAAGCACTCCGAAGTTCAATACATCCCCCAGCATTGCTATAAATCAGGCGATTCACATCAGGTTCACGACTTAAACGTGCTTGAATCCGACTAAAAATATGATGTGGAAACTCAGTGACATCAGGTGCCCCAGGTACAAAAGCTCCCCATTGATGTGGTGATGCAGCAGCATAGCCCAATAAGTTTGAGCCACGTTGTGATAGTACATATGAACTTTGGATATTAGGGAGTTCAGGTTTTTTCTTTTTATTTTTAGTGTTTAAGAAACTTTCAGGGAGTTTTTCTGCGACCCAAGTTCCATGTCCTGTACGTGCTTCTAAATATCCTTCTGCTTGTAACTGCTCATAAGCACTCAGCACAGTGTTTCGAGAGACATGAATTTCACTGGCTAAATCACGTGATGCAGGTAAGCGCGTCATCGGTTGAATGACGCCTTCTATGATTGCACCACGTAGACATCGAAAAAGGCGTTGATGTAGTTTTCCCTCCGTGTCTTGTTGGAGCCTTTGCAGCAAATGATCTCCAAGTAAACTACGCAATTGGCTCTCTCCTACAGTTTAAAAATGGCTCTCGTCTCTTGCCTTGAGACGAGCGAAATTACAGCTATAGGCAGTCATTGTATCGCATCCTAAAAATCGACCCCTAGGATGTACGACCAAAGCTGTAACTGATGATGAGATATGAGGGAATAAAATGGATACTCAACATTCTGCACTGAATACACGCAAACAGCAAGCAACGCCTCGTGGCGTCGGTGTGATGTGTCAGTGGTATGCAGAAAAAGCTGAAAATGCAACCATTTGGGACAAGGAAGGCAAGCAATATATCGATTTTGCAGGTGGTATTGCAGTACTCAATACAGGCCATCGTCATCCGAAAGTGATCGCGGCTGTCACAGAGCAATTGACCAAATTTACCCATACGGCTTATCAAGTGACACCTTATGAAAGTTATGTTGCTTTAGCTGAACGCATTAATCAGCGTGCGCCGATCGCAGGTGCAGCGAAAACAGCATTTTTCACTACAGGCGCAGAAGCAGTTGAAAATGCAGTTAAGATTGCACGTTCATATACAGGTCGTCACGGCATCATTACTTTTGGTAATGGTTTTCATGGTCGCTCATTTATGACTATGGCAATGACAGGTAAAACAGCACCTTATAAACGTGACTTTGGTGTGATGCCAGCAGGTGTATTCCATGCGCGTTATCCTGTGCCAGAAAAAGGTATTTCAGTTGCAGCAGCGATTGAAAGTGTTGAAGATATTTTTAGCGAAGATATTGCCCCACATGACGTCGCGGCAATTGTGCTTGAACCTGTGCAAGGTGAAGGCGGCTTCAACGTTGTACCTGCCGAATTCTTAAAACGCTTACGTGCTTTGTGTGATAAGCACGGTATTTTATTGGTCGCTGATGAAGTGCAATCTGGTTTTGCGCGCACAGGCAAATTATTTGCCATGAATCATTATGAAACCAAAGCAGATTTGATCACGATGGCGAAAAGCTTGGGTGGTGGTTTCCCAATCTCAGGTGTAGTGGGACGTGCAGAAGTGATGGATGCACCAAACCCAGGCGGTTTGGGTGGCACCTATGCAGGTAGCCCAATTGCAGTTGCTGCTGCTCATGCGGTGATTGATGCAATCGAAGAAGAAAACTTATGTGATCGTGCCAATGAGCTAGGTACAGAGTTGGTTACTGTTTTAAAAGAAATTCAAGAAACTTCAGGCGATGTTGTTACACAAATTCGTGCTTTGGGTTCAATGGTCGCTGCCGAGCTAGAAACAGCTGAACAAGCAAAAGCAGTACAAAGTTATGCAATGGAACATGGTTTATTGATTCTCACTTGTGGTAAATACGGTAATGTCATTCGTTTCCTATATCCGTTAACCATTCCTGCTGAGCAATTCCGTCAAGGTCTCGATATTTTAAAACAAGGTTTTGCAGCATTAACAGCAGACAGTGCACAAGCAGTGGAGCAATCTGCATGATTCAAAACAATTTGCAGTATTTATTACAGCACCCCGATATTTCATTAGCTACACCTGCGGCTCATAACGATATCGAAGTGAAAGATGCTGCGACAGGTGAAACACTGGCATGGGTGAAAAGTTATGACCGTGCTGGTGTTGAAGCCGCGATTCAGCGTTCAGCCCAAGCCCAAGCTGCATGGAAAAAGCAAACTGCTTTAGTTCGTGCCGATGTGCTTTTGGCATGGTATCAGTTGATGCTTGAGCATAAAGAAAATCTTGCACAGATTTTAACTGCCGAACAAGGTAAACCGTTGGCTGAAGCTCGTGGTGAAATTGGTTATGCCGCTTCATTCATCCGTTGGTTTGCTGAGCAAGCTCGTCGTATTGATGGTGACGTGTTAACGCCAACATTGCCAAATCAACGTTTACTTGTCATTAAACAAGCTATCGGGGTGACTGCTGCGATAACGCCGTGGAATTTCCCTGCGGCGATGATCACACGTAAAGCTGCACCAGCAATTGCGGCGGGTTGTTCGATGTTGGTCAAACCTGCTGAACAAACACCTTTGACTGCATATGCACTGGAAGTGTTAGCTCTCAAAGCAGGTTTGCCTGCCGATATCTTATTAAATATCAGTGGTGATGCGATTGAAGTTGGCAAAACACTGTGCGAGAGCGATATTGTACGTAAGTTGAGCTTTACAGGTTCAACCCAAGTGGGGCGCATTTTAATGCAGCAATGTGCGCCGACGATTAAGAAGTTATCGCTCGAATTGGGTGGTAATGCACCTGTGTTGGTGTTTGATGATGCCAATCTCGATCAAGCCGTTCAGGGCATTATGGCGAGTAAATATCGCAATAGTGGTCAGACTTGCGTATGTGCGAATCGAATTTATGTACAAGATGGTATCTACGATGCTTTGGCAGATCGGTTAGTCGAAGCTGTGGCTAAGCTGCAGGTCGGTGATGGTCGTCAGGAAACATCAACGCAAGGTCCATTGATTGATGAAGATGCGATTGCCAAAGTCCAGTCACATATTGCTGATGCGACTGCAAAAGGTGCGACAATACGTATTGGTGGTCAGCGTTCAGCACTTGGTGGCACTTTCTTTGAACCAACGGTACTAACCAACGTCACTCAAGATATGAAAGTATCTAAAGAAGAGACCTTTGGTCCACTGGCGCCGTTATTCCGTTTCAAAACTGAAGACGAAGCCGTAGCCATGGCAAATGATACGGAATTTGGTTTGGCCGCATATGTGTTTACTCAAAGCGCAGCTCGTCAATGGCGTGTTGGTGAGGCACTTGAATATGGCATGGTTGGAATTAACACAGGAGCAATTTCAAATGAAGTTGCGCCATTTGGTGGAGTTAAACAATCAGGCTTAGGTCGTGAAGGTTCAAAATTCGGCATTGAGGAATATCTCGAAATGAAATACCTCTGTGTGGATTTATCTGAGTAAATCTTGGATAACTGAACACTCAAATGTGTTCGATAAAAACGGTCATGCCCATTCATGACCGTTTTTTTTATTAAGCCGAAAGATAACCTTTGTGGCTCTCAGACAAACGTCTTAAATGTTCAATCAAGGTTTCGATCAGGCGTTCGACGACAAGGCGTTGCCCTTTTCGAGATACATAAACCAATTGCAAGGTCCCAATATTAGATTTCCATTCAGGCATCAAATGAATCAGTTTACCTTTGCGAATGTCAGATTCCACAGTTAAGAATGGTAGGTCAGCGATACCTAAACCATCTGCTACTGCATAATACACACCAGCCAAATCATTACTTTTGATTCGCGGTTGATAGGGAACATCCATCGTTTCCCCTGTGCGAGTATTGCAAAAATGCCAAATATAATTTGCTTTTTGGGTGCCTAAGCTAATGCTTGGATAATCTTTAAGATCAGAAAAATGGTTGATGCTGCGACCTTGGAGTAACTCAGGGGAGGCAACTAGACAATGATCAGTTTTAATGACATCTCGAACAATTAAATTAGAATCTTCATTTGGTTCAAAATTGGTTCGAATCGCGAGATCAATATCATCATGTAAAATATCCACTCTTCGACTGGTGAGCTCAAGTGATATTTCTACTTTAGGATAGGTTTTTAAAAATTGATTGAGGATTTTGCGAATTTGAAAATGCATCATTAACGGCGGACAGCTAATTTTAACTAAGCCTTGTGGCTCGCTTTTTTGTTTGAGTAAGACATTTTCCGCACACTCAACTTGAGTGATGACTTTACAGCACTCTTCATAAAATTCTTGGCCTAATTCGGTCACTTTAAAATGTCGAGTTGTACGCTGAATGAGGCTGACATTAAATTTATTTTCTAGGTCAATAATACGACGGCTGAGCTTTGATTTACTGATATTTTCCGCTTCACTTGCAGCACTAAACCCACCATGTTTTACCACCAGATAGAAATAATAATAATCATCAAATGAGTTCATCAAGGCAGATCAAATCCTATAACTATTCAGTTGAGAATAGCATGAACTATTCTCAACTGATGGAGTAGGTCAATTATTTTTGATTAGTGTTTTGATTATAGCTGTTGATCAAATTGCGATAATCTGGAATGTGGTTTGAGAATAATGTTCCCAATCCTTCAATATCATTACGCCAGTCACGATGTAACTCACACGCCATACCAAACCATGTCATTAATTGAGCACCCGCTTTAGACATACGATCCCATGCTGCATCACGAGTCAACTCATTAAATGTACCTGAGGCATCGGTAATTACAAAAACTTCAAATTCTTCAGCAAGTGCTGATAGTGTTGGGAAAGCCACACAAACTTCAGTCACAACACCCGCAATAATCAATTGTTTTTTGCCAGTTGCTTTAACCGCTTTAACGAAATCTTCATTGTCCCATGCATTAATCTGACCTGGACGTGCAATATAAGGCGCATCGGGGAACATTTCTTTAAGTTCAGGAACGAGGGGACCATTTGGACCATTTTCAAAACTTGTTGTTAGGATTGTCGGTAAATTAAAATATTTCGCAGCATCTGCAAGTGCCAACACATTATTTTTAAATTTGTCAGGATCGATATCGCGGACTAATGACAATAAGCCTGTTTGATGATCGACCAATAACACAGCCACATTATTCTTATCTAAACGAATATAGTCTTTGCTCATGATTTTATCCTCAAGTTGTTTTAGGTTGATTTTGAAATAAAGGCTTCGATTGAAGCTTGAAATTAAAATTATGCTATTGGAAATTTTCTAGGTTCAGAAGTCTGAAAAATGAGACAAACAATACTATAAATAGGATTATTTAAGTCTCATCCTGATTTATACCCTGTGACCAAGTTATTTGTCCTATTTATGAAATAATGTGTTGCTGTCCTGTGCCTATAAGTCTGTCTCTGTGAGGCGTAGAATAATCATCAAGATCGCAACTTCTACACTTTAGGAGTAAAAAGATGAAAACGATTACAGGTATTTATCAAAATAAACATATGCATTGGGTGGGTGATGGTTTCCCAGTGTACAACTTATTTTCTTATGATCGCTTAGGGCAAACAATCAGTCCTTTTTTACTGTTGGACTACGCAGCACCTTATCGCTTTGAACCAACTACAGCTCAGCATGGCGTGGGTACACATCCACACCGTGGATTCGAAACTGTAACAATCGCTTATCAGGGTGAAGTGACACACAAAGACTCAGCAGGTGGCGGCGGTACGATCAAAACTGGTGATGTACAGTGGATGACTGCTGGCGGTGGAATTCTGCATCAAGAGTTTCATTCTCCTGAGTTTGCTCAGCAAGGTGGTTTGTTTGAAATGGTGCAACTATGGGTCAATTTACCTGCACACTCAAAAATGACACCTGCAAAGTATCAAGCGATTGAATCTAGCAAGATTCAGAAAATCGCATTAGATGATGTGGGCAGCGAGTTACGTGTGATTGCGGGCGAATACCAAGACCTTGCAGGTGCAGCAACAACATTTAGTCCAGTCAATGTTTGGGATGGTCAATTGATCGAAGGTCAAAGCCATACATTCTATGTACCTGAAGGACACACCACATTATTTGTGCTGTTGTCAGGTCAGGTTGTATTGAGTAATCAAACCATTGATTCTCCAAGTTTAGTCGTATTAAGCCGTGAAGAGATTAATTTTGCTGTTCAAGCAACTCAGAACAGTAAATTCTTGATCTTAACTGGTCAACCATTGAATGAACCAATCGAAGGGTATGGTCCATTTGTAATGAACAACAAGGCGGAAATCGTTGATGCAATTAATGATTTTAATCGTGGTAAGTTTGGAATAATGAATTAAGTTTAACCAAACATGGATTCATATAAGAAAGCCCATAACCCCTTTGAAGCTATGGGCTTTCGGCTATAAGGTTCCTCTATTGATTATTTTAATGTTATGTCACTTATGATTATGCAGTTTATTATGTGACTCAGTTTTCATTGTTGTGTAATCAGAATAGCCCCATTTTTGTGACTTGCAAAGGGGGATCAGCGTGAAAAATGGAAAAATAAAGAACGATCTGTATATTTTTATTATTCATTTAATAATAAAATTAATTTATTCATAAGCTTACGATTAAAAATCAGCTGTGCTAAATGTAACAATACATGAAGACATTATTACGACAAAAGTATGGCTTAAATGCTGAATCTGGTATTTTTTAATACGGCATTTGGGTTAACTATCAGTCATAATCAAGAAAAATCATCAACTGATGGGACAAAAATTTTGGATATTGCAATTATTGGCAGTGGAATGGCAGGACTCGCTGCCGCCAGAATCCTACATGATGCAGGGCACAAAGTAACCATATTCGAAGCACTCGCTGGACGAGGTATGGATAGCCACAGTATCGAATTCGATGGTGGTATTATTGATGCACCCTTACGCGTGATGAATCCTAAACTTTGGAAGAATACCTTAAGTTTAGCCAGTCACTTAGGAATAGAAACGTTTCCAGTGCGCACGTTTATGGCGTGTAGTTGGTTGTTTGAAGACAAAACAGACACATGGTTGACCACTTCGCGCAGTCGAATTGGTAACTTTCCGATTATTAATAACCGCAAAGGCATTCAGCAATATGGCTGGCGTCTCGTAAAAGGGATGTTGCAACTCAAAACTGCTGTTAATCAATTTTTCAAATCAGATAATCAAGACATCACCTTAGCTGAATTCATGAATCAATATCATATTGAAGAAGTATTTTGGCATGGTACGGTGATGCCAGTGCTGTACACCATTTGTACATGCCATCCTAAAACCATTGGTGAATGGCCAGCTAAACCATTACTTGAATTTGTACGTCAATTGACGGAAGGCGAAGCACTACTACGAATGAAAGGTGGAACACCTGCTTTGGTGAATCGTTTAATCGAAGGGATTGAAATTCATAGTGGTGCGCCCGTTCAGAAGGTTGAAGAGCACGGCGATAAAGTATTGGTCGACAATGGACAAGGTGAAAGCAAAGCTTTTGACCGTGTTGTGATTGCAACGCCGACACCTGTGATTGAGAATTTCTTAAAGCAGCCTCAATTTGCTAATGACATCGACATATTGAAAAAGTTCAGATTTGAAGATGGTGATTTGGTGATTCATACCGATCCTGTCGTCATGCCAGCACGTCGTAAAGATTGGGCTGTATTGAGCTATATGATGGATCGTAAATTTACCCGCCAACAATTTACAGTTTGGATTAATGCAGTTGAACCATCTTTAGTGGGAAAAAATGCAGTGTTCCAAACTTGGTGTCCAGTCATTGACATCGATCCAAAGAAAATTATTTCTAAGGTTAAATTGACACGAGCAGTGGTTGATTTAGAAACTGTTGCTTTGAATAAAGAGATTCAACAACGTCATCTACAACAGAATCGCAAGGTATTTTATTGTGGTTCTTGGTCATGTGATGGCTTGCCAATTTTAGAATCAGCAGTGACTTCTGCGATGCATATTGCAGAAATTTTAGGTGCCCCAGTTCCATTTGTTGGACTTAAACCACAAGTTAAAGTTGCACCTGAACTCGGTTACTAAATATGAAGCGCTTCAAGCAAGCATGGATTGAAAGCCTGATCGGGCATAAATATGCCATAGATGCAAAACGACTTGGTGATGAATCTAGGCTTGCTTGGAGTAATTTAGGATATTGGCAACAGCTACAGGATTATCCCTTAGCATGTCAAACGTTAGCAGATCAAATCGCTGAGGCAGTTCAGCTTAAAGGTTCCGATCGTGTTTTAGATCTCGGATGTGGGCAAGGTGCAAGTTTATTGCATTGGATTGAGCAGTATCATGTTCGTCAACTCAGTGCAGTGGAGCTGCAAGCTGAATGTGTCAAACGAATTCAACATGAGTTACCGCAGGTTGAAATTTATTGCCAATCCTTTTTAGATTTACAGCAACCCGTTATTTTAAATTCATTTGATGTGGTGCTGTGTTTGGATGCTGCTTATCACAGTGATTTGAATTCATTTCTTCAATCAGCATCATCAGTTTTAAATTCAAAAGGACGAATTGCTTTTCATTATTTAATGTGGTCTGACCGTTGGCAAAACTGTTCTCAACTCCAAAAGCAACAATACCGTTATTTATTAAAGGCTGCGGATGTTAATGATTTAAACCTTCAAACAGAGTCACAATTGCTTCTAAACTTGCTAGAAAATGGTCTAGATGACATCATTATTCAAGATTTTTCAGAACCCGTTTTAAACGGTTTTTCAAATTTTATAAAAAATAAAACCAGCATAAAAAAACCGTTTGATTTTGCTCAACTTAAGATTGAAATGACTGCCAAGTTGTGTGCAAAGCTCTACCATGATGGATTGGTGCGGTATATTCAGGTGAGTGCAGTCAAAAAGTGAAAATAATATGCCAGTCTTATATTCAGGATCATGCTTATGTGGTGCGGTCAGTTATCAAGCTAGTGTAGAGCCACATTATCAATTTAATTGTCATTGTCGAGATTGTCAGAAAGCAACAGGTGCTGCATATGCGCCGATCGCATTTTTTCATCAATCAGAACTCAATATTCAGGGTGAACTTCATTATTTTGAATCATTTGGTGCATCTGGGAAGCCAATTCGACGTGCATTTTGCTCGACATGTGGCTCGCAAATGTTTGGGTTACCAGAAATAGTACCAGATATGATTTCGATTCGTGCAGGAACTTTGGATGATCCAAATTTGTATCAACCGCAAGCAGAAATTTTTGTGAGTCATGCAAATCAGTGGGATATGTTAAATCCAGAGCTTTTGCATTTTGAGAAAATGATGAGGAAGAAAAAGTAGAAAATGGTGCCGGCACACGGATTCGAACTGTGGACCTACTGATTACAAGTCAGTTGCTCTACCAACTGAGCTATGCCGGCAACGTGGCGAGAATTATAGATAATCCGTAGAAAAAAACAAGCGAAAAAATGAGCAAATAATTCGATTTATCCCCACTAAAAATTTTTATATCAAATTTTGATCAATTTTTGCTTGTTTGAAAGTGAGATGTATGGGAAGAGCTGCTAAAACTGCAAAAGTACTTGCCCCGATTCAGAACTATATGAGTGGGATGCCCTAGAAAATATTTATAAATATTAGGAGTGACACTTTATGCCATAACACGAGAAATGTGGTTTTTTTGTGTCAAAAATTAAAACTAAATATATAACAAATATATAAAAAATCATTTTTTTATTGAATTTTTTTTGCTTTCTATGTATTGATATGAATTAAGCATTTCTGCATTTAAATTAGGGATAGTTCATGATTGATGTGCAATATTCCGAAAATGTCTCAATTCTTCAATTATCTGATACTGCTTTTGTATTGAAGATCAATGATGCGAAGGTATATCACTTTTTATTGACACACTGTGAGCGAGAATTGGGCTGGGGAAAAATGATTCAAACTTCTCAATCATTTTTAAATGGTGAGATTGAATATCAAATTAATCTTGCGGAAATGGATGTTGAACACTTTGGGCGAGAGTTTTTTATGTTAGAGCCTGAGTTATTGGACAACATTTCGAAAAATTAAAGCTACAGATATGACTGATTTGTTGAAGTATCAATATTTATCCTGAATAAAAATACATACTTTTTGGTTTTGCCATCTCATCCCCAAGAGGTGGCTTTTTTTATGTTTGTTTTGTGACTTGATTTAATCTGAATCGTCTAGGGATTTGTATAAAAAATTAAGGAATAAAATTTATATGAATTACTCTATCTCAATTCGTATCGCAACCAACTCAGGATTTAATAGGATATATTGGAAAACATAAGGCAATAAAAAAAGCTTAAACCCTTTAGATTTAAGCTTTTAGAACGTAAGCGTCCGCTGAACCCCATGCCTATTTTTTAATTTGAGTTGGATTTCCAGCGATGTGGCAGTAATTCTTCTATTTGGGTCGCTTTATGCGTCGGCAGCCTTTTCAGCACATCACTGAGATAGGCATACGGATCCAACCCATTCAGCTTTGCTGACTGGATTAAAGTCATGATATTTGCCGCTCGCTGTCCACTGCGCAGCGAACCTGCAAACAACCAGTTCTTACGGCCCAATGCCCAGGGGCGCATTGAGTTCTCTGCCCAGTTATTGTCAATGGGTAGATTGCCATCATCCAGATAGCGGCTTAAGGCTGGCCAACGCTTCAGACTGTAATTGATGGCCTTGGCGGTTGGAGAACTCGATGGCACCGTCAGATAATGTTGGTTGAGCCATTCATACAGTTGTTGCATCACCGGTTGGCTGTGCTGTTGTCGGTATTCGCGGCGGTGTTCTGCTGTACTATCGGTCTTTTTCCTGAGTTCGGCTTCTATCGCATACAGTTTCTGAATCATCAGTAATGCCTGTTCAGCGATCTGACTTTTCCCAGTCACATGTAGCTCATGGAATTTACGACGTGCATGCGCCATGCAGCCCACCTCAATGACATCGCCTGATTTAAAGCGTGCTTTATAACCACTGTAATCATCACAGACCAGATAACCCTGCCAGCCATTCAAGAACTCTGCAGCATGCTGACCTGAACGGCTATCCTGAAAGTCATAGATCACCGCTTGAACTGGATTGTACTGTGTAGTGGCATAGGCCCAGACATAACCTTTCTTCGGTTTTTTCTCATCATCACCCATCCGCATAATGGTGACTGGTGTTTCATCTGCATGGATCACCCGCTGTTGCAGCACCACCTGTTTTAAGGCATTGGCCAGAGGTTCCAGTTCCACACCGCAGCGACCTATCCAGTCAGATAAAGTAGATCTGGACAGATCAATGCCCGCCCGCTGATAGATCAGGCGCTGACGGTACAGCGGCAAATGATCGGCATACTTCGATACCAGCACATGGCTGAGCAGTTCAGGTGAAGCAATGCCTTTATCAATCACATAGGCGGGCATCGCTTGCTGAGTCAGGGTGTCACACTGATCACAGACCCATTTGCCACGCACATGCTGTTCCTTATAGAACTGTGCCGGTCTGAAATGCAGTTTTTCACTGATATCTTCGCCGATACGACGTAACTGGCAGCCACAACTGCATTGGGTTGATGCTGGTTCATGCTCAATACGAATGGTGTGTAGATGATCGGGCAGCAGTCGACGTTTAGGTTTATTGGTTTTGGCTTTCTGTGTCGCTGCATCGGTTTTATCTGCATTCAGCCGTTCCAGTTCCAGATCAACAGCAGCAATATCTTCTTCAACCGCTTCATTCCAGAGATGGATTTGTTTTGCAGTGAGATGTTCGTTTTTACTGCCGAATTTGTGCTGTTTAAATAGTGCGAGTTCATGCTCGTATTTTTGATTGAGAATAGAAAGATGTTGAACTTTAGAATCTAATTGCTGATTGGTGACTTCAAGATGTTGAACTCTGGCATCTAATTGCTGGTTTGATTGTGCTAGAGACTGATGCTGCAGCGCCAACTGTCTGGTAAATTCCAGCAGTTGTTCATGGGTCAGTTGGCTTAAGTCAGGCAGCGTATTCATGACCGCAGTATGCCTGAGGTCATGAGAAGAATGAAATAGAACGTTTGGAGAATAGCGGAATGGAACAGCCTGGTTTAAAGCATCGTCACCACCTGCTGTCGTCCAATGCGCTGCCAGGGCAAACCCTGGATCAGTGCCTGTAACTGTTCCGGGCTGAGGGCCACGGTTTCACCTTGGTGAAGCTTAGCCCAGTGAAATTTGCCCTGTTCCAGCCGCCGGGCACACAGCCAGATGCCCAGTCCATCATGCACCAGTACTTTCATACGATGACCACGTTTATTACAGAACAGGTAAGCACAGTGCGGCTTGATCGAGCCAAAGGTTCTCACCACCTGAGCAATGACAGTATCCATCCCTGCTCGCATATCCAGAGGTTGGGTAGAAAGCCAGATTTCATCAATGCGGATCATGTTGCAAGTGCCTTGAGTAATTCTGCTAAAGCAGATATTTCTGATACTTGCCATTTCAAGCCAATTTCTGCTTTTGAGTGGGGTAAAGTAATTTGAACCGTTAACATGTCAGTAGGAGTAGGATCTAATGGTGCAGAGCAAGATAAGGCAATAAATGCAGGTTTATTCGGTAGTGGTGAGCGATCATTCCCTGGCTTACCATCAATTAAGCGAATCCATTTGGATACAAGATTTGTATTCAATCCATGTTGCAAAGCGACCGAAGCAATTGAAACGTCCGGTGCTTTACAAGCCTGAACGATCTGCTGTTTAAATTCAGCACTGTATGTTCTTCGTTTTTTCGCAAGAGATGCGATGGATGTCTGGTGATTTGTAGTCATAAATTTTAGTCCCCACTTGTTTTTAAGTGGGGACTAAATTAAGGCTTATAGGATGAATTCATAAGGTGTGTTCAGCGGACGCTTACTTTAGAACTCTATGAGACATCATAGAAACTAAATTTGGCGGGAGAGAGGGAATCACATTTTTTGATTAATATATTGATAATATTTAAATAAAATATAAATAGTCTTATTTGATCCCCCAATCGTCCCCCAGTTAGAAAAAGCTGAATTCAATGAAATGAATTTTCTCAATTGATTGGCAGAAAGATGACAGCAAACTTTCGTTGTCCTTCATAGTACATCAATTTCTATTCTATCTAAATACAACCATTATACGTTAAAAGCTTCCTGTTTGATTAGCTGTTCACTACGACTAATGCCCAACCGATTTGCAATGCCTTGCCATTTTTTTACCGCCAATAATACTTCATCATAAATCTGAGTCGCTTCCTCTTGAGATAAGCGGAAAAAATCAATCACCTCAAATGCCAAGTTGTAATCAAGTGCATTAGCTGTATCTGTAATATTAAGGTGTAAACCTTGGTTCCCTACAATAGGGTTAAGATCATATGCAGGTGATAACTTCCATCCTTTATCAGTTAATAAGAAGCCATGATTTCTTAAATGGTCATCTGTATTTGATATTGCAATATTAAAGATGATCCTGCGCCATAATTGAGCTAGATCATTTTTTGTTTGTGATCCGTTATTGGTTAGAAACTCGGCTATTTCAAGATAACTTGCCCCCTCTGAATGTTCTCCATCGTAGTACCCTAGTTGAGTCATGGCTGATGAGAAATGTATTCGCTCAGTTCCTTGGCGGTCAAATCGTTTGGTGAGAAAAGTATGATGTTCTGAAGAGAATCGGCGTATTTCACTTGGGAACATTTCTACTCCAGCTAATCGAGCCAACTCATAACAGATGAACTCCCAAGCCCCTACATCGAATGTATCTTTCTGATTAGGAAATTTGGCGATCCAGAGATGTCCTTGCTCATCAGTCACGCAAGCTTTAGGTCTAGCACCACCTAAAGAAGAACCAGGGGAAATTAATAATTTAAGCCAGTGATAATATTCTTCACTGTCAATGTTCTCATCTTTCTCAATTTGGATTGCGGCATATTCTAGTTCACGTAATGAAGTCATTGGAGGAGCTGCAAACTCGTCATTGTCATCTAAGAAATTATCAGACTCTGCTGTTTTAAAACGAATTCCTCCCATGCGAAAAGAATCATGCACGCCCAGTAAATAGTCCAATTCCGTGAGTCTGGCACTTGAACGTAAACCTTTGTAATGTTCTATTGCCGCATGGCGTTGCATCAGAATTCGTCCCCAACGGTCAGGGGCTGAGTCTAAGAAGCTACGAAAATTCTTATCTGGAAGGTCGTTATAAAGTTCACCACGATGAAGTGTTAAGAATGGATCAAGTTGAAGACGATATTCTGACTTCAAGAATGAGCGATCATAAGCAAAACTAAATACACCGCCACGACTTGTCTCAGCAAACATTAATTGCCCTGTAAGTAATGGTGAATCAATAGGTAACCAAGAAGCATAAACATCTACTATATTTCGGGTCATTTTGAACCTTCTAATAATTTAATATTTTGCAGTTTAATTCCCACTTCGTCATGGGCTGCTAATTTGGCAAAATTATCTTCCATACCTAACACTCCCATCACTTTGATATATGTACCGATTGCTACACTGGGATCTCCAGCAAAAACTTTATTTATAGTTTTATTATCAAATCCAGTACGGTCGCAGATCATTTGTTTAGTCCAACCACGACGCTTAACAGCGAGTAATAGATCTTCCCCGAAAGTGGTCAATGCCTTACGCTGTTTGGGGAACAAAATTTTATATAGATCTCTTTTCGGCATAAATCCTCCTGAAATAGGACTATATTCCTAGATTTTACATATAAATGGGAATATATTCCCATTTTTGTTGTGAGTCAACTGTTAATCTTCTAAGGTGGCTTGAACTAATTTTGGTACTCTTAAATGCCATTCTCTCCAGTCAAGGCTTGTCCTGACTGGAGTTGTTTTAATGCTGTTTCAAAGTCAAAGTCAAAGTCAAAGTCAAAGTCAAAGTCAAAGGCTGTTGTTATAGTGGCGTCATTCATGTTTTTAACAGTTTAAGGAAATGACACAGCTTTTTGAACACTACCCACTATTAAGTAATTTTGTTAGAACTAAATTTAATGTGGGATTATTCTTTAAAAGTATCATTCAGCGCTTTTTGCACAGCATCGACTCTTGTTTTACAAGCTTTATAGGCAGACATTGATTCTTCAACAATCTTCATAAGGTTATCAATATCTGGTTCATCTTGATCTTCTAACAACGTTGCATTTTTCTTTAGTAATTCATAACCTTCTTTAAAACTTAACTCTTTCTTAGTCATTGTTAGTCACCTTATTTACATCGGCATGAATAAAGCCATCTTGCATTTCAATTGAAACGGTTGCTCCGACTTGTTGAACAGAACGAATTGCTTTGTTATCGGTTTGAATGACGCGGACATTGACCACAGTGATGATCAGGCGACCAAAGCAGGTTGGATACAGGCGAGTCTTGAGAAGATTAAGAGTACGCCTTTTGCGCTAGAGCCTAAGCACCTGACACACTAGATGTACCCGAAAAGGGGCTAGTGAGACTAACGGACACGTTAGCTGGTGGATATGCGATGCAATTGATCTAAATTAATTTCAAAGCACCAGAACCGGCTCAGTTGTGCCCAAAGCGGATGTTCGCAAAAAATAATCTTCTCTTGATACCGCAGATTAAAGTGGATGTTCGATATGGCCTTTTAAAGGTAGAAAACTTAGTATTTAGACGCCTACCTTCTAGAGAAATAACGCAAATGAATAAAATGCTACCATCAACTTAAAATCATGATATGTCACGGCAAACTTCACACTTTCTAACTGTTGGCATAAACAACATACCATCCATCTACTGAAGTAGAAATTTTTTGAAATGTGCCGATGGTGTATTTTCAAGCATATTGCCACGACAAATAACGTAAAGATTTTTGTAGGGGGTGATCCCTTCAATTTTAACGCTTCTTAGTCGACCACTCTCGCACTCATCGACCACAGACGAAGAGATCACCAATGAAATACCCAAGCCTGCCTGTACTGCCCGTTTAACCGCCTCTGTGCTTCCAAGCTGCATAGATACACCAATAGAATCTGCCACGCTTCCGAAAAAATGCTGTAACAGACGCCCTGTGCCGCTACTTGTTTCTCCCCCCAGCAATTTCTCTCCCTTCAGCCAATCTAATGGAATACTCGCCAATTTGGCCCACGGATGCTCCACCGGCACAATCAAAGCTAGTGCTTCACTTCGCCAAACGCATGCATCAAATCCCTCTCGTTGATCCCACCATTCCATAATGGCCACATCGACTTCAAAGTTTTCCAGTTTTTTCACAATGGTAAGATTATCGCCAATGACTACATCAAAATTGCAAGTTGCTGTTTTCTTGAACCGCCTCAAGTGCGGTGGCAATACATAGATGCCGATATTCGAGCTCGCGCCTATTACAAGACGATTTGTGTCGAATAATGCGCACGCTCTGGATCCGGTGCGCACTAGGTTTTCCGCATAAGGCAAAAACACTTTGCCTTCCTCTGTGAGCGTACTACCTGCGTTGTTTCGCACAATCAGATTGACACCCAGCGACTCTTCTAGGCGCCTAACATGCTGAGTCACAGCTGACTGTGAGAGCCCTGTGTGCTTGGCTGCTTCACGAAAGCCACCCCGATTCACGACAGCCAGAAAAGTAACTACGCGTTCAAGATTGATCAATTAACGCCTTCCAAAATTGGATTATTGATAGCATCGGATGGCCTTTGGCCGGTCAGTGCCTGTAAGATATTATTGGCTGCTAGTTGCTCGATTTCGAAACGCACGTCGTCGACCGCAGACCCCAAATGTGGGGTGAAAAATGTTTGCGCTGTATTGGTCAGTAACTCCTGCGGAATAGCTGTTGGCCTATCAACACGGATCCACTCTTCCAATTCGAAAACATCTGCCGCATAACCCGCCAATTTTCCAGATTCAAGTGCTTCGGCAACAGCTAATTCATCGACAACTGAACCACGACACGCATTGATCAAGTAGCTTCCTGTGCGCATTGTGCCAATTGTTTCTGCATTCAATAAGTGCAAAGTTTGCGGCGTCATTGGCAGCATAGGTACAACAAAGTCACTGCTACTTAATAATTCATCGAGACTCACCTGTCGTGCATTCCAGGCCTTTTCCTGCTCTTGATTCAAGGCGATGTCATCGCAATAAAGCACCCGCATATCAAAACTCGATAAGCGCTTCGCAATCGCTCGCCCGACCGCACCCATACCGATGATTCCGAGTGTGCGTCCTGTTAAACCCGTTCCGTATAGTTCCGGTCTCCACCCGTTAAATCCGTGAGTTCGGATACGGCGATCCCCCTCGGCCAGATGGCGAGTCAGGCCAAGAAGCAATCCAATTGTCAGCTCCGCCGTTGGGATGGTCAGAAGGTCCGGCACGATGCTGAACCAAATACCACGGCGGGTACAAGCATCGACATCAAAGTTGTCATAGCCTTTGAGTGCTGCACTTACAATCTTCAATTTAGGGCAGGACGCAAGAAAATCATCATCGATACTGTCAGGCATGAATACCATCAGTGCGTCAGCATCCTTTGCTCTCTCCAGCAATTCTGCGCGCGACATAGTATCGCGGGTCATGTTGGGAACGACATCCGCAACAGATTGTAAATAATCGATAATTTCAGGATGAACCCAGTGGGTAAGAACTATTTTTTGTTTCATGTGGACCCTCATGTGTATACCGGATTTTTTATATGGGTTAGCTACTTGAACTTGCGACGCAAGAATGAACTGAATGTATCAACTAGCGTCACCATCCCAAGAATGACCAGCAATATCGCGGATACTTCTTGGTATTGCATAAGACGCAGCGATCCTATCAACTCGAAACCTATACCGCCGGCACCGACCATTCCCATCACCGTTGAGGCGCGAAAATTGTATTCCCACCGATAAATCGCGGTGTCGGCCATTTGCGGTAATACTTGCGGAAAAATGCCATGAAATATCACTTGTAGCGGGCTGCAACCTGCGGCCTGCGCAGCTTCAACTGGTGCTTGATCTGTATGCTCAATCGCTTCCGCAAAAAACTTAGCGATCATGCCGATTGAGTGCAGGCCTAATGCCAACACACCCGGCAGTGCACCAAAGCCGACAGCTGCCACGAAAACTATACCCATAATAAGCTCAGGAACAGATCTCAACACATTTAACAGAGCACGCGCAGCCTGATAGACCGCTGGATGTGGACTGGTATTGCGTGCAGCCAAAATACCCAAGGGCACGGACAAAAGCACAGCGATGGCGGTTCCAGCAATACTCATGGCTAAGGTATCGAGCACTGGCTTGACCCATGCTCTCCACTCACTAAAGTTGGGAGGGAACATCTCACCAATGAGACTAACAAGACTTGGCACGCCTTCGCCTAAACGCTCACCATCAAATAGACCAACGTAATACCAACATCCGACGACAATAGCTAAAATCAATATCACATACCTAACTACTCGATTCCAGCTTTGGCGCTGCTCTGACAATATGGCTTCGAAGTTCGTATTCATTGTAGAGACCTCAAAAAATTAGAACTTGGAAAAATCTAGCTTTAGCAAACTACCTAAATCACGCACGACATCGTAATCCTTATCTGTTACAGGCCTGAATCCTTCAGCCTTGAATGGTTTCAACACGTTCGGATCTTTCAAATCGAGGAAGGCAGCACGAATTTTTACTTTTAGCTCTGGTTTTAAGTTAGAGCGCATAGTCCATGGGTACTGAGGAAACGGTTTTGACTCCACTAAGACCTTCACTTTGTTTAGATCGATCAAGCCGCTCTGAACGAGCGATTTGAAAATGGGCTTGCTCAGACCACCGGCCTGCGCGTGTCCATTCTGAACTGCCATCGCCACTGCATCGTGAGCGCCTACGAAATGCTCCTTGTAATCCTTTCCGGCAAATAATCCTTTATCAGCAAGCATTGATTTGGGGATCAGGTGGCTGGATGTAGAGGCCTTGTCACCCCAGGCAACGGCTTTTTTCTTGATATCTGTGATGTTGTTGATGCCCGCCGCCTTATTCACAATTAGCACTGACTGATAAGTTGTTGTGCCTTTTTGTTGCATTGCTGCAAATGGTTCAATCTTACTTTTCTGTTTGGCCAATACATAAGACATG
The DNA here is from genome assembly GCF_030913345.1 of Acinetobacter sp. A22. NCBI lineage: Bacteria > Pseudomonadati > Pseudomonadota > Gammaproteobacteria > Moraxellales > Moraxellaceae > Acinetobacter > Acinetobacter sp. A22. The sequence goes on from NZ_CP133162.1 coordinate 2,949,605, forward strand.
GGCCCAAAATATGCAAGATCAATACGACCGAACCGCATTCCTTCAATCATTGATGAATAGTCAGTGGTAACAATAAGCTCAATCTTTTTGCCCAGAGCTTTTTCAAGATACATCTCTAGAGGCTTATTATTTTTAATGACGGTTGATGCATTTTCATCAGGCAAGAGAGCAACTTTTAATGTGCCGGGGTCAGGATTAGGTGCGGCATATGTGACACTACCTAAGAGGCAAAACGATATTAGAGCCAGTACAGCGAATAGCTTTTTCATGGTTATTTCTCCTCAGTTCTTAAGTTAAACAATGGTTATGAGTAATATTTGGAATGTTTGAATTCAATTACGCTTTTTGTTCATAGAGTTCAGTTACATGCGTTTGTGTCAGAGCCGCTGGTATTGCATCGAACACAACCTTGCCATGAGCCAGACCGACGATTCGGTCAGCATAGCGTTTAGCGAGATCGACTTGATGTAGGCTGACTACAGCGGTTATGCCGTCTTCTTTGCATATCTGGTGTAAGAGCGCCAAGACTTTGTTGGCGGTTGCTGGATCAAGGCTTGCCACAGGCTCGTCTGCCAAAACAAGTGCCGGTTGCTGCGCTAATGCCCGAGCTATACCCACGCGTTGTTGCTGACCGCCACTTAACTCATCCACTCGTGAGAGTGCTTTGTGAAGTAGCCCAACGCGGTCAAGGCTGTGTAATCCAATAGATTGATCCTCCTTCGATAGAGGAAAAAGAGTACGAAGCGTCGAGTGATAACCTAGTCTACCCATTAGCACATTTTGCAAAACAGAAAGTCGACCAATTAATTGATGCTGCTGGAATATCATGCCAGTACGCCGACGATGCTCTTGCAATATTTTTTTGTCCAACAATGAACCTAACATTGTAATGTTTATATTGCCGCTAGTGGGTTTTTGCATCAGGTTAAGACAACGGAGCATTGTTGATTTGCCTGCACCAGAGGCACCGAGCAACACTGAAAACTGTCCCTGTTGAAACGTGAGCGAAGTTGGATGCAACGCAATCATTTGTCCGTACTGGACGGTAATATTTTGAAGTTGAATCATTGCTGCCAGACCCTCGTTGTTGTAATCAATCTTTATTTTTGATTACGAAATCAGATAATGAGGTGAGCATAACGACTCAATGTTACAGTTTTATTGCGAGCAATTAGCAATCGCACTCAAACGCTTGGCTATAAGACTTCCAATTGGTATGCAGTGAGGCGCCGGTAATTGGCGGAGCTAGCTGGGAGGGGTTTAGCAGGATTTTAAGGCACACCCTGGCGTCCGCTTCTGGCCGAACGCAGCTGGAAGGCTCAAAATAGGTCGAGACACATTAAAATTACGTCACTACTCATAAGTGGCGATTATGTAAAATCGTTTGCGTGGCTTTTAACCTACTACTAATCTAATAATCCCATATCCTTTAGCAAGAACATTCCTAGGGTTTTGTAGTAGGGTTTCTCTCATCAATGTGTCGATTTGAGTCGAAGCAAATTTAAGTTGTTGCTGAGAAAAATACTGCGTTGTTGACTTCATCAATTCAAGATTTTTTTGCGCTGTATTTATTTGATTCTGGGCATGGGTTTTGATGATATTCATCAACTGATCATTTTGACTTTGATAAGCTGAAATTTGATGTTGAGAGAGTAGTTTGATGGACTGAATAAAATCGATTGCCTCCTGAGATCGTTCTGAAATCAGATTACGTATTCCTGCAATCACTTTACTTGGGGTATCAAAAGATCGGTGTGCAATTTCATCTAAAATGGTTCGATCTTTCTCATGACCGATACCGACCCAAATGGGTACTTTTCGTTTGCAGAGTAAGGTAGCTAGATCATAGTCATTTAAATAAGCTAAATCATTGACTGCTCCACCACCTCGTATGATGACGATGAGGTCAGGTGGGGTTGTATAGTTTTTTGCCCATTAGCGCAGACCTGAGCTTAAAGACTCCATAATGCGAGTTAATTTTTTTATTAATTGAGCTCAGCCAAATCAGCTACTATGTCTTTACTTTTTCTGTACACGAACGAAGCTTTCCAAGTTGTTTTTGCTTTTGCGTAATTTGTTCAATTACACCTTAGTGTTTGTAGTCTAATTTGATTGTTTTAGCTAGGGTATCAGACTAATTTTTATTAGTCGTTTTGATTTTAGCTATACAGAGTGCTGATCGCACTCTAGATTTCTTAGACATATATTTTCTACTCCTCAATCCACTCCGTATAAATTTGGCAATGAAATAACCAAAGCTACAATAATTCAGTTAGCTTAAGACAATAGATAGATTGCATTTAAGCTAAATTCTTACAGAGCAAATGGTTATTTAAGATCAGGAGTAATTGGTTCTTGATCTATTTCATTCTGGTCGTCCAGAGATGTAGCTGATTGTTTTTTGGTCGGCTTTACCTCTTGAGTATTTGACTTAATAGGACGAGGATATTGGACTGGAGGCCTTCTACGAAGTTTTACTACTGAATTGTAAGGTGTTTTACGACTATTTTGTTGGTGAGATGAGAAAGTGTTTTCAGGGGTGAGCGATGGAGGAGGAAGTCTATTATCACTTTGTTCAGTCATTTCTTTTTTAGGTTCAGTATTATCATTTTCTGATTCAGTTATGGTTATTTGAACGGGTTCTGTAATGGAATTGTGAGAATCAGTCTTAGTTGTAGATTTCTCTTCTTTATTGATGCTTTGACATGAATTGGTTATAGCGTGATTTGTTTGCGCCTCAGATTGCATGTGTTTTAGAGAACTTTTATCTGCTCCCGCTAAATTTTTATCTAGTACTACCAGTGTATTATCTTCATATTTAGCGATGTTGAAAGTTGTTTTTTGAAGTGAGCTTTGTCGATAATTTGTGAGTTCAGCAAGATAGACTTTTTCACGTTCATAAGCTAAATCCAGCTGCTTTTGCAGGGTAATATTTTGCAAATATAGCATGTTGAAAATATGTCTAAAATTTTCTTCATTTGTACTTTCTTTCTTTTTTAAAGTTAATTCGGTAATAACCCGAATTGCATCTTCAAAATTTATTTTTCCATTTGAAATTATAATTTTGCCTTTTTTTATAAGGTAGTAAATCTTAGATCTTGAGAGACCGGTATGCTCGCTTAGCTCTATAACAGTCACTTCTTTCATGATGAAACCATGGTTAAATTCTGTTTAATTAAACAGAATTTTATAAAATAATTAACCATTTTTCCACAAAAGATGAGACCCAATGAGTGTGTCTGAAAGTGAAAGAAGATTAACTATATTATTCATAGTGATTTTTAATTTTATTAATACTGAATAATTATGTAAAATAATGTGATTAATAGGATTTAATTTATTGAGAAAAATCACTTCATAGCTGATAATATCAGCTATTGACTAGTTTTTTTACGTATCTATGGATAATTATAATTTAATAATTAACAATGATGATCTATTGGGTTTGCTTTTTAATAAAGTTCCTTATATTTGGCAAGCGTTAGATTACTCCTTGAAGAGTGATCCGGCTTACCAGCGCCCTTGTTTATACAAAGAGTCGGTTCAGGTTATCCGGGCCTTAGAAAAGTTTGTGGGGGATTTGAAATCTGGAAGCGTGCCTCGCGTGGTTCATTTGGACATTGATGTGACTATGCATGCTGAACTTGACCATTCATTTCTTGTTTATTTTAATGCGCTGAGATTTGAGCGTGAAATGTTTGATATGAGCTATCTTTGGTTGGGTTTAAATTGGGTTTATTATCAACATTTTTTAAAAGAAGATGCAGTTGATCTACCAAGTATTACTTCTGGTATTGAACAGATTTTATTGAATTCCGAAGGTCTGCAAGAGAGGAAGCAGCAATGGTCGCTTTCAAAATTCACATACGACAAAGCTTGGAGATTAATTAATTACTTTTCAGACGTACAGAAAACTTCTTCATATATAGAGAATACCGAAAAGCAGACTCAGCAAGTCGTCGAGAAGATTAATCATGCTTTTAAGGATTTTGATACGCTTTTGGCAATACATCAGAAGGTATATATCTTTGCTCTTGATGTTCGGTTTGTGCGTACACTGAATCCATTAGAGAATGAGTCTTTAGAATGCTTGATTGAGCAAGTACTTAAAGATCGGGCTGATATCCAGAATGCTATTTGTGATTCGATTCCATATTGGCTATGTGCGTATACCAAACTTGAGCATGATTATCAAAATGGTTTAAAACTTTCATGTATTCTAATATTAAGAAGTCATGGCATTGATCAGGAAGCGGCTATTATTGCTCGTCTACAGGAATTATTGAAGAGAGATTTTAGTCAATATAATGCTATTGATGTCATTAATGGAAATGAGTTTGTAAGGACGCATGCTAAGAAAAATGCTGTTGGACATGTTGGAGTCAGTTCGTGTAAACGAATTGAAGAATTTAAGTATTGGGTACTCAGCTATTTTTTTAAAATAGATTCATTTGCAAGGCTCATATATCCTAAAATGCCTTTTGAAGTGAGTGAGGTCCTTTATCATTCGGATTGGCAACTGCCTGAAATAAACAGGCAAGCTGTAGTACCTAAGAAAGGCCCTATGCCTAAAAATCTTGCGCAGATATTGCAGGCATGGAAACCGCCCAAAGGGATATGGGATATCAATCATCTTGATAAACGTGTGGCTGATCGTCTGCTTGTCGGGCAGATTTACTATAAAGAATTTTGTGCTGAGCAAGGGCTTCCAATACAGTATGGAGACTTATTGTTCCTAATTGAGATGTTTATTGAAACCTTGTTGCCTAATCAACATCCAGCTTTTAATAGGGTGGGATTAATCCAGCAGTCTTACTTTTTGAATGCTAGAGAGATACAAACAACTGCTACACAGCTAGGTCATCAGTATTTATCGCTGTTGATTCAAATTAAAAGTGATCTTAACTTTTGGGATAAGCTTGATTTTTTAATTCGTAATCGTGGATTTCGACCATGGTGGTTTCGTAGCCTAGATGACCTAATCTTGTGGGAAAATTTTCAATCGATAATTCTTGAAGGCCTTAACTTTAATCAGCCTGTAGATTCTGTTGTATTAGGTCGGTTGAATAGTAATATCCAGAATATACGGGGTTTATTCTTTTCAAAGCAAATTTCAGAAGGTGATAAACGTAAGCTTTTAGAAAAACACTATACTCAATGTATACGTAGATATGCCAATACACGAGAATATCTTAATCGTATCTTGGAGCAGAATTGTTGGGCTTATCGTATAATCGTTGATACTCGCTCATCGAAAGGAAACTTTACTCAGCCAGAATTCTCAAAACTATTTACTGAGTTTATGCGCTTATCAAAGAGAGCTAAACCTTGTTGTTGGTTGCGTGGTTATATTGGGGGCTGGCAAGAGAATAGCTTGAATTTGATATCAGAATTTAAACTGGATATTGTATTGTTCTTTAATGATCGTTGTCAGGAACACTTTCAAACGGTAGTCCATGATCTGAATAGGCGCTGGAACAACTTTCTTGATACTAAAGCCTCTCAGATTTTAAAGCTGCAAGATGTTGAAAATATAAAATTCCATGGTGCTATTAAATCGAGAGTATTAATGCATTCTGCTGATGGATTGAATGCAGTGTATAATGCTCAGAACTCTTATCATGTCTATCTTGAGGCATATGATAAAAAAATGAAAAAAGAGTTCATTGAGCAAGTCGTAACATATTTTGCTTATCGGGATGTATTTCATCCCCCATTTAGCCATTCAGTTCCAAAGGCTTTTATTAAGGGGGCAATGCCGAAAAAATAGCATCCTTAGCGTTCAGAAAGTTTAGATTCAATATGCTGATTAAGTTTCAACATGGACTAGCCAACACGATTTGTGGTCAAGCAAACATGTTTGGGGACGGTTGATGCTAAATCTAATTTTTTCGCTTAAGTCTCGTTTTTATTTTTTTGCTCAGCGACCGATGCTCAGCATGTCTCAGAATTGTCTTTATACAGTGATGTGCAGACAGTTACAACATCGTTGAAGTCGGTAAATAGTATTATTAATCATATATCTATTCTCTTATACCTTCATTACTCAGTAGACATCATACATACAACAACTCAACCACTAGGTGAGTTGTTGTTAAAGACTTTAAATCAACTTAAGCATTTAAAGCGATGATGAACAGGTGGTCCCTAAGATCACATGTGAATCTACTGATGATCAGAATTCTTATTGGTAAGAACTACAATAAAAAAATACTTCTACTGCTTGAGATATGACATACCTTGATTGGAACATCCTCATGCGACTCTCTGACCACATTCATCAAGCTTCCGTATTATCCGATATACATCACTTCATTGAATGTAATCTTAACCACTATGTTGAACATGCTGTCTTCCTAGACTTACTACAAGAACTGATTGTACGCTTCAAGCAGTACCATCAGGAATTACTCAGCTATGCTGCAACCATTGAGATATTTGTCCTACTGATGCAGGCTGTTGAGCAGATGCTGGATGGACGTATTTACGATGAAATAAGTACATTGGATGCACAGCAAGTGAATCAGTTACAAAAGTTGATCTTGAGTCAACGTGAAAAGGTAAAGGAGCATTTGCAACGTTATAAAGAGCAGCAGCAACGCAATCGTGAATCAATACAATCCTACATGCAGACCATCATCAAAGATCATCACAAGCTGTTATTGGTTCGTGTTGATCTAAGTTATACAAAGGAGAAGCATGGTCAGATTGGTTTACAGGACTTTTATCAGCATATCCAAAAATTAAGACAATTGCTTAAAGACCAGCAGGGGTGTTTTGCTGAGTTGAAAGGATATGTGCTTAAACTGGAGCAAGGCAAGGACAAAGGATTCCATGCTCATCTGCTATTCATCTATAACGGTTCAAAGCGTCAGAACGATACTTTTCTAGGGCAAGCAGTGATTGATAAATGGCGAGAGATTGTCGGTGATGGAGGGATAGGCAACAATTGTAATACCGTTAAATACAAGGAACGTTACCGACAAACGGGCCGTCTCGCATTGGGTATGCTTCATCGTGACGATAAGCAAATGACTGACAATGTGATGCTTCTGTTGAACTACTTTGCCAATGAGGACAAATATGATCAAAGCTTATTGGTTAGCTATGCAGGAATGCGTTGTTTGAGTAAAGGGGAATATCAACCGCATGGAAGACAGTATCAATTGAAGTCTGAATGCAAGTGAGTCAGTAAAAAAATACATCGAGTGCCGTCTTATGAATGAATCACATAGGACGACTTTTGACATGAATTTCAAACAAGCTGAACTCTTCGTTGCTCCAAAATTAGAGCAGGATGTACATGATTTTTATATTGAACTTAAGCGTGCAACACTCGTTGATAGCGATTTGAGAAAGACTTGGCGACGCTCATTCTTCGAGTATTGTCAGGATTGGCATTACTTGCTGTTTTCACATCGAGAATTTAAATTTGGGTTTTGGGTGACCCAATTCAGTAATGCGTACTATGCATGTGTCGCGGAACAGGAAGAATTTCAGATTTGGCCTGAGAATGAGAAACAATGGGCTGACTTAGTGTCGAAGATACTCAATAAATTAGAAAAGTTATTTAAAAGCATTGGCTTTCAAGAAATGCTGAATAAGTGTAATACGGCTTATGAGAAAAAGATCCAGAAATTGATGGATCAATACTCAGATATGAATCGCATCAGTGTGGATGCGCCTGATCTTAAATTCTATTTAACCATGCACCCTCATCCAACAGCACAAGAGCTGAGTCATATACAAAACTTTAGTCGGGCATTGAAACAGTTTGAGCGACGACTCATGGATAAACCATGGTGTCGTGCACAAGTATTGTATCGTTTTTATCAGATTTATCGTAATCCAGAATATCAACACTATGTGGTGCGCTACTACTTAACCTTCCAAAAAGCATTCTATTCGGAAGAGACTGATTACTGTGCAAAGTTGAGGGAGATCTGGTCGGATGTCACAGATGGCATCGGGGTTTTACTGGAGCACAAACAGTTTAAACCTGATATTCAGGGCAATCGAACAGTGCCCTCGTTTATGAATGATGATATGGAGTCGCCATTAGAAAATCTTGAAAGTTTAGATGTCAGAATGACTTCTCTCAAAGAACATGCAACTAATCTTTATGTGTGGGATCGAGGTATGGAGTCATTTAGTGGTCAGATCATTCAACATAAATAGGTGAAGTGAAACGCAGGGATTAAGCCACCATGAGGGGGCTTCCCTTATTTAAGCTAAATAATAAAAACAAGTTTAATGCGGTTCAAAGTGACATACATAATCTACAACGTCTTCAGACTGGATCGTAAATTCACTGTTGGGTGGAATAATAAAAGATTCGCCTGAGCTGTAAGTGGAAACTTCAGATTGATCTCCAATTTGAACTGCACATGTGCCTGAGATAATTTCAATCCGCTCTTCGAGATGAGTCTTAAAGGTGAGGGGATGTTCTGAAGGCAGAATGACACCGAGTGTCTTTTTGCTGCCGTCTTTTAAAATCAGCACATGGCTAATCGACGAACCATTAAAATGAATGTTGGCCTTTTTTTTAATTGAAACAAAGTTAAATTGCTCTGACACAGTGAGTGATCTCAAAAAAAATTATTGTCTTGTGTTTTGAGAATCATAATCAAACGAATGATCAAGACTCAAGCTAAAAATGATCCATCGATTACTTAAGCAGTCTCCACCATCAAATAGCTGAGAGAGATCATAGCGTTATCCGCTTTACTGTTTCCTGAGCAGCCATAGCGCCCGTTGCTTGACCGAATGGTAAGCAGCGATTATCCTTGGCGTGCTGGCCTACATTGCCAGTCGGTTTTGACAGGCCGTTTCCTAAGAGCATTAAAAAACTCGTTTTTTTGATGTGGACCCGTTCGTCCCTCCTTCGTTGCGGTAGGACGAGGGAGGGACGCGCTTGCGCGTGCTGATTCTTAGGTTCAGTCTGTCAACCCTCTTTCGTTCTGCCACCATAATCAAATGACAGTGATTTGGCAGAATTTCTTACCTAAGGAGTCCGCCATGCGTACTGACATTTATCTTTTGGCTTTGCCATTTCCAAATTTATACCGATTGTGCTTTTTATTTCGATTGCCTTTGGCAAGACGATCACACGGCTGTGCTTTGCTTGATTCCACTCAATAACGTTTAGATTTGATCTATAACGACGAATAATAAAAGGTGGTTCTATGGCACATGCCCCGATTTGGGTGGCGTGTCTGATGGTGCCTTTGTGCGTCACGGCATGCTCAAAAAAAGACAATCATGTTTATATCCCCGATGAAGCTGAGGCTTTATCTGAACGCATTCAAACTCAATCCAATCCTGTTCCCGTGTTAGTAACGGCTGAACAGATACAACCTTTAGCCCCGAGTGAGGCAGTCGATGACGCTGCATTAGAAGGCTTTCATCAACAACTCACCGATAAAGAACAACAAGCAGACTGGCAAACATTCCGTCAGCAACTCAAACTGAAACCTGATCAGATTGTATTGTTGGGCAGTCAACGTAGACGCTTTAAGGAAGACTTCAATCCTGTTGACCTCAGAAAAGCCGAAGCCTATCCGCAAGCCAATCAGTTGATGATCAACTACTTTCGGCGTTTGAAATCTCCAAACTCGATTGAAGTACAAGGAGAACTTGAAACCACAGCAGACTATCAACAACGGCTTGATGCAGCACAGCAACAGCATCAACAACTGACGGGAAAACTGAAAGTCGATCTCAGCCATTTAGAACTGGCGTTGAATGTATTACATGCCCCCGTTTGTTTTAATGCCGACGATCAAGATGCCTATAACGCGATTGAATATGATGCAGACCATGAAACTTTAAGTTTGCGCACCAGCATTCCCTATGTCACTGAAAAGGAGGTATTGGCCCAAGCCTACAATCCGAACTTTGACGGGCAACAGGTCGAAGTACTGAAAGTAGAACTGCATTACCCATTGGCCCAAGCCAAAAGCAATTTGGATGATTTAAAACGAGGTACTTGTCTGGGTTATCTCTTACAACTCGATGCAGGGCAGCGTCTGACGGTCAAACAACTCATCCTCTCCGCTTATTCCTCAGATACGGCCATTCCGCAACCTATCGTTTATCGCTTCCAGCCGCAGCAGTTAGGTTATGACCTTTATCAAGAACAACAGGAAGTGACTCGACGTGACGATGGCACACGCGATTACCATCCCAAGCCACGGCAGCTTTTACGCAGCACAGATATTCCCATTCCACAGCAGATCGATTATCGCTTTGGTTTAGCCCATACATCTGTTGAGACACAAGGAGCAGCTGATGAGTAAGCTATTTTTAAATCAAAGCCGTCCTTTACTGCTCAGCATTGCATTGATGGTTGGACTGAGTGCTTGTGGTGAATCTCGTGAGGCTTTTATTCCACCGACCGCCAATGATGCCTTACATGCCATGCGACAACAGGATGACAGCATCGTACAAGTCAAATTGCAGCAATGCATACGCAGTAATCCCTTTGAAGGGCAGCCAGGCAATGGCCCAGCTTATGACCAGTATGACTGTGAGGTCGTAGTGGAACGCTACGATGCAGTACTTGATCAAAGCATGACACAAGCGCAATCCGTCCTGCTCCATTTAGGTAATAGTGGTTGGCAGGCTGAGTATTAACCTCCAGCTCACATTAAAAACGTAAATAAAAAATATTCAAATACACAACATCTAGATGAAGTAGGACGCTACCTACACCTTATCTAGTCTTTAGGATACTCACAATGACAGCACATCTACACGCTCAACAACAAACACTTCAAACGAATTCAACATTCAGCCATCCCTTAAAACAACTTCTCTGTACAACTATGCTTTTAGGCGGTGCACTGCTGCTTGGACAAGCCACGCAAGCAGGCGGTTATCAAGAATACACCTATCCCTTACAACTGGTCAGCGTTGAGGGCGGGGTACAACTGCGCTGTACTTATGTCGGCTATGAACGTCAGCGAACTCGTCAGACATTTCTGATCAGTGCCTTACGCAATGAAGGCGGTTGTCCACGTAATACCTATTACAAACCAAGTCGGATGCAATTGATTATTGCCGAGACAGGGCAAACGGTATTTGTACGTTCTGAAGAAGTACGTCAAGCCACCCGTCAAGATTATACGGGACAGCGAATGCAAGCGCCTGACAAACCCGCATCTGCCAAGATCAACCATTGTCACATTATGGCGACCCAAGATGCCAATGGCAAAGTGACTCGTGGACCTGCCTTAACTGATCCAAGCTGTCAGAAGTAGGCCCAACCATGAAAAAATTCTTTGGCTTTTATCTGATCGCGACCATTGTCTATGCCGCGATGTTGATGCAACGCACGGCTGAACTACAAGGCGGTTATGTCGGTGTCGATTACTTAAGTTGCCTGCTGTTCTTGATCAAAGGATTGATGTGGCCGTTGGCAATTGTGCGTTGGCTGTTCTAGCACACACCTCAAACCTGATGGCAATCACTCTCCCTGATTCAAAACAGGGAGAGTGCAGCTTTATTGAGATAAAGACCAAGACAAAAAGGATAAAAATATTAATAGAAATTCTAATGATTCAAGCTCGACGAAAACCCTACAACCGATGCATTGGGTATTGATCGTCTGCGGCATGATCGTGTTACTGACCGTAGCCGTGTTATATAACCAACAGCAACAACGTCAAACAGATTTAAAACTAGCACAACTGGCAGCGACACAATCCCAAGCATCTCATTCAAGCACAACTGCAACAACTGAACCATCCACATCCGCCGACTTAGACATGGGGGGAAGATGGTATTTCCATGAGCACAGGCCCCACTGAAGCTGAATCCTCAACTTCAACGGGCAACGCCGAACGACAACAACTGAGCATGCAGGTCGATGGCGAATACCACGAAGATCAAACCTTGAGTTCTAATCCTTCTACTTATGGCCTAAAGCCGATGCAATCCGCTTCAGCAGATTTAAAAAGCATGCTGCCTGAGATTGATCAGATGTTACGAACCCACCTGATGGAGGAGTGGGGACGTGCTGATCGTGATCAAGTACAAAAACGTGTGGAAGGCTGGAGCAAGCAAGGGAATGAGCTGACTTATCGTGCAGCTTGGGATTCAGATCGTTATCAATGTACGTGGTATGTGGTGCGTTGGAATCTAAGTAGTCAGCAAGTACTACAAGAAGGCTATCAACCGTGTTTCTAAGTTGACCCCAATATCAATCATGACAGGAATAAAATCATGAAGATGTTTCAAACCAAAATCACAACACGTTTAGCTTACTTGAGCTTTGCGGCATTCAGTCTATTGATCACGCATACTGCGATGGCAAAAACAGAGCAAATTATTTTAAAACAGGACCTTGGCTTAGGTGAGGAGGCGATTATCTTCAACACCAAAAAGGGTGAAGTAATCTTGAACTACTATGCCTTACCTGAAAAAGTCGCGCAGCAGATTGATCAGTTTAAAAAGGGTCAGTGTCTTGAAATTCAGTCCAAACATGGCTTTTATAACGATACCGGTGATGGGCAATACATTCAAAGCATCCGCCCTTGTAAAACTAAATCAAAACTAGCTCGACCAAAAGTCAGTGCATCGTGAGTAAACAACTGCCATGAACAAGCGCAGATTTATGCTGATCTGTTTATTGTGCTGTGTCTTCATTGCAACACTGCTTTGGCTAATCACGCAGCGTGATCAACATCCAGTATTACAAAAAACGCTACAGGTCTATGTCATCAAACTCTTACAACTGCTTGCCAAGCTTTAAATCCAATCCAACACAAACCTAAAAACCTGCCCATTGCGGCAGGTTTTTTTATGCCCGTTTATGACTGATGTTTTATCTCAGGAGACTGTTATGTCCAAAATTTGTTGTCCGATGTGTGGCAGTGATCAGGTTGAAATGATTGCACAACCGCAATTCCAACCACCACCTAACCCAATGCATACGAACTTTCCCAAACCACCCATGCATAGCTTGATGCATTACTTGGTCAACTATGCCGCGATGGGAGTCACAGGTGCCCGAATGTTGAAAGGGCAAAAGCCGATGGTGCTGATCATTGGTGCTGTGATTGGCGGCGCGGTGGGATGCGCGGCTTGTCTACTCAATCATTTACAGGATGCCACACCGACTCAACCCACCACACCTTCCATTCCTGCCCAAGCCCGTGGGCAAACTTCGTATCAATGCTTGGAGTGTGAATATTGCTTTGCTTTGGCTTTTCAATATGAGCCAGAGACCACTTATCCGATGCACAACACACGTCCTTTCGAATAATTGCAGTTTCACAATTTTATTTAATCTCAACAGGAGAATGCTTTATGGCACATTTAGTCGACAGTATGGCCTTTGTGGGTCAAACCCCTTGGCATGGACTGGGGAATCAACTCACCCCCAATCAACCGATTGAAGTTTGGGCCCAACAAGCGGGTATGGATTGGCGTATTGAAAGCTCTGATGTTCGTTACATGGCACAGAATGTACGCGGACAAGACATCATTCTACCCTTTGAAGAACAACGGGTACTGTATCGCTCCGATACCCATGCACCGTTATCTGTGGTTAGTCAACGTTTCCAAGAAGTGCAACCAATGGAAATCTTAAACTTCTATCGAGACTTAAGCGAACAATCGGGTTTTGAGTTAGAAACCGCTGGGGTGCTGAAAGGCGGTAAGAAATTCTGGGCTTTGGCGAAGACAGGACAGAGTGCAGCCTTAAAAGGCAAAGATGTCAGCAATGGCTATATTCTTTTGGCGACCGCTTGTGATGGTACCTTAGCGACTACGGTACAATTCACTTCAATTCGAGTGGTGTGTAACAATACCCTAGCGATTGCACTGAAAGCACAAAGTGCTGGATCGAATAACACAGGTGTAGTCAAAGTTCCCCACAGTACTCGCTTTGATGCGGAGAAAGTCAAACATCAACTCGGTATTTCAGTGCGTGCATGGGATGAACACATGTATGAAATGAAGCAACTCAGTCAACGTAAAGTGACACAACAAGAAGCGGCTGCTTACTTTGATGCGGTGTTTAACAACAGCAATCTGAGTGTGGCAGATCAAGAGGACAGTATCATTCAATACTATCGTAATGCAGCACTACCCAAAGCAACCATTCCCGTAACACCGAACCTGCATAAATCCGACAATAAAACCGAACCGAATGGACGCGCTATGTCTAAAGTGATGACCATGTTTAACGGACATGGGCGTGGGGCAGAACTCAGTTCAGCCAAAGACACGGCCTATGGTTTGTTATGCTCAATCACGGAATTCGTCGATCATGAAAGACGCGCCATGAGTACCGATCATCGACTCGATTCAGCATGGTTTGGGGCGGGGGCTGCGATTAAACAACGGGGCTTGGAACAGGCTTTACGTATGTTGGCTTAGCCTTAGCCCAACGACTATCAGATCCAACCATCATTTCCCTTACAACCTATACCCACCACAGTGACTCATATTTCAGCTTTATTTAAGCTTTCACCATTAGTCTAAGCCAGTGGTTATACGATAGCCGCAGTGCAAGACTCTTCGCCACTCTCAGAGGTGGCTTTTTTATACCTGAAATCTAGAAGTTGCTGTGGTGACGATACTTTATTTAAAAAGGAATATCGCCATTATGAATAGTCATCATCACATTCAAAACGCATTAAACCAACCCCCATTACAAGCTTACTCACCGAATATCAATCCATCCACTCCACAAGTCGAAGTCGGCACTCGAACTAAACGTGACCGACCCAATCAACAGCCAAGAAAAACAAAAACACCCACAGCCAAACGCCTAGCCAACACCAAGCAACTGAACTATCAACAATGGCTTGAAATCCGTAAACAGGGTATCGGTAGTAGTGATGCTGCAACTGCCTGCGGACTCAATCCCTATATGTCGATGCTGGAACTGTGGATGATCAAGACAGGACGCATGCAACAAAACATCGAAGATGAAAGTGCAGGCTATGCACCATTGTACTGGGGCAAACAACTTGAACCCTTGGTGGCTGAATACTACAGCATGCACACCAACAACAAAGTGCGTCGTGTTAATGCAGTATTACAACACCCTGATGAAGACAAGCAGTTTATGCTCGCCAATCTGGACTATGCCATTGTCAGTAATGAAGAAGTGCAAATCTTGGAGTGTAAAACTGTCGGAGAATATGGCGCAAAACTGTGGCGAGATGGCGTGCCACTGTATGTACTGTGCCAAGTCCAACATCAATTGGCGGTGACAGGTAAACAAGCTGCGCATATCTGTGCCTTGATCTGTGGACATGAAACCAAAATCTATAAAGTGACTCGTAATGAAACGGTGATCCAGCACATCATCAATGCGGAGCGTCACTTCTGGCAATGTGTAGAATCGGGTATTCCACCGAGTGTTGATGCCTCTGATTCAGCAGCCCAAGCCTTACAACAACTTTATCCAGAACAAATCCCATTAACCGTAGAAGACCTGACTCAAAATGAACAGGCCAACTACCTCTTTAATCAACTGTTAGAAGAGCGACATAGGCTTGAACAGCATCAACAGTATTTCGATGAACTCAAACACCAAATACAGATGCTAATGAAAGATGCTGAACGTGCAGTATTTACCGGTGGTTCAGTGACATGGAAGAAGGCACAAGACGCCACCACATTAAATAGCAAAGCTTTACTGAAACAACACCCTGAATATCTACAACAGTTCCCACAAACCAAAGTTGGGACACGGCGCTTTCAGATTTATCCGAATGGTGGATAAGGCAGCTACGCATTGCAGCATTTATTTCCCAACAACATATCAATCACCAAAGCCACATCAAATAACACGATCCCAGACCCCAAACAGGCATGGGATTTTTTTATACGCAAAATCTAAACATCACTTCAATACCTATATAGAGGACATCAACATGATTAAAGGTTTAGCAATTACACCACCCGTTTTAGGTCGTATCAGTATTGGTAAGATCGTGGAAAAGAACGGCAAACGCGTCCCTGAAAAGGATGATCAATTTACCATTACCAGCCAAATTCAAGGAAAAGACGGTTGGGTCAAACATCCACTCGATGAACAACTACGAGCTAAAGCATCGAATCAAAAACTCAGAACCATTCCAGTACGGATGATCTTCAATGATCCTGAACTGAACCTACGCGCTGAGTACAGCTTATTTGACCGACAAACAGGACGATTAATCTGCTCAGGCAATGGAGAAACTTGCCAACGAATTGGACAAAATGGCATTGAACAACATCCATGTCCATCACCTGATTTATGTCCCTTGGCACAAGGCGGACTGTGTAAGCCTTATGGACGGCTCTATGTGAACTTAGATGAATCCGATGAATTTGGCACCTTCATCTTTAGGACCACAGGTTTTAATAGTATCCGTACCTTAGCAGCACGACTCCGTTATTACAGTTCGGCTTCAGGTGATCTACTCTCATGTTTGCCTCTGCAACTGACCTTAAGAGGTAAAAGCACCACACAAAGTTATCGTACACCGATTTACTACGTGGATTTAACCTTGCGGGATGGAACCAATTTGCAGGAAGCGATTAGCAATGCCAAACAAATCAGTGAACAAAGCAAGGCAGTAGGGTTTCATCAAGAGGCTTTGGATCAGGTTGCACGACAGGGCTATGGTAATGCTAGTTTTGAGGTGGGTGGTGAAGAAGGCTTGGATATTGTTGAGGAGTTTTACTCGGATGAATCCAAGCTAGAACAGCATCAGCAAACTAATGACCTGACCCATGTTCAGGATATTCAAAAAGGGTTGCAGCAGTCAGTGCAGGCTTTGAATTAGATGGCATTGGATCAGACTGGATCAAGTAATTTTTTATTCAGGAGACCTATCATTTGAGCAATTACCGCTCGCATCAATGATTAGGAGTTAAACATCATGAATGCGTTTACAGGTCAAACTTTTCAGATGAACCAAATTATTAATATCAAGCATGTTGTTGAGTTTACTGCTCTAAGCCGATCAAAGATCTATGAGATGATAAATAAGGACTCGAAATATTACGATCCTACATTTCCTCAACCTGTGCGGTTAACCGAAATGCGTATTGGTTGGTCAGCTTGGGAAATTCATCAGTGGATTGACGGTAAGCTGAAGCAACGAAAGGAGTAATTAATTTATGACTGAAGATAATTTGAATGATGAAGTCATCAAGATTTTTATTGAAAGTTGGCTGGTTAAATATGAGAACTTTACTCTCGTTCAGCAATCTTTAGAAAAATCATTCAATGACTACAAAATTGTTTTTAGATTGAGAGGCCGGCAACTTGAATTATGCTCAATTAATGAGGCTAAGGTACTGAAAATTGTACAGATACCAGATGTTGATACTGATAAGTGTATTGCTTTTGCAATGGAAGCATATTTAGTTTTTCATCAAGTGATTTGTGATATAAAGAAAAACCACTAGTGGTTTTTCTTTATTTTCAATAACTTAAATACAAGGAATGCGTGACAGAACTTGTCGTTTTAATATATGCGAGTCTTGAATCTTAAAGTAAGAAAGGATAGAGTTACTGGAGAAAACTCTCCAGTGAATATCTTCAAAATGAATTCTACTAATTTTACTCTACATTTTTCAGGGCATGAAACTTTTGCTCTGCGTTATGGTTGGCTGAATAAAGCTTATACTTTGTTGAATTTTAATGAAAAAGATGTTGAGAAACAAGTTGTAGAGTTGGGTGTCGGGAAAAATATGGTCAATAGTATTAAATATTGGGCCGATATTTCTGGTTTAGTCCCATTACAAAATAGAAAGAATAAGAAAATAGGTTATGAAACAAAATTGGGTGAAATTTTTGAAAATTATGATCCATTTTTAGAATTAAATGAATCTACTTGGTTGTTACACTATTTTATTCAAAAACGTTTTACGGACTTAACATTTTCTCGTTGGTATTTTAATTATTCAAATAAGCAAATTTTTGATAAAGCAGAATTAGTTAGTGATTTAAATAATTGGTTGGAGTCGGCAGGACTAAAAGTTCCTTCACCAGCGACTTTACAAAAAGATTTTGATTGTTTTGTGCTTTGTTATGCAAAAAGGCTAAGTAAAAAGCAGTTGAATGAAGACACATTTGTCTCTCCATTGAATGAATTAAATTTCATTTATCAGATTGAATCACATAAATTTAAAGCTGACTTACTTGAGCAGAAAAATTTATCTATAGAGGTTTTTTTATATTGTTTAGTTGATTTCTGGCAAGAGAATTTTAGTCAGTCACCTACAATTAGTGTTGATAGTGTAGTAACTAACCCAGGAAGCCCAGGAAAACTATTTCGTTTGAACAACGCGGCGGTTGATTATTTTCTCAATCAATGTGCGCTAATAGATGATCGTTTTAATTGGACAGATACCTTAGGAATGAGAAGTCTAGCTTGTGAACAAGTTAATGAAGTTGATTTAAATGAACTCTTAGCTAATATTTATCGTGGGAAAATTCAAAATGACTAAAGTAGAAAATTTGAATCATTATTATCAAATTCACGTTAATCATCTTTTATCTACACGACTTGATACAGATATATCAAAAGAGTTTTTTGACAAGGTTGTTTTTCATGGAACAGCTTTTAATTCTTTACAAACCATTATTGACTCATTTGCTTCTTCTGGACAGTCAACTTTTACTTTAACAGGTAGTTACGGAACAGGAAAATCAACTTTAGCTGCTGTTTTGACAGGTTTGCTGCATCAGAATGAAAATATACGAAGTGCAGCACGAAATCTGGTGAATGATAAAAGACTACTTAAAAAGTTGGACAATTCTTTTAAGTTCTATGACGAAAAGCCTTGGCTGATAGTTAAAGCTGTAGGGGGAGTGACTTCTCCGACAGAGTTATTTTATAAATCTATTTTAAAGGCCTTAGAAGAAGCGAATCTGATTGAATTTCTTCAGGATGACTTGTTTTTCTTATCTGAGGAAATTAAAACTGAACAACAGTTAATCGCATGGATAGATCAAGTATTTCGTGCTCTTGATGGTAAAATATCTGGCAGCATTTTCATTCTAGATGAAATGGGGAAGTTATTAGATCATATTGCTCGAAACAGCGGTGATTTACATCTTTTTCAGGAGTTATCTGAAAAAATTAACAGACTTTCTACAAAAGAGTGTCCTTTTTTATTTTTAGGAGTGCTTCATCAGGCCTTTTCTGATTATGCGAAAGGTTTAAGCCATCAAATTGCATTGGAATGGGCTAAAATCCAAGGGAGATATGTTGATATCGCATATCGAATTTCATTAGATGAATCCGTGGCTTTAGTTTCTAAAACAATTAAAAAAACGAAGAATAAAATCCCTAATCCTGTTGTTATTCTAAATGAACGTCTAATTGATGATGTTATGTTGTCAATTAGCTCAAGATTAACTGAAAGCAGCCCTAAAATTAAACAATATTTTATCAATGCCTTACCTTTACATCCATTGACTACAATTTTGCTTGGAGCGATTGCTAAAAGTAGTTTTAGCCAAAATGAACGTAGTATTTTTAGTTTTCTTTTATCTGTTGAGCCCTTAAGTTTTAGAAAGTTTTTAGAAGCGGATGTTGAGTATTATAAAACTTACACTATTGTTGATCTATGGGATTATTTAAGCCATAACTTACAGCATCAAATTTTAGGTTCTAAAGAAGGGCATTCTTGGAGTGTTGTTGAAGAATCGCTTACTCTACTGAGTAAGCAGATGAACAAGTTTGAAATCAATAAAAATATTGACTTAGATCAATTGTATTTCAATATTGTTAAAGCCGTCGCAATGATGAATTTGTTTGGAAAGCCATTAGGAGTTTATCCAACAAAAAAATTGATAGCGAATGCTTTGCCAACTTCGGCAGCCTCATTAGACTTTCTTGATGAATGTTTAAATAATTTGCAGTCTTGGGGGGTTATAACTTATTGGAACCGTACAGATTCTTATGAGGTTGTTGAAACATCTGAACTAAATATTCAACAACTTTTAGAAGAAAAATTGCAAACTCTCAGTAGTCAGCAAAATTATTTCGAGCATATTGATTATAAAGGAAATTCAGTCTTAGCGAAAAGACACTATCAGCAGAAAGGTGTTATACGTTGGATGGATCAACATTTGGTCTCTGATATCTCAGGATTGAAGCACTTAATTGATAGCAATACTTTAGAGAATAGGAAAGCATTTGCACATTTTGTATTAATTACGGGGCAAGCTTTAAACTCTAAGCAACTTGCAGAGATATCTTCCCAGCACCCTAATTTAGTCATTTCTCAGCTTAAAAAATTAAGTGAAATTTTGAATTGGTCTAAAGAGATTTTCGCTTTAAAGGAAATTTATAGGGATCAGCCCAAATTAATGATAGATCCAGTTGCTAAGAAGGAGTACGAGCAACGACTGAATTATGCGTATCAGCAGGTAGATTCTTTATTTCAACAATCATTTGAACATGTTGATTGGTATTTTTCTGGCGAAAAAATTCTGTCTAAATCCTTGTCTATGGTTGCTTCTGAAATTGCCGATAAAATTTTCTTCGCATGTCCTACAGTTTCAAATGAACTAGTTGTAAGGCATGATGTTTCTAGCTCAGCAGCGGCTGGTCGAAGAAAATTATTAGAAAAGATGCTTGAAAGTAATGAGAGTGAAAATCTAAATATTGAGAAGTTCCCACCAGAGAAGGCAATTTATCTTTCTTGTTTAAAGCAGCTAGGCTTACATCAGTATCTAGCAGAACAAAGTAAATGGGCTTTTGTTATCCCTAAGTTTGATATTGAAAATGATCAAGATGCTAGTGGTAATTTGAGACTTGTTGCTGAAATGATGGAGGTTGGACATGCCTTATTTAAATCAAATAAAGATCTAGTCAAGATTTCTGATTTATATGAGATTTGGTTGGCCCCACCATTCGGTATACCTCAGGGATTGTTGCCAATTTTTGGTTTAGCTTTATTGTTAGCTAAAGAAAAAGCCTTAGCATTTTACGATCAGGATGTTACACAAGAGTTTCGCTTTATCAGCTCAATGGATGAAGAGTTCGTAAATAAATTGGTTAAACGTCCAAATGAGGTTGCAGTAAAATTTGTTAAAGAGCCTGAAGAAAAGGATCGCTTTATCCAACTATTAGCACAGAGCATTAGCTTGAACTTTTCAAAAGATATCGACGAAACACCATTGTTAGTTGCTCGATTTATTGTTTCGTATTTGGTTAAACAATCAAATTGGGTCAAGTTCTCTAAAGATATAGAATTTTTTGAAGAGAAAGTCCAACAACTTCGAGCTTTTATTGTTAAAGCTGATGATCCTTACAAACTTTTATTTGAAGATATGTACGATTTGTTAGATGTGAGTAAGCGAAGTGATGTTCAAATTCTTTCTGATCTTTCAAATTTTTTCATTAGTATTCAGAATTCTAAACTTAATTTATTCAAGAAGTTTGAACAAAGCCTTTTTAAAGAGTTAGGTGAAATTACAATTGATATTATTGAACAAGCAAAATCTATAAGTACATCTGCTGCAGATTGGAAAATGAAGAAATTTGCGGAACATTTAGCGAATAGCTCAAATGATTCTTCGCAATGGATAAGTAATATGATTACTTTACTTGGCCAGATTCCTGAAAGAGATTGGAGTGATGATAGCTTGAAAAAAGCTTTTGAAGCTCTCCCAAGTTATGTGCAACGCTTTAAGCAATTAAGTTTTTTTACTAAAAAAACTAAGATCACTTCTGATGAGGATCATAAGTCTTTGGCTATTATCGTAAATACTATTAATGGTCTAGAAGAATACAATAGAAATGTGATCATTGAACCTGAACTTCAGACTAAATTGAGTAGTGTTGAGATTGAGCTAAGTAAACAGGTTGATTCCATTGAATTAAGTGATGACGCTAAAGCGATTGTTTTATATCAACTCTTGAAGAACTATTTGTATCCAATAGGTGAGGAGGGAAAACATGAAGGTTGAGAAGCCAATTAAGCATGTTTTGGGATTGTCTGGAGGAAAAGATAGTGCTGCTCTAGCTGTCTATATGCGAGACAATTATCCTGAATTGGAGATTGAGTATTTTTTTACAGATACTGGTAAAGAACTTCCAGAGGTCATGGATTATTTAAATAAGTTAGAGGCTTACTTGGGTAAACCAATATTACGTTTGGGATCTGATAAAGACTTCGATTATTGGTTGAAAGAATACAATCATTTCTTACCTTCTGGACATCAACGTTGGTGCACTGTCCAAATGAAATTGGTCCCATTTGAAAAATGGGTGAAACCATTTTTAGATGAGGGTTATGAAATTATAAGTTATGTTGGTATTCGTGCTGATGAGCCATGGCGTGAAGGTTATGTACCTACACAAAAGTTCTTAACGACAAAAATGCCGTTTGCTGAAGATGGTTTAGTTAAAGAAGATATTATAAATATTTTAGAAGGAACGGGTTTAGGACTGCCAAAGTATTATGAATGGCGTTCTAGAAGTGGATGTACCTTCTGCTTTTATCAAAGAAAAATTGAATGGGTACGTTTAAAAGAACGTCACCCAGATAAATTTGAAGAAGCTAAGGCTTATGAAAAACAACTATCTGACGAAAAATCTACTAATGGTGAAACATATTATTGGATGGGAAAAAACACCCCACTAAGTACACTTGAAGATCCTGAGCGTGTTGCCCAAATTAAAGCTGATCATGAGCAAAAATTAGTTAAATTTAAGAAAAAGCGTCGTCGAAATGCTCTGCATGATGATCAATTAATTGAAATGATTGATCTAGATGCTGTGTATGATGATATGGAGGGAGCTGGGGCATGCGTTACTTGTTATAAGTGAAACTTTCCTAGACTTAAAATTAAACTAAATGATAATATCCTTACTATAAAACATAAACTTAATAAGGTTAGGTAATGGATTTAAAGGGTGCAGAACTAAGAAATTTTTATGCTGTTAGTCAGTCTATTAATGATAGGTCTGAGGTAAATCATGGTATGAAAATTCCCCATTACCAAAGACCGTATCGATGGGATAAAGAAAATGTAGAAAAATTAATTTTAGATTGGAAAGATCATAAAAAGAAAACTGACTACTTTTCGGGTTCTATTGTTACTGTCGCTTCAGATAATAAAGAGCATGATTTAATCGATGGGCAGCAACGTTTCACGACTTTATTTTTAGCTAATTTTGTTCGATTTCTAGTCTTGAGAGAGTTAGTATCAGTAAGTTTAAGAGAGCAAAAATATTTTCCAGATTTTAAAACACTATATAAAGAATTAATATTTGTTACTCAATATCTATTTAAAAATGATGGGCTAATTTCGAAGCTTGAAGATTTAGGAGAGGAGATTTATCAACAAAGGCAGGATCAAAATTTTGAAGAGTCAACTAGATTATTCAATATTAGTTTCTTTCTATCATCTACTGAATCATCGAATGTTAAGGAAAGAATAGAACTCTTACAAGATAAATTAAAAGAAAGTAAACTTTTTTTAACTTATGATCGTTCAACCTTTAATGATTCTTTAGCCAAGGTTTTAAGTAATATTATTTATAGTTTAGATGATATAAACACGCCTAAATTTTATATTAATAACTTCGACTCTGATTTTTTTAATGAAAGTGAACGTACTTATCTAAATGCTATTGAAGAGATAGTAAGAAGGTTTGAGAGTATTGTAGAGGAAGATGGTTTTAAAGTAAAAAGTATAAATTCCTTTGTTAGAGCTAACTCTCTAAAAGATAAAATTGGTGATTTTTTAACAGAGGTCAAGCTGTGTCTTATTCAGACTGGAAATACAGAGGATGCTTATACATTATTTGAAGTTTTAAATGATAGAGCATTAGCATTAGATGATTTAGATTTAATAAAAAATCTATTTTATAAGAATTTTGTTATAAAGAACGATATGTCTGATGCGAAAAAAGATCGTATATTACAAAACCTTGACCAACAATGGATTGAAAAAATTTATCAATCAGGTATTTCTGATGCAGAAAAAAAGCTAGTAACTTATCTAGCAATTGCATTCATAAGTGGTTCTACACAAATAACACATAAGGCTACCAAAGATTATAGAACTGTTTTGAATAAATATTTTGAAAATACAAATTATAGTGAGGAAGATATTAAAAGAGATTTTAATATTTTTGAGGCATGTAAGATTTTTGTTAAAGTTTTTGGGATTAGATTTAGATCGCAAGATATCATTGCAGTACAAGCGGAATATGATAAAAATGTATCCGTAACTTATAAAGTTGTACATTTATTGATGGCCCTGAAACAAGAGGGTGTGTTATCTGGTTTAGTAAATTTCTTATTAAATTACATAAAAATAGAGGTTTCGAATTTTGACCCTGAAAAAGTGAAGAAAGTATTTGAAGAGTTAAAAAATATAACAACTGTTGATAATGATATAGAGGCACAATCTAAGATCATATGGAAATTATCTATACAATCTAAAGATGCTACTTTGCCTAGACAATTAGCTGTTAATTTAATTTCTGCAAATAACTTAAATAGTACCTCGCCAAGAGAATATACACTAATATCAAAAGCTGGCTCAGCTACTCCCCAAGATGAGTTCAATCAATGGATTGATGAATGGAAGTTCGGTGCAAATTTAAAAGTTAGAATTTTATTTTCTAGGTTGTTTAAATTATCGCTTGAGAATGATGTTTTGGTAAACAAGTTTTTCTCTTTTGGTCTCACTGAGGAGCAGGTACGAGAGCTAGAACTAGACCATATGGAAGCACAAAATCCTAGTCAAGAGTTTTTAAAGTACTATTTTCAAGATGAATTAAGAGACTATTACATTAATGGAATAGGTAATATTATGCCTTTACCTAAAACAGAAAATATAAAAAAATCAAATCTTCCTCTTATATATAGTTTTGATTTTTATAATCAAGTGGGTTTAGATAAGCATTTCATAATGGATGAAACCCAAAAATTATTAAAAATACATTCCGATGAGAACGGTATTCCTACTGCACAATTTTTTATGCAGAGAAAGATTAAATTAATTGAATGGTTTAAACAATGTATTGAAATTTGAAAAGATAGCATTCTCTAGAGAATGCTATCTTTTATCTTATTTATTAGATTATTAATACTATTTAGATTGGTCGTATAACCAAAACTTAAACGTATACTAGAGATAGCCTCCTCAAAAGAAAGATTGATTTCTTGTAATATATAAGAAGTTTCAATATTCATTGATGAGCAAGCTGATCCTTGAGAACATAAAAAATTTGATTGAGCCACAAAATGTGCAGCATCAAAGTTAGGAAGTCTGATATTTAGAATATGGGGAATATAATTTTTATCGGGAGAATTAATTGTTCCTCCAATTTCAAGAACTTTGGTTCGTAGTAAGGAGTTAAGGTTATTCATATCTGTAGAGGTGTCTTCAATTATGTTATCTTCAACAGCTGCTCCGAAACCTAAAATTAATGGAGTCGGAAGAGTACCTCCTCTTATGTTATATTCTTGCCCAGCCCCATGAATCACTGGCTGGATTCTAGTTTCTCTTAAGTCTCTAATATATAGCGCTCCAATACCTTTAGGGCCATAAATCTTATGTGCTGATATTGAAAGCATATCTATATACAGTTCATCTACATCAATAGCAATTTTTTTGTAAGATTGAGCTGCATCTACATGAAATTTAATATTTCTTTCAAAGCATGCTTTGCCAATTAATTCAATTGGTTGAATAGAACCGAGTTCATTGTTGACATGCATGATACTAACAAGAACCGTGTCATCACGCATCGCTTGAATGACATCCTGAGAATCAATGATTCCATTTTTCTGGGGAGAGATAAAAGTAATTTCATACCCATGTTCTTTTTCAAGAAAATGGCAAATTGCTAGAATACATTTATGCTCAATTGAGGAAGTGATGATATGTTTCCCTTTTTTAGGGTTTGCTAAAACATATCCTTTAATTGCTAAGTTGTTGGCTTCAGATGCACCGCTAGTGAAAACTATTTCACTTTTATATGCGCCGATTGAATCCGCTATTATTCTCCTAACATTTTCTATCTTCTCTGCTGAAGTGCGGCCTAGCTTATGGGCAGAAGAAGGATTTGAATACTCTTCCTCAAAAGCTCTAAATAATTCATTTTTAACAGATGGTAGAAGAGGAGTTGATGCAGCAAAATCTAGATAAATCATATTTAGTGCATAATAAAAGAGACACTATAAGCATCTCTTTTTTTTTACCTTTAATCAATCATTCTAGCCAATTAATCAACTCATCCCAAGCTAATTCGTAAAGTCGTTTAGAGCGTGTGATTATGAAATCTGTTGACCATGGTTTTGTCATATTACCCAAAGCAATAAGATTCGGCATATATTTCTGAGCTTGTAAAAGTTCATGTGTTAATGCACCGAAACGAATGTTTTTAGTTTCAGCCGCCTCGCGTAGTATTTCAGCCGCGCTATTTTGATCTTGAGCACCAACTACTTTGTAGAAGATTCTTTTTTCTGCCCAAACTCGATTGCCTAAAGAGGAGTTTAGCTCATGAGAAACAAGTATTAGATTACCAAGTGTATCAATTAAATCACCATGCTCATAAATTGCTTGTTCCCAAGAACCGTTATTCGATTGTGGTGCAATATGTTCTAAAGATAGGTTTCTATCATCAATATATGATTCCAGATTTAAGCATGGATTAGATAAATCTTTCCCCTTGATTAATAAACCTTCATATGCGGTATCTGCTACTGCGTCATGATGTGCCGCAAGTAAAATAAATTTCGCTAATTTAGAGCTTTTATAAATTGGTTGATATGTTGCTAAATTGATAAAATTTTCTTTGCTTAGAACTTTTCCTTTGCGTTCCGCATCAAGCAATCTTGATTTTAATTCCGCCTTGAATAGATCTATATTTATAACTTTATCTTGCATGTAAAGTTTTGCTAGGCGTGGAAGACCAGATGGCATTTCTGATTTGCTAAGTATTTCTCGGTATTCATTATCGATTCCTCCAGTTCCTCTTCTAGTCGCTCTCCAAAGAGTGCTGAAAGCAAGCATAGCTTTTATAGCCTCTTCAAAGTCCTTAAATCGTTGAGCTTTTTCATTTTGATCTTGAGCGTCGACAACTTGACTAAAGAATAAAGTTAAAATCGGAATAACAATCGTATGGTTAATATCTTTGAAAAATTTTAGTCCAAGTTTTGAGGTTGTAGATAATTGATGATGATGAAAAAACTTCTGAATATCTGTATAGCTATCAGATTCCCAGAAATACTTCTTAAAATTAGCACAATAACTAAGCATTTTAATGAATTCTATAGGGGCAGCAGCTTCTTCAAAAGATGTTTTTAGTTCACTACGTTGTTCTGCTAAACGTCCCGAAATCTTTAAACCTGAATATGCGCTAAAAAAATGTATTAATAATTCTTTAGTTGCTTTCTGTAATTCAGGACCTACTGAGAATATACATAAATATTCTGAAACTTGATCAAGTAGAGTTTTTTCAATGGAGTTTTCATAATCCGCAAGGCCAACGGCATTTACAACTCTAGGTTTAAAAGTTTCAAATGCTGTTAAGGGTTCTCCTGTCGTATTTAAAGATTCAAATATTGTAAATGCATAATCTTCATTCTTACCTTTTACAACAGTTAAAACTACTCTATGAAGGACATAACGAGCATAAAATACGAGAAGACTTAACTTATCAAAAATTTCTTTTTCAGATTCTTGCAGCTTGAGAATGTCTTGAACAGGTGCTACATGATTTAGCAGGCCTTCTTGGAAAGAATCGGAAGCATAAATATCTTCAATATTTGGCACTTCTTCCATTTCATCTGCTACGCTATTACGGTTATTAATTATACTTTTAAGGATTTTCATTAGTTGATTGTAGCGATCAACTAGGGCTTCTTCACCTTCTATATTTGAATTTCTTTTACTCGGTTTATATTCGATTACGTCATAATCGACTTTATCAATTTCGGTGATGTAATTAAAAGTTAAATTAGCAATTGGAGAGTCATACTTCTTATTCGCAGGGCTTTTAGACCATTGATCGTCAATTGATCGGATCATTCTAGGATAAAGAGGTGATTTTCCAAATGAATATTTTTCATAAAATGTATCAGCTAACGCTGATAAAGCTTCTTTCGTCTGGCCATCAAGCCATTCCAAAGCCGTGACATGACTTTCGAGTTCTGGAGAAATTTCTGCACCTTCATTTGTAAGTTTTTCGTACTCATTAAATAAAGATTTTGTTTTTTTTGTGAATTGCTTATGTGTTATGCTCAAAGTGTTATGCAAAGCAATACAGACAAGTAATAACGTGGTCATGCGTTGTTGACCATCAATAACAGTTAAGACTTTACTTGGTACATCTGCGCGTACAATTGGTTGAACAGTAGAGTTGTTTACATCATGAATTGTGATCACAGTCCCAAGAAATGTGAAGCTATCATCCGATTTGACTAAGGTTTTTATGCCATGGCTAATATCTTCAATTAGGCGGCTAACTTTATCTTTATCCCAGCTATAAGGACGTTGGTAAGAGGGAATGTAGAGACCGAGACCCCTATCCGCTAGTAATTCCATTGGTGATTTAGAAATTGCTTCGAATATTGTTTTTGGATCGACAGCCATTTTATGCCCCTGAGTAAATTTTAGTATTAAAAACTGTTAATTAATATACTTCATTGTCTATATTTAGAATTGTTGTGACAACTAATAATTTCAAGTGAATGATAATTTATTAAATATTTAGCAAAAACTGAAGGCTTCGCTAGGAAGTTTAATTAGAGTTTACAAATTAAATTTTTATAAAATGGCCAATATAATTTCAAGGAAAATTATGGCGATTAATTAAATTTAGGCGCTGTAGATCCCTTTCCTTTAAGTTTACAATAAAATAAATAATCTCTATGCTCTATGAAATTTTAACTCCTCAAACCATCAATAAAGTCCGCCCATTCCTGCATCATCTTTCTTCGATAATCTAAATGCTGTGCATGGTTATAAGCTTGCGATACGGCATTTCCGACAGTATGAGCTAATTGTATTTCTATAGCATCATGCATATAGCCTTTCTCATGTAGCGTAGTGGAAGCAAGCCCACGAAAACCATGTCCAGTCATTTTTCCCATATAGCCCATTGTTCGAATAGCACTTAAAAGAGCATTATTGCTTAAGGGTTTGGCTTTACTATGGTTATAAAAAACAAATTGCTTGTTACCTGTAATTGGTCGGAGACTTTCTATTAGCTCAAAGGCTTGTCTTGATAAAGGAACAATATGAGGTAATGCCATTTTCATTTTGTATGCAGGGATGCGCCATAAATGATTATCGAAATCAATCTCATTCCACTCCATATTGATAAGTTCAGCAGTTCTTACAAATGTTAATGTCATTAGTTGTAATGCTGTTTTAACCAAGATGCTGCCATGATAACGATCCATACGTTCCAAGAATGGTGGAAACTCAGAGATATCCAAACGAGCCATATGTTTTACTTTACGTGGCTTTAATGCTTCTTGCAGGTGTGGGGTCGGATCATTCTCAATGATTCCTTTACGGATCGCATAACGGAAAATTCGACCAGTCAAAGGAATAGAGCGCTTAGCCATTTCCAATGCGCCACGTTCTTCAATTTTTTTAGCACAAGCTAATACGTCTTTCCCCTTGATTTGATCAATTGGCATATCGCCTAGAGCTGGGAATAGGTCTTTTTCAAATACGGATAAATCGCGTAAGTAAGTGCCTTCGGTGATCGCATCTTTACGATCTTGCATCCATTCCATTGCTAGAACTTTGAAAAGCTTGTTTTTATCAGTTTTATCGAGACGTTGATTTTTTGCGGCGTTAGGGTCGATATTATTATAAAGTTGTATTCGTGCCTCATCACGAACACGTCGAGCCTGAGCGAGTGAAACTTCAGGATAGCTTCCTATTGTTAAAGTGCTTTCACGTCCATTAAATCGATATTTTAACCGCCAGAAACGTCCACCTGATGGTGTAACTTCTAAATAAAGCCCTTTTTCATCTGAATAGCGTTTTTTCTTATCAATTGGTTTGATTTTTCTAACTTGCGCATCAGTAAGCATTTAGGATGTTATCCTTATATATTGGGGGATGATTATTGTTTATTTAAAATAGTCCCCCAATTATCCCCCACGTTATAGGGGATTACAATAGATCTCATCGAATAGTATAAGGCAATAAAAAAAGCTTAAACCCTTTAGATTTAAGCTTTTAGGACTCTATGAGACATCATAGAAATTGAATTTGGCGGTGAGAGAGGGATTCGAACCCTCGAAACGCTATAAACGTTTACACACTTTCCAGGCGTGCTCCTTCAGCCACTCGGACACCTCACCAATGGGGTGCGATAGTAACTAAAAAAAAGCAGGCTGCCAAGTTGTAGCGAAACAGATTTGCAGAAAAACTTCTTGTCTAATGATAATATTGCGTCAAGTCACGTTTTATATTGAAGACAATATATGCAAAGTACTGCAAAAAAAGCAGCGTTGCCAGCCACGGCATTAGCAGCACTAGGGGTAGTCTTTGGAGACATTGGAACAAGTCCACTGTATGCATTGAAAGAATCATTTCATGCTGCACATGGACTCGGGATTCAGCCTGAAAATGTATTGGGGATCCTGTCCATTATCTTCTGGTGTTTGATGCTCATTATTAGTATCAAATACATCGCTATTGTTATGCGAGCAGACAATAATGGTGAAGGTGGAATCATGGCTTTACTGGCCTTGAATTTGCGCAAAGCCAAAATATCAGATACTAAAAAAATTTACTTGATTGCAATTGGGTTTATTGGCGCATCACTCTTCTTTGGTGATGGCATCATCACGCCTGCGATTTCAGTCCTCTCCGCAGTAGAAGGCTTATCCATCGCAACAGATGTACTCGATCCTTTTATTGTACCGATTGCAATTGTGATCGTTACGACCTTGTTTTTGATGCAAAAACATGGAACAGCTTTTGTCGGGAAATTTTTTGGTCCAATTACCTTACTTTGGTTTTTGTCATTAGGTATTCTCGGAATTGTCAGTGTCATACAGACACCTGTGGTTTTGGGTATGGTGAGTCCGCATTGGGCATTTCAATTTATTTTTACTCATCCTTTACAGTCCTTTTTTATTATGGGTGCTGTAGTCCTTACCGTGACAGGTGGTGAGGCTTTATATGCGGATATGGGACATTTCGGTCCTCGTCCAATTCGCTTTGGTTGGTTCACCGTCGTTTTACCTTGCTTGGTGTTAAATTACGCGGGTCAAGGTGCATTGCTACTTCGTAACCCTGCTGCGATCGAAAATCCATTTTATTTATTGGTGCCGAGTTGGGCCTTATATCCAATGATTATCTTGGCAACTATGGCAGCGGTGATTGCATCACAAGCGGTCATTTCAGGGGTCTTTTCCCTTGCGCGTCAGGCGATTCAATTGGGATATCTGCCACGTTTAAGTATTAAACATACATCAGATTCAGAAGAAGGTCAGATTTATGTCCCATTCCTGAATTGGTTGCTTCTCGTCGCGATTGTAATTTTAATCTTAATCTTTAAGACCAGCTCAAACCTTGCAAGTGCTTATGGTTTAGCTGTGACCTTAACGATGTTGTGTGACACCATTCTGGTTGCGATCTTTATTTTCTATGCATGGAAATGGAGTCTGCCTAAAGTATTGCTTTTAATTATTCCATTTTTCTTTTTGGAATCGGTACTGGTTGCGGCTGCTTCATTAAAAATGTTCTCTGGTGGTTGGGTTCCTTTACTTATCGGCAGTATCGCAGTCATGATTCTAATGACTTGGAAGCGTGGTCGTGAGTTGACCTTTGCTAAACTGGAACACGATACTCTATCTTTGGATTTATTCGTCCGAAGTCTGGGGGATAATGTCCATCGTGTACCTGGTGATGCAGTATTTTTGACAGGGACACCGAATGTTGTACCTCATGCGATGTTGCATAATATTAAACACAACAAAGTATTGCATGAGCGAAATATTCTAGTCACGGTTGTGATTGAAGATGTTCCTTTTGTTCCTCAAGAGGAGCGGGTGCAAGTCGAAACACTAAACGAGCATTTCTATCGCATTAAAATCTTCTATGGATTTAAAGATGAGCCAAATGTTCCACGTGCATTAATGCAAGCATATGAGCAATTAGAATTTGAATATGATTTGATGCAGATTAGTTTCTTCATTTCACGTGATCGTATCGTGCACAGTGTTGGTGATGGAATGTCTCCGTGGCGTGAACGTTTATTTATCTCAATGCAACGGAATACCAGCCCTGTTAGTGATTTTTATCAAATTCCGACTAACCGTGTCGTCGAGTTAGGTAGTCAAATCGAAATTTAAGAATTGGTTTTAAAAAAGGCACGTTCGCGTCACTACTGTCCCATAGTTTGCTTTAAATAAAAAAACCTGAGTCTAAATAGTTAAAATATGAGTGCAAACAAACACTTTAACTATAAAGGACTCAGGTTTTGTCACATCAGAATACCGTATTTCATCAATTACTCAAACCCATTCTAAGACAAGATTTTGAACGTCTGGCTAAACTGCACCACTCTGGGCAAAAATTATGATCAGCCACCCGCTGGGATCAGTTTGTTGCCATATTGATGTCCCAACTTTCTTGTCGGCAAAGCTTAAGAGACATTCAATCCAATCTCGAATCCCAGCAGGAAAAGCTCTATCATCTTGGCGCGAAGAGAATTGCGCGAAGCACCTTAGCAAGACTCAACGAAGGACAGCCCGCCAGCCTGTATCAGCAATTGTTCACACAGCTGCTTCAGCGCTGTGAAAACTCTAAAACTGCACATAAATTTAGATTCAAAAATCCGCTGTATTCACTAGATGCCAGTCATATTGATCTTTCACTGTCATTGTGCGCATGGGCAAAAGTGCATGAATCCAAAGCCAGTATTAAACTCAGTGTTGGCTTAAATCACAGCAATACCATTCCTGAATTTGTAGCGCTTGGGGATGGTATTGAAAATGATATGGTGCAAGGCAGAGCATTTAAATTTCCTGCTGGCAGCATTATCGTCTTTGATAAAGGATATGTTGATTATCAATGGTTTGCTCAGTTGACACTTCAGAACGTCAGCTTTGTAACCCGGCTACGCCCAAAGACAGTTTATCAAGTTAAATCAAGCCGCAGCGTATTAGCGACTAAAGGGATTATTGCGGATGAATGTATTGAATTGAGCAGTGCGCATGCCAAGAAAAGAGGCGCACCTGAATTATTAAGACGTATAGAGTTTTATGATACAGATAAGAAAAGAACATTCGAATTTCTGAGCAACAACTTTCATCTGGCAGCATCCACCATTGCTGCAATTTATAAAGACCGCTGGAAGATTGAGTTATTCTTTAAAGCCATCAAGCAGAATTTAAAACTGAAGTCATTTCTAGGTCGAAGCCGCAATGCGATACAAACGCAAATATGGATTGCATTAATTGCCTATTTGCTGGTGAACTTCGCTAAACACATGGCACAAGAAGGATGGAGTGTTCAGCGTTTACTGAGAATTATTCAGGTCAATTTATTTGAAAGGAAACTTTTAAGGTCACTCTTTGTGCCTGATAAAAAATGGCGAAAACAAGAAGAACCTCAATTGAGGTTCTTCTTGTGATATTTGTGGGACAGCAGTGCGTTCGCGTGCCTTTTTTATTGTCTGCTGATCAATTGTATAGTTTTGCGACATAAATTGTCGTTCATGCTCGGAACGCAATATACATCAAGCTTTTGAGTTGTTAAGCTTCGCATTCTTAAAGGTTTTGATGTAGTCATGGCAAAGAAAACAACGAGAAAAGGTAAATCACAAACTACTTTTTTGAGCAAAAATACTGGAAAAGTGCTGCTCGCGTTGATCGCAACAGGAAGCTTTGCGATAGCCTTTGGTAGTGAAAAGATTTCTAAATTTATTCCATTGCAATCAAGTAGTGGAGCGTGTCTTAATCAGTTTTATCGTGAAGTTCCTCCATTGCTCAATAAGGAAAGCTTAACCAAACATAGCTATGCCTTATGTTTTAATGATTTTAATGTCATGTATTCAGGTGTTTCAAAAACGCCACTATGGTCAGCCGAGTATTTAAGCCCTGATCGATTAAGTATGAAAATTAAACGCGAAGATAATTTCCACGAAGAAACACGTGTACAAATGGCTCATCGAGCATTGTTATCGGACTATCGTGGTTCA
This sequence comes from Acinetobacter sp. A22, assembly GCF_030913345.1. Lineage (NCBI taxonomy): Bacteria > Pseudomonadati > Pseudomonadota > Gammaproteobacteria > Moraxellales > Moraxellaceae > Acinetobacter > Acinetobacter sp. A22. The sequence continues at coordinate 2,983,771 of NZ_CP133162.1, forward strand.
GGATATGATCGTGGACATATGGCACCCAATGCTGATATGAACAATACTGCTGCACAATATGATAGTTTTTCTTTAGCCAACATGGTGCCTCAAGCACCTAAAAACAATCAGGAAGTTTGGCGAAAACTTGAAGAGGCTGTCCGTGCAGTTGTGACCAAACATCATAAAGAAGCATATGTTGTAACAGGTCCAGTTTTTGAAGGAAAACGACTCAAAACAATCGGTAGCGGTGTGATTGTCCCGACTGCGGTTTATAAAGCTGTGTACTTACCTAAACAAGGAATCATTGGGGCTTATTACGCACCAAATAATAATTCTGAACAGGTCGAGGTGGTGAGCGTTTGTTATCTAGAAGAAAAATTAGGGATTAATTTATTTCCACAACTGACTGAACAGCAAAAGCGCAATATTTATCATTTGCCATTATCGGCTCAACAGGTAAAAGTCAATAAAGAGATCAGCTATTCACATTGGGATGGCCAAAGTCAATGTGCTGAAGAAGCGACTACAGAAGCGATACAGGCGCAGCAAAAACAGTTTAGTTCGGGTCAAAGCCAAACTTCACAGAGTAGTCTTCCGCAAATTGATGAAGAAACCAAACAAGCTTTAATTAAACAATTGGTCGATGCACTTGTGCAGTATTTCTTACAATTGTTGCGATAATCGAATCGATCTCGGCAGTAAATTGATTTAGATTCAGAATATAGTCCGACAATAATAAAGTGAGTAGACAATGTTTAAACCATTTGAAACTGGAAATGAATCATCTTCGATTTATGATTTGACGCTTGAAAACCAAGTGGACTGCGTCAGTTTGTACGGTAATTTGCAGATTACAAAAGATCAAGTGGGATTAAAAGCGGCTAAAGCTTTACAGCAATTGATCAATGATGTGGTGATCGCTTTAGAAAAAGAACAATTACCTGCACAGATCGAGCGAAAGCCAGAGCAGGAAATAGAGAATCCATTTTTATAATCCAATAAAAAAACAGCCATATAGTGGCTGTTTTTTTATGGAGTGATCATTTAATTTCGGGGTGTAGCAACCACTTTGTATATGAGAGCACCAATAACTGCACCTACAATTGGTGCAATCCAGAATAACTATAATTGACCAAGTGCCGCAGTTTCTGCAAAGAAAGCCACACCCGTACTACGTGCAGGATTCACAGATGTATTCGTCACAGGAATACTGATTAAATGAATTACGGTGAGGGTTAAACCAATTGCAATCGGTGCAAAACCTGCTGGAGCATTTTGATGAGTTGATAATAAAATAGGGGCTTAGGAAGTTAAAGAGGATTGTTACGGAGTAATTTAAGCAAATCGAGATATAAACTACCGTTCCGATGATTGAAGCGATACTCCGTTTCTTTAAGATGCAAATAAAACATCTTTTTGTCAATTCCATTAAACTTGACGAGTCGCTTTTTAGCATATCCCCAGAATGATTCTATGCCGTTAATATGACGCTCCCCGCATGCAAATTCGTTGTCCCCATGATTCACTCTTAAATGTTTGTCAAAACCAATATCAACTAAACCATCATAGCCTCTCCATCCATCTGTATTGATCACAGAATCAAGCTCTATCTGCCCCCGAATAATACCCTGTAGCGTAGCTTTGGAGCAATCAGGCACAATTTCTGTGTATACGTTTCCATCTCTTTTGAGTAGTCCAAGTACAATGGTTTTTCCTGATGCACCACGTCCACGTTTTCCTCGAATACGACGAGCACCAAAGTAGGATTCATCAAGTTCAACGATACCGTTGAAAGGAGATATTTCCTCACATTGAGCCGCAATCTTTTTACGCAACCTGATGTAAATTGTATTGATGGAACGTACAGAAATATTGGTGAGTTTAGCTGTATCTGAAGCAGTTAAATCCATGGCAAAAAAGCGAATGATCTGTCTGAATTTTGCCTCTGTGATTCTTGAACGGGAATAGTATCTATTTTTTGCTTTCATATAAGGAAGTTACCATACTTTTTGATATGCTTAACTTCCTAAGCCCCTTAATTAATAACTAAAAAGACGGCTGTTAGAACGACTTCAATTAAGAACGCTGAAGCTAGAGAAAAGTGATTTGGCGATAACTCTCCATAACCATTGGTTGCGAATCCACCTGTGCCTGCAAAGCTGGCTTGTCCTTGTACAATCATATAAAGAATCAGCGCCGCAAAAGTTGCACCCACAACCTGAGAAATAATATAGGGAGCGAGATCTTTGGCATCAAGACGACCACCCACCCATAAACCGACACTTACTGCAGGGTTAAAATGAGCGCCAGAAATATGTCCAAATGCATAAGCGCCTGTTAAGACAGTAAGGCCAAAAGCGAAAGCCACTCCTAGAAAACCAATTCCGAGTTCTGGAAATGCGGCGGCAAGTACGGCACTTCCACAACCGCCAAACACCAACCAAAACGTTCCGAGAAATTCTGCTAAATATTTGTTCATTGTTATCACCAAATTAATTATAAGAATAAAAGCACCCATTGGATGGATGGTTGATTATTGTGCCTGTGAAATTAATGTGAATTTATAAGCATAGGTCACTGAATCTCGTATAAAGATTGTTTAATTAGTGATCAATTGTAAAATGGTGAGAACATTAATCGTTTTTATAAAGAACTGTAAGTTGTGTTGAGTTTTCGCCATTGTTGAGGAGTTTGTCCTGTCCAAAGTTTAAAAGCACGTTGAAAAGCACTTTGTTCTGAGTAGCAAAGTAATAAAGAGATTTCTTGCAAACTCAGGTGCGGATCTTTTAAGTATTCTGTAGCCAACATAAAGCGGACTTGTTGGACACGCTCCTGAAAGGTTGTGTTTTGCTGCTGTAAATGACGCTGTAATTGTCGTACAGAAAGTCCCAATTTCTCAGCGATAAAATCAATCTGATATTGATTCTTCTGTAAGCCTGTCAAAATTGCATGTTGTAAACGCTGATCTAATTGTGTTGAATTCGGTAGTTTATCTAATAGTGCCTGAGCTTGTTGCAATAACAATTGTTGCAGGGTGTGATCACCTGTTTTTAGTGGTTTGAATGCTTCAGTAATCGGGAGTAAAAGCTGAGTCTTAGGTTGATCAAAACGAACTTTGCAGTGGAAATACTGTTCATACACCGTGAGGTTTTTAGGTGCAGGATTCACAAAATGAACTTCGTGTAAATGGATCATTTCCCCTGACATAAACAATTTAAGGAATTGCACCATCAGTGCTATTGCAATTTCGTCTGTCAGTTGAGTGGGGTGTAGTTCAGGTGCTTCCCAACGAATAGATGCATAGGGTTCATTAAATTCAACAATTAAAGGACTTCCATCATAAATAAGTCGATGAAAATCATGATAGCGTGCTAAAGCTTCACCAAGACTTTCACAAGATAAGGCTAAGTAAGCAATAATCCCTAAATGCTTAGGTTGGACGTATTCCGCAATTTCTAATCCTAAACCGATTTTTGGATGTAGTTGATTCAACTCTTCAAGTAGATCCCGCCAAATGACATAATCAAAGCGTTCAAGGTTTTGAATTTTTTGTAATTGTTCAGGTAAAGCTAGATTTTTAGCTTCACAATAAGTCGCCAGTAAATGCCCCAAGCCACCGTAAACTGATCCTGTATAATTCTTGAGTTGAGACATCCTGTCTATTCCTCTTATTGTCGTGTTTTGTCAATATTAATATATCGTATCGTCAATACTTCGCCTACAAAAATTTATATCTTAAATAAAAAGAAGCACAGTTTAGGAGATCAAAATGATCAAGGGTTTTATCGCTGGTTTAGCGGTTGCAAATGCATTTGAATGGTTCGCACATAAATACGTTTTGCATGGTGTACATCGTCCTGGGCAACCTCGTTATAGCCCTGTACCTAAAAGCATGGAGTCGCATTGGGCGCATCATCGTGAAGTACGTAAACAAGATTTCTCGGATGAATGTTATGTGGAAGGCATTGATCACTGGCGTACGCGTAATGAGTTAATGTCACTTGCTGTAGCCGCAGGTGTGGCCAGTGTTGTGTTCTATCCTTTTTCAAAAGGCATGGCACTTGCAGCAATTTATAGTGCGGGGAATTATTATTATGTTCATCGCCGTGCCCATCTTGAGCCTGATTGGGCGAAGCGCACGATCCCGTGGCACTATGATCACCATATGAACTCGAACCAAGATGCAAATTGGTGTGTTACTCGTCCTTGGTTTGATTATGTGATGGGGACGCGTGTGGTGTCTTCAGCAGATTTGAAAGAAGCTAATCCATTGGGTCTGCCTTTACCTGCACCGATTTCGAAGATATTAACTGAAGCGATTGAATCAGTATTTCCTGCAAAATGGGTAGAGCAGAAACCCAAATTGGTGACCGCCGCTCAGACAGAAGAGATCGAAAAAGTATCGGTTGCATCTTGATATAGCGTGAAGAGGGTATTTTGACAAAACATGATGCTAGTCGCGTGCTTCTGTCGTGAATTGTCAATAAAATTGGTTTTTAATGTCAATATTTTTGCTGAATATCTCGCTAATTTAGCCCAAGCCTTTTTGTTGCTTGATATTTATCCAAATTTATTGTTTTTCGTTTACCCTCTAGCGTTGTATAAACGCATTTCATATACCTTGCTCAGCAAGGTATTTTTTTGACTAAAATTTGCCGAATAAAAAACCTCTCAAGTAATCACATTGAGAGGTTTGGATCTCGCTATTTTTATTGCTTAAAGGCGCATTTCAATGCCTTGCTCAGCTAAATATTTTTTCGCTTCAGGAATCGTATGTTGACCAAAGTGGAAAATGGAAGCGGCAAGTACAGCATCTGCGCCACCTTTCAAAATACCATCTGCCAAATGTTGTATATTTCCTACACCACCTGAAGCAATCGTTGGAATCGTGACACGATCATTGATTTGACGCATTAAAGCGATGTCATAGCCTGCTTTGGTTCCATCGGCATCCATACTGGTAATCAGTAATTCACCTGCACCAAAGTCTGCCATTTTGACAGCCCATTCTATTGCATCAATACCTGTTGGCTTACGTCCACCGTGGGTAAAAATTTCCCACTTATTTTCGCCAGTTTTTTTCGCATCAATTGCAACCACGATACATTGAGCACCAAAACGTTGAGATGCTTCTTGAACGAATTCAGGGTTGAACACCGCTGCCGAGTTGATACTGACTTTGTCTGCACCGGCATTGAGAAGTAAACGGATATCTTCGACTTTACGTACACCACCACCCACGGTGAGAGGAACGAAAACGCTTTCTGCCATACGCTCAACAGTACGGTAAGTCGTATCGCGTCCATGATGGGTAGCAGTAATATCTAAAAAGGTAATTTCATCGGCACCTTGTTCGTTATAACGACGGGCAACTTCTACTGGGTCACCTGCGTCACGAATATCAAGGAATTGAACGCCTTTGACGACTCGACCATTATCAACATCTAAGCAAGGGATAATACGTTTTGCGAGCATAAAATATTCCAAAAAATCGCCAATAAAGAAAGGGGTGCTACACCTTCATGGAGGGAAAGGGTATTCTATCAAACTTCACAGCTATTTTTTGCAGGTTTTCCATGTCGGTTTATACCCCGTTGAGTTTAGAAGATGTTCAAGCTTTTGCTGAACCTTATGGTTTGGTAGTGATTGACCTGATTCCAATCCAAGGCGGTATTCAAAACACCAACTATTTTTTGGTGGATCAAACTCAAAAACATTACGTTCTTACTGTTTTTGAAGAGCTTGATGCTGAAGGAGCTGGTGAGCTTGTTCCCGTACTAGACTGTTTGGGAGATGCAGGGGTTGCCGTTGCTGTACCATTGAAACACCATGGTCAAGCCATTCATAGCATCGCAGATAAACCTGCACAAATTGCCCCACGCTTGATGGGTGAACATCCAGAAGAAGCAACATTATTACAAATCCAAGCGATTGCTCAGGCTCAAGCAAAAATTCATGTGGCGTTGAAAGATTTTCCTTTAAAGCGTGATTTTAATCGTAATCATCAGTATTGGTCAGATGTAGCAGAGCAACTTAGACCCAATATGAATGACGATGATCAATCCCTATTGGATCAAGTTTTTCAGCAATTTGCCAAAATTACACAGCAATATCCTGATCGTCCTGTCGGTTTTATTCATTCTGATCTATTTAGAGACAATACATTATTTGAAGGTGATCAATTACGAGGGATTCTTGATTTTTATGAGTTAAATCAAGATGAATTTTTATTTGATATTGCGATTAGTATCAATGATTTCTGTACTGCTTATCCAAACGCTCATATAGACCAAGCCAAGGCAGAGGCTTTCCTTGCAGCGTATCAAAGCATTCGTCAACTCACAGCTGATGAGCTAGCGTGTTTAAATATTTTCTTGGCAATGGCTGCATGTCGTTTCTGGAGTATGCGTCTCCAAGTTGCACAAAAAAATGCGGAACAGGGTCGTACTGGTGAAGACATTTCACAAAAAGACCCGATGGAAATGCGGATGATGCTGCAAGATCGTTTACAAAAAGTTCAAGCTTAAGGAAAAAGCATGCGAGACCAAGGTCGTTTAGTAGAATGGTTTGATGATAAAGGCTATGGTTTTATTCAACCGAATGATAAGCACAAAGATCGGGTCTTTTTACACATCAAGGACTTTGCTCGCACAGGTCCTCGACCTATTATAGGTTGTGCTTTGGAGTACTTGGTGATCTTAGATGAGCGTGGTCGTTATCGTGCTCAGCAAGTCAGTTATCTAAAAGCAGCCCAAGTATTTGAACATAAGCCTAAACCTTCAGATGCAAAGTCTGCTAAACGTTGGACAGCGATGCAAATTGGCATTGTGATTTATATTGTATTCATGGGCATCGCGAGCTTTAGTAAATTATTACCACCTTATACTTTATTGTTCGTAAGTTTGATGAATGTCTTGAGTTATTGGCTATATTCTCAAGACAAAGAGGCGGCACAATTGGGGAATCGCCGTATTCCTGAGCAAACCTTACATATCGTGGATTCGCTTGGAGGATGGTGTGCAGGTTGGTTAGCACAACAAAAACTGAGACATAAAACACAAAAACAACCGTTTCGTAAGATTTATTTCTGTACCATAGTCTTCCATATATTATTGATATGTTGGTTAATTTCTCCACTCAATGTGTTCTATTGAGGGAGTTCGTTTCCGGAGATAAATAAAATGAATTATTCCGTTGATCAAGACCCGAACCGTACTTTGACTTTGGTCCTTTACGTACTTTATATCATTGCGATTTTTACAGGTGGATTATTGGCAGTGATTGCCTTAATTATTAACTATGTAAAACGTAGCGATGTAAGAGGCTCTATTTTTGAAAGTCATTTTACTTGGCAGATTCGGACATTTTGGTGGTATCTCGCTTGGAATATCATTGCCTTTATTCCATTCTTCTTCTTGTTTTTTACAGGCGATAATCCGAATGCGTTTGCGGGTGTTGCATTATCAGGAACGGTTTTCTGTGTAGCGGTGATTTTTACAGCTTGGGTTTGGATTGTATATCGTGCAATACGTGGCTTGATTGCTCTCAATGACAATAAACCTATGTATCAATGAATTGAGGTGTTGAACCTGAAGAATTGGTATTTATTTGATGCGTTTATATTATGAACCTTTGACTGTTGAGCATGCAGATCTCATTTATTCATATACGCTTGATGATGATCTATATCGTTTTATTCCTGACGTGAAATATCCTGAGCGAGAAGGATTAAGACAACGGTTTAGACAACTCGCCAAAGGTTCAGGCACACTCGAAGAAGTCTGGGTAAATTGGGTGGTTTTTGATGACACAAGTCAACAGCAACCGATTGGTACGCTGCAAGCTACCATTTTCCCTCATAAGCAAACTGCTTACGTTGGCTATATCATTTTTAAGGATTTCTGGAATAAAGGTTATGCAACTCAAGCCTTAAAATGGCTTGAAACCTATTTAAATCAACAATATGCCATATATAATATAGAGGCTTATGTCGATCAAAATAATCATGCATCCAAACGTGTATTGGAAAAATGCCATTTTAAATATAGTGGTTGTGATGGAAGTGATGCTGTTTTTAGTAAAAATCATTTAAACAGGTTGGATCATGATTATTGAGCATGTGCATTTAACAATTAAACCCAATCAAAGTCAGGCATTTGAGGCAGCATTTCAAAAAGCCAAAGCGATTATTTATCCGATGGCAGGATTAAACGCCGTACAGCTGATCAAAAATATTCAAGATGATCATCATTATATCCTGATGATATTTTGGGATCATATTGAAGATCACACAGAAGGGTTTAGAAAGTCTGCTGCTTATCAAGAATGGAAAGCTTTATTACATCCCTTCTATGATCCAATGCCAATCGTTGAATATTATCAACCTCAGATGCTACTGAAGAAGAATGAGCCGCCAATAAAAGAAAAGTAAGCTAAGCATCTTTATTGTTTTGAGGAGAGTTGAGGATTTTGAGTTTGAGCTCACTCACCAAAACACCCAATACCACCAGTAATCCGCCAAATAATGCGAGTAAGGGCAAACGTTCACCTGCAATTCTTCCAATCAGACCTGCCCAAACAGGTTCACCTGCATAAATGATCGCTGCACGACTTGGATCAACCATGCTTTGTGCCCAGTTCATAACAAACTGAATTAAAGCACTGGCGAGCCCCAATCCAGTTGCGATTAATAGGAGAGGCCATGAAAATGCTGGTAGCTGATGTTCACCAACCAAAGGCATACTGGCGAAAGAGAGTAGGGCGGCAACCATAAGTTGAATCACAGTAACGCGTCGTAAATTTACTCGTCCTGCAAAATAACCAATCAAAATAATCTCTAATGCAATCACCAAAGCACAGATCAGGGTAAGTACTTGTCCATAAGAGAGCGTGATATTGGAAAAACCATTTCCTGTCAGTAGGACTAAGCCTGTAAATGCTAATGCTGAGCCGATCCATGTCATGAGTGATGGTGATTTTTGAAAAATAACCCACATGAGAATGGGCACTAAAGGAACATAAAGCGCAGTAAGAAAAGCCGATTCGCTACTTAAAATACTTTGTAGACCAATTGTTTGTGTGCCATAACCAATCGCAATCATGATGCCGATGGCAGTTCCAGCCAGTGTTTCTTTGAGCGTTAAACCCGACATGGATTTTAATGAAAGTAGGAAAATTACAGCCGCAGCAACTGCAAAACGACAACCGACAAAAAACATCGGTGTACTAAAGTTGAGTGCATATTGCACGGCTAGAAAAGTCCCACCCCAAATCATGGTGATAAAAATCAATGCAAATTGTGCTGCTCTAGGTGATTGCGAGAAAGCTGTCAAAACCAAATTCCAAATCTACGTGCAATATACTGCACATGTTGCATTAATTTATGCATTTGTGCAATATATTGCGCATAATCAAATGAGAGTGAAACTGCATGAATCATCCTGATGCGGTCTTGCAATATGTAGGGCAGAATATTCGATTTTATCGAAACCAGCATCTACTGAGTCAGCAAGAGCTGGCAGTGCGGGCTGGTGTGAGTCGACGTACCATTGCATCTTTAGAAACAGGAATGGTAAATATTAGTCTGACCAAACTGGATGCAATCGCAAATGCTTTAGATGTGAATTTCAAGCAACTTGTGACAGCACCAGAGTTTGTGGATTCTGCGATTGTTAGGACTTTGGCGTGGCAGGGCACTCATCTTGAGAGTCAGGCAACTTTACAGGCATCCATCCCTGCACGTACTCAAGTCGAATTATGGACATGGACATTGGCTGTTGGAGAGACCTATGTTGCTGAACCTGATCAACAAGGGTGGCAGGAGTTGATCTATGTTATTGAAGGTGAACTGAGTCTAGAATTTGCTTCTAGAACACATTTAGTTGCAGCAGGTACATCGTTTTTATTTGATAGTTCTGTTCCTTATCGCTATAGCAATCAAGGTACTGACATACTCCGCTTTATTCGAAATGTGATTTATTGATCTAAAAAAGCCAAACACGAAAGTTTGGCTTTTTTATGCTTAATGGAGTCAGTCTGTTGAACTAAATTGCATCAAACTGATGTTTAGTATGTGTTCCATATTTATCAATCATGATTGAGCTGGCTTCATTCAACCCACGTACCGTGACATTGACTCCACTTCTTTGGAACTTATTCACCACAGAATCTAGCATTGCCACTGAAGTTACATCCCAAATATGTGAATGAGTTAAATCAATAATGACCTTAGAAATTGGTTCTTGGAAATTAAAACCCTGCATGAATTTTTCTGAGGAGCTGAAAAAGATTTGACCTTTTAAATCGTAGACTCGTGCATCATTTTCTATATAGCTTTCAACACGAATATCATTTTCTAATTTATTGGCAAGGAATAAAGCGGATAGTAATACACCTGTGAGTACACCGAGTGCCAAGTTATGGGTTGCTACAACCACAATGACAGTGGCAATCATAACCACGTTGCTACTTTGGGGATTAGATTTAAAACCTGTCAGTGATTTCCACTCAAATGTGCTGATCGAGACCATAATCATCACGGCAACCAATGCTGCCATAGGAATAACTTTGAGCCAGTCACTAATAAAGACGACTAAGATCAGCAAAAATACGCCTGCTGAAAATGTTGATAATCGGGTTAGACCACCTGATTTTACATTAATCATGGATTGACCAATCATGGCACACCCCGCCATCCCACCCATAAAACCAGATGCGATATTAGCTATCCCTTGACCTTTACATTCCTGGAATTTATCACTTGGTGTATCGGTCATTTCATCGATAATCGTGGCTGTCATCATGGATTCAAGTAAGCCCACAGCTGCGAGTGCAATCGAATAAGGTAAAATGATTTGTAGCGTTTCTAGGTTAAGAGGAATATCGGGTAATAAGAATACAGGCAGTGTATCTGGCAATTCACCCATATCTCCCACAGTGCGAATATCAATTCCGAAACCTACTGCGATCAGGCTAATAACGATAATACAGACCAAAGGAGAGGGAATAAGTTTTCCAATTTTAGGGAGTAAAGGGAAGAGATAAATAATGGCTAAACCCAAGCCAACTAATGCATATACATGCCATGTTACATTGATCAATTCAGGTAATTGCGCCATAAAAATGAGGATAGCAAGCGCGTTGACGAAGCCAATCACCACAGATTTAGAAACAAATCGCATGAGTTTTGCGAGTTTTAAATAGCCCGCCAGAATTTGCAGTACACCTGTTAATAATGTTGCTGCAAGTAGATATTGTAATCCATGTTCTTTCACCAGACTTGCCATGACCAAAGCCATTGCGCCAGTCGCTGCTGAAATCATGGCAGGACGCCCACCAACAAAAGAAATCACGACTGCAATACAGAAGGACGCATATAAACCAACTTTGGGATCAACCCCCGCGATGATAGAAAATGCAATCGCCTCAGGAATCAGCGCTAAGCCGACCACAAGACCCGCCAGCACATCGGCACGGATATTAGAGAACCATTGTTCTCGTACATTGGAAAACATAGAAATAGCCTATTTTTGAAAAATATTTTAAAGGCTAGTGATGTGATATAAAAATGCACACGACTACACCACATCACTAGACAGTGATGAGTTATTTACAAGAGGGGGCTGTAAAAACTAGGGTGGCGTAAGTGACATTATAGAATTGAAGATCGAGATAAAAATCAGGATGAGGATAACATTTAAGCGAAAAAAGCTCTAGCCATTATTCAAATCGCTAGAGCTAAACACAATTAAAGTGATTGTTCATCCAGTAAAAGTTGAGCTTCACGAAGGCTTAAAGTGCCCTCATAAATTGCTCGACCTGTGATAGCACCTAAAATACCTGATTGACCTTTCAAGTTGCGTACATCATCAAGATTGGTGACACCACCAGATGCAATAACAGGTAATCCTGAATATTGAGCTAAGTGAACAGTTTGCTCAACGTTGACACCTTGCATCATGCCATCACGTGCAATATCAGTGTAGACGATGCTAGATACACCAGCGTCAGCGAAACGTTTAGCAAGATCTGTCGCTTTAACATCAGTGACATTTGCCCAACCGTCAGTTGCAACCATGCCATTGATCGCATCGATACCAACAATAATATGACCTGCAAACTGTTTACATGCTTCTTCAACAAACTCAGGTTCTTTGACTGCTTTGGTACCGATAATGACAAACGATACGCCAGCATCTAAGTAGTGCTCGATGGTTTCAAGTGAACGGATGCCACCACCAATTTGGATTGGTAATTCAGGTTGTGCTCGCGCAATAGCTTCAACCACTGGTTTGTGAATTGGCGTACCAGCGAAAGCACCATTTAAATCAACTAAATGTAAACGACGTGCGCCTTCATCAACCCAATGTTGTGCAGTTGCCACAGGATCATCAGAGAAAACAGTATCGTCTTCCATGCGTCCTTGTTTTAAACGTACACATTTACCATCTTTCAGGTCAATTGCAGGGATGATTAGCATGCTTTCGCTCCTAGCTTCATCGTAAATTAAAATTGGCTACATATTAACAAAGTATTGATCAATCTCTAAGTCTTGGATTGAGAACCTGTGAGTATTTTTTCGATTTGTTGTTGAAGTGGTGACGTGAAACTTTGATGCTGGTAGAGATATTCAAAAATAATACGCGCGGCATAAGCATCTGCCGCAGCATAATTGATTTGTTGAGGGCTGAGTTGTTTAACAGACCAGTTAGAGGTGCTAATTTTTTTACTTTTAGGAAAATAACGCTGAAATAACAAAGCAATTGCCGTTTGTACACCGACTTGGGTGTTATATCCAAAATTTGAAAAGCATTTTGCTAAATCAATCAGACCGTTTGGATGAATCCCTTTGCGTCTAAAACCACTGGCATCATTTTTTAAACCAAAACCAACTTTGAGTTGTTGTTCATTTTCTAAAATAGGTTTTAAGAAAGCCAATATTTCTGGATTCACCTGAAAAAGATAAGCATTTTCTAAGCTAGACAACTGGATAAGGTGAGGGCCTGTTGATTTTTCACCGACTTTGAAGGTCGGTTTGGATTCTGTATCAAAGCCGAACACTTGCACAAATTTAAGCTCAGCTTCAATTTGTAAACACTGATTAAGTGTATGGATGACATAAATTCGATCTGGATTTAAGTTTTGAAATGCAGGGAAGGTGCGTATTTGTTCTTTGCTTAAAAGCGCAGTTTGTTGTTGCATTTCCATGAAATGAGCTCAAATCGTTTCACTCAGCTTAAACCGTTTTGATCAAATGAAAAAGCCAAGTTTTCCCACTTGGCTTTGAAAAATAGACTTGGTTTATTCTGCATATCTATTCATTTGTTCCATCTGGAGCTGTTGGCTTTTTTGAATATAGTTTTGGTAAGCAGGAATTGCGGATGCTGCTATGGCTAAAATGCAGAGTGGAAGGATAATAATGTATATCCAAGCTAAGACTTTTTCCCAACCCTGAGTAATACGAGGTGAGCCATAGTTATTTGTATTTTCATCACCCTTTGCACAACTCAAGTAAATAAAAAATAAGAAATTGATGAAAGGAATAATCATCACTAATGACAACCAACCTGTTTGATTTCGATCATGTAAACGGCGGATTGAGAAAATAAAGCTGAAGTAGATCATTGCAATATAAACAATGATAAAGAGTCCACCAAATACATACATCGATGAACTTGTCGTTGAAGGACTCAAAGCTGGAACAAAAAACGCTGCGATAATACCCAAAATGAATACGAAGACCACGAGTAACATATTCCAGCCTAAGTAAGAAAGTCTGCCAAAACGCCCATTTGCACTAAAACCTGAATCATTTGTTTGAAGCTGAGAAGACATATTATTTTCCTGTAGTCTCTGATTTTTAAATTTAATTTTGAAATTATCTGTTGTTTGATTTTTATTCAAAGTGTTTGCATGATATGCAAAAAATAATGAGAAATAAATAGATAAGGCAATTAAAAAAATAAAGCCAATTTAAAATTGGCTTTATTATCAGGAGCTAAACTTGTTCAAATGCTTAGATTTTCCATTCCACAAAGTTTTTTAACAACTGTAAACCAGCAGTATGACTTTTCTCTGGATGGAATTGGGTCGCGAATAAATTGTCTTTGTGAATCGCTGTGCAGAAGTTCACACCATAATCACAAGTTGCCGCTGTAACTGTAGAATCTTTTGGTTCGACATAGTAGCTATGTACGAAATAAAAACGAGCATCTTGCTCGATGTTGTTCCACATTGGATGACTTGGATCAAGTTGATGTACTTGGTTCCAACCCATGTGCGGAACTTTTAAATTCGGAATTTCAGGGAAGTGTTTGACCACACCCTCAAAAATACCCAAAGCTTCTACGCCACCATTCTCTTCAGAGCTTTGTAGCAATGCTTGCATGCCAACACAAATCGCGAGTACAGGTTTGTTAAAAGCCGCTTGACGAACGACTTCATCAATTCCTGCCTCATGCATGCCTTGCATACAGTCACGCATGGCACCTACGCCTGGGAACACGATTTTATCCGCTTTGGCAATCAGCTTAGGATCGTTAGTCACATCAACTGTTGCACCTACATGCTCTAGCGCTTTGGCTGCTGAGTGTAAGTTGCCCATGCCATAATCAAGTAAAGCAATACGCGTCATTACAAGCTACCTTTCGTTGATGCAATCATGCCTTCGGCACGAGGATCAACCTCACATGCCATACGTAAAGCACGTGCCAAAGCTTTGAATACACTTTCGATCTGGTGATGGCTATTTTTGCCTTTTAAATTGTCGATATGTAAGGTCATCAACGCATGGTTGACAAAACCTTGGAAAAATTCTGAAAATAAATCGACATCGAATGTTCCGATACGGGCACGTGTGAATGGAATATCCATAAACAAGCCTGGACGACCAGAGAGATCAACGACAACACGAGAGAGTGCTTCATCGAGTGGTGCATAAAAATGACCGTAACGACGTAAGCCTTTTTTATCGCCTAAAGCTTGTGCAAAGGCTTGTCCCAAGGTGATTCCACAGTCTTCGACGGTATGGTGATCATCGATTTCCAAGTCACCATCGCAATGAATATCGATATCAAATAGACCATGGCGCTTGATTTGATCAATCATATGGTCTAAAAATGGAACTCCAGTGTTGAGTGTGCCTTGACCAGTACCATCGAGATTGAGACGAACTCGAATTTTTGTTTCGTTGGTATTTCTTACCACTTCACTGATACGTTGCGTCATGGACACGTTCCTCAAAAAACGTCAAAAATGATTGAATTAAAAACCAAAGTTTCGCTGTGACGAAAAAGTGACAGCATCATAGTTTGCTCAGGAGGGTTAATCAATGCCTATTACCGTACATGCTTACAGTTCACTAGAAAATCTAGGAATTCGTACCCAGCTAGAGCGACTTTATGACACCAGTCCAGAGTTTGGTGATGGGCAAGATGCAATGCAGCAACTTGAACAAGATCTACAGCAATATACCACAGTTTATACCGCTGAATTTAACACCAAAATTATAGGTGCAATCTGGGTCACAGGACAAGGTGAAAGCCGTGTTTTGGAATATATTGTTGTACATCCATCCAATCGCGGTCGCGGTGTGGCAGAACGCCTCGTTGAGGAAGTTTGCCGTATCGAAGAAGAGCAGGGCGTAAAACAGTTTGAACCTGGATGTGGCGCGATTCATCGTTGTCTATCACATCTTGGAAAAATCTAATCGCGAGCTAAATATAGGGTCTAATTGGAGTTAAATTAAACACTTAATCTAAAAATCCTTAAATTAACTTGACGGATTTTGACAAACATTGTTTAATACGCCCACTTTGGCGCGATAGCTCAGTAGGTAGAGCAACGGATTGAAAATCCGTGTGTCCCCAGTTCGATCCTGGGTCACGCCACCATAGATTCGAAATTTCAATCCCTGATCCCATCAGGGATTTTTTTTATCTGGACTTTTTTGCCTGAAAAATGGGCAATCAAATCAAAAGCTCAGGATAATTGTTGACTATTTGCTGTAGATACGGCTTAATACACGCCATTGGCGCGATAGCTCAGTAGGTAGAGCAACGGATTGAAAATCCGTGTGTCCCCAGTTCGATCCTGGGTCACGCCACCATATTCAAAAACCCCAAACATCAGTTTGGGGTTTTTTTATGGGTTAAATTATGCGTAATTCATATTTAAGTCTTTCTAAGTTCTATATTAAAAACTCTTTATGAAAAAAAAGAATATGCATCTCAATTTTACTTAGTTATATGAATAAAAGAAAAACAATATACTTGCAAATATATTATTTTTGTTGAATATAAGTTATGCAAAAGTTTATCGGGGTAGCTCTTCCAGTTGTTCTTTTATCGGGTATAGCACAGCACGCATCTGCGACAACGGGCTATTTTATGCATGGTTATGGCGTGAAAGCCCAAGGTCAAGCTGGTGCCTCTATAGCTGCATTTAACGATGCGCTCACTATAGCGAGTAATCCATCAGGTTTGAACTGGATTGATAGCCGTGTGGATGTTGGTGCGACTCTATTTAATCCTAAACGCTCTGCTGCGATTGAGGGGAACTTAGCAGGTGCTAATGGACAATACAGCGGTAATGGTCGTGAATACTTTGTACTGCCTGAATTTGCGATCAATAAGAAAGTAAATGATAGCGTTGCTTTAGGCTTAGCGATTTATGGCAATGGTGGTATGAATACGACCTATAAACGTAATCCTTATGCTGCATTTGGTAATACAGGCGAAGCGGGTGTTGATTTATCTCAGGTATTTGTCTCTCCAACGGTTGCATGGCGCTATAGTGAAAATCAATCAATCGGGATTGCGACAAATTTTCTATATCAACGTTTTGAAGCGAAAGGAATTTCTGGTTTTGCCCCATTTTCAAATGATGGAAAAAATCTAAGCAATAAAGGTAAAGACTCTGCTACAGGGATTGGGGTGCGAGTGGGCTGGAGTGCGAAATTAAATGATGTCGTTACTGTCGGAGCAAACTATGCGTCAAAAATTGATGCAGATAAATTTGATAAGTATCGCGGTTTATTTGCTGAATCGGGTGATTTTGATGTTCCTGAGAGTTATGGGGTTGGAGCGAGCTTCAAGTTAACCCCTGCTTTGACTGTATTAGCGGATATACAGCGAATCAATTATTCGGATGTTGATTCGGTCGGTAATCCTTTTAGTTTAGCTTCTGTGATGCAGGGGAATACTTTCGGATCAGAAAAGGGACAGGGTTTCGGTTGGAAAGATATTAACGTCTATAAGTTGGGAGCAAGCTATCAAGTCAATCCACAACTCACAATGCGTGCTGGTTATAGCCATAATGATCAGCCTATCCCACAAGATCAGACTTTCTTAAATATTCTAGCACCAGGTGTGATTAAAGATCATATTAGTCTAGGTGCGACGTGGGATATTGACCGAGCGCAAGAGTTAAGTGTTGCCTATACCTATGGTTTAAAAGAAACCGTAAAAGGCAATCAATCGATCCCGACAGCATTTGGTGGGGGTGAGGCAAATCTAGAAATGGATCAACATATCTTAGGTATATCTTACGGTGTGAAGTTCTAAATAGAAAAAGGCTGAATCAACAGATTCAGCCTTTTATTTGCTACAAAGGAAATTTAAGCTGTTTTAGCTAAAGAACCGTTCGATAGCATATGACCTGTTTCTTCAAAATTTGCATGCCATGACAATGCTTCACGAAGAATATGAGGCGTATGTCCACCACGCTCACATGAACGATCAAAATAATCGTTTAATGCTGCTTGGTAGAGTGGGTGTACACAATTATCGATAATCACACGTGCACGCTCACGCGGCGCTAAACCACGAAGGTCAGCCAAGCCTTGTTCTGTCACTAGAATATCAACATCATGTTCACAGTGATCAACATGGCTCACCATCGGCACGATCGAAGAAATATCTCCACCTTTTGCGATTGACTTGGTGACAAAGATTGCTAAGTGCGCATTACGTGCGAAATCACCTGAGCCACCGATACCATTCATCATCTTGGTACCACAAACGTGAGTTGAGTTCACATTGCCATAAATATCAAATTCAAGGGCAGTGTTGATTCCAATAATACCTAAGCGACGCACAATTTCAGGGTGATTTGAAATTTCTTGTGGACGTAAGACCAATTTATCTTTGTAGTGCTCTAGATTGCCAAATACACGCTCGCCACACTGAGCTGAAAGTGTAATTGAGCTACCAGAAGCAAACTTCATTTTGCCTGCATCGATCAACTCAAACGTACAGTCTTGAAGTACTTCAGAGTACATCACAAGATCTTCGAAGTTTGAATCTTTCAAACCAGTGAGAACAGCGTTTGCAATAGAACCAATACCCGCTTGTAAAGGACCTAAGTTTTTCGCTAAACGACCAGCAGCAACTTCTTTCTCAAAAAATGCAATCAAATGATTCGCAATGCCTTGAGTCTCATCATCTGGCGCTGTCACTGTTGAAGGTGAGTCAGCTGTATCGTTGAACACGATGCCGACGATTTTTGCAGGATCGATTGGAATCGCAGTAGAGCCGATACGATCATCCACTTGAGTTAAAGGCAGCGGTGTACGCGTTGGACGATAGGTTGGGATGTAAATATCGTGTAAGCCTTCAAAGTTTTCGCTGAGTGATGTGTTGATTTCTACAATCACTTTTTCAGCGAAAATTGCAAAGCTTGCCGAGTTACCAACGGATGTTGTTGGAACAATGTGACCATCTTCAGTGATTGCGACCGCTTCAATCACAGCTACATCTGGACGTTTGAGCTGCTGATTACGCATTTGTTCAACGGTTTCAGATAAATGTTGGTCAATAAACATCACTTCGCCGTTATTAATTGCACGACGTAAGGTATTGTCAACTTGGAATGGCATGCGGCGCGCAAGTACACCTGCTTCCGTCAGTTGTTTGTCTAAGTCATTTCCGAGACTTGCACCAGTAATTAACGTGATTTTTAACGGATTTTTTTTGGCTTGTTCAACCAGTGCTTGAGGAACGGCTTTCGCTTCTCCTGCACGAGTAAATCCGCTCATACCAACCGTCATATCATTTTCAATAAAGCGAGCAGCCTGTTCTGCACTCATCACTTTGTCGTGTAGAGACGCAAGGCGAATACGACTTAAAGACATCATCCATTCTCAATATTGCTTTTTCATTAGATATGGATTTTAGCGCTAAAAAAGCAAAAGGGAATTGGACTACGGCTAAGGTCTAATATGTGAAATAGAAGATGATTTGCGAGCAAAAATACGAGACATTTTTGATTGATCTTGTATTGAATTAGAAGTGTTCACTAAGTGTTTGTTTAATCTTGCTAATCGTATTTTTCTCAGTCTCTTCAACATGAGGAGTCACGATTGGTAAAGAGATCACAACTTCTAAACCACCTTGCTCACGATTGCGAATGCTAATTTTACCCTGATGAATATCCACAATACGTTTTACGATTGCAAGGCCAAGTCCGCTACCTTGAACAGTGCGCGCTGAATTACCACGTACAAAGGGTTGCATGAGTTCTTCAACTTGATCGGGTGGAATGCCTTCACCATGATCAGCAACAGTGATGAGGATGTGTTCGTCTACATGGCTTGCAGAAAGTTCAATCGGTTCGGCACCATAGCGTTTCGCATTATTGATTAAATTGGCGATCAGACGCTTTAAAGAGAGACTACGAGCAGGAATAATAGGTAAATCCTGCATTTCAAAACGTATATCTAATGGTTTGAATTGAATGACAAGTTCTTGCAGCAACGTGTTGATATTGGTATCAGTGAGTTCTTCATCCGATCCATCACGCATGTACGAAATGAATTGATTAAGAATCGCATCCATATCATCAACATCATAAATTAGACCTTCACGAAAGAATTCATCGGGTAGCATTTCTGCAGTGAGACGAATACGCGTCAATGGTGTGCGCAAATCGTGGGAAATCCCAGCCAACATAATTTGACGGTCTCGCTCAGTTTGTTCAAGCGTATAAACCATATGGTTAAAAGCTTGGTTCACCTGACGAATTTCTAAAGGCCCGTGATTAGTATCTAAATAAGGTGCTTTACCTGTTTTACTATAACTATTGGCGGCATTTTGTAATCGACGCAATGGACGATTCATTTGGCGAACCAAGGTTAGAATAATAATTGAAGATAAGATCGGTACACCAAATAACCATGTTGCAATCAGTTCAACACTGTAATTGGTATAGGTTTTTAGTGGTTCACGCACCCAGTTACCATTCATCTCTGGAGTTTGAATCCAGATACGAGGAATTGGTTTAAATTTAAAATAAACGGTGACGTTATCAACACCTAACTCTTTGGCAAGTTTGGCTTCGATTTCATCAGTAAATAATTCAGCTAGAAATTTGTCTTCAATCTTTGGAAATTCTTTCGGATCAGTGATGTATTCGATACCAATACGGTTTTTTAACCATGTATCAATATCGACTTCTGTATCACGATGCAAAATTCGAATATCAGGATTATTGACCAGCTCTAATTCAATTGCGAGATAGCGTGCATGTTGTTGTAACTCTGGCAAATACAAAGTTCGCCAGAAGAACCACAAAGACATAAATAAGCTGAAGAATACGGTGAACAGTACCAAAATAGTGGTACGCATCGCAGCGGAACGTGGTTTGATCTTATCTAAGAAACGTTCCCACTTGGTACGTGGTCGTTCAGAGTAAGATACAAACTCAGTAAAAGTTTGAGGGTCAATGGGTTCCAGTTTCAACGTTGAAATTCCTGAACTTACTCAGCACCATCTGGAACAAAAACATAGCCTACACCCCAAACGGTTTGAATATAACGAGCGCGGGCAGGGTTGTCTTCGATTAAACGGCGTAAACGAGACACTTGAACATCAATCGAACGCTCCATTGCACCCCATTCACGACCACGTGCTAAATTCATCAATTTATCGCGGGTCAAAGGTTCACGTGGATGTTGAACCAAGGCTTTTAATACAGCGAATTCACCAGTCGTCAAAGTCACGACTTGACCTTCACGAGTAAGTGTACGAGTTGAAAGATCTAAAGACCATGGTCCAAAGCTAACAACTTCAACTTGTTGGCTCGGTGCACCTGGTACTTCACGCACTTGGCGACGTAATACAGCACGAATACGAGCTAAAAGTTCATTTGGGTTAAATGGTTTCGGTAAATAATCGTCTGCGCCAGCTTCCAAACCTGCAATGCGATCAGAGTCACTTCCACGTGCCGTCAACATGATAATTGGAGTGTCAATATTAGATTGACGTAATCTGCGACAAATATTTAAGCCATCTTCGACAGGAAGCATGAAATCAAGAACGATCAACGAAAACAATTCACGTTGTAATAAACGATCCATTTGTGTCGCGTCATGAGCAGTTTTGACTACAAAACCTTTATCTTCTAAAAATCGTTGCAAAAGCGTACGCAAACGCACATCGTCATCGACCACTAAAATGCGTTCGACTCGGTCTGTCTCATGGTGTACGGTTTCCGTCGATTCAGCAGGTACAACTAAACTCATGATGTGCTCCTTTATCGTTTATTGTCATCGTAATTATGCAATGTCAGGCAGTATACGATTCATTGCACAGGTTTGGCTATGTTATAAAGCAACAAATATTGCCAATAAAATCAAGAGATAGATACCAAACATATACAGGTAAAATTATGACAATCAATCTATTTTTCAATATTTAGCTGAAAAAATCTTGGGATTTTAGAAACATTGATCAATTTGCATAATCTACTCGTAAAATTTTCAAAAAAACAATGGTGGATTTTATAGCCGTGGACTTTATAATCAGTGCTTTTAGAATTAACCCTTGTGGAATCAATCACGATGACTGACTTAGTTCAGCAGTTGGCAAATGAACTTGCCGTACGTCCAAACCAAGTAGAAGCTGCTATTCGTTTAATTGATGAAGGCGCCAGTGTTCCCTTTATTGCACGTTACCGTAAAGAAGTCACGCAAGGCTTAGACGATACTCAATTGCGTCAACTCGACACACGTTTGGCTTACCTACGTGATTTGTACGAACGTCGTGAGAAAGTGATTCAATCTTTACAAGAACAAGATAAGTTAAGTGATGATTTACTTGCACGTGTAAATGCGGCTGAAACCAAGAATGCATTAGAAGAAATTTATGCGCCGTATCGTCCAAAACGCACAAGCAAATCTTTCAAAGCGAAAGAAGCCGGTTTAGGGCCGATTGCAGAAAAGATTTTTGCTGAACAAGTTGATCCTACAGAAGCATTATCAGGCTTCAGCCATGAAGATTACCCAGATCTTGAAAGTCAGTTGGATGCGATTCAGCATATTTTAATTGATGATTGGGCGCAAAATATTGCGTTAACCACTGAATTAAAACAAACTTTTTCTAAAACTGCTGTGCTAAAGAGTGCTGTGGCATCTGAAGAGAAAAAAGAAGTTGGTAAGAAATTCCGTGATTACTTTGAGTTCTCTGAAAACTTAAACAAAGTTCCTTCACACCGTTTGTTAGCGATGCTACGTGGTCGTCAAGAAAATGTATTAGGTTTAAAAGTGGATGGTGAAGATGATGCACCATTGGCGCGTATTGAAACTGAGTACAACTTAGACCAAGTACAACCACAGAGTCGTCAAGATTATTTAAAGCAAACTGCAAAATTATTCTGGTTAGGTAAGATTCGTCCACAGATTGAACACTCATTGCTAACAGATAAGCGTCTATCTGCTGAAGCTGAAGCAATGGATGTATTTGCAGAGAACTTGCGTCATTTACTTCTATCTGCACCAGCAGGTGGTCGTGTTACTTTAGGTGTTGATCCTGGTATTCGTACAGGGGTAAAACTGGCAGTGATTAGTAAAGCTGGTGATGTCCTTGCACACAGCACGATCTATCCATTTGCACCGAAAGAAGATAAAGAAGGTTCGATTGCGGAGCTTGCGCGTTTATGCAGAGAGTTCCACGTGGAACTTATTGCGATTGGTAATGGAACAGCAAGCCGTGAAACAGAAGCTGTTGTTGCTGAAATGATGGCGGCAAATACGGATCTGAAATTAACACGTATCACTGTAAGTGAAGCAGGTGCATCTGTTTATTCTGCAAGTGAATTGGCTGCACAAGAACTTCCAGAACTTGATGTATCTATTCGTGGTGCGGTTTCAATCGCTCGTCGTTTACAAGATCCATTAGCAGAGCTTGTAAAGATTGATCCAAAATCAATTGGTGTAGGTCAGTACCAACACGATGTAAACCAAACAGGTTTAGCAAAAACACTAGATGCAGTTGTTGAAGACTGTGTGAACGCGGTGGGTGTGGATGTCAATACAGCATCTCCAGCGATCTTGGCTTATATCGCAGGTTTAAACAAAGCGATTGCACAACAAATCGTTGAATATCGTAAAGAAAACGGACGTTTTGATAATCGTCAAGCATTGAAGAAAGTTCCACGTTTAGGCGAGCGTACTTTTGAACAATCAGCTGGTTTCTTGCGTGTTCAAGATGGTTCTGAGCCATTAGATGCATCTGCTGTTCACCCTGAAAGTTATGGCTTGGTTGAGAAAATTGTTGCCGCAAAAGCAACGACTGTAAAAGACATCATTGGTAATACAGAAATTATTCGCCAAGTAAAAGCAGAAGAGTTTGTCGATGACAAATTCGGTTTGCCGACGATTCAAGACGTTTTAGCTGAATTGGAAAAACCAGGTCGTGACCCTCGTCCTGAGTTCCGTACAGCGAAGTTCCGTGAAGACATTACCGAAGTTGCACAACTAACTGAGGGGATGCAGCTTGAAGGTGTTGTAACCAATGTAACCAACTTTGGTGCATTCGTGGACGTAGGTGTACACCAAGATGGTTTAGTGCATATCTCTGAACTTGCAAATGAATTCGTTTCTGACCCACACAAAGTTGTGAAACCAGGTCAGATCGTGCAAGTTCGTGTGATGCAAGTTGATGTTGAACGTAATCGTGTGAACTTGAGTATGCGTGCTGAAGGTTCTGCGCCTACTAAAGCACCACGTCAGCAGCAGCGTCCACAGCAAGAGCGTACTGAGCGTTCAGAACGTAAGCCTCAAGGTCAACGTCCTCCACGTAAAGAGGGTGACTTTAAGCGTCCGCAAAATAACAAGCCAAAAGCTGAAAAACCGCAAGAGCAAAAAATAGGTGGTTTAGGTGCCTTGTTATTACAAGCAGGGATTAAAGGCTCTAAATAAGCTAATCTGTTAAAAAAACCTTCCTTCGGGAAGGTTTTTTGTTTGTAGTTAGAAATGATTTAATAAAGTTGTAAATAGATTATGAAATATAAAACAGCAATTTTATTCTATAAATTTCATCAAATCGAGCTAACCTGAGCTGATGCCTACACTGCAATGGAGGTCGTGATGTCACGTAGACCTCGTGAACAAGTCGATTATTTACACCTCGAAGAACTCGGTGGTTTAGAAATGTTGAAAGCCAGTTACTTTCAGCAGGAGTTCTCGCGACATGTTCATGAAGGATTTTGTATCGGTGTGATTGAAGAGGGTGCGCAACGTTTTTATCGCACAGGGGGCAATCATGTCGCACCGCAAGGCGATATTATTTTGGTGAATGCTGATGAAGTACATACTGGCTCATCTGCGGTAGAAACGGGCTGGCGTTATCGAGCAATTTATCCAACTCCAGAAATTTTCCATGAACTGACGCGTGATCTCACGAATATTCATGGCACAGCACCGTGGTTTAGAGAAGCCGTGTTGCATGACGAAGGTTTGGCACAGCAATTACGATTACTATTTGATTTGCTAGAACAACCGAGCAATACCTTGCTCAAACAAACCTTGTTCTTATCGACGATTGCTTGGCTAATCTCAAAATATAGCCAAACAAAACCGCATGCCGCTGACCTCAGTAATGCAAAACAGCGTATTTTAAATATTAAAGAATTAATGGCGAGTATGCCTGAGCAAGAGTTTTCACTCATCGAATTGGCTGAAATGGCGAATCTGAGCCAGTGGCATTTTTTACGTCAATTTAAAAAGCATGTCGGACTCTCACCACATGCGTGGTTGATCCAAGCGCGATTACAGAAATCACAAAAATTATTAAGACAGGGTTTGAACTTATCAGAAATTTCACAGCAATGTGGTTTCTCAGATCAAAGTCATTTTAGTCGGCATTTTCGTCAAACATTTCGTATTACGCCAGGCGGTTATATTGCTTATCTCAAATAAAAAACAGCAATTTTATACAAGCTTGGATGATCTAGATTTGGCATAGTCATTGGGTTTTTAATCAATGATTGTGATGTAGATGTTAGCTGAAAACATAGATCATACCCCGATGACCGAATCACGGGCATTTTTAAATGGAGTGATCAAAATACTTCCATTGTGTTTTGCCGTATTGCCTTGGGGCTTGTTGGCAGGTTCGATGGCGATTCAAGCAGGCCTTACAACTATGCAAGCCATTGCAATGTCTGCACTTGTCTTTGCGGGTGCAGCACAGTTGATGACTTTAGGGCTAGTGATGGCGGGTACACCTGCGTTGACGATCATTATTTCAGTTTTTCTGATTACTACACAGCATTATTTATATGCTTTGTATTTGCGAGAAGATATCTCCAAACAACCCTTAAAAAATCGTTTGATGTTGGGTTTTTTGCTGACGGATGAATTGTTCGCGGTGAGTATTAAAAAGCAACAACATTATATTCATTATCTACTTGGTGCTGGATTTTGTTTTTATTTGTGTTGGGTACTGTTTAGCGCTTGTGGTGTATTCCTTGCTTCTGCAGTCCCTAATTTAGATCAATACCATCTCGATTTTTCCATTGTGGCAACTTTTATTGCAATCGTGGTTCCATTTATTAAAAACTTAAATACTTTGGTTGGTGTGCTTGTTTCAGTCACATTAACGGTGGTTTTTTTAAGTCTAGGAATTAAAAGTGCAGCAATCATGGCTGGAGTGATCGGGATGTTTGCTGCAACTTGCTTACAGAATTTTCGGGAGCGTAAAGTATGACTTGGTTTATCCTGATTATTCTGGCATTAGTTGTATTTATGAATCGCTATATATTGCTTGAACCTAATCTTCCTTTGCGACTGCCGAAATGGTTTCAACAATCTTTGCAGTATTCTGCTCCATGTTTATTGACTGCAATTGCCACCCCAATCGTGTTTATGGATGAGCATGGTGCATTTCGTGAGAGCTTACTCAATCCTTATTTTCTCGCCACAATTTTGACGATTTTGATTGCCTATGTAGTTCGTCATACCTTGTTAACAATTATATTAAGTTTGGCATGCTTTTATGGTTTGGTATTTTGGTTGAATTAGTTGATTTCTGGAACGCTTTATTATCCTGAGTTGACATATAAACAGAATACTTATAAAAATTAGAGTAATTACTCTAATTTTATTGGTGGGTCAAATGCAAATCGGTCGACAGGTATGGATGGTTCAAACTTCAGGTGATTTATCCTTAACAGATCGTATGACATTGTTAAGTCATAGTTTGCTGCCTGTACTTCAGCAAAGTGTAAAAATGTATGCATTTGCAAGCAGTATGACCAAAACTCCAAAAATATTACAGATAGATGATTTGCATTTGCCTGATAGTGTCGAGATCAAACACGCAATTGAAAAGATGCAGTCCTGTAGCTCAATTGCCTTACAAAATCATTGTTTGAGGACTTGGTATTACGCCGTTGCATTTTCCAAGCTTCAAAAGCTAAAAACGGATGAGGAGTTATTGGCAGTTTCATGTTTGTTGCATGATTTGGGAATGACTGAGCAGCATTACCAACACCATGCAAACTGTCGCTGCTTTGCAGGACATGGCGCTTATGCAGCCAAAGATTGGTCAATACAACGTGGTTGGCAAATACCACGTGCTGATCAATTATTTGATGCGATCAGTATGCATATGAATCCATTCGTGGCGCTTGAGGATGGTGTAGAAGCTCATTTACTACAACAAGCAGCCAGTTGTGATGTGATAGGCAGCCGTGGTTTTGAGTTCTCTACTACATTCAGAACACAGTTAAATCAACAATATCCGCGTTTAGATTTTAATCAACATATGATTGAATTCACCCAACATGAAGCTCGAGCTCGTCCGAAATCACGTACTGCGATGGTGGTACAAAGTGGGTTTAAATATTTAGTTAAATTTAATCCTTATCTTGATCAATAAAAATAAAAAACCACTTTTAGTAGAACAAAAGTGGTTGATTTAAATGATTAAATTTTATCAGTGGTCATGTTCTAAATATTCAGGTTTTTTCGGTAATGCCCAACTACAGAAGAAACAAATGATCAACATGATAATGACATATACGAAGAATGTATTTTCAATACCTGCATCTTTGAATAACAGTGCAACAGAAGGTGCAGAACCACCAAATAGTGCATTACCCACCGCATAGGAGAAACCAACACCTAATGCGCGTACATGAGGCGGGAACATTTCTGCTTTGACCAAACCACTAATTGAAGTGTAGAAGCTCAACAACATCATCAAGAAAATGAGCAATAAGGTAATAATCACAGGCGAGTCTGCAAAACTACGCATTCCTGTTACCATCACGGGATAGATGAAAATAGCACTCAATAGACTAAAAGCGAGCATAGAGGCACGACGGCCAATTCGATCAGACAACATTCCAAAAAAGGGTTGAGCGATCATAAAAACAAATAAAGCAGTGGTCATGATAAACCCCACTGTTTTGCCATCCATGCCAATATTGGTTAGGTAGGTCTTTGAATATACAGTCACTACATAAAATGTCAGTGAACCTGCTGAGGTATAACCCACCACCAATAAGAAAGTTTTCCAATGTTGCTTTAATAGTGCAATTAAGCTTCCCGATTCTTCACGTTCAGCATCTTCATTTGATAAGGTTTCTTCTAAACGGCTACGTGCAGCCAATGAAAGCAATGCAGCGACACCGCCAATCACGAAGGGAATACGCCATCCCCCATCATTTAATTGTTGTTCGGTCATGAAGCCCAGTAAGATGACCCCAAGTAAGCTTGCTAGTAGTTGGCCTCCTGATAAGGTGACGTATTGAAAAGAAGCAAAAAAACCACGCTGACCTTTTAAACCCAGTTCACTCATATAGGTGGCAACTGCACCATATTCACCGCCTACAGATAATCCCTGTAATAAGCGAACCATCAGTAATAAAAATGGAGCGAGCATGCCGACTTGATCATAGGTTGGTAGGGCAGCAAAAAGAAATGAGCTGAGTGCCATCAGGCAAATAGAGATCACCATCGATTTTTTACGACCATGCCGATCAGCAATTCGTCCAAACAACCAGCTTCCAATTGGACGCATAAAGAAACTCGCTGCAAACACCCCCCACACATAAATGGCTTTGGTCGTTGGTTCCATATCTGGAGCGGTTAATGCATGAGTAAAATAAGCAGCAAAAACGGCATAGATATAAAAATCAAACCATTCCACTAAATTCCCTGATGCTGCACCAACGATGCCTTTAATGCGGCTCGTTCTTTCTTCCTTGCTATATGTCTGACTCATATCTGATCCTTTCTACACTAAGCAAGATTCTGTTACTGAATCTTTACTGTTTGTTATATACCGCTAAAAAAGCATGAAAATGACACTATCTTGTATGCTTTTTATGACTGTATTTTTAGATGGTGAGAAAGACCTGAGAGTTCTGGAAGGCTTTAGCAGTAAGAATATAGTGACGATTAAATAGTAATTTATTAAAAAACAATTACTTTAATTGTGGAATAGAACAATCCCTTCGCAAAGGACACGGTTCACCTTGAGTGAATTGGCTCAGCATGTTTCGAATTTGTTGGAGTTGAAAGATTTTTTCATCTATCGCCGCGAGTTTTTCTTGAAAGATATTTTGCATTTGATGCGCAGGTATTTCTTGTTCTGAGGTCATTTCTAAAATTTGTTTAATTTCATTGAGTGAGAATCCCAAATTTTTTGCCGTTCGAATTAATAATAGTTGTTGCAAAGTTTGCTCTGGATAGTCTTTGTAGCCATTAGCGCAAGTAACTGATTGTATAAGCGCCATTTTCTCATAAAAACGAATAGTATCCTTACTTAATTCGCTATGTTTAGATAATTGTCCAATCAACATAATAAGACCTTTTTATTTTTGAGTTTTTATAAAAATACCCTTGACCTTTGAGTGTACTCCATCCTTTAGCCTATTCCTACAACGACAAAAAAGAGTCATTCAAATGAAACAAACAACTTTAAAAGTAGAGCAATCTTTACAAGTCGCTTTTGTTGCTGGTGCTACAGGATTTGTTGGGCGGTTTTTGATTGCCGAATTGTTACAACAAGGACATCAAGTTTTTGCATTGCTCCGTAATAAAGCTCAGCAGCAAAGACAGCTCGAAGATTGGCTGAGAAATCGAAATATAAGTTTAGAGCGTTTTCAGTGTGTGCAAGGTGATGTGACGCAAGTTGATTTGGGTATAGAGAGCAGCACTTGGGAACAATTGCAGCAAGTGAATACTTTGTACAACAGTAGTGCATTGTTTGCTTGGGATTTGAGTATGCGACATGCGCGCAAGGTTAATGTTGAAGGGGCACTGAATTTACTTTCAAGTCTGAATAAATACTGCAAATTAGATCGTGCCATCCACGTTTCAGGGTACATGTTGACTATTCACTCGCATTTACAACAAGCGGGAATTTGTCTCGATCAACCTGAAACCACTGATTGGAATAGGGTTTATCAACAATTGGGTGCGTATGAGGCATCCAAGATCGAAGCTCATTATGCGTGGATGAGATTGGCAGAAGAATTAAAGATTGATTGGACAATCATTCATCCAGCAACTGTTGTGGGCGATGCGCTTACGGGAGAAATTCCTGACAATCAACCGATTGCCCAAATGGTGGATTTATTAAAGCGGAAAAAAATGGGTGCAATACCTGCTACACCTCAACATTATTTGCCACTGGTGACAGTAGATTACTTGGTGAAAGTCATGGCACTTGCTGCAACCGAGAACAGTTTAGCCCAACGTGAACTGTTGGTAGCTCATCAACAACGTTTTGTTTTAGCTGAGATGTTTAATATCATCGCTACACAAGTTAATCAGCAAGCACCTACACGCTATGTGCCTTTAGCTGTCTTAAGAGTGATACTAAAATGGAAATGGCTGGCTCAGCAGTTAGAGATGTCTAAGGAAATGTTAGATTTTATTCGAACTGAGCCACTGAATACGACTTCATTGGCTCAACTGATTCAAAAGTGGAATATACATGAAACTGATCTGAAATTGGCTTTAGAAAAAACCAGTCGTTGGGTCGGACAACAGCCGAAATCTGCTTAGATAATCAACACCCTGTGGATAAGTCTGGATTTATACACATTGTATTTTTGTACATAAAAAAGCCTCCGTAGAGGAGGCTTTTTCAAATTATCGCAGATTACCAGTGTTCACCTGGGAACAAGCGCGCATAGGCACGTTGTACAAGATTTAATTTCTCTTGCTCACCGATAGATGCTGTAGAGCTTGGGAATAAGTTAAAGCCGATCGACATCAAAATATTATTTACATCCGGTGCAATCGCATAAGTAATTGATGCGAGACGACCTAAGTTGGTTGCGATCTTTTTCGGACGTTTCACAATCGCATAAGCAATCAAGTCTGCTGCTTGTTCAGGAGAAAGCGTCGGTACATATTTATAGATTTTAGTTGGTGCAATCATTGGGGTACGCACTAACGGCATATAAATCGAAGTGATTGCAATTTTGTGTGAGTGAACTTCAGCAGATAAACAACGGCTAAATGCATCCAATGCCGCTTTAGACGCTACATAAGCAGAGAAGCGGGTTGCATTTGCAAGTACACCAATCGAACTGATATTGATGATTTGACCGTCTTTACGTTGCATCATGTGTGGCAAGATATTCAATACCAAACGTACTGCACCGAAGTAATTTAATTGCATTGTACGTTCGAAATCATGGAAACGATCAACAGACTCATGTACAGCACGACGAATTGAACGACCTGCGTTATTCACTAAAATATCGATGTGATCAACAGCAGCTAAAATTTCTTTTGAAACTGCATCAATTGATTCCATGTCGTTAAGGTCACATGGAAAAACAGAAGCTTTTCCACCCTCAGCTTCAATCTCAGCTTTGACTTCATCTAATTTTTCTTTAGTACGAGCAAGCAACAAGACATGAGCGCCAGCTTGAGCAAGATATTTTGAAACTGTTAAACCAATACCACTTGATGCACCAGTAACAATGATTGTTTTACCGTCGACTTTTTGTTGAAAAAGTTTTTTAAGTTTTGCGTTCATGTACGTGTCCTACATTAATCAAGCTGTTGTTTGCAATGCTTTCTTATTGCGATTAAACACTGCACTTTATTTTGGTGTAATATTAACCGATATTTTAGGTTTGTCCAGTTTAAATATTTGAAACATAATAATTTTTTAGAGTAAAAGCTCTAAAACAAGATATTGTAATACTTGAAAAAGAACAAATATTTAATGGATTTTGTATAAAAAATAAGCCCCAATTATGGGGCTTATTCTTTTGCTTATAAATTATACTTGTGCAAGAGCTTGTTCGAGGTCGGCAATCAGGTCATCAATATGCTCAATACCAACAGATAAACGAACGAGATCTTCACTCACGCCTGCAGATTGAAGTTCTTCTGCATTCAATTGGCGATGAGTTGTAGTTGCTGGATGGCATGCCAAACTCTTTGCGTCACCAATGTTTACGAGACGAGTAAACAACTGTAATGCATCAATAAAACGAGTTCCTCCTTCACGACCATCTTGTACGCCAAAAGAAAGAATCGCAGAAGGTTTACCTTTCACATACTTTTGTGCCAAATGATGCTGTGGATGGTCACTTAAACCTGCATAATTGACCCATTTTACTTTTGGATGTTGTTTCAAATAATTTGCAACTTTCAGAGCATTCTCCGTATGGCGCTCCATACGAAGGCTTAAAGTTTCTAAGCCTTGTAAGATCAAAAACACACTCAGCGGACTAATCGCAGCCCCTGTATTGCGTAGCGGAACAACGCGTGCACGTGCGATATAAGCAGCTTCACCTAGAACTTCAACATAATTCACGCCGTGATAGCTTGGATCTGGTGTATTCAACGCTTTAAAACGTTCAGGATATTTGCCCCAAGGGAATTTGCCACTATCAATGATGACACCACCAATACTGTTGCCATGTCCGCCAATGTATTTCGTCAGAGAATGAACCACGATATCTGCACCAAATTCAAATGGTTTCAATAAAGCAGGAGTTGCAACAGTATTATCTACAATAACAGGGACACCATATTCATGCGCAATTTTAGAGATTGCTTCTAGGTCGATGATATTCCCAAGAGGGTTTCCGATCGACTCAACAAAGACCAGTTTGGTCTTATCATCAATAATAGAACGTAAAGCTTCGGGATTCTGATAATCAAAGAAACGAACTTCAATCCCTTGTTTCGGCAATGTATGCGCAAATAGGTTATAAGTACCACCGTATAAAGTGGATACAGATGCAATATTGTCACCGGCTTCAGTAATCGTTTGAATCGAATAGGTGATCGCTGCCATTCCTGATGCTAGTGCCAAAGCGCCAATCCCGCCTTCCAGTGCAGCGATACGTTGCTCAAGTACTGCTGTGGTGGGATTCATGATTCGAGTATAAATATTGCCTTGAACTTTTAAATCAAATAAATCGGCACCATGTTGAGTGTTATCAAAGGCATAAGATGTTGTTTGATAAATTGGAACAGCCACTGCTTTGGTGGTTGCTTCTGGTGAATATCCCGCATGAATGGCTAAAGTTTCATCTTTGTATGTCATGGTTACATCATCTTCGTGAGTTAAATAATCAGCGAGTGTAGCCTAAAACTTATCCAAAATGGTGCATAAATTATGCGATTTATAGCGTTTTATTCATATCTATAGCAAGATGTGGCTGCATAAGACTTGCTGTGTGTTTTTAATCAAATGGCGTAATGTCTTGAAAAAGAAAATGCTTTTAATCGGCACAAACAAAATCTAACTTAACTTCATGTTGATTGGGTTTTCAGCGTATAATACGTGCGATTATTTTTCGCTTTTTGCGATGTATTGGTTTTTCAATTGAGGAGTCCTGCGTGGCCCAATATATTTATACGATGAACCGAGTGTCGAAGATGGTTCCGCCTAAGCGCGAAATCTTAAAAGACATCTCTTTATCATTTTTCCCAGGTGCAAAAATTGGTGTGCTTGGTTTAAACGGTGCAGGTAAGTCTACCTTGCTCCGTATTATGGCGGGCGTAGATAAAGATTTCTCTGGTGAAGCTCGTGCACAACCTGGAATCAAAATCGGTTATTTAGAACAAGAACCGCCACTTGATCCTACTAAAGATGTTCGCGGAAACGTTGAAGATGGCGTACGTGAGGCACTTGATGCTCTAGAACGTCTTGATCAAGTTTTTGCTGAATACGCTGATCCTGATGCTGATTTTGATGCACTTGCAAAAGAGCAAGAAAAGTTAGAATCAATTATTCATGCTTGGGATGCCCATAATCTCAATAATCAACTTGAGATTGCTGCTGACGCATTAAATCTTCCTGCTTGGGATGCTGATGTTACTAAACTCTCAGGTGGTGAGCGCCGTCGTGTAGCATTGTGTCGTTTATTGCTTTCTAAGCCAGACATGTTGCTTCTAGACGAACCAACGAACCATTTGGATGCTGAATCAGTTACTTGGTTAGAGCGTTTCTTAAAAGATTTCCCTGGTACTATCGTTGCGATTACGCATGACCGTTATTTCTTAGATAACGTGGCTGAGTGGATTCTTGAACTTGACCGTGGACATGGTATTCCTTATCAAGGTAACTATTCTTCTTGGTTAGAGCAAAAGAATGCGCGTTTAGAGCAAGAACAGAAACAAGAAGAATCTTTTGCTAAAGCATTGAAAAAAGAACTTGAATGGGTTCGTTCAAATGCGAAAGGTCAGCAAAAGAAAAACAAAGCGCGTATGGAACGTTTTGAAGAGCTTAACTCTAAAGAATTCCAACAGCGTAATGAAACGTCTGAAATCTACATTCCACCTGGTCCACGTCTAGGTAATAAGGTTGTAGAAGTTGAAGGCATCAGTAAATCGTTTGATGGTCGCGTATTGTACGAGAACTTAAGCTTTACTGTACCGCCTACAGCGATTGTCGGTATCGTTGGTCCAAACGGTGCAGGTAAGACGACGTTATTCCGTATGATGACTGGTGAGCAGCAACCTGATACAGGTACTGTGACATTAGGTGATTCAGTTAAAGTGGCTTATGTTGGTCAGATCCGTGACACCCTAGACAACAATAAAACTGTTTGGGAAGAAGTTTCTGGTGGTTTAGATATCTTAAAAATTGGTGATTACGAAATTGCATCACGTGCATATATCGGTCGCTTTAACTTTAAAGGTCAAGATCAGCAAAAACGCGTAGGTGAATTGTCTGGTGGTGAACGTAACCGTTTACAACTTGCCAAGATCCTTCAAATGGGCGCTAACGTAATCCTACTGGATGAGCCATCAAACGATTTGGATATCGAAACTTTACGTGCACTAGAGGATGCTATTTTGGTATTCCCTGGTACGGTAATGGTAGTATCGCATGACCGTTGGTTCCTTGACCGTATTGCAACGCATATCTTATCGTTCGAAAACGAACAACCAGAATTCTATACTGGTAACTATGCAGAATACGAAGCATACCGTCAGTCACGTTTAGGTGAAGATGCGGCCCAGAAACGCACCAAATATAAGAAGATTACAGGTTAATTGCCCGTAAACTAAAAGAAACCAGCTTTCGGGCTGGTTTTTTTATTGCTTAGATTATCATTTGAAGGACAAAAAATGGATTTATAAGATTGGTTACGTAATTAAAACAATCTCACTTAATAATGTAATTTTATTACATAAGCTTTCGTTGCTATGCTTCAATAAATTTTGAACAGTTGATCAAACGTGCGACGTTCTGCTGTATTTATGACAGTCTTATTGAGTTTGTTCATATTCCAAAGCATTTGGAATGTGGCTGCAGCTTATTGCACGCACGAAAATCCAACTGAACAAATTATCTCAGATTCGCATTTTGGTCATCATTTTTCTGAAAGCTCAACCAAAAATAGCAGTGATGCTGAGGTTGATTTAAAGGTTTCAGATACATCGAAATCTATTAATGTCACAGATCATCATGATCATCTGCCAACCTGTACGAATGTAGTCGTTTTAGCTTCAGAACAACAACTAAATGAGCCAATTTTCAGAGCACATGAATTAAAACAAAAATATTATTGGGTAGATTTCTACCAATCCCCTTATTTGTCTGAATTTAATCCACCACCTGAATCAACCCCGCTATTAGTGGGGTAGCCAAAAAATAACCCACTAGAAATATATCTATTTCAAAGGGTTATTCTATGCTTAATTATACTTGTAAATACAGTACAACGATCTTCTCTGTAGATTACTCACTGAAACGTGCTCATCATTATGCTGATAAGACGATGCTATCTACAGTTTTATCAAGATTTTGTAAATCTTTACGGAACGTTTCCTTCATTCATGAATCCAATTTGTTCCAGTATTCATCCTCCATTCCTCATCAGCAAAAATATCATTTTAATGAAGTTCCTATTTCATCTTTAATGATTTGCAGTCATTGAGGTTTATAAAATGAATATTTTATTTTCCCCACGTGTTAGGACTGTGAGTTCAAGAGTTATTGGATTTACATTGGCGATTATTCTTGCATTGAGTTCTAGTGAATGGCATTTCCAGTCTTCATTTATAGAACATATTTTATGGTTCTTCGGATGGCTATTTGTAGGCATTGGTGTGATGGGGAGAATATGGTGCAGTCTTTATATTTCAGGATTTAAGAATGCAAAATTAGTGACCGAAGGTCCATATTCTCTTTGTAGAAATCCACTATATCTATTTAGTTATTTAGGCGGCGTTGGCATCATGTTTCTGACAGAGACGTTTGTCTTCCCAATCTTATTTACGATCTATTTTCTTGGTTATTACCATTATGTTATGCGTCAAGAAGAAAAATTTTTGAGCAAGAAATATGGGATGAAGTATTTAGCGTATATGGATCGCATTCCTCGGTTTATTCCTAGTTTTAAAAAGTATACAGAACCTGAATGCTATCAGATTTCGCCTAAACATTTTCGGATTTTCTTGGTGCAGGTAGTCTGGTTCTTTTGGATTGCAGCACTGGTTCAATTATTTGAAAAGCTTCGGCTTTTAGGTGTAATCCCATCTATTTTTAGGTGGTTTTAAGCAACTGTTTTTTAGTTTTATTTTGGTCTTGGTACGAGTTATCTAAGCTTCAGAGCTTACTCAAACTAGGGCTGTTTATCTGATTTGGTTATTGGCGTTTTTCCAATAATTGATGAATTTTTTGAATAGGGTCTGAATTATGTTATCTAAAGTTAATCTAAAGTTATGTGCCGTAGTTTTCTGTCTTTTTGCTGGCACAGCGCACGCTGATGGCGGCTTGATGTTCTTGGAAAAGAATTTACAAGCGCAAAAGGAAACGAAAACCAAGCAAGTCAATCATGGTGAGCAGTTAAGTGCTCAACAAAAATAAGATTGAACATGAATACGGTCGAACTTAGTAGTTAAAGGTCAGCAATGTTGGTTTTTATTTAAACTGACCGAAATGTAATTTTATTACATTGACCTTACTTGCTATAGTTCATCTGTGCAATTTTTATCTAAAAGAGTAACCTTTGCAGCGTTCTAGTATTTTTATTACCGTCTTGCTCAGTTTGTTCATGTTTCAAAGTCTTTGGAACGTGGCGGCTGCGTATTGTGGACATGAAAATATCAATACGACAAATAGCAGCGTGGTTACGCACTTTGGTCATCATGTTCCAGAAAGTTCTATTGCATCGACTCATTATTCAGTGGTTTCCGATCAGGAAGCCTCTGATTTACCGATGTCTTTGAATTTACAGGATCACCATGATCATTTGCCATCCTGTTTTCATGTTGTGATGATTGAAGCACAGCAGCAACTTGATGAACCTTTGCTTAGAGTCAAAGAATTTAAGCAGAATTATATTTGGTCGAATTCCTACCAATCCCCGCATTTATCTAGATTAAACCCACCGCCGCTTTTTACCCCGCTATAGGTGGGGTAGCCGAAAAATAGCCCACCGCATTCTTATTACTTTGCGGGGCTTTATATGTCTTCTAGTTTAAATCAGCGTATTCATGCAGTTGAGCAGCGTACGCAAAAAAATCGTACTCAATTGTCATTGAAGTGGTCAGTGTTGGCACTTGCTTTAAGCACGGCCATTTTGAGTCCATCCATTGCCGCAGAATCTTTACTGGATGCGAATCAGCAGCCTGTAAGCAAAGCTGCACAACGCAATCTGAATTTTGAGCAAATCTTGCAGGATGTGAAACAATATCAGGCAGGCACAGGGGTGTGGCAAACACAGCAAGGAATCGCTGAGGCCAATGTAAAACAAGCGGGGTTATGGTCGAATCCAAGTATTTCTATTCAGCAAACCGACTTTAGGTCGGGCAAAGACAAAGAGCTGGAATTTGGTGTTTCACAAAAATTAGACATTTTTGGTCAACGTCGTGCTGCGGTTAAGCTTGCCGATGTACAAGCATCTCAAGTGGGGCTTAATCAGGAACTCTACAATGCGCAACTTGAGTTAGCAGTTAAATATCTGTGGTCGCAAGTCGTGGTGCTAGAGCTGGAACATGATGTGCTTCAGGCACAGTTAAAAACCAGTCAGGATACTTTGGATGCAACTCGCTTAAGACTCAAAGCGGGCAGCATTGCGCAGGTCGATTTAGACCGTACCTTGATGGCGCATATTGAAAATCAACGGTTGTTTCAACAAACCGAACTCTCCTTAGCCACTGCAAAGCGTCAATTGGCAAATCTGTGGGGCAGTACCGATAACCGCTTCTCTACTCAGGCAAGCAATGTCTGGCCACAACAAAATGATTTGCAAGATTATTTGCAGAACAATTTATTTGAGCGTGCTATTCAACTCGATATTGTACGTCAAAAAGCCAATATCGATTATTTAAAAGTATCCAATCGACCGAATCCGACCGTCAATTTAGGCATGGTGCAAAGTAAAAGTGCTGAAACAAACTCGACCGATAACAAGTTCCGAGTGGGTATCGATATCCCGTTGAATATTTTTAATCGTCAACAGTATTCATTGCGAATTGCCAATGCCAAACAAGATTTACTGGTCAAACAGCAACAGTTTTACAAGCAGCAGAACTTGAATGCGATTCAGACCTTAACAGCAGAGTTGGCGGGGTTGAAACAACAGTTCGATCTCGTCAATCAACGACAAATTCCATTGTCTGAAACGGTACAAGAGAAAATGTTGCTCGGTTTCAAAGTCGGTAAATATGCCATTACTGATGTGCAGCAAGCCACCATGCAATTGCAGGATCAACGTTTAAATAAAGTGCAGTTACTCAAGAGTGCATGGCAAAAGCAAATTGATGCAGAAAGTTTAGCACTAGGAATTGAGCCGAGTATGGTGAGTTCAAGTGATGCCTTAAATCAGATTAATCAAACCCTCTGGAAAGATACCAATAACCTTCCCGCTGTAGTAGGAGCAGAATAATGTCGACAAATAAATCTAAAAAGCAGTGGTTCTGGGTCATTCTGGTTATTGCCGTTGGCTTAGTCCTGAGCGCGTTATTATTTTTCACTGGCAAGAACAAAGCCAGCGGTGATGCAGCAGCTGATAGTCATGGCGAAGGTGAGGAAGGACATACAGAAGGTGAGGCTGGACAGGCTGAAAGTGAGGAAGGTAGCTTAAATCTCAGCCCAAAACAGATGACTGAATATGGGGTTAAGCTGGCTCAGGTTGGTGTGGGTGAAGTCGGACAGCAATTTGCTTACCCAGCAAAACTGGTGACCAATACCGATCAGCAAGCGCATGTTTCAGCAACCTTTGCCGGACGTGTGGAAAGTGTCAATGCGGTACTTGGCCAACAAGTCAAGAAAGGGCAAGTTTTAGCCACTCTATTTATCCCTGATCTGGTAGATCAGCAGGCTAATTTAAGTATTGCACAAGAAGCTTTAACGCTTGCACAGCAAGATTATCAACGTGAAAAACAACTTTGGGAACAAGGGGTTTCTGCACGTCAGGATTATCAACGTGCCTACAATGCCTATCGTCAGGCACAGATTCAGGTACAAGCTGCACGTAGCCGGTTATCTGCCTTGGGCGCATCCAGTGGCAGTCAGGGTCGCTATGTCTTGACTGCACCTTTAAGCGGTGTGGTGAGTCTGAAAGATATTGTGGTGGGAGAGCAAATTACCGCAGATAAGCAGTTATTTGTGATTGATCAGCTGGATCAACTCTGGATTGAGTTTATTTTACCAAGCGTCAATAACATCAATGTCCAACCAGATCAGCAGATCGAGTTTAAGTCGCTGCAAACCAATAATAGCTTTAAAGCACAAATCCAGACTTTGACCACCGCAGCAGATACGCAGACAGGTCGTTTGCAGGTGCGTGCCAAAGTGTTAACCCCAGCCAAAGAACTTCGACCTAATTTGATGGTAAACGTGTTATTAGATGGTACGGACAAGAAGCCTGTGCTTCGTGTTGCCAAAGGGGCGATTCAGCAGATCGAGGGTAAAGCCACGGTTTTTGTCGCTAAGCAAGAGAAAGACCAAATGCATTTCACTCCAACACCTGTACAACTGGGTAATTACTCAAGTGATGGGCAGTGGGTGGAAATCCAATCGGGTCTGACTGAAAAGCAACAATATGTCAGTCAAGGCAGTTTCCTTTTGAAATCTGAGATCGAGAAGGGAGAGGCTGAGCATGGACACTAAAGATAAGTTGCAGCTTCCTCCCGCGGAAGGCCTGTTTGATCGGATTATTCAGTTTTCAATCCGCAATGCGATTTGGGTCATGCTGTTTGTGGTGGCATGGATCGGGGTCGGTATTTATAGCTACCAAAAACTGTCGATTGATGCCGTACCTGACATTACCAACGTGCAGGTGCAGATTAACAGTCAGGCGGGAGGATTCACTGCCCCTGAGGTTGAACAACGCATTACTTATCCGATTGAAAATGCCATGTCGGGTATTCCGAACTTGGAACAAACCCGTTCCATCTCGCGTTACGGCTTGTCCCAAGTCACGGTGATCTTTAAAGATGGTACCGATATCTATTGGGCACGCCAGCTGATTAACCAGCGCTTACAGGAAGCCAAGAGTGCTTTGCCTGATGATATTGATCCACAAATGTCACCGATTTCAACGGGGCTAGGCGAGATCTATCAATGGGTGATCAAGGCTGAACCGAATGCCAAAAAGGCAGATGGTACGCCTTATGAGGCTATGGACCTGCGTGAAATTCAGGACTGGATTGTTCGTCCTCAATTACAACGTGTGCCAGGTGTTGCTGAAATCAATACCATTGGGGGATATAACAAGACCTATGTGGTTTCCCCCGATCTGAAACGTTTGCAACAACTGCAAATTCCCTTAACCGATTTGCAAACTGTACTCACTGAAAATAATGAAAACCGCGGTGCGGGTTTTATTGAAGAAAATGGTCAGCAGCTTACCGTACGTATTCCGGGGATGTTGAAAACCGTACAAGACATTGAGAATGTCACGGTCAGTACCAAGAATGGCTTGCCGATTCGTGTTGCCGATGTTGCAACAGTTTCGATTGGACATGATCTGAGAACAGGTGGTGCCACCTATAACGGTGAAGAAACCGTACTGGGTATCGCGATGATGATGATGGGTGAGAACAGTAAATCCATCGCTCAAGCACTCGACAGCAAAATGCAGGAAATCAAACGTTCATTACCTGAAGGGGTGGTGGTCGAAACAGTATATAACCGCAGTAACTTGGTTGATAAAGCCATTAAGACGGTGGCGAAGAACCTGATTGAAGGCGCAATCTTGGTGATTGTGATCCTGTTTGTGTTCTTAGGTAACTTCCGTGCGGCATTGATTACCGCCTGTATTATTCCCTTATCCATGCTGTTTACCCTGACAGGGATGGCGGAGCAGAAAATCAGTGCCAACCTGATGAGTTTAGGCGCATTGGACTTCGGTATTATCGTCGATGGTGCGGTGGTGATTGTCGAAAACTGTATCCGACGGCTGGCAGAGGCTCAACACCATAAAGGTCGACTCCTGACCCGTTCTGAACGCTTTACCGAAGTCTTCTTGGCGGCAAAACAGGCAAGACGTCCGCTGATTTTTGGACAAATCATCATTATGGTGGTGTATTTGCCAATCTTTGCACTGGCAGGTGTAGAAGCGAAAATGTTCCATCCAATGGCAATGACCGTGGTCTTGGCCTTGATCGGTGCCATTATTTTATCGGTGACTTTCGTCCCTGCTGCGGTGGCATTATTTGTTACCGGTGAGGTCAAAGAGAAAGAAAGCCGTTGGATGGCGGCATTAAAAAGCGGTTATAAATCCTTGCTGGATAAAGCCTATGCTTTCCGCTATGTGGTGGTGGCCGGTGCAGTGACTATTTTGATACTCACCGCTGCGATTGGTTCGCGTGTCGGTAGTGAGTTTGCGCCACAACTGAGTGAAGGTGACTTTGCTTTACAGTTGATGCGTGCACCAAGTACAGGAATTGAAGAATCACTGAAGATTCAGGAAAGTGTTGAGAAGCAATTACTCGCAGAGTTTCCAGAAATCAAGGCGATCTTTGCCCGTACAGGTACGGCCGAAGTGGCAACGGATGTGATGCCCCCTAATATTTCTGATGCAATCGTTTTGTTAAAGCCGCGTGATCAATGGCCAGATAAATCGGAAACCATTGACGAGCTTCGAACCAAAATGTTGGCCTATGTTGAGAAAATTCCAGGCAACAACAGTGAGTTTTCTCAGCCGATTGAATTACGTTTCAACGAACTGATTTCAGGCGTACGTAGTGATATTGGGGTGAAAATTTTTGGTGATGATATGCAGGTTCTGAACCAAGAAGCAGAAAAAGTCGCGCAAACCTTGAGAACGATTACTGGTGCAAGTGAAGTCAAAGTCGAGCAGACTGATGGCTTACCTTTGCTCAATGTCGATATCGATCACGCACTGGCTGCACAATATGGTTTATCGGTGAAATCCATTCAGGATTTGGTTGCTGCCAGTATTGGTGGACAAAGTGTTGGGCAGATTTTACAGGGTGACCGTCGTTTTGATTTTGTGGTGCGTTTGGATGATGGGATGCGTACGCCGCAGCAATTGGCCATGCTGCCGATTCAGCTGCCGAATGGTGGTTTGATCAAACTACAAGACGTGGCAAAAGTTGAGAATATTTTAGGCTTGGCGCAAGTCAGCCGTGAAAATGGCAAACGCCGTGTTGTGGTCACCACCAACGTACGCGACCGTGATTTGGGCTCATTTGTGGGTGAAATGCAGCAGAAATTATCTCAGCAAAAATTACCAAGCGGTTATTGGCTTGGTTATGGCGGTCAGTTTGAAAATCTAGCCTCGGCAAAAGCCAGAATGCAGATTGTGGTGCCATTGGCATTGCTGATGATCTTCGTTTTGTTGATGGCGGTGTTTAATAACTTTAAAGAAAGCTTGCTGGTGTTTAGTGGCGTGCCATTTGCCCTATCTGGCGGTTTGGTGGCGCTGTGGTTACGCGATATTCCCTTGTCGATGTCAGCAGGTGTGGGATTCATCGCACTGTCAGGTGTCGCTGTATTGAATGGTCTTGTGATGCTGAGTTTTATTAAAGAACTTCGTGAGCAGTTTGATGTGCATAAAGCCACATGGCAGGGAGCAATCTTAAGATTACGTCCTGTATTAATGACGGCTTTTGTTGCTTCGCTTGGCTTTATTCCAATGGCAATTGCGACTGGTACTGGTGCAGAGGTGCAACGTCCTTTAGCAACTGTGGTGATTGGTGGGATTATTTCATCAACTTTACTGACCTTGCTCATTTTACCAATCGTTTATCGTTGGATGAATGAGATGAAATCCAGCAAAAGTCAGGAAAGCACCATTTAATCTATTTATGTTATCTTCTTAGTAAAGCATTTTATTAAGAAGAAACTAAACCAGCCAAAGCATTTCAACTTTGGCTGACTTGTAAAACTCATTGGGTTTTACGCTAATAATGATAAGGAGTCCAACATGAGTGGACATCAAGGGCATGATCATAGTCATGCTGTCGTCACTGAAGGCAACGCAAAAAAATTGACGATTGCGTTGGTGCTGACAACAACATTTTTAATCGTCGAAGTTATTGCGGGTTTAATTACACAAAGTTTGGCATTGCTGTCCGATGCAGCGCATATGTTTACTGATGCGGCAGCACTCGCGATTGCTTTGGCTGCGATTAAAATCGCTAAACGCCCAGCAGATAATAAACGCACATTTGGTTATCAGCGTTTTGAAATTTTGGCAGCGTTATTTAATGCTTCCATGCTATTTTTTGTTGCAATCTATATCCTTTACGAAGCTTATCAACGATTTACGCAACCTCCTGAGATTCAAAGTGTAGGGATGCTTATTGTTGCGTCTTTGGGTCTTGTCATTAATCTTATTTCCATGAAGATTTTGATGTCGAGTGCAGCCGAAAGTTTGAATATGAAAGGCGCTTATTTGGAAGTGTTAAGTGATGCGCTTGGCTCAGTTGGTGTGATCATTGGTGCGGTCATTATTTACTACACCAATTGGTATTGGGTTGATACGATTATTGCCGTTGCAATTGGGTTTTGGGTGTTACCAAGAACTTGGATTTTGCTTCGTCAAAGTATCAATATTCTCCTTGAAGGTGTACCTGAAGAAGTAGATATTGAAAAACTGCGTAACGACTTATTGGCGTTACAGGGTGTTGAGAGTATTCATCAACTTAAGGTTTGGGCGATTACCTCAAAGAATATTCATCTGACCGTACATTTATTTGCACCAAATGCTGATCGTAAGCAATTACATCAAGCTGCGACCGAAATGTTGGCACATGAACATGGTATAGCTGAGGTGACATTACAAATTGAAGATGATGCTGAAATGAACTGCCAGCATACGCATCAACATGCCGAACAAGAACATTCACATCAGCATTGAGCTGATGTGAACTTTTCTATTTTTTAAATTAATTCTGCCATTCGTGGTTACAATCACGACATTTCCAATGCTTTTGCGCTTGCATAAAGGCTTGCATTGAAATTTTAAAATCTGGAAGATCACGCCAAAATAGAACACCTGCAATTACACACACAGCAAATACAGCAACTGTCGCAATTTGTAAGCCTTGTCCTGCACCATTTCCAAAAATCCACATCCCAATACTAATTAAGACAAGGATCAGTAAAATAAAGATCGCAGGGACTAATAGTACTAAGCTTTTAGGTACATTGGGACGAGGGCTATTTGCACCCTGACTGACAGGCATAATTTTCACGCTTTGACATTTAGGGCAACGGTATTGCATAGATTTATCCTATAGGGTTTTGCTTATTTTAGCGAAAATTGTGAAAAAGCTAAAATGTTGTGGCTATGAAATTGTTTTATTTACTGATTCAGTTGTAGGTATGCCAATTCTAGAACAGTTTGGGTAATTAGATTGATATATTTTGCACTTCGTCTAAAGCTATTCGCTAAGCAGTATTCAGCCATGCTAATTTGAGTTGAAGAGTTACCGAATAGTTATTCGAAGAATACGTATGTTACCGACTAAAATTCTAAAATTACGTTTATCACGCATTCAAAAAGGTAAAGAGCATCTTTCCACTCATGATAAATTGATGTTGGTGAGTATGGAGAGTCCAGACCTGAGTGCTAACTTTTTGCTGCGCTTATTTAAGATGTCTTTGCCCAAGCAATGGAAGTTTCATTCAGAGACTGAGGAAGATGTCCTGTATACACGTCAACTCATTCAGTTGATCGAGAACGAATTTATCCCTGCCTATGAGTTTCATGCCCGAAAACATGCTTGGTATGAACAATGTCTAGAGTATCAGCTTAATTTTTTAGTGACCGAACCTAATCAGCAACAAATTAATCATTATTTAAGGCAATTGGAT
Source organism: Acinetobacter sp. A22 (assembly GCF_030913345.1). Classification (NCBI taxonomy): domain Bacteria; kingdom Pseudomonadati; phylum Pseudomonadota; class Gammaproteobacteria; order Moraxellales; family Moraxellaceae; genus Acinetobacter; species Acinetobacter sp. A22. The sequence goes on from NZ_CP133162.1 coordinate 3,028,764, forward strand.
CAATGTTTGGATCAACAGCCAAAATTGGATTTGTTGAGGTATTTTTACCAGCAATATCCTACAGTTCAGCACGCTACAGCATTAGCAAAATCATATGCTGGAGCCGCCGAATATTCAAAGGCGATCGAATTGTATGAATGGGCAGCACAACAATCAACACAACGTAATGAAGTTGCCTTTTATAGTTACATCGAGTGTCTCATTCATCGAAACCAGTCTGAGTACAAAAAAGGTATTAGCGATGTTGAGCATGCGATTGATTTGTTGTGTCGATTTGAAAAGCCAATAGATCAAAAGAGTTACAACAAAATATTAGACCAATCAATTTCGAAGTTACTACCATCTGCGATCTTGGAATCACGAAGTGCAGAAACCAGTGTATTTGCAGATGTTGGGCGTGGTTTAAACTCATTGGGTAAAACTTTAGGAGGAATTTTTGGAGCAAAAGACTTAAATATTCCTTTGAGTAAAGATGTGATAGCCAGTGCACCCCAACTGCTCAGTACAGATCAAATTATAACGAGTTTAGAGCGGACTGCTACGCTGCAACAATCCTTTAGACGATGGATTGGAGAAGAGCAGTTTCAGCACTATTTAAATCATGATGCAGGATTATTGACTAAATTTTGGTTAGAAATGGAAGCTGATCCTGCATCAATCGAGACATTATCTGATCCTTTTTCTCGACTACAGCTGCTCGAACAATTGGCTTCTTCAACACGTCGTCTAGGAGAGCTGCTTGATTTAGCAGATATTCAACTTATTTTAGATCAAGGGACCAATGCATATTTCGGTGAGTTCCGTTTGAATAACCAACATCCTGATCGAGAGCAGCTGTTTGTGCAACGTGAGAAAATTGTAGATGAGATGGCTCAATTTGCACATTGGTTTTATGAGCATATCCTCACGGTATATTGTGATCAGCAATTGAAGCTCTTTGAGCAAATACAACAAACATTGTTGAAACAACCGATTGAGCAAGCTTTGTGGAGTGCGCTGTTTGCTTACCAATTTGAGAGACAGAGTCGAGCACAAAGATTGATGGAATGGATGCAAGCAAAGCTTGAGAAAACAAATGATTTTGAAAACTTACAAGCGGCATGGGTTGCTTTAAGAGAATGTCGATCATTTAGCGATAACGACATTCCAAGCAAAATAGCCACGATACAACAGGAGCTTGCACAATATAAGGCTTTATTGGAGCAGCAGAAACAGCAGATCGATCAGGATGAATTGAATATCGTTCATAAAGATGAGGAGTAGATTTTAGACGTCATCTAGGGCTAAATGTTGATCAGGATTATTTATTTCTGTGCAACAAAAATACGCAAATTGCTCTAGATAGCATGCTAATCTACTTAAAAACGTCTAATAAGTTCAGAAAGCAGATCGCAGCTCATTCGTATTGAGCCAGTAAAAAAGGGAAGAGGGAGAGCATCTTGAATCGACAAGATGATAAAAAGGCGATGTTTGATATTATGCCTGCAGACAATGAAGTGACTGCGAAACCATCTTTATCACGTCGGCTAATCAATAAGACATTACAACATGCACAAGATGCAGTTGAATTTGCTAGTGATACCTCGCGAAATATCGCAGGTGTGGCGGATGCGGCATTAGATGCATTAGATCATGTTACACATCATACGAAACGTGGTGTGGAAGGTGTACGCAATACTGTGCGAGACATGGTTTCGGAAACCAGTGAAGCTGCTCGTCAGGTTGCATTGGCAATGGCTAGAGCATCTTTAGGCAAAAGTAGCTTAACGCTTTATTTACCTGAAATGTTGCTCAATAATCAAATTCGTAAACGCATTGACCGTACCGAAATCGACGATATCAAAATCGAATGTGGTAATGATCGTTTTCATATCGAATTGGATGGGCACTATCGTCGTTTTTTGTATCGTCTGTCGCTTGAATTCAATGTTTTAGAGTGTCGGATAGGACAAGAAAAATATTTACGCTTGCGTCAGGTCGATGAGCATCTTGATTTACAAGTTCGCCATGCTGGAACTTTAACGAATTGGGCAACACGTCGTGTCGGCAACGTGAGTTTTGAGCTGATTAACTCCCTACCGATTCCATTTCTGATTAATCATTTGGTTCGCGATATACCTGGTATTCAAAAAGAGGGACATCGCTTGTGGTATATCGACCTTGAAGAAGCGGGATTTATTGATTTCATTAATAACCGTTCATGGATGGTCGATAAATTATTGAGTTTGACTGACTTTAGTATTTTGCCGGGATTAAATATTTTGCAAGAAAGTCGGGAGTTGGTTCAGCAATTAGTAGATCAATTCGAGATTCGAGGCTTGCGCGTACAATCAGGTCGTTTAGAAGTACAAGTTGGGATTGGAAGCGAATAAGAAAAAAGCCACTGTCGATGCAGTGGCTTTTTAGAATTTGGCGTCCCTACGGGGATTCGAACCCCGGTTACCGCCGTGAAAGGGCGATGTCCTAGGCCTCTAGACGATAGGGACTTATATGAGGCATACATCTGAAAACAATAATAAATATTGGCGTCCCTACGGGGATTCGAACCCCGGTTACCGCCGTGAAAGGGCGATGTCCTAGGCCTCTAGACGATAGGGACGTTTCAGAGGTGGGCGTATATTAGGGTGAATTGGGTGGGGTGTCAAACACTTTTCTAAAGAAAAATTAAAAAAAATAAATGAATGTTTAAAAATAAAGCGCATTGGGGAATAAATAATCAAAAATAAGGATTTAAGAGATAAAATGCGATTTAGATGATGATTTTTATACCTAAATAAAAAATGCAGCTTATTTAAGCTGCATTTTTGTTTGCCGTCTTATTTTTGATCACGATAAAAGACATAGTGACTTAAGTAACATGCCGCAATGAATAATAGACAACCAATAAAGCCCGCCTGCATTTCGGGATCTGCTGCCATACTTAAACCAGTAATGAAACAGAACACAAAACCTAAAATAGGAACGATAGGATAAAGAGGAGCAGCAAATTTTAAATCTTTTGCTGTGTATCCAGCTTTATACCATTGGCGTCTAAAATTAAATTGACTCCAGCAGATACTCATCCACACGATCACCATCGTAAATGCAGCGATTCCAAGTAAATTTTTAAAGATTGTTTCAGGTGCAAAATGTTCAGATAATAATCCTGGTAGAGCACCAAACATCGTCACGATAAGTGCAATAATTGGCGTGCCACTTTTAGACAGTTTAGAAAAAACTCTCGGTAATTGACGTTGATCAGATAAAGACCACATCATACGAGAGGCTGCATACAAACCTGAGTTTGCTGCAGAAAGAAGGGCAGTGATAATGACAAATCGAATAATGTCATCTGCGTAAGGAATGCCAATATAGTTGAATACGGTAACAAAAGGACTGCTACTGACACCTTCACCACCCAATCCTGCAATTTGGAATGGTAATAATGCGCTGATCACAATAATTGTACCAACAAAGAAAATTAGCAGACGCCAAATTGCAGCATTAATAGCTGATCCTAGCCAAATAATTAGACAGCGGTTCCCTCTAAATTTTTCAAATATTCTTTTTCAAAAGCTTCGGGACTAACCCAGCCATTTGCAGAATGTCGTCTGATTCGATTGTAATAAACCTCAATATATTCGAACAAGTCCTTATTTGCCTCTTTTCGCGTTTTAAATACACTGCCATGCACGATATGTACTTTTAATGTGTGAAAGAAGCTTTCAGTGACGGCATTATCCCAACAGTTGCCTCGTCGTGACATACTTTGAATGGCTCTATTGGCAGCTAACAAGTCTCTGTAGTCATGACTGCCGTACTGGCTGCCTTGATCAGAATGAACCATTACTCCACGAGGATAACCTTGACGCGCCATCGCATAATTAAACGCATCACAGACTAAGTGACGATCAATATGTTTGCTAGTCTGCCAACCAACGATGCGGCGACTAAATAGATCCAACATGACGCATAAATATAGCCAGCCATGCTGAGTCCAAATATAGGTGATATCGGTAGTCCATACCTTATTTGGTCTCGATACTTTAAACTGACGGTCCAATAAATTTGGTGCTGCTGATAAGCAATCTGCTGGGTCAATTTTATACTTGAATTTACGGGATATTTTACTGCGCAACCCCAGAGTACGTAACATTCTACCTACCGTTCTTTCACTCAAACAATAGCCCTTATCACGCATATCATGGACCAATGATGGGGCACCTAGACGTGCGTGATGCTGCCAATAAAGTAACTGTAAATCATTGAGTTGCTTCTCGCATCTAGGTGTTCGTTTCAACCACGCATAATAGCCCGATCGACTCACACCAATGCAATCACAAGCTGAAGCAACAGTAACCATTTCAGGCGCTATTCCTTTGATTAACGTGTACTTCTCTTGGCATCCTCGGTGAGAAAGTACACATGCGCTTTTTTTAGTATCTCATTCGCCTCACGGAGTCGCTTATTCTCTTTTTCAAGGTCTAGAATGCGCTGCTGCTCAGGTGTTAATTGACGTTTACTGGAGCCTGCTTCGCTAGATTGACGAATCCATTTATCTAGTGTTGAGTAACCGATACCAAGTTTATTGGCTAGTGCGGCTATCGATTCACTTGAGTTCGCTAAGGCGTAATCAATCGCTTGTTGTTTAAATTCCGGACTAAAGCGTTTAGCCATTTTTACATCTCCAAAGATTAAAATTAAACTATCTTTAGAGGGACTGATTGTCCAGTATCTTGGCTAGGATCAAGCTTTAGGTACATTCACCGCAGGATCTTTTGTTTCACCAGCAGCGACACCGATCAGTTCTGTACCTGAAAAGGCAAAATTCACAATTAACATCGTGGTGAAAATTGGTAAAAGACCTTCTGGGAACCAACCGTGAGCAGTTAAGTTGTGAAATAAAGGTGCTGATTCAGAACCTTTAAATGGGATTAAACCAAAAATTGCCAGCAGACCAAGAAGAATAAAGGCAATTACTGTAACAACTTTTACTAAAGCCAGCCAAAATTCTGATTCAGCAAAAATGCGTGTTGAACTCATGTTGAGTCCAAAAATAGTTACGGCAAAGATAATCGTCCATATCCACATAGAAATATGAGGAAACCATTCTTGCATTAGTAGTGCGGCAGCAGTAAATTCTGTGCCTAATGTTGCTGTCCATGTCAGCCAGTAGACCCATGAGATCATATAGCCTGTGCCTGGACCAATATATTTTTGAGCGTATGCGCCAAATGATCCTGCGACAGGCATGTGTACTGCAAGTTCACCTAAGCACAACATCACCATATAGGCGATCAATCCACCCAAGACATAGGCGATAATTGCACCTATCGGTCCAGTTTGGGCGATTACTTCACCAGAACCCAAAAACAAGCCCGTACCAATTGCACCGCCAAGAGATAGCATGACTAAATGGCGCGTGCTCATCGAACGTTTTAATGTTTTTGATTCTGAATTCGAATTTGAGTTGGAAGATTGCATACGACAATTTGTCCACGCATAGAGAAGCGGCTATTTTATGGAAAATTATGAAATGTGCAATCTGATTAAGAGAAAGATTGAGAGAAAAATATAATTATTAGATAAAAGAATTTGGCGTCCCTACGGGGATTCGAACCCCGGTTACCGCCGTGAAAGGGCGATGTCCTAGGCCTCTAGACGATAGGGACAGATGAGGCAACACAAAATGTTTGGTGGAGCCAAGCAGGATCGAACTGCTGACCTCTACAATGCCATTGTAGCGCTCTACCAACTGAGCTATGACCCCAGTTTGTGTGAGCGCAATATTAGGTGGATTACGCTCACACGTCAATGATTAAACGGACTTAAGTCTCACTATTTGCATCATTTTTCGGCAATTTTAATGATTCATTTAACTTTTCCCACACTTTCAGTTCTTTCTTGCTAGGCGCACCTACGATCTCTAGAGCATGGCGTAGTCGAGCAAAAGTTAAATCTGGACCCAAAGTCACCATTGCTTGCATTACAGGCGTAGAACTTGTTGAACCTGCTATTGCGATAAAGAAAGCAGGCATGAAATCACGTAGTTTGATTTCCATTTGATTTGCCAAATCCATCAAAATTTGACTGACAGTTTCATTGTTCCATGTGAACTGGCTTTCTAAGCGCCAAATCGCAAATTGCAGGCTTTGACGGACTTGTTCTTCTGTCAATTTCTTGCTTTCAAACTGCTCTTTGTTGATTTGAGGCATATGGTTGAAATAGAAACCTGCCCAATTAACAGCTTCAGACAAAAGATTAATACGTGGCTGAATCGCCGCTGCAATATCTTCAAGTGTTTGGCGATCAGACTTCCACGTCAACAAACGAGCAAGGAGTTGTCCTGGTGTTAATGATTTGATCCATTGACCATTAAGCCAATTGAGTTTTTCTACATCAAAAATTGGTCCACCAAGTGAAACACGCTGCACATCAAAGTTTTCAATCATGTCTTGTAGAGTAAAGACTTCGCGTTCGTCAGGCATAGACCAACCCATGCGCCCTAAATAGTTGAGCAACGCCTCTGGCAATACGCCAATGTCACGATAGTAGTTGATAGATGTTGGATTTTTACGTTTAGAGAGCTTTGACTTATCTGGATTACGAAGTAAAGGCATGTGACAAAGCGTTGGCATGTCCCAACCAAAGTATTGGTAAAGCAATTGGTGCTTAGGTGCAGATGGTAGCCATTCTTCACCACGTAAAACGTGAGTGATTTCCATTAAATGGTCATCGACAACATTTGCAAGGTGGTAGGTTGGTAAGCCATCAGTTTTCAATAGCACTTGCATGTCTACTTGTGCCCAAGGAATTTCAACTTCACCACGTAATAGGTCATTGATTTTACAGACACCCTCTTCTGGAACTTTCATGCGAATGACATGAGGTTCACCAGCTGAAAGACGACGTTGTACTTCTTCTTGAGTTAATTTTAAGCCACGTCCATCATATTTAGGTGTTTCACCACGTGCTTGTTGTTCAGCACGCATTTGGTCGAGTTCTTCTGCTGTCGCAAAACAGTAAAAAGCATGACCTTTTTCCACTAATTCAAGTGCGTATTGTTTGTAGATACCCATACGTTCTGATTGGCGATACGGTGCATGTGGTCCACCAACATCAGGACCTTCTGACCAGTTAAGTCCAAGCCAACGTAAAGAATCTAAAATCATTTTTTCAGATTCTGGAGTTGAACGAAGTTGATCCGTATCTTCGATGCGTAAAATAAACTCGCCGCCATGCTGTTTCGCAAAGCATAGGTTAAAGAGAGCGATATATGCAGTTCCTACATGAGGGAAACCAGTAGGAGAGGGAGCAATACGAGTACGGACTTTCATAAGTGATCGAATTTAAAATTAGAATTGAAACTATTATAACGAAAAAGCCTAGTCACGGAATGACTAGGCGCATTTAAACATGTTAGGGGTTACATATTTAAAGAATTAAGAATTATGCGGTTGGAAAATGGTTTGAACAAAGCGTGAAAAACGTTCGTGCTGTGTAGCAAAGAAGTTTTGCGTTGGTGTTGTACGAATCGTATTCAACATTTTAAGTTCATCATTGCTCGACGGGATCATCGATGTATTACGTTTTTGCTGATCCAGCGCTTTGACAATTAAAGAAGAAGATTTGTCTACAGTTTTTATGTTGTTGCTTTCTTTGATAGCAGCAGCGTGTCCCATTTGTACTGAACAAGCTAAAAATAGGCTTAAGCATATCGTTTTTTTCAATTTTAATGCTCGCATTGCTAACATTCCCTTATTACTTCCGAGTCTACAAGACTAACTAAACAACTATACTATTGCTTTAATGATACGATTCAAACATAAATCTTAATAAAAAGTAGAACTACGTCACACTTTTCACAAAAAAGATAAACTTCCAGTAAATTTCTACTCAATATTTATAGCCTTGTGGCTAGTTTGTTTGCAAGTCAAATTTAGCAAGCAAATATGTAGAAAACGTGAAGAACGTTCAATTTTAAATAAGCTAATACGATTCCTCATCTAAATGTATAGATCAAAATGATTTAGATTAAAAACTGAATAATAAAGAAGAAAACATTATAACTAATTGATTGTAAGATATATTTATTAAAATATAGTGCTATAAATAGTAAAAATAAGGTTGTTATAAATATGAAGCGTGTATTCACATCAGTTGCATTGATATTTGGATTATGGGGGAGTGCCCATGCAGCAACTTCTTTCTTGAATGTGTCTTATGATCCAACACGTGAATTTTATCAAGAATATAATCAAGCTTTTGGCAAATACTGGAAAAGTAAAACAGGGCAGGAAGTCGAATTTAAGCAATCACATGGCGGATCGGGCAAGCAAGCACGCTCTGTGATTGATGGCTTACAGGCCGATGTTGTAACTTTGGCATTAGCTAATGATATCGATGAGATTGCGAATGCAGGATTAATTCGAAAAGATTGGCAGAAACAGTTTAAAAATAATTCTGCACCTTATACCTCAACTGTCGTTTTTTTAGTCCGAAAAGGTAATCCCAAAAATATTCGTGATTGGAATGATTTGACCTGAGAAGGAGTTGAAATCATCACTCCAAATCCTAAAACTGGTGGTGCTCCACGTTGGATTTATTTATCTGCTTGGGGATATGCTTTAAAACAGCCGAATGGAAATGATGCCAAAGCTCGTGAGTTGGTAAAAAAACTTTATCAAAATGTCAAAGTTTTAGACTCTGGTGCTCGAGGCTCATTAACAACCTTCGCAGAGCGTGGAATTGGAGATGTATTGTTATCATGGGAAAATGAAGCACTTTTAGCGACACAAGGGTTAGGCAAAGACAAATTCGAAATTGTTTATCCATCTATTTCGATCTTGGCGGAACCTTCAGTTGCGATCGTTGATAAAACGGTGGAAAAGGATGGTAATCGTAATTTAGCGCGTGGATATCTCAATTTTCTTTATTCACCCCTAGGACAAGAGTTAGCTGCAAAACATTATTTCCGCCCGAGAAATCCACAGGTCGCTACGAAATATGCAAAACAGTTTCCAAAGATCAAATTATTTAATATTCAGGATGTCTTTGGAGGGTGGGCAAAGGCACAAAAAACTCATTTTGTGAATGGGGCGATTTTTGATCAGATTTATGCTGAGAAACCTTAGCTCAATAAAGTTATATCAGCTCTCTAGTTAGTCGTGAAAAGCAAATATGTCATGTATTTGCTTTTTTATTGGATGAAAAATGACAAGAAAACGGTTTTATCTATGGAAAGTTAAGAATTCTCTACAAAAAGTCGTTTGGTACTGGCATAAAACAAGGTGATAATGTGCAGTTACATTTTTAGCTGTTGATTCATTTCTTATGTCGCATATTTCTGTCTTACTTCATGAAACCGTTGATGGCGTATTGGCAGGTCGCGATACTGGCATTTATGTTGATGCCACGTTCGGTCGAGGTGGTCATACTAAACTTTTGCTTTCTAAATTAGATCAAAATGCTCGAGTTTATGCATTTGATAAAGATCCTCAAGCGCTAGAAGTTGCTGCGCAATTAGAACAAGAAGATCCACGTTTTAAAATTATTCATGCCAGTTTTGCTGATCTTCAATCTGAATTAGCAAATATTGGGATTACTGAAGTTGATGGCGTTATGGCAGATCTTGGAGTCTCTTCTCCTCAGTTAGATCAAGCAGAGCGTGGCTTCAGTTTTATGCAAAATGGACCATTGGATATGCGTATGGATAATTCAAAAGGTCCTACAGCAGCCGAGTGGTTACTAGAAATTGAAGAAGAAAAATTAGCGAATATTATTTATCAATATGGTGAAGAGCGTTATAGCCGCCGTATTGCTAAAGCGATTAAACAAGCAGGTGAGCTTACAACTACTGCACAATTAGCCGAATTGGTGAAAACTGCGCATCCTAAATGGGAGAAGCATAAGCATCCTGCAACACGGACTTTTCAGGCAATCCGTATCGCAATTAACAAAGAACTAGAAGATATTGAGATATTTTTGCCGCAAGCTGTAGAATTACTCAAACCTAAAGGACAGTTGGCTGTGATTAGCTTCCATTCTTTAGAAGACCGCTTAATTAAGCAGTTTATCCAAAAAGAATCTACTTTAGCGGAGGATATGGGCTGGGGTATGCCTCAAGCTCAGATTGATACCCGTCGTTTGAAGAAGGTTTCTCGTATTCGTGCGAGTGAAGCAGAAGTAAAAGCAAATCCTCGTTCGCGTAGTGCTTGGTTGCGCGTGGCAGAGCGCTTAGAAAAGAAAGGCTAACAATGAACAACAAAAATGATGACGAAGTTGTATCGAACACCAAAAAAGGTCTAAAAAAAGTTGTTGTTTATGCGGTGTTAGTTGCATCAGTATTTATCAGCGCCATGATGGTGGTATTTCAGGTGTTCGAATATCGACATGATTATCGTGACCTGAGTGCTTATATGCGTGAAAGAGATGATTTAAATGCTGAATGGGGGCGTTTGCTGATCGAGCAACAAACCTTTGGTGCAACTGCCCAGATTGGTTCACGTGCAGTAACGCAATTGCGTATGTTTTCACCTCCAGCTGCGCAAACCGTTGTGATTTCTTTACCTATGACTACAAAGCAAGATAAATAAGGCATGCTGTATGGCAGATAAGCGAAGTAAACCAATACGTAAAAAACAGCAGTCTATCTCAGAAAAGCCAACTTTAGCTTTGGATATGTGGCGCTTTTACCTGCTTTGGGGAACAGTGCTACTGTGCTTTGTGGTCTTGGTTGCGCGTGCATTTTATGTGCAGGTCGTTAATAAAGACTTTTTACAAAATAAAGCCAATGCCAATATTTTGCGGACTGAACGCCTTGAAGCAATGCGAGGTGTGATTAGTGATCGTCATGGTGTGCCTTTGGCGATCAGTACACCCATCATGAAAATTGTGATTGATCCACGTGATTATTGGGAGGCGAAGCATCTTTATGATGAAATTACAGCTGAACTCCAAAAGGACCCAACTAATCGTAAACTCAAACGCCAGTTACCTGATAAAAACTTAAATTTAGATGAATTAGCAGACGCAGTTGGTATTGATCGCAAAGATTTAAGAAAGCAGATGAATGATCGACCTCGTTCACGCTATTTAGTTCTACAAAAAGAAATTCCGCCTCAACAAGCTGATTTAATTGTTAAACGTAACTTTCAGGGTGTTTATGCTGAGAAAAGTTATAAGCGTTACTACCCACAACCTCAACCCAATGCGCAAATTATTGGTTTAACCAATAGTGAAGGTAAAGGGATTGAAGGTTTAGAGATGCAACTGAATAAGCAATTATCTGGAATGGATGGTGAGCAGAAAATCATCCGTGATAAAAAAGGTAATCGCTTAAAAGTTTCAGAAGTTATCAAAGAAGTTGAGTCTGGTGAAAATATCACACTAAGCATCGACTCTCGCCTACAGTACATCATGTATCGGGAATTGACTGCAGCAGGTGTTGCCAATAATGCACGTTCTGCGACGGCAATCGCTGTAGATGTAAAAACGGGTGAAATCTTGGCAATGACTAGTTGGCCATCTTATAACCCGAATGATAAAAATGGTTTAGCCAATAAAGATGCGATGCGTAACCGTGGTGCGATTGATATGTTCGAACCGGGTTCAACGATGAAACCTTTTACGGTTGCCGCAGCATTAGAAAGTGGTAAATACACACCAAATACGATTGTAAATACTGCGCCAGGAACCATGCGTTTAGGTTGGCATACCATTCGTGATACCCATAATTATGGTGCTTTAACACTGACAGGTATTATTGTTAAATCTTCTAACGTTGGTTCCGCAAAATTAGCGCTATCTCTGCCTAAAGACGCTCTGCCTTCATTTTTCCGTCGTGTTGGATTTGGTCATCGTTCCGACGTTAAATTCCCTGGTGAGAGTGCAGGTTTACTTTATTCTGGAGATAAATTAAATCCTTCTCAATTAGGAACCATGGCTTATGGTTACGGGTTGAATGCGACTATTTTGCAGTTAGCTCAAGGCTATGCAATGTTGGCAAATCATGGGGTTGAAATGCCACTCAGTCTGCGTAAGTTAGACAAAGCACCTGAAGGAAAACAGGTGCTTGATCCTAAAATTGCAGATCAAGTTTTGTTGATGTTAGAGCAGGTGACGATGCCAGGTGGTACTGCATTACAAGCCAACATTCCAGGATATCGTGTTGGTGGTAAAACAGGTACAGCACATAAATTACGTGCAGACCGTAAAGGCTATTCCAATAATGAATATCGTGCCTTGTTTGCAGGTGTTGCACCAGTCAGTGATCCTCGACTTGCCATGATTATTGTCGTTGAGAATCCACAGGGACGTTATTATGGTGGTCTTGTTGCTGCTCCTGTTTTTGCTCGAATTATGCAAGAGTCATTGCGCTTATTAAACGTTCCTTTAGATAAACCTCTTGATACTCCACAAAATCCAATCCGTAGGTAGATTATGTCGATTACTTTTCAGCAGATACACCCAGTTAATATCGATGCGGTTTGGGTTTCACAGCCATTCAATGGCTTTTGTTTGGATAGCCGCAAGGTAGCCTCTGGGCAGATCTTTATCGCACTAAATAGCTATAGCCAACCTGAAAAGACCATTGAGTTTGCCCAAAAAGCTCTAGATTCAGGTGCGTTGGCTGTGATTAGCGAAAGTGCTTTAGGCTTAAAGAGTGAGTGGGTGTGTCCCCAAGTACGTTACTTGATGGGTGAATGGCAAAAGCAGTATCTACAAGCGAGTGAGCCTGTACAAGCATTGCGGGGCGTTGCTGTAACGGGAACAAATGGCAAAACAACAATTTCACGTTTGGTGGCTGAGTTAATTAGTTCTCAAGGTTTGGGGTGTGCCGTTATGGGAACGACGGGTAATGGGATTTTACCTAATCTCACACCATCAACACATACGACCTTGGATGCCTTGCAGTTGCAAACTGCATTACATGACTATGCGCAGCAAGGTGCCAAATTTGTTGCGCTTGAAGCGAGTTCTCATGGTCTAGAGCAAGGTCGTTTAAATGGTTGTGATATCGAAATTGCGGTATACAGTAATTTGAGTCGAGATCATTTGGATTACCATGGCACTTTAGAGGCTTATGCCGAAGCTAAAGCATTGTTATTTAAATTTGCTACTTTAAAAGCGGTCGTGATTAATCTAGATGATCAATATGCTTCTATTATGCTAAAAGCAGCAAAAAATAACCCTTCACAACCTAAAATTCTAACTTATTCTTTAACTCAAACTTCTGCTGATTATCATATTGCGGATTTACAGTATCGTCTGAGTGGGGCAAGTTTTACACTGATCAGCCCTGTCGGAAGTTATGCGGTAAATAGTCCACTGCTGGGTCAGTTCAATGTTGAAAATCTTTTAGCTAGCTTAATTGCTGCGGAGTATGCAGGTTTTGATCTTGCTGACTTAGTGAAATTTGTACCCGAACTAAAAGGTGCACCTGGTCGTATGCAGGTGATCCAAGACCATGAACGTTTATTTGTGGTGGATTATGCGCATACACCTGATGCATTGATTCAAGTGTTGACCACTTTGAAACGCCACGTCACAGGTCAACTTTGGGCTGTTTTTGGTTGTGGTGGAGACAGAGATCGAGGAAAGCGCCCACTGATGACTCAGGCAGCCCTTGATCATGCCAATCCAGTAGTGCTGACTTCAGATAATCCTCGAACTGAGAATCCAGAACAAATTTTTGCTGATATGAAGCATGGTGTTGATTTTGATGGTCATCAAATAGATGAAATTCATGATCGCCGTGAGGCAATTAAATTTGTGGTCAAGCAAGCACAGGCAGGCGATATTGTTGTGATTGCGGGTAAAGGACATGAAAATTATCAAGAAATCGATGGTGTAAGACATTGGTTTGATGATGTGGATGAAGTACAGTCAGCAATCGCTGCACAATCACATGTTTTAGATTCAGCTTATCCTGCGCAATAGGGAATATTATGCATACCTCCACGACCAGTACAGTTCCATTAGAGCCTTGGACTCCAGAACAATTACAAGAAGCAACTCAAGGTGAATGGCTTCATGGCAATATTCCTCAAGGTGCAATAAAGCGAATTTTGACGGATTCACGTCATGCAGAAGTTGGTGATGTATTTCTTGCGCTTAAAGGTGAGCGTTTTGATGCTCATGATTTTGTGGCTCAGGTCGCGACTCAAGGCTGTCAAATTGCGATTGTAGAACGTCCTATAGATGTTGATATTACGCAATTGGTTGTTAAAGATACACGTTTAGCCTTAGGTGATCTAGGAGCCTATCGTCGTAAACAGAATGCACATCTGAAAGTGATCGCATTGACTGGAAGTAGTGGTAAGACAACAACTAAGGAAATGCTCGGGAGTATTCTCTCTCGTTTGGCACCGACATTGATTACACGTGGCAATTTAAATAACGATTTGGGTGTCCCAATGATGTTGCTTGAATTGCGTAAAGAACATCAATACGCGGTTATGGAATTAGGTGCCAGTCACCAAGGTGAGATTGATTATACGTCTAATTTGGTTCAACCTCATGTCGCAGGAATACTAAATATTGGTACTGCACATTTAGGTGAATTTGGAGGGCGTGAAGGAATCTGTCGTGCTAAATCTGAGATCTATGCGCACATTTTACCTCAAGGAGTGGCGATCGTTCCTACTGCTGATGATTTTACTGCCGACATTAGAAATAGTGCTCAAGCACACTCAAATTTAAGCTTTGGTCAAGGTGGTGATGTTTACGCGACTGAGATCGAATTAAAACCTCAATCAGTTCGATTTAGTTTACACACCCCACAAGGTCAGCGTGTAGTTAATTTACCTTTTGCTGGTGAGCATAATGTTCAAAATGCAACGGCAGCTACAGCCTTTGCTTTGGCAATTGGTATCGAATTAGATGATATTGTAGAGGGTTTGGAACAGGCCCAAGGTGCTAAAGGGCGTTTGAATTTTATTCAACATCAAAACCATTTGTTCATCGATGACACTTATAATGCGAATCCAACTTCAATGCGTGCTGCTGCCCAAGTGCTTTTGCAACAACAAGGCCTCAAGGTCATGGTCATGGGTGATATCGGTGAGTTAGGTGATAGTAGTTGGCAAGAGCATCATGATTTAGGTCGCGATTTAGCTGCTTTAGCCTTGGATCAAATTGTTGTAGTGGGTGAATATGCAAATGCCGCATTACAAGGTTCATCCCACTCAGAAAAATTACACGCCTTTGGGACACAAGCAGAAGCTTTACCATTTTTAATTCAGTTAATTCAAACACATCAACCCCAGTCAATGAGTTTCCTCTTTAAAGGGTCTCGTTTTACCCACATGGAAACGTTGATGGCTGATTTGATGGAGAAAATCTAAATGTTGTTATGGTTATTTGAGCAACTGGCGGGCTATAACAGCTCATTTCAGGTTGTTCGTTATTTAACATTACGCTCGTTATTGAGCGTGTTAACTGCGCTTATGATTGGTTTGGTTTTAGGACCAATCATGATACGCAAGCTACAAGCTTTGAAATATGGTCAGGCAGTTAGCTCGTTTGCTCCAGAAAACCATGCTAAAAAAATGGGTACGCCAACGATGGGGGGTATCCTGATTCTGCTTTCAATTGGGATCAGTACGCTATTGTGGGCTGATCTTTCAAATCCTTATGTTTGGATTGTCCTAGGTGTCATGGTTGTCTTTGGTGCTGTTGGTTGGGCTGATGACTGGATTAAAATCCGTTATAAAGATAACGCTGGTTTGCCTGCTCGTAAGAAGTTCTTTTGGACTTCGGTTGCATCTTTAGGAGCAGGTGTTGCGTTGTATGTTATTGCAAAGCAACAAGATAGTGTCGTGCATACAGCAAATATGCTGGATTTGCTTATCCCGTTCTTTAAGAATCTTTCGATCCCACTTTCAGTTGTTCCTCTTGGATTAGCATTTATCGTATTTACTTATTTGGTCATCAATGGAGCGTCGAATGCCGTCAATCTAACTGATGGTTTAGATGGATTAGCGATTATGCCAGTTGTTATGGTTGCTGCAGGTTTAGGCGTGTTTGCTTATTTGTCTGGTGATATTCGTTTTGCCAATTATTTGCATATTCCGTATGTAAAATATACTTCAGAGCTCGTGGTGATCTGTTCAGCAATGATCGGTGCTGGCTTAGCTTTCCTTTGGTATAATGCACACCCTGCACAAGTCTTTATGGGTGATGTAGGAGCATTAGCACTAGGCGCAATGTTGGGTACAATTGCGGTGATGGTTCGACAAGAAATTGTTTTTGCTATTATGGGTGGTGTTTTTGTTATGGAAGCTGTGTCAGTTTTCTTGCAAATCGGCTCCTTACGCATGCGGAATAAGCGAGTGTTTTTGATGGCACCTTTACACCATCATTATGAAAAGCAAGGTTGGAAAGAAACGCAAGTTGTTATCCGTTTCTGGATTATTACGATTTTCCTCGTTGTATTAGGGTTGATGACGTTAAAATTACGTTAAGCGAAAATTCACAAAAAAGCTGGTGGATACCGGCTTTTTTTTTGGAGAAAATAAATGAGTTTGCTGATGTGTCCTGTCTGTCGACACTCATTGGATTTGGTTGAAAACTCATGGCGATGTGAAAATGGACATCATTATGATGTTGCTAAGCAAGGCTATGTCAATTTGCATGTGGTACAGCATAAACATAGTAAAAGCCCAGGGGATACAGCAGAATCAGTTTTGGCTAGACGTGAATTCTTGCAAAAAGGTTTTTATGCACCTCTTCAAAACGCTGTTGTTGAGTTGCTACAAACATTGCAGCCCAGTTCTATTTTGGATATTGGGTGTGGTGAAGGCTATTACACAAGTGCAATGCAAGGTTGTGCAAAAGTCTGTATCGGTGTTGATATTGCAAAAACAGCAGTACAACGAGCTGCAAAACTGAATAATAAAGTCACATGGGTTGTTGGCACAGGTGCTACATTGCCAGTGAGGGACTCTGTAATTGATGTTTGTAGCAGTCTTTTTAGTCCCATCCCGCAAAGTGAAATTGGGCGGGTATTAAAACCAGAAGGATATTTGATTGTAGTAACGCCTGCACCGAAGCACTTGTTTGCATTGCGAGAAGCATTATTTGAACAAGTGAATTTGCATGAACCACAAAAATTCGTCGATCAGTTAAATGATGAATTTGATTTAAAGCAAGCACAGGTTATAGAAGCGTCACTGCGATTGGAACAACAAGATTTGAAGAATCTTATTGCGATGACTCCTTATGCTTATAAGGCAAATCCTGAGCGTAGAGCACAATTAGAGCAGCAAAATGAATTTGAGGTTACGGCTGCTTTTCAGATTTATTTATTTCAGAAAAGAAAGAAGCCATCAAATTGATGGCTTCGAATGAGTTATTGTATTTGATTAATTAGGTTTTCAATTCCATCCCGTTCCTTTTTAGGCGCGGGGTTTTGTGAATCATTATTCATTGGAGGTGGTTGTCTATTTGCTGGAACAATAATTTGTTCTTCACCTGAAGCATTTGTTCCTGGTAAATCAGAAAAATCATTCTCAACAGAGCGTGTTTGTGGTGCTGGTTCTGGGCGATACAATGGTCGAGCCAATGGTGGAGCGGCGCGATACTCTTTTTTATCTTCAGTTGATTGGATCTGTAGTTTATCTCGTGAAATTGGATCTTTAGCATTTTTATCTAAATGTACCCATGACGAAGGTGTGTCTTTGAGTGCATTTGCCATGAATGTTGTCCAAATTGGTAGGGCTGCAACGCCACCGTATTCTCTACGACCTAATGTGCGTGGCTGATCAAAACCAACCCAAGCTACAGCAACTAACTTTCCATTAAAACCTGCGAACCAAGCATCTTTTGCATCATTGGTTGTACCTGTTTTACCACTTAAATCATCACGACCAATTTTAAGCGCTGCACGACCTGTACCATGTTGAATTACATCGCGTAAGATATTCGCCATATCATATGCTGAACTTGATTTTAATATACGTTGAGCTTGACGATAATCGCTATAGGTTTTGGTGTCGACTGTAGATGTCGTTGTTTGTGCATCTGAAGCTGCGAGTGCGTCATCTAAAGATTCATTGGTGATCTCTTTGGTTTTAGCTTCTTCTGCAGCTTGTTGTTCTGCATAAGCATTTGGATTGTTGATACATGGGATGCAGGCATATTCAGGTTTGGCCTCATAAATGACTTTACCTGTTGCATCTTCAATACGTTTGATGAAATGTGGTTGAATTCGATATCCACCATTTGCAAAAGTAGCATAACCAGTAGCCATTTGAATTGGTAATACCTGTGGTGTACCTAAGGCAATTGTGTAGTTGCGAGGAATCTGTTCTTCTTCTAAACCAAAGTCCATAAACAGCTGTCTAGCTCGTTCAATTCCTACATTTTGCAATAAACGAACTGAGACAGTATTTCGAGAAAGGTAAAGCGCACGACGTAGAGGGATCATCCCAAGATAGCGTCCATCAGAGTTCTTTGGCGACCATTTCCCAATACGGATCGGGCTATCATTTACCATGCTATAGGGCGTCATACCTCGTTCTAAAGCGAGTGCATAAACAAAAGGTTTAATGGTCGAACCAGGTTGTCTCCAGCCTTGCACAGCACGGTTAAATTTCGATTGATAAAAATTATATCCGCCAACGACTGCTTCAATTGAGCCATCATTTGGGTTTAAGGCGATTAATTGCCCTTGAACTTTTGGAACTTGGACCAGTGACCAGGCTGATTTGTCTTCATTAGGACGTAAGCGGATAATGTCCTTTACCTTCACAATTTGGGATGCGTGAGAAGGCGCACCACCAACGCTATTCGCATTGCGATAAGGACGTGCCCATGACATGCCTGACCAATTTACGGTGACAGTCGAGCCATCTTGCATCAAAGCTTCAAATGAATTGGTATTTACTTTAGTTACTTGCGCTGGAAAAGTATTTGCATATGCCATAAATTGATTAAGTGGTTTGTCGTGATCTTCAGGACCACGCCAGCCATGTCGTCGATCATACGCCTCTAAACCATCTTGAATGGATTGTTCGGCGAATTTTTGTTTGTTGCTATCAATCGTTGTGTAAACTTTATAACCAGAATCAATCGCTTGTTCACCAAAATGTTCTACGAGTTCAGAACGAACCATTTCACCGACGTAAGGATGAATATTGCTCACAGAGCGATCAATCATATTGAGATTGATCGGTTCAGCAACTGCTTTTTGATACTGTGATTGATTGATGTAACCTAGCTGTAACATTCGACCTAAAATCCAGTTACGACGCTCTAAAGCACGTTCAGGATTTACGACTGGATTGTATTTCGATGGTGCCTTAGGTAAACCAGCAATCATCGCCATTTGAGCGATACTGAGTTGATCTAAATTTTTGTTGTAATAAATTCTGGCTGCCGCAGCAATTCCATAGGCATTTTTACCTAAAAATATCTTATTTACATATGAACTTAAGATTTCTTGTTTGGTTAGATTTTGCTCTATTTTTCGTGCTAAAAATACTTCGGTAAGCTTACGCTTAAGTGTCCTTTCTGGGCTTAAATAATAGTTCTTCGCAACCTGCATGGTGATTGTTGAGCCACCTGTTTGCACGTCAGAACCTGTAATTGATTCAGTGAGTGCTCGACCTAAACCTTTGAAACTGATGCCATTATGTTCGAAGAAAGAGGAGTCTTCCGCTGCTAAAAAAGCATGAATAAATGTAGGAGGGATTTGCTCATATTGAACTGGAATGGATAGCTTCCCACCATATTCTGCAATTAACTTATTATCAGCTGTATACACCTGTAATGGCTTCAATAATGGCGCTTTTTTAAGAGAGCTCATATCTGGCAAAGAGGGTGCTAGATAGAGATACATGCCATAAAAACCCATTGGAAGTGAGACTAAGATAATAATAAGCATCAAAAAAAATGGGCGAACAATGCCAGAACTGGATAGCTTTTTCATAATAAGTAAGTTTTAATAAGAGCGAATGGCAAACTAATTGTGGTCAGTATATCCTTTAGACATACGGATTGTTAGATGAGATATTGTATCCGTATAAATTAAAGACCAAAACAAATTAGTGTGTTGTATTTTTGGGGATAAAAAAATAAATAGGAAAGTACTGTGCTCAGGTTATATCGTAAACCAAATAAGGGGTTAGTGGGTGTCGATATTAGTTCGACAACTGTTAAGTTATTGGAACTCTCTGTTAAGAACGGTCGATATTGGGTTGAAAGTTATGCATTGATGCCACTACCTGAAAATAGTGTGGTTGAGAAAAGCATTTTAAACCCAGAAGCAGTTGGCGACGCGCTTGAACGAGTTGTTAATCTTGCAAACCCTCACACTACCAATGTGGCTATTGCCGTGCCTACTTCGATGGTCATTAATAAGATCATCGAGATGGATGCTGACATGACGGATGATGAGCGGGAAGTTCAAATTCGTATGGATGCAGAGCAATATATTCCATTCCCATTAGATGAAGTTAGTTTGGACTTTGAAGTCTTAGCTGATCGATTGGCAAATCCTAATCGTGTCAATGTGTTATTAGTCGCTACGCGTACTGAGAATGTCGATTCACGTGTTGAAGTTCTTGAGTTAGCAGGTCTAAAGGCAAAGATTGCTGAAGTCGAAAGCTATGCGATGGAACGTGCTTTTAGTGTATTCGCTGATACGCTACCTATGGGTGCGAATACAGTGGGTATTCTAGATATTGGGCATACGATGACGACGTTATCGGTCATGCAAAAAGGTAAAATTATCTATACTCGTGAGCAAGTGTTTGGTGGAAAACAACTTACTCAAGACGTTCAAAATCGCTATGGTTTATCTTTTGAAGAAGCTGGTCGAGCTAAAAAAGAAAGAAGTTTGCCAGATGATTACGATACCGAAGTTTTAGAACCGTTTCTTGATGCAGTTGTGCAACAAGCTGCACGTTCGCTGCAATTCTTTTTCTCATCATCTCAATTTAATGAGATTGACCACATCCTGTTAGCAGGTGGTAATGCCAATATTCCAGGTCTAGCTAAACTGTTGCAACAAAAGCTAGGTTATCGAGTAACGATTGCCAACCCATTTTTACAAATGGGCTTTTCTCCCCAAATCGATATCAAAAAAATAGAAAATGATGCCTCATCCTTGATGGTGGCATGTGGATTAGCATTGAGGAGTTTTGATTAATGGCAAAGATTAACTTACTCCCTTGGCGTGATGAGCTAAGAGAACAACGAAAGAAACAATTTATTGCATATTGTGTAGGGGTCGCTGCATTAGGTGTGGCGTCAGTTTTGGCAGGATGGGGTTATCTTGATTACAAATTAAATGATCAAGAACAAGCGAACCAACTGATTGTGAGCACAAATCAAAATCTTGATGCTCAATTAAAATCCTTAGATGGCTTGCAAGAGCGACGTAATGCAATTATTGAACGGATGAAACTCATTCAAGGATTGCAAGGTCAAAGACCTGTTGCTGTACGTTTAATCGATGAATTGGTGCGAGTTACTCCGCCAACCATGTATTTGACTAAATTTACACGTACAGGAGATAAGTTCACGATAGAAGGTAAAGCTGAAAGTCCAAATACGGTTGCTGAGTTACTGAGAAATCTTGAAGCATCGCCGTGGTATCGCAATGCTTTTATGAATTCCTTTTTAGCGGCTGAAGAGAAAAAAGACAAAACTGTCAGCTCGCTTATACCTCGTATTGAAGAAAACTATGGAAGTTTTGTTGTAACTGTTGATCTTGGTGAAATAGGTACAACAGTTGAAGCTGACCCATTAGCAGAAACGGTCGCATCAGGAACAGTGGGGGCAGCACAATGAGTCAAGAAGAATTAAATGAACTCAATCAAGATGTTGCTGTAAAGAAAAAGAAAATGACAGTAGAGCAATTCTTTCAGCAATTTAATACGCTTGATATGAATAATTACGGTAGCTGGCCGCTATCTGTAAAAGTGACATGTTGGATTTTTGTTTTTTTAGCTGTTTTAGCACTTGGTTACTTTGTTGTTATTAAATCTCAGCTTGAGCGTATTGCTAATGAAGAGGCTAAAGAGCAAAGTTTATTGAATGAATTTAGAGAAAAAGACTCTAAACTGCGTAATTTGCAGCGTTACCAAGCTCAGTTACAAGAAATGGAAGCTAATTTTAATCAGCAACTAGAACAATTGCCGAAAGAAACTGAGATTCCAAGTTTGGTTGAAGATATTAACTTGACTGGTGTGAATTCGGGGTTGAAGTTTAAAAACATTCGCTTGGAAAATGAGGTTAAGCAAGAATTCTTTATTGAACAACCGATTAGTATAGAAGCAACTGGCGATTATCATGCATTTGGAGCATTTGCTACAGGTATTGCGGCATTGCCTCGAATTGTAACTTTACACGATTTCACGGTTGAAGCATCACAAGATACGACGAAGAAGTCAGATATTCCTGTTGTGAATTACTCCGTTAAGGCAAAAACCTACCGTTATGTGGGTGCTGATGATGCAGCAAATACTGAGGTTGGAGCGGCGGTACCTCCTCAGAATAATCCACCTAGTCAAGGAGGAACTAACTAATGAATAATTATAAATTATTGTTTAGTTTTATGGCCGGGCTTGTTTTGGTTGGATGTGATTCAAAAATTGACGCTGTAAACCAAAAAATGGCTGAAATTCGGAATGAACCTGCTTTACCTATTGAGCCAGCACCGGTATTTAGCCCTGTACCATTATTTAACTATTCAGCACATCAATTGAAAAGTCCATTTATGCCAAGCTCATTGGCAGCTGAGTTGAAAATAATGGCGGGTAAACGTGTTTATCCAAATTTCAATCGTCAACCACAACCACTGGAAAGTTATGCGTTGGAATCCCTAAATATGAAGGGTAGCATGCGTGGTAAAACGAATGAAACGATAGCGCTGATTCAGACCCCGGACCGACAAATTGAGCGGGTGCAGGTTGGAAACTACTTAGGAATGAATCAAGGTCGAGTGGTAAAAATTAGTCCGACTCAGATTGATTTGGTGGAAATTGTACCAGATGGGCGTGATGGTTATGTGGAGAGACCAAGAACACTCGTTCTAATTGGTATGGCACCATAAAATTAAGGGAATAAAAATGAAAAAACAGATTAAAGATTCTTTATTTGGGGAAGCGAAGACCATGAATCATGCATTCCGTCAATTTTCTATGGCTGCGGTTGCAATTGCTATTTCGCAAGTAGCTTCGGCACAGGTGGGTATTACAAATATTGTGCCGATGAACTTGGGGGATCAGGGTACTGAAATCAGAGTCATGTTTAATGGTTTGCCTCCTCAACCACAGGCCTATCAACTTGAGCAGCCTGCTCGTTTAATTTTAGATTTTGATAAGGCTCAGCAGAACTTAAAGCAAACGTCTATTCCTGTTTCAACCAATGAGGCAAGTTCCGTCAATGTGGCTGCAGATGATCAGCGTGCACGTTTGATTGTAAATTTAAAAGACTCGGGTGCTTTCACAACCCGTGTTGAAGGTAATACTTTTGTTTTAAAAATAAATTCTGCAAAACCAACATTAATCAGTAATCCTACGGTTGCTACTCGACAAGTTCAACAAGGGGTTTCCAATATTGGTTTTCAACGAGGAAATCAAGGTGAAGGACTAGTTGTTATCGATTTATTGGGGGGTAATACACCAGTAGATGTACAACAACAAGGAAGTAAAATTGTTGTTCGTACTCTTGGAAATAAAATCCCAACGCACTTGGCGCGTCGTTTAAATACTAATGATTTTGCGACCCCAGTAGCAAGTATTGATGCTTATAACGACAAAGGAAATGGGGTTATTACTATTCAATCTGCGGGTAGCTATGAGTACATGGCTTATCAGGCAGAGAACAAACTTACAATTAGTTTAAAAAGACCAGAAGATAAATCACCGAATAAAGCTAAGCCACAAACTTATACTGGAAATAAAATTTCATTGGATTTCCAAGACATCGAGGTTCGCCGTGTTTTGCAATTATTAGCAGACTTTACGGGAATCAACATGGTTGCTGCTGATACTGTACAAGGAAATATTACACTACGTCTTAAAGACGTTCCTTGGGATCAGGCTCTTGATATCGTTTTGAAAACAAAAAACTTGGATAAGCGTCGTAATGGAAATGTAATTTGGATTGCACCAGTTACTGAGCTAATCAAAGCGGAAGAGGATGAAGCGAAAGCAATCGCTCAAAGTGTGAAACTTTCACCTTTGCAAACAGAGTATATTCAATTGAGTTATGCGAAAGCGGCAGATATTGAAAAACTCATTACTCAAGGTAAAAATGGCTCAGGTAATGGTAATCGTAATCAGGGAGCTAATGATCTGTTAGGGGATAGCGTAGGTAGTTTATTGAGCCCACGCGGAACTGTTTCGATTGACCCACGGACAAATACGTTGATTATAAATGATACATCTCAAAAGATTGATCAAATACGTAAAATGATCGATTTACTCGATGTTTCGGTTAAACAAGTGATGATTGAAGCACGTATTGTGCGTGCAAGTACAGACTTTACCAAAGAGATGGGTGTGAAGTGGGGGATATTGTCTCAAGGTATAGCATCTAATAATGATTTGCTTGTTGGTGGTAGTGATACAACTTTATGGAATTTACGAGAACCTACAGCTGATAGTGAAACTGGTGGTTGGAAATATGATATTGAGCGTCCAGATAATCTGAATGTGAATTTAGGTGCTGTGACACGTGGAGCAAGTCGTATTGCTTTTGGTTTAATTAGTCTTTCAGATTTTATGTTGGACCTAGAGTTGTCGGCTGTTCAGGCTGATGGTTATGGTGAAGTAATCTCAACTCCGAAAGTTCTAACCGCAGATAAGCAAGCTGCAAAAATTGAATCAGGGACTCAAATTCCTTATTCATCTTCTACGGGTGGTGGAGCTAATGCTGTTCCAAAAACTGAATTTATTGATGCGACCTTAAGTTTGGATGTTACACCAAGTATTACCCCTGAGGGTAAGGTGATGATGAAATTAAACATCACCAAAGACTCACCAGGAACACCAACACCTACAGGGCAGTTGACGATTAATAAAAACACAATTGATACGAATGTTGTGGTTGATAATGGTGAAACTGTTGTTCTTGGTGGAATCTTCGAGCAAGAAAATATTAATTCTCAGACCAAAGTTCCATTCTTGGGTGATTTACCTTATGTTGGGAAATTATTCCGCAGAGAGTCTAAACAAGACAATAAACGCGAGTTGCTTATTTTTGTTACGCCGAGAATTGTTAATGACACTTTGACAAGAAATCATTAATATATTTTCAATAGTCGCAATGAATATAGGTGGCGCGTTGCCAAGCAAAGCGTTTGAATCCCTACCAAATATTTATTTGGTAGGGCCAATGGGGGCAGGTAAAACAACAGTTGGTCGGCATTTAGCAGAATTGTTAGGTCGTGATTTTATTGATAGTGATCATGAAATCGAACGTAAAACAGGCGCTACCATTCCATGGATATTTGAAAAAGAAGGTGAAGTTGGATTTCGTTTACGCGAGACAAATGTATTAAATGACTTAACTTCTCGTTCATCATTAGTTCTAGCAACAGGTGGTGGTGCAGTTACTCAAGCAGAAAATCGTCAATTCCTTCATCAGCGAGGAATAGTTGTTTATCTTTATACGCCTGTAGAACTTCAACTGCAGCGTACCTATCGTGATAAAAATCGTCCATTACTTCAAGTTGAAAATCCTGAAAAGAAACTTAGAGAATTGCTAGATGCGAGAGATCCACTCTATCGCGAAGTTGCTCATTATATTATTGAAACAAATCAAGGTGCAGCAAGAGATTTAGCTCAAAGAATTCTTCAGTTAATTTTATCTAAACAAGACAAGTAATTTATTTAGTGGTTAATGCTATGCAGACGTTACATGTAGAGTTGGGGGATCGTCGGTATCCTATTTTTATTGGTAGTCATTTAGATCCCAAGAGATTACTTGAACCTTATCTGCTCGGACGACAAGTGATGTTGGTATCTAACACAACTGTCGCACCTTTATACGCGGAGCATTATGTTAAAGCTTTAGAGCAATTAGATAAGCAAGTTGCAACTTGTATCTTACCTGACGGTGAGCAGTATAAAGATATTGAGCATTTGAATCTGATTTTTAATGCTTTATTAGAAGCGGGTTTTAATCGAGATTGTACAGTGCTTGCCTTAGGTGGTGGTGTTGTAGGTGATATGGCTGGTTTTGCATCCGCTTGTTTTCAACGTGGTGTAAATTTCATTCAGGTTCCTACAACTTTATTGTCGCAAGTGGACTCGAGTGTTGGGGGGAAAACAGGAATTAATCATCCACTGGGTAAAAATATGCTGGGTGCGTTTCAACAACCTCAAGTTGTACTTGCGGATATGGCGCAGTTAGAAACCTTGCCTGATCGAGAGTTATCGGCTGGATTGGCAGAAGTGATTAAATATGCCTTACTTGGTGATCTTGATTTTTTAACTTGGCTCGAAGAGAACATGGATGGGTTGGTTGCTCGAGATGCTAACTTGTTAGCTGAAGCAGTTTATCGCTCTTGTGCTCATAAGGCTAGAATTGTTGCAAATGATGAGAAAGAGCAAGGTGAACGAGCTTTGTTGAATTTAGGTCATACATTTGGGCATGCAATAGAGTCTTATTTAGGTTACGGTATTTGGTTGCATGGAGAAGCTGTTGCTACGGGGATGGTGATGGCTGCTGACTTGTCTGAACGTTTGGGTTGGATTACAAGTGAAGATCTTGAGCGTACAAAAAAAATCATTCAACGTGCTCGTTTACCGATATCATGTCCAAAAATTCCTCTTGAAGAATTCTTAGCTTATATGGCACATGATAAGAAAGTTTTGAATGGTCAATTGCGTTTGGTTTTGTTGAAACAACTTGGACAAGCAGTGATCACTAAGGATTTTGATGTTGAGCTGATGAAACAAGCGATTCTTGCAAACCAAAGCGCGTAATTAAAATTAGGGTAATATGGCTGTGTCACGATCAATTTGGCAAAATATTCAACAGTATAGCTGGCTTTTTTTCTCTATCGCTTGTTTGGTGGCTGCACTGATATTTTGGGCTGTAACGGATCGTGATGCACTTGTTGAGATGGATCACCCTTCTAAAAATGAAGCACAGGTTGAAATTAAGTCCGAAAAAGTAACAGCGACTACGAATTTAGGTGCATTAACGAATGAGGTTAAACCGCTAGATTTAACTACTCGTGTTGTTGTGTCGAATGAACATGCACCTGAATTCCGTGGAACAAAATTTATTAGTGAAAATCAACGTCAATGGGTTGTTGAAATTTTTCGTAGTTCGGATGAGGCAATTGTTAAAAACTTTTTGTTGAGTCGTGCAGATCGGAATAAATTTAGTTATTTTCGTTTGAGTGGTGATCAACAAGTTGAACAATATGTATTGGCATATGGTCTTTTCCCAAACGCTGAAGAAGCTAAACGTCAATTTTCCCAACTTAATTTAGTTCTACCAAAGTCAATACATCCGACCATTCAGCAATTATCTACTTATACATCTTATGTAAATGATTTAGGCTCAGATGAGTTAAAGTCAGCTTCGAATCAGTTATTTGAAGTGCGTTTGAAGCCAGCAGCATTACCTAAAATAGATGAAACTTTGTTGATGAGTGGGCAGCAGGTGAAGGGTTCATCAAATACAGCTACAACTCAGAGTGTAAATACATCGACAACTGTGACTACAACTGTGACTCAGCGCGATGCACAAGGTAATGTAGTTAATGTTAGACAAAGTCAGTCTAATCAACAAAATAACAGCTCAACTCCTGAAGAAATAAGAGAAAATTCAGATTCTTCCAGAAGAGAAGTAACGGATCCGTTTAATTAATATTGCATTAAAATGGTGCAAAATAGTTCAAAATTGTTGCATTAAGCTTTTTTTTGGTGCAATTTTGTTCTAAAAGGAAACGTCGCATATCTTTATAATTTTTAGTTATTTTAACTTTTTTAATGATTTAGTAAATTTATAATTTTATGGCATATTTTTTGCATCGTTGTGGTGCTAATTTATCTGCTCATTGCTTTTTTTAGTGCTAAATGATTCATTATTTTGGTGAAATGTAAAGTTTTTGTGCTTTACAAAGAAGTGTGAAGGTGTAATAACTAAAAACACTTTGTATGGTGAAATGCGCTGAATCTCCTAGCAGAACAGCGTATATTGCAAATCCGCCAGAAAAAATGTTTTCGCGAAGCATTGAACTTTATATGAGTTGATCGGCAATATCGCAGAAAATGAATTGATTGTTTGTTGCTCGAAAGAGCCATGTTGAAAGAAGGGTACGCTATGCACATGCCATCGCCTAATACTGTAGCTCCCGCTCAAGGTTTATATCAACCTGATGAGTTTAAGGATAACTGTGGTTTTGGTTTGATTGCCCATATGAAGGGTGATTCAAGTCATCATCTTGTGGAAACCGCAATTCACAGTTTAAGTTGCATGACGCACCGTGGTGGTATTGCCGCAGATGGTAAGACGGGAGATGGGTGCGGATTGCTATTGGCTATGCCGAAACAGTTCTTTCGTGATGAAGCTCAGAAGTTAGGTACTAATCTTACTGAGATTTTTGCTGCGGGTACTGTATTTTTAAATATTGACCCTGCTTTAGCTCAAAATGCCAAAAATATTCTGAACAAAGAAATTACAGCTGAAGGTCTTACCGTTGCAGCATGGCGTGTTGTGCCGACAAATAATGATGCTCTAGGTGAAATTGCGTTGCAATCACTTCCTGCATTTGAACAAATTCTAGTGAATTGCCCTATGGGTGTCACTGAGGTTGAGTTTAATCGTAAACTCTTCTTAGCGCGTCGTCGTGCTGAACAACAATTACAAAATGATCCTTTATTTTATGTGACTACTTTAGCCACAACAGTGATTAGCTATAAAGGCTTGATGATGCCTGCTGCTATTGCTGACTTTTACACTGATTTAGCAGATGAGCGTCTAAAATCACATATCGTTGTATTCCATCAGCGCTTCTCAACCAATACATTACCGCGTTGGCCTTTGGCTCAGCCTTTCCGTTATCTTGCACACAATGGTGAAATTAACACTATTACTGCAAACCGTAACTGGGCTTTGGCGCGTACTCCAAAATTTGAAAACCCATTACTTCCAGGCTTAACTGAACTAAATCCAATTGTTAACCGTACTGGCTCGGATTCTTCTAGCTTAGATAATATGCTTGAAATCTTAGTTGGTGGTGGTATGGATTTATTCCGTGCACTACGTATGTTAGTTCCACCAGCTTGGCAAAACGTTGAAACCTTAGATGCTGACTTACGTGCTTTTTATGAGTTCAACTCTAAGCATATGGAAGCTTGGGATGGTCCAGCAGGTTTGGTTATTCAAGATGGTCGCCATGCAATCTGTATGCTTGACCGTAATGGTTTGCGTCCGGCACGTTGGGTGATCACTAAAAATGATTACATCACACTTGCATCTGAGATCGGTGTATGGGGTTATGAACCAGAAGATGTGGTATCTAAAGGCCGTGTAGGTCCTGGTCAAATCCTTGTTGTAGATACATTGACAGGTAAAGTTCTTGATACTAAAGATGTTAGTAACCATCTTAAAAACATGCGTCCATACCGTGAATGGTTGCGTGATCACGCAATCCGTTTGCAAGCGAACCCACAACTTGAAGAAAAATTAGTTGATCAAGGTTTAACTGGCGATGCATTAAAAGCCGCTCAAAAAATGTTTATGGTAACATTTGAAGAGCGTGATCAGTTGTTACGTCCTATCGCAGAAAGTGGTCAAGAAGCGGTTGGTTCGATGGGCGATGATACGCCAATGGCAGTATTATCTCGTCAGGTACGTCATGTATCTGATTATTTCCGTCAACAGTTTGCTCAAGTAACTAATCCACCAATTGATCCCTTGCGTGAATCGATTGTGATGTCATTGGAAACTTGCTTAGGTCGTGAGCAAAACGTATTTGAACAAGGTCCAGAGCACGCTGACCGCATCATTATTTCAAGCCCTGTATTGTCAAACTCAAAAATGCAGCAGCTTCGTGATGTGGAAAAAGAGCGCGAAGGTTATGGCGTTGTTGATATCGATTTGAACTATGCTGAAGCAGAAGGCTTACAAGCAGCAATTGCTCGTATTTGTGAAGAAGCTGCTCAAGCCGTTCGTGATGGGAAAACACTGATCGTATTAACAGATAAGAACTTCCGTGAAGGCTTCTTACCTGCGAATTCAGCATTGGCAACAGGTGCCGTACATCATCACTTAATTAAAACTGGTTTGCGTACAGATGCAAACATTATAGTTGAGACAGGTTTTGCGCGTGATCCACACCAATTTGCAGTATTGCTCGGCTTTGGTGCTACAGCGATTTACCCTTACTTGGCTTATGATGTAATCAATGACTTGGTTGCTAAAGGCGAGTTATTGGGTGATCCAATCCACGCACAAGCAAACTTCCGTAAAGGTATTGAGAAAGGCTTGTTGAAAGTTCTTTCTAAAATGGGTATTTCGACAGTTGCTTCTTATCGCGGTGGTCAATTATTCGAAGCGGTAGGTTTATCTTCTGAAGTTGTTGATAAGTGTTTCCTTGGTGTACCAAGCCGTATTCAAGGTGCAACATTTGCAGATTTAGAAAACGATCAGAAAAAATTGGCAACAACTGCTTGGCAGAACCGTAAGCCGATTGATCAAGGTGGTTTACTTAAATTTGTATTTGGTAAAGAGTACCATGCTTTCAACCCTGACGTGATTAACTCACTTCACAAGGCTGTTCGCTCAGGTCAATACCAAGACTTTAAAGAATATGCAGAGTTGGTGAATAACCGTCCTGTAGCTACGATTCGTGACTTATTCAAATTAAAAACGACAAATTCAATTGCGCTTGATCAAGTTGAAAGCATTGAAGATATCCTTCCACGTTTCGACTCTGCTGGTATGTCTTTGGGTGCATTATCTCCAGAAGCACACGAAGCAATTGCAATTGCAATGAATACAATTGGTGGTCGTTCGAACTCAGGTGAGGGCGGTGAAGACCCAGCGCGTTACGGCACGATTCGTAACTCGAAAATCAAACAGATTGCATCAGGTCGTTTTGGTGTAACACCAGCGTACTTAACTTCTGCTGAAGTTTTGCAGATTAAAGTGGCACAAGGCGCAAAACCAGGTGAGGGTGGTCAGTTACCAGGTGGTAAAGTGAATGGCTTAATTGCACGTTTACGTTACTCGGTGCCAGGTGTGACTTTGATTTCACCACCGCCACACCACGATATTTACTCAATTGAAGATTTGTCTCAGTTGATCTTTGACTTGAAGCAAGTAAACCCTCAAGCAATGGTATCGGTAAAACTGGTATCTGAGCCAGGTGTTGGAACGATTGCAGCAGGTGTTGCAAAAGCTTATGCTGACTTCATTACCATTTCTGGTTATGACGGTGGTACAGCGGCATCTCCACTTTCATCAATTCACCATGCAGGTTCGCCTTGGGAATTGGGTTTAAGTGAAGCGCATCAAGCACTTCGTGTAAATGATTTGCGTGGTAAGGTACGTGTTCAAACTGATGGTGGTTTAAAAACAGGTCTGGATGTAATCAAAGCAGCAATTTTAGGTGCTGAAAGCTTTGGTTTCGGTTCTACACCAATGATCGCATTAGGTTGTAAATATCTTCGTATTTGCCACTTGAATAACTGTGCAACTGGTGTTGCAACTCAGCAAGATCATTTACGTCAAGAACACTATATTGGCGAACCAGAAATGTTGATTAACTTCTTCAAGTTTATTGCAGAAGAAACACGTGAATGGTTAGCTGCTCTAGGTGTTGCATCACTTAAAGATTTGATTGGTCGCGTTGATTTGCTTGAAGTTTTACCAGGTGAAACTGAAAAGCATGCTCATCTTGATCTCAGCGCTTTATTGACTTCACATCCATCTGCTGAAGGTAAAGCTCAGTATTGCCAAGTTCAAGGTAATGCGCCATTTGATAAAGGTGTATTGGCTGAGAAAATGCTTGCTGAAATGCTACCAGCGATTGAAGCAGGTACAGGCGGTTCATTTAATTTCACTGTTGGTAACTGTGATCGTTCAATTGGCGCACGTATTTCAGGTGAGATCGCACGTCGCTACGGCAACTTAGGGATGGAAAACAACCCAGTTGTGATGAATCTTGTTGGTACAGCTGGTCAGTCACTTGGTGTTTGGAACGCAGGTGGTCTGCATATCAAACTTGAAGGTGATGCGAACGATTACGTTGGTAAAGGCATGGCGGGTGGTCGCGTTTCGATTTTCCCACCAAAAGGTTCACCGTTCCAAACACAAAATACTGCAATCATCGGTAACACTTGTTTATATGGTGCGACTGGCGGTAAGTTATTTGCTGCGGGTACTGCGGGTGAGCGTTTCGCTGTTCGTAACTCGGGTGCTTTTGCGGTAATTGAAGGTGCTGGCGACCACTGCTGTGAATATATGACAGGTGGTGTGGTAACTGTCTTAGGTAAAGTGGGTCATAACTTTGGTGCGGGTATGACAGGCGGTTTCGCTTATGTACTTGACCTTGATAATGACTTTGTTGACTACTACAACCATGAGCTGATTGACCTAAATCGTATCTCTACCGAGTCGATGGAAGATCACAAAGAAAATCTACTACGTATCCTTGATGAACATATCAAAGAAACAGGTAGTGCTTGGGCATATAAAATCCGTAATGAGTTCGACTTCTATAGTCGTAAGTTCTGGCTTGTAAAACCAAAAGCTGCTAATTTGCAAACGCTTTTGAAAACAACCCAAGCTGATCCACAATAATTCCACGACTGCAAAGACATAGGCAGGTGCAGAGATGAGAGACATCGCTGCGCCTACCCACGGAGAGAGACATGGCAGAACGCCTCAATAATGACTTTCAATTTCTGGATGTACCACGTCAAGATCCAGAGAAAAAAGATATTACTGTCCGCAAAGCAGAGTTTGTGGAAATTTATAAACCTTTTACAGCGGAAGTGGCTGCAAACCAGACTCATCGTTGTTTAGGGTGTGGTAACCCATATTGTGAATGGAAATGTCCTGTACATAACTATATTCCAAACTGGTTAAAACTGATTGCTGAAGGTCAAATTTTCCAAGCAGCTGAACTTTGCCACCAGACCAATACATTGCCAGAAGTTTGTGGTCGTGTATGTCCACAAGACCGTTTATGCGAAGGTGCTTGTACTCTAAATGACGGCTTTGGTGCAGTAACGATTGGTAATGCTGAAAAATATATCAACGATACTGCCTTTGCTTTAGGCTGGCGCCCAGATATGTCTGGCGTTAAATGGACGAATAAAAAAGTTGCAATTATTGGTGCAGGTCCAGCAGGCTTAGGCTGTGCAGACATTCTTGCGCGCGGTGGTGTAAAACCAGTTGTATTCGATAAACGTCCTGAAATTGGTGGTCTACTAACATTCGGTATTCCAGAATTTAAAATGGAAAAAGATGTGATGAAACGTCGTCGTGAAATCTTCACGGGGATGGGCATTGAGTTCCGTTTGAATACTGAAATTGGTGTCGATGTAACGATCGAACAGTTGCTTGCTGAATACGATGCAGTATTCATGGGTATGGGAACTTACACTTACATGAAAGGTGGTTTCCCTGGTGAAGATCTTGATGGTGTTTACGATGCATTAGATTTCTTAATTGCGAATGTAAATCGTTGCCAAGGCTGGGAAAAAGATCCAAGTGAATACATCAGTGTAGATGGCAAAAAGGTGATTGTTCTGGGTGGTGGTGATACTGCGATGGACTGTAACCGTACTTCATTACGCCAAGGTGCACATGATGTGACATGTGCTTACCGTCGTGACGAAAGCAACATGCCGGGTTCTGCGCGCGAAGTGAAAAATGCCTATGAAGAGGGTGTAAAATTCCTATTCAATCGTCAACCAATTGAAATTGTCGGCGAAAATGGCAAAGTGACTGGTGTTAAAGTGGTGACTACACAGATGGGTGAGCCTGATAGCCGTGGTCGTCGTAGCCCTGAGCCAATTCCTGGTTCTGAAGAAGTTTTACCAGCTGATGCAGTATTGCTTGCTTTTGGTTTCCGTCCAAGCCCTGCGGATTGGTTTGGTTCTGCGAATGTGAGCTTAGATGGTTCTGGTCGTGTAGTAGCAGCTGAACAGCAAGAGTTCAAGTTCCAGACCTCTAATCCAAAAATTTTCGCAGGTGGAGACATGGTGCGTGGTTCTGATCTTGTCGTAACTGCTATCTGGGAAGGTCGTCAAGCTGCCGAGGGTATTTTAGATTACCTTGGTGTTTAATCCAGAAAATATTGTAAAAGACGTCGAAGTAGAGCCTGCATTATGCAGGCTTTATTATTTTCACCTTATCTTTTTGGTAGTTTTGGCAAATCGTATAAGCTATTTTGCCCTATGCTTGACTATCCTGCAGCGCAATACTCAAAGTCAGTATATAAAATGTGCAGGAACTCAAGATGGCACTTGCAAATGCAAATTCAGAGAAAGGCTATTTAAATCGTCCCATAGCTTTGGGGATCACTGTGCGTCGTTTGCAATTTAATCCTAAAAAAATTCAACGACACTATTTTGCTAACTCTCCGTTAATGTCGCATCTTTTAACTGCGTTATCATCCACTTTTCCAATTGGTGAACAATATTTTGTGAACAGTGTGTGGAACGTACGAGATAAAGTTAAAGATCCTCAGTTACAAGCACAAATTGCTGCATTTATTGGACAAGAAGCAATGCATTCTAAAGCCCATACTGAGTTCAATGATGCATGGCGTAAAGAGGATTATAACCTTGATCGTTTTCAAGCGTGGTTGGCAAAGCGTGATGATGCACTACGAAACATTCATCCAAAATTACAGCTCGCTTTAACTTGTGCATTTGAACATTTTACTGCGATGTTAGGCGGTTACATTCTCAAACATCCAGAAATATTAAGTACCTTAGATGATGATGCAATGAAATTATGGGTGTGGCATGCAATTGAAGAAATTGAACATCGCTCTGTTGCCTTTGATGTCTATCAAGAGGTCTATGGCGATGATCGTATTCGCCGTTTATTAATGCGTAGTGTAACCACTGGTTTTGCAAGTCTGACGTTCTATGCGACCTCACGTTTAGTTTGGCAAGATAAATGGAAAAGCTTACCAAAAGTTGGTGGCAATCTATTTGGAATCTATTTACTCGTAAAAATGTTAATTCAACTTATTCCTGAATACTTATCGTATTATCAAGCGGATTTCCATCCTGCAAAGCATGACTATACGAAATTGGTAAACTACTGGAAAGCACGTATGGCTGACGAATATGGAATGATCAGCTTTCAAGAAGAAACTGCATCTAAAATTTACAGTTAATTAGGCTGACAACATAATTCTCCTCGTATTGCAGAGCATTACTTCAAGCGAATTGAGTAATGCTTTTTTATTTAATCTAAAAATAAATCAACTTTAATAAATGTTACACAGCAAGCAAAAAATCACATTACAATGAATTATCGCAAAAATATAAAGAAAAACCTGAGGATAAATTTTGATGAAAGTAATTAAACAAACCGCAATTGCTACAGTTTTGGCGAGTACACTCTTATTTACAGGGTGTGGCTATAATACTTTGCAAGTGAAAGATGAAGCAGTCAATGCATCATGGTCAGAAGTACAAAACCAATATCAACGTCGTGCTGATTTAGTTCCAAATCTTGTTAATGTCGTGAAAGGTTATGCCAAACATGAGGAGCAAGTGCTCACAGAAGTGACTCAAGCACGCTCGAATGTTGCAGGTTTAAAAGTTGATAAAGAAGTGTTAGAAGACCCAGCTTTGTTTGAGAAATACCAGCAAGCACAAAGTCAATTAACGGGTGCATTGTCTCGTCTAATCGCTGTTTCTGAAAATTATCCCGACCTAAAAGCCAACGAACAATTTCGTGATTTACAAGCCCAATTGGAAGGTACTGAAAATCGTATAGCCGTGGCTCGCAATCGCTATATCACGACCGTTCAAGATTACAATGCTTATCTACGTCAGTTCCCACAGGTGATGACTGCAAAAGTCATTGGAATGAAAACCAAAGAGAACTTCAAAGCAGAACAATCCGCACAGCAAGCTCCGACAGTTTCATTTAATTAAGATCTGAAACTGGTTAGATCGATAAGGAGTTAGGTATGTTGATAAAACCAACGCAAAAAATTAAATATATTCTTATTATTCTTTTTGCGCTGCTTTGTTGTCAGCATACCGTTTGGGCGGAGGTTGCAACCGTAACAGATCACAGTGATGTGATTGTTGCTGGAAAAATCATTCAAGATCAGCAGAAAAATAGCTCTACATCATCGCAGTCAACACAAGCACCCGTATTGCCAAAAGTTGCCAATGATATGGGGGATGTTGAATCAATTCGAGGTTTACCAACTTTAAATCAGCCTGTTATTGATCAAGCTAAGGTATTGAGTGAGGCTGAAATACAGCAACTTAATCAAAAAATTCTGAGTTTATATCAACAAGGCAAAGCTCAAATCGGTGTAATTATTGTACCAACGACAGGACAAGAAGCCATTTTTGATTTTGCTTTGCGTACAGGCGAAAAATGGCAATTAGGTTCAGCCAAGCGTGATAATGGTTTGTTAATGGCGATTGCGATTAATGATCGTAAAATTCAAATATTGACAGGTTATGGCTTGGAGGGTGTATTACCCGATGTAGTATTGAGCCGAATAATTCGAAATCAGATCACGCCTTATTTTAAACAAGGTCAATATGCACAAGGGATTTCGTCAGGTTTGGATGAGCTTACCCGTATTGTTAATCTTGATCCTGAGATCGCTCAACAATCTGCTCAAGAGCTCAAAGAACGACATGAGCAGGCAATCCAAGCACAACAAGCGAAAGATAATACGTTTACGATGGCGCTATTTATTTTAATTGCGGGTGTCATAGGATCGTTCATTGTCGGTAAACGATTAAGTGCATCTACTGCTGCTGTTGCTGCAACAGTTGCAGGTTTAGTAAATGGTGCTGGTATTTTTATGAGTTTGCTGCTTGGCATAGGTATTTTCTTTTTATTAATCACATCACTTGCTCAACTGATTTTTCAAGCTTTCTTGTCTGGTGGAGGACGCGGAGGCGGAGGTGGAGGATTTGGCGGTAGTGGTGGTGGCTATAGCGGTGGTGGCGGTAGCTTTGGAGGGGGAGGTGCCTCAGGATCATGGTAACTAAAACAGATACAACAGAAATTATTACGCAACCAAAGCTAGATGAATCTGTACAACCTAGTGCAAAACGCTGGTTAAAGCATTTTTTTTATGTTTCATCGGCACATCGGTATTTTAATAAACAAGATCGACAAGAGATCGCCAGAGCAGTACAGCAAGCAGAAAAAGGTCATGTAGGAGAAATTCAGGTAGTAATTGAAGGCCATATACCTTGTTCACAAGCTTACTATCAAAATACACGTTTACGTGCGCAGCAACTCTTTGCAGAATTAGGTGTGTGGGATACCGAGTTGAATAGTGGTGTGCTGCTTTATTTAAATTTGTGTGAGCGTAAAGTTGAGATTTTGATTGATCGTGGTTTGAAGAATGCAACACAAACACATATTTGGACTCAAATCTGTCAGGAAATGATCAGCCTTTTGACTGCGAAACAATATCAAGCTGCTGTTAAACATGGAGTGGAGCGGATTGGTACGGTGCTTGATGACTTTTACGGTAAAAACAATAAAAATGAAGTGAACAATGAGCTTCCAAATGAACCTTATATTTTAAATTGAGCCTTTATTAAGCTATTTTATCAAAAATCAATTTAACCTATTTCGATTAGACCGTTTATCTTCCGATAAATGGTCTATTTATTCATCATTTTTTAGAAAAAAAGATAAGTGAAACTCTGTGATTAAATTCTCTTTTAATTGCGAAAATCACTAAAAAAACAGTAAAAATTCCTTAGGTAGGGTCTCAGGTTTGCAAAATGGTGACATATTTTGTCAATTATTATTTCTTTTTGTCAGAAAAGAGGTGCTTTTGTTCATGCTGAATAATGTTTTAAGTCTCTGTTTTTTTAAGTTAAAATTCGATAAGCTAAGGACTGGCATAGAACATGCTGAATACAAGTAGCTAATAAAAGCTTATAAAAATTTATACATTGGAGAAATGTTATGAAATCAATGCAAAAGGGTTTTACTCTTATTGATACTCCATAAGTGTCCATATAAAATGAACAATCCATAAGTAAGTCAATATGGACATAAAAATAATAAATTTGATATGAAGAATCAATATTATCTTTTTCTACTTTTTTCAATCTCCATTTTTACTCATGCTCAAGAACTAGACTTCATTCAATATTCAGAAATTTCATCAATTCCTCAAATTGTTTTGAATCCAAAAATCCAAACAGGACTTCAAACATTGTTAAAGCATGATTATCTAAAATTTCAATCCAATTTTGACAATTATTTAGCGCCATATTTACTGAAAACAGATGAGGCGCTGTATTATGAAGGTCGGTCTGGAAGCAGTTTAGATGCTTCATCCGCGATTGTGTTTAAAGATGGGCGATTGTTTGCTGCAATATATTTTTCCAATACCAAGACTTTAAAATACTTTAGCAACGATGCCAGTTGCTCAGAACAGTTGCATCCTGCGATTCAAGTTTTTGCTCAGCAGCGTGAAATTCAAGGTATTGAATATTCAACAGCTAGAGCCAATACCGCTTTAAAATATAATTTTAGCCCCGCTTCAAAATGTGAAACCTATTTTAAAAAATTAGAAAGATAGCTGAGCTTAAATGCTAATCTAAGATTTTAATATCATGATATCAGCTAAAACATCTGCCAGCTTTTGCCCACTCTTACGATCAATTAAACGTGCTGACATACCAAATTCAGTTGGACCACTGTAATCAGCTAAAAGAGTATCTCCAATAAACAAAATGTCTTTGGCATGACATTGTAATTTATCAATTAAATATTGATAAATTTGTGACTCTGGTTTAATTGCTCCAACCTCATAACTCCAAGCATAAGCATCAAGAGAAGGTAAAAATGAAGAACAACTTTTCCATATGGCATAGCTAAATTTGAGCATAATGCTAATCTGAATCCCAATTTTTTTAATTCTTCCAAAGTTGATAAGGTATCTTCATACAGTCGAATAGAGCGTAACTCTTCATCTAAATCATGCTCGAGTTCTTGCAGAAATTGGTCTGGAGTATTTACTGCTAATCGCTTTGCAAGCTCTGCTAAATTCAAATTGTGGGACATAATAAATTTGGCATCATCAGGTTTTGGTTGTCGCCCATTTTCTTGTAGCCATTTCATTAATTTTCTATATGGGGAACGTCTTTCCCCTATCTTCACAAGTGTGCCAAATACGTCAAAAACAATGACCGAAGGCTCAATATGACCTGCTTTTATAAATGATTCCATATTTTGACAACCTATTAAATTGAATTTTACTTTTTGTTGAGATTACCATAAGAGGGATTGCTATAAAAAATTAAGGGAGATATTTGATATCTCCCTTTGATTATTTTATTCACTGAAATTAGCAAACATAATTTTAGGAAAATTTTTCATAAAGTGGCGTCTAACATGATTGAAGTCACTGAGATCATGTTGATTTTTTTCAAAATAATTCACCCAGGCTAAAGTCGCATCTTGGTCATTTAAGTTTGGGTTAACATTCAGAAACAAGGCTAAATCAAATGTACGGTCAATATTGAACTCTTTAATGAGTGCAACAGCAGTTGAACGAACTTCCTCTGAAACAGAGAATTTTGGAGAAAAGTAGTTATTCATAGCTGAACTTCCTTAAAAAACTATATAATGAAATTTAGAACGGCTAATTTGGTTTTCAATAAAACAATATAACCTGCTGCAGGTTAAATTACCATGGTAAAAGTTATTCATCAAGTTAAATTAACCTCCTGTAGGTTAATTTTTTAATTTAAAGGTTGTTATGATTAGATGTAGGTTGTCAAATTTGATGGGTGAGCGAAAAATTTTAAAGCTAAGTGAGGTAGCTCAGGCGACCAGTATTAATCGCAATACGCTAACGAGTCTTTACTATGACCGGGCAATACGAATTGAACTTTCGGTTGCTGATACTTTGTGTAAATATTTTAATTGTAATATGCAAGATCTATTTGAATATACTAATGGGGATGAAGAAAGGGATGACACCTAGTAAAATGTCATCTCTTTTTAAAGCTCAATAGGATGTTTTAGATACAACTCAGGATCATTTCAAACTGTCTGAATGTATTAGGCAATACTCTCGCCCTCATACTTGATAACTATTATTTAGATCAACCCTTGCCTATATACTACTTTACCTAAAACTATTATTTCTGACTCGTTCACCGTGTTGTCAGGATAAGCTGAATTGTCTTTAGTTATTTCAATCAACCCATTAGCACTACGGTGTAAACGAACAACCATTCTTTCACCATAGAAATATATTAAATAAATTAATCCCGATATAAAGTGTTTATCTGACGTATCAACTAAAACTAAATCATCATTAAAAAGGGTTTCCTGCATTGCATCCCCTTTAATCTTAAAAACGCTTAGTATATCTACTTCATTTAAATGATTTTTAGTGCAAAATGATTTAGAGAGCATAATTTTATCTCCATCATTATTGCTAAAAGATATAACCTGATCGCCATCTAAATCATTTATATCAAGAGAACAAAGATCACTTTTACTGAAAATCTGATCACTTATATCAAGCGCTTTTAAGATTTTCATATATGTAGCTTGACGTGGTTTAGCGGTACCAACTTCATAATCAGAAATTTGTTTTCTTGAAATACCAACTGCATTAGCCAAATCTTGTTGAGATAGCCCTCGCTGTGATCGAAAAAACCTTAAACGCTCAGAGAAATCAGCAACCATAAAAAATCCTTGACAGCTATCAAAACCTATCATAAATTATCAATTGCTATCTTGAAGTTATGAAAGGAGTTATCGTGTACACATGTTCTTATGATGACGAATTAGCAGATATTGTCAAGGCTGCTGCAAAACGCGAAAACCGCACATATCGAGGTCAATTCAACCACTATTTAAAATTGATCCTTCAGCATGAAGGTCTTTTAGAAAATCCAGACAACAAAAAAGCAGATTGCACTCGCCAAAGTAACCAATCTGCCCACATTCAACCTTAACCAAAGGAATCGAAACCATGAGAAGTCTAACCCAAATCGAAGTACCTTTCCATAATGCTGAATCATATGTTGTTGAGCATAAAGGGCAACCATACACCCTCATGCAAACTATTGTTGAAGGTATGGGCTTGGATTGGAAAAGGCAATTCGTCAAACTAAAACAGTGTTTTGCACAAGGTATCGTGGAAATCACCATACCTACAATATGTCATTTACATTTAATAGCCGTCTTGGAAAACCACAAGTATCATTTATTTCAAAAAATTCTTGGATACTGGATAGCGAAAATATTGCAGGAATCATTTGTGATCCATCTGGACCTAAGAAAGAGCTTCTATCTGAAATTTTTCAAGCAGCAGCTAAATGCTTAACCAAATAATTTCACTACTTATTCCGTAGAGCAATTATTTTCATTCGGCAAAAAGTATAAAAGCCCATGCGGGAACATGAGCTCTTATGAATGTCTTGATTGGCGTCCAGACACTTCGATTTTGATCGATAGGGGCATTTTTGTCAATCCTATCTTAAGGTCACTTTTTGCCTGTTTTTTAATAAACAGGAGGCTCAAAATGAGCACTAAACTTAAAAATGGTAAGTCACGCTACCAATCAAAAGCCAAAGTTGTGACCATTAAAAAATTTCAGTTATTGACGTTGAGACAGGCAACTGATCGTTTAAATGATGCAGCGTTTGAAGAACATGGTGATGCTTACCTTGAATTCCCTGTAATTGTTCAGGGAGATGGTAGATCTTCTGATGTTTTTAATCTGTATTTGCTGAAAAAACTTGAGCAAACAATACAGTATGATTTTAAAACATTTGCATCTATTGCTCATCAGCTTGTTGATTTTCAGCGTTTTTTAGAAGATGAGCAACTGGACTGTTTGAAGTTCCACAAACTAAAACAGTCAAATGCGATTTTTAAATACCGCACTCGTCTTATTGAGCAAGCGAATGCAGGCCTAATTTCAGCTCGCTCTGCAAGTAATCGAATTAATGCGGTAGTGAATTTTTATCGATTTCTTATTACAGAAGACTTAGTTGATCATCAGCACTATGGCATACCGTTTAAAGATGTCTACAAATATATTGCCGTGGATAATGAGTTTGGCGCACGTCGAAAAATGGCAATTAAGTCGCATGATCTTGCGATTCATGTTCCAGCCAAAGCGCCAAATTCTGAAGCGATTGTGGATGGTGGTGAATTAAGCCCTCTCAGCGTTGAATCGCAAACTGTCATATTAAAAGCATTGCAAAAATCATCACGTGAATATCAATTGATGTTTTATCTTGCATTGTTTACAGGTGCTCGTTTACAAACGATTTGTACTTTGCGAATTAAAAACTTAATTGGTTGTGAGCTTGATAGTCATGGCTTTATTCGTCTGCCCGTTGGAGCGGGTACAGGTGTGGACACTAAATTTCAAAAGCCGATGACACTTTTGATTCCAAATTGGTTAGTACAAGATCTTAAAATCTATATCAATAGTGAGAAAGCGCGTCTGCGTAGACAGAAATCAAATTATGGCGACTCGGATGAAAACTATGTGTTTCTCACCAAGCTTGGTACACCTTTCTACACCAGCAAAGCTGAACAGCAGAAGTTAACTGAAAAGATCAAAGCATCTGACTCCTTTGAGACTCGACTGAAAATCTATGAAGGTGAAGCAGTACGTAGTTATTTAAAAATGGTGTTATTGCCTGAAATTCGTCTAATTGATCCACAATTTAAAAGTTTCAAATTCCATGACTTACGTGCCAGTTTTGGGATGAATCTGCTGGAAAGTCAGTTACAGCATCTACCTGCAGGGCATTCTGCTATGACCGCTGTTGAGTATGTGCAAGCTCGGATGGGACATCGCAACATCAGCACGACTTTACAGTATTTGAACTATCAATCACGGTTGCAATGGCGCAGTAAAATTCAGCATGAGTATGAGTCTAGCTTGATGAAATACGTCAAGTCCTCTGTGGATTTAGCAGGAGATTTGTCATGAATTTTATTCGTACCCCGTTGTTTGTACATATCACTGATATTCATAAACAGATTACTGAGCATGAGCGTTTAATACTCGTGCTCAAAGATAAAACGGCCTCATTTTCTTTTAGAACTTTAGATATTGGTACATTCTTTTTTGCTAAAAGAGCATGTTCTTTCGATGTATCAGACAATGAGCTTGTCGCTTCTTTTGATGAAAAAAGACGCTATTTTTTAAAATGTTTTACAGATTATCTACTGCAAATGGATGGATCGGACCTATCAAAAGGGTTGTTCTATTGCATCATCAAGATGTTTTTGGATTGGATTGATCAACAAAAGAAAATTTTTGATTTATCCGATAAGGACAGCATTATCGATGCCTATCGTCGCTATAGTAAATCTCTGGTTGATCGGACTTTGCTTGCAGACACTGATGAAGATAACTTGGCTGCGCATACCGCAAAGCAGTATCAGCGTTATGTTGCAAAACTGATAGCATATGTATTTGATTGTCATGAAATTGATATTTCTAGTCAAGCGATGCAAGTACAGTCTCAGCGTTATGATGTGCCTATTTTGCCAATCGCTAAAGAAGATCATGAAAAAACTTATGCAACTTTGTTGAATGTCTTTCTTGAAATTCATCGTATTGTTGTACAAGAAAATGACTTTCCTGCGCATTTTCAATCTGTAGATGAAGAAGATTTTTATTTTTACTCGGGCTTTCATCATCAAATTGAAAAACAGTATATTCAGTTCGATATGCAGAGGTATC
Source organism: Acinetobacter sp. A22 (assembly GCF_030913345.1). Classification (NCBI taxonomy): domain Bacteria; kingdom Pseudomonadati; phylum Pseudomonadota; class Gammaproteobacteria; order Moraxellales; family Moraxellaceae; genus Acinetobacter; species Acinetobacter sp. A22. Next base: position 3,072,646 of record NZ_CP133162.1, read on the forward strand.
TAGCTAAATATACGGCTATTCCATCTTTGTCAAAAATGCTAGCTGATTTTGAGTTAGAAGAAGATAGTGAGCATCGAAAGCGTGTACGTGAAAACCGCAATCAAGCGATTCGTAAACTTGAAGAACGCAACAAAAATAAGCGGCATTTAGAGCGTGAAAGACTTGCATCCTACGGCCTGACCATCGGCATGCTGTTATTTATTGCACAAACTGGAGCAAATCTAGACACTGCTCAACAGTTACACCTTGATACGATGGAAATCCTACCGAGTACACAAGGCCGACGCTTTTCAGGAACGAAAAGCCGTGCAAGAGGCAAGACAGTACGGCCAGAGTTTGGAGTTAAATTTGAGCCGATTTTTAGAAAAATTTTAGAACTTCGCGCTTGGTATATTCAAGATGAGTCATGTGATTTTGTATTTCCGCTACGTAATGAAGTGAGAAAATTAAGCGCAATTGGAAATAATAAACTTCAATTACTTAAAAGATTTTTGCAGCGTATTTTCCCGAAAATGGCTTGGATCACCCCACAAGAGTGGCGCAAGCATGTTAGCAGTCAATATGTTGAATTGAGCGATGGCGATTTATTGCTTGAAGTCGAAAAAATGGGACACTCACTCGATACTGCGAAGAAAAACTACAGTCGAACTTCATTTAAAGATGCAAGCCAACAGATTTCACAATTCTTTTATGAACTGCGAGAAGTTGCAGTTTCACAAACTCGAACCGTTGAGCGTATTCCTGTACAAACGTTAGATGAGACTGCTGATGTTCAAACCTTACCTGTCGGGGCTTGTACGACTATCAGTCTACAACCTGAAAAAGCAACAGGTTTTACCGCGCAAGCTCCAACTCCAAACTGTCAGCAATTTGAGCATTGTTTATTTTGCCAGCATTATGCAGTTCATGCTGATGACGAAGATGTGCGTAAGCTTTTATCACTGAAAAGCCTACTCGGCTACGTTAAGCAAAAAGCCACGGACTTAATCAAGTGGGAACAGCAGTTTGGGGTTGTGCTACATCGAATTGACGAAGTACTCAACGAGTTATCAGATACTTATGAAAATTTACGTAATCGTATTTTTTCAATTCAAGAAGAAGTAGAAAGCGGTGATTTAGATGCCTATTGGCTGAATCATTTTGAATTACTAATTGATTTGGGGTGGATATCATGAGTTCATTTAATTCATATCTATATTCATTGGGTATTGCTGAGCAGTTCTTACCTGATGAGTACAATCTACAGAATAATCAGCTGACTGTTCCAAATGCTTTTGTATTATCACGAACAAAAAACGGTGAAACACTATCTGTTTATTCAGACAATGTGTGGGATCTTTCTCCATATTTACCGAAGTGTGATTGTCGCCTGAATTTTGATAGTTGGCTTGAAAATGCCCGAGAAAATGACTTTCTTTACTGTCAAATTCGGGCAGAAATGAAAAAAATCAGTTTTGCTTTGCTTTATATAAAATCTGGTAAGTCGATTATTAAAAGTATTGAACAGCGGTATACGGTTTTACGCCAGTTTGCAGCAATTGCATATAAGAATGGCTGTACATTGCAGCAGTTATTTAGCGATGTTGCTTATATGTCAAAAGTAAATGATGCTTATGTTGGTGTGAGTTATCAAAAAGCCATTCACATTAAAGCATTTTTAACGGATTGTTTTGCCTTACAACAGCAATACCCATTGCTCATTCCTGCATTTAGTACATATAAGCCAATAGAGCATTTAGCAAAGTTGGCGGCTCAACTTAGGTTGCAGTCAAGCAAAGTAGGCCCACAAACCAAAGTTGTTCCTTCACGGCTTTATATTGCCTTAATTAATGCTTTAGCAGATAAATTAAACGAGTTTAATCAAAATGCATCAGCACTTCTGAGATGGTTTCAGCGCAAGCAGCAGGCTGCAAATTTTGCTTTGATGCCGACAGAATTTAAGCGTGAAAAAAATGCGGTAAGTTTTGCTGATGCTCGAGATTTGCTCGGTTTAACGGCACTGTTTGAAAATAATCAGATTCAAAAACATGCCAACCTCACCCGTTATATGACGCTGATTCAAGGTATGGCCAAGTTGTGGATTCATCTGTTTACAGGGATGCGGGACAATGAAGTGAATCAGCTGTCTTCTGATTGCTATCAAACTATTCAAAGTAATGAGCATCTTGTGCATGTCATTATGGGTTATACCTCTAAGTTGCATGGTGGTGGAAATAAATCGACGTATTGGATCACGTTTGAAGACATTAAAATAGGCGTTCATGCAGCACAAAGTGTTGGTGAAATCTACGCTCTGCTCAACTCACATTATGATATGTCTAATCCTGCTGAATACCCATTATTTCCAACGCTATACTCGCAAAAGCATCGAAATAAAAATAACCGCAATATTGAGCATGAAACGGATTTTATCTCTAATTTTGAGGGTGCTCCGACTCGAACACAGTCTAATTTTAATCAGTATTTAAGCCGTATTTCTGTCTTGCTTGGAGATGGGTTGAAAATCACAGAAAGTGATATCGCCGAGCTTGAAGCTTTTGATGGTTTTCGCAATTGGCGAGAAGAAAAAGACTGCCAAGTTGGTCAATATTGGAATATCTGTACCCATCAATTTAGACGCTCAATGGCTGTGTATAGTGCCCGTTCTGGCATTGTTGGGTTAGGTGCTCTGTCGGTTCAATATAAGCATTTAACCGAAGCGATGACGCTATATTATCGAGAAAACTCAGTATTTGCCCCGAATATTTTAGCCAGTGATAGTCAGAAAGAGTTAATCCAAGAGCTAGAATATCAGAGGTTGGTGCATTCCTACACCCAGTTTGAGGAAGGCGTAATCAGTACTTCTAGTAAGCTCTTTTGCGGTGCAGGAACCTATTTGCAGCTACAAAAAGACCGCGAGCAATTACTCACAGTATTTCCAAACCGTGATGAAACCATTAAGCGTATGAAAAAGGGTGAAATTGCCTATAAGCCTAGCTTGTTTGGCGCATGTACCAACCCTGATTCTTGCGAAAAAATTTCTTTTACGGCTATTACGAGCTGTTTGAGTTGTGCACATGCAGTTTTTGATGCTGGCAGTGCTGAAAAGATGCAAAAGGCAGTGCAACGGATACAACGAGTGCGTGACACACAAGCACAGGGCAGTTTGTTATACGGGCAAATGGACAGTGATATTATGGCGCTGCATAAAATGATCCAAAAAATTCAAATTTTGAATATTGAGGCTTAAAATATGAGTGCACACAATGAATATGATGCTGCTTTAGAACGATTAAAGGCCAATAAGCCAACAATTCTGCCCAAAGGTTCTGCCATTAATAACGATACGGTTGCAATGGAGGCTGGACGTAAACGAGGCTCGATTAAAAAGAGCCGTCATGCTGCATTAATTGAGGCAATTGAGCAAGCTGCACAGGCAGCAGGGCAAAATCTTCTTTCGCCTGCCCAGCAAATTGAGCAAGCGAAAACTAAGACCAAAGCGGTGAAAAGTGATTATGAGCAGTTGAAAGAAGATTATGAAAAACTGCTGGAAAAGTGTAATTCGCTGTTGCTGGAAAATTTTGAGTTGAGGCAGAAAGTGGGCTGTTAAATTTTTGTATGTCTGGTATTGAAGAAAGAGTCCAACCCAGTGGAAGGTAGGACTCTTTTAAATTAGCAAGACTTAACAAAACCACCTTCACCATCGTTTTGGAATCCATGTTGCATAATAAAGGAGGTGATTTTTTGGTAATTTTTATTTGCGGGTTTGACAATACCTAACCATTGCGTTTGTGGGGTGATCCATTCTTGTGGAAGTTCAGATTTAAGCCTATCGAGATCCGATAGCACATTTGAACTAAACCCTTGAAATTTCGCTGCATGAAGCGATTTTGCTAGATTGATTTCAATCATATTTTCATCAGAGTAGAAATCAAACCATAGAAAACCAATAATGTCTTCATCTGCATTTAAAACTTCAAAAAAATTGGTCACAGCCAATTGACCACCGACAGGGGTGTTATAGCCAAAGGTGGTTGGGTTGCTGATCAACTCATATAAATTATGATCAACAACAGGATTTGGTTTCCTACAGTAAATATAAGATGACATGTATTGGCTATATATGAGTAATCATTGATTGGTAAATCTATCATGGTAGATGTGCCAATCAATTGTGTTTAGATGATTTTGGGGGTGAAATTAGTGCAAGTGAAAGCTAAAACCATTTGGTAAATTATACAAATTGGATATTTCTACTTTTACATTGCAATCTAAATTTTGTATTGCTGCAGTACAGGCTTTTTGTAAGCTTTCGTCTATTCTTGGATCAAACATAATACTGTCAAAAAGTGCATTAGGTTCAATTGAGCAATTAAATATATTGTTTGGACATTTTCCATCAGGACCTGAATAAATTAAGCGGATTTCTTGCTCATGCTCAAATTCTTTGCGCTTGTATAATAAAGATTGAGCTATACCAGAACCATCTGTAGCGGTTAAGTTAATTTTTTGTAGTAATTCTTTCAGATGATTTTCGTTGATAGCATAGATAACTTTTCCAATAAAACCATAAAGTTCAGGATGTTCATGTATGTTAGTTTGTAATGTAGCTAATAGTTTTCTAGGTGTGGTTTGTAATCGTACGCCACTTTTATGCGGTGAGTAAATGCGCCACATGGCATCTGATTCAGCATGTCGAGTCCAGCATTGACCATAAACAGAATCATGTGCCTCAAAGACTGCTGTTTCGTTAGATGCTGTTTTAAATTCACTTTTTAAGAGTACATTTTCAAAGGGGTCATCCCAAAGATGTGGTTTAACAAGAGTTAATTGTTTTTTGTGTAAAACTTGAAAAAAACGCTCTAATGAAAATATACGATAAATCGGCTGATCTAATTCAGCTTCTGCTATTCCGATATTATTGCTGGAATTCATTGTCTAATTTCTCCAAGTGTATTATTAAATCGTTTCATTTATAAAATTGTGCTTAATGGAATCGTCTGATTACTTCCATGGCCTTAAATCCACAATTTTTACTACGGTTCCATTTTCTTTATTCACTAATACTGTCATATCAACAGCATTGGCTTTTAGCGGCAAAAAAGCCGTTGCTTGTGGGTATTGAGTGAGCATCATTTTTACTACTTTCGGATCATTAAAGTCATTTAGGAGGACTAAAGGCTGTGCCCGTTGTTTGATAGAGGTTTTAGCTTGAGTCAGTTCTACATAGCGTTCTGGACGCTGTGCAATTGAAATACCGCTAAATACTTCTGCAAACATTTCATCATTGCGTTGTTGTGTATCTTTGGCAAATTCAGTGGCGACGTATTGTGGTTTAAACCATGAAGGTTGTTGGAATTGAGGTTGTGCATGCTGAATATTCGTATCAACTAATTCATTTTTTCTAACCAATTCAAAACGATCTACATTATAAACCAACCATGCAGGGCGACCTTGTTCGATACTAAATACCCCATAATATAAAGCCACAATTTGAATGAGAATAATGACACTTAGGTCAAATTTTAGTGTTTTTTTGCCTTCTTTATAGACCAATAAACCTAAAAGCGGTCCTAAAATTACGTCAATGACCAACAGCATTAAAAAGATATGCGTTACGCCAACGGCTGTGGCAAGTGGAGATGGATACCAAATAAAAAAGACGAGTCCAATCGCTAATAAAGCAATTAAGAAAGAGAGTGATAAATGGCTGAGGAAAAATTTTAGGCGTTTAGACATGATCAAATTACAACCTTACTACTGTGTACTTACCTTTTCAAGAAACCTTGATTTAATTTTAGATTTTGCAATGTTATACAAAAGATCTTCTAAATCAGCTTTATTTTGGTTTTAAAATCTCCTACAACTTCAAAGTGAGCATGATAAAACTCTAATAGTTTTTCACTATGTTTTAAAACAACAATTAAGTCACTACCTTCAACAGAATTGGCTTCAGAAATAGTTTTAATCTCAAAATTTAGCCCCTGATATAGATATAATTCTTTTCTCATTATTTTTCTCCTATTTATTTTAAAATAATTAAATAAAAAAGACTGGCGAACCAGTCTTTTATTTAACCTCTAGTCAAAAACTAAAAATTAACGGCATTCAGAAGGTGCATATTTTGCAGGTAATGTACCAGTTGCAGTACCACCAATAGTAGCACCTGCACGAGCAGTTGCTTGTGTAATAGTTGTTGTACCACATGCCCACTCAATTGAACCTTCTTGTCCAGCAGCTAAAGCAGTCGCAGTACCAGCAACACTTACATAAGGAACCATAAGTACTGTCTTTTGCTGAGCATCAGTTGGCAAACTAGCATCAGCTGTCGTTGTAAGTGTAATGATACCTGCATTACTAGCAGCAATAGATTCTAAATATTTGCTTACAGGTGTAGCAGCCGCACCTTTTGAAACCGCTGTCGCAGCCGAGGCTACTCCTACCATCCCATTAGTTTGAAAGCCTTCAGAAATTGCAGATTTAGCAGCAGCTCCTGCCGTAATAACTTCAGAAATTTTCGCGCGAACTGTATAATCTTGGTACGCAGGAATCGCTACTGCAGCCAAAATACCAATAATAGCGACAACAATCATAAGTTCGATGAGCGTGAAGCCCTTCTCCATTGTATTCATAACATTCTCCACAAATGTTGTTAATTTAATTATAAGCTTTGTAAGCTATTTTAATAATAGCACTAAACGTGCCAATGTATATTATCTAATTATTTCTTATGAAATCAATACATTGTTTAATGGATTACCATAGCTGAAAAAATTAGGTAGTAATTTTATGTAAAAAAGTGACATAAATTGTCAGCTTTGCGTGCTTTGTGGTAGTGCATATGGTCAATTGTTTTGGGTGAGGATGGACTGAAAATTTGTTCGCTTAAAAGAAATGGTCGTGCAGAGCTGAAGTGGTTAGGGTCTGAGCAGTGCCTAGCATGCTTTAAAAAATAAAAATAGCGTCCCGCTTATTTTTGTTTAATTGGGAATGGTTGTGGCGGTTGCCAAGAATATAGAAGAATTTAACTCGATTGAGATGAGGAACAGCTTATGGAAATTAAACAACTGCAACAAGTCGAAGTCATGACAGATGTGGTATGTGATGTATGTAACCAATCAACAAAATTAGAGTTTGCAACCTTATCGGCACATTGGGGTCATGGCTCTACACATGATGGAGAAAGATATGAGTTGCAGTTATATGAGAAATGCTTCTTTTATGCGCTGGCGACATTAAAAAAAGAGCGAAGAGATGCCTTTATGTTTAATGAAAATTTTGATCCTGCAAGCCTAGATGAGTTTGGCTTGAAGTGAGTCTATCATTCATTGGAATGAGTCCTAAAAACCCTAAATATAACGATCTAATATTCCTAGCTCTGCTATGGAGTATTTGCTTTTGAAAAATTATCTCTGTTTTTTTGGGGGGCTTATTACGGTTCTTTTAGGGGTAATGATTAGAGCGTGTTTTTTCACACTTTGTGATAATAATTAAAATTACACTTGCGATCAACATGAGTCATTGTTAGTGTGCCTTAAAACACAATTTAGGGCTATAAATGAAAACTTTTCGTGATTTATATATTCAGTTGAATGGCGTAAATACTGAGACCTTTACCCAAAAACTGGAAAGTCAAACTAATTCAATTTGGGTAAGAAGAAAAGACAAAGAAGAGATTGCAAGTGGTGAAGAGCATTTTATGTGTTTTGAAGCTGTTAAAAATGACACAATTATGCCTGTAGCTTTGTTTTTATTCCCTTATAGTGACGCTGAAACTTGGTGGGTGTCCAATATTGTTCCAACGGAACAAAACGAATTGACGCATGATCAATACAATGACGCTTTAATTAGCTTTAATGAGCAGATAATTCAGCCTGCTATCATAGACACACCGATTACAGCACAACTCACCAGTGATGTCATAACGGTGGCAAGTGTGGCAGGTATTGAAGTGGAGAATGCACTTAAACGGTTCTCAAAGTTAGCCAATAAATCTACTGGCACGTCACATCCATCAGATCAAAAACGCTGGTTTGAATTTTTAACGATGGCACATCATGCTCATGCTAAATTAGATGTAAATTTAATCATTCATACGTTAAGAGAGCTGGGTTGGTCTGGAGAACGTGCGTATGAGTTGGGTTTGCAATTTGAATTTGCTGAAAGCTTACTGTCGTATGTACAGGAGCAGTAGTCATGCCGATCCATCGTTATGATGATGCACTTTTAAAATTTCAGCAAGAGCCTGCGACAGTCCTCTATTTAGATACCTGTATTCTACTTGATATTATACGTTCTCCCATAAGAGATACTATTGCTGCTGAATCTGTTCAATTTGCAAAATTTCTACTGGAAAGATCAAATCACAAGCCTAAATCTTTATGGCTGGTTATAAGTGAAACCGTTGCACTTGAGTGGGAAGAACATGCTGATGAAATCGTGAAAGAAGTAGAGAGAGAAATCTTAAAGTTAGAGTCAAAAAGAAGCCATATGCTGACAGCAGCTAAAGCAGCAACCGAAATTGATTATCTGCATGGTCAGGCGGTAAATAGAATCAATCTTGCGCAAACATTAAAAGCAATCTCTAAGTCAGTGCTTGATACTTGTATTGTGATTCCACCAGAAAATGAACATAGCTTAGCTGCAATGAAACGAGTTAAGAAATATCGTGCACCAGCAAAACGAGGAAAAGCAGAACCAAAAGACTGTGAAATCTATGAGGTATTTTTATCTCTATGTCGTGATTTACAGGAAAAAGAAATGAAATTGATTTTTGCAAGTTCAAATACCAACGATTATGGAGAAAAGAACTCAGGTGGTATCGAGCAGGAGTTATCTGCTGTGAAGGCAAAATATGCGAATTGTTGGAATTGGGTGAATGCTATTTTAGAAGAGAGGTCGTAACCCGCTACCTTGCTTTTCGATAAATTAGGCGGATTCAAGCAGCAAGTGCGACAGTATAAAAAATCGAGCCTAAAGGATTTAAAAGAAGCTATTTTTTGATATGGACTAGGACTTACGCACTATCATTTATAGATTCTCTGTGGTAGCAGATGATTTTTATCGAGAATAAAGTCATCAATGAAGTCTTTGATGATTGGTCTAAATAATTTCTTCTGCCAACGATATACATTTTCAAAGATCCGCTCAAACTGGTTCTTTTGTATCTCGACGTAGGCCATCAAGGCTGCAAAAATATGATTCAAAATCAGTTTAGATCGTCTTACTTGAAACTTTTCAATATGACAAACCTGTTTAATCACTCGGTGATATTGTTCTATTTTCCAATGACTTGAATGTAATTCATGAAAACCCTCAAAGGACAATAAATCATCTTCATCTTGATGCACAATATAAAACCTCTGCTGTTCTTTTAACTGAGTCTTAAATAATTGTACAAAGCCAAAATCTTTGAGCCAGACTACTTGACCCTGATGAAAATTCGGCAATAAACGCAGTTGAAACCATTGTCCTTTTTCAGGGGAAACCTTACGGTTACTGTCGACACCAAACATAAATCGAATACCATATTTTCTTATGGTTTTTAGATTTGCAGTCGATGAATACCAACTATCACCTGTAATAAATTGAATCTTTGCACCCCAATCGAGTACTTCACTTAACATCTCCATAAAGTAATCATTCTTGGTTTTACTTGCTGACTTATCATAAATTCGAAAATTAATTGGAATATTTTGACCATTTTGATCTGTCGCATACAAGGTAATGAGATTAATACCCTTGACGGATCGGTGGTGTTTGCCTGACCAAAAATAGCTAACCAAGTCCATATGTTGACTATATGGCTTATCTAAAACAGTATCATCAATACTGACTATAAGTTTATTATTATCAATATGTTGAATTGCTTCTTGATATAGGTCGTGAGGTGTGTAGTCTTCCCGCTCTAGAAAGCGATTTACACTATCATGCGAGATGTTATAAGTCTCAGCAAGTTGTGTGCAGCTAATAGAGTTCGGTTCTGTCATGAGAAAACCCATATAAATGGGTAGAGTACAGGTTGCTGTAGAAACATGTTTAATTCGTCTAATCACAGATACTTTATAAAGCATTTTAATACTTTTTTGAATCCGTCAATGCGTAAGTCCTATGGACAAATCTTAAAATTTTGTCCATTCAAAAGCATGTCCATATGGACAAAATGAATAGTAAGGAAAAATAAGGTAATTCAGTGGTTTGATGCATGTCCATATAAAGTGACTTATGGAATGAAGATAATTAATGATCGTTGTAGCAATCATCGGTATCTTGGCTGCTGTAGCGATTCCTGCTTATCAAGATTATACGGTACGTGCAAAAGTATCTGAAGTAATTACTGCCGGTGCTGCTGCGAAATCTGCAATTTCAGAAGGTTTTCAGACTAATGGCATGCCTGGTGTGCAATCAGCTGCAGCAGCAGTTGCTAATACAGGACCTGTTAGTAAATATTTACAATCAATTGCTACTACAGCTGCAGGAGTAATTACACTTACTACTTCTACTGATGCAAGCTTGCCATCTGATGCAAAAAGTAAAACTATTAGATTAGCGCCTTATGCTAAAGATACTGCTGGGGCAAATGCTGCTTTAGCTGCTGGTGCTGCTGGTTCTGTTGAATGGGCCTGTGCTACTGCAACAAATGTACAAGCTGAAACTCGTCTAGCTGGCCTTTTAGCTGCAGATGCAACAAATGGCTTACCAGCGAAATATGCTCCATCAGAATGCCGTTAATTTCTATTTAAGAAATTCTAAAGAAGAGTGCTGAGGCACTCTTTTTTTATATATGATAGTTTTAAAAGTTGTCATATTATGACTTTATTGTATATGGATATTAAACTTGTATTAAATTAAGCTATTGAATTATATCGTTTATATTTGTGGCATGTTTCTTGAATTAGATAAGTAAATTATATTTGGGAAGTTGGGTCATGCATAAATCGTCACAAGGTTTTACTCTTATTGAACTGATGATTGTTGTGGCAATTATTGGGGTTTTGGCTGCTATTGCAATTCCAGCATATCAATACCATGCTGCGCGTGCAAAAGTCAGTGAAGCTTTGGTTATGGCAAGTGCTGCAAAAACGATGATCAGTGAATCTTTTCTTGTGGGTGGGGCGGCTGTAATGGCGAGTACTGCAACAGATTATAGTGCAAGGGCTGCCAGCGAAAAAAAGACACGTTATGTTGATGATATAAAAATTAATAATGAGGGTGTGATTACTGTGACGTTAACGAGTAATACAGCAGTTGGTTTGCCAAATGATGTACTGGGAGAGACGGTTGTATTAACACCAAATATCGGTGGAACTAAATTAACAGCAACATCAAATGGAACAATAGATTGGGCCTGTGCGACTACATCTGCTACGAATGCTACAGCAAAAGGCCTAGCTGCTGATTTGGGAACTTTACCTGCAAAATATGCACCTGCAGAATGTAGGTAGAAATATTAATGTTTGAGAATAGATAGGTAATTTTAGTGTCAAAACGCCTTAAATTTTTTCTAGGTCACTTAGCAATTTCTTTCTTTATTGCTTTAATTGTGGTTGGGGTAGTGTTTTTTATCTGGTATCCATCTCCATTAGCAAAAGCTGTTGGAGTGACACATATCTTTTTAATGATGCTCGCAATTGATGTCATTATTGGACCATTACTAGGATTACTGGTTTACAAAGAAGGAAAGAAGTCTTTAAAAATGGACCTTAGTATCATTATCTTGATTCAGATTATTGCATTAGGTTATGGTGTTTATAGTATTGCTCAGGGGCGACCAGTATGGCTGGCTTATAATGTGGACCGCTTTGAGCTTGTGCGTAATAACGAGATTCTTACCGAACAGATAGCTCAAGCAAGTCCTCAATATCAACAGCCTTCATGGTTGAAACCTCAATTTGTTGGTGTTGAATTTGCCAAAGATAAAAATATTCGTGGCGATGAAATGTTTGCAGAAATTCTTGGAGGAATTTCGATTGCCCAAAAACCAGAACGTTATGTACCGGTTGATAAAGTACAAAAACAGATTCAACAACATGCTCAAAATTTGAATGTATTAAACCAGTTTAACGATAAAGCTTTGGTAGAAAAGACGTTATCTAAATATCCACGAGCAACTGCCTTTGTCCCTTTAAAAGCCAATGCCGTTGACATGACCGTTCTCATAAACAGAGAAAAAGGCGAAGTCGTTAAAATTGTAGATCTTCGCCCTTGGAAGTAAATTGTAGTTTTTATCTTATATTTAATCTGTGTGTTAAGGCTTAGCGATATAATTCACTAAGCTTTTTTCTTATGTATAAAGTATGCCATTTCTATGTCTCATTCTTGCTAGCCTCTTACTTAGCTTCGCTTGGTTATCGCCCTTTCATACCTATCCTTGGGTAACTTTTTCGAGTGAACTTGCAAGTTTTGGTGCAGCATTTGCTATAGTGACTTTGTTTCTAACAAAAGAGATCAAAATTCCACGTCCTCAGATCTTGATGTTGATCATTGTTTTATTGCCGCTACTTCAGTTTTGTTTTGGATTAATACTGGATTTTAGTGTTGCATTTCTAAGTTTTGCCTATCTTTTTACTTTTTGGCTGATAATGTTATGTGGATATAATTTATCACTACAGGCTGAAAATCGTGAAAAGCTTATGATTGGCTTTAGCTTAGTTGTTTTAATTGCTGGATTGCTGAGTAGCTTTATGGCGGTAGTCCAATGGTTAAATCTTGAATCCTATATTTATGGAATCATGGGGTTAAGAGGGAACCGCCCTTACGCTAATTTTGGACAACCTAATAATTTATCAACATTCTTGGTGATGGGATTGATGGGGGGGCTTTATCTATATGAGAAAAGCAAAGCATCCCCATGGTTGCTTATTCCTTCTTCTCTAATCCTGCTATTTACCATTACATTGACTCAATCAAGAACAGCATGGATTGTTTGTATATTTTTCTTTTTTTATTGGATTTATAAACAACATAAAAATAATCCGCGATTCAACTTCCCCAAATTGCTTCTATGGACTGGATTGTATTTTGTGATTGCGGGCTATTTACTGCCATATCTGACACAATTTATGACCTCTCATTTAGATACGGGAGTGGCTCATACAGCTTCTATTGTTCAAAGAGCTGGTTCAGGACATGAAAGGTTAGGCATGTGGATGCAAATTCTGCATGCGATTGCAGAGCGTCCATGGTTTGGTTATGGCTGGAATCAAACAAGTATCGCTGTAGTCGAGAGTATTGAGTTTAATACTGTTCAAGTTTGGTTTAATAGCGCCCACAACATTGTCCTTGATCTTTTAATTTGGAATGGTGTTCCGCTCGGTGTTTTGATTGTTGGATATTTATCTCTATGGTTGTTATGGTTAAACAAGACGGCAAAAGATAGTACCTCAATTATCGCGATTATGATGGTTTGTGCGATTTTGATTCATGCTATGTTGGAGTTCCCGCAGCGTTATGCGTATTTTCTGTTGCCAATGGGTTTCTTGCTGGGGCTTATTCAAGCACAAACACCGCAATTAAAAGGTATTACCATTCAAAAAAATGTCGTGCGTTGTGTATGGTTGATCAGTGTCATTGTTCTTTTGTTGATCTGGCGGGATTACAAACTGTTTCAGGATAACAGTCGCCTTATCTTTAAAGGTAAACAACCTACCGAAGAAATATTGGGCAGCTCAAGAATTTTATTATTAACACAATTTCAGAAGCGTTTAGATTGGATAGCCTTAGATCCTAAAACAAGGTTTTCTGAAGCGCAGTTAAGTGAATTTGCTGAGATGGTGAAGAATAAGGCAACACCGTATAACTTGAAGAAATTTGCACAAGTATTGGTCTACAATCAGCAAAATAAGGAAGCTGAAAAATACCTTTACATACTTAATCGTTTGTATAAAAAAGATGTGAGTTTGGCTGACATTATTGAGTTAAATCAATAGTCTAAATGATAAAAAAGAGCGACATTAAGTCGCTCTTTTTTTATATGTTTTAAAGTTGGCTTTGAATATAGTTTTCAATGCCAACATTTTCAATAAGATCTAATTGAGTATCTAACCAATCCCAGTATTCTTCTTCTTTCTCTAGAATTTCTTGAACTAAATCACGTGTTACATAGTCTTGTTGCGTTTCTGATAGCTCTACAGCTTGCTTGAGTGCTTCAATATTTTCTTTAACTTTGCGAATGTCGCAATTTAGGACTTCTTCTGTGTGCTGTCCGATGTAAAGTTTGCCTAAGTGTTGCAGATTTGGTAAACCTTCAAGAAACAAGATGCGTTCAATAATCTTATCAGCATGTTTCATTTGGCGAATAGATTCTTTGTATTCAGCTGAACCTAATTTTTCAATTCCCCAATCATTGAACATACGAGAGTGTAAAAAATATTGGTTGATCGCAGTTAAATGGTGATAAAGCACCTGATTCAATTGATTAATGACTTCACGATTGCCTTTCATTGCACTTACTCCGTAAACATCTAGTAATGCCCTAATCGCTAAGGCAATTTAGATTATATTAATCAACAAATGGATTTGGCGCGAGTAATTTATTGAACGGCAAATGAAAATCACAATCAAAAGCAGATGATGTGAGTCTCATTTGCATAGAGAAGGTTAAAGAAAGAGTTAATTTTAATAGTGGTGGTTAAAGCAGGGTAATTATTAAAATATTTGTAAGGAGAGTTATGCAGCGACAGAAATACGTGCTGCAATTTCAGCAAGTTCTTCATTGATAATTGAACGAGCTTCAGGGACACAGCGACCACAACAAGTGCCTAAGTCGAGTAAATCACGAATTTCACGATAGCTTTCAGCACCATTAGCAACGGCGTCTTTGATATCTTGGTCTGTGATTCCACGGCATAAACAAACATACATGGGAGTGATCCACAAATATTAATGCGATAATTGATATTATTGATAATTATTATCGTTTGTCAATGAATTTCATTCTAATAGTGAATATATTCTTATTGGGAATTTGGATAAAAAAAGATCATTTGAGAGGAAATCCGAGTTATACACGGAATTCCTCTCGAGATTGATGACCAATTAAAAATGCAATTTATTAATTAAGTATTTAATTTTTTTTATAGATTATTGGTTAATAATAACGATGCCATCCATTTCAACCAATGCACCTTTTGGGAGGCTAGCAACCCCCAATGCTGCACGAGCAGGGTAAGGTTGTGCAAAGTATTCGCCCATGATTTGATTCACAAGTTGGAAATGAGATAAATCTGTAAGGAAAATATTGAGTTTTGCGATATCTGCTAAGCTTCCGCCCGCTGCCGTACATACAGCTTTTAGGTTGTCAAATACTCTACGAATTTGAGCTTCGATTCCATCCACAAGTTCCATACTATAAGGGTCTAAGCCAATTTGGCCTGAAAGGTAAAGCGTATTACCGACTAAAATTGCTTGAGAATACGTTCCGATCGCAGCTGGCGCATGTTCAGTATGAATTACTTGACGTGACATTAAGCTCTCCTATGTCGTTTTTATCATAAAACAATGTGACTTTAACACAAAAGATCGCCCACGAAACTGCCTACGACTGCGGAGTCGCAGTCGATTATTGTCATGATTTATATCTGCTAGTGAGGATAAGCGTTAGATTTTATACTTTGGCAATTTCAGTTTGCACAATTGGCATATTGAGGCGTTCTATTCGTGGGAATCCAAAATGCATTCGTAAATCACGGATAATTTGCGCGATCTGATTACGGTTACTGACGACTATATTGACGTAAGTTTTATGATCTTGTGATTCCACCATTTCTACGCCTGTTTTAGCTTTTCGGCACTGGTAGATCAGATCAGAAATTTGTTCATCATTCATCATCATATGAATGCATAGATAGGCACTAAAACGAACATCATCCACTTCTTCAGCTTGCCAATGTAGGGGCATAATATTTTCAGGATGAAGATGCTGCTCATGTAGTAAATTACGACAGCGTGAACGATGGACGATTAATCCTCTTCGAGATAAATGCCCTTGAATTGGATCACCGAGAACAGGATTACAACAGTGTGCATATTTGACATCGACACCTTCTGTGCCTGAGATCAAACGGTCTGATGTTGCTTGGTGCTGTGTATGATGATCTTGTGCAAACAAATGGTTAGCAACTAGTTGAGGCAATAAGTCGCCCACTGCAATTTGCTCAAATAAGGTATCTTTGCTACTTAAATGACGCCACTCCAGTACATTAATCCAATCCGTTTGAGAAAGATCATCTATTGAGCGGTGGAAAAGTTTTAGTGCGCGATTAAGAGCTTGTTGACCAACAAGACGTTGTTCATCGATGTCTTGCTCGCGGAGCATGTTTTGGAGAGCACGTCGAGCTTTTTGCGTATTAATGAAACTCAGCCAATCTGGGTTTGGGGTGGCGAGTACATCAGTAATGATTTCAACAACCTGTCCACTGTGTAAAGGTGTTGATAAAGGACGAATTTCACCATCAACCTTTGCGCCAACAGCATGATTACCTAAAAATAAGCTGGCAGAATAGGCAAAATCTACAACAGTTGCGCCCTGTGGTAGTTCATGTAACTGCCCGTGAGGTGTATATACCCAAATTTTTTCTTGATGTAAATAATCAAGCAAATCACTAAAAGTAGTTTTTGCGCATTCTCCATCAATGAGGGTGTTCAAGTTCTGCATAGAGGCTTGAATGGCTGAACGACAAGCTTGAGGCGCGTTCTCACCTAAAACCACACCAAAGCGAGCGGCTTTACGCATAAGTTCGGTTTGTATGGTGAGCGAAAGTGTAGTTTTTTCACCTTTTAATTTGATCATTAACGATTGGTTGCCACCTGGAAGTGGACGTCGGATGTGATCTTTGTATTGTAAAACTTGGAAGTTCTCTTTGAGTGCATCGACGAAGCGATCACAATCAGCAATGCTGTTTAAAATAATTTCAAAGGCATGACTGTGGCTTAATTCATTTAAGTCTATTTCATTTTTTACAAAATGGCGTAGCAATTCAATATTATTGTTTTTCTTTTTAATACGGCCTTTTAAGTCGTATGTCTTTAATAAATCAGTTAGTTTTTGTTCCCATACTGTTTGATATTCACAGCGCTTTGGTTTTGTTGCAAGTAGGGCTGCTTGTACGTCGTTAAACATATCAAGATCAAGATTTTGATAACAGAGATGTTCCAAGTTATCAGCCATCTCATTCATACCAACCAAACGTGCCATCGGTACGAAAATATCAAAAGTTTCTTGTGCAATACGTGCTCTTTTATCGGGGCGTAAAGCATCCAAGGTCGTCATATTGTGATAACGATCGGCTAATTTAATAATAATGACACGAGGATCTTGTAAGGTTGCTTGCAGAATTTTTCGGAAAGAAGCGGCTTTGTTATATTCTTTATCACTGGAGTGGCTTAATTTTGTTACACCATCGACTAATTCTGCGACGACAATTCCAAATTTTTGCCCGATTTCATCTTTGGTAAATTCGGTATCTTCGATCACATCATGTAATAAAGCTGCCATAAGCGTATCGGCGTCGAGACGCATATGAGCTAATATACAACTGACAGCAATAGGGTGTAATACATAGGGTTCCCCACTTTTTCGAGTGATACCACTATGTGCTAAATCAGCGAAATCGCAGGCAGCAAGCACTTGTTGAACGTCGCTATCTTGTAGATAGGCATCAACGATAACTTTAAGTTGTTGCTTGGCTTGGCTGACCTCTTCGCCTGGCATAGAAAACACCTATATAGCTTAAATTTCGATATTGAATTGCTTAGCTTCTAATGAAAAGCATATTGATAAACTTGTCAATTTGTTCATTGGAAAAAATATGAATTTTTTTCAATTAAACCGATTGCTTTTATCAATTTGAATCCAAATTTTCAATAAACAAAAAAGCCCAGTGTCTTCACATTGGGCTTCTTTATGCGAGCAGATTTACTTAAAATGTAAATCCTTCTAAATTCAAAGAATTTGTAGACAATACCATATCAAGATTTGATGTTTGGTAGTCTTGTTCGCGTTGTTTTAAGATGTCTTTTGTTACATGACCAATCGCAATTTCACGTAATGCAACGACTGTTGGCTTGTCATTATCCCACTCAACAGTTGGTTCCATGCCTTGACGTGCCAATTGACGTGCACGTTTACTCGCTACCAGTACCAACTCGAAGCGGTTATCTACATGGTCTAAACAATCTTCAACGGTTACACGTGCCATAAGTTGTCTCGTTTGAACATTACACTTGAAAAGACTAAATAGTATAAAAGGCTTTTGCTCAAGACTCAAGTTATTCGCGATTGAGTGTAATTAAGTTTTCAATCAACTTTTGATGGCGACTGCTTTGTTGCAGAGTGACTAAACGATTTGCCGTAATAATTGCTTCGAGATCATGCACAGCTTTGTTGAAATCATCATTGATAATGACATAGTCAAAACTAGCGAAATGGCGCATATCTTCAACTGCACAACTGAGGCGATGTTCGATCACATCGACTGAATCCGTACCACGGTTTGAAAGACGTTGTCTTAGGTCATACTGGGTTGGAGGGAGAATAAAAATTTGTTTTGATTCAGGGAAAAGGCGACGAACTTGTTCAGCACCTTGCCAGTCAATTTCGAGTAAAACATCGTGACCTTGTTGTAATTGTTCTTTTACTTTTGCTTGAGATGTGCCGTAATAATTACCAAATACTTCAGCGTACTCAATAAAACCACCTTGTTCTACTTGCTCTAAAAATGTTTCAGTATCAGTAAAATGATAGTGAACACCATCAAGTTCACCAGGGCGTTGTCCACGCGTAGTATGTGAGACAGAAACGTGTAGATTGCTGACTCGATCGAGTAGGGCTTTTACAAGAGATGTTTTGCCTGTTCCTGATGCCGCAGAAACGACAAACAATAGACCCGACATGATATTTTTCCTGATATGATAAAATATCTTGGCTATTGTAGTGTAGCGTGCTGCTAAACGAAATAGCTTGGCATAAATATTCAGATGATGAGAGAGGTTGTTATGGAAATCGTGTTGGCCAATCCAAGAGGTTTTTGTGCTGGTGTTGACCGTGCTATAGCGATCGTCAATCGTGCATTAGAATGTTTTAATCCACCGATTTATGTTCGACATGAGGTCGTTCACAATAAATTTGTAGTCGATGATTTACGTCAAAGAGGTGCAGTGTTTGTTGATGAGCTGGATCAAGTTCCTGATGATTCAATTGTAATCTTTAGCGCTCATGGCGTATCAAAAGCCGTACAACAAGAAGCAGAACGTCGAGGTTTAAAAGTATTCGATGCTACTTGCCCGTTGGTGACCAAAGTTCATATTGAAGTCACTAAATATGCTCGTGAAGGCACAGAAGCTATTTTAATAGGGCATGAAGGACACCCAGAAGTAGAAGGCACGATGGGGCAATATGATAAATCTAAAGGTGGAGAGATTTATCTCGTTGAAGATGAAGATGATGTGGAAGCGTTATTTGTAAAACATCCTGAAAAAGTTGCATTTGTAACCCAAACAACGCTTTCAATCGACGATACAGCGAAAGTTATTGATGCTCTAAGAAAAAAATATCCGATGATCATGGGTCCGCGTAAGGATGATATCTGTTATGCAACTCAGAATCGTCAGGATGCGGTGCGTGATTTGGCGGAACAATGTGATGTAGTGTTGGTGGTAGGTTCTCCGAATTCATCCAATTCAAACCGTTTGCGTGAACTGGCTGAACGTATGGGTAAATCAGCTTATTTGGTTGATAATGCAGAAGAACTAGAAAAAGATTGGTTTAAGCCAGACAGTAAAATTGGTGTGACGGCTGGTGCATCCGCGCCTGAAATTCTCATCAAGCAGGTCATTCAGCGGTTACAGGATTGGGGTGCGACCCCTCCACAAGAGCTTCAAGGGCGAGAGGAAAATATTACGTTTAGTCTACCTAAAGAGTTACGGATACAAGTGATTCAGGCATAACTGTTAAAGAGGTAACATTCTCTTTAAATTCTTAATTTGACAGATAATTGTATTTTGACAATTATCTGTTTTTTTATGCCTTTTATCCTTTATGTGTATAGTTTGTAATTAAGTTAGGTATTATTTTTAATAGGGTAAAGTTTTATTACTTGTTTGGGGGGAAATATGCAGCAAATAGAAAGAAGTCAAGGTTTTACCTTAATTGAGCTCATGGTTGTGGTTGCAATTGTGGCGATTTTAGCTGCAATTGCTTTGCCGGCTTATGGGAAATATGTCCAAAAAGCAAGAGCTAATAATGCTGGGTCTGATTTAGTCACATTAAGCCTGATGATGGAAAATGCTTATCAGAAAGCATTAAAGTATCCAATGAATCCTGTTACAGCTACGACTACCGCTACGACTACGACTGCTGATACTAAAACTTATATCAGTAATCAGACTGGTATCACCTGGACACCTGCAGAAGCTGCTAATTTTAATTATACAATGAGTATAACACCCACTACTTATACACTTACTGCTACGGGTATAAGTGGTACACAGAGTAACGGCTGTACCTTAACGCTTACTAATACCAATACAAGAGGTATGCCAAGTACGACGGGCTGTGGTGGTTTGACATCATGGTAAAGGGCTCTAAAGGGGTAACCCTCATTGAATTAATGATTGTGATTGCCATTATTGGGATTTCAGCTGTTGCGCTGATTCCGCTTGGTGCCTCATGGGTTGCTAAAACCCAGGTTGAGAAAACCCAAAAATTGCTGGTTGAGGCTTATAACAAAGCTGTTACGGAAGCAATAAAAAACCCTAATGGCATACGACAAACCGATACTCCCCCAATGGTTGCAAAACTTACGGTAACGAATGGTAGCAGTGGTGCAGAAGGTGTCATTAATGTTAAAGCATCCGATGACAGCACTGTTTTATGGAGTGCAAAATTTCCTGCTACTGTCTCGATTGCGTTAGAGGCACCTAGTGGTTCTACCTGTGCGGCACTTGAATTAAATAACAATGCTGCACGCATAGGTACAACTTGTACTGGTGGCTATATAATATCTCGCTCAGGAGTTTCTAATGTTACAGTTACAGCACAGTTCTAAATATCAGCATCAGGCCGGTATTACACTGATCGAAGTGCTGATTTCTTTACTATTAATGGCGATTATTGGTTTAGGTGGTGCTTACATTGCTGCACGTACGGCTGTGGTACAGAGAGATGGTAACATTCAGCTGCAAACCATCAACAAGATGCGTCAAGTGGCGGTAAAAGCAGATACAATTTGTAGCAATACAAGTAGCATTACAATTAATGGCACAAGTGTTACTACACCATGTACCTTGACTTCAACTAACTATACAGTAAATGCATCTGTTACTAGTAATCCACCAAGCCCAGGCGCAGGCACAGCCTATTCAGCAAGTGTAACTGTCCAGTCTCCTTCTATACAAGTTGACAGTGCGAATACATTTATCCCTGTTAAATCGGTTATTTCACCCTGAAGGTACTTAAAATGAACGGTACATTAAAAAAACAGCAGGGCATGTCACTGATCGAGATTATGGTTGCTCTGACCATCTCTTTGGTTATTATTTTAGCGATATTAAGAGCTTATGTTTCTTTGGGGTATGTCTCTGCTGAAACGACACGCGGTGCCAGCATTGATGCCAATATTATGAAAGGCTTGATTGTTGCTGACCGTATTTTGCAGGGAGTGGGTTATAAAATGACTGTACCTACAGATTCTTACGGAAGTACCAATGATAAGTTAATTCAAGCCTACGCAGGTGCTACAGCAATAACGGTTTCTGATATTGACACTACTGAAGCTGATGCACTTGTATGGAAATTATCAAGTGGCAATTGCCAAGCATTAAAATCTGAAGGTAAGAGTTTAATTTATTATCTTGGTACAGGTGGTGCAGGATATAGCTGTACGACGTTAGCACTTCCTTCAACAACCACGCCTCCACCTTCACAGACGTTAATTTCCACTGCGGCTACCATGCCGAGTACTGTGCATTCAGATGTAGGAAAAATATCGCTGAAGGTGACTAAATTAACAGGTTCTCATATTTGTACGCCTTTTGGTGTGACGAACACGACGGCAACGGCAACTGGCGGTAAGTATTATGTAGAAGTAAAAGCCAATATTTATGCTACCAGTACCAGTTCTACATTATCTGCTCTAAGCAATTCAACCTGTTTATTTAATGTGACTACCTAAGGGAGCATTTAATATGTGTAATCACCAAGTTTATTCAACTATGCGTTTTCCTGTGGGTAGTAGACAAATGCATAAACAGGCTGGATTCGCTTCTATTTTACTTATTTTATTGATTGGTCTTGCCTTAACCACTTTGGTTATTGGTATGGTCACGTCTGTACGGAGTTTACAAGATAGTTCATTGACAACTCATGCACAAACGCAGGCGCAGATTAAGTCGGCGATTGGCTATCAAGCTTTAACCGGTTTGTTAAAACCGTTGTCCGCTACACAGATTGCTCAAATTAATAATGGCGTGATCAAGGATAATGGCTCCCCAGCAGCGACGATCGCAACATATAAAGTAGTGACTACAACAGAGGGTTGCCCTGCTAGTACAGGCGGTAAGAATTATTTTTGTTATGACATAACCGCAAAAAGCGGCGGCGCTTCTTCCGTAGTTCGGGCAATTTATACAGATATAACAACAGGAGGAGGAAGTTTTAATGGTTCAATATTTGCAGGTGGATTACAAGTAGCTGAGAAGAATAACAGGGTCATTCTATCTGGTAACCAGACGATACAAGTAGGCGATGCTGGGAAGGGTGAGGGTATTGTTTCGAGTGGGGGTAGCAAATCATATACAACAGAGGAATTTTTACTTCAAACTGGCATCACAGTAGGGAAGTATGTTAAATCAAGTTTTGTAAGTGCTGAAGAACTACGTCCTTATGCTAATTATATTTTTTTGGCTGATGGAACTTGTGCTAAAAATAATCTGTATAGTGTTATTTCAGGTAATGCAACAACTATAACAGTGGAAACATTACCAGCAACAACTATTACTATGGGATCAACATCTGTAGCTTGTAACAGTATTCCTGGTATTACTGCCAGTGGTAGTGGAAGTAGTAAAGCATGGAACATTGAGGCAGATAATTCAAACTTACCGGTGGGTGTACTATGGTTTGAAGGACAGGTTACTATTAATCTTAAGAGTACTCGTGATTTAATAAATACGATCATTGCAACGGCTGGAATTAATGTCGATACAAGTAATGGTGGGGCTTCTAATAAGGCTTATGCACCTTATCATTACTATTTGGAAGAGGGTAGTAATTCAGGTTTTGATATTACAAGAATATGTGGCACAAACTCGACTGGCATACCGACACAATATTGTAACAATACGGGTACACTTAAAGCGCTAGATACAGAATTAGCTAAAATCGCAAATATTTTATTCTTGAGCAATGGAAACATAGATTTTAGTGTAAAACAAGGTAGAGCTATGTACCTTTATGGAAATGTTATGGGTTCTGGTGGTGCAGGTGGTACGGGTTATTCTTCTGGTAAATTTACTGGTACAGGGGAGGTTCATGTAAAAGGTAATTTAACCTTTACAGGAGCAGGTCTAACTGATTTGAATGGTTCTGTTAGCGTAACACTAAATAGCGGGAACAGTGGTGGGAACGTAACACCAAGTAAAAAAGTCATGACATTATCGGGTTTACGTTATATGTGAGATTTTACTTGCTTGAGGGCAGAGCCCGATAAAATGAGTGAGTGGTGGGTTTGCTGAATAAGCAAGCCCATCTACACAGGCAACAAGAATATCTTGCACTCCTCGATTTTTAAGCTCTATCATGACTGACAGCCAGAATTTGACGCCTTCTGTCTGAGCAATCGACATACACAGCAATTTTTTCTGCCCATCTATATTAATGCCTAAAGCAAGATATACTGACTTGTTAATTACATTGGAGTGCTGACGGACTTTTATAACAATACAATCGAGATAGACTACAGGGTAAAGACTGTCTAATGCTCTATTTTACCATTCCGTCACTTGCTCAATAAGAACACCTGCTGCATTAAGTTCTGAAACTTGGTTTTTTGACTGCAGTACCTATTACAAATACATCTCAACAAGGTGATGGGCATATTCTTTTAAATTACAAAGGTGAGCGCTGTTCGACAAAAGGGACGGATATTAAGAGCGGCACAGCTTGTGTACTTTCAGTCACGACAAACTGGGACGGCCGCTAAAATTAAATTCAAATCGTGGATAAATAAATTTTGATCTTTCTTTCATAGCAAATATAACGTAAAATATTGCCCTCTATTAAAGGGGTTTGAAGTGTTGCCGATGGTCGGCGCAGGGATAATCCGTAAAAATTATAAGGTTGTATATCATGGTTGTAATTCGTTTAGCGCGCGGTGGTGCAAAAAAACGTCCTTTCTACCAAATCATCGTTACTGATAGCCGTAATGCACGTGATGGTCGTTTTATCGAACGTATTGGTTTCTTTAACCCAACTGCACAAGGTAAAGCTGAAAAAGTTCGTTTAGACGCTGACCGTTTTGCTCATTGGGTTGCTCAAGGTGCTCAACCTTCAGAACGCGTTGCTTCTTTAGCTGCTCAAGCTAAGAAAGCTGCAGCTACTGCTTAAGGGTAGTAGATAACCCATGACATCAATACAGAATGTTCCCGAAGATCGAATTCAGATTGGACAGTTACGTTCAGCGTATGGATTGAATGGGTGGCTCTGGGTTTACTCAAATACTGAACCTATGAGTAATATGTTTGACTACCTTCCTTGGTACATCGAGACTAAGGCAGGTTGGCAAACTATAGATGTAAAACGTTGGAAACCTCATGGCAAAGGCTTAGTTGTTGCATTAAAAGGTGTGAATGATCGCACAGGTGCAGAAAACTTAGTCGGTGCAAATATCTGGATTGCCAAATCTCAGCTTCCTAAAGCTGATGTAGATGAATATTACTGGTCAGATCTTAAAGGTCTAACAGTATTAGGTCTTGGTGATGATGAGCAAGAAGTAAATCTTGGTCAAATCTTTGAATTATTTGAGACAGGTGCCAATGATGTCATGGTAGTCAAAGCGACTGCTGACAGTATTGATGCTGAAGAACGAATGATTCCTTGGCATAAAGATGTGGTACAACGTGTTGATCTTGAAGCTGGTCGTATTTACGTTAATTGGGGCGTAGATTACTAATCCTCAATGGATTGTAACGCAGCAGGAATAGAGGAGTCTGCGATGTTTTTTGCAGTCATCACATTATTTCCTGAAATGTTTGAAGCAATTACGGCATATGGCATTAGCGGAAGAGCAACAAAAAAAGATATTGTGCAAGTCACTTGCATAAATCCAAGAGATTTTGCAGAGGGCAACTACAAACGAGTGGATGAGCGTCCTTTCGGTGGTGGTCCTGGTATGGTCATGATGGCTGAGCCTTTGGCAAAAGCAATTACCCATGCTAAACAACTTGCAATACAAGCAGGCTGTGTTCAAGCGCCAGTGGTGTATATGTCACCGCAAGGCAAAACCTTAAATGAACAAGCAGTGCAACAATTCGTTGATTATGATGGATTGATTGTATTATGTGGTCGTTATGAAGGTGTAGATGAACGTTTAATCCAGCATTATGTTGATCAAGAGTGGTCAATTGGGGATTACGTATTATCTGGTGGTGAACTACCTGCGATGGTGTTGCTTGATAGTATTATTCGCCGTTTGCCGAATGTCATGTCTGACGAGCAATCAGCGATCCAAGATTCTTTTGTGGATGGTTTATTAGACTGTCCGCAATATACAAAACCTGACCATTTTGAAGGGTTGGATGTGCCTGAGGTACTTAAATCAGGACATCATGCCAATATCGAAAAATGGCGTTTTTTGCAGCGTTATCAGCGTACTTTAGATCGACGACCAGAGTTGGTTGAAAAAGTAGAATTGACTAAGCAGCAAATAAAATGGTTAAAAAATTCACAAGGATAAATGCAAATCTAAATATGCTTTAGATATGTGGCTCATAAGTATGATTTATCTTTGTTCCAGACGAGAAGCATTGCTTCGAGTTGCTACTTAAACTTAGTTTAAGTTGAAAAATAGGCTCTTTAGGGCAATTTTGCTTTAAAGGGAAAGTTAAACGAGAGATATGCGCTTTAGCCTCTATCCTCAGCGGTGTAAGAGACCTCTTCTCTCCCGCACATATTGGAGATTCCACAATGAGTGGTAAACATCCTTTAGTTCAAGCTGTTGAAAATGCACAGTTAAAAACTGATATCCCTGCTTTTGCTCCTGGTGACACTGTTATCGTTCAAGTAAAAGTAAAAGAGGGTGACCGTGAGCGTCTTCAAGCATTTGAAGGTGTTGTAATCGCGAAGAAAAATCGTGGTTTGAACTCTGCTTTCACAGTTCGTAAAATTTCTAGCGGTGTTGGTGTTGAGCGTGTTTTCCAAACTCACTCTCCAATCGTTGCTAAAATCGAAGTGAAACGTCGTGGTGACGTTCGTCGTGCTAAACTTTACTACCTACGCGAGTTGTCTGGTAAAGCTGCACGTATTCGTGAAAAGTTACCAGCTCGTAAACAAGGTTAATTTTAACTTTGTTGTAAAGCAAAAAAATGCGCCTTTGGCGCATTTTTTTATGTCTGCTCTATAGTCCTTGTAATTTTAGTCGATTGGCATGTTGACGATAAATATCAATTGGATCAGGTGCAAACAGTGATTTCAAACCTAAAACCTGATTTACCTCATCTGCATGATTCCAAGGTAAATTGTCACGGATAGTGCGACCGAATTTTGCACTACATCGACTAACCATGCCATCGTTGTCGCCCATAAGATTTACAATTGGATTGGTACTAATGAATAAAGGATCAAGAGGGTCGAGGAGATTAGTCAATGCCTGTGTACCTGAAAAAGAATACATATAAATTCCTTTATCTTGATAACTTCCTTCACCACAAGAGCTTGTGGGCACACCCATTGGAAAACGAGTATTAAACGCCGTAGAACCCTCAACTGAAATACTTTGTCCTGCTGCCATTGCATCATGAGGATAACTTTTTGGATCAAGTCCTTGCGACCAAGTAATAGCACCTGAGAAAAAGTTCACGATTGCAGAACCAATATCTCCGAGTACTGTTCCATTGACGTTCATGATCAAGCTAGCAACTGGAGAGCCCTTATGTGTGCCACTGACACTGGTCAGTGAAGCAACTTGATTGGGCATAATTCCAGCAACATATCGGATCGTTGGTCCACCTTGGCTATGTCCAATTAAATTGACTTTCGATTGTCCTGTAATCGCGAGGATATCTTCAACTTGTTGTATGAGTTGCTCTCCTCGAATTTCATTAGAATTGAATGGTGACAGTCGAGTTGTCCATACGTTCGCTCCATTTCGTGCTAAATCAGGCAGGATTTGATGCCAATAATCAACACCCAAAGGATCAGTTCCTACGCGTGAAAATCCAGCCACACCATGCACAAAAACCACGGGATATTTTGTCTTTGCATAATTGGATATGACATAACTTGGTTGAACTTGAGTTGCATTTGATGCATAACTCGTAGTTGCGCTGATTGCCAACAAAGCTGTGACAATACAACGAAAAACATTTGGCATAGTATTTCTCTCAATTTTTATTTTGATTAGGGTCTAAAGTTCTTAATGAACAAGACATTGCATCCGTGCGGAATAGCATTTTCAATGTCTAGTTTTTATTGGCTAAATGGTAATACTCCTCCTTGGTCATAGATTGTTTCAAACGTATGTAAGCGTTGTTGTTCTTGAGATGATTGAAAATTCTGTTGTTTAAGTTTTTGAATTGCTTGATCCTTAGCAACAGTGCTGAGATTACTATCCACAATTATTTTTCGAGCGTTCAGATAGGACAGCACACGTTGTTTCCACGCTGACCTTTGTTGATCAAGACCTTCTAAACGTTCAGTCGCCGCAGTGCCTACTAGGTTTTGACGCATTTCACGTAGCTCTTGAGCAGAGCCATTTCTATCTTTAATTTGTTGAGTGAGAGCAGCAAGATTTTCGAGTTGCGTTAAGCTCTTTAGATTGTCCTGCCATTCTAAGGGGAGTTGTTCAAAGCGTTGTTGTAAGCGTTGAGCCTTAGCTATCGAATCGAGAGTATCGTTTTCTAAAATCTGCATACGATCTAAAGTATATTGTTGGTAAACATCCTCTGCGCCAAATAACCCCGCGATTTCTCTTTTTGAAAAGATCTTTTGCTTTAGATCCTGCATAGAGTTAAAAACAGCTTGGAAATATTGATAGTTGTCTTGTGGAGCTGTATGAAGCTGAAGTTGACTCAGCGCTTCACGATAATTTAAATAGCGTGACCATAATTCTAAGATTTGTTGTTGTTGCTCGATTTGAAAATGCTGCGTAACAAACAACTGGAAGCGTCCTTGAATTGTCGTGATCTCATTTTCACCATACTGAGAAATGAAATATTCAAAGCAATTACGAGTTTTTTCATTAATGATTAATTGTTGGGAGGCATCGAATAGTAGCTCACAATTAATCTCAGTATCATTTTGACTTAAGCTTTTAAGCTTTGAAATTTCATCATTCTGATTTAAGACAGTGGACTGATTTCTTGAGTTAGAAGTGCTGCTGACAGATTGATCAATTGGTTTGCTGTAGGTGAGTTGGCTTTTAGAATATAGCCAATAAAGGATGATCATGAAAACTAATGAAATGATCAAAATAGTACAAATTTTTAGTATATTTGTTTTGGTTTTATTCATTTAAGCATCATCCATTTGCTTATTGGTTCGAAAACGAAAATAAATCTATCATATTTGTTGTTTTTTTCAGCGACTAATTTTTGAAAATCCGATGAATAGTTTTGATAAAATGATTTTTTAAGATTTTGATTTTTCGTATATGAAAAAAAGTTCTTATCGCCATTTAAGTGGTGTTTTTTTATTGAATAAACCACTTGGTTTGAGTTCAAACTCAGCACTTCAGAAAGTTCGCCGTCTGTTTAATGCACAAAAGGCGGGACACACAGGTGCTTTAGACCCATTGGCGACAGGTTTGCTTCCAATTTGTTTGGGGGAAGCGACCAAATTTTCACATTACTTGCTTGATTCTACAAAGCGTTATCAGACTACGGTAAAGTTGGGTGAAACGACTGCGACAGGGGATGTTGAAGGTGAAGTTTTACAGCAACGAGCAGTGCCGCAACTGACTGAAGAAAGTATTGAGCAGATATTAACAAAATTCCGTGGGGATATTCAGCAAGTTCCACCCATGTATTCAGCGCTAAAGCGAGAAGGTCGCCCTTTGTATGAACTTGCGCGTAAAGGAATTGAGATTGAGCGAGAAGCACGTCCCGTTACGATTTATGAGCTACGATTAGTGAGTTTCACCGAAGATAGCTTAACTCTGGATGTGACTTGTTCAAAAGGAACTTATATCCGTGTGTTGGGGGAGGATATTGGTGAGGCTTTGGGCTGTGGCGGACATTTGACAAAATTACACCGTATTCAAACGGGGCATTTTGAGATTGATCCAAACTATACCATTGAATATTTGGAAAGTTTGTCACTTGAACAACGAGATGCTTTATTGCTACCAGTCTATGCACCCGTTGAGCATTTCCCTCGTGTACAGCTCCCTGAGGGACGCGAAAAATATTTTGGTAATGGGCAAGAAAGTAATATTGATCACGAAGCGGCAGCGGAAGTATTAGTGTTTAATGGTGATCGTTGTTTGGGCTTAGCTGAAATTACAGATAAAAAACGATTAGTGCCAAAACGTTTATTGAATTTATAAGGATATAACTCATGGAGTGGGAACTCATTCTGAGTTTAATCTTTTTTGCTTTTTGTGCTGGAACAATTGATGCAGCAGTAGGTGGCGGTGGACTCATACAAATCCCTGCCCTAATGGGGGCACTACCAAATACCTCACCTGCAACGATATTTGGTACCAATAAGCTTGCTTCAATTTGTGGTACAGCATCGGCGGCATTTTCTTTTGCTAGGCGGGTCAAATTAAACTGGAAACTTTTACTTGTGATTGCCATCTTTGCATTCATAAGTTCTTTCGCTGGAGCTGCTTGTGTCTCCATGATCCCCACTCATATTCTAAGACCTTTTGTATTGGTCATGCTGGTCGTGATTGCGATTTATACTTTTATTAAAAAGCAGTTTGGACAAGTTCATGTGGATCAACGCATTACTCCTAAACTGCTGATCTTTGCTGCTGTCGGTAGTTTAGCAATTGGTTTTTATGATGGAATCTTTGGACCAGGAACAGGCAGCTTCTTTATTTTCTTTTTCATTCGATTTTTGCAAGTTGATTTCTTGCATGCTTCTGCACTATCCAAAATTGGCAATTTCATGACGAATCTGGCGGCATTAAGCTTCTTTATTCCAACAGGTCATGTGTTATTTGCATTGGGTTTAATGATGGCACTAGCAAATATTGCTGGTTCATTGTTGGGTGTACGCCTTGCTCTAAAATATGGAAGTGGATTTATTCGAGTATTGTTTTTAATTTTGGTGAGTATTTTGATTTGTCGATTGGGTTATCAAATGATAGTTACTGTTTGAACCAAAAGATAAAGTTTCACAACAAAAACATACCTAAATAATGCTGTCTAAAAAATCAACACTTTCTAAGATGGATGTTTAGCCAAAAACCGCAGTAACAAGATAATTACTATCTCGTACTGTGGTTGTTCGCCAATCTTAGAGGTAAAAATGAATATATTTGAAGCACTTCGAGAAAGCCATGAACAACAACGTAGTTTAGCGAATCAATTAATTACCACCAGTGGATCGAGTGATGAGCGTAAAGAACTTTTTGATTTGCTCAAAAATGAATTATATGCCCACTCAGTTGCTGAAGATCGTTATTTGTATATTCCATTGATGTTTGATGATGTGGGTTTAGATATTACTCGGCATGCATTGGCTGAACATCATGAAATGGATGAATTGGTAGAAAAATTAGAAGAAACCGACATGAGCAATCCAAGTTGGTTAGCGACGGCAAAACAATTAAGTGAAAAGGTGCATCATCATTTAAAAGAAGAGGAACATAAGTTTTTCCAACAAGCAGGAAAAATTTTGGCAGATAGTGAGAAGGAAAAATTAGGTAAGAAATATCTAGCTGAATATAAAAAATATAAACGTTCAGATGCCTAATTTTTCTCTATTTAAAGTATAAGAAGTGATCTTACTGTGGTTGTGATTTTTCACCACGTAAGGTCACTCCAATTGATGCGATCATGATACAAAGAAGAGCGATCCATTGAATCAAACTAATTTGCTCATGCAGTATGAAGAGTCCTGCTAATGCTGCTAAAGCAGGTGCAAGACTCGTCAGTGTTCCATAACTGAGTTTGCTTAAGCGTTTCAATGCCATCAAATCAAGCGCATAGGGAATGGCGGTGGCTAATACTGCAATCACTAGGGCTTTGCCCCAATATTGCGTATCGATTAAGGCAGGCGTGTTGTTCCAAAGTCCGAAGGGTAATAAGGTCAGTGCAGACAAACCAATCGCAATAGTAAGCGCATGCATCCCAATATTTTGTTGTACCACGCGATGCCCAAAATAAATATACAAGGCCCAAAAGAGTCCAGCACTTAAAGCGCAAGCAGCTCCAAAATAGGAGAAATTTTCCAAGTTCGCATCGTGCCAAGGAACCATTAATGCGATTCCTAAGATAGCAAAAACCACCCAAATATAATCACTGCGCTGTTTGATTGATAGTAATGCTAATCCTAAAGGACCGATGAATTCTAGGCCTACAGCAATCCCTTGAGGCAGTTTGCCTAAAGATGTATAGAACAAAATATTCATACAACCTAAGGATGCACTATAAAGTAATAAATCACGCCATTTTAAATACTTTAGCTTAGATAATACTTTCCATGAGCGGAACATGATCGCAACCAAAATCGTTGCAAAACAGAGTCGTAGAATCGTGACGGTCAGTGGATCAAGTGTTGCAATAAGTTGTTTGGCGAACGAAGCGCTGATTTGATAAGACACCATGGAAAGAACCATGTACAGCACCGCGACCAACTGGATATTTTTCATGGAAGATCTACAAAAGCAAAGTAAAAAATACCTACAAGATAGGTGGTTTGATTATAAGTTGAAGACGGTACATCGTGGTGGAACGCTTTCATTTTATTTATTCACTTTTTGCTGTCGAGCATGTTGAGTGGTAAATGTACAACCGATCGATGCGATGATAATCGTGCCAAGCGCAAGCCATTGATTCCACAATAAAGTCTCACCCAGAAAAATAAATCCTGATAATGCAGCTACGGCAGGTTCAAGACTCATGAGTGTTCCAAAACTTAAAGGAGTTAGGCTTCTTAATGCGATCATTTCTAAAGTAAAGGGCAATGCACTTGCTAAGATTGCCAGTCCAATAAAATAGTAGATATTTGGCAATTCAACGACACGGTCAAGTGCCCCTGAAAAGATGGCAAAAGGTAATAAACACAGCATGCCGATGCTCATTCCCAAACAGACAGTATGATTGCCTGAAATGCCAGAAGGCTTCTGCCCTGCAATAATATAAAGTGCCCAACAGGCACCCGCACTGACAGCAAAAAAGACACCGACTAGATCTATTCCTTGCTGGGCTTGTTGTAGCGGAAAAAGTAGAATCAAGCCTAAAATGGCACATCCCACCCAAATGAAATCGTATTTTTGGCGAGCATGATAAAGTGCTACGCTCAAAGGTCCAATAAATTCAAAAGCAACAGCCAAGCCTAGAGGTAAGCGCTCCAGTGATAAATAAAAGAGGGCATTCATTCCTGCTAGTGCCATGCCGTAGCTGAGAATGGCTTTCCAACGAACAACTGTAAAGTTGATGGTCCAAATTTTAAAAATAACCGCCAAAATAATCGCACCAAAACATAGGCGCATTGCGGATACAGTCAATACAGGAAAACTTTGAAATAAAATTTTGGCTAAAGAACCGCTACCTTGTACACATAACATGGCGATCATTAAGAGGAGGAGTGCGTGCACAGGTGTTTTTAGCATTGGGACACTTATTATTAGAACAATTGGTTTAATATTCACATAATAATTCAATCACCAATAAAAAAGCCACAGCAAGTGCCGTGGCTTTTGAGTGAATTGTCTAAATTAGAACAATACACGTACTCGGATTGTACCTTCTACATTATGTAGAGTATCCAAAGCTTCTTGAGATGCAGAAGCATCAACATCCATTACCAAGTAACCGATATCACCTTTAGTCATTAAAGATTGACCAGAGATATTGATTCCTTGTTCAGCGAACAATGTATTGATCTTAGACAATACACCAGGAACGTTTTTGTGGATGTGAAGTAAACGATGTTGACCATCAGAAAGTGGTAATGCGATTTCTGGGAAGTTCACCGCAGAAAGTGTCATACCTTTATCTGAATACGCAACGAATTTTTCAGCAACTTCTAAACCGATGTTTGCTTGCGCTTCCATCGTAGAACCACCCACGTGCGGTGTTAAAATCACGTTGTCTAAGCCGCGAAGTGGAGATTGGAATTCTTCACCATTTGCTTTTGGCTCTTTCGGGAATACGTCTACTGCAGCACCAGCGATGTGACCAGATTTAATCGCATCAGCTAAATCTTCGATAATTACACATGTACCACGTGCAGCATTGATGAAGATTGAACCAGGCTTCATTTTCGCAAACTGTTCTTTCTTGAAGAAGTTACGCGTAGAAGGAACATCAGGAACGTGCAAAGAAACCACATCAGCAGTTTCTAAAAGCTCATCCAAAGAACCGACTTGGCGTGCATTACCTAACGGTAATTTAGTTACCGCATCATAATAGCAAACTTTCATACCTAAGCTTTCAGCTAAAACTGAAAGTTGAGAGCCGATAGAACCGTAACCTACGATACCTAATGTTTTACCACGAGTTTCGTATGAACCAACAGCCGATTTGTTCCAACCACCTGCATGCGTATCTTTTGATTTTTCAGGTACACGACGAAGTAATAAAATTGCTTCAGCAAGAACCAATTCTGCTACAGAACGCGTATTCGAATACGGTGCGTTGAAAACAGGAATACCACGAGACATTGCTGCTTTTAAATCAACTTGGTTAGTACCAATACAGAAACAACCTACCGCAATCAATTTATTCGCTGCTTCAAAGATTTCTTCAGTCAATTGAGTACGCGAACGAATACCAATAAAGTGCGCATCTTTGATCGCTTCTTTCAAAGCTTCGCCTTCAAGCGCAGTTTTGTGGTAATCGATGTTGGTATAACCCGCAGCGTTTAATGTATCGATGGCATTTTGATGCACACCTTCAAGCAAAAGGA
Source organism: Acinetobacter sp. A22 (assembly GCF_030913345.1). Taxonomy (NCBI): domain Bacteria; kingdom Pseudomonadati; phylum Pseudomonadota; class Gammaproteobacteria; order Moraxellales; family Moraxellaceae; genus Acinetobacter; species Acinetobacter sp. A22. Next base: position 3,106,919 of record NZ_CP133162.1, read on the forward strand.
AACGGATTTTGTCTTTAGGTAGTGATAGATGTTGGCTCATTACGGCTCCGCTACAAAGGCCAAAATTTAGTTGCGGTATCATAGCATAGAGCTTTGTGTTATAGATATTTCGTTTAAAATTAGCTCAGCATAATTGTTGAGATTTTTTCAGTTTCGAATGAATTTTAGTTCATATACACATTTTGTTATGACGAGATGTTTATCCTGTGCTTTATCCCTCGCTTGCTTACATGTAAAATAAAGGAATACGAAGCTCGAACTCGTTGTGTAGACAGTTTGATAGTTCGCTAGCGTTTCTATATTTTGGATGTTTTGAATCCTTTGTTTTCAAGCCCTTGAAATACACTCAGGATCATCCAGAAGTCCTATATCTCTTTCTTACTAGGCCTGAAAACGATGAATGCTCCAGTCGCTTTAACACCCGAGTTATTGACCCTCTTAACGGCAATTGTGGGTGAAAACCGTATTAAAACTGATGCCGATAGCTTGGAAAATTGGGGACGAGATCATACTAAACACTTTGATCCGAACCCATCAGTCATCGTTTTTCCATCAAGCACTGAACAAGTTCAAGAGATTGTAAAACTGGCGAACCGTTTTAAAGTGGCAATCACGCCATCAGGTGGTCGTACAGGTTTATCTGCTGGTGCGGTAGCGAACAATGGCGAGATCGTGATTAGCTTTGACAAGATGAATCAAATCTTGGAATTCTTGCCTGCGGATCGTATGGTTCGTGTCCAAGCAGGCGTGGTTACTGAGCAATTGCAAAATTATGCCGAACAACAAGGCATGTATTACCCAGTTGATTTTGCATCGACAGGTTCTAGTCAAATTGGTGGAAATATCGGAACCAATGCAGGCGGTATTAAAGTTATCAAATACGGCATGACACGTAACTGGGTGCTTGGTTTAACGGTTGTTACGGGTAAAGGTGACATTTTACGTTTAAACAAAGGCATGATTAAAAATGCGACAGGTTATGCCTTGCAGCATTTGTTCATCGGTGGTGAAGGTACATTAGGTTTAGTGACAGAAGCTGAAATTAAGCTTGAACGTCAACCACAAAACTTACAAGTGATGGTATTGGGTACGCCTGACTTTGAAGCGGTGATGCCTGTATTACATGCTTTCCAAAAAGAAATCGACTTAACCGCATTCGAATTCTTTGGTGAAGTGGCGATGCAAAAAGTGTTGGATCGTGGTCATGTACAGCGTCCATTTGAAACAACTTGCCCATTCTATGTATTACTTGAATTTGAAGCGCCGTATGAGCCGATTATGGACAAAGCAATGCAGATTTTTGAGCATTGTATGGAACAGGGTTGGGTGATTGATGGCGTAATGAGCCAAAGCTTAGAACAAGCACAGAGTTTATGGCGTTTACGTGAAGATATTTCGGAATCGATTGCACCGTATATTCCTTATAAGAATGATATTTCAGTGTTAATTTCGCATGTCCCTGCGTTTATCTCAGAAATTGATGCGATCGTTTCACAAAACTATCCAGACTTTGAAATCTGCTGGTTCGGTCATATTGGTGACGGTAACTTGCACTTAAATATTTTAAAACCTGAAAACTTAACTAAAGACGAATTCTTTGCGAAGTGTCAGGTGGTGAATAAATATGTGTTTGAGACTGTGAAAAAATATGATGGTTCGATCTCTGCCGAACATGGTGTGGGAATGACCAAGAAACCATATTTAGAATATTCTCGTTCGCCTGAAGAAATTGAATATATGAAAGCATTAAAATTGGCATTTGACCCGAATGGGATTATGAATCCAGGAAAATTATTTGATCTTTAAAAGTAGTTTTTCTACTCTAGCCCATAAAAGTACACTTTTATGGGCTTAATTATTTCTTATTATGATATTTATGAAAGTTATTTTTGCTCTTGTTTTTTTATTCTCATTACAGATTGCGCATGCAGCAAATGAGTTGCGTTGTGAAAAGGATTTTGATCATATCCAACATATTTTTTATCAGAAAGAACATGATATTTTTAAGAATAGGACGGTGAATGATTTATTGACCCATATAGAAACATATTATTACTCTCAACAATTTAAGCATCTTCACCCTAAGTCTGTTTTTTTTATTGATCATTGGTTACCTGAACAGGAATATCTAAATAAATTATCTGTTCTATTTGATGACCAAACTCAAATCACTTATAAGATTTCAAAACCATTCGCTAATTTTGTGCTAGACAATAAAGAAATTTGTATTGTAAAAAATGAAATTGAACTTGAAAGTTTTACAGAAATTACCTCAATTTTAGGCGCTGATTTTTTTATAAGATATGTAGGTCACGATCAGTGGTTTATTTTTCCTTATGATGAAAACATATCAGAAAAGGATTTTGAAGAGTTTTTCCCCAATTTTCCAAAGGATATTTTTTTACCCCAAGTAGGGATTATTAATATAATAGAAAAGTAGGCTTCATAATGAACATCCATCACGAAATCGAAAAACTGTTTCAACATCACCAAGACATTCCATTATTTTATATCGAAAGTGGTAGCCGTTTATGGGGTATGGCAAGCCCTGACAGTGACTATGATGTGCGCGGTTTTCATTTGCCGAGTAAAAAGCAATATTTTGATTATAAAAAGTACCGTGATCTAATCGAAATCATGGATGGGGATTTTGACTTCGTTTCATATGATCTCGATAAAATGTTTGGACTTTTGGCAAAAAGTAATCCTACCGTTTTGGAGTGGGTGAGAGCACATATTGTTTATTTTAATGCTTTTCCAGAATGGCAAAGCTTTCGAGATGGATTGCTTAAGCGAATCGATTATAGCGCGTTGTATCACCACTACTTATCGCTGGCGAAAGGCGGTATGAAAGTGATGCAAACTGCGGATAATTTTACTTATAAGAAAGCATTTTATTCGATTCGTGGTTTGATGTCGGCAGAGTTAGCCACTCAAGAAGTCATGCCAGAATTATTGATTACCGATTTATTTGCACAAGTCTCTGAGCACGATCCATTACGTCATTGGGCAGAAGATTATTTGGAAATTAAAAAACAGAAGAAAGAAAAAGCCCAACTTCCTGAAGCGGAACAAGCCGCTATTCTGAATTTACTTGAAACTAAGATTGAGCAGTTGGCTGCTAAAGAGATGCAAAAAGCTGATCGTCGAGAGGGCTTAGAATGTTATTTAACAGAATATAGCCGACATTTGAAGCAGTATTATTATCAGTAAAATCATTTGCTTATATTTTTCTTTGTCTTGACGGAGTCGTATTGTGTTCTCATTCATATTCAAGATTAGCCTTCGGCTGGAGTTACTTTGGTTTTGCCCAAAGTAACCAAAGGCATTGTCATCTGCAAAACCTGTTCACTTCTTGTATTAATTAAAATTTATCGCAGAAACAGTATCTTCTTGAAATCACGCAGGTTGCAGATGACATTACCGAGTATCATATATTTTATGAGGATTTGATAAATAACCAATCTTTGTTCTAAATCCCATTTTCCAAAATACGCACTTTCACATCAGACACATGCGCTTTGGTCGCTTCAAAATGCTTCAGCATATGTGCCGTTTGCATATGTGCTTCAAGGTGAGCGGTACTTTCCCATTGTTCTAACATCACAATGCTATTTTCATCTTGCGTCTGCATCGCAATCGCTGGTAGATGATCAATCAATGGGGCATAACCGTGACAACCTTCTTCTGCCAATACAGTTGGAATGATTTTTTGGAAAGCATCTAACACTGCTTGGCGGTGTTCTACACCTGCATGTGTCTGAATTTCGGCAATAATTGTCAACATAGCATTTCTCTCTTAATGGGCAGTCGCAAAAAGCTGATCTAAATGTGCTTTATAAGCTTCGATGTAGCTTGGGACATCAGGCATTTTGATTACATCATTCACGATAAATGTAGGTAATGATTGCATACCCAAGAATTGATTGGCTTTATGGAAAGGTAAATACACGCCATCTACACCCACGCCGTGAAAGAATTGGTCAGGATCAGTGAACGCTTCCATTGGTGCGTTCCATGTCAACGACAACATGTATTTTTTACCTTGAATCAAGCCACCTGAACCATACTTTTTAGAAGTATCAGAACGGCTACGTCCATCGCTTGCATAGAGTGAACCATGACCAATCGTAAAAACATCATCAATATATTTTTTCATTGTCCATGGCGCACCCATCCACCAACCTGGCATTTGATAGATCACCACATCTGCCCATAAATATTTTTCAATTTCTGCTTGGATGTCATAGTCACTGTCGGTACGAGTCACTTGTAGTGTATGACCTAAAGCTTTTAAATATGATTCTGAAAAGTCAGTCAGGGTGTCATTCAATTCACCATTTGAGTGAGCGAATTGTTTCGCGCCATTAATAATTAAAATATTGCTCATAGAATTAAACTCAAAAATAGATTTCTAAAACTTGAGTGCATTTTAGAGAATCTATTCATGAGTAAAAATGCGTAAATAAGCAAAATACTATTGATCAAAAATCAATAATTAGCTGTTTTGTTTTCTAGATTTATAGGCTTTACGAATAAACCAAACTGCAACAATTACAAGGAAAAATGCCCAGAATTGGATTAACCACAAAATAGTTTCTTTAAAACAAGAAAGCCCAATTTTGAATGCATCGGCTATCCGAGTCATTAAAGGTTCGCTATCGAGATGTGCAATACGATGAATGTTTAAATCTTGAGTTTTGCGAACTTGTGCTTGTTGAAAATATTCGATGCGTATTGTGCTGTAAGTCAAACGATCTTCGACCTCAAGTTGAGTCAATTGTTGAAGTTGATTATTGACGGTATTCGATGTGCTAGGGCTTTGATTTGCAGTATTAAGTTTTTCTTCTAACAGTTTCAGTTCATATCGCTTAGCTTCATAGCTTTGATTATTAAAGTTGAGCATCAAAGGCAATAGACTATTCAAAAAGGCAGTAACTTGTTCATTTGGAACACGAATCGTAAGTTGTACTGTAGGGATAATTTTTTCATAAACATCTATATGACCATCGAGACGTTCGCGCTGCGAACTATCACTAACCTGATAATTCACTTGTTTTTCTTCGATATAGCCATTTTGTTTGAGGAGTTGCTGTTCAAGTATAGCCGTCGTTTTTTGAACATCTTTGACTTCAAATTGCAGTTGAGCTGTTTTAACTAGGGCTTGTTGAGAATTAACAAAGACTACTGATTAATTTATAATAGTACTATGGATAGATACATACTTACTGATGCCCAATGGGCAAAAATGGAACCTTTTTGCCTAGGTAAAGTGACCGATCGAGGTCGTAGTGGAAAAGATAATCGATTATTTTTAGAAGCAGTCCTATGGATTGCCCGTACAGGCAGTCCATGGCGTGATCTACCTGCTCATTTTGGTAAATGGAATACCGTCTTTAAAAGATACCGTGACTGGGTTAAAGCTGGTGTATTTGAAACTATTTTTGCATCTGTAAATGAAGATGTTGATTTGGAATACGCCATGATTGATGGAACGATTGTTAAAGTTCATCGACATGGGCAAGGTGCAAAAGGGGGACTTTCAAACAGTCTATAGGTAAATCTCGAGGTGGAATGACCTGTAAAATTCTTGCCTTAGTGGATAGTCTAGGCAACCTCATTAAGTTTCGATTAATGCCTGGTCAATATCACGATTTAGTAGAAACCAAACCTTTAATTGAAGATGTTGATTTTCAAGCATTACTAGCTGATAAAGCATTTGATGCAGATTGGCTCATCCAAGAACTCAATGAACGTAAAGTGAAAGTGGTGATCCCACCCAAATCTAATCGAAAAGTAATGAGAGCATTTGATACGACTATGTATAAATGGCGTCATCTCATTGAAAACTATTTCTGTAAGTTAAAAGAATTTAAACGTATAGCGATGCGTAGTTGTAAAACAGATACGAGTTTTGAAGCCATGATTCAATTGTGCGCGAGTGTAATTAACTCTCGGTAATTCTCAACAGACCCTAATTGTCGGCTTTGTTCTAGGGTGCTTTGCTGATCACTGAGCAATTGCTCAGGATTTTTTGCAATCTGACTTTGAGATGTATCTTGCGCTGCGGCAACACTTTCAGTGGCCATTGCAGCCTCACCTGAAGGCGCTTCTTCCTTTTTTGAACAAGCAATTACTGAACTGCTTATGATTAAAATTAGAGTTAACTTTTTTGCTAAATCTGACATGTGTGTATGCCTAAAAATTTCTGATATTGATGTTATGGGTTTGTTTTATTTTGAGGATCACAATTGTTATCAAAGCATTGATAAATACAACAAATCTCTCATATGTCGCATACATTTTGTTATTCGACAGTTCATTTTTGCATAGTAGCATAAAAGAATATTGCAAATCGGAAGACTACAAAATGCATAAACTTTGGATCATTTTAGGATGTGGAATTTTTTTGACTGCATGTAATCAACCGATTGCTCAGTCGCAACAACAAGCTGCTGTGCAAAAAAGTACAGCGATGCATGCGGTACTACTTGACCAACCCAATTTGTTTCATGATGAAACTAATCTCAAAATTGATCAGCAATTTAATAGTGCGGAAAATCCTACAGATGCTGAGATTACCGTAGAGCAAGCGCAGTTAGATGATTCGGTAGCGGCTATTCGCACTGAATATCAGTTAAAACGTGATCAAGAGACTTGGAAAGTGGTGAATAAAAAGCAAAGCTATCAATGTGCTCGAGGAGGGAATACCAAGACTTTCCAGTTTGAGCTATGTCCTTAAATGGTGAGTTATCTTTTAAGGTCGTGTGAAAGTTGAGCAGAATTGTGGATAACTTTTTGGTTATTCACATATCCACACAATTGATTTGCTTTGCTTAAATTGCGGTCATTTTTAAAAAGTGCTAAAGTTGCGCTTGGTAATTTTTCCAATAGGTAAAACTTTTTACCAATCTCACGTAAATAAATTGTTTTCTTAATACACCTTGTGAATACGGTGTTTTCACACTTTTACATGCGCTCTCACTGCATGGAAATCAAAATTTAATTTAAATCAAAACCATAAAATGATGTGGTGCGGAATCTATTTTCTTTTTTTCAGAGAAATGGACGGCACACGAATTGGTTATTTTTGTGAATAAGACATGATGACGAATAATCAAAGCATGACGTTAAACCGTATAACGCTCATGTTTCCATTGGCTTTAGTGCTATTTGAGTTTTCAGTTTATATCGGTAATGACTTGATTCAGCCAGCGATGTTGGCGATCACGGAGCAATTTGCAGTTAGCGCAACTTGGGCACCATCTTCAATGTCATTTTACTTATTGGGTGGTGCTAGTGTCGCTTGGTTACTGGGACCACTTTCAGATCGGCTTGGACGTAAGAAAGTCCTATTGGCCGGTGTAGCTTTTTTTACGATTTGCTGTTTGTTGATTTTATTGACCCATAATATTCAACAATTCCTGACCTTGCGCTTCTTGCAGGGTATTGGTTTAAGTGTGATATCAGCAGTTGGATATGCGGCAATTCAAGAAACTTTTGAAGAGCGTGATGCCATTAAAGTCATGGCATTGATGGCAAATATCTCCTTGCTTGCGCCTTTGCTTGGACCTGTGTTGGGCGCGTTCCTGATTGATTATGTGTCATGGCACTGGGGCTTTGTGGCGATTGCTTTTATTTCTTTTCTCAGTTGGTTCGGCTTAAATAAATTTATGCCAGCCTCGAAAGAAAGTCGTAAACAAGCGAAACAACCCTTTCGTTATATTTGGGATGATTTCAAACAAGTATTTAGTAATCGCCAGTTTTTAGGTTTAAGTGTTGCATTACCGATTGTAGGAATGCCACTGATGTTATGGATTGCTTTGTCACCGATTATTCTTGTAGATGAATTAAAGCTGAGTAGTGTGCAATATGGCTTGGCGCAGTTTCCTGTGTTTTTTGGTTTGATTGCAGGCAATATCGTTCTGATCAAAATTATGGATCGTTACGCACTTGGTAAAACCATTTTAATGGGTTTGCCGATTATGCTAGTAGGTACTTTATTTTTGATGCTCGGTGTGATTTGGCAAACCTATTTAGTGCCTTGTTTGCTGATCGGTATGACCTTAATTAGTTTTGGTGAAGGGATTAGCTTTTCAGTGATTTATCGTTTTGCATTGATGTCCTCTGACGTATCGAAAGGAACGGTCGCGGCTGCGGTTTCAATATTGATGATGGTGAGTTTCTTCTCAATTATTGAAGTGGTTCGTCTGCTATATACCTATTTTCATATTTGGGCATTTGTATTGACGAGTTTTGCCTTGATAACTTTTTGGTTTGGCATACCTCGAATGGTACTTAAACAATATATGCAAACAAGGCTGCAACAAGGCATTCATTAAATAGCGTTGAGCTAAACGCGCTACTTAATTTCTAGTTCAAGTAATCTATTTTTTAACATCACCAATTCAGGCAGAGTCTCAAGCAATAGCGTCATTTGTTTTAACAATAGTTGCTGTTGTTCTGAGACTTGAGCCATTGAATTTAAACGATCAATTTCACTAAACATCTCTTCGATGTGCTTTTCTGGAAGTGCTTGTCTTTCGATCAATGTTTGATTGAGTAATATTTCACTCTGGTCTAATAATTTCAAAATATCTTGATCTTGAATTTGCTCACGTTGATGACCCAGTGCGGATACATAACTCAACTGACTATGGCTATAGACCAAATAGCGAAATGCATAGTGAATGAGTTCTTGGTTTGGTTCAGGTTCTGTACTCAGACTAGAAATCATATTAGATAATTCAATCTGAGCATTATGGGCGGCACGACGAGCTTTTCGATACTCAAGATCGTTGGAGCGACCTTGATGATATTGCTGGACGACTGCATGCAAATAATTGAGCGTTGCTTGACTGCTTTTGCGGATATTTTCAGGAATATTTCGGAAATTCCAATCTGGCCATATGAAGTTAACCGCTAGCCATGCGATTGCACAGCCGATCAACGTGTCAATGATACGCGGCAAAATAATGCTGAAACCTGCGCCTTTTAAATTGAAAATTAACAACACCATTAGCGTTGCCATCACTGTTGCGAGTGCATATTTTTTCTGACGCAAATAGAAAAAATATACTCCGCAAATTACAGTAATAACCAATTGACCTTCGATGCTAGGTACAAAATAAAGAACGGGCACACCTAAAAGCACACCCAACAACGTGCCAATCGTTCTAAGTTTTAAGCGACTTTTGGTGGCAAAGTAAGTGATCTGACAAACGAATAAACTGGTCAATAAAATCCAATAGCCATTTTTTGCAAAAGGCATCAAGGACACGGCATAACCTACAGCAAAGACAATGGCTAAGCGAATTGCGTGACGAAATAATGCAGACTGAGGACTTAGATGCTGTTTTAGTTTTAACAATAAATCCTGAAAGCCTTGAATATCCTCATCCAGTAAGTTGAGATGAGCTTGTTGATGCTGTGTTGATCGTATTTCGATGTTTTGTGGAAATTGCAGTTGAGCAAATTGTTCATGAATACTTTTTAAGTTATTCAGAATCAGTTCTAGGTTTTTAACTTCAAGATTATTTGGATGTTGAGCAATCCAGTCTTGCATGGATGCTTCTAATTGGGCAAGCGCAGCATCAGCGAGTGGGGTATTTTGATAAGTACTTTTATGTAGCAAAGCCTGACTCAGTTTTTTGCAGGCAGTTGCTTGTAGAAACATATTTTTTTGGATACGAAAAATTAAATCGCTACGGCTAAAGTTCTGATGAATTTTTTCATAGTGCAAATAATTAGAGGTGACTTGCTCATGAATATCTTGCGCAAAATAATATAAGTTTAGCCAATAGATACTGCTGTTATTGATGCGTGAGGATTTAAGTCGAGAAAGTAAGGATTGCTTCGCTTGATTTAGACTATTCACCACCTGTGCATTTTTTTGTGAGAGTTCAAATAACAGTGTTTCAACATTATCGACATTATCTGGATCAAACAACTTGGCTTTGCTCTGTAGCAGCTCACCCATTTCTTTGAAAATCGTTGAAATCTTCTCCTGTAAGGGTAGGGTTGGTCGAATCATAAAAAATAAGATCGAGGTCAATCCGTACCACACAGCACCGATGACAAAATAACTCGGTTGTTGATACCAATTTGCATATTCTCCTAGACCAAACATGGTGTAAATCGAAAGGAGAATCGTACCAAATGAAATCGTCGCATAACGTTGACCTAAAGCCCCCATGAGAATCAGTGCTGCACTGGACAGGCTAAGGTAAACGATAAACCAAAATTTATAAGGTACTAGAAATTCTAAAATGGTGCTAACACTAAAGAACAGTACACAGACATAGACCAAATTGCGTAGCCGAATACTCAGACGATCATCGAAGTCTGTGAGGGCAGCCGCAATTGCGCCTAATGTAACAGGAACAATGAATTGACCTAGTCCCAATCCGTGCAACACCAATGTAGTGCCTGTCAACACAATCAAAATTTGTAGGCAATACAGTAGAATCGAGTTTGATCGGAATCGATTAAAAAGATGATAAAGACTATTCACGACTATATTCTGCTATGTGTTGATTCATTATCATATAGCCATATTGCGTAGCTAAAATGATGTGCTGATCAAGATATTGAGTCAATTTTTCAACCTATTTTTGTTGATTTTTCATTTAATAAAACTAAGCAAAATTCGTGCTCATCTTTTATTTATAGTCATCTTTATAGATAAATTAAGTGAATAAAATCCTAAATTGTGGATATCTTTTGAGATACCCACAATCTTTATTTGATCACACCACAAGCAATTCTTTCACCACCTCCACCAAGGGGTTTAGGTGTGTCAGAATAATTATCCCCACCTGCATGAATCATAATCGCACGTCCCTGAATATCGGAGAGCTTTAATCGAGGAGCGATAACGGCTTGGGTTGCAAAGCCTTTTTCATTGACAGTGAGTGCAGGTAGATCACCTAAATGACCATTTTCTGGTGTGCCGTGGTGGGCAATATTGTCAGGATTGTAATGACCGCCCGCTGCCAGTGCTGCACCCATTTTTCCATCTTTCATTGCAGCTTCACATGACGGTTTCTCGTGAATATGAAAACCATGTTCACCCGATGGAAGTTTCCACAATGCAGGGGTGATGATCAGACCACTTGGACTTTCTTGGAAGGATACTGTGCCAATCGAAGCACCTATACCATCGGCGCTTACCTGATGGATTGGGATTAAATATTTATGGTCGTAGCTAGTGGGCTGTTTCTGAATTTTTGCGGCATTATTGTCTAAGGGAATTGATGAGCATGCGCTGATACTCATCATGATTGCACTAAAAACTGTATACCGTTTTAAGGTTGAAAGCATTGCGAATTATCCTTATCTATTTTGTCTTTATTTGATTGATTCAAACAAAGTCTGAGATAACGCGCAAGCTAGATTCTGTATGACAAGATAAATGGTCAAAATCGCATTTAGGATTTGGTTTCTGGTGGCGTTTCGATCGCAGCAATAGGTTCTTGAACATTTTCATGTAGCCATTCGCGCCAAATCGCTAATAAGATTGCCAAAATCACTGGACCAATAAATAAGCCGACCAATCCAAAGCTGGCAATACCACCCAATACACCAAACATGATTAAGATGAATGGGATTTTTGTTGCTCCTGAAATCACGAGTGGTCGAATCACATTATCTGAGCTGCTGACGACTAATAAGCCCCATAACACAACACCGACTGCTTCAACTGTTTGACCCTGAGCAAATAACCATAAACCGACGCTGAGATAAGAAATTGGGGTTCCAAAAGGAATTAATGCCAAGATGAATGTCACCATAGTCAACAACATTGGGTTGGGTACATCAGCTACAAAATAGCTTAGACCTGCCAAAATTGCTTGAGCTACAGCGGTTAAACCTACACCGTAAACGACTGCACGTGTTGTTTCTGAAATCGTTTCAAGATAATGATGCACACGAGGACCAATCACCATTTCAAGTGCACGACTCACTTGTGACAGAATCAGCTGACCATCCCGATAAAAGAAGAACAAGGTCATAATGGCAAACGTAAGTTTGACGAGGTTACGACTAATCTCGCTCAAGACAAAACGACCGTAGCTGAGATGACCTTGAATCCATTCAGCGACATTTTTGGTAATACTATTCGGATCAGCACTTAATTCATTGACTGTACGACTGATGTCTTTGCCAATGATAGGGAGGTTTCGAATAAAATCTGGGACTTGAATGTGTCCTGAAAATAATTGTTTTTGTAGATTAAAATATAAATTACGACCTTCGAGTTGCAGCATGAAAATCGCAAAAATAAATGGGATACCAATCACTAAAATTACAAGTGTAATCATAATAGTAGCGTTCAGTGTAGGGCGGTTCTCACCAAAAAAACGACGTTGTACCCATAAATAAACGGGCCATGTCATATAGGCGATAATAGCCGCCCAAAGAACAGGGACAATAAAGTATTTAAGAATACTAAAGCCCAAAAACAATAAAACAAAAAACAATCCAAACAGCAAAACGCGTTGTAGTGTTGGAGCGTATTGTTGCACCATGGTTTTCTCTAGTGCCAAAAGATAATTGAAACCATATTAACTGAAAAACACCCTGAGTGAAATTTTCACTATAGGATTTCAGCATTAAAGATCAAAAGATTAGCTTTAGATACAGTGCTTAGAACCATTCGCTCGGGTCATCGACCAATTGGTTTAAAACAGGTTGCCATTGATGTTGGATGCTGACAAAGTTTTTTTGTGGTTTATCAAAAACACTTAAACCCTGCATCGCCAATGTTCCATAGGCACTTCTTTCTGATATCCATGCCACAGGTTCTTGTTCAATCTTGTTAAAGAAATCTTGAATATCTTTAGAGCTCGCGCTATTCGGTTTGACTCGATTTGCGACCAATAAGATTTGTACTTTTCCCTTGCGAATACGTTTAATCTCGTGAAGATGCTTGAGAAAACGGCGTGTACTATCAATATCGAAAAATGAAGGTTGTAATGGTGTCACAATCGCATGTGCTTCGCTCACCAATTGTTCAGCATGCTCACCTGATAAAGCGCCAGGCGCATCAATAATTAAATAATCGAGATTTTTGGGAGCTTCGCCGATTGATTTCTCATGTCGCCAATCGAGACTTTGAATATTAGTGACAGAGTCGGGGCGTTGTTTGAGCCATTGTAAGGATGATTTTTGATTATCTGCATCTGCGAGAGCGACTTTATAACCTTTTTGTGAGAGCGCAGTGGCGAGCGTAATCGCCGTCATTGTTTTACCACAGCCGCCTTTTTGATTTGCGATTAATATTGTCTTCATGAAATTAGATTTTTTAACGTGTGTTTTGTATTCCACTATACCTTAGCATCTTTTTGAACAGAGTGTGCTACACATGACAAAAGTTTAATGTTGCAGTTAAATAGCAGCGTTATTGAAAAAGGAATGACTTATGTCGGTTTGGCTTGCGATGTTGATTGGTGGCTGTATAGGGGTTGTGATTACCACCCTCATTTTATCAAATAGCCGCAATGGTCGTATTCAAGCTGAATATGAGAAATATATTGCTGAATTGGAACTAGAGCATAAACAGGCATTATTAGATGCTCAAAAGCGTAGTGTGAATACCAGTCGTGCAGTCTTAAAAGGAAAAATGGCTGAGCAATTTGCCCCGATCTTACCTGAGTTTCAATATTTACCTAGTGATGCCAAATTTCTTGGTGATCCTGTCGATTATGTGGTGTTTGATGGCTATACCGATTTTCGTGACGGTGATGGTGATGCAGAAGATATTGAAGTGATTTTATTAGATATCAAAAGTGGTGGTGCGCGCTTGAGCAAAGGACAACAGGCGATTGCTCAAGCTGTTCGAGAAGGTCGAGTCCGTTTTGAAACTTTACGGATCGACTTTGATGATTAGTTCAAGGATTCAACAAAATCTTTTGCACTCGAGCAAGTAGCATCTTTTGTGCGATCGCAGGAATCCCCTCGGCATCAAAATATTGCTTTTCAATAAATTTGAATTTTGCTTGCGCTAGGCTCCGTTCGATATCCCGATTTAAATGGCAACCATCTCCAATGCGCTTCTGAATCGGAGTCAGTAAGGTTTGTAAAGATTGCATTTTTACCGATTCTGGATGTTTGACATGCTCAACGAGATGAAATGTTCCTGTAGGTCTAAGCACACGATAGATTTCAGCTAATGCCTGTTCCAGTTTGGGGATACTACACAGCGTCCATGTCGAAATAATATGGTCTAGCGATGCATCAGCAAATGGTAATTTTTCAGCACTGGATTGGACGTGTTTCACGTGGAAAGGTGCATTCTGAACACGCTCAATCGCCAAATGATAAATATCTGGATTTGGCTCAAGCGCATACAGGGTATCTACATTGCCATAAAATGGAATGTTGAGACCTGTGCCAAAACCAATTTCGAGAATTTCACCTTCGATCGGAATGAGTAATTCGCGTCGTTTATCCATCAAACTGCCCGTTTGCATGACTTGATTGAGTAAATGCGGAAAGATTCGGCGTTGATAAAACTGATAAATCATAGAGAATCCATTCGTAGATTTAATGGGGGGCTGTCGCAGCTAGATGTGAAATGTCAACAGACCCTAAACACTGCACAAAAATATGACTAAAGATTATTTGATTGTTACCAAAAAAAGCAACTTTTCTCATGGTCTAAGCATACTATGAAAGCTCAAACGAGTTTATTTGCTATCAGTCATATTTTTGAGGAAGTAAAAGCCATGAAAAAGCGTCTATGGATGAGTTTATGCATGGTGGCTGCACTGGGTCAGGCACATGCTTCTGCCAGTGGAGTGGAATACAATATTGCGAAAGGTTTATCCCCTCAAGTGAAAGACCAATCGATTTCGGTATTGCAGCCTTTTTACGGTAATTTTCGTATTTTAGGATCTAAAGTTTATCAAAATGATGAGCAAGCCAAGTTTTCACCGATTGATTATGCTGTCAGTTGGGGATTGTTCGCGCATCCTGAAATCGCACGTAATATTTCAGTCAGTCAATATGACCGCTATTTGAATTGGAAAATGGACAAACTTCCCGTGCCTGCGGATCAAGCCATGCAAATGGTATCGAACATGCACATCATTCCTGCCAATCCTGAAATTGCCAAACAAATTAAACAAGTGAAACGTGGTGATTTGGTCCAGTTAAAAGGTGAACTGGTTGAAGTCCGTGATAAAGACTTAGTATGGAAGTCTTCGCTATCACCTACAGATATTGGCGATGGTGCATGTGAGTTATTTCGAGTGAATTCGATTCAATGGATTGAAAAGCAGAAAATCTAATTCAAATTAATCCAAGAAAACGAGGGGGATAACCCTCGTTTTTTATTTAATTGCTTTTATTTTCTGTAGCTTGAGCACTTCGCCAATGATGAAGTTGACTTTGTGCATGTAAATATTCATTTAACTGATTAACTTGCTGATTGGTGTCTGTCGTATTTTGTAGTGCCTTTGCTTGGCTTTCCCAATAATCATATAACAAACCTTGAATATAGCGTCCTTGTTCAGTTTTTAGATCTAAATCTTTAAGCATTGTGAGTGCAGAGTTCACATTGTCTTTTTGGCGTTGTGCTTCAAACTCTGGTGTCAACGTATTTTCTTGCTTCATTTTGGCAAGTTCGATTTCCATGCTATCAGTCATCTCAGTAAAGCGACGATCATAGTCATCCAACACAGCTATATCATGTGCATCATCTGCGGTCGTAGGAAATTGCTTGATCGGTGTCTGATTCAATTGACCAATCGCATCTTGACTAGAGCTGGTTTGATTTTCAGTTGCTGCTGTGGGTTCTTTGTCTTTGTTACAGCCTGTGAGAAAAAGGACTGAACTAAACAATGCTGCAAGGACATAAGTGGTTTTAACGGTTGGCATGGACATATTCATCCCTGATTAATTTGATATTTTCTGAAAGTGATAGGCATAGGTGATATAAGGGAAATCTATCTGATCTTGCGGAGATCGTCCTGTAAAATCAAATACAATTTGTTCAAATTTCGCTTTGAACTGTTGTTGTTCAGGATAGGGCATTGCTGCAATAAAACTGGTGGACAATAAGCGTTTGCTGACTACCTGTTCTACCGTACCAGAATGTATCAGTTGAAAGGTCTGCAAACTATTTAATTTGAATAAATCCTGATCATCGAAAACTTCTTTCCAACGCCCACTATGATAACGTGGAGTATCTCCTTCAAAAGGTGCTATTTCATCTGCTAAAGCTTGAACCCAATCAACATTGATGTCTCTTTGATTCCAAATTAATCCTAGATGACCTGATGGTTTGAGGACTCGATGGATATCAGAAAGGCTGAGTTGATTTGCAAACCAATGAAATGATTGCGCACAAAGAACACGATCAATAGAAGCATTTTTGAAGGGGAGTGAATCTGCTGATGATTGAAAGCACTCAATATCAGGGTAGCTTTGTTGGAGCTGCTTTAACATTTCATTTACAGGCTCAACAGCCAGCACTTTGGCACCTGTTTGAATCAGGTAAGGTAAGAATTTGCCAGTCCCAGAACCTAGGTCTATAACAGTTGAACTTTCACCTATTTTGAGACGATCTTGCAGCCAAACCACTATTTCTTGTGGATAATTGGGACGAACCTGTTGGTAAAGTTCAGCACCTGAACTGAAGCCTTTTTGCGCCGAAGGATGCAGGGATTGTGTCATTTTTTGCGCTTTTTAATCTGTTCTATCTCTATAAAATAAGATACTCGGCAATTTGGGTTTGGCAAAGTCATGATTTGGTGACTTTTTGATACCAACCTAGGATCAACTTTTCAGTGTGAGCATGGATAAGCAAATAATATTTGAAGATGAACATATTCGCGTTATTTTTTTGAAAGGTTCAAGCGACACATTAGTGGTTTCTTTTGGCGATTTGATTAGTCGAGCCAAAGGAATGTCCATCAATGCTGAAAAATCATTAATTAAATATGAATACAATGTCATCGGCATAATGCCGAAATTAAAAACATGGTTTCCTAAGGCCAGCATGTTGCAGATGCAACAACAGATTCAGCCAATTCTTGAACAGTTTGAAAAGCGAGTGGGCTATGGCGGTTCAATGGGTGGCTATGCCGCAATAAAATACTCAAACTTGTTGAATATGCAAAAAATTGTGGCATTTGTTCCACAATTTTCGATTGACCCAGAAGTTGTCGAAGATCGTCGTTATGCAGAATTTTTTGATGCATCTATTCATCAAAATATGCAGATTCAGGCGGATGAGGTCGACGCATCTCGGGAGTATATTCTTGTCTATGATCCCTATTTTGCTGAAGATAAAGAGCATTTCTTAAAAATAAAACCTTTGTTGCCACAGATGGATGTTATTCATTTGCCTTTTACAGCACATGAAGCACTTTCGGTATTGGCAAGCTCGCAACTGTTACATGATTTTGTAGAAAAGCCGTTTGAGCTGACGTATTTTTATCGTCGTGTGCGTGAAGTGAAAAAACAAAGTAAGTTCTACTATCGTCATGTTTTGGATGCTGCCTTATCGAAGCATCAACAAGCATTGTTAAAGATTTTAGAAAATAATGACTTTGCACTTGATGAACGATATTTTGATGCTGTAATGAAACAAAAACTCGTTCAGCAGTTGTTTAAATTGCAACAGGGAACTGAGCAAAATTTACATAAATTAGGTGCGCATGCACATTTTGTTCAAAAAATTCAAACAGCAGCTGCCAACGTCTGTACCCCACAAAACCAATTCTTGGTTTTTAACTTGGTTAGTTTAAAACTTGAAAGCTATAGTGCAGAGCATATTCAGGAAAATTCACAATACCTTGTGCCTTTGCACTTAAAGCCGAATGCGCTAGTTGAGTTAAATTTAAACGATGAATATTATTTCTTGACCATGAATGATCGGGGAATTCATAAACTGATCAAGTTTGGTGATGCTTTACCTTTAGATCAATCACCACTGATATTTAAACAATATCCAGATTTTTATAATCTTAGTTACAAGCAACTGACTTTAAGTTGTGAAGATGATGGTCTGACGCATTTTATTGAGAGTCATTCTGCTGAGCAGAGTCGATTACAACTCTGTTAAACAAAAAAAGCCCTTACATTGCTAAGGGCTTTTTATTTATTAGATGGGTATAAAGTAATTAATTAATGCCGACTTTAGCATTGGTGTTTACATTGGCATTTACACCTAAAACTTTTACACCCACGTTAGTGCCTGCTTGCAGATTTTTCTTATCTGCATTTAAGCCTGTTTTGGCATCTACCGCTGCTGTTTTATTATTCAGCTGCGCTTTTGCATTGGTTTGAGCTTCTAAGCTTAGCGCCTTAGAAGCTGCTTGCTTGTCCGCAATACGTTTTTTCACATCCGCCGTTTTGTCAGCAGCAAATGTTCGACCATCTACGGCTTTCTCTACAGCATAATCTTTCGTATTTTTCACGGCAGTACCCGTGGTATGAATCACTTTTGATCCTATATTTGCAGCAGTACCCACAGTTTTCTGAGATGCATTCACACCTGTGTTCACGGCCGCATGACCAACATGTTGTGCTACATGACCAACGCCTTGTGCTGTGTTAGCAACTGCACCTGTAATGCCTTTTACCAATCCACCAGATTGAACATTCACTTGAGCAGATCCATTCGCATTTACCCCTACATTTTGTGCAAAAACAGAAGCAGAAGCGAGAATAGTTGTTGTCACGATAGCTGTTTTGATCATTTTCTTCATTGCGGTTTCCTTTAAATATGTGCCATGTTGGGGCACTTCATGAACGCAAATGAATCATATCGAGCAAATGAGAGAAAGCTATGGATTTCAGCAAAACTTTACAACTAGATTACAGCTTAAAAACACTTTGGATAGAAATTGTGGAGATGGCAAACTTAGCCACATTGGTCCAAAACGGTTTGGTTAAAGTAGCTTTTTAACTTGTCAAAGTTATGTTTTACCTCAGGTTTCTGAATGTCAAATACTGTGGTTTTTCGGGTTTTCTGATCTAATAAAGGTTTTTCAGTGGTCGCATTGAATAAACGATTCGGCACATATTGATAGGTCTCAGAAAAAGCCCGACTTAACTGATTGCCTTTAAATTCCCATGATTCCGTACTCTGCCCACCATCAAAATAACCTGTAAACTGGATCATACAATGATTCTTGTATTTATTTAAGGATGCGGCATTGGTCTTGGTATCGGGTAGGGCATCAATGTTCTGAACCAGTTGCAGTTGTTGTAAAGGCTGCTCGGCTTGAGAAGAGAGCGTTGAACACGCAGTAAAGCCAATACTACTGACTAAACGAAGCAAAATGGTTTTAAAAGGCATAACTGTCATTGTTTCATTCATTCCTATAAATTTTGTTCAATCGTATTAATTTGATGATGGCTGACTAAGTTCAGCACGCTCAATAGGAACATTTCCATCATTTGTACCAACAACCGCATCTTTGGTGTCTTGCCATTTTTTAGCAGTGTATTGTTTGGCTTTTTGTGTTTGTTCCTGAACGATTTCAGATTGTTCAGCGGTATATTCTTTGGTGTTTTTCCATCTCTCACTCATTTTTTGTGAGGTGTTTTCAGATGCACCTTGAATTGAATCACCTAAGTTTTGTAGCCCTTTACCTGTTTTATATAGCAATACTCGACCAAGGCTCGGGTTGTCACCATAAGGAAGTGTTTTTTCAGCCGTAGTCGTGTTTGCATTTGTGGCTGTTGTATTTTCGGTTGCCCAGAGAGAAGACGATGCGATCAGTGTAGTCGCTAAACACAGAGCAGATATTTTTTTCATCATCTTTTATCCTTTTGGCAATAATGTTGCAATTCAAGTTTTATAGCTTATCGCCAAGTTCAAGAAAAGAATGTAGGTGATGTGAAATTGATAATGTTCGTAACGTTAATTAAAAAGAGACTATCTATATGATAAGAGCACAATTACTAGTTTGGAATTAATCATAAAAACTGTATCAATACGGGAGTAGTTTTTTGATTTAGATGTCCAATATTTAATAAAGCTAAGGCCTCTTTCATCTAATTTTTAATTTATATACAGCTTACTAATTGATTTGGAAAGAATCCACGGACTTTTTTAAATTCAGATTGTACTTCTTGTGCATGAGGATTTAATTTTTGATTTGAATGGACATATTCTAAAAACTGGCCTTGATTCTCAGGGAGCATGGCTAAGCCACCATCAGTGTAATTATATTCTGTCCGCTGAGCTTGTTTTAGTCCTGATGCATTAAAATGCCAAAGGTAAATAATTTTTCCAGTCTCACCATAAAGTGTGATCGATATTGTACAGATATTCTTTTTCCGTTTGAGTATAGCAATGCTTCCTTCGGGAGCATCGTAACCATTGGGGTGATTTACTGCAGCAAGAGTATGTGATTGCTTTGATAGAGCTAAACAGGTGGTAGGATAGATTATGAGTGAGAACATCATAGCGCAAATTTTTGTTTGCATCATTAATAACCACCTAACTAAATAAACCCCGCTATTGTATAGCGGGGTTTATTTGAAAGATCAAGAACTATAAATACTTAACCCTGCAGCACACTTACATCCGCAATTGCCGTGAACAAATCACGCAACTGAGTCAATAAACGTAAACGGTTGGCTTTTAATTCAGCATCATCAGCCATGACCATCACGCCTTCAAAGAAGGCATCAATTGGCGCACGAAGCGCAGCAAGCTTAGACAATGCTTCGGTATAATTACGCGCAGCAAGTAAAGGCTGAACTACTGGTGTTAAAGCTGATAACTCTGCAAAAAGTGCTTTCTCAGCAGCTTCAACCAAGTTCGCTTCAACGACGCTTCCTTCAGGTGTTGCTTCTTTTGCAAGAATATTGGCAACACGTTTATTTGCCGCAGCCAATGCAGCCGCTTCTGGCAATGTACGGAAGTGATTCACCGCAGTCACACGCTTGTCAAAATCAAGAGGAGATTTTGGAGCAAGTGCTTGAACCGCTTGAATCACATCAACTGCAACGCCTTGGTCTTCATATTTGGCACGGTAACGACCTTCAAGGAATGCAACGGCATCCGCACGTGTCTTGTCATGATCTTTAACTATATCGCCATAACCTTGAAGCGCAAAATTAACCAGTTCTTCAATCGTCACATCAAGTTCATTTTCAATGATCAAACGTAAGATACCGATTGCAGAACGACGTAATGCAAATGGGTCTTTAGAACCTGTTGGCGCTTGACCAATACCAAAAATACCAACCAGCGTATCTAAACGATCTGCAAGCGCAATCGTTGTGCCTGTCTTGGTTTGTGGTAATACGTCACCCGCAAACTTAGGTAAGTATTGCTCACCTAAAGCTTCAGCAACTTCATGATTCTCACCCTCAAGGCGAGCATAATAAGTTCCTGCAATCCCTTGAAGTTCAGGGAATTCGCCCACAAGTTCAGAGGTCAAATCACATTTAGCGAGTAACGCTGCTTTTTCAGCATCGGCTGCATTTGCACCTGTAATTGGTGACAATGCTACAGCTAATTTAGCAATACGTTCTGATTTATTCCAAAGCGTACCCAATTGTGCTTGGAATACCATATTTGCGAGTTTTTCTTTACGAGATGCAAGCGGTTGCTTTTGGTCTTGTAGGAAGAAGAATTCTGCATCCGACAAACGAGGGCGTACAACTTTTTCATTGCCTTCAATAATTTGAATCGGATCTTTCGACTCAATATTTGAAATAGTAATAAAGTAAGGCTGTAATTTACCTTCAGCATTGATCAAACAGAAATACTTTTGATTGTCCTGCATCGTGGTAATCAAGGCTTCTTGAGGAACAGCTAAATAACGCTCTTCAAAAGTTGCACGTAATGCAACTGGCCATTCAACCAAGCTGGTGACTTCATCAAGTAAGTCTACTGGGACAATCGCAGTTGCATTAACTTCATCAGCTAACTTTTTCACTTGATCTTGAATGGTTGCTTGACGCTTTTCAAAATTCGCAACGACATAAGCTTTTTCTAAAACAGCAAGGTAGTCATTTGCATGCGCCAAAGTCACGGCTTCAGGTGCATGGAAACGGTGACCATAAGTCACATTACCTGCTTTATGATCTTGAATGATTGCTTCAACCACTTGATCATCTTTCAACAATACGACCCATTTTACTGGACGCACGAATTCAGTACGACTTGCAGCAGAACGCATACGTTTTGCGATTGGTAAGTTGTCTAATGCAGTTTGTAAAATTTGTGGCAGTAAAGCATCAAGGCTTTGACCTTTCACATCTTTCAAGAAGCAAACTTTTTCAACTTTGCCTGCTTGGAACGTCGAAAGCTGATCAACCGTGATGCCTTGACCACGCATAAAGCCTTCAAGTGCTTTGGTCGGTTTGCCTTCAGCATCATAAGCGGCTTGAACAGCAGGGCCGTCAAAACGTTTTTGTGTATCTGCTTGAGCCGCATCGATATCAACAATTTTGAGCGCTAAACGACGTGGTGCAGCATAGGCTTCGATTGCAGCGAAATTTAAGCCTGCATCTTTTAAGCCTTTTTCAGTTTCAGCTTTTAAAGCATCACGTAAAGTTTTTAAGCTTTTGGGTGGAAGTTCTTCACAGCCCAATTCAAATAGTACGGTATGTGTCATTTCAAATGTCTTCTAAAAATATTTATCTGTCATAAGCAAGATGATCTAAACATCTACCTTAAATCCTAATGCAACATCACACGCTGCCTGACCGCCACGGATACCCCAATTTTCTAAGGGAATATCTCGAATAATAATCGTCACATATTTTGGTGGAATACCGAGCAATTCAAGGTTATTTACAATCCCTTGATAAAGATTGCGCTTTGCATCCACAGAACGTCCAGCAAATGCATCAATACTAATTTGAGTATAAAACTCAGGTTGATCTTGATGTGGTGGACAGGCAAAACGATGCGGTAAATGAGCGAAAAAACGGATATGTTTGTCTTTTTCAGGAATTTGAAAGTGTTGGACTAAAGCAGACTGAACAGCATCAATGATTGCTATTTCTTGTTCAGTTGAATATTCACGTCTTACTTCAATCACAACACTTGGCATTTTATTTTCCTAAATCAGATTTTTTCCCATTTATGCATTGGCTTTGTTTTGTGCTGCTTCTGCTTCAACTTGTGCTTTTAACTGCGCTAATACTTCATCACGTAAATGTGGTTCTGCCATTGGGAAACCGAGTTTCGCACGCGCAGCCACATAACTTTGAGCGATTGAACGCGCTAAGGTACGAACACGTAAAATATAACGTTGACGCTCAGTTACAGAAATCGCACCACGCGCATCTAATAAGTTAAAGCTATGCGATGCTTTAATCACTTGCTCATAAGCAGGAAGTGGAAGTTCAGCTTCCATTAAACGAGCTGCTTCAGCTTCATAGAAATCGAATAATTCAAATAATTTATCGACTGGCGCATATTCGAAGTTATAGGTCGATTGTTCTACTTCATTTTGATGGAATACATCACCATAAGTCACAGTACCGAATTGACCTTTGGTCCAAACAAGATCGTAAACTGAGTCTACACCTTGAAGGTACATTGCAAGACGTTCTAAACCGTATGTGATTTCACCAGTAACAGGGTAGCATTCAACACCACCGACTTGCTGGAAGTAAGTGAACTGAGTCACTTCCATACCATTTAACCAAACTTCCCAACCTAAGCCCCAAGCGCCTAGTGTTGGAGATTCCCAGTTGTCTTCTACGAAGCGAATATCGTGAGTCAGTGTATCGATGCCGATCGCTTTTAACGAATCAAGATAAAGCTGTTGGATATTGTCTGGGTTTGGCTTAAGTACCACTTGGAACTGATAATAGTGTTGTAAGCGGTTTGGGTTCTCACCATAACGACCATCTTTCGGGCGGCGTGAAGGTTGAACATAAGCCGCGTTCCAAGTTTCTGGACCTAATGCGCGTAAGAAAGTTGCAGTGTGGAATGTCCCTGCACCCATTTCCATATCATATGGTTGTAATACGACGCAGCCTTGCTCCGCCCAATAGTTTTGTAGGGCAAGAATTAAGCCCTGAAATGTATCAATATGCGATATAGCACGACTCATGGTGCATCCACTGGAATCAAACAAAAATTGTGGTTAAGTATAAGGATTTTCGGGTGCAGTGCAAAGGATTCGAGCGTTTCAGCGACAAGTTCTGATAATAAATTATTTAAACGCTTTTGTTTAATTTTCGAGTTAATTCAAAACGGACCCAATAGCCGACATATTTTCCCAGTTGGCAAAGTTCTGAATGGAAGACCATTCACATAAACGTCACCTCATGACGCATAACATCTTTATCGATCTTAATTTTCAAATCATGAAATGTTAGCTTTGAAATGATGTTGTCACAGAGGTGTTTGATATGTCTGATCGCATTCGTGAAAAATTACAAATTCTTGCGGACGCAGCTAAATATGATGTGTCCTGTTCCTCTAGTGGTAGTGACCGTAAAAATAAAGACAAAGGTTTAGGTGATGCCAGTCGGGCAGGGATTTGCCATAGCTATACCGAAGATGGGCGCTGTGTTTCATTGCTGAAAATCTTGTTCAGTAATGTCTGTATTTTTGATTGCGCTTATTGTGTGTCACGCCGTTCCAATGATGTCAAACGTGCTGCATTTACCGTACAAGAAGTGGTTGATCTGACCATTAATTTTTATCGTCGTAATTATATAGAGGGATTATTCCTGAGTTCAGGCATTTTTAAATCCGCAGACTATACGATGGAGCGGATGCTCCAAGTGGTGAAAAAGCTACGTCTAGAGGAAAATTTTAATGGCTATATTCATCTCAAAACTATTCCAGGTGCATCGCCTGAACTAATTCATGAAGCAGGGCTTTATGCTGACCGTATGAGCATCAATTTAGAAATGCCAACCGAGGTTGGGTTAAAAGCATTTGCTCCTGAAAAATCACATCAAGAAGTACAAAAAGATTTGGGACTCGTACGAGATCGACTGATTCAACTCAAAGATGAACGTCAAATTATTAAGCATGTGCCGAAATATGTACCCGCAGGACAGACCACGCAAATGGTGGTTGGCGCACATCAAGAAACCGATCAAGACGTACTTGTAATGGCAGATCGACATTACAAAGAATTTAAACTCAAACGTGTCTATTTCTCAGGTTATATTCCAATCAACACAGAAAATAATTATCTTCCTGCTGTCGGTTCAGCACCACCTTTGTTGCGTGAAAATCGTCTTTATCAAAGTGATTGGTTGATGCGTTTTTATGGTTTTGAAGTCAATGAAATCGTCAATGAAAAACACCCACATTTAGATTTGGATGTAGACCCAAAACTGAGTTGGGCGTTGCGTCATCCCGAGCAGTTTCCAGTGGATTTAAATCGTGCTGACTATCGTATGATCCTTCGTGTACCAGGTATCGGCGTAAAGTCAGCCAAGAAAATCGTGCAAGCGCGTCGTTTTGGCAAGATACATACTGATTTATTGAAGCAACTCGGTGTGGCGTATTCACGTGCCCAGTTTTTTATTCGCTGTGAAGACAGTCCACGCTTTCAAAAGGAACTTTCTACGACTGATATTCGTCAGCAAATACTAACGCAGGGTTCATCCAAGTACGTGAAACAACTGTCACCTCAGTTGAGTTTAGGATTCTAAACATGCTCAGTGATGGTGTGGTTTATTACTATTTTGATGGCTCTATGGTCGGTTTACTCAACTGCGTATTTCGTGCTTTTCAATTCAAAGAGTTTCACGTGCAACTGCGTTTAAACCAAGGCGCACAGCATGGTTTATTTGCCACGGTGGTTGAAATTCCAAATCACGAGCAACATGCAGCACGTGTTTGGTCAGCTTTACAGCAGAAATTATCGCATTCATCTTTGAAACAATTTTATTTTGCCTATTTATCGGAATCTTTGGATGCCTATCAGCATTTATTTAATTACTGTATCTATGTCTTTCGACATCAACATTCAGTTGAGAAGAATTATTCGCATCCCAGTGTTTTAGCGATATCGCAATGGACGAAAAAGGTCGGGCGAGAAAAGCATCGTATGGAAGCATTTGTGCGTTTTAAGAAAACCACAGATGGATTGTTTTTAAGTTTGGTTCGCCCTGATTTTAATGTGCTGCCTTTAATACAGCCGCATTTTAAGCGTCGTTATCAAGATCAACGTTGGTTGATTTATGACGAACAACGTAAATATGGATTGTATTATGATTTACGTGAAATTCACGAGGTGTCTTTAGATACTCATCAGATTGACCGTAATATCGAAAATGGTGCGAGTCAAAACTTCCAATTAGAATTAGATGAACAAGAAGAATTATATGATCAACTTTGGAAAGATTATTTTAATAGTATCAACATTAAAGAACGTCAAAATTTGAAATTACATGTGCAATATTTGCCTAAACGTTATTGGCGATATTTGAATGAAAAATACGTTTGATCTTCTCTCTTATTTAAAGCGATAAAAAAAGCGCCGTAGCGCTTTTTTTGTATTTAGAGGAAAAACCAGTAAACAAATATTGAAACCAGTGCGATACATAAAATATTGAGGATAAAGCCAATTCGCATCATTTCACTTTGTTGAATATGCCCCGTACCAAATACAATCGCATTCGGTGGTGTTGCTACAGGGAGCATAAACGCACATGAAGCACCGATTCCGATGACAACCACAAGAATTTCTTTTGGAATTCCCATTTGATCAGCGATTGCTGCAAATACTGGAACCAGCAGAGCAGCCGAGGCTGTATTACTGGTAAATTCAGTTAAGAAAATAATAAATGCAGCTACAATCACGATGACTAGGAATGGTGAGGCATCACCAAATGCATTTGCCAGAGTTTGCCCAAGTACCAAAGAAGAACCAGAGTCTTTTAAAACGGCACTTAAAGTTAAGCCACCACCAAATAGCATTAATACGCCCCAGTCCGTATTGTCTGCAATATCTTTCCAAGTGGCGATTCCTAAGATCACGACCATACAGGCTGCGAGTACTGCAATCCATGTATCAGGTTGAGTAATTCCAAACTGTTCGCTGACGCTTTTACCAAAAATCCATGCCAATGCAGTGATAGCGAAAACTAACATGGTTAGAATACGATCACGGTTCCAAGGGATAGTTTCTGTTCTGAATTCCACACGATGATTAAGTTTAGGTCTGAGCACGATATACAAACTAAATAACATCGCAGGGAAAATGATGAGCATCATAGGCAAACCGACTTTCATCCAGTCTGCAAAATCATAGCCTAATGCTTTCGCTGCAATCGCATTGGGTGGAGAGCCAACTAAAGTACCTAAGCCGCCAATACTTGCTGAATAAGCAATACCTAAGAGGATGAATACGAAAGTTTTACGTTCTTTTTGCGCATCAAAATGTGAAAGCAAACCCAATGCAAGTGGAAGCATCATAGCCGCTGTAGCAGTATTTGAAATCCACATCGACAAAACGGCTGTGACCAAACAGATGGCTAAAACAGCTACTCCCAGATGCCCTCTAGACATTGCAATAATCCACATGGCAATTTTTCGATCTAGTTTTTGCACATGCAATGCAGTTGCCAAGGCAAAACCACCAAAAAATAGGAAAATCGTAGGATCAGCAAAAGTACTCAGTGCTTTAGTGGTAGAAATGGCTTCAATCTCACCATCTCCTCCCACACTCGGCATACCGACGAGAACCGCGAGCACAGGGACTAGCAATGCCGTGATGGTGATGTGAATGGCTTCAGTCAGCCATAAAATACCGATAAATAACAACAGACTTAGACCTTTATTGGCATTTTGGTCATAAGGCAAAATTTCATATAAACCGAAAGACAGCAGTGCTGCAATTGCAATAATCACCCAGCCACGGATTAAGCCTTTGGGCATGGCATTGGTGGGTGTTTCGAGGTGAGGAACATTCATAAAATATCCTTATTTGAGTTGTTCTAGTTGCGATAGCGTATACAACTGAATAACCATAAAGTCTTAAAGAACTAGAAGTAAATATTAAGTTCTGCCATCTATGTAAAATCTTTTTAAATCATGTTGATTCCCTGCCACAGTGCATTGGTACCGAGTACAGTCAAAATGACTAAAATAAGGCGTTTGAATTTTTGTTGAGAAATATGAATTCTGATCTTAGAACCAAGATAAATAAAAAATAATGAAAAAATCGTAATTGCACACAATAGATATATCTGTGCCTGATCAAAGGTCAAAAGCGTTGGGTAGAGTATCGAGAGCTGGATTAATTTGCTGGCAAGAAAGCTAATGTTGGTAATCATCACGATGTCATTTTTACTGTGCTGTGTACTTAACAAATACATCATCAAAAATGGAGCCATCGCATTGGTTGCGCCTCCGATCACACCTGCAAGCAACCCAAATATGAGCATGTTTTTAATTGAGCGACGTAGGTGCAAAGGTTGCGATCTAAATTGATCTAATACATAGAGCCAAATGACCATCCCTAACAACAGCTTGAGATAACTTTCATCAATATAAAGCAGTAGCATGACGCCAAACAGGCTTCCAATCAGGCTACTACCGATAAGACTCCAGTAATTTTTTACATAATATAATAGGGAGATCGGGGCTTTTTCATGCGTCCCTAACACACTCAGATTCATGATAATACAAGGAATAAGTACCATCGCGATGGCAGTCTGTAGAGGGTGAAACAGAGACAATGCTGCTGTACTGATCATCGGAAATCCGAAACCACTCAGACCATGTAGTAATGCTGCTAATGCACACAGCAGCAGTGTTAAAAACTCAGTTTTATACAAAACAGTTCTCTAGCACAGTATTGAATTGATTAATCATCGGTGTTGGTTAATTTATAATATTTGGTAAAAATTGCTTGAATAATAGATTATCAGATTATCTCATATCTTTAAGATGTAACTTGAATACACCTTATTTGGCTTTGCGCGTATACTTGCTTCGTTCGAAAATCAAAACATCCAACCAGCAAGGTGCATTGTGAACTTGACCCAATTAGACTGGATAAATTTACTAAAACCTAATTATAAAGTTCTTCCAGTGAAAGAACGTTTGTTCTCAGGCTTTGGCGCACTGTGTGGTTTGGCGATTTCTTCTTTGATTAGTTGGTATGTATTGGGCGGGATGAATGCCTGGTATATCGCGCCGATGGGTGCATCTTCCGTTTTATTATTTGCAGTTCCAAATAGTCCATTAGCACAGCCTTGGAATGTGGTGGTTGGTAATACTTTAGCGGGATTTATTGGGGTGGCTTGCACCCAGCTTTTACCTGATTTAACCACAGCATTTAGTGTGGCTGTTGGATTGGCTATCTTTATGATGATGACCACAGATTCATTACATCCACCAAGTGGTGCTGTAGCCATTACTGCGGTTTTGGGTGGAGAAGCTGTACATAAGCTCGGCTTTCATTTTATCCTTTACCCTGTATTACTCAACTCAGTTTTATTACTTGTTTTTGCAGTGTTTTTTAATCGACTGATTGGGCGAAATTATCCGACTATGCCTCATCTGAATGAACGCTCCAAAGACCCAACACCTACTCAAAAAGTATCGATTCAACCCAAAGATATCGAATATGCCTTAGAGCAACACACTGAACTATTAGATATCAGCCAATACGATTTAGAGAAAATCATTTTAGAAGCACAAGAGCATGCGAATGAGCGATTAAATCATTCGTTCGTGTGTCAGGATATTATGAGCCGTGATGTAATCAAATTATATGAGAATGACGATATTCATCAGGCTTTGGATAAGTTTAAATCGGTTAATTTAATGAGTTTGCCAGTTGTGAATGATCAAGAGCAATTGGTTGGAACTCTAGCATTGTACGAAGTTGTTGAGTGGTTCAAAGGAGCCACTGATCCGCGCAATTCTTGGCAACATTATGTGAAACAGATTATGAGTCGTCGAGTTGTGAAAGTTGATCCATTACAACCGATTCAAGATCTTGTACCTTATTTTGTTGAAAAATCTTTTAATTATATTCCTGTGGTCGAAGAACTGCGTTTAATTGGAATTATTAGTCGGGCTGATATGATTGCGGCTTTGCATCAGCAAATCAAACAACAATCATCTGTATTGTGAGCAAAAAAAAGCTACGGTTGTATAGGGGTAAATCCAACCGTAGCGACCAAACTAAAAAATAAGATTAACGTTTGATTCCTTGATCTTCATACACTGTTTTGACAGGTTGGTTGTAACCTTGTACGTGCTCAACTCGATTCGCCTGTCTTTTTGGAATGACTAACCACATGATTAAATACACCAAAATACCTGGGAAAGCGGCGCTCATAATTGAAATAATCACAAAGATTAAACGTAGTAAATTCGCATTCCAACCAAAACGTTCAGCAATACCGCCCATTACACCAGCGATCATGCTTTGTTGGTTTGAGCGATATAAACCAGAATTGGCCATCGAGTTTTTCTCCTTAAATAAATGAAACAACAGGGAAAAATCAAAAAATTGAGATAATGTGCTGTTGTTATATTAGAGATAGGGTCAAATTCATTTTTTTAAAGTTTCTGTAAGCGAGAGAATAGTTACGGTATGTAAAGAATTGATGGAAAAACCGACACTATCGCCTAAAATGCACCGACTTAACGCATCTTGCGATAGCAACCTGCGATTTCAGACTCATCGTTACTTTATTTCTATTCCTTTTGTAGATGTGTAAATGTATATCCTGTTCTTTATGATTTACACGGGGTGGAGAGGTCTTGAATAAAATGAACGATGTTGATGTTAGAGAATGATGAATATGCAGTTTCGGTTATTCTTACAGCCCCTCAGTGTAGGAACTCTATTGGTTTTAGGTTTGACAGCATGTGATGGTCATCATACTGAACCAGCGGTATCACACAGTCAAACCCAGCCTAAACCTGTTGAGGCGGCTGTATCGACTGTGCTTGTAGATGATCAAGCAGTTTCCAGTGAAGGTGTTGCTTTAACTAAAGTAGCAGGTCAGGCAACCATTCCTCATGTTGCATCGAAACATATAGAAAAACCATCACCGCAAGATTTGATCTATGCCGGGCGTTATCATGCGCGTATTCCATGTTCTGATCCTTTTGCTGGATGTGTGAACAATGAAAACGAAGCCGAATATATTATTAATTTACTAGATGATGGATCTGTATTTTGGACCAATACCAGCTTTGGACGTTTGGGCACTGATTCATCACAGAATATTGCCAAAATTGAACAGACCTGTAAGCAGGTTCATTGGCATGTTCATAAAGATCAAAATGAAATCATGATTCGTTGTGATGCAGCGGATGTGAATTTGTACTATAAAATTAATGCGAATCAAGATTTGGTGATGAATTTAGACAAGATTTGGAATGGTGATCACGGACAAAATCGGAAGTTTTTTAACGAATATCCGTTTCCTAAGAAAGCCTATGTTTTTGAAAAAGTAAAATCATGATGGATTCAAATATAAAAAAGAGCGCTTAAGCGCTCTTTTTTATGCAGTTTCGATTAGTAATCGAAGCTGAAGTGTTCTGGTGCAAGAGAAGTCAATGTACGAGAAGTCGATACCATTGATTCTGCATGACCTTGAGCACGTGGCAATAAACGGTCAAAGTAGAAATCTGCAACTTTGATTTTTGCTTTATAGAATTCTGGAGTTTCAGCACCGTTACCAGCTTCTAATTTTTCAGAAGCGATTACAGCTTGTTGAGCCCAGAAGTAAGCCATCATTACATAACCAGAGAACATCAAGAAATCATTAGAAGCAGAAGATACGATGTCACGGTCTTTACGCGCTGCAAGCATGATGCGAACAGTTAATGTATTCCATTGAGCGCAAAGCTTAGTTAAGTCCCAAGCGAAGCGACGTAAATACTTGTTGCGAGCATGTGCAGCACAGAATTTTAAGATTTCAGCAGTATAGTCACGAACAACTTTACCTTTTGAGCTTAAAAGCACTTTACGACCTAATAAGTCAAGTGCTTGGACACCTGTTGTACCTTCATACAATGTTGAGATACGTGCATCACGTGCGATTTGTTCCATGCCCCATTCTTTGATGAAACCATGACCGCCATATACTTGGATACCATGGTTTGCAGCTTCCAAACCTAATTCAGTCAAGAAACCTTTAAGAATTGGAGTATAGAAACCAAGTTTGTCATCGGCAGCTTCATAAGCAGCTTGATCACCACTTGCCAGCGCATCAGCCATTTTATCTGCAAGTTTGGCAGCGTGATAAATCATTGCACGACCACCTTCAGCTACAGCTTTTTGAGTTAAAAGCATGCGGCGAACGTCTGCGTGGTGAATGATCGCATCAGCAACACGCTCTGGCTCTTTTTTACCAGAAAGTGCACGCATAGACATACGGTCTTTCGCATAAGGTAAAGCACCTTGGAAAGAAAGTTCAGCGTGTGCGATACCTTGAACAGCTGTACCAATACGTGCAGTGTTCATGAAGGTAAACATGGCATGTAAACCTTTGTTGATTTCGCCGATTAAGTAACCAGTTGCGTTATCAAAGTTCAATACAGCAGTTGCTGAAGCACGGATACCCATTTTGTGTTCGATCGAACCACAAGAAACCGTGTTACGCTCACCTACACCACCATCAGCAGTTGGGATGAACTTAGGTACGATGAATAACGAAATACCACGAGTACCAGCAGGTGAATCTGGAAGACGTGCAAGTACGATGTGGATGATATTCTCTGTTAAATCATGCTCACCTGCAGAGATGAAGATTTTTGTACCAGAGATTTTGTAAGTACCGTCAGCAGCAGCTTCTGCTTTAGTTTTTACTTGACCTAAGTCAGTACCACATTGAGGCTCAGTTAAGCACATTGTGCCAGACCAAGTACCTTCAACGAGTTTAGGCATATATGTATTTTTTTGCTCATCAGTACCGAATTGCATGATGGTGTTCATACAACCTGTACTTAAACCAGGATACATCGTGAACGACCAGTTCGCAGTACCCATCATTTCTGATTTGATAAGGTTTAAAGACATTGGTAAGCCTTGGCCACCAAACTCTTCTGGATAAGAAAGACCTTGCCAACCACCCATTACGAATTGGTCGTATGCTTCTTTGAAGCCTTTAGGAGTAGTTACTTCGCCGTTGTTAAAAGTACAACCTTCTTCGTCGCCAGACTGGTTGATTGGAGAAAGTACGTTTTCGCAGTAATCAGCCGCACCTTCAAGAATCATGTCAACTGTATCAGCATCAGCATTTTGACCACTTGTCAAAGTTTGGTAATGTGCTGGATAATCGAACACTTCATTCATTAAGAAGCGAATATCACGGAGCGGGGCTTTATAAGCTGGCATAATCTTAATCCTGTATTTGAATCGTTGTGGATTATCTGTATCAGTACTTTGATTATTCACAGTGGTGATGAAAATACATTGATAAACACTGTGGAAAAGACTGTCAGAAAAGCTAATTAAGGCTAAAAACACTTAGTTGAAAATTCAATTTTCTGTTAAAGTTTTAGACTCGTTTTGAATATGAAAATGATCCATTTAGTAATTGAAAATATAACGATATAAAGGTGTTTGATAAAGCTATGCGTTTAAAATATTTAACATTATGTTTGTTTGGTCTTAGTATTTCAGGTTGTTCTCAGCATGTCATTAAAACCAATTCAAGCTCTTCTAGTTTAGAGCAAAAAGCAATAAATAGCATCAATGCGATGTACGAATATCCGAGCTACGACTATCGGGGGAAATTTAATATTCATGTTGACCTTGATCAGCATAAAGCTGAAGCAGATCAACAGAAAGATGTTTTAGATGCTGCTTTGAAACAAAAGGTTGATCAATATCTGCGCGAGCAAAAAGTCAATTTGGATGCAAAACAAAAACAAGCACTATATAAAGCTTTGGCAGAGCAACCGAAAGGTTTGGGCAATAGCAAGTTTGATAAATTTGCTCGAGTAATGGCTAACATTTTAAATGATATGCAATTTGAGTATGATGGATCTGTGCATTATCGACAAAAGATGGGCTCGTTTAACCTCACTGCTCGTTATGAAAAACCAACCTTATTGGTTCAAGCGAAAGTTCCGATGGTTTTGGATTTAAATAACTACAAGTTCTACATCAATTATTTTGCATTGATGCCGTACTTGGTGAATAAAGAAAATCAGAACAATTTAGCGTATTTAGATTTTTCAAAATACCAAGGTTTGTTTAAACAAGT
Organism: Acinetobacter sp. A22; assembly: GCF_030913345.1. NCBI lineage: Bacteria > Pseudomonadati > Pseudomonadota > Gammaproteobacteria > Moraxellales > Moraxellaceae > Acinetobacter > Acinetobacter sp. A22. The sequence goes on from NZ_CP133162.1 coordinate 3,141,062, forward strand.
TGATTACAAGAAATTTGCAGAATACATCAAAGCATCGAGTGCTATTTACTATCGTTTAGCTGATCCAAACAGTATCCAAACTTTGTCGGTGAGTTCTGCTGATCAAGCTGCGGGTGTGGTAGAGAAAATTCGTTTAAAAACCACAATTGAAGAGCTGGTTCTGCAAGCGAATCTATATAGCAAAGTGAATGAAAAATACTTAATGCAAAGTATTTTGAAATTTGATGAGCAAAATCTTGAAAAATTGATTTCAGAGCAAGACAAAACAGACACTGCTTCAAAGGCTGAACAAAGTGGCACTTTATTAAATTCAAAGGCAGCAGCTGATGATGCGAGTGTGGTGAGCCAAGAGTTGTATCGTTTAGTGAATCAACACTTTGGAGTAGAAGAGCCAGAGGATGAATATACTGAAGAGGCAGATGCAACCAAAGTCGCAGCAGAGGATGTGGCTCAAGAAGCTGAAGATATCACAGAAGAGGCTGATGCCGTTGCAGAGTCTGCTACTGCAACAGAACAAGTGTTAACAGCCGAGCAATGTACAGCATTACAAAATGCTGCCAAAACAAATTTTGGTGATATTCAGTATTGTCAAACCATGTACGATGTTGATGTTTTGGGTGAACAGAAAACGCCATCGGGTTTCTTGTCTTATATTGAAAAATTGGTCGCAGTTGAAAAAGAGTTTGTTCAATACGATCAAAATCAATTTATTGATGATCAGGGCTTTAAAGCACTTTGGCTGAAGCATCAAGCAGATATTCAAAAAGCATTACCACCCGTTGAAAAGCGTAATCCTTTCGTGATGGATGTTGGCTTGGATGCACAAGGACGTGCAGTCAAACTTGATTATGACTTGAATTATGCACTGCCTGAGCTGAAGTCGAGCTTTAATATCAAAGCAGATATGCTGGTGACAAATTACGGTAAAGCAACCCCGATTGATCAAGCTCAGTTAAAGCAAGCTAAAACATGGGCGGAAGCGAGTAAGGGTTCTATCCTTGAACAAGCGATCGGCAGTTTCTCTGAAAAATTAGGTCAAACAGGCATTCAAGAGCGCTCAGCACAGCCTTATACATTATCTTTGGATGATCAGCTCAAAGTAATTGCTGAGCAGCGTTACGATGCTACACAGTCATATGAACAAACCTACAAAGCTGTGTTCATTGCTAAATTGGTTGAGAGTAATCCAATCCTTGCAAAACGTTACACTTCTCAAGAGCTACAAGAAGTCGCAAGTGTTTATGCTTATTGGTTCTCAGATGAAGAGGTATATAGTCCTGAAGGTAAGGCTCTAAAACAGATCGAAAGCTTACAGAAAAAACACCATTTGGAGCAAGAAGATCAGTTTGATGATAAGTTGGGTCAAGCTGTAAATCGTTTAGTCACAGATGCAATGCGTGGTGACCAAGACCGTCAGCAATGGAAAAAGCTAAAAGCTCAATATAAGCAACCACAGCAATTGTTTGCGAAACAATATCAAATCCAGTTTGAACAAACCAATGGTATTTCGAGCGAAGAAAAGATCTTGTTGGAGCAAACAGCGAATGTGCTGGGGCAAGTATATATAGACGCACGTAAAAATCAGCTTTCTGATAAATCATTGAAGGCACTGAAAATTGAACATAATGAATTTATTGATTATGAAATCTTCAAAGATGTTTATCAGAAAATGATAAGCACAAAATAATTCAGTTAAAAAAGAACCTGCATCATGCAGGTTCTTTTTTATGGTTTGATTTATAAGAAGTCTTTTAATTCAGGTTTCACGCCATTCCAAATAGAGAAAGCTTCAATGGCTTGCCCCACTAGCATGCCGAATCCATCTGTAGAAGGAACTTGTCTAATAAGGGCTTGATCAAGGAAACTTGATGGTTTTCCGTATGCCATTTCGTAGGCGTGATGAAAAATAAGTGTTTGAGGTAATTGCAAAGCTTCACCCGTTAAACTTGCCGAAGTCGCATTAATGACGATGTCAAACTCACCTGTCAGTTGATCTAGGCAGATTGCATGTAGTTTAGTATCGGGCACAGCCGTTTTTAGATCTTCAACCAATTGTTCTGCACGGGCTAATGTACGGTTGGCAATCACAATTTGTTTTGCACCAGCTTGAACTAGTGGATAAATCACACCGCGTGTTGCGCCACCCGCGCCCAAAATCAAAATACGGCTATTTGTTAAGTTCCAATTCAAAGCTTGTATCGCTGCAACTAAACCTTGCCCATCGGTATTATCACCATATAGTTGACCGTCTTGCATCCATAAAGTATTGACTGCTTTGGCAATCTTGGCACGTTCAGTGAGTTGGTCACATAACGCAAAAGCCTGCTCTTTAAATGGAACAGTGACATTCATGCCAACACCATTTTGATCGAAGAACGCTTTAACTGCGGACTCGAAACCATCAAGCGGAGCAAGAATTTTTTTATAATTTAAATCAACGCCGGTTTTTGCTGCAAAAGCATGATGCAATTCTGGTGAGCGGGATTGTTCAATTGGATTTCCAATAACAGCAAATTGTTTCGTCATGAGTCATCAGCTTGATTGCGGTGGTCAAAGTTTATTAAAGATACATGGTGTGCCGCAATATTGATTTACATCTCGCACCATATGACAGGCTGATTTAATTTTCAGAACATGTTCAGATAAGACTGAATTTTGCTGAGATTTATACAAATTATGTTATGAGTATCTTTCTTGTTAGACATGCCGAAAGCATTGCAAATATTAATCATCGTAGTGATTGTCACACGGACAATTTTTACAGTTATTGATTACTTTGATCAAACAGCCTCAAAGTTTGAGTAAGTCATTGATGCAAAGTTTTAGATCAGATTTAATTCATAACCCTATTAACAACACTGAGATCTTTATATTTAGAACTTAAATGAATGTACAAATAAAACACATCCCTGATTTATAAAAACAGGGATGTAGAGTAGGGATTATTTTGTTAAACCTAACCAATCTCTTGGTTTTAAATAATAGTCTGTAAGTCGTTTCTCTTGCGAGTCAGCATCCCATTCTGGACGATACGACCAACCTGCTAGATTCGGTAAACTTACTAGAATTGATTCAATACGCCCACCAGTTTGTAAGCCGAACAAAGTGCCACGGTCATAAACCAAATTATATTCTACATAACGCCCACGACGATAAAGTTGGAACTCTCGTTGTGCTTCTGTATAGGGTTGCTCACGATGCTTTTCAAAAATAGGTAAGATCGCCTCTAAGTATCCATTTCCAACGGCTTGTATATATTTAAAACAAGTTTCGAAATCCCACTGATTGAGATCATCAAAGAACAGTCCACCTACGCCGCGTTGTTCATCACGATGCTTTAAATAGAAATAATCATCACACCATTGTTTATGTTCTGCATAAACATTTTCACCAAAAGGCTTGCATAAGTCATAAGCGGTTTGATGCCAATTTTGAATATCTTGATCATCTGGGTAAAAAGGTGTCAGATCGAAGCCACCACCAAACCACCACACAGGATCTTGACCTTCAGGTTCGGCTACAAATAAACGAACATTAGCATGTGAGGTTGGAATATTAGGATTTTTAGGATGAATGACTAATGAAACGCCCAAGGCTTGTGCTTTTGCACCAGCAATCTGTGGATGGCGTTCTGTCGCTGAAGCAGGTAGTTTGCTGATGTTAATGTGGGAAAACATCACCCCACCTTTTTCGATTACTTCACCATTTTGTAGAACTCGAGAGCGACCACCACCGCCTTCGGTTCTCTCCCAATCATCAATGATAAACTCAGCGGTTCCACCGCCTGCACGTTCCTGTTGTTCTAAACCTGCGCAAATTCGTGCTTGTAGATCAAGTAAAAATTCACGAACACGTTGAATATCAGCTGAAGTTGGATGCTGCATGATGATCCTCTTGAGGTGATCTATGTATTAGTAACATCAAAACATAAAACCATAAAAAAAATAAGGGATTTTTAATCATTCTGATTAAAAATCCCTTGATTGCTTTATTTTTAAACGTTTAAGAACGTGAATCAGAAGTCATCTTTTTGATAGAGATGATCCATACGCTCACGTTTGGTTTTTAAATATTGCTCATTGAACGGATTTTTTCCAACAGTAAGTGGTACACGTTCAACAACATTAATACCAAGATCGGTCAGTGCTTTAAGTTTTAGAGGGTTGTTAGTAATCAACTTAACTTCTTTGACTTGGAGATGATCGAGCATAATGCTGCACATATCATAACGACGTGCATCAGCAGGAAGATTTAACAGAAGATTAGCATCAACCGTATCATGCCCTTGATCTTGAAGTGCATAAGCTCGGATTTTATTGGTCAATCCAATGCCACGACCTTCTTGACGTAAATAAAGGATGACACCTTGACCTGCTTCATTGATCAAACGTTGGGTTGCTTGCAGTTGAGGACCACAGTCACATTTCAGTGAGGCAAAAGCGTCGCCCGTAAGACACTCTGAGTGAATACGAACTAAAACAGGAGTATTTGGTGGAGTTTCTAAACCTTTAGAAAGCGCCACATGTTCTTCACCCGTCTTTGGGTCTTGAAACACGGAAATATTGAAGTCACCGAAAGCAGTTGGTAGCTTTGATGTTGCAATAAATTCAATCGGCACAGATTTATTCACCATTATCAGAAAAACTGTCAAAGTATAGCCTAATGTGTGAAGATTGCGTGAATTAGAATGTCTGATTTTTCACACAAGTTTTTCTTTTTCATACAAAGCACATAATAATAGTTGATAAACAGTGACATAATTCAGGATAATCTGATGGCTATACTGTAAATGTATGCAAGAGAATGTTCAGCACTACATCATTCGCACATGTGGCTGATTGAAGGTGCATCATGTTTAATTGTATGATCACCCCCATTTAACCCAGCTTCGGATTTGCCAGGCTTAAAAAGGCTTTGCCACATTATGTTGTATACCGAAATTCCAACTCAACGCCCTGTTACGCCATTGTTGGATGAAATCGATCATCCTGAGCAATTACGTCAGCTCGAGCAAAGCCAACTCCCTCAAGTGGCAGATGAGTTGCGTCAATATATTTTGTATGCAGCAGGACAAAGTGGTGGTCACTTTGGCGCAAATTTAGGTGTGATTGAACTGACAGTTGCTTTGCACTACTGTTTCAATACACCAGATGATCGTTTAGTTTGGGATGTAGGACATCAAGCATATCCACACAAAGTCCTGACTGGGCGTCGAGAACGTATTACCACAATTCGTAGTAAAGGTGGTTTAGCTGCATTTCCAGCACGTGATGAATCTAATTTTGATACTTTCGGTGTAGGACATTCTTCAACAGCAATTTCTGCTGGATTAGGGATGGCACTCGCTCGCCGTTATCAGCAAAAGCCTTGCGAAGTTGTTGCGATTATCGGTGATGGTGCAATGACAGCAGGGATGGCTTTTGAAGCCATGAATGATGCTGTTGCACATAATGCTGATCTAATCGTGGTATTGAACGATAATGATATGTCGATCTCATGCAGCACGGGTGGTTTTGCAAAACATCTCGCTGCGATCTGGGAAACTGGTCAATTGGTCAATGTAAATGAACAGGGCGAAGCTTATGTTCAGCCACATCCAAAATGGACATACAATTCGCGTTTGCATCAATCTGCAACAGATGCAGCTGATAACTTATTTAAAGCGATTGGTTTTGACTATTTCGGACCTTTTGATGGGCACAATGTTGAACAACTTGCTCAAGTCTTCCACGCATTAAAAAAACGCAAAGGTCCGCGATTAGTTCACGTTTACACTAAAAAAGGTAAAGGTTTCGCTCCAGCAGAAGCAGATCCGATTACCTATCATGCCATTACTAAGATTACACCTACTGCTTCGGCACCAGTTAAAAAATCACCACCTAAATATTCAGATGTATTTGGACAGTGGTTATGTGACGAAGCTGCACAAGATGCACGTTTATTAGCGATCACACCTGCAATGTGTGAAGGTTCTGGCATGGTGAAGTTTGCACAGCAATACCCTGAACGCTTTTTTGATGTTGCGATTGCTGAACAGCATGCAGTCACTTTAGCAGCGGGTATGGCGTGTGAAGGTTTAAAGCCTGTTGTCGCGATTTATTCAACCTTCTTGCAACGTGGCTACGATCAGTTGATTCATGATGTGGCATTGCAAAATTTAGATGTCACCTTTGGTATTGATCGTGCTGGTTTGGTTGGCGAAGATGGTCCAACGCATGCAGGTGCATACGATTATGCCTATATGCGTACTGTACCTAATATGGTGATTATGGCGCCAAAAGACGAAAATGAATGTCGTCAAATGCTACACACTGCATATCATTATAAAGGTCCAACAGCAGTTCGTTACCCACGTGGTGCTGGAACAGGTGTAGAAATTCAACAACAAATGGCTGCTTTAGAAATTGGTAAAGCTGAAATCGTTGCAGAATTTAATTTGGATGCAGATCAGCAGATCAGTATTTTGGCTTTCGGGAGTCGAGTGGCAGCTTCAGTCGAAGCAGCGCAACAATTTGCGAATAAGCATGCAATAGGTGTGCGTGTGGTAAATATGCGTTTTGTGAAGCCATTGGATGAACAAATGATACGAACACTTGCTGAACGAACTCAGCTTTTCGTAACTGTTGAAGAACATGCCGTGATGGCAGGTGCGGGAAGTGCAGTGAATGAATTCCTCGCACAAGCAAAAATTGTAAAGCCAATCCTGAATTTGGGTTTGCCAGATGAGTTTTTACATCAAGCTACACATCAACAAATGCTTGCCGATTGTGGTTTGGATACGCATGGAATTTTAGCATCAATTGAACGTGCTTGGTTTTAGATAAAAAACGGAAATAATTTTTCGTAAACATTTTTCCCCTAAAAGCCCTTATATTTGATAGAATGTAAGGGCTTTTATGCATTATTCTTTGTCAAAATCTTCAAATTTGTAGTGGGTGTTCAATGGAACCTATGGTGGTTATGGCTGCGCGTGCGGCTCAAACAGTTGGTCAAGAGCTTTTAAAGGCACATCAAAATCGTCATAAACTCGATTTACAAGTTGAAGAAAAAGGCATTGATGGTCCAGTAACACGTGTTGATCGTTATTTGGAACAACTTACAATAGATACACTTCGCAAAAGCTATAAAAATCATAGCTTCCTAGGTGAAGAGTTTGGTATGCAAGAAGGTAAAGGTCACGACGCTGATTGGTGTTGGGTGATTGATCCTTTAGATGGTACTCAAAACTTTATCAATGGTTTCCCTCACTTTTGTATTTCTATCGCTGTACAACACAAAGGCGTGACACAACACGGTGTGATCTATGATCCAGTACGTGATGAGTTATTTTCAGCTAGTCGTGGTCGCGGTGCAGTGATGAATCAACGCCGTATTCGTGCGAATGTCAAAGATACTTTAGATAAAACATTCCTAGCAGTCGGTCATCCTTATCGCGCGAAGCGTAATGGTGAAATTGTTTCTTATGCAGAGCAACACTTTGCTTCGTTATTGGCAGTCACAAAATCTGGCGCTCAAATTCGTCGTGCAGGTTCAGCAGCTTTAGATTTGGCATATGTTGCTGCGGGTCGTTTTGATGGTTTCTTTGAATTAGGTTTAAAACCATGGGATATCGCTGCAGGCGAATTAATTGTTAAAGAAGCGGGCGGTGTGGTTGTGGATGCTCGTGGTGGTAATGATTCAATGGAAAATGGTCAAGTCATTGCTTGCTCAATGAAAATGTTAAAACCACTAATGCAAGCAGTAGTTCCAGCATGGAGCGAAGCTGCAAAATAAATTTTAGATTAAAAAACCCTCAATAATTTGAGGGTTTTTTATTATGATCTGATCATAATGAAGGAGTTATTTTTATAATTTCATCTTCTTTAATCGGTCAGATACAAATAATAAAGGTGATCCAGTAGAAAAACCTATTAAAAAGGGTGACTTTTAAAATTATTCTGCTATAATCCGCCCACGCACTTAAATTCCAGTTCATTACCTGAACATTTAGTTCTATTCATATTATGCGCACGCTGTCCATAGAGAGGACCACATCTTGCGCCCAAATCGCTTAGCGATTCTTCAGGTTGAGGCAGTAATCAAGCGTGCGTTAGTCCACATCGTCGTTATTCGGATTGCCGCTGAATTTCATATATTTTCAGCTTGAGTCGCTTTGCCGCTTTTTGCCGATGTCTATTTTTTGTATTTATTAAAATGGAGCACCCATTAGGGTGAAACTCTCTATGAGCAAAACTTTTGCCGAATTTTCTTTGCACGAAACCTTACAACAAGCCCTAGAAGGTTTAGGTTTTACTAGTCCAACTCCTGTGCAAGAACAAGCGATTCCAGCTGCGTTAGAAGGAAAAGATCTATTAGTTTCTAGCCAGACTGGTTCTGGTAAGACAGCAGCATTTTTACTCCCAACATTAAACGCTTTAACTGGTCAAGAAACTTTCGTGCCATTTAAAGAGCGCATGAAAGCGATTACCCAACCAAGCATTTTAGTTTTATGCCCAACGCGTGAATTGGCTCAACAAGTAAGCCAAGATGCGATTGCATTTGTACGTCATATGAAAGGTGTTCGTATTGCTGCAATTATGGGTGGTATGCCTTTTGGTAAGCAAATTCAACAGCTTAAAGGCGCGCAAGTTATTGTTGCTACTCCAGGTCGTTTACTTGACTTGGTTAATCGTCGTCAATTGAAACTTGATAAAGTTGAATCTTTAATCGTCGATGAAGCTGACCGTATGCTTGATCTAGGTTTCTCTGAAGATCTAGAAGCAATTGGTGAGTTAGCTGCAAACCGTAATCAAACATTAATGTTCTCTGCTACTTTTGCTGATCGTATTATTCGTCTTGCTGAACGTATGATGAATGATCCACAACGTATCGCAATCGAAACAGGCCACAGTACTAATACTGATGTAACTCAAACATTACATTGGACTGATGGCTTTGAGCATAAGAAAAAATTACTTACACACTGGTTATCTGACGAGTCAGTAGATCAAGCTGTTGTATTTGCAAGCACGCAAGAAGATACAGACATGCTTGCTGAAGAATTGGCTGAAGCAGGCCACTCAGTTGTTGCATTGCATGGTGCTATGCCACAAACAGTTCGTAACCGTCGTTTACGTAGTATTCGTGAAGGTCGTGCAAAAATCTTAGTTGCAACTGATGTTGCAGCACGTGGTTTAGACGTACCAACCATTTCTCACGTAATTAACTTCGGTTTACCGATGAAAAATGAAGACTATGTACACCGTATTGGTCGTACAGGTCGTGCGGGTCGTACAGGTCAAGCGATTACACTTGCGACTTATCGTGAGCGTGGCAAAATCCGTGCTTTAGAAGATTATTTAGATGCACGTTTAAATGTGTCTGAAATTGAAGGTTTAGAGCCATCTCCACCTCCTGCACGTTCAGGTCGTGATGGCGGCGGTCGTGGTCGCGGTGGTCGTGATGGCGGCGGTCGTGGTCGTGGTGGTTTTGGTGGCGGTCGTCGTTTTGAAGGCGAAAGCAATTTCAAACGTCGTGAAGGTGGTGATGATCGTCCACGTCGTAGCTTCGATGATAAACCACGTGGTGAACGTCCATCATTTGGTGGTGAAGATCGTCCACGTCGCGAATTCAATTCTGATCGTCCACGTCGTGAAGGTGGTTTTGAAGACCGTCCACGTCGTAACTTTGATGATAAACCACGTGGTGAACGTCCATCATTTGGTGGTGAAGATCGTCCACGTCGCGAATTCAATTCTGATCGTCCACGCCGCGAAGGTGGTTTTGATGATCGTCCAAAGCGTACATTTGGTGGTGAAGATCGCCCACGTCGTGAATTCAATTCTGATCGTCCACGTCGTGAAGGTGGCTACAACGATAAACCACGTTTTGACTCGAATGATGACAACCGTGGTAATCGTGTAGATTATAAACCACGTCGTGAAGGTAGCTTCGGTGATCGTCCAAAACGTGATTTTGGTGATCGTCCAGCACCTCAACGTGAAGGTGGCTTCGGTGACCGTCCAAAGCGTAGCTTTGGTGGTGAAGATCGTCCAAAACGTACATTCGGTGGTGAAGACCGTCCTAAGCGTAAATTTGGTGAAGATCGTCCAGTACGCGGTACACGTGAAGAAACTTTCGGTGGCGACCGTCGTCGTAAAAACGACTTCTAATCGTTAAAAAACGATAAAATGAAGAAGCCAGTTGAAAAACTGGCTTTTTTATTACTTGATATTCATGTAGAATCTGGAAAAATGTGTTTTAGTTCAAATTTTATATAAAAAATGAATAATATTAAGCAAAATAACAGTTTTGTTGCTCAAGCATGGTCTTTCGTTTGCAATGAAGGGCTACCGTGTCTATTTGTCATTCTCATGTTATGTAATGGATTATTCTTTGCATATGCATTGTTTGATGAAAACAATTCTGACAGTTTTAATGCCAATAATACGATGCATGTTGCGAGTGAATCCGCGTCTAAGAATAACTACATAAATTAAATAATCTTGATACATCCCTTATCAAAATAAAAACAAGTGCTTAATCTTTCAGTGTATAGTATGCGTGCATAAAAAGTGCAGGAATGAATGCCCTTATGAATAATAAAACTCCTCGCGATACTGAAGCCTTAATTGAAGTTAAACACTTGAGCTTTAATCGAGGGGAACGTGTCATTTATGATGATGTTTGTCTCAAAATTCGACGTGGTCAGATTACTGCAATCATGGGGCCGTCAGGTACAGGTAAGACAACATTATTAAGACTCATTGGTGGACAATTAACTCCTGATCGGGGTGAGGTTTTAATCGATGGTAAAAATATAGCAGCAATGTCTCGTCCTGAGCTATTTACAGCTCGTGCGCGTATGGGAATGTTATTTCAAAGTGGTGCGCTGTTTACTGATATGTCGGTATATGAAAATGTTGCATTTCCGATACGAGCTCATACGAAGTTACCTGAACATATCATTGCAGAGCTTGTTGCCTTAAAGCTTGAATCTGTTGGTTTACGCGGTGCAGAACAATTAATGCCATCAGAACTTTCTGGAGGTATGAATCGTCGTGTTGCTTTAGCACGTGCGATTGCACTTGATCCAGAATTGATTATGTATGATGAACCTTTTGCTGGGCAAGACCCGATTGTGAAAGGTGTTTTAACTCGATTAATTCGTTCTTTACGTGAAGCATTAGATTTAACAACGATTATCGTATCGCACGATGTGGCAGAGACCTTATCGATTGCTGATTATATTTATGTTGTTGCTGAAGGTAAAATTCAGGGTGAAGGTACACCTGAACAATTAGAAAATCATGCTTCACCATTTGTGCGCCAATTTTTAACAGGATCAGCTGAAGGACCTGTCGAATATCAATTTACTCATCAAGCTTATTTAGATAACGAGGTTCGTCCATGAATACGATTGCCTGGTTAGGTAGACTCGTTATTGAGCGGGTGAAAGGCATTGGTGCAGCGTCACTAATGTTGATTCAGATTTTATTTTCAATGCCATCCAAAGGCGGATTTCAGCGTTTTATCTACCAAATGTACCGTGTCGGAGTGATGTCATTATTGATTATCTCTGTCTCTGGTTTATTCATTGGTTTGGTACTGGGTTTACAAGGCTATTCGATTTTGGTGAATGTCGGTAGTGAAGCAATGTTAGGGACGATGGTGTCTTTGACATTACTTCGTGAGCTTGCACCTGTAGTCGCTGCATTATTATTTGCAGGACGTGCTGGTTCGGCGCTTACTGCTGAAATCGGTTCGATGAAACAGAGCGAACAGCTTGCCAGTATGGAAATGATTGGTGTTGATCCGTTAAAGCAAATCGTTTCACCACGTTTATGGGCAGGTATTGTAAGTTTACCGATGCTGACTGTCATTTTTGCTGCAATTGGTATTGTCGGTGGAAAATTAGTTGGTGTTGATTTCCTCGGAGTGGACGAAGGTTCATTTTGGGGTGGAATGCAAAGTAGTGTGCAATTTGGACATGATGTTGTTAATGGCATTATCAAAAGCGTAGTGTTCGCATTGATTTGTACATGGGTAGCGGTATATCAAGGTTATGCCTGCGATCCAACTCCAGAAGGTATTGCGACGTCGATGACGAGAACGGTCGTGTATTCTTCACTTTGTGTATTAGGTTTTGATTTCGTGTTGACTGCGGTCATGTTCGGAGGGATTTAATGAAATCACGTACTAGTGAGCTGGCCGTAGGTATTTTTGTCATTATCTTCGGTATCGCTCTATTTTTTCTTGCAATGAAAGTCAGTGGTTTAGTTGGCACAAATTTACGTGATAGCTACAGCATGACAGCGCAGTTTGACAATGTGAATGGTTTAAAACCACGTGCAAAAGTTACGATGAGTGGTGTAACGATTGGTCGTGTTGAATCTATTACATTAGATCCAATCACACGTTTAGCGACTGTGAAATTCGAATTAGATGGTAAGTTAACGAGCTTTAATGCTGAGCAGTTAAAAGAAGTTCAGAAGAATGCACTTGAGGAATTACGCTATAGCTCTGATTATCAACAAGCTGATGCTGCGAAACAAAAAGAAATGGAACAGCAACTGATCGGTAACATGACCTCCATCACGAGTCTGGACGAAGATGCTTATATAATGGTAGCAACCAATGGCTTATTGGGTGAAAAATATTTGAAAGTCGTACCAGGTGGTGGTGTCAACTACTTGAAACGTGGTGACGTCGTTTCAAACACTCAAGGCACAATGGATTTAGAAGATTTAATCAGTAAATTTATTACTGGTGGTGCGGGTAAATCCACATCAAGCTCATCAACAGAAAGTTCAGCTTCTCAACCTGCTACGGATGATGCAGAACCTTCGTTTGTTGAGTAATTCAGGTTAGGAGATTGAAGTGAATACATTATTGAAACAGACACTGACAGCAAGCGTATTATCGACAATGCTTGCGAGTGCCGCTTTTGCAGCGCCAAAAGAGACCCCACCTGATTTCGTAAAACGTGTTGCAGATGGTTTAATTACTCGTTTGAAAGCTGATAAACCGAAGTTGCAAAACAATCCAGCTTTGGTCAGAACGATTATCCGTCAAAATCTTGATCCATATGTAGATTCGCAAGCATTTACTCGTATCGTATTGGGTACTTATGCAAATAACCAATACACGAATGCTGCACAACGTGCTCAATTTGAGAAAAACTTCCGTGAAGTGATTATCGAAAACTATGGTGGTGCTTTCGCGAAATATACTAATGAAAGTTATACAATGCGTCCGTTTAAGTCGACTAACAGCAAAAATCCTGTGGTGACTTTAGACTTTATGCATAATGGTGAGAAGATCCCTGTGTCATTCCAATTAACGGACAAAGGAGATCAATGGAAAGTGCGTAATATCAATGTTTCTGGTATTGATCTAGGCTTACAATTCCGTAACCAGTTTGCTGCTACAGTTCAGCGCAATGGTGGAAATATTGATAAAGCGATTGCGACCTTTAAACCAGATGCTGATGCAGCTGTAAATAAAAAATAAGTAGGTGACGGGTGATTCAATATATCGACCAACAACTCGTCGTTCCTAAGACGATTGATTTTGAAAATGCAGAGCAAGTTTATCAATCAGGTTTAGCATATATTCAGCAACATCAAAGTTTTCCTTTAGTTGTTGACCTTGCTCAGCTTGAAAATGGTAATACTTTATCTTTGGCTGTTTTGGTGCAATGGTTACGTCAAACTCCAGAGAGTAAAGGATTACATTTTAAAAATGTTTCTGAAAAGATGTTAAAGATCATCCAAGCTTGCCATCTACAAGATGACTTGAAGTTAATTTAATTGATTTTGTGGATTAGAAAAAGAGAGCTATTTTAGCTCTCTTTTTTATTGGTATTATTTGGGATAAGCTGAAAAAAGAGCTTCGCAAGTTGGATATTTTTGATGTAGTTTTTTTAAATAAAAGCTTTCGTCATGTTCTAAAAAACCATCTAGTAATCTGATAGATGATTCATTATTACAGCCTTTAATTCTTCTATTCCATGCGGTAAATGGTGCAATAGGAAGATCAATCGATATGGTATTTTCTTTGCAATCTAATAATGCTAAAGAAACAATTTGATATTTTTGGGATGTATTATGATTTGATGGGTATGCTAAGCCCATAATTAAGTCATTCGTTTTTATCGTTTTAATTGGAAAATCACTCATCCATTCTTTAGGTCTTGGTGAAATGATTTTAGATAACAAATTTTTAAATACAAAGTCAGGGTGCTGTAATTTAAATTTAGTATGATTAATTGAATTGATCTTCTGAACAGACTTAACGCGGGCAATAAACACATCATTAGGGGAAAGCGGTGCGCAGGCAAAAGTTGTGGGTATCGAAAGAGTTATGCCTATACAAAGGAATAACCCTTTCATTTTATATCCATTTCTTCCATCTGAAGTAGACCATTGGTAGTACTAAGAAAGCCATTAATATGCCAGCGACGATGAGAAAGCTTAAACTTCCGTGAGCAAATGGTAATTCATCTGTATTCATCCCATAAATACTTGCAATCAGCATAGGTGGTGCAAGCATACTTGGTAAAATAGAGAATCGACGAATCGTGTCATTCTGTTCAGTGTTAATGAACCCAGAAGTGGTATCGAGTAAGAATCGTACTTTTTGGAATAAGAAAGCATCGTGCTCGACCAGTGAGCGTACATCCTCGCTTAATTCTCGAATATCTGCATCATAGATATGACTGCCTAATGCACGCGGGCGAGATAAAAAGGTAAGAACTCGACGCAAATCAATCAAACATAATTGTGCTTTTCCAAGCATATCTTCTTGTTGTGCTAGGCGTGTAATCATGTCATCTAGATCTAAGATCTTTTCACGATGATGATTATTGAGTACTTCTGTGGAGTATCTTTCTAAGTCTTTGTGGATATCTTCTAAGATATCCGCAAGTTCATCAAGCTTTGCTTCTAGTAACCCTAATAAGATCCACGTCGGATCTTTATAGTCCATATCATAGTCATTGCGACGCGCACGGGCACGGAATGCACGGAAAGCGACGAGCTTCTCACCACGCATGGTAAATAAACGATCTTTATGCAAAATAAATGCGACGGTTTGTACCATTGCAAGCATATGTAATGAGTCGTCAGTATCACCATCTACCTGATAATTTTTATTCTTTGTTAAAAAATATGTGCTGATATGCAAAATACCATCATCATCACGGTAAAATCGTGCGGATGAGGAAATGTCTTCAAGTGATTTAAGAGTAGGTAAGTTGCGCTCATAAGCATCAAGTACCCATTGTTGTTCTTCTTGTGATGGAGCGATTAAATCAATCCAAACTAATTCAGGATGCAGATCAAAACTCCCATTGATCGTTGCATCTTCTAGACTACCGCGCTCTGTGGCATAAAAGGCTTCAAGCATGTCTTTTTTCCTCGCGCAGTTTATGAAAGTCAGCGTGTATTTTAGACAAGGATTGAACTAAAAACACTTGCCTAAACGCTATTTTGTCAAAAATCTTGTTTCATAGCCTACTTTATCAGCATGACAGTTATATAAAACGGTTTTAATTGTATGAATTCTATATGTGTTTTTTGCGGTTCTTCTCTCGGTAATGATGTGGTTTATGAACAAATCACTCAAGCAACAGGTCAAATAATTGCTGAACAAGGTTTGACCCTTGTTTATGGTGGTGGTCGTTCTGGCTTAATGGGTGTGGTTGCCAATAGTGCGCTTGAAGCAGGTGGCAAAGTGATTGGTGTTATTCCTGAAGCTTTGGTTGATCGTGAGCTTGCGCATGCTGAACTTAGCGAACTATATGTTGTGAAAGATATGCATGAACGAAAAACCAAGATGGCTGAATTGGCAGATGGTTTTATTGCATTACCTGGCGGTGCAGGGACTTTGGAAGAAATTTTCGAGCAGTGGACATGGAATCAATTAGGGATTCACCAAAAGCCTTGTGCATTTTTAAATATTAATGGCTTTTATGATGATCTGATTAAAATGTTACAAACTTCAGTTGAGCATGGTTTTAGCCAAGCTCGATTTGTAGATACCTTGATTGTGTCTGATAATATTCATGATATTTTAGCGGCATTTCAGAAATATCAACCCGCAGTTCCGAAATGGACGTCTCGCAATGAAATTCAAGCTTGAGGATAACCTTTGAAAACAATCACTGTCGCTGCTGCCATTATCATGAATGACAAAAATGAGTTGTTATTGGTAAGAAAAAAGAACACGCGTGTGTTTATGCAAGTTGGCGGAAAGCTTGAACCCAATGAAGCGCCTGAAATAGCAATTCAGCGCGAAATTTTAGAAGAGATTGGGTCTACTTGTGACATCAAGCAGTATTTGGGGCGATATGAGACAGCAACAGCAAATGAACCTGATCATCAATTAATTAGCCATCTGTTTGTTGTCGAACTCCATCAACAACCTGAAATTGCGGCTGAAATCGCGGAAATGAAATGGATTGATTTACATGAAGAGTCTATTTTGCTTGCACCATTAACTACCGAGGTTGTCATTCCTTGGTGTCTTAAGCAATAACATCATGATTTGCCTGTTTAACACCACCAGCGGCTAAACAGGCTGAGTATATATGTTGGCACCCCAACTGTTTTAATACTAGACTGAGGGCATTGATAGAGCTGCCTGTGGTCACGACATCATCAATAATCAGCACTTTTCTATAAATCAATTGAAGATGTGTTTTAGCGACAAATTGATCTTCTATATTTTCCAGTCGCTCTAAGCGGCTTAAACCTTTTTGAGAATGTTGGGCTAGTCGTTGCACGGGCTGCCATACTGGAATATTCAATACTTTGCTCAGTTCCTTAGCGATTAAAAGTGATTGATTGAAACCTCTTTCCATCAGTCGATCATTTGAAATAGGCATTGGTACGATGGCATGTACTTTTGGCAGCTTAAGTTCCAGTAATAGTCCGCTAAGTAATCGAAGATGATGTAACTGTTGCTCGTATTTAAATTGTTGAATGAGTTGGCTGATCGGATATTCATAATGACAGGCAACAAGTATATCTTGCTGATGTCGTTCGATTTTATGTTTTAACCATGGTAATTGTTGCCAGCAACTTTGACAAACACCATGGTGTGCTCTGACACCAATATCGCATAAGTGACATGCTGTGAAATAATCAGCAACTTGTTGTGCTCCTCGGCTCAATAATTTAAACATAAGCGTATCGAGGTGCTTCAGGTAGCCAGCGTTTTAATAGTCCTTCAGCATGTTGTGGATAATCTTTGAGTAATTGTTCAGCAACATAATGTGCTTGGGTGAGCAAATGGTCATCACGTTCTAAGCGTGCGACACGAAACCCCATATCACCAGTTTGCTTGGTACCTAGTAATTCACCTGGACCACGTATTTCCAAATCTTTTTCAGCGATCACAAAGCCATCGTTGCTTTCACGCAAGATGGAAAGACGTTCTTGTCCATTTTGTGATAGTGGCGTTTTGTAGAGTAGGGCACAAAAACTAGCTGTTGCACCGCGACCAACTCGACCACGTAACTGATGTAATTGAGAAAGTCCAAGTCGTTCCGCATTTTCAATCACCATAATGGATGCATTGGGCACATCGACACCCACTTCAATCACTGTGGTGGCAATCAAAAGTTGTGACTGGTTGTCTTTAAAGGCTTGCATGACAGCTTGCTTTTCATCAGCTTTCATTTTGCCGTGTACTAATCCCACATTTAGATCAGGGAAGCGTTCTTTAATTTCTTGAAAAGTTGCTTCTGCTGCTTGGGCATCCAAGGTTTCAGATTGTTCAACTAAAGTGCAAACCCAGTAGGCTTGTTTACCTTCACGACAGTTGCTGGCGATACGTTGTAAAACCTCTTCTCGACGATCAAGAGGAATCGTGACAGTTTGAATCGGGGTTCGTCCAGGTGGTAGCTCGTCAATGATTGAGGTATCTAAATCACCATAAGCACTCATTGCGAGTGTGCGTGGAATAGGGGTCGCTGTCATCACTAATTGATGTGGTGTAAATTGATCAACGCCTTTATTGCGTAATGCAAGTCGTTGATCTACCCCAAAGCGGTGTTGTTCATCAATAATCACTAAGCCTAACTTCGAGAATTCTACATTGTCTTGGAATAGGGCATGCGTTCCGACAACGAGTTGTGAGTGACCTTCTTTAATTTCCTGCTCTGCTAAAGTTCGTGCTTTACCTTTTTGTTTACCTGAGAGCCAAGCTACTTTTATGCCTAAAGGCTCAAACCAACGTTTGAAATTTAAATAGTGTTGTTCAGCCAAGATTTCGGTGGGTGCCATCAGCGCCACTTGCCATTCAGCTTCTAAAGCATGGCATGCTGCAACGGCTGCAACCAATGTCTTACCTGCACCCACATCTCCTTGAACTAAACGCAGCATGGGTTGTTCTTGCTTCAGATCATGTAGAATTTCTTTAGAAACCCTTTTTTGTGCGTTGGTCATCTGGAAAGGCAGGGCATCTAAAAGGCGCTTTGCTAAAACTTTGCTGCTGCTAAAGCGAGGTGCTGCTATTTGTCGAATATAAGCACGACGTGTAAGTAAGCTGATTTGATGCGCGACCAGTTCTTCAAAAATCAATCGTTGCTGTGCAGGATGTGAGCCTTGATTGAGTTGTACCATATTGGCATCAATCGGTGGTTCGTGAATATAGTGCAGAGCTTCTTTTAATTCGTAGCCATTACTGTATTTGGCGGGCAGTAATTCAGGTAAAGCATCGCTATGATGTTCCAGTGCTTGGCGAACATATTCACGCAACTTAGGTTGTGTTAGACCTTCAGTGCTTGGATATATCGCTGTTAACTGAGTTTTGGGTAATGCGGTATGTTGTTGAATAACTTGTATTTCAGGATGATAAAGTTCTAAGCCTCGTGCACCGATACGCACTTCACCAAAGATTCTTAAACGAGCACCTGGTTTTATACGATCCGTTAAACCTTTATAAATATGATAAAAGCGTAAGGTGACTTTGCCAAAATCATCTTGTAGCAATGCAGCAAAGGATTTCTTTTTTCCTGGTGGGAAATCAATAGATTTAACTTCCCCCTCAAGCAAATAACTACGTCCAACAACCAGCTGATTCATTGGAATAATAGTGCTACGATCTTCATAGTCACGCGGAAGATGAAACAGTAGATCATCCGTGCTAAAAATATGGAGCTTTTCTAGTAGGCTTGCTGCGGCAGCACCAACGCCTTGTAATTGCTGGACTGAAGTCATTTTTTGGTCAAGGATCGGTATGCATATTTTATTTATTGGTTATGGTAAAACATCTCAGCGTGTCGCTAAACATTTATTTGAGCAAGGTCACCACATTAGCACAATTAGCCGTACTGAAAAAACAGATCATTACGCAACACACCATATTCAAGATGCCCATCATCTTGATTTAAGTGAATTTGAACCAATTGATGTGGTGTATGTGATTCTTTCACCAAGTGAAAGTGGAATTGATGCTTATCAACATATCTATGTCGATAGTGTGGAACCAATTGCTAAAGCTTTACAACATCATCCTGTCAAACGGATCATTATCGTCTCTTCAACACGCGTTTATGGTGAAAACTCAGGAGAGCTTGTGGATGATGAGTCTGATATACGTCCAATAGATGAACAAGGTAAGCTATTACGAAAAATGGAGTTATTATGGCAATCCTACTATCCACAACAGGCTGTGATTGTTCGTCCAACAGGTATTTATGGTGTATCCGTTGAGCGTTTAAAAAAGCTTGCCCAGCGTACACAGAGCTATCCGACGATTCACTTTAGTAATCGTATTCATATAAATGATTTAGCTCGATTTTTAGCTTTGTTGGCGACTTTGGAAAGTCCTGAATCAAGTTATATTCTCAGTAATAATAGACCTATAGCGATGCATGAAATTTTGCTTTGGTTTCAGCGAAAATTAGGTTTGACAGCATTGAAATTGGAGTCTGAACAGCACACTGGAAAGCGTATTTATGCGACTCGAATTGCTAAAACTGGTTTTGAATTTGACCATTTGATTTGCTTTAATGACTATGAAGCCGCGCTGTTCGTACATATTAATGAAAAATAATTAGATTAAACTGCGATCATGATTGAAGAGTTGGTATGAATCTTGATAGATACTTACCAACACATTCCGTTAAGGAACTGCCTAAGTTTGCACGTAGTTTGCAGTGAGGCGTTGAAGGTTGTATATGAGAAAAATAATTTATTTAATTTTGCTGTTATTTATGGGAACAACAAGCTGGGCTGGTGAGCAGGTTTGGTGTGTGTTTGAGCCATTGAGTTCCAAAGGCGATATCAGCCGTCGTCTGCAAGATATACGTTTGCATGCCATGCAAAGCCAAGTTCAATTAAAATTCAGTTATTTTAAAATTGAAAAAGATGCGATTCAGGCTTTTGAGCAAAATAAATGTACAGGTTTAGTCGCATCAAACTTTAATACCTACCGCTACAACTCATTTATGGGAAGCACTGGTGGAATTGGCTTAATTTCGAATAATCGTGTTGCACGAATGTTTTTGCAACTCATGAATAATTCGAATGTTGCAAAAAGAATGATCAGTTCGAAGTATGAAGTGGTTGGTATGATTCCAATCGGAACGGCATATATGATCATGAATACTCAACAGATCAGTAAAGTATCCCAACTCAAAAACAAGCGCATAGGGATTCTAGAAGATAACCCACCACAACAAGCTTTAGTCCAAAGTGTTGCTGCTAAAGCGACTTATGTTGATTTTTCAAATGCAATTGATTTATTTAAACAACATAAGATTGATATTCTAGCAGCGCCTGCTTATGGAATTTTGCCTTACAATCTCAAGAAAGAGTTTGGTGAAGCAACACAGGTTGTGAATTTCCCAGTTGCTTATTTTGCAAGGAATATTGTGATTAAACCAAAATCATATCCTGCAAATTTTGGGCATCATGTTCGTACATGGTTTGTCAAAAATAGTAATGTATTGGCCGCACAGGCGATTCAATGGGAAAATCACTTGCCTGCTTATTACTGGGCGGATATTTCAGACTTTGAGAAACAAGGTTATGAAGCATTGGTTGCGAAAATCCGTAATCGATATGTTGAACAAGGATACTACGATGCTTTTTTTGTAGAATTGATTAAACGACTTCGATGTATCGATGACCCAAAATATCTTGAATGTCGCAAATGACACAGATAAAAAAGCCAAATCTTAGATTTGGCTTTTTTGTTTCGAGATGAACGTTGAGATTATGATTTCTTACGTTTTAGACGGCGTTTCGCTTGCTGAGAAGCCATTGCTTCCAAGGCGGCAGCTAATTCTTCATCACTAAACGTAGTAATATGTTGCAGCATCTGTAAAGTGGTTTCATCTAGAACCAGCTGAGCACCTGCAGCCATTTCACTAAAGTTATCATCATATTCGATGAAGCCTTGCTCGTTGTTGCGAATATAGTTTTGCTGAGTCAGAACTTTAATAAAGCTTTGGAATAGTGCCTTATCAAAGAATTCTGGCGAATTGAATTCATATAACACCGATAAGCGCTGACCTAATAAGTGGCTTAACTCCTCAACTTGTTTGGTTGAGATATTGCCTGAACCTCGCTGTGTGATCAGTGCCAACGTCATATAATAACGTTCAAGACTTTGTTTTACTGGCATTGCCAAGGTCAGTAATTTTTGGTGCTCTTCACTGTTTGGAGTAGGGCTAAATAAGTTACCGTCATGGTCTTGGAAAATTAAACCAATTTGAACCAAAGCATTTACATAGCTGTCGATATGTTGTTGCAACTCAGAAGCTTGCCACTTCATAAACAATTCAGCTTTTAAGAATGGATACAAAGTACGAATTACATTACTTAAATCTAATTTATTGATCTTTCCGTTGTGTTCCACTAAAGATGCAACAAGTGAAGGTAAAACAAAAGCATGCAAAATGTTATTACGGAAGTAAGTCAACAATACCGCTTGATTGTCTTCGATCGCGATAATATCACCAAGCACATGGTGAACACGTTTGATCAGTTTTAATTTCAAGCCATAGGCAATAATTTCTTTGCCAGATAATGAAGTCACTTGAGTGCGTTCATCATAAGGATGTTGAGTCGCTAAATCACGATAAATATCAAGTTGCTTAGCACAAATTTCTTCATCAAGCGTATGCTTCGGCGTTGCCAATAAGATCAGAGATAATAATGAAACAGGGTTAATGACAACCGCACGGTTAATATTTTCTAAGATTAGATTTGCTGAGCTAGAAACGACTTTCGAAATTTCAGCTGGAATAGGTGCATCATTTTTCTCGATTTGGATATTTTCTGCTTGATGCTGCTTCAAAATATCATCTAAGAAAACAGGCTCACCAAAATTCACATGTACCTTACCAAAAATACGTTCGATTTTGCGTAAGGTTTTTAAGATACCAAAAATAGATTCTGCTTCTTTAGGCTTACCTTGCATCTCGCCAACGTAAGTTGAACCTTCCATCAAGCGTTCGTAACCGATATAGGTTGGCACGAATACAATTGGTTTGGCACGTCCACGTAGATGACCATGAATCGTCATGGCTAACATACCTGTTTTAGGTGGCAATAGGCGTCCCGTTCGTGAACGTCCACCTTCAATAAAGTATTCAATCGGGGTGTTGCGCGACAAAATGCTGTAAAGATA
Source organism: Acinetobacter sp. A22 (assembly GCF_030913345.1). Taxonomy (NCBI): domain Bacteria; kingdom Pseudomonadati; phylum Pseudomonadota; class Gammaproteobacteria; order Moraxellales; family Moraxellaceae; genus Acinetobacter; species Acinetobacter sp. A22. Next base: position 3,163,688 of record NZ_CP133162.1, read on the forward strand.
TTCTTTAAATACAGATGTATATAGTGCATTACCGCGGAAAGAACGACGAATAAAGAATGCACCACCGCCACGAAGTAATTGACCTACAAATGGAAGATTGAGGTTGTCGCCAGCAGCAATATACGGGATCATCAAGCCACGTTTATAAATCACGTATGACAATAATAAGTAGTCGATATGACTGCGGTGACACGGTGTGTAAATGATTTCATAGTCTTTTGCGAGTTCACGAACTGTACTGAAGTTATGAACTTCGACACCATCGTAAAGTTGTGTCCACAAACGGGTTAATGCCATATCAGCAAAACGAACGGCTGAAGCTGAGTAGTCGGATACGATTTCATTAACGTATCCGATAGCACGTCGTTCAGCTTCGAGCATACTGATTTTGTGTTGAATACTTTCACGACGGATTGCATCTTGAACATCACGAGATTTGACCACTGACTGCATGACGTTACGACGATCCGACAAGTCAGGGCCCAAAACAACTTCACGTTGCTGATCTAAATAAGTATCTAATGAGCTAGCGATATAAGTCGCAGGAGAGAGATTTGGGTGGTTGGTCTTGGCATAATCTACCAACTCTCTCAATGATTGAGGCTCATGGAATTCCAAATAAGACTGGCGACCATGTAAGCCGATATTCATAAGTTGTTTAACAGTACCTGGTGTTGCCCAAGTATCTGAAAATAGTAATTTGAACCAAGAATCTTCTTTATCAGGCGCACGTCCCCATAATACCGTAACAGGCACGAGTTCTATTTCAGTTTCAGGATGTTTTTCGAGGGCTTCAATGAGATGTAAAAGTTTGCTAGGAAAAGTTTGAGTATTAAAGTAATTATTTTCGTTATGATGAAGGAATAATACTGAGTTCTTTTCCTGATATGACCCAAAACTCAATGGGTCTAGTGCAGGTTTCAGATGAAGGCGACGAGTTTCACCATCGACAACAAGCGCATTACTGCGTGAATAGTTTTGTAAAACATAGCATACAATTTTATTTGAATCGGTTGTATCCTGCTCTGTTTTGGTGGATTCTGTAGGAACTTCACCAAGAACATGTGGGGTAACCACAAGGTCAAGTAACTTACTCGAAAGTTGACGATACATTTGACCAAATCCAGTCTTGGACATTACAGACTCCTAAATAATAATCCTGACATATAGCCATGATGAACACGACATTCTGCGATATTCTTACATAAAACGATATGCTATTTTCTGACAAAATATAGCGTATTTGGTAGATTTTATCGTTAAAAATCGTATTTTTAGCGGTTATAAATAAGGATTAATGTGACGGACAAATCATTTTATCCTGAGCATCTTTATTGGAATTTGTGGCACAATCAAAATCATCAACTAATATAACAATTCGTTGATCTCTCCTGATTGATGTTGGAAGGTTATTACATGAATGCTTTGACTCAAGAACTTGTTGAACTTTTGACCTTAGAAAGAATAGAAGATCATATCTTTCGGGGTAACAGCCGCAATTTGGTTGGTAAACGAGTATTCGGTGGACAGGTTCTTGGTCAAGCATTAAGAGCTGCTTCGTATACTACAGATCGTCCTGCACATTCGTTGCATGCTTACTTTTTATATGGTGGGGATGTAAATGCACCCATTATTTATGAAGTTGATCCATTGCGTGATGGAAAAAGTTTTGCAAGTCGTCAAGTGCGAGCAATTCAACATGGGCGTACAATTTTTTCAGCGATGGTATCTTTTGCCAATCCTGAAGAAGGTTTGAACTATCAACATAAAGAGCCTGAGTATCCAGCTCCAGAAGCACTGAAATCAGAAAAAGAACTGAAAGAAAGTATGTTGAATTTCGTGCCTGAAAATGTTCGCGCCAGCTTTATGCGCGAACGTCATGTTGAAATTAAACCAATTCAGCCTATGAATCCGTTTCAACCTCAGCCAGAAGCTCCTTTTTACGCACACTATATTCGTACTCATGATCGAATCCCATCGAACATTGATGAAATTTCACTTCATCAAGCGATTGTTGCGTTTTATTCTGACTTTACCTTGATGACAACAGCATTGCGTCCTCATGGTCTGTCTTGGATTTCCCCAAATCTACAATGTGCCAGTATTGATCATACGATTTATTTCCATCGACCTCTGCGTGCAGATGATTGGATGTTGTATGACATGGAGGCAACGATTAGTGCAAGTTCTCGTGGCTTGAACTTTGGAAAAATGTGGCAAAACGGACAATTAGTCTGTAGTACAGTACAAGAAGGTTTGATTCGGCTCAGAGAAATAGAAACGCAATAATGTGAAATTATTCTGCATGAAATCGTATTAAAGCCATCATTATGATGGCTTTTTTGTCATAAGCTTGTGACAAAAAATTGCTCGATTCTTAGATTTGAGCATGCCATAGTAGCTGTACTGCATTCATTTTTAATACGCACAATGAATTTAAATACCCAAATTTTAATTGCAGCTATCGCGGGAGTAGGGTTAGGACTTTTATTGACTAGCTATCCTCAGGCTGATTTTGCTCAAACAACGTTATATGTTTTAGGTATTTTAAGTAGCATTTTTATTGGTTTGTTAAAGATGTTGCTGATCCCTTTGATATTTAGTTCTATCGTTGTAGGGGTTTCAAATTTACAAGCTGGAGGGGAGTTTGGTCGAGTTTGGAAGATTACCGCCTTGAGTTGTATGACTACTACAACGCTTGCATTGATCTTAGGGATTGGCTGTGCACATCTTTTTGATGTTGGGAAGGGGGTTGATATCACACTTTTTCAGTCAGCAATGCAAAATCATCAAACGCCTGATACGCTTACACCTTCTAGTTTTCTTACCAATTTTATTCAAAATACCTTAATCAATCCTTTTAAAGCATTTAGTGAAGGGAATGTACTCGCTGTTGTGGTTTTTGCACTTTTCTTAGGCGTTGCTCTCGTTAAAGGTGGTGAGCGTTTTAATACAGTTCGTCAACTCAGCCAACAATTCTTTGAAATGATGATGATGCTTGTCAGTTGGGTAATGAAACTCGCGCCACTTGGGATTTTTGCATTATTGGCGAAGTTGATTGCGACTGAGGATTTATCTGTATTAAGTCGTCTTGCTGAGTTTGCATTCGTGGTGACTGGGACAACGATTTTTCATGGCTTAGTGGTTTTACCTACACTGCTTTGGATTTTTGGAAAAATGAATCCTCTGACGTTCTTCAGAGGTGCGCGAGCTGCATTGGTGACGGCATTTGCAACAAGCTCTAGTTCAGCGACCATGCCACTGAGTATGCGTTGCGCACAAGAGAATTTAGGGGTAAGACCGCAAACGGCAGGCTTTGTAATTCCTTTGGGTACGCAGTTAAATATGGACGGTACCGCACTTTATGAGGCTGCAGCTGCACTTTTTATTGCCAATTTAATGGGTTTGGATTTAACCCTAACCCAACAGTTTATTGTCTGTCTCACCGCAATGATTGCATCATTAGGTGCGCCAGGGATTCCAAGTGCGGGCATGGTAACGATGATAATGGTGTTGCAATCAGTTGGTTTACCTGCGGAAGCGATTGCAATTTTACTGCCGATAGATCGGTTGCTGGATACCGTTCGAACGGTAGTTAATGTACAGGGAGATATGATGATCAGTGTGGTTGTCGATCGTTATGCAAAGCAAACGGAAATAGAGCCAAGTTAATCGAGTTGTACGGACATAAAAAAAGCAGGAGAAAACTCCTGCTTTTTCTTTCTCTTCACTTATGCAGCATGTTGTAGTGCACGCTTAGCAGCAGGTGAATTATTTAAATAATTCACAGCATCTTGGGTACTTCCTTCTTTCACAGGATCATACCAAGGCATCAAATAATCAATTTGTTGTGATACTAGCCAGATTGGATTTGGAAGAATTTGATTGTCTTTACGACCAATCTTATACCATTCTAACCATATCCATGGTTTGAATATACTTGGTTTTTTATCTGCAAAACGAGGGTCTTGGCTCATGATGTGAGCAGCACCATCTACCCACAAACCAAGTACCAGAACGATTACCGCAACGCTGAGGTAGTAACGTGCAATATAGCTACCACCTAAATGACGATAAAGATCAAATGCAACGGTACGGTGCTCGATTTCTTCAGAACCATGCCATTTAATTAAATCGATCATCTCAGGATCAGCACCAAGTTCTTCCCAACGTTTGTTGTAGAGTGCGTATTTACCAAGAACACACGTCATGTTCTCAACGGTTGCAATCACACCTAGACGGAATAAATCCCATTGATGATCTAATATTTTAGGAACTTCTTTACCAAAAGGCTTATCAGCTAAAGCTTTGGTAAATAAGAAATCCATGATGCCTAAGTTGCGTTGAATATCGATGTTGCGTTGGTTGAGATATTCTTTATTCGCAGAGGTATGAGCAACAGCATGCATCGCTTCTTGACGAATAAAAGCTTGTACATCTTCTTTTAATTTTTCATCAGTGATTTCGGGAAGTACTTTGTTGTACAAACGGCAAAACCAGAACTCACCAGCAGGCAAAATATTATTAATTTCGTTAATAAAATAGCTAGCAAAAGGTTGATTTGGAATCCAATCTACAGGGGTTTTTCCCAATCAAATTTTACTTTTCGAGGGAGAATTTTATAGTCAATCGAAGAACCAAGAACTTTGTTCTTCACAAATGATAGTAATTTCATCTTTAGTCCTAATCGATAGTGCAATGAACCAACACTAAGCAGTATATGAAAACTACCTAGTGTTTGTGTTTAGCAATTCAGGACAATTAAAAATTATTTTATGCATCAAGTTGCATGAAATGCATAATTTATTCTTTATCGTCAATTTCTGATGCTTCTGGGATTTGATCGAGGTCAAATTCCACCGTTTGATCAAGTGTGTAATTTAAACGACCACCCATAACGCTCGCTAATTCCTCTAGACCAATTCGGTTAAGAGAAGAGAATAGTTGTATTGAGAAGTCGAGCTTCATTTTTTTCAATTGTTGTTTAACGTCGAGCAAGGTTTTATTTGCTGGACCTCGATTCAGTTTATCCGCTTTAGTGAGAAGAATATGAACAAATAAATGACGAGAATGCGCCCATTCCAACATCATTAAATCAAAGTGTTGTAAAGGATGGCGGATATCCATCAATAAAACTAAGCCTTGTAAGCTTTTGCGATGAATCAAATAATTTTCTAGTTCTTTTTGCCAAACAATTTTCATTGCTTCTGGTACAGCGGCATAGCCATAACCAGGTAAGTCTACCAAACGTTGATCAGGGTTACCCAAGCTAAAAAAGTTGATCATTTGGGTACGACCTGGTCTTTTTGAAGCACGTGCCAATTGCTTTTTATTAGTTAAGGCATTAATCGCACTCGATTTTCCCGCATTTGAACGACCTGCAAATGCAATCTCATAGCCTGTATCTTCAACGCACAAAGCAAGTTTTGGTGCACTCATTAAAAATTCAGCTTGGCGTAACCAATTCAAAGACTGTACTGCATAAGCGGTTAATGCAGGATCAGTCTTTTTCTCATAACTGATTTTTTCTTTAGGTGCGAGTCTAGCTTTGGTGTCTTTCGATTTTTCACTACGGTGCATAGAAGCTTACTTTTGAATTTGAATAGCAATAAGCATTATAAAGGATGTATTGGATTCGTGCGAATCTTCATCCTAAATCTAAGCTTTTTGGACCAGTTCTAAGAATGTAATATCTGATCGAGTGGAAGATGGGAGTATGCCGTGTTGAACCACTTCACCCAAAGTATATTGATCTAAGCTATGATAAAAGCTTTCAAGTGCTTGATCGAGAATGCCTTTCAGACCACATTGAGAGCGCAAGACGCAAGGGGGGCTATTGCATTCCACAATTTGCTGATGACCTTGTAAAACACGGACAATTTCACCAAGTCGAAGTGTCCGTGCTGAGGGATTTAATCGAATTCCACCGCCTTTGCCTCGTGTAGTAACAATCCATTGTTGTTTACCCATGAAATGTACAATTTTAACGAGGTGGTTTTGTGAAACATGCAAATCTTTTGCAATATCAGCAATAGTGTAAGGTATCTCGCTCGGGCGAGCGACATACATCAGGATTCTGAGTGCATAATCTGTAAATTTATTGAGTTGCATTGTTTCACTCAATCTATTGCGATAAATAGAAAAGGCTAGTCTATCATAGGCTAGCCTTATACAAAACGCAGCATCAATTAGCTAAGTTTTACACCACCTGTGCCAAATGCTTCGCTATGAATATTTTCAGCAGGAATGCCTCGTGCAACAAGTGCTTTGTGTTGTTCAGCCATAAATGGCATCGGACCACATAAATAATAATCAGCAGTTGTTGGCAATAGTGCTGCATCCATAGATGCTAAATCTAAACGACCAGCTGCTTCATAATCCACACCGAATACATCCCCATCATGTGGAAATTCATACGCCGTAAATGTGCTTAGACGAGGGAATTTAGCTTTAAGATCATGAATATGTTGTTTCATAGCATGAACTTGACTGCTACGACATGCATGTATAAACGTTACTGGTTGTGGCATATCTAAAGTAACCAATTGATTCAGCATAGCAATCATTGGGGTTAAACCTACACCACCACTGATAAATACATTACGTTTTTTACTATCTATCAGATAAAAGTTACCTGTAGGAGCAGAAACTTCGATTTCAGAACCTTCCGCTAAACTATGTAATGTATTTGATACCCAGCCTTCGGCAAGCTCACCTTTCGCATCTTCACGTTTCACTGAAATACGTAAATAATCTGCTTGTGGGCTTGTTGATAAAGTGTATTGGCGAGGTTGTCTCAGATTGAGTTCTGGGACAAAAACACGTACTGAAATATATTGGCCAGCTTCGTAGTTTGGTAAATCACCGCCATCGACAGGTGCTAAATAAAACGACGTAATTTCATCACTTTCAACCACTTTTTTAGCGATTTTAAAATTACGCCATCCTAACCAACTGCCTTTAGTTTGTTGATGTTGGTCGTAGATCGCTTTTTCAGTGCTGATAAACAAATCTGCTAGTTGTCCATAAGCAGCGGCCCATGCCGCAATCAAAGGATCTTCCATTGAGATATTCAGTACTTCACTGATCGAATGTAATAAATTTTCACCCACAATACTGTAATCAGGCGCTTGGATATTGAGGCTGACATGTTTATGAGCGATCAGTTCCACCACAGGCAAAAGCACAGATGGATCTTCAATATTTTCTGCGTACGCTAAAACAGCTCCTGCGAGTGCTTGAGCTTGAGCACCACTGCGTTGATGACCCATGTTAAAGGTTTCTTTGAGTGCAGGATTATTTCCTAACATACGATTATAGAAATAACCTGTTAATGCGACACCATTTTCACGTAAGACAGGAACAGTTGCTTTTACGAGTTCAATTTGCTGTGGAGTCATGAGTGATCTCTCTGGACTATCATTTTATAAGATATATTTAAAATACACCTTATAAAATGTATTTGCAATACATCTTATAATAAAAACCATAAAAAAGATAAGGGATAATTAATTATCCCTTATTTTTGAGATTTTTTTATTTTCCGAATAATGAGCCGAGTAATCCACGCACTATTTTTTGTCCAGTGCTACCACCTAAGCTTCGGGCAGCACTTTTTGCAAATGTACCGACAATGTCTTGTGTGAGCTTTTCACGATCACGTTGCGCTTTTTCTGCCGCTTTTTGTTGCTCTTTGGCAAATCGCTCTTGTTCTTTTGCTTGTTGCTTTGCGAGGGTTTCTTGTTCCTTTACTTGCTGCTTAGCGAGTTCGTCAGCTTGCTTTTGCTGAGACTGTTGTAATACTTTTTTCTGTAAAAGTTCGTAAGCGCTGTCACGATCTAAGGCTTGATCATAAACCCCAGCAACAATACTTTGCCCCATCATCACCTGTCGTTCTTCAGGGGTGATTGGGCTAAAAGAGGAATATGGGGGCATCACCCAACCACGCTCAACAATCTGAGGGGTGCCTTGTTCATCCAAACAACTAATCAAAGCCTCACCTACAGCTAGTTCAGTAATCGCTTGATCAACCTTAAAATCAGGATTGGCTCGGAAAGTGTCGGCTGCGGTTTTGACCGCTTTTTGATCTTTAGGTGTAAAAGCACGTAAAGCATGTTGTACTCGATTCCCGAGTTGACCTAGAACACTTTCTGGTAAATCAAGTGGGTTTTGAGTGATAAAGTAGATTCCTACACCCTTCGAGCGAATTAAACGAACCACTTGTTCAATTTTCTCTTGCAAAGCTGGACTAGCATTGGAAAACAATAAATGTGCTTCATCAAAGAAGAAGACAAGTTTAGGCTTATCCATATCGCCAACTTCGGGTAGTTGCTCAAATAATTCTGAGAGCATCCAAAGCAAGAATGTTGCATAAAGTTTTGGGGTATTCATCAACTTATCTGCAGCGAGAAGGTTGATATAACCATGACCTTGAGTATCTGTTTGAATAAAATCTAGAATATTCAAACTTGGTTCACCAAAAAACTGATCTCCACCTTGATCTGCTAACGCAAGCAGATTGCGTTGTATCGCACCAATACTGGCAGGAGAGAGATTGCCATACTCATTTTTCAGTTCAGCAGCATTTTCACTGACATAAGTTAGCATCGCCTTTAGATCTTTAAAGTCGATGAGGAGAAGGCCTTGATCATCTGCGATTCTAAATACTGCGGACAATACACCTTCTTGTGTATCGTTTAAATTTAGCATCTGCGCTAATAATAAAGGGCCTATTTCAGAAATAGTGGTTCGAATAGGATGTCCTTGTTGGCCAAATAGATCCCAGAAAATAACAGGTGAGGCTGCAAATGGAACAGAATCCAGATGCAGACTTTTAATGCGTTCATCAAATTTGGGGCTGCTTGAACCTGCTTTGGCTAGGCTTGAAACATCACCTTTCGCATCTGCTAGAAAAACAGGGACGCCGATACGAGAAAAACTCTCAGCAAGTACTTTTAGAGTTACTGTTTTTCCTGTACCGGTTGCACCAGCAATCAGACCATGGCGGTTAGCAAATTGAGAATGTAGAACAATATCTTGTGTTGTATCTGTGGTTTTTTTTGCAATTACGATGGGTGTACTCATTCTTCACCTATTATAAGAGTTATTCCAGTTGTTTTAATGCGTTTTGAATATCTTGAATTAAATCCGCAGGATCTTCTAGTCCTATACAGAAACGAACCAATAAACCTTGTTGTAAATGTGTATTTTCCAATGCACGCATCTGTTTTAAATCATAGAGCATCACCAAACTTACAGGGCCACCCCAACTAAAACCAAGTTTGAATAGTTTTAAGTTATCGCAAAATCTACGCACTGCATGCATATCATATCTTGAATCAAAGATTACACTTGCCAAGCCAGCACTCTTGCCTGTGGTGCAAACCTCTTTCCAAAATTGATGTCCAGCTGAATCAGAAAGACTTGGGTGTAAAACTTGAATAAATTGGGGCTGTTGTTTTAGCCAATCTAATAATCTTAGTGTGCTTTGAGATTGCTGTTCATAACGCAGCGACATATGCGCCAAACTACGTTGAATTTGCGCAGTATCATCACCTGAAACAGATATGCCTTGGGTTGCATGCATGCGATAAAGTTTATGATGTAAATGTTGATCGCGCGTTACAACCGAGCCCATGAGGATGTCTCCGCCACCACTTGGATATTTGGTAAGGGCGTGTACTGTTACATCAACCGATAAATGTTCATCAGAGAAATCAAATGCATTAAATGCCAGACCAGCCCCCCAAGTGTTATCGAGGGCGATGAGAAGATTAAATTGCTTGGCTTTTTTGACTAGTTTTTTTAAATCAGGAAATTCTAAACTGACAGAACCAGCAGCTTCGAGCCAAATTAACTTTGCTTTTTCTGAAGGTGTGAAACTATCAATATCAATCGGATTATAAACTTTAACTTGAATGCCATAACGAGTTTGAAGGTTGTTGAGGTGCTCTAAATTTGGACCATAAATATTATCTGCAACCCATACCTCATCGCCTGAATTTAAAAGAGTACTGTTAACTAAATTGATCGCAGATAAACCACTCGGTGCCAGTAAGCTAAACAAACCGCCTTCAATATGCGCGATGTTATCGCCAAGCGTAAATGTTGTTGGTGTGCCATGTGTGCCGTAGCTATAGTCATAGGGATCTGTCCAATGACGATCAAAAAGGTGCGATGTGCTTTTAAAAATAATGGTAGATGCACGATATAGGGGAGGTTGAATAGTTTCTATATATTGAGGGGCTTTTCTTGGTGCGTGAATAAGGTTGGTTTGTGCATTTTGGTGCTTAGTCATGGTGCTAAATCAAATCAATAGATGGATTTAGGTTAAGAGAAAAACAACAATTCTGCTAGTTGTTCAGGTGTTTTGTACACAATCGTTACAGATCAAATAGATTGAATGAAACTGGCTTTATTTTTGCTAAGACTTAGTATCATTCTAACGATAATAGGTTTTAGCGCATGAAGTCGCATTTAAGAGTGCATTATTTTCAGCACATCGCAGGTGAAGGTTTTGGTAGTTGTTACAATTTCTTGAAAGCACATAAAGCAAAAATCACGGCAACAGAGTTTTTTGCTTTGCCTGTCGACCTGCCATTGGAATTGGAAGCATTGCCACATGTAGATGAGGTGGATTTGTTAATTATCATGGGTGGGACGATGAGTGTGAATGATGAAGCAAATTACCCATGGTTAAAATTGGAAAAAAGATGGTTGCGTCGTTATTTGGCATCAGGAAAGCCTGCTATAGGCTTATGTCTCGGTGGGCAGTTAATTGCAAATGCACTTGGTGCTGTGGTTAGCCGTAATCAATATCAAGAGTTGGGGTGGATGGATGTTGGTCGAGCTTCACACATACCTGAAAATTGTTTTCAAATTCCAGAGAAAATTAACATTATGCAATGGCATAGCGAGACCTTTGAAATACCTAGAGGTGGTATCCGTTTAGCAGAAAATGAAGTATGTAGAAATCAACTTTATCAAATTGGACGTAATGTTTTAGGTTTTCAATTTCATCCTGAAATGACGCCACATGCATTGCAATTGTTGATTGAAAATGAAGAAGACATGGCTGTATTTAATGGGGAATTTGTTCAATCAATCGCTGAGCTCAAAAAAACAAACCAAAATAAATTTCAACAAGGCAACGATTTGCTTAATCAAGCAATTGAATATGTTGTAAGCGCTTAAATTGATTTTTTAACGGTAAAAAATAAAAGAAGAATTGCATAAGACTTAAACAATCGCTATAATGGGCGACCCTCAAATGGAGGGCGTTTTCTACGAAGAAAGTAGTTAACGCATTACAGTCGTGGCATCGATCACGACCATAGTGATTTTCACTGCCCTTGACACTTGCCAAAAGGTGAGGTGCGTCATGGGTGATTCTTTATATATTTGGCTTGGAGTTTACTGGTATGTCTAACCAGAGAATTCGTATCCGTTTGAAGTCTTTTGATCATCGTCTGATTGATCAATCTGCTCAAGAGATCGTAGAAACCGCTAAGCGTACTGGCGCACAAGTGTGTGGTCCAATTCCGATGCCTACTCGCATCGAACGCTTCAACGTTCTTACTTCACCACACGTCAATAAAGACGCTCGTGATCAGTACGAAATCCGCACTTATAAGCGTTTGATCGACATCGTTCAACCTACAGATAAAACTGTTGATGCATTGATGAAGTTGGATCTTGCTGCTGGTGTTGATGTTCAGATCGCTTTGGGTTAAGGCTTTCGGTTAATTAACTCTAAGTTAATTAAGCCGCTTTTTTAGAGGTTTATGCACATGGCTATTGGTTTAGTCGGTCGCAAATGTGGTATGACTCGCATCTTTACAGATGCTGGTGTATCTGTACCTGTTACAGTTATCGAAGTCGATCCAAACCGCATTACGCAAATCAAAACACTTGAAACTGATGGTTATCAAGCAATTCAAGTAACTACTGGTGAACGTCGCGAATCGCGCGTAACTAGCGCTCAGAAAGGTCACTTTGCGAAAGCTGGTGTTGCTGCTGGTCGTTTAGTTAAAGAGTTCCGTGTTACTGAAGCCGAGCTTGAAGGTCGTGAAGTTGGTGGTTCTATCGGTGTTGACTTGTTCACAGTTGGTCAAATTGTTGACGTAACTGGTCAGTCTAAAGGTAAAGGCTTCCAAGGTGGTGTTAAGCGTTGGAACTTCCGTACGCAAGATGCTACACATGGTAACTCTGTATCTCACCGTGTTTTAGGTTCTACAGGTCAAAACCAAACACCTGGTCGCGTGTTCAAAGGCAAGAAAATGGCTGGTCACTTAGGTGATGAACGTGTAACAGTTCAAGGTCTTGAAATTGTATCTATTGACGCTGAACGTTCAGTTTTAGTTGTTAAGGGTGCTATTCCTGGTTCAACTGGCGGCGACGTTATCGTGCGTCCTACCATCAAGGCCTGAGGGGAAATACTGTGAATTTAAAAACTGTTTCCGGCTCTGCTGTTGAATTGTCTGAAGTTGCTTTCGGACGTGAATTTAACGAAGCTCTTGTACACCAAGTTGTTACAGCTTACTTAGCTGGTGGTCGTCAAGGTACTCGTGCTCACAAATCACGTGCAGATGTTTCTGGCGGTGGTAAAAAGCCATTCCGTCAAAAAGGTACTGGTCGCGCTCGTGCTGGTTCTATTCGTAGCCCAATCTGGGTAGGTGGTGGTAAAACTTTTGCTGCTCGTCCACAAGATTGGTCTCAAAAAGTTAACCGCAAAATGTACCGCGGTGCAATGCAATGTATCTTAGCTGAACTTGTTCGCCAAGATCGTCTTGTATTAGTTGAAGAGTTTGCTGTTGCGGCTCCAAAAACTAAAGAATTGCTTGCAAAACTTAACGACTTAAATGCAACTCGTGCATTGATCGTTACAGATGCTGTAGATGAGAACTTGTATCTTGCAGCTCGCAACCTCCCACATGTAGATGTGGTGGATGCAACTGCAATTGATCCTGTTAGCTTGATCGCATTCGATAAAGTTGTCATGTCTGTAGCTGCTGCTAAGAAAATTGAGGTAGAACTCGGATGAACAACGAACGTTTATATCAAGTCCTACAAGGACCAGTATTCTCAGAAAAAGCACAAGTTTTAGGTGATACTGCTGGTGTTCAAGTATTTAAAGTTGCATTAAATGCAAACAAGCTTGAAATCAAGAAAGCAGTTGAGCAGCTCTTTGGTGTTGAAGTTGTGAAAGTAAATACAACGATCACTAAAGGTAAAACAAAACGCTTTGGTCGTACATTAGGACGTCGTTCTGATGTTAAAAAAGCATACGTCACCCTGAAAGCTGGCCAAGATGTAGAAATGGCTGACTTGGGCGATACCGCTGAAAACGCAGCGGAGTAAGGACGAAAATTATGCCGATTCAAAAATGTAAGCCAACGTCTCCAGGACGTCGCTTTGTAGAGAAAGTGGTTCATGACCATCTTCACAAAGGCGCACCTTATGCACCGTTGGTTGAAGCTAAAAAACGTACTGGTGGTCGTAACAACAACGGTCACATTACGACTCGTCACGTTGGTGGTGGACACAAACAACACTATCGTCTCGTTGACTTTAAACGTAACAAAGATGGTATTCCAGCGACTGTAGAGCGTATTGAATACGATCCTAACCGTACTGCACACATTGCATTAGTTTTGTATGCTGATGGTGAGCGTCGTTACATCATCGCACCTAAAGGTTTGCGTGCTGGCGATAAAGTACAATCTGGTAACGATGCTCCAATTCGTCCAGGTAACTGCTTACCGCTTCGTAATATGCCTATCGGTTCTACACTTCACAACGTTGAACTTAAAATCGGTAAAGGTGCTCAATTAGCACGTTCTGCTGGTACTTCAGTTCAGTTGTTAGGTCGTGATGGTTCTTACGCAATCGTTCGTTTACGTTCTGGTGAAATGCGTAAAATCCACGTTGAATGTCGTGCTGTAATTGGTGAAGTTTCTAACCAAGAAAGCAACCTTCGTTCATTGGGTAAAGCTGGTGCTTCACGCTGGCGCGGTGTTCGTCCTACTGTTCGTGGTATGGCGATGAACCCGGTTGACCATCCACACGGTGGTGGTGAAGGGCGTAGCAAAGGTATTCAACCTGTAAGTCCATGGGGTCAAAAAGCTAAAGGGTACAAGACACGTACCAATAAGCGTACGACTAAGATGATTATTCGCGACCGTCGCGTCAAGTAAAGGAATCTGAATAATGCCTCGTTCATTAAAAAAAGGTCCATTCGTCGACGCACACTTGTTCGCTAAAGTTGAAGCAGCAATTGCAGCTAACAACCGTAAGCCGATCAAGACTTGGTCACGTCGTTCAATGATCCTTCCAGATTTTGTTGGTTTAACAATTTCTGTTCACAATGGTCGTAACCATGTTCCAGTAATTGTTACTGAGCATATGGTTGGTCATAAGCTTGGTGAATTCGCACCAACTCGTACCTATCGTGGTCACGGTGTTGATAAGAAGTCTAAACGTTAATAGGTGCTATGATGGAAGTAACTGCAAAATTACGCGGTGCCGCTATCTCGGCACAAAAAGCACGTTTAGTTGCTGATTTGATCCGTGGTAAATCGGTTGCGCGCGCGCTAGATATTTTGAACTTCAGCAACAAAAAAGCAGCTGTGCTTGTTAAAAAAGCGCTTGAATCTGCAATTGCAAATGCTGAACACAACAACAGCTTAGATGTTGACGATCTTAAAGTAACTACGATTTACGTTGATGAAGGTATGAGCCTTAAACGTATTTTGCCACGTGCTAAAGGCCGTGCGGATCGTATTACAAAGCGTACTTGTCACATCACCGTTAAGGTAGGGGTTTGATATGGGTCAGAAGGTTCATCCAATCGGTATCCGCCTAGGTGTTGTGAAACGCCATAACGCTAACTGGTATGCGAGTCCGAAACAATACGCTGAATACTTGCTTAAAGATCTTCAAGTTCGTGAGTTTTTAACTAAAAAACTTAAGAATGCGATGGTAAGCAATATTCTTATCGAACGTCCTACAGGCGCTGCTAAAGTAACTATTAGCACTGCTCGTCCTGGTATCGTTATCGGTAAAAAAGGCGAAGATATTGAGAAATTACAGCGCGAACTCACCAACATTATGGGTGTTCCAGCGCAAGTTAGCATCAACGAAATTGATCGCCCAGACTTAGATGCTCGTTTAGTTGCTGAAGCAATCGCTTCTCAATTAGAAAAGCGTGTAATGTTCCGTCGTGCTATGAAGCGTGCGGTTCAAAACACTATGCGTGCTGGCGCGAAAGGTATCAAAGTTGAAGTTTCTGGCCGTTTAGGTGGTGCAGAGATTGCTCGTACTGAATGGTATCGTGAAGGTCGTGTTCCTTTGCATACTCTTCGTGCTGATATCGACTATGCAACTATGCGTGCTGAAACAACTTACGGTACGATCGGTGTTAAAGTTTGGATTTTCCGTGGCGAGATCTTAGGTGGCATGAAACAAGTCATGAACCCTGCTCCTGCTGAAGAGCGTCCAGCTAAACGTGGTCGTGGTCGTGGTGAAGGTCAAGAGCGTCGTGGTCGTCGCGGTGACCGTGCTGCTGACAAGGGAGAATAATCCATGTTGCAACCTAAACGTACCAAATTCCGTAAAGTGCACAAAGGCCGTAACACTGGTCTAGCGCATCGTGGTAGTACAGTATCATTTGGTTCGATTGCGATTAAAGCGACTGAACGTGGTCGTATGACTGCGCGTCAAATCGAAGCTTGCCGTCGTACCATTAGCCGTCGTATTAAACGTGGTGGTAAAATCTTCATCCGTGTGTTCCCGGATAAACCAATTACCGAAAAACCATTAGAAGTTCGTATGGGTAAAGGTAAGGGTAGCGTGGAATACTGGGTTTGCCAGATTCAGCCAGGTAAGATCCTGTACGAAATTGAAGGTGTGAACGATGAATTAGCGCGTGAAGCTTTTGCTTTAGCTGCTGCTAAACTTCCGTTTAAAACCACTATCGTGACTCGGACGGTAATGTAATGAAAACTAAAGATCTACGTGAAAAATCGGTAGAAGAGTTGAAAGCGATGCTTGATGAGCAACAGCTTAACCAATTCCGTCTTCGTATGGCGAAAGCAACTGGTCAGTTGGGCAAATCGCACGAAGTGCAAATTGCTCGTAAGACAATTGCTCGTATCAAGACACTCCTTACCGAAAAACAGGGGAACGGACAATGAGTGAAAAAACAGTCCGCACGTTAACCGGCAAAGTCGTAAGCGACAAAATGGACAAATCTATTGTTGTGCTTATTGAACGCCGCGTTCAACACCCGTTGTATGGCAAATCAATCCGCCGTTCAACTAAATTACACGCTCATGATGAGAACAATGTTGCTAAATTAGGCGACTTGGTAACCATCAAAGAAAGCCGCCCAATTTCTAAAACTAAAGCTTGGACTTTAGTGGAAGTAGTTGAAGCTGCTGCTGAGTAATTAGACGTTCTTGTTGCATCATCGGACAATTTCGAGTACTCTTTGAGCCTTTCGAAATTGTGACCGGTGATGCTCGGTTTTGGAGTAGGGCAATGATTCAAACCGAAAGTATGCTCGACGTAGCAGACAACAGTGGTGCACGCCGCGTACAATGTATTAAAGTACTAGGTGGTTCACATCGTCGTTATGCTTCTGTTGGCGACATTATTAAAGTTACTGTAAAAGAAGCAATCCCACGCGCACGTGTTAAAAAAGGTGACGTGATGAATGCTGTAGTTGTTCGTACAAAATTCGGCATCCGTCGTCCAGATGGTTCAGTTATTCGTTTCGACGATAACGCAGCTGTTATTTTGAATAACAACAAAGCTCCGATTGCTACTCGTATCTTCGGACCAGTGACTCGTGAACTTCGTACTGAACAGTTCATGAAAATCATTTCATTGGCTCCTGAAGTTCTATAAGAGGCAATCATGGCTAAGATTAAAAAAGGCGATCAAGTAATTGTGATCGCAGGTAAAGAAAAAGGCAAACAAGGTGTTGTTTTGTCTGTTTCTGAAGATCGAGTTAAGGTCGAAGGTCTTAACTTGGTGAAGAAGCATCAAAAGCCAAACCGTGTAACAGGCGCTGAAGGCGGTATCGTTACTCAAGAGGCAACGCTTCATATCTCTAACGTGGCAATTTTTAATGCTACAACCCAAAAGGCTGACCGTGTTGGTTACCAAGTGATTGATGGCACGAAAACTCGTGTTTATAAATCAAATGGTGAATCAGTGGCGGCAGCGAAGTAATAGGTTGAAAAGGCAATGGCCAGACTTAAAGCACGTTACAATGACGAACTTAAAGCAAAGTTAAAAGAAGAACTTGGCATTAAGAATGTGATGGAAATTCCACGCATCACAAAAATCACTCTTAACATGGGTGTAGGCGCAGCTGCAACTGATAAGAAATTATTAGATGGTGCTGTTGCTGATATGCAACTCATTGCTGGTCAAAAACCAGTTGTGACACTTGCTCGTAAATCAATCGCTGGTTTCAAAATCCGTGATGGTTGGCCAATTGGTTGTAAAGTTACTTTACGTGGCGACCAAATGTACGAATTCTTGGACCGTTTGATCTCTATCGCGATTCCTCGTATCCGTGACTTCCGTGGTTTTTCTTCAAAATCATTTGATGGTCGTGGTAACTACTCTATGGGTTTAAAAGAGCAAATCGTTTTCCCTGAAATCGATTTTGACAAGATTGATCGTATTCGTGGTTTAGATATCACAATTACGACAACTGCTCGTAGCGATGACGAAGGCCGTGCGCTTATGCGTGCATTCGGCTTCCCGTTCAAATAAGAGGTCGATATGGCTAAGAAAGGTATGATTAATCGCGAATTGAAACGCGAAAAGACAGTTGCTAAATACGCTGCAAAACGTGCTGAATTAAAAGCAACGATTGCAAATGTAAACGCAAGTGACGAAGAACGTTTCGAAGCGATGTTAAAGTTACAAGCATTGCCACGTAATGCATCTCCAGTACGTCTTCGTAACCGCTGTGGTTTAACTGGTCGTCCTCATGGTTACTTCCGTAAGTTCGGTTTAAGCCGTAACAAATTACGTGACACAGTAATGCAGGGTGATGTACCAGGCGTTGTTAAGGCAAGCTGGTAAGGAGCGACTAAATGAGTATGCAAGATACCGTTGCCGACATGTTAACACGTGTTCGTAACGCACAAATGGCGAAGAAACAAGTTGTTTCTATGCCTTCTTCTAAGTTGAAAGTTGCAATTGCAAACGTACTTCAACAAGAAGGTTATATTTCAAATGTAGAAGTTGCTCAAGAAGATGCAAAATCTACTTTGACTATTACGCTAAAATATTTCGAAGGCAAACCAGTTATCGAAACGGTTAAGCGCGTAAGCCGTCCAGGTCTACGTCAATACCGTGGTAAAGATAAACTTCCTAGCGTTAAGCAAGGTTTGGGTATTGCAATTGTTTCTACAAGCAAAGGCATCATGACTGATCGCGCTGCACGTGCTGCGGGTGTTGGTGGTGAAGTTATTGCTTTTGTTTCTTAATAGGTGATTCCTCATGTCTCGTGTGGCTAAAGCCCCAGTAACTGTACCTAATGGTGTAACAGTTACTCAGAACGGCCGGCAGGTCGAAGTGAAAGGCAGCAAAGGTACATTGTCTTTCAACCTGCATGCGCTGGTCGAGCTAAAACAGGAAGAAGGTAAACTTCAACTTGCTCCAGTAAAAGAATCGAAAGATGCTTGGATGCAAGCTGGTACTGCTCGCGCTGTATTGAACAACCTTGTAAAAGGTGTTAGTGAAGGCTTCGAACGTAAACTACAACTTGTTGGTGTAGGTTACAAAGCTGCTGTTAAAGGTAGTGTTGTTAACCTAGCATTAGGTTATTCACACCCGATTGACTACGCTTTACCTGAAGGTGTAACAGCGGAAACTCCAACTGCAACTGAAATCATTTTGAAATCAGCAAACAAGCAGTTGTTAGGTCAAGTGGCAGCGGAAATCCGTGCATACCGTTCTCCTGAACCATATAAAGGTAAAGGTGTTCGTTATTCGGATGAAGTTATTCTTCGTAAAGAAGCTAAGAAGAAATAAGGCGCGAGGTTCTTATGAACGAAAAGAAACAAACCCGTTTGCGTCGTGCGAAAAGCACACGCTTGCACATCCGTGCATTGGGTGCGACTCGTTTGTGTGTAAACCGCACTCCGCGTCACATCTATGCTCAGGTTATTTCAGCAGATGGTGGCAAAGTTTTAGCGCAAGCTTCAACTTTAGATGCATCTTTACGTAGTGGTACTACTGGTAACGTTGAAGCGGCTACTAAAGTAGGTGCTTTGATCGCAGAACGTGCTAAAGCAGCTGGTGTTACTAAAGTTGCATTTGACCGTTCTGGTTTTAAATATCATGGTCGTATCAAAGCCTTGGCTGATGCTGCTCGTGAAGGCGGCTTGGAGTTCTAATCATGGCGAAAGTTGAACAAAACGAAGGTCTCGTTGAAAAGCTGGTTGCCGTTGATCGTGTAGCCAAGGTTGTTAAAGGTGGTCGTATCTTCTCTTTCACAGCATTAACTGTTGTGGGCGATGGTAATGGTCGTGTAGGTTTTGGTCGTGGTAAAGCACGTGAAGTTCCAGCTGCTATTTCTAAAGCACTTGAAGCTGCTCGTCGCAACATGATTACTGTAGACCTTGCTGGTACTACTTTACAACACCCTGTGAATGCTCGTCATGGTGCAAGCCGTGTATACATGCAACCTGCTTCTGAAGGTACTGGCGTAATTGCTGGTGGTGCTATGCGTGCCGTTTTAGAAGCTGCAGGTGTACATAACGTACTTGCTAAATGTTATGGCTCTACTAATGCTGCTAACGTAGTAAACGCAACTTTCAAAGGTTTGCGTGATATGACTTCTCCTGAGAAAGTCGCTGCGAAACGTGGTCTTTCAGTAGAACAAATTCAAGGGTAATCAATCATGAAAACGATTAAAGTTACCCAGACTAAATCTTCTTCGCATCGTTTAAAAAATCATAAACTTTGCCTACAAGGTCTAGGTCTGCGTCGTATTGGTCATACTGTAGAAGTGCAAGATACGCCTTCTAACCGTGGTATGATCAACAAAGTTTACTATATGGTTAGTGTAGAGGAATAAGCCATGACTCTGCGTTTAAATGAACTTTCACCTGCTGAAGGTGCAAAGCGTGAACACCGTCGTTTAGGCCGTGGTATCGGTTCTGGCGTTGGTAAAACTGGTGGTCGTGGTATCAAGGGTCAAAACTCACGTAAAAGTGGTGGTACTCGTCCAGGCTTTGAAGGCGGTCAAACTGCGTTATATCGTCGTTTACCTAAATTCGGTTTCACTAGCCAAATCGCTTTGAAAACTGCTGAAGTGCGTTTGTCTGAGTTGAATAAAGTGGAAGGCGACATCGTTAGCCTTGAAACTTTAAAAGCTGCGAATGTTGTTCGTCGTGACCAGATTCGTGCTCGCATCGTGCTTTCTGGTGAAATCACTCGCGCGTTCACTGTACAAGGTGTTGCGTTGACTAAAGGCGCTAAAGCTGCTGTTGAAGCTGCTGGCGGTAAAGTCGAGGAGTAATCTCGAGTGTCTATGACTCCTAGTTCTACTGGTCATGTTAACATGATGAAAGGCCAGCCATTTCATGTGAAATATCGTGAAATTATCCGCCGATTAATGTTTTTAATTGGCGCGTTATTGGTCTTTCGACTAGGAGCGCATATTCCGTTGCCGGGTATTGATAATGTAGCGCTGGCACGTTTTTTTAAAGCTAATGAAGGTACCTTCTTAGGTTTATTTAACATGTTTTCTGGCGGTGCATTAGAACGCATGTCGATTCTAGCGTTAGGTATCATGCCGTATATTTCTGCTTCGATTATCGTGCAGTTAATGTCGACAGTGATCCCTTCGTTAGAGGCTTTGAAAAAAGAAGGCGAGCAAGGCAAACGCAAGATTAATCAATATACACGTTACGGAACTTTATTCCTTGCACTAGTGCAAGGGGTGGGGATGTGTGCTGGTCTCATTAGTCAGGGTATTACTTTGACTTCGGGATTGGCATTTTATGTTCCAGCGGTAACTTCATTGGTTGCTGGAACAATGTTCTTGATGTGGTTAGGGGAGCAAATTACTGAACGTGGTGTCGGTAATGGTATCTCAATGATCATTTTCGCAGGTATTGTGGCAGGCTTACCAAACTTGGTAATTCAGTCATTTACAACAGTACAAAATGGTCAAGGTAGTTTAATTGGTTTAGCTGTATTTGGATTATTATCTTTAGCAGTTTTAGCTGCGATTGTGTTTATTGAAAAAGCACAACGTCGTATTCCAGTGAACTATGCTCAAAAACAGCAAGGGCGTCGTGTATTTACTGCACAGCAAACACATTTGCCATTGAAAATTAATATGGCAGGTGTAATCCCAGCAATTTTCGCAAGCTCATTGTTATTATTTCCAGCGAGTTTGGGGCAATGGCTAGGTAGTGCTGATCCTAATGCAGGGATTATTAAGCGTAGTCTGCAAGACTTGGCATTGGTGTTATCGCCTGGACAGCCGTTATATTTAATGCTCTTTGGTGCGTTAATTATTTTCTTCTGTTATTTCTATACCGCGCTTGTTTTTAGCCCGAAAGAAGTTTCAGAGAATTTGAAACGTAGCGGAGCGTATGTGCCTGGTATCCGCCCAGGTGAGCAAACGGCTCGTTATTTAGATCATATCCTTAATCGTTTGACGTTTATTGGTGCAATCTACATCACCGTTGTGTGCTTAATGCCGATGGTTTTACAAAGTTCATTTGGTATTCCATTCCATTTGGGTGGAACATCATTGCTTATTGTAGTTGTTGTAGTGATGGATTTTATGGCGCAACTTCAAGCGCATCTAACTTCGCATCAATATGATAATCAAACGTTAATGAGAAAAACGACTGCTCATCCTCAGGGATAAGCGCACTTAGAGGTTTCATCATGAAAGTACAAGCTTCTGTAAAGAAAATCTGTGGTAGCTGTAAAGTTATCCGTCGTAATGGGGTTATTCGCGTGATTTGTAGCGCAGAACCTCGTCATAAGCAGCGTCAAGGTTAATTTAATTAAGACCTGTTGATTTCAGTAGGCTAATTAGGTTATTATCCGCCCCTCAAGATTTTTGTGGGGCGGTTGATTATCTTGACTGCCTTTTTGGAGAAAATTGAATGGCTCGTATTGCCGGTGTAAACATTCCGGATAACAAGCATGCTGTTATCTCTCTCACGTATATTTTTGGTATCGGCCGCCACACTGCTAAGAATATCTTAGCTGCTGTAGGTATCACTGAGACTACAAAAATTCGTGAATTAGATGATGCTCAGCTTGATGCGATTCGTGCAGAAGTTGCTAAGGTTCCGACCGAAGGTGATTTACGTCGCGAAATTTCCATGAACATTAAACGTTTAATGGATTTAGGCTGCTACCGCGGTCTTCGTCATCGTCGCAGCTTGCCTGTTCGCGGACAACGCACCAAAACTAACGCACGTACCCGTAAAGGTCCGCGCAAACCGATTAAAAAGTAAGATTTCTGGAAGCTAAAAGATGGCTAAAGATACTCGCACACGCAAGAAGGTCACTCGTACCGTCTCTGAAGGTGTTGCACACATTCACGCGTCTTTTAATAACACCATTGTAACGATTACCGATCGTCAAGGTAATGCATTGGCTTGGGCTACCTCAGGTGGACAAGGCTTCCGTGGTTCACGTAAATCAACTCCGTTCGCTGCTCAGGTAGCTGCTGAAGTTGCTGGTAAAGCAGCTTTAGATTACGGTTTGAAAAACCTAGACGTCCTTGTAAAAGGTCCTGGTCCAGGTCGTGAGTCTGCGGTTCGTGCATTAGGCGCAGTGGGTTATAAGATTAACAGCATTACCGATGTGACTCCAATTCCTCACAACGGTTGCCGTCCACCTAAAAAACGTCGCGTGTAAGGAGAAACATTCATGGCTCGTTATATTGGTCCAAAATGCAAACTCTCTCGCCGCGAAGGGACAGACCTGCAACTTAAATCTGGCGTTAAACCATTTGACGTCAAAACAAAAAAAGCTAACAAAGCACCTGGTCAACATGGTCAGGCACGCGGTGGAAAGCAATCTGAGTACTCACTACAATTACGTGAAAAACAAAAAGTACGTCGTATGTACGGTGTGTTAGAGCGTCAATTTAGTAATTACTATAAAGAAGCAGCTCGTGTTAAAGGCGCAACAGGTGAAAACTTGTTGAAATTGCTTGAAAGCCGTCTTGATAACGTAGTTTATCGCATGGGTTTTGGTTCTACACGTGCAGAAGCTCGTCAGTTAGTAAGTCACCGTTCTATTACTTTAAATGGTCGTCGTGTAAACATTGCGTCTATTCAAGTTAAAGCGGGCGATGTAATTGCAGTGCATGAAGGCGCTAAACAACAATTGCGTATTAAAAACGCGATTGAATTAGCTGCTCAACGTGGTATCCCTGCTTGGATGGAAGTTGACCATTCTAAGTTAGAAGGTACGTTCAAAGCTGCTCCAGATCGTTCTGATTTACCTGCTGAAATCAACGAAAGCTTGATTGTAGAATTGTATTCTAAATAATCCTTGAGGTAGCAATAAATGACGCGTACTGCAAACGAGTTTCTAACTCCGCAAGCGATCAAGGTCGAAGCGGTGAGCGGGACCTCGGCAAAAGTGATTCTGGAACCTTTAGAGCGTGGCTTTGGTCATACTCTAGGTAATGCTTTACGTCGCATTCTATTGTCTTCTTTACCTGGCGCTGCTGTGGTTGAAGTAGAAATAGAAGGTGTCGAGCACGAGTACAGTACTTTAGAAGGCTTGCAGCAGGACATCGTCGAGCTCTTGCTGAACCTAAAAGGATTGTCTATTAAACTGTTCGATCAAAACGAAGCATATTTAACATTAGAGAAACAAGGTGCAGGTGACGTAACAGCAGCTGATCTTCGTTTACCTCATAATGTTGAAGTGGTTAACCCTGATCATTTAATTGGTACTTTGAGTTCTAGCGGTTCATTAAAAATGCGCCTTAAAGTTGCTCAAGGTCGTGGCTACGAAACTTCTGATTCACGCTTCCCAGAAGGCGAAACTCGCCCTGTAGGTCGTTTACAATTAGATGCTTCATATAGCCCGATTAAACGTGTTTCTTATACCGTTGAAAATGCGCGTGTAGAACAACGTACTGATCTTGACAAGCTAGTGATCGATCTTGAAACAAACGGTACTGTTGATCCAGAAGAAGCAATCCGCAAAGCGGCAACAATCTTGCAACAACAAATTGCAATTTTTGTTGATCTTCAGAAAGATCAAACTCCAGTTGCTCAAGAACCTCGCGAAGAAGTTGATCCAATTTTGCTTCGTCCAGTAGATGATCTCGAGCTAACTGTTCGTTCTGCTAACTGTTTGAAGGCAGAAAATATTTACTACATTGGTGATCTTGTTCAACGTACCGAAGTTGAGTTGTTAAAAACTCCTAACTTAGGTAAAAAATCGTTAACTGAGATCAAAGATGTTTTGGCATCGAAAGGTTTACAACTCGGCATGCGTTTAGAGAACTGGCCACCTGCTAGTCTCCGTATGGATGACCGTTTTGCCTATCGTAGCCGTTAATTAAGTAGGACTATCACCATGCGTCATCGTAATAGTGGTGTGAAATTAGGCCGTACAAGCAGCCACCGTAAGGCGTTGTTCCAAAACTTAACAAATGCTTTAGTTGAGCATGAGTTAATTAAAACAACTTTGCCTAAAGCGAAAGAACTTCGCCGCGTAGCTGAGCCTTTAATCACTTTAGCTAAAAACGATACAGTAGCAAACCGTCGTTTAGCGTTTGCTCGTACTCGTTCTGCAGCAACTGTTGGTAAATTATTTACCGTTCTTGGCCCTCGTTACAAAGAGCGTAACGGCGGTTATCTACGTGTTCTTAAAGCGGGCTTCCGTGCAGGTGATGCTGCACCGATGGCTTACGTTGAACTCGTTGACCGTGAAGTAAAATAATACTTCTACGTGTAGAACAGTCAGTTGTTCCAAAAAAGGTCGGTGTAATAACCGACCTTTTTTATTGTTTAAGGTTAAGGACATTGTATTCAAATGTATTGATGGAGCATTAAGTTAAGCAATTATTTTTAAATTATTCCTTTCAATTGGCGGCAAGTAGATCAAGAAACCTTGAATAATTTGGTCTGAATATTCTTCTGAGTACGCTATTCTGTAGTTTGTTTCTATCTCAACAGGAATAATTTCTCCAGCCAGGCTACTATCTTCCGTATATTCAAGATAATGTCTATCACCTTCAAAATGAAAGTTATATTGTATTTTGACTGAATCTAACAGATCTCCTATTCCTAACAAACCTAATAATTTTCCTTGATATCCTTCGCCTACATAGATGAATTCTAGTCTATTTGTATCTGCATTGAATGTTAGCGTAATGCTTTTATTCCAATAACAACATATTTCACTAATAGGATGTCCACTTGGCTGTACTAAATTTCGGTGTAAAACTAGCCATTTATTTTGCTCATAAGATAAGTTGTCTGATTCTTCATAATCATGAATGATTTGAAAATCTGAAACTGCTTTAAAGGTGTTGAAATTTAACCCTAATGCAATTCCTGCAGCAGATTGAGCTGGTATAATTTCAGCAAATAAATTCGGAATCAATGGTACACACTCTTCACGGTTTGTTTATAGGATTATTCGTTTTCAAAACAAGGTATATGAATTATTTAAGGTTCCTATTTACATTAAAATTTCATTATAAATTGCCTCTACATTTGATGTCCTTAATCTATTTTATGTTCTATAAATATTAATTAGTTAAATTAATTTTTTTGTAATAAAGTAAGGATGTATTCTTAATTTCCAGTTTCAGAAATTAGCAAATCCAAGCAAAAATCTCAGGATTTTTTACCCTCTTTTTTTTCAAAATGTCCCGAACTGATATAAAAAAACCTATGAATGACTAAACTTGACATTGTGTATTGTCAAATTTGTGCTTTAATAAAGACATGGTTTATACAGGGTATAAAAAAAATGGAAAAGCAAGTTGATGTATTAATTATTGGTGCAGGTATCTCTGGGATTGGGTTAGCTGTGCATCTTTCTAAGAACTGTCCGCAACGCCAATTTGAAATTTTAGAGCGTCGTGATAGCTTTGGTGGGACTTGGGATTTATTCCGTTATCCTGGTATTCGTTCTGATTCAGACATGTCTACTTTTGGTTTTAACTTTAAACCATGGGCAAAAGAAAAAGTTTTAGCAAGCGGTTCTGAAATTAAAGGTTATTTAGGTGAAGTCATCTCTGAAAATAAATTAAAAGAGAAAATTCACTTTGGTCATCGTGTACTTTCTGCAAACTATGATTCTGCTAAGAAAAAGTGGTTGGTTGAAATTGAAGACAACAACAAGAAGAAGCAGACTTGGTCAGCTAATTTTGTGATGGGATGTACTGGTTACTATAATTATGACCAAGGTTATGCACCACAATTCCAAGATCAAGATAAATTTAAAGGGCAATTTATCCATCCACAACACTGGCCTGAGAATTTAGATTATAAAGGCAAAAAAGTTGTAATTATCGGTAGTGGTGCAACTGCAATTACACTTGTTCCTTCAATGGTAAAAGGTGGGGCAGGTCATGTAACCATGTTGCAACGTTCTCCAACTTATATCGCAACAGTGCCTTCAATTGACTTTATTTATGAAAAGACACGTCGATTCATGTCTGAAGAAACAGCATATAAATTTACTCGTGCTCGTAACATTGGCATGCAGCGTGCAATTTATGCATTAGCACAAAAGCATCCTAAAACTGTTCGTCGTTTGCTGTTGAAAGGAATCGAGTTGCAGTTAAAAGGTAAAGTGGATATGAAACACTTTACTCCAAGCTATAACCCATGGGATCAGCGTTTGTGTGTCGTTCCTGATGGTGATTTATTCAAAGCTTTACGCGAAGGTCAAGCAAGTATTGAAACAGATCAAATTGAAAAATTCACCGCAAATGGTATTCAGTTAAAATCTGGTAAACACTTAGAAGCAGATATTGTGATCTCAGCAACTGGTTTAGAGATCCAAATCTTGGGTGGTGTACAAGGTTCAATCGATGGTAAGCCACTTAATACCTCTAAACACATGTTGTATCAAGGTGTGATGGTGAGTGATGTGCCGAATATGGCAATGATTATTGGTTATATCAATGCTTCTTGGACATTAAAAGTTGATATCGCAGCTGATTATATTTGCCGCTTGATTAATCATATGGATAAGAATGGCTATGATGAAGTGATTGCTCATGCTGACCCAAGTCAGTTTGAACAGGATACCATTATGGGTAAATTGTCTTCTGGTTATATCGCACGTGCAGCTGATGTTATGCCAAAACAAGGTAAGCAAGCGCCTTGGAAAATTACCAATAACTATCTTGCAGATCGTAAAGATCTAAAAGATGCTAAGTTTAACGATGGCGTATTGCAATTCCATAAACGTGGTGAGCAAGCGGATCGTAAGCCTAAATTAGTTTCATAAATTTTTTGTTTGATAAAAAACCTATGTTAATACATAGGTTTTTTTATTTCTAAATTTTAATTTCTGTTAAGAATTCGAGTATATTGATTCAAAATTTAAATAACGATCAAGGAAGAAATCATGAGGATAGGCTTGCTTTTAATAACTTTAATGTTAAGCACAGCGACTTTTGCAGAAGATATTAAAAAGAAAGAGACCGTTGCACAGAAGCTCGTATCAATGGACGGAACTGAACAAGGTTTACAGAACACTGATAAAATGATTATCGAGCAAATTCGTATGCGACTGCCTAAAGATATTCCTGAGCAGTTTTATGTTGATTTGAGCAAGAATTTGAATAGCGAAAAACGAAAGCAGTTTATCGTTCAACGTTATGTGGAAACTTTTAATCAAAAAGAATTAGAAGCAGCGTTGAAATTCTATGAATCCGCTGAGGGAAAGGCTTGGGCGAAGAAAGCAAGTGGTATTGGTGGCGAGATTGCTCATTTCACAACACAAGATGCTCGAGCAGCACTGAATACTACGATGCAACAACATGCTGATCATGCCACAATAAAGAAAATCATGATGCGTATGAATGCTCAAGATGCACAACACACAGAAAAAACACAACAGAAGTGATTTAAAAAGGGATAGCATTATCGATAGTGCTATCCCTTTAGATCTTATTATAGGGTGCGAGAAATCAGCTCTTTCATGATTTCATTGGTTCCAGCATAAATACGGTTTGCACGGTTGTCGATGTAGGCACGTGCGATTGGGTATTCAAGCATATAACCGTATCCGCCATGCAATTGTAAGCATTCATCTACAACTTTAGAGAACATATCAGAAATTTTGTATTTGGCAGCCGCAGCAGCATCGACACCTAGACTTTCTTCTAACTGTAATTCCATGCAACGATCTAAATAGGTACGACAGAAATCAATTTCAGTTCTTAGTTCAGCTAGTTTAAAGCGAGTATTTTGGAAAGTCCCAATTGGTTTTCCAAATGCTTTACGGTCCTTAGTATATTGAACTGTATGTGCAAAAGCTGCTTCAGCACCTGCTTGGCAAATAATCGCAACTAACATACGTTCCCATGCTAATTCTTTCATGAGCATGATAAAGCCCATGCCTTCCATACCTAGTAAATTTTCTTTTGGTACGCGGACGTTGTCAAAGAAGAGTTCGCATGTATCTTGTCCTTTCATACCAATTTTGTTTAAAGGTTTACCTTTACTAAAACCTGCACGATCTGCTTCGACAATAATTAATGAAAGATTGGCTGAACCTTTGTCGCTGTTACCTGTTTTACAAACTACAATTGCCATGTCGCAAAGATAGCCATTGGTAATGAAAATTTTAGAACCATTGATAACGTATTCATCACCATCAAGTACAGCCGTTGTACGAACAGCTTGCAAATCTGAACCTGTACCTGGTTCTGTCATAGCAATAGCCGTAACCGTTTCACCTGATGCCATTTTTGGCAACCATTTTTGCTTCTGATCTTCATTACCAAAATTATTAATGTAATTAGCAACGATATCTGAATGCAAAGAAAAACCTGTGCTTGAGTCCATCGCATATGCTTGTTCTTCAATCAGAATCATACTGTAGAGTCGATCCACACCTGAGCCACCATATTCTTCTGGCATCGTTGTGCATAACAAACCTAGCGCACCTGCTTTGTTCCATAAATCGCGATCTACATGCTGCTGTTTCTCATACTTTTCGATATTTGGAACAACTTCTTTTTCGTAGAACTTACGAACAGTTTCACGGAATGCTTCATGGTCTGGAGTAAAAAGTTTACGTGGAAGCATGTTTGGAATTGGACGAATGGCACCTGATTGCATTTGTTATTTTTTCCCTAGTTCATTGGATTAAATGATCATCATGAAGATACAAGAAAGCTGAATTATTCAACAATGTGATCAATGCTCATTTTGATTGATGTATTTGGTCACCTTATAAAAATCTATGCGCAGATAAAACTGGATCAGGTACACTATGCTGTCTTTGTTGCAAGTGGAATAAGTAATGTCTGATGAAATGACACTGGAAGAGCGCAAGGTGATTTATCGTGCACGTCGTGGGTTAAAAGAAATTGATGTGTACTTTGACCCTTATGTTAAACAATATTATTTGACTGCAGACCCAACAGAAAAAGCATTATTTGCAGAGTTGGTGGATCAAGAAGATCCTGATTTGTTGGATTGGTTTATGGAAGTGGGTGAGCCACCACGTGCAGAGTTAAAAGCGTTTATTTTAAAATTAAAAAAATATGTACACGGCTAAACGTATGTTTGAGCTGCAATCTAGTCGATTTTCGCTAGGATTGCAGCTGTTTTGTTTTTTGGGTATCAATATCCTACTTTATCAATTATTGTCAGCTTTTTTATGGTTAGTGTGCTTGTTGATTATGGGATGGGCGGGCTGGTCGGCATTAAACAAACCGAAAATAAATCAAATTGAGTATCTCTGTGACGATGATTGGTCGATTCGTTTTGATGGAGTAGAGCTTAATATCGAGCAAGGAAAATTACTCAAAATTGTTGATCATCATTTATATATTGTGCTGCATTTTTCTAATATTGAATCAAAAACATGTGTAATTTGGTGGGATCAATTGTCTTTAAATCAATGGAAAATGCTTAAATTACTCTCAAAACTTGCATAATTGTTAGACAAGTCTACATTTGTATAATTAAATTAATTTAATATAAATCATTTAGATAGTGTTTTTTTACTCAACTTTAAAAACAATTGTTAGATTAAATACTCTAAAAAATAATGAAAATGATGATTGTCAGACAATCTGAGCATCAAGATCGCTACCTTTTCGCTAAAGTACAAACACCAACGTAAAGTGTGGTGGAGGTCCTAAAATGATGGAAATTCCAACATGGTCGTTTCTGGTGATTGCAATCGTTTTTGCAATTGTAATAGGAAGAGCAGGAACTTTACTCAGGGAACTTCTTGAATCACATCAACGTAATGTTGCAGTGACCAAGAGAAAGAGATTGAAGGTGTCATCAATATATCACAATCCCGTGAATGCTGATGTCGAACGTCGATCTAGTATCTATCAAAAGTAGATACAAAAAGTGTAGGAGGTCTCTATGGAGATTTCAATGTGGATGTTTCTAGTAATTGCAGTCGTTATGGCGATTGTTATAGGAAGAGCTGGAACATTACTCAAGGATTATTTGCAACAAAACTAAAATATAAAAGAGTTTCACGTTTTAACCAGTTAATAAGTAGCATGTGCTGAACCGTCGCAATGCTACTTTTTTTTGCCTGAAATTTTTAGATCTTCAATTCTCTGTCAATTCTCTTTTCTGTGACTTGTGTCAAAATGTCCACGTTAAAATTAGAGCAATTACTCTTTAATTCAAGTATTGCATCTGATAAGGTACATCTAAAAGGAAAAACAAATTAATTAGAGGACAGGAAGAATGTCTAAACTCCACAAAATTGGACAGGGTGTGGCGGTTGCTTTGGTTACAACTTCAATGTTATCAGGGTGTTCATATGTCATTAAAACTGGTGCAAATGTCGCGTTAGGATTCAGTGAAAAACATATCGTACCACCAATTTTAGCAATGGAAGATGCTGAAATGGTATGTAATTCAGGAAATGCATTAACTCCTGCAATTATGTCAACCAAAGATATGGGTGCCGACCCGACCCGAATGGCTGTTTTATTGTATACTGCCGCGGGTATTTGTGCCGAAAATCAAGCGCTTGAGGCTGAATTACGTTATTTGCGTGCTTCTAAAGCGGGTCAAGTGACTGAAGCTCAAGATGCTCGTATTGAGCAAAAACGTTGGGCTGGTATTGCAGCAGAACGTCAATATGCAAGCTACAAGCTTTTCGCGAATCGTTGGGAAACTAAATATAAGTATAAATTAGGCGATTCATGTCCAACTATGCGTAATGATTTAGATCAAACCGTATATTTATTGGGTATGGTGAATGGTCTACAAGCGATGACCAATGATATTAACTCTGGTGGTGCAATCAATGTACCGAAAGATATTGCGGGTATTGTAGAACGTGGTATGGCATGTCTAGATAATGAAAAGTTCTGGGGCGCTCCAATGGCGACTCGTGCTGTGATTTGGACATTATTACCAGGTGCTGGTGATGGTAAACCTGAACCTTATGCAACGATGAAAGAATCGATGCAAATTGGTGAGAAAAAAGGTGTTCGCTTAGCACATGCACTTTATGCTGTTGCTGCACAAGCAAGTGGTGATGATGCAAAACTTAGAGATGCATTCCGTTCATATGCTGCTGCAACAGGGGAAGATAAACCTGCAAACCCTCAATTTAGATTAATTGACAAAATGGCAGGTCTAATGGTTCGTGGAATTGCGGATCGTTACTGGACAGAAAATACTGGCATACGTGCTACCGATGAAGGTCTATCAACATTCTGGGATGATAAACAAGAAAGTTCTTCAGAATTAGATGAGCTATTTGATGGTGGTGGGGATGGTGCATCTGCTCCTGCAGAAGAGACCCCAGCTCAGTAACCTAGATTAAACGACCTTTTACATTATTTAAGTACATTACTGGTTAATGTTGAATGTAAAAGGTCCGTTTTAAAAGAGGGGTACGTAAATGAAAGATCAAATATGGATACGGAAAGTCATATTGATCGCAGTATGTATTTCGATCTCTGCAAGTCTGCAAGTTTTTGCTGATCATTTCATCTATTGGAAGCCTAGTGTACTGGTCGAAGTCTGGCGTTTATGGACAGCCCATTGGGTACATGTTGGATGGATGCATTTCTTTTTGAATATGCTTGCATTTGCTTGTTTACCTTTTATTTTTCCACATGCGCGTAATAGACATCTAGTTTGGTTGTTATTACTGTTACCACCATTTATCAGCCTCATTTTTTATTTTTACTTTCCTTATATTGAAGCTTATGCAGGTTTATCAGGCGTATTGCATGGTCTTTATACAGCGGTAAGTTTGGTTTATCTAAAATATCCAAAGGAAAGAACATTCGCAATTTTAGTTTTAGTGCTCATATTTGCCAAACTTGTTTGGGAAAATACCTTTGGTCAAACAGGTACAGCACAATTAATAGGAAGTCCTGTACTAACAGAAGCACATTTGATTGGAGCAATTGGAGGTGTATTTTGTGGACTTGGTTATTTGCTATTAAAAAGGATTAAGAAATAAAAACATTAAGTCACTTTCATACAAACTTATCAACAACTTAGACGGTTTAAATAGGGATTGGTTATCAAGAGGGTGTTATTTCTCTATCAACCATATACATCGCATGATTCAACATCTTTGGATGGATGTTGAGAACAATAAAGTGGAATAGACATGCAACATGATCAAGAGAAAAAATCTGGATTAGGTCTGCTCAGCCATATATGGACAGAGTGGATTTCGACCTTTGTCATACTTTTCTTGCTTCTAATGACATTGGTTATTGGAACAGGTGAGATGATTCATGGTCAGCTTTTACGTATGGGGGAGCGCCTTTATGGTGATCCTGATACAGGAATGCAATATTCATTTCTACGTGCTGAACCAGAGAAACCAATCTGTGACAGAAATCCAAATATAGATGCACAAGTTCAAGAGCAGATGAAAATCAATGCTGCTGATGAGTTTGCGAGTATGTTTGGTGTAGCTTCTGAGGCAGATGTTCGAGCTTCGCTGATAGCGGCTCAGCAACAATGTGATGAGAAATACCAATTCTATGATAAGGCAATGAAGCATATCGAAGCCAATCCTGGTGTTCGTACTTATCGTAAAATTGAAACTAGTTTCTTTGGTATCTTTAAATTTGGAACAGAGAACCGTGCGTTATTCCTCGTTATTATGGTTGTATTTGCAGCAATAAGTGCAACATTGAAAGCGCATCACATTGGTTTACGTAGTCCTGCTACCAAAACTGATTTCCGTGTTTATGGTATTGCGATGTTGATGGGTAATGCATTACTCACATCATCTGTGATTAGCCAATATAAATCGGTCATGAATTCAGGTGTTCCGATCACACCAGAAATGAACGTGATTTATTGGTTGTGGATGATATTGTTTGGTGTGCTGACACTCATCAGCTTATTCCAACTAATCAAACCACCTGCTGCAACTCGTGAAGGTGGTAATGTCGGTTTAGCCTTCCTCAGCATTCCTTTATATGCCTATATGGCGATTATCACCGGGGTTGCATTTACTTTCTTCATGGACTATCCAATGGGGCAAGGTATTTATCTGGGGCAGTTGGTTGAATTCTCGAATATTTTCTTGAATCTAGCATTGTTTATTTGGGCGGGTATGTTGCTCAAGCAAACACGTATTGTTGATTTATTCCTCAATATCTTACGTCCTTGGAATCTGGCTCCAGAGACTTTAACTTGGTTGATCCTTCTTGCAGCGGCATTACCAACAGCCTATACAGGTGCATCAGGTATTTTCGTTATCGCTGCGGGTGCGATTATTTATAAAGAAGTGTGGAATGCGGGTGGACGCCGTCAGTTTGCTTTAGCAGCAACGGCGCTATCGGGTTCAATGGGTGTAGTTCTACGTCCATGTTTATTGATCGTAGTAGTCGCTTCACTGAACAAAGAAGTAACGACTGATTTGCTTTATAAATACGGGATGTACACATTCCTATTAACCTCAACGTTATTCTTGGTGATTGCATTATTCTTTGCAGAACAAAAATTCCGTATTGCACCATTTAAAGTTGCATTGCCTAAATCATTACGTGCATTCGTACCTGTATCACCATATATCGTGATCTTTGTTTTGATTTGGTTATTCTACAAACATGCATTAGCAACTGATCTCAATGAATTTACTGCACCTGTAATGATGCCTGTGATTCTATTGATGATGGTATTGTTTGATAAGTTACGTAAAGAACCTGCACCGTTGGCGCCTGTTGGTCATTGGGACAGTACTTTGAATAGCTACACATTGCCTGCGGATGGTAGTCAACCTGCACCAAAAATTAATCCAGAAGATGACCCACGCAAACCAGAGCGTAATATCTCCTTTGCTAAAGCATTGCATGCTTCTTCAAGTGAAACAGTAGGGCATATCGGTGCACTTGTGATTCTGATGGCGCTTTCAGTGAGTGTCGGTGGTTTCCTTGAGCAAATTCATATCATGGATGCATTCCCGCAAGATATTAATAATATTGTTGTCGTGATTACGTTGATTGTATTATTGATGATCTTCGTAGGTATGATCATGGATCCATTTGGTGCTGTGATTCTGATCACGGCTACAGTCGCACCTGTTGCATATCAATATGGTATTGATCCTGTTCATTTCTGGATGATTGCGCTTATTGGTTTTGAGTTGGGTTACGTCACACCTCCAGTTGCGTTAAACCATCTCTTGGCTCGACAATCGATTGGTGATGCGGAAGTGGCTGAAGCAGATGCAGAAGTTCGTCATTTGTCTTTCTACTATCGATATGAACGTTGGATATTGCCTTTATTGGTGATGGTACCTGCAATCTTAATTATTGCTTACGTTCCGTATTTCTTTAAATTATTTGGTTGGTATAACTAAACTAACAATAAAAAAAGCACCTTCGGGTGCTTTTTTTATTTCTCGAAATAGCTCATCAATTTTCTCTAAATAAGAAATTTGAATAAATTTGAGATAGTTAGGGTGTGTTGACACTTTTAGCTTAAAAAAATAGCGAAGTAGTAAAATCAAATTGCCAAACCCAATTTTACTATTCGCTATTCCTCGTACCATGCTGACAGATCAACACTGGCAAAAGTTGAAAACTATTTTGCGTAATTTATCTATTCATCACAACTCAAATTTACGTAATTTTATTGAAGCTATTCTCTATAGAATTAGAACAGGCTGTCCGTGGCGAGATATTCCTTCCTATTTCGGTCAATCAAACTCTATTTTCAAACGTTTTAATCGTTGGTCAAGCAGCGGTAAGTTGCTTAGATTATTCAAATTATTAGCATCATGCCCCGATATGGAGTGGATTTTTATTGATGGCTCTCACGTACGTGCTCATCAACATTCTGCCGGTATAGCGAATCAATCCATTTCTAAAAGTGTAGGAGGAAACTCCTCAAAAATACATTTGATTGTTGATTCACATGGCAATCCTATTGATTTCATGATTACCGATGGCACTACACATGACATCAAAGTTGCACCTGATTTAATAGCAACATTAGATTTAAAAGAGACAGAAGTGGTATGCGCAGATAAAGGCTATGATTCAGAACCACTGCGTGAGCAGATCAGAAAAACAGGAACAAAAGCGAATATACCAAAGAAAATAAATAGCCAATCGAACAATGATCATATGGACTGGTATTTATATAAAATCAGGCATTTAGTTGAAAATATGTTTTGTAGATTAAAACAATTTAGAGGGATAGCTACTCGATATGACAAGCTCAAAAGAAATTATCAAAGTGCTGTTGCCTTAGCCTGTATATTTTTATGGCTACCTTTATAGGTTTAATTATGAACAGTAAATGTCAACAGACCCTAATCGTTTTAAATATTTTTGCCAAAGATTTTGCAAATCCAAGTAAACCAGTATGCTTCGACAGTAGGTTAAATGCTTTTAATATTTTTACGGTTAAAATTATTCATTGTTTAAATTGATAAAAAAAACTTACAAAAAAGTGATTGCAGTCATTATTTTTTAGAAAAGTTTGCT
This sequence comes from Acinetobacter sp. A22, assembly GCF_030913345.1. Taxonomy (NCBI): domain Bacteria; kingdom Pseudomonadati; phylum Pseudomonadota; class Gammaproteobacteria; order Moraxellales; family Moraxellaceae; genus Acinetobacter; species Acinetobacter sp. A22. Next base: position 3,199,866 of record NZ_CP133162.1, read on the forward strand.
GCAAATTTAGGCGGTTTAAAAAGGGATTGGTTCCGAAGAGGGTAATTCATTTATCTATCAACCAAGGACAACGCATGATTCAACATCTTTGGATGGATGTTGAGAAAAAATAAACTGGAATACACATGCAAAATGATCAAGACAAAAAGTCTGGATTAGCTCGTTTGGGTTATATCTGGAATGATTGGATATCTACATTTATCATTCTTGCTTTGTTGCTAATGACTTTGCTTATTGGTACTGGCGAAATGATTCACGGTCAGATGCTCCGTATGGGTGAGCGTCTTTACGGTGATCAAACTACAGGAATGCAGTACTCGTATTTACGAGCTGAACCTGAAAAACCTTCTTGTGATCGACATCCTGACATCGAAGCACAAGTTCAAGCGCAAATGAAAGCAAATGCTGCAGATGAGTTCGCAAGCATGTTTGGTGCTGCTTCTGAAGCAGATGTTCGTGCTTCTTTAATGGGTGCGCAACAACAGTGTGAAGAGAAATATCAATTTTACGATAAAGCTATGAAGCATTTGGAAGCACATCCAAGCATTCGTACATATCGTCAAGTTGAAACATCTTTCTTCGGTATCTTTAAGGTTGGATCGGAAAACCAGACTGTTCTTTTATTAGTTATGGTCTTGTTTACGTCGATTACAGCATCTTTGCGCTACCACCATATTGGTTTACGTGCGCCAAAAAGCAAAATTGACTATCGTGTTTACTCAACTTTGATGATCTTGGGTAATGGATTATTAAGTGCTTCTGTTTGGAGCCAATATCAGTCCTTACTCAATTCTGGTGTTGAAGTTACAGCTAAAACGATGGCGATTTCATGGTTATGGATTATTTTATTCGTAGTCATGACCATTATCAGTGTATTCCAATTATTCTTGGTCCCTAAAAATGCTCAAGAAAAAGGAAATGTTGGTTTAGCATTCTTAAGCGTACCTTTATATGCCTATATGTCACTTGTGACAGGTATTGTTTTTACCTTCTTCATGGATTATCCAATGGGGCAAGGTATTTACCTCGGTATTTTGGTTGAATTCTCAGGGATTTTCTTAAATCTAGCATTGTTCATTTGGGCAGGTATGTTGCTGACTCAAACGCGTGTCATGGATTTGTTCCTGAATATTTTACGTCCATGGAACTTGGCTCCAGAAACTTTAACTTGGTTAATCTTGATTGCAGCAGCGATTCCAACAGCATATACAGGTGCTTCTGGTATTTTCGTTATTGCAGCTGGTGCGATCATCTATAAAGAGGTTTGGAACTCTGGTGCACGTCGTCAATATGCCTTAGCGGTATCGGCAATGTCAGGTTCACTAGGTGTAGTGATCCGTCCTTGTTTACTTGTGATTTTGATTTCGATGCTTGATAGTCGTCATGTGACTTCAACAGAGTTATTTGATCACGGTATTTATGTCTTCTGGCTAACCGCATTTATTTTCTTAGGCGTTTCATTGATTCTTGCTGAAGAAAAATTCCGTGTGAATTCACCGAAAGTTGCTGTACCTGGTATGTTACGCGCGTGTATTCCTGTGATTCCTTATGTGATCATTGGTTTGGCCGTGGTGATGTTCTATAAGCTTGCTTTAGATACATCAATCAATGAATTTACAGCACCAATGATTCTTCCATTGGTATTAATCGCGATGATTTTGTTCGACAAATTATTTGCGGCTAAACATCCAGTACCAGTAACAGATCCTAAACATGAAGCTTTAGTTCGTGAGCATGAGAAAAAGTCTGAGTTCTTAAAGTCTCATGATCCACATGGCAGCAAAGGCTTTGGTTTTGGTGGGGCTTTACGTTTTGCAACATCAGAAACTGTAGGACATATTGGTGCATTGATCTTGTTGATGGCTCTGTCTGCAAGTGTTGGTGGTCTAATCGAACGTGCAGAAGTGGTTGAGTTATTGCCTACACACTTGGGCAATATCTATATTTCACTGGCATTTATTGCGCTTTTACTAGCAATTATTGGTATGACAACCGATCCATTCGGTGCGGTAATTCTTGTTGCTGCAACGATTGCTCCAGTGGCTTACGAGAATGGTATCCATCCAATTCACTTCTGGATGATCGTATTGGTTGCATTTGAGTTTGGTTATGTGACACCGCCTGTTGCGCTGAACCATTTGTTGACGCGACTCTCCGTCGGTGATGAAGAGGTTACGGCAGCTGATAAGGAAGCGAAAGAGAAATATACAAGTTTCTACTTCCGATATGAGCGTTGGTTATTACCTATTATCGTATTGTTCTCATCTTTAGTGTTGGTAACTTACGCACCATACATTTTCCAAATGTTTGGTTGGTATAAACACTAACTCTTATCGTAAGCGTCCGCTGAACACACCTTATGAATTCATCCTATAAGCCTTAATTTAGTCCCCACTTAAAAACAAGTGGGGACTAAAATTTATGACTACAAATCACCAGACATCCATCGCATCTCTTGCGAAAAAACGAAGAACATACAGTGCTGAATTTAAACAGCAGATCGTTCAGGCTTGTAAAGCACCGGACGTTTCAATTGCTTCGGTCGCTTTGCAACATGGATTGAATACAAATCTTGTATCCAAATGGATTCGCTTAATTGATGGTAAGCCAGGGAATGATCGCTCACCACTACCGAATAAACCTGCATTTATTGCCTTATCTTGCTCTGCACCATTAGATCCTACTCCTACTGACATGTTAAAGGTTCAAATTACTTTACCCCACTCAAAAGCAGAAATTGGCTTGAAATGGCAAGTATCAGAAATACCTGCCTTGGCAGAATTACTCAAGGCACTTGCAACATGATCCGCATTGATGAAATCTGGTTGTCTACTCAGCCCATGGACATGCGTGCAGGTATGGATACGACCATGGCTCAGGTGGTGAGAGCCTTTGGCTACATCAAACCGCATTGCGCCTACCTGTTCTGTAATAAACGTGGTCATCGTATGAAAGTGTTGGTACATGATGGACTGGGCATCTGGCTGTGTGCCCGGCGTTTGGAACAGGGTAAATTTCACTGGGCTCAAGTTCACCAAGGTGAAACCGTGGCCCTCAGCCCGGAACAGTTACAGGCACTGATCCAGGGTTTGCCCTGGCAGCGCATTGGACGACAGCAGGTAGTGACGATGCTCTAAACCAGGTTGGTGCATTCTGCTATTCTCCAAACGTTCTATTTCCTCTGCGTCATGACCTCAGGCATACTGCGGTCATGAATACGCTGCCTGACTTAAGCCAACTGACCCATGAACAACTGCTGGAATTCACCAGACAGTTGGCAATGCAGCATCAGTCTCTGGCACAATCAAATCAAGAATTAGAAAAATCAAACCAGCAATTAGATTCTAAAGTTCAACATCTTTCTATTCTCAATCAAAAATACGAGCATGAACTGGCGCTGTTTAAAAAGCACAAATTCGCTCAAAAGAATGAACACTTAACGGCAAAACAAATCCATCTGTGGGATGAAGCGGTTGAAGAAGATATTGCCGCGGTTGATCTAGAACTGGAACGGCTAAATGCAGATAAAACCAATGCAGCGACACACAAAGCCACAGTCAATAAACCTAAACGTCGACCACTGCCAGATCATCTACACACCATCCGTATTGAGCATGAACCAGCATCAACCCAATGCAGTTGTGGCTGCCAGTTACGTCGTATCGGCGAAGATATCAGTGAAAAACTGCATTTCAGACCGGCACAGTTCTATAAGGAACAGCATGTGCGTGGCAAATGGGTCTGTGATCAGTGTGACACCCTGACTCAGCAAGCGATGCCCGCCTATGTGATTGATAAAGGCATTGCTTCACCTGAACTGCTCAGCCATGTGCTGGTATCGAAGTATGCCGATCATTTGCCGCTGTACCGTCAGCGCCTGATCTATCAGCGGGCGGGCATTGATCTGTCCAGATCTACTTTATCTGACTGGATAGGTCGCTGCGGTGTGGAACTGGAACCTCTGGCCAATGCCTTAAAACAGGTGGTGCTGCAACAGCGGGTGATCCATGCAGATGAAACACCAGTCACCATTATGCGGATGGGTGATGATGAGAAAAAACCGAAGAAAGGTTATGTCTGGGCCTATGCCACTACACAGTACAATCCAGTTCAAGCGGTGATCTATGACTTTCAGGATAGCCGTTCAGGTCAGCATGCTGCAGAGTTCTTGAATGGCTGGCAGGGTTATCTGGTCTGTGATGATTACAGTGGTTATAAAGCACGCTTTAAATCAGGCGATGTCATTGAGGTGGGCTGCATGGCGCATGCACGTCGTAAATTCCATGAGCTACATGTGACTGGGAAAAGTCAGATCGCTGAACAGGCATTACTGATGATTCAGAAACTGTATGCGATAGAAGCCGAACTCAGGAAAAAGACCGATAGTACAGCAGAACACCGCCGCGAATACCGACAACAGCACAGCCAACCGGTGATGCAACAACTGTATGAATGGCTCAACCAACATTATCTGACGGTGCCATCGAGTTCTCCAACCGCCAAGGCCATCAATTACAGTCTGAAGCGTTGGCCAGCCTTAAGCCGCTATCTGGATGATGGCAATCTACCCATTGACAATAACTGGGCAGAGAACTCAATGCGCCCCTGGGCATTGGGCCGTAAGAACTGGTTGTTTGCAGGTTCGCTGCGCAGTGGACAGCGAGCGGCAAATATCATGACTTTAATCCAGTCAGCAAAGCTGAATGGGTTGGATCCGTATGCCTATCTCAGTGATGTGCTGAAAAGGCTGCCGACGCATAAAGCGACCCAAATAGAAGAATTACTGCCACATCGCTGGAAATCCAACTCAAATTAAAAAATAGGCATGGGGTTCAGCGGACGCTTACCTCTTATCTCCTAAAAAAGCACCTTCGGGTGCTTTTTAATTTGTGCTTTATTAGAGACTTTTTCTTTGCCTTTGACTCAAAGGACTACATAAAATAATTGCCAGTAATATTAATCCAAAACCGAATAAACTATAAAAATCAGGTGTTTCTTGCCAAAGAAAGAAGCCCCAAACACCCGCAAAAATGATCGCCATATAATTGACTGGTGCTATCTGTCCAGCTGGAGCAAGGCGATAAGCGTGAGACATAAAAATTTGGCTGACATTCGCAAGTATTCCTGCTGCAATAAGAAAAAAAAGTTCTTTCAAAGCATAAGGTCGCCAAACCCAAAACATCGGTATGGCTGAAAGTACGGAGCCGATCAAGCAAAAATAAAACACGATACGTTCTGGAGGTTCAGTTTTGGTTAGTGCTCTTACGGTTACAAATGCCATTGATGCAAGTAGGCTAGATGCTATGCCTATCGCAGATACCCAATTCCACAATCCTTGATCAGGTTTTGCAACACAAAATACGCCCAAGAATCCTAATGCAGCTGCCATTAACATTGCTTTAGTAATACGTTCTTTTAAAAATAGCCAAGCAATCAATGGAATAAAAATAGGTGAGGAATACGTAAATACCATGGCATTGGACAATTTCAAATGTGCAATCGCATAGAAAAAACCATACATTGCTGCAAGCCCAACCAGACTTCGCCAAGTATGCATCCACAATTTTTCTGTTTTAACAAAGCTTGTACCTTGTTTCATAATAAATGGTAGGAAAAGCATCAACCCAACGAAATTACGGAAAAAAACAATCGTGTAATTATCTACAGTTTGAGATGCGTATCTGATGCAGATGCCCATGATGGAGAAAAGAAAAGCCGAGATGGTCAGGCAGCTAATCGCTAAGAAGAGCTTACGATTAGGTTGATTCAGCGTCATAATCATTGTGAGAGCAAGGATGCAGCTTGTATTCTAAGCCTCTGCTGCCTTTAAAGAAATGTACGATTATTATTTTCGATTGAATTATATAAAGTAGAGAGGTTAAGACCTCACATTAAGGGATGAACTAAATCAAGCATGGCCAACAAATCATCGAAGACGTTAAGGCTATAACCCATTTTAAAGCCTTACTTATTTATGATTTATTTTGTGCTGCAAGTTGAGCTTCAAGAAGCTTAATTTGATCTTCTTTCAGTTTTACTAAAGTATCAACATCAGTGTATTGTTGCTTTAGCTCATTTTGCTGATCTTTAAGTTGTTGATGAATATCATCCAGTTTAGCAATTTCTTCTTTGGCTAAAGTGTCATTTGCAGGAATTGGATCTTTGATAATTGACTCTTCAACTAGTTGGATAGGTGCAGTAACTTCGCTTGCAGCTTGTACAGTTTCAGTCGTTTCGACTGGACGTGCTGACGGTGCAGCTTTACTAATCGTTGGCACCGTTGGTGTAACAGTTGCCTCATGATTTTTTTGAGATAGAAACCACTGTACTGCAAAAATCAGCACCACGACGATACTGATTACACCGATGATCATCCATAATAATTTAGAGTTTTCATTTTGATACGAGGACATCATTTTTTAACCTTTCTAGTCAAAATGACGAGGCTTGAATTGTATCACCCCAATTTCATCTGGCTCAGCGGGTTCAGCTGGTTCTACGTGAGTAGGACGCTGTTCACTATAAGCACATTCGATACATTCAATCCATTCGTCATCCACAGTGATGATCTTAACCACACGATCTAAGGCTCCACATTTTGGGCATTTAGCACCCGCGATGAACTGTCTTTTCATGTCAGTTAATTACATCCTGTGAACAATAATGACGTAGTTTAAGCGGTTTTATGCGTATTCGTCCAACCTTGATGACGTAATAATGCATCTATTTTTGGTTCTCTTTTTCGGAAATTGCGAAACGCATCAAGTGCTGTATCTTTTCCGCCAACTGCTAGAATAAACTTTCTAAATTCTTTTCCAGTCTCGGTGTTAAAAATACCTTCATTTTCGAAACGATCAAAGGCGTCGCTCGCCAAAACTTCCGCCCATTTATAAGAATAATAACCTGCTGCATAACCGCCAGCAAAAATATGACTAAAGCTGTGTTGGAAACGGTTATAAGGAACAGTCGGAACAACCGCAAATTTAGCACGAATTTCATCTAATGTAGTTTGGATTTGCTCGCTGTTTAAAGCGGGTGTTTGACGGTGAATGGTTAAGTCAAACAGAGCAAATTCAATCTGACGCAGAGTTTGCATACCTGACTGGAAGAAACGTGCATTCAACAAAGCAGATAGCAATTCTTGCGGTAAAGTTTGCTTAGTTTCAGTATGTTCGCTGAGTACATCCAAACTTTCATTATCCCAAGCCCAAAATTCCATGAACTGGCTTGGTAATTCAACGGCATCCCATGCAACACCATGCGTACCTGCAACTGAGATATTATCCACTTCGGTCAGCATGTGATGTAAGCCATGGCCAAATTCATGGAATAATGTAATCACTTCATCATGAGTCAATAGCGCAGGCTGATCGCCAATCGGTGGGGTAAAGTTACACACCATATAGCAAATTGGTTTTTGTAGACCATTGGCCGTTTGCACACGAGAACGGAAACCACTCATCCATGCGCCACCGCGTTTGCCGTTACGGGCATATAAGTCAAAATAGAAACCACCGACCACTTGACCTTGATCTTCAATTTCAAAATAACGTACATCATTTTGCCAAACAGGGGCTTGGCGTTCGATGATTTGAATACCATAAAGACGTTGAACGATTTGGAATAAACCATCCACAACTTTGGGTGCTGGGAAATACGGTTTAAGCGCTTCTTGAGACAAATTGAATTGTTGTTGTTTCAATTTTTCAGAATAGTAGGTTGAATCCCATGGTTTTAATTCTTCAACACCATCTTGTTGTGCAATTGCTTTCAGTTCAGCGATTTCAGCAAGGGCTGGTGTGCGGGCATGTTCTGCCAAGTCGACCAAAAACTTATCGACGGTATCAACATCAGGTGCCATTTTGCTAGCCAATGAATATTCAGCAAAATTATTGAAGCCAAGCAGTTGAGCCATTTCTTGACGCAAGCTCAGAATTTCTTCCATCACAGGGGTATTATCGAACGCGGTTTTGTCTGATTGTTCTGAAGCACGAGTCACGTAGGCTTTGTAGAGTTCCTCTCTAAGTTCTCGATCATCGGCATAGGTCATAATCGCAAAATAAGCAGGGAAGTCGAGTGTGGCAACGGCTTGCTCAAGCTCGCGTTGTTGGCCGTATTGCTTTAATAATTCAACACTACTTTGTGGTAAACCTTTGAGCTGTTCTTCGGTTAATGGTTTGAAGTAGGCTTGTGTTGCATCGAGTACATGGTTAGAAAAATCTGAAGATAATTGCGATAAACGTGCTGAGATTTCCGCATAACGTTTTTTGGCTTCGCCTTCGAGAGCAACGCCTGATAGTTTGAAATCACGTAAAGCGAGTTTAATTGCACTTTGTTGTGCTTCGCTCAGCGTTTGAAATACTGCACTATCATGAATATGTTGATAAGTTTGATACAACACCGTGTGCTGTCCAAGCTGAGTGTAATATTCGCTTAAACTAGGTAAAAGTGCCTGATACACCTCACGGGTTTCGGCATTGTTCATAACCGCATTGAGGTGTGACAAAATTCCCCATGATTCACTCATATTATTTTCAAGCTGATCGACTTCCGCCAAAGTTGCCAGTTGGTCTTCAGGAGCTTGTGGAACTTCATTGAGTTGATTTAAGAAGTTTTGACCATTTTGAATAGTCTGTTCAATCTGTTGTTTTAATTCTGCAAGTTGAATTTGATCAAACTGGGGAGTGGGGAGTGTCGCTTGCTGTAGTGTCATTGTATTTTTGCCATATTCATCTTTAAACATAGTTATAGATGTAGGGCTTAGCGGGGGAGAAATCAAGTGTAACTATGCTTCATCTCTTATATCTAGATTCATTTTTTATTTATAAACGCCTGTATGTGGTTTAGGATGGTGGCTGAAAATTTTGATAAGTAATTATAATTTAAAAGAAATTTTATCTTCGGTGTAAATGTCTTGATGAAAGCCGATTTCTTGCTAAACTCATGATCAAAGAAAATCTAACGAAGAATTTTTTGTAGCACGATGCGTAACTAGATAGGTTAAACCTAATCATGAGATTAAAAAGTATCAGTGTTTTTTTCTTAACTTTGTGTGTTTCTGCTCACTCCAGCGCTACGGTAAACAATGCGGTATATGTGGGCTCTAGGGGGATTGGAAGCCCTTCTGCCAATAGTCCAGCTTCGACGTTGTTCTTTCTTGTGTGTGGTGCTGGGGCACTCTATGTCTACTATAAATTATTCCTAAGCTGGTTTAAACGTAAGAAAAGTGGTGAAAAACCACAACGTTTATATGGGTTGGGGGATTGGGCAATCATGCTGGCGGTATTTGGGCTGTTAGCATTGTTTGCATCTGGACTCACTTTTGAAATACTGAGTACTTTTGGTGGGAAAGAATTGGTAGGGCAGATTTGGTATCTTGTCTTATTGGGCTTTTGGGGAGTACTCGTGTTTTTTGATAGAACTTAATTTAAGAAAAGCTGAAACTCTAAAACAGAAAGAGAGCCGAAGCTCTCTTATTTTATGAATTATTCACTCTTTGCTTTTGCATTCGACTTTTTCTTTTTTATTTTTTTCTTTGCCTTTTCTTTATTTTCGGGCTTAGTCGAAGCTTTTTTAGCAGGTTTTTTAGTATAAGAACTTGGTTTGTTCTTATCCTTTTTCTTACGCACAGGCTTTTCACCATCTTCACTTACTTTGGATGCCGTTGGTGCCTTGCCAAAAACTTCTTCTGTAGTGGCTGCTCGAGTTGATGTTGTACGCGGTGCTTTTTGACGAATCACACGACCTAAATGAGTGAGTTGTTGTACCAATTGGAAGTCGATTTTACGTTCTTCCAAATTCACACCTGCCACTTGAATTTTTACTTCATCACCGAGGCTAAATGACTGTCCACGATTCTGACCAATTAGACTTTGGCTAGCTTGATCATAGAGGAAGAAATCTTCACCCAGCTGGCTGACATGAATCATGCCATCTACATAGAGGTCTTTTAAGGTAACAAATAAGCCAAATTCTGTTACTGCACTGATGATGCCGACAAATTCATCACCTAAATGCTGTTGCATATAGTGGCATTTTAACCAGGTTGTGACACTGCGTGATGCTTCATCAGCACGACGTTCAGTTTGAGAGAAATGCTCACCCGCATCATCTAGTGCTGCACCTGAAAGAGGGTAAACCTTTTTATCTAAATAGGCTTTAATCGCACGATGCAATAATAAGTCAGGGTAACGACGAATTGGTGAAGTAAAGTGCGTATAGGCTTCATATGCTAAACCGTAATGCCCAGAATTCTTGGCACCGTAATACGCTTGCATCATTGAGCGTAATAACACAGCATGAATGCTTGGCGCATCTAGGCGATCTTTGGTCGCTTCAATAACACGTTGATAATCAGCCTGAGTAGGTTGTTCTGGGAATGGTAAACCAAGCAATTTTACGAAATCACGAACTTTCTGGATACGTGAAAACTCAGGAGCCTCATGTACACGGTAGAGCATTGGGATGTCATGTTCTAAAGCATATTCCGCAGCAGCGACATTGGCTAATAACATACATTCTTCAATGAGCTTATGCGCATCATTACGTGAGCGAGGCAGGATTTCTTTGATTCCACCTAATTCATCAAAAGTCATGTAGGTTTCGATGGTTTCAAATTCCATCGCATGACGCTTAGCACGTAACTCTTTGAGGGTCTGATAAAGCTGGAAAAGAGTATTTAGTGATTTATGAATAGTTTTATCTTCAGGGATAGCATCGGTTACTCCCTCAAAATATCGACCAACTTGTGTGTAAGTCAGACGCGCTTTAGAATGCATTACCGCAGGATAGAATTCATAACCTGTCACTTTTCCAGCACGAGATAACTTTAAGTCACAGACCATACATAGACGATCTACATGTGGATTTAAAGAACACAAACCATTTGATAATGCTTCAGGAAGCATCGGCAAGACAAAGTGTGGGAAATAAACTGAGGTACCGCGTTCTTCTGCTTCTTCATTTAAAGGTGAATCTAAACGAACGTAATGGCTTACGTCAGCAATCGCAACAACCACACGATAACCACCACCTGAACGTTTTTCAGCATAGACAGCATCATCAAAGTCTCGTGCATCTTCACCATCAATAGTAACTAACGGTAAGTCACGTAAATCAACACGACCTTTAATATCTTGTTCTGAAGGTTCTTTAAAGCTTTCAGCTTCTTTGATTACTGCTTCAGGAAACTCATAAGGCAAGCCAAATTCTAAAATAGTCTGCGGAATGATAATCTCTGTATCTGCTTTATCTGCCATGGATTGAACGACATGACCTGTTGCCAATTCTTCACGGGTCGGGTAGTCATCAATCGCAACACGTAGCATATCGCCAACTTTGGCATTGGCATGCTCAATTAATTCTTTTTCTAAAGTAATCGGTTGGTGCTGATTCGGATTACTCGGTTGAATAAAGTATTCACCTTCATGCTCAGCGACTTTACCAATAATCTGTTTGACACGACGTTGTACAACTTCAGTAATAAAACCCCAAGGTTTACCTTTGCGATCAACTGAAGTCTGACGTACTTTAACGCGATCGCCGTTAAAAACGAGTCTTAATTCACGTTCAGGTAATAGCACATCATCGTGTCCAGCAATATTCGCTGTACCTAAACCTTTACTATTAATATAAACCGTTGCTTCGTGTGTTGGTAAATCTGTTGCAGGTTGATATTTAAAACCATCCTTCATGAGCTGACCATCACGTACCATTGCGCTTAAGCGATGATTTAACGCATCAATACTTTTTTGATCTGGTAGGTTGAAATGATCAACAAGTTCCGCATGAGATTTTGCAGTTTGTAATTGTTCTAATGTAGTTAAAATAAGAGTTCGGCTAGGAATAGGATTATCGTAACGTTCAGCTTCTGCTTTTGCTTCGGGATCAACCCAATTATTAGTCATATCGTTCCATTTCACATCTGGCAGATCACTTTAGCATAAGTCATCCAAACTTGGACTGCACGTCAAAGATTGCAAGATTCTGTTTATGTAAATGATCTAAATAAATAAAGAGAAGACTATCTTAACAAGCGTTGGACGAAAAAATGCTGAAAAAATACAGAAATTGTTTAAAAAATATTTGATTGATTTAAAAAAGATGAAAAAAACAGGATCATCCCTTGTGTAATGTGGTTTTAGTTTGTATTATTGCGCTCGTGTTACGGTGAGATGGGTGAGTGGCTGAAACCACATCCCTGCTAAGGATGCATACGGGTAACTGTATCGAGGGTTCGAATCCCTCTCTCACCGCCACTTTACTTAAGGCGCTCATAGCTCAGCTGGATAGAGCACTTGGCTACGAACTAAGGGGTCGGGAGTTCGAATCTCTCTGAGCGCACCAAGTAAAGATTAAAGTAACACATGCCGAAATAGGCACATAAGTAATGCGCTCATAGCTCAGCTGGATAGAGCACTTGGCTACGAACTAAGGGGTCGGGAGTTCGAATCTCTCTGAGCGCACCAACTTAAACAATTAACCGCTTAATCGCGGTTTTTTTGTGCCCAAATTTTGAAGATATTTATTTTACAGTATATTTAAATAGCAAAGGCCGCTAATGATAGCTGCCTTTGTTTTCAATTTAAGCTTTTAGAATAAGCTTAATGAATGGAAGAGATTGTCTGATAAATTAGTTAACGATGTTTGTGGAGTCACAGTTTCAGTTAATGGTGCAGTTGAAGTACTTGTATCCGTAACTGAAGTAAGTATAGATGTCGAACCTGTGATTGCAGTCAAGATACTATCAACACCGCCATCACAACCACAATCATCACCACTTTCAACGCTTAAGCTAATCAAGCTACTAATACTTTCAAACGTACTATCGCTAAATATCGCAGTAGAGCTTTCTTGAACACTATCAATTACAGAGTTACCACTACTGATAATCGTTTGTGTTGGCTCTGATACTCCGAGAATAATACTTTCACTATTAAGATCAAAACCTATATCACTACAGAATCCATCAATCGCACCTGTGATTGGATCTAGAGAATCACCGTTCAGGCTTTCACTGATTGTTTCTGCAAGATTTGTGATCTCACCTAATGCTCCACCATTCAAATCACCTGTGATGCTACCAAGTAAATCTGTAATCGTGCTCAATGATTCATCAGCGTTTGTAAATTCACTTACAGTATCTGTGATCATTTCAAGAGGAGAACCGTCAGTACCGCCAGTAATGGTATCAATCACACCTGTTACAGGGTTGTCACCTAAGTCACCACCTCTGAAACCTTCGATCGCATCAGTCACCATTTCAAGAGGTGAACCATCCGTACCACCAGTGATGGTATCAATCACACCTGTTACAGGGTTATCACCTAAGTCACCACCCGTGAAACCTTCGATTGCATCAGTCACCATTTCAAATGGAGAACCATCAGTACCGCCAGTGATGGTATCAATCACACCTGTAACAGAATCCATCGCACCATCAAAATCAGCGCCAGCGAGATCAGAGATCGTTTCTAAAGAACCATTCACAGTATCGCGAGAAGTTTCAAAAGTGAGTGTGCCTAAACTTGCAGCATCTGAGATTGGGTTTTCAGCTTGATGAATAGTGTTGATCGCATTATCAGCTAATAAATATTTAGGTGTTAAGGTTTTTAGCAATGTGTTTTTATTTGAATTTAAGATTGATAGGCGAATCTATCACCATTTGACGACGATAAGATGAAAAAACGCTTATCAATATGAAAAAAGTGCGTATAATGCCCCCTATCAAATATGCGCTCATAGCTCAGCTGGATAGAGCACTTGGCTACGAACTAAGGGGTCGGGAGTTCGAATCTCTCTGAGCGCACCAATTTGAAGAATTAACCGCTTAGCAGCGGTTTTTTTGTGTCTAAAATTTATGTTATTTGCATAATAAGTTTATAAATCCAAAAACTGAATCTGTTGCAAAGTTCATAGCAAAAAAAACAACAGTGATAGTGTGCCAAAATTAATTTATGTTCTAATAGGGCACGTCTTTCAAATGTAAGAAATAAGAAATGTCTGAACAACGTCCAACACTATCACTGCGTTATTATCTCAATTTAGAAGAGTCTCAAGATGGTTTTGCTTTAGTGACTTTTGGCAAGAAAACGATCACTCGTTTTCTGACACCAGTGATTAGTATTGCAGTGATTCTATGGGGATTCTATTTAGGTTTAACGGGTGTTGGTCGTTATTATGTTGCATTGGGTGTTTTTTTCTTGCTTATGCAAGGGTTAATGCGTTATTGGTTATTACCATTGCTGTTTAAACGACAATTTGTTCGTTACCAGTTTGGCAAAAGTGAACAGGGAATTGATTTATATCAAGACCAATTTGAGCTTTACGCAGCAGGGAAAAAGCAAATAGTACAATACACAGAGGTTCAATCTTTTGCGATTGGAAAGCTGACGTATATGTTGGAGTTAAAAAACCATACTGTTGTTATTGTGCCTAAACGCGCATTTACAGATTCTATTGATCAAAATAAGTTTGAAAATAGCTTTAAAAAATAAATTTTTCATCGGTTATAAAAGCAAGGAGCTTTCATGAGTACACATCCTTCAAAAATTGTTTGTGTGGGTCGAAATTATGCAGAACATGCAAAAGAATTAGGAAATGCTATTCCAGATCGCCCGATTTTATTCATGAAACCTCCAAGTAGTTTAGGTTCCTTAGAAAAAGGAATTGATTGGAATAAAGCATTGGGTGAATGTCACTACGAATGTGAAATCTGCGTACAAATTGCACATCCACTTTCAAAAGAAACTGACATCTCAAAGGCATTAGAAGCCGTAGGTGCAATTACTTTAGGTTTGGATTTGACTCTTCGTGATCTGCAAAGTGATTTAAAAGAAAAAGGGCAGCCTTGGGAGCGAGCAAAAGCATTTGATGGCGCTTGCTTGCTTGCGGAATGGATTGAGATTGATGAAATTGGCGATTTGCAAGAGCTAGAACTTATTCTGATGATCAATGGAGTTGAACGTCAACATGGATTTAGTCGCGATATGCTATTTGATATCGGCGCTTTGTTAGTTGAGATCAATCAATCATTTAGTTTAAAAACTGGTGATGTGATTATGACAGGTACTCCAGCAGGTGTAGGGGCATTGAAACCCCATGATAAATTGACAATGAAATTGATTACTCAGACTGGTGAGTATGATTGGGATACTTTTGTCAAAGTGTAATGCACGATCTTATGGCATTGATTTGAATGAATTAATGCCATTTTTTACATAAAGAATGAAAAATAAAATGAAACTGTGTTTTTTCCTTGTGATCTTATTGATCATAACTATCAGTCATAGCAAGCAGCTGGCTTTAAGTTTTGATGATGGGGTCAATCCTGATCTAAATCCGAATGCCCAACAAATTAATCAAAGAATTCTAGAACAACTTAAACAAAATCATATACGAAGTATTGTTTATCCAAGTGTAATTAAAATCGGTGATTATAAAGGCTTGAGCTTGGTTGCCGCATGGGGAAAGCAAGAGCATAA
The DNA here is from genome assembly GCF_030913345.1 of Acinetobacter sp. A22. Classification (NCBI taxonomy): domain Bacteria; kingdom Pseudomonadati; phylum Pseudomonadota; class Gammaproteobacteria; order Moraxellales; family Moraxellaceae; genus Acinetobacter; species Acinetobacter sp. A22. The sequence continues at coordinate 3,215,348 of NZ_CP133162.1, forward strand.
AATCGGTAATCACAGTGAATTGCATTCCAATTTAAACAAGGAGCAGGTCACAACGCAGCAATATATTGATCAAATTTTCAGAGCCGAACAAGTATTTAAACCATTGACTGGTTGGGTTCCCAGGTATCGTTATCCGTTTTTGAAAGAAGGCAATATCATAGAAAAAAGAGATGGAGTTGCGCATTATTTACAACAGCAGGGTTATGAATCAGGTGCTGTGAGTATTGATGCTAGTGACTGGTTTTATAATTTAAAATATCTTTCTTATACTAAAAATGGACAAACAGCTGAGCTTGAAAAATTAAAGAATGCTTATATTGATCATTTATTGGATCGAGCAAATTATTATGATCAATTGGCGATACAGACTGTCGGGTATTCTCCAAAGCATGTATTGCTACTTCATGTAAATGCAATCAATGCAGCATTTCTCAATGATGTAGTCGAGGCATTTAAGCTGCATCAATGGCAATTTATAGATAGTGAAACTGCTTACCAAGATCCGATATATCGATTAAAAACAAATGTTTTGCCAGCAGGGGGAAGTATTGTTTGGTCTTTAGCTAAACAACAAGCCAAGATTCAGTTGCGTTATCCTGCTGAAGATGCGCCATATGAACTTGAGCGACTAAAACGGTTTGGTTTGGAATAAATTTAGCGTCCTTGATAGTATTTTCTAAACTGATCAGGGGTGTAATTCATCCAACGTTTAAACATATAAATAAAGGCTGATGAACTTGCATAACCTAAGTCTAGAGCAATACTTTCAATCGTGTAACCTTGATTTAATAAAGACATCGCTTTCATTACCTTTAAACGTTGTCGCCATTCGTGTAAGGACATCCCGAGTTCTTTTTGACAATGTCTCGCCAATGTTCTTTCAGTCATATTTATCATCGCTGCCAGCTCAGCTAGAGTGCTGTTGTCAGCAGGATGTAAATGTAGGTGATTTAATATTTGAGCTAAAGCAGGGTGCTCTGTACTGGGTAAATAACTCCCGATGATTTCGGCATGGGTTAAGGTATCAAGTAGAACATGCAATATTCGCAAATATTCCGGATCGTGATCTTTAAAAGCATATTTTTGTATATGTTCAAGTAGTGCCGGCACCAGTGGTGCGGTCAGTAAAATTCCTGCCCGTTGAGGCATTTTTTCACAAAGTGATTCATGAACATAAAGGGTGCAATGCGTTACATCATTTCGATTCACACCACTATGTTGAGTATGTGGCGGTAACCAAATCCCATACGGTGGTGGAGTGAGATAATGTACCTGATCAATATTTACTTCTAAAACACCATCAAAAGCATAGATAAACTCTCCCCAAGCATGCGCATGTTGTGGATAAACCGTTGCAGCAGGTGCATCGCGTATGCTGAGCCACAGAAGTTCAGGTATTTCGTTATAAGCAGGGAGTTCCTGAAAATCTTGAACTCGCTGTGCTGATTTTTTCATAGAAAGAATTGCCTGAAAACACACATATTTTGTCTATTTTTCACTATATCATTAAAATACGACAGTCTTATAGTGGTTCAATATCGTGTATATGGAGCTTGCTATGGACGAGCGTAAAGCCCTAGATCAGACAGCCTCAAGTCTAATGATCGTATTGTGTATGGTTTGGGGGCTACAGCAAGTTATTTTAAAAATGGCAGCTTCAGACATCAGTCCTTTGATGCAAATTGCTTTGCGATCTGGGTTAGCAGCATTACTTTTATTGCCGTTGGTGTTGCTTGATCAAAAAAGTCAATTAATGAATCCCAAGAACCTGAAAGCTGGAGCATTAGTCGCTGTTCTATTTTCTCTAGAATTCTTTTTACTCGCACAAGCACTCCAGTTGACTTCTGCTTCGCATGCAGTTGTTTTGCTTTACACAGCCCCTATCTTTGTGGCGCTAGGTTTACATTGGAAGTTACCATCTGAGCGCCTAACGCTATTGCAATGGACTGGCATTGGTATCGCTTTTATCGGCATTGTGGTGACTTTTATTCGTCCACAACAGATAGGGGCCAATACATTTCAGCAACAGATGTTATGGGGAGATTTATACGCCTTAGCTGCGGCAATTGCCTGGGCGGCCACTACAGTTACGGTACGTTTATCCTCTTTGGCACAAGCTGCAGTCACCCAAACTTTATTTTATCAGTTGGCTGGTAGCTTTATTCTGTTGCTAGGTTTGGCATTTTTCTTGGGACAAGCAGTTGTACAGTGGACACCATTAGTAATAGGGAGTTTAGCTTTTCATACTTTGATCGTGTCTTTTGCTAGTTTTTTAGCATGGTTTTGGTTATTACGAAATTATTTAGCCTCTCGACTGGGAGTATTTTCATTTCTCACTCCTTTGTTTGGAATCATATTTGGCGTATGGCTGTTAGATGAGAATATAGAAGTAAATTTCATTTTTGGGACGGCATTGGTATTACTTGGAATTTTAGTTGTGAGTTTGCAGGGATGGTTGAGGAAATAAAAAGACCTCCGAAGAGGTCTATTCAATTATTTTTGTTCAAAAATAGTTGAAAGTGGGATGGAGAGTTTTGCTGCTAAGTAGTCATTACTTTCCACTAGCGATGGCCCAAGGCGTTCAATCCATTCATCGTCTTCATGAATATTGGCAACATCATGGCGTAATGGCAATGGATACGGTAGAGCTGTAAAAAAGCTCCAAAAATCGACTTGTGCTAGATTTCGTACCAGAACATATTCATCCGTATCAGTGCGTTTAATCAGGTTTTGCTTTTCAAGCTGAAGGATGTAAGAGGGTAAACGACCAAGCTCACCACGACCAATAATATTGAGTAGCTCTTGCTCGCTAACACTTTCACCGATTTGTTGCTTACGGTAAAACAATTCTAAAATATCCAATAACATCAAAATTGGATGGCGCTTTTTTTCTTTACCAGAATGAAAGGCGGTGAGTGCATAACTTACTTCTACACCCAATAAAATGATATTCCAAGACAAATAGATCCAAAGTAGAAAAATAGGAACTGCTGCAAAAGCACCATAAACGATTTCATAGCTGGTGAAATTACTCATGATCCAGCCAAATAAATGTTTTAAAATTTCAAAAACGGTCGCGCTGAAACATGCCGCAATCACAGCTGAAAAAATTGGTACCGTCCGATTGGGGATCGTCCAATATAAAATGAAGAATCCGACAATGGTCAAAATAAAGGAAATGAGCCATAAAATTAACGCACCATCAAGCTGATAACCTGCAAAGTTATTACTTAAAACATTCATTGATGCGACAGTTGAAGAAAGTACAAACGCACTTCCCAGCACAATTGGACCTAATGAAATGATTGTCCAATAGCGCATAAAGCCGACAAGACCAGTTCGTGTTTCTTTGACACGCCAAATGCGATTAAATACTGTTTCAATCGAAGTCAGCATTAAGACTGTGGTCACAAATAAAAACAACACACCAATCACAGTCAAATTACTGGATTTTTCAGTAAATGCATTCAGGGCTTTGTCAAAGGCAATCGTGCTTTTAGGTAAAAAATTACTATAGATCAGTTGTTGTAACTGTTGTCTTGCTGGCTCTAATGCTTTGATGGAGGAAATAATGACTAAAAAAACTGTCAACATCGGAACAACAGCAAAAAGGGTCGTATAGGTAAGTGATCCAGCTTGCTCTCGGCATCGGTCAGCCTCAAAACGTCGTAACACAAATACAATAAATTGAAACCATGTTTTCTCTAAAAACGCTCGGTTTTTTAGATAACGGTCTAATATCATGGGTTCTATCCTAATTATTTTTAATCAAATCCTATGCATACATAGGAATTACTACCGCGAAAAGTATAAAAAATGTCGTATAGTGTTCTTTTTAACAAAATACTTGAAAGCGATGCAACCTTACGTTCTTGTACTTTATTACAGTAAATATGGTTCAACCAAACAAATGGCACATTTGATTGCTGATGGTGTAGAAGCAACTGGGGTTAGAGCTCGTATCAGAACAGTCCCCAATCTTGCTACTGTTGTGACTCAAGCTGAAGCAAGTATCCCTAGTGAAGGCGACATCTATTGTACTTTAGATGATTTAACCCACTGTTCTGGTTTGGCGCTTGGTTCACCAACTCGTTTTGGAAATATGGCAAGTGAAATGAAATATTTTTGGGATCAAACGACCAGCTTGTGGTTGAATGGCGCATTACATAATAAACCTGCCTGTGTATTCACCTCTTCTGGTTCGATGCATGGTGGACAGGAAAGTACATTACTAACAATGCTACCTCCTTTGTTTCATCACGGCATGATCATTTTAGGTCTACCTAATTCAATCCCTGCATTATCAAATACCAAAACAGGTGGAACACCTTATGGGGCGAGTCATGTTAGTGGGCCGCGTCATGATCAGAGTTTAAGCCAAGATGAAAAACTCTTGTGTGAAGCTCAAGGTAAGCGTTTGGGTGAAGTGGTCAATGCATTATCGGTTCAATTATAAGTTTTCAAAGTTAATAAAAAGGGAGCATTTGCTCCCTTTAATTATTTTTGGTGGTGTTTCAAAAAGTATGCTGACATTAAATGAAGCCATTATTGATGTAAAAAAAGGTTAAGTCGAAAGCTTTAAAATGGTTTTCAATCTTTTTTGAAAAATTACAACTCCTTCTAAAACCGCGCCTAATTCGATGCCTTATTTTGCAATTATTACCTTCAATACCTACAGTAAAAAATTTACCAATACTTTGCTCGCAGTTTTTAAAAGCAGTTATGAAACTGTCCCAATGATCACTTGCAATTCGGGTGTAGTGAATACCTAATTGTTTAAGCTTTGTCTTCAATCGTTGAACTGTAGCTAAGTCTCTTTTACCCCAAACATAAGCAACAATCTCACCTGTTTCTCGATGGTAGGCGTAAATAAGCCATTGTTTATTATTTTTATTTCCCACAAAAGTCCAAAACTCATCAACTTCAAGAGACTCATAATGACTTTGTTTAGGCTGAATTTGGTAGGTCGATTCGGTTAAAGTACGTAAAACTTTACCGATACTGATTCGCTCAACTTCAGCGATATCTCGTATACCACTACCTCTGACCATCAACTGTAATATTTTTCGAGTAATGCCTGAATTACATCCTAGATAGCTCAGAGCATGGTCACCAATAAACTGACGTTTACAGTCTTTGCACTGATAGTTTTGTTTCCCATCTACTTTGATGCCATTTTTCTTTATACTGTCACTGAGGCAGGTTGGACATTTGATTTCTAGAGTTATTCGCATTTCTCTATTTTATCAAAATTCAACCTGCTTTGTTTCAGCATACTTTTTGAAACACCACCTTATTTTTTAAGCTGCCAATCATAGATATTTTTACGGTAGGCATACCAAATCATCCATAGTCCAATAATAATCATTGGGAAGCTGAGAATTTGCCCTTTGGTCATCCAGCCGAATAAGATAAAACCTTGGTCTGCATCGGGTTGACGGAAGAATTCCATAAAGAAACGTGCCACGCCGTAACCGATTAGGAATAAAGCTGAAACTGCCATACGTGGACGGGGCTTTGAGCTAAACCACCACAGCACGATAAATAGGATGAGACCCTCACACAGTGCCTGATAAATCTGTGACGGGTGACGAACCAAGCCCAGTGGGTCTGTTGGGAAAATCATGCCAAACGGATAATCAGGATTGGTCACCTGACGGCCATATAGCTCACCACCAATAAAGTTGCCGATACGACCGAACATCAGGCCTGTGGGTACACAGGGGGCAATAAAGTCCAGTGTTTGAAACCATGTTTTTTGGTATTTCCGACACCAGAACAGCATGGCGACCATCACACCGAGGAAGCCGCCGTGGAAGCTCATGCCCCCAGTCCAGACCTGAAACAACCATAGTGGGTTTTCCAGAAACTTGCCGAACTCGTAAAACAGGACATAGCCCACCCGACCACCCAGCACCACACCCAAAGCACCATAGAACACCAAGTCGGACACCATGTCGGCTGTCCAGCCATCGCGCTGTTTGGCTCGGTAAGATGCCAAGCCCCATGCACATAAAAATGCCAATAGATACATCAATCCGTACCAGTGTACCTTGACTGGCCCTAAACTCAGTGCCACTGGATCAATATTTGGATAGGTCAGCATCGCTTTTCCTCAATTTAGAATTTGAAATTAAGTTTTGAGCAGATTGTAGCGGAATGATGTGAAAAATGTTGTACATTCAATGTGTAAAGATGTGAGAACAAAATAATGTGTATTGTCGCTTTTGCATGGCATGTGCTAGATGAGATGCCACTTTGCCTCATTTCAAACCGTGATGAGTTTTACCATCGTCCCAGTGCTCCCCTGCATCAGTGGGAAAACCGCCCGATTGTGGCAGGGCAGGATTTGCAGTCGGGTGGAACATGGATGGGTGTGACCGCACCAGGTCGCTGGGCAATCGTGACCAACTTCCGCAATGGTCGGGACAAGAACCAGTACAGCACTTCACGCGGACACCTGATTCAGGACTTTCTGGAAAGTGATTTAGCTCCCATCCGCTTTGCGCAAATGCTGGAACAGAATCAGCAGGACTATGCGGGCTTTAACCTGTTTCTGGGTGATCGTGAACAGGCGGTGTATATGAGCAATCGTGGAGAAGCGCCACAGGTTCTGGCCAATGGCGTCTATGTGGTGTCCAATGGATTAATGTCTGAAGACTGGCATAAAACCAGACATTTGCGTAAACGCTTTACTCAGGAGTTTTTACCCATACTACAGCAGCCTCAAGTCGCAGAATTGGATTTGGTGTCTGCGGTTTGGGACATTCTGGAAGATGAGCGTAAAGTCATTGCCAATCTGTTACCTGATACGGGAATTAATCCTGAGATGGAAGCCCTATTGTCATCCACCTTTATTCAAAGCCCAGTTTATGGAACACGATGCTCTAATTTTTTAAGATTAACTGATACCAAATGGCAATGGCTAGAAAAATCTCAACAGGGTGAACAGCAGGGACAAGTGGTTAATTTGCACGTTGATCTGAAGCGTTAGGTTGATATGTTGTAACATAATTATGTATATAAAACAACAAGATGAAATAATACTGTCATCACGATGACATAAAAGTGTCACCCAGCATTGTTATGGTGTAGCAAATCAAGTTACGTCCAAACAATACATCTGGGGATATTCTATGTTCTTATCAAAGACGGGCTTTTCCAAAAAGCTATTGGCGGTCAGTTTAATGGCAGTTTTGTCAGCGGGACTGACTGCTTGTAACGATAGTGATAACAATGAAAAAACAGAAGTACCAAAAACACCCACCGCAAAAAATGTAATTTTCTTCTTGGGCGATGGTATGGGGATTACCACCTTAACCGCATCGCGTATTTATTCTGTTGGGGAAGATGGCGATTTGACCATTGATACGCTGCCAGAAACTGCATTTGTTCGTACCTTTTCAGAAGATGGTCAAGTGACAGACAGTGCACCGTCTATGGCTGCCTATATGACGGGCGTGAAAATGAACAATGAAGTCGTTTCCATGCAGACAGGCACCATCGCATCTCCACCGAAAGCAGACGGCACCAGTACCTGTGACGATGTTGCATCCAATAAAGGCAAGAAACCAGCAGAAACATTGCTTGAACTTGCTAAGGCACAAGGCATGGGCACTGGGCTAGTTACCACAACCCGTATTACTCATGCAACACCTGCCACGACCTATGCGCATGTGTGCCATCGTGATGCCGAGAACGATATTGCGGCACAGCTTGTTCCTGCAGGTAAAGGTACAGGATGGGGCGCGTATAATACTAAATTAAAGGATGGTGTAGATGTGGTCTTGGGTGGTGGCTTACGTCAGTTTAAACCAACGACGGTATCGGGCGGTAAACGAGCTGATGGTCGTGATCTGGTCAAAGAAATGCAAGATCAAGGCTATAACTTTGTTTCAAGCGGAAGTGATTTAGCCAAAATTGATCCAAGCAAGACCAAAAAATTATTGGGCTTATTTAATGCCAGCCATATGAACTATGACTTGGATCGTACCAATAAGAAAATTGATGAGCCAAGCCTTGCCGATATGACCACCAAGGCCATTGATGTCCTCCACGCGAAAAACAAAAGCTTCTTCTTGATGGTTGAGGGTGGACGTATTGACCATGCACTGCATGACACCAATGCCAAGCGCGCCTTACAAGACACGGTTGCATTTGATAATGCAATTAAAGCTGCGATTGATAAAGTCAAACAAACCGACCCTGAGCTCAAGAATACCTTGATCGTGGTGACCGCTGACCATGATCACACCATGGTCTTGAATGGCTATGCAAAACGTACGGGTAAATATGTGAAAGGGGCAGAGACCAGTGTGCTTGGTTTAGTCAAAAACTATAACAAGGCAGGTTTCTCAACCGATGTGAATGGTAACCCATATCCAATCATCGGCTTTGGTACAGGTAAAAAGCGTTTAGACAATGACCGTATCGAAGCACGTGGGGTATTGACCGATAACGACAGCTGTAATCCAGCCGTAGGTCCAGCGGGTAAATTTACCGATAGTCGTGGTACAGATATTGATAAAGAAGGGTGGTGTACGGGTACAGCTTCCGATGACTTCCAGCAAGAAGCTGTGGTGCAAACTGGTTTTGCTGATAGTGAAACGCATGGCGGTACCGATGTGTTCCTTGGTGCAATTGGTGTAGGGTCAGACAACTTCCATGGCAGCCTCGAAAATATCGAAGTCTTTAACTTAGTTCGCAAAGCCATTGGCCTAGATAAATAACAACAGACTGGAGAACGATGATGTTAAAACAATTTAAATTAGGTCAGTTCGGTATGAAAGCATCTGTTTTAACGGTTGCATTAGTTGCTGCAAGCACTGGTGTACAAGCTGCGGGCGAAGCCAAGAATATCATTTTCTTCTTGGGTGATGGTATGGGGCCAACCACAGTTACGGCAAGCCGTATTTATGGCTACGGTGAATCTGGCAAATTAACCATGGACACCTTGCGCCGTACGGCAAGAATTAAGACATATTCAGAAGATGGTCAAACCACCGACAGTGCTCCTTCAATGGTGGCTTATATGACGGGCAAGAAAACCCGTAATGAAGTGAGTGGAATGACGCCTGGGACGATCGCGGTTAAACCAAGTGCGGGTACAGCACCAGATGGTACCAAAGTATCTAATGCCATCAATAATTGTCCAACCCCAGGTTCAAGTGTGGCTGCGGGCAGCCCTGCGGAAACGATTCTTGAACTTGCTAAAGCCAATGGCAAAAAAGTCGGCGCGATTACCACCACAGAATTGACCCATGCAACGCCAGCTGCAACATTTGCTCATGTGTGTAATCGTAATGCACAGTTTGAGATTGCACGTCAGGTCATCCCTGGCGGTGCAGGTTATAACACAAAACTGTTAGATGGCGTTGATGTATTGATGGGTGGCGGGCGCAATCATTTCACCCCTTATAATGCGGCGGATAACAAGAAGGGGCGTATTGATGGACGTAACCTACTCAATGAATTAAAAGCTAAAAACTACACTGTTGGTGCGACCAAAGCAGAGATGGATGCAGCACCATTGAATAAAAAATACATCGGTCTTTATTCAGCAACCTCACATTTGGAATACGATTTAGACCGAGCACGAACAGCGCCAAACCAACCAAGTTTGGCTGAAATGACCGCAAAATCGATTGATTTACTACAAGCTCAAGATACTGCAGGCAAAGGCTTTTTCTTGATGGTGGAAGGCGGGCGTATTGACCATGCCCTGCATGGAACCAATGCCAAACGCGCATTGCAAGACACCATTGCTTTTGATAATGCAATTAAGACGGCATTGGATAAAATCAAGAAAACTGACCCTGAATTAAAGAATACCCTGATCGTGGTGACCGCTGACCATGACCATACCATGACCTTTAACGGTTATACCGCGCGTACGGGGAAAACCACAACCACCAACCCGGGTATTTTGGGTTTGAGCTATAGCTATCAAGAAGCCAAAGCAACAGACGCCCGTACGCGTGTATTGGCTGACGGCAAGAAGCATGCACCGAATCTGGATGTCAATGGTAAAACCTCAACCACCTTGGTATTTGGTAATGGTGGTGGCCCGCGTCCAACATCGCGCATCGACATTACTGACAATGACGCAGCTGCAGATGATTACTTGCAAGAAGTTGGTGTAAAACTCGGCAGTCCTGGTTCTGAAACCCATGGGGGTGGTGATGTGCTGTTATTTGCTGAAGGTGCGGGTTCACAAGTATTTAAAGGTACACGTGAAAATGTATGGGTATTCAGCAAATTAAAAGAAGCGTTTGGTTTTAAATAGGGGCTGCTAACATTTCACAGATACTTGCGACAGAGCATGGTTGAAATGTTAACAGACCGTCAATACTTTATTGAAGCTTTTCATCATATTGCAAACAACCTCAGTCACTATGACTGAGGTTTTTTTATGTAGGAAATAACATGCGTCTAGTGATGAGTGCGGTATTACTGAGTGTGGGAATGACGTCTTTGCATGCAGCCCCAGTATTAAGTGCCAATATTACCCGTGAGACCCAAAGCATTGGCAATGATGGTGTGACCCGAACCAGTGTGTTTCAGGAGCGTATGTATCGTAATACTCAGAATATTTGGATTGAACGTGTACTACCTAAACATCACCAACATGGACATGAAAAGGGCGGGCATAAACATTTGGATTTAGCAGAAGCGGCCCAGCATTATTTTATTGATCAGAAAAAACAGCCCAAACTCAATTTGGTGCTGATGGAAGATAAAACCGTTGTGCATTTACAAGATGCCGATGTCGATATGTTAGGACTGAGTAGCTGTTGGAGCTGTGTGTATTCATTGATTGACCCTAAAAGCTTAAAGGGAATGACCGTTAAGAAAAAAGACAGCAATAGTACTTGGTATGAAAGTCAGAATAAGAAAAATAAAATGAGCATCGAATGGGACAATCGCAATAATATTGCCAAACGGGTGGAAGTACGCAGTTTAGATGGTTTGCGCTACGACATTTTAAAAGCCAATATCCAACAGGTGAATATTGTAGAACCGTGGAAAAGCTATAGTAAATTCAGCAGCAAAGATTATTCAGACTTTGGTGATTAACCGCATAAAGCTGAATTAACTGAATTGAGCTCCTTATTTAAAGGGGCTTTTTTTATCATAGAAGTTGATCTGTTCGGTGACCGCTATCATTTCAATCTTTAAATGAAATGAGCTTACTGTTCGATTCATTTCATATAAGCACGAGTACGAGCTGAATGATTGGATTGTGATGGATTGAGATAAACAAATGCCGACATGATGTCGGCATTTTTTTTTGAGTGGATTGCTTAAATTAAGCTTTTTTCTCAATTGATGGCGCAACTGGATCAGCGGTGATATAGCCAACACTTGCACTATAACCACCATTGTAGTTAGCCAAAACTTTTGCTTTTAAATCAGCAGGAAGACTTGAACTATCACCTGCATGTTGGAAGTTGCTCATGATATAGGTCCAGCCATTGACTGAGTCAACCGCATGTAGACCTGTTGACTCTGCACCTGCTGGTGTTGAAAGAATTCGATCTAAAGATTTAGTCTCAACGTTATAAGCCCAAAGGAAGTTATTGGTATGGTTACCACTATCTTCACCAATGAACAAAGTACGTAATGTTTCAGAGAATTTTAAGTTGTCTGGGCTAGCAATGTTATTTGGATCAGCGGTATTGCCCAAGCTGTCTGCTGGAATATCTTTGCCCATGAGAATCATATGGCTTTGATATGGTGTCCATTCACTATTGATCACATTATTTAAGTGGTCAACTTGGCTGCCTTTCAGGTCATGGGCAAGTACACCACCAGCTTTTAATGTGCTCTTGAATTTAACATTGTGTGCAGCAACCCAGCTCGATTTACCTTCGATCATCGAGTCTTGAATATTGGCAAGTGCAGAATAAGCCACTTTATCTTTGATATTCACGGTGGTTCCTTCCATTTTGGTGAAGGCCATACTACCGCCTTTGAGGGCTGCATAACGGTGCGTTTCGAGGAAGGCAGCCGCTAATTCGATTTCTGCTTTGCTGAAACCGTTATTGGCTTCTTTTAACTTGATCCAGAGTGTTTTCTTATCCAATACAATCTGCGTATAACCGCTTAAGTCAGCAGGTGCAGTGGTTAAGCTCTCCATAATATTGTCAGCTTTAATGCCGCGAACATTGACCAAATCTTCAATAGTTTTACTGTCGGTATGACCCAGTTTGATCCATTTGATCGGTGCTGTAGAGGTTTCATTCAGCTCAGCAGTGTACTTGGCAACGTAGAGCGTCCCAGCAGATAAATCTTTTTCTTTATCTGCAATAAACATAAAGAAACCGCCGTTGGTATAGTCATCGCCCATGATCACGGTACGGTTGTCTGGCATCACTTGAATCAGCTCATGTGAAATACGGCCTAAGCAGTAGTGCTTAACTGCAGTACCACGACCTTTACCATCCAGAATGATTTCTGGTAAATGACCATAGTTATAGGCATTGGCTGTATTTTCATTGCCATACAGATTTTGGTGGTGTTTCAAAAAGTATGCTGACATTAAATGAAGCCATTATTGATGTAAAAAAAGGTTAAGTCGAAAGCTTTAAAATGGTTTTCAATCTTTTTTGAAAAATTACAACTCCTTCTAAAACCGCGCCTAATTCGATGCCTTATTTTGCAATTATTACCTTCAATACCTACAGTAAAAAATTTACCAATACTTTGCTCGCAGTTTTTAAAAGCAGTTATGAAACTGTCCCAATGATCACTTGCAATTCGGGTGTAGTGAATACCTAATTGTTTAAGCTTTGTCTTCAATCGTTGAACTGTAGCTAAGTCTCTTTTACCCCAAACATAAGCAACAATCTCACCTGTTTCTCGATGGTAGGCGTAAATAAGCCATTGTTTATTATTTTTATTTCCCACAAAAGTCCAAAACTCATCAACTTCAAGAGACTCATAATGACTTTGTTTAGGCTGAATTTGGTAGGTCGATTCGGTTAAAGTACGTAAAACTTTACCGATACTGATTCGCTCAACTTCAGCGATATCTCGTATACCACTACCTCTGACCATCAACTGTAATATTTTTCGAGTAATGCCTGAATTACATCCTAGATAGCTCAGAGCATGGTCACCAATAAACTGACGTTTACAGTCTTTGCACTGATAGTTTTGTTTCCCATCTACTTTGATGCCATTTTTCTTTATACTGTCACTGAGGCAGGTTGGACATTTGATTTCTAGAGTTATTCGCATTTCTCTATTTTATCAAAATTCAACCTGCTTTGTTTCAGCATACTTTTTGAAACACCACCCTTCATTCCTGTGGTGATCATTTACAACATGGTGTTTTATCAAGCTGGTAGCTTTGCACTGATGGGATTTAGTTTCATTACATCGATTCTTCTATTTTATAGTTTTTTTCACTTTTCAAAGGATCGCTTACAAGCGCTCTGTGTAAGTTATAGCAATATTGGCTGGCTGGGTTTTCCATTTGCCATCGCCTTATTTGGAGAGCAGGTCAGTGGCGCCATGATCGCGCTATATATTGGGGGTTCACTGTTTGGCAATATTTGGGCGGTTGCTGCGGTTTCAGAAGGGCCGACTAATTACGTTGCAACACTGCAAAAAGTTCTTAAGTCACCACCAGTATTGGCCTTATTTGCAGCCCTGATTCTATGGCTATTCGGTATTCATCATTGGCAGGGTAATTTTGTTCTAGAGGGACTGTATGATATTGCCAAATTTGGGATGAGCTTTGCGGGCATGTGTATTTTAGGCATGTGGCTGAGACATACTCGGGTACATAGGGCTGATTTGCTACTGAGTACTCGAACTTTAATGTTCAAAATCTTGTGTGGCATCATAATTTGTACGTTGAGCTATTATTTTATTGCGATTCCGCAGATTGAATCATTGCTCCCAGTTTTGTTTTTCCTATTTTGTTTACCACCCGCCGCCAATATTGTCGCTTTGGAAACCCATTATCAAGGTACGGGGGTGTCAGCTCGCTATATTGCTGCGGGAACGATTGTGAGCTGTGTGGTGATTGTAATCTATGGTCTATTGCTACATATAAAAAATGCCCTCATGTAGGAGGGCACTTTAGGGTTTTAAACCAAACTTGCTTTAAACAGCTGCATGGCTTGACCACGATGGCTGATTTTATTTTTCTCAGCTTTGCTCAGTTCAGCACTTGAAACATTGAGTTCAGGCAGCCAAAACAGCGGGTCATAACCAAAACCGTTTTCACCACGTGCTGCCGCTAAAATCTCACCTTTCCAGATACCTTGGAAAATTTGTGGAAGTGGGTCTTCTGCATGGGTGACCAATGCCAAGACACAAACAAACATCCCTTCAATCGCTTCACCCTCTTTGCGGAATGGTACAAGGTCAGCCAAAAGCTTCTGGTTATTGGCAGCGTCATTGCCATGTTCGCCTGCATAACGTGCGGAGTAAATGCCTGGTGCTCCCCCTAAGATTGGCACACATAACCCCGAGTCATCTGCAATAGCAGGTTTGCCTGAAAGTTTAGATGCATGGCGAGCTTTAATAATTGCATTTTCAACAAAGCTTAAACCATCTTCAATCGCATCTTCGATATTGAGTTTACCTTGAGGAATGATTTCGACGGGTAGATTGAGTTGTTGAAATAGATGATCAAATTCAGAAATTTTACCTTTGTTATTGCTTGCAAGCACAAGGCTGCCTTGATTAAGCCATGATGGAGTAGACATATTTATAATGCTGTTAACGAGAATTAGGTGTATCTTATCGTATTCTTGATGATAGGTTTAGAATTTAGAAAAATTTGAGCATATCTTGTGTATGTGCTATTTCATAATAGGTATAAGTAATAATCTCTACCATTCTAGCTAGGGTCTGTTGAGAATTACCGAGAGTTAATTACACTCGCGCACAATTGAATCATGGCTTCAAAACTCGTATCTGTTTTACAACTACGCATCGCTATACGTTTAAATTCTTTTAACTTACAGAAATAGTTTTCAATGAGATGACGCCATTTATACATAGTCGTATCAAATGCTCTCATTACTTTTCGATTAGATTTGGGTGGGATCACCACTTTCACTTTACGTTCATTGAGTTCTTGGATGAGCCAATCTGCATCAAATGCTTTATCAGCTAGTAATGCTTGAAAATCAACATCTTCAATTAAAGGTTTGGTTTCTACTAAATCGTGATATTGACCAGGCATTAATCGAAACTTAATGAGGTTGCCTAGACTATCCACTAAGGCAAGAATTTTACAGGTCATTCCACCTCGAGATTTACCTATAGACTGTTTGAAAGTCCCCCTTTTGCACCTTGCCCATGTCGATGAACTTTAACAATCGTTCCATCAATCATGGCGTATTCCAAATCAACATCTTCATTTACAGATGCAAAAATAGTTTCAAATACACCAGCTTTAACCCAGTCACGGTATCTTTTAAAGACGGTATTCCATTTACCAAAATGAGCAGGTAGATCACGCCATGGACTGCCTGTACGGGCAATCCATAGGACTGCTTCTAAAAATAATCGATTATCTTTTCCACTACGACCTCGATCGGTCACTTTACCTAGGCAAAAAGGTTCCATTTTTGCCCATTGGGCATCAGTAAGTATGTATCTATCCATAGTACTATTATAAATTAATCAGTAGTCTTTGTTAATTCTCAACAAGCCCTAGAATAATGAATAATTTTGATCAAACTGACGTCGTTAAGGCTCATAAATCTTCAAGCTATCATCGTCATATTTTAAGAGATAGCGCATTTTGTGGTTGTTTTTATTGCTTGGATATTTTTGATTATAAAAACATTCAAGATTGGTGTGATGATGCTAATACCGCTTTATGTCCTAGTTGTGGTATTGATGCAGTAATTGGCTTAAAGTCTAATGATTTAATAACACAAGAATTTTTAAAAGCGATGCAAAAATATTGGTTTTAATCCAATTATGGAATGTATTCTAAAAAACAAAAACCGACTCTTACAAGTCGGTTTTTTATCTTTTTAATAAGTTTACTGTGCCTGAATCCATCTATCAGCACGGTCACGCGCTGTACGAATCTGATCTTGAGTTAAGTTTGCAGCCAACGCTGTTTTCTTACCTTCAGAAAGACTGATGACTTTAGTATCCAGCATGCCATCACGTGTTGAAAGTTCATACCATTGGTAAGCACCAACATAGTTTTTCTTTTGCTCTTCCATCATCGCGAGATTAAAGCTGGCACGGTTATCACCATTACTCGCAGCTTTCTCGAAATATTTACGCGCCAAAGCTTCATCTTTCTTCGTACCGATGCCATCTGCATACATACGACCGACATTCAATTGCGCCGCAGATAAACCTTGATCTGCTGCTGCCTTGAATAAAGTGAAAGCTTGTTTTTCATCTTTAGCCACTTCTTTACCAAACTGGTAACGGGTTGCTAAGTAAAACTGTGCCCCAGCTTGACCAGATTTTGCTGCGCTTTGTAATTCACTGATACCCATCACTGAATATCGTGCCGCCTGTGTTGCAACTGATTGTGGTTGAGCAACATAGTCAGCGTGCGCTTGTATACTGATCAGACCAAATAAAAATGTGCTGATAAATGTCTTTTTCATAGAGCGCTCACTCGATAAATTGCGACTTCACCAAATAGGTTCGGCATATGCTTACTGAGCATACTACCTTGTTGGTCACCATTGACGGCAAGTCGATTAATAATTTTAATCCGATTCTCAGCACATAATGCTTCAAAGTCACGGAAAGTACATAAATGAATATTCGGGGTGTTATACCACATATAGGGTAAAGCTTCCGAGACAGGCATTTTCCCTTTCAATGCAAGAAAAGAACGAGTCTTCCAATATGCAAAGTTTGGAAAAGTAATGATTGCCTGTTTGCCAACACGCACCATGTCACGGAGCAGTACATCGGGCGCATCGACCGCCTGCAATGCCTGTGCCATGACCACGGAGTCAAAAGACTGGTCGGCAAAACGACTTAACCCCAAGTTTAAGTCCTGTTGAATAATATTTAACCCCCGACTGATGGCAATTGCAATCTTTTCTTGATCAATTTCTAATCCATAAGCACGAATATTATGCTGTTTGCTCATATGGGCCAATAATTCACCATCACCACAGCCTAAGTCTAATACGCTAGAGTTCGGACTGATCCATTTTTCAGCGAGTCGTTGATCTATACGCATTAGTGCTGCTCCTGCGGTGTAGCGTGTAACTGTTGTTCTCCACCTAAAAAGGCTCTTAATGTTTTCACATAGAGTGGGATAGGGAACAAGAACGAATCATGACCTTGTTCTGCATCAATATCTAAGTAACTGACGGGCTTATGATTATCAATTAAAGCATAAACTAATTCTTGTGAACGACTTGGGCTGAAACGCCAGTCAGTCGTAAATGAAATCACCAAGAATTTGCATTTAGGCTTGCTCATTGCTTTAGTCAAGGAATGTTCATACTCACGAGATGGATCAAAATAATCCAAGGCCTTGGTCATAATCAAGTAAGTATTTGCATCGAAATTACGGCTAAATTGTTCGCCTTGGTAACGTAAATAACTTTCAACTTGGAATTCGACATCAAAACCATACATAAATTTGCCAGATTTCAAATCACGACCAAATTTCTGTTTCATGGCTTCTTCAGACAAATACGTAATATGACCGACCATACGTGCCAATATTAACCCACGTTTTGGATAACTGTCATGTTCCAAGTAACGCCCATGATGGAAATCTGGATCAGAGAGAATCGATTGGCGAGCAACTTCATTAAAGGCAATATTTTGTGCCGATAATTTTGGTGCACTGGCAATAATGACACATTTTTTTAAACGATCAGCATAGTCCAATGACCATTGTAGTGCTTGCATGCCACCTAAGGAACCACCAATCACGGCATACCACACATCAATTCCGAGGCGATCAGACAACATGGCTTGGGTCTTCACCCAGTCACGAACAGTGACTAATGGAAAATCTGGACCATAAGGACGATTTTCATTTTCAGGGTTTGGCGATGTTGGGCCTGTTGAACCATTACAACCACCAATATTATTTAAAGAAACAATAAAAAAATGATTGGTATCAATCGCTTTGCCGGGACCAATACAGCTATCCCACCAACCTGCTTTTTTATCATCTGCATGATGATAACCCGCAGCATGATGATGCCCAGATAATGCATGGCAAATTAAGATTGCATTGGATTTATCTGCATTAAGTGTTCCATAGGTTTCAACCATCAAATCAAAACGTGGCAGGATACGCCCACATTCAAGCTCTAATGGTTGCTCAAATTGAAATTTTTGTGGTGTGACTAAACCCACTGAATCCGATGGAAAAGACACTGGAATGATTCGCCTTGTATAAATCTTTGATCAATAATAAAAGGATACCAATTCAGGTATCCTTTCAAAAGTCATTTTTTCTGATATTACAACTCAGCTTTGCTTAAACTGCCGCAGCAGCAACTTGCTCAGTTGTAAGTACGCCTTGTTCAATTAAACGATTGGTACATGCAATAATCGCTTCAATGGACGAGGTGACGATATTGTCATGTACACCTGCACCAAATGCGCTCTTACCTGTGCCTTTGACCTGAAGCTCAATCAAGGCAAGGGCCTTGGCATTGGCACCTGAACCGATGCTGCGCTCTTCATAATTTACAACATCAATTGGCAATTGTAACGCATCGAGCATTGCCGAAATTGGGCCATTACCTTCACCGCGTAAACGTTGTACTTTACCATCAATTTCAATATCTAATTCAATGATTTGTGTGCCATTGATATCGGACAACTGATAATGTTTGGTTTGGTAATGGCTATTTTTCACATCAACATAGGTATTTTGGAATAAGGTCCAGATTTCATGTGCACTGATTTCTGTACCGTTTTCATCAGTATGTTGCTGTACGATTTGGCTGAACTCGATTTGTACTCGGCGTGGTAAAGCAACGTTATAGTTTGATTCTAATAAATATGCGATACCACCTTTACCTGATTGACTATTTACACGAATAACAGCGTCATAGTCACGACCTAAATCTTTAGGATCGATTGGTAAATAAGGCATATCCCAAATTTCTTCGTTTTTCTGGAACTCAAAGCCTTTTTTGATCGCATCTTGGTGAGAACCAGAGAAAGCTGTGAAGACTAAATCACCTGCATATGGATGACGAGGGTGAACAGGTAAGCCCGTGCATTCTTCAACAGTTGCAATGATTTCGTTGATGTTCGAGAAATCTAAATTTGGTGCAACACCTTGGGTATACATGTTCAAGGCAATTGCTGCAACATCGACATTACCCGTACGTTCGCCATTTCCAAACACACAACCCTCAACACGGTCAGCACCTGCCATAATGGCTAATTCAGATGCAGCAATACCACAACCACGGTCATTGTGACAGTGAACTGAGATAATTACGCCATCACGACGTTGCAAGTTACGGTGCATCCACTCAATTTGATCTGCATAAACATTTGGTGTTGAAACTTCAACTGTTGCAGGTAAGTTCAAAATCACTTTATTGGTTGGAGATGCTTCCCAAATTTCAGTAACCGCATCACAAACATCCTTGGCAACTTCTAATTCTGTTGCTGAGAAACATTCAGGGCTATATTGGAAAATCCATTCTGTTTCAGGATATTGTGCTGCATATTCTTTCACTTTATTCGCAGCATTAATCGCAAGTTGTTTAGCACCATTTACGTCTACATTCAAAACTTTTTGACGGAAAGTCGGTGAGTTCGAGTTATAGATATGCACAATTGCACGTTTAGCACCAATCAATGACTCGAAAGTACGCTCAATCAAATGATCACGAGCTTGAACCAAGACTTCGATATAAACATCATCAGGAATCAAATTTTCTTCGACTAACATACGGGTAAAATCGAAATCAATTTGAGACGCAGATGGGAAACCAATTTCAATATGTTTAAAGCCGATTTTGACTAACATTTTGAACATCTTTAATTTTTGATCCATATTCATTGGTTCAAAAATCGCTTGGTTACCATCACGAAGGTCGGTACTCATCCAAATCGGTGCTTGGTTGATTTCGTTATTCGGCCATTGACGATCTGGTAAATCCACTCGTTGATACATACGGCGGTATTTTTTGCTTGGGTCAGCCAACATCATGAGGTAACTCCTTGTCATAGCAGGGGTCGCGAATTTTTATAAATGCAACGTACTATAAATATATATGGTGTCTATACGAATAAATTAAAAGAGAATATTGGGATCGAATGCCTTCAAACTTAGGCAATAAAATTTATACGCGCGCGAGGCGCAGCATCAGGAGAGCAGCAAGATGGTTTATATTCGACGGATGGGTAAAGCCGTAATTTGTTTTCATCATCAACCATTCAAAATTATGATTCGGTTTTGCAGCTATATTAATCATCTAATAAAAATCAGTCTAGGTGAAAATAAGCTGGCTGCAAAGGTCTATAACAGCATTCTAGCTCTTAATTGTGGAAAATGTTTTCCTGTTTTTTGCAAGAATTGATACTTGAGTGGGATATTTTTTCTAAATAAGTCTATTTTTTAATAAAAATTATAGAATTTATTCAGCATGACGAAAAATGAAGTGGTCAGAGTTCTGACCACATACGAATGAGATTGTGATAAATATTGGTGAGTTTCATTACTTCTGTATATGCATCACCATGATCTATGCGAAGTTGACGAATACTTTCATCCAAATTAAAGAGCATATGACGCTTTTGATCATCTCTAATCAAACTTTGTACCCAAAAGAAAGAAGCAAAACGGGTGCCACGCGTAATACTACTGACTTCATGCAAGCTTGTTGATGGGTAGAGTACGACATCACCTGCTGGTAATTTCACTTCATGGTAGCCATAAGTATCTTCAATAGCGAGATCACCACCATCATATTCTTCAGGTTCACTCAAAAATAAAGTACACGATAAATCTGTGCGAAGTTGTTGATGAGTCCCTCTCACTAAACGAATTGAATTATCGACATGAAAACCAAAACTTTCGTGTTCATCGTAGCGATTAAACAAAGGTGGAATCATTTGCTTGGGGAGTGCAGCTGCTTGGAAAGTTGGATTTTTCCAAATTGCATCCATCACAAGTGCACTAAGTTGGTAGGTTAAAGGGTCACTCTCTGAAAGTTGTTGATTACGTTTTACGGAAGCTGAGAGTGTGCCTGCTGTAATTTTTCCACCGACCCAATCTGCTGCTTCCATTAATTTACGGAATTCGGCGACTTGTTCTTTTGTCAAAACATTCGGAATGTGATGGATCACTGAGCATATCCCTTTCAATTGATTATTATAAAAAAATAGCCTCATAGAGAGGCTATTTTAGATGAGTTTAAGTAGATACCCTAATTTTTTTAAGGGATTTAGTACTTAAAGTTGATCGCAAGAACTGCGTTGCGGCCATCACCTTCGTTTGCATAGTGTGAAGCATGAGCACTTGTAAAATAACGCTTATCTGAAATGTTATTTACATTCAACTGTAAGTTTACATTCTTGTTTACATCATACTTTGCCATCGCATTGTAGATAGTAAACGTTGGTAAAATTTTCGTTGAAGTGGTGGCTGTGTTTGGATTGGTATTCGCAAAAACTTGATCGCGATATTGAACGCCTGCACCAAGTGTTAATTTTGGAAGTACTTGGTATGTACTCCACAAGTTAGCACTCTGTTTAGCAACGAATGGAAGAGGGCGACCTTCTTGAGCAACTAAGTTATAAGCTGCTTTGGTTAATTCGCTATCTAAGTAGCTATAGCCAAGTGCCATTTCCCATTTATCAGTAATGTGACCTGTCAAAGCAAGTTCAAAACCATCAACTTTACTTTCACCAGCATTAGTTACTGTATTCGCATCTATATTAATACGTGTATTTTGCTTCTCAGTACGGAAGATTGCAGCTGTCGCATTGGCACGGTTGTTCCAAAGGCTCCATTTCGTTCCGATCTCAAATGTACGAGCTTTTTCTGGTTCTAAGTCTTTATTTGAAGCACTAAGTGAATCAAGATCAGGATCGATACCTACAGGGTTGGCAGCAGTTGCGAAACTTGCATAGATACTACCATGCTCCGTTGGGCGGAATACTACACCTGCTTGATAAGAGAAGTAGTCTGTATCATTTGAATACACAGTACCTGCTGGCGTTGTCACACCACGAGCTGTTACATCTTTGTTATATTTTAATTCTGTATCAAATTGATCCCAACGTACGCCAAGATTTAATAACCAATATTTATTGAATTCAATACTGTCTAATGCATATACAGATACTGTTTCGTTGGTCATTGTAGTCTGTTTAGTATTTGGTGTGAGTGTGCCTAACCATGGAT
Organism: Acinetobacter sp. A22; assembly: GCF_030913345.1. Classification (NCBI taxonomy): domain Bacteria; kingdom Pseudomonadati; phylum Pseudomonadota; class Gammaproteobacteria; order Moraxellales; family Moraxellaceae; genus Acinetobacter; species Acinetobacter sp. A22. The sequence goes on from NZ_CP133162.1 coordinate 3,237,702, forward strand.
CATTCGCATTTGGATTATTGAGATCCGTGCACCAGCCATTATTAGCTTTACAGTCTTCATTGAAGCCAGCAGTTGTTAAGTTCGTATATCCAGGATAGCTAATATTATAGTTGCCGCGATTGGTCTCTTCGCGATTATATTCAGCACCGACATTGAAGCTATGTGCTAATGCTCCAGTTTTAAATTTTCCAACTAAAGAAAGTTGGTTGGTAAATGCATCGGTGTCACGAATGGTTTGTGTAGCACGACGATAGACTTTGCCGTTATAGATATTGCCTTTTGAATCATCTGGATTTGTATACATATAGCTTGCTTTAGAATGGCTATATGTTGCAGTGTTTGAAACCGTTAAATCATCATTAAAATCATGTTCAAGCTTCAATGAGCCTATATGATTTTCACGCTTATCAAAATCACGATCTTTCCAGCCATAGTAAGAGCCTTGTTTAACTGAAACAGGTTTACCATCGCCTTTAACAGCATCTAAGGGGATATGTTTTTTTCGAGTTACACCATCATTTTCATAGATATTCGGATTGTTAAATGGAATGCCTGAATCTGGCTCATCATTACTTTTGATAAAGTAGTAACTTAAGGTCGCACGATTTTCAGTTCCTAAACCGAAAGCTAGGCTAGGTGCAATACCAACACGAGCGTATTCTGCACCATTATGCTGTCCTGGTTTCTCATTTTCATGCCCCATCGCAATAACACGACCTGCGATTCCATTACCAAAGTCTTTGTTTGCGTCAAGTACGATATGCTTATAGTTATCTGTGCCGCCTGCAACACTTCCTTGATATTCATCACCTTCATGCGCAACTTTTGGAATCATGTTGATACTGCCACCAACACCACTTCCGCCAGTTAAAGCAGAGCTTGAGCCTTTAGTTACTTCGACTTGTTCAATCGCAAACATATCACGTGTTTGAGTTGTTGAGTTGCGAACACCATCTACATAGATCGCGCTTTGTCCGTTATAACCACGAATATAAGGAATATCTGTATACGGAATGCCGCCTTCACCAGCACCTAGTGTGATACCAGGCTCATTACGAAGTGCTTCTAATAAAGTATTTGAATTTGTTTCTTTCAATAACTTTTGAGATAAGACAGACACTGTCTTTGGTGTGTCTTTTAATGGCGCAACATATTTCTTGTTTGCAGATACATCAACTTTTAATTGTTCAGCAGTTGCTTCTGCATGAATCGTTGGGAGTTGAACCACATTTTCTTTATCTTGCGCGATTGCTGCAGTTGCAATCATAGAAAGAGATGATGCAATCGCAGATGAAACAAACTTCTTACGTGTTCTGATAAAAGAAGACATATCGTATCCATGTAAACCTTAAAATTCATGCAAATAATAATTATTCTTATTCTTATTCTTATTCTTATATGCAATTTTTCTCGATTGGATTTAACGATGCTTAGATCATATAAATTTGGAAAAAGAAATAGAATAGTGTAGCGAAATGTAAGATTGTGTTGTAATTGATTGGGTGAAAATTAAGCATATTGATCTAATAGAATTCTTCACGAAATTACCCAAGAACAATCGAGTTTATTCATAAACTATCAAAAATAATAAATCGTGGATGACTTGCTGATATGTTCAGATCAACTTTTACTGCTAGAATGCTTGTCGAATTTTGTATATCAGCAAAGTTGTCATATAATGTGGCACTTTAAAAATTGTTACTACTAACTATATATCGAGGAAGCCATGCAAGTAACGACTGAAGCGGTTTCGGGCGTTGCCCGTCGTTTAAATGTTTCTGTACCGACGAGCCGTGTTAACGAGCAATTTGAAGCTCGCTTAAAACGCACTGCCAAAACTGTGAAGATCAACGGCTTCCGTCCAGGTAAAGTGCCTTTAAATGTTGTTCGCCGTGAATATGGTGCGAGCATCTATCAAGAAGTTGTGAATGACCTTATTCGCGATACAGTATTCGAAGCAATTCAACAAGAAAAAATCAATGCTGTAGGCATGCCGAACATTGAAAAAGTTGAAAACAAAGATGACGCTTTAGTTTATGAAGCGACTGTAGAAGTGTATCCAGAAGTAGAAGTTAAATCTTTTGCTGACTTAGAGATTGATCGTAAATCATCTGAAATCAACGATGCAGACGTTGATGTAATGATTGAAAACTTACAAAAGCAACGTGCTTCTTGGACTGAAACCAAAGGCATGGCGAAAAAAGACATGCAAGTGACTTTCGATTTCGAAGGTACTGTTGATGGTGAGAAGTTTGAAGGCGGTGCAGCTGAAGACTTTAAACTTGTTCTTGGTTCAGGTCGTATGATTCCTGGCTTTGAAGACGGTATCGTTGGCATGAAGAAAGGCGAAGAGAAAGTTATTGATGTAACTTTCCCTGAAGACTACCAAGCTGAAAACTTAGCAGGTAAAGCAGCTCAGTTTAAAATCACTGTGAAACTTGTTGAAAAACAAAAACTTCCAGAGATTGATGCTGAATTCTTAAAAATCTTTGGTTTAACTGAAGAAGACGGCTTAGACAAGTTAAAAGCTGATGTTCGTAAAAACATGGAACGTGAAGTTCGTAACGGTCTTCGCAACCAAGTTAAACAAGCTGCGTTTGATGCGCTTGTAGCTGCGAACGAAATCGAAGTTCCAGCATCAATGGTTGCTCAAGAAATTGATCGTCAACGTCAACAAATGATCCAACAATTCACTCAACAGTTTGGTGCTCAAGGTGCAGGCGCATTTGACAGCAGCATGCTTCCAGATGAATTGTTCAAAGAACAAGCTGAAAAATCAGTGAAGCTTGGTGTATTGGTAAGCAAAGTATTAGCTGATGCTAAACTTGAAGTTGACCAAGCACGCGTTGATGCTTATATCAATGACATGGCTTCTTCTTATGAAGATCCAACAGAAGTTGTTGAATACTTCAAAAATAACAAACAACAACGTGCTCAAATCGAAGCAGTTGTGTTAGAAGACCAAGTTGTTGATCACATCTTGGCTGCTGCTAAAGTAAATGATGTGGCTGTAAGCTATGAAGACTTATTAAAAGAGCAACAAGCTCGCCGTGGCTAATCTTTTAAAAGTTGAAAAGAAAGGCGCGTAATGCGCCTTTTTTTATATGTGTTATGAATGTGTTAATTTGTCTATAAAATGCCAGATTTTAGTCTAAATATTCGAATATTTCAGATTGAACCTTTTGCAATTTCAGCGATTATCCCTCATATTGTTGGCATAGATCGAGTCACAATAATTTAGGAATAAGTAAACATATGTATGTTCCAACAATTGAAAATGCTTTAGTTCCTGTTGTCGTTGAACAATCATCTCGTGGTGAGCGTTCTTTTGATATTTACTCACGTTTGTTACGTGAGCGTGTTATTTTCTTGACAGGTGAAGTTGAAGATAACATGGCGAATTTAATCGTCGCGCAGATGTTATTTTTAGAAGCAGAAAACCCAGAAAAAGATATTCACCTCTATATTAACTCTCCAGGTGGTTCAGTAACGGCAGGTATGGCAATTTACGATACCATGCAGTTTATTAAGCCTGATGTTGTGACATACTGTATGGGGCAAGCTGCCTCTATGGGTGCATTCCTTTTGAATGCTGGTGCAAAAGGTAAACGTTATTGCTTGGAAAATGCACGTGTGATGATCCATCAACCATTAGGTGGTTTCCGTGGACAAGCATCTGATATTGAAATCCATGCACGTGAGATTTTGTTTATTAAAGAGCGTTTAAATCGTTTAATGGCGCAACATAGCGGACAGGATTACGAGACAGTTGCTCGTGATACTGATCGTGATAATTTCATGACGGCTGAAGCTGCAAAACAGTATGGTTTGGTTGATCAAGTCCTTACTAAGCGTCCGTAATTTTTAAGATTCAAGATTGGAGTAAATATGTCCGAACATCCTCAAGGACAAAAACATTGTTCATTTTGCGGTAAAACGCAGTCTGAAGTCGGGAAACTGATTGCAGGTGAGGACGCATATATTTGTAATGAATGTGTAGATGTGTGCTTAGACTTAGTTCAAACAAGTCAACAGGTTGAAGCGGGTGATTGGGCAACCAAACCATTGCCAAAGCCACATGAAATACGTGCAGCGCTTGATCAATATGTTATTGGGCAAGATCTTGCGAAGAAAACGTTATCTGTTGCGGTGTATAACCACTATAAGCGTTTGAAAGTTGGGCAAACACATCATGCACATCAAGACATCGAAATTGCTAAGAGTAATATTTTATTAATTGGACCAACAGGTTCTGGTAAGACTTTACTTGCTCAAACACTTGCACGTTTACTTGATGTCCCTTTTGCTATGGCGGATGCGACAACACTTACCGAAGCTGGTTACGTGGGTGAAGATGTTGAAAATATCGTGCAAAAATTGCTGCAAAAGGCAGATTATGATGTAGAGAAAGCTCAAAAAGGCATTATCTATATTGATGAAATCGACAAGATCACGCGTAAGTCTGAGAATCCATCGATTACTCGCGATGTTTCGGGTGAGGGTGTACAACAAGCATTATTAAAAATGATTGAAGGTACAGTGGCTTCGATTCCTCCACAAGGAGGGCGTAAGCATCCTCAACAAGAATTTATCCAAATCGATACTTCAAATATATTATTTATTTGCGGTGGCGCATTCTCGGGTTTGGAAAAAATTGTACAGCAACGTCAGGAAAAAGGCGGTATCGGTTTCACAGCTGATGTGAAAAATAAAGATGACAGTAAAAAAGTCTCTGAGTTATTCCGTCAAGTTGAAGCAACAGATTTGGTGAAATTTGGTTTAATTCCTGAATTTATCGGTCGTTTGCCAGTGATTGCAACGCTTGATGAGTTGGATGAAGAAGCATTGATGCAGATTTTGACTGAACCAAAAAATGCATTAACTCGCCAATATCAGTATTTATTCACGATGGAAGATGTTGACCTAGTATTTGATGAGTCTGCATTACGAGCAGTAGCGAAGAAAGCTCTTGAGCGTAATACTGGCGCACGTGGTCTACGTTCTATCTTGGAAAATGTACTACTTGAAACAATGTATGATTTACCAAGTCGCAAAGATGTAGGCACGGTTATTGTTGATGAGGCTGTGATTAATGGAACAGCTAAACCGACATATAAGCCAGAGCGTTTACCACAAACGACGACAGCTGAATTGATTGAGAAGAAAGATTTGAAAGTTGTAGATTCAAAATCTGCTTAATTCACATTCATCTAAAAAAGCATGAAAGGCTTAGCTTTTCATGCTTTTTTTATTTGCAATTGAACGGTGAGGTGTTAATCTTAAAAATTGAATAATCCGCATAGTTTTGCGCTGTTAAAAATAAATCCAAGAAAACGCCTTGAGGGATGTCATGCGTTATTTAATATTCTCATTATGTTGTGTAGGGATTTTGGCGGGCTGTCAAAGCCATAAAGCAGTTGAAGAAAATCCAGTCGTCTTAACAGCAACTTTACCTCCTGTCGATACAGATAAGAAACCAGGTTTATTTGATCAATATCATGTGGGTGGTTTTACTGTTGGTGGATGGGTAAACCAAAAATTAGGTCAATATTACGCTCCTATCAAGCCACAAAATGAGCAAGCCGCGGTAGTCTATTTATATCGCCCAGACACTCGCTGGAATCGCCAAGAAATTGCTGCTGCTAATCTATTTATCAATGGTCATCGCATTCCAAGTCTATTACATAATCATTATTATTGGTTGGAATTACCAGCTGGAACTTATCGCTTAAGTGTAAGTCGTCCTCTAGCAGGCCTACATTTTCAAAAACCGAAATATTTAGATTTTACAGTTGATGCAGCCCAAACTTATTTCATTAAATATGACGAAGAGAATAAGTTACCAAGAAGTGAACCAACAGGTCCATTTATGTCAATACCAGAGAAAGTGGCACGTCAAGAAATTGCATTTACTCGATTAAAATCATCTAGTTATAATTTTGTTGCGCAAGATGCCTCAGGTAAAGTTCGTTCTAAGCCTCAGGAGTTAAAACCTGCTAAATATGATCAAAAGTCAGAGGTTCACTTGGTTAAACCATTTAAACTTTGGAATCCTTTAACTTGGTAATTGATTGTATTAATGAGCAATTTCTATTCCTGTTGAATTAGTGGTTGAATGATAGATAGAAATTGCTCTTTCAATTGAATGCTTTGTTCGGGATCGCTTAGCGTTTTTTGACTTAGAGTATTCATATATTGAAATACATTTGTACTAATCTGTAAGTTTTTCTGATTGATTGACTTACCTTCAGGGGTTTTTAAAAACTTTAAATAAGCCTGAATTTCTTCTTCACTGAGTGTGTCTTTATAAATTTTTTCAATCGCTTGAATTGTCTCAGGTCGAGCAAATAATTTTGAACTGGTCTCTTTTAATAATTGGCTGAGTTCTAATACTGCTAAGAGTTCTTGATTGGTTGTTAATTTTTCTTTATTTAAAATACCTAAAATAATCCTTTCAGCTTCTAAGTCTAAAGCAGGTTGCATTTCTTCAAAGGAGTTATTCAGTACTTTTTCTAAGTCACTGGCTTTAATTAATTCTTGAACAGATTTAGTTTGCGCAGGAGTAGCTGATACATCCTGTGAAGTACAAATAGCAAGGCATAGCAATAGATAATGGAATGGATTTATGTTCATATTTGCCTCGTTATTGTTATTCATTTTTATAATTTAACAGAAGCTTTAAATAAAAAAATAGCCGAATGCAGTGATTCGGCTATTTTTTTGATGAGCGGATTATTGTGCCGCAGCATCTACAACTGGAATTTTACCAATTTTTGCTTGCCAGATTTTTGGAGCAGTTGCGTGGATAGACGTACCATTCACATCAACGGCAACAGAAACAGGCATATCTTCAACCACAAATTTGTAGATTGCTTCCATACCTAGGTCAGCAAATGCAACAACTTCAGCTTCACGTACAGCTTTAGAAACGAGGTAAGCAGCGCCACCCACAGCCATTAAGTAAGTTGCTTTATTGTCTTTGATTGCTTCAACAGCCGCTGGACCACGATCCGCTTTACCGATCATGCCGAACAAGCCAGTTGCTTCTAAGACTTGACGTGTAAATTTATCCATACGCGTTGCAGTTGTAGGACCAGCAGGACCAACGACTTCATCACGAACAGGATCAACAGGACCAACGTAGTAAATGAATTTACCTTTTAAGTCGACTGGAAGTTCTTCACCATTATTTAACATGTCGACCATGCGCTTATGTGCAGCATCACGACCTGTATAAATTGTACCGTTAAGAAGTAAAGTATCGCCTGGTTTCCAAGAGTTCATTTCTTCTTGTGTAATGGTATCAAGATTCACACGTTTTGATTGAGATGAATCCCAAGTTACAGCAGGGTAGTCTTCAAGTTTAGGTGCTTGGATATGTGCTACACCTGTACCATCTAACTGGAAGTGTGCGTGGCGTGTGGCAGCACAGTTCGGAATCATACCCACTGGTTTACCCGCAGCGTGACATGGGTAATCCTTGATTTTAATATCAAGAACAGTCGTCAAACCACCAAGACCTTGAGCACCAATACCCAGTGCATTTACTTTTTCGAAGATCTCGATACGGAGTTCTTCCATCTTGCTTTGTGGACCACGACGAAGTAATTCGTCCATGTTGATTTCTTCCATGAGTGCTTCTTTTGCAAGCATCATGGCTTTTTCTGCAGTACCACCGATACCAATACCGAGCATACCTGGTGGGCACCAGCCTGCACCCATCGTTGGTACAGTTTTAAGTACCCAATCTACGATTGAATCAGATGGGTTTAGCATCGCAAGTTTAGATTTATTTTCTGAACCGCCACCTTTAGCCGCAACGGTAATATCAACTTTATTACCAGGTACGAGTTTGTAGTGGATGACAGCAGGTGTATTGTCTTTGGTGTTTTTACGACCAAAAGCTGGATCAGCAAGCACTGAAGCACGAAGTACGTTTGAGTTTTCTAAGTAACCTTGGCGTACACCTTCGTTCACTGCATCGTCTAAGCTCATGGTTAAATCAAATTTAACATCTAAGCCGACTTCAAGGAAAACGTTGACGATCCCTGTATCTTGACAGATTGGTCGATGACCTTCAGCACACATACGTGAGTTGATGAGGATTTGAGCAATTGCATCTTTTGCAGCTTTGTTTTCTTCACGATCATAAGCACGGCTCATCGCTTGGATGAAGTCTTGTGGGTGATAGTAAGAAATAAACTGGAGGGCATCCTTGATTGATGTAATCAAGTCATCTTGTTTGATGATCGTTGTCATATCAAAATTCTCTTGAGCGGGCGATAAGCTGGCGGGCTAAATTATATGACAAAAAGCTTGGATTGTGGGAGTTTTAAACGACTTTTGGCTAAAGGTCTATATGCAAAAGTAGATTTTTAAATATGTGAAACTTCAAAGATTAGCTTAGGTTTTTTCGCAGCAGTGAAGGTGCGTATCCAAAATGTTTTTTAAAACGATGGCTAAAATGACTGCTCGAGCTAAAGCCATATCGCATTGAAATTTCAGTTAAATTTAATTTGGTTGCGTGTAGAGCTTGATGGGCTAACTCAAGTCGACGTTGCATCACGTATTGGTGTGGTGGCATTTTCATGGATTGTTTGAACATATGCGCAAAATGATATTCACTTAATTGCGCTTGTTCAGCTAAATCCGTGAGCGTCAAACTTAAATGCAAATGTTGATCAATCCATTGTAAAACTTGTTTGAGCACATATGGTGAAAGCCCACCTTTTACGACAGGTGCTTGCCACTGTGCATGACTATAATTCTTGATGAGATGATTAAGCAATAGCGTAGTTGCTGTACTCATCTGTAAATGATTTTCGCGGTTTTCCCATTCAGCATTCAGTAAAAAATGCCGATAGATCATTGAGATTTGAGGATCAGCGACGAAGATGTGTGGATTTAAAATAATTTGGCTAGGTTCTTTATCCCATACTTGTTCTGCTACACGTTTTAGATGTTGTTCTGTGTAGTAAAGATGAACAAAAGTTAGTGGATCACGCAAGTCCCATGTTGACTCATAATCTTGGGGCATGAGGCACATACGGTCAGGCCCACCGCCATTGTGCCAACCTTGAGGTGTCTTTTGATAACTCTGATAACCACCATGAATATACATACTTAAAGTATGGTGATTGCTACAGACATTGACGCGATCTTGATTATTTTCCCACATGGCCAATTGCATAGCTGAACCCAATTCAACTGAGTCAAGCAATTGAGCTTTATGTTGCTGTAATTGATCAAGAATTTGATATTTCATCTTCTATACAAAGTGTTAAGTATGATTGTTTTAAGTGTAGGACGTTCAGCCTTAGTTGTCATCTGAATATAACGAACATTAAAAAACGCAAGTAAATGACAATCATCACAAGAAAATGAAAGAAATGAAATGCTGCAAAGATACAAACTTTTCAATGTGGTATTAAGTTTGGTTAAAAAGCTATGAATGTATTGTTATATGCTTTGGTTGTGGTGATCTGGGGGACGACATGGATTGCAATTACACTGCAACAGCAAAGTGAAATATCGACCACAGTTGCGGTGTTTTGGCGTTTTTTTATTTCAGCAATCGTCTTGTTTGCTTTTGTTGTGATGAGTCGCAAGTTGCAAAAACTGGCAACTCACGATCATTTATTTTGCTTGTTGCAGGCATGCTGTATTTTTGGATTTAACTTTGTCTGTTTCTATTATGCAGTGCAATACATTAGTAGTGGCTTGGAAGCGGTGATCTTTTCGATGGCTGTGATTTTCAACACGATCAACGCCAAACTATTTTTTGCTCAGCAAATATCGTCCCGTTTTTATCCTGCTGCATTATTTGGTCTGTTTGGGATCATCGCTTTGTTTTGGCACGATGTCATGGGTACAACCTTGAATAGCAATACGTTGATGGGTATTGGATTGTGTATTTTAGGAACTTATGGTTTTTCTCTGGGCAATATGATTAGTACGCGCCATCAAAAACATGGATTGGATATTTTTACGACTAATGCCTATGCAATGTTGTATGGTTCTTTGCTAATGGCTTTAATTTCATGGTTTAAGCATGACAACTTTTTTCCGAGCATGTCAGGGAGTTCGGTTAGCGCATTACTCTATTTAGCGATTTTTGGTTCAGTGATTGGCTTTACGGCTTACTTTTATTTGGTTGGTCGAATTGGAGCGGGGAAAGCTGCATATAGCACCTTGTTATTTCCTTTGGTGGCGTTGGTTATATCGACTATATGGGAAGGTTATCACTGGCAGTTAAATGCTGTGATTGGTGTGATTCTCATTTTATGTGGTAATGCAATTTTCTTTATCAAAGTGCCACGATTCAGAGCAATTAAAACTTCATAACCAAGAACATAAAAAAGCCATCAACTTTGATCAAGTGATGGCTTTTTCTTTATTGCAAAGAGATCAGACTAGTCTTGTTGCTTTGCCTGAATTGCTGTTAGGGCAATGGTAAACACAATATCATCCACCAAAGCGCCACGAGATAGGTCATTTACGGGCTTGTTTAAGCCTTGTAGCATCGGGCCGACACTTACAACATTGGCAGCACGTTGCACTGCTTTGTAGGTCGTATTACCTGTATTGAGGTCAGGGAAGATAAATACGTTGGCGCGACCAGCTACTTGTGAGTCAGGAGCTTTTTGGCGTCCGACACTTTCAACGGACGCTGCATCGTATTGTAAAGGACCATCAATCAATAAGTCAGGGCGGCGTTGTTTTGCAATTTTAGTCGCTTCTGCAACTTTTTCCACATCCGCACCAGTCCCCGAAGTTCCTGTTGAATAACTGATCATTGCAATCCGAGGGTCGAGACCAAAAGCTTTTGCAGAATCAGCCGATTGAATCGCAATCTCTGCAAGCTGTTCAGCATTTGGATCAGGATTAATTGCACAGTCACCGTATACATAGACTTCATCAGGTAATAGCATGAAAAAGATTGATGAAACCAGTGAGTAATTTGGTGCAGTTTTTATTAATTGAAATGCTGGACGTACAGTATTGGCCGTTGTATGAATGGCACCTGAAACTAAACCATCAACCTGATCAAGTGCTAGCATCATCGTACCGAGAACCACAGTGTCTTGCAGTTGAGCTTTAGCTTGTAGTGCATCAAGCTTACCTTTACGCAATTCAACCATCGGTTCAATATATTGGTCACGAATGCTGTCTGGGTCAATAATTTCTAAATCACTTGGTAGTTGAATGCCACGTGCTTTTGCAACCTCAGCAACTGATTCTGGTTTTGCAAGCAAGATACAGTGCGCGATTCCGCGAGATTGGCAAATTGCAGCAGCTTGAACAGTACGTGGCTCATCACCTTCGGGTAGAACGATACGCTTTTTGGCTGCAATCGATTTTTGTACCAACTCATAGCGGAATGCGGAAGGGGATAATCGCGGATGTAGATTATTCTGAGTGTGTTGATCAAGCCAGTTATTATCAATATGACTAGAAACAAAGCGAGTTACTTGTTCAGCACGCTCAGTATCATCGACTGGGATTTCATTACCAAAATGGTGTAAGCGCTGAGCTGTTTCTAGCGTATCTAAAGGTGTGTGTAAAATAGGTAAACCTTGTTTTATGGCACCTTGGCAGAACTCTAGAACGTTATTCGCTGGGGCTGATTGTTCTGTTAAAACTAATCCAGCTAAAGGAATCCCGTTGCTAGTTGCGACACTGGCTGCAAGTAAAGTGTCAGTTCGCTGTGCTGCACTGATGATCAGCTCACCAGCAACGAATTTTTGTAATTCGGCTTCGATATCTGAAGCAATCAAGCTGGTATGGAGAATTCGACGTTGCTTTGCTTCACCCTCGTGTAACCAAGTCCCATTAACCACAGATGCAATATCTAAACTGCGTGGAACACTCAGAATGTTGCTAAAAGGGACTAAACCAATAATCGGTAAGTCATCTGTGCCCATAAAACGATTATAACGTTGCAGTTCTTTTGAGAATTCTGCAATTTTTTCATCTAAACGTAAGCTTGGGTCGAGTGTAACAGGAATCTCAGCCGTGCCTTCAGGAAGTCCTTTGGTGCGCATAAAGAGCACACCTGTAGTACGTGCTGATGCAGCACCACCAAATTGACGTAGATGTGCATCAACTTTTTCAGCTGTTTTACGTGGGTCTGCAAGATCAGCTGTACTGACTAATACGACTTGTGCATCTAGTGCTTGTGCAAGTGCGGCATTGATTTCACTAGCAAAATGATCCTGACCATTTGGGACAAGTCCTTCAACAATAATGACATCATGATTTGCAGCGATTTGACGATGTAAGGCAACTGCTTCTTCGAGTAGTTCGTCAGTTTCACCTAAAGCAATCAGTTGAGTTAACTTTTCATAAATAATCGGTTCAACTGACTTATGTTGAAAAAGGTGACTATACAGCGTAGTAGTACGGTCAATAGTGGTATCTGCAATTTGTGAAAAAGGTTTTAGAAACCCTGCGTTAATCCCTTTGCAATCCAATGCGTAAATCATACCTAAGCATGCTGATGTTAAACCAACACCTTCACCTGTAGGGATCAATAAAATTGTATTCATAATGACCTTAATTTTTGTCTAACTGTTTTGTGGTTTAAGCAGTCTGTTCAATGACTTGACGTGTTTCTTTGGCAATACGCCCTTCTTCATCGGTTGGAACAACCCAAATTTGAGGACCTGTTCCAGCATCAATTCGTCCTTCAGTACCACGTGCTAGGGTATTGTTGTTATCTTGACTAAACTGTAAGCCGAAGTGTGGTAAATATCCCAACGTTTTTTCACGTACGTAAGCTGAGTTTTCACCGATCCCACCCGTAAATACTAAACCATCCAAACGTGGTAGACCGCAACTTAAAGCTGACAGAGATTTTGCTAAGCGATAACAGAACACTTCGATTGCTAGAGTCGCACCTTCATGACCATTTTCAGAAGCTTCCACAAGGGTACGCATATCATTGGATAAGCCTGATAAACCAAGTAAACCACTTTCTTTGTTTAGCATGGTGTCGATCTTTTGAATATCCCACCCTAAGTTACTAGCTAAAAATAAATGTAAGCTTGGATCAACATCACCACTACGTGTACCCATAACTACACCTTCTAAAGGTGTCATACCCATAGAGGTGTCAAGGCTTTGACCATTCCAAACTGCACAAGTAGAACTACCATTACCTAGGTGAGCGCTGAGCCAGCCGCCTTGATTTTTGGCACCTGCAAGTTCGCTGGCACGTTCAGTGACATAGGCATGGCTAGTTCCATGGAAGCCATAACGACGTACTTGATGTTCAGTATATAAATTTTGTGGCAATGCATAACGATATGCACGTTCAGGCATCGTTTGGTGGAATGCAGTATCGAAAACAGCAACTTGTGGTAATTCTGGGAATAAGCGCATGGTTGCTTCGATTCCTATCAAATGTGCAGGATTGTGTAGAGGTGCAAGTGGTGTGGCAGCTTCAATACGCTTCACGATTTCAGGTGTTAAAAGTTCGGCTTTCGTTAGATTTCCACCATGAACCACACGATGTCCAATTGCTTGAGGATTATAATTTGCTAAACGAGCTAATAACGTTTCCAACGCTTTGGCATGGTCTGCATGTGGAATTGATAATTCAAGCGGTTCTCCACCGACCGTTACCCCCTTAATACGCGCATCAGCAGAGCCTAAGTTTTCTGCCAAGCCATAAATACGATCTTCACGACGTTCTGAAACAAGCGCATATTTGATCGACGATGAACCACAGTTAATTACAAGTACAGATTTAGCCACGTTTGAACACCTAACTGATTTTAAATTTTATGACGAACACTTTGATCTTGCTGCAACGCATGGGGCAGTGGAATCAAGCGCAATGTTTTAACATGGGTTGTAACTTAGGCGAAGATAGACTTTAGCCTATACAACTGATTTATAATTGAATCTGATCAGTATAGTCTGTAAATTAAAATGTTCTTTTAATTGATTTGTTTGTTTTAAGCGTATCTTTTGTATAAAAACACGATAAAGATCAAAATGATGCTTTATCGTGTTTGTCCGTTCTATTCTAGGATTATCTTATTGACGAATTTGACCATCACCAAATACAATCCATTTTTGTGACGTTAAGCCTTCTAAACCAACTGGACCACGTGCATGAATTTTATCGGTTGAAATACCAATTTCGGCACCGAGACCATACTCAAAACCATCTGCAAAACGAGTCGAAGCATTAATCATGACTGAGCTTGAGTCTACTCGTGCAAGGAACTCACGCGCTAAACTGAAATTTTCAGTGATGATGGCATCAGTGTGATGTGAACCATATTTATTAATGTGATCAATCGCCTCATCCATGCCACTGACAACTTTAATCGCCAAGATTGGCCCCAAGTATTCTGTGTACCAGTCTTCTTCAGTCGCCGTTTTTACTGAATCGCCAAGAATACGTTGAGTTTCAGGGCAACCGCGTAGTTCAACTTGTTTTTCTGCGTAAAGTTCAGCAATACTCGGTAAGAACTCTTCTGCGATCACTTCATCAACCAAAAGTGTTTCCATCGCATTACACACACCATAACGATGTGTTTTGGCATTTAATGCAATTGGTAACGCTTTTTGTAAATCTGCTTGAGCTTCAACAAATACATGGCAATTGCCATCTAAGTGCTTAATCACAGGAATGCGAGCTTCATTGCTAATTCGTTCGATGAGGCTTTTACCACCACGTGGCACAATCACATCAACAAACTCAGTCATTGTGATCAAATGACCAACTGCAGCACGATCAGATGTTTCAATAACTTGAACTGCATGTTCAGGTAACCCAGAAACCTGTAAACCATGTTGAATTGCTGTTGCAATCGCTTTATTGGATTCAAGTGCTTCAGAACCGCCACGTAAAATAATGGCATTTCCCGATTTTAAAGCTAATGATGCTGCTTCAAGTGTTACGTTTGGACGTGATTCATAAATCATTCCAATTACACCGAGCGGTACACGCATTTTTCCGAGTTGAATCCCTGAGGGGCGATAAGCAAGATCTGTGATTTCACCAATAGGATCGACCAAAGCAATGACATCTTTTAATCCTTGTAACATCCCTTTAAAACGAGCAGGGGTTAATTCCAAGCGATCTAAAAGCGCATTATCTAATTGGCGTTGGCGCCCATTTTCCATATCAATTTGATTGGCTGCTAAAATTTGCGCTTGGTTATTTTCCAAAGCCGTGTAAATAGCAGACAGTGCATGATTTTTCAAATGAGTGGATGCACTAGTTAAAACTCGAGACGCACGACGTGCCTGAGTACCAACCTGTTGCATATAGTTTTCAATAGAATCTTGCATAGCATTTTAACGATTGCATGTATTTATAATGATAGTAACAGTCAAATGAAGAACAATGAATAGCCTGAACTCATAATTCAAGAAATTATAAATTGTTAATTAGCGCAATTTTTCTTATATAAATGAGATGCACATGTTAAATATAAAACTTTGGTAAAATATTTTGCAAAAGATTATTGCTTTAAACAGGACGAGTGGTGAAGGAAATGATTGCGTATAAAACGTGCATTTGTATAGAATGAAAAATGTAGAGGATAAATGTAATACAAATTTTATAAATTTGTTAATTTGCAAGTAGAAATCGCCAAAAATGAGACTCTTGCAGCAGAAAAATAAACAAGGATGGAGGAAGGATATGAATTCCATTATCCAAATGGACTCGGATTTAAATCATACCTATACAGGTTTTGGTTTTTTCGACATTTACAATAAAAACAGTTTTAAACAACCAGCGCGTACAACATGGATAGATGGTTGGAAAATTGAATATATGGCAATTGCAGATCCTAAAACGATCAACAATACGCCAATTGTAATTGTCGGGGGCGCATTTCAAAACTTTAACTCTTATAAGTATTGTGTTGAGCAACTCTTTGAAAGTGGGCCTGTTATTTTAATCGACTTACCGTCAATGGGTGCAAATCAGCAGATTCGCAATGTTGATACAGGTGAGTCCGCTGGAATTTTAGAATTACCAGATTTGTCTAAGATGCTCGGTCAATGGCTTGATATCGTCGGAATTGAGAAAGTTTCCGTGATGGGAATGTCATTGGGTTCGGTTGTCGCATCATCATTTGCCTATCAACGACCAGAATTGGTTGACCGTATGGTATTGATGGGTGTGATGCAAAAGACCCGTAAAAGCTGGCGTATGCTACTTGAGGAATCACTTCACCTCATGCGAGAAGATCGCATGGAGGAGTTTGGTCAAGCAGTGATTTTGTATCTTGTAAATCATGCCAAGCTTGATAAAACGCGGATGTCTCCGACAGCTAAGCGCTTGTTCTTTAGACAGATGGCAGATTTTACCGCGACAGAGCGTGAGCGTTATGAAATTAACTGCAATCGTTTGTTGCGTTTAAGTGATGTACCTGTACCTCAGTGTAAAACTTTGGTAGCTGCAGGACAGTACGATAGTTTTACTTTGCCTCACGAAAATGCTGATTTTGCGCTTCAGTGCGAGAACATGGAATTTGCTTTAATTGCGAATGCCGATCACGTACCTCAATTGCAGCGTCGCAAAGAAACCATGAATTTGTTTACGTCCTTTTTAAAGGGTGAATCCATCGATAACCTTGATGGAATTATCACTATGACACGTGATCAAATGAAAAAAATTGAGCGTCGTGGTGAAGAGCGTATTCCTGTACTCAATCCCCATTCTAAGTTATCACATCGCCATGATGTGACAGAAGCGCCAGTAGAAATTGTTGATATTACTTTCTTTGGTGTTTACTTAGAGTTGGAACAACTTGAGCAGTTAGAGTTTGTGAAGCAACATCCACGTGATCTTGCATTGCATTTATCTGATGAAGAGGGCGATTTTAAAATCGAATGCTTAATCTTTGATGCAACTGAGCAAGGATTACGTATTTTATTTAAACATGGTAATTTTGAAGTTGCAGATCGTTTGCTTCGATTTATTGAACGTCAGAAACAAGCTTGATTATTGTGAAAAAAAGTGGTCTATATGACCACTTTTTTATTTTAAGAATTTGATGCTTTAATCATCCATACAAGATCACCTAAATGTTGTTCTGAATTTTCCAACGTTACATTTTCAAAAAATTGTTTAGGCTGTTGTACGATAACTTGATGAAAACCTGCTTCGTGGAAAAAATGTTCAACTTCTTTTGGTGTTTTGAAATGAAAGCTAAAAGCGCTTCTGGACATCCATTTCAGTAATCTGCTGCTATTCCAAATAATTGTAGCTAGTTTATTTTGAGTGGGTTCGGGATAAAGATCAGTGAGATAATGTAATTGTTTAAAATCACGACCATAATTGGCAATAGCTTGAATGAGTTGTTGCAGCAATGGTTTTTCAAAATAGTTGATTAAACCTTCACTGATCACAACCAAGGGACGATGAGGATCAAAAACGGTAAATGCAGAAGCAAAGGCTTCGGTAAATAAATCAACAGAAAGTACATCATCTGCATCAGTTTCAATTTGTTGTAGTGCCGCTTGTTTTGTGGCTGCCATATCAGGCAAATCTAATTCACGATAACAAATGCTAGGGTGGTGCTGTCTAAACCACCATCCACGTGGTGATAATCCACACGCAATTTCAAGCACCTGAAGGTCTGGATACTTTTGAATAAGATCTTCTAAATGCTGATCAAGCATCGTATGGCGTTGTTTCAACGTTGTGCGCATACTGCCACCAACATATTTCTCAGCCCAGCTTTCGATTGGATGTACAAGCGCAGCCAGCGTTTTTCCTTTCGCTGTAGCAAAGACAGGATGAGAAATCCCCATTTGATACCAAATGTATCCCGTATAGTGCGCAGTAAATGATATGTGGCGATGTTTTGAAAGTTGTTGTGTCATCTGTCCTAGACTCAATTCTTAATTTTATTCTATTTCCATGCACAACCTATTTGCGCGAGGATGTTGACCCATTCAATCCTGAACAGGTCAATCAGATGATGAGTTAAATCATCTTTTATTTATCGCAAGTTAAAACGAATTCTTAAACTCTTCAATGACTTTTCTGACGTTGTTCCAATTTTCATCTAACACGAGTGTGGTACCCACTTCGATATTTGGAATTTTACCGCGCATACGTTCTAAACGTTGTTGATTTGGTAAAGCCAATGTTCCAATACCATCTAAGGCGATACATGCAGCTGCACGGTCATTACACACCAACCCCATGTCACAACCTGCATTTAATGCTGCTTGAATACGCGCATCTGCACCACCTGCAACACATGCGGCTTGCATGCTTAAGTCATCAGAAAATAGTACACCATCAAATTTTAGTTCTTGGCGTAAAATCTGTTGTAACCAAAATGGAGAAAAGCCTGCTGGATTTGGATCAACTTGATCATAAATCACATGTGCAGGCATAAGAGCATCTAATTGAGGCATAAGCTGAATAAAGCTTTGCATATCTTTGTCATAAATTTCTTGATATGAGCGGCTATCAATTGCAGCTGCAACATGCGAATCGGCTTTGACTGAGCCGTGACCAGGGAAGTGTTTGCCTGTAGTTGCCATGCCTGCTTTTTTCATACCACGCATAAAGGCTGCTGCAAGAGGTACGATATCTTGCATATTTTTAGCAAAACCACGATCACCAATCACATCACTAATGTCATTTAGATCCAGTACAGGTGCGAAACTAAAGTCAATACCTACAGCCAGTACTTCAGTTGCCATCAACCAACCACATTGTTCAGCCAAAGTAACGGCTTGTTCTGGCTGGTCTGAGTAACGTTCACCAAGTCTTCCCATTGCAGGAAGTAGAGTAAAACCTTGTCTTAAACGTTGAACACGTCCACCTTCTTGATCTACAGCAATCAAAATGTCAGGGCGAACTTGTCGCATATGATCGGTTAAAGCACGTACTTGTTGAGGTGATTCAATATTTCGAGCAAATAAAATCATTCCACCGACTTGCGGTGCTTGTAATAGTTCAATATCTTCTTGTGTAAGTTCTGTGCCAGCAATATCTAGCATCAATGCGCCGATCATATAGATTCCGTTTGAATTTTGATGTAAAAAACGATAGATAAATTGTGCAATGATTTGCTACATTTTGTCAGTACAGAATATGATAAAACTACATGATATTGATGATAAATACTTGTTGGTCATTTATTTAACACAGCCGATAAGTAGACACATTGGTTAAAAACGAATGAAATATGTTCATCTCGATTCGATCAGCGTGTAATAATTGCCATATCCAAGGAAGTACCAAAATTTTATGAAACTTCAAATGATAGCGTGTGCAGTTGCAATAGCGACTGGTGGATTATTTTTCTCTCATACTGTAAATGAGGCATTTGCAGCGACAGAGTCGCCAGTCGTTTCGACGGTAATTAAACCTTCACAAGAACAAGCATTAGTCGCACGCCAGTTAGCAACACTCGTTGATCGCCAACATTATTTAAATATGCGTTTAGATGCGGCAACATCTAATCGTATTTTGGATATGTATTTGGATAGTTTAGATCCAGATCATTCTTTATTTTTAAGCAGTGAAGTTGAAGACTATAAAAATAAATATGGCTCAAGTTTTGGTAGCGCTTTAAAAGCTGGGAACTTGACTGGACCATATGCCATTCATGCTCAATATCGTGAACGTTTAAAGCAGTTTTATGAGTACATGTTGGCAGAGTTGAAGAAGCCACAAAACTTAAATCAAAAAGATGTCTATCTTGAGATTGATCGTGAAAAAGCGCCGTATTTCAAAACATCGGCAGAGCAACAAAGTCATTGGCAGAAAATGCTAGTTTCACAGTTGATTAATTTGACGATCAGCAAAGAAGAAGAGCAAGCGAAGCAAAAGGCATTAAAGGCAAATCCTTCTCTTGCCAATGGTCAAGATTTGACGGGTCCAGAAGACCTCACGCCAGTTCAAACGCTCACTAAGCGTTATACACGTCAGTTAGAAAGAATAGGTCGTATAAAAAGTGATGATGTTTTAGATAAAACTCTAAATGCAATGTTGGCGACTTATGATCCACATAGCAATTACTATCCACCAATTGATGCAATGGAGCTGAATCGTCAAACAACTTTGCAGTTGGAGGGAATTGGTGTATCGATTCGTCCTGAACGTGGCAATGAAGATTACACCAAAATTGAAACCATCGTAGAAGGTGGACCAGCAAGTAAATCTGGTCAAGTCAAATCAGGCGATCGTATTATTGGCGTAGCTCAAGATGGCGAAAAAATGGTTGATGTCATTGGTTGGCCGAGTTCAGAGATTGTTGGTCTGATTCGTGGTAAACGTGGAACAAAAGTCGTTGTGCGCTTACTTGGTCCAGGCGCATCTATGAGTCAGGCTCGTAATGTTACTTTAGTGCGTGATGTCATCCAAGAAGAAGATGCAGGTGTTCGTTCACGTACCGTTGAAATCAATCGAGATGGCAAAAAGCATGTTTTTGGTGTCATAGAAATTCCATCATTCTATTTTGATTATCGTTCACGTCGTGCTGGTGCTGAATATCGCTCTGTGTCTGAAGATACTGCAAAAGCGTTTGAATCATTAAAAGCACAAAAAGTAGAAGGTGTGTTGGTCGATCTGCGTAATGATCCAGGTGGTTCTTTAGAAGAAGTTGCTCGTATGCTTGGACAAGTGATTAAATCTGGACCTGTGGTACAAATCAGAGATGGCAACGGTAATGTGAATGTCTTTGAAGATACCGATGGGGGCGAGCAAATTTATGCAGGACCTATGGCCGTTCTTGTTAACTTAGCATCTGCATCTGCAAGTGAAATTTACTCTGCAGCGATCCAAGATTATGAGCGCGGTATCATTATTGGTAGTACTACCACAGGTAAAGGTACAGCCCAAGTTCAACTAGATTCTTTGGCACATGGTCAGGCGACCTTAACACAGCGTAAATTTTATCGCGTTACAGGTGGAAGTACTCAAAATAAAGGCGTGATTCCTGATATTAAATTGGTCGATATTTATAACGATGAATTTGGTGAGCGTAAAGCTAAGAATGCCTTGAAATGGGATACCATTCCTACTGCGCCATTTAAACGTGAAGGTTCAGTTCAGCCGTATACAGTGAAGTTAACTCAGTTATCTCAGCAACGTGTAGCACTTGATCCGCAGTTTAAGTATTTAGAAGAGCGTAAAGCAATTTCACAAAAAACGGCTGATCAAAAGAAAGTAGTATTGGATATTGATCAACGTCGAGCTGAATTGATAGATCTTGAGAAGCAAACTTTAGATGCAGAAAACCAACGTCGTAAAGCGACTGGACAGGCTCCTTATGCAAATTGGGAAAGTTATCAAGCTTCAATTGATGCTTTGGTTGAGTCACGTGCAAAAATGAAAGCTCATCTTCGTCCATCGCTACCTGAGGAAGAAACTTTTATTACTGAAGCTGCAAATGTTTTATTGGATTATGCAAAATTGCAAGGTCGATAATATTTAAATGTCATAGAAAGAAGCCCTGATCATCAGGGCTTCTTTTGTATTACTCGGCAGCTTTATTATTTACCCGAATCCAGATCTGGCTGCGGCCCAATACTGATACTCCGACATAACCACGTAAATGTAAACGTTGTCCATTTGAGCTGAGTTTTGCTGTCAAGCTATAGATTCTTCCACTATTAGGGTCTAAAATCTTTCCACCTGTATAAGTACTCTCTTTTTTGTGCTTAAGTTTGGTAATGACATTTAATCCCAATATCGGCTTATTTGTATAAGGTGCTGGGCAACCAGTACATAATTCTTTCGGTGTGTAACCTGTACGAGGTGTGATTTTTATGATTTTGCCTGTGAAAGTACCATTTGCCTCTTGAGTAATTTCAATTTGTCCTTTGGGTGCCCCCGTAAGATCATCCACACTTTGCCAGATCCCCGTAATATCTTGAGCAAAAGCGAAATGGCTAAGACTAAATAAAATGAAAAATGTAATACCTTTTTTATACATGTTTGAGTCTCTCAGCCATGATTGTTGTTTAGCTATTATTTCGGATTACTAACAATAGATTCAATCATTATTTTACAATTGTTAATTATTTTAATATTTGAAATTTCAATGATTTTTTACTAGAAATAAAAAAGCCTCATGATGATTAAATGATCATTAATGAGGCTTTTTTAGTGCTGAACCGTAGTCTTAAATAAGTTGTAGTATGGGACTAGATGCTCGATATTCTTCAAGATTTAATCATTGCGGATCCAAATTTGATTACGACCAAGAGCAGAAACACCGAGGTATCCACGTAAGTGTAATCGTTTTCCATTTGAACTTAATTTCGCTTTCATACTGTAAATCTTGCCCGTATTTGGATCAAGAATACGACCATTGGTATAGTTCAAACCTTCACCATGCTTTAAACCTGTTACCACATCCATACCTAAAATAGGTTTGTTGGTATATGGCGCTGGACAATTTACACAAGTTTCCTTAGGTGTATATCCTGCACGAGGCGTAAGTTTGATGACTTTTCCTGAATATGTGCCATTCGCTTCTTCACGAATTTCAATCAATGCTTTAGGTGCGCCAGTTTTGTCATCTATACTTTGCCAAATTCCTGTAATGTCATTTGCAAATGAAAAACTGCTGAACACTGATAAAAATAATGCACCTATAAGTTGTTTGCCCATCATTAAAAATCCTTTTAACGTTTGATATTCTATTATGTAGGATTTGTGGCAACTAGTTCAATCTTTATGTGATATTTGCGGCAAATTTTAAGATAAAGACAAGATAAATGTAGGCAGCCAAATCGCTGTAAATACACCGTTTACAGCCATACCAAAAGCAGCATAGCGTCCAGTGACAGGACCACGTTGCCAAGCTTGTGCTGTACCAATCGCATGTGCAGCTAAACCTAAAGCCAAACCTGATGCACGCTCATCATGAATATGCTTCAGAATCCATGGAGAAAATGCAGCACCAATCACGCCAGATAAAATTACAATCAAGGTTACCATCATTAAAGGAGCATGCAGTAAGGTTGCAATATTTAATGCGATAGGCGTGGTAACTGCACGAGTTGCAAAAGCCAAGATTGTCGGTTCAGACATATGCAAAAGATATGCAAGTCCCATTGGTAAAGCGACCGCACTGATACTGGCAAAACATAAAATACCGAGCATAGACTTGAGGGGTAAATCGTCATAGCGCATAGCAGCCAATGGAATTGCTAATGCAACTGTGACATAACCTAGTAAATGATTAAAAACATCATTTACACTTTTCATGTATTGCTCGTAGGGGATTCCTAAGACAGCCAGAAAACCAATCACGATAAACATCGCAAAGACAATCAGTGGAATTTGTGGCATACGTTTATTCAGTGGTTTAGCGATCAGATAGCTAACTAACGTGATTATAAAGCCATAAATAATCATGAACATATTTAGAGACTCCTATAACCAGCGTTTTGCCATTTTTGCGTAAATCCACAATGGCAATAAAGTACTGAGAGTTAATACAAACAAAAACATTGGAATTTCTTTGCCCAAATGTACCAACATAATTAATGAACCAGCACAAATGGGAAGAAAGGCGAAAGCACTCTCTTTCATAATTTTGTTATTGGTATCAATGAGACGATTCGAGATTTTTCTGAAACGTCTCCATATTAATAATGTGATCAATAAACCTATAAGACCTACTAAATTACCTAATTCAGGATGGTGAAAGACTTTGGTAATTGCAACAGCACCTTCACGAAACACAATAATTAACAGGATCGTGCAAAACCAAGCTGTCCAATCTATATCTTTCATTTCTCTTAAACTCGTATCTATATTCTCAAGGTTGCTGTTAATGCGATATGGTGGTGTCATTTAGCTCGAACTCTTCCAATGGTCGTTGGAAAAGAGTCGCTTTTTGTCCCAGAATTTCATCGAATGGCAAATGAGCTTGTTTAATCAGCTGCTCAAGTTTATTAGGTGCCATACACACGGTTAATTGTAAATTACCTTGTTCATCATAATGTTCAGATTGAATAACATTTAGCGTGTATAGCTGAGTGCGTAGTTTACCGTAGGCAGGTTTAAGAACTAAATCGAAGTGTTGTAACTGTCCCATAAGGCATTGTTGAACAGCTTGACTCAATAATTCAAGTCCCTGTCCAGAATGAGCTGAGACATAAACTCGATCTGGAACATCGGGGGCTTTGTAGATGATTTTTGCTGCATCACCGCTGAGATCAATTTTATTATAGACATGCAAAATAGGGGCATCTGCTCCGATTTCTTTTAACACGCTTTCAACGGCTTCAATTTGTTCATCCATATTAGGACTACTGCTATCAATAACATGTAATAGCAATGTTGCTTCTAAAGTTTCTTCTAAGGTTGCTTTGAAAGATTCAACTAAGTCGTGTTGAAGATTGCGGACAAAACCAACTGTATCAGCTAAAACAACGGTACCGACACCATCCCATTCCAAACGTCTTAAAGTTGGGTCTAAGGTTGCAAATAATTGATCTGCTGCATAGACATCACTTTTTGCCAAGATGTTAAATAAAGTCGATTTTCCAGCATTGGTATAACCGACTAAAGAAATGGTCGGTATCGCCGCTTTCTGACGTGCTGCACGACCTTGTAATCGAGTTTGTTGTACTTTAACTAACTTGTCTTTGAGTTGAGTAATTCGAACACGAATCAGACGACGATCTGTTTCTAATTGTGATTCACCTGGACCTCGAAGACCAATACCACCTTTTTGTTGTTCTAAATTTCCAGTGAAACCGCGAATTAAGCGAGTGGATAAGTGTTTGAGTTGTGCAAGTTCAACTTGAAGTTTACCTTCATGTGTACGGGCACGTAAGGCGAAAATATCTAAAATAAGACCAGTGCGATCAATTACACGACATTTCAGGATGCGTTCCAAATTCCGTTCTTGAGCAGGAGAGAGTGAATGGTCAAAAATGACTAACTCAGCTTCTAATTCTTGTACCAACTCAGCAATTTCATCTACCTTACCGGAACCAATAAAGAATTTAGGATCTGGTTTATTTCTTTGCACAGAAATATGTTCAAGAATTTCTGCGCCTGCGGATTGTGCGAGCAATTGGAACTCTTCAGCATCAAGGTCATCGAGCATTTGAACAGAGATACTAACTAAAACTGCTCGCTCACCACTTTGTCGCTGTGTAATATTTTCCACGCTGTATCTTATCCTAGGTATTGAACTCCTATTCTAGAATAAACTTCAACGAAAGGGCAAAAAGTTAGACTATTTATATGAGATTGCGACGTAATAGCTCAATAAAACCAATCAGGGTGCCCATATATAGAATTGACCAACCTAGAAACATTTTAAGAGCGTATCTATAAGAAATTTTAACGTCTTCGTGGTGAGTGCTCATTTCGGGAGTCATAATCTTACCTTTTGATCAGTTATTTCGATTTACTTATGATAATCAATCTGTTTATTCATTTGAAATTGAAAAAAATTATCTCCACGTTCGCTTTTTGTCATCAATGAAACTTTTATCCAAAGATATTTGCGTGATATAACAAGTTAATAACATGCAGACTTGCATACGGTTTTAGTGATTTATGACTCAAGAAACAACAGCAGTTACTGGTACACCTTTAAATTTGTTATCAAAATTTAGTTTATACAGTAGAAAATTGGCTTCGGGCTTAGAAACGATTGGTGAAGGTTTTTATCTCATTTATCGTCACGGCTTATATAAAGATCCTAATAACCCTGTTAACACACGTTATGTACAGTATTTTTGTCGACGTTTATGCGAGGTTTTCAATATTGAAGTACAAGTTCATGGAACTATTCCTCGTGAGCCAGCGCTTTGGGTGAGCAATCATATCTCATGGTTAGATGTAGCGGTGCTTGGTTCAGGTGCTCGCATTTTCTTTTTGGCAAAAGCTGAAGTTGAGAAATGGCCAATTTTAGGCAATCTTGCAAAGGGCGGTGGAACACTTTTTATTAAACGTGGTTCAGGTGATTCTCTCCGAATTAAAGAACAGATCACTGAGTTTTTGAAAAAAGATATTCCTGTTCTTTTTTTCCCAGAAGCCACCACGACAGATGGTCGTAAAGTCAAAAAAGTTCATGGTCGATTATTGGGGGCAGCGATTGAAGCTCAGCGTCCTGTGCAGATTTGCGTGATTTGCTATGTCAACCAACAAGGTGAATTGGACATGATCGCACCTTTTATTGGTGAAATGTCTTTTGCAGAGCATGTACAAAGAGTTTTGGAAATGCCTCAAGTCACGGCTCACTTACTAACTTTACCTGCAATTCCTGTAACTGGACATACAGTCGATACACTAACCAAAGAAGTTGATCAAAAGATGAGAGAGGGACTTGCTGAGTTACATCGTAAGGTATTAAAAGTGATGCCTGACAGCGATGTTACATAAAACCTTCTATAGGTAACCATGACAGGAATTTTACACCAGCTTTCTGCCACCATTTCATTCGAGGCTCCTTGGTGTGATTAATCATGCCTTCATTAGTTTGACGTTGCCAATTAATTTTTTTGTTAGCATCTAACACTAATTTATATGCATACTTGCTTAAGTTTTGATCCATCGTGTTATGAACAGCTTGGGCTAGAGGTGGGCTATTTAATAAAACTCCGATTTCTGTATTGAGATAAGCTGAGCGTGGATCGAAATTAAAGGAGCCAATAAATACCTGTTTTTCATCTAAAGCCATCAGTTTGGCATGTAAACTTGAACGGCTTAAACCTTTCATATTGACCTTGGCTTTTTTTGCCAAATCATCGGTATGCTTATCCAAATCTTCTTTGTCTAAAGCTGGCACAAATTCATAAAGTTGAACGCCGTCTTCAAGCAATCTCTGACGATACTTACCATAAAAAGCGTGTACTACAGCGACATCATTGGCTTTAAAAGAGTTCGTTAGAACTCTAACCTTGACACCACTTTGCGCTAAGTCGCCTAATGTCTTCGCACCCTTTTTTTCTGGAACGAAATAAGCAGAGATCAAGTCGATATTTTTTTCAGGTTTTTCTAGGTGATTGATCAGCTGAAAGTTTAAATGTTCATGCTTTTTTGCTTTTGATTTCACTTTGTCGGGAGAGTCTTTTACTACTTCAGCTTTAACCCAGTCTAATGCAATCTCGCGATTCATTAGTGACGTGATCGCGGTGGATTCGCTGGTTAAATCAAGATAATTCTGCACTGTTGATTTTTTATAGTGATCATCTAATTGTTGCTTTAAGCTTTCGTAGCTTAAGCGATGTGATTTGGGATTGACGATTTCTCTAACATCATAAGCATATTCATGATTCCAGTAATCATCAAAAGATTGGGAAATATCATTGACTGCCGTACCGAAAAGCATCACATCAACATCAGAGAACTGATAACTATCACTAACATTGTAGTACTGATTTGTCATATTTCGACCACCGATCAGGGCAACTTGATGGTCTGTAATAAAGCTCTTATTGTGCATCCGACGGTTAATACGTTTTAAGTCAAAAATCATATCTAAGGCACGATATTTGCGAAAACGATATGGATTAAATAATTTAACTTGAATATTAGGATGCTGTGCTAAGGCGAGGAAAATCCCTTCAGTTTGTTTGGCATTATTATCATCAATCAATAAGCGTACTTTGACGCCGCGATCCGCTGCTCGAATCAGTGCATGTAAGGCGAGTGCACCGACTTTGTCATTATCCCAAATATAATATTGAAGATCTAAAGTTTTTTCAGCTTTATCAATTAAACTTAGACGAGCTGCCAAAGCTTCTAAAGGTTCAAAAAGAACATGATACCCAGTCAAATTTGGGTTTTGCTGCTGTAAAGGCTCGATGATTTGAGCTAAAGTGGTTTCTGAAGTGTCAATAGGTTCTACTGCAACTGAAGCTGTAGGCAATGTTTTATGTTCAGGTAAGGTGCTACAGCCACTAACACCGATCGCAATACTGCAATAAATCGCAAGCATAGTTTTATTGTAAGTAGTTGTACTTATATGTGTATGCTGACTATTTATCTGAGAAAATTGCGTCATAATTATTACTGATTAAATGTTGTGCTTGAGTATAGCATTTCATCAAAAAAGATAAATATAAGCATGCTGTCCTTGGGTGAGGTTGATGAAGTCTGTAATGTATAGTTCAGATACAGTTATTATTATTTTCTATGCTATTTTTGCACTTCTAGCACTTTGGGGATTGATTCAAGCTTGGATTCATCAATCTCGGACTGAAACCATACATCCTTTTAAAGCGTTTATTCATTTATTAGCGTTTTATTTATCCTATTTGTTAATTCCACTATGGTTTTTTAGCTTATATGCAGGTTGGTCTGACTATTATAGTTTGCACCAAAGTACTTTCGTATTTTTATTGAGTAGTTTGTTAATTTACGCTCGATTTATTGAACCTCATATTGTTCAAGTGAAGCATCATCAATATCGTTTACATCCAGACCGAGAGTTTACTAGACCAATAAAATTGGCAGTGGTTGCCGATATGCATGTTGGATTATTTTCAGGACATGAACGCCAATTAAAAACCATCGTCAAAAAACTGAATCAGCAACAACCAGACCTTGTTGTCGTTGCAGGTGATTGGACTTATGAGCCTGAAAATAGATTGGTTCAAGAGTTAGCAATTTTGCGTGAAATCCATGCGCCAGTTTATTCAGTACCTGGTAATCATGATGAGCAATATCCTGGACCACCGATTCAAGCGTTGTTGAAACAAGCATTAGAACACAATGATGTTATAGATATAGAGGGGAAGATTGTTGAGTTTGACGAGTTTCGATTGATCGGTGTTGGAGATCTTTGGGCTGGTAAAGCGAACATGCGATACATGCCTGAATTACCACAGGATAAACCATGGCTAATACTGTCTCATAACCCTGATACCGTAGATATGGTTCCAGAATTGCCTACAAGACCTTTGATGGTTTCTGGGCATACTCATGGTGGGCAAATTGAGTTGCCGTGGATTACTAATTATATTATGAAGCGAGTCTCGATTTTAGGGCATAAAAAGGGATTTTATACCCACGAACATGCTGATGTATTTGTGACCGTAGGTACAGGTATGGTTGGTGTACCATTTCGATTCCGAGTTCCACCGACAATAGATATCATTGAGCTAAAATAAAAAAGCCAACATTACAGTTGGCTTTTCTCAGTAAGTTTTAATTTAAGGAATAATAATAATCGCTACACGACGATTACTAGCTCGATTTTCATCTGATGTGTTAGGTACGAAAGGTTGATTTGAACCACGACCAATCACATTTAAATTTGTTTGTTTAAAGCCTTCTTTCAAGAAAATGCCTGCAACACTTTGAGCTCGCTCTTCAGAAAGCTTCTGATTGTATTCAGGGTTTCCAATATCATCTGTATGACCCACGATTTTGAGTTTTTGTAGATCATACTTGTTAAGTTGTTTGGCCAAGCGAATAATTTCTTTGCCATTCTCAGGTTTAATATCTGATTTATTAAAATCAAAAAGTAATCGTTCAGGTAATCCTAAGCTCCAGCCTTCTTCTGTCAGCACAAAGCCTTCTTTTTTTAACATTTTGACCTGACGATACTTCAATGGACCAAAACTCAAGCAGCCAGCCAATGTTAGGCAGAGTAACGTTAATGGTTTGAGCGCGCATAACATGTCCTAAATTTCTGGTTTATATAAAAACCAATGAGGGATTAAATTTTTAGCTTTATACATCGCTTGATCAGCTTGCATTACCAAATCTTCTGGATTTTCTGCATACTGGGAGAAAGCGATACCTAAGCTAAAACCAAAGTGAATAATTTCACCGTTAAAATCTAAAGGCTCCTTACAACTCGCGAGTAAACCTTCAGCAATCGCTTCGAGATGATCAGCGTGATGAATTGAATGCAAAATAATTGCAAACTCATCACCACCTAAGCGAGCAATAAAATCTTCTTGCCTGACAGATTGTTTTAAACGTAGAGCCATTTCTCTTAAAACGGCATCACCTACTAAGTGCCCATAACGATCATTGATCACTTTAAACTTATTGTTATCAATAAAAATTAAAGCAGAATTTTCTCTATAACTTGGATTTTCAAAGATATTCAATAATTCTTCATAGAAAAAATGACGATTAGGCAGTGTCGTAAGTTGATCATGATGAGCTTTGAAGGACAACTGCCTGTTTTCTTTTTGTAGGTTCGTATTCCAAATTTGAATTTCCTCTAATAGCTCATTAAATACATTATTCAAATTTTGGAATTCTTTAATGTGATTACTAGGGTCTGTTGAGAATTACCGAGAGTTAATTACACTCGCGCACAATTGAATCATGGCTTCAAAACTCGTATCTGTTTTACAACTACGCATCGCTATACGTTTAAATTCTTTTAACTTACAGAAATAGTTTTCAATGAGATGACGCCATTTATACATAGTCGTATCAAATGCTCTCATTACTTTTCGATTAGATTTGGGTGGGATCACCACTTTCACTTTACGTTCATTGAGTTCTTGGATGAGCCAATCTGCATCAAATGCTTTATCAGCTAGTAATGCTTGAAAATCAACATCTTCAATTAAAGGTTTGGTTTCTACTAAATCGTGATATTGACCAGGCATTAATCGAAACTTAATGAGGTTGCCTAGACTATCCACTAAGGCAAGAATTTTACAGGTCATTCCACCTCGAGATTTACCTATAGACTGTTTGAAAGTCCCCCTTTTGCACCTTGCCCATGTCGATGAACTTTAACAATCGTTCCATCAATCATGGCGTATTCCAAATCAACATCTTCATTTACAGATGCAAAAATAGTTTCAAATACACCAGCTTTAACCCAGTCACGGTATCTTTTAAAGACGGTATTCCATTTACCAAAATGAGCAGGTAGATCACGCCATGGACTGCCTGTACGGGCAATCCATAGGACTGCTTCTAAAAATAATCGATTATCTTTTCCACTACGACCTCGATCGGTCACTTTACCTAGGCAAAAAGGTTCCATTTTTGCCCATTGGGCATCAGTAAGTATGTATCTATCCATAGTACTATTATAAATTAATCAGTAGTCTTTGTTAATTCTCAACAAGCCCTAGGAAATCTTAAGTTATAAGCTTTTTGATCACTGACTAGCTGAGCAATATGAGTAAGTGGTTTAATTGCTTGCATAATTTGACGATAAGTTAAATTGACTGACCAAAGTAATGCAATCACGATAAAAAACATTGAAATGGCTAAACCAATAATAATCGTCTTTAAAAAGTGAACAATATTTTCTGAGCTACCATAAAGAACCAATTCTCCGACCTTCTTTTGGTGGTGGAAAATCATCAGTTTAATTGGATCATGCAGGAACCATTCATCCAACATTTTTTGTAAAAAAGACGTACTGGCTATTTTTTTTGTACTTTCTGCTAACAATTGTTGTTGTGGATCATAAACATGAATACTACGTATGGCGTGTTCGGTTGTGTAATCCTTTAAAATTTGATCAATTGCCCCTTTATCCTTAAACACGACTGCTGGTTGAATCCGCTCAATAACCGTTTGGCTTAACAACTGCAGATTTTGTTTGGCGTAGGTTTCCATTGTAAACATAGAAATCGTAGCGAAAGTACATGAGCAAATCACAAAAGTAATAGCAAAAATAGTAAATTGAGATTTACGGAATAATGCATGTAATGAAGTAGATTGATATAAATTTGAAATCACTTTAACTACTCCGTGTTCTTCGCCAAGATTAAGACTCGAGGGTCGATGTGAACCTTGGAATAACTTAATGCATCCAAATTAACTTTAAACGTAGGAAATGATTTTCTATTGTAAAGACAAAAAATACTGCCTATTTCACAAGCAGGATTATTGGTACTAAGTGAAAGTAAATAGCGAGATGGATAAGACTGAATTAAAGATTGTTGTTGTTGAGGTGAGGTATTTGAAAAATACGCCACATGACATTCTGTTCCAGGAAATTCTTTTGTATTAACAGATTGAACCTGATAGTCGTAAGTGAGCAGCTTAACACTTGTTTGAAATTGATTTTTTAGAAGGTGTGTTGAAGAAACTGGGCCGCTTCAACCACAAAAGTTAATCGACGACTCACTTCAGATTTCAGTATCTAAGCAAGCTAAGCTACTGAAAGTCTCCCGTGGTTGTTATTACTATCGCCCAAAACCTGTGAGTGCATCAGATCTGAAGCTGATGCGCTGTATTGATGAATTACATATGCAATACCCTTTTGCAGGTAGCCGTATGATGCGTGATTTATTGAACCGTCAAGGACATCATATAGGACGACGTCATACACGTACTTTAATGAAGAAAATGGGCATTAATGCGTTATATCGTAAACCAAATCTAAGTCAGGCCAATCAAGCTCACCGTAAATATCCATATCTGCTCAAAGGATTGAATATTCAACGGAGTAATCAAGTGTGGGCAACGGATATAACGTATATCCCTATGGCAAAAGGCTTTGTCTACTTATGTGCTGTGATTGATTGGCACAGCCGTAAGGTGCTTGCCCATAGCGTATCGATTAGTATGGAGGTTGCATTTTGTATAGAAACATTAAATGAAGCTATTGAAAAATATGGCCGACCTGAAATCTTTAATACAGACCAAGGCAGTCAATTTACCAGTGATGCATTTATTGAAGTGTTAAAATCAAATGACATCCAAATCAGCATGGATGGTAAAGGTCGTTGGGTTGATAATGTGATGATTGAACGATTATGGCGGAGCGTTAAATACGAGGAGGTTTATCTCAAAGCCTACAGCAATGTTTTTGATGCGAAAAAGCAATTAAATGCCTATTTTGAATTTTATAATTTGAAACGACCTCATTCGAGTCTGGACAAAATGACTCCAGATGAGTTTTACTATGACCAGCTACCACAACAAAATAAGGTAGCTTAACTAGAGCAGAATATCACTTATAAATAAGCTTTTAGTTGTTCAAACAAGTGGGACCATCTCTTTCTGTTCCAGGAAATTCTTTTGTATTAACAGATTGAACCTGATAGTCGTAAGTGAGCAGCTTAACACTTGTTTGAAATTGATTGGCTGCTTCTGGATTATCTAAAACACAAATCACGGGTTTAGATGCGTTCGGCCATTTAGTATAACTTAATATAGTTAACGTCAGTTCATAGAAGGTATGATTTGAAAGGGCGTAACAGAACTGACCTATAGTTATTGAAACTATAAGTAATATAAATTGAGCCGTTGCATGTGAAAACCGTACTTTCAATCAAAAAAAACCAAAAATGTGAACCAAGAGGCACATTCTACTGGAGTTAATTGTTTAAAAAAAGTTCTTAATACTTAATCTAAATGATAAAAAATTACTATTCAGTCTAAAAAGTGTTCTGTTGAATAAGTTTTTTTTGGAAAGGTATTGCAACCATACTGAAATGCTGTAGAATGCACATCCATCGGCGGTGATGCGGATAAAAACTTGTTGAGAAACAAGGATTTGGCTAAAGTGGTTAGATTCTTGGGTTGGTTGATAAGTTTTAAAAATATCTAAATTACCTGTTGACTTTAAAGAAATTTAGAGTAATATAGCCGACCTAGCTTGATGATGACGAATCATCGAGAAGATCATTAAGAGAATAGAAGAACAACTTGTGTGGATTTTTACTGGTTGATCGATCGAATATATTTTCATTGATTGAATGGTAGAAATTTCTCGAAGTTTATTTGAGCGAATTTTTAGTCAGAAAATTGATGAGCCAGAATTAGCACCTTGTCTTAACTAAGGTGCAAAATGATTTTAACTGAAGAGTTTGATCATGGCTCAGATTGAACGCTGGCGGCAGGCTTAACACATGCAAGTCGAGCGGAGATGAGGTGCTTGCACCTTATCTTAGCGGCGGACGGGTGAGTAATGCTTAGGAATCTGCCTATTAGTGGGGGACAACATTCCGAAAGGAATGCTAATACCGCATACGTCCTACGGGAGAAAGCAGGGGATCTTCGGACCTTGCGCTAATAGATGAGCCTAAGTCGGATTAGCTAGTTGGTGGGGTAAAGGCCTACCAAGGCGACGATCTGTAGCGGGTCTGAGAGGATGATCCGCCACACTGGGACTGAGACACGGCCCAGACTCCTACGGGAGGCAGCAGTGGGGAATATTGGACAATGGGGGGAACCCTGATCCAGCCATGCCGCGTGTGTGAAGAAGGCCTTATGGTTGTAAAGCACTTTAAGCGAGGAGGAGGCTACTGAGACTAATACTCTTGGATAGTGGACGTTACTCGCAGAATAAGCACCGGCTAACTCTGTGCCAGCAGCCGCGGTAATACAGAGGGTGCGAGCGTTAATCGGATTTACTGGGCGTAAAGCGTGCGTAGGCGGCTTTTTAAGTCGGATGTGAAATCCCCGAGCTTAACTTGGGAATTGCATTCGATACTGGGAAGCTAGAGTATGGGAGAGGATGGTAGAATTCCAGGTGTAGCGGTGAAATGCGTAGAGATCTGGAGGAATACCGATGGCGAAGGCAGCCATCTGGCCTAATACTGACGCTGAGGTACGAAAGCATGGGGAGCAAACAGGATTAGATACCCTGGTAGTCCATGCCGTAAACGATGTCTACTAGCCGTTGGGGCCTTTGAGGCTTTAGTGGCGCAGCTAACGCGATAAGTAGACCGCCTGGGGAGTACGGTCGCAAGACTAAAACTCAAATGAATTGACGGGGGCCCGCACAAGCGGTGGAGCATGTGGTTTAATTCGATGCAACGCGAAGAACCTTACCTGGCCTTGACATACTAGAAACTTTCCAGAGATGGATTGGTGCCTTCGGGAATCTAGATACAGGTGCTGCATGGCTGTCGTCAGCTCGTGTCGTGAGATGTTGGGTTAAGTCCCGCAACGAGCGCAACCCTTTTCCTTACTTGCCAGCATTTCGGATGGGAACTTTAAGGATACTGCCAGTGACAAACTGGAGGAAGGCGGGGACGACGTCAAGTCATCATGGCCCTTACGGCCAGGGCTACACACGTGCTACAATGGTCGGTACAAAGGGTTGCTACACAGCGATGTGATGCTAATCTCAAAAAGCCGATCGTAGTCCGGATTGGAGTCTGCAACTCGACTCCATGAAGTCGGAATCGCTAGTAATCGCGGATCAGAATGCCGCGGTGAATACGTTCCCGGGCCTTGTACACACCGCCCGTCACACCATGGGAGTTTGTTGCACCAGAAGTAGGTAGTCTAACCGCAAGGAGGACGCTTACCACGGTGTGGCCGATGACTGGGGTGAAGTCGTAACAAGGTAGCCGTAGGGGAACCTGCGGCTGGATCACCTCCTTAACGAAAGATTGGTGACCGGTAAGAATCCACAACAAGTTGTTCTTCGAAGATGTATCTGAGGGTCTGTAGCTCAGTTGGTTAGAGCACACGCTTGATAAGCGTGGGGTCACAAGTTCAAGTCTTGTCAGACCCACCACTACTGACGAAGTGATGAATAATCACAAGCTGCTAGATAAAAAGATATGTCGTTCATTATGATTAAAGCTGGGGACTTAGCTTAGTTGGTAGAGCGCCTG
Organism: Acinetobacter sp. A22; assembly: GCF_030913345.1. NCBI lineage: Bacteria > Pseudomonadati > Pseudomonadota > Gammaproteobacteria > Moraxellales > Moraxellaceae > Acinetobacter > Acinetobacter sp. A22. The sequence goes on from NZ_CP133162.1 coordinate 3,273,186, forward strand.
CTTTGCACGCAGGAGGTCAGGAGTTCGACTCTCCTAGTCTCCACCATGAATTAAATGAAATGTTTAATTCTGAGCTAAATAGATTATAGAGTTTAATGAATAAAAAGATTAAGTAATTGATCTTGGTTTATTAATCTCTGTGATTTATCACAATTTACTACGCACCGACGAGGTGGTAGTTAATCATTAACAGATTAGAAAATTGAGTCTGAAATAAATTGTTCAAACTCGATTAAATAGGAAGATAACAAGTAATTGTTAAATTAATATTTAATCTGAGAACTAGCAAAAACACTGAATCAAGCGTTTTGGTATATGAATTTAGATTGAAGCTGTATGGTGATTAAATTCACAGACAACAAACCAGTAGCAATTAAGTTTGCAACGATAACACTCACTTGTATGTGTTAACGACTGTTTGGGGTTGTATAGTCAAGTAATTAAGTGCATGTGGTGGATGCCTTGGCAGTCAGAGGCGATGAAAGACGTGATAGCCTGCGAAAAGCTCCGGGGAGGCGGCAAATATCCTTTGATCCGGAGATTTCTGAATGGGGGAACCCACCCGCTATAAGGCGGGTATCATAAACTGAATACATAGGTTTATGAAGCGAACGAGGGGAAGTGAAACATCTCAGTACCCTTAGGAAAAGAAATCAATTGAGATTCCCTTAGTAGCGGCGAGCGAACGGGGAGCAGCCCATTAAGTTATGTGTGTTTTAGTGGAACGCTCTGGGAAGTGCGAACGTAGAGGGTGATATTCCCGTACACGAAAGGGCACACATAATGATGACGAGTAGGGCGAGGCACGTGAAACCTTGTCTGAATATGGGGGGACCATCCTCCAAGGCTAAATACTCCTGACTGACCGATAGTGAACCAGTACCGTGAGGGAAAGGCGAAAAGAACCCCTGTGAGGGGAGTGAAATAGATCCTGAAACCGCATGCATACAAGCAGTGGGAGCCGACTTGTTCGGTGACTGCGTACCTTTTGTATAATGGGTCAGCGACTTATATTCAGTAGCGAGGTTAACCGAATAGGGGAGCCGTAGAGAAATCGAGTCTTAATAGGGCGTTTAGTTGCTGGGTATAGACCCGAAACCAGGCGATCTATCCATGAGCAGGTTGAAGGTTGGGTAACACTAACTGGAGGACCGAACCCACTGTCGTTGAAAAGCCAGGGGATGACTTGTGGATAGGGGTGAAAGGCTAATCAAGCCTGGTGATAGCTGGTTCTCCCCGAAAGCTATTTAGGTAGCGCCTCGGACGAATACCATTGGGGGTAGAGCACTGTTTCGGCTAGGGGGTCATCCCGACTTACCAAACCGATGCAAACTCCGAATACCAATGAGTACTATCCGGGAGACAGACTGCGGGTGCTAACGTCCGTAGTCAAGAGGAAAACAATCCAGACCGCCAGCTAAGGCCCCAAAATCATAGTTAAGTGGGAAACGATGTGGGAAGGCATAGACAGCTAGGAGGTTGGCTTAGAAGCAGCCACCCTTTAAAGAAAGCGTAATAGCTCACTAGTCGAGTCGGCCTGCGCGGAAGATGTAACGGGGCTAAAACTATGTGCCGAAGCTGCGGATTTGACATTAGTCAAGTGGTAGGGGAGCGTTCTGTAAGCCGATGAAGGTGTATTGAGAAGTATGCTGGAGGTATCAGAAGTGCGAATGCTGACGTGAGTAACGACAAAACGGGTGAAAAACCCGTTCGCTGAAAGACCAAGGGTTCCAGTCCAACGTTAATCGGGGCTGGGTGAGTCGACCCCTAAGGCGAGGCCGAGAGGCGTAGTCGATGGGAAATTGGTTAATATTCCAATACTTCTGTGTAATGCGATGAGAGGACGGAGAAGGTTAAGTCAGCCTGGCGTTGGTTGTCCAGGTGGAAGACGGTAGGCATGCATCTTAGGCAAATCCGGGGTGCTCTATGCTGAGAGTCGATAGCAAGCTGTACTTGTACAGTGAAGTGGCTGATACCATGCTTCCAGGAAAAGTCTCTAAGCTTCAGTTACACAGGAATCGTACCCGAAACCGACACAGGTGGTCAGGTCGAGTAGACCAAAGCGCTTGAGAGAACTCTGCTGAAGGAACTAGGCAAAATGGTACCGTAACTTCGGGAGAAGGTACGCTGCTGACGGTGATGGGACTTGCTCCCTGAGCGGTTGGCAGCCGCAGAAACCAGGCCGCTGCAACTGTTTATTAAAAACATAGCACTCTGCAAACACGAAAGTGGACGTATAGGGTGTGATGCCTGCCCGGTGCTGGAAGGTTAATTGATGGGGTTAGCGTAAGCGAAGCTCTTGATCGAAGCCCCAGTAAACGGCGGCCGTAACTATAACGGTCCTAAGGTAGCGAAATTCCTTGTCGGGTAAGTTCCGACCTGCACGAATGGCATAATGATGGCGGCGCTGTCTCCAGCAGAGGCTCAGTGAAATCGAAATCGCTGTGAAGATGCAGTGTACCCGCGGCTAGACGGAAAGACCCCGTGAACCTTTACTGCAGCTTGACATTGAACTTTGACCTTACTTGTGTAGGATAGGTGGGAGGCTTTGAAGTTGGAACGCTAGTTCCAATGGAGCCGTCCTTGAAATACCACCCTGGTAATGTTGAGGTTCTAACTCTGTCCCGTAATCCGGGACGAGGACCATGTCTGGTGGGTAGTTTGACTGGGGCGGTCTCCTCCTAAAGAGTAACGGAGGAGTACGAAGGTGCGCTCAGCGTGGTCGGAAATCACGCGTAGAGTATAAAGGCAAAAGCGCGCTTAACTGCGAGACCCACAAGTCGAGCAGGTACGAAAGTAGGTCTTAGTGATCCGGTGGTTCTGTATGGAAGGGCCATCGCTCAACGGATAAAAGGTACTCTGGGGATAACAGGCTGATACCGCCCAAGAGTTCATATCGACGGCGGTGTTTGGCACCTCGATGTCGGCTCATCTCATCCTGGGGCTGAAGCAGGTCCCAAGGGTATGGCTGTTCGCCATTTAAAGAGGTACGCGAGCTGGGTTTAGAACGTCGTGAGACAGTTCGGTCCCTATCTACCGTGGGCGCTGGAAATTTGAGAGGATCTGCTCCTAGTACGAGAGGACCAGAGTGGACGAACCTCTGGTGTACCGGTTGTCACGCCAGTGGCATCGCCGGGTAGCTATGTTCGGAAGGGATAACCGCTGAAAGCATCTAAGCGGGAAGCCTACCTCAAGATAAGATTTCCCTAGGAATTTATTCCTCTAAAGAGCCGTTCGAGACTAGGACGTTGATAGGTTGGGTGTGGAAGCACGGTGACGTGTGAAGCTGACCAATACTAATTGCTCGTGAGGCTTGACTATACAACACCCAAACAGTTGTTGTATTCAAGATAAATTCAATACATAACTTGATTTAGTGTGCAAACTAGTTACAATACAAACCCAATAATCTAATCCGTTAATAACTCTTTGGATCGTAAGTAAGGCAAACATTATTAATTAATGTGAATAAGACCCGAAAACACCACAACAGTTTGCTGGCGACAATAGCAAGAGTGAACCACCTGATCCCTTCCCGAACTCAGAAGTGAAACCTCTTCGCGCTGATGGTAGTGTGGCGTTTGCCATGTGAGAGTAAGTCATCGCCAGCTTTTAAATCTAAACACCCCTAACCTAACGGTTAGGGGTGTTTTTTATTGAAATAAGAAAACTTAAAACTAATCTCAATTGTTTTATCTCTACTTCAATTTATAATCGAGTTAAATTTATAATTATAAAAAGGAATTCAGCATCGAATGTGACTGTCCAATCGCTAGGTGGTATTGGCTTATTCCTTTTAGTTTAGGCATGTCACTGATGACAGATAGCTTAAAAGCAATCGCTGGAGAAGCTCTACGACAATGGTTAGTTAGATTTACAAATTCTCCGATTAAAAAATGAATTTTCAAAATTTGGTCAGAAATTAAATAAAAGTGACAATTATTATTTTTTGCTAAAATTTCCTTAATTAAAATGTGACCTAGTTCATCTAAAGCTTGGTTCAAAATTAAATTTTATTTACACCAAAACTAGAATATGGTTTTATTAGCCATATTTTTAATAATGAAGAAAATTACATTCAAAATGAACATAGGGGAAATAGAATGTTAATGAATAAAAAGCAACTAACGTTAAAACTGTCTGCGATTACAATTTCGGTTCTATTGGCAAGTTGTGGTGGTGGAGGTGGTTATTATGGTTCAAATGATAGTGGAAATACTTCAGGATCGGGAGAAAATGGTCAAACTCCTGTAACGGCAGTTAATATTACAAATATTACTTTATCCGATACAAATAATACACTTACTAATTCTATTACAGCCGCAGGTGTAACAGCTAAAGTAAAAGTAACGGATGCTTCAGGTAAAGGAATTAGTGGGGCAATCGTTACATTTAGTGGAGAAGGTGTTGTCTGGGGGACAACAAATGGCGCTGTTCTCACGAATGCAGATGGTGAGGCGACTATATCGGTTAAACCAGAAGATTTGAATGCGACTGGTGCATATCAAATTTCTGCTACTGTTAACTATAATGGTAAATCTGCTTCGACACAGCCTAGTAGCTTTACATTACAAGCAGCAAATATTGTTCTCGTGGGAATGGCACCAGCTGTGACATCATTAGAATCAGGCGCATCAACCAATATTACTTTAAAAACGCAAGATGCAAATACCAAAGTAAATCAAAATAACGTGACAGTTAATTTTAGTGCTACATGTGGTACGTTTGAGCCTGCAATGGTTATTTCTTCGAATCAAGGAGATGTCGCAACTTCTTATAAATCAATAGGTTCTGATGGTAAGTTGTGTGAAGGTACACAAACGATAACAGCATCAGGGTCAAATATTCCTGAATCAAAAGTAACGGTGAATATTGCTGAAATTAAGGCAGATTCTTTAGTTTATACATCTGATGCAGTGAATCTAGGAATAAACAGTAGTGGTTCAGCGGCATCGGGTCAAATTGAATTTACATTGTATGCCAATGGCACGCCTGCTGCAAATAAAGATGTTCAAATTGAATTATTACGTGCCCCAAATGATTTAAGTTTCTTTGCTTTGGGTAATCGTGCTGCGAAAACAGTTAAGAGTGATCCATCAGGTAAAGTTATTGTGACTTTATATCCTGGTAATATTCCAGGTCCTGTAGAAATTAAAGCAACATTAGTATCGAATGCGAATGTATCTGCTTTATCTAAAAATGTCGCTGTTTCAACGGGTCGTGTCACTCAAGCAGGTTTAAGTTTATCGGTTTCTAAGAATTCATTACAGAATCAGATTGATGGAGATACTGCTACAATTATAGCTCGTATGGTGGACCGTACACGAAATGCTGTTCCAGATGGTACAGTGATTAGCTTTGTTTCAGAAGGTGGTAATGTTGAACCAAATTGTTCAACAGTGAAAGGAATGTGTTCAGTAACGCTAACGACACAAAACCCTCGTCCACTTGATAATCGTGTTACTGTATTGGCATATGTAGAAGGTGATAAGAGTTATACAGATCTCAATGGAGATAATGTCTATACGATTGGTGTGGACAAATTAGAAAGTAATATCGGTGATTTCTTCCGTGATGACAACGAAGATAACACCTATAATTCTAATGTTGGTGAGTTCCTCTATAAACGCAGTGCTGGCATTTTAGATTGTGCAGTTTCTAGCATTGGGCAACCTAATATTGCAAAAACCTGTGATAACAGTTTAGATGCAATTGTTCGCCAACAATTATTATTTGCTTTTGCCGAGAATACACCAACGTTTACCAATGTTAGTGCAACTGGTGGTTTGTTATCTTTTAATATGTATGGAAACAGCTTGCAAAGTGTTCCTATGCCTACAGGTTCAACAGTTAGTGTAACGGTTGAAGATAATACTAAAGATAATAATTTATCTTGTTCAGCTTCTTTGGCTAGTGGTAGTTCTCCTGTTGCAGATCGTTATGATCTTATGACACCAACAACATTTAAAAATAGTACACAGGCTTATTATGGTTATCGTCTGAAAGACTGTGCTGAGGGGGATGTATTCAAAGTATCTGTAGCTGCACCAGATAAAAAAGTTTCAACTATTTATGTAAGTTATAAATAGCGATTAAATTACCCGTAAAAAAAACAGTGCTATAGCACTGTTTTTTTATTATAGGTAAAAATTTTAATCATCCAATAAATCCATTTGTTTAGCTAATTGGTATAAATTATTTGAACGATTACCTGTGCGGCAGAACATTAAAACTGGTTTTGGTAATTCATTAAAATGATTAGCAAAAGTACGAACATCTAACTCAGTCATTTGACCTGATACAACGGGTTGATATACATAATCAAGACCTGCTGAACGTGCAGCTTCTTCTATTTGAGCGCTAGTTGGTTGTTCTGGTCCACCTTCCATATCAGGACGGTTATTGATGATTGATTTGAAGCCTTTTTCAACGACTTGTTCAACATGTTCAGGACCAATTTGACCTGCAAAACCAACATTTTCTGACATCTTGTCACTCCAAAAATAAACAAAACATTTTATGCTCTATCATAGCATTAAGCTTGATCTTGAGTTTAAATGTCTATAGTAAATACATGATGATAAGCAAAAGATAACGCAATGGAGCGCGCATGCACACCTATACAGTTGAGCCGTTGTATGTTCCTAGTGGTGATGAAACGATTGCTGCTGATTTTTATCTACCGAAATCCAACATAAAACCAGCCGTTATTATTATGGCGCATGGTTTTGCTGGATTACGTCAGTTTAAATTAATTCAGTATGCGCAGCGTTTTGCACAAGCGGGTTATGCTGTTATTTTATTTGATTATCGTTATTGGGGCGGGAGTACTGGGAAACCTCGAGAGTTGATCTCTTTAAGTGCTCAATTAAATGATTGGAAAACCATAGTTCAGTATGCATCAAATTGTAAATATATTGATAGTAGACGTATTATCTTGTGGGGAACCTCATTAAGCGGCGGTTATGCTTTAAGTTTGGCTACAGACCTAAAAAACATTCAGGCAATCATGGTTCAAGTTCCGTATGTTGATGGTGCTGAAACAGCGAAACTTTATCCTTTGCAACGCTATCCTGAAGCATTAAAGCGATCAAGTCAGGATTATATGGGCTCAAAAATGGGGCTTGCACCTAAAACACTACCTGTTGTTGATCAATACAAGCTTTGTTTTTTACCTACATCTGATAGCTACTTTGGATATCATTCAATAGTGAATCCTGATTATTATTGGAGTGGTGAAGTTCCAGCACGTGTATTTTTTAATTTGATGCGTTATCGCCCAATCCAATTTGTACGAAAAATTAATATTCCTGTATTATTCATTGCTGCTAAAAATGACACTTTAATTCCAATTCAGTCTAGTCGTGAAGCAGCGACCAATATTGCGCCATTTGTCACGTATCATGAGTGGGATATTAAACATTTTGATATTTATCATGGTTCATGGTTTGAAAAAGCAGTCACAACCCAATTAGAATTTTTGCATCAACATATTGGAGTGATGTAAATGATTATAGTCTGTAGTTCATGTGGTGCAAAAAATCGTGTACCAGAAGAGAAATTAAGTACGCAACCAAGTTGTGGTAAATGCCATCAGCCATTATTACCACAACAACCTATTGAATTGAATGAACAAAATTTCAGTAATTTTATTTCTAATACTGATTTACCTGTATTGATTGATTTGTGGGCAGAATGGTGTGGCCCATGCAAAATGATGGCTCCACATTTTGCTCAAGTTGCAACCCAAAATCCATATGTGATTTTTGCAAAGATTGATACAGAAGCAAATCCAAGATTGAGTGCAGCATTTAACGTACGTAGTATTCCAACTCTAGTGCTGATGAACAAAACAACTGAAATTGCTCGAGTGAGCGGAGCATTACGTGCACCTGAACTTCAGCAATGGCTAGAACAATATTTGAAGTAACATCAAGAGATATTTGATATGACTGAGCGTTTGGACCATCCTGAAGGCACGCTTTCTTTGCAAACAATTGCAATGCCTGCTGATACTAACTGGAGTGGTGATGTTTTTGGTGGATGGATTGTATCTCAAATGGATTTGGCTGGTGCAATTCACGTCGAGCGCTTCAGTAAAGGTCGTTGTGCAACGATTGCAATTAATCAGATGGCTTTTTTAGTCCCTGTGAAAGTCGGAAATGTGATTAGTTGCTATACAAAAATCTTGAAAGTTGGTAATACTTCGGTTCAAGTACAAATTGAAGTATGGAACAGTCATGATGATTCGCGTGAACCAGTGCGAATTACTGAAGGGGTGTTTACCTTTGTTGCGGTCGATGTAAAGGGTAATAAACGTCAAATTTCAGAAGAAGTTAGACAGAAATTTACAGCAACGCTATCGGTTTAAGCGTATTTGCTTGATACGATTAGGGAGTTATCTCGTTAGGATTCAAGCATGGCTGAAGAGCTCATTTTGCAACAAGGCGATAAAGCCGAACAATATCAAAGTATTATCCCTCAGATTAAAGCAATTGTTGAGGGTGAGCCTGACCTGATTGCTAATCTTGCAAATATTTGTGCTGCACTGAATCAGCAATTTGGTTGGTTATGGGTTGGTTTTTATTTGGTTAAGAAAAATGAATTGGTGTTAGGTCCATTTCAGGGACCAATTGCCTGTACTCGTATAGCGAAAGGTCGTGGTGTATGTGGTACAGCATGGCAACAACAACAAGTTATTATCGTTCCTGATGTTGAGTTGTTTCCAGGACATATTGCATGTAGCTCAGCGTCTAAATCAGAAATCGTATTGCCGATTATGCAAAATAAGGAATGTGTTGGTGTACTAGATATTGATAGTGATGAACTCAATCAGTTTGATCAAGTCGATGCTAAATATCTGCAGCAAATTATTTCTATTATTGAAACATCAATTTCTCATTCATAAAGGTATAGCCCAAATAGATTTGGGCTATACCTTTATAGCTAGAACATGGTATTACTGTTTTTACTTTGCTCTGGGATGTTTTGAATCACATCCCAATGCTCGACAATTTTCCCATTTTCAACACGGAAAATATCAATAATCGCTCGTGCCCGATCTGTATCATTTTCAGTTGAATGAACATGTAGAACAACTAGGTTTTTTTCAGCAATCGCTTTCTTAATTACATTTTTTGCTGCTGGATTATTGCTAAATTTCTCCGTAAAGAAGTTTACAAAAGGTGCTTTGCCATCGGGAACATTCGGATTATGTTGAATATATTGGTCGCCAATATAGCGATCAGCATATGCTTTAATTTGGTGTTTCAAAAAACACCTTCATAAAAGTCCACGACAATTTTCTTATTTTGTTCTGATAGCTCATCGGAGAGAGTTTGGTTCGAGCTGTTAAGATGAGTCGTATTCGATGGAATAGAAGAACAAGCAGTAATGATAGTCGTCAAAAATATGATGGGAATAAAGTAAATTTTTTTCATAATATAAAGCCCAAGAAACAAAACGGTATTTGTATCTTGGGCTGAGTAACTATCTAAAAGAAGTTTAGATCAGTTATTATTTTTTACGTTTGGGTAACCAAGCCCAAAGCATTTGGCATTGGATCGGTTCATTTGCTGAATCATCAATGACCGTAACAGGAATCAGTAGCTCGCCTTTTTCATTATTTGCAATGAACTTTTGTTGATCAGCAGATAATGTTGCAGTTGCAGTTAAACCGCCTTGTGCGACTTTTAAATAATCTACATGTAAAGATTTGATCAATAAAATGCGATCATCAGGTACATGTAAACCTGTTAAAAATCCAGTTGCTGTCTCAGCTAATAAAGCCATAGCTGCGGCGTGTACACCCTTAATATGATTTTGCATATTACGTTGGTTTTCAATGCGAACAGTCACATGATCTTTATCTACTTCTAGATAGCGTATGTTCGCTGTTCCTACCATCGGAACAACATGACCAAATGCTTTGCTCCATAAGGTACTACGGATACCTTTAGGGAATTTAGAAGTGGTTTTAACTAACGTATAAAGACGGTTATCTTTTGCCATAGCGAGCCTATTGCTTAGTCTTTGAAATTATTAAATTGCAGTGGCAGACCAAATTGTTGTTCACGTAAAAAATTCATGACTTGTTGCAACGTATCACGTTTTTTATCAGTGACGCGGATTTTGTCTCCTTGGATAGAAGATTGCGCTTTGATACCACTTTCTTTAATGGCTTTATTAATTTTTTTTGCAGTATCTGAGTCAAGTCCATCTTTGAGTTTGATCACTTGTACTACATGTTTACCTGATGCAGTGGCTTTTTGTGGATCAAGCGCTTGTACATCAACCTTACGTTTATAGAAATGATTTTCAAGCATGGTATAGACTTGTTCACATTGGAAATCACTTTCAGTCGAGATTTTAATCTCTTTATTTTTCTCATTTAACTCGATCGAAACGTCTTGTCCGCGAAAGTCAAAACGTGTACCAATCTCTTTTTGCGTGTTTTGTACCGCATGATTGACTTCAAATAACTCTAATTCAGAAACAATATCAAAAGAAGGCATGGTTAGACCTTTACAAAGGGAAAGAATATTTGAGATGCTAAGGGTGTTTTCTTCATTTGCCAAGTGTTGTTTACATCAAAGGAGTGCGCAATGATCCGTAAACAAGAAATTACAACATTTGAGTTCCCAGAGGACGCGATCATCTGGGATGTCCGAGATACCAAAGCGTATTCAGAGGCTCATGTCAAAGGGGCAGTAAATCGTCCTATTGCTGAATTAACTGCGGATAGTTTGACTCAAGTTGCAGCGGATCAGCCGATTTACATTTTATGTGGTGGTGGCAGTAAAGCACCGCGAGCAGCTGAGCTTTTAGAAGGTCTAGACAGTTCACGTGAATACGTCATTTTGATGGGAGGTACTCGTGCAGCACGTGATGCTGGCTTACCTCTTGTAGAAGGTGTGTAAATGAAAAAAGTTTGCCAAAATACATTTGTGTTTTGGCAAACTCATAAAAATAAATCAAAGTTTCTATTTGAAAGATAAAAACTACATTTGCTTAGAATAATACGGTTTCTTTACTTTTACTTTTTTTTGGAAACGTAATGGATTCAATTTACTTAGTAAAGATTGTGGAGCTGGACAAAGCTCACCCAATACTAATGCAGCTAAAATCTCACTGCATAATGGTGCAAATAAAAATCCTTTAGAACCTAAACCTGCAAAAGTATAAATTTCACTGTTTGATTCCATTTTCCCAACTAAAGGAAAATAGTCTAAACTCTGCGCCCGAATAGAAGCACGACCATGCCATATGTCGATAGATGGAAGTTGTTCAGCATATTGTGGGAAGACACTGTGGATAAGTTCGTAATTATGCACATGGTCTTCAGCAAGAACATCACTATCGTCACGGTTAGGGTAGAAGGATGCACCTAAAATCAATTGAGAGTCATCTAACTGCATACAATAACCACCATAGCTATAAGCTTTATCCAAGGCCAAAGGCTGTATGGCGTTATTTACCCAACTGACCTGCCCTCGAATAGGCTTCAATACAGGATAGTTTTCAAATAAGGCAGCACTTTGTTTTGCACAACATACGATGACGTGATCTGCTACCGAAATTAAGTCCTGATCTTGCCAAATTTCTGTTTGCGTTGCTTTTGGTCTAAGACGAGAAACTTTGGCTTTTTTTATGCTGATATTTGAATGTTTTAAAATCTCATCACGCAACACATGAGGAGAAACTGCGCCAGCTTGCTGCAATATCAAACTTGGATAGTGGGTTTCGAGTGTTTGATTGGGAGAAGAATGAGCTGTCCCGAAAACTGATTCAGGATATTGTTGTTCTAGTCCAAGTAGCTCATCGGCATTTTTTATTGCGATCTGTTCTACTCGGATTGAACGGAATGCTTTAAATCGTGAATAAAAGTTTAAAGCATGCTGCCAGCTTAGAGTCATTAAATGTTCATGGGCTTGATCAATTGGACACAGCTTAGGATTGAGTAACGCAAGAGGATTACCAGAAGCACCTGAAAGTGGTTCATTTTGCTCGTAAATCATCACTTGATGTCCACGTTGAGCAAATACCCATGCGGTGGTCAAACCTGCTATTCCAGCGCCGATAATGGCGATTTGCCGTTGCTTTAGTTGCGTTGTTTCAGGTAATGCTGCTGGAAGCTCTTGGAGTAGCTCAGCCTCTGGATTTTCCTGATCTGGGCAGTCTAGCCAAATGGCTTTTAACATTTCTCGTTTGTGACCAAAGCCTCTAGGTCGGCTGATTTGGATCCCGTGTTGTTTTAGTCCGCGTTTAAGAACACCTGCAACGCTGAAGGATGCAAAGGTCGTTCCGTACTCGGATAAGCGCACAATATGATTTAATACATTTTCTTGCCACATATCAGGGTTACATGAAGGCGCAAACCCATCGAGAAACCAAGCATTGACTGATTGTGTTTTTGGGATACTTGGGAAAATGTCCTGCGCATCACCGAGCCATAGATCGATGCTAAATCGCTCTTCGGGAAAACTCAGGCGATGACAACCTGCAATCGGTAATGGGTATTGTTGTACTAGTTTATCTGCAAGAGGTTTAAGTTCATCCCAAACACTAAGCGCACGTATGAGATCAGCTTTACTGAGAGGGAATTTTTCAACACTGATGACATGTAAATGACTGTGATTATCAGGGCGAACACTTTGCCAAAGTTGCCAAAGGGTAAGAATATTGAGTCCTGTACCAAAACCCGTTTCACCTACACAGAAATACTGATAGTCACTGAGTTCTGATAACCGTGTACTAAGATCATTTCCATTTAAAAACACATGACGTGTTTCGAGTAAACCGTTATCTTTAGAAAAGTAGACATCGCCAAATTGTTTAGATATGGGAACTTCGATACCATCAACGAGTTCCCAATCTAATTCAGCTGTTTGAAGTTTTAATGTTTGTAACATGAAGATTGATATTTACCACTGACGACGACGTTTGGTGTAGACATAACTTGCGATAAAGAAACCTAAAATTACCCCGACAGCAATCGTCATTGCACCATATAAAAACATCTGAGCACTGCGTTCACTTTGTAGAACTTGGACTTGTACAGTCAAGTTATCATTTTTTAATTGCAATTCTTGGTTTTGAGATAGAGCTTGCAGATTTGCATGTTCAAGTTGTTTCAAGCGTGTTGCTTGATCTTGAATCATGGCTTTGACTTTTGCATCTTGTTGTTGTTTGGCTTTTGCAATTTGTTCCGCAGTCAACGGCTTTGGTGCTGAAGCCGTTGTTGTATTGTTTGTGGAGCCACCTGTTGTTGCTGTTGCAGGTTTAGATTGTACAGTTGCAGGTGTAGTAACGGGTGTTGTAGGCGCAGCCGCTGTTGGTGCTGATGGCGTTGTTGATTCAACAGCCCAAGTCGTTGAACTGAGTAAACATAAAGCGAAAAAGCTTCTCACTGAAACTTGCATGATTTACCCTTTTGGAAAAGCTTTGTTGAACAATTTCACTTCGATATCAGCATATATCCCTTCTTTTAAGAACGGTTCATCTTGGATCCATGCATCGAGAGCTTCACGACTATCAAATTCGACAATAATCGTGCTACCTAAGAATCCTGCTTGAGGATTGTTTGGGTCTTTAGGATGAGCGCCCGCTGCGATCAGACGACCTTCATCATCTAATTTTTGTAAGCGTTCTAAATGTTGAGGTCGAGTTGCTAAACGTTTTTCTAGAGTACCTTCACGATCAGTACAAGTCAGCACAAAATAGGGCATAGCTGTAGCTCAATAACTTTAAATTTAGTCTGTGGTTTTAAAATGCTTTCTTAAGCAAAACAGTATAACAGCAAGGTAACTGATAGAAACGATAATATCGCCAAATGCGGTGAATTCGCCCCAATATTTGCCTTGCATAAAGATAAAACCGAAGAAAAAATGTAGTGAAGCTAATAAGAAGAATTGCCCACACCAAGCCCAGTTTAAACGCATCCAACCTTGAGGACTTAACTCAAGTAACGAACCTAATAATTTTTGGATAATTGGCATCCGTTCTTTATTGAATAAAGGTGTGACTAAGAACCCGATACCTATTCCAATATTGATGATGACAGCTTTCATTTTAATGTAAGTTACATCACTGAAAATTAAAGTGATTCCTCCAAAAATAATAGACATCACCACAATAAACCATTGCATTTTTTCCAGTTTGAATTTTTGGAAAAAGAACAAACAGCCATAAACCACTAAGGTTGAAATAAGAAGCGCGCATGTTGCAACAAGAATATGATTTTGATCAGTATTTCCTGCGCTACCCACCAATTGGAGAAGGGGGTGTTGACTATCTTTGGGATCGGTCGTTTTATAAAAGTAGAAGAAGATAATCAGCGGAAGGTAGTCGAGCAACGCTTTCATGTTACAGTACGATGATGAAATAGGTCAGATAGCATAATACAAACCATGTTCGGTGTCGATTTACATACTCATACTCACATTTCTGATGGTACGTTCTCTCCTGAGCAACTGGTACAGGCTGCTGTCGATTTGAAAATCCATATGTTGGCTGTAACTGACCATGACACTATGGATGGTTTAAGCTTTGCACGAAAGTATGCTCAAGATCATGATATTCAGATTATTTCTGGTGTTGAAATATCGAGTCAGTGGTCAAGACCAAACACGAAAAAAAGCTATGGTGTGCATATCTTGGCGCTGAATATGCAAGATGAAACACCGATCCAAGCTATGCTTGAAAATCAGAAAAAAGTCCGTGCGGAACGAGCTAAGGTCATCTGTGACTTATTAGAGAAATGTATTGATTTTGATATTTATCCAGATGTAATTGCGAAGGTTGATGGGCAAGCAGATCGTGTAACCCGAACGCATATCGCTAAAACATTGGTAGAGAAAAATATCGTTAGTCGTCCACAGCAGGCATTTGACCGTTTCCTAAAAGAAGGAAAAAAGGCTTTCGTAAAATTTGAAGGATTAGGCTTAAAAGATACCATCGATGTGATACATGCGAGTCAGGGTTTTGCTGTATTGGCTCACCCAACGCGTTATGATTTATCTGCGACGAATATCAGATATTTAATTGAATTATTTGCCGAGGCGGGAGGAGATGCAGTGGAATTACCTCCAAGTATAGAACCGGCTTCGACACGTCAAATGGTTGATCGAATGATTCAGCAGTTTGATTTAGCCGTTTCAATTGGCAGTGATTTTCATGGTGAAAATATGCCATGGATTAAACTGGGTAATACACCACGAGTAAAAGAAGGGCAAATTGGAATTTGGGATCGTTTCCAATAATTCTACCTTACAATAAGTTGTGATCATGTGCCTGTATGGGCGGTGGAGTAGGTCTGCCCAGCGTGCTTAACAGTTCAATTTCAATTGAACGCACCATCGCATCTAAAGGTAAGTCATTGCTTTGCGTTCCAAAAGGCTCTTCAATTTCTGTGCTCAGCGCATCGAGTCCCAAAAAGGTATAAGCCAAAATTCCGACTAAGAGTGGTGTGACTAAACCAAGTAAAGAACCTAAGCTAAATGGCAGCATAAAACAGAAAAAATAAACAGTTCGGTTCAATAAGACAGAATAAGCAAAAGGAATAGGGGTATTGGCAATACGATCACAACCCGTTTGCATCTCACTTAAAGCTGCCACATGACGGTTCATTTGTGTATAAATCACATCGGAAATTTCACCGTCTTTCAGCGCTTGCAGTAATTCCCATTGAATAAGGCTTAGTGTGTATTGCGGAGCATTATGTTGTTGGTAAAGCTGATTCAAAGCTTGCTGACTCAAACCGCTGGTTTCGGTCAGTTCAGTTGGGTTGGCTGTTTGGTGGCGTAATCGATCACGCAGCACATTCGCAAAAACAATCACATTTTGAATGATTCTTTCACGTCTGGCTTGTGCCAACACTCGACAATCTCGATCAAAATGACGTGAAGTCGCAATTAAAACACCCCAAAGTTTACGTGCTTCCCACCAACGGTCATAACATGCCGTATTTTTGAAACCTAAGAAAATCGACAGTACAACGCCGATCAATGTAAAACCAACCAATGGAATTTCAGGAAAACGATATAGGTCAATATATTCAACTCCGCCAATAATTGCAGAGATCAACATCACAAAACCTAAAGAGGGTAAAATTTTGGGTAAAATCGTCCCGCGCCATGAGAATAAAACTTTAAAAATGCTAGGCTGGTCGCGGACAATCATGTTATTTGAATCATTAATTTTATCTGTTGATGTTCATGTTAGATGGGCGCTTTGTCAAGATCAGATTGCTTGATTTTAATAGGGTTGAGTAGTTGTTGTTCAGTAAAAGAAAAATAGCCGTCAGGTGAAATAATAAAGTGATCAATCAAATGAATTTCAACCAATTTACAAGCTTGTTTGAGTTGTTGAGTAAAGTAGATGTCTTCATTTGAAGGTTGGGCTATTCCGTAAGGATGGTTATGTGCAACGACGATTTGACAGGCTTGTTGTTGAATTGCGTAGCGTAGGGTCTGATTCAATGAAACGCTACATGAATGCTGCGAACCGTAAAATAGTTTTTTGAAATGAAGCTTCCTCAGTTCTGCATCTAAACACAGAACAGCAAACACTTCTTGTTTTTCACCTAGAAGTTCATAACGTAAATAATCCAAAACCAAAGAAAAATGATCTAAACATAGTCGTTGTTGATGAAAATAGTTATTCAAATAACGTCGTCCTAATTCTTTGACTGCCATGAGTTGCGCATATTTGGTTGACGCGATGCCATTAAATTGGGACAAGTCTTCTAACGAAGCATCAAAAATTGGATTCAATCCTCCAAAATGCTGAATCAGGATACGAGAAAGTTCAACAGCTGAGTGTTGTTTTGAGCCTGAGCGTAGAAAAATAGCCAATAGTTCTGCATCAGATAGGCTTTGTGCACCTTGTAGTAATAAGCGTTCACGTGGGCGTTCTTGTTCAGGCCATGCTTTGATAGATTGTCTTATTGATTGATTCATTTTTATTCACATAATTTTTTTATGATGATGATTTTTCCAAGTGCATCACTTGGGTATGGCGATATTTAATGATATTGTGAGCGCCACTGCAACAGAAAGGTACCCTGTTTGTGAGCTTCGATCTAAGTGTAATTCCACATAAAAACATTATATTAGCGGTTACGGGTGGTATTGCTGCCTATAAAAGTGCCATTTTAGTACGCCGTTTAAAAGATTTTGGTTTCGATGTCCGCGTGGTCATGACACATGGCGCACAAGCATTTATCACACCTTTAACATTTCAAGCCTTGTCAGGGAATCCTGTACATACTGAGCTACTCAACCCTGAAGCAGAAGCAGGTATGGGACACATCGAGTTGGCGCGATGGGCTGACTTGGTGTTAGTCGCTCCTGCAAGTTGTGACACGATTGCGAAATTTGCCAATGGTTTGGCAGATGATTTGCTCAGCACATTATATTTAGCGACGAAAGCACCTGTTTGGGTTGCACCTGCTATGAACCAGCAAATGTGGGCAGCAAAAGCAACGCAACGCAATCTACAAACTCTGGTTGAAGATGGTGTGCATGTCATTATGCCTGATGCTGGTGAACAAGCTTGTGGAGATGTTGGTCTAGGTCGTATGCCTGAACCTGAAGATTTAGCCAAACAAGTAGCCGCTTATTTTCATAAAGCGCAGCGTGCAATTGCTGAGAAATTTGGTTTACTCGCTGGCAAGCGTGTCACTATCACTGCGGGTCCAACGCGTGAAGCAATTGATCCTGTCCGTTATATTTCTAATCACAGTACAGGAAAAATGGGTTTTTCTTTGGCAGCAGCATGTTATGCGGCTGGTGCGAAAGTCACTTTAGTTGCAGGTCCTGTCAGTTTAGATACACCAAATGGTGTTGATAGAATTAATGTGAAATCTGCTATGCAAATGCTTGATGTCAGTATGAATCAGCTCAAAGAAGGTTGTGATATTTTTATTGCAACTGCCGCTGTTGCTGATTATCGAGTTGCTGAAGTTGCGGAACATAAAATTAAGAAGTCTGGAGATGAACTTGCAGTTTCATTGGTTAAGAATCCAGATATCGTAGCGACCATTGCACAGCAACAACAGCGTCCATTTATGGTGGGCTTTGCTGCTGAGACGCAAAATGTTGAAGAATATGCTGCAGGTAAATTGGTTGCTAAAAAACTAGACATGATCGCATGTAATGATGTGTCTCGACCTGATATTGGTTTCGCTTCTGATGAAAATGCAATGACAGTATTTTTTGCTCAGTCATACCATATGGAAAAGCGTGAGTTAGAGAAAGCGTCAAAGCAAGAGATTTCGCAACAGTTGGTAGAAGCAATACATGATGCTTTACTACAGAAGTCGTAAATAAAACAGTTTTACTTTTAATTAAAATGCAACGAAATCGTTGCATTTTTTATGTATTCTAAACTTACGTCGTCATCTGACCTATAAGCACAACTGTGTGCGATGTCAGTCTGTACGTGAACTCAATTATAGCCACAGTTTTGATAGGACATCCTGATGATTAAAAAAACTTTAGCCACTGCACTTATGTTGTCATGTTTTAGTTTGAGTAGCCCAGTTTTTGCTGGTGGTTTATCTGATGATATGAAAGTACTCGGTAAAAACTATAAAGCATTCAATCAGGCTGAAAATCCACAGGCGGCAACAGCTGCTTTAAATAATATGCGTGCAGCAGCAGTCCATTCAAAACAGTATGAGTTGGCCTCACATTCAGCTGAAAAAGTTCCGACATCAACAGCATTATTTGAGCAAATTATTGTTGAAATTGATAAAGCAAAAGTACTTGTTCAAGCAGATAAGTTAGACGAAGCAAAAAAACAAGCGAAGAAAATTGCAGATTTACGTGATCAAGGTCATAAGCATTATATGCATTAATTTATTGGGATTTAGATCAATAAATCTAAGCATGTATTGTTAAGTCGAGCCAGTAGTTTAGTGATAAAACTGTACGTATTAAGCGTGCAGTTTTTTTATGCGCATTCATTTATATTGAATGCGCATAAAAAAACTGAGCATGATTCGGATTTTCATCAAATTTCTAAATTGATACAGTGAAACGATGAATGATGAGAGCTAATCCTATGTCCTCACAACAACATTATCAGCGAATTGCAGAAGCGATTGCTTATATACAGAATAATTTTCAAAGGCAGCCGCAGCTTGATGAAATAGCAGCACATATTCATCTTAGTCCTGCACATTTTCAGCGCTTGTTTACTGAATGGGCGGGTACCAGTCCGAAGAAATTTTTACAATATATCAGCATTGAACATGCAAAGAAGGTTCTGAAGCAACAGCAGGGCAGTGTATTTGATGCAACATTTGCTACAGGATTATCGAGTACCAGTCGACTACATGATCTTTTTATTCAAATAGAAGGTATGACACCTGCTGAGTATAAATATGGTGGGCAGCATTTAACGATTCATTATCAGTTTTCTGAAACACCATTTGGTCAGGTGTTGATTGCATCCACTCAGAAAGGCATTTGTACACTTCGATTTGTAGAAAATACAGCTGAAGCATTAGCACATTTAAAAGAGCAATTTCCTCATGCGATGTATATTGAACAAGTTGACGCTTTTCAAGAAGCTGCATTGAAGTTTTTTCGGCAGGATTGGGAACAACTCCCGATGATTAAATTACATCTCAAGGGCACACCCTTTCAATTAAAAGTTTGGCAGAGCTTACTCAAAATTCCAATGGGGCAACTTTCGACTTATGGACAACTTGCCCAGATGATAGATCATCCCAAAGCAGCTCGTGCTGTTGGAACAGCAATTGGTCATAACCCGATTGCATTTTTAATCCCTTGCCATCGCGTGATTCAGTCGACTGGCACTATCGGTGGATATGAGTGGGGAACAGTTCGTAAAACAGCAATTATTGGTTGGGAGGGCTCGCAGACTCATGCAATTATTTGATATTGAAGCAGATCCAACAGTGAACTATTTACCCTACGAGGGGACTGTTCATTATTATGGTAAAGTTTTAAGCAGTTTAGAAGCAGATCACTATTTCGAAATGCTTATGAAGAATATTGCATGGGAAAACGATCAGGCGATTATTTTTGGTCGAAAAATTATAACTAAAAGAAAAGTCGCTTGGTATGGTGATCGAGGCTTCGAATATACGTATTCCAACATTAATAAATATGCTTTGCCTTGGACTATAGAACTGATTGAGTTAAAAGCCTTAGTCGAAAAATTAACAGGTGAAACATTCAATTCTTGCTTGCTCAATCTTTACCATTCTGGAGAAGAGGGAATGGCTTGGCACAGTGATGATGAAATCGATCTCATCAAAAATGGTGCAATTGCTTCTTTAAGCTTTGGAGCGGAACGTAAATTTGCGTTTAAGCATAAACAAACCAAAGAAAAAATTGATGTGTTTTTAGAACATGGTAGTTTATTAGTTATGAAAGATACGACACAGACATATTGGTTACATCGTTTACCGCCAACCAAAAAAATATTTACACCACGGATTAATCTTACCTTTAGAACGATTGTTGAGTAATAAAAAAAGGACTGATATTCAGTCCTTTTTTACAGCTATCGCAATAACGATTATGCTTGACCTTGAGCATCTGCATCCGCTTGTAAGCGTTGCATGTTTGCTTCAAATTCTGCATCAAAGTTAATTGGTGTAAGTAACAATTGTGGGAAGCTACCCTTAGTTACTAAATCATTTACCGATTCACGTAAGAACGGGAACAAGATATTTGGGCAGTAAGCACCTAAGATATATGGAAGACGGTCTTCTTCAACGTTATCAACCAAGAAAATACCTGATTGAGTTACATCTACGATGAACGCCGTTTCATTTTCATTTGTTGCTTGAACTACAACTTTTAATGATACTTCGTAATGATTGGGGTCAATTTTTTCTGCAGCAGAAGATAAATTGATATTGAGTTCTGGTTGCCATTGTTTTGTAAATACTTGCGCGCCAGGGACCTCAAAAGAAATATCTTTAGTATAAATACGTTCTAATGCAAGTTGTGGTTGAACTTGTTCTTCGCTCATTGTTTTTCCTTAAAGTTAAGCTAATAATTGGTCGAGTTTACCTTCACGCTCTAAAGCATAAAGTTGATCAAAACCGCCAATGAATTGGTCTTTGATAAAAATTTGAGGCACTGTACGGTGGTTAGTACGTTGCATTAACTCAATACGAACTTCAGGTGCTTCATTTGAAAGATTAATTTCTTTAAAAGCAACGCCTTTACGCTCAAGTAATTGTTTTGCACGTACACAGTATGGGCAAGACAGCGTTGAGTAAATTGTGACGTTTGGAGTTGTCATCTTATTGCTCCTTAAGCTTTGGTTTTACTTTTAACTAAGGGTAAGCCTTGAGCTTTCCAGTTGCTTATTCCACCATCTAGACGATAGCTATCTGCATGCGCAACTTTTTGCAATGCTGCACCCGCAACTTGACCTAAGTTACAGATAAATACCAATGGACGATCACTTGCTTTTAATTCATCTACATGACTTGTGATTTGGCTATATGGAATGTTACGGCTACCGCTGATGTGACCATCACGGAAATCTTTCGCATCGCGAAGGTCAATCAGCATGGCATTTTTTGCTTTAACCAAAATACCGAGTGATTGCGGTGAAATTTTACGACCATTACGTTGTCCTTCTAAAACAAAGAACAACACGATCAATACGCCGAGCGCACCAAATAAGAAGGGGTGATTCCCCATAAACTCTAACCAGCGTTCCACAAGTCACCTAAAGTTAAAATCAAAATTGATCCTGAGTATAACGTATCTCTATGGTGATCAAAATCCTTAGTTCAAGGGGGAATGATCGAGAAAAGTTAACTTTTTTGTTGTGCTTCTTGAATTTCATCAATGAGGCGTAAATAACTGTCAAGACGGCGCTGTAAGATTTCACCTTGATCAACTGCTTGTTTCAATGCACAATTTTTCTCATGCGTATGGGTGCAATTACGGAATTGGCAGAGACCAAGATGTGATTCAATTTCAGGAAAACCTGTGCGAACTTTTTCTAAATTTAGATGCCATAGTCCGAACTCACGAATCCCAGGAGAATCAATCAATGCGCCGTTTGATCCAAATTTAATCAGACGTGTTGAAGTCGTGGTGTGTTGACCAAGGGCTGAGTTTTCAGAGATTACATTGGTTTTCTGTGCTGCATTTGGGACGATGGTATTGATCAATGAGCTTTTACCTACACCTGATTGCCCTACAAAAGCCACAGTTTCCTTGTCCAAGCGTTGAGCAAGTTCAGTCAAATCACCTTGTGATTGGCAGATCATGGTTTCATAACCCAAGGCTTCATATTCACTGAGTAAATTTAGAATAGGATCATTTTCAGTGAGTAAGTCTGATTTGTTGAGTACCAATAATGCAGGAATATTGGCATCAGCACAGGCAACCAAATAACGATCAATCAATGTTGGTGCAGGTTCTGGCAATGGTGCAAATACAATCACAATCAGACTAATGTTTGCTGCCACAGGCTTAACCTTATGATAGCGGTCAGGGCGAGTCAGTAGAGATTGTCTAGGATAGATTGCAGTAATGATTCCTAAACCTGTATTTGGATCTGCTTGCCATTTGACGCGATCACCAGTGACCAATAATTCGAGATTGGTACGAGTATGGCAACGCCAAACACTATCCAATTCAATTGGTTTCCAGAATGGCTCAGGCTCACCATCTTGAACTTCTGGTTTTTCTGGATGTTGATCAGGTACAGATAGTGCTTGTACTTCGAGTTGACGACCATAATGCTGAACAACTAGCCCATCCAAATCTTGTGATGTGTCAATGTCGTCTTGACGAGATTTGTGCTGTTTCTCAATACGACGTTGCTGTTGTTCGGTTAAGCGACGTTTACGAATTAAAGCCATTCATGTCCCAAAAAATCCATACATTTAAGACCGCAAAAATAGCATGAAGCCACTATAGAATTACAGCCAAGAAGTAATTAATTTGCTACTATTGATGTTTTTAAGCACTTTAGAATCACGATCTATGAGCAGCACCCCAGATACACGATTAATTTGGATCGACCTAGAAATGACAGGTCTGGATACGGATAACGATAAGATTATTGAAATCGCAACAATTATTACTGATGATAATCTTAATATTCTTGCTGAAGGTCCTGTTTTAGCGGTTCATCAATCAGATTTGATTCTAAACGCAATGGATGAATGGAATACCAAGCAACATGGTCAATCAGGTTTAATTGAACGTGTACGCCGTAGCAAATTGTCTGCGCAAGATGCAGAACAGCAAACACTTGAGTTCTTAAAAAAATGGGTGAATCCAAAATCATCACCAATGTGTGGTAACTCAATTTGCCAAGACCGCCGCTTCTTACACCGCCTGATGCCTGAACTTGAACAGTTCTTCCATTATCGTAATTTAGACGTATCTTCAGTCAAAGAGTTGGCGAAACGCTGGAGACCTGAAATTATGAGTGGCTTAAAGAAAAATGCTTCGCATTTGGCGATGGACGATATTCGTGACTCAATTGCTGAATTAAAATATTACCGTGAATATTTTTTTATTATGAATAAATAACTCATGGCTTATCTTTTATAAGGATGCCATTGAAATATAAAAGGAGCTTCGGCTCCTTTTTTTAGGGTGTGTTGACACTTTTAGCTTAAAAAAATAGCGAAGTAGTAAAATCAAATCGCCAAACCCAATTTTACTATTCGCTATGCCTCGTACCATGCTGACAGATCAACACTGGCAAAAGTTGAAAACTATTTTGCGTAATTTATCTATTCATCACAACTCAAATTTACGTAATTTTATTGAAGCTATTCTCTATAGAATTAGAACAGGCTGTCCGTGGCGAGATATTCCTTCCTATTTCGGTCAATCAAACTCTATTTTCAAACGTTTTAATCGTTGGTCAAGCAGCGGTAAGTTGCTTAGATTATTCAAATTATTAGCATCATGCCCCGATATGGAGTGGATTTTTATTGATGGCTCTCACGTACGTGCTCATCAACATTCTGCCGGTATAGCGAATCAATCCATTTCTAAAAGTGTAGGAGGAAACTCCTCAAAAATACATTTGATTGTTGATTCACATGGCAATCCTATTGATTTCATGATTACCGATGGCACTACACATGACATCAAAGTTGCACCTGATTTAATAGCAACATTAGATTTAAAAGAGACAGAAGTGGTATGCGCAGATAAAGGCTATGATTCAGAACCACTGCGTGAGCAGATCAGAAAAACAGGAACAAAAGCGAATATACCAAAGAAAATAAATAGCCAATCGAACAATGATCATATGGACTGGTATTTATATAAAATCAGGCATTTAGTTGAAAATATGTTTTGTAGATTAAAACAATTTAGAGGGATAGCTACTCGATATGACAAGCTCAAAAGAAATTATCAAAGTGCTGTTGCCTTAGCCTGTATATTTTTATGGCTACCTTTATAGGTTTAATTATGAACAGTAAATGTCAACAGACCCTAATGAATGTAAAAAAATATTGGGCAGAATAAAGAAATCGCTTAAACTTGTGCTTTTATTGCTAACTATAAAAAGAGCGTATACATGCAAAGTAATAATCCAATTTTAACTCGTGTTGAAACCTATAGTGGCTTGGCTGAACCCATGACCATTCAAGGAGCGATTCAAAAATCGCTTCTTTTGACTGTGATCGCAGCGGTTCTCGGAATGGCACTATTTTTCTATTGTGCATTCACAGCAAATCTTTCGATTGCATATGCAGCGGCAATCGTCGGGGCAATTGGCAGTTTTGTTCTAGCTTTGATTACAACATTTAAATCCAATACAGCACCTGCTTTAGCAATTCCTTATGCTTTATTTGAAGGTGCATTTTTAGGTGGTATTTCTTTTATTTTCCAACTGAAATTTCCAGGTGTTCCGTTACAAGCTTTACTTGCAACATTTGTGACCACATTAGTTCTATTTGGTTTATATAAATTCCAAATCATTCGTGCAACTGAGAAATTCAAAGCAGTGGTGATCTCAGCATCTATTGCAATTGCTTTGGTATTTGTCGTTCAGATCATCATGAGTTTGGCATTTAGCTCAAGTATTCCTTATATCTTTGAAAGTAACTGGTTAGGTATCGGTTTTGCAGCTTTTGTTGCGGTAATTGCTTCACTGAACTTAATTTTAGATTTTGATTTAATTGAAAGTGCAGCAGCACAACGTGCTCCGAAAGCATTTGAATGGTTGTGTGCAATTGCTCTGTTAGCAACTTTGGTATGGATGTATTACTCATTTATGCGTTTGTTGAGTCTGATCCAAGGTGATGACTAACGAATTATTATCTTAAAAAGAAAATCGCCTTCATCTGAGGGCGATTTTTTTATGCAAGTTTGTAAAAAAGATGGATTATGCAATTCCGAAAAATAAGGAATGTTGGCATGATGTGGTGAAAATTTTTCGAGTGAGAATAAGATGTCACAAGGACTTTTAGCTGGTAAACGTTTTTTAATCGCTGGTATTGCAAGCAAATTATCAATTGCATACGGTATCGCTGCTGCATTACATCGTGAAGGTGCGGAGCTTGCGTTTACTTATCCAAATGAAAAGTTGAAAAAACGTGTTGATGATTTTGCAGCACAGTTTGGTTCAAGCTTAGTTTTCCCTTGTGATGTAGCTGTTGATGCAGAAATTGATGGTGCATTTGCTGAGTTAGCAAAACATTGGGACGGTTTAGATGGTGTTGTGCATTCAATCGGTTTTGCACCAGCACATACATTAGATGGTGACTTCACAGACGTGACAGATCGTGATGGTTTCAAAATCGCACATGACATTAGCGCGTATAGCTTTGTTGCGATGGCGCGTGCTGCAAAACCTTTATTACAAGCACGTCAGGGTTGTTTATTGACTTTGACTTATCAAGGTTCTGAGCGTGTGATGCCAAACTACAACGTGATGGGCATGGCTAAAGCATCTTTAGAAGCGGGTGTTCGTTATTTAGCACTAAGCTTGGGTAAAGAGGGGATTCGTGTGAATGCGATTTCTGCGGGTCCAATCCGTACATTGGCTGCATCTGGTATCAAATCATTCCGTAAAATGTTGGATGCCAATGAAAAAATTGCTCCATTACAACGTAATGTAACCATTGAAGAAGTGGGGAATGCAGCATTATTCCTTTGTTCACCGTGGGCTTCAGGTATTACGGGTGAAATCCTTTATGTTGATGGTGGTTTCAATACTGTCGGTATGAGCCAGTCAATGATGGATGATGAATAATAGATTTATCTAAATCATACGATAAAGCCGCTTTATAGCGGCTTTATTTTTTTAAGATGGAGATAAAGCTATATTAATCGCTGTGATTTATACTATCTATGCTGTAATCATTTTAACCCCTAAACATAATATGCTACATGTTATGAATCACTCGTGAAAAGTTAGTTTTTGTTGACAAAGCAGCTAAAATAGCTAATATTAATTATATAGCACCTGCGGTTAAGCTTGGTTTATTTGTTAACAACCTTGCCTCACCCGCAGGTTTTTTTATATCAGAACTAAACAAAATAATTTTATGGACATAAAGGTTGCAGTACTAGTAGACGCGTCATTCTTTTTGAAACGCCTAAATTTTTTCAAACGCCGCTATTTCCCTTCCGAGCCTGAGTTGACGCCTAAACAAGTTGTACAAGTTTTAAATTGCTGTATCAAGAGACATCTCAATGACGGTAACTCAAGTATCTATCAACATTTGTATCGTGTATTTTACTACGACTCACCACCATTAAATATAAAAGTACATTATCCTCTTGTTAATTCAGGAGAAACGAATCCTCGAGTTTTAGATTTTTCTAAACAACCAGAAACAATTCATCGAAATGAAATTCTCACAGAAGTTAAAAAGCAGAGGAAATTTGCTCTGCGTTTAGGGACAATCAAACATGATAAGCAATGGAAGTTAACGGATGATGCTCTCAACAACCTTTTGAAAGGCATATGTAAATTTGAAGATCTCACAAATAATGACTTTTATTACAGCATGCGTCAAAAAGGTGTAGATATTAAACTTGGTGTAGATATAGCCAGTATTGCACAGGAAAGACTTGTAGATAAGATTGTTCTTTTTGCTGGAGATAGTGACTTTGTTCCAGCTGCAAAATTGGCTCGTATAAATGGTATAGACTTTGTGTTAGATCCGCTCCGAAACAATATCGATCCTAGTTTGCATGAACATATAGATGGTTTAGTTTCTTATGATCTAGTCTCTATATTAAAAGATATTTTAGGTAAATCCCCTAGTATAATACCTGAATGGTGGTCTGAAGGCACGAGACCAAAGAAAGCTAAGGGACAACGCCGTAACCAATAGTAAAGCTCTCAGCTCATTAGAAATGAGCCAAAAACTTTAAGCAAGTAAGCAAGTAAACAATAACAACTCGTGTGCTATTGTTTTGGTAGTTCTTTAACAGGACTCCCACCCATGGCTTGCATTAACGTCACATAGGCATTGTATTGATTCTGCTTGGTTTCCACTAAGCTGAGTCGTGCTTTGCGTGTGGTCTCTTGAGCATCAAGTAAATTCTTTAAGGCGATTGCACCATTGCGATAACGCACTTCGGTAAGTCGCTCAGTTTTATTAGCTAACTCTATATTACGTTGCTGTAACTGTACTTGCTGATTCAGTTGAGTTCGATTCGATAATGCATTTTCTACATCAGCGAAAGCTTGGTATAGCGTTTGGCGATATTGAATAATCGCTTTTTCATATTCCAGATCACTAATCGCAATATCTTTCTTCATATCATTATATTGAAGAAAGGGTAGGCTAAAACTCGCACCTAAAGTGAGTGCAGGATTCTTCAAAAGTTGTGTCAGCGATGTACTGGAAGCACCTAAATTACCTGTGAGATTAATCGAAGGATAGTAGCTGGCTTTGGTTGCATCCTTATTCGATAGTGTTTTACGTAGACGTAATTCAGACGCTTGTAAATCTGGGCGACGCGACAAAATATCCGCAGGTAAGCCCACAGCGATATTCGGCAGAGCATTTCTTGGGAGCTGTTTCGGTTCTTGAATACTCAGTTGCTGTACAGGCATATGTAGCAATACTGCAATGGCTGTACGTGTTTCTACACGTTGTTGTTCAATCTGACTCAAACTGGCTTTTTGGCTTTGAACCGATTGTTCTGCTTGAGTTAAATCTAAACCTGAAACCGCACCTGCTTTGTATTGTGATTGCACCAATTCATAAATTTTCTGTGTAGAGGATAAATTCTGTTGGATGGTGTTATATCGCTCATTTAAATAACCCAATTGCCAATATAGTTTGGCTGTGGTGGCAACTAAACTTTGCGCGGTTGCTTGCAAGTCCTGTTCGCTTGCAAGAGCTTCCCAACGACTGGCTTCTGTTTGATTGGCAAGTTTACCAAATAAATCTAACTCATAACTGACACCCACACTGGTCGATAAACCACGATCAGTACCATTTCCTGAGCGTAGATCATAGTTATGACCTGTTGATACACTTGAACTGGTACGAATACCTTGTTGGTTTTCAGCTAAGCTAGCTTGTAAGCGAGCTTGTTTCAGTGTGATACCAGCAACTATAAGATCACTGTTTTTAGCGAGAACTTGTTCAACCAACTGATTGAGCTGAGCGTCATTAAAGAGAGTCCACCATTGATCGCTCAGATTTACATTTTTATTCTTTTGCACATCATATTGGAACTGTTGAGGAACCTGTACCGATGGCGAGTTGTATGGTGTTTTAACAACAGCAGAACAGCCAGCTAAAGAAGTGCTAAGGCATAGGGCAAGTGCGATTTTATTTGGTTTGAATAACATTGCTTGTCATTCCTTTAATAATTTGAAAGAGCATGATTAACGAGACGGTGTCTTATCGAGTTCTCATCCATTTTCTGGTTAAGCCTTCGGCTCGACCTACTTTTCTTTCGGGAAAAGTAGGCAAAACCATTGTCATCCGCAAAACCTGTTATATTCTTCCAATTATCTTGATCTATCGCAGAAGCAATATTTTTTGATACCACGCAGGTTGCGGATGACGTTCACGAGTATCATATTTCTGAGATAGATTTCTTCGCTATTATTCTCTTGCTAGTGCTGCAACTGGATCGAGTTGCGCCGCATTTCGTGCTGGTAAGAAACCAAAAACGATACCAATCAGACTCGAACATACAAAGGCTGCAACAATGGATGTCGTTGAATAGCTCATCTCAATAATGCCTTTGGCAAAGTGTCCGATAATTTGTCCAATCCCAAGCGAAAGCAATACACCTAGCACGCCCCCCAGTAAGCAAACCAAAATCGCTTCGATCAAGAACTGCTGCAAAATATCACCTTGTCGAGCACCCACCGCCATTCGGACACCAATTTCTTGGGTACGTTCGGTGACTGAAACTAACATAATATTCATGACCCCAATACCACCCACGACCAGTGAAATGACAGCAATTGCTGAAATTAACAATGTCATTGTCGCTGTGGTTTGCTCGATTGTTTCACGAATACTATCGGAGTTTTGGGTAAACACATCTTGAGCACCATGACGTTGTTCAAGTAAGGTCAGGATTGCATTTTCAGCAGCACTACTTGGGTATTCACCCTTGATTCGCACGATGATGCTGCGAACGTTAGACTGACCAAGCATTCGGCTCATTACCGTTGAATAGGGAAGATATACATTCAAGCTGTCGGAACTACCCATGAAACCTTGTTGCGCATCAATGACACCAATCACTCGACTCGGTAGACTGCCCAATAAGATCACTTGACCGACTGGGTTAGTACCATCAGAGAAAAAGGTTTTCTCAGTATTCGTATCAATGACCACATCCTGTGCGCGTTGGGTCACACTGCCTTTATCAAAAGGTTGTCCCGATTTAAAAGTCATACCGCGCACATAGAAGAAATCCGAACTTACACCATTGACGGTTGCAGATGCTTCAGTTTCTTTAAAACGTAAGGTCACACTTGTATTAACAGAAGGACTGACTCCATCAACATAAGGTTGTTCTGAAAGTGCATCTGCGTCCGCAGGTACAAGTGTTTTGGTTTGTGAGGCTCGTGAGTTATCACCGAATCCTCGTCCTTGGTACACAGTAATGGTATTCGTACCGAGACTACTAATATTTTCAAGAATTTGCTTCTGAGACCCATTACCCAATGCAACCACTGAAACTACAGATGCAATTCCGATAATAATCCCGAGCATGGTCAAAAAGGTACGCATTCGATGGGCATTCATCGCTAGCAATGCCATACGGAACGCTTCACCTAAGCGATCAAAGAAAGATCGCCAAGCTGAGGTTTTCTTTTGCGGTGAGCGTTGTAGTGTCTGACGTTTTAAATCGGGATCATCATTTTCAGGTGTATTAGCACGATCTGAAATAATATTACCATCACTGATTTCAATAATACGGGTCGCGTTTTTTGCTACATTGAGATCATGTGTAACTAAGATGATGGTATGACCTTTAGCATTGAGTTCACGCAAAATACGCATGACTTCAATACCGCTATTCTTATCCAATGCTCCTGTTGGCTCATCGGCAAGAATCACGTCACCGCCGTTCATTAATGCACGTGCGATCGAAACGCGTTGCTGTTGACCACCTGAAAGTTGACTTGGACGATGATGTAGACGCTCCTCTAAGCCAAGTTCAGAGAGCAATTCAGCCGAACGTTCCTGACGAAGATGACTATCGACACCTGCATAAATTGCAGGGACTTCAACGTTACCAGATGCACTCAAATCACCGAGTAAGTGATAACGCTGGAAAATAAAACCAAAATATTCTCGGCGTAATTGGGCAAGTTCATCAGGTTCAAGTTGACGTGTTTCACGTCCGTTGACCAAATAACTACCTGAACTAGGTTTGTCTAAACACCCTAAAATATTCATGAGTGTGGATTTACCTGATCCAGATTGCCCAACAATGGCAACCAATTCACCCGCATAAATTTTTAAATTAATGCCTTTGAGGATTTGGACTGTACCTTCACCTGCAGGGAATTCCCGAGTCAGGTTGCTGACCTCAAGTAGCGGCTGTGACGAATGCGTTTGATCTTGAGTCATATTACATTCTCATTGCACGTTGGTTACTGCGTTTTGCTGCTTCATTTGAGTTGTCAGAAGCATCTGCAATCACAACTTGGTCACCTTGTTTGAGTCCTTTCAATACTTGCGCCGTTACACGGTTATTGAGTCCGATCAACACTTGCTGTGGTTGAGCGCTACCATCAGCCTGTAAAACACGAACCATTCCTGTTGATGCTTTTCCTTGAGTAATTAGATTCTGTTCTTCAGCTGTTAACTCCAAACGTTTTGGACGCTGAACTTCTTTATTGGTATTACTCTCGGTTTTATCGACTGAGGTCTTGGCAGTATTTTTCGTATTAGATCGTTTTGCTTGAATCGCAGCTGCTGGGATTGTTAATGTATTTTTAGCTTCAGCCAACACAATATAGACTTGAGCAGTCATATCAATGCGCAGTTTGCCATCTTCATTAGGTACGTCAAAAAGCGCGTTGTAATAGACCGCAGAGCTTGATGAAGAAGAGTTCGTGCTCGTAGTTTCAGTATTGATTGAATCTGGAGCAGGTTCTACTTGACGTAAAGTCGCATAATGTTTTTTCTCGCTATTTCCTAGGGTGGTGAAATAAACGGTTTGACCTTTCTCAACTTTCATCACATCTGCTTCTGAAATCTGAGCTTTAATGGTCATCGTGTCGAGAGTTGCAAGTTTTACAATAGTTGGAGCCGTTTGATTCGCATTTACCGTTTGACCTTCTTCAGTCACGATTGCCACAATAGTTCCATTCATAGGTGCAACAATACGGGTATATCCGAGGTCTTCTTTCGCTGTTGCTAGAGTTAATCGAGATTGTTCAATTTGAGCATTAATCGCAGCTATTTGTGCCTGAGCTGTTTTGTAATTTGCTAATGCTGTTTCAAGTTCTGCACGTGATGTTGCATCTTGGTTATACATCGCTTGTTGGCGTTTGTATTCAGCTTCAACTTTTGCCAAATTTGCTTGTTGAACGGCAAGTTGGGCTTGTTGATTTTTAATACTTGCTTCAGCCGTTTTTAAATCATTTTCTTGACGAATCGAATCAATTTGCGCAATCAACTGACCTTGTTTAACTTGATCACCCAATTGCACGTACATTTTTTTCACTTGACCTGAAACCTGTGCACCGACACTCACCATTTTGGTGGCTTCCAATACACCTGTCGCCAAAACAGAATCTTCAATATCACCACGCGAAACTTCAGCACTAATATATTGTGGAGCTTCGGCTTTAGGTTTAAAGAACATCCAACCTAATACTGCGATGATCAATACACCGAGAGCGATCAATATTATTTTGCGAGGTTGAGTTTTTTTAGAGCTTGTTTTTGGCATGGTTACGAGGTCAAAATGAAGAAAATAAACTTAGTATAAAAGTGAAATAAGGGTAAAGCGTGGATATTTTTAATCTATAATGAGAATTATTTACTATTTGGCTGTGATGCTATGTAGTGGAAATGTCATATATTATTTGAATACCATGTGCAGCATTCATGGCAAGAGCGATTCCACCTGTTTTGGGTAAAGCATAATCACGAGGATTAATACGAATCAGAGAGGGCGCAAAACGTTCACTGAAATAGCGTACTGTTGGAATAGCTGTACCTGCACCAATCTCTATAACAAGTGGTTGTTTATGTTGATTTATAAAGGATTCTAAACGATTCTGTTGCTGTGTTTGTCGCTGAGCGATCCACTCGTTGTCATCAAACATTAAGATATTAGGACGTGCCAAACCGCCACAATGTTTACAGTGAGGGAGGTCATCTAACCATTGGCAATTTAGATGGTCGATTTCAGGCGAGATGTCATCTGCTGACCAAATTTCTGAAGTACAACTAGCTAAGCATTGTAAATGATGAATTGAACCATGACATTCATAAATCTGCTTTGGACTAAAGCCTGCCTTTTGAAATTGCCCGTCGACGTTAGAAGTGAATATAAAATAAGGTAGTGCTAATTTCTCTGCCAATTGATTGAGTAATTCAAAACCTATATGGGGTTGAGTCTCACGATAGAGTGCTAAACGATGTCCGTAAAAGCCCCAAGCTAAACGTGGATGGCGATGAAAAGCGGCTGGATTGGCGATTTCTGTAAAATCAATTCGTTGTTTGCCTAGTTCAGGATAGGCTTGCCACATACCGTGATTACCACGAAAATCAGGTAGTCCAGAGTCAACACCCATACCAGCACCTGCGCTGATAATAAGAGCATCAGCACGCGTAAGTATATCTTTGATTTGTTCTTTCTGGATTGTGGTTAAATCCAATGACATAAAGTCATCCTTTTTTATTTATCTTTAAGAAAAGCTTGGAAATAAAGTTGTACCACACAGTTCACTGATTGCTTGAAGCATCAGATGTTCTGAGTTTTCTTTAGACATTCCTTTAATTGCAGCATCAATTGCTAATAAAAGTTCAGGCCATTTTAAAAACTGACGAGGGTTTAAGCGGCGTAATGCTTGCTGATAAAGCGAAACTTTAGTTTTCCAAATCCCTAATTGCAATGCATTCTGTGGCTGCTCAAAAAGTTGCATGAGTAGACGCATTTCTTTGCTGAGTGTCCATAAGATCAAGCTATCTGGTTCGCCAGCAGCAAGAAGATACTGATAGATTTTAACGGATTGAGCTAAATTTCCTGTTAATAATGCATCACTTAAATCATAGGTGGTATAGCGTGATTGATCTTGTAAACACGCATAGAGTTGTTCAATCTGGATTTGTTTGATATCGGGAAAGGTATCTGCAACACGCATCAAACTGTTTTTGGCTGCCAGTAGGTTATGTTCATGATGCTGCATCAGCCATTGCCATGCATCATTATTCAATTGGATTCCGAGCTTGTCGGCTTCAATACTTAATATTCTTTGTCGGTCTTGCGGATAGGTTGCCGTTAAGGGAACTACAACACCATTTGCTTCAACCACCTGAAAGAAAGCGGACTTTAAACTACTGCTATCTTGTTTCGGTAATACGATAAGCAATAAGTTATGTTCATTGTGCTGAATATAACTTTTGAGCTGTTTTAGCCCATTGGCATCAGGTTTGATGTTGCCATGGACTTCAATTGCGAGTTGTTGAGAAAATAATGACAGGCTATTCAATGCATTAAAGACATTTTTCCAGTCATTCACACTGCTAATATCATAGCGTTGACGTTCAACTTCTTGTTGTTGCCACGCTTTACGAAATGTATCGAGTAGATTTTGTTCTAGCAAAGGCTCTTGCCCATGGATGATCCATGCACCACGGGCTTCATTTACACGTTTTAAAGCTTGAACATAATCTAGTTTCATAAATCGCGATTACGACTGTGCTTTCGGTAAACGATTTGCTGCAATTTGACGCGTAATCTGCTGAGCTACATCATCAATTACAATCTTATTTAAATAAGCTTCTTGTTGATTGTCTGTATTGACCGTTGCGACATCATATTGATAACTACGTGATGCAGTTAATGTGCGAGGTTCAGTAATTTTATTGCCTTGACGATCTTCAATTTGGAAAGTCACTGTTAGACGAAGCAAGACCTCAGTTAATTTTCCATTCAATAATTGACGGCGAGGGGTGTAGTCTAAAATGCGCAGTACATAAGCATCGTTCGCATTACTCAGTTGTACACCTGTTGCACTCAAGTAAATGCTCAGACGATTTTCAAGCTCATCGGTATTGTCAGGTAAAACAAGATTTAATTTGTTATATACCAAAGGCGTTGCCGTTGGATTACTACCTTTCAAATGGAAACCGCAACTGGCTAAGCCTGCACTTAGGCCTAATGTTAAAACAATCGCAGCGAAACGTTGAGCTATATGCATGCTTTGTCCTTATGATCTTCCAGCAAATATGGAAGATTTAATCTTGATAATTTGACCACATTTTAGAATCAAAGCCCGTTGAATGACAGCGGGCTTTGATGAGGTTTTGTTTCGATAAAGTTCACTCTCCTACTAGGAGAGTGAGTTTAAGCAGAAAATTAAACCACTAAATTCACAAGTTTATTTGGTACAACAATTTCTTTCTTGGTCGGTCCAGTTAAGAATTGTTGAACTTCTGGTAAAGCTTTTGCTAAAGCCAATAAATCATCTTTTGAAATATCGACAGCGACATCTAACTTACCACGGAGCTTACCATTCACTTGTACAACAATCGTTTGTGTATTACGTATTAATGCTGATTCATCCACTTGCGGGAATGCAGCAGTTGTTAAGTCGATACCAAACTGAGTCAATAAAGTTTGACTGAGATGTGGTGCAAATGGAGCAAGCAAGGTTAACAATGTAGTAATTGCTTCGCGTGCTACAGCAGCATCATTATCATCTTTTGCTTCAAACTTGTTAGTTGCATTCAGCAACTCCATCAATGCTGCAATCGCTGTGTTGAACGCATGGCGACGCTCGATGTCATCACCCACTTTTTGGATGGTTTCATGCGTTTTGCGACGTAAATCTTGTGCATCTTTAGACAAGTTCGCAGTATCAATTGTCGTTGTTTGGTTGCCTGTTTCCAAGAAACCAGCAGCTAAACGCCATACGCGTTTTAAGAAGCGGTTCGCACCTTCGACACCTGCATCTGACCATTCTAAAGATTGATCTGGTGGTGCAGCAAAC
Organism: Acinetobacter sp. A22; assembly: GCF_030913345.1. Lineage (NCBI taxonomy): Bacteria > Pseudomonadati > Pseudomonadota > Gammaproteobacteria > Moraxellales > Moraxellaceae > Acinetobacter > Acinetobacter sp. A22. The sequence continues at coordinate 3,308,838 of NZ_CP133162.1, forward strand.
ATCATGAATACACGTGCTGTATCTGCACCGTACTGATCAATAATTGCTTGTGGGTCGATTCCGTTGTTTTTCGACTTAGACATTTTCTCTTGTCCGCCGATGATAACTTCTTGACCATCACCTGAGTATTTTGCAGAAAGAATACGACCTTTCTCATCACGTTCTAATTCGATGTCAGCAGGATTAAACCAAGTCTTCTTACCATTCTCAGCTTCACGATAGAAGGTATCAGCTAACACCATGCCTTGAGTAAGCAAGTTGGTAAATGGTTCGTTACCTTGTACTACACCTTCATCACGCATTAATTTGTGGAAGAAGCGTGCATAAAGTAAATGCAGAATTGCATGCTCAACACCACCGATGTATTGGTTTACAGGAAGCCAGTTTTGAGCAGCTTCTGGTTTTACCATACCACCTGTAAAGTCAGGAGATGCATAGCGCGCATAGTACCAAGATGATTCTACGAAAGTATCCAAGGTATCTGTTTCACGGCGTGCATCGCCACCACAGCAAGGACATTTGGTTTCATAGAATTCAGGCATTTTATTTAATGGGTTACCAGAACCATCTGGAACCACATCAGTTGGTAATACCACTGGCAATTGATCTTCTGGCACTGGGACTTGACCACAAGTGTTACAGTTAATCATTGGAATTGGACAACCCCAGTAACGTTGACGAGATACACCCCAGTCACGTAAACGGAATTGAACCTTAGCATTTGCTAAGTTCTGTGGTTCTAATTTTGCAAGGAAAGCATCAAACGCGGCTTGGAAATCTAAACCGTCGAACTCACCTGAATTTACGAGTTTACCTTCTTTAGAGCCATACCATTCTTGCCATTCAGTTGCAGAGTAGTCTGCATCATCAGCAGCTTTGGCATCGATCACTTGTTTGATTGGCAAATTAAACTTGTTGGCAAATTCAAAATCACGTTCGTCATGTGCTGGCACAGCCATCACGGCACCAGAACCGTATGACATTAATACGTAGTTTGCGATCCAAACAGGAAGTTCATCACCAGTTACAGGATGTTTTACGAATAAACCTGTTGCCATGCCTTTCTTTTCGGCAGTCGCTAAATCAGCTTCAGCCACTGATCCCATACGACATTCTTCGATAAATGCAGCCAATTCAGGATTGTTTTCCGCTGCTCTAAGCGCAAGAGGGTGCTCTGCTGCAACAGCAACATAAGTCACACCCATTAAGGTATCAGCACGCGTTGTGTAAACGGTTAAGCCATCAGCATAAATTTCTGTATTTGCAGAAGGGAAAGTAATTTCCATGCCTGTAGAGCGACCAATCCAGTTACGTTGCATGGTCAACACTTGTTGAGGCCAGCCGTCTTGCAAGGTGTCTAAATCATCTAATAATTCTTGTGCATAGTCTGTGATGCGGAAGTAATACATTGGAATATCACGTTTTTCTACCAATGCACCAGAACGCCATCCACGACCATTTTCAACTTGTTCGTTTGCTAAAACAGTTTGGTCAACTGGGTCCCAGTTTACTGTTGAGAGCTTACGATAAATCAAACCCTTTTTATAAAGCTGAACAAATAACCATTGTTCCCAGTGATAGTATTCTGGTGTACAGGTTGCAAATTCACGATCCCAGTCCACAGACAAACCCAATTTTTTTAATTGGTCACGCATATATGCGATATTTTCAAATGTCCATTTTGCTGGTGCAACTTGATGAGCGATCGCTGCATTTTCAGCAGGTAAACCAAATGCATCCCAACCCATTGGTTGTAATACCGTTTCACCTTTTAGACGGTAAAAACGGCTGATCACGTCACCAATGGTGTAGTTACGCACATGCCCCATATGCAGCTTGCCACTTGGGTAAGGGAACATCGACAGGATATAGCGATGTTTGCCCTCTACAGTGTCTGCAACTTTAAAAACTTTGCGATTGTCCCAGTCTTGTTGAACTTGAGGCTCAATGGCACTTGCTTGATATTCGGAGTCAATGTGAGAAGTCGTCATAGGGATATGCGATACAACAAAAATTAAAGTTAAGATTGCCGCACAGCATAGCGCAAAATAGGGGCGAATGTCAGTTTTTAGAGCAAGATTTTATCTTCTGGATATTGAGTATCAGTGGTTCTATTTCAGTGCTTTTATCGATTTGATGTTCTTGAGTTGGTTAATTTCTCCGTGTTCTGTTGATCAGCTACTTCACTTTTTCGTTTGGTGCACTAAATATTACTATGACTAGATGAAAGATGTTTTTCATAGGGAAATAAGATTAGTCGTTTTATAGACGAATTAAGGTGATGTCTTATTTCATCACCTTAATCGAATTTTATTTTTTAAAGTTTTGGCTGAACTTTTACACCTGAATTCGAAGATACACTTGGTGCTTCTACTGTTGGAACAGGCTTAGAATTATCGGTAGGCATATTCGTAGTTGATGAATTGTTTTGTTGATTTATATCGCTTTGTGGCGTTTGAGTTGCTTGTGTTGTTGTACTAGTTGGATTGCTGGAACTGTAGTTGTGGCTACCATAGGTTGTGACTTTATCTAAACGTTTTGCACCTTTTGGAGGTGGAGTGGCTGTGTAATGAGTAGAGCCACTAGCATCGACCCATTTGTAATATTGCTGTGCATGGTTTTGACTAGAACTTAGAAACATAACTGTCGCTGCTAAAGTATATAAGCTTGTTTTTAAATGATTTGATGTCATATTTGATCTCCCCAAGAGAATTTTGTCTACATTCGATCAAAGTGCTTTTATGCGTGAATAACAATGCCTATTTTTACTGAAAAAGAAAATAGTTATTTGATAAATGGGGTGGTGCTACATTCAAAAAATGCGTGAATAGTGCTTAAAAAAGCAACAGCTAAAAAATATTCTTAAAAAACCTTTTCTTTGTTATTGACTTTGTATATGAAAGCAACAAAAATGCATGCTTTAGTTTTATATGCGTTTATTTGATCACCCTTCGGATAAATGTCATGGCTTGCAATGGACATTCTTTCTAGCCGAGAGAATGATTTTTTGAAATATGTTTATCCCAACATATTTTGATTCGAGATGTAATAACGGCTTATACGGCTGATGAGTCAGAAAATTTTTCCTATTGCAGCAAAAACGAGTAGAATACGCACACTTATAAAAAGTGCATAAAGTTAATGAATGAACACAGTTTATGTCTCCCATAAATTGTGCAAACACTAGGGTGAATCACGTTGGAACTTTTATCTGGTGGTGAAATGCTCGTTCGTGCGCTTGCGGACGAAGGCGTAGAGCATGTTTTTGGTTATCCAGGCGGCGCAGTTTTACATATCTATGACGCGCTATTTCAACAAGACAAAATTAATCATTACCTTGTACGTCATGAGCAAGCTGCTGGTCATATGGCAGATGCATACTCACGCGTAACGGGTAAAACAGGTGTAGTGCTCGTCACTTCAGGACCTGGTGCAACAAACACAGTTACTCCAATTGCAACGGCATATATGGACTCAATCCCAATGGTGATTTTGTCTGGTCAAGTTGCGACTCATTTAATTGGAGAAGATGCATTCCAAGAAACAGATATGGTTGGTATTTCTCGTCCAATCGTAAAACATAGTTTCCAAGTGCGTCATGCTAGTGAAATTCCAGCAATTATCAAAAAAGCATTCTATATCGCTTCATCTGGTCGTCCAGGTCCAGTTGTGGTTGATATTCCTAAAGATGCGACCAACCCAGCAGAGAAATTTGCTTACGAATATCCAGAAAAAGTGAAAATGCGCTCTTATCAACCGCCTTCACGTGGACATTCAGGTCAGATTCGTAAAGCAATTGATGAATTAATTACTGCTAAACGCCCAGTTATTTATACTGGTGGTGGTGTTGTTCAAGGTAATGCTTCTGAATTATTAACAGAACTTGCGCATTTACTTGGCTACCCAGTAACAAATACTTTAATGGGTTTAGGTGCTTTCCCTGGCGATGATCCACAATTTGTGGGTATGTTGGGTATGCATGGAACTTATGAAGCGAATATGACGATGCACAATGCAGATGTCATTTTGGCAATTGGTGCGCGTTTTGATGACCGTGTAACCAACAACCCAGCTAAGTTCTGTCAAAATGCTAAAGTCATTCATATTGATATTGACCCAGCAACAATTTCGAAGACGATTATGGCACATATCCCGATTGTGGGTGCTGTTGAGCCTGTCCTTCAAGAAATGTTGGCTCAGTTGAAACAAATGAATGTGTCAAAGCCAAACCCAGAAGCTATTGCTGAATGGTGGTCACAAATCAATGAGTGGCGCAAAGTCCACGGTTTGAAATTTGAAACACCAACTGATGGTTCAATGAAACCACAGCAAGTGGTTAAAGCTTTGTGCAAAGTTACAAATGGTGAAGCGATTATCACGTCTGACGTGGGTCAACATCAAATGTTTGGTGCTTTGTATTATACGTATAAGCGTCCACGTCAATGGATCAATTCTGGTGGTCTAGGTACCATGGGTGTTGGTTTACCATATGCGATGGCAGCTAAACTTGCTTTCCCAGATCAGCAAGTGGTTTGTATTACTGGTGAAGCATCGATTCAGATGTGTATCCAAGAGTTATCAACATGTAAGCAGTATGGCTTAAATGTGAAAATTCTTTGCTTAAATAACCAAGCTCTAGGCATGGTTAAACAATGGCAAGATATGAACTACGAAGGACGTCATTCAAGTTCATACGTTGACTCATTACCTGACTTTGCCAAATTAATGGAAGCTTACGGTCACGTTGGTATTCAAATTGACCACGCAGATGAGCTTGAATCTAAGCTTGCAGAAGCGATGGCGATTAATGATAAATGTGTGTTCATTAATGTCATGGTTGACCGTACTGAGCATGTGTATCCAATGCTTATTGCAGGCCAGTCGATGAAAGATATGTGGTTAGGTAAAGGGGAGCGCACGGCATGAGACACATTATCTCTGTACTTGTAGAAAATGAAGCAGGCGCGCTTTCTCGTTTGGTCGGCTTATTCTCTCAACGTGGTTACAACATTGAGACTTTAAACGTTGCTCCAACTGAAGATGAAACTTTATCTCGTTTGACGCTGACAACTTATGGTGATGATCACAAAATTGAGCAGATCACAAAACAACTGAATAAATTAGTTGAAGTGGTTAAGGTGGTTGATTTGTCAGAAGGTGCACATATTGAGCGCGAGCTTATGTTGATTAAAGTGAAAGCTTTAGGTGCAGCTCGTGCGGAAATTAAGCGTACAGCTGATATTTTCCGTGCTCAAATCGTTGACGTAACACCGACGACTTATACGATTCAAATTGCTGGTACGACTGATAAGATCGATGGTTTTATTGATGCACTTGCTGAGAATACGATTTTAGAAGTTGTACGTTCTGGTGTGTCAGGCATCGCACGTGGTGAAAAAGTTTTAAGTATTTAACGCTTCCCCAGTTCTGCATATAGAAATGGAAGAATTGGGAAGTTTCAAAGGATCTATCCTTGTATAACAAGGGAAATGAAAAAAATTTTAGCGGAGAAAACAGATGCAAATTTTTTACGATAAAGACTGTGACTTATCAATCATCCAAGGCAAGAAAGTTGCAATTATTGGTTATGGTTCACAAGGTCATGCTCACGCACTTAACTTGAAAGACTCTGGCGTAGACGTAACTGTTGGTTTACGTGCTGGTTCGGCATCTTGGAAAAAAGCTGAAAATTCAGGTCTTAAAGTTTCTGAAGTGCCAGCAGCTGTTGCTCAAGCTGACTTAGTTATGATCTTGACTCCAGATGAGTTCCAAGCTCAACTTTATCGTGATGTAATTGAACCAAACATCAAAGAAGGTGCAACTTTAGCATTTGCTCATGGTTTCTCTGTTCTTTATAACCAAGTTGTTCCACGTAAAGATTTAGACGTAATCATGGTTGCTCCAAAAGCACCTGGTCACACTGTACGTTCAGAATTCCAACGTGGTTCAGGTGTTCCTGATCTTATCGCGATTCACCAAGATGCTTCTGGTAATGCTCGTAACGTTGCACTTTCTTATGCTTCAGGCGTAGGTGGTGGTCGTACAGGTATCATCGAAACTTCTTTCCGTGAAGAAACTGAAACTGATTTATTCGGTGAACAAGCAGTTCTTTGTGGTGGTGCTGTTGAATTGGTTAAAATGGGCTTCGAAACTTTAGTTGAAGCTGGTTATGCACCAGAAATGGCTTACTTTGAATGCTTGCATGAGCTTAAATTGATCGTTGATTTGATGTTTGAAGGCGGTATCGCTGACATGAACTATTCAGTATCTAACAATGCTGAATACGGTGAATACGTAACTGGTGTTGAAGTAATCAACGAACAGTCACGTGAAGCAATGCGTAATGCATTGAAACGTATCCAATCTGGTGAATATGCGAAAATGTTCATCCAAGAAGGTGCGTTGAACTACCCATCTATGACTGCTCGTCGTCGTCAAAATGCAGCACATGGTATCGAAGTAACGGGTGCTAAATTACGTGCGATGATGCCTTGGATTCAAGCGAACAAAATCGTTGATAAAGAGAAAAACTAATTTTTTAGTTTAATCTTTGAAGAGCCCTTGTTTATACAAGGGCTTTTTTATTGCATCACTTAAGTGCTGTATCTTGTGATGATAGCCTAATCTTGCAGTTTAGGTCGTTAAGTTAATTCTCGTGGCTCGTATAGAAATAAGCAGAGTTTTTAAGATGTTACTGGGAGTATAAAAAATAAATTACCTGATAAGGAGTGTAGTCACTAATTTGCTTTCAGTATAAAAAACTTCATATTCTTAGTCTTTTTTAATAACAGAGTTATAACAAACAGCATGATAAAAAGGCATACTATATATATGTTTAAAGCATTTATTAAAGGTGAGTGTGTCTTTTATAATTGTTGATTGTTTTTTAAATTGAATGTACGACGGTTCAGCTTTTAGTATCTTATAATCAAAAAATTAACATCAAAATGTTTAGTTCAAATTTAATCTGAAATATGGTTTGAAAATTGCAGTAAAAAAGCAAGAATTTTCATTGGTTTGAAATGAATATGTGTTTTTATTCTATTGATTTTAAAGACGAAAAAGACTTGAACTTATGCCAGATGATGTTATTGTTAAGGAAAGATTATGAATGCGAAATTTATATCTTTTTTGAGTGTGAAGGATCGTTCGGATTTTGAGCAATTTGCTCAGAAAATAAAAAAAAGTACTGAATAAGCATGGAAGTCCTTTATGGTACACGTTGATTACGATAGTACATTGGTCATCGTTTCCATTCTGGTTGCTATAGCAACTTGCTACGCAGCAGTTTCGATGGAAGAACTTGTTTTCAAACCTGCTTATAAAAAATTTGAAAAAAGTATTTTGATTGCAAGTGGTCTAATCTTAGGATTAGCGATATGGGCAATGCATTTTGTGGGAATGCTGGCTAGCCATTTGCCAGAAGGTTATCACTTTGATCTTAGTTTGACTGCATTGTCTTATTTAGTTGGTGCAGTGGCTTCTATATTTGCTGTGTGGTTAACAACTCGACCTACATTACCTCTTCCGCGATTGGTTTTAGGTGCTGTGTTTATGGGCTTAGGCATTTCAGGAATGCACTACACAGGAATGCTTGCACTCTCATTTACCGATCATCAACTACACTATGATCCACTTTTGGTCATTTGTTCGATCTTGATTGCAATTTTTGGCTCTGCATTAAGTTTTTGGTTTATTTTTAAATATAAGACAGCGACTGCCCATCGTACAGTTTTGAAACTGACTATCGCTTTATTGATGGCATTTAGTATTGTGGGAATGCATTATACTGGAATGGCTGCGACATTATTTGATGAACGAGTAGCGATGATCTTAAGTGCTGCTCAAACTGATCAAAGTGTGCTGTTATTTACGATTATTTTTATTACGAGTTTAGTCTTTGTTGCTGGTTTCGCCGTTGCAGTTTTAGAAGCGAGACTAGAGGAGCGCAACCAACAATTAACAAAAATTAATCGCGAGTTAGCCAACCAATCTTCACATGATTCCTTAACTAAACTGCCAAATCGCTTATCCTTAACAGATTATGCTGAAGTAATTTTTAGTCATCATCGTTTAAAAGAACAAAAAGCTGCATTTTTATATATTGATTTAGATCGTTTTAAGTCTGTTAATGATGCTTTTGGACATCACATTGGTGATCAGTTATTAATCCAAATGGCTAATCGATTACATCAGAAACTCGGCCAAAATCAAAAGCTGTTTAGAATTGGTGGTGATGAGTTTGTTTTAATCTCAGAGCATACTGATGCAAATGAGGCGATAGAGTTAGCAGAGAAAGTTCTACATGCCATTCAAGAAAGTTATTCAATTGCAAATAAAAAGATAAATATTTCAGCCAGTTTGGGCATTGCGATTTATCCTGAACACGGTACGAATGTTCAAGATCTTTTGATCAATGCAGATGTTGCGATGTTGGCATCTAAAGATCAAGGACGTAATACCTTTACTATTTTCCATTCTGCAAGTGATCAACAAGATGTGCGTAGTCAATCCAAATTAATTAATGATCTTTATAAAGCTGTTGATGAACAACAGTTTATCTTATTTTATCAACCGAAATTTACGGTCAATTATGAAATTTGTGGAGTAGAGGCTCTGATTCGTTGGAAGCATCCAACTTTGGGATTGTTAACTCCGCAAATGTTTATAGAGGGAGCTGAGAAGACAGGTTTGATCATTCCAATGGGATATTGGGCACTTGAGCAAGCTTGCCAACAGATCCAAAAATGGGAACAGAGTAATAGTCCTTTTTATCCGATCGCAGTCAATCTTTCGGCTTTGCAATTTGAAAATAAAAAACTGTTTTGTGTATTAGAAAAGCTCTTAGATAAATATCAAATTCAACCTGAACATCTCATTTTAGAAATCACAGAATCAACTGCGATACATCATATCGAATCGAGTATTCGTACCTTAGAGCGATTGAGAAAGTTAGGGATTCGAATTGCAATTGATGATTTTGGTACAGGTTATTCGAGTTTTCTTTATTTAAAAGATTTACCAATCGATGAGCTTAAAATTGACCGCGGTTTTTTAATTGATTTACAGCCTAATTCGAAAGAAGAAGCGATCTTAGAAAGTATTATTCACTTGGCTGCGAAATTAGAATTGGTAGTGACTGCGGAAGGGGTTGAAACGCAGGAGCAAGCGGATATTTTGACACATCTTGGATGCAATCAATTGCAGGGATATCTGTTAGGTCGTCCTGTGAATGTTGAGAATCTAGTATTAAACCGAACTCATAACTTTGCTTAAACGACTGCGTTGAGCAGATTTGATGAGTTGTCAAACATTGAGCATAGACTCAATATTTGACAATCTTATTTGCTTTATTCAGAGCGTGGAATGAGCCAGTTGGTAATGACAGGCCAAACATGTAGAGGTGCTTGGTTTCCTGAAACCAACCCCATATGTCCTCCTGAAACAATCTCGAATTGCTTATCTTGACTGCTGATTAAATCCATTAATGGTTTGACCGCTTCAGCTGTGACGATAATATCAGTATCACCGCCAATCGCTAAAACTGAACAATCGATATCTTTAAAATAAGCGGTTTGCTCACCAAATTGAACCACACCAGTCGAAAGTTCGTTATCGATCCAAAAGCGCAAAATGATATCGCGCATTACCCCCCCAGGATAGGCGAGCATATTGTCAACAAACGAACTTGAAGTTGCGTGATTAATGACAAACTGTCGATCGTTCAAATTTTTCAGTAATTGCCAATAATTTTTAAAATTACCCACGGGATCTGTGAGCTTAAATCCGAGCGTATTTTGCCAACCGTGAATATGAAAATAGCGGCTAGGAATTTGACGGATTCGGAAATTGGTATTCGTTCGCACCCATTGCGCTGGTGTGTTTAATTTTTGATAGAGCTTACCAATATAACCTGATTGATGAGTGTTAATTGGTGGTGCCAAAATCATTAGATTCTTAATATTTTTATCTTTAAATAATGAGGTATAGCAAAGGGAGATAGCTCCACCGAGACTCCAACCATATAATGATAGTTGCTGTTGCCCGCTATGTTCACGAATTTTGTTGATAAAGTCGGGCATAAAGATTTTGATATAGGTGCCGAAATTGTATTTGGCTTGTCTACGGCTTGGTGTGCCCCAGTCAATCATATACACATCAAAACCTTGGTTTTGAAAATAACGAATTAGACTACGATCAGGAAACAAATCGAACACTAATGTATTGGCTGCTAATGGGGGGATAATGACTAGAGGGACACGGTGTTTATTTTCACCTGTTTCTACATCTGCCTTATAGAACCGTAAACTAATAATTTCACGTTCATAAACGACTTCAAAAGGTGTCTTTCCTGACAATGCCAGTTGATGTCCTCTCAAGAAACGATCCGCCGCATTTGAAAAAACTTGTGCAGCTTGTTTACCCGCACGCGTTTTTAAGATGGATTGGGCTGTTTTAGAGTTAACAAAGGTATCTTTAACTTTAGGCAATTGAGTCATCGTGCAAGAACTCTACGGTTGCAACTGTGTAGCGGCATATTAGAAGAAAAAAAGCATTTGCTCACTGACTCATCTGCTTAACTTATTTTTGAAAATGATCAATTTCGAATATTGCATGGTCGTAAATTGCTCAAAAATACTTATTTAGGCAGTTGGGGCGTATACGTAAGTGAGCTTATCAATCTTAATATATGATATTGCGTATATATGAATATTCATATATAAAGTCACTATCATTAATTCAAAATGTTTTTACTCATTATGTCTACTCAACAACAAATTACGATTTATCACAACCCTGCATGTGGGACATCTCGAAATACACTCGGATTAATTCGCAATACGGGTATTGAACCTATCGTGATTGAATATTTACTGAACCCTCCTTCAAAATCTGAACTTATTCAATTGATTAGTGATGCTGGTTTGTCTGTAAGGGCTGCGATCCGTACGAATGTTGATCCTTATCGTGAACTTGATTTGGATCGTGAGACTTGGACAGATCATGAATTAATCGAATTTATGCTTGAACATCCTATTTTAATTAATCGTCCTTTTGTTGTGACGAGTCAGGGTACCCGTTTATGCAGACCATCGGAGTTGGTACTGGATATTTTACCAGTTGCACAACAAGGTGCTTTTTCCAAAGAGGATGGTGAACAGGTGATTGATGAAAATGGTCAGCGTGTTAATTAAATAATAATTCAGTATTTGAGGTTGGAAATGGATCGAGTGAATTTCTTTAAGTGTTTGTCTGATGAAACACGTCTCAGTATTGTCACTTTGGTGGCGGAAAATAAAGAACTATGTGTTTGTGATTTGACTGAAAAATTAAACTTGAGCCAACCAAAAATTTCGAGACATTTAGCCTTATTAAGGTCATCTGGCTTACTACAAGATCGTAGACAAAGTCAGTGGGTGTATTACAGCATCAATCCAGAACTGCCGATATGGTGCCATGATATTTTGGCTCTTTTAGTCAACGGTTCATCATCAACAAGTCAGGATTTATCGTCTTTATCTCTAAAAAGTTATTGTGAGTAATTTGAATATGAAATTTCTATTTTTATGTACTGGAAATAGTTGCCGTAGCATTTTGTCAGAGGTGTTATTTAATCATCGTGCACCAGCAGCTTGGAAAGCATATAGTGCAGGAAGTAAGCCATCTGGCCTAGTTCATCCTTTGACGATCGAGACTTTAGAAAACTTAAATCTATCAACTGAGGGTTTGTGGAGCAAAACGATTGATGACTGTGAACAATATCAACCTGATGTGGTAATTACCGTATGTGATTCTGCAGCACAAGAAGCTTGTCCTCTTTATTTAGGTGGAGCGATCAAAGCACATTGGGGTTTAGCAGATCCATCGCATTTAGACTTGCCGAAAGAAGAAAAATTAAAAGCATTCCAAGTGACTGTTGATCATATCAATCGCCGTTTAGATGCTTTATTTGCAATGGATACTGAGAGTATGACTCGTCCAGAGTTAATTGCTGCGATCAATAAAATTTCTGAGATTGAATGAGAACATCATGGCTCAACAAAGGTTATCTTTTCTAGATCGTAATCTTACGCTTTGGATTTTTATTGCCATGGTACTAGGAATAGCCATCGGTGTATTTTTCCCTCAGGCGTCAGTAACACTCGATAAAATGAGTGTCGACTCCGTCAATATTCCTATCGCGATTGGTTTGATTTTGATGATGTATCCACCTTTGGCAAAAGTGGATTATGCTGCTTTGCCTGAAGTGTTCAAAGATAAAAAAACTTTAACTTTATCTTTGGTGCAAAACTGGTTGATTGCTCCAGTATTAATGTTTGTACTCGCAATTGTGTTTTTACATAATTATCCTGAATACATGACTGGACTGATTTTGATCGGTTTAGCACGTTGCATTGCAATGGTTTTAGTTTGGAATGGTTTAGCCTGTGGTGATAACCAATATGTAGCAGCACTTGTTGCATTTAATAGTATCTTCCAAATTTTATTCTTCAGTACTTATGCGTGGTTATTCCTAACTTTCTTACCACCGTATTTTGGCATTGCAGGACAAGTCATTAATGTCGACTTCTGGACCATTACGCATGCGGTATTGGTTTATCTTGGGATTCCATTTTTTCTTGGTTTTATGACACGATTGATTCTCGTCCGAGCTAAAGGCTTAGATTGGTATCAAACTGTTTTTTTACCAAAAATTAGTCCTTTGAGTCTGCTTGCTTTACTTTTCACAATTGTCGCGATGTTTAGTTTGAAAGGTAGTGATGTTGTGAACTTACCTTTGGACGTAATCCGTATTGCAATTCCTCTGACGATTTACTTTGTGGTGATGTTCTTCATTAGTTTCTTTATGAGCAAATGGATGGGCAATGACTATCCTAAAACCACTGCAATTTCGTTTACTGCAGCAGGCAACAATTTTGAATTGGCGTTAGCTGTCGCTATTGCAACATTTGGTTTAGCTTCGCCAGTGGCGTTCACTACGGTGATTGGTCCTTTGGTTGAAGTTCCTGTATTGATTGCTTTAGTTAGTGTGTCCTTGTGGTTAAGAAAAAAGTATTTTAAATCGGTGTAATGGTGATGAGTCTTCCAAATATTGATATGAGTCTGCTTGATCAGCCTACTTTAGAGAAAGTACAGGCAAAAGCGTTAGATCATGCTCCAAGAATTTTATTGTTGTATGGTTCTAATCGTGAGCGTTCTTACAGTCGCTTAGCTGTGATGGAAGCAGGGAGAATCTTAGAGCAATTTGGTGCTGAGGTTGAAATTTTTCATCCTAAAGGATTGCCTTTGCCAGAAGATGCAGATACTGAACATCCGAAAGTGAAAGAGCTACATGAATTATTGGCTTGGGCTGAAGGTATGGTTTGGTGTTCACCTGAACGCCACGGTTCGATGAGTTCAATCTTTAAGTCACAAATTGATTGGATTCCTCTCGCGGGCGGTGCGATTCGTGCAACGCAAGGTAAAACACTTGCTCTGATGCAGGTCAGTGGTGGATCACAGTCATTTAACAGTGTAAATCAAATGCGCATACTTGGTCGTTGGATGCGGATGATTACCATACCGAACCAATCTTCTATTCCAAAAGCATTTTTAGAGTTTGAAGAAGATGGGCGTATGAAACCTTCTGCATATTACGATCGAATTGTTGATGTGATGGAAGAGCTTTATAAATTTACACTTCTTACACGAGGACAAAGCAAGTATTTGACAGATCGTTATTCTGAACGCAAAGAATCAGCTGAAGAATTGTCTAAACGTGTGAACCAAAGAAGTTTGTAAAATCAACTTTACTCGATGTTTGTGATGTGATGAATATTTAAAACGAACCGCTCAATTGAAATGAGCGGTTCGTTTTTTTTAAATTTAATGCATTCGTTTATGTGTTAAAACTTTTCTCTCACCCAACCGTAAGCTGCTGCAAATGGTAATGCTGTTCTAGCAAGATATGGAACATGCCACAAACCGCCATGATTAGCATTTTCCATGATGAGATCAAGTGGATGATCTAATACTTTTTTAGGATTGGTTGCACTTTCTGGATTGTTTAAATCATGAACCCATAAGGCGGCCATAATTGCATTGGTGGTTTCAGGGCTAAAAGTCTCAACTTTAAATAGATCAGCACCAGAAAAAGCAGCTTTGAGGATTGGATTCTTTACGACAGAGTGAGTTGTAGTGGATGGAGCAATATTAATTACCGTTTTCTGACCACGAGCGCGTGTAGTAATCGCAAACCATTGCTGTAATCTTTTTGCCAAGGCATAGTTAGGTCCTTGTTCAATCACCATACAATCTGAAATACCATATTGCTGACCATTATCACATTCAATCAACTGATTAAAATTCGGCTTAAAAAAGTTAGACAACGAAATTTTGTGAATAGACTTAGTCAGAATTTTTTCGGCTACAGGACGCTGTTTTATACGAGATTGAATGGAATTCACCACTGTTTTGGGAATCGCATAAATATCGGTTGGGGTCAGCATAAACATAATACTGCTATCAGGCTTATGTTGGCTCACTTGCTCCATGATACTAATCATTGCCATAGAAACACGCACATGTTTTTCGCCATCTAAATAGGCGATCCCTGCTAAATCTAAGCTTTGTTCAAAGCTATTTAACCAATTGGCAATTTCTGGAGTTTGAGTAAGTAAATTCGCCCCGAGTTGTTGTGTTCCATTTGCGTTCGTGTGTTGTGGAGCGATAAGCGTTGCATTACCTTGTTCTATGACTTTAGTAATTTTTTCCCAAATTTTGGGTTGAGGTAAATCAATAGCAACAATATTGGCGCGCCATTTTGCTAACCAACCTAATGGTCCAGCTTCAGAACCTGCGCCAAACAACACCATGGTACGATTAGATAAATCAAACCATTCAGGATGTTGATTGAGTAAGCGTAGAGCTTTGGCATGAGTTGGCTCAATGACCTTTTGCTGCTCCCAAAGATCGATTTGTTGTAGTAAAGCGTCACCTTGTAATTTCTGACCTTGATAAGGGATAAACCACGGTTCTATCGTCGCATCGCCTTTACCTTTCAAGATGAACTACTCAAAGGGTTGATCCTTAATCTTGATCATTGCATCAGACAAAGTATGACTTTGTTCTGCTCGATTGAAAGTGAATAACTCTTTGGCTTTGTCTAATCCTTTCTGAGCGATTGGAAGGGGATTGTTGACAGATTCAATACCCGTTTTAACTAATTCATGGAAATAAATTGGATAATTTTTTCTCCAGTTCTTTTCGGTATTTAGTTGTAAAACATAAGGGGAATTTACACTTTGTAGTGCGGCTTTTAGAATTTGTTTTGCTGTGTGAGTGGTGCTCGGAGTTTTTTTTCCTGATTGAATTGGAAATTGTATACCATCATGATGGGGTTCTATTTTCTTGCTCAATGTTGTACTCCATTTCATCTAAAATATTTGGCATCATTTCGAACATGTTAATAAGTTCAGACCCTAAAGATGATGGCAAAAAGTTTATTAATGAAATTGGAGGCGTATTTGATTGATATTGGACGTAATTTAGTGGGATTTAGGATATAAAAATGCCGAATCTAGGTTGTTCGGCATTCTTTTTAGAGCGAGATTAAACGATATGAATCTTAAGCGTTAGATTGATATTCATTGATCACTTCGAGCGCAGCACGAAATGCCTCTTGCGTCGCTGGAGCGCCACAGTATGGAAGGCTATGCAATAAGACTTCTTGTATCTCTTCAACACTCGCCCCATTGTTTAAAGCACCACGTATATGACCTTTTAGCTCAGTTGGGCTTTTGAGTGCAGTTAAAAATGCAATGGTGACCAATGAGCGATATTTACGTGGCAATACACCTTCACGTTGCCAAGTTGATCCCCAAGCATGTTCATTAATCCAATCTTGGAGTGGTTGAGTAAAAGGAACAGTGTTGTCTTGAGCACGTTTGACAAAGCTTTCACCCATAACTTCAGTGCGAACTTTTAGTCCATTTTCATAATCTTGTTGTGACATGTTTTGACTCGTATAGAGATAAGAAATTATTGCAGTTATCCATAAATATGCACGTATAGTAACCAGTTTTATATCAATCTTAAAATAGCCCATTTTGAATTGAGTTGTTTTCACTCAATGTTTAAGGGAATTAATATTGAACTTGATTCGTTAACTGAAATACAGATTGATAAATCTTTATGTCTAAAAAACAATCGAACTTGTGGATAAATCAAGACCTATCAACAATCAATAAACAAGTCTTCTAAATCTGCTACAATTGCGCCAATTTTGAATTCTCACTTTTTCAGTTAAGGTACATATTAAGCAATGTGTACATAACTGTGTACATATTGAAGATTTTTCTCATGAGTTTTAAAGATGAATTAGCGGCACAAGTTGCCCAACGACGCACATTTGCGATCATTTCCCACCCCGATGCGGGTAAGACCACCATGACTGAGAAACTGTTGTTATGGGGTAAAGCCATTCAGGTTGCGGGTATGGTCAAAAGCCGTAAGTCAGACCGTTCAGCGACATCTGACTGGATGGAAATGGAAAAAGAACGTGGAATCTCGATTACCACGTCTGTGATGCAGTTCCCTTATAAAAACCATACGATTAACTTACTGGATACACCAGGACACGAAGACTTCTCGGAAGATACATATCGTACTTTGACTGCAGTTGACTCAGCACTCATGGTGATCGATGGTGCGAAAGGTGTCGAAGAACGAACCATTAAATTGATGGAAGTGTGTCGTATGCGCGATACACCGATTATTTCATTTGTGAACAAAATGGACCGCGAAATCCGTGAGCCGTTAGAGTTACTGGATGAAATTGAAAATGTCCTCAATATTCGTTGTATACCGATTACATGGCCTTTAGGTATGGGACGTGACTTTGCTGGAGTTTACAATTTGCTAGAAAACAAATTGTATGTCTATAAAGCTGGTTTCGGTTCAACTATTACGGACATTGAAGTACGTGATGGTTATGATCATGCAGATATTCGTGAGAAAGTTGGTGAGTTGGCATGGGCTTCTTTCGAGGAATCGCTCGAATTGGTTCAAATGGCAAATGAGCCGCTGGATCGTGAATTATTCTTACAAGGTAAACAAACGCCAGTACTTTTTGGTACAGCATTAGGTAACTTTGCTGTTGATCATGTGCTTGATGCATTTATCAATTGGGCACCAGAACCTAAAGCGCATCCAACTCAAGAGCGAACTGTAGATGCCAACGAAGAAGGATTTACAGGCTTTGTATTTAAAATCCAAGCCAATATGGATCCGAAACACCGTGACCGTATTGCCTTTATGCGTATTTGTTCAGGTAAATATGAAAAAGGTTTAAAAATGAATCATGTGCGTATAGGTAAAGATGTACGTATTAGTGATGCATTAACCTTCCTTGCAGGTGAGCGTGAGCATCTTGAAGAAGCTTGGCCTGGTGATATTATCGGTTTGCATAACCACGGTACCATCCAGATCGGTGATACCTTTACCAGCGGTGAAAAACTTCATTTCACGGGTATTCCACACTTTGCACCAGAAATGTTCCGCCGTGTTCGTTTACGTGATCCTTTAAAATCTAAGCAATTGCAGAAAGGTTTGAAAGAGTTGTCTGAAGAAGGGGCGACTCAGGTGTTCATGCCACAAATCAGTAATGATCTGATTGTTGGTGCAGTTGGGGTGCTACAGTTTGATGTGGTCGCATACCGATTGAAAGAAGAATATAAAGTTGACTGTATTTATGAGCCTGTAAGTGTTCATACCGTGCGTTGGATTCATTGTGATGATGAAAAGATTCTCAATGAATTTAAGAAAAAAGCGCATGATCAATTGTCAGTTGATGGTGGTGGTCATTTAACTTATCTTGCACCAAGCCGTGTTAATTTACAGTTAATGCAAGAGCGTTGGCCTGATATCCAGTTCCGTAACACACGTGAACACTAAAAGCCTTTTTAAGTCCCTCTTTAGATAAGAGGGACTTTGTCACAAGTCTTATAGATTTGAGTTTGTGATACTTCTCTCTTTAAAAAGGGAGGAATTAAAAAAATAAAGGGATGAAAGATATGAATATTTTAAAACCATTTCTTGGCGCTAGTTTGATTGTTAGTGTGATGGCTTTAACGGCATGTGATCAACCCAAAAAGAATGAAGCTGGATCAGCAGACAAGACTGAACAACAAACTACAAATTTAGAAAAAGCAGAAGTTTTACCTTATTTGAATATGAAGGAAGCAATGGCTGAGTATGCATTGCCTTTTTGTGAAAAGAAGAATTGTATTGATCTCGATATTCAAACGATAAAAACGCAAGATGAATGGCTAAATACATGGATTGCAAAGAATCAAGCCAACGTCATCCAGCAACAAATTGAACAAAATCAGAATTTGACATTGCAGCAGGCGATTAATGCCTATGTTAAAAAGTCAGATGAGTGGCAGGAAAAATATTCTAAAAATAAAGCCTATGAATTGCGCATGAATACGCGTATTGCTTCACAACGTAATCAGTATGTACTGTTACAGATTGGTGTAGATACTAAACAAGAAGATATTGCGGTCAAAGATCGTTATTACTTTTTTGTCGCTGATCGTAAGTTGCAGAAGAATTTAACCGTCCTCGATGTGATTCAAAAAAATCAGCAGAATGCGATGAATGAGATCGTTCAAACGCATTATCAAAAATGGATTGAAAAGCAGTCTGACGAAGTTAAAAAACAAATCCCTAAAAAATTATATTGGGGTCAATCAGATTGGTTCTTTGATGGCGAGGGGGTTGGTTTGCATTACCGAGCGAATCAAATCAGTAAAGATGCGCCACAACTTGATATTTATTTAACGACAGAACAAAGTAAACAGATGTTACAGCCTGAAATATATCAGCAAATGTTTTAGCAGTTGTTAAATACTCATCACTGATTTTCGTATAGAAATTGCATGTACTTATGGCGAATTTGGCATAAGTTCGATAGCATTTAAATTCTCTTGTGTCATAACAATGCTTGTAGGTTTTAGATGAAAAAAGTTTTTCAATTTAGCATTCTTGCATGTGCTGTTTTGCTTGCAGCATGTCAACCAAAATCAGAACCTAAAGAGCCAGAAGATAAGCCACAAGATACAGTTGTGAATCAGACCTCAGAGCCTGTTCTACGTGGTGAAACGGTAAAACTAGCGGTGACTTTGCCTGAATGTAACGGCAACACATGTCCAGATTTTACGGTTGAGCGCCTGCAAAGTAATTTTCCATTTATAGACCAATTACTTGATCAAGAAATTTTAGATCAACTCAGTAAAATGTTAGAAATCGTTGATGCAGATCAGGCTTCATCTACAGCGCAAGGCAGTGAGCAAACCAATCATTTAGATGTTCAAGCTCAGCAATATGCAAATGCTTTTATTAAAATCGATGAAGAATTGAAAGCATTAAGTAGTAGCCATCAAATTAGTTTGATGATTAAACCTAAGATTTTGCAGTCCAAAGGCACATTGGCAACTGTAGTTTTGAACAGTAGTAGTTACTTGGGTGGTGCACATGGTTCTACGGCTCAACGTTACTATAATTTTGATTTGAAAAACCAAAAACAAGTTCAGCTCAATGATTTGCTTCTACCTAAGCAAAAAGCAAAACTTGATAAGCTTGCACATGATGCGTTTAAAACATGGGTGATTGATTCAAAACTTGCCAATACAGCTGATGAATATGAACAGGCATGGCCATTCCAAGTAACAGATAATTACTTTTTGGGTGAGCAAGGTTTGATCTTGCAATATGGAGAATATGAAATTGGTCCTTATGTGGTCGGGCTGCCACGTTTGGTGATTCCTTTTGATCAATTACAGGGTGTATTGAAACCTGAGTATTTACCAAAAGTTGAGACACCAGCGACTTCTACTGTAGCAGCAACGGACAAAAGTACGTCTTAATGCAACTTTTCGATACTCATACCCATTTTGATGTTGCCGATTTTGATCATGATCGGCAATAACTGGCTATTCAGGCAAAGCAGGTTGGGGTCGAAGCTTTAGTACTAATTGGTTTTATTGAATCTCGGTTTGATGAACTTATTCAAACTCACCAACAATTAAAAGCGTGGGAAAATGTCCCGCAATCCTATTTAGCTCCAGGCTTACATCCATTTTATATTGAACAGCATCAGTCATCCCATCTACATCGACTCGAACAGGTCTTACAACAATATGACTGTGTTGCGGTCGGGGAAATTGGTTTAGATACTTTTTTAAAAGAACATAAACAACCTGAA
>NZ_CP133163.1:0-207111 GCF_030913345.1 Acinetobacter sp. A22
ATGCTCAATAGACTTAATGTTTATTACAACGGTTGGGGCGAATCATGGTTATGGGGAACGCTGATTAGTTCAACAGCCACGACAGGTAGACCCACCATTGCTTTTGAATATAGTCCAGAAGCAATACAGCAAGGTGTTGAGCTCTCTTCTTACTTGCTGCCTTTAAAAGGTCTACCATTCAGACAAGGTTTTCCTACTCATCAAATGGGACTCCCAGGTCCAGTCTATGACGCTTTACCAGATGGTTGGGGCATGATGTTGATGGATCGATATTTCAAAAAAATTGGCTTAAATTCAGCACGAATTGGACCTTTGGAGCGTCTGACCTATATTAGTAGTCACGCAATGGGTGCCCTCTCCTTTGAACCTTGTGTTGCTGACATGCAAACCTCAGAAAATATCCCTTTACAACAACTAGCCCAGGAAGTTCAAGAAGTACTCAAAGGTGAAGGTGGTGAATTTCTACAGCATTTATTGGTCATGGGTGGCTCCCCTCAAGGTGCCAGACCAAAAGCGTTGGTTTACCGAGATCCTGTCAATTTAGAGTTTTCGACTCAAGATTCTGATCAACATGAAGCCTGGCTGATTAAGTTTCCTGCTCAGCAAGAGCATCCTGAAGTCTGCGCCATTGAAGCCGTCTATGCAGAATGTTTGCGACTTTGTGCAATTGAGACTCCAGATACCCATTTCTTTAATTTGCCCAATGGTTTAACGGCTTTTGCTTCTAAACGATTCGATCGTCAAAATGGTATGCGGATTCCAATGCAGAGTTTGGCTGCATATACAGGAGCAGACTATAAAGTTCCAGGTAGCCTAGACTATCGCAATTTTCTCCGGGCAACCTTGATGTGTACGCAAGATGTACGAGAAAGATTGCATGCTTTTAAACGTGCTGTGTTTAATGTGCTTTTCAATAATCGGGATGACCATACTAAGAACTTTTCATTTCTCATGGAGAAAAATGGTCAATGGAAATTGGCTCCAGCCTATGATGTGACCTTCTGCGAGGGTCCAGGTGGTTATCATCAAATGGACATTATGGGAGAAGCGCTCAATATTTCCCGAAATGACATACATAAACTCGGTACTTCAGAAGCTAATCTGACTACTCTAGAAGTCGATGAGATCATCTTGACCATGCGTGAAATTGCACTTCAATTTAGTCAAATTGCGCAGCGCCTGTATCCCCATCAAATTCGAGAATCTACCCTACAGATGATTCAATCACGGATTCAACAGAATATTGATTTTTTAACTGAAACCTAAGCGTAAATATAAACTAAGCGCCAACCATCAACTGCAAATAGACTTTGATATAGTTAGTCGCTACATAATCTGTAGAACCTGTGAATTAGCTCTCTTTATAATCACGAATATTAGATGGATCACCGCCAAGATATATTCTGCAAACGTGAAATCACTACATCCAGATCGAAAATCACTAAGAAAAAACTGTCACCAAAAAAAGGTCTGCACTATGGATAGATGCAGACCAAACTCTGGATAACTACCAGCACGAGAAATATGTCGCAATTTTGCATAGACATGAATTTGATAAAATCAGCCCAGAAAGCCAGAAATTCATAAAAACTATTTCATCAATCCCCTATAACTTAATCACGTTCATGGTCGATCTTAAATCTTGTGAAAAGTACTCATGCTGACCTAGCCAAACTGTAAAACTCATGTATTCATAGCCTTTAAATGAATCTTTCAATCGGTATATTTAAGGTAAAAACTAGTAATCAGAAGTTATTATCACCCCCATATAAAACAAGGATCAACTTAAAAACAATAACTTAGTAAATTATTCTTCCATTTTTTTTATATTTAGTGTTATCATTCACTTGGCTCTGAAAGTTTCTCGCACTGAGTTTATATGCGGACCAATTCGTTGTACGGTAGATTTTAGTTGCTGGCTTCTTCATTCGGAAATTATATTGCTGAATCAGACCTTACAAACAGCTTTGTGCAACAAAGCCGTCTTTAAGTACTTTTTTTAAAGGAAAAATCATCGACTTAAATCTATATTTCCAACAGTGCCACTTTTATCGCTTTAGCACCTCAACTTATTTAAGTGGCGTAACTTACATAACTTATGCATCCCATTTAAGTGACCTCAGTTATAGTATTCCATGTCAGGAATTTGTCCACTTATTCCAATGATGATGAGAACTGCAGCATTGACTTAGATCGCCAGTGCTCAGTACTGGCCATCATGTAGCTTTTATCGCTTTAGCGCCTTAACTTATTTAAGTGGCGTAACTTGCATAACTTATGCATTCTATTTAAGTGATGTAAGTTATAGTATTCCGTGTCAGGAATCTGTCTACTTATCAGCGTCCGCGGAACTGCAGGATTTCTGGCTTTGTTGTTCGCAACGAGGGCTAACTCTGGAGTTCCGTATAAGGCATAATCAATAACGACATCTCGGCTGATAATCAGCGCAGTAACTTTAGCCAATCTCGCTGCAATTTCCATGTCAGGAATTTGTCCACTTATTCCAATGATGATGAGAACTGCAGCATTGACTTAGATCGCCAGTGCTCAGTACTGACCATCATGTAGCTTTTATCGCTTTAGCGCCTTAACTTATTTAAGTGGCGTAACTTACACAACTTATGCATCCTATTTAGGTGACCTCAGTTATAGTATTCCGTGTCAGGAATCTGTCTACTTATCAGCGTCCGCGGAACTGCAGGATTTCTGCTTTGTTGTTCGCAACGAGGGCTAACTCTGGAGTTCCGTATAAGGCATAATCAATAACGACATCTCGGCTGATAATCAGCGCAGTAACTTTAGCCAATCTCGCTGCAATTTCCATGTCAGGAATTTGTCCACTTATTCCAATGATGATGAGAACTGCAGCATTGACTTAGATCGCCAGTGCTCAGTACTGACCATCATGTAGCTTTTATCGCTTTAGCGCCTTAACTTATTTAAGTGGCGTAACTTACACAACTTATGCATCCTATTTAGGTGACCTCAGTTATAGTATTCCGTGTCAGGAATCTGTCTACTTATCAGCGTCCGCGGAACTGCAGGATTTCTGCTTTGTTGTTCGCAACGAGGGCTAACTCTGGAGTTCCGTATAAGGCATAATCAATAACGACATCTCGGCTGATAATCAGCGCAGTAACTTTAGCCAATCTCGCTGCAATTTCCATGTCAGGAATTTGTCCACTTATTCCAATGATGATGAGAACTGCAGCATTGACTTAGATCGCCAGTGCTCAGTACTGACCATCATGTAGCTTTTATCGCTTTAGCGCCTTAACTTATTTAAGTGGCGTAACTTGCATAACTTATGCATTCTATTTAAGTGATGTAAGTTATAGTATTCCGTGTCAGGAATCTGTCTACTTATCAGCGTCCGCGGAACTGCAGGATTTCTGGCTTTGTTGTTCGCAACGAGGGCTAACTCTGGAGTTCCGTATAAGGCATAATCAATAACGACATCTCGGCTGATAATCAGCGCAGTAACTTTAGCCAATCTCGCTGCAATTTCCATGTCAGGAATTTGTCCACTTATTCCAATGATGATGAGAACTGCAGCATTGACTTAGATCGCCAGTGCTCAGTACTGACCATCATGTAGCTTTTATCGCTTTAGCGCCTTAACTTATTTAAGTGGCGTAACTTACACAACTTATGCATCCTATTTAGGTGACCTCAGTTATAGTATTCCGTGTCAGGAATCTGTCTACTTATCAGCGTCCGCGGAACTGCAGGATTTCTGCTTTGTTGTTCGCAACGAGGGCTAACTCTGGAGTTCCGTATAAGGCATAATCAATAACGACATCTCGGCTGATAATCAGCGCAGTAACTTTAGCCAATCTCGCTGCAATTTCCATGTCAGGAATTTGTCCACTTATTCCAATGATGATGAGAACTGCAGCATTGACTTAGATCGCCAGTGCTCAGTACTGACCATCATGTAGCTTTTATCGCTTTAGCGCCTTAACTTATTTAAGTGGCGTAACTTACACAACTTATGCATCCTATTTAGGTGACCTCAGTTATAGTATTCCGTGTCAGGAATCTGTCTACTTATCAGCGTCCGCGGAACTGCAGGATTTCTGCTTTGTTGTTCGCAACGAGGGCTAACTCTGGAGTTCCGTATAAGGCATAATCAATAACGACATCTCGGCTGATAATCAGCGCAGTAACTTTAGCCAATCTCGCTGCAATTTCCATGTCAGGAATTTGTCCACTTATTCCAATGATGATGAGAACTGCAGCATTGACTTAGATCGCCAGTGCTCAGTACTGACCATCATGTAGCTTTTATCGCTTTAGCGCCTTAACTTATTTAAGTGGCGTAACTTACACAACTTATGCATCCTATTTAAGTGATGTAAGTTATAGTATTCCGTGTCAGGAATCTGTCTACTTATCAGCGTCCGCGGAACTGCAGGATTTCTGGCTTTGTTGTTCGCAACGAGGGCTAACTCTGGAGTTCCGTATAAGGCATAATCAATAACGACATCTCGGCTGATAATCAGCGCAGTAACTTTAGCCAATCTCGCTGCAATTTCCATGTCAGGAATTTGTCCACTTATTCCAATGATGATGAGAACTGCAGCATTGACTTAGATCGCCAGTGCTCAGTACTGGCCATCATGTAGCTTTTATCGCTTTAGCGCCTTAACTTATTTAAGTGGCGTAACTTGCATAACTTATGCATCCTATTTAAGTGATGTAAGTTATAGTATTCCGTGTCAGGAATCTGTCTACTTATCAGCGTCCGCGGAACTGCAGGATTTCTGGCTTTGTTGTTCGCAACGAGGGCTAACTCTGGAGTTCCGTATAAGGCATAATCAATAACGACATCTCGGCTGATAATCAGCGCAGTAACTTTAGCCAATCTCGCTGCAATTTCCATGTCAGGAATTTGTCCACTTATTCCAATGATGATGAGAACTGCAGCATTGACTTAGATCGCCAGTGCTCAGTACTGACCATCATGTAGCTTTTATCGCTTTAGCGCCTTAACTTATTTAAGTGGCGTAACTTGCATAACTTATGCATCCTATTTAAGTGATGTAAGTTATAGTATTCCGTGTCAGGAATCTGTCTACTTATCAGCGTCCGCGGAACTGCAGGATTTCTGGCTTTGTTGTTCGCAACGAGGGCTAACTCTGGAGTTCCGTATAAGGCATAATCAATAACGACATCTCGGCTGATAATCAGCGCAGTAACTTTAGCCAATCTCGCTGCAATTTCCATGTCAGGAATTTGTCCACTTATTCCAATGATGATGAGAACTGCAGCATTGACTTAGATCGCCAGTGCTCAGTACTGACCATCATGTAGCTTTTATCGCTTTAGCGCCTTAACTTATTTAAGTGGCGTAACTTACACAACTTATGCATCCTATTTAGGTGACCTCAGTTATAGTATTCCGTGTCAGGAATCTGTCCACTTATTCCAATGATGATGAGAACTGCAGCAATAAATTATAAAGGCAGGATAGGTGGTTACTTAACCAGCATAAGTTATGTAACTTATGCTAATTCATATTAAAATCACATGAAAGCAATCTTAATTAAAGACTTAGTATGAGAGGGCGTGGTCTTTTGTTTAAAGTGACAATTAACTAAAGGGTTACTTCTTGTATTTAGGAGCATAACCAACTTCTAACAAATAAGAAAAATACTTTCTAACATTATCGCTATCAAGAAGATCACTTGATATCCTTTCCTGAAAGTCTTCTAGAGTCTCTCCACGATGTGCGAAATCATTACCAAATTTTGGATAGTTAGTAATATCACATAGCTTTTTAGCAAAGAATATACATTGCTTAGCTGTCAATTTATAAGTTGGCTCTAAAGGAGCACTTGTACTCGTTTTATTTTGTTCTTTTTCTTCAAACATGAAATGTAATTCTGAAATATTTCTTCCCTCCTTTTTTTGTATATAAGAAACAGTAATATCCGTAAATTTGTTAATTTGATTTAAAGCTACGGTAAGAACCCTTTTTTTAAAGTCTCCCATCTTTTTATATTCATCTTCTATCAATCCGAGTTTTGATCTAAGCTCATCTATAGAAATATATAACTTACCAGTTGATCTCCAACGTATGAGTAACTCATACAGGCGAATAGCATAAATGCTTGTAAGTGGTGAGATTTGTTTAAGTTCATATCTTGTGAACTTTTCTTCAAGTTTTACAAATAAGGGGATAATATCTGGTGCAAAAATTAGTTGGACGCATCCCTCTTCCTTAACATAACCAACTTTTGAAACCCACCTACTTTTGTATATTCCTATTTTTCCAGTTATAGGATCTACTGCTTTATAATTCAAATGCCGTTCAAAAAGATTATCACATGCAGATTGTAACGCTTCATAAGATGCTTGACGTCCTAAATTAAACTGTTTCATGTATTCAGAAGCATGAATCGTAAGTATAGTATCAGAAGTAAGTTCTTTCTCAATTTCTCGAGCAGCAATGATCGCAATTAATATTAGCCTTTGCTCAGATAGATTTAGTGAATACGATGCTTCAACCAAATTATTATCTTTATATACTATGTTACTCATAGGGAGATATATTAAGGAAAATGTTATAAATAGATATATTGACAATACTACTTAACGTCCACAAATGAAAGTATTTTTAATAAAAGAATTTGTCAACTTATGCACAGAATTTGTCAACTTAGAAACAGGAAAAAGTCAACTTATTGGTAGGAATATGTCAACTCAGAAACAGGAAAAAGTCAACTTATTGGTAGGAATTTGTCAACATATACTTCCTGTATCCCTTTGCTAGTCAAGCTTTGAGCAGAGATATAAATAATAAATTTAAATAAATATATATAAATTCAAAAAGACCATTCTTTTGTGGATAACTTTTTTTTAATTTTTTTTTTCATGATAGTTGATTACTTCATAAATCACCGTTAAATTATACACAAACAAACTTACGTAACTTACATAAATTATGATTATCTTAGTTGGTGGTGAAAAAGGCGGTGCTGGTAAAAGCTGTTTAGCTCAAAATCTTGCAGTTTACTTACAACAAAGTCAAAGAGACGTCCTCTTATTAGATGCTGACCCTCAAGGAACAACAACAGATTGGGTCAAAGAAAGAGATGAAAACGATGAATTAAATAATATTCCATCAGTACAAGCATCAGGGAATATACGTTCAGTTTTAAAAGATTTAGATAAAAGATACCAAGATATTATCATTGATGCAGGTGGACAGGATTCTGAAGCATTACGTTCAGCAATGACTATAGCTACACATATGTTATTGCCGTTTAGACCCAAACGAAGAGATCTAAAAACTTTAGATCATATGGAACAAGTTTTAAAATTAGCAAAGACAGTAAATCCAAATCTGAAAGCTAGAGCAATTATTACTCAGTGTCCAACTCTTCCTTCTCAAGTTCAAAGAATTTTAGATGCAAAAGAGGCATGCAAATCATTTGGTATTGATGCATTGAATTCAATCACAACAAATCGAAATGTTTATGATGATGCAGATGAAAATGGGCTTTCGGTTTTTGAAGTAAATAGTGATCCTAAAGCGAAAGCTGAAATTGAAAGTATTGCAAGAGAGTTTTTAGGAGTATAACTATGGCTGGTTTAACTGGGCTAAACAAAAAACCTGAACCTACTGAACAAGATAAAATGTTAGATGCATTTATATCTGGTGCAGAAAAGAGGGTAAAGGCTTTAGAATCAAGTGAAAAAAAATTTATTCGTTACACTTTTTCTCTCAATGAAGATATTAGTAAACTAATTGATGAGCTGATTGTAAAAGGGCAAAATGCAAGAATAAATCGTTCAAGTATTGTTCGAGCAGCTATAGAAAATTTATCGACATATAGTGCAGATGAATTAAAAGAAATATTAAATAAATAAATAAATTAAAAATATCCCACTTTTTTAAGGGGGATATTTTTTATCCAAGTTAAATTTACTGTAAGTCCCCGGTGAACCCTATAGATATTTTTAAATTCAGCTCAGGCTCTAGCAGTGTGGTGGTAATTTATCTATTTGAGTTATTTTATATGAAGGCGTCCTTTTCTGCACAGACACGGATCTAGGCTATTCAGCTTGGCTGACTGAATTGATGTCATGATGTTTGATGCACATTGTCAAATTCTTTATCAAGCGAAACTCTGAATCAATGCTTGTAATTGTTTCACTATGATGAGTTTGAGTCCAGTGAAATGTTGCTTGTTTCAACCGTAGAGCTTTGAATACCCAGTCCATCATGTATCAACACTTTCATACAATGACCACGCTTATTCCAAAACAAGATAACCTCAATGTTGCGATTTGACATGGTCAAAGGCTTTTAGGACATGAGAAAGAGCAGTATAAGTAACTGCTCGCATATCCATGGGCTGAGTAGAAAGCCAGATTTCATCAATGTGAATCTTATTGTGAGCACCTTGGGGAATTCTGCCAAAGCGATTGCTCCTGATACCTTCCGTTTCAGCCCAATCGCTATGTTCGCATCAGGCGTCGTTATTGATTATGCCTTATACGGAACTCCAGAGTTAGCCCTCGTTGCGAACAACAAAGCCAGAAATCCTGCAGTTCCGCGGACGCTGATAAGTAGACAGATTCCTGACACGGAATACTATAACTTACATCACTTAAATAGAATGCATAAGTTATGCAAGTTACGCCACTTAAATAAGTTAAGGCGCTAAAGCGATAAAAGCTACATGATGGCCAGTACTGAGCACTGGCGATCTAAGTCAATGCTGCAGTTCTCATCATCATTGGAATAAGTGGACAAATTCCTGACATGGAAATTGCAGCGAGATTGGCTAAAGTTACTACGCTGATTATCAGCCGAGATAAAGTAATGTGAACGGGTAGTATTGCTGTAATGGATGGATTAAACGTTGCAGGGTAAGGCAATGTAATAAATGTGGGCTTTGGTGGTGCAGAGCTTGTTCTCCATCCAAAAGGCGAATATATCTACATACGGGATTTGAATTTAGTACTTACTGCAAAGCTACTGAAGCGAGGGATGTGTTGGGTGCTTTATCGGATGGTTACCTTTAATCCTTCATAAATGAGTGTACTAGTGAACAATACCACTTTATAGCAGTTAAACTTATTAAACTTATTAAACTTATTAAACTTATTAAACTTATTAAACTTATTAAACTTATTAAACTTATTAAACTTATTAAACTTATTAAACTTATTAAACTTATTAAACTTATTAAACTTAAATTGCTTAGGTGGTCTAACTAAAATTTTTAGCAGAGTGATCTAATAATAAATGTATTAATAGACCATGCTTCAATCTGACGGCTGCGAACCGCCAGGGACAGGCGCAATGTCAGATTCTGTCGCGGCCTTGGCGCGTGCCTGGAAGCGTTCATAGCAATCCAGCCCGCAGAAATGTTCGACGTATTCCGCGCCTTCCGGGGTGAAGGCGGCATCGAGCGGAATTTCTTTGCAGCATACGCAGCAGGTGGTGCAACTGGCAGTGTTCGGGGCGTTTGCGTTCATGGTGGTACTCCTCCAGATTGGTAGCGAAGCTCAAAGCTGCCCACTCTCGGCTGGCTGGGAAGCGGTCATGATCTTCCCTTGAAGGCCCGCAGCAGCCGCGTCACAGACAGGACAAACAAGCCGGTCAGCGTGAGGGCTGCAATACCCCAGTGCTCCCCGATGAACGCGCCGGCCGTCGTGCCGGCTAGCACAATGGCGAGAATCGGCAAATGGCAGGGACAGGTGAGCACGGCCAGCGCGCCCCACAAGTAGCCGGTGATCGGTTTGTGCGTCTCAGACGGCAAGTGCTCTGGGCTGTTCATGGCAGACTCTCCGCGTGCTGTGCCGGTTCGGTTGGCATGGCGGCCAGTTGCATTTCGAGGCTGGCCAGGGCCTCGCGCCGACGCTCGACGAGTTGCCGCAACACGGCAAGCTGCGCAGACGCACCGTCACCGTCCGCAGCATCCAGCGCCCGGCACAGCCGCGCCAGTGCGTCCAGGCCGATACCCGCTTCGAAGGCAGCCCGTACAAAGCGCAGCCGTTGCAACGCGGTGTCATCGAACAAGCCGTAGCCGCCCGTGGTGCACGCGACCGGCCGTAGCAATCCGCGCAGCAGGTAGTCGCGCACGATATGCACGCTCACCCCGGCATCAAGGGCCAGCCGGGACACTGTGTAGGCGCTCATTGAACACCTCCTTTTCCTCATCCGGCGCAGCACGAAAGCTGCTTCACGTCCTTGCTGAAGGTCTGCGCCGCGAGCTTCAGCCCTTCGACCATGGTCAGGTAGGGGAACAATTGGTCGGCCAGTTCCTGCACGGTCATACGGTTGCGAATGGCGAGCACCGCCGTCTGGATCAGTTCACCCGCTTCCGGGGCCACCGCTTGCACGCCGATGAGCCGTCCGCTACCTTCCTCGATGACCAGCTTGATGAAGCCGCGTGTGTCGAAGTTGGCAAGCGCACGCGGCACGTTGTCCAAGGTCAAGGTGCGACTGTCGGTCTCGATCCCGTCGTGATGTGCTTCCGCCTCGCTGTAGCCCACGGTGGCGACCTGCGGGTCGGTGAATACCACGGCCGGCATTGAGGTCAGGTCCAGGGCCGCATCGCCGCCAGTCATGTTGATCGCAGCACGGGTGCCGGCCGCTGCCGCCACATAGACGAACTGAGGCTGGTCGGTGCAGTCGCCAGCCGCATAAATGTGTGGCGTACTGGTGCGCATGCCCTTGTCGATGACGATGGCCCCCTGCGCATTGGCAGCGACTCCCGCCGCTTCCAATGCCAGGCTGCGCGTGTTCGGTGCCCTGCCAGTGGCGACCAGCAGCTGGTCGGCGCGTATTTCACCGTACCCGGTGGTCAGCACGAATTCGCCGTCCACATGCGCGACCTGGCTGGCTTGCGTGTGTTCCAATACCTTGATCCCTTCGGCACGGAACGCGGCTGTAACGGCCTCGCCGATGGCCGGGTCGTCGCGGAAGAACAGCGTGTTGCGAGCTAGGATCGTGACCTGGCTGCCCAGCCGGGCGAAGGCTTGCGCCAGTTCCAGCGCGACCACCGACGAGCCGATCACGGCTAGGCGTTCGGGAAGGGTGTCGCTGACCAGGGCCTCGGTCGAAGTCCAGTAGGGTGACTCTTTCAGGCCCGGAATCGGCGGCACGGCCGGGCTGGCACCCGTGGCGACTAAGCAGCGGTCGAAAGCTACCACGCGCTCGCCACCATCGTTTAAACGGACGACCAGGCTCTGCTCATCCTTGAAACGCGCCTCACCATGTACAACGGTGATGGCCGGGTTGCCGTCCAGAATGCCTTCGTACTTGGCATGGCGCAGTTCTTCGACGCGCGCCTGCTGCTGGGCCAGTAGTTTGCTGCGGTCAATCGCAGGCACAGTCGCCGCGATACCGCCGTCGAACGGACTTTCCCGACGTAAATGGGCGATGTGGGCGGCGCGAATCATGATCTTGGACGGCACGCAGCCGACGTTGACGCAGGTGCCGCCGATGGTGCCGCGCTCGATCAGCGAGACGTGCGCGCCTTGCTCGACGGCCTTCAGTGCTGCCGCCATTGCCGCGCCACCGCTACCAATGACGACGACCTGCAACGGGCGTTCGTTGCCACTGGGCTTATCAGCGGCCCCTATCCAGCCGCGCATCTTGTCGAGCAGGCCGGCGCGGTTGTCCGTCGGTGGCGCATCGGCAAGCGTTGCCTCGTAGCCCAGTCCGGCCACGGCGGTAGTCAGCGCATCCGATGACGTGCCCGCCTCAATGGCGAGTTGCGCTGTGCCCTTCGGATAGGACACCAGCGCCGATTGCACGCCGGGCACTTTCTCCAAGGCTTCCTTGACGTGAGCCGCGCACGAGTCGCAGGTCATCCCGGTGATTTTCAGGGTGGTCATGTATTTTTCCTTTTCTGTGGTGGCTACGGCTGTTGCCGTCAGCCACGTTGTTCTGGCAATTCACAGCTGTCCGGCCCGCAGCGGCGATGTGCTGGCGAGATGAAATCCCAGACCGACACCCCAACCATCAAGGCCAGGCCGACATAGAGCAGTCCACCGCTCTGCCAGCCGTAAGCCCGCATTAAAAACACCGCTGCCAGCACCAAGATCGGGCCTATCGTGCCGAGCGCCGTGCGTCGCCACTGTCGATGATTGAGCCAAGCGATAGCATTGGCGAGTAACGTGATGCCGGCGAACATCGGCAGCAGGATGCCAATGAATAGCCCCTCGTACTGGCTCAAGAAGCCCAGTCCGATGGCCGCGCCAAAGCTGGCGATGGCAGGAAAACAGGCGGCGCAGCCCATCGCGGAAACGACGCTGCCGAGCGTGCCGGTTTTGCCAGCGATGCGCGTGATGAGTCCCATGTGTCGCTCCCGAGTTCGGTTAACGGATCAGCGTTTGAGGCTGGACGGATAGCCCGCGTCCTCGGTCGCCTTGGTCAACTTCTGGACGTTGGTCTTGGCATCGTCGAAGGTGACGACGGCCTGGCGCTTGTCGAAACTTACGTCGGTCTTGCTCACGCCCTCAACCTTGGAAAGCGCGTGCTTGACAGTGATCGGGCAAGAGGCGCAGGTCATGCCAGGCACGGACAGCGTGACGGTCTGAGTGGCGGCGAACACGGGGGCAACGAAAGCGGCGAGAGCGAGGGAGGCAAACAGCTTTTTCATGATGAACTCCTGATTAGTAGAAAAATGGCATGACGTAGGGAAAACCAAGCGCGACCAAGACCAACACGGCGACGAACCAGAAAATGAGCTTGTAGGTGGTGCGCACTTGCGGAATCGCGCACACCTCGCCCGGCTTGCAGGCTGCGGTCGGTCGGACGATGCGCCGCCAGGCAAAGAACAGTGCAACCAGCGCCGCGCCGATGAAGATCGGCCGATACGGCTCCAATACCGTCAGGTTGCCGATCCATGCCCCGCTGAACCCCAAGGCGATCAAAACCAGCGGCCCCAGGCAGCAGGCCGACGCAAGAATGGCGGCCAGCCCACCGGCGAAGAGCGCGCCGCGCCCGTTTTGTGGTTCAGACATACGCTTGTCCTTTCAAATTTGGTTTGGATAGCTTAAGCTTACTTCCGTAGTTATGTACGGAGTCAAGCGATATGCAAATTAATTTTGAGAATCTGACCATTGGCGTTTTTGCCAAGGCGGCCGGGGTCAATGTGGAGACCATCCGGTTCTACCAGCGCAAGGGCCTGCTGCCGGAGCCAGACAAGCCCTATGGCAGCATTCGCCGCTATGGCGAGGCGGATGTAACACGAGTGCGGTTCGTGAAATCGGCCCAGCGGCTGGGCTTTAGCCTGGACGAAATCGCCGAGCTACTGCGGCTGGAGGATGGCACCCATTGCGAGGAAGCCAGCGGCCTGGCCGAGCACAAGCTCAAGGATGTGCGCGAGAAGATGGCCGACTTGGCACGCATGGAGGCCGTGCTGTCTGAACTGGTGTGCGCCTGCCATGCGCGGAAAGGGAACGTTTCCTGCCCGCTGATTGCGTCACTGCAAGACGGAACGAAGCTCGCTGCATCGGCGCGGGGGAGTCACGGGGTGACTACGCCTTAGCGTGCTTTATTTTCCGAATTCTGAGACGACCCCTAGATGCCTGGTCAAGACTGCATACTTGCAGTTTTGACGGCACTGTTGCAAATAGGGATCTGAGTCAATGATTTTCCCTTCAAAAAAGCTTAGAGACCGAAAACTCTATTTACTAGCCAAACTTCTCCTAGAATATTACCGTTATAAAATAATGAAGCTTGTCCTTTGCGTAGAGCACGCATAACCTCAATTCCTTTAATTGTGGCATAAGCCGTTTTCATAGACTTGAATCCCAACGTAGCCTTGATGATCCGTTTGAGCTTGCCATGATCACATTCAATCACGTTATTCTTGTATTTAATCTGTCGATGGTCCAGGTCTTCAGGACACTTTCCTTCCTGTTTTAGTCGCGACAAAGCACGGCCATAGGTATGAGCCTTATCAGTGTTTATGACTCGTGGAATCTGCCATTTTTTGACATGATTCAAAATCTTACCAAGAAAACAATAAGCTGAATGGGTATTTCGTCTAGCAGAAAGATAGAAATCAAGAGTATGGCCACGTTGGTCAACTGCACGGTATAGATATGCCCATTTGCCATTCACTTTTACGTAAGTTTCATCCAGATGCCATAAATGTCGATCTGTAGGATTACGCCAATACCAACGTAAACGTTTTTCCATTTCTGGAGCATAACGCTGAACCCAGCGATAAATTGTGGTGTGATCAACATTCACTCCACGTTCAGCGAGCATTTCCTGAAGTTCACGATAGCTGATGCCATATTTACAATACCAACGAACAGCCCAAAGAATGATTTCACCTTGAAAGTGCCGACCGTGGAAGGGATTCATCTGCTGTATCTCGAAATAAATAAGATATTTAGCTTATCATGTCAGCCTATTTGCAACAGTGCCATTAAACTTGCCTCTTCTCAAGGGAAGTACAAAGGCCGGGTACATAAATTGAAAGGCACTGTTGCAAATAGAGATTTGAGTCGATGATGTTCCCTTTAAAAAGTACTTAGAGACCGAAAACCCTGTTGATTAGACACACTTCACCCTGAGGCTGACCATAATAAAATGACGATGCTTGTCCTTTACGTAGTGCACGCATGACTTCAATACCTTTAATTGTGGCATAAGCCGTCTTCATAGATTTGAATCCTAATGTGGCCCTGATGATCCGCTTTAGCTTGCCATGATCACATTCAATCACGTTATTTTTATACTTAATCTGCCTGTGCTCAAGGTCTGGTGGACATTTACCTTCCCGTTTTAACCGTGATAAAGCACGTCCATATGTGGGTGCTTTATCCGTGTTGATCACTTGTGGAATTTGCCACTTCTTCACATTATTTAAAATTTTTCCAAGAAAACAATATGCTGATTTGGTATTACGTCTAGAAGAAAGATAAAAATCAATGGTATCGCCACGTTGATCGACTGCACGATACAGATAAGACCATCGTCCATTCACTTTTACATAGGTTTCATCAATATGCCACGAGCTCAGATCTGTAGGATTACGCCAATACCAGCGTAAACGTTTTTCTATTTCAGGAGCATAACGTTGAACCCAACGGTAAATAGTCGTGTGATCAACATTCACACCCCGTTCGGCCAGCATTTCCTGCAGTTCACGATAGCTAATGCCATATTTACAATACCAGCGCACAGCCCAAAGAATGATTTCGCCCTGAAAATGCCGACCATGGAAAGGATTCATATGCTGCACCTTTAGCTAAAACAGTCTTCAGCTTACCATTCGTGGTTATTTGCAACAGTGCCGATTTTTTGAAAAAAGCATAGGTCTAGATAATCAAGCTAGATTTTTTAAAACTCCACATTGGTCAATTGTACATAAACCATCACAAGTACCTCTTAAATCAGATAGTTGTTCAATAAGCTTTTGTTGCTTGATTATATTTTCTCTGATAGCACTGACATGTAAGTCAATTAATTCATTCACATCTGAACAATTTTTCTCAGGTTTGTCTTTATAGGTAAGTAATTGACGAATTTCATTCAGACTCATATTTAAAGTTCGGCAATTCAAAATAAATTTAATTCGCTCAACATAGCCTACATCATAAAGGCTGAACCGTACCGGGTTTGTCGGAGACTTTTTTATTTAAGTTAGGCCACCTGACCTAACGGGTTAATCTTATCATAGTACATTGCTTCAAACTCAAAAGGTGATACATAACCCAGTGCACTGTGTACACGCTCTTTATTGAACCAATCTACCCAGTTTAGTGTCGCAAGTTGTACATCCGCTAAACCT
This sequence comes from Acinetobacter sp. A22, assembly GCF_030913345.1. Lineage (NCBI taxonomy): Bacteria > Pseudomonadati > Pseudomonadota > Gammaproteobacteria > Moraxellales > Moraxellaceae > Acinetobacter > Acinetobacter sp. A22. Next base: position 15,780 of record NZ_CP133163.1, read on the forward strand.
TGCCAATCCGCTTTTAAATATTCAATCACCTCTGTTTTGTATAAGCCATTCACCGTTTCAGCCAAAGCATTATCGTATGAATCACCGGTCGTACCGACTGATGCTCGTAAATTTGCTGCTTCTAAACGATTGGTATAACGAATGGAAAGATATTGCACGCCTCTGTCACTATGATGAATCACGTTCTTTGGCATGCCTCGATCATGCAATGCTTGCTCCAGTGCATCGAGCACCATATCTGTATTCATACGTGTTGATACTTTCCATCCAACAATTGCTCGCGAGAACACATCAATAATAAAGGCGGTATAGACCCAGCCTGAATGAGTTTGAATATACGTGAAGTCAGCGACCCACAGCTGGTCAGGATGATCTGCATTAAAATTGCGTTTTACTAAGTCATCTGCTCGTTTTTGATCATCTCGGCTACGGGTGGTTTGTTTATTCTTACCACGCCAAACACCTTGTATACCTAGCTTCTGCATCAATCGAGCAACTGTACAACGTGCGATAACATAACCTTCACGTTTCAATTGTTGCCAGACCTTACGCACACCATATCGACCTAAACTTTCTTTCCAAATACGTTTGATTTGCTCTGCATGATGTAAATCATGCAGAGCACGTTTCGCTCGATGTTCTGGGTTATCAACGAGATCTAAAGCCCGATAATAGGTCGAAGCTGCAATCGGTAAAATTCTACAAATCGCTTCAACACCATATCGATCTTTATTGTTCTGGATAAAATCCACCATTATTTGTGTGGGCGGTCGAGCTCCGCCTGGGCGAAAAAAGCGGCTGCTTTACGTAGAATTTCGTTAGCACGTTGCAGTTCTTTATTTTCACGTTCGAGTTGTTTAATACGTTCTTGATCTGAAAGTTGCTGTACTTTAATTGGGTTTTGTTTATCTAAATATTTTTGATACCAAACACGTAGAGTTTCAGGAGTACAACCTATCTTGGGAGCAATAGCGGTGATTGCAGCCCAAGTAGAAGGATAATCTTTTTCAGATTCAATCAATAATTGAACCGCTCTATCTCTGATTTCAGGGGTGTATTTTACTTTTTTCATCGGGACATTCTCTCAAGAAAAGTGGTCTCCGACAAACCCGGTACGGTTCAGGCGGTAATTTCCTTCCGTTCTTTCCGGTTCCGGAATTAAACCTTCCTTTTCATAAAACCTAATTGTTAATACTGAACATGAGGTTTTTTTAGAGAGTTCACCAATTTTTAAATGCATTGAGTTAGTATTTCCAAAGATTCTTGACTCTATAGTAACTATAGGGATTCTAATATTCAAAGTTTATAATTTTTTTAATGGGTATAATTATGAGTGGTTGTGGATGTAGTAAAGAAACACCATGCGAAGATAAGAAATCTCAACAAGAAAATCATCCATCAATTGCAGAAGCAAACAATTCAAAGAATTGTGATAATACGCTTAGCTGTTGTGGTGAAGAGGAAGAAAAAAAATCTTCATCTCCTTGCTGTAACACTTCAAACAGTTGTGAAGATACCGCTCAATCCTGTTATGGTTCTGATCCCAAAGAAAATTTAAGCACTGAAGACGTTTTAAAAGATTCGCACTACATGAGTGAATACTTAGTTCCCAAAATGGATTGTTCTGCGGAAGAACAGATGGTTCGTATGGCGCTATCTTCAATTGATGGTGTTCAAAAACTCATCTTTGATTTACCTAACCGTTCTTTAAAGGTTCTACATAATCAAAAAGATGAAAATATAACCACCAAACTTGAAGCTTTGGGTCTTGGTGCAAAGCTTGTGAAGACTGAAACTTATATAAGCAATCAACAGGCTAAGCAAACAAGTACCTACACCATTCCTAAAATGGATTGCTCTGCTGAAGAGCAAATGGTCCGTATGGCTCTTGCAGATATTGAAGCAGTTAAAGGTCTTACTTTTGATCTTCCCAATCGAAAACTGAAAGTCTTCCATAATGAAGGGATTCAGCAAATTACGGCTAAACTCGAAGGACTGGGTTTTGGGGCGAAACTTGATGAAACACAGCTTTCTTCAGGCGATATGAACCGTACCGGGTTTGTCGGAGACCACTTTTCTTGAGAGAATGTCCCGATGAAAAAAGTAAAATACACCCCTGAAATCAGAGATAGAGCGGTTCAATTATTGATTGAATCTGAAAAAGATTATCCTTCTACTTGGGCTGCAATCACCGCTATTGCTCCCAAGATAGGTTGTACTCCTGAAACTCTACGTGTTTGGTATCAAAAATATTTAGATAAACAAAACCCAATTAAAGTACAGCAACTTTCAGATCAAGAACGTATTAAACAACTCGAACGTGAAAATAAAGAACTGCAACGTGCTAACGAAATTCTACGTAAAGCAGCCGCTTTTTTCGCCCAGGCGGAGCTCGACCGCCCACACAAATAATGGTGGATTTTATCCAGAACAATAAAGATCGATATGGTGTTGAAGCGATTTGTAGAATTTTACCGATTGCAGCTTCGACCTATTATCGGGCTTTAGATCTCGTTGATAACCCAGAACATCGAGCGAAACGTGCTCTGCATGATTTACATCATGCAGAGCAAATCAAACGTATTTGGAAAGAAAGTTTAGGTCGATATGGTGTGCGTAAGGTCTGGCAACAATTGAAACGTGAAGGTTATGTTATCGCACGTTGTACAGTTGCTCGATTGATGCAGAAGCTAGGTATACAAGGTGTTTGGCGTGGTAAGAATAAACAAACCACCCGTAGCCGAGATGATCAAAAACGAGCAGATGACTTAGTAAAACGCAATTTTAATGCAGATCATCCTGACCAGCTGTGGGTCGCTGACTTCACGTATATTCAAACTCATTCAGGCTGGGTCTATACCGCCTTTATTATTGATGTGTTCTCGCGAGCAATTGTTGGATGGAAAGTATCAACACGTATGAATACAGATATGGTGCTCGATGCACTGGAGCAAGCATTGCATGATCGAGGCATGCCAAAGAACGTGATTCATCATAGTGACAGAGGCGTGCAATATCTTTCCATTCGTTATACCAATCGTTTAGAAGCAGCAAATTTACGAGCATCAGTCGGTACGACCGGTGATTCATACGATAATGCTTTGGCTGAAACGGTGAATGGCTTATACAAAACAGAGGTGATTGAATATTTAAAAGCGGATTGGCAAGGTTTAGCGGATGTACAACTTGCGACACTAAACTGGGTAGATTGGTTCAATAAAGAGCGTGTACACAGTGCACTGGGTTATGTATCACCTTTTGAGTTTGAAGCAATGTACTATGATAAGATTAACCCGTTAGGTCAGGTGGCCTAACTTAAATAAAAAAGTCTCCGACAAACCCGGTACGGTTCAATATACCTAATGAACCTGATCCTGTGAGACAAGCTAAAGTACTTAAACTGTTATTAGGTATTAATGCTCTACTTTTCTTTATAGAATTCATCAGCGGTATTATTGCTGCGTCTACAGGATTGATTGCTGATTCTCTAGATATGTTTGCCGATGCAGCCGTTTATGGTATTGCGCTATATGCCGTCGGAAAAGCTGCGAAATATCAAATAAAAGCAGCCCATTTCGCAGGTTGGATTCAGTTATTACTTGCTGTTATCGTGATTGTTGATGTCATTAGACGATTCATGTTTGGAAGCGAGCCAGAATCAACGCTCATGATTGTTATTGGCCTGCTCGCACTTATAGCTAACGTGACATGCTTATATCTTATTTCTGGTCATCGAGAAGATGGCGCACATATGAAAGCCAGTTGGATTTTCTCGGCGAATGACGTTGTCGTAAATATGGGCGTTATATTTGCCGGTGTACTCGTGGCGTGGACGGGATCAGCTTATCCAGACTTAATCATTGGCATACTGGTTTCTTTATTCGTACTTAATGGTGCCCGAAAAATTTTGGCTTTGAAGTAAGAGTATCGAAAATGAATCTATTTGGCACTATTGCAAATAACCACGAATGGTAAGCTGAAGACTGTTTTAGCTAAAGGTGCAGCATATGAATCCTTATGTCTTAAAAGCATGTAATTTTTAGTATTAAAAATAGCCCTCTGTTGAGGGCTATTTAACATAAAAACTCTTATGCGAATTCATTCATTATTTTATCTTTTAAAATCATTATGATATGGAATTATAAAAAGCCAATTCACCCTCGAATTGGCTTTTTTATGAGCGGTTTTGATAGTTCTTTCCAATAATTTTGTTTAAAAAGTAGTCAATTTTTCGGTTTTTCCAATGTTCTCAGCCCTTCCAGGGCGAAAACTATCCCCAATTTCTGCGGATAAAACCGGGACAACTTTTATCCATTTTTGTACGCCCTGGCGCACAGAGATTTAAGGATTTTGCGGCTAGGGCAGCTGCGGTTTTTTACTTATGATGAAGTCATACAGGAACAGGACGTTCCGGAACATAAAACAATAACGATAAGTTCTAGCACCAGGATTATTAGGTAGACAGCCCTACCTAGCACCAAAGATGAAAAAGCCCGACAAGATGTCGGGCTTTTTTATTTAATATTATTTTTAAAAAATACTTGCAAATAGTGTAACGAGTTGATCAAATATGAATTCAGTCCACGGATTGAGGACAAGGTAACTTAATATGATTAAACCTCAAGACATTCTAGTTCTCGTAAAACTGATCTCTATTGAGAATCAGCACCAGATATTCAAAGAATACTATTCAGAAGCACAACTTGAGTGGGATAAATTAGAAGATGAGCAGTTAGATATCTTTTTAAAATTAAGTGCTTTTTATGATTCTTTATCAATCAGAGGGTTGGCTGAAGCAGTAGTTATTAGTAAAAGTGAGGTTGCAGAATCTTTAAAGCGTTTAATCAAGATAGGGCTATTGATCGTAACCTCTAATTCACCATTTAAGCGATTAGAGCTAGTAGAAATGCAATGGAAAACCAATAGAAGAGCTCTCTTAGACCTAATTATTTACAGTTTTCAATACTTTTTCCATACAGAAGTTGGTGCTATTGATATTGGTATTCCTACTGTTTTCAATAATAAAAAACTTTCAGATCATTTATCGTATTCTTCTTCATTACCTTATATTTGGCCCGCTCAAAGCTATCAATCAATTTCAGGATTAGCAGTTGAACCATTATATAAATCTGTACCATATGCAGCGTTAGATGATAATTTCCTGTATGAAGTTTTTGCTCTTATTGATGTGTTTAGAATAGGTTCCCCAAGGGAAAAGAAAATAGCTGAAAAGTTATTACGTGAGTATCTACAATGAATAATGCTTTAACACAAATGAAGATGCTAGAGCAGGTTGTAAGTGCTTTAAGCGAGGATCTTATCAAAGACCTAGTATTTATTGGAGGGTGCACTACTAGCCTGTTTTTAGATCCAGAAAATTTATCTTTATCAACTAGATACACTCAAGATGTTGATTTAATTGTAGATATAAAGACCACAACCCAATGGTATGAGTTAGATGAGAAAGTCAGAAAACTAGGGTTTAAAAATTATCAAAGTTCAGATCCATTTGAAAAGAATACGGACTTCACTTGTCGTTACCAACTAGGAGAAGATCTAATTGTAGACTTTATGCCCACTGATGAAAAAATTTTAGGCTTCTCTAACTCTTGGTATCTAGAAGCTTATAAGAAAAAAGTAGAGTATAAGCTGGGGAATAATTTAATTATCAATACCTTAATGCCTGAATATTTCTTAGCAACCAAGTTTGAAGCATTCCATGGTCGTAAAGAAGATCCCTTATATAGCAAAGACTTAGAAGATATCATCACAATTTGCCTGGGACGATCCGCCTTAGTTGAAGAAGTCTATAATGCTCCAAAAGAACTCAAAGATTACTTATCTGATCAATTTAAAAAACTCACTGAATTAACTGATTTTGAAATCATAATGGAAGATCAATGTAGATTTGGCTCAAGAGAAAGAGCTTTACAAGTAATTCAAGCGATCATAAAACAATGGCCAAAAGCATATTAATAAACTCCTTTTCCTTATGTCAGAATCTTAGCGCACCAGAAAAATTTGGAATCGATGCTGTAGGGAACCTTACTGATAATGAAAATCTATATTTTTGTTACGTAGTGGATGGTCATGGGGGATGTAAAAACAGCGACATACTAGTTAAAAATTTTCAGGCTTATGTGCTTTCTTTGAAGGACGTCTTTGCTCAATTAAATAATACTACACAAGATATACATGATTTTTTTGAACGTCTAACAGAGAATTTTTATATAGAACATCGGGGAAAATTGCGACCTGCAGCAATGAGTATTTTGATGGTTATTTTTAGTCAGACTCAAATTTATTCAGCACATGAACCGTACCGGGTTTGTCGGAGACCACTTTTCTTGAGAGAATGTCCCGATGAAAAAAGTAAAATACACCCCTGAAATCAGAGATAGAGCGGTTCAATTATTGATTGAATCTGAAAAAGATTATCCTTCTACTTGGGCTGCAATCACCGCTATTGCTCCCAAGATAGGTTGTACTCCTGAAACTCTACGTGTTTGGTATCAAAAATATTTAGATAAACAAAACCCAATTAAAGTACAGCAACTTTCAGATCAAGAACGTATTAAACAACTCGAACGTGAAAATAAAGAACTGCAACGTGCTAACGAAATTCTACGTAAAGCAGCCGCTTTTTTCGCCCAGGCGGAGCTCGACCGCCCACACAAATAATGGTGGATTTTATCCAGAACAATAAAGATCGATATGGTGTTGAAGCGATTTGTAGAATTTTACCGATTGCAGCTTCGACCTATTATCGGGCTTTAGATCTCGTTGATAACCCAGAACATCGAGCGAAACGTGCTCTGCATGATTTACATCATGCAGAGCAAATCAAACGTATTTGGAAAGAAAGTTTAGGTCGATATGGTGTGCGTAAGGTCTGGCAACAATTGAAACGTGAAGGTTATGTTATCGCACGTTGTACAGTTGCTCGATTGATGCAGAAGCTAGGTATACAAGGTGTTTGGCGTGGTAAGAATAAACAAACCACCCGTAGCCGAGATGATCAAAAACGAGCAGATGACTTAGTAAAACGCAATTTTAATGCAGATCATCCTGACCAGCTGTGGGTCGCTGACTTCACGTATATTCAAACTCATTCAGGCTGGGTCTATACCGCCTTTATTATTGATGTGTTCTCGCGAGCAATTGTTGGATGGAAAGTATCAACACGTATGAATACAGATATGGTGCTCGATGCACTGGAGCAAGCATTGCATGATCGAGGCATGCCAAAGAACGTGATTCATCATAGTGACAGAGGCGTGCAATATCTTTCCATTCGTTATACCAATCGTTTAGAAGCAGCAAATTTACGAGCATCAGTCGGTACGACCGGTGATTCATACGATAATGCTTTGGCTGAAACGGTGAATGGCTTATACAAAACAGAGGTGATTGAATATTTAAAAGCGGATTGGCAAGGTTTAGCGGATGTACAACTTGCGACACTAAACTGGGTAGATTGGTTCAATAAAGAGCGTGTACACAGTGCACTGGGTTATGTATCACCTTTTGAGTTTGAAGCAATGTACTATGATAAGATTAACCCGTTAGGTCAGGTGGCCTAACTTAAATAAAAAAGTCTCCGACAAACCCGGTACGGTTCAACATTTGGGTGATTGCAGACTTGGGAAAATCAATAATGAGCAACAAATCAGTTGGATTACTTATCCTCATAATTTAGCGATGAGCTTAAATAATCAAACAGATCCCCAAAGTATCGAAATGATACTTAGGTCTTCTTCAAATGATAATATTGTCACCAAGTCATTTAATACAAAAAAGTTAAAACCCTTGAGCTTTAAGACCTTAGATATTGAAAAAAAATCCACATATATTCTAGCATCCGATGGATTTTGGAAGCTTTCAGAAAATGATATAAAAACAATAATTTATAGCAAAAATTTATCCGAAGTATCTTCATTATTTGATGATATTTCTCTATGGGTTATATCATTCATTTAACATAAAATCTCATATACCCAATTCGGATGTTAAAATCAAATAAACCTAATTTTTATAAGCAGATACTCGCTATGAACCGTACCGGGTTTGTCGGAGAATTTTTATTTAAGTTAGGCCACCTGACCTAACGGGTTAATCTTATCATTGTACATTGCTTCAAACTCAAAAGGCGATACATTGTCAACGGCATTCTAAAATTGCCCCCTTTTATCTTACAAATGGCAAAGTAAAATTGACCCCTGAAATCAGAGAAAGAGCGGTTCAATTACTAATTGAATCTGAAAAAGATTATCCTTCTACTTGGGCAGCAATCACAGCTATTGCTCCTAAAATCGGTTGTACTCCTGAAACATTGCGTGTTTGGTATCAAAAATATTTAGATCAACAAAATCCTGTCAAAATACAACAGATATCTGATCAAGAAAAAATGAAGGGTAATCCCCCCCTAAAATACTAGCTCTTTAAAAGAGGCAGTATTATGCTTTTACAACATGGTGTTTAACTTGAGAAACTGAATTTAAAACAATCTACTGTAACTCTTCCAGACAGATATGAAATTAATCCACCCCTAGCCCCTTAAACACAGCATCTACCGGATCTGCATAAAAGCTGGTCTGGAACTTAGTAAATAGTTCAACTGGAATGGTTGGGATATCTGCAGCACTACTCATTGGCAAAGCAACCTTCTTGGCACCCGCATCAAAAGCAACTTGAAGACATTCGGCAATACTTTCCACCGGTGTCACAGAACCACCCAAGCTCATATCACCCAATACCACCATCTGACTTTGTACCGATCGTCCTAACAGGCCAGAAGCGAAAGCCACTAAACTTGGTAAGGCAAGATGGCTGAGCGGGCCGGTATTCTGTAATTCCACCACATGTAAGTGGAAATCATGTTCCAGCACCTTACTGCCCCCCGAGATCCGGGATGCATTGGCCTTGAAGTAATCAAAAGCAATCTTGACCTGTTCTTTGGCACTGCTTGAATTCCATAAGCCAGATGTCGCCAACTTTCCTGAACCTTTAGTGACTTGAAGTTCTAAGCGGTATAAGCCTGGCATGCCCTTATTACTGAGGCCAATGGTATACAGAAAACCTGGCTTGGCTGGACCTTCGGGAATCAGTCCGCCACCACCCTGCTCTTTGACTGAGACAAAATGTTCTTCTAAGGTATCATTATCGATGTAGCTGAAATGAACGTCATAGAATTCCATGCCACCAATTTTCTTCAGCTGCTCTTTGACGCGACGGCGGACCTGCAGTGCATATTCCAGACACAGGCGTACATCTTCTTTATTAAACTGACCGTGTGGGTAGAGCAGCTTCATCAATCCAGAAACCGTCTTGCGAACGGCAATCACATCGCGCTGATTCAGGTTATTTCCGAGTTTGAAGTACTTCTCAATGGCATCCGCAAAACTACGCTTACGCATTTCCCGGAAGAATTCAGCCAGATAATCAACGATTAGACCATAACGGTTGGTAAAGAATTCCGGACGCATTTTTGGAATTTCCCAACCTGGAATATAGGCATGAAAACGATCGAAGAATGCCGAATCGATCATGGCTTCAGGAAAAGGAGCCAATAAGTGGCTAGTCTTCACCAAGGATTCAACACTTTGGTTAATATTACCCACAAAAACCATCGAAGCTGAGGCTTCCATCTGTTCACGACCACGGGCAAAAGATCCTGAGGCCATGTAGTCTTTCATGATCTGTACGCCATCTTTGTCCTTAAAGGAAATACCAGCGACTTCATCAAAAGCTACCACATCCCATAAGCCTACCAGACCAATACGGCGGCTGCTCATGTTATAGAACAGGTTGGCGACAGTCGTTTGCCCACCAGAGACTAAAATACTATTCGGTGAACACTCTTTGTAAATATGGCTTTTCCCGGTACCGCGTGGTCCAAGTTCACAGACGTTATAGTTATTTTCAACGAACGGAACCATACGCGCTAATAGGTGCCATTGCACGTCCTCTTTTAACGAAGCCGGTTCCATGCCGATGGAACGGATTAAACTCTCGCGCCACTGATCCGTGCTTAATGCTGCTCTGCCACTGAAGAGTTCATCCATATTCATATTCGGCATTTGAATCGGCTTGAGTAAGCTCACCCCAAATGGAGAACTAGTCTGTCCTTCTTCAAAATAATAACTGAGCGTAGCAATGACCCAGATACCACCAACAAGTAATTTTTCATACTCTTTGACGATGCCTGCCGAGATTTCGGCATCTTTGATGCCCAGATTACTAAATGATGCTTCGTATTTGTCTTTACGCTCATTCAGCTTTACGGTCACCCGGTCAATGACCTTATAACTGCCCCGTTCACGAACCAGGGATTTCACCTTCTCAGCTTCATCAGGTCGTACATAGTTCTCTGCCAGAACCGTCTTTACGTTACGTAGTCCCTGTTCAATGATCTCTGGATCATCCGAGGCACAGTACATCCCTAGCAGGTATTCGAGTACATAGACCGGGACATTGGCCCCTTCTTTGATCAGTTTAGTCAGATCCTTACGTACCACCCGCCCAGCAAAGTGTTCATTCAGCAGCTGATCCAGTTCTTTATCGTTAGCAGATTCCATGTAGGCTACGCTCTATCGTTAATTCGTTATTAGAAGAAGTCATCGGTAAATGCCAGATCAATGGTGACCTTATAGCGTTGCATCTCGATATTCAGGTCTTTGTCCTTCAGTACCAGGAAGTAATCTTTCTTACGGTCAAAATCAGTGCCAGACAATGAGAGTCTGACCTGTTTGACCCGATCGGCAACAGAATCGGTAGTGCTATCAAAAGTCAAAGTTTCTTCACTGGAAACTTTGAGATCCCCATCATAAATGGCAATGGATAAAGTCACTGGCATGACCAGCTCACTGACAGCTTCAGTTTGCATCAAATCAAACTTCTGGATGTTATTGACCATCTTCAGCGTGGATTTGGTAGAAATGACCTCAACTTTACGCTTGGTCCGCTGTCCAGCCTTTTCACCACGTAGCTGTTTTACAGTCAGTACCGGCACCACAATTTCCTGAGGCATGATGCCGCCATGCACAAAACGTGAGCCTCCTACAAAATGGAAACGGTTCGCCCCTTTTGGAATCCAGAAATCAGTCGCAGATAGTGTGCCTGCCGTAGCTTGGGTTGAGCCTTTCCATGCTTCCTTGCTCTCTGGTAAACCATGCCCAATCACATAGCGTTTTTTGCTCTTCAATGTATTGGCTGGTTTTTCAGTCAAGCTTGAACGATCCGCAGATTCTAATTTACTTTGCTGGAACAAGAAGCCATGGTCGGCTGTGATCAACAGGGTAGAAATATTGAAATGCATCAAGATTTTGCGGCTAAGTTCAGTCAGCTCTTCAATGGCATGTTCAACCGCCATAAAGGTTTCTGATTCTGTAGAGGCACTGTCTCCCCGAGCATCAATCACGTTGTGATAAACGTAAATCAAATCATGGTCTTTAAGTGCTTCACGGCCTTCATCACGCGACCAACCTTTTACCGTTTCAGCGGTAACCGCCAATCCATTATAGGCAGCCAGAATTTTGGATCGTGCTGCAGTCCCTTTGCTGGACTGCCCATCTACTAAAACATCATCACCTGCGGCCTCTTTGTACTCCAAAGTCTGATGCGGCAACAACGAGGCCATGCCAAGTGTGGTGTAACTTGGGACAACGCCCAGCTGTGAAGACAATGTCGCTTCAGAATATCGCTTTTCATTGATACGATCACGCAGCTCTACCGCAGCTTCATAACGGAAAGCATCACTGATAATCACCACAATACGGCGTTTCGTTGCGGAACTGAGTAAGGGTCTAACGTGAGTATCGTAGAAGTTCTGCTGATTTGGGATATCTGCCACTTTCCAGACATTCAAGCGTTGCTCAGCTTCAATCCGCTCTCCCCAGTTTCGTGCCAAGTGGTCAATAAACCAGTAGGAATAGCAATTTTCGACTTCTTCATCGAGTTTTTTCAGGATATCGACATGAGCGCGTTGAGAAGCAGCACTGTAGTGGCGATAGGCCATATCAAAGCGATACAACTCCTGCTCGTAGGCTTTATACAAGGCTTCGCTAGAGTCGAAATAGAAACCGGCATCAAACAGCAGTCGCAGGCTGAACAGCTCAATCGCTGCCTGCAACGCTGTATAGACGGTGCGGTATTTACGGCGGGTTGCATCGTCCTTATGTTTGGACGCCCAATAGCCATCCAGACGGGTAGAAATAATCGTTCTGAAATGTTCCAGTTCAGCTTTGGCTGCTGCGGGGATATGACTGGCCAAATCAACAATGATCTTTTGTTCAATCACTTCAAAGGTCATGACATCGAGCAGCTGCTCCAGATCAAAAGCCCCGACCTTTTCTTGGATCCGCAGTGCATTGGCCACGCTCTGGGAAAGCTTATCAAAGGTTGGGTAGTATTTGGAGCTGTCTCTCCAGCGTGACAAGAAGGCTCTAGCCGTCGCACGTGAACTGACAGATGACATCACCAGTTCCTGAGCCCATACGGGGATATCGCCCAAGCTTTCACAGAAACCTGTGCTCATTAAACGGATAAAAAACGTACCGAGCTTGAATGGTGCTTCCCCATTCAATTCTTCAACCGATGCTGGATAACCAATTTCCGCCTGTAATGCTGTGACTAAAGCTGGCACCAGTTGGAATTTTTCCAGTTCAGCAAAGGATTCCGGATTCACTTCCAGAGCCAGGTTCTGCTGTACCATTTCATCTGCCAGCGCCAGGACAATATGCATCAGCTCGGCACTGTCGGCCTTGACCACAGCTGCAATCATGGCCATGTCCAGATCCTGGGCATCGGCCTCAGGCTGGATATAGCGTCTTAACGCGCTCAGACGGGCTTTAGCTTTAAGGAATTCTTCACGTTTGGCCAGATGTTCTCTTAGACTCTGCTGCTGTAAACCCAGCTCATTAAAGATAATCGAGAAACGATCGGCATAGAAGCTGCGAGAATAGAGCTTGATGTCCAGTAACCAGTCTTTTTCGGTCTCAGGCTCAGGACTAGGGAAATACAGCAAGTACTTACCCTGCTGATCCTCAAGTTCCAGTTTGAGCTTGATCTCCAGACTCGACTCTTCTGCCATATTCAGAATCTGGACATCATTTAGCTCTAGGGCTTTGATTTCTTCAGTAAATGACTGTTCTGCATCATACCAAAAGACAATTCGATGCTGTTCAGTATAAAAGGCTTGTTCCAGGCCTTGTTGAAGTTGACTTAAGTTCATGCAACCACCTCTGCATGATCTAGTGTGGAAGAAAAGCTATTCATCACTTTTCCCCCGTCACTGCTTTCACTTCAGCCAACAAGTCCCCAAACTTGCCATAATTGACTTTCACCCCATCATCTAGATCTAAAGTAATACGCTGATCGGCATAGTGACGCAGTTTTTCTTCAAAGCTACTCAGTTCAGCTTGTTGCTTATGCAAGTCTTGCAGTTTTTTCTCGATACGTTGAATTTCAGCAGTAGAATCACTGCTTTCTTTTGCTGTTTCCAGAGAGTTGGCATAGGCAGCCATTTTGGAAATCAGTGGCATAACGTATTCGGTACGCATACGAGCCAAAGTACTTTCGTTATAACGATGCAAATACACCAACGCCTGGAAAGCCCCCTGTTTACCACTGCTAAATAGCCAGTAGATCGGGCGCTTTTTATAGGTCTGCATATGGTCTTTATAGAACTTGCTGGCGAGGTAACGGCGAATGGTGTCTTCTGCTGTTTCACTGGCTTTTTTATCCAAGCTTTCTGCGAGCCACTGCATATTGGCATCCAGTGTCTCTTTCCCCCAAACGGCAGTTAAGAACTCTCGAATACGGTGCGTTGCATCATCTTCAAACCAGTGCATTTCGGTCAATGGAATAATACCGTCAGCATCTGCCGGGAATGTTTGATAACGGCTAGCATCAAAGTCTTGATTGCCTGCATGGGCATAGATCAGACCTGGTTCGTCCAGGCTATAACGTCCCATCATGCAACCAAGCGCATAAGACACTAAACGTTGGCTGTCTTTTTCACGGTCGGCACGGGTCAGCGTAATTTGCTCATCGGGTACATCTGGGGTGAGTTCATCCTGTAAACCATAAGCATCAATAAACAGCTTATTGTTTTCTTCTTCCAGACGTTTCATTTCAGCCACGGCGTCAGCATTTTGCTGTTGCCATGTATTAAAGGCTTCTTTTAAATTTGGCTGTTGCGTACGAATAATTGGGTTTTGAGTAAAGTCCCATGAAGTTTCATAGGAATCCCAATCAAATTTAGCAATTGAGATAAGACTTTTAACTATATTCTCCGTATTGATGGAAATATAGTTTGGCCCTAGCGTTAATTTTCGAAAATCACCAGACTGAAAGTGTAAAGTAGGATTTAAAATTTTCGACCAATAATCAGCAAATTTAGTATTTAGTAAACCCAATCCAATATAAGTTAGCTTTTTGTCTTCATAAAATGCTGATGGTCCTGCTGCATCAAATAGGAAACCTTCTGGCAGTAATCTACCCGCTAACTTTCCACTTGTAACATCTGACCAAGTTATGCCAAGTTTTAAATAATATTCTTCACCTCTAGTACAGGAATTACTTTCAGATTTAATTCTTCTGCCATTAAATTCCCAGTCTACTAAAAATTCGTAATTACCATACCATTTTCTATATGAACCTCCTTTATTATATGGAAACCATTTTAAGTTTAGCTTCGTAATATTTATTTCATTCCATGATCTTACATAATTATTGTTATTTCCTGTCTGGACGCCATTTGAAGAGACAGCAAGGCTTCCCATGTTTGGAAAAGTCGAAAAAGAATTACGTACCTTATCACTCACCCAATAAGCCACAGGACTTCCAGGTATTTTCTTAAAATCATCTGGTTTTGCTGTTTTTAGTCGCTCATTCTGTACAGGGAATTGTTTGGGGATGCCAAATTCATTTACATCATCATTTTCACAATAAGAAAAACTACCTTCATAATTATTAACATGGTTATTTAGCATGACAGTAGCAGCCGTACCAAAGGCAATTCCCATTACTCCATTGCCCATATGCACCATACAAGACAAAGTTCGATCATGTAGCAGTTTTTCACGCATTGCTTCATAAGAAGATAAGAACATCCAACTTTGCATGGTCACCATGCTGTTGAAACCACTATCCTTACACCATGAAAACCCACGCTCGATAAACATGGCAAACAAATCTGACTTGCTGTCCGGGAATTGCTTTTTAGCAAAGTCTTTCAGTGCTGTATTCATGCCTTTACCGCCCATATACGGCGGATTCGCAATCACGGCATCATATTTTTTAACTAATAGTTTTGCTTGTATAAGCAAAGGCAATAGTTTTTTAGCAGCAGCTTTCTGTAAGGTATCTCCCTCAGTAACCAAATCTTGTAAGGTTTTCTGTAAATCAGCAAAGTCTTGTTCAGGACTATCCATACAGATTAAAGAACCAAATGTTTTGGCTTCTTTAAACTTTTCTACCAATTCTTGAATTAAAGCATAACGTGCATCATTTTTAGGAGTACTTAAATCATTTTGATCATTGCCAAACAGATCAACATGACTGCCTTTTTGCCATGCTTGATTTAAGTTGAGATCTTGCCAGATTTGATCTGCATCTAAATCCTGACTATCCTGTAAAGCAATAATATTTATGTTGGGTGGATTGCTAAATAAACGGCGGTCATCCTCACGTGCTTTCATCAACAACGCAAAACTGGCCAACTGTGCAGCACGGGTATCAATATCAATCCCGTACAGGTTATTCTCCAAAATCAAACGTGGAATATCGCGGCTACGGTAACCACGTTCTAAGTAAATCGCTTTTAAGCAATCATAAGCTTCCACCAAAATGTGCCCCGAACCACAAGCTGGATCGAGTACCGTAATGCTTTCAGGGTTTAAGGTATCGCCATCTTCACTGATCCGCACATCAATCAGCTGTTTTAACTGGGCATTGACTTCATCCGTCTGTTCCGCAGGCTGAATGTAATATTCCCAACTACTCGCTAGTGTACTTTCTGGCTGTGCCATCATCCATAAACGACCGACACTATTCTGCACCAGATACTTCACAATCCAGTTTGGGGTGAAGAGTTGCGTCGCGGCAGGAATATCCTCACTTTTGACGACTTTACCAATCACCTGGTCTTTCTTTTCAGAAATATAGAACTGATACAGCCAGCCAATAATCTGTACATCCGACCAGTCTTCTTCCGGAATGCTGCTGACCAGATCACGGATCAACGAATCGGTTTTGGTCAGGTTATCCGGTAACAGTAGTTCAGACTCATCAGAGACCTGTTCAAATAGGAGTGGCATCACCTGATTCAACGCCTGACACTGAGCCAGTAACAGTTCACGGTACAATTCTTCGTCTTTATTGCCATCCAGCTTAAGCTCAGCCACACGGCTGGCATCTAAACCTGGTAGGTCAATATCCAGACATTCTTCCAGAATCTGTGGCAAGCCTGCACTGCCATCAGCACTACTCAACACACGGCGGCCATGATCGAGTAAGCCTTTGCATTCCATGTAGCGAATCGCACAGAGACGGTTAAACCAGCTGTAAGCGATATAATCAACCGTCTGCTCAAAACTGCTGGTTTGAATGCGTTTGATCAGCTTCTCACGAGGTTTCATGACGGATAGCGGAAAAACCTGATCGCCAATCAGCAGCAAGTCGCCTTTCTGTTCTGCCGGTAAAATACTGTCTGCGGTGATGCCATATTTGGCGGCCTGCTTGCGCATCGCTGCGATAAAATCGTTACGTGCTTGCGGTGCGTATTTTTTAATATTGCTGGTGTTCATAGTTCAACCTTAAATGAATTACTGATGCTGATATCCCTAAGCCCTGTTAGCGGATACGCACACGCTTTTTGTCACTCACAATTTTTTTCAGTTCAGCTTTGAGTGCATCTACAAACTGATCCACTGACTCTTCTGTTTCCAGATAGACACTGCTGGAGGTTTTGCTGTAAATGCTAGCGACATCAACTTCTACCACTGGTTTCGGTGGCACTACGGCTGTCGCAGGCTGTACCGGACTCACAGCAGGTGTTGATGTAACTGGGCTGGAGGTGGTTGCAGTGTTGGTTACACTCTCTGCTTTGCTCTGAGCCAGTTGTGCCGCTTTGGCCTGACGCTGGATTTCCGTCTGAACTTCGCTTTCCAACTCATACAAGGCTTCATCAAAACGCTCCACGGCGGTTTGAGTTTGCAACATATAGATGGTGGACAGGCTAGTTTCCACTTCAATATCCGTTTTCAGCAGTTGTAGTGGGCGTAATAGCTTGTTACTCAGCTCAGCGGTAGCGATGCCACTGTTTTTAATCTCGGCTTCTAACTGTTTGATCTTGTCATCAATGTGTTCTATCGCCTGATTGCGCTTCTCACTCAACAGTCGCTCATTGACGCTTTCCACAGTGCGAACCAAATCAGCGATTTTATTGAGTAAACCATATGGTGATTCAATGGTCGAAATGCGATGTAATTCAGAGAGGGCTTTTTTTGCCACCTCATCACTGCCCAGCGCCTGTTTGTTTTTCTCAAAATGACGTAAGGCCTGTTGCAGTTGCTGCCAGCTTGGCATCTGATTACTAAAGAATTCATGAATGTCACGATAATCTTCTTCCAGATCCAGATAGTCGTCCTTGTTCTCGACCACGGCCTTAAAGAAATCAAAGCTGTCGCTATTCGCCAGCAGACGTTCCAAAGTTAGAATCGACTTTTCAATCACTTTCTTGCCCGGGAACTGTCCGACATCAGTTTTACTCTTATACGACTTAAAGTTGGCTAACCAGTTTTTAAAATGTTGGGTATAGAATTCAAATAGCTCTTTTTCTGTCGCTGGTCCCATAGCCGAGAACAGCCCTTGAGTCAGTTGGCGTGCCTGTTTCAACACCTGATCATCAGTCTGGCGCTTTTTAATAATGGAAACATCACGGCGACGGCGGCTGTTCTGTAAAGGCTCAAAGGCATCTTTTAATTGTAAGCTGCCGCCATTTAACTGCAGAGAAATCCGCCCCATTGCCGCCAGCTGACCCACCAATAGTAAAATCTCGGCATCCGGCCAGCCATAAGGACGTTTGGCAAAACGATCTATCACATCTGAGACTAGAATACGCTCTGTACCAGTGGCGCGTAGTGCAATGTACTGCTCCACTTCCTGTAGGGCTTTCGGATTGCTTTGACCGCCATCCAGAGACAATCCGAGTTGCGCCATATCATCAACAGTCAAGACGGCGTTCAGTTCACGCCAGGCATCCTGCTGATAGACCTGCAGATAGCTCAGTTTGGTATAGGTGTTTTCCAGCAAATAACGACAAGCCTCATCCAGCTTGGTGGTTGGACTTGAAGATGATAGTTGTAGATGCTGACCCAAGGCATAACTTTCCGCGTCCAGCAACATTTCTTCGACCCGGACACGCAGGCGTTTTTTACGTTCTTGGTTCTCACGACCACGGTCTGCCAGAATACGGGAAATATCGGACTGAGTGCCATCATCATTTAAGCGGATGAATTTATTGGTTTTCAGCCAGGTGCGCAGCTCATTAAAGAACTGTTTATCGTCTGCCAGTTTAAACAGTATCTGCCCTTCGGCCTGAGTACTTTTACCAATACAGTAAGCTTCAGTGTAGAGGTTATATTCCGTATCTAGTGGAGAAATGATTTCAACTTTCAAATCGCTCTCATACTTGCCATCCAGGCTATGGCTATCTAGGAAACGTCCAATCTGATAGTCCATCTTGTTGGCTTGATGGCGGTATTTGTTCTGATCGCGCAGTAAATCTTTAAAGATCAGATTGGCTAACTCTTTATTTTCTTCTGAAGCTGCTAAGTCAGTGGCTTTAATTTTGCGAGTGATATCACGTTCTTCATTGGTCAGGAACAGGAACTCATCGCCATTCCTCGTAATCAGGCTCTCTTTTTCCAGACGCTGCAGGCTCTCTTCAATCCGCTTGCGCAATGCCAGCTTATCTTCATCAATTTTCTCAATCGACAAAGTCACCAGGTTATCCAGCGTACCTTTGATGATATCGACATAGCGGATCATAAACAGGGTACGCAGCATCTGCACATCAAAACCATCCAGGGTCTTATTCTGCCCTGCCTGGTCGATGGTACGCTTCACTGCTGTATCCAGAAATCCTTCCACTGAAGTATAGAAGCGGTGGAAAGGAACCAGGGCACCGACTTCATCTGTAGCAATCGCATTCGCGGCCATCTGGAACGCATCCAACATGGACCGTTCACCATAGGCCAGGTGTGCACCGGTCGCACCGACCTTACGGATTTCTTCAAATACTTTTTGCACCAGCTGGAAATGGTACGGCGCAAAAGGATAGTTATTGATAAAGCTGTCTGGACCCTCATAGTTCTTGAGTGTTGGGCCTGAACGGTCAAAGGTGATCTGGTTTTTTAAGATATCGCCCTTTTGCTCAAACACCGATCTGAGCAGTGCTTCAGCTTCCGGGGTTTTACGTAATAAACGTTTCTGGATGACTTCATCGGTATTGGAACTGGACAGTGATAAACGGGTTTTAAAACGTCCAGCAATCTTGGAGAAGTCATTGGCTTTGGAAGAAGACATCTCACCTAAAACAGCATCGATGTCTGCCTGCGAGGTGACAATAATCCAGGCCCGACCTTTACAAATCGTACCCAGGTTTTCAGTAATGGTTTGCAGTGTCAGCATCAAGCGGGTATCGCTGCCAATAAACTGCCCCACTTCATCGACCAAGAACAACATGCGTTGCTGGGGTCCTTTGCTATCTAAGTATTCTTTCACCCACTGACAGAAATTTTCAACCGAAACACTAAAGGTCTGCTCAGAATCCTCAAACCATTTATGCGCAGCTTCTGCTGATAAGTTGAGGGCTTGGGAAATTGCGGTTTCGACATCATCCTGATAGAACTGATAGCCGTCACGCTCCTCTAGCCAGGACATGCCGCTGGATTCCTCAAACGCCTGTTTAAAGCGCTCATACACACCTTTCTGGCTCAGGTGACGTTCCATATGGGCAATATGTGGATGGTCAGCACTAAACCCCTGATATTCGTTAAACACGCGTAAAAACACATTCAGAATCGGATTACCGTCATCATTGGAACTGGCTTTACTGTCGATATTAAATAGGATGACATCGGCATGATGACTAACCGCTTTACCAATATCCGCACGGATAAACGCATCCCGGATTTTGCTTTCATCAAAGAATTCTGCAGCACTGCGTTCGTTACCTTCCGCGTCACGTGCCACTTTATTGGCCAGAATATATGACAAGGTTTTCAGGAAGTGTGATTTACCTGAACCAAAGAAGCCTGAAATCCACACGCCGACACGATTGGCAATCGAAGGATCGCTCAGGTCTGTGCCATAAGACTGGAAAAAGTCACGAAAATGCTTTTCCAGCTCATTGGTGACCACGTACTCATCCAGCTCCTGGTAAACCGTGGCATTATCATCCTGATCTGCCTTCACCACCCCGTTAATTGCACGATCTAATGGCTTGTAAAAAAGTTCTTTAATGTTCATCTCAATCCATTCCCCCGAATTCTTATTTCTATTTGCCGTGTTTAAGGCACTAATCTGAATGCTCTGTAGTAATTGTTGCTTGGAATTTTTCCAAATAAACTCATCGCTTGACCGTCGTAATAACCTGGGTAAAACAGCACCACTGGCTTATGCCCCAGTAACGAATGCAAACTATTCAATAAGTGATGGGCACGTAACAGTGGCCAAACCGACCCTACCCCAGTCATCAACACAATATCTTGCGCATTGGTGGCATATTTACTCACCAGATAAGGCGCGAACTTATCCATATGCAGTGGACCCTTTAAGGCTTTGAGCAGCGCTTCATCGCCTTTGGCTTTTTGCATTTGAATGGCTTTATCGATGAAGTTACGCTCATCCAGATAATCCACCACGGCTTGCAGCAGGTTGATATTCACCACCTTCAGCTGACTGTGTTTTTTCTCCAGCATCCCTTCGAGAAAATGCAGATATTCGCGCACTTTCAACTCATCTTCAGGTGCATAATCAAAAATCCAGAAGCCAATTTCATTGCCCAATCCTTGTCCAGTGAGAAACTCAGTGGAAAGAATTCGCTCTGGAATCTGATTTAGACGCTCATGTATTTTTTGACTCATTGCTGCCCCTCTACAACTACCGCGTCCATAGCGACACTTCCATAGATCTTTTAATGCGTTGTTTATAATGTTCTTCCAACAGGCTACGCAGCTCTGCTCTGACGATCACACGCTGCAACTCCAGCTTACGGGTACTTTTTAAGTAACCGGCTTCTGCCAGCATGCGAAATACCACCTGCCCCATTTTTTTCTTGCTGGACTCTTTCCAATCACAGATATCAAGATCGCGTTGTGAACGCTCATCCAGAAAGTCTGACCAGATATAACTGTCCAGGTATTGAGCCTGAGAGATATAGGCCTCTCTCATCACCGTTTCCATAAACTCAAGCAGCAACAGGTTGCGTTCCAATGCGCCACAAAAAGCCACCTGGGTCGCCAGCTCATCATCCCCATCACGTAGTGCTTTCCAGAAATCAGGCTCCAAGCGCTCCAGACGCTTACGAATAGCGGTGGCATTGCGTTGAGCTGAAGCAGGCGTTCTTTTTTGCAGAATATTGTCCACCTGAATCGCCTGATGCCATTGTTCTGGAGTCGCCTCACGCAATAACAGATCCGCGATTAACCGACTTTCACGCACCATCAGTGAACCACCAATCAGGTCACTGTCATAATGAAATTGTTCTAACATGGCCAATCTCCTATGAGGCCTGATCAAACAGATAAGACGACAGTTTTTCGATATCTGAACGTTGTAGTACCAAGGGATATTTCAAGGCATCATCTGCTTCAGCCAGCGTGATCGCAGCCTGATATCGCTGCAAGGTATAGTGAGCCAGGGCTTTTTTGACCGGAATCTGTAATCTGCCATCAGGCATGCCGAAGTCTTTTTCGACCAGCGCTTTTTGAGCTTCATTCAATTTTGGATTAGGGATCAGCGTCAGTACAATTTCTTCATGCCATTGCTGATCCTGAGCAGGGTCTACTGACTCAATCGCCACCACAACAGGTGTGCGATCAATTCTGGAGAGTAAAAAGTCCTTAAACTGCTTGCTCTGATGGCAATAGGCACGGACATGCCAGCGAAAACCGGTATACACCAGGGTATGTGGGGAAATCATGCGTTCATGCCACTGCGGATTCTGCATCGAGGCATAAATCATTTTTAAAGTACTTTGGTTGCGGCAGGCACGCAAAACTTCCCGAATCACTTCAGGACGTACACTGCGATCAGGTAATTGAACTGCTGCAAGATTCGGTTCTGGCATCGCAATCAGCGCATGCGATTCACTGACCAAGCCCGAGAGCATATTGAGATATTCATTGATATGTACGGTAGTCAGCACCGGTTGAAACGTGGCTTTAGGCACATAGCCTTTTACGGAGGGGTCATGAATCAAGGCATCGGGGTTATACAGCGTATTGTAACGCTTGATATCCGCAGAAGCCTGCTGTCGACTCAGCCCAAACCAGCTCATCAAACGATTGGTAACCAAACGACCTTCCCAGTAAGCAAGCAGCTCGATGGCTCGCATTCGTAGCAGGACTTCATGCTTATCTGTCGTCATATACCAATCAGTCAATAAATAGCAGCTTTAAGATTACCCTACAGCAAATATACAGTAAACATTTTTGACGGTATTTAAAGGTAGTATTGCAATCATCAGATAAAAAATATACTAGTATCCTGATGATAGCCGTCAAAGTACGATCTCTAGCAGATCATGGATCCTGGTATAGCGCGTGAATTGAGCTAAGTTTTAGAATGAGAGAAATATGGGTTTTAGATTTCGTAAAAGTATTAAATTATTCCCGGGTTTTAAAATTAATCTGACCCATAAAGGCATCAGCAGTGCCAGCATTGGCAAACCTGGTGCTTCTCTAAATATTGGGAAAAAAGGTACGCGAACCAGTGTCGGCATTCCAGGTACGGGACTATCTTACTCTAAACACCAACCTTACTCTAAAAAGACCCGTGTTCCACAACCGACATCGCTAGAACACACGGAATATAATCCTCAGAATTTAGAACAACCGAAGACAAAGATCTGGCCTTGGATTATTTTTGGAATATTGTGTTTTATGGTGGGTGCCGTCATTTTTTAGCAAGAACAGCACTGTATTTTGATCAAAAAAAATGCCCAGATGGATGAATGGGCAAACTAAGGAATTAATATCCTTCAGAAACTCCAGCGCAATTCTCGCTACTTTCAGTAAGCGACTCTGGCTCAATCATGATAGTCTGACTCAATCGAATCGAGGTAAATCGATCCATCACAATTGGAGCAGAAATTATGCTTGAATACATTCTTGAATGATGCTGAAAAGTCTTTGAGTTTTAATTAATAAATAAGAGTATCCATGTCTACCCTCAACTTTACTTATTTTCAGATAGCAACCAATCGAGAGCACTCATTTTTACAATACCATTATAATTCGCTTCAGTCCCTATCGTGTCTAAGGTAAGCAAATACTTGGGATACGAATCAGAAATTTTCTGTAATGGACGTAACTCTCGGCTGAGTGTCTCCTCATTGAGCGTTTCTAATGCCACCTGATAATAAGTTAAATTCTGTAAAGTATCGACAGCAACAAAATCAATTTCATATTCATCAACCCGCCCTACATAGACCGTATAACCTCGTCTGACAAGCTCAAGATAAATCACATTTTCTAGGATATGACCTTGATCAGCATTAGCATCAGGCAACATAATCCGGCGCAATCCGACATCAACTAAATAGTATTTTTCAGAGGATTGTAATAACTCACGCCCGCGTACTTTAAACTGTGCGGCACTATAAAATAGCAAACTGTCCTGTAAGCCCTGAATATAGCGTTTTACTGTTTCAAATGAAATCTTAACCCCACTTGAAACAAAGGTATTTTTAATTTTATTGATGGAAATAGGTGAGCCTGTCACGCTTGCCAAATATCTTGCGACACGCTCGAGAGAGTTAATATCGGCAGTATTCAAACGGGGAATAACATCTTTAAACATTACACTGGCATAGACCGCTTGCAAGTAATCATAAGTTTCCTGCTGGCTAGTCATGGCAAGCGTATAAGGGAAACTACTGCGCGTATACATGGCATACAAATCACGATTGGATAATTGTTGGATGATCGGATTATTTTCAATATGCCACTGTTTAAATTCTTGGAATGACAGAGGTAGAACATGTTGCTCGATATAGCGTCCTGTAAGTAAAGTCGCAAGTTCTCCACTTAGAAAGAATGCATTTGAGCCTGTAATATATAAATCGATATAATCCCGAACATATAAAGAGTCGACTACTTTCTCAAAATTTGTAACATGTTGTATTTCATCTAAAAAAACATAGTTTTTTTTACTTTTATCAACTTTGGACAATACATAATCATGTAGTTTACGGTAATCGGTGAGTTCTTCAAATTCCATAAATTCGAAGTTGATGGCAATGATGTTTTCGGCTTGTACACCCTGTGCTTTTAGGTCTTGTTGAAACATCGCCAATAAGGTGGATTTTCCAGAGCGACGCACACCTGAAAGTACTTTAATGACATCACGGTCTTGCCATGTATTCAGAAATTTTAAGTAGCCATCACGTCGAATATTAGCGCTTCTCATTATTTACACTTAGAATCTAAAGTTTTAATAAATTCTATCAAATTTTAGAACATATATGTAAATATATTTAATTTTAAAAAAAATTTAAAGGTTAAGTGAAACACTCAAAGCTGCTGTTAAAGTATGCGGATAGTAAATGTAACAAAAATCTAGATTCTATCTTTTTTGATTATTTTCCATGTCATGTTATGTCATTGATGCTGCGACTTAACGGCTATATAAATTAAGTGAAAAGTAAATGGAACTAAGATGTTAACTAGAGTGGAACTCATTTTTGTTGTACTAATGGTATCAGCCTTATTGCGCATGAAATGCTAAAAGGTTTATTTTTTAAGATCATCAGATTAAGTGCATTTTGATAATGAATAAAGCTCCGTGTGGCGCTTTATTCATCCTAGCCATTCAATATTGCAAAATGCGATAAAATGTTATGCATGTGATCACCCACACTTGAATTATAGAAGCAATGCAAAAGTGGCCACAGGCTGAAACGGCATTAGATGGTTGGTATCGAACCATAAAGGCAAACGATCCGAAAGATTTTGCTGAGATGAAACATCTCTTTCCAGAGGTCGATAAAGTTGGAAAGTTCCATGTATTCGATATTGGCGGGAACAAGATCCGACTTATTGCAGTCGTGATGTATCAAGCAAAACGTGTGTATATCCGTGATGTCTTGTACCATAAAGAATATGACAAAGGTCATTGGAAGGAAGGTTAGTATGAACGCGATGATTAAACAGGCCGTAGACCACTGGCACTGCGTTGCACCATTGCTCAGCAAGCCAGAAAATGAAGACGACTTTCATACACTTGTTGAAGCTTTAGATGAACTTTTAGATACTGTTGGTGATGACGAGTCCCATCCTTTAATGGGGCTTACTCATCAGCTTGGTGATTTGGTTTCTGATTATGAAAATGAGCATCTTCCTATGCCTAAAGGGGACGGTCGTGCTGCTTTGGCTTTTTTGATGGAGCAACATGGTTTAGGTCAGTCTGACTTAACAGAGGTTGCAACACCATCAGTGATTTCTGAGATTTTAAGTGGTAAACGCCAACTGAATATTCGTCATATTAAGGCATTGTCTGAGCGGTTTAATGTATCGGCAGATACGTTTTTCTAAAAGAGAGGTGGATCAGGAAATTTGGCTCAATTAGGGGTACTTTGCCTTTCAAATCTTTGTGCAACAAAGCCCAGAGAATCTATAAATGATAGTGCGTAAGTCCTAGAGTATATAAAATGAACCGTACCGGGTTTGTCGGAGACTTTTTGTTTAAGTTAGGCCACCTGACCTAACGGGTTAATTTTATCATAGTACATCGCTTCAAAATCAAAAGGTGATACATAACCTAGTGAACTATGTATACGTTCTTTATTGAACCAATCTACCAAATTTAATGTGGCAAGTTGTATATCACCCAAACCACGCCAATCTGCTTTTAAATATTCAATCACCTCTGTTTTGTACAACCCATTCACTGTTTCAGCCAATGCATTATCGTATGAATCCCCCGTAGTGCCGACTGATGCTCGTAAATTCGCTGCTTCTAAACGGTTGGTATAGCGAATTGAAAGATACTGTACGCCTCTGTCACTATGATGAATCACGTTATTTGGCATTCCTCGATCATGCAATGCCTGCTCAAGTGCAGCGAGCACCATGTCGGTATTCATCCGTGTTGATACTTTCCATCCAACAATTGCTCGTGAGAACACATCAATAATAAATGCGGTATAGACCCAGCCTGAATTGGTTTGAATATACGTGAAGTCGGCCACCCACAAGTGATCAGGATGATCAGCTTTAAAATTGCGTTTTACTAAATCATCTGCTGATTTTTGATCATCTCGGCTACGCGTTGTTTGTTTATTCTTACCACGCCAAACACCTTGTATACCTAGCTGTTGCATCAATCGAGCAACTGTACAACGTGCAATAACATAGCCTTCGTGTCTTAGTTTTTGCCAGACTTTGCGCACACCATAACGACCTGAACTTTCTTTCCAAATACGTTTAATCTGTTCAGCATGATGTTGATCATGTAGATCTCGTTTCGCTCGATGTTCCCTTGCGAAGCAATGCTTCTCATCGCAGAGATCTAGAGTCCGGTAATAAGTTGAAGGTGCGATAGGTAAAATCCTACAAATCGCCTCGACTCCGTACGGCTCTTTATTATTATGGATAAAATCCATCATTATTTGTGTGGGCGGTCGAGCTCCGCCTGGGCGAAAAAAGCGGCTGCTTTGCGTAGAATTTCATTGACACGTTGCAGCTCTTTATTTTCACGTTCGAGCTGTTTAATACGTTCTTGATCTGAAAGCTGCTGTACTTTAACTGGATTTTGTTGATCCAAATATTTTTGATGCCAGGAACGTAGTGTTTCAGGGGTACAACCAATTTTAGGTGCAATTGCTGTGATTGCAGCCCAAGTAGAAGGATAATCTTTTTCGGATTCAATCAATAATTGAACCGCTCTGTCTCTGATTTCAGGAGTATATTTTGGTTTTGTCATTGGGACATTCTCTCAAGAAAAATGGTCTCCGACAAACCCGGTACGGTTCATTAGCCCGATTTCTAAAAACCTCATCTTTTAGATAGTCGGTGAGATAAACCTTATATATGCTTGATTTTTCTCTAAACTTATTCAGAATTTTATCTAATTTATTTTGATCGTAATCTTGCTTTGATTCTCTATAAAAGTCTAAAAAAACATTAGTATCGATAAAAATGTGGTGCATTAACAATCCCCCTATTTAAATTATATAGATTCGCTAAAATTAACATAATACACCTTATACGAAATGTTTTTGTAACTCCAAAATAGAAATGTCCGGTTTCTCCAAAGTAAAAATGTCCGCTTTTAGAATATGCACTTCTGCAATTTCCTTAGCGGACGGTTTGATATGTTGGTGTCTATGTCGGATAAAGAACTTAAACGATTGTCGGTCTTGCAGGAAATCTGCGATCAACGCATAACTCAATCCCAGGCTGCTCAGCTACTTCATATTTCAGAACGTCAGATCAGACGCTTACTGCAGAAATACAAAGCTCAAGGTCCATCTGCATTAGCCCATGCCGGTCGTGGCCAAATCAGCAATTCTAAACTTCCTGAAGAACTCAGACTCAAGTGCCTCAATATTGTTTCTGACCAACTGCATGGTTTCGGACCCACTTTAGCGCATGAAAAGCTTACCACCGTACATGGATTCGATCTTTCAGTAGAAACCCTGCGTTCTTGGATGATTGCAGCTGACTTATGGATGCCTAGATCCAAGCGCCTGAAACGACCGTATCAGCCTCGTTACAACCGGGATTGCTTTGGTGAACTGATCCAAATTGATGGCTCACACCATGACTGGTTTGAAGGACGCGCTGCTAAATGCTGTCTGCTGGTGTTTATCGATGATGCTACAGGAAAATTGCAGCATTTACGCTTCTGTGAGTCAGAATCAACCTTTGACTATATGATTTCAACACGCTTATATGTCGAACAGCACGGTAAGCCTTTAGCGTTTTACAGCGACAAACATTCAGTCTTTAGAGTGAATCAAAGCAGCAAGAAAGACACCAAGATTACCCAGTTTGGACGTGTACTCAGCACCCTGAATATCGATATCATCTTCGCTAATTCACCGCAGGCCAAAGGCCGTGTGGAACGGGCCAACAGAACCCTTCAGGACCGTCTGATCAAGGAGATGCGCCTGAAAGGCATCTGTTCGATTGAGCAAGCTAATGTCTGGCTACCCTGCTTCATTGAGGAGTTCAATCAGAAGTTCGCCAAGATGGCTTTTAATCCTAAGAATCTACATCGGTCTATCACTGAAACAGCCGAAGAATTAGATGATATTTTTACTTGGCGTGAACCCCGCAGAGTCACGAATAGTCTGACGATTACTTATGATAAATGCGTATATCTCCTGGAAAACACCGAAGAAAATCAAAGGTTGATCGGTAAGTATCTTGAGTTCCTTGAATACCCGGATGGTACTGTAGCCATCATGCATAATAGCCGAAAGATCAATTACAGCCTCTTCGATAAATTAAGTCAGCTGAATCAGCGAGAGATTGTTGAGAATAAACGGTTGGGTGCTGTTCTGAATCATATCCAACAACAGCATGAAGAACTGGAACAGCAAAACAAACGTTCCCGTCTCAAGAAAAGTATGCCGAGTCGTAAAGCTCAGAAAGCGGTTATTGAACAAAGAAATTTAAATCCTGTGCTTGACTCTTGCAGTTAAAAACAGGACATTTTAAATGGTTTATCGCATAGACATTTTAATTGGTGAATAACAGTTTGATATTTCTCTTTAAATATCTTTATATTAACGTAAGCCGTTCTGGACATTAGGGCAGCAGAGCGGCTTTTTATTGATTATTCATGTTCCACGCTTAAAATTCGAACAGTGTTTCATGATTTTTATAAGTTAAACTAAATTTAGTTGCTAATCCCAATAAGCTATTCACTAACTTGTAAATATCGGTATACCGCCTGACGACTAATCCCAAAAGCTTTCCCTAATGCCATTTTCGATGGATACTTCCCCTCCTTCCATGCTTGTCGTAAAGCTTCAGCTTGGTCAGGCTGGCACTGTTGCAAATAGGCTGACATGATAAGCTAAATATCTTATTTATTTCGAGATACAGCAGATGAATCCCTTCCACGGTCGGCACTTTCAAGGTGAAATCATTCTTTGGGCTGTTCGTTGGTATTGTAAATATGGCATCAGCTATCGTGAACTTCAGGAAATGCTCGCTGAACGTGGAGTGAATGTTAATCACACTACTATTTACCGTTGGGTTCAACGTTATGCTTCTGAAATAGAAAAACGCTTACGCTGGTATTGGCGTAATCCTACACATCTCGGCACATGGCATATTGATGAAACTTATGTAAAAGTGAATGGAAGATGGTCTTATCTGTATCGTGCAGTCGATCAACGTGGCTTTACCATTGATTTTTACCTTTCTTCTAGACGTAATACCAAATCAGCATATTGTTTTCTTGGAAAAATTTTAAATAATGTGAAGAAGTGGCAAATTCCACAAGTGATCAATACGGATAAAGCACCCACATATGGAGGTGCTTTATCACGGTTAAAACGGGAAGGAAAATGTCCACCAGACCTTGAGCACAGGCAGGTTAAGTACAAAAATAACGTGATCGAATGTAATCATGGCAAGCTAAAGCGGATCATTAGGGCCACTTTAGGATTCAAATCGATGAAGACGGCTATGCCACATGCATCTATTCAGATGGCATTAAACACCGATGATGTACAGACGAAGTAGTAGCAGCCGATCCTACTAAAAGAATAGCAAACGATAAAAACAGCGATAAGCATGTTTTTAACCACTGCATAAAAATAGACCAAAAATTAAGCTTTTTTAGTTTTACAGATTCGAAAATAAATAGTAATAATTCATGAATAGTAGCCGAAGCTACCATTCATGAATCCAAATCATACTATTTTAAAAAACTAATTCGATGCCTGCACCATATTTCCAGCCTTTTTCAGAATCCGTAGCCTCTTGCATAGAAGTGGCTTTCTGTCCTTTTTCATATTGGTAAGCAACGTCAATAAAAGGTTTAATTCGCTTAGTAATTTCATATCGGGTTTTGATCCCCGTTTTTAGTTCTGATAAACCTGATTTTGCAGCATAATTAGAATCATCACTAAATACTACATCTGCTTCGATGTAAGGTTGAGTAATAAGTTTTTGAGTTAAAAGTAAATCACGTTCGAATTCAAAACTTGTTCCCCAAAAATTATTTTCACCACCATAAAGATAAGCTTTTGTCTCAAAGAAATAAGGAGCAAGACCTAATAATCCAATAACGCCATCAATGCGATTACTATTACGGTTATTTTTGTCCTCACTATACCTTACCCCAGCTTGTACATCCCAAAAGGGTGCTACATTACGGCTATAAAGTGCAGATACATCATATTTAGGATCATTGCTTTCTGCTTTGTCCAAATTTGCTTCAATAAATAGACGATTTTCATCTGTCCCAATTAAAGTATCAAACCTTGTTCCTAGGTTGCCCTTACCGTCTTCATCAACTATCCATGCATTTTCAAGTCTTGTTAGTTGATAAATTTGTCCGCCATGTTCTTTAAGATGATCATCATTAGATGGGGCTGATCTCTTTCTTGCGGTCAGAATAATATTATCTCCCCCATTTGCATTTTCCATTGAATAATATTCTGGATACAATTCTTGGGGGCTATATCTTAAGCCACCAGACTCCTGTAATGAGACTCTCATACCATTTGTAATATTACTTTCTTGTTCCGAAGTGCTGCTATTAGCAAAAGTTAAGTTTGATATACTTACTAATGCAATTGATAAGACTGTTTTTGAGAAGAAATTCTTAGTGATTTGCATGTGGATTTACTCCCTTCTCACTTATTGGGGGCTGAGCAACAATATTTTTTGAAACACTATCTTTGTCTACTTGGGCGACAATTAGTTTATTGATGTGTGCTGATAAAAACGGAAGCTTTCACTTGGTAAACTAAACGTACTCATCAGGAGTTTACCATGAGCAAAAAACCAAAGTTTTATACAGCGGAATTCAAAGCTGAAGCTATAAAACAGATTGAAGAAAATAAAGGCAATGTTTCGGAAACAGCAAGACAGCTTGGCATATCCATGCAAACGCTTTCCAATTGGTACAGCAAAGCTAAATCTGGAACATTAGTTGGAACACAACAATATTCCCCTGAACTTGCTGCTCTGCTCGAAGAAAATAAGAAGCTGAAACAGCAACTTAAAACTGCGGAATTGGAAAGAGAATTCTTAAAAAAAGCAGTAGCGTACTTTGCCAAAGAAAGTCAGTGAGGTACGCCTGCATGAAACAGTATAAAGATACATACCCAATCACCATGATGGCGAAGCTGTTAAAAGTTTCAGTATCAAGATTTTATGAGTGGTTGAAAAGTGGCTTAAGCCAAAAACAAATTCGAAGAAATCAGCAGACTATCATGGTGAAAATAGCACATCAGGAGACCAATGAAAGCTATGGCTATATTCGCCTGAGTAAGCATTTACACGCTCAAGGTGTTCAAATTAGCCAATATGCAGTACGTACAATAAAGAAGGTCAATAAACTCTTTTGCAAGCGCCATAAGCGCTTTAAAAGAACAACAAACAGTGATCACAACCGTCCCGTCTACAAAAACTTATTAGAGCAAAAATTTAACGTGAGCACTCCAAACCACGCGTGGGTAAGTGACATTACCTACATTTGGACAAACGAAGGATGGCTATATCTGGCTGCTTCAAAGGATCTTTATACAAAGCAGGTTGTTGGCTATAGTCTAAATGAACGTATGACAGCACAGTTGGTCTGTGATGCTCTTAAAATGGCTATTCGGAATCAAAAACCGCCACAAGGCTTAATTGTTCACTCAGACAGAGGCAGTCAATATTGCAGTCATGTATATCGAAATATGATTGAAAAATATGATTTTCAAGGTTCAATGAGTAAGCGTGGAGACTGCTTTGATAATGCACCAATTGAAAGCTTCTGGGGCATATTAAAGAATGAACTTATACACCATGATATGATGATGCAGATGAAAATGGGCTTTCGGTTTTTGAAGTAAATAGTGATCCTAAAGCGAAAGCTGAAATTGAAAGTATTGCAAGAGAGTTTTTAGGAGTATAACTATGGCTGGTTTAACTGGGCTAAACAAAAAACCTGAACCTACTGAACAAGATAAAATGTTAGATGCATTTATATCTGGTGCAGAAAAGAGGGTAAAGGCTTTAGAATCAAGTGAAAAAAAATTTATTCGTTACACTTTTTCTCTCAATGAAGATATTAGTAAACTAATTGATGAGCTGGTTGTAAAAGGGCAAAATGCAAGAATAAATCGTTCAAGTATTGTTCGAGCAGCTATAGAAAATTTATCGACATATAGTGCAGATGAATTAAAAGAAATATTAAATAAATAAATAAATTAAAAATATCCCACTTTTTTAAGGGGGATATTTTTTATCCAAGTTAAATTTACTGTAAGTCCCCAGTGAACCCTATAGATATTTTTAAATTCAGCTCAGGCTCTAGCAGTGTGGTGGTAATTTATCTATTTGAGTGGCTTTGTTGCACAAACCTATCTGTAACGGCTTTTTCAGCGATATAATTTTCAAATGAAGAAGCCTACACACAAAATCTACCGCACAACCAATTGGCCCGCATATAACCGAGCACTCATGAGTCGCGGAAATATTGCCATTTGGTTTGATCCTGCTACGCAATGGTATGCTCCATCAAAAGGCAAACAAGGGCGAAATCAAACCTACTCCGACGCAGCTATCCAATGCTGCTTAATGATTAAATCCTTATTCCGTCTATCTTTACGTATGGTCACTGGCTTTGTGCAAAGTCTGATTAAACTTTGCGGATTAAATTGGATAGCTCCAGATTACACCACGCTTTGTAGAAGACAAAAGCATATTGATATTGTAATCAGCTACCAAAAAAGTAGCGATGGGCTGCATCTACTCATGGACTCTACAGGCATGAAGTTTCTAGGTGAGGGCGAATGAAAACGCAAGAAACATGGACCTGAATATCGTCGCCAATGGCGTAAACTTCATATTGGTATAGATGCTAAAACCCTACAAATACGAGCAGTTCAGCTTACAACCAATAATGTCAGTGATTCACAGGTGCTTGGTGATTTACTTAATCAGATTCCACAAGATGAGCAGATTAACTGTGTTTATACCGATGGAGCTTATGACACCAAGCAATGCCGTCAGGTCATTGCAGATCGGCAAGCGCATGCGGTGATTCCACCTAGAAAAAATGCGAAACCATGGAAAGATACAAAGAGTAGCTCGCTAGAGCGAAATGAATTACTTCGAACAATTAAACGTTTAGGCAGGACACTATGGAAAAAATGGTCAGGCTATCATCGTCGAAGTTTGGTTGAAACTAAGATGCATTGCATTAAATTATTAGGAGATAAACTCAGTGCAAGGAGTTTTGATAGCCAAGTGAATGAGATCCATGCACGTGTAGCAGTCCTTAACAGATTTACGGAATTAGGTCGACCATTTACCCAAGTTACGCCTTAAATTTGGCTCAATTAGGGACGCTTTGCATTTCAAATCTTTGTGCAACAAAGCCCCGCCAATGTAAAAATGACCCACTAGGGGATGCGGACAAAATTCAACCGGCGTTGACAGCTCGCGCACTTCGGGGGTAAATTTGGTTCGGATTTTGCTCATGATGACTCCATTGTCTCAAATAACGGAGCCTCCTCAAAATCCGGGGCGGTTCACTTCTATAGAAAGGAGAGAACTTTCCTCGACAAGTTGATGTCTGAGACAGGTATTGAGTACTTCGTGAAATAGATTAATCAAGATCACTCAACAGTATGCTTCGGTTGCACGACAAGACACTTAAAAATGTCCTTTCAGCAATATTGTTATCAAAAGAATTCTTTTTAGGATAGTAACCATGAAATCGCTAAAGCATCTAATTCCCGTACTTACATCATGTCTGTTAGGCATGACCGCTGTCATTCCAGCAATTTCTCATGCGGCTCAAGAGGTACGAGTTTATGGCCCGGGCGGCCCAGCTCCCGCGATGAAAGAAGCCGCGAAGACATTTGAGGAAAAAACTGGCACACCAGTAATAGTTACCGCTGGCCCCACACCAAAATGGATTCAAAACGCAAAAGACGATGCTCACATTATCTACAGCGGATCTGAAACGATGATGACCGACTTCGCCCAGGCTATGGAGGGCGGATTTGATGAAACCAAGGTTAAGCCGCTCTACCTGAGGCCATTGGCAATACTTGTACGCCCGGGCAATCCTAAAAATATCAAGGGACTTTCCGATTTGTTCAAACCTGGACACAGAATTTTGGTGGTCAATGGTGCTGGACAAAATGGTGTATGGGAGGACGCAGCGGGCCGTAAAGGAAGTATTGAGTCGGTGAAAGCGTTCCGAAAAAATATTGCCAAATACGCCAAAAACAGCGCCATCGCAAAACAGGAATGGACTGATGACACTTCTTTGGATGCCTGGCTAATCTGGAACATTTGGCAAGTTGCGAACCCCACCTTGGCGGAAGTTGTGCCCATTGAAAAAGATTATGTTATCTATCGTGATACCGGTGTGGTGCTAACCAACAAAGGTGAACAGATCACAGCAGCGAAACAATTCGTTTCGTTCTTACAATCCGACGACGGTGCGGCTATCTTCAAAAAATGGGGATGGATTACTCAATAAAATAAGCTTAAGAACAGTGGTGCTTGCATGAGCAAGCTCACGTGTGCGCCACTGCCCTTGCATAATGATGTGGTTCTAGGATTTTAGACCACGCCTATAAGTGATAATCTACTCCCCAATAAGCATGGGAAATGCTTGTTTTTGGAGTCAACCATGACACGAAGAAAACGTCGTAATCATTCAGCAGAGTTTAAAGTTACAGATTAACCAGTGATTTTAGCGTTACCCGTCACGTTTGAGCTGAAACCAACTTATCAATAGAGATTATCATGTCAAATAAATATTCTATTAAATTTTCAATCCTCGTCAGCTTATCAGCGTTATCTTTGGTCGCTTGTGGCAATCAAGTCGAGAAAAATAGTCAAACAGATACCATCGCCTCAACGCCTCAAACAACTCAGCAGCGTCAGGCGATAACCACCATTCCTAACGTTCAAACTCAAATCTCAGATACATTGAAAAACAATACGTTAACGGTACATCGCGACCCGAACTGTGGCTGTTGTCATAGTTGGATTGAGCATGCTAAATCCTACGGTGTGATGATTGTTGACAAAGTCACCAGTAATGAGGCAGTTACAGCGATCAAAGCGCAGCATCAATTACCAACGTCAATGTACTCTTGCCATACCATCATAAGCCAAGACGGTTATGTGTTTGAGGGTCATGTGCCGGTCAAGTATATGGATAAGTTCCTACAAAACCCGCCCAAAGACGCTATTGGTCTAGCCACACCGGGTATGCCAATGGGTAGTCCAGGCATGGAAAAGGGTGATCAATTCAGTCCTTATACTATTATGCTGATAAAAAAAGACGGTAGTACCGCGCCTTATGCTAGTATTAAACAAGCAAACGAACAATATTGAAGATATTAGCCAGTACAGCGCTAGGTAACACTGATTGGGTCACGTCCGGCTATAGGACGTGGCTCTCATATAATATTACAGCAGATTGAGTAAGTTATTGACTGAAGTTACGCAGCCCTTTAAAAAAGCGCTATCATAACAAAAAAAGTAGTTTTTATAAGAACTACTGATTAGGACCTTGACACCCTGCTTTTTACTGGATAATCTTATTTCAACGCAGCAAAATCTGTGTGCAGGCGTGAGAACCTGATAAAATATCTAGGTGCAATTAAATGTCGCACTTGCGGCTATTTTTTTGCCTACTGTTAAGCAGTCCCTATGGTAGCTTAGCAGGGCAGCTTCGTGCTGGCTGATCCTAGATTCAGTATTCTCACCCCTGTTAAGTTGCCTCCATTGCCGTGAGAAGCGATGGAGATAATTAAACTCTTATCTAGGAAACTGCTATGCATACTAAATTCAA
This sequence comes from Acinetobacter sp. A22, assembly GCF_030913345.1. Classification (NCBI taxonomy): domain Bacteria; kingdom Pseudomonadati; phylum Pseudomonadota; class Gammaproteobacteria; order Moraxellales; family Moraxellaceae; genus Acinetobacter; species Acinetobacter sp. A22. The sequence continues at coordinate 52,065 of NZ_CP133163.1, forward strand.
TGATGCAAACCCATGCATGCCAAAAAACCTCGCTAAACAACTGATTGTCGAAAGCGCTAAACTTCTGAATCATCAACAACGCCAAGCCTTGCTCGATATTTTCATGACTTTAGATCAGGCGGAAAAAACAGCTGAAAAGACACTTCAGCAACATGCTGTAGCGCAACAAAGCACCCACAACTTTTCTCAAGATCACGAATGCCAAGAAGACAATCAGGAATATTGGTCAGGTCATTACTATGATTCTTACAGTCAAGAATATCCGGAAGATTGGGTAAAACGGACTCAGTCCACCCCACATCGTCATAAGTTCCCTAGAACTGCTTACTGATCGTGGGGGGGCCTCTTTAAAAGTAGGCATCATAATCCGAGCTACTCGACTGAGTTGGCTCGGATGAGGATGAATACCGGGGAAACTGAGGGATTTGAGAACCTGATGACAGTCGTTGATTTACATTTCAAAATCCAGTCCATGATGTTTAAGCCATCATAAACTAGACATTTTTATTGGTGAGAATATAGACATTTTGAATGGGTTCTAACATGTTATGTTATGTTAATTTCGTAAAACCGCCATTATGTTAAATTTAGAACATGTTACTTTAAGTTCATAGAGGCTTTGTTGCACAAACCTATCTGTAAAGGCTTTTTCAGCGATATAATTTTCAAATGAAGAAGCCTACACATAAAATCTACCGAACAACCAATTGGCCCGCATATAACCGAGCACTCGTTCATCGCGGAAATATTGCCATTTGGTTTGATCCTGCTACGCAATGGTATGCTCCATCAAAAGGCAAAATAAGGGCGAAATCAAACCTACTCCGATGCAGCCATCCAATGCTGCTTAATGATTAAATCCTTACTCCGTCTGTCTTTACGTATGGTCACTGGCTTTGTGCAAAGTCTGATTAAACTTTGCGGATGAGCAGCTACGAATATCAGTGATATTCGTACACCACGCTTTGTAGAAGACAAAAGCATATTAATATTGCAATCAATTACCAAAAAAGTAGCGATGGGCTGCATCTACTCATAGACTCTACAGGCATGAAGTTTCTAGGTGAGGGCGAATGGAAACGCAAGAAATATGGACCTGAATATCGTCGCCAATCGCGTAAACTTCATATTGGCATAGATGCTAAAACTCTACAAATACGCGCTATTCAGCTTACAACCAATAATGTCAGTGATTCACAGGTGCTTGGTGATTTACTTAATCAGATTCCACAAGATGAGCAGATTGACTCTGTTTATACCGATGGAGCTTATGACACCAAGCAATGCCGTGAGGTCATTGCAGATCGGCAAGCGCATGCGGTGATTCCACCTAGAAAAAAATGTGAAACCTTGGAAAGATACAAAGAGCAGCTCGCTAGATCGAAATGAATTACTTCGAACAGTTAATCTTGGAAGCAGTGCTTCTCAGGCAGGACACTATGGAAAAAATCAGGCTATCATCGGTGAAGTTTGGTTGAAACTAAGATGCACTGCATTAAATTATTAGGAGATAAACTCAGAGCAAGGCGTTTTGATAGCCAAGTCAATGAGATTCATGCACGTGTAGCAGTCCTCAACAGATTTACGGAATTAGGTCGACCACTTACCCAAATTACGCCTTAAATTTAGCTCAATTAGGGGCGCTTTGCATTTCAAATCTTTGTGCAACAAAGCTGTTTGAATAAAAACTTATCTAAGTATCTTCAATTTTAAGCATGGTTTGATTCTCTCTTTTCAAATAAATGGCCATGCAATACTCAGTAAAAATAATAGCCCTAATACGGTGCAACTAATTTGCCAAAAACGCAAAGGATCTCGTTCAATGATTGCTGGTGGTTTAGAGTTTAATAATTCTTTGGAAGGATGCATTAGATTATGAATGAGTTCAGACAAGGCCTCAAAACGATGTGTCGGTTCAATACTCAGCGCTCGGCCTAAAATTTTATCTAACCATATAGGTAAATCAGGCCGATATTTCCTGATGGAATAGTATTGAACTTTTTTAAGCTGCTTTAAACTGTTACAGCGAGCTAAATCTGTCCCATAAGGTAATTGTTTGGTCAGTAAATAATAGGCCATTACCGCCAAAGAAAATTGGTCTGAATGTACAGATGGCGAATGATCAATAAAATACTCCGGTGCCATAAATGCTAAGGTTCCGAGTGGTCGATTCGCATTTTTAGGATTAATTTCGACCAGGCCTCTTACTGCTGTTGAACCATAATCAATCAGTTTAATTTTCATGGCATTTTCTGCATTTATAACCATGATGTTTTCTGGCCGTATATCCTGATGCAGCATCTCCAGCCGGTGCATTGCATTTAAAGCCAAAGCTGTTTGTTGCAAAATTGGTAAAATCTCATCGAGATTTAAAGGCTTTTCCTGGCGATGCAGCCATTGAGCCAAAGTTTCACCCTGTAAATATTCATAACATTGGAATAAATATTTTTTCTCAGTGTTATGTGGATAACACTGCATCAGGTTGTCATGCTTCAGACGTTTTGATACCCAATCTTCGAGTTGAAATTGCTCTACGGCATACTTATCTTGCTGTAAATCTGCCCCCAAAGTTTTTATAACCAAAGGCTGCTGCTGAGTATCGTGTGCCAAATACAGGCAACTGCGATGATTTTGGTGCAAAATCTTATCAATCACATAGCCTTCAAAAACTTCACCTTTACTGAGCTGTTGTGGAAATACATAATCCTGCTGAATATGAAACTGATTCAGTTCAGGCAACTGTTCTACACGGATCACCTGGAAACTTAAGTTATCATCACTGCCCTGTTCTAAAGCTTTTTCAACGAATGCTTTGGCAAGTTGATTTAAATCTGCATCTATTAAAGTTAAATCTAATAATTGTTGATCTGTGACAAATTCATAGACCCCATCGGTCATTAGTAAAAAAATATCTTTTTCTTTGAGTTCAATATTTCGATAATCAATTTCAATACGATAATCCGCACCTAAGGCTCGACTAAGATAATGCTCTTTGGAAGACAACCAGACACGATGATCATGGGTTAGTAATTCAATTTCATGATCGCGAATGCGGTAAATACGACTATCACCAACATGAAAAACATGGGCTTGTTGCTGTTTTAAAATCAGTGCAGATAAGGTACAGACATACCCTCGGTCTTTATCAAAACGTCCTTGACTTTGTTGAGTCTGTGCATAAAGCCATGAATTGGTCGCGCGGATCACTCGTTCTGCTGAAGTCTGTGTACTCCAGGCATCTGAAGTAGAATAATAATCCGATAAAAAACTGCTGACTGCAGTTTCTGCTGCAATATGGCTGACATTGCTGCTACCGATTCCATCCGCTATAACACATGCAATACCTTTCTGTTTCAGCACATGTCCTTCGGGCAGATATACTCCATGGAAATCCTGGTTCTGTTGTTTAACTCCGGCAGTAGAATATTGCCCAATACTGACTTTTAATGTTTTTTTCATGCTGAAAGCTCAAAAAGGGATCTATATGATCCCTTTATAAAATGATGAATGTTAAAATTCTTTTTTAACACCAGTACGGACATGGGTGGTATAAAGTGCCAGACCTGTTAATGCCAAACCGCCCACCAGATTACCTAAAGCAACCGGCAGTTCATTCCATAGGAAGTAGTCAGCAATCGAGAAGTCACCGCCCATCATCATGGCAAATGGGAACAGGAACATGTTCACGACAGAGTGCTCAAAGCCCATGGCAAAGAACAGCATAATTGGCATCCACATGGCAATAAATTTGCCACTCACCGTAGTAGACATCATCGCGCCAATGACACCTAATGACACCATCCAGTTACACAGCATGCCACGGATAAAAATAGTCATCCAGCCGGCGAATCCGTATTCGGCATAACCTAATGTCCGCTCCTCGCCAATATGCGCAATTTTTACGCCGACAGGGTTTGGATCCGCTGCAAAACCCATGGTATAAACCGCTGCCATGAGCACCGCAACGACTAAACAGCCTGTAAAGTTCCCTACAAACACCAAGCCCCAGTTTTTTAGAATACGTCCCCATGTCACCCCTGGGCGTTTATCTAGCCATGCCAGCGGCGTAAGTACAAACACCCCAGTTAATAGGTCATAGCCCAATAAATACAACATACAAAAACCAACTGGAAACAGGAGCGCACCAATCAATGGTGATCCTGTTTGCACGGCTATGGTAATGGCAAATACCGCTGCCAAGGCCAGAATGGCCCCTGCCATAAAGGCACGAATCAATACATCACGGGTTGCCATATGCAATTTGGATTCACCCGCATCTACTACTTTTTTTGCAAACTCCGCAGGAGCAAGATATGCCATGTTGTCGTCCTCTTTTTCAATATACGGACCTGTTTTTCGAAAAAAAGACGCCTAAGATCATTGAAGACCTTAGGCGCCGTTGCCTTGAATATTAGAACAGGTAATGGTGAATGGCGTCGTTGCCATGTATATCGAAATATAAGCAAAAGCTATGCCACAAATAATTAACAATCACTTAAATATTCATTTTCTATTTAGCATGAACTCTAGAATGCTGTTGGCATGATATCTGCATTATGCGTTCTACATACATTCATTTGAGAATAATTTGGAGAGGATTATGATTACCCATCGTCAACAAGTAACTGACATGATCATTTCAGCGAAAGTTTTAAAGTCAATTAAGTGGTCAGATGTTGCCAAAGAGATTGGTCTTTCTAAAGAATGGGTAACCGCTGCATGTTTAGGTCAGATGGCGTTTAATAAAGAGCAAGCAGAAAAGATTGGTCAGATTTTTGGCTTAAGTGATGAAGCCGTTGCATGGCTACAGATCGTGCCATATAAAGGTTCCCTGCCAACTAGCGTGCCGACAGATCCGCTGATTTATCGCTGGTATGAGGTTGTCAGCGTCTATGGCATGACTATTAAAGAACTGATCCATGAAGAATTTGGTGATGGAATTATGAGCGCAATCGACTTCAGCATGGATATTCAGCGTGAGGAAAACCCGAACGGTGACCGGGTAAATGTCGTATTGTCTGGCAAGTTTTTACCTTATAAAACCTATTAATTAATCGTTTGATAAAGCCATCATATTGATGGCTTTTCATTTCTTCGTAAGGAGATCTTTTATATCACCGTCTTTATCCTTATTTAATTTTGACTATACACAGCTTCTGGGTATAAGAGGAACCGACATCAATATAGTGACAGTTATCAATCTGGGTATGTTTTTTGGCACTGTTGCAAATAGAGATTTGAGTCGATGATGTTCCCTTTAAAAAGTACTTAGAGACCGAAAACCCTGTTGATTAGACACACTTCACCCTGAGGCTGACCATAATAAAATGACGATGCTTGTCCTTTACGTAGTGCACGCATGACTTCAATACCTTTAATTGTGGCATAAGCAGTCTTCATAGATTTAAATCCTAATGTGGCCCTGATGATTCGCTTTAACTTACCATGATCACATTCAATGACATTATTTTTATACTTAATCTGCCTGTGCTCAATATCTACTGGACATTTTCCTTCTCGCTTTAATCGTGATAAAGCATGGCCATAGGTCGCTGCTTTATCTGTATTGATGACCCGTGGAATTTGCCATTTTTTCACCGTATTGAAGATCTTTCCTAGAAAACTATAGGCTGATTTACTGTTCCGTCTAGCGGAAAGGTAAAAGTCAATCGTATGCCCCCGTTGATCAACTGCACGATACAGGTAAGTCCATCGCCCCTTCACTTTGATATAAGTCTCATCCATATGCCATGAATGTAAATCTGTAGGATTACGCCAATACCAGCGTAACCGTTTTTCTATTTCAGGAGCATAACGTTGAACCCAACGGTAAATAGTCGTGTGATCAACATTCACACCCCGTTCGGCCAGCATTTCCTGTAGTTCACGATAGCTAATGCCATATTTACAATACCAGCGCACAGCCCAAAGAATGATTTCGCCCTGAAAATGCCGACCATGGAAAGGATTCATATGCTGCACCTTTAGCTAAAACAGTCTTCAGCTTACCATTCGTGGTTATTTGCAACAGTGCCAGCTAATGCCATATTTACAATACCAGCGCACAGCCCAAAGAATGATTTCGCCCTGAAAATGCCGACCATGGAAAGGATTCACATGCTGCACCTTTAGCTAAAACAGTCTTCAGCTTACCATTCGTGGTTATTTGCAACAGTGCCAATAAGAGTTCAAATATTCTATTTAATTGTCATTAAACCGGATTCTGGCAGGGTGATATATGGAAAATTTGGACGAATTAAAAAGCCTGCATTTGCGGGCTTTTTAATGTCTGGTTTGGAGTTAGTTATTTTTCTTTTCTAATTTTTGGGCAACGGCTAATTCACATTCTACTGGATGGAAGCTGACCAGATCTGCCGATGTACTTAACTTGCCATTTTCACGGTCGAAAATAAAAGAGACAGAACATTTTTGATTTTCCTGATCGGTGATTTGAACACCGTAATACCAGGTTTCCGCATCGCTAATCACTACGACGTTTTTAGTCTCACCTAAATTTTCTTTTAATACCGCCTGAGTTGGGGTGCTAATTGCACTAGCAATAAAATCTAATGAAACAGGTTTGTGCTCAGTGATTTTAGAGGTGATTTCTGGACTAAACAGTTGGTAATCATTACTGATTAACTGTTCATGATTATGTGCGTTTGCCAGTGATGCTGCGGATAGTGCTAATGTCAGCGTGATTAACTTGATTTTCATATTGTATCCCCATGATTCGAATATTTTAAAGTTTGAGTTTCTTTCAAATTTCTAAAATCATAAGTATCAACTAAAAAGTAAACATGTATTCATTACCAAAACCCTTTGAAATCTGCCCAACCCAACGCTCTATTTGATCTGCCTTCATCACCTTAAAATCCCGCCAGTTATACTTCATCTGCTTCCAAACCATCTCAATTCTATTCAGCTCAGGACTATACGCAGGTAGAAAATACAAAGTCGTTGAATACTCTTGTACAAGAAGCTTGCGCCAATCTACCATCTGTTTGCTGCAATGAATCGAGGCATTGTCAACAATCAACACCAAAGGAACTTGATAGCTGCGTTTCACCTGTGCTGCTACACCCATCAAATAGGCATAAAACCAGCGACTGTTAACGGATTCCTGTAGGCAACTGGTGATCAGATGACCCGTTGACAGCAGACAACCCATCACATTAACTCGCTTTAGTCTTACAGCATCAACCGCATGAACATCGCCTATCTTTGTCCATGCATAACGGTTATCTGGCGTAGCCGAAAATCCTGTTTCGTCGACATAGCCCAATACAATTTCACCACGTGCCGCTTGCTCACGTAATGCTTCAATCTGCTGTTGCGCTTGTCCAAATGCGGTCGGGTCTCTTTTTTTTCAAGCTGTGGCGGGTGCGTTTGAAGACCATGCCCGAATCTCGCAAAAACTTGCGAAGAGTTTCAACAGACACGGACACACCGTGTTTTTCATGCAGTTTGACTCGGATTTGTTCTGCATTGAGTGGGCTTGTGTTGACCCACTCTAAGATTTGAGCCTGATAGTTTGAGGTCAGTGTATTGGGACGGCCTGAGCGATGACCTTCTTGAATCGATTCAAACTGATGTAGCTCCCAATGTCGGCGTTGTAGCCTTATGGTTTCTGGGATACGCTCTTGTAACGCAGCAACTTCGGCAACAGTTTTACCTTCGGAAAGCCAGAGAATGGTTTGGGCACGTTGTCTTTCACGCCAATGTGCTGCATGCTTGGTCAGGAGAATTAGTTGTGCACGCTGTTCTAAGCTGAGTGGGACGGTAACAATCCGTGGCATGTGCAAACATCGTTTAACCAAAAATGTCTTTTCGCATGTTTAGTTGTTTTTGTCAACTTATACGATCTTAAAAATAATAAAGGGTTTGGAGATAAAATCTCATTTTTTTGTTTCACTCTGATGGGCATGCTGTTCCACAGTGGGAAAATATGCAGTCAGATCTTTAAGGATTTTGAGACCAATATATCGGAGACAGTTTATTTAACTGATGTTACGCATCCATTCTATATGTTGTAAATTTTAAAAAAATCGACCGCAACATGTAGTGGCGAAGATGCTCAAAAATACACTTATTGCGTAACATCAGTTATTTAAGTTAGGCTGCCAGTTTAGATTTGCTAAAATTTACATAACGCACGTTAGACAAATTGAGAAAAAAGCCAGTTCAATATGTACTGGCTTTTTAGTGTCACGTATATAAATCTAAGAATTGTTTTAATCGTTGCTAAGATGATGTTTCACGGCTTCTAAACCATTGATTTAAAGTTCAGGATTTTGACTGGCATGACCTTACTTTGGCGTGTGCTCTAAAATTACATTAGGCCATTCATTAAAGTTGTAAACCATAAATAGAAATGTCCGGTTTTCTATCCGATCAGGAATAACAATATTATTAATAAAAAACAATAAATTAAATAGTTGCTTAGTTTTCATAATGTATATATAGTGTATATACATTTTATTGTTTTAATGCCTTTGGGAATAAATATCTTATGACTGATCAACCCAAAAAAATAAAGGCCAACAAAAAAGATGGGCAACTCTTAATTCGCATTAACAGCACTGAACGTGATGAGTTCATTCAATTGTGTGAAGCTATGGACACCAGTGCCGCTAGAGAATTAAGAAAATTTATCCGTAGTTTTATGAAAAAAAATCAGTCAGCGGATATTCATACCAAGGAGTGACATCATGTCGAAGCAAGTTAAAATCTTGAAACAGAAGATCAAAGCACGTCTTGAAAAGATTTCAAAACACAAAAACAAGTTAAATAAGTTCAAAAAGCAGCTTAAAAAACAGAAGTAATATAGTGAGGATTAGTCTCACTAGAAAGTAAAAAAAAGCTGAATTTCCTATTAGGAAATTCAGCTTTTTTCATTATTTACTGTCGGGACTATACCAGCTCAGAAATAATATCTGCCAATACTTCGTCTGCTTGCGAAGTACTTTTCACAGAAGAAATTTCCTTTTTAATTTTAGTGAGAGATTTCCCAGTTTCTTTAAAAGAAAAAACGGTTTTATTTCCTGTGAGGATTAGAGGGGTAAGATTAGAGACTTCGCCTATTTTTAAAAATAGCTCTGCCACTCTGACTTGATGAGCATAAATAGATCGTAACTTTTGGGTAATTTCTAAAGCAGTCCGTTTATTCATAAATATATCCATTAATTTTATTAGATTTTTTGAACATTTTAATTCTTATAAACCCAATCTTAGCAGAACCAGTATCGATGAGTAAATGCCTATACAGCATCCTCAATAAATTAGCTGGGCTACAGCAGAATAAAGTCGTTGATAATAAAAGATTAGGTTCAGTTCTGGCGCATATCCAGCAACAGCATGAAGAGTTGGAGAAACAGAATAAACGTTCCCGGGCCAAGAAAAGTATGCCAAGCCGTAAAGCTCAGAAAGCCGATATTGAACAAAGAAAGTTAAATCCTGTGCTTGACTCTTGTAGTTAAAAACAGGACATTTTAAATGGTTTATCGCATAGACATTTTAATTGGTGAATAACATAACATAAAAAATCCTAGACTCAAATCTAGGGTTTAAATTTAAAAAAATACATAAAAATTAATAACATGGTATTAATATTGTCCCATTGTAATTTGTTTCAATTCTAATGAATTATGAAACTCAAAATGTAAATAATTATCAAATATTTTGTATTTAAGCCAACTGTTACTTTCTCTTTCGGGGGTTCCAAATAAATTAGCTACAGATTGCATCGTACTTTTGTGATTAATACCTGTGATCAGATTTTCTAAAAATGGGTATGGGTAATATTCTTCATTCTCTTTGACGTAGATGAAAATGGTATCTAGTATCTGATGTTCATTAAACCTGAACGTAATACCTCTCTTAAAAAATTGCCAATAGGATAGCTTTTCTCCACCAAAATTAGTCTCTAATGAGTCAAACTCACTTGCAACAAGAATAACTGCTTTCAAAATATCTGAACTTGACTCTTTAGTTCCAAGACAAGATAAAAAAACCTCTACATCACCTGAAAAATTCACTTATGACATACCTAAATCAAAATTTTCTTTATCCTTTGGTTTTTATCATATTAAAAATGAAATCTCTGATTCAAAGTTAAAATTTTCAAAAGCTGTATCCATTTAACATAAATCTCTTATACGAATTCTAGCCCTGCATAGGGCGGGCTAGATATAGCGATTAGACCCAATTCTCTAGCTTCAGACCATCAATTCGTTCAAATTCTTTTGTATTGTTCGTAACTAATACAACATCCAATGCCAAAGCATGAGCAGCGATCAGCATATCTAAGCTGCCAATCGGTTTACCTGTAGATTGAAGATTCTGGCGTAATTTGGCGTAATGCCAAATCGCCTGTTCATCGTAAGGAAGAATCTCTAAAGGTGACAAAAACTTGTTTAACGCCTGTTTATTGCGTTCAGATCCAGACTTCTCTACACCAAAAGCCAGCTCAGATGCCGTGATACTCGAAATCGCAAGCTGGCCGAGTTGATATTGCTTAAAGCGCTCAAAAACTTGTTGAGGCTTATTATTGATGACATAGATACAAATATTTGTGTCTAAGAGGTAAATCATCTGAACTCCTCACGGAGCTGTTCGCCTTGATCAGCTCGCTCCAATTGGAATCCAACCTCAAACTCATTTATTGCTTCTAACATGACATCCCAAGGATTGTCGATGGGCATGAGTAATACACCACGACCGAAGCTTTTGATGGCCACTTCCGTGCCATTAAAGCGAAAGGCTTTAGGCAAGCGAACAGCCTGACTGCGACCAGTTTGAAATACTTTCGCAATTTCCATAATTACCTCCCGAAACCAAGATATATATCATTGATACATATCTTAACATTAAATCTTGTAAAGTCAAAGTGAAATTAAAATCATAAGGCAATAAAAAAGCCCGACATCCTGTCGGGCTTTTTCATATCGGGGTGCTCGTCTTACTGATCTCGTGCTGCCCATTCCTTGCGCTATTTTCTTATTCTTGTTTTCTGGAAACATCCAGTTCTCTTATGTATTCATCATAGGGCTAATGCTTTGGATTACCAATCCTCAAAAATCTTAAATTCATGTAAGTTTTAGCTTACAAAGTTGGCCTATTTTATCCCAAGAGTTGTCCGCAGAAATTGGGGATTATTTATGAACTGTGACCCTTGAGAAATCAGGAAAAAATGCAAAAACGAATGTTTTTTGATCAATTTTATTGGCTAAAAGTTACAGTTTTGCTTAAAAAGAAACCGACTTGTTTCCAAGTCGGTTGAACGAGAACGTTCCAGAGGGTATGAATAACGATAAGATACTGATCTTAAAGTAATATTAAAAACACTGTTATTCACCAATTAAAATGTCTATGCGATAAACCATTTAAAATGTCCTGTTTTTAACCACAAGAGTCAAGCACAGGATTTAAATTTCTTTGTTCAATAACAGCTTTCTGAGCTTTATGAACCGTACCGGGTTTGTCGGAGAGTCAATATTCTGAGAGACTATCCCGATGACAAAATTAAAATATACCCCTGAAATCAGAGAAAGAGCGGTTCAATTATTGATTGAATCTGAAAAAGATTATCCTTCTACTTGGGCTGCAATCACAGCAATTGCGCCTAAGATTGGTTGTACTCCTGAAACACTTCGTGCCTGGCATCAAAAGCATTTAGATCAGCAAAATCCTATTAAAGTACAACAGATATCTGATCAAGAAAAAATGAAGCAAATGGAACGTGAAATTAAAGAATTAAAGCGTGCCAATGAAATTCTACGTAAAGCAGCCGCTTTTTTCGCCCAGGCGGAGCTCGACCGCCCACACAAATAATGGTGGATTTCATCCATAACAATAAAGACTTATATGGTGTTGATGCGATTTGTAGGATTTTACCGATCGCAGCTTCAACCTATTACCGGACTCTAGATCTCTGCGAAAATCCAGAACATCGAGCAAAGCGAGATTTACATGACTTGCATCATGCTGAGGAGTGACTATTAAGCCATGCCATAACAGCTATACAAAATAGAAAAAAGATACAAGGTAATATCCAAACTTTAGGATAACGTTCCAGTACCATTAACAATGTATAGAACTCTCCTCGTATTCAATTCCACATCATAAATCTTCCTTATCTCATGACACCCTGTTGCAAACTGTATTTCCATAACATTCTAAAGGCAGTATCTTTTGAATATTGCTTATACATAACCATTTTAGGACCTCAAATTCATCAACGGCTTTATTCGATTTCGCCCCCGTGTTAAGAGTTCTTTTGATGTAAGCATCCAGCTTGTTTTTAAGATTCAAGATAAAACCTCGAATAAAGTCTGGTAAATCTAATATCAAAAGTGCTCTGAGTTTGATCAGAACTTCAAATGATTTTTTTTGCATGTCTTATATTATTAGAATTAACTACTCTACCTCACTATATCGTAGAGTTCATTTCATCCAATCGACGTATTAAAGATTTTGATAAGAGTTGCTTAGAACATATAGCAAGCTATGGCTCACTCGACAGCCTATGTACATTGTATTTATTGCATCACTGGGGAGTAACAATTAATAGTACTGCTCTTTCTAATGATTGCTGTTCACTTCTCATAAATTCATTAGAGTTATTACTAAAAAGAAATCCTCACTTCCATCGTTCACATGTCTTTTTATTTGATGAATTATGTGATCAGATCTTCCTTATGGAATTAAAAGGATATAGTCGTCCACTCAAAATTAAATTAAATTGGCGAGAATACAGAAAGGAAAACTGGTCTAGTGAAGTTAAAGAGATATCTACAAAAGCTGAAGCAGATTTCCGTGTTCACCCCAAACTTCAAGACTTCATTCCAAGCACAGATCAAAACCTAGTAGAACTATAGAAAGAAACTGTTTGTTTAAGTTGATTTTATCTGCTTACCAGAATCTAAAAACAAAAAAACCACTTACGATTTGTACGCGTAAGTGGTTGTTTTATATGGTGGGCCCAGACAGAATTGAACTGTCGACCAACGGATTATGAGTTCATAGGTCTATTAAATAGCTATCAAAATATGACGTAAACTGATATCAAGCTTATTTCACACCTTATAGTGAAAAGTGTAGCAAGTTGCTACACAGTCATATAACGTCTTTTCCAAATATTTCATTCAATCGTTTTCTATTTTCTTTTACAAAATTTGGATTATTTTTTAATTTATATTTCATTTCTTTCTTAAATTCACTCATTGAACTGCCAGCTACAGCAAAATCCATTTGGAACATAATATCATTCACTATCACATTTGCTTGAGATTCAGTTAAGCACCCTTCTGTCTTAAACCACTTACTAAATTGTTTATAATTTGGATCGTTTGCATAGATGTACCAAGACCTTACAGTCATATCGAACTTCGCACCTAATTCTTTAACAAGCGCATTATCATCAAAATTGACATCTAAATAGATTTGAGTCTTATCATTAGTATTAGATACAACAACTTCAGTGGCATGCCTATTAAGAATTTTAAATCGAACTCCGACAATAGGTCGACCTTTCTTGATGGTATCGTATTCTAATTGAAGACTAGTCCTTTCATTAATTTCTTCAATAATTTTGTCTAAAACGTATCGTCTAAAATCAACCCAACGATCGTATTTTTTCTCCCCAATATCAATTAATGCTTTGATATTCTCAAGTGAAAGTTCAACCTCATAAGAATCTTGATTAGCATACTTAAATTCATTTTTGATAAAGTATGAATACAAACTCATACTAGTTACAGAGTCCAAAGCAAATAAATCTTTCAATTGATAGGTCGTAAAATTTCCATTTGCTAAACGAGTAAAATATGGAAGTACTTCACTGGTGAAACGTATCTGCAAAGCATTTTTAGCGTCATCTTCCCAACGGAGTTCACGAATAATTGGTACTACTGAGTGTACTTTTTTAACTTTACGCTTATTATCATCCACGGGCTCTTCAATTACAAAATGAGCTACTCGTGATGATAATTCTTTATAAATACGATCAATAGCAACATTAATGGAATTCTTTTTATCTAATCCTAATAGTTCGCCTAAATCATCTTTATGCAAATAAATATAAGTTTGCTCTGTAATTTCACGATCTTGATTATTCTTCTCACCATAATTCGCAACAGCCATTGCATAAAGTAGAGCTTTATACTCATTAGATGATAATTCAATTGGTCTAATCAGACGGTTACTAGTGCTGACTACTCCATTATGTCGAATATTACCAATACAATAAGGTAGATGTTCTAATTCTTCTGGTTCGTTGTGATTGCTCATAAGTGGAAAGATTAAAATATTTTCTACATGTTATACACAAAAGTGGAAGAAGATGCAAACCGCTCACTATTTTCTCTTGCTTACATTAAATTAACTCAGTTTATGCCCATCAAACATCTTAAGAGTGGAAGAAGTGTCACTATTAAAGTGCAATTTTGATACTATTCAGCCTTATGGTGGAATATCTATAAAACTAAACACTTTTAAGTGACAATTCTTCCACCTTTGAGAATTCATCCGTGTCGCTAAAGTAATCAATTTGAAAGTAGGAATAGCCTACAACACCACTAAAGTGGAATTACTTAACACATATTCCACTATTAAAGTGACAAACCTTCCACCATTCCGGTATTCTTGACTATCAAACATCATGTTATCAATTAAATTTTATACAAATAGTTTATCCACAGAATAAAAAACATCTAATGACAAGTCTTCCACCTTTATTTTAAGAAAAACAAACTTATCAACATCATAAGCAATTGAATTATATTGTTTTAAATTAAAAAATCCACGTTAAAATAAATCACAAGGACAAGTCTTCCACCATAGTGACAAACCTTCCACTTATCGGTGACAGACCTTCCACTTATTAGTGACAAACCTTCCACTTATCGGTGACAGATCTTCCACTTATCAATGACAGGCCTTCCACTTATCAATGACAGGCCTTCCACTTTAAAAACTCTATATATTTGTTTTTAAACAAATAAAATCAGTCTAATTATAATTAACTAATTAATATTAATTAATACTAATTAAAATTAGCTAGCTATATTTTTAAAAAAAGTTAAGAAATGTTTTTCCCACATCTTTTGAATTCAAAAGATAAAAATATGACAAAGGAACTGTAGCAAGTTGCTACAAATATCTTTATATTAAATGAAATCAAAGTAAATTCCTTAAGACAAATATGTCAACTAAAATCATTGCTGTAGCTAATCATAAAGGTGGTTGCGGGAAAACAACTACTGTAGTACATCTTGCTTCAGAACTTGCTGAATTAGGAAATAAGGTCTTAGTAATTGATCTGGATCCACAAGCAAATGCAAGTTTACATATAGGATTAAGACATCCTAGCGAAGTTGAAACTACATCAGCTGAATTACTTATTGGTGATATAAGTCTATTATCGGAAGCATTAGAAGAAGAAACAAAATTTAAAAATGTTTCCTTAATATATGGCTCATTAACTCTTGGTAAAACTGAAGATCAATTGAAAGATGATGCACCAAGACCATCCGAGGAACTTTCAAATAAATTGGAAATTCTAGAAGGATTATATGACTACATTCTTATTGATTGCCCTCCTAGCTTAAAATTACTAACCAGCAATGCTTTAGCCGCTTCGACACATGTTATTGTTCCAATTGAATCTGGTTCACAATACGGTCTCTATGGTGTTACTGATTTAATTAATCATTTAAGTAAAATTAGAAGAGTTAACCCTGAATTAGAACTCTTAGGTGCTTTATTAATTAAACATGATGAGCGTCAGAATGTATGTAAATTAATAAAAGATGAAGCATTTAATCAAGTTGGAGAATTATTGCATACCACAATTCCAATGAGCACTAAGGTTAATCAAGCTGCAATTTTGCAACAACCTTTATTATCTGTTGATAAAAACTCAAAAGTTCGAAAAGCTTTTGAAACTTTAGCACAAGAAATTGTTCAGCGTGTCGGATAATATAATTCTGGAAATACTATGGTAAGTAATAAAGAGCTATTGGCTAAACGTCTTCAGCAAAATACTCAAAAGCATCAACATGCCCAAAAGGAGCATATTAACGATGTCAAAGAGCTAAGACGTAATGTACAAATTACAGATATTCAGGCTAGCCCTAACCAGCCTCGAAAACTCTTTAATCAACAAGATATTGAAGATTTAGCAGCATCAATTGAGGAAATTGGGCTATTACAACCAATTGCAGTTCGTAGAATAAATGATAAATATGAGTTGATTGCTGGTGAAAGACGATTGAAAGCCCACCAATTTCTCAATAAGAACACCATTGAAGTAATCATTATTGATGCATCGGATGAAGAAGTTGCTTTATTAACATTAGCTGAAAATTTAAAGCGAGAAGATCTGACAGATTATGAAATATATGTTGGATTAACTTCTTTGGATGAAAAATTAAAAAAAAATAAGCAGAAGTTAGCAAAGTCATTAGGTATGAATCGTGAAGATATGTATAAATATTTATCTTTTGAAAAATTACCTGGAGAGTTGATTGAAGATTTGGAAAAACAGCCGTCATTATTAGCACGGACCGCTGCTACAGCAGTGAAAAAGTTTCTATCAGATCATGAAGAAAACCATGAAAATGCTAAAGAAGCATTATTCGAAGCATGGTCAAAATTGCTTAAAAAAGAAGTTGAACAGACAAAACTGGCATCACTAGCTGAAAAAATCTTTAAGTCAAGAGAAACGAAAGAAGTAATTCAAACTTCAATTGTACATAAAATTGAATATGATGGGAAAGTTGCTGGTAATATCAAATTTGACCATAATACATTAAAGATATCTTTAAAAATCGGACAATTTGATGATCAAAATTTACAAGAATTAGAAGCTTTCCTAAAAAGAATGTTAGAAAAATAAAGTAAAAAAATAGTGTAGCAACTTGCTACACTATTTTTTGCAATTAGGAAAATTTATATAAGTAGTCATAATAATATTTTCATAAATTTGTCATTTAAATTGAATATTTAAAGCGTATTTTTCGACCATCCTAAGATGAGTCGATGCAATGCTTTGGCATAAGAAAAAATTTAATAAAAAATTAATAAGTTTGGCATGCTGTAGTTTGGGCACAGTTATTTTGATGGGCTGTCAAAGTCCTGCTTTAGTTCAATCAACTTCTACTTCAGTACAACCATCAAAACAGCCTCAACGTGTGGTTTTTTTCTTGGGAGATGGAATGGGTATCACGACACTAACAGCTGCACGAATCTATGCTGTTGGTGAAGACGGGCAACTGCCGATAGATCAACTTCCAGAGTCAGCATTTGTTCGTACTTTCTCAGAAGATGCACAGGTTACAGATAGCGCACCATCGATGGGTGCTTATATGACAGGTGTAAAAATGAAAAATGAAGTGATATCCATGCAGACTGGAACAATTGCAGTAGAACC
The DNA here is from genome assembly GCF_030913345.1 of Acinetobacter sp. A22. Taxonomy (NCBI): domain Bacteria; kingdom Pseudomonadati; phylum Pseudomonadota; class Gammaproteobacteria; order Moraxellales; family Moraxellaceae; genus Acinetobacter; species Acinetobacter sp. A22. Next base: position 69,496 of record NZ_CP133163.1, read on the forward strand.
AGATCAGGCTGGAAACCATCAATGTGGAACCAATCCTCAGAACCAGAATAAGCAAGACACCCAAACTTTACTCGAATTGGCCAAGGCACAAGGTTGGGGTACAGGTGTAGTCACGACAACTCGCATTACGCATGCTACACCAGCATCGACTTATGCCCATATTTGTCATCGTGATGCTGAAAATGACATAGCATCCCAATTAGTACCAAGTTCGCAAGGTGATACCTATCAGCGTTATAACGTCAAATTAAAAGATGGGGTTGATGTGATTCTAGGCGGGGGTAAGCGTCAATTTCTGCCGAAAGATCAAGGGGGAGAACGGATAGACCAACGGAATTTGATCGCAGAAATGCAACAAGCAGGCTATCGAGTGGTCTATGATCAAACTCAACTCTCCCAGATGAAGTTAGGAAAGAATGAAAAATTATTGGGTTTGTTTAATACTAGCCATTTAAATTATGACTTAGATCGAACCAAAAAAAACTTGCCTGAACCTAGCTTAAAGCAAATGACGTTGGCCGCTTTGGACATTCTAACCCAAAATAAAAATGGTTTTTTCCTGATGGTTGAAGGGGGACGTATAGACCATGCTTTACATGACACCAATGCTAAGCGTGCATTACAGGATACAATTGCCCTAAACGAGGCTTTGGATGCAACCATTAAAAAACTTCGACAAAGTGACCCTGAATTAAAAAATACCTTGATTGTGATAACTGCAGATCATGATCACACTCTAATTTTAAATGGCTATGCCAAGCGTACTGGAAAATATGTACAAGGTCAGGAAACCAGTGTACTAGGTTTGGTTAAAAACTATGATCGTGCGGGTTTTGCCAAAGATATTCATGGACAACCTTATCCGATTATTGGTTTTGGTACGGGCAAAAAGCGTCCGACACAAAATCGGATGGATGACCTAGTAATCAATTTGAAAGACAGTGATATCTGTCATCCAGTACAGGGTCCACAACCTAAACAAGGTGAGAAATATAGTTTTACTTATCCTTTGAGTGAAACTGGTTGGTGTACGGGAGCTGCTGCGGATGATTTCCAGCAAGAAGCCGTGATTCAGACAGGTTTTAAAGATAAAGAAACTGATGTGTGCTGAGAAAACAGGAGGTTTTAACTTGGTAAACTATAGACACTCATCAGGAGTTTACCATGAGCAAGAAACAGAAGACTTACACCGCAGAATTTAAAGTTGAAGCAATAAAATTGATTGAAGCCAATCAAGGCAATGTATCGGAAACAGCCAGACAACTTGGCATTTCAATGCAAACTCTTTCAAATTGGAATAATAAAGCAAAGACTGGCACCTTAGCAGGCACTAAACAATATTCACCTGATCTAAATGCCTTACTCGAAGAAAATAAAAAGCTCAAACAACAGCTCAAAACAGCTGAAATGGAACGTGAATTTCTAAAAAAGGCAGCAGCGTACTTTGCGAAAGAAAGTCAGTAAGGTACGCCTATATGAAACAGCAAAGATATTTATTCCCGATTAGCTTTATGGCTAGATTACTTCACGTTTCAGTGTCACGATTTTATGATTGGCTAAAACGAGGCATGAATAAAAGATTGGTTCAGCGAAATCAACAGACAATTTTGGTCAAAATAGCTCATGAGGAAACTAAACAAAGCTATGGCTATATTCGATTAACTAAGCATTTACAAGCGCAAGGTATCAAAATCAGTACGTATGCTGTACGTCAAATAAAAAAGCTCAACCAGCTGTATTGTAAGCGTCATAAGCGTTTCAAAAGAACTACGAAGAGTGATCATAATCGAGCGATCTACGCAAATTTACTAGAGCAACAGTTTTCAATGACTAAGCCCAATCTTGCATGGTCAAGCGATATTACATACATTTGGACTGCTGAAGGTTGGTTATACTTGGCAGCAGTAAAAGACCTGTACACGAAACAAGTGGTTGGCTATAGCTTAAATGAGCGTATGACCGCACAACTTGTTTGCAATGCACTGACTATGGCGATTCGTAATCAAAAACCAACGAAAGGCTTAATTGTTCATTCGGACAGAGGCAGCCAATATTGCAGCCATGAATATCGAAAGATACTGGAAAAATGTGATTTTCAAGGTTCAATGAGCAAACGTGGGGACTGTTACGATAATGCACCGATTGAAAGTTTCTGGGGCATACTCAAGAATGAATTAGTGCATCATTGCAACTATAAAACCAGAGATGAAGCTAAAGCAGATATTACAAAATACATTGTGTTATTTTATAATCAGCGAAGAATTCAAAAGAGTTTGGATTTTAAAACGCCAAATCAAATAGCAGAGAACTTTTATCGGTTAGCTGCCTAGCATATCCCAAGTGAAAGTCTCCTGCTAATTCAGCACATATCACTTCATAGTTTATTTGTGAACCGTAAAGATATTAGAGGAATGATATTATCCTCACTAATTCAAAATATTATTAATCGTTATCTTGAATCTTATACAACTGAATCCGTAGAAGATCAAACTGAATACAGAATCAGGATTAGAAAACCTTATGAAGATCTAGGTGAAATCGCCATCATCTTTCTTGCAAATCTCGCTTTAAATGAACACGTTCAAAACATAGTTGAACGACTTCAACACAGTATGGAAATTACTGATTTTGATCCTCTCCAGTATGGTAAAAGATATCCAATTGTATTTCCTCCCCATCCAACAAAGCTATCAGTTGAGGTAGAAGGACTTTGGTTAGATGATAATAAAACACGGTTCTTTATCACTCGATTCAAAAAAGTTGACCCGATTGATGACCATACTGAACCGTACCGGGTTTGTCGGAGACCACTTTTCTTGAGAGAATGTCCCGATGAAAAAAGTAAAATACACCCCTGAAATCAGAGATAGAGCGGTTCAATTATTGATTGAATCTGAAAAAGATTATCCTTCTACTTGGGCTGCAATCACCGCTATTGCTCCCAAGATAGGTTGTACTCCTGAAACTCTACGTGTTTGGTATCAAAAATATTTAGATAAACAAAACCCAATTAAAGTACAGCAACTTTCAGATCAAGAACGTATTAAACAACTCGAACGTGAAAATAAAGAACTGCAACGTGCTAACGAAATTCTACGTAAAGCAGCCGCTTTTTTCGCCCAGGCGGAGCTCGACCGCCCACACAAATAATGGTGGATTTTATCCAGAACAATAAAGATCGATATGGTGTTGAAGCGATTTGTAGAATTTTACCGATTGCAGCTTCGACCTATTATCGGGCTTTAGATCTCGTTGATAACCCAGAACATCGAGCGAAACGTGCTCTGCATGATTTACATCATGCAGAGCAAATCAAACGTATTTGGAAAGAAAGTTTAGGTCGATATGGTGTGCGTAAGGTCTGGCAACAATTGAAACGTGAAGGTTATGTTATCGCACGTTGTACAGTTGCTCGATTGATGCAGAAGCTAGGTATACAAGGTGTTTGGCGTGGTAAGAATAAACAAACCACCCGTAGCCGAGATGATCAAAAACGAGCAGATGACTTAGTAAAACGCAATTTTAATGCAGATCATCCTGACCAGCTGTGGGTCGCTGACTTCACGTATATTCAAACTCATTCAGGCTGGGTCTATACCGCCTTTATTATTGATGTGTTCTCGCGAGCAATTGTTGGATGGAAAGTATCAACACGTATGAATACAGATATGGTGCTCGATGCACTGGAGCAAGCATTGCATGATCGAGGCATGCCAAAGAACGTGATTCATCATAGTGACAGAGGCGTGCAATATCTTTCCATTCGTTATACCAATCGTTTAGAAGCAGCAAATTTACGAGCATCAGTCGGTACGACCGGTGATTCATACGATAATGCTTTGGCTGAAACGGTGAATGGCTTATACAAAACAGAGGTGATTGAATATTTAAAAGCGGATTGGCAAGGTTTAGCGGATGTACAACTTGCGACACTAAACTGGGTAGATTGGTTCAATAAAGAGCGTGTACACAGTGCACTGGGTTATGTATCACCTTTTGAGTTTGAAGCAATGTACTATGATAAGATTAACCCGTTAGGTCAGGTGGCCTAACTTAAATAAAAAAGTCTCCGACAAACCCGGTACGGTTCATACCATTGATGTAAATCAAGACCACATTAACACTATCCCCAAAGACGATGAAAAGAACCCAATTCCTCGGGAAAAAAGCAAAAATAAGAATGAACATATCAATACCCAAAAACCGCCATCAAAAGTAAATGGTGAATACCGAAAAAGGTCTGATGTAGAATCAGGAAACACCAATGGTATATTGAAGTATTCATTTAATGAACCTACTACCGATCCAGTAGAAGTTGATTCCTATATTCGACCATATACAGATAAATCCGAAGATGTTGAGACATCATCCGATGAACCGCATGGAAATGAAAAAACAAATATCAAAAAGTCAGAAACTACAGATAAACCGCCTACAAGGGATGAACGTTTTGACATTCCGTATATTATTGAATCACTTCAAGCATTAGCGTTAGAGAAAGATTCTCCATTGCAAAAAGTCTATGCTATTAATGAGTTTGGTGAGGGAATAGAAGGCTTCAACCTATTGCAAATCAAAGAACTTGTTCCTAATCCTAATCACCCGTCTTGGATTGATGATAAGCTTGGAAGACAACTATTATTTCTAAAACTAGAACTCAAAGATAGAATTGATCACTACTATTTAATTGATATACATAAAAATAGAAACCATGAAGCTTTCTGCGCTTTCCTTATCATTACTCCTTACAGATTAACTGGAGAACAGATAAGTAAAATATGTATAGAACTTGAAAGTGCAAAAGGGATTAAAAAATGGATGGCCCATTGCGAACATTTTACTAAACAAATTATTTCTCTCAAACATTCTTGGGCAACTCCTGATGAATGGAAAAATAAATTCAAGAATCTTTTTAAGGCATTAAGCAAATAATTTAACTTATTAGTTATAAGTAGATTATAAAATATTATCAGGTATAAACAGGATTCTTGTCATATAGAACTTAGATATGAGCCAAATTTAATTTTGGCTCATATCTTTCAAATATATCATTGAAAAATTCCTTTCAAATCTTTTGGTACGCCAGAAGCAGTTTCCATTTGCCCCTTACTATTTTTCCAGATCATTGCAGGTGTAGCATAAAAACCATACTTGGTCATCATTTCTTCATTACTTTCAATTTTTTGGGCAATGTTCGCTGGGATTGGTTTCATTTCTTTTATCTTCTGCTTCCCTTTGGTCGCATTAAATTCTTCAAAAACCTTTGCTGGATTTGCAGCAGCAAGTAATGTTGCTGCCTGTCCTCTACTTTCTGGACGAATCACTGCCACTTGAATATGACGTAACTGGACTTTTCCTGATTTTACATAAGGACGGGCTTTTTCCCAAAACATATGACAGTATGGACAGTTTGGATCTGAGAATACATAGACAATACGGGGTGCATTAACATTGCCGTCCTGAATATAAGCGGATTTACCCAAACTTTTCCAGACATCATCCAATACGGATTGTTTAACATGCTTATTTAGGGCATCAACAGTCAGGTTATCGCCTTTGGCATTATGTAAGTCACCAATGATGTAATATTTCTGGTCATTGGAGATAAAGACTGTTGCAGGATTTTGTTGCATATGTCCTGCCCAACCCGTCATTTGTGCGGGGGCTTCTATCTGTTTTACAAAGCTAAAGCCCTCTTTTTCCAGTTGCTGCTTAATTGTGGGTACAGCAGCAAATGTCTGAGCGGCACTCAGGGATAATATTAAGCCAGACATTAACTTTAAATGAGCGTTCATCAGGTTACACCTCTATTGATTTGATGGATAAGTAATTTTTCGCAGGTATTGCTTGAGCATGGCTTGGCTTAATTCACCAAGATGACGTTCCACAAGTTGTCCTTGTGCATTAAAAAATAAGGTACTGGGTAAGCCATACATATTCATGTGTTGAGGCATTTCCCCATGAGGATCAAACAAGACATTGTTAAAATTCAATTGATAACGATGTAGATAGGACACAATCGCTTCAGGTGTTTCACCTTGGTTAAGCATGACAAATTGAACATTTGGATAATCTTGCTGTGCCTGATACAACACAGGCATTTCACGATGGCAAGGCGGACACCAACTCGCCCATAAATTCACGACAGTAGGTTTACCAATAAATTGAGTCAGGGATTGTGGTTGCTGTTTGGGATCGTTAAATGCTAAATCTGGATAGTGTTGCTGTGCATTCCAATGATTGAGTAAATTGATTCCCACAAACTGTATTGTGATAAACAATAGAAAACTGCTTACCAATGCAGGCAATTTTAATAAGCGATTTTTCCAGATAAACCAGCCACTACCCGCAATGATGCCTGCATAAAGGTTAAATCCTTTATCCTGAACCTTAAGAATATCTATTGGATGAGCCAAATATAAATCAGCATGAATCAGCACAAATACAAGTCTTGCGGCAAATAAGCCAATCCATAGTGCAGTCCATAAGGAATCCTTATAGCACTTCCAGGTTGAATCACTCCATTGATGACGTTGCTTAAAATATTTCCCAATGAACCATACGCCAACAAATCCAGACAGTAAAATCAATAGTGACCACGGGAGTATAAAAACACCGAGATGCAATGCTTGGGAAGAAATCAAGGTTGATTCTCCCTATTTAATTTTTGAATATTCTGAATTAGTTGTACTGCGGTATAAGTTCCTGTAAGACGAAGATCACGCTGCTCTTTCTGGTTAGGTGCAAGAAACAATACCGTTGGTGGACCAAGAATCTGCCACTGTTTTAAAATGATGTCTTGCGAAGCTTCATACTGGGTTAAATCCAGTTTAATACGAGTCACATTTTTCAATGCATCCTGAACATCAGTTCTTGGTAAAACATCTCTTTCGATAGGCTGACAAGCAACACACCAGTCAGCATAGACGTCAATGACAATAGGGTCTTTAGCATGTGCAGCTAACGCCTGATTCAGTTCCTGTTGATTTTTAACAATGATCCACGATTGAAGTGACTCACTTTCTGTGGTCTTGACATTTGCAATCGCTTGATTGATATGCCAAATTCCACTCACAGCACAGCCACAGATCAAAACCAGAATGGCAGCTTTATAAGGGATATGGACAATATGGCGTAAAATACCCAGTAAATATCCCGCCATTGTAATCAGAATTAAGGCAAGTCCTGCATAGTAAAAAGTTAAAGGCAATAAAGGACGAGCAAAATATATCGCCATTGCCAGCATGATAAAGCCAAAACTAAACTTTAATCGATCCATCCATAAACCAGGTTTGGGTAGATATTTAGCTCCAAAGACACTGGCGATAAATAAAGGTATCCCAATCCCAAGACCCAGTAAGAACAGGTAGAATCCACCAAGTAAACTATGTTCAAGATGAGAGACATAGAGCAAAGCCCCTGCCAATGGTGCACTCATACAGGGACCAACAATCAAAGCCGAAACTGCTCCCATGATGCCAGCACCCAGCAGTGTTCCACCTTTTTGGCGTTGCTGTATCTGGTCTAAACGTTGTAATAAACCCTGTGGTAAGGACAGTTGATATAAACCAAATAAGTTCAACGCAAATACAATAAACATCAGGGCAAATAAGCCAATGAATACAGGATTTTGAAACCAGCGTTGAATACCATAACCAATTTGTGAAACCACAATACCCATAAGTCCATAGACCAATGCCATACTCAGTACAAAGGTCAATGCGATGATGGCAGCTTTATAGCCTTTATTACGCTGCACCAAAATGCCTGAAAGAATAGGAATCAAAGGTAATGAGCAAGGTAAAAAGGCAAGCAGAATACCCAGTCCTAAAAATAGGATAATGTTAAAAACGACACTTTGATTGGATAAAAGGTTTAAAAAGAATTGATCATTGTTCCAGTCATCACTCAATGATGTTGTTTGTGGCTGAGTTTCAGCCTGCTCTTGTACCTTATCATGAAGAGGTACGGCTGATTCATCCTCCTGTAAGGTCGAAGAAGTTTCAGGATTCGATTTTTCCTGAACAGTTTGCTCTTCAGATTCTGTTTCTACTTTTGATGTATTTTCCTGAGTGACTAAAGCTGCAAGATTAGAGAACTTTGTTTCTGAATTTTGTTGTGGAAGCAGTCCTGCTGCATCAGTCGTGATTGTGGTACGTTGTACGGGATAACATAGGCCATCTTCCGAGCAACCCTGCCAACTCACTGTATATTGGCTGTTTGGTTTTACATCCAGTTGGGTCAGCACCTGATTGTAGTGCACATTGGTTACACCAAAAGTTGGATCATCCTTTTCCTGCCCTTTGGGTAAGTTTAAAGACAGATTCTGCTGATCTAGACTCACCTTGAACTGGTCATGATATAAATAATAATGAGGGGCAATATCCCATTTTAACTCGGCTGTTTTTTCAGATAGAGAACTTGCCTGAAATTTAAATGCCTGTTCTGGTGGCAAAAAATCCTGATTTGCATATATCGATGTTGTGGCTATGCCCAATACAATCGCTATAAATGGTTTAATCAACATACGAGCTTATCTAAACTTAACATTCAGAGCATTATCAGGGACGCTAAATTAACAGAACATTAAGGGCTGTTTTTGTTTGTAAAATAGGTGGGCTAGATGAGGAAATACCATGTTTGTCGTACTTGTTGAAGATGATCCCTATATTGCCCAGAGTATTCTTGCTGCACTAGATTACCTGAATGTTTCAGTTGAGCATGTCGATACTGCTAAAGCTGCGGATTATTTTATTCGCAACAGTGCGGTTGATTTATGTTTACTGGATTTGGGTTTGCCTGATCAGGATGGTCTTGATTTGTTAAATACATGGCGTAAAGATCAAATTCATGTACCTGTTCTGGTGCTTACAGCACGTAATCAAACCCAGCAATGTGTAGATGCCTTAAATATCGGGGCAGATGATTATCTGGCCAAGCCCTTTGACTTAAAGGAACTGATTGCCAGAGTCCATGCTTTGGCAAGACGAAATCGTGGTTACTCCTCAAATGTGCTGCATATTGGTGAATTAGAGATTCATCAGGACACGCAACAGGCGCATTATCAAGGACAACTCCTCACATTATCCAGACGGGAATATAGTTTGCTGGAAGCCTTTATACTTTATCCCAATCAAGTGTTAAAAACAGAGCAATTGATTGATAAAATTTATGGTTATCAGGACAGTATTGAAAGCAATGCATTGAATGTGCATATCCATCACCTCAGGCAAAAGCTTCATCCTGATATGATTCAGACGGTTCGGGGTGTGGGCTATATGTTCAAAGTGCCAGAGCAAAGCACATGAAAAGTTATAGTTTAAAATGGCGACTGGTTTCCACTATTCTGGTGGTCTTTGTTATCTTGTGGTCACTGGTATTCTGCTGGCTTTATTTTGAACTGGAAAAACGCCTGCAAAACACACTGGATGAACGCCTTTCTGCTTCTGCTCATATGGTCGCCCGTTTAATTCAGCAGCTCCCTGTAGACGAGATTGCCAATACAGTGAATGCGACACAACAAGACCATGGCACTCCAAATCTGATTGCCTGTCAGGTTTCATTATTCAGTTCTAATATTTCAGCCAACCATCAGGTGATTGCCAAAACACAAGGTTCACCTGAAAGTTTAAGTACACGAAAAATAGGGCTGAGTACCTGGTCAGAAAATGGAGTGGAATGGCGTAGTTATGTCTTGCAGAAAGGACAGATACAGGTGGTTGCTGCGGAAAGGTTGCAATTACGTTATTCCTTGCTCAAACAGATTTTACAATCAGTATTGATCCCTTTAATCATTACATTGATTTTATGTATTTTTTTAATTTTATGGATTATTCGGGTTGAGTTTCAACCTTTAGACCAGATTGCACAACACCTAAGCCATAAGAAACAGCATTTATCTGATGCGGCCACCTATTTACTGGAATTAAAAACCCAGAATATCCCTAAAGAAATTCAACCCTTTGTTGATGGTTTACTGGAACTTATCCATGACCTGCATCAAAGTCTGGAAAATGAAAAAAGTTTTAGTGCCTTTGCAGCCCATGAGTTACGTGGTCCACTTACCGCAATTAAGACTCATGTTCAACTGAGCCAGCTTATGCTGAGCCAGACTGAACCAACACAAGGTAAAATTGACTTCAATCTCAAACAGGCAGAAGCAAGTATCCAGCGTTATGAGCAGTTACTGGAACAACTATTATTACTCAGCAAAACTGAAATACAACCGCAACATGCTTCAATCGAATCCACAGACATTGCCCAAACCCTACAACACGTCATTGCTGAACTTGAACAAAAATATCCTGATATATCCAAACATCTTAATATTGACTGGGAAAGTTTATCTTTAATCAATCTACCTCACGCTACTTTAACGATTGTACTTAAAAACCTGATTGAGAATGCTTACTTACATGCACAATCGATAACCCCGATTCAAATATATATGGATAAGGGGGATTTAATGGTTGCGGATACAGGTCATGGTTTGACCAATGCTGAACTCGGTTTACTGACACAGCGATTCTGGCGTAAATCTTCGCAAAATGCTGGGCATGGTTTGGGATTATCTTTAGTCAAATTACTACTGGAAAAACATGGGTTTTCAATGCAGTTTTTGCACAATCAACCACAAGGATTAAAAATCAGGATTTATTCTTCAATTTCTGATTAGCCTTGAAAACGCCATAAAGTATTTAGGAATTTTTGTTCCGTTCCCCAAGGCGTTAAATGAATTTCAGTATCATGCTGAATAAGCTGAAAATCTTGCCCCAATGTCATCGCCAGTTTATTCACACTATAACGCTCTACAGGTAAACCGCTACATTGGGTCGGACCATCTTCAGCAAAGGTAGAAATCATCACCATACCATTAGGCTTTAGTGCATGACGCATTACATCTATATATTGCTGTTGTTGAGTTTCTGTCACCATAAAATGAAATACTGCACGGTCATGCCATAAATCAAAAAATTGTGTTGGTAACTGAGCTATACAAATATCCGCAACCTGCCACTGTACATGACCTGCATCCAGCTCTTTCTCCTTAAGTCTATATTTAGTTGTATTTAAAGCTGTTTCAGATAAATCCAGAAGATATAAATTTTTATACCCTATTTCAATCAGTTGGTCGATAAGTAATGATGCACCACTACCCACATCTATTAAATTTGATTTTAAATCAACAACATGATGTTGAATTAGAGCTAGTCTTTTTAAATCTTGCTGCTGATACCAGCTTACCTTATCTACCTGTTTGGATTGGTAAACCTTTTCCCAATAATTGTTTTCCACTTTAAACCTCCATCACTCCTAAATAAAATCGACAGCACCTTATTATTCTGGCAATTTACTATTTAATAGGCCAACTTAAGTAACAGCCTAAAAAAGCCTGCAATCATAAGTAAACTTAAAAAACCACCCAGCCACAGCACAATAAACCATTGGGTTTGAGAAAGTTTCATGGCTTTACTCCTTTAGTGATAACCATCACCGACTTTAACTTTATCCCGAAATACCCAATAGGACATCGCAGTATAGGTAATGATAATTGGGATAAGAATTAACGCACCAATCAACGAAAATAGCTGGCTTTGATACGGTGCTGCGGCATCCCAGATAGTCACTGAGGGTGGAATAATGTAGGGGAACAGACTAATCAGGAAACCTGTATAGGCTAAAAAGACAAGACCAAACATATACATCAAGGGTGCAAACTCATGTCGTTGTTTACAGGCACGAATCACCAGAAAACTCAATAATAAAACCAGTATTGGTACAGGGCTAAAATAAAACAGTTGCGGTAAGCTAAACCAGCGTTCAGCAATTACAGGATGTGCCAGTGGCGTGTAGATACTGACCCCAGCAAAAATCACCAATAATGCTACCACCAGTTTAGGCATCAGTTGATAAAGTTGCTGTTGCAACTGAGATTCAGTTTTTAAAATCAACCAGCCACAGCCCAAAGCAGCATACCCCACCACCACGCCCACACCTGTAAATAAAGAAAATGGCGTGAGCCAGTCGAGTCCACCACCAGCATAACGACCATCTATAATTTTGATGCCCTGAATATATGCACCTAAAATCACACCCTGTAAAAAACTGGAAAGTATCGACCCACCAATAAATGCCTTATCCCATAAATGTTTGGTACGATTTGCCTTAAAACGAAACTCAAAGGCAACCCCACGAAAAATCAGGGCAATCACCATGAGGATAATTGGTAAATACAGTGCAGATAAGACGGCTGAATAGACCATGGGAAAAGCTGCAAATAATCCTGCCCCACCGAGTACCATCCATGTTTCATTACCATCCCAGACGGGGGCAACAGTATTCATCATCACATCCCGTTCCTGTTGGTCTTTGACAAAAGGAAAGAGAATCCCAATACCTAAATCAAATCCATCAAGTACCACATAGACCAGTACACCCAAACCAATAATGGCAACCCAGATTAAAGATAAATCAATCATGATGATGCTCCTTTATCCTGTTCATCAAGAGATTCATTGATGGCACTGAGTGGGCGCATCGGGGTTTTAAAATGTCCCACACCGCCTATTTCACTTGCCTGACTATGAATAAACTTTGGTCCCTTATGCATTAGTTTGAGCATGTAATAAATACCCACACCAAACACAATGCAGTAGACCACCACAAAGATAATCAGGGTTAAACCCACCTGCTCGGCTGATACAGGAGAAAGCGCATCTTTGGTTCGCATAATGCCATAGACAATCCATGGCTGCCGTCCAACTTCGGTGGTAAACCAACCTGCCAGTAAGGCAATAAAACCAGAGGGTGTCATAATAAGTGCAAAACCATGAAACCATTTTTGCTCATAGAGTTTGCCTGTTTTTCTAAGCCAGACACTGGCGAATGCCATCAGCAGCATTAACATGCCAAGCCCCACCATAATACGGAAACTCCAAAATACAATGGTTGAGTTTGGACGATCTTCAGGGGCAAAGTCTTTTAATCCAGTGACAGTTCCATCCATTGAATGAGTCAGAATTAAACTACCTAAATTGGGAATAGCGATGGCATATTTGGTACGTTCTTCCTGCATGTCAGGCAGTCCAAATAAATAAAGTGGCATCCCTTCCTCATGATTAGTTTCCCAATGTCCCTCCATGGCTGCAACTTTGGCAGGCTGATGTTTTAAGGTATTTAAACCGTGGGCATCACCAATAAACACCTGTAACGGGGCTAAAATCAGAATCAGCCACAATCCCATGGAAAAGGATTTTTTAACCAGTTCATCACGACGACCTTTCAATAAGTGCCATGCTGCTGTACCTGTGACCAATAATGCTGCCACAAGAAATGCAGCAATACCCATATGTGCCAAGCGATATGGGAATGATGGATTAAAGACAATTGCAAACCAGTCATGTGGCACAATAATGCCATTCTCAATGCTAAAGCCTTGTGGCGTCTGCATCCAGCTATTAGAGGATAGAATCCAGAACATGGAAATACAGGTGCCAATTGCGACCATTAACGTGGCAAAAAAGTGCATGCGAGGACTAACACGCCCCCAGCCAAACAGCATAATCCCCAAGAAACCAGCTTCAAGGAAAAATGCACTCAATACTTCATAGGAAAGTAAAGGTCCTGTAATACTGCCTGCAAAATAGGAAAATTCGCTCCAATTCGTACCAAATTGATAACTCATCACCACACCAGACACCACGCCCATCCCAAAAGACAAGGCAAAGATTTTTATCCAGAATTTAAACAAATCCTGATAAATCGGGTTTTGGGTACGCAACCATTTCCATTCCAGTACCGCCAAAAAACTTGCCAGACCAATCGAAATAGCAGGAAAAATAATATGGAATGAAACTGTGAAAGCAAACTGTATTCTTGCCAGTTCCAAAGCTGTCAGCCCTAAATTCATAAGACCTCCTTACTCAAGCAGATAATGCGGAAAAAATTAAATAAGCAGCAACAACGGTGACAGTCGTTGCAAATATTTTTTGTACCGTTTTAACTGGAATCAGGGTGATGATACGTCGTCCTATTAACATGCCAGCAATACATGCCAAAACAAAACTAAGTGTGACTTCAAGAGGGTACTGAAACCCATCCAGCACATGAATCGAGATACTTAAACCACCGATTAAAAAAATAATCATCAATGAGGTAGCAACGATGCTGTACATGTCCAGATTGGTGATTTTGCGTAGTGCAGGCACAATCACAAAACCACCACCAACCCCCAACAAACCTGTGAGTAAACCTGCTATTACACCGAGTCCTCCCAGTATTGAGGCAGTTTTAACATTCCAGATAAAACGTCCTGTGGATGGGCTAACCTTGCAAGGTGGGTTTTCAAAATCATTGACTTTATTAAAGAAAATACGATAAGCAACAATCAGCATCACCACTGCGAAAGCCAGTGTTAGCCAGAGTGGTTCAACAATATGAGACAGGTGTACACCATAGCGTGCCGATGGAATACTGATTAAAGCAATCCAGATGGCTGCACGATAACGGACAATCTTGTTGAATAAGCCTTGAACAGTTCCAATAAAAGCAGACAAGGTAATTGCTAATAAACCAACAGGTGCCGCTTGAGCCACTGTCCAGCCTTGACTTGCCATCAATGCAGGTACCGCCAAAATGCCACCACCAGCTCCTGTCAAGCCAAGCAAGCAACCAATAACTAAACCCTCAATAATGAGTAAAAACATATCTTGAACCCGCCTTTTATCTCATATCGAATCATTTTTTAAAGTCAAAAAAGCCCTAAACCCATCTCCTATAAAAAGATAGGTATTTGATATATAATTTAATTTATTTTCTTGTGAGCTTCGGTTTAACTAGCCATTCATGCCCTTTGAGCATACCATCCCAATATATAGGTGGTAGAATCTGCTCTTTGAGTAGCCATGCCATACGAGAGGGTTGTTCACCATCTAAGAACCATTTTGGAAAACTTGGTAGCAGCTTGCCGCCATAGCCAAACTCAGCCAGTACAATTTTGCCCCGTTCTACAGTGAGTGGGCATGAACCATAACCATCATAATGAGCAAATTGTTCACTGCCTTTAAGATATTGCAGGACATTAACTGCAACGATTGGAGCCTGTTTACGTGCAGCTGCGGCAGTTTTGGCATTGGGAGCATTCATCACATCACCCAAAGCAAAAATATTAGGATATTTTGGATTGGCATGTTGTAAGGTATGTTGATTGACATCAAGCCAACCTGCTGCATCTACTAAAGAACTGGCACGAATAAAATCGGGGGCTTGCTGTGGGGGTACAACATGCAACATATCAAAATCCGTTGCGATGATTGACTTACTCTCACCTACCACAACCTGAAACCAAGCTCGTTTTTGCTGACCATCGACCTTGATGAGCTGATGATTAAAATTTAAATTGATACCGTATTGTTCAACATATTCCATCAATGCAGGCACATAAGCCGCCACACCAAATAACACCGCACCTGTATTAAAAAAATCTATCTGAATATCTTTCAGCAACCCCTGTTTTTTCCAGTGATCTGCTGATAAGTACATGGCTTTTTGTGGTGCACCAGCACATTTAATTGGCATTGGTGGCTGGGTAAATACTGCTTTGCCTTTTTTTAAATTCTGTACAAGCTGCCATGTATAAGGAGCAAGGTCATAACGGTAATTGGAAGTCACTCCATTTTTTCCGAGTGTTTCTACCAGCCCCTCTATGCCATGCCAATTCAGTTTTAGACCTGGACAAATGACCAGAGCTTCGTAACTTAGTGGTTTACAGCCCTCTAAAATGACCTGTTTATTTTCTGGGTCAAAAGCAGCAACAGCTTGCTGAATCCATTTGACTTTTTGCGGAATTAAATCACGCATCTGACGGGCAGTTTTTGCTGGTGGAAAAATACCACCGCCCACCATCGTCCAACCAGGTTGATAATAATGAATATCGGCAGGGTCAATGATGGCAATATCCAAATCAGCCTGACGTGATAATAGGCTTGCAGCAACGGAAATTCCTGCTGCTCCTGCACCGACAATCACCACCGTATATTTGGTACTACTTTGTGGATTTGCCTGTTTTAACACACGAGGAACAATACCCTGTAAATCATAACCCAACGTTTTTGCAGTGAGTAAAGTCTGTTCAAGATTCTGCTCACGTCCTTGTGATAATGCCCAGAGCGTAATTGAGCGTGTACCTGTGCGGCAAAATGCCAATAACGGTTTTTCGGCATTTTGATACATCATTCTAAATGCCTGTGCCTGCTCATCCGTAACCTGACCACTGGTGACAGGCAAATATTCAACGGTTATGCCATGTTGTGTTGCAGCCTGTTGAATTTCGATGATATTGGGCTGGTCTGCCCCCTCACCATCAGGACGATTACATATAATGGTTTTTATGCCTTGTTCTGCAAGCGTTGTCATATCCTGTGCGGTAATCTGTTCCGAAACTAGAAACTCAGTATTGACCTGTTTAAGTTGCATGACATGATCTCCTTATTTGCCACAGGCTTTATTGGCAGGTAAAGCAATATCAATTTTCTTTGGATAAGGTAAATTCAGATTCTGCATAATGTCGATAAACTCCTGTTTGCTTCGTCCATTGCCCAAACGTGCATTATGTAAACGTTCCTGTCCAACTGTTGAAGACAGTCTGCCTTTGTAATCATGGCCTGGGTAAACAATAGTTTCATCGGGCAAAGAAAAAATTTGTTGATGAATACTGTCATATAAGGTTGCAGCATTACCCTCCTGAAAATCAGTACGACCACAGCCATCTATCAGTAAAGCATCACCTGTAAATACCATACCCTCGACCACATAACTGGTACAGGCATTGGTATGCCCAGGGGTATAACGGGCTTCAACTAAAATATCGCCAATCCGAATTGCACTTTTATCAGTGATAAAAATATCACCACACGCCACACCAGAATTGCGATGCAACACCGTTTTACAACCGAATTTTTCCCTTAACTGATTGGCAGCCGTCACATGGTCAGCATGAACATGGGTATCTAAGCTATATGCCAGAGTTAAGTTCTTTGCTGCCAAGAGCTTGGCATAATGCCCAATCTCGGAAGCCACAGGGTCAATCAATATCGCTTGCTGTGTATCCTCACAGGCGAGTAAATAGGTATAGGTCGAACTTTCCTGTTCAAAGAATTGATGAAATATCATAGGTATTTTTCTCGAATCAAATCAACTTATATTCTAATTTTGCAAATACAATGCCAATTTTATCTTTTAATTTTATATACAGTAAAATCAATTAAATATATTCGTTTTATTTATTTTGGTATTTCAAACAACTTATTTTTGTTTCATAAATTGTTTCAAATGTTGCAACAACTGAAATAACATATGAAACATCAGCCACAAGAAATCGAATGCAGCCCTATACAACTCGAATTAAGTCAAAAATTTCATAGTTGCTCCAAAGAAATGCGGCATATGTATTCAATTATTGAAAAAGTAGCGGTGACTGAATTTCCTGTTTTGGTTCGTGGAGAATCTGGTAGCGGTAAAGAGTTGGTTGCCCAAGCCATTCACCATTACAGTCAGCGTAAGAATGAGGTTTTTATTGCCATTAACTGTGCTGCACTCAATGCCAATATTCTGGAGAGTGAACTGTTTGGACATGTTAAAGGGGCATTTACAGGGGCAATTAGAGAACATAAAGGCGTATTTGAACGTGCAGCAGGTGGCACATTATTTTTGGATGAAATTGCCGAAATTCCACTGGAATTACAAGCCAAGTTATTGCGTATTCTGGAAACAGGTGAATTTACTCCAATGGGTGGGGAAAAATCCATTAAATCTGATGCGCGTATTATTACTGCAACCCATCGGGCATTGAGAGAAGAAGCTCGACTGGGGCATTTTCGACAGGATTTACTCTATCGCTTACGGGTGATTCCTATTTTTATACCGCCTTTACGTGAGCGTAAACAGGATATTCCCCTCATTGCCGAAGCAATTTTAAAAGAACAACAGGAAAGTTTAAACACCACACCTAGACTTACACAACAGGCAATCGAAGTATTGATAAATTATGACTGGCCTGGCAATGTACGAGAACTTAAAAATACGCTGCTCTATGCACTGACGATGGCAAATGGTCAATCTCATATTGAAGTCATGGATTTACCCGATGAAATCAGTCATACCCAATACCACAGTGAATGCATCAATTCATTAGAGCCATCACCACAAAAGGGAAAGCTAAACAAAGATACAGTGCAAAAGATGTTAGTCAAATATCAATATGACTTCGCTTTAACAGCTCAAGCCCTTAATATCAGCCGAACTACATTATGGCGTTATCGAAAGTTGTTTAATTTATAGTTGTGCTTCCGTCAGCCATGTCTTAAATGCCACCAGTTTCGGCATATTCTGACATTCTTCCCGATACACCATGTAATACGCCAATACAGATGAACATTGCATATCAGGATATAATCGTATCAATCGCCCCGTTTTTAAATCATCTGCTGCCATGACACTTCTGGCCAATGCCACGCCATGTCCGTCTATGGCTGCCTGTAAAACCGCAGCCGAATTATTGATTTTTAAACCTCGTTGGGTCGGTTCATCACTAATCTGATTGTACTGTAACCATGTATCCCAAGTCGTAAACCCTGAATGGGCATCCATTGTTAAATCATGGATTAATGGTAGATTTAATAAACTCTTAGGATCTTGTAATTGTAGCTGATACTTCTGATAAAACGCAGGCGAACAAACAGGAAATACCTCCTCATCCATTAACTTCTCTGCAACCAATCCTGACCAGTTGCCTTGTCCATATCGCACTGCAATATCAATACCATGACGTCCAAAATCCACAGGCTTTAAATTGGTATCCAGTCGAATATCAATCTCAGGATAAGCTTGTTGAAAAGTATCAATTCTTGGTAACAGCCATTTCGCTGCAAAAGCAGGACTGATGGCAACAGTTAAAACCCCTGTTGAGGTTTGAGCCTGTAATTTTTCCAGTCCAAATATCAGCCTGTCGAATCCTGCACGAATATCAGGTAATGCCAACAATGCCGCTTCAGTTGCTACCAGTCTGGCTTTACCTCCTGTACTCCGCTGAAACAAGGTCATGCCGAGATAATCTTCTAGACTTTTAACCAGTTGTCCTACTGCCGCAGGGGTAACATTTAGTTCATCAGCAGCAGCCGAAAAACTTTGATGTCTGGCACTAGCCTCAAAAGCTCTTAATGCGTTGAGATATACAGGAGTTTTCATTCTAAAGATTTTCTATTAATCATCACAAGATTATCTCATTTGTTTATATAGGACATGAATCATAAAATCAATCCATGCAAATGACATACAGAATAGATATGTCAGGGAAAAACTCAAAATTGATAGAGGATGGCATAGTCATGAATAGATTTTCTTTGAAAGTAGCGATTGTAACAGGTGGTGGTTCAGGTATTGGTAAAGAGGTTGCCACTCGCTTAGTGAAAGAAGGTGCAAATGTTGTCATTACTGGACGTAATGAAGATAAGTTAAAACAGGCTGCTCAGGATATTGATGCCACAGGTGAGCATATCCGTTATTTTGCTGCGGACATTGCATCCCCAATAACTTCACAACAACTTGTTGATTTCACCACCGCAGAATTTGGTGGGGTTGATATCCTGATTAACAATGCTGGCATTTTTGCGCCTAAACCATTTCTGGAAGTCTCTGAATCTGAATATGACGGATTTCTAGACATCATCTTAAAAGGCAAGTTTTTCATGGCTCAGGCTGCCGCAAAAGCCATGCAGTTACGTGGTGGCGGTGCAATTGTTCAAACAGGTTCGTTATGGGCATTACAGGCAGTTAAAGCAACGCCATCTTCTGCCTATTCTGCTGCGAATGCTGGTGTACATGCATTAACTCATAACTTAGCAATTGAACTTGCAGAGGTGAATATCCGTATTAATACCGTTGCTCCTGCTGTAGTTGAAACACCTGTGTACAACACCTTTATGACAGATGATCAAGTGAAAGAAGCACTTCCATCTTTTAACTCGTTCCATCCATTAGGTCGTAACGGTCAGCCTGCCGATGTTGCAGAAGCGATTTTATTCCTTGCCTCAACAAATGCAGCATGGATTACAGGAACCATTCTACCTGTTGATGGTGGTGTAATGGCTGGTCATTAATTTATACCTATTTTTAACCTTTTAGCTAAGTGAGATTTAATATGCAAGACTGGAATAATTATCGTGATTCTTTATTACAACGTGTGGGTGAATATGCTCAACTTGCGCCAGATGTAATGAAAGCCATTGGTTCACTTGAGCCAAGTATTGGCAAGATGGGAAAACTGGATGCCAAAACCCATGAATTGATTGCTCTGGCAGTCGCTGTAACGACACGTTGTGATGCATGTATTGCCGTTCATTCTAAAAAAGCGATTGAACTAGGTGTGAGCCGTGAAGAAATTGCAGAAGCTCTTTCTGTGGCAATTGCATTAAATGCTGGTACTGCCCTGACTTATTCAGCCCGTGTTTTAGAAGCAGTAGATAGCGTAAGTCAGCAATAACATTTTTAAATTCTTCCTCCTATTGATCTGCATCAGGTCAATAGGATATTTGCCTTTTTGAATGGATGAGACAAAGCATGTTAATTAACGCTGATTTTTCCCAAATGGCTGTGGTTAAACCCAACGACTATCAATGGGTCAAGTCTCCTCGTGGTGAAGTTGAAAGAGTTATGCTGGATCGGGTTGGAGATGAAACTGCCCGTGCCACGAGTTTGGTTCGTTATACACCACACACCATTTTTCCAGAGCATCAGCATCCATTGGGTGAAGAAATTTTGGTGCTTTCAGGAACATTCACTGAAAATAATGATCAGCATTATCCAGCAGGCTGGTATTTACGCAATCCAGATGGTTCAAAACATACTCCATCCAGTGAAGATGGCACACTGATTTTTGTCAAACTCATGCAAATGTCCAAGACTAATACTGAGACTGTGCGTATCAATACTCATTATCCTGAAAACTGGCAAACACTTGGTCAGCGTCTGATTTGTCCCTTATACCTCTCGCATGATGAACATACCTATCTCGAAAAACTTAAACCACATCAGAGTTTTGATGAACATAGTTTAAATGGGATAGAACTTTTAATTGTACAGGGTGAATTGATTGCAAATGGAGAGTGTTATCCCACAGGTTCATGGATTCGTTTACCACTTCAAAGTAGCCATAGTTTTTATGCAAGTGAAATAGGCGCAATGCTGTATGTAAAAACAGGCCATCTTTCCTCTGCCCAAAAATTTATGGAGCAGCAGTCATGATACAGACCAAGATTGCCATTATTGGCGCAGGATTAAGTGGCCTTTATGCTGCCTATTTACTGGAGCAAGCTAAAATCACCGACTATGTTGTACTGGAAGCGAGAGAGCGTTTAGGAGGACGTGTCTATTCAGAGCGAGGATTTGATTTAGGTGCAACATGGATCTGGCCTGACCTCAATCCTGATCTAATGCGACTGGTACATCAATTGGAATTGACGTTTTCCGAACAGTTTGAAAAGGGTAAGTTGGTCTTTGAAAAGCAAAGAGGAATACCCCCTGTACAGTTATCAAGTCCTTGGGCATCGACACCCTCGATTCGCCTTGAGGGTGGAATGAGCAGCCTGATTCATGGCTTAGCCCAACAAATTCCTGCACAAAAAATTATGACTCAACAACAGGTCACTCATATTACTCAACAAGAACAAGCACCACTTCATTTAACCACTCAGAATCAGGCGGGTGATGAAACAATTATTGAAGCAGATTATATCCTAATTGCGCTTGCACCTCGTCTAACTGCTCAACACATTTTATTCTCTCCAGCCTTGCCCCCTGCATTACTGAGCCAGTGGAAACACACTGCGACATGGATGGCTCCCCATGCCAAGTATGTGGCAGTTTATCCTGAAGCTTTTTGGAGAAAACAGGGCTTGTCTGGTCAAGCCAGTAGCCATGTTGGCCCTATGGGTGAAATTCACGATGCGTCTACATCCAATGGTCATGCCGCCTTATTTGGTTTTCTGGGTATTCCTGCAAGCGTTCGTAAAAAAGTCAGTGAGGCAGACTTGATGGCACATTGTCGGGCACAACTGGTTCGCCTGTTTGGTTCAGAAGCTGCAACCCCTGAATATGAATATATCAAAGACTGGTCAGCAGACAATTTTACCGCCACTGAAGATGACTGGAAAAACCCTGCTGTCTCTCATGGAGTAGCACCTGAAAATACCCCGAATGACCAAATTTGGCATAACCGTATCATTGGCATTGCTAGCGAATGGTCACAGCACTATTCAGGCTATTTAGCAGGGGCGATAGATGCTGCTCAGATTGGTGTTCAGCGTATTCAACAACTCTTATAAAATTCAATAGGCATATTTATGCAAAAGACTTATAAAGCCGTACAGGTAAGCCAGTTTGGTAAACTGGAAATGGTTGAACGAAATATTCCCACACCACAGGTAGGTGAGGTTCTGATTGCGGTGGAAGCCTGTGGCATCTGTGGTGCAGATGCCACCACAGTCGAAAGTAGCAATCCTGATTTTCAATATCCCCGTGTGCCAGGTCATGAAGTGGTTGGGCGGATTATTGCTATTGCAGATTCCTCATCCTATTGGAAAATTGGTCAGCGAGTTGGAGTCAGTCGCCTAGGCGGACATTGCAATCACTGTGCTGAATGTCGTCAGGGTTTATTTAATCTCTGCAACAACCAGCCTGTTATGGGGAGTAGCCATGATGGTGGCTATGCAGAAATGCTACTTGCCAAAGAAACAGGATTAGTGACTATTCCTGATGAACTAAGTTCAGTTGAAGCTGCACCTTTGGTGTGTGCTTGTCAACGGCATTCTAAAATTGACCCCTTTTACCTTAAAAATGGCTAAGTAAAATTGACCCCTTTGATCTCGTATTAAGTTTCAACCTGGGGCTGAATCCCAATTCTTTTTTTATCCCTCAAACGATAACTCTCACCCGATATTTGTACTACATGAACCTAATACATTCCCTAGCGTTGCCACACCTATAAGTAAAACCGGTGAATATTCTCCCAATATTAGCATTCCTGCCAATACAGATTCTGATTGAAGAGGCAGTAATGTTGCTGCCCCAAATGCACTTAAGAATAAAAAAATATAAGCCACTATTTAGGCCAGTGCTGGTGATAGCTATCAATCATAAATTCATGTTCATGCTTACCTTTATAGTTGTGCTGCAATAAATGCTCGTGATCTTCTGGTAAATCAAGATGAGTATGTTCTAAAACTAAATTATCGTTTTTTGGCCAGATAACAAACGCGACGACTATTGATACCAAGGCGATGAATGCCATAGGCAAAAAAGTTATAAGCGTTCCAAAGCTTGTACTTAACCAGCCCACTAATGGATAAGTGATTAGCCAGCAGGCATGTGAAAATGCAAATTGAGCTGCAAATAGCGCTGTTCGATTTTCACTTGATGCAGACTTTCTAATAAGACGTCCGGTTGGTGTTTGAGAAACTGAATAACCAATACCTAATATAAACCAGAGGGCTAATAGCCCAGTATAGGCAGAAATAAAGTAACCGCTAAACAATCCAACGACGAGAACCACAGTGCCTGAAAGCATGACAGTTCTATCATTCAATTTATCTAATATTTTTGGTAATGCAAATGCAGCAAGCATTGAGCCTAATCCAAATAAACCAAATGCCCAAGTAGTCGCCTGTTCAGTTAATTCAAATGTCGTTTGAACTAAAAAAACCGTATTGACAATGACAACCGCACTGGCTGAAGCAATAGCCAGATTTAAAGCGAGTAAGGCTTTTAGGCGGGGTGTTCTGAAATATATTTTTGCGCCTTGTTTGATTCGGTTATATACCCCGATAAACTCCGGCATTTTCGCATTTGGTAATTTTGCACTGACTACAAATAGTGCCGAACCAATAAATCCAACCACAGTTCCCAAAAACAAGTTGTGATAACTCATCACAGTGAGTAACAAGCCTGCCAGCATTGGACTTATAATATTTTCTAGGTCGTAGGCCAATCGTGATAGAGACAGCGCGTTTGTATACTCTTCTTCTATGGGCAATACATCAGGAATCATGGCTTGAAATGTGGGGGTAAAAGCAGCTGAGGCAGACTGAAGAATAAAGATCAAAATATAGATTTGCCAGATTTGAGTCACGAAAGGCAGACACAATGCGGTTAAAGCTCGAATGACATCTAAGCCCACCAAAACTTTTTTTCTCGGTAATCTTTCAGCAAATGCGGAAGCAATGGGTGCGACCCCAATATAAGCAATCATTTTAATTGCCAAGGCAATACCCAGGACCTGCGCTGCCTGCCCTTTTGCGATGTCATAAGCCTGTAAAGCTAGAGCAATAGTAATGAGTCCCGTACCAATCAAAGCAATGACTTGGGCTAAGAACAAATGCCGATATGTTGTATTTTTTAAAACTTCTAGCATTTTAGGGACTCCTATTTAGAACCTAATATTTATGCTAATTAGAATCTCCTTGGAGTTTAGTCCAAGGAGATTGATTAAAACTTAGAAGACCTTCTTCATTTCACTGAATTGACCTTCTACGTTTAAAGTGACCGTTACTGTACTTTCAGTACGATTACGCCAGAACCAACCATGCTTACCATCAAAGGCTGCGGTTAATGTTCCAGATTGCTCAGTTTCATTTTTACCTTTACCGTAACCATGATAAAAGTCTTTTGGCGCATTTACAGGATCGCCATGCGTGTCATAGTTCAGACCACCACCTGAAGATTTCCAATCAAAGCTTACACTTGCATCTTTAGGCATAGCCAACTTAACTTCAGTTGCCTGGTTAGGTTTTAATTCGATAGAGATCGATTCTTTCTTAATAGCGGGCATTGTATTTGAGCTATCATTTGTTACAGCAGCCTGAGCAACCGAACTATTAGCAGTATTTACTGAAGGGATCTGAGGGGTCTCTCCCATTCCATTCTCTGATTCAGCCGCTAAAGATTGCTTGATTTCCCCCATTTTGGTTAAACCCAAAACTTTACCGACACCAGTAGGGTCAATAGCGTATTCGGCTGGCATTACACAAGTCACAAGAACAACAACGGCACTCACCGCAGCAACCACAGTGGATTTAATCAGTTTCTTTGAAGAGGGTAATTCAACATCTTTTGGAATTTCAGCGTTAAACATAATTTAGATCCTTATTGTGTAATGAAGCCAGTGAGTTGGTAGCCAACAAGTAGAAAACCAAGGAACATCAAGAAGACATTGCTTTGATATGCTGTTTTGAAGAAATAAGGGGTTTTTCTCCACATCGTCATAAGCAGTAAAATGATGGCTAATGCCATGAGTTGCCCTAATTCGACCCCGATGTTGAAAGAGATCAGATTCGCAAGCAGGCCATCATCTGGCACTTCATATTCCTGAATTTTTACAGCTAAACCAAAGCCGTGAATCAAACCAAAAATCAGCGTGGCAATTTTTGTATTGGGCTGGAATCCAAACCAGCGCTGATAAGCACCTAAATTATCTAAAGCTTTATAAACAATAGAAAAACCAATGATTGCATCAATAATGTATGCATTCATCGAAATGTTGTAATACACCCCTATCAGCATGGTAACTGAATGACCGATGGCGAACAGGCTGACATACAAACCAATATCTTTCATACGGTATAAGAAGAAAATAATACCGACCAGAAATAATAAATGGTCATAACCTGTAACCATGTGTTTGGCGCCCAGATAAATAAAGGGGATCACATGAACACCGTAGATTTCCTGTATATAGCCTTTGTCACCCTCTGCAACTCCATGAGCAAAAAGTGCAGGACTTATCAAGACCATACCTAAAGCAATCAACAGCTTTAAATAGGTTTTGAGCTTCACATAATGTGAATCAATAATTTGCATCTAAATCAAACTCCAAAAATTAAAAAATGGTTCAAAAAACTCATGATTTTTTTTGGAGGTTTAAAAATACGACTTGCAAGCAATAGAGCGTATTTCTTCGTACGGTCAAATATTTGCGCACCTAACAGAAGCAAGATGAGTGCTATTTCTTTGAGAGATGCAACATTAGAAAAATGTTCGTAATAGGTATCTTGATGATGATGTGAATGTTGCTGATTTACCTCATGATGATGAGTATGAATCACATCTACATAGGCATGCTCTTGAAAGCGGTTTTCAGTCGCATGCTCGTTAAAATGCAGACATAGTGCAAGACTGATGATGCAAACCAGCCACATCATCACATATCTCATTTTTGAATCTTGCACTATTGCCATCATATTGAACTTCTCTACCCTTTCTGCTCAGCGAAATCGTCAGATTTTTTCTGAAGAGCTTGGTTAAACCAAACATACAGGGTGGGCAGAATAATCAAGGTAAGTAGCGTTGAGGAAATAATTCCCCCTATAACAACGGTTGCAATTGGACGCTGTACTTCTGAACCAATCCCCACGTTTAAAGCCATAGGGATAAAGCCCAAAGAGGCAACCAGTGCAGTAATCAGCACTGGCCGCAAACGTTCTAATGCACCATGTTTTACTGCATCAATCAGCCCTTCACCCTGATCACGCAATCTCTGAATGGCCGATACGAGTACCAAACCATTGAGTACTGCAACACCCGATAAAGCAATAAAACCAACAGCAGCCGAGATAGAGAAAGGAATATCACGGAGGGCTAAAGCAATGACGCCACCCGTTAATGCAAAAGGCACACCAGTAAAGACCAGCACACTATTTCTGATATTGCCTAAGGCCATATAAATCATTGCAAATATCAAAATCAAAGCGATGGGTACAACAATCATAAGTCGATTAGAGGCGGACTCCATTTGTTCAAAAGTACCGCCCCAAGTGAGCCAGTAACCTTCTGGCATTTGGAAATCAGAGTTTAATTTTGATTGTGCATCAGCAATGTAACTACCGATATCAGTACCACGCACGTTTGCCGTGATCACAATACGACGTTTACCATTTTCACGAGAAATTTGGTTGGGTCCTTGAATATTCTTCAATTCAATCAATTCGGACAACAATACACTTGAACCATCAGGCAAACTGACAGGAATTTGATACAGTTTTTCCAGGTCAGTTACTGAGTTTTGATCCATCCGCACAACAATATCGAACTTACGATCACCCTCAAATACTTTACCTGCTGTTTCACCGGTGATTAGATTAGAAACGTGCTTTTGCACATCTTCTGCATCTAGCCCATAGTTCGCAATCATGTCTTTCTTGAGTTCAACAGACACCATTGGCAGTCCCGACATCTGTTCAACTTTCAAGTCAGCTGTACCGTTCACACCTTCTAAAATTTTCGCTGCAGCATTTGCAGATTCAAGCAACTGATCTAAATCATCACCATAAATCTTCACTGCAACATCTGTACGGACACCTGAAATCAGTTCGTTAAAACGCATTTGAATCGGCTGAGTGAACTCATAGTTGTTGCCATAAACGCCTTTTGCCACACGTTCAATATCGGCAACGACAGCTGATTTTTCCTTGTCAGGATTCGGCCATTCGCTACGTGGTTTCAATATCACAAAATTATCAGCGACGTTTGGTGGAACTGGGTCAGTCGCAATTTCAGCTGTCCCCACTTTGGCAAACATGGTTTTCACTTCAGGAATTTTGACGATTTCTTTTTCAAGCGCATACTGCATTTCAACAGCTTGAGTTAAAGAAGTTCCAGGAATTCGAAGTGCATGTAATGCCACATCACCTTCATCTAATGAGGGAATAAATTCGGAACCTAAACGAGTTGAAAGACTCGCACTGAATACAAAGAAAATTGCTACGAACGCGATCAGCTTATAACGATGACTCAAAGACCAATCTAAAATTGGGCTATAAACTTTCTTAATGAAATGAACAATCTTCGATTCCTCTTCCTTAAT
This sequence comes from Acinetobacter sp. A22, assembly GCF_030913345.1. Taxonomy (NCBI): domain Bacteria; kingdom Pseudomonadati; phylum Pseudomonadota; class Gammaproteobacteria; order Moraxellales; family Moraxellaceae; genus Acinetobacter; species Acinetobacter sp. A22. Next base: position 97,403 of record NZ_CP133163.1, read on the forward strand.
TTCGCCTGTCGTGACCAAAGCCACCATTGCAGGAACAAAAGTAATCGAAAGAACCATTGCAGCCACGAGAGCCATAACAACTGTAGCTGCCATCGGTGTAAACATCTTGCCTTCAACACCAGTAAGCGTCATGACAGGCAGATACACCAAGATGATGATCAACTGACCATAGAGAATGGCTTTTCGTGATTCCTTAGTCGCTTCAAAAACCGTCGTGAATCGTTCTTGACGGGTGAGTATTCGTCCTAATTCTTTCTGCTTCATCGCCAATTTGGCAAGTGAGGCTTCAACAATTACCACGGCACCATCTACAATGATCCCGAAGTCCAAAGCCCCTAAGCTCATTAAATTTGCACTAATTTTCTGATTCACCATACCTGTTATGGTCATCAGCATAGACAGTGGTATCACCATTGCGGTAATCAGTGCAGCACGGAAATGACCCAGAAAAATGAACAACACGACAATGACCAGAATTGCACCTTCGAGCAAATTCTTCTTCACGGTTTCAATCGTGGCATCAACTAATGTCGTACGGTTATATACTGCTTTGGCTTCAACACCTTCAGGTAAAGACTTTTGGACTTGCTGTAATTTTTGATCTACTGCATGAGCGACATTACGAGAGTTTTCTCCAATCAGCATAAAAGCTGTACCCAGCACGATTTCCTGGCTATCTTTTGTTGCAGCACCTGTACGGAGTTCATGTCCAATAGAAATCTTAGCTACATCTTTTAAACGCAAAATATAACCATTGCTTGTGGTGATCGGAATATTCTGAATTTGTTCAATCGAACTGATTTGAGAATCAGAACGTATCAAGTACTGCTCACCATTCTTCTCAATATAGCCTGAACCTTTATTCATGCTATTTTTAGAAATAGCATCCAAAATAGTCTTTTGATCTAGACCAATACTTCGTAAATACGCATAGTCGGGCTGTACAACAAATTGTTTTAAATAGCCACCAATCGTATTGATTTCATTCACACCTTCGACATTTCGAAGCTGAGGCTTGATCACCCAATCCTGAAGTGTTCGCAATTCAGTCGGTGAAAGTGGAGTCGGGTTGTTTTTTGCATTTTCCACCGTGTACATGAAGATTTCGCCAAGTCCTGTAGAAACAGGACCCATAGAAGTCGATATACCTCCTGGAAGACTTGGTGTAACCCCTTGCAACTTTTCATTCACTAGCTGACGGGCAAAGTAAATGTCCGTGCCTTCCTTAAAAATCGCAGTCACTTGAGATAAGCCGTATCTGGATACTGATCGGGTATAGTCCAGATTAGGAATACCAGCCAAAGCCGTTTCAATGGGGTAGGTGACCTGGGATTCCATCTCGGTTGGAGATAAGCCCTGGGCCTCACTGTTAATTTGAACTTGTACGTTGGTAATATCGGGTACAGCATCAATGGGCAGTTTAAAATAGTTGTAAACGCCAAATGCCCCTATGAATAGGAAAATGATCAGTACCAGCCAACGATTCTTTATCGAGAGCTTTACAATTTGGTCAAACATAAACGCTACTCCTTAATGATCATGAGTAGCGCCAGATTTACCCAGCTCTGCTTTTAATAAATAAGAATTACCTGCTGCATAAATCTGCCCTGCTTTTAGACCAGATTTAACTTCAACAAAACCATTAAATTTATCGCCTAACTCTAGAGGACGTGCTTCAAAGTCATTCCCGACACGAATAAACACCACATCCCAATCACGGAAGTTTTGCAAAGCATCTTCACGGACAACCATCGGTTTCATGCTCTGGTTTTCAAAGATTTGTGCAGTGATTAACTGCCCTGAACGCCATTTAAACTGGTTTGGAATTTCAATAAAGACTTGCGCAGTTCGTGTTTTTGGATCAATCACATCACTGATATATTTGATACGTCCCAACGCTTCTTCTGTGCCTGTTTGAGTTTGAGGCTTAACAGTTACTTTATTGTTTGGATTTATAGCATCTAATTTATCTGCTGGTACATTAACCACAGCAAGCAACTGAGATGTATTAGCTATTTTGAACAATGGAGATGATGGCGTTACATTAGAACCAACTGCTCCAAGCACTTGTAAAATCGTACCTGACATTGCGGCTCTGACTTCAATTGTTCCATTACCCGCACCTCCATAAGAGCTGATTAAACTATTGAGTTCATTAGCCCTAGTCTGAGTATTTTCAAATTCACGTTTGGCATTGATGTAATCAATTTCAGGTGAAACACGCTTTTGGAATAAAGCTCGTTCCTGCTCCATCTTTTTACGGGCAAATTGTAAGGTATCCAATGCAAGAGTACGTTCCGCATTAAGACGAATTAAATCCGGACTTTGTACAGTCGCCAAAAGATCCCCCTGATTCACTTGATCGCCAATTGAACGGTACGTTTTTATTAATGTTCCGCTCGCTTTAGGGGTAATAAAACTTTCAAAATTATCAGGAAATTTCAGTTCACCTTTGAGTTCGAGTGCATTTTCAAACATCATGGGTTCAACTTTTAAAAGTTCCAAACCACTGCTCTTGATACTGCTATCAAGCATAGTGACTCGTCCCTCTTTGGTATCCCATTTCCAAGTATGTTTTTTACCTTGATAATCAACATTGATCACCATCAAGAATGAATGTGGCTCATAGACAATTTCATTCCCAATCAGATAATCGCTTTCAGGCTTAAATGATATGGTTTGTTCTGCATCAAGACGCTGGATAAAAATATTGGCACTAATCTCTTCAGGTTTTAATGGCTTATCTTTAAAGTAGCCATACACCCGTAAATGAGGCTCTACCCCTTCCTCGAAGATTTTGACTTCAGCAGCAAAATCACCATCGCGATATAAACGGCCCCCATGCGGGCCTTTTTCATCTCCTGCTACAGCAACTTTTTCTTCAGTCACCTCATTATGACTTGAAGTTTCGGCTTTATTACCCGTTTTGTACCAAGCGATTGCACATAAAACGACTAATAAAGCGATAACACCTGTAGTAATTAAAGTATTGGTTGGTTTATTCATATTTTCAGGCCTTATTCTTGATCTAAATTGGTCACATAATTTCGTTCAACCTCTGCAATTTGATTTTGCAAAGCCAACCACAAATCGAATCGAGCGAGATGTTTATCCAACCAAATTTGCTTAATAGTATTGAATTCAAGTAAAGAAATCTTTCCTGCCTGATACCCCATTTCAGCAATTCTCAAACTTTCTTTGGTGGCAGGAAGTATGGACTGATCATAATTTTTGATCGAATCAATCAGGTTCGATACTTCAATAGACTTATTTTCTAATTCAATTTTGGAGTTACGGTTTACGAGAATAGAACGAGTTTCTGCATGTACTTGCTCCGCTTGTGCAAGTGCAATGCTCCCCTTATTTCGATTAAAAACAGATAGGGGAATAGATGTAGAAACTAAGAAAACTTGATCATTGGTCTCCTGATAGTTCCTTACCCCTAAACCCAGCGTAATATCTGGCACGGCTTCTTTTTTAGCTAATTCATACTGGGTTTTAGCCAGTTGAGTTTTAAGCAAGGCTTCTTGTTCAGATAAGCTCACTTTATCGGCAAAGTTAATGCTTAAAGGAACTTCTATTGCTTGATCAGGTAATACAGATATGAATTTGGAACACAGATTTTTTTGAAATTGAACTTTCTTCACTTCGTTCTGATAACGTAGTTTTGATTCAGACGATAAAGCTGAACTCAATTGAACATCAGATGGAATTACTCTGCCAAACTTCAATTTTTCATTCAGAACATGGGCTTGTCTCGCGTTCATCTTGCTTTCGGTAGAATAAATTTCTACCCGTTTTGAAGCCGCATACCAATTTGACATACAAACACGGAAATCGGCTTTTAATTCAGCCTGACGCTTCAATGCCTCAAATTGGTTATTATTCCCTTGAAACCCTGCCAACTGCCTACGCAAAGCGCGTTTATTATTGAGAGGAATATCCTGGGACAAACCAATCATAGTCGTTGGCCCATCAAGATCTTTAAGGTCTGAATTACCTAAATTGTCTAATTCAAGATTAAACGTAGGATTATTAAGTCTACCGGCATATTTCTGATTTATGGCATATGCGTGTTGAGACTGTTGCAAACTCTTCAAAATTGAATCGTTTGAAATTACCTGTTGTTGTAGCTGAACGTAATCAGATGCTGCAAATAATCGAGTCGTTGCTGCTACTAAACCACAGGCAAGAAATATCTGATATTTTTTAGACATGACTTTACCTATACAAAAAAATGGAAATTATTTTTTGTACAGAAAAATCAATTTCTTAGAACAATTAAACCTTTTGTAAATATATAGGAATTACAAAGATATTCTATCCTTTTCCTAAGTGCATAGGATCGAACGGGTCGTTCAAAAAGACTCAGAAAAAGCAGAATGAGCGGGAGGGAAAAACTCAAGAGAAAAACTGGATCAATGCTCATTTGGTCTTTAGCTTGAACCGGTGGAGTAGAATGATGAAAAGGTGATTCATCATAACTGGTCCAGTTGTGATTTTTAGTATCTTCTAAGACTTGCTCTTCAGCATGATGAATAAGAGACCATTGGCTGGAACTGTCTGTTTCAACTGAGATAGTCACATCATGATGATGGTCAAGATTTTTAGCTATAACTGGCGCCCATGTGTAAGCTCCCGTTGTTGTTATCGCAAACAAAAACAGGACAAACGCAAGAATAAGTTTTGAGAACTTATTATGTGGCATACGAAAAAATCATCTCGAGATTCGCAGAAAGCATACTGAATAGAACTTCAAAAGTAAATTGTTACCTAAGATAAAAACTATTTGTATTATTTTTAGAAAAAAGTATGAGTAAGCTACTAAAGATAAGTACTCTAATGTTTGAGTTCCTCAACAACCTTATTTTAGAATTATCTTATTCAATACCCACTACTGTTGTTATGCCTGTAATAAGGATCTCATTTCCAAATATATAAAGTGAAGCCAACAAAACTTTAAATGTATATAAAAAAGGGTTAAATAATTGCAAGGGGGGCTTTAAAACGTTTTAATCGTAAAGCATTTCCTAGTACAAATATTGACGAGAGAGCCATTGCACCAGCAGCAAATACAGGAGAAAGTAGCAGTCCAAATTGCGGATAAAGTACACCTGCTGCAATAGGAATCAGAGCTGCATTGTAAACAAATGCCCAAAATAAATTTTCACGAATATTGGTTATAGTCGCTTTGCTTAAAGCGATAGCATTTGGCACTCCTTTCAGGTTGCCAGACATCAAAACCACATCAGCAGCTTCAATAGCTACGTCTGTACCTGTACCTATTGCTAAACCAATATCTGCTTCTGCAAGTGCAGGGGCATCATTAATGCCATCTCCAACATATGCGAGTTTACCATATTGATTTTTTAATTTTTTAACGGCCTCTATTTTACCTTCTGGTAAGACTTCTGCAATAACCTCATCAATACCTAGTTTTTTTGCAATCGCTTGAGCTGTATGACGGTTATCACCTGTAATCATGGCAACCTTTAAACCTAACTGATGTAACGCTTCAATTGCAGCAAATGTTGATTCTTTAATTGGATCTGCTACAGCAATAATGGCAGCAAGTTTCTGGTCAATCGCAACATAGAGAGGGGTTTTTCCTTCTTCTCCCAAACGATCCGAAAATTGAGAAAAAACATTAGGATTCAAACCTAGTTTTTCCATATATCGATCTGCACCAATATGAACCAAATGTTCAGACACCGTTGCTTCTATTCCATAGCCCGTGACTGACTTGAAATCAGCAACAGGAGACAGGATTAATTCCTTATCTATAGCGGCTTGTACAATTGCTCGAGCAATAGGATGCTCAGACTTTGATTCAACGGCTGCCATAAGTGAAAGTACGGCATTGTATTCAAACCCTTCTAAGACATGCAGATCGGTTAAAACTGGTTTCCCTTCAGTCAGAGTCCCTGTTTTATCAACTGCAACCACTTTAGTTTCTTTGAGCAGCTGTAAAGCTTCACCTTTACGAAATAAAACCCCCATTTCAGCACCCCGCCCAGTTCCCACCATGATTGATGTAGGCGTTGCAAGTCCCATCGCACAAGGACATGCAATAATGAGTACAGCAACCGCGTTCACTAAACTAAAAGTTAGGGCTGGTTCAGGGCCGAAGATAAACCACGTAAGAAAAGTTAAAAGAGAGAGACCCATTACTACAGGTACAAACCACATGGTAATTTTATCAACCAATGCCTGAATAGGCAGCTTGGAACCCTGTGCCTGTTCAACCATTCGGATGATTTGAGAAAGCACTGATGAACTACCAACAGAGGTGGCTTTGATATTTAAGCTGCCACTTTGGTTAATTGTTCCTCCTACCACAGTAGAGCCTATCGTTTTTTCAACGGGCATAGGCTCGCCAGTAATCATGGATTCATCAATAAAACTTTGGCCGTGAATAACTTCACCATCGACAGGGATACGCTCGCCTGGTCTAATCTCTACAATCGTTCCTGTTTGAACTTCGGCAATCGGAACTTCTATCACCTGATTATTGAGCTGTATTCTGGCAACTTTAGGCTGCATTCCAACTAGATGTTGAATTGCTAAAGACGTTCGGCCTTTTGCCTTGGCTTCAAAAAATCTACCTAATAGAATTAAAGTGATAATAACCGCTGCAGCTTCATAATAAACATTGACCGTGCCTTGTGGCAGGACACTTGGAAAGAAAGTAGCAACCACTGAATAAAGATAAGCAGCCAATGTTCCTACAGCCACCAAGGAATTCATGTCTGGTGCTAAGCGGAATAAACTTGGGATGCCCTTTTTGAAGAAGCGTCGGCCTGGAAAAATTAATGCTACTGTGGTCAAGAAAAATTGCATTAACCAGCTATTTTGTTGGCCAATGTTATCCATCATAAACGTATGAAAGGCGGGAATCAGGTGTGATCCCATTTCTAAAATAAAAACGGGTAGAGTCAATAAGACTGACAAAATTAAATCTTTTTTAAGTTTTTCTAATTCAATATTTTTTTTATCTTGAAAGCTTTCCGTAGTTTGATGAACTGACTTTGCTTCAAACCCTGCTTTGGTGACAGCCTGAATTAACGAGTCACGAGTGACAGATGAGCTTGCCTGAATAGTCGCTTTTTCAGTAGCCAGATTTACATGTGCTGATTCCACACCCTCAACAGATTTTAAGGCTTTTTCTACTCGACCTACACAAGAAGCACATGACATACCCTCAATCGTAAGCTCTATTGGTTGCAGTGCTTCCACTTCGTAGCCAGCTTTTTCTACAACTTTAATTAAACTAGAACGGTCAAGGGGACGATGCGAATAAATGACTGCTTTTTCGGTAGCCAGATTTACATGAGCCGATTCAACACCCTTAAGAGATTTTAAGGCTTTTTCCACACGGCCTACACAAGAAGCACATGTCATCCCCTCAATCTCTAATGTTTCACTGTAGTGTGGCGTATCAGTCATTTCGGTACTCATATACGATCTCTATCATTTAGATATGCTGAGTTCTATATGCGAAGATCAGCTCGAACCAAGATTATGGGGAATTCAGGGGCTACTTTTATTGCAAGCAAGTACAGATTTTATCTGTACGATGAGGAAAATAAGAGAGAGTAAAAGTGGTAAGGAATTCCCACTGTTACTCTAACAGAGATTAAGCAGGATCAGCTGTAAATCCACGCTCACTGAGAGTGGCAATGACTTTATCCTGACTCACTGTTGTGTTGATTTCAACGATACGGTTTTGTAAATCAATATCGAGTGAAGCATTCGAGTCGAGTTCTTTAATTGCGGTAGTAATGCCGCGTGCACAACCACCACAAGTCATATTAGCGATGTGAAATTTCATATGTTGCTCCTTTTTAACAAAACATTTGTTTAAAACATTAGAAATGTTAAATTTCCTCAATTCCCTTATTTTGAAATTCTCTTATTCAATACCCACGACAGTGGTTATATAGCCTGTTGTTAATAGAATTGATAGACCTAATAACATCTCAAATAAAATGGCATGACTAAGGTGTTTAGCGAATTTAGGATGTTGAAGACGCGGGGTGAAATACCATTTGTTGAAGGCAGCTAAAAGTAGAATACTTATAACAAAAAACATTTTAACCATGAAACCATAGCCATATGCAGTATTGATTAAGGTATTAAAATCTTTAATTAAAAGAAGAGCTACACTAGCGCCACAGGCGATTAATATCCCAACAATGAAAGCAGCAATACGTCCAAATACATGCATGCGATCTTTTAAAGGTAAACCACTTATTTCCCGGCTGGTTTTCCATAACGGATATAAAGACCCCATCCATAACGACATAACTAGAATATGGATTGATAATAAAATTTGAGCAAGTAAGGTTAAATTAGCGACATGTCCGAGCTGGGAAAAACTAAAAATAATCGGGATAAGTAAAATACAAAATATTGAACTTTCAATTATAGAAAACTGACCTTTGTTCCTGTTAACTTTAACCACCATGAGAAGAAGTAAAAGAGCAAAACTAATAGAACGAAGAACGTATATATACCCCGTCGGAGTATTAACCAATATATTAATATACGTGGGGTCCACCATCCCTGTAATACCAGTATTGGCAAAACTACCAATCAGAATAAAAAATCCCAAGGTACTGGAAATTAGGCCTAATCCAGCGCCAATTGTAATATATTTAAGAATCGATTCTTTTAGTTCAAGATATTGTCTAAGTAAAAAATAGCAAAAGGCTCCACCAACGACAAAAGCTAAACTTAAATATAAAATAACCTTAGTTAACCAAGTGGCCCACATCCAATATTCAGAAATCATTATTTTTGTCCATTCTAGAACAACATGTCAGCACCTCACTGACATGTTGAAAGGTAATCAATTCTTATTTAGTTGATTTGATAGTGAAACTATATTCACCATTCATGTTGTGGCCATCTTTCCCCATTGTTGTCCAGACAACGGTATATTTACCTTTTTTCAGTTTCGGAAGAGCGACATCAAAGGATTTCTTTAAGTCATGAGTAACTTTATATTTTAAAGGAACATCTCTTCGCTGAGCATCCAGTAACTTAATATTCATCAACATAACCTCTGTACCAAAGTTAAGGGTCAAGTTCTTTGGTTGACTAAGGACAGATGCATTTTCCGCAGGAATCGCACTCACTAAACTCACATGAGCGAACGTAGTTGTAGTAGCCACAATCATCGTTGCAGCTACTAAAACATGACGTAGAGCAGTCATTTTATTTTGAAATAATTTCATTTACGTTTCCTCTTGATTCGTTAGTTCATTAGAGATGACTTTATAAAATCTGTATTTAATGAGACCACATCATCTCCTCTTATATTTCAATTATAAGTGAGAGACAGAAACAGAGTGATGACTTCAAAATTACATTTTTGTCATTTTTAAAATTTAAAATCTTTAACTATTAAAATAATCTTATTGAAAAATAATGATCATTTAACAAACAAATTATGTAGGTGGTTGATTTATGAAATGTAGTAATCATTTTGTCTAAGAAAATAGTAGCTATTTAATTTTTTATATTTTATTTTAAATATAAACATGTTATGTTTAATTTGATCTAATATAAATTTGTGGGCTAAGCACATGACTCAAACACGTCCAAGAATGACCAAATTATTTGAACAGCTTGGTTTAGCTTCTACTGAAGAAGCAATTGCAAAATTCATAGAGAGCCATCAGCTAGCTGGAGATGTTTTTTTAACACAAGCAATTTTTTGGACTGATGCTCAACGTCATTTTTTAGAAGAAAAACTACACTCTGATGGTGAATGGACGACAGTGATTGATCAATTAAATGAGTCTTTACATGAAAATTCAGTAAAATAATTTTCCGTTAGTATTAAGGATCTACATTCTTCCCTGCATTGAATACAACTCATTCATACAGTAGTACTGTTTTGGAGATGGAATCTCTATTATATAAGTAGTAGATTCCTTACTCTGAAATTTGGATTATAAACCCTAATATTAAAAATAATCTTCTTTACCTTCTATCGGCTTTGTTGCATAAATATGTAAGCATCTGATTTAAATAAATTTAATTTTGGATCAAAAAATAATCAAAACTTCTAAAATCATATAGTTATGAAATCTTTGTGCAACAAAGCCCCTTCTATCTAATAAATATACCAATAAGTTTAATAATTAAATTATCCACCCTTTTTTCTATAAAAAACTATTTTGATCAACTGTATTTTTTCTTTAAAGGAATAACAGTGTAAATTACATTAAGAATGTGTCTCTAACTACCCTTGGAGTCATCTAATCATTTCATTTTTATTTTTTTAAGCACATAAAATCATAACAACTTTAATAGTTTTAAAAGATTAATATTAAATAAAATTTTTGTCATCTCAGCATAGACTATATATTTCGAGAAGATCTCAAAATTACATTTTTGTCATTTTTAAAAATAATTAATTAATAGTGCTAAAATTTTTAAGAGAGACAGAGAATAACCAAAAATTTCATCAGTTTAGTAGTCAAATTCCTAGACTCTGTTCAGTACTAAAACATAGCTTTTACTTCCAAATTATTTAAAGGAAAAAATTATGATGAAATTCAAAAACATTTTTTTGGGCTTATGTATCGCAGCCGCGTCATTGAATACATTTGCACAGCAATCCGATGAACACAAAGATCACCACCCTGAAAAAACAGCACCATCTGCAGTAACAATTAAGCAAACAGTTACCAGCACCACTGCTACAGATAAAATGGCTGCAATGGATCAACACATGAAGGCGATGCAAGCCATGCATGAGAAGATGATGGCTGCAAAAACCCCACAAGAACGTCAGAAACTTATGGCTGAGCACATGAAACTCATGCAAGGAGGTATGAGTATGATGAAACAGATGGGCAGCCAAAGCATGAATGCAAATATGGCTGACCGTCAGCAGATGATGGAAAAACGTATGGACATGATGCAATCCATGATGCAGATGATGATGGACTGTATGCCTCCGTCAGCAACTAAATAGTTACCCATGAATTAGGGGAAAGCACCATGAATCACCAACACCAAGAAAATAATTCAGTACCTAACTTCTGGTCTACACGTTATGCCATTGGTCTAATCGTGCTGGGTGGTATCGCAGCCTATTTTCTCTTAACCGAGCATTTGGCCCATGTCGTTGGTTTTTTACCCTTTTTACTCCTTTTAGCATGCCCACTCATGCATATTTTTATGCATGGTGGTCATGGACATCACCATCATCAACAGAAAAATCCAGACACATCAGATAATAAAAAATCACGCGAACCAGGAGACCCCTCATGAATCATGCGGAATCGGCCTATGGTCTGTGGTGGCTCGTCATCATAAATTCGGCAATTTTCATTATGTTTGCCTTCAGTTTTTTTAAACCCGCCACAGCACGAGACTGGCGTACTTTTGGCGCTTTCTCTGCTTTCATCATTGCATTGTTTGTCGAGATGTATGGTTTCCCTTTAACCATTTACCTGTTGTCAGGCTGGCTACAAACTCGCTTTCCTGAACTTGACTTGCTGTCGCATAACTCAGGTCACTTATGGTCAACGCTACTAGGCGAAAAGGGTGATCCACATTTTGGCATTCTGCACATCGCGAGTTATATTTTTTTGGGCTATGGTTTCTATTTACTGTCATCAGCATGGAACGTGTTGTACCACGCACAACGTCATCACCAATTGGCAGTAAGCGGACCCTATGCGCGCATACGCCACCCGCAATACGTAGCTTTTGTAATGATCTTGCTGGGGTTTTTATTGCAATGGCCAACTTTACTGACACTGATTATGTTTCCAATCTTACTCTTAATGTACAGCCGCTTGGCAATTAAGGAAGAGGCTGAAATGAGTAAACAATTTGGCGCTGTCTATGACAGCTATGCCCAACAGACTCCGAGATTTATTCCGAAATTCGGCCATAAAACTATTTTGCCATAAGAGAATTATTCATGTTAGATCAAAAAAATCATAATCAGGATCATATGACACAGGCTACAACAGACGTATTGAAAGACCCAGTCTGTGGTATGACCGTCACTGAAGAATCGAAATACCATGAGGAATTCAAGGGGAAAACTTACTTTTTTTGCAGTGATAAATGTCAATCCAAGTTTCATACTAACCCTGTGCAATACATCACTAAATCTGGAACTATGAATGCCGATGCACACACACAGCATCATCAGACTACTCAATCCGTTAATGATGCAAGCACAACAGGCACGACCATCTATACTTGCCCAATGCATCCAGAAATCAGGCAAGATCATCCTGGAAACTGTCCTAAATGCGGAATGACACTGGAGCCACTCATTCCTGAATTAGAGGAAGATGAGGATCCGGAGTTACGTGATTTCCGCCGACGCTTTTGGTGGACACTGCCATTGACCATCATCGTGACTTTTTTGGCGATGTTTGGTCATCAACTGAACCTGTTCAATATGGCTGTTCAGAGCTGGATTGAACTGGTGTTGTCACTCCCAATTGTACTTTGGGCAGGTTGGCCATTTTTTTCCCGGGGTTGGCAATCGGTTGTGAATCGCAGCCCGAACATGTGGACGCTGATTGGTTTGGGCACTGGAGCTGCATTTATTTATAGTGTGGTCGCAACCATTGCACCGCAAATCTTCCCAGACTCATTTATTTCCATGGGTCGTGTCGCTGTTTACTTTGAAGCTTCAGCGGTCATCATTTCATTGACCCTACTGGGACAAATATTGGAGTTAAAAGCACGTTCGCAAACTTCTGCTGCAATTAAGTCACTCCTTGGGCTCGCTCCTAAAACAGCTCGCCGAATCTTGCCTGATGGAACTGAAGAAGATGTTCCTCTAACGCATGTCCATGTAGGAGATTTACTCAGAATTCGCCCAGGTGAAAAAGTGCCTGTGGATGGTGTAATCACTGAAGGAAGTAGTTCAGTGGATGAATCGATGCTGACAGGTGAACCTTTACCGATCACTAAACGCATCGGTGATAAAGTCATTGGTGCTACCCTGAATACCAATGGTTCCCTAATCATGCGTTCAGAGAAAATTGGTTCAAGTACCATGTTGTCTCAGATCGTACAGATGGTGGCGCAAGCTCAACGCTCAAGAGCCCCAATGCAACGCATGGCTGATCAGGTTGCAGGTTGGTTTGTCATGGCTGTAGTAGCCATTGCCTTGCTTACCTTCTTTGGATGGGGACTGTTCGGCCCAGAAGAGTCGAGCTGGGTTTATGCATTAATCAATGCTGTGGCAGTACTCATTATTGCCTGTCCTTGTGCACTAGGCTTGGCAACTCCAATGTCTATCATGGTTGCAACGGGTCAAGGTGCTACTCATGGTGTGTTGTTCCGCGATGCAGCAGCCATTGAGAATCTGCGCAAGATTGACACACTAATCATCGATAAAACAGGTACGTTAACTGAAGGACGCCCTGTATTCGATCGTGTAGTTGCCGCATCAGGTTTTGACGAATCTGAAGTATTACGTTTAGCCGCCAGTCTTGATCAAGGCAGTGAACACCCGCTAGCCGAAGCGATTGTAAACGCAGCACACGAACGTGGCCTGTCTCTTGAAACACCAGATAATTTTGAATCGGGCTCAGGGATTGGTGTTCGAGGTCAAGTGGGCGATCGTCAGTTAGCTTTGGGCAACACAGCACTGATGGAGCAATTGGGTATCTCGGTACAATCTCTGATTCCGCAAGCCGAAGAGCTGCGTTCGGAAGGTGCAAGTGTGATGCATCTAGCCATCAATGGTGAATTGGCCGGTCTGCTTGCAGTATCCGATCCCATCAAAAAAAGTACCCCAGAAGCACTTGCCACCCTGAAGGAAGCGGGTCTACGTATCGTGATGGCAACAGGAGATGGTCTCACCACTGCCCGTTCAGTCGCAGCACGTCTAGGCATTGATGAGGTACATGGTGAAGTTAAACCCGCAGATAAACTAGAACTGGTCAGCAAATTGCAGAAGGAAGGTCGCATCGTGGCAATGGCCGGCGATGGAATCAATGATGCACCAGCACTAGCCAAGGCTGATGTCGGTATCGCTATGGGGACCGGAACTGATGTCGCAATGAATAGTGCTCAAGTTACGCTGGTCAAGGGGGATTTACGCGGTATCGCGGTTGCCCGTTCCCTTTCGGAAGCTACTGTTGGCAACATGAAACAGAACCTCATGTTTGCTTTCCTTTACAATGCCTTGGGTATCCCAATCGCAGCTGGCGTACTCTATCCATTTACCGGTTGGTTATTGTCACCCATGATTGCGGCCTTGGCGATGAGTTTTAGCTCCGCTTCAGTGATCACCAATGCCCTTCGCCTGCGAAATAAAAAGTTATGATAGAGAGTTCTTTTCTTCCACCAGATGTACCAGGTCTTATTGCAGCACTTGCCATCGGCCTGCTCATTGGTTTAGAACGAGGATGGCAGGATCGAGAACTGCCAGAAGGCAGCCGAGTAGCAGGTCTACGTACCTTCACATTGACAGGATTGCTCGGAGGAGTGCTCGGTCATTTACAACCAAACTTCGGGCCTTGGCCGCTGGTCGCGGCCGTATTAGGGCTTTCCTTATTATTAACAGTGTCCTACGCGCGTACCGCAAAACTTTCCGGTAATCTAAGCGCTACCACGACGATCGCGATGCTGTTGACATTAGTTTTAGGTGCATATGCATCCCATGGTAATGTTACTTTAGCATTAACCGCGGCTGTAATCGTCGCTGTATTTTTGGATCTCAAGCCAACCTTACACGGTTGGCTACGCTTGATAGAGCATCGTGAATTAACCGCATCCCTGCAGTTGCTGGTACTTTCTGTCGTTATATTACCCTACTTACCCAATACGGGTCTGGGACCTTTTGCTGCATTAAATCCTTACCAGTTATGGTGGGCAGTGATCCTGATTGCCGGACTCTCTCTGGCAGGTCATTTTGCCATGCGGCTTACCGGTTCAGAAAGAGGCATATTCTGGACAGGTCTATTGGGTGGTTTGGCATCTTCTACAGCTGCAACTGTCGCACTGGCACGCTATACACGCCAGCACCCCGTCATGGTCAGTGCTGCTATTTCTGGAACATTGGCTGCCTGTGGCATCATGTTTTTTCGTATGGTTGTGCTGATAGGCGTCATTGAGCCAGCATTGCTAAGCACTTTTGGTGGTGCAATGATGATTGCGGGAATCCTTCTGCTGGGTATGGCATTGTGGAGACAACGCCAAATTACCAGCGCTGAAAACAACGATCGAACAATAGAAGCAATGGCTCCTTTTGATCTTGGGACAGCATTCAGCTTTGCTGCTTTCCTGGCTGTCATGGCAGTCTTGGTCCCGGCAGCAAAACAATGGTTGGGCACCAGCGGCATCTTCGTATTATCGACTATTTCTGGGCTAGCAGACGTAGATGCTATATTAGTCTCACTTGCCCGCCTGCATAGTACTGAAGGCTTAACAACAAATGTGGCTGCTGTCGCGCTAGGGCTGGCCACACTGAGCAACATGTTAAGCAAAGCGGCAATTGCATGGATGACAGGGGGGGCACAGTTTGGCCGAGCTATCATATTTGGCTACACAATTGCCATGATAGGTGCTGGCGTAGCTCTGGCTCTCAGTTTGAGCTTTATGTAAGGTCAACTCGGGTAAATGGAAGATGTTCAAAAAATGAGTTAAAATGATTCCCCTTGCATGGATTCACTTTGAAAAACAATGGTAAAAATGATTCGACCATTGAGGGATTCAGCCTGGATGGTCGCACCAAGCATATCAAGAATAGATTTTGTTATGGCAAGCCCTAAGCCGGTTCCTTCTTCTGTTCTTTGTCTAGACGCATCTGTTCGATAAAAACGATCAAATAATCTGGATAGTTGTTCAGGAGAGAGTTCAGGGCCTTCATTTTCAATTGAAAATATTGTGTTATCTAAATTCTGTTGAAGTTTTATCTGTATTGTAGAATTCTTGTTTCCATATTTAACTGCATTAGACAATAGGTTGCTGAGTGCGCGACGTAACATAGCAGGATCACCTTTTACATTGCCAGATCCTGTTTGTTGAAGTGTCATATTTTTTTCGGCAGCTAGCGCATCATAGAAATCAAATAAAGCGGTAACTTCTTTAATGAGGTCAATATTCTGTAAGTTCTGTAAATTTAAGTCATGTTCTGCTTTTGCCAAGAAAAGCATATCGGACACCATTCGAGCCAAACGTTCAAATTCTTCTAAATTAGAAAATAGTATTTCTTGATAAGTACCAATATCTCGGTTACGGGCGAGACATACTTGAGTTTGGGTCATTAAATTATTAATTGGTGTTCTAATTTCATGTGCTAAATCAGATGAAAAATCGGAAAGTTTTTCTAAAGCTGACTCTAGTCTGTCCAGCATAGCATTGAAGGCGATTGCCAATGATTTTAGTTCGGTTGGTGTATGCTCAACTTCTAAACGTTCTGAAAGATGTTGAGCAGAAATTCCTTGTGCGACCTTAGCCATTTTTTGCACTGGTCTTAAACCTCTCCAGGTTGCAAACCAACCTAAAAACATTAAACAAATTGTACCAGCCAAACCAATATACAAAAGTTGACGCTTAAAATCTTTTAGAAAATGTAGATGTTCTGATGTATCGATCCCAACAATAATTCGTACAGATTGTATTTCAGAATTTCTATTTATACCTGTAGTGTAGATCATGCCACGATAGGTCTTATTTTGAACTTGCCATTTAATCCATGAACTATTTGCTGACTTGATTAAATTTTGAGTATTAAGGATTGAGGATGCTGAACTAAATAAAACTTTACCTGTCGGTCGTTCTATTTGGACCATAAGATCATGGTGTCCAACTAACGCATCTCTTACATAAAGATCAAGTTCTGGAGAATTTTTAGGATGCTGTTGGAGAAGATTCTGAATAAGCTGGATTTTACCTTCTAATTGGGTACGATCTTGCGTTTCAAAATGATGCATCACTAATTTATGGATGAAAAACCCCATCATAATGAGAATGCATATAGTCGATAATGAGAAAATAATACCAATACGAAAACTGATAGATTTGAATAATTTATTATTCATCTTCTACCTCTAATACATACCCCATTCCTCTAATATTTTGAATTAACTTAGGGGTAAAATTACTATCTACTTTATTTCTTAATCGTTTAATAGCGACTTCAACTACATTTGTATCACTATCAAAGTTCATATCCCAAATTTGAGATGCAATAAGTGCTCTTGGTAGAATTTCACCTCTTCTACGCATAAAAAGCTCCATAAGAGCAAATTCTTTAGCCGTTAAATCAATGCGTTGACCTGCTCGTGTTACCCGACGTTTTCTCAAATCAAGTTCTAAATCAGCAATCTTAATAATATTATTATCTTCTCTTTGTTGCCCTCGTCTAAGGAGCGTTTTTATTCGAGCTAGAAGCTCTGCAAAAGCAAAAGGCTTAACTAAATAATCATCAGCGCCTAGCTCTAATCCTTTTACTCGATCTTCGATTTGATCTCGGGCGGTAAGAAAAAGAATGGGCATTGTTTTACCGCTGCTACGAATATCATTGATAATATTCCAACCATTTAGTCCAGGTAACATCACGTCTAAAATAATTAAGTCATACTCTTCAGAAAGAGCTTGATGTTTACCCGTTAACCCATCTGTAACCCAGTCCGTAATATAGCCAGCTTCGGATAAACCTTGCTTGAGATAATCACCAGTTTTTTGTTCATCTTCAACTAATAGTATTCTCATTTCCGAATCCTAAGTCATTCATTAAAACTATAATAACGTTATAAAACATCTGATCGAGATAGATTACAAAAATGTCATTTTCAAGTCACTTAGATGTTCAGTGCTTCACTTTATTGTAGTAGCAAGAAATTAACTTTTAGAGAAACTTATGAAAACTGTAGTGCGTCGTAGTCTAACAATTTTAATGTGTGCTGGAACTTTAATTGCTGGTACTCAATCTTGGGCAAAAGATGTATCAACCTCAAGTGCCACTAAAACGGTAAAAGCACAGGAACCTTGTACAAAACCTTGTAAAATGGAAAAAGATGACAAGACTCAGCAAGATCATAGTCAACATCAGTCTCCTAACTCATCTGACATGTCAAAAATGGATCATTCTATGATGAATATGGACCATTCTAAAATGGATCATTCAAAGATGAATATGCCTGGTAGCAATAAATAATTTTATAAATAGCGAGAAAGAAGTATTAAAGTTTATACTAAATATTTGCTTTATTACTTCAATCTTGACCTTTCTAAAGGTGAGATAGAATGTCAAAAAATCTAAAGGTGAGATAGAATGTCAAAAAAGTTAAGTCATATACTCTTAATTGGAGTTTGAACCGTACCGGGTTTGTCGGAGACTTTTTTATTTAAGTTAGGCCACCTGACCTAACGGGTTAATCTTATCATAGTACATTGCTTCAAACTCAAAAGGTGATACATAACCCAGTGCACTGTGTACACGCTCTTTATTGAACCAATCTACCCAGTTTAGTGTCGCAAGTTGTACATCCGCTAAACCTTGCCAATCCGCTTTTAAATATTCAATCACCTCTGTTTTGTATAAGCCATTCACCGTTTCAGCCAAAGCATTATCGTATGAATCACCGGTCGTACCGACTGATGCTCGTAAATTTGCTGCTTCTAAACGATTGGTATAACGAATGGAAAGATATTGCACGCCTCTGTCACTATGATGAATCACGTTCTTTGGCATGCCTCGATCATGCAATGCTTGCTCCAGTGCATCGAGCACCATATCTGTATTCATACGTGTTGATACTTTCCATCCAACAATTGCTCGCGAGAACACATCAATAATAAAGGCGGTATAGACCCAGCCTGAATGAGTTTGAATATACGTGAAGTCAGCGACCCACAGCTGGTCAGGATGATCTGCATTAAAATTGCGTTTTACTAAGTCATCTGCTCGTTTTTGATCATCTCGGCTACGGGTGGTTTGTTTATTCTTACCACGCCAAACACCTTGTATACCTAGCTTCTGCATCAATCGAGCAACTGTACAACGTGCGATAACATAACCTTCACGTTTCAATTGTTGCCAGACCTTACGCACACCATATCGACCTAAACTTTCTTTCCAAATACGTTTGATTTGCTCTGCATGATGTAAATCATGCAGAGCACGTTTCGCTCGATGTTCTGGGTTATCAACGAGATCTAAAGCCCGATAATAGGTCGAAGCTGCAATCGGTAAAATTCTACAAATCGCTTCAACACCATATCGATCTTTATTGTTCTGGATAAAATCCACCATTATTTGTGTGGGCGGTCGAGCTCCGCCTGGGCGAAAAAAGCGGCTGCTTTACGTAGAATTTCGTTAGCACGTTGCAGTTCTTTATTTTCACGTTCGAGTTGTTTAATACGTTCTTGATCTGAAAGTTGCTGTACTTTAATTGGGTTTTGTTTATCTAAATATTTTTGATACCAAACACGTAGAGTTTCAGGAGTACAACCTATCTTGGGAGCAATAGCGGTGATTGCAGCCCAAGTAGAAGGATAATCTTTTTCAGATTCAATCAATAATTGAACCGCTCTATCTCTGATTTCAGGGGTGTATTTTACTTTTTTCATCGGGACATTCTCTCAAGAAAAGTGGTCTCCGACAAACCCGGTACGGTTCAGTTGGTTTATTTTCATCAACTTGGGTAATGGCGGCAGTTAAAGAATATGATTTAACAATCGCTGAACAAACTGTAAATATCACAGGAAAACCAGTTGAGAGAATTACTGTAAATGGTAAATTCGTTGCACCACTTCTTGAATTTGAAGAAGGTGATGAGGCCGTTATCCGTGTTCACAATAAGTTAAAAAATCAGGACTCTTCAATCCATTGGCATGGCTTATTATTACCTGGAATTATGGATGGTGTACCTGGATTTAACAAATTTCATGGCATTGCCCCTAATACAACTTATGAATATAAGTTTAAAGTCCGCCAAAATGGTACTTATTGGTATCATTCACATAGTAAAGGACAAGAACAAGACGGTTTATATGGTGCTTTTGTTATTTATCCTAAAGATAAAACTCCACTAACAGCTGCTGAAAAAACCGATAAAGATTACGTTGTTTTGCTTTCTGATTTTCATAATTCAACAAGTGATCAAATTATGAAAAATATTAAAAAAGAAGCAGACTACTATCAGAACCGCCGCGAAACAGTATTCGATGTATTAAAACAAGTTAAACGTGATGGGCTAAAAGCGACTTGGCAAGACCGTTCTATGTGGAATCAGATGCGAATGCTGAAAACAGATATGTCCGATGTCACAGGTTATACATTTTTAATGAATGGCAAGACACCTCAGCAAAATTGGACGGGCAACTTCAAAGCTGGTGAAAAAGTTCGCCTTCGTTTTATTAATGCTTCCGCTATGTCATTCTTTGATGTACGCATTCCAAACCTAAAAATGACAGTGGTAAGTGCCGATGGTCAACCTGTAAAGCCCGTTCCTGTAGATGAGTTCCGTATTGGTACTGCTGAAACTTATGATGTCATTGTTGAACCGAAACAAGCCCATTACCAAATTGAAGCTGAATCTATTGATCGTACTGGATTTTCGGTTGGAACCTTACATGAAGAAAGCAGACCAGCAGTCAAACAAATTGAGATGCCTAAGCCTCGTCCTCGTGCTTTATTGACTATGGAGGATATGGGGATGGATCATGGCTCTTCATCTGGTATGAACCATGATATGTCTTCAATGCCAAATAAGACATCTGAAGACCATTCGATGCATGGTATGAATCACGATATGTCTTCTATGAAAGGTATGAAGCATGACATGTCATCTATGAAAGATATGAATCATGATATGTCTTCAATGAAAGATATGAATCATGATATGTCTTCTATGAAAGGCATGAATCACGATATGTCTTCTATGAAAGGCATGAATCACGATATGTCTTCTATGAAAGGTATGGATCATGATATGTCTTCTATGAAAGGTATGGATCATGATATGCCGATGAATAGCGCTACTGTTAAGGCGGCTTCAGACAAGAATGATAATACCGTATTTGGATGGGCAAATGCTTCAACACCTGAAGGTAATAAAGCATTGCAATATAGTGATTTGCAATCGTTAGATCCTCAAAAAGACACTCGTGCAGCTGAACGTGAAATAGAGATCCGTCTTGGTGGAAACATGGAGCGTTATATTTGGACAATCAATGGTAAA
This sequence comes from Acinetobacter sp. A22, assembly GCF_030913345.1. Lineage (NCBI taxonomy): Bacteria > Pseudomonadati > Pseudomonadota > Gammaproteobacteria > Moraxellales > Moraxellaceae > Acinetobacter > Acinetobacter sp. A22. The sequence continues at coordinate 118,591 of NZ_CP133163.1, forward strand.
AAATTTAATGAAGCCGACCCACTAGTGGTGAAGTATGGTGAACGTATTCGCTTAAAATTTGTCAATGACAGTATGATGGCTCACCCAATGCACTTACATGGCATGTTTATGCAACTAGAAAATGGCCAGGATGCTAGTAATATGCCAAATAAACATACTGTAATTGTCCCACCAGGTAAAACAGTTACAACCTTATTAACGGCAGATGAGTTAGGTGAATGGGCTATCCATTGTCATTTGCTCTATCACATGTCTGCTGGGATGATGAATAAGCTTATTGTTGCAAATGTCGATAGCAATAGTTCTGATTCAAAAGATGTTGTTGCTCAACCTATTAATAATGATAAGGGGGTAAATCAACATGCACACCACTAAAAAACTCTATTCTAAAACACTTGTATCTTTAGCCTTGTTAGGATTAACAAGTGTTGCCTTTGCCAATGATCCATCTACCGGAAATCTAGTAAATAGCTCTCAATCAGAAAGTATGAGAGTGCTGTTAAAAGAACCAGGTGGGTTAGGTTATGCTGAAAGGAATACTTATCAAAAAACAACTTCTGGTAATGATGGAGATAATAGTACAGGGTTTGAAACTGTAATTCCCAATGGTCAGAATCATGATAAGCATCTTAAAGAACATGGCGGACAAATTTATCAAGTAACAAGACTTGAAAATGCATGGATAGTTGATGAAGACGGTAAGGGCAACCTAGGAACAAAGTTTGATACTTTAATTGGGACAGATGAAAATCGTCTATTTATTGAAGCCAATTCGGAAAAGTCAGAAAGCAGTGATATTAATTATGATATATCTGCACTCTATAGTCGTAATGTAGCCCCATTTTGGGATGTACAAGCTGGGGTAAGATATAGTGAAGATAAAAATAACAGCAGCAGCGATCGAGTGGATGGGGTTATTGGTATATTAGGTCTAGCTCCTTATTTCTTTGAAACACAAGCATATCTTTATGGCGGTGAGAATAATTTTTGGGGAGCAAGTTTTGAATTAGAACGTGATTTGCTTTTAACTCAGAAACTTATTACTCAACCTTATATCGAAGCAGATGTAATATTTAGCGATGATTCTAACTATGCTGCAAAATCAGGTTTATCAGAACTAAAAACTGGTATCAAAACCCGATATGAGATTACTAAGCGAATTAAACCTTTCATTGATGTTGCTTACCAATATGAAAAAGGACAGAAAGCCACTTCTATGCAAGAGGCAACAGAGTCTGAAAAGGGATGGAAATATGGTGCAGGCATCGAATTAGTTTTTTAAAATAGTATGATTTGGATTCATGAATGGTAGCTTCGGCTACTATTCATGAATTATTACTATTTATTTTCGAATCTGTAAAACTAAAAAAGCTTAATTTTTGGTCTATTTTTATGCAGTGGTTAAAAACATGCCTATCGCTGTTTTTATCGTTTGCTATCCTTTTAGTAGGATCGGCTGCTGCTGCTTCGTCTGTACATAAGCGGTGTTTAATGCCATCTGAACAGATGAAATCCATGCAAATGGAAGCATCTCAAAACCAGGATATGATGCATACCGACTGTATGAAAGTTGAAGCAAAGGTCAAAAAAACGCTACATGATCCTTCCTGTATGTCTGAGCAAGATTGCATTATGTCTTTTGCCAAAATTGCGTACGCCAGTGATCCTCAAAGCATTTTGCACTCAACGGTATTCTCACCCGTAGAGCGATCAGTCTTTTATTTTCCAGATCAAAATCTTCCTGCTCCATACCCTTCAGGTTTATGGAAGCCCCCACGCTCTAACTAATTTGATAATTCTTCGTCATTCATAGCATTTTTTATGGATGTTCTGCGCGTGCGCGTGTATATCATTTTAGAGCTAAAAATATGAAATTTTATAAAGAAAAGCTATCTCGCAGGGTGAGATGGCCGATAGGTGTGATCTGTTTTTCTCTAGTCTATGGTCAATGAACCGTACCGGGTTTGTCGGAGACTTTTTTATTTAAGTTAAGCCACCTGACCTAACGGGTTAATCTTATCATAGTACATTGCTTCAAACTCAAAAGGCGATACATAACCCAGTGCACTGTGTACACGCTTTTTATTGAACCAATCTACCCAGTTTAGTGTCGCAAGTTGTACATCTGCTAAACCTTGCCAATCTGCTTTTAAATATTCAATCACCTCTGTTTTGTATAAGCCATTCACCGTTTCAGCCAGAGCATTATCGTATGAATCACCCGTTGTACCGACTGATGCTCGTAAATTTGCTGCTTCTAAACGATTGGTATAGCGAATGGAAAGATATTGCACACCTCTGTCGGAATGATGAATCACATTCTTTGGCATGCCTCGATCATGCAATGCTTGCTCTAATGCATCAAGCACCATATCTGTATTCATCCGTGTAGATACTTTCCATCCAACAATTGCTCGTGAGAACACATCAATAACAAATGCGGTATATACCCAGCCTGAATGAGTTTGAATATACGTAAAGTCACCCACCCATAGTTGGTTTGGATGATCAGCATTAAAATTACGTTTCACTAAATCATCTGCCCGTTTTTGGTCATCTCGGTTACGGGTGGTTTGTTTATTCTTACCACGCCAAACACCTTGTATACCTAGCTTTTGCATCAATCTAGCAACTGTACAACGTGCAATAACATAACCCTCACGTTTCAATTTTTGCCAAACTTTACGTACACCATATCGACCTGAACTTTCTTTCCAAATTCGTTTAATTTGTTCAGCATGATACTCATCATGTAGATCTCGTTTCGCTCGATGTTCTGGATTTTCAGTGAGATCTAAAGTTCGGTAATAGGTTGAAGGTGCAATCGGTAAAATTCTACAAATCGCTTCAACACCATATCGATCTTTATTGTTATGGATAAAATCCACCATTATTTGTGTGGGCGGTCGAGCTCCGCCTGGGCGAAAAAAGCGGCTGCTTTGCGTAGAATTTCATTGGCACGTTTTAATTCTTTAATTTCACGTTCCATTTGCTTCATTTTTTCTTGGTCAGATATCTGTTGTACTTTGGCAGGATTTAGTTGATCCAGATGCTTTAAATACCAAACACGCAATGTTTCAGGAGTACAACCGATTTTAGGAGCAATAGCTGTGATTGCTGCCCAAGTAGAAGGATAATCTTTTTCAGATTCAATTAGTAATTGAACCGCTCTTTCTCTAATTTCGGGGGTATAGTTTGGTTTTGTCATCGGGATAGTCTCTCAGAATATTGACTCTCCGACAAACCCGGTACGGTTCACCAGGCGGTATACCGCTATTTAAAAGCAAGTGAGTAACTCAATTAAAATGGAAAATATTCGAAATTTTCTTGAAGATAATCAAGTCAAAATCTACTTCTGTACCATCTTTATCGGAGTTATTTTTGGATTAACCATCAGTGGAGCGACGATTTTAGAAAGTTTGATTAACCCTGCACTGGCATTAATGTTATTTGCTACTTTTTTACAAGTACCTATTGCAGAAATTGGCAAGGCATTAAAAAATTTACGTTTTATTTCTGCATTACTTATTACTAACTTTATTGCCTTACCTTTAATTACGGCAGGTCTAATACAATTTTTACCTGAAAACCCACTTATTCGTTTAGCTGTACTTTTTGTTCTACTAGCACCGTGTATTGATTATGTGATTACTTTCACCCATGTTGGGAAAGGTAATGCAAGATTATTACTTGCGATGACACCTGTATTATTACTTATCCAAATGATCTTATTACCAATTTATCTTGGTGTACTCCTCGGAGAAGAGGTAGCTCAGCTTGTTGAAATTGGTCCTTTTGTCCATGCGTTTGTATGGTTCATTGTTGCACCCTTAGCAATGGCAGCTATAGTTCAGTTCATTGGGAATAGAAATGAACAAGCAGAAAAAGTGGCTGAAAGCCTAAACTTATTTCCTGTACCTGCCACAGCCCTAGTTTTGTTTATCGTCCTAGCATCAGTTATGCCTCAAATTGGGCTTGCAAAAAGTGCAGCTCTTCAAGCTTTACCAATTTATATTTCTTTTGCCATTATTGCTCCATTCGTGGGTTGGATAATTGCTCGTATTTTTCGATTAGAATCTGGCTCTGCTAGTGCTGTGTCCTTTTCAGCATCATATAGAAATTCATTTGTTATTCTTCCATTAGCTTTTGCAATTCCGGGAAGTATGCCCATAATTCCTGCTGTAATCTTGACTCAGACTATCGTTGAACTATGCTTTTTACCAATCTATATTCGTCTGATACCTCGATTATTCAAAACCTAGAGATTTAAACATTTAAGTAGTTGTTATAGTTAGATAAAAGTATTCAGAAGCCCACGCTTACATCGAGTAATTTAATAAAGGGGGGGGAGCTAGCTCCCCCCCTCTTTTATTCATTTGCTAATTAAAACTTACTCGCAACTTGATATGTGATGAATGAAAAGATGTAGGCTAATGCAAACAAATAAGTTGCCATAATGATGGGCTGTTTCCAGCTGCCAGTTTCTCGTCTAATTGTTGTTAACGTAGCAAGACAATGGGGAGCAAAAATAAACCATACCAATAATGATAAACCTGTGGCTAACCCCCATCCATCCGGGCCTGAAATTTGACTTAACAGACTTTGAGTTACTGTATCTTCATCACCTGACATCGCATAAATCACCCCAAGAGCAGCAATTACAACTTCCCTTGCTGCCATAGCAGGAATGAGTGCAATACATATTTCCCATGTAAACCCAATAGGCGCAAATATAGGATGAATTAAATGTCCTAACTGACCAGCTAAACTTTCCATGGTCGGCATTTTCAGGGCGAAATCATTCTTTGGGCTGTGCGCTGGTATTGTAAATATGGCATTAGCTATCGTGAACTGCAGGAAATGCTGGCCGAACGGGGTGTGAATGTTGATCACACGACTATTTACCGTTGGGTTCAACGTTATGCTCCTGAAATAGAAAAACGTTTACGCTGGTATTGGCGTAATCCTACAGATCTGAGCTCGTGGCATATTGATGAAACCTATGTAAAAGTGAATGGACGATGGTCTTATCTGTATCGTGCAGTCGATCAACGTGGCGATACCATTGATTTTTATCTTTCTTCTAGACGTAATACCAAATCAGCATATTGTTTTCTTGGAAAAATTTTAAATAATGTGAAGAAGTGGCAAATTCCACAAGTGATCAACACGGATAAAGCACCCACATATGGACGTGCTTTATCACGGTTAAAACGGGAAGGTAAATGTCCACCAGACCTTGAGCACAGGCAGATTAAGTATAAAAATAACGTGATTGAATGTGATCATGGCAAGCTAAAGCGGATCATCAGGGCCACATTAGGATTCAAATCTATGAAGACGGCTTATGCCACAATTAAAGGTATTGAAGTCATGCGTGCACTACGTAAAGGACAAGCATCGTCATTTTATTATGGTCAGCCTCAGGGTGAAGTGTGTCTAATCAACAGGGTTTTCGGTCTCTAAGTACTTTTTAAAGGGAACATCATCGACTCAAATCTCTATTTGCAACAGTGCCGTATTAAGTTAATCTTTTTCTTCAACTTCTTCCTTAAACTCAAACAAATCATTCATCGTACAGTTAAAGTACTTACACAACTTATCGGCGACTGGTAATTCAATACGTACAGCACGGTCATAATACATACTTGTGAGCGTGTTGCGATTGATACCTGTTGCATGCACCACTTCACTTAATTTTAAAATTTTTCTATCGCCCATGAGGCTAGATAACTTACAAGTAATCATATTTAAATTAATTTACAAAAAATAACTTGCTGTGGGTTATTTGAAGTTGTTGACTGAGTAATACTTTGCTAAAATCAACCTACAGCAGGTTATTACAACTTATAGAAAGTATATTTTATCCATTTCAACTAAATTATAACTTTTTAAATATAAGGATTGAACCTGCATTAGATTATTTTGTGGAGATGACCGCCGTGTTACCAAATGAGTTATTGATCAGCCAGCAAGCTCGTGACTTAGGAAATCAATTAATTAAAGAAATGAACATCAATAGAAGTTATGGAATGGCTAATTTTCTTGGAGTAAATACTTGCTATGATAATCATCAGGCTGTACTTATTTGGACATTTCAACTGCTTGAAAGGGAACCTGCCTTAAATGAATTAGCAGAAATTAAAAAATATTTTCTTTTAATCTTTCCAGATAGTGTTTATCAATTAGCCTAAGTTGTTTTTAAAATTAATTTATTAAATAAAAAGCACTAAATCAAAGAAAGCTTTATTTAAAAATACCTATTAATTCAAAAACATACCATTTACTGAATATATGAAGCATAAGTTCCTGCTCTATCACTCACTCGTACTAAAATTACATCGCTCTTTTTACTGATAGGGGTCGTCTCAGGAAACGGAAAATATAGCACGCTAAGGATTTTCACTCCGACTTCTTTTAACGATATCCAACACGGTATTTTTGCTTAGATTGACCAGCCGACCGACTTGTCGATAAGAGTGTCCAGCAGACACCAACTCCAACACTTTAGGTGCCAGACGATCTGACTTGGTACGTTGACCAGGACGACGACCAAACACAACGCCACGCGCTTGTGCCGCTGCTACACCAGAGCGCACACGTTCACGTAGTAAATCTCCCTCAAACTCTGCTAATGCAGACATCACAGAAGCCATGAGCTTTCCCTGAGATGTGGAAAGGTCAAACTGCAAACCTGTTTGTGCCACCAGAGATACCCCGAAATGCCCAAGATCTTGTAATGACTGTACGAGATCCACGGTGCTTCTGCCCCAGCGTGTCAATTCCGTCACCAAGATGGCATCGATTTCACGAGATTGCGCCATGGTCATCAAGTATTTTCTTTGCAATCTCTCATCCTTACTGCCTGATGCAGTTTCTTTCCAAACACCGACAACATCGTAGCCGCAACGATTGGCGTAGGCACGTAGGTCATATTCCTGTCGTTCGCAGGACTGATCGTTCGTTGATACTCGGCAATAAATGGCCGCATTCTGTCCCAATTGAACCTCCTTGCGAAATTGCAGCGCAAAGCTAAGCGTGGCGGTACAAAATAATGTACCTTTAATAGTTTAGTTTATTTGGGACTAATGAGCCATGCCGCGCCATTCTATTTTGTCGTCCACGGAATTGGGAAGCCTGTTCGAAATTCCAGATGATAGAGCTTTTATGCTTCAGCATTACACTCTGAGTGATTCTGATAAATCCATAGTCCATCAACATCGAGGGGCATCCAACAAGCTAGGCTTTGCAATTCAACTTTGCTACATGCGTTACCCTGGAGTGATATTGGGTATTAACGACGAACCATTCAAACCCTTACTTTTCATGATGGCTGCTCAACTTAGTATATCAGTGGACTGCTGGAATGATTATGGTCAGCGCGAGCAAACAAGACGAGAACATATTGCCGAATTGAAAAAAGTTTTTGGGTTCAAACTATTCACCTTGAGTGACTATCGGCAATCGGTCAATATGATGGTGGATTTGTCCCTTCAGACAGATAAAGGTCTTATTTTAGCCACAACTCTCGTTGAAAATTTACGACAAAAATCAGTCCTTTTGCCAGCTATAAATGCAATTGATAGTATTTGCGCAGAAGCAATCACATCTGCCAACCGCATAATTTATACTGCTTTGACGAGCTCACTTTCAGAAACTCATCGTCAAAATATAGATGCTTTGCTGAACCGTAAAGAGGGCAGCAAACTGACAATATTGGGGTGGCTTAGACAGTCACCAGCTAAACCAAACTCAAAGTACATGCTTGAGCACATTGAGCGGCTGAAGTGCTTACAAGCCATCGATCTACCTGAAGACATTGGAAAACACGTTCATCAAAATCGCTTACTGAAAATTGCTCGCGAAGGTGGGCAAATGACTCCTGCTGATTTGGCCAGATTTGAATCTCAACGTCGATATGCCACTTTGGTAGCAATCGTTGTGGAGAGTATGGCCACGATCACCGACGAAATTATTGACCTGCATGATCGCATTATTGGAAAGCTATTTGCTATCGCAAAAAATAAACACCAGCAACAATTTCAATCATCAGGTAAAGCGATCAACGACAAAGTGCGTTTGTATGGGCTTATCGGGAAAGCCTTGCTAGATGCCAAGCAAAATGGCAGTGATCCGTTTGCCGCCATCGAAACTGTTATTTCATGGGATGCTTTTGCAGCAAGTATTACTGAGGCAGAAAAACTGGCGCAACCCGAAGACTTTGATTTTTTACCACGAATTGGCGAGAGCTATGCAACTTTACGCCGTTACGCGCCAGAACTTCTTGCCATACTTAAATTGCGTGCTGCCCCAGCAGCAAAAGATATGCTTGCCGCTGTAGAGTTGCTCCGCAGCATGAATGTTGATAATACACGAAAAATCCCCTCTAATGCTCCAATAGCGTTTATCAAAAAACGGTGGGCAAGACTAGTCTTTACCGATGATGGTATTGATCGCCGCTATTACGAAATATGTGTGTTATCTGAACTTAAAAACTCGCTACGGGCTGGGGATCTCTGGGTACAAGGCTCTCGCCAATTCAAAGACTTCGATGAGTATTTAGTGACTGCTGATAAATTTAATCAGCTAAAACAGTCCAATGAGTTACCTCTAACCATTACTACTGATTGTGATCTATATTTGCAAAGTCGCCTTTCACTATTGGAGCAGAAATTAGCAATCATTAATCGCATGGCAGCGACCAACGATTTGCCTGATGCGATGATCAATCAATCTGGTCTAAAAATAACACCTCTCGATGCCGTGGCTCCTGATACAGCCCAAACTTTAATTGACCAAACAGCAATGCTGTTACCACATATCAAGATCACCGAATTATTAATGGAGGTCGATGAATGGACAGGCTTTACTCGACACTTCACTCATTTGAAAACGGATGACACTGCGAAGGATAAAGCGTTATTGCTCACGACCATACTGGCTGATGCAATTAATTTAGGGCTGACGAAAATGGCCGAATCATGTCCTGGTACAACTTATGCCAAACTCTCATGGCTACAGGCTTGGCATATCCGTGATGAAACTTATTCAACGGCATTGGCCGAATTGGTGAATGCTCAATTGAAACAACCTTTCGCTGAAAACTGGGGAGATGGCACTACCTCCTCATCAGATGGCCAACGCTTCCGCGCAGGTGGCAGAGCTGAAAGTACAGGACATATCAATCCAAAATATGGCGCAGAGCCTGGAAGGTTATTTTATACACACATTTCTGATCAATACGCACCATTTAGCAGTAAGCTGATCAATGTGGGCGTTCGTGATTCAACCTATGTTCTTGATGGGCTGCTGTATCACGAGTCTGATTTACGCATCGAGGAACACTACACCGATACGGCTGGATTCACCGACCATGTTTTTGCACTCATGCACATGCTAGGGTTTCGATTTGCACCACGAATTCGTGATCTGGGCGATACGAAACTCTATATTCCAAAGTCAGACATAGACTATGCCGCACTTAAACCCATGATTGGCGGCACACTGAATATCAAACAGATTCGTACTCATTGGGACGATATTTTGCGTCTGGCCGCATCAATCAAGCAAGGGACTGTCACAGCGTCGCTAATGCTACGTAAACTCGGTAGTTATCCACGACAGAATGGTTTGGCATTGGCATTACGAGAGCTGGGGCGTATTGAGCGCACACTGTTTATCTTGGATTGGTTGCAAAGCGTAGAACTACGCCGTCGGGTTCAAGCTGGATTAAATAAAGGTGAAGCCCGTAATGCATTAGCGCGCGCCGTTTTCTTTTATCGATTGGGTGAGATTCGAGATCGAAGCTTTGAGCAACAGCGTTATCGAGCCAGTGGCTTGAATCTAGTGACCGCCGCCATTGTATTGTGGAACACGGTTTATTTAGAGAGAGCGACTAACGCCCTACGAGGGCATGGTCGCACAGTCGATGATACCTTGCTGCAATATCTGTCACCGCTGGGGTGGGAGCACATCAATTTAACTGGGGATTATCTATGGCGAAGCAAAGCCAAGATAGGTGGTGGAAAATTTAGGCCATTGCGCGCAATTGAAAAACCTTAGCGTGCTATATTTTCCGTTTCCTGAGACGACCCCTACAAGGGCCGTAAGCCGTCACTGACTCCTGAACAAGTGGCTCTGCTGCATCAACGTCTTGAATCTGGCGACTACAAAACCAAGCGAGCATTGGCGAAGGAGTTTGGGATTTCTGCGCCAACGCTGTATCGGTATCAGTAGTAGTTCCAGCTATTTGATATTATTTGTCTATCTATTGAAAATTTTTCTGAGTAAAACAGGGTCGGCATCCTGAACTGAGCTTGCTCCAATTTTATTTGCTGCTAACCGTAAACAGGAATCGACCGATACAAACCAACTTGCCATCAAGTAGTAACTGAACCGATACTGTCGTAATGCGCCGACCCGCACGAACAATACTGGGGACTGCCTGTAACGTACCTATAAATGCTGGCCGCAGGTAATCAAAGGTCATCGTGGAGCATAAGGGCAGCTCATTATCACCACGCTGACGGGCAAGATAGGCGGCGGCGGCCACTTCACCAAAACTCGCGAGAATGCCGCCATGAAACGTGCCAATCATCGGGTTGCCGATATGCGAATCACGAAAGTCCATAAAGTACTGTATTTCTCCATGTTGCATTTCCTCACGAAAACCTAGAAAATCGACAAAAGGCTCGTCACACAATTTTAGTGGGGGTGTTTCCGCGCTCATCTGATTTACTATACTCATATCACTCGCCTCGCGCTTCATTGCTGTCAAAAGAGGGTCCCATCGTGCCGATTGCGAAAGAACCAGTGACAGTAGCCAGTAGCTCACCACTGTCTTCTGCAACCGCTCGGCCCGTGATAAAGGCCACCGTATCGGTTCTACCAATGCAATCCACTATCGCCTTTAAACCTACCGCAGAGGGAATACGTCGCAAAAAATCGACACGCAAATCAATAGTGGCAATCGGCTCTAACGACCGCAATGACGAAAAAATAGATAAGCCGCAAGTCGTATCCAGCAGCGTCACCAAAGCCCCTCGATGCAGTGAGCCTTTACGGTCAGAGAGTTGCTCAGAGAAGGGCATCGTCATCTCGGCATGACCATCGCTCACTGCACCAACACTAATATTGAACATATTGAATAAAGGGTGATTAGTACCAAAAAACGCCTTAGCCATGGTCAGGTGTGCCGTGTTATTACTGTCCATTTTTGAACTCCCGCCATTGCTGGCTGATTTTATTGCGAAAAAATTAGCGGCACGTCTCAAAGTGCAAGGGCGGCATCTGTATAATTACGTTCGGCCTGCATCACCGCCACAATGGCCTCTTCAATGGCGGCATATGGAAAGTTTGTGCTTTCCGAGGCAGACTTCAAACACATGGCTAATGCCGTCCATGCTTTTTCGCAAGCCCTCATTAACAGGGGCAGTCGATATTGCTGTACACTTGCGTCATAGTGAACCGCTTCATCAAGGAATTCAGCGTACATTTTGCGGAAGCCGCCGCCACCTGTGCCACGCTTTTCAATAATTTGGTAGGCAAATCGGGTCGTCCAGTGCCAATCGCCTGTGGCTCCCCAACGACTCAGTTCGGCCAGCCATGTTTCCAGTGCCGATATGCCACTCACAGCTAATGACTTGGCGTTGTCATGGATGACACCGGTAATCATCTCGGGGGTAATTTCGCCTTGAAACGCGGTGGGCGTGAACATATTGCCATAGTGAATAAATGGGGGCTGTGTAGAAAAACGTGCGCGGGTCAGTGCCTCTCGCGTCACCGACAAAACACTCGGACGCTCGGTATCGGTGACAAATACCGCACCTGTCTCTGGATTTCTCGACCAAGCGGCTATGGCGTGACCGGGAAAGTGCGTGCTGCTGTTGAAGTAAGGTAAATAAAAAATATCCGTCAGCAACAGGGTGGGGTGACCCGCATCCAAACATTTCTCCAGCGCGGTGGCTGCCGATTCGGGTGACTCGAAGGTTTGCCACTCAAAGGGTATACCGATACTTTCAAATACGCGCGCTTCAAACCCCAAAGACCGCACATGCACTAAAAATGGCACAGGGGCGTCAGCCATTTCCAAATAGGTCACGCCAAGCCCTGAGCCTAATCCAAAGCACATGGCCTCGGAAATATTCAGCCCATTAAACTCGAGCAAATCACGAATTGCGGAGCTGCCACAATGCCTCCCGATGGCGTGCGTGATACGGGATGGAGTCTTATAGTTGGTCACAGGTTTTTTGCCTCTTCGTGAAAATCTGGATTAAGGATGCCTCTTGTCATCATCTGCCATATCGCATCCGCGATCTGTTCAAGATTGTACTTACCATTTTCTTTATACCAAGTGGCAGCCCAGTTTATTGCTCCTAGCCCAATCAGTCTTAACAGATCTGCATCCACATCGTTTCGGATACAACCATAAGACTGCAGATCATCAAGAATTGTCTGCCAATATCGCTCGTATCTGTCTCTCTCAGCAATAATCTGCTCACGTGCGACTCCATGTACCGAGCGCCACTCAAACAACAACACATAAACCATATCGTCACCCGACATAAGGATATCGACATGTGTCTGCAGTGCCGATTGCATTTTTTTGAGTGGATCTTGAATCGCGGAAGTCGCCTCAACAATCCTGTAAATAGTTCTCTCAATAGCAAGCCGCATCATATCAACCAAAATATCGTCTTTACTACGATAGCGGTAATGCAGACTGCCTGGAAGAATACCACAAGCACTGGCAATTTCTCGCACACTGGTACGCTCAAAACCCTTTTCTCGAAACAGCTTGGCAGAAGCGGCTAATACTCTCTCGCGGTCAGCAACTTCGACTCGCGTAGATTCACTACTCAACATAGTTTGACTCATAACATTATATCAATAAGACAGGTTACTCGACTTGGTCAAGTCGAGTCGAGTCTTTCACGGTCTCTCCTGATCTATACAGCTTTTGCAATGGGGACATTAAAAACAATTCGTGACGCTTCCATAGGGTCTTGATGCTTATCATATTCAGCCAGCCAAGAATTAACCTTTTCTGGGATTTCGGTGTCGCTAGGATGGAAACCTGGCTTAAACCAGTCCAGATAGCGTGGAATAAGTCTGGTAATCAGGCCACGTGGTCCATAGAGGCGATAAAATCCCTTAGCAAGCACCAATGGCTGACCTTGTAGTTTGTCAATTTTCAACATATGCCAAAGAACTGAGCCAACCACCGCATGTACCAGTAGCGTTCCGATAATCAAAGCAGATGCGCGGGTGAAATACCCCCCACCTGCCGCTGTTTCGTAAACATCAAAGGCTACTGTTTTGTGTTCGACTTCTTCTACCCCATGCCACATGAACATGGCACGCATTGCGGGATGAGCATTCTTGAACATCTCACCCTCACCCTCCATAGCACCCTCGCCTAGTACAGCAGTAATATGTTCAAAGGCAGCTGTCATGGCCAACAGATACTTGGCGGGCAGGTGTTTTTGGGAGAGCCGAATAAATAATTTGAATCTTGCGATGACCTTTTCGACATGAATGCCTTGCGACTGCATCACCGCATTATACTGGTCATGCACAATGCCATGTTGCGCTTCTTGGCGAAAAAAGTTTTTGATATCTTCTCTCAGTTTAGGATCTGTGACCAGATCCTGATAGTTACGCACCGACTGAATAAAAAAACGCTCTCCATCGGGGAAGTGAATAGAAAGTGCATCAAAGAAGCGTGTTAACACCGGGTCACCGTCGTTCCAAAAAACTGGAACATCACTTAAATCAAACCGCGGCTTACGTGGCTGGATATTGATCATATGAGTCATGGCGAGAGTTTCCTTGTAAAGGCATCGAATGTCTGTAAACCTGCTATCACATTTGACCTTGAGCAATATTTTTCACCTTGGTCAGGCACAGCAAATATCACACAAGAATTCAACGGGTATTGGTCAAATGACCAAATGCATATTTTGAATATATTGGTCGATTGACCAAATGTCAAGCCTGTCCTCAAAATTTGATAGAATGAGTTAACAACGCAGCAGGTGAGCCAGATCATCTTTGACATCGAATATAGCTACCAGACCTTTTGGCAGAGGTGTTTTTTTAATGTTAGTTTTTTTACATTAGAGTGTGTTGACGTTTGAAAATATTGATTGCAAATTGGAGGCAGACTCAGAGAATTAAAGCTCTCCCCATCCGAGTCCACCATGCCACGCTTTATGCTGAACGACCAACATTGAGCAAAGATTTCTCCTATGCTCAAGCAACAGGACATTGATCACAAACCAAATTTACGGCTCACCGTAGAAGCCATGCTCTACAGAATGTGGGTGAAATGTCCATGGCTAGACCTACCTCCTGACTGAGTTTGGTCAGCAGCCTAATCTCTACAAAAGATACAACGACTGGTCAGCAAAAGGTTTTTTCCAAAGCATACTCAGGGTTTTATCTACTGACTCTGATATAGAGTAGGGGTTATGGATAGCAATTACGTCAAGGCACATCAACATAATGCACGTGCTGCAACTCACGATCAGGAGGCGATTGGCTTAAGTCGAGGTAGCAAGACAAGTAAGATCCATCTTGCCGTAGATGGGTATGGATTACCCATCGTGTTTGCGATCACGGGTGGTGAATTACACAAAGCCAAAGCTGCACCTGACTTGCTCTCACAGGTATCTATCGATGCCATTCTGATTAACATCTGAATCAGCGTAATGCAAATCTAGCCTGATGTAGTTTTAAGCTACCCCATCAACGCCTGTACCGCAATCGACTCATCCGCCAACCGCAGTGGATCGACCGCCGTACCAGCCGTGATCAGCTTTTTGCTTAGCATAAACTCCTGCGGACGATTCACACAATCCGCCGCAATCAGGCGACCCGCCTGCAAATAAAACGCTGCAAAGCTACGCCTTTGCTGCACATCACCCCGAATCACGATCTGATCATACCCCTGACTGAGTCCCGCAATCTGCAACTTTAGATCATACTGATCTGACCAAAACCAAGGCAAACTCTTCGAGGTCCGCTGTAAGCCACACAAGGTCGCCGAGGCAATTTTGGCCTGTTCATTGGCGTTTGGTACCGACTCCAAGCGCATCCGCCGCTGATAAATCGGATTAAACGCATTGGCACAATCCCCGATGGCCACAATCTCTGGCGCACTGGTACGGCAATACTCATCAATCACAATACCATTGTCCACCTGCAAGCCCGCGTCCAGCGCCAACTCGATATTCGGTACAACCCCGACCCCGATGATCACCAGATCTGCATCGAACATCGAACCATCGGCACACAGCACCGCTTGCGCCCGCCCCTCACCCGTGATCGCCGTGACCGACACACCGGTATGAATCGTCACACCCTGTTCGCGATGAATCCGCGTATAAAAGTCCGACACTTCCGGTGCAGTTACCCGCTGCAAAATCCGCTCGGCGGCTTCCAAGACCACCACCTGCATGCCCTGCTCGGTCAATGCGGCGGCTGTTTCAAGACCGATATAGCCACCACCGATCACCACTGCTTTGCCGTTGGGTTGTACAAATGGCTGGATAGCCTGTACATCGCTGATATTTCTAAGATAATGCACACCTGCCAAATCAGACCCAGCCAGCGACACCGTCCTGACTCGTGCACCGGTACACAGCGCCAACTGGTCATACGCAAGCGTACTGCCATCTTGTAGTGTCACGCTGCGCGCTGCCCGATCAATCGCAACCACCCGCCCGTGCCGAAATTCGATCTGATTTTTTTGATAAAAAGCGGCTGGCCGAATCAATAACTCATCGACCAGTTGTGCACCGCATAAAAAGGTCTTGGACAACGGCGGTCGATGATACGGCAAATACGGCTCATCGCCGATCACCACAATCTCGCCCTGCCAGCCATCTGGCCGCAGACTTGCCGCCAACTGCGCCGCAGCATGACTTGCGCCAATGATGACGATTGTTTGCATATGAATTCACTCAGTTCATGGTTGATGCACAGCATCAATTGTTGCCGACGACAGTTGCAAAATGCCTCTGTCGCCTATTTTGATACCTACGCTTTGGCAGTCAGTTTGACCATCATCTTGGCATAGCCGCGCACAAAGTTAGATTGCACAATTTCTGGCTCACCCAAAACCTCAATATTTTCAAAACGCTGAAGCAGCTCTTCCCATAAGATTCGCAACTGCATCTCGGCCAAGCGATTACCCATACAGCGATGCACACCAAAACCAAATGACAGATGATTACGCGCACCTTTACGATCAATGATCAATTCATCAGGTCGCTCAATCACTCGCTCATCGCGGTTGCCAGAAACGTACCACATCACCACCTTGTCGCCTTTTTTGATGGTCTGACCGTTAAGCTCTACATCTTGCTTGGCAATCCGACGCATATAGGCCAGCGGGGTTTGCCAGCGAATAATTTCGGATACCATGTTCGGGATCAAGCTCGGATTGTTTTTGAGTTTGACGAACTCATTTGGAAACAGGTTAAGTGCGTATACCCCACCCGTCATCGAGTTGCGTGTGGTATCGTTGCCGCCGACAATTAGCAAGACCAAATTGCCCATAAACTCCATCGGCCGATAAATCAGGTCTTTAGTCGCTTCGTTTGACTGCATCAAGCTGATCAAATCATAGCCCATTTCAGCGCCTGCAGATTTTTGTGCGGCTTTTCTATGCCATAACTCCGCAAAATGCTTTGCTGCATCGACTGCTGCATCAAAAATCTCATCCAAATTTGTCACTGTCCCACCTGTGGCCTCCGCAGTGCCAGCCATCAAGTCTGACCATTCAACCAATTTGTGCCGCTTTTCGTATGGGAAATCAAATAATGTTGCCAACATACGGGCTGTCAGCTCAATCGAAACATTCTGCACCCAATCAAACGGCTGATCCGTTGGCAACTGATCCAAAACCTCTTGCACGCGTAGCCGAATCAAACCCTCTAGCTCTTTGAGATTTTTTGGTGCGACTACATCCTGTACGGCCTGCCGCTGCACATCGTGCTTGGGTGGGTCCATTGCAATAAACATTTCAGCATCTAACCCAGGAGGGGTGTTGCCAATCGCGATCACAGGTTCAGCTGAAAAAATCTCATGATTTTTATCGACATAGACAATATCATCGTAACGCGTGACCGACCAAAATGCCCCAAACGGACTGTTGGCTTGATAATGTACCGGTGCTTCATCACGCAGCCGCTTAAAGTAAGACTGCCATTTTTTTTGCTTGTATAAAAATGGGTTGCTAACATCAATCTCAGCAAGTGCCAGTGTTGCAACTTCTGGAATCGGTTGCTCGATAAATGCAGGAAATTCTTGCACGTTAAACACACGGAATTTGGCTTTTTGCATCCACTGAATGCCGCGAACCTGCGTGTGCAATGGGACAAAACGGGTCACTTGACCATGCAAAAACTGCTTGCCCGTTTGAAACTGCTCATTAGACTTGACTTTATCCGTAACCGTGGTTGCTACGTCTGCAGCGGTGCTGGTGACAGTTTGGGTTATTTTCTCAAAAATTTCTGCGACTGAGTTCATGATGGTCTCCTGACTGAGCATCGTTGACGAGGTGTGTTTGTTAAGGCGGTTGATCCGCTGGGTTACAGCTGACGTGTTACATCTGAAACTCAGGCAGATGTACCGTCATGCCATCCATTGCATCGGTCACTTGGATACAACACGCCAAACGTGAGGTGGCAGCACGCTCTGGGGTCATTTCCAACATCTGCTGCTCATTCGCTTGTGCCGTACCCGCAACATCCGACCACTCAGCACTGACAATCACGTGGCAGGTACCACAGGCGCATTCGCCACCGCAATCCCCATCAATTCCGGCAACACCGTTTTCAACCGCCAACTGCATTAGTGACTTACCCGCTTCGATTGCAACGCTGGTTTGTGCACCATCGTGGGCAATAAATGTAATTTGGCTCATGGCTACGACTCCGATTTGGCTTAATTTCACTGTTCAAGCTCAAGATTACGCACTCTCTGCGGTTCTGTAGAGGTTATTATTTGACAAATAGAGGTCATAAAAAGACAATATTACCTCGTCAGCCAATAAAGCATATTCCATGTATCAGACTCACTCAGGCAAAGAACCCGCGATCATTCCGTGTAGCTATACCCGTTTGATCGGTCGAGAACTGGACTTACAAGCGCGCGATCTGCCGAAATTATTAAAATTCACTGCGCTGACCACTGAGCAACTGATGCGTGATGACACCATGATCACGGCCAGCCAACAGATTCAAATCTTACAAAATAGCTTGGAGTTGTCCGCATCCGATCAGTTTGGCTTGCGTTTAGGGCAGCGGCTCACGCCGTCAACACATGGCTCGATGGGCTTTTTAATCAATAGCAGCCCGAACTTATTGGCCGTGTTACAAGCGTTTCAAACTTTTTTGCCGACCCGTATGAGTTTGATTAGGCTCGAAACACACACCAATGCTGAGTGGACGACCTGCTTGATTTTCTTTGAGCAGACCTTGAGTCATGCAGTACATCGGCTACTGTCCGAAACTGTTGCGGTGATTTTTTCGGAATGTGCCGAATTTATTGTTGGACGACCGCTGACCGAGGCGGTGATTCAGTTTAGCCATCCCGCCCCCGATCATCATGCCTGTTACGCGGATTATCTTGCCGGTACCTATCAGTTTGATCAGCCACAACTGTCGATCCGAGTGCCGACCGAGTTGTGCTTGATTGCCAATGCATCCGCGCAGCACGATAGCTATCTGCTGGCGATGCAACAATGCGAAATGATCCTCAACCGGCTCAAGACCCAACAACACAGCACCACCTACCAAGTGCAAAAAGCCATGCTGTCCTATCCGCTCGGGCAACTGAGTGAAGAGGATCTGGCTGCAGCCTTGTTTATGAATAAGCGTACGCTGGCCAGACGTCTGGTCAAAGAGAACACGAGTTACCGGCTGATTCGAGATCGGATTTTATCTGAGAAAGCCAGTAGTTATTTACATGACCCTCAAATATCGGTCGAGGCAATTGCCAGCTTACTGAATTACCACGACTCTGCTAATTTTCGGCGCGCGTTTAAACGCTGGTTTGGTGTATCACCAAGTGCTTATCGGCGAAAAATCACCCATCGGCAAGAAGAAAATGACCTGAGAGAATGAGGTTGTTCGTATGATTGTTAATACGTTGAAACATCAATACGCCCTAGAAAAATACCTTAAAACGCTATGTCAGAGATGGCAATCATATGGCAGCCCTCCACTTCCAATCCGATAACCTCAACTCAACCCAACGCTTGCAACCCGCTGTGAACTCTGTAGAGGTTTTAATTCCCATTGCAGCCCATCCACCGTCAATGTCTTCAGTTAGGGGTCGTCTCAGGAAACGGAAAATATAGCACGCTAAGGATTTTCACTCCGACTTCTTTTAACGATATCCAACACGGTATTTTTGCTTAGATTGACCAGCCGACCGACTTGTCGATAAGAGTGTCCAGCAGACACCAACTCCAACACTTTAGGTGCCAGACGATCTGACTTGGTACGTTGACCAGGACGACGACCAAACACAACGCCACGCGCTTGTGCCGCTGCTACACCAGAGCGCACACGTTCACGTAGTAAATCTCCCTCAAACTCTGCTAATGCAGACATCACAGAAGCCATGAGCTTTCCCTGAGATGTGGAAAGGTCAAACTGCAAACCTGTTTGTGCCACCAGAGATACCCCGAAATGCCCAAGATTGTTGACGCTCACTTAATATTGACCAGCGATGCTCGTTGAATATTGACCAGGCATTTAAGCAATGTAGCGTACTACACTGCTGTGGATAAATCGATCAATTGCTGTTGCTTTTTCTTCACTGATCGACGGTTAAAATAACTCTCCTTTCTCTGCTTCTCGTTTCTTTATACGCTGCTTGGCTTCCTCCGTGCTTTGCTTAAAACGATAGGATTCATTACCCGTTTCGATGATATGGCAATGATGAGTCAGTCGATCCAGCAGTGCAGTCGTCAACTTAGCATCACCAAATACATTGCTCCATTCCGAGAAGCTCAAGTTCGTCGTAATGATAGGGGTCGTCTCAGGAAACGGAAAATATAGCACGCTAAGGTTTTTCAATTGCGCGCAATGGCCTAAATTTTCCACCACCTATCTTGGCTTTGCTTCGCCATAGATAATCCCCAGTTAAATTGATGTGCTCCCACCCCAGCGGTGACAGATATTGCAGCAAGGTATCATCGACTGTGCGACCATGCCCTCGTAGGGCGTTAGTCGCTCTCTCTAAATAAACCGTGTTCCACAATACAATGGCGGCGGTCACTAGATTCAAGCCACTGGCTCGATAACGCTGTTGCTCAAAGCTTCGATCTCGAATCGGCACTGTTGCAAATAGAGATTTGAGTCGATGATGTTCCCTTTAAAAAGTACTTAGAGACCGAAAACCCTGTTGATTAGACACACTTCACCCTGAGGCTGACCATAATAAAATGACGATGCTTGTCCTTTACGTAGTGCACGCATGACTTCAATACCTTTAATTGTGGCATAAGCAGTCTTCATAGATTTGAATCCTAATGTGGCCCTGATGATTCGCTTTAACTTACCATGATCACATTCAATGACATTATTTTTATACTTAATCTGCCTGTGCTCAATATCTACTGGACATTTTCCTTCTCGCTTTAATCGTGATAAAGCATGGCCATAGGTCGCTGCTTTATCTGTATTGATGACCCGTGGAATTTGCCATTTTTTCACCGTATTGAAGATCTTTCCTAGAAAACTATAGGCTGATTTACTGTTCCGTCTAGCGGAAAGGTAAAAGTCAATCGTATGACCCCGTTGATCAACTGCACGATACAGGTAAGTCCATCGCCCCTTCACTTTGATATAAGTCTCATCCATATGCCATGAATGTAAATCTGTAGGATTACGCCAATACCAGCGTAACCGTTTTTCCATTTCTGGAGCATAACGCTGAACCCAACGATAAATTGTACTGTGATCCACATTTATGCCTCGTTCAGCGAGCATTTCTTTAAGTTCACGATAGCTGATGCCATATTTACAATACCAACGAACAGCCCAAAGAATGATTTCACCTTGAAAGTGCCGACCGTGGAAGGGATTCATCTGCTGTATCTCGAAATAAATAAGATATTTAGCTTATCATGTCAGCCTATTTGCAACAGTGCCTTGAATAGCCACTGATTTTATAGATACCTTTTAGTTAGATTTTTCAGTTTTTATAAGAACTACTGATTAGGACCTTGACACCCTGCTTTTTACTGGATAATCTTATTTCAACGCAGCAAAATCTGTGTGCAGGCGTGAGAACCTGATAAAATATCTAGGTGCAATTAAATGTCGCACTTGCGGCTATTTTTTTGCCTACTGTTAAGCAGTCCCTATGGTAGCTTAGCAGGGCAGCTTCGTGCTGGCTGATCCTAGATTCAGTATTCTCACCCCTGTTAAGTTGCCTCCATTGCCGTGAGAAGCGATGGAGATAATTAAACTCTTATCTAGGAAACTGCTATGCATACTAAATTCAATGATGCAAACCCATGCATGCCAAAAAACCTCGCTAAACAACTGATTGTCGAAAGCGCTAAACTTCTGAATCATCAACAACGCCAAGCCTTGCTCGATATTTTCATGACTTTAGATCAGGCGGAAAAAACAGCTGAAAAGACACTTCAGCAACATGCTGTAGCGCAACAAAGCACCCACAACTTTTCTCAAGATCACGAATGCCAAGAAGACAATCAGGAATATTGGTCAGGTCATTACTATGATTCTTACAGTCAAGAATATCCGGAAGATTGGGTAAAACGGACTCAGTCCACCCCACATCGTCATAAGTTCCCTAGAACTGCTTACTGATCGTGGGGGGGCTCTTTAAAAGTAGGCATCATAATCCGAGCTACTCGACTGAGTTGGCTCGGATGAGGATGAATACCGGGGAAACTGGGCACTGTTGCAAATAGAGATTTGAGTCGATGATGTTTCCTTTAAAAAGTACTTAGAGACCGAAAACCCTGTTGATTAGACACACTTCACCCTGAGGCTGACCATAATAAAATGACGATGCTTGTCCTTTACGTAGTGCACGCATGACTTCAATACCTTTAATTGTGGCATAAGCCGTCTTCATAGATTTGAATCCTAATGTGGCCCTGATGATCCGCTTTAGCTTGCCATGATCACATTCAATCACGTTATTTTTATACTTAATCTGCCTGTGCTCAAGGTCTGGTGGACATTTACCTTCCCGTTTTAACCGTGATAAACGTCCATATGTGGGTGCTTTATCCGTGTTGATCACTTGTGGAATTTGCCACTTCTTCACATTATTTAAAATTTTTCCAAGAAAACAATATGCTGATTTGGTATTACGTCTAGAAGAAAGATAAAAATCAATGGTATCGCCACGTTGATCGACTGCACGATACAGATAAGACCATCGTCCATTCACTTTTACATAGGTTTCATCAATATGCCACGAGCTCAGATCTGTAGGATTACGCCAATACCAGCGTAAACGTTTTTCTATTTCAGGAGCATAACGTTGAACCCAACGGTAAATAGTCGTGTGATCAACATTCACACCCCGTTCGGCCAGCATTTCCTGCAGTTCACGATAGCTAATGCCATATTTACAATACCAGCGCACAGCCCAAAGAATGATTTCGCCCTGAAAATGCCGACCATGGAAAGGATTCATATGCTGCACCTTTAGCTAAAACAGTCTTCAGCTTACCATTCGTGGTTATTTGCAACAGTGCCCTTACTTCAAAGCCAAAATTTTTCGGGCACCATTAAGTACGAATAAAGAAACCAGTATGCCAATGATTAAGTCTGGATAAGCTGATCCGGTCCACGCCACGAGTACACCGGCAAATATAACGCCCATATTTACGACAACGTCATTCGCCGAGAAAATCCAACTGGCTTTCATATGTGCGCCATCTTCTCGATGACCAGAAATAAGATATAAGCATGTCACGTTAGCTATAAGTGCGAGCAGGCCAATAACAATCATGAGCGTTGATTCTGGCTCGCTTCCAAACATGAATCGTCTAATGACATCAACAATCACGATAACAGCAAGTAATAACTGAATCCAACCTGCGAAATGGGCTGCTTTTATTTGATATTTCGCAGCTTTTCCGACGGCATATAGTGCAATACCATAAACGGCTGCATCGGCAAACATATCTAGAGAATCAGCAATCAATCCTGTAGACGCAGCAATAATACCGCTGATGAATTCTATAAAGAAAAGTAGAGCATTAATACCTAATAACAGTTTAAGTACTTTAGCTTGTCTCACAGGATCAGGTTCATTAGGTATATCGCCTGAAGAAAGCTGTATTTCATCAAGTTTCGCCCCAAAACCCAGTCCTTCGAGTTTAGCCGTAATTTGCTGAATCCCTTCATTATGGAAGACTTTCAGTTTTCGATTGGGAAGATCAAAAGTAAGACCTTTAACTGCTTCAATATCTGCAAGAGCCATACGGACCATTTGCTCTTCAGCAGAGCAATCCATTTTAGGAATGGTGTAGGTACTTGTTTGCTTAGCCTGTTGATTGCTTATATAAGTTTCAGTCTTCACAAGCTTTGCACCAAAACCCAAAGCTTCAAGTTTGGTGGTTATATTTTCATCTTTTTGATTATGTAGAACCTTTAAAGAACGGTTAGGTAAATCAAAGATGAGTTTTTGAACACCATCAATTGAAGATAGCGCCATACGAACCATCTGTTCTTCCGCAGAACAATCCATTTTGGGAACTAAGTATTCACTCATGTAGTGCGAATCTTTTAAAACGTCTTCAGTGCTTAAATTTTCTTTGGGATCAGAACCACAACAGGATTGAGCGGTATCTTCACAACTGTTTGAAGTGTTACAGCAAGGAGATGAAGATTTTTTTTCTTCCTCTTCACCACAACAGCTAAGCGTATTATCACAATTCTTTGAATTGTTTGCTTCTGCAATTGATGGATGATTTTCTTGTTGAGATTTCTTATCTTCGCATGGTGTTTCTTTACTACATCCACAACCACTCATAATTATACCCATTAAAAAATTATAAACTTTGAATATTAGAATCCCTATAGTTACTATAGAGTCAAGAATCTTTGGAAATACTAACTCAATGCATTTAAAAATTGGTGAACTCTCTAAAAAAACCTCATGTTCAGTATTAACAATTAGGTTTTATGAAAAGGAAGGTTTAATTCCGGAACCGGAAAGAACGGAAGGAAATTACCGCCTTTACGATGTAGGCTATGTTGAGCGAATTAAATTTATTTTGAATTGCCGAACTTTAAATATGAGTTTGAATGAAATTCGTCAATTACTTACCTATAAAGACAAACCTGAGAAAAATTGTTCAGATGTGAATGAATTAATTGACTTACATGTCAGTGCTATCAGAGAAAATATAATCAAGCAACAAAAGCTTATTGAACAACTATCTGATTTAAGAGGTACTTGTGATGGTTTATGTACAATTGACCAATGTGGAGTTTTAAAAAATCTAGCTTGATTATCTAGACCTATGCTTTTTTCAAAAAATCGGCATTGTTGCAAATAACCACGAATGGTAAGCTGAAGACTGTTTTAGCTAAAGGTGCAGCATATGAATCCTTTCCATGGTCGGCATTTTCAGGGCGAAATCATTCTTTGGGCTGTGCGCTGGTATTGTAAATATGGCATTAGCTATCGTGAACTGCAGGAAATGCTGGCCGAACGGGGTGTGAATGTTGATCACACGACTATTTACCGTTGGGTTCAACGTTATACGAATCTAAAAATGGGAGCCTATAGCTCCCATTTTTATTGTTAAACGTTGAATCCTATATGTTTTCCTGTTGGAAGCTCTACATCAATACGGAGCTTCCCACCCATTGCCTCAACATACTTTTTCATGGTTGAAATCTTAAGATCATTGCCACGATTTTCTATTGCTGAAAGCGATGGCTGTTTTATTCCCAAAGTTTCAGCAAGCTCTTTTTGAGAAATTTCGAGTTCTTCACGAATAAGATGAAGCTGATTTTCTAGCAGTAATTCATCAGCCATTTTTTGAATACGGGCTTGGCTCTCTGGAGAGCGGCTAGCTAACAATTCTTGCAGAGTCTTAGCCATTAGATTTATCTCCTAGGGTAGTGAGATGAAGTTGGTATTGTTCATCTGCAATATCCAGCATGTCTTTATAAAAACGCTTTTTACCGCCTTTATCAGCAATACATAGAACAATAGCCTGTCGTAAGGGATCAAATGCGAAGAAAGCTCTTAAGGGTCTACCGCGGTGTTAAACGCGCAGTTCTTTCATATTGGTAAATTTAGACTCATACACAGTATCTACTAAAGGGCGGCCTAAACTCGGACCTTGCTGTTGTAGAACGACCAGAGCAGCTAGGACCTTCTCTTGTGTAGATTCATCTTGCTGTTCAAGCCACTGATTAAATAGATCTGTCGTAATGACTGTCCACATACCACAACCAAAATATAGACTATAGTCTATATTTTAGGGGCATTATGCTTGTTTTGCAAATGAGAAATGATAGGTAATAAAAAAGCCCGACATCCTGTCGGGCTTTTCCATATTTGGCGCTTAGATCTGACTCCTGTCTGATCTCACGTTCCTTGTTGTTCATCTTATTCTTTTTATCTGGAGCATCCTGCTCTCTATGTCTTCATGATAGGAAATTTCCAGTATTGCGGATAGCAGCAAAGGGCCGAGATTGGTATGAGCCAGGGCTTACAAAATAGCCTAAATTTCATCCACAGAAATTGGGGATAGTTTTCACCCTGGAAGATTTGATAACATTGGGAAAATGCCAAAATTGGTTACTTTTTAAACAAAATTATTGGCAAGAACTATCAAAAATGATCATAAAAAAGCCGACTTGTTTCAAAATCGGCTTTTTGCGGTTTTTATGATCAGGATGAATTTTTTAAGTTATTGATTTAAATGTTAATATACAAGTGTTGCTGCATTTCGTATAAGCGCCATTATGTTAAATAGGGCTTAATTTGAGTTTCAGAATGAATGTAAAGAGGATGTTTTGGTTCACCTGTTTTATTCAATTCTAGATAATAAAGTTTACCCTTTAATAGTTCTTTTACAGTAGAGGACCTTTGTTGATACCCCCCATTATTACCCCAACAAGCAATAATTCTTTGGGATTTGGAAGCTATTTCGCTTAAGTAAAAATCATTATCAGAGCCAATGGGATCTTCTTGAGACATCATTTCTTGTGGATCAGTTGCTCTATATGCAAAGAGATTAGCCATATAAATACCACCGCCACCCCAACTTTTGGCAAGGTTGATACAACGAGTGATAGTGGGATCATCTTGAATATGATCTGCAGTTGAGGGATTCAAACCAATAAAAGAAAACATTGGTTTCTCTTTATCCCAGATACGCCATAGAGATTAACGATATTTACTGCAATCTGAAATTATTGCTCCCTTTTCCATAACACCCTCAATTTAAATATGTGATGATGTATCTTTTATCATAACCAATGACTTTTATGAAAAAAAAAGTAACTTTGATTCATGGAGACATTACAAATTTTCCTGTAGATGCTCTAGGGCTTGTTGAGAATTAACAAAGACTACTGATTAATTTATAATAGTACTATGGATAGATACATACTTACTGATGCCCAATGGGCAAAAATGGAACCTTTTTGCCTAGGTAAAGTGACCGATCGAGGTCGTAGTGGAAAAGATAATCGATTATTTTTAGAAGCAGTCCTATGGATTGCCCGTACAGGCAGTCCATGGCGTGATCTACCTGCTCATTTTGGTAAATGGAATACCGTCTTTAAAAGATACCGTGACTGGGTTAAAGCTGGTGTATTTGAAACTATTTTTGCATCTGTAAATGAAGATGTTGATTTGGAATACGCCATGATTGATGGAACGATTGTTAAAGTTCATCGACATGGGCAAGGTGCAAAAGGGGGACTTTCAAACAGTCTATAGGTAAATCTCGAGGTGGAATGACCTGTAAAATTCTTGCCTTAGTGGATAGTCTAGGCAACCTCATTAAGTTTCGATTAATGCCTGGTCAATATCACGATTTAGTAGAAACCAAACCTTTAATTGAAGATGTTGATTTTCAAGCATTACTAGCTGATAAAGCATTTGATGCAGATTGGCTCATCCAAGAACTCAATGAACGTAAAGTGAAAGTGGTGATCCCACCCAAATCTAATCGAAAAGTAATGAGAGCATTTGATACGACTATGTATAAATGGCGTCATCTCATTGAAAACTATTTCTGTAAGTTAAAAGAATTTAAACGTATAGCGATGCGTAGTTGTAAAACAGATACGAGTTTTGAAGCCATGATTCAATTGTGCGCGAGTGTAATTAACTCTCGGTAATTCTCAACAGACCCTAGTTAATTCTGCAAATAAATCATTGCTCGGTGGTGGTGGACTTGATTATATCATTCATAAAAAAGCAGGCCCATTGATGAAAGCTGAGTGTGTGCGGCTTAATCAGGAAAAAGGAGGATGCTCTACTGGACAAGCCGAAGTAACAACTGCTGGTGATCTACCTGCCAAATATCTGATACATGCGGTAGGTCCAAGATGGTTAGGTGGCGAAAGTAAGGAGCCACAATTACTTTGTGATGCCTATAGCAATGCGCTTATGAGAGCCAATGAGATTGGTGCTAAAACAGTTTCTTTTCCAAATATTAGTACAGGTGTGTATCGTTTTCCTCAACAACTTGCTGCTGAGATCGCAATTGGTACAATCTGTTCTATATTGCCGCAGCATGATCAAATCGCAGAAGTATTCTTTGTATGTCGAGATGCAGAAAATTACTTAATTTATAAAGAAATTCTTTCGATGCTTGATGATCCAAAAATTCAAATCAAGATATCATCGGTTGAGTAGTTTTCCGTAGTGGGATAAATTAAATAATGGATAGTTCGTATAAGAATCCAGGGCACTGTTGCAAATAGGCTGACATGATAAGCTAAATATCTTATTTATTTCGAGATACAGCAGATGAATCCCTTCCACGGTCGGCACTTTCAAGGTGAAATCATTCTTTGGGCTGTTCGTTGGTATTGTAAATATGGCATCAGCTATCGTGAACTTAAAGAAATGCTCGCTGAACGAGGCATAAATGTGGATCACAGTACAATTTATCGTTGGGTTCAGCGTTATGCTCCAGAAATGGAAAAACGGTTACGCTGGTATTGGCGTAATCCTACAGATTTACATTCATGGCATATGGATGAGACTTATATCAAAGTGAAGGGGCGATGGACTTACCTGTATCGTGCAGTTGATCAACGGGGTCATACGATTGACTTTTACCTTTCCGCTAGACGGAACAGTAAATCAGCCTATAGTTTTCTAGGAAAGATCTTCAATACGGTGAAAAAATGGCAAATTCCACGGGTCATCAATACAGATAAAGCAGCGACCTATGGCCATGCTTTATCACGATTAAAGCGAGAAGGAAAATGTCCAGTAGATATTGAGCACAGGCAGATTAAGTATAAAAATAATGTCATTGAATGTGATCATGGTAAGTTAAAGCGGATCATCAGGGCCACATTAGGATTCAAATCTATGAAGACGGCTTATGCCACAATTAAAGGTATTGAAGTCATGCGTGCACTACGTAAAGGACAAGCATCGTCATTTTATTATGGTCAGCCTCAGGGTGAAGTGTGTCTAATCAACAGGGTTTTCGGTCTCTAAGTACTTTTTAAAGGGAACATCATCGACTCAAATCTCTATTTGCAACAGTGCCCTTTTTTGCCATCGCTTCCTGGATGATTTCGGCCTTTAATCGCTCTTCCGCATACATCTTTTTAAGTCTGGTATTTTCGGCTTCTAGCTCTTTCAGTCGAGCCATTAATGATGTATCCATACCACCATATTTGGCACGCCATTTATAAAAGGTAGCATTACTCATGCCGTGTTCACGGCAAAGGGTCGCTACAGGTGTGCCAGATTCTGCCTGTTTCAAGATGGACATGATCTGACTGTCAGTAAATTTAGATGTTTTCATGCAGAATCTCCTGCTCGTATCTTAAGAGAAAATTCTACTTTTAGATCCTATTATTTTTAGGGGGGATTACCGTCTAAATCAAGAAAAAGGTGGATGCCCTACAGGTCAAGCAGAAGTAACAACAGCAGGTAATCTGCCTGCTAAATACCTTATTCATGCGGTTGGACCACGATGGTTAGATGGCGAACACAATGAGCCACAATTGCTTTGTGATGCTTATAGTAATGCACTATTCAAAGCTAATGAAATTCATGCACTCACTGTTTCTTTTCCATGTATTAGTACAGGTGTTTATGGTTTTCCACCTCAAAAGGCTGCTGAAATTGCGATTGGCACCATACTCTCTATGTTGCCTCAATATGATCATGTTGCAGAAGTATTTTTTATCTGCCGAGAGGATGAAAATTATTTAATTTATAAGAATATTTTATCGAATATCGATGATCCAAATATTCAGATTCTGATTTCTTAGTTTAAATTATCGAAAGCTCGTATAAGAATTCAGCCACAATTTTGGCTAACAATTCATGTTCTTCTTGTGATTCAACAATATCGACCATCAAATCATCTAAACCTGTTTGTTCCTGAATGGTAACACCTTGAATTTCTAGATAAGTCAGCATTACAGCTAAACCAGTTCTTTTATTACCATCAACAAAAGCATGACCTTTTGAGATAGCAATACCAAACCATGCTGCGATCTCAAAAATGTCGCTTACATTGCTGTAATACATCTGCTGATCTATACGGCTTAATACGCTTTCTAGCTTTTCAATATGACAGCCTGTTCGCCCCACGCCAGTTTGTAATAGGATCTCATCATGTACAGCGATCACGAATGTTGAGCTAATCAAACTCATTTATAAGCAAGCTCTTGAAGTTCTGCTTTATGCTGCTTAATAACTCGTTTAGCACTGTGCATCACAACACGTTTTGTTGCTTCATCATTGCTAAATTGAATTGGTAATACTTGACCTGAAACCTTTTGGCGATTTGAAACTTGATCAAGGCTATAGTCTTTTAAACGCTTTCTCATCTTCATACCCCTATTAAAAGAGAATTTCATTTTAGCCTAAATTAAACAATTAATGAACCGTACCGGGTTTGTCGGAGACCACTTTTCTTGAGAGAATGTCCCGATGAAAAAAGTAAAATACACCCCTGAAATCAGAGATAGAGCGGTTCAATTATTGATTGAATCTGAAAAAGATTATCCTTCTACTTGGGCTGCAATCACCGCTATTGCTCCCAAGATAGGTTGTACTCCTGAAACTCTACGTGTTTGGTATCAAAAATATTTAGATAAACAAAACCCAATTAAAGTACAGCAACTTTCAGATCAAGAACGTATTAAACAACTCGAACGTGAAAATAAAGAACTGCAACGTGCTAACGAAATTCTACGTAAAGCAGCCGCTTTTTTCGCCCAGGCGGAGCTCGACCGCCCACACAAATAATGGTGGATTTTATCCAGAACAATAAAGATCGATATGGTGTTGAAGCGATTTGTAGAATTTTACCGATTGCAGCTTCGACCTATTATCGGGCTTTAGATCTCGTTGATAACCCAGAACATCGAGCGAAACGTGCTCTGCATGATTTACATCATGCAGAGCAAATCAAACGTATTTGGAAAGAAAGTTTAGGTCGATATGGTGTGCGTAAGGTCTGGCAACAATTGAAACGTGAAGGTTATGTTATCGCACGTTGTACAGTTGCTCGATTGATGCAGAAGCTAGGTATACAAGGTGTTTGGCGTGGTAAGAATAAACAAACCACCCGTAGCCGAGATGATCAAAAACGAGCAGATGACTTAGTAAAACGCAATTTTAATGCAGATCATCCTGACCAGCTGTGGGTCGCTGACTTCACGTATATTCAAACTCATTCAGGCTGGGTCTATACCGCCTTTATTATTGATGTGTTCTCGCGAGCAATTGTTGGATGGAAAGTATCAACACGTATGAATACAGATATGGTGCTCGATGCACTGGAGCAAGCATTGCATGATCGAGGCATGCCAAAGAACGTGATTCATCATAGTGACAGAGGCGTGCAATATCTTTCCATTCGTTATACCAATCGTTTAGAAGCAGCAAATTTACGAGCATCAGTCGGTACGACCGGTGATTCATACGATAATGCTTTGGCTGAAACGGTGAATGGCTTATACAAAACAGAGGTGATTGAATATTTAAAAGCGGATTGGCAAGGTTTAGCGGATGTACAACTTGCGACACTAAACTGGGTAGATTGGTTCAATAAAGAGCGTGTACACAGTGCACTGGGTTATGTATCACCTTTTGAGTTTGAAGCAATGTACTATGATAAGATTAACCCGTTAGGTCAGGTGGCCTAACTTAAATAAAAAAGTCTCCGACAAACCCGGTACGGTTCATAAGTACGATAGTGAGGATCTTTTCTTGGAATAGCATTTTCTGAATCTATATCAAAGAAATCATAAATTTTAGTGGCTGTTACTGTGTTAAATAATTTTTTGTCCATATACACGATTGCTTTTCCTTTATTTGCGTCGAAAATTACCCTACCCCTTGGAATCTGTTCATATTCATAATGACGTAGTTCTGCGTATACACTTTGCATATTTTTCCAATAATCGACATGTGTATATGGACTATCAATTAAGCCTATTGAATCTGCATCATTTAAATTGAATGGATGAGCTATGCCGATAACTTGCTTTTGCAAAAACCAAAAAATTCCTATTTTCATTTTTCATCAACTGATTAATTTCCCTAAAATTAACATAATACACCTTATACGAAATGCTTTATAATTTTCCTTAGAAATCAATGCTGTAGTTTCTAGTTTATAGCCCATCTTCCCCAAGGTGGGCTTTTTTTATGATTTTTCACGTTCCACGCCTATTATTTAATCAATGTTTCACAACTTTGTTCATATCAGTTAAACAATCGTGGTTAATCATAGGGTCTAAAAAAACGGCTCCAAAAGCCTCTTTTCGGCTGGTCCGGTTCAACGTGCTCCGGCACTGGAATACGCTTATTTTCTGTCTGTTCTGGAGTAGTCAATCCGTCATGTTTAGCTTCTGGTGTGTCCGTTTAGGGGCGTTCGGGAGGATGTGTTTAAGTTCAATAAGCAAGTTTTTCCGCTGTACTTCAAGTATTTGAACCGGAAGTCCAAAGTAGAACTGACGGTCCCTTCGTATGAGCGAAAATCTAAACGTCTTGTAAATAGTTTTCATGAAATGACGGCATTTTTTGAGGATCTTCAAAAGTAGGTTTAAACCACAAAGATGGCTGTGATGGCGATCAATAACAGTGGGGATGCACTCAGCATGAATCTTTGGGTTTTGAGGTTGAAGTCGGTGTCATATTTTTTTGAATATTGCTTATATTTCAAGGCAAAGCAGAGGCTTGATACAAAGCATCCGATGAGGAAACTCAGCATTAACGCCATGCGATAATGGTCAATGCTGAGGTACGTTCCTGCTGTAAATTTATGGAACTGGTAGTAGTTGCTGCCCATGAGAAAAATTAGGCACAACAACCCAAGCCCCATGGCGTTGTATTCCATTTTTTTGTTGTGATCTTGGTATAAAAACTTAGTGATAAGCATGCTTAAACTAAGGCAAAGTGGGACCAAAATTACTGTAATGCTGATCAGTAAGTTACTGAATAGCCATGATTGAAGGTCTGGATTGTTTCTAAATTGGTAGATATTTAAAAATGGGAAAAACACCACTGGAAAGAAGTACATATAGGACAGCTTAAACGAGTCCATATTTTTAATTTTCATCATGTGGGATCAGAGTCCTGACTGTAACTAAGGTAGTTAGGTAGGTATTATGTGTGATGTTAAGCTCTAAATTTTGCACATAATATAAGTATTTGATTTTAAATGTTATTGTATTTATGTAGTAAAAATAAAACTCAAATATTAATATTTATAAGTTATTGAAATTTAATATAAAATTCAGATCACACATAATGCCTACCTTGATTTGAAAAGAAGCTATTGTGTGTGTCGATCAAAGCATTAGAAAGGTCTCTAGTTCTTTATCCTGTCTACCTGACTTAGAATATGATTTACGTAGGCTTTACTCAGGATTACGTCAATGTCAGCAGTAAATGTAATTAATGAAAATGACGATGAGAGAGAAATTGCTTCTCAGGCAGCTTGTGCACTTCGAGAAAGCTTTATTACCGCAGCTCAAAGTGGAGCAGTTCTGTATGTTGAAAACGATTGAACCGTACCGGGTTTGTCGGAGACTTTTTTATTTAAGTTAGGCCACCTGACCTAACGGGTTAATCTTATCATAGTACATTTGTTATTGACGTGTTCTCACGAGCAATTGTTGGATGGAAAGTATCTACACGGATGAATACAGATATGGTACTCGATGCATTGGAGCAAGCATTGCACGATCGAGGCATGCCAAAGAATGTGATTCATCATTCCGATAGAGGTGTTCAATATCTTTCTATTCGCTATACCAATCGTTTAGAAGCTGCAAATTTACGAGCATCAGTCGGTACAACTGGTGATTCATACGATAATGCTCTGGCTGAAACGGTGAATGGCTTATACAAAACAGAGGTGATTGAATATTTAAAAGCAGATTGGCAAGGTTTAGCAGATGTACAACTTGCGACACTAAACTGGGTAGATTGGTTCAATAAAAAGCGTGTACACAGTGCACTGGGTTATGTATCGCCTTTTGAGTTTGAAGCAATGTACTATGATAAGATTAACCCGTTAGGTCAGGTGGCCTAACTTAAATAAAAAAGTCTCCGACAAACCCGGTACGGTTCACTTGGCTTTCTTTGAGTTTGCGAGATAGTTCTTGATTT
Organism: Acinetobacter sp. A22; assembly: GCF_030913345.1. Taxonomy (NCBI): domain Bacteria; kingdom Pseudomonadati; phylum Pseudomonadota; class Gammaproteobacteria; order Moraxellales; family Moraxellaceae; genus Acinetobacter; species Acinetobacter sp. A22. Next base: position 152,455 of record NZ_CP133163.1, read on the forward strand.
CAACTACACGAGATTCTGGAACACGCAAAACTTTTGTAGGTTCATCATAAAGAGCTTTACGTCCTGCCCCTTCTCTACTTCCACCATACTGGTTTACCATCTATGTCTCTCCCTGTATAAACTTGATATTGTAACAAAATCAAGTTTATTAATTAGAAGAAGCTAAGACAATGAAATTACGATAAATGGTTAGTCACTTTTATATTAGTATTTCTGCGAAATCAATCTCTAAAAATATAAGGGAGACTACCTCCCTTATATTTCAACCAATCGAGATAATCGGTTATCTTATATCTCTAGACCACATATCTTTTACTTAATCCCCATTCTGCCAATATCCGTCTATATGTCGTTGAAGATTTGTCTGCTGCAAAGTGCGCCTCCATTGAAACATCTAATGGAAGTTCTTCCGGTTTTTGACTCTCAACAATATCCTGATCCTCTGCAAAAATTTGTGCATTGAAGTCATATACAGCCTGTAGGTCACCCGTCGTATCAAAATTACGTGTCAACGGAACAAATAGCCTGGTTTGATTATGCGAAACAGGACAACAAGCATTCAAAATTTTTAAAATCCCATTGTTAGGAAAATAGACAGTAAGTGTTGCCGAGAATGGAGGATATACATCAAATTCTCGTTTCCATAAGAAATTCTCTGGCTCTAAATGTCTCAAACTATGAGGAAAGTTACTTACTGTAGAGATATAAATCGTTTTAAGTCCATAATCTGTTCTTTCAGTTTCATATTTTGGCACTACTGGATTATCACGATCAGCGAATGCCTTGTTATGCACCCAGGCAAAATGTGCCACATCGATAAAACCTTCAAGCTGACGACCACTAGAACCTGCTATATCAACAAATGGTGGGAGTATTGATTGATGTTCATCCGAATCCCAAGTTTCAAGAACTGGAAAATTAGCTTCACTTTCATCACGGCTAAATAAGCTGGTCCAAACTAGTCCATATTTCTCAACTACAGGGAATTTAGTTAAGGTGAACCGATCTGAAATTTGGGTAAGTTCTGGTTGAGCAGGGATTTTTACGCACTTACCTTGTGCGTTATAGTTGAGCCCATGATAGGGACAAACAATATTTTCACCTTCTACCCATCCTTTACTTAATGGCACTCCTCGATGTGGACAGATATCTCTGACCAGATGAATTTCTCCACTTTCAGTTTTATAAATAGCCATTTTGACATCAAGAAGCTGAACTTGTTGCGGTTGAGTCGTTACATCCTGGATTTGAACTACCGGATACCAATGCTGCGCTAGAATATTCCAGTCATTTGGGTCAAATTGACTACATTGTGGCTGAGTGAATAAATTGAGAACTGGTATTGCATTCATTTTAGCGCTGCCCCTCTTATAAGTTATTGATTAATTCAAACTTCTTAGCATTGCTTCATCATGACTTTTTCTTTTCTATCTGTCTATTAAAGACTTTAGGAATGGTATTTCTAATTTTTAGAACACTTTTCTTATTATTGTTCTTCTTATCTAAACTTAACGAATAACTAGCATTTTATAACTCATCACAATTCTTAATTGATGCTGAATTACTTGGACTCCTATTACTACTCTGACTTTATTTAGTGTTGCCTTTTTGGCAACGAGTTGAGCGAGATTCTCTGCTATGCACGGAATTAAATTGTCATTAAGTTGATAACAACAAAGTTCAAAGAGCCACAAAAATGTTGATATACACACCACCTTCTACGGCTAAAAGTATTCCAGTAATCGACTTAAGCGACAGTTTTTCCGATAACCTAGAAAAACGGAAATCTGTTGCGTGGGAAATCCATAAAGCATGCAGAACAACAGGTTTCTTCTATATTAAAAATCATGGTATCGCTTCTGAAGTTCTCCAAAAACAATTAGACATTGCAAAACAGTTTTTTGACCTTCCGATTGAAAAGAAACTAGAAATTGATTTCAAAAACTCCAAATGCCTTCGTGGTTATGAACCAATGGCAGCTCAAACACTTGATGAAGGCTCTCCTCCTGACTTAAAAGAAGGGTTCATGTCAGGGAAAAATCTAGATTCAAGTCACCCATATGTCCAAAAAGGCTATCCACAACATGGGCAGAATCAGTGGCCTGAAGATCTTCCTGAAATGAAGACCCAGACCGAAACCTATATTCAACAGACTTTAAAACTGGGTAAGCATCTAGCTGGCCTATTGGCACTTTCTCTTGGGCTTGAAGAAAACTACTTCGAGGCAGGCTATGATGAAACTGTCATTATTACCCGTATGCTTCACTATCCTCCTCAATCTGAAAAAATTGTAAACAATCAGCTAGGGTGCGGTGCGCACACTGATTGGGGGTTACTGACGCTCTTATTGCAAGATGAAGTAGGTGGACTAGAAGTACGCAATAGTGAGGGTGAATGGATACGTGCACCTCACATACCAGATACTTTTATCGTAAACCTCGGTGATTTAGTCCAATTCATGACTAATGGACTCTACCTCTCAAATATGCACCGTGTTTTCAATAGTAAAGCAGGTGTCTCACGTTATTCGGTTCCAACCTTCTTTGACTTGGATTACGAATACAAAATCAAAACGCTGCAAAATTTAGGTGATCAATTTAAGGCTGAACCTAAAGAAATGACTGTAGGTGAATACCTAGCCTATATGTATCAAAAAACTTACGCATCGAAAAAAGAAGCCGTTTAATTTATTCAACAGTTGGTATCAAAATTATGAAAAAAATGTTTCCTCTAGGTTGTGCTGGTTTAGGCATTCAAAACTCATCAAAAGAACGACCAGTAAGCCTGAATGAGCCTACTATTCTCGAACAGTTCGAAATGCTAAAAGCTGCGGAGGTCTTTGATTTTCTGGATCGTATCCCTCTTGAAGATAGTCAAATAGATGCTTACATCAAGGCAAGTCAGAAAACAAATATCCCTATTTATTCTGGTTGTGGCTTATATGTCATTGGCAAGGATGAGGAAGCATTCAAACAGGATATTAATCGTAGTGCCGCTGTAGGGGCCAAATTCCACAACATGATGATTTGGGCAAAACATGCAGATGGTCATTATGTAACGAACGAAGAAGTTGCTAAAACTTATATCGATTTCTACACCTACGCTCAAAGTAAAGGAATAACGGTTACCTTAGAGTGCCACGTTGATAACTGGTCTGAAGATTATCGTCGAGTAATTCCGGTGGCAGATCTTATAGAAAAAGAAGGTGTGCCGTTTGAGTTTGCAATGGATTACAGCCATTGTATTTTTAAAATTGAAAATGAAATTGAGCTTGCTGTATCACAAATGCGTGATGATCCTGAAGCTATCAGAAAGTTAGATCCTTTTAATAATGATAGTTTTGCAGATGATTGGCTGAATCGAAATTTAGTTACATGGGGGCAGATCCGTCCTGCAGTCCCGAATAATCCAGTTAACTGGTTAGCATTTGAAACAGGACCATATAATGGCTTAGGAACAAATCGTCCTGGCCGAGGAATTCAGTATCCATTTAATCAACCTACGGAAGGTGAATGGCATACAGACTTCTGGCATGCATATAAGCTTGCACCAACCAAAGAAGTCATTCGTAAAATCATTGATAGCTACTTGAACAATCCAAATTCTAAAGTTCAACTTATGACTGTTGATAATATCAATTTAGAGTCGTATGGTTTAAATTGGAAATACAACATGTTTGCCGACAGTTGCAGTGTTGCCCATTATATTCGTGAGATTTATGAGGAGCGACTGGCAATATTTATGGCAAAACAAAATTCAACTGATACTCTTCAAAGAGAATCAGCATGAATAACCTACTTAATTTAAAAAATATTTTCGTAAATGCCAGTCTTTTAGGACTTTTACTCATCAGTGGGGCCAATCCAGCATTGGCCGCTGATCAAGCGGCTTTTGTCTATGTCGCTCATAAAAACGATTATGGTTGGTCTTATTCACACGATATAGGTCGTCTGAAAGCAGAAAAGTCCTTACAGGGTAAATTTAAGACCTCTTATATCGAGAATATTCTAGATAATGCCGACTCTGAACGTACATTTCGGAGACTCGCACAACAAGGAAATAAGGTTATATTTGCTACTACCTTCGGGTATATGAATGCCATTGAAAAGGTAGCTAAACAGTTCCCGAACACCATTTTTATGCATGCGAACGGATATAAAACTGCAAAAAATGTGGGAGTCTATGATATCCGAACCTATGAAGGCTCTTACTTGCAAGGGGTATTGGCAGGCTATAAGACTAAAAGTAATGTTTGGGTGTTGTAGCACCATTCCCAATTCCTGAAGTCATTAGAGACATCAATGCCTATACACTTGGGGCTCAATCTGTAAATCCAAAAATTAAGACCAAGATAGTCTGGATTAACACTTGGTTTGATTCAGGAAAAGAGCATGAGGCTGCACTTGCATTAATATCGCAAAATGCTGATATATTATCACAAGTCACCAACTCACCCGCTGTAGTTAAAGCTGCTCAGGAAAAAGGGAAATTTGGCTTTGGCTGGAACTCAGATATGAGTAAGTTTGCTCCTAAAGGTCACCTAGCTGCATCAGTGTTATATTGGGAAAAAATCTATACTCCTGTTTTGCAGCAAGTGCATAACAAAATATGGAAGTCGGGATCGACATGGTATGGTGTCAAGGAAGGTGCCATCGATATAGCAGGTTTTGGTCCAATGGTCTCTAACAATGAAAAAATGAAGGTTTTGGCAGTCCGAGATAAAATTCGTAACGGTCAATATATTGTGTTTAGTGGACCACTTTACAAACAAGATGGAACATTACTTTTGGGAAAAGGTAAACATCTCTCAAATACGCAATTGATGAGTATGAATTATTTCGTTAAAGGCGTGGATGCTGCTTATCCAAAATAAACAAAGCTAAGCCTTTATTGAGGGATTTCGATAAGGGCTTAGCTTTTTAGTTGTACTTTTCAGGTTATGTTTATTGTCCAGCTTCGCCTCTTTGTAGGATTTCATCTGTAATAAGCCTGGAGAGAGCGTCTGTTGCTGTAGAAAGATAATGACCTTTACGTGCATACAGACCTAAATCACAGTAGATACCATTGTTATCATTAAGCGGAATATAGCGAAGGCGATTATTAATTATTTCATTTTCCAACCCAAAGAATGTCTGAAAACCAATTCCCTTATTCCTGAGTATTAACTGTTTCATTAATTCCAAAGAACTCGTTTGTATTTTAAAATTTGGAATAGCATGTTGTGCACCCGCAAATAATGGCGCCAACTGTTGATAAATAGACAAATTAGGTTTTGGCATAATCACATCATAGTCGAGGCACTGATGGAATGACACCGTCTTTTGAGAAGCCAGCGGATGGTCAGTCGATACAATTGCACCTAATTTAAAATGGGATATTGCTATTTGGTGCAAATCATTATGCTTTGGCAAGGCAAAAGCCAAGCCTAGATCCACCCGATTTTCAATGATTTCATTAGGGATATCTTTTGAGCCTAAAATTGTAACCCCTACAGTTATATTAGGATATTTGACCTGGAATTTTTCAATAATCTCTGGCAGGAAATTAATCGCTAGTGTTTCAACACTCGCAATTTCAACATGACCTTTATAAAGCCCTTTCAGTGCATCCAATTCATTCTGCAATCGCTTAGTATCTCTCAGTACTAAACTGATATGTCTTGAAAATAACTCACCTGCATGAGTAAGTACCATACCCGAAGGCACCCGATTGAATAATGGTGCTCCAACTTCATCTTCGAGTTTTAAAATTTGCCTGTTTACAGCAGAAGATACGACATTTAATTGTCTGGCTGCTTCCCTGATTGAACCGCACCGGCGTACAGCATCAAAATAATGAATTGCTGCTGAGTGAAAGCGAAGACCACGTGTACTCATTTTAACATCACATCCTATTCCAATTTTAAAGCCCCAATCCATTTATAAATTTGAATGAGCTATTGAAATAGAAGCAAAAAACTTGCCATTAAGTAGCAGCCATTTTTTGGACCTAAAGCATTATTTTCAGTGCATCCCGTTGCTTTTTCAGCATCACCACTCATTTAAAAAAGTTTAAGCAATTGTTTTTATTTAATTAATTAAGAATAGCTCTCTTTTTGGCATCAGCTTGCTCGATATTCATTGCTATGCGGTCTCATGATTATTTTATAAAAAAAGAAAACATTATTTTTGAGAGATTGCTACATGACTGCGCTGGAAAACAATCAAAACATTACCTCTATACCCATCATCGATATTTCTGGACTTTTGGATAATGACATACAAACGCACCAAAACATTGCCTCACATATTCGGAAAGCATGCTTAGATAAAGGTTTTTTTTACATTACGGGACATGGAGTTTCTAAAGCATTACAAGATAAGGTTTTTGAATATTCCAAATTATTTTTCAGTCTTCCCCTAGAACAGAAAATGCAATGGACCATCGAGCTTTCTGAAGCAAACCGAGGTTATGAACAATTAAGAGCACAAACCCTTGAACCTGATTCTCCACCTGATATCAAGGAAGGCTTTTATATCGGGAAGGAACGCTCAGCTTCAGATCCTGTTGTCATCCATAAAGCTTTTAACCAAGGCCCAAACCAATGGCCAGATATTGATGGATTCAAAGAGGTTATGGAGGAATACCAACTAGAAATGATCAAAGTCTCAGAAAGGCTCATGCATGCTATCGGTTCGTCACTAGGTCTGGAAGAAGATTATTTCTCAGAGTTCTGCAAGGATGCAGATTTAGTCACCTTGCGTTTATTGCACTATCCTCCACAACCCTCTAATGCTCAACCAAATGAAAAAGGATGCGGGGCACATACTGATTTTGGAGGGTTAACCCTATTACTTCAGGATCATAACCGCGGTTTACAAGTGTGGGATCAAACTCAAAAGCAATGGATTTGGGCAGAGCCAATTGAAGATAGTTATGTCGTTAACCTAGGTGACCTAATCTCTATGTGGACGAACAATACATATAGATCCACCCTCCATCGCGTTGATATGTGCTGAATTAGCAGGAGACTTTCACTTGGGATATGCTAGGCAGCTAACCGATAAAAGTTCTCTGCTATTTGATTTGGCGTTTTAAAATCCAAACTCTTTTGAATTCTTCGCTGATTATAAAATAACACAATGTATTTTGTAATATCTGCTTTAGCTTCATCTCTGGTTTTATAGTTGCAATGATGCACTAATTCATTCTTGAGTATGCCCCAGAAACTTTCAATCGGTGCATTATCGTAACAGTCCCCACGTTTGCTCATTGAACCTTGAAAATCACATTTTTCCAGTATCTTTCGATATTCATGGCTGCAATATTGGCTGCCTCTGTCCGAATGAACAATTAAGCCTTTCGTTGGTTTTTGATTACGAATCGCCATAGTCAGTGCATTGCAAACAAGTTGTGCGGTCATACGCTCATTTAAGCTATAGCCAACCACTTGTTTCGTGTACAGGTCTTTTACTGCTGCCAAGTATAACCAACCTTCAGCAGTCCAAATGTATGTAATATCGCTTGACCATGCAAGATTGGGCTTAGTCATTGAAAACTGTTGCTCTAGTAAATTTGCGTAGATCGCTCGATTATGATCACTCTTCGTAGTTCTTTTGAAACGCTTATGACGCTTACAATACAGCTGGTTGAGCTTTTTTATTTGACGTACAGCATACGTACTGATTTTGATACCTTGCGCTTGTAAATGCTTAGTTAATCGAATATAGCCATAGCTTTGTTTAGTTTCCTCATGAGCTATTTTGACCAAAATTGTCTGTTGATTTCGCTGAACCAATCTTTTATTCATGCCTCGTTTTAGCCAATCATAAAATCGTGACACTGAAACGTGAAGTAATCTAGCCATAAAGCTAATCGGGAATAAATATCTTTGCTGTTTCATATAGGCGTACCTTACTGACTTTCTTTCGCAAAGTACGCTGCTGCCTTTTTTAGAAATTCACGTTCCATTTCAGCTGTTTTGAGCTGTTGTTTGAGCTTTTTATTTTCTTCGAGTAAGGCATTTAGATCAGGTGAATATTGTTTAGTGCCTGCTAAGGTGCCAGTCTTTGCTTTATTATTCCAATTTGAAAGAGTTTGCATTGAAATGCCAAGTTGTCTGGCTGTTTCCGATACATTGCCTTGATTGGCTTCAATCAATTTTATTGCTTCAACTTTAAATTCTGCGGTGTAAGTCTTCTGTTTCTTGCTCATGGTAAACTCCTGATGAGTGTCTATAGTTTACCAAGTTAAAACCTCCTGTTTTCTCAGCACACATCACGTCATCAACATCTCAGGTGGGGAACGATATTCTGTTCCATTCTTCTACAGCGGTAATCACCAGTATCAGATTGAATGCATTCGAGAGTGTTTGGAGGAAAACTCAGAACCGCTATATCCACCAATCAGTGTTGAACAGCATTATCGTGACATGTTCAAAAAAACATATATCTAATAATAAGGAGTTTCCCATGAAAAAATTACCAGTTATCGACATTGCACCTCTTTATGACGTTAACCATCCTGATTATGCAGATATATGCAACCAAATTGACCAAGCATGTCGTGAATGGGGGTTCTTCTATATCAGTGGTTATAAACCGAATCACCTTGCAGAAGTTCAAAGTTTAGCTAAAGAGTTTTTTAGTAAACCACTGCTTGAAAAACTAGAAATAGACATCCAAAAACACAAAGCCTCTCACAGAGGATATGGTGCATTGGGTGTTGAACAACTTAATCCTGACCTGCCCAATGACTTTAAAGAAGTATATGACATGGGTGTTCACCTAGAAGCAGATCATCCTGATGTAATCAATAAAGAACCATTACGTGGTCCTAATGTATATCCGAATATCGAGGACTGGAAAACTGTAATGGATGGCTACTTTGAAGAGATGTTGGACTTAGGAAAAGTTCTTCTAAATGCCATGTCTCATGCCATTGGTCTTCCACAAAATTATTTTGATTACTGCCTACAAGAAAGTCTGTGTGCACTCCGCCTCATTCATTACCCACCTGCATTAGACAATACGCAATCAGAGAGTTTCAATGCTGGAGCACACACTGATTATGGCTGCGTGACTATTCTTGCTCAAGACGATGTAGGGGGATTGCAGGTTCAGGATGTGAATGGGAATTGGATCGATGCTCCGCCTATTCCTGATACTTATGTTATCAATATCGGCGACATGATGGCCCGTTGGTCCAATGACATCTTGAACCGTACCGGGTTTGTCGGAGACTTTTTTATTTAAGTTAAGCCACCTGACCTAACGGGTTAATCTTATCATAGTACATTGCTTCAAACTCAAAAGGCGATACATAACCCAGTGCACTGTGTACACGCTTTTTATTGAACCAATCTACCCAGTTTAGTGTCGCAAGTTGTACATCTGCTAAACCTTGCCAATCTGCTTTTAAATATTCAATCACCTCTGTTTTGTATAAGCCATTCACCGTTTCAGCCAGAGCATTATCGTATGAATCACCCGTTGTACCGACTGATGCTCGTAAATTTGCTGCTTCTAAACGATTGGTATAGCGAATGGAAAGATATTGCACACCTCTGTCGGAATGATGAATCACATTCTTTGGCATGCCTCGATCATGCAATGCTTGCTCTAATGCATCAAGCACCATATCTGTATTCATCCGTGTAGATACTTTCCATCCAACAATTGCTCGTGAGAACACATCAATAACAAATGCGGTATATACCCAGCCTGAATGAGTTTGAATATACGTAAAGTCACCCACCCATAGTTGGTTTGGATGATCAGCATTAAAATTACGTTTCACTAAATCATCTGCCCGTTTTTGGTCATCTCGGTTACGGGTGGTTTGTTTATTCTTACCACGCCAAACACCTTGTATACCTAGCTTTTGCATCAATCGAGCAACTGTACAACGTGCAATAACATAACCCTCACGTTTCAATTTTTGCCAAACTTTACGTACACCATATCGACCTGAACTTTCTTTCCAAATTCGTTTAATTTGTTCAGCATGATACTCATCATGTAGATCTCGTTTCGCTCGATGTTCTGGATTTTCAGTGAGATCTAAAGTTCGGTAATAGGTTGAAGGTGCAATCGGTAAAATTCTACAAATCGCTTCAACACCATATCGATCTTTATTGTTATGGATAAAATCCACCATTATTTGTGTGGGCGGTCGAGCTCCGCCTGGGCGAAAAAAGCGGCTGCTTTGCGTAGAATTTCATTGGCACGTTTTAATTCTTTAATTTCACGTTCCATTTGCTTCATTTTTTCTTGGTCAGATATCTGTTGTACTTTGGCAGGATTTAGTTGATCCAGATGCTTTAAATACCAAACACGCAATGTTTCAGGAGTACAACCGATTTTAGGAGCAATAGCTGTGATTGCTGCCCAAGTAGAAGGATAATCTTTTTCAGATTCAATTAGTAATTGAACCGCTCTTTCTCTAATTTCGGGGGTATAGTTTGGTTTTGTCATCGGGATAGTCTCTCAGAATATTGACTCTCCGACAAACCCGGTACGGTTCATCTACAAATCTACACCACATCGTGTTTCAAGTCCTAAAGGCAAACAACGTTTTTCTTTCCCATTCTTCATCCAGCCGAGCCCAAAAACTGTAATCCGTTGCCTGCCTAACTGTTACAGCGAATCCAATCCACCTAAATATTCACCAATTACTAGCATGGAATATCTACAGTCACGCTTTGATGCTACTTACAAACATCGTGCTGACGTTTAAATATCGGGGACATTCAAATGAAAAAAATTATCACTTCATTACTATTAAGTACCTGTGCAGTCAGCACTTACTCTTTTGCAGAAAAACCTTGGTTATATTGGCAATCCAATAGTATTTCTGCACTTTATGGTAAAGGTTTCGAAGTAGAGCCGGATACACATGAAACGATTACTTTTGAACATGCGAGCAGTTGGAGATGGGGAGATCTCTTTCTATTCGTCGACACTTATTGGTTTGACGGTGAAAAGACTGCTTCCCAAGGACATAATGCTGTCTATACAGAAATAGCCCCACGCTTTTCAATAGGAAAACTAACCAATACGAATTTGAGCTTTGGGCCAGTGAAAGATGTCCTAATAGCTACGAGTTTTGACTTAAGTATTCAAGATCAGCCTGGCTATGACGATATGTGGACTTATTTAGTTGGTCCAGGTTTTGACCTAGATATCAAAGGCTTTGATTATTTCACCCTTAATTTTTACTATCGCATTCCAGACGATGGAAACACCCCAAGTGGACAATGGCAAATCACTCCTTCCTGGTCATATACCGTCCCATTTCTTAAATCATCAATCATTTTTGATGGATACATTGATTGGGTAGTCAATTCCAAAGGTAATAACTCTTCCGACTTTCACTTTAACCCACAAATCAAATATGACCTTAGCCCTCATCTAGGCTTAAGCCCAAAAAAATTAGCAGCAGGTATTGAATACGACTATTGGAAAAACAAATTCTTAATCGAAGACACTCCATATTTTAAAACTAATCAAAATGCTACTAGTTTCATCGTCAAATATACCTTTTAGGCTGAAGGAGAAAAACATATATGACTAACACAATCACAGCCAATAACTTAAAACCAAGCTCCATGATTTTTCTCAGTATCCAGCACGTCTTGGTAATGTATGCAGGTGCTGTTTCAATTCCCCTAATTGTTGGAGGAGCTTTAGGGTTAAGCACTGCAGAAATTGCTTTCTTAATTACTGCAGATCTATTTGTTTGTGGCATTGCCACCCTCATTCAAACTATTGGTTTTAAAAATGTAGGTATTCGCTTTCCCATTATGATGGGTGAACCGTACCGGGTTTGTCGGAGACCACTTTTCTTGAGAGAATGTCCCGATGAAAAAAGTAAAATACACCCCTGAAATCAGAGATAGAGCGGTTCAATTATTGATTGAATCTGAAAAAGATTATCCTTCTACTTGGGCTGCAATCACCGCTATTGCTCCCAAGATAGGTTGTACTCCTGAAACTCTACGTGTTTGGTATCAAAAATATTTAGATAAACAAAACCCAATTAAAGTACAGCAACTTTCAGATCAAGAACGTATTAAACAACTCGAACGTGAAAATAAAGAACTGCAACGTGCTAACGAAATTCTACGTAAAGCAGCCGCTTTTTTCGCCCAGGCGGAGCTCGACCGCCCACACAAATAATGGTGGATTTTATCCAGAACAATAAAGATCGATATGGTGTTGAAGCGATTTGTAGAATTTTACCGATTGCAGCTTCGACCTATTATCGGGCTTTAGATCTCGTTGATAACCCAGAACATCGAGCGAAACGTGCTCTGCATGATTTACATCATGCAGAGCAAATCAAACGTATTTGGAAAGAAAGTTTAGGTCGATATGGTGTGCGTAAGGTCTGGCAACAATTGAAACGTGAAGGTTATGTTATCGCACGTTGTACAGTTGCTCGATTGATGCAGAAGCTAGGTATACAAGGTGTTTGGCGTGGTAAGAATAAACAAACCACCCGTAGCCGAGATGATCAAAAACGAGCAGATGACTTAGTAAAACGCAATTTTAATGCAGATCATCCTGACCAGCTGTGGGTCGCTGACTTCACGTATATTCAAACTCATTCAGGCTGGGTCTATACCGCCTTTATTATTGATGTGTTCTCGCGAGCAATTGTTGGATGGAAAGTATCAACACGTATGAATACAGATATGGTGCTCGATGCACTGGAGCAAGCATTGCATGATCGAGGCATGCCAAAGAACGTGATTCATCATAGTGACAGAGGCGTGCAATATCTTTCCATTCGTTATACCAATCGTTTAGAAGCAGCAAATTTACGAGCATCAGTCGGTACGACCGGTGATTCATACGATAATGCTTTGGCTGAAACGGTGAATGGCTTATACAAAACAGAGGTGATTGAATATTTAAAAGCGGATTGGCAAGGTTTAGCGGATGTACAACTTGCGACACTAAACTGGGTAGATTGGTTCAATAAAGAGCGTGTACACAGTGCACTGGGTTATGTATCACCTTTTGAGTTTGAAGCAATGTACTATGATAAGATTAACCCGTTAGGTCAGGTGGCCTAACTTAAATAAAAAAGTCTCCGACAAACCCGGTACGGTTCAGGGAGTTACCTTTACTGCAGTAGGCCCAATGATTGCAATTGGGACTAATCCAGATATGGGACTACTAAGTGTATTTGGGGCAATCATTATCGCAGGGATCTTTGGCTTCCTGATTTCACCATTTATTGGAAAGTTAATACGATTCTTCCCTCCTGTGGTGACAGGAACTCAAATTCTTGTGATTGGTCTATCTCTCATTGGTATTGCAGGCACATGGTCCGCTGGCGGATATGGGGTAAAAGACTTTGGAAATCCATTGTACTTATCTATCGCTGCCTGTGTTCTATTAAGCATTATTATCATCAGCCGTTATGTTAAAGGCTTTTTGGGCAACATTTCAGTTCTAATCGGGATGGGAATTGGTTATATCATCGCTGCATTTTCTGGCCTCATCTCTTTAGACAAGATAGATGAAAGCCCATGGTTAGGTTGGGTGATGCCATTTCACTTCGGTATTCCAGAGTTTAACTTTTGGGCTGTCTTGACTATGTGCGTAGTCATGCTGGTTATTTTCATTGAAACAGCTGGGATGTTCATGGCTGTAGGTGAAATTGTTGAAGAAGAGGTGGATCAGGAAAAATTGACTCGCGGTTTTAGAGCTGACAGCCTTGGCACAATGATTGGTGGGATTTTTAATATCTTCCCGTATACATCCTATGCTCAGAACATCGGTTTGCTAGCGATCACAGGTGTTAAGAATCGCAGTGTATGTGCTTTAGCTGGTGTGTTTTTAATCCTTTTAGGTCTATTTCCTAAAATAGCTTACTTTGTTGCGTCTATACCCTCATGTGTTCTAGGTGGAGCCGCATTGTTTATGTTTGGGATGGTGACATCTAATGGTATCAAAGTACTGCAGCGTGTCGACTTTCAAAATGTGAATAATCTCTACATCATTGCAGTCAGTGCCGGCATAGGTATGTTGCCTGTATTCTCACCTACTATTTTCTCACAACTACCATCTTATCTTTCACCTCTGTTAAACAGCCCAATTTTGCTAACGGCTTTTTGTGCTGTGATTTTGAATGCTGTTCTCAATCGAAAACAGCGGATATTGGATGAATAGTATCTTCAGAAATTGAAAGATGCATAAATATCAGATACACAGGGCTTTGTTGCACAAACCTAGCCTATAAGGTTTATTCAGTCCTATAATTTCAAAATGATCAAATCTTTATTTAGACTCTCTTTACGCATGGTCACAGGTTTTGTTCAAAGTCTGATTAAACTTTGTGGATTAAATTGGACCGCACCAGATTACAGTACGCTTTGTCGAAGACAAAAACATATTGATATTGCGATTAGCTATCAAAAAAGTAGTGATGGGCTACATCTACTCGTCGACTCAACTGGCTTAAAGTTTCGGTGGTGTTTCAAAAAGTATGCTGACATTAAATGAAGCCATTATTGATGTAAAAAAAGGTTAAGTCGAAAGCTTTAAAATGGTTTTCAATCTTTTTTGAAAAATTACAACTCCTTCTAAAACCGCGCCTAATTCGATGCCTTATTTTGCAATTATTACCTTCAATACCTACAGTAAAAAATTTACCAATACTTTGCTCGCAGTTTTTAAAAGCAGTTATGAAACTGTCCCAATGATCACTTGCAATTCGGGTGTAGTGAATACCTAATTGTTTAAGCTTTGTCTTCAATCGTTGAACTGTAGCTAAGTCTCTTTTACCCCAAACATAAGCAACAATCTCACCTGTTTCTCGATGGTAGGCGTAAATAAGCCATTGTTTATTATTTTTATTTCCCACAAAAGTCCAAAACTCATCAACTTCAAGAGACTCATAATGACTTTGTTTAGGCTGAATTTGGTAGGTCGATTCGGTTAAAGTACGTAAAACTTTACCGATACTGATTCGCTCAACTTCAGCGATATCTCGTATACCACTACCTCTGACCATCAACTGTAATATTTTTCGAGTAATGCCTGAATTACATCCTAGATAGCTCAGAGCATGGTCACCAATAAACTGACGTTTACAGTCTTTGCACTGATAGTTTTGTTTCCCATCTACTTTGATGCCATTTTTCTTTATACTGTCACTGAGGCAGGTTGGACATTTGATTTCTAGAGTTATTCGCATTTCTCTATTTTATCAAAATTCAACCTGCTTTGTTTCAGCATACTTTTTGAAACACCACCAAAGTTTCTAGGTGAAGGTGAGTGGAAACGTAAGAAACATGGACCTGAATATCGTCGCCAATGGCGTAAGCTTCATATTGGCATCGATGCTGAAACCTTGCAAATACGTGCAGTACAGCTTACTACAAATAATGTGAGCGATTCGCAAGTACTCGGTGATTTACTTGCTCAAATTCCCTTAGATGAACGAATTGATTCGGTCTATACCGATGGTGCTTATGACACGAAGCACTGCAGACAAGTCATTCTAGATCGAGATGCACATGCGCTCATTCCGCCAAGAAAAAATGCAAAACCATGGAAAGATCAGAAATTGAGATCTTTAGAGCGGAATGAGTTACTGAAAACAGTTAAACGTTTAGGAAGAACGCTTTGGAAAAAATGGTCTGGTTATCATCGTCGAAGTTTAGTTGAAACCAAGATGCATTGCATCAAACTATTAGGTGATAAATTAACAGCAAGGAGTTTTTCTAGTCAGGTGAATGAGATTCATGCACGCATAGCCGTATTGAACAAATTTACAGAATTAGGTCGTCCTCATACCCAAGTTGTCACTTGAATTCTGTTCAAATGAGCAGAGTGTTATCTTTTAAATCTTTGTGCAACAAAGCCATTTTAAACTGTATAGCGTTTGCTCAATCCCCACTCTGCCAAAATTCGGCGGTAAGTGGTTGATGAACGATCTGCCTCAAAATGTGCCTCCATTGAAATATCTAAAGGAAGTTCTTCTGGTTTTTGGCTTTCCACCATGTCCTGATCTTCAGCGAAGATTTGTGCATTGAAATCATAAACTGCCTGTAAGTCTCCTGTAGTATCAAAGTTACGAGTTAAGGGAACGAATAATCGCGTTTTATTGTGCGAAACTGGACAGCACGCATTTAAAATTTTAAGTAAGCCATTTTCAGGAAAGTCGATAGTCAAAATAGCTGAAAATGGTGGATAGACATCGAAAGTACGTTTCCATAAAAAATCATCTGGTGCTAAATGTTGTAAGCCATGCGGATAGTTACTGACATCACTCACATACTCTGTATGTAAGCCATAATCCGTTCGAACGGTCGAATATTTTTGTACTTTAGGATTTTCACGATCAGCAAAACTTTGGTTATGTACCCATGCAAAGTGCGCAACATCAATAAAGCCTTCAAGCTGACGGCCACTTGATCCAGCAATATCGACAAATGGAGGGAGAATTGACTGATGTTCTTCACTGTCCCACGTGTCTAAATCTGGAAAATTGGCTTTCGATACATCGCGGTTAAATAAACTGGTCCAAATAAGTCCATATTTTTCTACAACTGGAAATTTGGTCAGTGAAAAACGATCTGAAATTTGTGTAAGTTCCGGCTGTGCAGGAATTTTTACACACTTTCCTTCACCGTTATAATGTAGGCCGTGGTATGGGCAAATAATTTCTTCGCCTTTCACCCAGCCTTTGGTTAATGGCACACCACGATGCGGGCAAATATCACGCACGAGATGAATTTTTCCACTTTCAGTTTTATACAATGCCATTTTCACATCAAGTAATTGTACTTGTTGCGGTTGTTCTGAAACGTCCTGTGTACGTGCAACTGGGTACCAATGCTGCGCTAAAATATTCCAATCGTTTGCATCAAATGAACTGCATTGTGGTTGGGTAAATAAATTCAGTACAGGAATCGCATTCATTTTTAAATCTCTACATTCGCATTATTTGCAGAACTTTTATGCCATGTAACTAGGGCTAATTCGTTCTTTTCTAAGTCAAAAATACGTTTGGATAGCATTTCTGTCTATTAGAATGATTTGCATACAATGTTCTGTTTTTTAGAACACAAAAGCAGAATGAATTGAAAAAATCAAAAGTTATGGCATGAAAATCGCTTAAGCATGGATAAGTACTTTGTAAACTGCCCGTGAGATTGAATAGCTGTATGTCGATTACCTTTTCCCGATTTTCTGAATATTTTATGGCTGTTGCCCGTACTGGCAGTTTACGTAAAGCCGCAGAACAGCTTTTTATTTCAGTCTCTGCAGTGCATCGGCAAATTGTTCTTGCTGAAGAAGAGTTAGGCGTTGCTTTATTTGAGCGTTTACCGCAGGGGCTGAAGCTAACGTTAGCAGGTGAATTACTTTATGCTGATTTGCTTAAATGGCAAAAAGAATATCAGCTGACTCGAATTCGATTTGATGAAATTCAAGGATTAAGTCGCGGCAATATTGAAATGGGTTTTATTTCTGCCCTAAATGATGGTTTTGTCGTGGATTGTATTCAACGCATGGCTGAAAGCTATCCATGGATTAATCTCAATATCAGTATGAATAGCAGTGAAGAAATATCGAGAAAAATCATTGATGCAGAATTAGATTTTGGCATTATCTTAAATCCTAAAAGTCACAATCAATTAGAAATCTTATCCTTTATTGAAATTCCTTTAGGCTATGTTTTATCACCACATCACACCTTAGCCGGCATGGATAAAATCTATTTATCTGACACTTTAAATGAGCGTCATATCATGCCAAGTGAGCCCTTAGTCATCAGTGATTATGTACATACACTCTATAAACATCACAAATTTAATCCTATACAAAAGATAGAATGTAATGACATTAGAATGATAACATCATTAATTCAACAACAATTAGGCATTGGCTTAATGTCATATATGGATGCATTACCACTTTTAAACTCGAAAAAGATCGTATTTAAGCCCATTCGTGAAAAAGGTATGCATCGTTTAACCATTGCACTGTGCGTCGCTTCAAAACGTCAAACATCTCGTCTTTCACAAATAATGGTAAATTTATTGGTCGAAAAAATGGAAGAAATCAAATTGCAATTAAAGCAACTTCCTTAAACATTTAATCCTTTGCTCTTCAATCTAATGTTTCTAAATAGCTAAAAAAAGCCAGTGTGAATATTCACACTGGCTGCTGAAAGCTAACCTTTTAGTTTTACATTTCTTTTTGTGTCTTACAGCTTAGTCGAGTGGATTACCGACAATGTTACTAATAATTCCCTTCATAATATGATTGCCTTGTTCTTTACGTAACTCTTCATACCACTCTCGGGTCACCGCTTCATCTTTCATATGTGTCACATCACAGCGCTTACGGGCACGAAGTACCAACTCATTGGCACGTTCATTACGCTTGTTCTGATAGCGACGTAAAGAATCTTGTAAACCTAAGGTATTAATTTGCAATGAACGTGCCAAATAGATAGCATCTTCCATCGCTTGGCAGCCGCCTTGACCAATATCAGGTGTTGTACTGTGCGCTGCATCACCTACAATCACCACTCGACCTTTGTAAAAATCGGCAAATGGTTCGATATCGTGAATTTCTACACGATTGGTCTTTTGCACATCGACTGCATCAATTAACTTTTGGACAGGCTCACACCATCCTTTAAAGTATTGTTTGAATAAAGCTTTGTATTGGCTACGATCATTTTCAAGACCAACAGCTAACGGCACATCAAAAAAGAAATAGAAACGATTATTCGCCACTGGCATCAGTGAAACACGTTTGCCTTCACCTACAAACGTTGTCCATTGATCTGCTGCGGCATAATCGTCTGAGACATCAACGAGACCATTCCAATTGACATAGCCTGCATAGCGTCGCTCAACTTGCTCACCTAAAACATAGGCACGAGTAATTGAGTGTGTACCGTCTGCACCCACCAATAGATCAGATTCTATTTCGCTACCATCTGCAAATTGAATTTTTACACGCTCTCCTTCTTCAACAAAAGAAATCATTTTCTTAGCTAGATGAATATCTTCACGACCAAATTCATCCATTAACATATTCTGAAGTTCCGCACGTGATACCGGATATGGTCGTTGCCCGACTTCTTCAATCAATGGATAAAGGCTAAACTGGGTCATCACATCGCCCGTCAGACCATCAATATAAGCAAGGTTATCCATTTTGCCGCCAAGCTTTTCAACTTGCTCTGTCAAACCCAAATAATTTAGACATTTCACACCGTTAGACCATAACGAAATAGCAGCACCCACCGGTAAAATTTGTTCTGCCTGTTCATAGATGGTTACTTGGTGTCCGAATTTTTTTAGTGCGATGCCTGTAGTTAGACCCGCCATACCTGCACCAATAATTGTAATTTCCATCTATAATTCCCCTGTGTTTTATAAGTTTCTAAGTCATAAAATGCTAAAAGCGTGCCATTTTTTATAAAGCGCCCTGAAAAAAATCCAAAGTTGGCACACGCTGTGCATCTAAACGCGTGTAAATGCTTGTTTTTATCGTTTATTAAATTTTTTGTAGCACGATAGCGCAAAGCATGAATTTTGAAAGAAAATAGCGAATGGATTTAATATATGGCGACTTTATTAGCACCCGATTTTGATATTCCTGCACAATTACAGACACTTACCAATTTGGCAGATGACCGTATTGGTGCAAAAATTATTGAATGTTCAGATGAATTTTTCGCAGAAGCAAAACGTATGCTTCAATTTGACGCGCCAATTTTTGTTGAAGATAAATTCGATGACCATGGTAAATGGATGGATGGTTGGGAAACGCGCCGTAAACGTCACACAGGTTATGACTGGGCAATTATTCAATTGGGCGTAGCTGGGCATATTAAGGCTTTAGATATTGACACTACCTTCTTCACTGGGAATTACCCTGCTTCAGCTTCAGTTGAAGCCTGCTACGCCCCTGATGGCGATCTTGCTCAAGCTGAATGGTTGAACATATTAGAGAACAACGTACTTGGCCCAAGTCAGCATCATGTTTTGCCGATTACAGCTGACCAAGTTTTTACTCATGTGCGTTTAAATATTTTTCCTGATGGTGGTGTTGCTCGTTTTAAAGTGTATGGTGAAGTGAGCGTTCAACAACAAGATCACACTGCAACAATTGATTTAGTTGCTTTAGAAAATGGTGGACGTGTAATTGCTTATAGCGATGCACATTTTGGTCATCCACGTAATCTGATTAACCCAGGTCGCGGAATTAATATGGGTGATGGTTGGGAAACCAAACGTCGTCGTGCACCGGGCTTTGATTGGTGTATTTTGGCTTTGGGTCAAACTGGTGCAATTGAAAAAATTGATATCGATACGGCACACTTTAAAGGCAACTTTCCAGCCCAAGTCTCTATTCAAGCCGTATATGTTAAAGATGCAACTGATCCACAATTAATTCCACAAAGTATGTTCTGGCCATTTTTGCTTGAAGCACAAGACATGCAAATGGATCATATTCATAGCTTTGTAAACGAAATTTTGCAACATGAAAAGATCTCGCATATTCGCATTAATATGATTCCAGATGGTGGTATCAGCCGTATTCGTTTGTGGGGTAAAACCAAAAGCTAAATTGAAAGCTTGAATACTTTCTACATCGAGAAGGATAAGTACTGTGGTTTTATCCTTCTTCTCCTACACTTGATATAGACAATAAAAGAATTACACATGGTTCAAACAATTCAGCTACAGCCCCTGAGCATTGAAAACTTTGCCCCTTTTGGTGAGGTGATTTGCTGCGGAGGACAGGATTTTTTTCATATCAATGATGCACATACCGAGCGTTATCATGCCCTTGTAACCACTGAAATCTTCGGTGAAGCACATGCAGGTATTAGTATTTTTCGTAATATTAAACAGACAGAAATTCCTTTTTCGGTTTCGATGCTTGAGCGACATCCGAATGGCTCACAAGCTTTTATCCCGATGCAAGGTCAGGCTTTTTTAATTGTGGTGGCACCTGCATTGGATGATCAAACGCCTGATATTTCAAAACTCTGTGCTTTTATTTCAGATGGTACACAAGGTGTTAACTACCATGCAGGTACATGGCATCACCCTCTATTAACTTTAGAGGCGCCAAGTAACTTTGCCGTGGTTGATCGTATTGGTATTGGACATAATTGTGATGTTTATCAGTTTAATGAAGTACTCAATATCGTGGCATAAATTTAAACTATCATTGAAATTGAAACCTCAATTTAAAATTGTCTCAGAAATTAAAAGCCCCATCCGTGGGGCTTTTAAGTCTTGTGCAGTATGTTGTGTAACGATGTACGGTTTTAACGAATCAATTAGAAGTGATATTTCACTAGCGCACTGACGTTATTTTCATCTTTACCTTTAATATTATATTTATTATTCCAAACTGAATGCTCAACGCCTACATACAGGCGTGTATCTGGGGAAATATGTTGCCCCACATTCCATTTATATTGACTGGTCCAGTTCATCTCACTGGCTGAGCCTTTTTCCGCAGTTGACCAATCCAGAAAAGCATCTGCTAAGAAAGATTCTGAGCCAATTTTAAAAGGTATGGCATAGGTAAGCGTCATTTGATAGTCATCAGCTTTAGTATCATTATTCACTTTATATAAATTTAATTTTGCATATTGAAAATATGGCACATCAAAGTCTAAGCCAATACCATAGAGAAAATTATCCATGTTGCTACCCGCTTCCCAAGTGGTTGCAAGCAATACATCTTTTACAGGGCCAAATTTAAGTTCTTTACCCGTTACAGCGCCTAAACTCAATCGTGGTGATGCTTCAAAATAGGTTTGATCGCCGACGTCATTATGTGTACGGTCGGCAAAAATGAAGAAATCACCATATTTAAGCTTTGACGCGTATTCAAATGTCACAGTGGTTTGTTTGTCTTCTTTTGCAATGAGCTGATAGTCGGTGCCATATAGACCGGTAATGCTGAAGTCTTGCCAGATTGGGGCTGCAAAGATAGAGTTGGCTGAAATAGTGCATAGAATTGCAGCTGAAAGAGGCATAAATTTCATTAAATTGTTTTTCCTAGCGATAAATACGTTTTGAGTAATTTATTTAGCAAAAACAAAGCCAATATTAGATTTTTTAATAAAAAAAGCCCACATTAATGTGAGCTTTTTTTATTTATTTTGAATAGCTTAGTGATGACTATCTATAACAATATTGCTGGTTTTATTCACTTCTTTACTTTTAAAAAAGTTTAGATGGTTAAACACAATATTTAATACGATGGCCATGAGGCACGTTGAACTAATACCTGAATGGAACAGGGTTTGTACCCATTTTGGGAAGTTCGCATAGAATGAGTGATCAATAATTGGAATCATACCTGCGGCAATTGCTGTAGCAACAATGATTAGGTTCTTTTGCTCACTATAATCAATTTTAGCTAAAGTACGAATACCACTTGCAGCCACTGTACCAAACAATACCAAACCTGCGCCACCCAATACCGGTACAGGAATTGCAGCAATCAAACGGCCCATAATTGGTAAAATACCCAATACAACTAAAATTAAGCCACCCGCTGCAACAACAAAACGGCTTTTTACACCAGTAATCGCGACCAAGCCTACATTTTGTGCAAAGGCACTTTGCATGAATGAGCCAAATATTGGTGCTGCCGCACTTGAAAGCATATCGGCACGTAGCCCATTGGTAATACGTTCAGCGTCGACTTTGGTACCGACAATTTCACCAACAGCGATAATATCAGCTGTAGTTTCAGTCATAATCACCAATGTCACAATTAGCATGGCAATAATGGCACTCAGTTCAAATGTTGGCATACCAAAGGCAAAGAAACTTGGGAATTGAATCCAATTGCCATTTGCGACTTTTGAGAAATCGCCAAAGCCCATCGCATATGCCAGCACTGTACCTAGCACAATTGCTAATAAGATGGATAAACGACGAATTGTAGCGTTTCGAGTAATATTCAGCACAATGACAATGGCTAAAGTTAGAAAAGCCAAACTAATATTTTCAGCACTGCCCCAATCAGGCGCTTTGCTATTTCCACCCATCATCCAACGTACTGCGACAGGTAGCAATGACAAACCAATCACGGTAATCACGCAGCCGGTCACGATTGGCGGGAAAAAACGAATAATTTTTGAAAAATATGGTGCTAAAAAGAAACCGATTAATGAAGCAACAATAACCGCACCATATACTGCCGAAAGCCCACCACCTGCAGTGACTATGGCAATCATCGTTGCCACACCAGCAAAGGATACGCCTTGAACTAGGGGTAATTTTGCACCGATGTATTTCACACCGACCGTTTGTAAAATCGTGGCTAAACCACCGACAAATAATGCTGCTGCAATTAATAAACCAATTTGTGCAGGTTCAAGTCCTGCGGCTGTACCAATAATCAGTGGCGGCGCAATAATACCGCCATACATCGTCAATACATGTTGTAAGCCATAAGCTAGGCTTTTCCCTGCACCTAAATATTCATGTTCTGGTGAAACTGTTTGATTTTGTTCTGTCATTTTTATATCCCCCGATCCGTTTTATGATGCTATTTTTAGCTACCGCGATATGTTGAATAGGCAAAAGGGCTAATCAACAAAGGAATATGAAAATGCTGTGAGGCATCTTTTACTAAGAAATGAATTACTGCTTTTGGGAAAAAAGTTTCGGTATTAAGACTTTCAAAATAGTCCGCTGTGGCAAACTCTAAGCTATAGCTACCCGTAGAAAATTCGCTTAAACCAAAGTCGGTCACACGGCCATCTGCATTGGTTTGCCCTTCACCAAGTAACATACCGTCTGCATTGAATAATTTAATCAAGACATTGGCAGCAGGTTTCCCAAGATTTGTATCTAAAATATGTGAGCTGATCATGCACTTAGCTCCTGTTTTAATCTTAATAAGGCAATTTCAGCCAATTGATGATGGACAATACGCTTTTCAGTTTCTGGATTATTCAGCAGACGGTACTGCAATGCTTGTAATACATTTTCACTGCTTAAGCCTGAAGCTTTAATTAAGAAGATATAGCCGTACTTTTTTTCATAAGCGATGTTGCCTTTGAGCAATGCCATTTGTGTTTCTTCATCGGCTGAAATAGCGGATTGTTCACGGTTGGAAAAATTCTTTTCTAATTCAGAAAGTTCAGCTTGGGCTTTTTTTTCACCAATACGCGGGTGATTATCTAAAGCAGATTTAATTTCTTCCCACGACCATGTACGAGCAGCTTGAGCCGCGTATTCCAAAATACTGTCTAATGATGCATACGGACGCTGACTGAGCAGCTCATTCGCCCAGCTTTCAATTTGCACACAGTGCTTTAAAAATGTTTTTACATCGGCTTCGGATGCTTGATTAAATTCAACAAGTTGCACTATTAAATCGCCTAAAAATATTTAATGTTCGTTCAAAACATGTTTTGCAATATCAATGCCAATCCCTTATTTCTTAGACAAATTGCTTTTTATAGGCACAAAAAAGAGGCGCTAAGCCTCTCTTTCTTCTTTATTTTTTTTATTACGGTGCATGGTGTTTTATCCAATGTTCTGCAATATCGGCACGACGACAAACCCATACTTTTTCATGCGATTGCACATAATCTAAGAATCTTTGTAGTGCTTTAAAGCGTCCTGGTCGCCCTAAAATACGACAGTGCATACCAATAGATAGCATTTTTGGCGCAGTTTCACCTTCGGCATATAACACATCAAAGGCATCTTTAAGGTATTGATAAAATTGCTCACCACTATTAAAACCACCCGGCGAGCAAAACTTCATATCATTACTTTCAAGTGTATATGGAATGATTAAATGCGGACGTGTTGCACCATCTACATTCGTCACTGTGCTCCAAAATGGTAAGTCATCGCCATAATAGTCACAGTCATATTGAATCTGAGGAAATTCAGCAAGTAATTTTCGAGTATTCGGGCTATCACGTCCGGTATACCAACCGATTGGTGTTTTACCAAATAGCGTTTCAAGCACGCTAATAGCTTGATCCATATGTTGGCGTTCTTGTTCGATTGGCATATCTTGATAATGCAACCAACGTTGACCATGCGATACGACATCATAATTGGCTGCTTTAATCGCTTCCACAATGTAAGGATTGCGTGCCAAAGCCATACCCACACCGAAAATGGTCATGGGGAGTTGGCGTTTTTTAAACTCTTGGTGAATGCGCCAAAAGCCCGCTCGTGAGCCATATTCGTACATGGAATCCATCGACATGTGTTTGTCTGGAAAACTGGCCGCGCCAATAATATCTGACAAAAACTGTTCTGAACCTGCATCACCATGTTCTACATGGTTTTCACCGCCTTCTTCATAGTTCAATACAAACTGAACCGCGACACGAGCACCATTTGGCCATTCCACTTTGGGTGGTTCTCCATGATAGCCAATCAGATCTCTGGAATAGTCTTGTTGTTGAATCTGGTCTATCAGATCTTGCCCACGTAAATATGTTGCTGTCACATCCACTTCCTAATTTGTTATATCAAACAGTCAAAAAATAGAATGAATTATGCAATTAGTGCGCCAAAACTTAGTATACAAGTTTTATTTCCTTTCTAAAGGAACGACAACTGATGACGCGTGCATATTGAGCATCTAACTTTATAAATTTAATATCTAAAAAATATTTTTTCTTTGGACTGTCTAATGAATACAAAACATAAAAAAATTATTAATATTTTTACTTTAGAATGGCTTTGTTGCACAACGATTTCATAACTATATGATTTTAAAAGTTTTGATTGTTTTTTGATCCAAAATTAAATTTATTTAAATCAGATGCTTACATATTTATGCAACAAAGCCCTAAAATTTAAAAAAGAGAAGCCTTTCATATTCAGAAAGGCTTTGTGAAATAGTGTTTTGGAAATGATTAAAATAAGAAGTAACGCTGCGCCATTGGTAACACTTCCGAAGGCTCACAAGTCAAATGCACACCATCTGCACGTACTTCATAAATCTCAGGGTCAACCTCCATTACAGGACAATAAGTATTTAACTTCATATCTGCTTTCGAGATATTACGCGTGGCTTTACAAGGACTAATCAACTTCTTTAAAGCCAATTGTTCATGTACGCCTTGCTCTATTGCCACTTGCGATAAAAAGGTAATGCAGGTGTTATGTACGCCACGAGGGTAAGCGCCAAACATCGGACGATAATGCACAGGCTGTGGCGTTGGAATTGAAGCATTAATATCACCCATCGGCGCAGCTGCAATCATTCCGCCTTTAATAATCATCGAGGGCTTAACACCAAAAAATGCAGGCTTCCATAAAACAATATCGGCTAATTTACCCACTTCAATCGAACCAACTTCATGGCTTAATCCATGGGTAATGGCAGGATTAATCGTATATTTAGCAATATAGCGCTTCACACGATTGTTATCGTGATTTTGATTATCACCTTCGAGTGGGCCGCGTTGCACTTTCATTTTATGTGCTGTCTGCCAAGTACGTAATATTACTTCACCCACACGCCCCATCGCTTGCGAGTCGGAAGACATCATGGCAATTGCGCCCATATCCTGCAAGATATCTTCTGCAGCAATAGTTTCACGGCGAATCCGACTTTCAGCAAAAGCAACATCTTCAGAAATTGCAGGGTCTAAATGGTGGCAAACCATCAACATATCTAAATGTTCATCAATGGTATTGACGGTATATGGACGTGTGGGATTGGTTGAAGATGGTAAAACATTGGGTTGACCAATTGCTTTTAAAATATCTGGTGCGTGACCACCGCCCGCACCCTCAGTATGGTAAGTGTGGATGGTCCGGTTATTAAATGCTGCTAAGGTTTCTTCTAGAAAGCCACTTTCATTTAGTGTGTCTGTGTGAATGGCAACTTGTACATCGTATTGATCCGCCACACTTAGACAGTTATCAATCGCGGCTGGCGTCGATCCCCAGTCTTCATGTAATTTTAAACCCACCACACCGGCTTTGATTTGTTCAGCGATTGGTTCTGGCTGACTCAAGTTGCCTTTACCTAACAGACCAATATTCATAGGTAAATCATCAATAGCTTGTAGCATGGTCGCAATATGCCATGGGCCTGGAGTTACTGTGGTTGCAGATGTTCCTGCGGCGGGGCCTGTACCACCACCAATCATTGTAGTTGTGCCTGACATTAGTGCTGTTTCAACTTGTTGTGGGCAAATCCAATGAATGTGAGTATCTATCCCTCCCGCCGTTAAGATTTGTCCTTCACCTGCGATGACTTCAGTTGCTGCACCTAAAGGAATTGTAATGTCAGGTTGAATATCAGGGTTACCTGCTTTACCTATTTTCCAGATACGACCATTTTTAAGTCCAACATCGGCTTTGACAATACCCCACCAATCGACAATTAAAGCATTGGTAATGACGGTATCAGCGACCTCATCAGACAATAATTGTGACTGTCCCATACCATCGCGAATGACCTTGCCACCGCCAAATTTAACTTCTTCACCATAAGTCGTGAGGTCTTGTTCAACTTGAATAAACAATTCTGTATCAGCTAAGCGAACTCTATCACCTACTGTAGGGCCAAACATTTCCGCATAAGCACGGCGAGACATTTTCATTAATATATTTCCTATTCTAGATTTTTTGGCTTTAGCAGCTTTTGCATCGGAATAAATTGAATACCCCATTTCTCCGTTAGCGCACCGACCACTTCAAATCCATATTTTTTATAAATATCGAGTGCATAATGACTTGAATTTATTGTGATTATATCGGGATCATTTTTAAGTATTTCTTGCTCTAAAAAGTCCCACATTTGTCGACCATAACCTTGACCGTGATATTCAGCTTTTAAGAAATAATGCATGACATGAGATGGAGCGATATACGCCAAATTCCCAACGATTTCTTCATTAATTTCTGCCACAAAATAATGAATAAGTGGTTGTTGGAAGATGTTTTTCAACATATCAGGTTTAAAGCGTTCACGTCCTTCTTCAGTCATGACAACATAATCGACAAAAGGTTCAATAACAGCAGCGATGGCTTCAACATCATCAACAGTTGCTGGGCGTATTTTCATTATTAACATTTAATTCTCTTATGCTTTTTCATGTACTTATTGAACTTATTACTAACAATAATTTAATTGTTCAACAAGACACTTGAGCATAAAAATAGTTAATCCAATTTACCCATAACACGCCCTGCAAACCCATACACCTCACGTTTACCTGCAAGTGCAACCAATTCGATATCTCGACTTTGGCCTGGTTCAAAACGAACTGCTGTTCCAGCAGCGATGTTGAGTCGATAGCCTCTAGCTTGCTCTCGATTAAATTGCAAAGCATCATTGGCTTCAGCAAAGTGAAAATGAGAACCGACTTGAATTGGTCGATCGCCTGCATTAGCAACACGCATTTTCAGTGTTTCTCGTCCGACATTCATTTCAATGTCTGAATCAGGCGTAATAATTTCACCAGGAATCATGGCTTACTCCTTATTTTTATTAGACAATGGGTTGATGAACTGTGACTAACTTTGAACCATCTGGAAAAGTAGCTTCGACCTGCACTTCTGCAATCATTTCCGCGACACCATCCATGACATCTTCACGACTTAACAAGGTTGTGCCGTAATGCATTAACTCGCTCACGGACATGCCATCGCGTGCGCCCTCAAGCAGTGCTGCTGAAATAAATGCAATTGATTCTGGATAATTCAATTTTAATCCACGCGCTTTACGACGCTCAGCAACAAGGCCTGCGGTAAAAATTAATAATTTATCTTTTTCAGTTGGATTAAGTTCCATAACAATTTCCTAATCTTCTAAAATGTAGAATGCAAAATGCGTGCAAATTCTTCTTTCGCTCTCGCACGTTTTGATTTTTAGTGTCCTAACCCAAAGGTAAAATGAACACTTAATCTATTAATCTTGCTAGACCTATCTACTTTCCAATGATGGCAAAACTTAAGTGCGCCAAATCCGTGGGAATTCTTCTGCTAGGTCATACCAATAGCGTCTTAAACGGGCACGGACTGCTGCAAAAGCATCATGGCATTCACGTACATCATCGCCTAAATAACGTGCACAAATCACATCATCTAACAGGGTTAAAGTCACCGCTAGATTCATCCGCATAATCAATTCACGGATTAATTCGATATGTTCAGCCAGTAATGTTGTTTGCCTTAAACGCGATGGTGCTACTGCCCAGAAACTTCCCATCACAGCATGTCCATTCATACCTAAACAGGATGTAAGCCACCGATCCTGCCCCTTAAAATTTAAACTATCTGCAACCAATAATTTGTCTGCACGATACAGCCTAAATTTGCTTTGGTATTGCCCTTGCTGAAAAATTTCACCACGTGCTTGTCGACCGATGACCAACATATCCCACCCAATAAAACTGGCCATTTCATCTAGATGAATATGTGTTTCAGAGTCTGCATTGGCACCATCAAAAAGCATGGTTTCTTGCGGTAACCATTCAAATGTCGCCTGTGCTGCGACATGTATATGAATATGCTGATAGGCTTGCTTGCCATTGGTTTTGTACCATTTCCCTGCACCGGGCGTGGTAACTAACGCATGCGCATTCGCCTCAACTTTCATATCAAAAGTCAGATGGTCTCCGCCAGCAATTCCTGCTGGTGGATGCACAATAATTGCATGGCAAATACCAGTTTTTTCAGGCCACAACATCTTCTGAACGCGTACAGGCCCATGATGCTTGCGATGCTGTAATACGGTTCGATTTGACTGTACTTGATAGGCAAAACCAAGTTCCAAACAGGCATACCACAGTTGGCTGTTATGCTGCTGTTGTGTCGATATAAATTTTGTTTCGCTTAATACCAGATCATTCATTTGCATCTCCCTATTATTTGAGATGAATGAGGCATCAAGCTAAACCAATTACAGCAACAATAGCTGTCAAAGCACCAATCATTTGCTTACCATAAGGCACATATTTTTGAATAAATGCGCCGACGAGCAAACCGAATACGTATATAGATGCCATCGCTGTAACCATACCAACGACCAGTAAAACTGCCTGACCGTTTTGGCCAAGTTCCGTACCATGTGCGATGCCATGAAAACCGGCCAAAAGTGCAGCAATAAAAGGAACGGCTTTATTGGTTTTGGTCCAAAGAGCAACAGCCAATACAATTAACGACGCAATAATGCCGTTTTCAGCAATTGCTGTTGCTAAGTTGAATTGTGCACCGATCATAAAACCGACAATCATTGCGGCAGATAAACCGAATAATCCGGCCCATTTCCAGCGCTGGTGTGCAGTCCAAATCAATACGCCAAATGCTAACGCCATCATTAGATGATCAAGCCCTGTAAATGGATGCACAAAACCGCTGATAAAACTATTATGGCTATGCTCATGGCCTGAATGCGCCATTGCTACCAAGGGAAAGAATGCCAACGATGTGAAGGTAATTCTTTGCAATAATAACTTCATAGTGGATGCCCCTTATGCTTTAAACAAACCTTGTTTCTCAATAAAGCTGATGATGTCATTTAAGCCATCTTTAGTTTTCATATTGGAAAATAGAAAAGGTTTTTCACCGCGCATACGTTTCGCGTCTTGATCCATCACATCTAAATTTGCTCCAACCATTGGTGCAAGGTCGGTTTTGTTTATGATTAACAAATCAGATTTGGTAATACCGGGGCCACCTTTACGCGGAATTTTCTCCCCACCCGCCACATCAATTACATACAGGGTTAAATCTGAAAGTTCCGGGCTAAATGTTGCTGCCAAATTATCACCGCCACTTTCAATAATGATCAGTTCAAGGCCATCAAATTTTTCGCACAGGTCATCAATAGCCGCTAGGTTAATGGAGGCGTCCTCACGAATTGCGGTATGCGGGCAACCACCTGTTTCTACACCAACAATACGCTCAGGTGACATAGCTTCATGGCGTGTTAAAAAGTTGGAATCTTCTTTGGTATAAATATCATTGGTCACCACCGCCATATTGTATTTTTCACGCAGTGCCTGACATAAATTTAAAGTAAGCGCTGTTTTACCTGAACCAACTGGACCGCCAATACCTACGCGTAATGGGCTACGTTCTGTCATGTGAAATGTCCTTTATTTTTAAGATCTAAATAATCGTGAATATTGTGTTTCGTGTGCCATACTGAGCATGGCGTAATTAGGTAAGGCGCTACTGAGTTCAGCATCTTGCAGTGCTAAAGCACGTTCAATTGCCTCTGGAATCAGCCCATGCACATGCCATAAAATCCGTTGTCCACTCATCTGTCCAAGTGGTACAGTTTTCACGGCAGCCAACACCTGATTTTCAAGTACGGTAAAGGTATAAGCAGTCAAAACCTCTGCAACATCAAGTTCGAGTTGCCCACAAAGATGCGCATAGATGGGTACGAAACCGATCTGCTTTTTTAATTTCACAGGCTTTTTCAGCACATCACGAATCCACGCATTTAATGAAAATGCCAATTGCTGTGATTCAGCCAATAACTCTTTGCTTTCTCGACTTGCTCTATATAACTGCGCCCAGTATTCAAACTGCTCAGGCTGATCAAAAGATATTATTAGGCGTTTCAAAACGGGCAGCTCAAACCGTACCAAAAGCATTTCAAGCACTTCTTCAAAATAAGTAATGCTCGAGGTTTCATCAAAAATTAAGCTCTGATCAATCGCACTTTCTACCCCTTGAGAATAACAGTACGCCCCAATTGGTAGTGCCGTTGAGGACAAAGTCAACAGACTTAAAAGCTGTGAAGCATTAGGTGTGAACATGATGCAAAGCCTTAATTGGGCTTAATCTGTGATCATGCTGATGCTGTGCATAAGCACCGCTTTCAGGCTCAAATGGATGCATGGTTTCATATACCGTTAAACCAAGTCCAATTATCATTTCAGCCAATACATGATCTGGCTCAAAATACAGCGCCGTTGGTGTGAGCATTAAAGGGACGTGACGATTACCTAAGTGATACGCTGCTTTTAATAAATCAAAGCTGCTTGGTGCTTCTACTTTCATGAGTTTTTCTGCTTTGGCATCGACACGCAGTACATCACCCTCTTGAGTTGCGATATATGAACCGTGCCTTAAAATGCCGGTACGGGGTAAATCTGCACCAATATCGTGCCCGTTAGCTAAAGTTGCACGAAAACGGCTCTTTTGTCGTGTATCAAATGTCAGTTCAACTATCTCAACATTTTCTTGTACGACATTACCCTCAAGTCTTTCCGTATAGATTTTCATAAATACCCAATCTCAATTTCTTTTATCGTGATTCGTGAACTAAATTGATGCTAAATTCAGCATTAAATGAATGATTTGCATTAAAATAATGCACTATTCATGCCAATCTTATTTTGCCAAGCGTTTTATTTTTGCCGTGTCTATCTAATTATTTTGAAATTTGCTTCGTGCAAGACATCTTAATTATTAAAAAATATGTGATTGCCGATAATTATTCAGATGGCCATAAAAAAATCCCCCCATCGATGGAGGATTGTAGAAATAGAATTTATGCCAATCTAGCTAAGCATTAATACACATCTCGTCGGTAGTGACCGGCCTTACGTAAGGCATTAATTTGTTTAGCACCTAAAATTTCTACTAAAGCATCATCAATACCTTGGGCCATATTTAAACTACCACAGAGATAATACAAAACACGAAGAAACCAGCCACATTCACATCAAATAAAATCAATAACTTAAAATAAAAATTCCAAATACACCCTATTTCCCACCCGCTTTGAGCCTCTCAAATTCATCAAAAACCGCCCACATTTATAACCACTTTCTTGATCTTTTTATAAAAATTAAAAGTTTTTTGTACTTCTTGATCTAAGTTAAAAAAATCAGGAGGGCGAATAAATGAAGCCTACAAAAGCAAATTCTCAGCTAGCCAATAAAAGACCGTTTTATACAAAGGAGGTCATGATCCGTCCTTACCCGCCTCTGTTCAAAATTTACCAAAGCTACGCTCAGATTTTAAATGCCTCGCAACTGCCAACACACTTTCAACATGACGTGAGCCTAATATCTGCTACTGCACCTGCTCCAGCTGAGTTATTCGCAACAGATAACTTTCTTCTTGTTTATATAGCACAACAACAAAATATTCGAATCAAAGCTCGAAGCATTGTAGAAGCTGATGTAGACCTCATTCAGGTTCAATATCAACTCAGCAACACACTCTTTAAGTTGATGACTGAGCTCAAGATCAATCCACAGGCTCTTAATCCCGATAAGCTACTTCATAACTTAAATCAGTCTCTATCGAAACAAGCAATTTACGATGTGAATCAAAAGCTTTATGACAAACCCAGATGCAGTCTTTCTCGAGACCTACTCGCTAAGTTAATCGATTGCAGTCGTAATCAGCTACTTTATCGCCAGAAGCAAATCAACGGCACTCACGACCTACGAATTCAAGCACTCAAAAATAAATGTAAAGCACTCACGAGCGTACAACCATGCGCATCACAATTTTGGAGTTTAGACCATGAAAATTGAAAAACAGAGGTGGTCCCACTTGTTTGAACAACTAAAAGCGTATTTATAAGTGATATTCCACTCTAGTTAAGCCACCTTGTTTTGTTGGGGTAGCTGATCATAGTAAAACTCATTTGGTGTCATTTTGTCTAGACTCGAATGAGGTCGTTTCAGATTATAAAACTCAAAATATGCACTCAATTGCTTTTTCGCATCTGTGACACTGCTATAAGCTTTGAGATACACCTCTTCATATTTAACGCTCCGCCATAATCGTTCAACCATCACATTATCTACCCATCGACCTTTACCATCCATACTGATTTGAATGCCATTTGATTTCAATACATCAATAAATGCATCACTGGTGAACTGGCTGCCTTGGTCTGTATTCAATATTTCAGGTCGACCATATTTTTCAATCGCTTCATTTAAAGCCGAAATACAAAAATCCACCTCCATACTAATCGATACCCTATGCGCAAGTACCTTGCGGCTATGCCAATCAATCACAGCACATAAATAAACAAAGCCTTTTGCCATAGGGATATACGTTATATCCGTAGACCACACTTGATTACTGCGCTGAATAGCCAACCCTTAGAGCAGA
This sequence comes from Acinetobacter sp. A22, assembly GCF_030913345.1. NCBI lineage: Bacteria > Pseudomonadati > Pseudomonadota > Gammaproteobacteria > Moraxellales > Moraxellaceae > Acinetobacter > Acinetobacter sp. A22. The sequence continues at coordinate 186,542 of NZ_CP133163.1, forward strand.
TATGGATATTTACGGTGAGCTTGATTCGCCTGGCTTAAATTTGGTTTGCAATATAACGCCTGAATACCCATTTTCTTCATTAAAGTACGTGTATGACGTCGTCCTATATGATGCCCTTGACGATTCAACAAATCACGCATCATACGGCTGCCTGCAAAAGGATATTGCATATGTAATTCATCAATACACCGCATCAGTTTCAGATCTGATGAGCTAACAGGTTTTGGGCGATAATAATAACAACCACGGGAGACTTTCAGCAGCTTAGCTTGCTTAGATACTGAAATCTGAAGTGAGTCGTCGATTAACTTTTGTGGTTGAAGCGGCCCAGTTTCTTCAACACACCTTCTAAAAAATCAATTTCTAATGCCTGCTCACCGATTTTTGCATGTAACTTTTTAAGATCAATGGGGGGTTCTGATGGAGCTTTTGATTGATCGAAAGCTTGCGAGGAAGCTGAGATTAATTGATTTTTCCAGTCAATAATTTGGTTTTGATGAACATCAAACTCAGAACTCAATTCAGCAAGTGTTTTTTCTGCTTTAATCGCAGCAAGTGCTACCTTAGCTTTAAAATCATTTGAATGATTTCTTCTTGGTCTACGTGCCATAAAATACTCCATATATTGATGTTTATAACATCATTTGAGGAGCAGAATATCACTTATAGCAGTTGTTCAAATTTCCGGATCCATCTCTGTTAATTTCTTATCCGCGATTCAGATTAATTAAGGTATAAGAAAAATACCTCTATCATTCGATTGATTCCTTTATAGGACTTACGCATTGACAGATTCAAAAAAGTATTAAAATGCTTTATAAAGTATCTGTGATTAGACGAATTAAACATGCTTCTACAGCAACCTGTACTCTACCCATTTATATGGGCTTTCTCATGACAGAACCGAACTCTATTAGCTGCACACAACTTGCCGAGACTTATAACATCTCGCATGATAGTGTAAATCGCTTTCTAGAGCGTGAAGACTACACACCTCACGACCTATATCAAGAATCAATTCAACATATTGATAATAATAAACTTATAGTCAGTATTGATGATACTGTTTTAGATAAACCATATAGTCAGCATATGGACTTAGTTAGCTATTTTTGGTCAGGCAAACACCACCGATCCGTCAAGGGTATTAATCTCATTACCTTGTATGCGACAGATCAAAATGGTCAAAATATTCCAATTAATTTCCGAATTTATGACAAATCTGAAAGTAAAACCAAGAATGATTACTTTATGGATATGTTAAGTGAAGTACTCAGTTGGGGTGCAAAGATTCAATTTATTACAGGTGATAGTTGGTATTCATCGACTGGAAATCTAAAAACCATAAGAAAATATGGTATTCGATTTATGTTTGGTATCGACTGTAACCGTAAGGTTTCCCCAGAAAAAGGACAATGGTTTCAACTGCGTTTATTGCCAGATTTTCATCAGGGTCAAGTGGTCTGGCTCAAAGATTTTGGCTTTGTACAATTATTTAAGACTCAGTTAAAAGAACAGCAGAGGTTTTATATTGTGCATCAAGATGAAGATGATTTATTGTCCTTTGAGGGTTTTCATGAATTACATTCAAGTCATTGGAAAATAGAGCAATATCACCGAGTGATTAAACAGGTTTGTCATATTGAAAAGTTTCAAGTAAGACGATCTAAACTGATTTTGAATCATATTTTTGCAGCCTTGATGGCCTACGTCGAGATACAAAAGAACCAGTTTGAGCGGATCTTTGAAAATGTATATCGTTGGCAGAAGAAATTATTTAGACCAATCATCAAAGACTTCATTGATGACTTTATTCTCGATAAAAATCATCTCCTACCACAGAGAATCTATAAATAATAGTGCGTAAGTCCTACTTTATATAAATAATAAAGTAAATATATGTTTTCGATGAAGCTTTATAAAATTCAGTATTAGACCTGTAGGGAAAACTTATCAAACTAAGTATTGGCTAGTCTTTTTCTTCGAAAAACTTATCAAACGAAGTATTAAGTTAATCTTTTTCTTCAACTTCTTCCTTAAACTCAAACAAATCATTCATCGTACAGTTAAAGTACTTACACAACTTATCGGCGACTGGTAATTCAATACGTACAGCACGGTCATAATACATACTTGTGAGCGTGTTGCGATTGATACCTGTTGCATGCACCACTTCACTTAATTTTAAAATTTTTCTATCGCCCATGAGGCTAGATAACTTACAAGTAATCATATTTAAATTAATTTACAAAAAATAACTTGCTGTGGGTTATTTGAAGTTGTTGACTGAGTAATACTTTGCTAAAATTAACCTACAGCAGGTTATTACAACTTATAGAAAGTATATTTTATCCATTTCAACTAAATTATAACTTTTTAAATATAAGGATTGAACCTGCATTAGATTATTTTGTGGAGATGACCGCCGTGTTACCAAATGAGTTATTGATCAGCCAGCAAGCTCGTGACTTAGGAAATCAATTAATTAAAGAAATGAACATCAATAGAAGTTATGGAATGGCTAATTTTCTTGGAGTAAATACTTGCTATGATAATCATCAGGCTGTACTTATTTGGACATTTCAACTGCTTGAAAGGGAACCTGCCTTAAATGAATTAGCAGAAATTAAAAAATATTTTCTTTTAATCTTTCCAGATAGTGTTTATCAATTAGCCTAAGTTGTTTTTAAAATTAATTTATTAAATAAAAAGCACTAAATCAAAGAAAGCTTTATTTAAAAATACCTATTAATTCAAAAACATACCATTTACTGAATATATGAAGCATAAGTTCCTGCTCTATCACTCACTCGTACTAAAATTACATCGCTCTTTTTACTGATACTAAACAATTTATGTCCACGCCACGTTCTGCGGCTTCGAGGGCTAGTTTTTGTTGAACCACTGAGAACAAGGACAACAAACTGCCTACTATATTTTCCCGGAGAGTGGTGTAGGAACTTTTTCATTATTGCTAATCATATCAGCGACAACATCAGCAACGAGCTCCTCTATTCCTGAGAATGCTTTAGACTGATCCGCATCAAGCCAAGACAATGATGGAAACTCAGCACACAACCCAACATACTCATTATCTTCTGCTGACCATGTAACACGGCAAGTATATTGTTTACTATCCATTTGAAACCCCATAATGTTTTAAGTCTATGTATAAAAGTACGATTTTCACTTACTAGTACTTAAATAATCACCCCACCACTGCATCATTTCAGTCCGCTGGGCTAAATAGTCAGCGTGATTATAGCTGGCACGGGTACGGTTTTTATCAATATGTGAAAGTTGTGCCTCAATCCAATTATCTTGGAACAAACCTGAGTCATTCAAAATGGTACTAAAAGTAGAACGTAATCCATGAGAAGATAGTTGATGTTTGCCATACCCCATCTTACGTATGGCCATATTTAGAGTATTAAAATGAATCGGTTGATTGTGTTTGCGAGGGCTAGCAAAAAGGTATTTTTCACCGTATGACCACTGCATGACGTCTTTCAAAATCTCTAAAGCCTGATTTGAAAGTGGAACTAAAAAATCTGGAATCTCATGGCCTAATATGACTTTTCGTCGAAACTGTTTAATATGCAAGGCAGGTATTTTCCATATTTTTTCATTTAAATCAAAATGATGAGGCTCAGACAATAACAATTCAGCCCCTCGCACTCCAGTATATAATTTAAACATCAGTGCTTTTTTAATAATCGGATGGGCATCCAATTTTTGTAATTTATACTTAAAATCAGATATATCCTCCGCTTTCAAATACGGATAATTTTTCTTGATTTTACTGTTAATGGCGATTTTATTTAAACCATGAGCGATGTTGAATTCACAATAACCCATCGCTACAGCGTAGTCATAAATTTGGTTCAAATAACTACAAGCTTTCTTGACAGGTTCTTTTACTTGGCGTCCCTCTATTTTTTTGATTACTGAAACCAGGTCATAACGCTTGATGTTTTGAAAAGGTAAATCCTGAAGGTCTGGATAAATATCTTGCTGTAAGCATCTTTCTGCTAACTGTAGTACACCACAGCGGGGTAGATCGTTGAAGGCATTTTTCAGTTTGAACTGTAACCACTCCTCCCCGACCTTACCAAAGGTGATGACATTAGAGGCAGTATCATGTTCAAAACAGAAATCATTGTCTTTAAAGTCATCTCTGACTTGTCGTGCCTTTTTCAGCGATAAATCAGGATAAAGACCTAACTGAATGCGTCGACGTTTTTTAGTTTGTGGATCTGTATAGCGATAGCACCAAGATTTTCTTCCACTTGGCTCAATCTTCAGGCTAAGCCCATCTTCATCGGATAAAAAACAGGTTTTTTCCTTGCAATGAGCTTGGCGAACTTTAATTTCAGTAAGACTCATGGAATTTAAATGAAACCTAATAAGTGGTTGATTGGATCAATTATATCAAAATAGAAAGCTTTATATATGATGCGTACACTACGCATCATATATATTTGTAATATATTGTTTTATATATTTAATATTTTAAGTATTTGTATTTTAGTAACCATTATAAGTACCACCTCTTCTTTAAGTTCCCAACAACTCACTTTTTCTGTCATCAATGTTAAATAAGTCTTGTGCTTTAAATTCTTAGATGACCTCCTCTACCCTTTATTATCATTTTTATAAAAGTAACTATATGTACTCATTAAAATTTGTAGAGCTCAAAAACAAAAAAGACCGCTATATAGCAGTCTTTTAACTTAATTAAATAATAATTAATTCATTTTCATCATAAGTGCATAAGCATCACGTTTGTTTTGACGCAATGATTCTATCTCGGACTTCGTCAGCTGTTTTACGAGAGTTGAGGATATACTTTGCTTCCCACTCTGTGAGCCTTTCGAAATCGTACCCGTAAATCGATTTCCACCATGCTTCAAGATTACCATATACATCCCTCAATTGCTGAAGAGTTTCTTTACTTAGAGCTAATTGTGATGAGTATTGTTTACCCGTCAGTGCATATGCTCCAATAACTTTATTCGTCCCAGTTGTTTCAATATGACCTTTTAATGCTGCAAAAGTACCACCTTGGGTCTGGGTATCATCAACAATAATAACACATTTATCATTGTTTATTGTCCCATCAAATGCTGGTGGGTTGGCTAATCTATGCCACCCATCACCGCCAGTTCTTGATACTTTTATAGCTTGAACTATATTCGTATCAACTTCAAGCCCAAGTTTCTTTGCTATAACTGCTGAAGTAGCTAAAGGAATCATATTACGACCGACTGCTTCCTCAGCATGTACAGGTACTATAATAGTTTCCCGACCATCGATAATTCTTTCTAGTTCAGCAATCGCCTCATCCGAAACTAAATCTTTAGCTAAAATATACGCACTTTCAACATCCCCTGCTTTAGCAGCTTCATACATGTAATGAGAGGTTGCATCTCCAAGACCACGGTCAATAACCGTTTTAGGAAACATATTCCAATCTGTGCGATATAACTTCATATTTTTAAATAAGTTTTAATGATGGCTAGCATTAAATTTTACACTAAATTTACCGCTAGCATCTCTTGGATATTATTTTTCGTATCAGGCAGCACTCTCAAAAGCCGTTTGTTTGGACAGTCCCCATGATCATACACGAGGCAGCTTCAAATACTTATGGGCCCATCCTATCCAGTTGTATCTTCTTGCATCACATGAATATTGTATACTCATTTTGACTACTTGAAAATTATGGAACAACGTCAATAAAAACAATAACTCTAGAGTCTTTAGTCGACATTCCTAAAAAGGTAAATTCAACATTTCTTTCCATATCATTTCTTTGTGTCTCTGGATGAACAAAAGAAACATAGCTTATTTCAAAGAATCGGGCTAGGGTTTTTATGCCAATGATTTTGTTCTCTTCATTAGCAATTAAAACATCTAATTCCAGATCAAACTCTTCTAATTATTTAATTAAATCTTTAACTTTCATTTTACTATCAACCTCTATGAATTATTTAAAAAATTAGCACAATGAAACTTGTGAAAAAAATGGATTTGAACAAAATTTTTTAGCAAAAAAAGCATAGCAACCAGAAAAATCTTTCCAGCAATCAACAAAAATATCCCCGTGTGCTTCCAGTTTACAACATTTTGACTACCACACTGCCCACAGTAGTAATAATAGCCTTTGATACGGCCACCGCATTCAGGACAATTTTTATGATTAATGAATAAGTTACTCAACGTCTCTTCTCCAAAATTCTTATTATCAAGTTGTAAGTGAAGATAGCACACATTTATAAAAATGTCTTTTTTAAAACATCAAAAGATGTTATAAAAAAGACATTCGCTACTTTAGGATAACTTTTAAGATGAATTTAAATCTCCTTGATGAAGAATCAATCCAACCTTCTGAACCCACGCCATGTGATTTTTTCAAAGGTGAAAATGCTATCAAAAAAGCTAAACAGTTAGGATTACCTGATCTCGAGTTAGTCAGAAACGCAATTATGATCGGTGATGCTGACTATAGAACAAATACTCACTATAACCGTGCACGCTTTATTGCACGATGGGGAAAAATTGGAGAACAGATTGCTTTACTGCTTCGACAATCTGATCCTGCTTGGATATTCCACAATGACAGCCAGCCAAGAATTGAGAATACAGTAAAGAAAATACAAATTATCTTTATGAGCGGGAATATTGCATTGGGGTTAGCTGATCAAGTTGTATCAGCACACTGTGAAAAAGGATTAATGACATTAAATAATATTAAGGAGAATCAGTCTGCTTATGATGATGAGACAAAATTGAGAACATGGATTTTATACTTTCCTTCAGCATCACATCCAGCCTATAAAGACATTGATATCCCAAATATTCCTTTTGAATTTGCATACCCAACTAGCTTCGTACAGGACTTAAAAGCGAAAAAAATTTCAATTTTACCAAGTGACCATACTTGCAGAATTGCATTTGAAATAGATAATACAGTTCCTGTAAAAACTGATCCTAAGCCAGTATTGGAACCATCTAATGAAATTAAACCAGATGATTTTGATATTCAGCTTGTAGTTTAATCTGAGGTTAATGTGTTTAATAAAGATCGTTTACGTATTGCTAAAGAATTACGAGGACTTAGCAATACCGATTTCGCAGAAAAATTGAGTTGCTCTATCTCTAAGGTAAAGCAACTTTTAGACGTGGATAAAGAAATCAATGAAAATGATCAAGATGATATATGCCGTGTATTAAATTTACCCAAGTCATTCTTTGCAGGTAATGACACACAACCACATGAAACAGACCAAATCTTCTATAGATCGGTTGCTCGTATTAAAGCACAGCATAGAAAAGCTAATGAGGCATATACTCTTTTAGCAATAAATATTAACAAGTACTTAAATCAGAAAGTAAAGTTACCTACTTTTCACCGTCCTGATTTAGATATTACTGAGTTTTTGGGTGAATCTAAGTATGCCGATCACCTAGCGTCAGAGTTGAGAGGTTTATGGGCTTTAGGTAATCAACCTATTAATAACATTGTTTCGTTGTGTGAGCTAAAGGGAATCCGTGTCTTTAGATTACCGACTGAAATTCGAGAAATTGATGCACTATCTTTTTTTGATGATGAAAGTGGTAGCCCTTTCATATTTCTAAATACATTTAAGTCTGCCGAAAGAGCCCGCTTCGATTGTGCACACGAACTTGGTCATATCGTTATGCATACGCATAACAAAAAAATTCGTGTCGAGAAAGATAATCGTGTTCTCGAAACTGAAGCGGATCAATTTTCATCTGAATTTTTAATGCCAACAGATGCATTTCTTTCTACTGCTCCACGCTATTTTTCACTAGAAAATATGATTGAGTATAAAAAGATTTGGCGAACATCCCTGAAGGCTATTAACTATAAAGCTCACAAGCTGGGATTAGTTAGTGATTGGGTTAATCGTAGTAACTCTATAAAGATCAATTCGTTGGGCTACAACATTAATGAACCTGAAGAAACTCATCGAGATGAGAGTTTGATGTTGCCCAAAATTATCTCTGTTTTAGCCTCACAACCATCTTTTGATAAAAATAAAATGCTTGATGAAATTGGAATCTCTGAAGAAGATTTTAATCAATTAACATTTGATGCTTTAGCTAAAGTTGAGCCCCCGAAGAAAAAACATAAGTTATATATTGTCGAGTAATACAAACCTTCCTTAAAAATAATGCGCCTTACGGCGCACTATTTATGCAAAATCCTGATTAATTTTTTTATGACTTCACGCCCAACGTAGTTTTGCATCCCATAAGTCATACTTTAACTGAAAATGTAACTTGCCCCATCATGACTTTTTTCATATAGCCTACTTGAACTGACACCATAAATCCCATGTGTTCCATAAAGCATCGTATACAATTTCAGATAAATTCTTTAGTTATGTGATCAGGCTATGTGCTCAAATTACCTATTTCCAAATAAAAGAAATTTGACACTCTTAGGTGTCGATACAAGCCAGTTTGATCTTGAGCTTAAGGATCATGTATTCCCTTCCTATCATGCTCCAATCATTCTGAACGGCTCAGATCACTTAGAGCTTGATATTGCAAAGTTTGGATTACTACCGAGCTGGGCGAAAGAATTGAAGTTCAGCAGTCATACTTATAACGCCAGAACTGAGTCTGTAGCAGATAAGCCTAGCTTTCGACATGCTTGGAAGTACAGCAAGTTCTGCCTAGTCCCAGTACAAGAATTTTATGAGCCGAAATACATCAATGGCAAGCCACACTGGTACACCATCAAGCGTAAAGATGATCAGCCTTTTACTGTTGCAGGGATCTATGATGATGCAGTGATTAATGGCAATAAGGTACGTTCCTTTTCAATGTTGACCATCAATTCGGACCATCACCCTTTTATGAAACAATTCCATGCACCGAAGGATGAGAAGCGATCCATCATCGTTATTCCAGAACAGTACAGAAAAGACTGGCTAACAGCCGATCATGAACATGCGCATGAATATTTCTTTCAAATGCCCGATGAATTCGTCACATTTCCACGCGATGAGCAAAAACAAAACGTCTTATTCTGACGCATCCTTGTTTATCCACAACTTTTTAAAATTGAATTTTAAACGCTGTTAGTAATATCCTATTTATACAAATTCTACTTCCAAACACGCCTCGTAGCGTAGGAGTATCTCATGTCTAAGAAGTTGCCTATCTACTTCTCTGACGACGCATGGTCATCTTTACAAGAGCTCATGGGTCCAGAGGGTAAACCAAGCCCTACCATCAACACCGTGCTAGAACAAATCGCTGTTCAAAATGAACTGGTTGAGCAATTAGGGCTGACTGCTGTTCTACCGAAAACCAAAGTTTCTATTCCTGTTTCTTCAGAGCGCATCCCTGCTGGCCCAGCCTTCAGCACCAAGGATGAGCAAGACAAAGCACTCGATCTGAATGAGTTTCTGATTCACAACCCTATTTCTACTTTCATTGCCTATGTAGACAGTGAATCTATGCTTGATGCTGGTTTTGAGATCAATGACCCAATCATTGTCGATCGTAGTATTGAAGCAAAACATTACGATATCGTGGTTGCCCTGATTGATAATAGTGCCTCGACCATTAAGCGGCTGATGATCACCAATAAGATGTCCAAGTCTGAAATCAAAGAGATATTTGGCGATGAAGATTATCCGCTTCCAGAACTTTGGTTAAAAGCTGAAAATCCTAATTACAATCACATCATCCCCGATGACAGTCAGACCATATCAATCTGGGGTGTGGTGACTTTTAATTTAAAGCGTATTTATCACCGCTCATAAAAAGAAGAATAACCATGAAAAGTGAAAATGAAATATTCGCGTTAGTCGACGTGAATAATTGCTACGTCTCGTGTGAGCGGGTGTTTAATCCCTCGTTAAATGATCGCCCGACAATCGTGCTCAGCAACAATGATGGCTGTGCGGTGGCTAGAAGCCAAGAAGCGAAAGACCTCGGGATTAAAATGGGCGTTCCTGTATTCCAAATTCAGGATCTGATCAAGCAACATAACATTCAGGTGCTATCCAGTAACTTCTCCTTATATGGCGAAATGTCCAAGCGCTTTATGGAGCTGCTTGAGGACTATGTTGCACCAGGAGATCAAGAGGTCTATTCCATTGATGAATGCTTTCTGAAGCTCACAGCTTATGAGCATCTGTTTGACCTGACCGAATATGCTCAGGATATGAGAGCTAAGGCTTGGCGCTGGTTAGGACTACCCTGCTGCATTGGAATCGGTCGCTCTAAAACTGAAGCCAAGATTGCCAATCATCTCGCCAAGAAGAATAAGTTCTTCAATGGGGTGTGTAATTTGGTCCATATGGACCCATGCTCTACAGAAACGCTACTCGCACAAGTAGATGTATCCGAAGTTTGGGGCGTTGGCAGGCAGAACTGTAAGAAGCTCAATGCCATGGGTATTCAATCCGTTCTAGATCTGATTAATACCAATCCTAAAGAAATCAAAAAGCAGTTCAGTATCGTCATGGAAAAGACAGTGCTTGAGCTACAGGGCCTCTCTTGTATTGACCTCAGTGATGATGCTGTAGCGAAGAAGCAAATTATTAGCAGTCGCTCTTATGGCAACCCAGTCTATGAAATGGATGACATCAAAGCTTCTGTTCGGCTTTATGTTGCTCGAGCCGTAAAGCGTATGCGGGAAGATGGCTCAATCTGCAAGATGATTGGTGTCTATATCCAAACCAGTCGCTTTGATAAGACTGAGCGCTACTCGCCTTACATCGTGATTCAGATGCATGAGCATACAGATGATTTATTGCTTATCACCAAGGCTGCAATGAAAGGTATCGATCAGATATTTAAGAAGGGTTTTAAGTATAAAAAGGCGGGAATCGTGCTGCTCGAAATTACGGATAAATCCAAATTTGTACCCGATCTATTCACGGACTATTCACATAGGCATGAACGCGAAAAACTTTCAGATGCCATCGAAGCCATCAGTGAACGGTTTGGAAAAAATCTCGTCACGCTGGGCATTGCAAACAATCAAGAAGCCTCATGGCACATGAATCAAAACCTTAGATCACCATCGTATTTAACAAAATGGTCTGACTTACCAAGAGTAGGATAAAAACATGCACTTATTTAAATTAACCGACGAACAAATTACTCAACTCCTTATCCCGAAACGATTTGTACCACCTACTCCGCCTGAACATGAAGGCAAGAACATGGTTTATGTTTTTGATAGTGATGATAAGTTTGAACTGACTTATGATGAGCTGGTGGAGATCATTAGCAAAGCAAGGATGGCTGGTCCGAAGTTGATACCTGTCTTAGGCACCGTGAATTAAATTGTGCAGTGTTCGCACGCCACTTGAAACATAACTTGATTGGAAATGAATTTGGGCTGAGAAAAATTCAGTTCAAATTTAACCTGACGGGCACACTAAAAAATGGGTAATTGTCAGATCGAGTTTGGACTACAACACTTTAGCTCATCGATTTACCAAAGTGCTAATCTTTACACTATTGTCTAAAATCCAGTGACCAAATTGTGATGCTAAAGCTTTTAAATTCCCTTTATTATGAATCAAAGTTAGTATGATGCTTTTCATAAAGACAGTTTACTTATAACCAGAGAGATTTTTAAACAATTCCCCCTTTTCAGTTTGCTTAGGCTATTTCAACCAGAGTTCATCTTCTAGCATGATTTTTAACATTAAATTAAATATAACCAGCGGAGTAACATTTTTTTTGTTAGAGCCGACAACTCTTTGAAAACTAAATTTAACGGTTCGCTCAGGAGCATCCAAATTAACTGGGTAGTTTTGTTTTTCTAAATACAGATGATCTCCTAACATTGGCTCTATACCAGTAATAAAATTAACAATTTGTTGCTCATCACCTTTCATTCGGCATTGAAAATGTAGAAAATTCTTACGCAGTTTTCCAAATAATAATAATATTTTAAGCGCCTTAACCATGTTCTTTTCTTTCAGTGCATCTTGCTGCCTATCATCTTTATAATGAAAATCAAGGAGAGGAATTATTTCATCTGGACGAGTCAGTTTTTTAGCCTTTTCGTAAAGTTCATCAAACCAACTCTCTTCTAAATTCTTACTATAAACATAATTCGTTTTTAAATTAAATTTTTGGCGATCCATCCATTTAGTGCTCATCCATTGACATCGTTGCATCCATTCTTGAGCTTGGGTATCTTCGCTTAAACGACCTTCTCTAAAACTTATCAAACGTTGAAAAGGTGTCAGAGTACTCTTCTCTATACTAAACTTCTTTTCTTGTCGGCCAGCCATCGTAACTGGCTGTGTTTGCTGATAAGAATTAAACCATTTCTGCTGCTGAGTATAACGATTTAGGTTTATGTAGTCTGTACTTGACTTCACTGGACTAAAACACTGTTCTAATACTTTTTTTGAAATGATACACGGCGAATTATAAATTCGATCGACTGCTAATAAATCCAAAACATGAAGGTAATTTGAAGCCGTTTGCTCAATACTGCTATGCCCCATCCAAGAGGCGAGCACCTGCCATTTATGTTGAATAATCTCTTCTTGAGCACGTGCTTTCATACCAAACAATAAATCCCTCATCTTTTTTGCTTTTACCCAAGGACAATCTGTGTAGGTCTTGATCATTTCTTTTGAACCGAGCAAAGTTATTGCTAGATAGTTAGCAGCACTGTGGCGTAATGTATGAAAACTAAAGCCATGATGCATACCTAATATTTGACTAAACAAATCTACTGTAATTTTGCTGATACATTGATCAGTTAATACACGATGATTCACACTAAAAAGTAGATCATCCTGCTGATTAACCAAATATTGCTCATAACGATGTTGTATGTAACGTTGTACTACTAAAAACTCATGTTCTGACAATGCAATTTTCAATGGTATTTGACGATTCGCACTTCGCGTTTTCAGACGGCGATATGAATTGTCTTGGATATGAAGCGTGATATTATTAAAAACTGTATTTTCTTTTTCTTTATAAAGTAGCTCTGGGCAAATAATATCTTGTATTTTAAGACAACGAACTTCATTTAATCGAAGTCCAGTTCTATAACTTAGTAAATACATCAGCTTTAAACAACTCAGATGATCGACCCACTCTGATGCCGTTGGCTCTTGACTTAAATTTTCTAGTTTTTCCAATAATTTGCCAAATAGCAAAGGACTCACTAGCCGTGCATTGCAAATTTGTAAATGCTTAAAACTTGAATTCTGTAACACCAATACCCCTGGAGCATCATAATTCTCTATACAGAATTGATGAAAATCTTTTAGGCGACCAAAACGGTATTCTGCGCTTTGGTGCATCTTACGAGAGGTTTTTCCTTTCACCGAATCTCGTTGAACTGCTTTTTCATCACGTTCACTGCTGTATTTCAATAGCTGCCGATATAAATCCTCATAGTCATCTATGGATTGTTGCTTTAAATCTAATTTATTGAGCCAAATCTCAAATATAAATTCTTTGCCAAACGATCCTAAGTAGCTTTCAATAGTTGATAATTGAAGCCCTCGTTTTTTTAAATGCATTAACCAGTGAATTAAGCGTAGTTGAGCATCAATTAAAGACTTTTCCTCCGTATTAGCATCAACTATCTTCTCCTCTAACACCCTTCTAGTTTCTTGCCAAAAACGTAGCGTGCGTTCTTCTTTATTCCTCTTTTTATCTAAACGCTCAACTTTTTGACCTTTACGTTTCTTTTGACCAAACAACATCAACTCATACGGAATCGTTTGTAATTTGCTTTGAACAGTCGGAACTTCAGGAAGTAACTGCTCTTGTTCAAAATGAATAGGGCGATTATCTGGTTCTGTGACTTGATTGTAATCATTATTCCACAGCAATCTAAATTCGGATGGCCTTAAAGCAACAGTATTAATCTCTTGCTGAAGCACATTACTCAAAAATATATCTATGCTGAGGTTTGGATTAAATTCGAGTACCATTTGCACATCATTAAATGCACGAAATCCACGGCGTTTAATTTGATATTGCAGATCCCCAAGACTTTTTTTCCTGCCTATCTTACTCAAGCTTTCTAAAATACAATCTTCAACTGAATGTTGCAGACAAAATTCTTTCTGAGTAGCTTTCAACTTTTTTAAATATTGCAAAATGAACTGCGCATATGGGTTAAAAAAAACATGTTTCCATTGGTACAACTTTCCCTGTTCTACATCGTTGCCATATTGAGAGTTTTCAACACGATAATGTAGTAACAATGGATTAGTGATTTTTTTGTAGTCCGAATGGTATAACCGAAAACAATTCAGATCTGTACCAAGCTCAATGGCCTCCTGCAATTGCTTCTGAATAGCAATCAAATGCTGTTCATCTGCACAGCCTGAAATATATATAAAACTTAAGCATAAATTTCCCCATAAGTACTTTGGTTCATTCCAATATTCAAATGAATCTTGCCAATACTGCCTTAATTCCTTAAGTACATGGATATGTAGATGCCCCTGTTCTAACCGTGACTCTGTACTCTCAATTTTTCTAGGCAGTACGATCCGTTTAGTATGTGGATTTAGCTTAATTCTGTATGATTTTTTATCTACATTCTGGTTGAATTGCTTCCTTCTTTTATTAAATTCATCTTCAGTAAATTGCATCAGTTTTGATTGTTCGTCTCGGCTCAACTTTTGACTCAAACAATCAACACTATCTTTAATGTCATGCCATTTTTCAGCGATCTGCTGATCAAGTTTTTGCTGCATTTCTTTCGTCAATACTTCAGGTGGAGAAGGCTGTCTATCTAGCGACTTTTTCACCATTTTATGAATATCAACAAATAGATCATCTAGTTGTGGTTTTATTAGTTCTTTGATTTTTTGCATACAACTATTTTCGCTCTAAGTGTTTAATCGATAAAGATTTGACATTATCTTGCAATTGCTGGCGGGCTTGCTGTACATAGACATTCGGGATAAGTGAAGAATGCGGATGAAAAGCCTCTCGGTCACGTTGGTCATGACCATACAGGGCCTGAATTAAGTGAAAAGCTAATGCTGGTTTACCCTCTTGCTGCTCATGCATCAAAAAGTTCATGTCAAAATGACGTAACCAATTCGAATACATATTCTTTGGAAAGACTCCTTGCATATATGAATTCACCCATTTTCTCGATAAAGGGATTAACTTAATTTTCCTGCTCTGCCATTCTTTGACAGTTATCGGCAAGATATCTTTACTAAAAATGACCTTACCAAAAAGATCATTTACAGTTATCTTCTTCTTTGCAAAGACTTGTCTAAAAAATGAACCGTACGCTTCAATAATTTGTTCTAAAAAGGCAGTGTAATTTTGCAGTGTTTTTATGAAAAAATCAGATAAAGGGACAAAACGACCATCTTTTCTTGCTTTACTATTTTTTTTATCATTCACATATAAAAGCTTGAGCTCAACACAATAATCATCCAAATTCCCCAACAGGTTTTTTTTAGGCCGACTTGCCAAACTCAACAAACTGATATGCCACATCCAACACGCATATGCATTAAGTTGATTAATAATGTGCTTATCTTCTTGGATGTTTTCGTGACAATGTCTATGTAAAATATGGAATTGCTCTTTCACAAAATTGGGTTCAAGTGCCAGTTGGCTCCCTATCCTTCCTATAGATAATGCAGATTGCACTTTGAATTGTTGTTGCAATATTTTTAGTTCAGCCGTGTCTTCAGTAAAATGTGTGGAATGTGGTGTAAGTGCTTTTTCTAAAAAGGCTAGATATGTGCTACTGAGTTGAGTTTTCGGTAGCCCGCCATAATAGATACCAGGCATGTGATGCTGACTATCCCGCCCAGCAATTACATGAGCAAGATATTCATTATATGTTTCATAATATATATGAAAATATAATTGTGCTTGAAGTTTTTCAACGGTGATCGAACCTACAAACTGATTATCAAGCCATTTCTTAAGCTTGGTATTAATATAAGCTGAAGATATAGATGGATTATCTCCTTGCTCGATGTAGTCAAACCATGCCGCAGGTAGATGTAGTTGATGCGACATCTCTTCATTCCATCGCACATGATTAAGACGCTGTATTTTCTGCTCTGAAATTTTTAAATCTAAATTGAGTAAATATTCCCGTCGTTTTCGTGAACCTTTTTGGATCAAAATTCCATCTTGAATAAGCTCGTTAAAATTCATCAGTGCAACGGGTGATAATCCTGTCAACAGTGATAATAAACATGCAGCAGCTATTGCAGCATCTTTCCAGTTTCCAAATAATTCGGCTCTTAGTACATATACAACTTGCTTCAGTACGTCCGGCGCTAAATAATGAGGATTTGTAATAAATGGAGCATGCCGGCGTTGGCGATGACGCGTGTAATGCGCAACATAATCACTAATTATATGATTAAATTGTTTAGTCTTTTCATCTTCTGAATATAACTCTACTTCAGCGTCTGCAAGCTCAATTTCACCATCTTCATCTTTGTGAAGAGAGGCATCATGAAAACTGATTTTTGCGTTATATCCGACATCTTCTTGCTTACCTGATTTTATTTCACGAAATATTCTGACTTCGTTTTTAGTTGGCCATTGTAAAGCTTTCCGTTCTTTTGACTTACGTTGACGAAGAACAACACTACGATCATCTAGTCGTATAAATATGATCAATAGTGCCGATAAATATTCAATTACTTTTATTTCTTGAAAATCATTAATATTAAAAAGTTGATTACGATCCTCGTTTTTCAAGCTACGTTCGTACATGACATAACGATTTAATAGCTTACTGCATTCTTCAAATAATTCAGCATTACTAGAATGCAGCACATATCGTGATACATAACGCAAGAGATCACAGACCTGTTTTTTCTTATTCTCACCTTTAGGAATTTTTGAAAAATCTTGGTAATGTCGATAAGTTAAAAAACTTGCTTGCAGAATCAGATAACGTTGAGACGTTAAATTTTGCGTATTACTAGTATCAGGAGATGCAAAATAACTTAAACAAGCTAGCAAATAATAATTACCAATTTGCCTCGTACTAGATATATAGCCGTATATCTGTTGCGCCTTCTCATATAGCGCATGAACTTTTTCATACAAATCATCTGATAGATCGAGAAATTGTGTATTCACAACTTCATCACGTAGCAGACAATAATCTTGTTGAAATTCTTCTGCTAACTCTAAAAATCGCTTTTCTCGTTCAGTCATTTGCATATTCATTTTCAATTAAATTTTTATCGAGTTGTATGTGTAAAATTCATTTAAATCCGCACAATTTGGTATGAGTTGATCTTTTATTGAATTTTTTGTCAGCTTAAAAAATCGAGCAAAAAATTTTGCATCTAACTCTTTTTGGGCTTTTCTCTCAAAGCATGAATGTTGCTGTGATTTTTCGATAAAATAATCCAGATTTTGTATCAACTGTATGATTGCAACATAATTAGAATGCACACGTAATCCTCGCTCCGTTTGCATCAATAGCAAAATTTTTTGCCAAATTTTGACGTAGATTACTTTGAACTTTGCTTGTACTACGACTTTCTGACTCTGTTTAATCTTTTTGATTTTCAATAATTCTGAATTGATTTTCACCATCTCAATCTGAATATCTGGCCGATCAAAGCAAAAGGGCATGATAAATTGCCCCATAAATATCTCTATATTTTTTACTAAATAGTCAAATTTTAACATTTTTATCGATATAAAAAATGAGCATATCTTTGTATATTAAAATTCATTTAATTTATCAACTAAATTTTCTCAAAATTACAATTATCAACAAATACATATGGTTTACTTATCATGGGTGGTCTAAATTTTAAAAATTCTTCCACTTTTTTTTAGTTTTCTGTTATTACATGAAACAATACCGTTGTATTACATTTTGAAATGCTGTGTATGCAGCATTGATCAAAAAGATTCTCTGCTATACTTACTTCACGTGTAGCATCAATGGAGTTTCGAAATGCTCAGAACCACTGAACAGAAAAAAAAATATATTCAAGCGACACGTGCGCAAAACTATCAAGCCAGCCTAAAGCTTGAAGGCATTACAACGACAGCTCAAACAACTCAACAAAGTAAAGCTGAAATCTTGCAAAAATATAAGAAGTATTCGCAACCCGAAACTTAGTCAGGTGCATGTATGGATAAATATGGGGAAATGGGTGACAGCCTGTATTGTTACCCTGGCACAAATATCCTAAAGAACAAACTCAATATTCATGATGAACAAATTTTAGAACAAGCTGAACTAGAACTGTCTGGATTGGCAAGTAACTTAATTGAATATGCTGAACCACCTTACGACTTACAATACTTAAAATCAATTCATGCGCAGCTCTTTGGCGACTTATACGACTGGGCAGGAAAGTTAAGACAAATCGATATTTCCAAAGGTGACACCCGTTTTTGTAATTTTTCCCGTATTGAAATTGAAACCAATAAACTACTCAAAACGCTTCAAGAAAAAAAATACTTTCAAGGCTTAGCACCACAACAACTGATTCCTCAACTTGCCGACTTGTATTGTGAGCTTAATGTCATACACCCATTCCGTGAAGGTAATGGACGTACACAACGGATTTTCTTTGAGCATCTGATTGCTCATTGTGGTTATGGTATTGATTGGTCTCGCATTGACTCTCAACAACAATGGATTCAAGCCAATATTGAAGGTTTTTATGGTAATTTAAATCCATTAATTAAGATTTTTGAAATATGCTTTATTCAAAATACCTAAAATTTAAGTAGTCGAAGCCCACAATCCTTAATGAGCCATCATCTTTGCTTCAATCCACTGATTAATTTCCCAAATAAACCAACAATCACGATTCTTAGAAATCTTAATACTCTTCGGGTAATTTAGGATCGTAATATTCAGATTACTTATCCAGAATTGAATAGATCGTTAACTTAGATAGACTTTTAAGCAATGTAACTTGCCGCATGTTTATCAACATATGTCTCAAAAAAGTCTGCCCATACATAGATTTATGGCGTTTAGTGCTTAAATTTCAGATTAATCTTCGTCTGATGACCTGAATGGATGTTACAGATTACATGCAGGTGAATTACTCTGTGGCTGTATCATGGCTTTTGTGCAATCCAATCCATTTGATCCGAATGTTCTCTTTTGCAATAAAGCAGCCTCTTCTGCTTTTCCTGAACCAACGAACTATGTCATTGATTTGATTCAACCGACAACAGTGATGCTGAATCAAATCTCCAAAGAAGGGATTAAATGCAAGAAATGTGGTAAGAAAAAGATAGGGGATGGAAGTTATTATCCGTCTAATTGGAACCAGCCCATGAGTCGAGATCAGTTGAGTAAGAATCATTTTAAATGAATAAGAGAAGGATGGCTTACCTCACTTCTCCGAATAACAATGCTATGCTTTTCAACCAAGGTTATAAATTGGCAACTACATTTCATTCTTCTTCATGCTGGTCCTATAGCCTGTAGACAATTACTACATCATTTGCATTCAATGCTCAATACAGCCTGTCAGCAGAACCGCAGCGATACTTTTTTTCGTGCATACATGTAGTGTTTAAATCCATTCATTTTTCAATGATCCTCTGCCGTTTATCACATTTATGGTCGATCTTTAACCTTATGAAAAATGCACATACCGATCCCTTCAAACTGTCAAATTTATGTATGCATGACATTTAAAGAAAATTATCTGATCAATTTTTTTAGGTAAAATTCATCAAGAAAAAGTTATTATTATTCATAACATCACCAATAACCACATAAAAACAATAATTTAATAAATTATTCTTCCAATTTTTTTATATTTAGTGTTATTACCTCTAAATCCATGTTTACCACCTTCTATTACATAAGTAATTTAGAAGTATCCACGATATAAATTGCTTGCCCTCACACCTCTCCCCTCTCACGCCCAAAAAATTTATACTGAAAGGCAGATTAAGCCCGTTCGAGTTACATATAGCCGCATGCTATATTGAAAGCATTAAGAAAATATCCTCAATATTTATAGGATTTTTAAAGTATGAACTAATTTTCGAAGAACCCTTTCTAAGTAATGTGACCTATTAGGAAAAATGAAAATACTGAAATCTCCGTATCAACAATCAGTCAAAGTACATCCTGATGATTTTCTGTAACCGATACCCAAGGACTATACCTACCCTTCTGATGTGCTGTGCAACAAAGCCCTCCTTAGCCACACTATAGCTATAGATTAATTCCATTATTTTGTGATTTAATTAAATTATTCATTCTTAAGACCCAATTTAATGGATTTATATTTCACTAAACCAGAAGAAGTTGTGACTCTTTTAGGTGAGCGTTTACGTAAGCAACGACTCTTTCTGGAGATGTCTCAAGCTGAGGTAGCAGCACGCGCTGGTGTCGGCGTGAATACAGTTTCGAATCTTGAAGCGGGACGAAATGTATCTGTTGAAAATTTAGTCCGTATTGCAATGGTCTTGGGTCGATTAAACGAACTTCAGGAACTATTTAAACCTCAGCTTAACAGTGTGAATGACATTCTTCGCTATGAGAGTCAAAGTAAGCGCCACCGTATTAAGAGGAAGGGATA